>OY781089.1:0-3340668 GCA_963676565.1 Halarcobacter sp.
TATCACACTGAATATTCAGCTATGAGATTTGGTTTATTCCAAGTTGGTGAATATGCAGCAATGTCAGCATCATGTGCAATTATAGTTACTTTACTTTTAGGTGGTTATCAAGTTCCTTGGTTAGACACTGCAGCATTAAAAGAGAATATCACATATATTATTTTAGGAACTGTTATTGTTCTTCCAATTTTATTAATTCTATTTACAAAATGGATGAATAAAAACTATTATTGGTTAGATAAAGATGATTCAAGACAAAAAGAAAAAGGTATTTTAATAAAAGCATTCTGGACAATTGTAATTTTAGTAATGTTAGTTTTAATCATGTTCTTAGTAACAGGATTAGGTGAAAACGGAACAAATATTGCTGTAACTGCAATTCAAGTTGGAACATTCTTAATTAAATTCTTTTTAATGGCATTTGTTTATATGTGGGTTAGATGGACTCTTCTTAGAATTAGATATGACCAACTTCAAATGCTTGGATGGAAAGTTCTAATTCCATTATCAATCTTAAATATTGTAATTACAGCAATTGTTGTTGTAGCAATGGGGAGTTAATTATGGGAATTAAAATTGTAGAAAGACATGGTAGGTCTTTAAAAGATAAACTTTATATCCCTGCAATATTTGGTGGTATGAAGACAACTTTCACACACTTTAGAGAAAACCTAGGTGATGTATCTAAACTAAAAACAATGCAATATCCAGAGCAACAGCCTACTGATATTACAGATAGATATAGAGGTGTTCATAGACTTACAAAATGGGATGATGGCAGTGAGAAATGTGTTGCTTGCTATATGTGTGCAACAGCTTGTCCTGCTCAATGTATTTTTATTGATGCAGAAGAAAGATTTGATGGTAAAGCTGAAAAAAGACCAAAACAATTCAAAATTGACCTTCTAGAATGTGTATTCTGTGGGTATTGTGTTGAAGCTTGTCCTTGTGATGCAATTAGAATGGATACTGGAATTTTTTCTTTTACAGCGGCTAAAAGAGAAGATTTTGTTGTAGACAAAGATAAACTTATGTCTTATGAGCGTTCAAAGGATTTTAGTAATGATTAATTTAGTATTTATTGGTCTTAGTTTCTTTGCAATAACTGGGGCAATTGCAATGTTAGTTTATAAAAACCCAATGTATTCAGCACTTGGTTTACTTGTATCGATACTTTCAGTTGCTGGTTTATTTGCACTGTTAAATGCAACATTTTTATTTATGGTTCAAATTATTGTATATGCTGGTGCTATTATGACACTTATTTTATTTATTTTAATGTTTCTTAACATTAAAGAAGAAGCTCTTCCAAAAGAGCCTAAGAAATATACTTTAATTGCAATTGGTGCAGCTATTATGATTCCATTTAATGTGGTTATTTTAAAAGCTGTTTCAAACTTACCTAACGCAGATATGTCAATCCTTGAAAGTGATTTCGGTGATATTAAGCCAATTGGTAAGCTTTTATATAATGATTGGATTTTAGCATTTGAGTTAATCTCAATTCTACTTTTAATTGCACTAGTAGGTTCAATTGTATTAGCAAAAAGAAAAAAAATAAATAAGGAAGACTCATGATAAGTTTAACATCATATGCATTTGTATCTATGATTCTTTTCTCAATTGGAGTTATTGGTGTAATTGCAAGAAGAAACATATTTGTTATCTATATGTCAATTGAGCTTATGTTAAATGGGGTAAATCTATTCCTTATAACATTTGCAAGATATCATTTTAATATGGATCCACAAATTATTACTATTATGGTAATCTCAATTGCTGCTGCTGAGGCCGCAATTTTCCTTTCAGTAATCATTTTATTATATAGATCAAAAAAATCTCTTGATACTGATATCTTTACAACATTAACACAAGGAGAAAAATCATGATTGATACTTCTTTGTTAGTTTGGATTATTTTAGCTCCACTTTTAGGTGCAGCTTTAAATGGTGGATTATATTTTTATAATATTAAGAGAAAGCCTATTCCTGAAATTGTATTTTCATTAGTAGGAACAGGTACTCCACTAATTGCATTCTTAATAACTTTAAGTTTATTTTTTACTATGCTTGATTCTGGGGTAACATATAAACAAGAACTATTTACATGGGTTAATATTGGTGATTTAAATATCTCAATGGCATTTCTAGGTGATAAATTAGCTATTTTCATGTCTATGTTTGTAACATTTATTGGATGGTTAATTCATATTTATGCTATTGGATATATGACTAAAGATGAAGGTTTTGGTAAATTTTTTGCTTATTTCAATCTTTTCTTAGCATCAATGTTAATTTTAGTTTTAGCTGATAACCCAGTTATTCTTTTTATTGGTTGGGAAGGTGTTGGTCTTTGTTCATATCTATTAATTGCCTTTTACTATTCTGAATCAGAAAATGTTATTGCTGGTAATAAAGCGTTTATTGCAAATAGAGTTGGTGACTTTGGATTTATCCTAGGTATTGTAACTTTATTCTTTGCCTTAGGACAAGTTGATTTAAGTTTTGGTTCATTAGAATCAAACATTGGTAATGCCTCAACTGGATTACTTGCACTATCTGGATTCTTACTATTTGTTGGTGCAATGGGTAAATCAGCACAGATTCCTTTATATGTATGGCTTCCTGATGCAATGGCAGGACCAACTCCAATTTCAGCACTTATCCACGCAGCTACAATGGTAACAGCAGGGGTTTATATGGTTGCAAGATTTCACTTTTTATATAGTGGAATTGAAGAGATTGGTACATTTATTGCTTATATTGGTGCTTTTTCAGCCCTATTTGCAGCTATTATTGCAACTAGACAACAAGATATTAAAAAGATTCTTGCATATTCAACTATGTCTCAATTAGGATATATGTTTATTGCTGTTGGTCTAGGTTTTTACAGTTCTGGACTTTTTCACGTTTTAACTCACGCTTTCTTTAAAGCTATGTTATTCATGGGAGCTGGTGGTATGATTATTGCCCTGCACCATGAACAAAACATTTTTAAAATGGCTCAACATAGAGTTAATCTACCAATTATTGGCGTAACATTTTTAATTGGTGTAATTGCTATTTCAGGAATCCCACCATTTTCTGGATTCTTTTCAAAAGATGCAATTTTAGCAGCAGCTTTCCAAGAAGGTCAATACTTAATTTGGTTAATCGGTATGTTTACAGCATTCTTAACTGCATTTTATATGTTTAGAATGTATTTTATTTTATTTGTAGCTCCAAATAATCATGCAAAACCTTACGTAAGAACTTCTCCAACAATCACTATTCCATTACTAATATTAGCAGTGGGTGCAGTTGGAGCAGGATTCTTAAATCTACCAGCAGTTTTAGGTGGAGAACATATGGTTGATACATGGTTAGCTCAAACAAATTCGATTGAAATTCATATGTCTCATGCAACTGAGTATATTTTAATGATTATATCAGTACTTGTAGCAGCAGCAGGTATCTTTGTAGCATATAAAAAATATGCGAACTTTGATATTAATAAACCTGAAAGTGAAGAAGGTATTATTGCTAATAAATTCTACATCGATGAGTTATATGATTTTGTATTTGTTAAATCATTACAAAAACTTGCAACTTTTATTGACAAAACTATTGATATGAAAATTATTGATGGATTTATCATGGGTGCTTGTAACCAATTTATTCAATTTGGTAAAAAAGTTGCAACATTACAAAATGCAAATGTAAGATTTTATGCAGCCTTCATGCTTGTTGGCATGAGTTGTGTATTTATATATTTATATATTTCGTTAGGATTATAAGATGAGTGCAGATATATTATCGTTTATCATATTTTTACCAGCTGTAGTAGCATTTGGTTTAATGATTACTACAAAGCATGTAGAAACAGTTAGAAATATTGCTTTTCTAACTACTACAGTTATATTAGCACTTGTTTTAAAACTATATATTGATTTTGAACCAAGTGCAGGTATGCAGTTTGTAACTAATACTCCATGGATTGCTTCTTATGGAATTAATTACTATATTGGTGTTGATGGTTTCTCATTAACAATTTTAATGATGATTGCTATTTTAATTCCTACAGCATATCTAATGCTTTGGGAGGGTAGAACTAAAGGTTACTGGGTAAATATGTTACTAGTTCAAACTGGTGTAACTGGTGCATTATTATCTTTAGATGTAATTTTATTCTATTTCTTCTGGGAAGTTATGCTTTTACCAGTTTTCTTAATGATTGGTATTTATGGATTTGGAGATAAAGTATTTACAACTATTAAAGTAACTGTTTATACAATGTTAGGTTCACTTTTAATGTTTGTAGCAATTTTATACCTAGGAGTTGCATATTATAATGAATTTGGGCAATGGTCTTTCCAATACGATTCATTAACTCAAATTACTTCACTTGGATATAATGAAAAGATCTGGTTATTTTTAGCATTCCTTTCAGCGTTTGCTATTAAGATTCCAATCTTCCCTTTACATACATGGATTATGGAAACATATAAAAATGCTCCAACTGGTGCAGTTTTCTTATTATCTTCAATTATGGCTAAACTTGGTGTTTATGCAATTGTAAGATTTATGATTCCAATTTTTCCAGATATCTATGTTGAATTCTCAACATGGTTTGTATTTATTGGATTATTTGGGCTTATTTATTTTGGTATTGCAGCTCTTATGCAAGATGATATTAAAAGAATGTTTGCATACTCATCAGCATCTCACTTAAGTTTTATTGCAGCAGGTATCTTCTCATTAAATGAGTTTGGTATAAATGGTGCTTTATATTTAATTATTGCACACGCAATTGCAACTGGTGCACTTTTCTTATTAGTTGGAATTATCCATGATGAAACTGGATACAAAACAATTAAAGATTTAGGTGGATTAGCAAAACAATCTCCTATTTTTACAACTATATTTGCAATTATGCTTTTTGCAAATGTTGGACTTCCTGGAACAAATGGTTTTGTATCTGAATTATTAATTATCTTTGGTATTTATGAGTTTAATCATACACTAGGATATATTTCAGCAGTAACAGTAATTATTGGGGCTTCATATATGTTATGGATGTTCCAAAGAGCAATCTTAGTAAAAAGAGAATCTGGTGAAGATTTAAAATTTAGAGATTTAAAAATTAAAGAGATAGTTGGACTAACTCCATGGGTAATTTTAGTATTCTTAATGGGTATATATCCAGATGTTTTCTTAGATAAATTTGAACCAACAGTAACTCACTACTTAAATGATATTTTACAAATTGGAGCAACAAAATGAGTGAATTAATTCAAATATTACCAGTATTAACTATATTAGTAGCGGCTCTTGCTTTGATGTTTATGAGTATGTATGAGAGTAAATTTTCAACAAAATCATATATTGCAACTTCATCAGTATTTTTAGTTGCAGCATTAATTATGTCATTTATTCCATTTGGAGAGAGTTTTTCAATCAAGCCATATGAGTCTTTTTTAAATAATGTTTTAATTTTTGACACATTCTCTAACTTTTTTAATATTTTACTAATTCTTGGTACGTTACTAACTTTACTTATTGGTGAGCATTATTTTCAACATAGAACTTATTTTAAAGGTGAGTTTTTCTCAATTTTATTATTTGCTTTATTTGGAATGATGTTATTAGCAAATGCAAATGAATTAGTAACAGCTTATATTTCATTAGAAATTGCTTCATTTGCAGTTTATATTATGGTTGGTTACAACTCTGATGATAGTAGAAGAGTTGAAGCTATTTTCAAATACTTAGTATTAGGTTCGTTTATTGGTGCTTTCTATTTATTAGGTGTTGTTTTAGTTTATGGTGCAACTGCAACTACAAACTTAACAGAATTAGCAGCATTTATTTCAGCTAACGAAAATGGTGATTTAAGTCTTGTATATATTGGGTTAACATTAATTTTATTTACTTTTCTTTTCAAAATTGCAGCATTCCCATTCCAATCATGGGTTCTAGATGTGTATAGAGGTGCCCCAATGATTATTACTGCATTTATGGCATCAACATTTAAAATTGCAATTTTCTCATTCTTCTTAAGAACAATCTTACAAGGTATAGAACCAATGATTGATTTCTGGGATGGAATGCTTTATATAATCATCATCTTTACACTTGTATTTGGTACATGGTTAGCAATCACACAAAAAATTATTAAAAGAATGTTAGCAGCATCATCAATTGTTCACACGGGTTACTTATTATTAGCATTTATTGCTTTAGGTCAAAATATTGATGCAGCATATGCAACAGTATTTTATCTAATTGCTTACCTTTTATCTGCCCTTGGTTCATTTGGTATTATTTCTCATATTATTTCTGACACTAAAGTTAGAGTTACATATGATGACTTTAAAGGTTTAGCAAAAGAGAGACCATTTTTAGCTGCAATGATGACTATTTTCTTATTCTCACTTGCAGGTATTCCTTCAACAATTGGATTTATTGGTAAATTTTATGTATTTACTGAAGCAATCAATGCAGGATATGCAGCACTTGCAATCTTAGCAATTGTTGCTACATTTGTATCAGTTTACTACTATTTTAGACTTATTGCTATGATGTATTTCTATCCTACAAAAGAGGAATGTTTAACAAATGACTTCAATGATAAAAGAGTTTCAACATACGCAATTGCATTTTTGGCAATCTTGACTGTTTTAGGTGGTATTGGAAGCGCAATAGTATTCTTTATACCAGTATTAAATATCGATTCTTTAATTGAATTAACTCAACTATCAATTCAGTCATTATTTATTAAATAATGATGTGTTGATATGTAACACATATGCATAATTTTTTAAAATTGTGTATACTTTCTCAACAATTAAAAAAGCCCCTGAAAAGGGGTTTTTTTATATCTTTTTGTTCATAATGCACAACATTTGTACATAACTTTGACATATAATAATTTACCAAAATAAGGTGATTTTAGCTATACTGATGCTATTAAAATCAATCAAAAATCAATAGGAAAGGATGTCAAATGAGTGACCTAATAGAAGGTTATTTAGGTAAGACTGTAGAGAGAAAAAAAAGTAGGGTTCCAGCAAAGCTTGATTATATTCAAAGTGCGACGGGATTATTTTTAGGTCTTTTCATGTGGGGACACATGTTTATGGTTTCTTCAATTTTAGTAAGTAAAGATTTTATGTACGCTGTTACAAAATTCTTTGAAGCGAGCTTTATTTTTGATGGGGGAGAGCCATTATTAGTATCGATTCTAGCATTTGTAATTTTTGTAATATTTATTACACACGCAGCAATGGGGATGAGAAAGTTACCAGGTAACTTTAAACAATACCAAGTAATGAAAGCTCATGCAGATAATATGGGGCATGAGGATACAAAACTTTGGTTCATTCAAGCATTTACTGGTTTTGCAATGTTCTTCTTAGGTTCTGTTCATATTTATATTATCATGACTCAAGCAGATGCAATTGGTCCATACGCAAGTGCGGACAGAGTATGGTCTAACTGGATGTGGCCATTATATATTCTTTTATTATTGGCTGTAGAATTCCATGGAACAATTGGTCTATATAGACTTGCTGTTAAATGGGGATGGTTTGATGGTGATGATCCAAAAGCTACAAGAAAAAAATTAAAAACTTATAAAAAAGCTTTAACTTGGTTTTTCTTGATTTTAGGATTTGCTACACTTGCAGCATATATGAAAATCGGTTATGAAAATGCACAAGCAGGAAAAGTTGGTGAAAGATATACTCCAACTGCACAAGTTATTGAATTAAAAATAAATGATGGGAGAGTTGCATAATGAAAATTAATTATTGTGATGCGTTAGTTATTGGTGGAGGATTAGCTGGACTTAGAGCTGCTGTTGCTGCTCAGAAAAAAGGTTTAAGTACTACTGTTTTATCATTAGTTCCAGTAAAAAGATCACACTCAGCGGCAGCTCAAGGTGGAATGCAAGCGTCTTTAGGTAACTCTAAAATGTCTGATGGAGATAATGAAGATTTACACTTTGCTGATACAGTAAAAGGTTCAGACTGGGGATGTGATCAAGAAGTTGCAAGAATGTTCGTACATACTGCACCAAAAGCTATTAGAGAGTTAGCTTCTTGGGGTGTGCCTTGGACAAGAGTTAAAGCTGGTTCGAGAGAAGCAGTTATCAATGCTAAGAAAACTACTATTACGGAAGATGAAGATAGACATGGTCTTATCCACTCAAGAGACTTTGGTGGTACTAAAAAATGGAGAACATGTTATACAGCTGATGCAACAGGACATACAATGTTATTTGGTGTTGCAAATGAAGCATTAAAACATGACGTTGATATCAGAGATAGAAAAGAAGCACTTTCAATTATTCACGAAGATGGTAGATGTTATGGTGCAGTTGTAAGAGATTTAATTACTGGTGAATTAGAAGCATATGTTGCAAAGGGAACTTGTATTGCAACTGGTGGATACGGAAGAGTATTTAGACAAACTACAAATGCAGTAATTTGTGAAGGTACAGGTGCAGCAATTGCACTTGAAACTGGAATTGCAACTTTATCAAATATGGAAGCTGTTCAATTTCACCCAACTCCAATTGTACCATCAGGTATTTTATTAACTGAAGGTTGTAGAGGTGATGGTGGTATCTTAAGAGATGTTGATGGACACAGATTTATGCCTGATTATGAGCCTGAGAAAAAAGAGCTTGCTTCAAGAGACGTTGTTTCAAGAAGAATGATTGAGCATATTAGAAATGGTAAAGGTGTTCCTTCTCCATATGGTTATCACGTATGGTTAGATATTTCAATCTTAGGAAGAGCACACATCGAAAGAAACCTAAGAGATGTTCAAGAGATTTGTCAAATCTTTAATGGTATCGATCCAGCTGATGAAGGACCAAAAGGATGGGCTCCAGTTCTTCCAATGCAACACTACTCTATGGGTGGTATTAGAACTAAACCAACTGGTGAAACAACTAGATTAGCAGGTTTATTTGCTTGTGGTGAAGCTGCATGTTGGGATATGCACGGATTTAATAGACTTGGTGGAAACTCAGTATCTGAAACAGTTGTTGCAGGTATGATTATTGGTAACTATTTTGCTGATTATTGTTTAGAAAATGATGTAACAATTCCTACTGCAACTATCCAAAAATTTGTTAATGAGCAAGAAGCATATATTGATGAGATTTTAGCATACAATGGAAATGAAGATATCTTTAGAATTAAAAACAGAATGCAAGAACTTATGGATGAAAAAGTTGGTATCTTTAGATCTGGTGAGCCTTTAGCTGAAGCTGTTGAAGAATTAAAAGAGTTATTACAAAAGACTAAACAAATAACTGTTAAATCTAAAGAAAAAGCTGGTAACCCAGAACTTGATGAAGCATATAGAGTTCCAAAAATGTTAAAAGTTGCATTATGTGTTGCAAAAGGTGCTAGAGAGAGAACAGAATCTAGGGGTGCACACTATAGAGAAGATTATCTAAAAAGAGATGATGCAAACTGGATGAATAGAACACTTTGCACTTGGCCAAATAAAGATGATTTAGAGCCAACAATTGAGTATGCAGACTTAGACATTATGAAAATGGAAATGCCTCCAGCATTTAGAGGATATGGTGCTAAGGGTATGATTATTGAAAATGAACTTTCTGCAAAAAGACAAGAAGAAGTTGATTCTGTAAGAGAAAAAATGGAAGCAGAAGGAAAAGATAGACATGAGATTCAAGATGCTTTAATGCCATTTGAATTACCAATGAACTATAAAGAGAAAAATGAAAGAGCAGGAGACAAATAATGAGCGAAGTTAAAAAAGGTAGAGAAATAACAATTTCAGTACTTAAATTTAATCCAAGAAGTAAAATTTCTAAACCTCATTATGTGGATTATAAATTAGAAGAAACTCCAGGGATGACACTATTTATTGCTTTAATGAAAATCAGAGAAACAATGGATCCAGATTTATCTTTTGACTTTGTTTGTAGAGCAGGAATTTGTGGTTCTTGTGGTATGGTTGTAAATGGTAAACCTGCACTTGCTTGTAGAACACTTGTTGCTAACTATCCAGAAGGAAAATTAACACTTCTTCCAATGCCTGCATTTGAATTAATTAAAGATTTATCTGTTAATACTGGTAAATGGATGGATGCAATGTCTAAAAGAGTTGAGTCTTGGATTGTTGATAATGATGAAAGCCACAAAGTTGATATTTCTAAAATGGAAGAAAGAATTGAACCAGAAGTTGCAGATGAAACATTTGAACTTGATAGATGTATTGAGTGTGGTATCTGTGTTGCTTCTTGTGGTACTATGTTAATGAGACCAAACTTTGTTGGACCAGTTGGAATGAACAGAGTTGCAAGATTTGAAGTTGACCCACATGACAAAAGAACTGCCGAAGATTTCTATGAATTAATTGGAGATGATGATGGTATCTTTGGATGTATGTCATTGCTAGCTTGTGAAGACCACTGTCCAAAACACTTACCATTACAAAATAAAATTGCTTACTTAAGAAGAAAACTAGTAGCACTAAGATAAAAGTATGAGAGGAATTCCTCTCATACAAAAACAATACAAAAAGTCAATTACTCATAAGAGTAATTGGCTTTTTGCATTTCTAGGGATAAAAAAATTAGTTTACATAATTAATTTTTATAAAAGATTATATGATTTTAATAAAAAAATAAATCGGTTTAAAGTCATTTAACAAATATATAATTGCGCATTTTGTTAAAAAAGGTGCAAATAAGGATGGATGAATTGAGTTTAGCAAAAGATTACTTTTTACTTTATCATGGAATAAATGATATTGAACAAACAACAACTTATGGAACAAACGAAAATAAAGATGAAGATAGTTTTTTTGATATCGCATCGTTAATACTATCTACAAATAAAAAAGCATATGAAAAATATTCAACTTTGGAAAACTTCCAAAAACTCGTTTCACAAGTAACAAATAAAGAAGTAAAATCTATTGATGATTTATACCAATTACAATTTTGTCTAATTGATGCTATTGGAAATGATACGAAAAATTCTCATATTGAAACTATGCATAGCAGTTTTAAATACCTAAATAAAGAAAAAATTATTGGAAGTTTTGAATATAACAAACTAGTATCTTTATTTGATCCAAATGAATTAAATTTAGCAGATGAAGATTCTTTTAATGAAATTGATATTGATGAAAAAAATGAAGAGAAAAAACCTTTTAATGAAGCAAAAATTGAATTAGAAACAACTCTTAATGAACTTGAAGAATTGTTTTCTACAAAAGATTTTATTGATGAATTAAAAGAAGCTAAAACTTATTTAAATAATCAAAAGTTTTCAATTGGAATTACAGGGGTAATGAACGCAGGTAAATCTACAATGTTAAATGCACTAATGGGTCAAGAACTATTAGGAAGTGCAGTTGTTCCTGAAACAGCAAACTTAACAATTGTAAAACATGGAAAACCATCAGCGAATGTATTTTATTGGAATAAAGATGAATGGAATAGAATAGAAAAAACAGCAGAATCTATTGAATCTATAAAAGAGTTTGTTAATGAAACAAAAAAAATATTTGGTGATGAACTTAATGAACTAATTAAAGAGGAATCTGTTAGCCAAGAAGTAGATGTAAATCAATTAGCATTATATACATCAGCAGAAGCTAGTGGTAAAAAATGTAATTTAATTAAATATGTTGAATTAAAATCAGACTTAAATTTTTTAAATGATAGTATAGAGATTGTTGATACTCCAGGACTTGATGACCCTGTTATTCAAAGAGAAGAGATTACAAAAGAGTATTTAGCTGCTTGTGATTTAATGCTTCATTTGATGAATGTAAGTCAAAGTGCTACACTAAAAGATGTAGAATTTATAATTGATTCACTTTTATATCAAAATATTACAAAATTACTAATAGTGATAACAAGGGCAGATACAGTATCAAAAGAACAACTTCAAGAAGTTATTAACTATACAAAATCTTCAATTGAGATACAACTAAAAAAACAAAACAAAGATAGTAAATTAGACTATATTTTAGAGCATATTAAATTTATTCCTATTTCAGGGAAAATGGCTCTTTTACATAGAACAGGTAAAGAAAAAGAAGCTTTAGATGCTGGCTTTAAACTTGAAGATACAGGAATTTTAGAGATTGAAGAGTATTTAAATGATACTTTATTTGGTACAGAATCTTCAAAATCAGATTTAATTATAAAAGGGACTAAATCTCAAGTTCTAAAAACTATTACTAAAGAGATTAAATCATACAACTATGAACTTATTTTATTAAATAAATCCAAAGAGGAATTAGAAGCTGATTTAGAAGATTTTACAAAGAAAAAAGAAACAAATAAAAGAATATTTGCAAGTTTAAATGAAGATATAAATCTATATAAAAAAGATGCAAGAAATTATCTAGAAACTTTGGAAACTTTTTTAACAACAGAATTAATTGATTTAAAAAATGTAATTAAACAAAGGGTGTTTAATGATGTTAAATACTCTTTTGAAAAAACAAAGAAAAGACCAGAGAGTTCAAGAATTAAAACTATAATTGAAACTGCAATAAAAGATGGTATCATAGATGTAATTAGGGACTATAGATATAAATTTATCAAAAAAGGCCAAAGTATTGGTGAAATTTGTGAACAAAAATATCAAGACTTAGGTTTTGTATTAGGGCATAAAAACGATAATTTTGATGCAAGAGGATTTTTTCAAGATGACTTTAAATCTGGATTTTTAACCTCTTCAAATGAGGTTTTAATTGGAAAAATTACAAATGAAGTTAAAGGCTCAAAGGCTAATAAACTTCCAGAATTAGATAGAAAAATTGAAGCTCATATTAAAGACGAATTTGAAAGTATTGAAAAGAATATCAAAGAAAAAGCAAATGATATTTCAAATATCTTGATTGATAATTTCTTTACTCAAATTTCTGAACCACTAAAAGTTTTTGAACATAAACTAAAAAAAGATGAAAAATCTTTACAAGATAGATTAGCAAACTTTGAAGAGAAAGAATCAAATAAAGAAGAGTTAACAATTGAAATTCATAAAAAAATCAAAAGATTAGAGAACATTAGCAGAGGACTTAAATAATGAGTATATTAAGTGATTTTGTAAAAGAATATAATTCAAAATTTGTTGCTAAAAAGGTAGTATATGAAGAGGGTTTAGTTGGGGATATAAAAAAAGTAAAAGATAAATTACTTGATGAAAAATTCCTTCCTTCTGTTCAATTAAAACAAATCTTAGATAAGCAAATAAGACGTGCAAGATACCCTATGGAAGTAGCTATTACTGGACAGTTTTCATCAGGTAAGTCAACATTCTTAAATGCCCTACTTTCAAGAAATATTTTACCTACAGGTATTACTCCTGTTACTTCAAAGGTAAATTTTATAAACTATGGGGAAGAGTATAAATTAAAAATTACGTATTATTCAGGGGCTCAAGAGTATGCTCCAATTGAAGCAATTGCTGATTTTACTGACCAAAGACAAGATGAAATGAGTGATATTAAATACCTTACTTTATATGCTCCAATGGATATTTTAAAAGATATCTCTTTTGTTGATACTCCAGGGCTTAATTCACAATCTCAAAGTGATACAGATACTACAAGAAAAGTGTTAAGAGATGTTGGCGGAATCATTTGGTTAACCCTTATTGATAATGCAGGGAAAATGTCAGAAGCTGAAGTTTTAGAAGAGTATATGGAACACTTTAAAAACAAATCTTTATGTGTATTAAATCAAAAAGATAAATTTTCCCAAGAACAAATTGAAACAACAACAAAATATGTTAGTGAAAAATTTGATAAATATTTTGCTGAAGTTATTCCAATTTCTGCAAAAATGGCACTTGAATCAAGATCTTTACATAAAGAAGTACTAATTCAAGATAAACAAGAACATTTATTACAAGAGATAAAATCATCACTAAACACTGATGTTGCATCCATAGCTACTAAACTTGATAATTATTTTAAAGATGTTGAAGAGATTAATAATGTTGATACATCAAATAATGATAAAATTTTAGAAGAATCAAATATCCAAAAAGTTCTTGATTTTATTGATAATACAATTAGACCTCAAGCAAAAGATTCGAAAGAGTATGCTATCAAAAAAGATTTGAAAGGTATTTGTGATATTTTAGTTAAAGAGTATGAAACTATTATTGGAGTTTATGATTCTTTATATGAGATTTTGGAAGATTCGGAAGAAGAAATTTTACAAGATTTTGATGAGATTCATAAAACATATTCAAAAGAGCTTTTTACTATTTATAACTCTTTAGAAGGAATTATGGAAAAAATGGCCCATGAAACATATAAAAATATCAAAAAGCAAAAAAGTAATAGATTTGAAGAAAAAAGTGGGTTTTTAGGTAAAAATACTATTGAAAAAATTGAATATGAGACATACTGGATTGATTCAGATAATGTATATAAAAGTCTATTTTATGATGACCAAACTATCGATAAGATGTTTAAAAAATCTATAAAAGAATTAAAACAAATTGAATTAAGTACTTCAGAAGCATTCAGAGATGTATTTAGAAAAATTAAGTATAAAGTTCATAGATGGCAAGAGCCATATGAACTAATCAAAAAAAATAGAGAGATTGCATCTGATTTAGAATTTTCTTTAACTAGACACTTTGCAGCAAAAGTGTATGAAAATGTTCTGAGATCTTACCATAGAGCAATTTTAGAAAACATCTCAGCTCTTAGAAAAAAATTTGCTTATTTTAATGGAGCATTATCTTATTCATATATACAAACTACACAAGCTACAATTGCTCATTTTGAACAACAAATTTCAGAATCAGTTGAATTATATGAAAAAGAGCCAACAAAATTTACAATATACCATCCAAGGGAAGATGAAATTCTTACTAAGTTAAAAGCAAATTTTGGTTTTGAAAAAATTGAAGATTTTTTAACTTCAAAAAGAAACTACTTATTTAAAATTATTCACTATTCAAAAAACCAATATTTAGAGATAAATAATGATAGAATCGAATTTATTCAATCTAAAAAAGAACAATATATTAAAAAAATAAAAGAGCTTAAAGAAATAAAAAGTGAAGTTTAAACTTCACTTTAAATACATATTGATATTTCCTTAGATATAATTTCAAGAATTATCTTATAAGGATGTTTTTTGTATAAAAAAGTTTTTATTGAAACCTTTGATTCTATTTTTAAAAATTTTGACAAGTTACTGATAAAGCTCTTTTTACCAACTTTTATTATCACATTATTAAACTTTTCATTTCCAAAACTACTCTCTATGGAATTTCTTAATAATACCGATATTTCCAATTTAGATATAAATCAATTACTTTTACCATCAATTGTTATATTTATTTTAATTATGACAAATATCTCTATAGCTGTGACAGTGCACCGTATAGCAATACTTGGAATAGATTCAGTTCCAACTTTTGGTTCTGTTATTTTTGGATATAGAGAATTTAAAATGTTATTTAGAATTATTCAATATTCTATTATTGTTGCAATACCTTTAGTTTTAGTTTCATTGATTCCCCTTGTAGGAATTTTCATTGCAATATTTTTAAGTATTATTTTAACAAGTAGATTATCTTTAGTTTTCCCAGCATCTGCCTGCGATGAGAAGTTTGGCTTTTTAAGTGCGTGGAGAGCTACAAGTAGATATAAATTACTTACAATTGTGATGGTAATATTATTTCCTTTACTTTTTTCATTTACTGTTGGTTTAGTTTACACATTAGCAATTGAATTTTTGATTGAAATTATAAGTTCTAACTTATCATTTCTTTATTCAATTTTAGATGTATTTCTTACTGTTTTTTTTGTTTCTGCTTTATCAAGTGTTTATAACTTAGTAAATCCAAGACCCTTAAATGAAAGTTTAAAAGATTTAGAACAAACAAAAAAGGAGATAAGAATATCTTCAAGAAATGATTATCACAAAGTTACAATTGATGACAAATATAAAACTAGTTTTGAGTCTTTAAAAAAAGAATTATATGATCAATATAAAGTACTTGGTTTTACAGATATTGTATATGAGAGACCAAATTCTTGGATCTTAAAAAACCCCAATGAAGAGATACCATTTATTTCCCTAAGATATGAAAATAATGAATATTTTATATATGTAAAAAGTAGTGTAAAACCAAAGTTGTCAATATTGAAAAAACCATAAGCAAATTATTTTTTTTTTATTATTACAAATATAAATTAGATGGCCATTTTAAACTTAATATAATATTAGAATTGCGATTGTGTCAATACTTCGCACTTAACAAAAAAAAGATATAAACTAGTAACATAATTGATAAACTTAACACTTGTTTAACTCAAAATGTGGGAAAATCCGATTATATTAATTAATTAAAAAATGGAGATAAAATGAACGCATCAGATTTATTTATTAAGGCGTTAGAAAATGAGGGTGTTGAATATATTTTTGGTATTCCCGGGGAAGAAAATCTAGACTTACTAGAAGCACTTAGGAAATCAGATAAAATCAAATTAATTTTAACAAGACATGAACAAGGTGCAGGTTTTATGGCTGCAACTTACGGAAGACTAACAGGGAAAGTTGGTGTATGTGTTTCTACATTGGGACCAGGTGCTACTAACTTTGCAACAGCAGCTGCTTATGCACAGCTTGGTGGTATGCCAATGATGATGATTACAGGGCAAAAACCAATCAAAAAATCTAAACAAGGTAGATTCCAAATTGTTGATATCGTTGGTATGATGAAACCAATGACTAAATACGCTAAACAAGTTGTAAATGGAAATAATGTTCCATCTATGATTAGAGAAGCATTTAAAATTGCAACAACTGAAAGACCAGGTGCAGTTCATATTGAATTCCCTGAAGATATCTCAGCAGAAGAAGATGTAGAAGATAATGTATATCCAGTACAAAAGTTCAAATACCCATATGCTGAAAAATCTGCAATCTTAGATGCAGTTAAAATGATTGAAAAAGCAAAAAGACCATTATTATGTATTGGTGGTGGGGCAAATAGAAGTAGAATAGGAAATGCATTAACTGATTTTGTTAATGATACTGGAATTCCATTCTTCTCTACTCAAATGGGTAAAGGTGTAATTGATGAAAACCATAAATTATGTTTAAGTACTGCTGCATTATCAAAAGATGACTTTATTCACTGTGCAATTGAAAGAGCAGACTTAATTATCAATGTTGGTCATGATGTTATTGAAAAGCCACCATTTTTTATGGAAAATAAACCAGATGCAACAAAAGTATTACATGTAAACTTTTTCCCATCAGAAGTTGATGATACATATTTCCCACAAATGGACCTATTAGGTGACATTGCAAAAAATATGGAACAAATTACAAATGCTATTTCTAAACAAGAGCACTGGGATTTTGATTACTATATTAGACTTGCAGATGAGATTAGAACAAGACTTTCTAAATACTTTGGTGATACTAGATTCCCAATTTTACCTCAAAAAGCAGTTAGAACAATTAGAGAAATTTTAGATGATGAAGATATTGTAACACTTGATAATGGTGTATATAAAATCTGGTTTGCAAGAAACTACAGATGTGCAAAACCTAATACTTTATTATTAGATAATGCTCTTGCAACAATGGGTGCTGGACTTCCATCAGCAATGGCAGCAAAAATGGTTAATCCAGATAAAAAAGTTGTTGCAGTTTGTGGAGATGGTGGGTTTATGATGAATGACCAAGAATTAGAGACAGCTGTGAGATTAGGACTTGATTTAACTTGTATTATATTAAATGACAACGCATACGGTATGATTAAATGGAAACAATCAGGTATGGGATTCGATAACTTTGGACTTGATTTACAAAATCCTGACTTCGTTAAATTTGCAGAAGCATTTGGAGCAAATGGATATAGACCAGAATCTTGTGAAGAATTTGCTGAAATTCTAGATAAATGTGTAAACAGTAAAGGTGTACACCTAATTGATCTTGCAGTTGATTATTCACTTAACCATACAATTTTAAATGAACTATTAGCTAAAAAAGCTTGTATGATTTAATCAAAATTTTAAAGAAGAAGGAAATAAATGAGTACAATAGAAGTAACATCACCATTTGATGGAAAAGTAGTAGGAAGTGTACCTTTTACAGATGTAGAAGGTGTTCAAAAAGCAATTGATACTGCTTATGAAAAGTTTTTAGATAAAGATAACTGGATTCCTAAGCATAAAAGAATAGAAATCTTAGAAAACTTAATGGGTATTATGTCTTCTCAGGTTGAAGAATTAACTATCCTTTGTGCTTCTGAAGGTGGTAAACCTTACATGGATTCTAAAGTTGAAATTCAAAGAGCTATCAATGGTGTTAAAATCGCTATTGAGCAAATTGGTGCTATTGAAGGTCAAGAAATTGCTATGGGTCATACTGCTTCATCTGCAAACAGAATGGCTTATACTATGAAAGAACCTATTGGGGTTGTTGCTGCAATATCAGCATTTAACCACCCATTTAACTTAGCTATTCACCAAGTAATCCCAGCTATTGCTGTTGGTTGTCCTGTTATTATCAGACCTGCAACTCAAACTCCTATGTCTGCTGTTAAATTAGTTGAATTATTAAAAGAAGCTGGTTTACCTGAAGGTTGGGCTCAAGCTGTTGTTTGTGACAGAGCTGGAGGAGAGTTATTAGTTACATCTCCAAAAACTGCTTTCTTTACATTTATTGGTTCTGGACCTGTTGGATGGTATTTAAATTCTAAGGCATCTCCTGGAACTAGATCTGCTTTAGAGCATGGTGGAGTTGCTCCTGTTATTGTTGAGCCTGATGCTGATATTGAAGCTATGATTCCTGATTTAGGAAAAGGTGGTTTTTATCATGCTGGTCAAGTTTGTGTATCAGTTCAAAGAATCTTTGTTCACGAATCAATTGCAGACGATATTGCAAACAGATTAGCTGATTATGCTAAGAACTTAGTTGTTGGAGATCAATTAGATCCTAAAACTGAGGTTGGTCCACTAATTAACCACAACGAAGTTAACAGAGTTGAAGAGTGGGTTAATGAAGCTGTTGAAAAAGGTGGAAAAATTTTAACTGGTGGAAAAAGAATTTCTGATTCTTTATATGAGCCAACAGTTATTGTTAATCCTTCTGACGATGCTATTATTTCACAAAAAGAGATTTTTGGTCCTGTAGTTGTTGTTTATTCATACAAAACTTTAGATGAGGCTATCAACAGAGCTAATCAACTTGATGTTTCATTCCAAGCTGCTGTATTTACTAAGAACATTGACACTGCACTTAAAGCTGTTAAGAGATTAAATGGTACTGCTGTTATGGTTAACGACCATACTGCATTTAGAGTTGACTGGATGCCTTTTGGTGGTGCTAAAACTTCTGGTTTAGGTTTAGGTGGTATCCCTGATTCTATGAACGAAATGCAAAACCAAAAGCTTATGGTTATTAAATCTCCATCACTTTAATATTAAAAGAAGAGTATATCTCTTCTTTTAATTAACTTACACTACTTAAAGCTTTTATACTTCGTGGGTATATCCCAAACCATAAATATTTTTAATATGTAAGCCAGGAACTTTTTTTCTTAATCTATATATTAAACTTTTTAAATGAGTAATATCAGGATTTAAATCAAACTCTTCAAACCAGATAGTATTTATAAGTTCATCAACGGTACAAATCTTCCCATTATTATTTAAAATAGTTTTTACAAACCTTATCTCATTTTTTGTTAATTCAATAATTTTATCATTCTCTATTAATTTATTTTTATCTTTATCCCAAATTAAAGTTTCATTGATTCTAACAATACTACTATCTTCATTTTTATTATTATGATAAATCTCATTGCAAAGTTTAAACATATCATCTAGGAAAGTTGAGTAATCGATAGGTTTTGTAAAAAATTGATGAATTCCTAAATTAACTAAAGGAAGAAGATATTTAAACTCATTTCTAGCTGAAAGAATTACTACCTTTTGATCTTTTTTTATTTTATACAAAGAATCAACTAATTCTATCCCATCAAAATTTGGCATCTTAATATCTGAAATTACTAAATCATAATAAGAATTTGTTTCTTTAAAATACTCTTTGTATTTATTTAAAGCGTCCATTCCATCAACTGCAGTCTCTACTTTAGGGAAGATATCTTGAAGTAATTCAGTAAATTCTTTTCTAAAATCAGTATCATCTTCAACAAAAAGAATAACCATATTTCTAGTATATTTTTTTAATAAACCATAGTCCACTAAAACCCTTTTTTTCAATAGATAGTCAATAAAATTTAAAGAATTTATATTATCATTTTGTTACTTATATTAATGTATAAAGCTGTTTATATTTTATATACTCTATACTCATCTATGAAACAATATGGTACTATTTGACTACTATTTGTTGTTATACTACTAAAAAAGAAAAAAGAATTATTATGATTGATAAACAAATTTTAAATAATATTAATGTACTTTACGCAGAAGATGAATCAATAATCCAAGAGGGTATAAAAGAAACCCTCACTCTTTTTGGGATAAATGTAATATGTGCTCAAAATGGTCAAGAGGGATTAGAATTATTTAAAGAATATAATGAAAAAATAGATTTAATATTAACCGATATAAAAATGCCAAAACTTGATGGCCTTGGTATGATTGAAAAGATTAGAGAGATAAATAGAGATATTCCTATCATAATCACTACTGCACACCAAGAAACTAGCTACTTAATGCAATCAATTGAATTAAATATTGATGCTTATGTACTTAAACCTATAAATATTTATAAACTAGAAGAAACCTTAATAAAAGCTATAGAACCTTCTATTTTAAAACAAAAGCTTATAGAAAAAAATAAAAAATTAGAAATTGAAATAGCAAAAAATGAAGAGAAACAAAAAATCATGGAAGCTCAATCAAGATTTGCAGCAATGGGTGAAATGATAAGTATGATAGCCCACCAATGGAGACAACCTTTAGCTTCAATTGGAACTGCTTCATTTAATCTAAAATATAAACTTCTTTCAGGAAAATTTGATTCAACTACAAAAGAAGGAAGGGAAGAACAAGCAGAGTTTTTTACTGGTAAACTTGATGAAATAGAGTTTTATGTTCAAAATCTCACTACAACAATTGATGACTTTAGAAATTTTTACAAAACAGATAAAACCCTTGTAAAAACGTCAATTGACAAATCAATAAAAAGCAGTTTAAAAATTTTACAAAAAGACTTAGAAACTAATGATATTGAGATTAAATTAAATTTAGATAGTAAAAATATAATAAATATCTATGAAAATGAGATTACCCATGTATTTATAAATATTATAAAAAATGCCCAAGATAAATTTTTAGAAAAGAAAATAAAAAATGCCGTTTTAGAAATTACAACAAAAGATTTAAATGATGGAGTAGAAATAGAGATTTATGATAATGGAGGAGCTTTTGAAAAAGATAACCTAGATGTTATCTTTGAACCATATTTTTCAACAAAAAAAGAAAAAAATGGAACTGGAATTGGGCTTTATATGTCAAAGATAATAATTGAAAACAACCACAATGGTAAAATTAATGCAAAAAACATAAATGAAGGGGTCTCTTTCAATATAATTTTGCATAGTATGATATAATCATAAAAAAATTTGGAGTCAATATTTGAGAATTGTTGTTTTTATATTATTAGTTTTTAATACCCTCTGGGCAAATCAATCTATTCTAACTAAAGAGGAACAAGATTGGATTAAAAACAACACTTTAAAAGTTGGAATCACAGACCTTTATCCCTTAAGTTATCTTACAAAAGACTATCAAAGAGCTGGTTTTGCAAATGATATCTTAGCACTTATAATAAAAAAATTCCAAATAAAAAATAGAACAATTGATATTGACCAAGGGAATATTGAATTTGCCTTTGAAAATGGTGAAATTGATTTAATTCCGTTAATAAACAACTCTAAAGTTGAGAATGACATTGGAGTATACTCTTCAGAGATTTTAGAAATCAAAAGAGTTTTGTTTGTAAAAAAAGAGCAAAATGATATAAATTCTATTAGTGATTTAAAACATAAAAAAGTTGCTATTATAAATCAAGCAGGTAATATCTCACATATTTCAACTAAATATCCCAACATAAAACTAATCGAAACAAAAAATATGGAAGAGTCTGTAAGTTTACTTTTAGAAGGAAATGTTGAAGCATTAATCTCTTCACCAATTATTGTTCAAAAATATTTAGAAGATAATCTACTAATTGGTTTAAAAGC
Source organism: Halarcobacter sp. (assembly GCA_963676565.1). GTDB lineage: Bacteria > Campylobacterota > Campylobacteria > Campylobacterales > Arcobacteraceae > Halarcobacter. The sequence goes on from OY781089.1 coordinate 22,247, forward strand.
TATGCCTTTAATTATTTTTGAACCTACAAATTTGTATTACTTTACAAAAAAGAGTGAACCTGAACTTCAATCTATTATAGAAAAAGGTTTAAATCAAATAACTATCAAAGAGAGAAAAGAGTTATTTGATAAATGGTTTTTAAAAGATTTAGCTGATTTACCATTAATATTTACAAAAGAAGAGAAAACCTATTTACAAAAAAAGAGTGCAATTAATATGTGTGTTGATCCAGACTGGATGCCCTATGAAAAGATAGAAAACCATAAACATGTTGGTATTGTTGCAGATTATATGAAAGGGTTTCAAGAAAAAATTGGTGTTCCTTTAAAGCTTGTAGAAACAAAAAACTGGAGCCAATCTTTAGAATATGTTAAAAATAGAAAATGTGATATTTTAGCTTTAGTAATGGATACCCCAAAAAGAAGAGAATATATGAACTTTACAAAACCATATATAACTACTCCTTTGGTGTTGGTTACAAAACGAACAGTTGCTTTTATAAGTGACTTAAAAACCCTAAAAAATAAAAAAATTGGTATCCAAAAAGATTTTGCATACAATGATATTATTAGAGAAAACTACCCAAATATTCAAGTAATAGACCAAAATCATTTAAGAGATGGATTAAAAAAAGTTGAAAGGGGTGAACTTTTTGGGCAAGTTACAACACACCTAAATGTTGCCTATGCTTTTCAAGAAGAGTTTTATGGAAGTTTACAAATCTCAGGTAAATTTGATGATGAATGGAGACTATCTGTAGGGGTAAGAAATGATGACCCTATTCTTCTAAGTATTTTTGAAAAACTTGTTAGTTCAATTAGTGATGAGACTACTCAAAAAATTATGAATCATTGGGTGTCAATAAAATTTGAAAAAGTTTTTGATTACCAACTTTTTTGGAAAATATTAGTATTTTTTGTTTTTGTTCTTTCAGTTATTTTATACACATACTTTTTACAAAGAAAATATATTAGGAAATTAACAAGAGTAAAAGATGAGATACAGATGTTAAATAGTACTTTGGAAAAAAAAGTACAAAGTAGAACCAGTGAACTTGAGCTTTCTAATAAAAAACTAAAAGATAAAACCCATGAACTTGAAGATTTGAACAATACCTTAGATATTAAGATAAAAAAAGAGATTGATAATAGAAAAAAACAAGAACAACTTTTAATCCAACAAAGTAAACTAGCGGAAATGGGAGAGATGATCTCTATGATTGCTCACCAATGGAGGCAACCACTAAGTGCATTAAGTACAATTATTCAAAATATTCACCTTAGATATTCCCTTGAAAAATTAGATCAGGATTATCTGAATAAGCAGATGGAATTAAGTAATGCTCTAACAGATAAAATGTCTAAAACCATAGATGATTTTAGAAACTTTTTTGAACCAAATAAAGAGAAAAAAGCTTTTTCAATTAAAGATGCTATACAAAAAACAATCTTCTTAATTGATGATAGTTTTAAAAGTAACAGTATAAAAATAGAATATCAAATTTTAGATGATGTTATTATGTATGGGTTTGAAAGTGAACTTTCACAAGTTTTATTAAATATTCTTACAAACTCAAAGGATGCTTTTCTAGAAAAAGATATTCAAAGCCCAAAAATTTTAATAAAAACTAAAAAAGTTCAAACCCATATAAAAATAATGATTTCTGATAATGCAGGTGGGATTAATGAATCAATTATAAATAAAGTCTTTGAGCCCTATTTTACTACAAAAGAGAGCTACAATGGAACTGGCCTTGGATTATACATGAGTAAAATCATTATTGAACAAAATATGAAAGGTCAATTAAGTGTAAAAAATATTCAAAATGGAGTTGAATTTACAATTTATATACCATTGAAAATAAATTAACTTTATTTTTAATATTAAATAAAAAAACCACTTTTTGACTACTCTTTTAAGCAATAATTCTTGGATTAAATTTTCAGGAATAAAATATGGATACATGGATTTTAGTTTTAGTTATCTTCTCTATGATAATCTTTATGTGGTACATTCACGACAAATATGTACAAAGAAAACATCAAATTTTAGTTAATTATCCAATAATAGGGAGACTAAGGTTTGTTTTCCAAGAGTTCAGGGAGCCATTTAGACAATACTTTGGTGATGAAAAGTTTTATGAGTCTATGGATAAACTTGACTGGGTTTATAATGCAGCTAGGGATAAAACAAATTTTGCTTCTTTTTCTCCTGCTCAACCAATGCAAAAACCAAAACTAATGTTAAAACATACAAATATTGTTTTAAATGATGATGAAGTTGAAACTGATTTTTCAATTACCTTTGGGGAAGAAAGAAAACAACCATTTTATGCTAAGTCATTGATAGGAAGAGGCCCTATGAGTGATGGTTCCATTTCACCTGAAGGAACTAGAGCCTTCGTTCTTGGTGCAAAAGAGGGACACTTCCCAATTAATTCAGGTGAAGGTGGTTTAACTTCAAACTTTTTTGTAAGTCATAGTAACTATGATACAAGATATATGAAAGAGGTAAAAGGTACACCTTTTGAAGAAAAAATATTCAAAATTTGTAAAATCTTATTTAATGTTCCTGTTGCTATAGACTTTTATAGAAAAATAGTTTTTAGAAAAGATCCCTTAGCTGATACATATGTTTTTAATAAAGATAAAGAGTGTTTTTATAGACCAAATTGGGATGCACCTTTAGATGTTTTTCCTAAAAATGTTCCAGATGATATACCTGATATTATTTTACAAATAAGTTCTGGTTTTTATGGAGTTAGAGACAAAGAGGGTAACTTTGATATTGAACGATATAAAAAACAAATGAGTTTTTGTCGTATGACTGAGATTAAAATTGCCCAAGGTGCAAAACAAACTGGGGGTAAACTTATTGCTTCAAAAGTAACTCCAACTATTGCTTATTATAGAAATATTGAACCTAATAAAGATGCTTTTTCTCCTAATAGATTCCCTTATGCTAAATCATATGAGGAGTTATTTGATTTTATTGGAGAGCTTCAAGAAGCTTCTTCTAAACCTGTAGGGATTAAAATAGTAATCTCTGATAATGATAATATTGTACCTATTGCAAAAGAGATAAAAAGAAGAGTTAATTTAAATCTTCCATATCCAGATTATATTTCTATTGATGGTGGAAGTGGAGGAAGTGCTACAGCTCCACTTGAAATGATGGAAAGAATTGGAATGGATATTAGAGATGCCATTTATTTAGTTGATAAAGTATTAAAAGAGTATGAAATTAGGGATAAAGTAAAAATTAGTGCAAGTGGTAAGATATTAACCCCTGATGATGTAATTATTACTTTATGTCTTGGTGCTGATTTTATACAAATAGCAAGAGGTTTTATGATGAGTGCTGGTTGTATTAGAGCTAGATATTGTTCTGGAGCTAGTAAACACCAATGTCCAGTAGGACTTGCAACTCAAGATATTAAAAAAAGAAAACACTATTTTGTAAAAAAACATTCAGATTATATAAAAAACTACCATAACAATATTCTAAAAAATATGAAAAGTTTATTAGCAGTTATGGGATTAAAAAATGTAAATGAGTTAGATAAAGAGAAGTTAATCTTTTTAGATAGAGACTCTATCATTCATGATGATATTGAAAGTGTTTTTGAAAGAAGAGTTTTTAACAATAAACAAACTAATAGTAGCCCGGTAAACTAAGGGCTACTTTTAACCCCCCTCAATTCTTTATTTTCTACAAGTAACCACAAATGTCTATTATTTGGTACTTTGTATAGTTTTTAAACTATCAAAAAAAGCTTTTTTTTAAGCCTTTAAAAAAGATAAAAAAAGTGTTTAAATGGTTACTTTTTCACTACTCTTTTCCGTAATAATTAAGTAACTGAATTGTTCACATACAAAATTTAGAACATATAGTTACGTAATTTTCATGAACTCTTTTAGTCAAAAGGCTTTATATAAGTAGATATAAACTTTTGGATGAAAATGTATCATTTGAAAAATAAAACAAGCACAAAAGATAAATTTATTATAAGGGAAAGAAATGGTTACTCCTATGAAAAAAACGGTTAACAAAGATTTGCAAGAAAGAAAAAACAAAGTATTTGCTAGAGGGCAAGGAAATGCTTATTCAAACTTTGTTGAGAAAGCAAAAAACGGAGAAGTATGGGATGTTGAAGGGAATAGATTTATTGACTTCGGTTCTGGAATAGCAGTGTGTAATACAGGACACTCACATCCAAAAATTATTGAAGCAGTTAAAAATCAAATTGAGAATTTTTCTCATACATGTGTTATGGTTAACCCATATGAAGTTGCTGTTGAATTAGCTGAAAAATTAACTGCAATAGCTCCAGGTGAAAGTGAAAAAAAAGCTATTTTTGTAACAACTGGTGCTGAAGCTGTTGAAAACTGTGTAAAAATTGCTAGAGCTCATACTGGAAGAAGAGGTGTGATTGCATTTAATGGTGGTTTTCATGGTAGAACTAATATGACTATGGCTCTTACAGGAAAAACTATGCCTTATAAAAAAGGATTTGGACCATTTCCTGCTGAAATATATCACTTACCATATCCAACAAAACTTAATGGTACTAGCGTTAAAGATACTTTAACTGCATTAAAAAACCTATTTAAAGTAGATATTCTAGCTGAAGATGTTGCTGCAATTATTATTGAACCAATTCAAGGGGAAGGTGGTTTTTACCAAACTCCAGTAGAACTATTACAAGAGCTTAGAAGAATATGTGACGAAAATGGAATTGTATTAATCATTGATGAGATTCAAACTGGATTTGCTAGAACAGGAAAAATGTTCAATATTGAATATGCTGGAATTGAACCAGATTTAATGACTATGGCAAAAGGTATAGCTGGTGGATATCCACTATCAGCAGTTGTTGGAAAAGCAGAAATTATGGATTCTCCAATCCCTGGTGGATTAGGTGGAACTTATGGTGGTTCTCCAGTTGGATGTGCAGCAGGACTTGCAGTATTAGAGATTATTGAAGAGGAAGATTTAATCAATAGAGCAAATCAAATTGGAGATATTTTCAATAGAAGATTAAACGAACTAAAAGACAAATACCCAGCATTAATTTCAGATGTAAGAAATAAAGGAGCAATGATTGCTTTAGAACTTATGATTGATGGTGATATAGAAAATCCAAATGCAGAGCTTACAAAAGCGATTACTGCAAATGCAGCAGAATATGGATTAATTCTTTTAGCTTGTGGATTTAATGCAAATGTAATTAGATTCTTACCTGCTTTAACTATGAGTGATGAGACAGTTAATGAAGGTATTGACAAATTTACTGAGCTATTTGAAAGTTTAGTACAAAATTAATTTAAATTAAAACAGGGGGTGTATTTCTTAAAACATAAGAAACTTAAGTCTGCCAATTAAGGGTTAATTAAAAAATAAATTTAGGGAAGGAAAACAAAATGAAATTATTTTCAAGTATAAAGAAAAGTTTAATGACAACATCTGTTGTTGCATTATTAGGTATTATGGGACTTGTTGATACTGCATCTGCAGCTCAAAACTGGAGGTTCTCAAACCTATACGGAAGAGGAACAGCATTTGGTGATTTATATCAACAATTAGCTAAAGATATTGAAAAAAATACAAATGGTGAAGTTAAAGTTCAAGTACTATTCTCAGGAGAAGGTGTTGGAACTTCAGGTCTTTTAGGTGCAACTAAATCTGGTCTTATTACTATGGCTGCTCCATTCCAATCAATGCATGCTGGTGAATTACCTGCAGGTGTAGTTGAAATTGGTTTACCAGGTGGTACAGCAGATACTGATGAATTATATAAACTTTTCCATGAAGATGGTTGGGATAAAATTCTTAAAAAAGCATACGGTTCTCAAGGTTTAGTATGGTTAGAGCCATATATTCAACCACCAGTATATATTATTACTAAAAAACCAATCGAATCAATTGCTGATTTCCAAGGTTTAAAAATTAGAGCTCCAGGTGCTTATGGTAAATTTTTAAGAAACTTAGGTGCTTCTCCTGTTTCATTAGCATGGAGTGAAATCTATACAAGTTTAGCTACTGGTGTTATTGATGGTTCTATTGGTTCTAATATGATTGACCACAGAGATGGAAACCACGTAGAAGTTGCTAAATATATGTATAAATTACCATTAGCAGGTGCACAAGTTTTACCAATCGTTGTAAATAGAAATGCTTGGAATAAATTAAGTGATGCAGCTAAAAAAGGTGTTTATGATGCAACTGTAACTCACGCTAAAAACCAATTAACTATGTCTAAAAAATGGGAATCTGAAGCTGTTGCACAAATGGAAGCAAAAGGTCTTAAATGGTCTCCAGAGCCATCTGCAGCGGATAAAGAAGCTTGGGCAAAAGCAGGTGCTGGACTTTGGGATGAATATGCATCAAAAGATAAATACAGCAAAGAATTAATTGATGTATTAAAAAATAGACAAGCTAAATAACCAAGTATTAATAGGCTTTATTATGTTTAAAAAATTCCTACAAAAATTTTGCATTACAATCGATACGATTATAATGTTGTTAGGAAAGGGGGCATCATTTTTGATGCCTGTCCTTGCCTTTATCGTTTCCTACGAGGTTGTTGCAAGATATTTATTTGATGCACCGACCATTTGGGCTTATGACTTATCCTTATTTCTATTTGGATATATAGCAGCTTTAGGAGGAGCTTATGCTCAACAAAAAAGATCACATATTAATGTGGATATTTTGTATTTATTAGTTTCTCCTAAGGTTAAAAACATCTTCAACATCATCTCTTTTTCACTAGGGGTATTTTTCCTAGTTATTGTTTTTAAAATGGGTTTATTAAAATTTAATGAAGCTTTAGAGTTTGATTACAGAAGACAAAGTGAATGGGCACCTGTAATGTGGCACTTTTGGCTTATGCTTTGTGTTGCAAGTTCAGTGTTTACCATGCAATTAATTAGAGATATTATTGATGAAGGTTATCAACTTTTTACAGGATCACCTTTAATTGAAAAGGATGTGCAAAATGATTAGTGTTGAATTATTGACTATTGTTTTATTGTTTTTTATTTTAATCTTCTTTGCACTTGGTGCACCTGTAGGGTTAGCACTTGGTGGAATAGCAATGATGGTAGGTTACTTTACATGGGGAGATGGAATTTTTAATGTAATTCCAACAACCGTTGAAGCAACTTTTTTTAGTTTTATTTTATTAGCTATTCCATTATATATCTATATGGGGCAACTACTAACCCATTCTGGTATCGGTGATGCTATGTTTAAAGCAAGTCAATTACTAATTGGTAGAATTAGAGGTTCATTAGCAATTAGTGTTGTATTTATCTGTTCTATGATTGGAGCGATGGTTGGTATTATTGGAGCTGGGATTATGAGTTCTGGAAGTATCGCATTAAGACCAATGCTAGATGCAGGTTATAATAAAAGATTAGCCCTTGGAACAATTATGGCTGGTGGAGCTTTAGGTATTTTAATTCCACCAAGTATTCCAATGATTATGTTCGCAGCTTCAACTCAAAACTCTGTAGGAAGAATGTTCCTTGGAGCAATGGTACCTGCACTTATAACAATCATTTTACTTATTGCTTATATTGTAATTAGTTCTATAATTAAACCTGAAAATGCGCCATTACTTAGTGAAAACAATCCAGGTTTACCAAAACTAAAAGGGAAAGAAAAACTAAGAGTATTTAGAGATGGTTTTCTTTCAATTGGATTAATTTTTGTTGTACTTGGAAGTATCATTAGTGGTATTGCTACTCCAACTGAATCAGGAGCTTTAGGTGTTGTAGGAGCTATTTTACTTGCAATATTCTTTAAAAGATTTAAACTAGAGATGATGAGAACAGTTGGACTTCAAACTGGTATCTTAGTAAGTGTTGCTATGTGGATTATCTTAGGAGCTTCAGTATTTAGTAACTTCCACTTATTAATGGGTATTCAAGGTATGATTGCAGACTTTACTGGTGGTTTAGATTTACCTCCTATTATGATTATTATTATGTTCCAATTAATAATGCTTTTCTTAGGTTTTATTATTGATGAATTTATTATCGTATTGATGTGTGCACCATTATTTACACCTATTGCTGTATCTTTAGGATATGACCCAATTTGGTTTGGTGTTTTAATGATTATTAATATTTTAATTGCTGTACAAACTCCACCATATGGTTTTGCACTATTTTATTTAAAAGGGATTGCGCCACCAGAAGTTGGAATGGGTGAAATTTATAAATCAGTTACGCCATTTATTTTAGTTAATTTAACAGTTCTTATTATTTGTATGCTTTTTCCAGAGATTGTTCTTTGGCTACCAAATAAAGTAATGGGTTAAAGATTAATTGACTAAATTTTAGGAAGGAAACAAATGGAATTTTCATATTTAAACCCTACTCAAATTGAGTTTGGTCAAGGTAAAATTAGTAGTATATCTTCGCTGATTCCAAAAGATTATAAAGTATTATTTATATATGGCGGAGGAAGTATAAAAAGAAATGGAGTATATGACCAAGTAATTGATGCACTAGAAGGATACAAGTATTTTGAATTTAGCGGAGTAGAACCAAACCCAACAAAAGAGACTCTTGACAAGGCAATAAAACTTGCAAAAGATGAAAATGTAGATTTTATCTTAGCTGTTGGTGGGGGGTCTGTTATTGATGGAGCAAAATATGTTGCACACTCTTATTATTATGAAGGTGATGGATGGGATATTTTAGAAGGTAAATATATCTCTGAAAAAGCCTTACCAATAGGAGCAATTGTAACACTTGCTGCAACAGGAAGTGAATCAAATACAGGATCAGTTATCACAAAAGCCCAAACAAAAGAAAAAAGATTTTTTAGATCTGTTCACTCTTTTCCAAAGTTTGCTGTTATGGATCCTAGTGTATTAAAAAGTTTAGATGATAGACAAATTAAAAATGGTCTTGTGGACGCCTTTGTTCATACTTGTGAACAATATTTAACTTATAAACAAGGGATGATAGCACAAGATAATTATGCAGAAGGTATTTTAAGAGGTCTTATCACTTTAGCTAATAATGTTGATAACAGAGATGATTTATGGTATGCAAATCTTTTATGGTTAGCAAATCAGGCATTTAACGGTCTTATTGGTGCAGGGGTTACTCAAGATTGGGCTACACACTATATAGGACATGAACTTACTGGATTATATGGGATAGATCATGCAAGAACCCTTGCTATTATTCAACCAAATCTATTTAGAGTATTAAAAGAGCACAAGGCAGGGAAACTATTACAAATGGGTGAAAATGTATTTAGAATAGATACAACTGACCCAGATATTATTATCAATAAAATAGAAGAGTTATATAAGTCATTAGATATTGACTTAAAAATCTCTGATTATACAGATGATAAAGAGGTAAAAGAAAAAGTTATCCCATTACTTATAAAACACGGCTTTAGTAAACTAGGTGAAAACCAAATTGTTGATACTAATATTGTGGAAAAAGTACTTGATAAATCAATGTAAAAGGACTAATGATGTTTAAAAAAATTTTGGTGCCACTTCATCTTGACTATACAGAAAACCATGAAAAACTTTTTGCTGGAGCATTAGAAGTTTTAAATGATGAAGAGGGGAAACTATCTTTACTATATGTAAATGAGAATAGAGCACATGGTTCTGTTTACCCTATTTTAGATGAAGAGAATGAAAAGCATTATAACCATGATGCTTATATTGAGCTAAAGAAAATTGCACAAAAGCATAAACTTCCAGAGGACAAAATCTCTTTTAATATTAGAGATGGTTCTGCCCATAGAGAAATTCTTGAAGAAGCAAGAAGAATAAAAGCAGATGCAATTGTTATGATGGCAACAAAACCAGGACTTGGAAGCTATTTTATCAGTAGTACTCCTGAAAGAGTAATAAGACACGCAAATTGTTCAGTTTTTGTCATTAGACTTACTGATTATCAAAGTATAAAATAAAAGCTCGTTAATAGTTTAAAGTTATAGGGAGAAGAACAATCTCTTTATAACTTTTTTAAAACATTCTTAGGATAAATATTGAACAAATTTAAAAAATATGAACACTCTCCCTCATTTTTACTTTTCATTGGATTATTATCCTCTTTATTTTTTACCGTAACTTTTTTAATAAATAGATCAATTTCCCTTGATGGAGGACACTGGTTTTATTCTGGTGGTTTAAGACTTGTATATGCAATTTCATTTTTTACTTTTGGATTTATAGTTTTTAAAGGGATGTCTTATTTTAAATTAATTATCAAAGAATATTTAGAGAATTTTATATTTTGGACAGTAGCAGGTAGTATTGGATTTGGAGGTTTTTATTCTTTACTTTGTTATTCTGCTTCTTTTTCCCCTGCATGGATTGTAGCTACAACATGGCAAATTACTATAATATCATCTTTATTTGTATTGACTTTTTTTGGCAAAAAGTTATCTAAAAAAATTTGGTTTTTTACTATATTTATTTTTACAGGAATCATTTTAGTAAATTTAAGTCATTTTGAAAGTAGTAATTTAGAAGCTCTTTTTTTAGGTTCAATTCCCGTATTTGTAGCATCCTTTTGTTATCCAATTGGAAATCAAATGGTATGGGAAGAAAAGAAAAAAAGGAAAGAAAAAAAAGAAGACTTAGGTGTAATAAACAATAGCTTTGTAAAAGTATTTTTACTTGTTTTAGGAAGTTTCCCATTTTGGGTAATTCTTTACTTTTTATCTGATCCTGTAGCACCTAATACTTCTCAATATATTAGTGTTGCAATCATTACAATAATCTCAGGAATATTAGCTACATCACTTTTTTTGTATGCTAGATCTCAAGCTACTACTTCAAGTACATTAATGATTGTAGATTCAACACAATCAAGTCAAGTTTTTTTTGCCCTAGGAGGAGAAATGCTTTTTTTAAATGCATCTTTACCTAATACACTAGGGCTAATTGGAATTGCAATAACAATTATTGGTTTAATTGCAATAACAAAAAGTAAATAATTTAGATAAGGATTATAAAGTGGGAAATCTAATTTCTACAAAAAATTCAGATTATGATTTACAAATAGCAACAGTTGAAGATTCGCAATTAATTGTAACTTTCATGAAAAAACTTGGTAAATATCAAAAAATGGAAGATTTGATAACAGCAACACCTGAACGTATAAAAAGATTATTAGAAGAAAAATTAGGGGAAGCAGTTTTTGGTATTTATAAAAAAGAGATAGTTTCTTTTGCATATTTTCATCAAAAAAGTTCCGCTTTTTCTGGTCGAAAAGGAGTTTATATTGATGCTTTTTTTATAGAAGATCATGTAAGGGGGAAAGGTTTAGGGGAAATTATGTTTCATTATCTTTCAAAGTATTCTGTAGATATAGGTTGTGAATACCTAGAATGGGCTTGTTTAGATTGGAATAAATCAGCAATAAAATTTTATGAAAAACAAGGAGCTTATTGCATAGATAATTTAAGACTCTATCGATTATCTCCAGATACATTATTTTTAAATTCTAAAAATTTTGTGTCAAACTAAAATAATAAATATAAATTAAATTTAAAAAAAGGAAAATAAATGAGTACAATAGAAGTAACATCACCATTTGATGGAAAAGTAGTAGGAAGTGTACCTTTTACAGATGTAGAAGGTGTTCAAAAAGCAATTGATACTGCTTATGAAAAGTTTTTAGATAAAGATAACTGGATTCCTAAGCATAAAAGAATAGAAATCTTAGAAAACTTAATGGGTATTATGTCTTCTCAGGTTGAAGAATTAACTATCCTTTGTGCTTCTGAAGGTGGTAAACCTTACATGGATTCTAAAGTTGAAATTCAAAGAGCTATCAATGGTGTTAAAATCGCTATTGAGCAAATTGGTGCTATTGAAGGTCAAGAAATTGCTATGGGTCATACTGCTTCATCTGCAAACAGAATGGCTTATACTATGAAAGAACCTATTGGGGTTGTTGCTGCAATATCAGCATTTAACCACCCATTTAACTTAGCTATTCACCAAGTAATCCCAGCTATTGCTGTTGGTTGTCCTGTTATTATCAGACCTGCAACTCAAACTCCTATGTCTGCTGTTAAATTAGTTGAATTATTAAAAGAAGCTGGTTTACCTGAAGGTTGGGCTCAAGCTGTTGTTTGTGACAGAGCTGGAGGAGAGTTATTAGTTACATCTCCAAAAACTGCTTTCTTTACATTTATTGGTTCTGGACCTGTTGGATGGTATTTAAATTCTAAGGCATCTCCTGGAACTAGATCTGCTTTAGAGCATGGTGGAGTTGCTCCTGTTATTGTTGAGCCTGATGCTGATATTGAAGCTATGATTCCTGATTTAGGAAAAGGTGGTTTTTATCATGCTGGTCAAGTTTGTGTATCAGTTCAAAGAATCTTTGTTCACGAATCAATTGCAGACGATATTGCAAACAGATTAGCTGATTATGCTAAGAACTTAGTTGTTGGAGATCAATTAGATCCTAAAACTGAGGTTGGTCCACTAATTAACCACAACGAAGTTAACAGAGTTGAAGAGTGGGTTAATGAAGCTGTTGAAAAAGGTGGAAAAATTTTAACTGGTGGAAAAAGAATTTCTGATTCTTTATATGAGCCAACAGTTATTGTTAATCCTTCTGACGATGCTATTATTTCACAAAAAGAGATTTTTGGTCCTGTAGTTGTTGTTTATTCATACAAAACTTTAGATGAGGCTATCAACAGAGCTAATCAACTTGATGTTTCATTCCAAGCTGCTGTATTTACTAAGAACATTGACACTGCACTTAAAGCTGTTAAGAGATTAAATGGTACTGCTGTTATGGTTAACGACCATACTGCATTTAGAGTTGACTGGATGCCTTTTGGTGGTGCTAAAACTTCTGGTTTAGGTTTAGGTGGTATCCCTGATTCTATGAACGAAATGCAAAACCAAAAGCTTATGGTTATTAAATCTAGCGCTTTATAATCTTAAATAAGAGGATTTAATCCTCTTATTTACACCTTTTTTTTCCATCTCCTTGCTTGAGATTTTTCCAAGAATATCCTATTGCAAAAAAATAATAATTAAGATAATTTAAACTCCTATAAAGCCCTTAAAATGGTTATTTTATATACAATTATTTTTATAATTTATATCCATATAAGATTATAATTTTCAACATAAATATATATAGTTAATAAACGAAGGGGAGGCTTTAGTTTTACATAAAACTATAAGTATTTAAATATAAGTAAAAAATAAAAGGAGATTAAATAAATGATAAATTTATTTAGGAGAGCTAAGAGAAATTTTTTAACAACAACAATTGTTGCCTTATTAGGTGTTATGACTTTAGTAGATACTGTAAGTGCTGCTGATTATAATTGGAGATTTGGTAATCTATATGGTAGAGGAACTGCCTTTGGTGAAGTTTATAAGAACTTAGCAGAAGGGATTGAAAAAAGATCAAATGGAAAAATCAAAGTTGAAATGAGATTTGCTGGCGAGGGTGTAGGACAAGCAGGTTTATTAGCAGCAACAAAATCTGGACTTATTACTATGGCAGCACCATTTCAGTCAATGCATGCAGGTGAATTACCTGCTGGTGTAGTTGAAATTGGTTTACCAGGTGGTACTTCTGATACTGATGAACTATATAAACTTTTTCATGAAGATGGTTGGGATAAAATTCTTAAAAAAGCATATGGTGCACAAGGTTTAGTATGGTTAGAACCTTATATCCAAACACCTGTATATATTATTACAAAAAAGCCTATTAACTCTGTTGAAGATTTCAAAGGTTTAAAAATTAGAGCTCCAGGTGCATATGGTAAATTTTTAAGAAACTTAGGTGCTACACCTGTTTCATTATCTTGGGGAGAAATATATACAAGTTTAGCAACTGGTGTAATTGATGGTTCAATTGGTAGTAACCTAATTGACCATAGAGATGGAAACCACGTAGAAGTTGCAAAATATATGTATAAATTACCATTAGCAGGTGCTCAAGTTTTACCAATTGTTGTTAATAAAAGTGCTTGGAATAAACTAACTCCAGAACTTAAAAAAGCTGTTCATGCAGCAACTGTTGACCATGCAAAAGAGCAATTAGAAAAATCTAAAAAATGGGAATCGGAAGCTGTTGCAGAAATGGAAGCAAAAGGATTAAAATGGTCTCCTGAACCATCTGCTGCTGATAAAAAAGCTTGGAAAGCTGCAGGGGCAAGTCTTTGGGATGAATACTCTTCAAAAGATAAATACTGTAAACAATTAATTGATGTGTTAAGAGCACAAGCAAGTAAATAAATTTAAGAGGGGGAATTCCTCTCTTAAAAACTTTTTAAATACTCTCAAAACAGCTATTTAAGCACATTTACATCAACATTTTGGTATAAGCTTTTATTAACAATAAATACAAACTATAATAGGAACAATTCATTATGAATTTACATGAATACCAAGCAAAAAATCTTTATAGAAAATATGATATCCCTACTACAAAAGGAAAACTTCTTACACATCCATCTCAACTAGATGATATACTAAGAACCTTAGGTGGAGATAAATGGGTTATCAAAGCACAAGTTCACGCAGGTGGACGTGGGAAAGTTGGTGGAGTAAAATTAGTTGAATCAAAAATTGAAGCTAATGAAGAGGTTAGACATCTTCTAGGTAGTAGATTAGTTACTCACCAAACCGATGAGAAAGGACAACCTGTTAACTCAATTTATATTGAACAACCTTGTGATATTGTTGATGAGATCTATTTAGCATTTACAGTTGATAGAACAAGCCAACGAATTATGATAATCACTTCAGGTGAAGGTGGTATGGAGATTGAAGAAGTAGCAGAAAAATTTCCAGAAAAAATTTTAAGAAATCCAATCAATCCTGTTGTTGGTATTATGCCAGCACAATGTAGACAAATTTGTGATGACTTAGGATTAGACAAAACGTTGAGTGCACAAATGATTGATATCATGCAAAAAATCTATAAAATGTTTATAAAAAATGATTTATCACTTGTTGAAATCAATCCATTAGTTGTTACGAAACAAGGTCATATCTTATGTCTTGATGGGAAAGTGCAAATTGATAATTCAGCACTTTATAGACAGCCAAAAATGAATGAGATTAGAGATGAATCTCAGGAAAATGAACGAGAATTAAAAGCTGAAAAACTTGATTTAAATTATGTATCTTTAGATGGTAATATTGCTTGTATGGTAAATGGAGCAGGTCTAGCTATGGCAACTATGGATTTAATTAAAACCCATGGTGGAAATCCAGCTAACTTTTTAGATGTTGGCGGAAGTGTAAATGAAAAAAGAGTTATTGAAGCCTTTGAAATTATCCTTTCTGAAAAAAATGTAGATGGTATTTTAGTAAATATTTTTGGTGGTATTGTTAGATGTGACATCATCGCTTCAGGTATTATTAGTGCTGCACAAAAAATGCAACTAGATATTCCAATTGTTGTAAGACTTGAAGGTACTAATGCAGCAGAAGGTTTAGAACTAATTAGAAACTCAGATGTAAAAGTTTTTGAAGAAGCAAATCTTGATAAAGCAGCACAAAAAATCATTGAACTATGTGGAGGGTCAAAATAATGGCAATTTTAATTGATAAAAACACAAAGGTATTAGTTCAAGGTTTAACTGGTTCTCAAGCAAGTTTCCACACACAAAGAGCATTAGCATATGGAACATCAGTTGTAAGTGGTGTGGTTCCAGGTAAAAGAGGTCAGAGACATCTTGACCTTCCAATATATAATACAGTTGAGTGTGCAAAAAGATTAACAGGAGCAAATGCTTCAATTATCTATGTACCAGCTCCATTTTGTAAAGATGCCATTATTGAAGCTAGTGAAAATGGGATTGAAACAATTGTATGTATCACAGAAGGTATTCCAACGATTGACATGCTTGATGTAAAAGCGGCAATTGATTTAAATGGTTCAACTTTAATTGGTCCAAATTGCCCAGGAATTATTACACCAGGTCAATGTAAAATGGGAATTATGCCAGAATCAATTCATATGCCTGGAAGTGTAGGTATTATCTCAAGGTCAGGTACATTAACATATGAAGCAGTTAATCAATCAACACAAGCTGGATTTGGTCAAAGTACTTGTGTAGGAATTGGGGGAGATCCAGTTCCAGGAAGTGATTTCATTGATATTCTTAGAAGATTTCAAGATGATCCTGAGACAAAAGCAATTGTAATGATTGGTGAAATTGGTGGAGCTAAAGAGGAAGCTGCAGCTGAATTTATAAAAGAGTATGTTACAAAACCTGTTGTTTCTTATATTGCTGGAGTTACTGCTCCAAAGGGTAAAAGAATGGGTCATGCTGGAGCTATTATTGATGGAGGTAAAGGAACTGCAGATGAAAAATACCAAGCTTTAGATAGAGCTGGTGTTTGTACTGTTAAAACTATTACTCAAATTGGTGATGCCTTAAAAGAAGTTCACCCTAAATAATCAATCTAATTAAGAGGAGAAACTCCCCTTAATTTTTTAGTAACTTAATGTTGCAAAATCATCATTTAGAAGTTGTGCAGCTACTTTTGGTGGTTTAGCTACAGTGATTCCTTCAAGTAATACTGACTTATCTAAACCAGCATTTGGTAAAAATAGTGGACATACTTGAACATTAGCACCTTTTTTTATTAAACCTTTAAGTAACATTTTTGGACTTACATCTTTTGGTTTTAATTTAGGACTAGGAGCACCTTTAACAGCTAAATTACCAGCTTCAGAGCATAATGTAACGTTAACCATTTTCTTTTGTTTTAATGTCATAGTTGATAAAACCATTGCCATTAATTGAGTTTGAGCATCAGCAGCAGTAAGAACTACGTTTAGTCCTTTTTTTTCATCAGCCATTGCACCTGTTGTTAATAAAGCTGATATAGCAGCGATAGAAAGTAATTTCTTCATATATTTCTCCAAATTATTAGTTTGGATTAATTTTCATGCCCGATGATTATAATAGTTTTATACTTAAATAAATTATAAATTACTTTTTTAATTAAACTGTGTAATATTAAAACTAAAGTAAAATTAGCCTTTTTATAAAGTGAGTTTATATGAATTTGACATCTAATCAAATAGAACAATTTAATAATGATGGTTTTTTAGTTTTAAAAGATTTTGTATCACATGAATTTTGTGATGAAATAACGAAAAAAGCAAAGAACCATTTAGAACAAAAGATTGCCCCAATAGAATCAGAACAAGAGTACTTAAATTTTAACGATAATAAAATTACTGTTAGAAGATTAAGACAAGTTTATGATAGAGAAGATATTTTTAAAGAATGGATGACCTACAAAAAGATAAGACCTATTTTAAAACAGCTTTTAAATGATGAAATAGTTTTAACATTAGCCCACCATAACTCTATCATGACTAAACTTCCAAAAGAGAGTACAAGAACCTATTGGCATCAGGATAGAAGATATTGGCATTATGAAAATGATAATTTAATATCTGTATGGCTAGCCTTAGATGATGAGTTTATAGAAAATGGTTTATTAGAGTTTATTCCTAGTAGTCATAAAATGAACTTTAGTTCAAACAGATTTGATAATGATTCAAATTTTTTAGATGAAAATGAAGATAATATTGCACTGATTAATAAAAAAGTTTCAACACCTTTGCAAAAAGGTGATGTAGTTTTATTTCATTGTAAAACTTTACACCATGCAAATAAAAACAATACTAAAAAAGCAAAAATCTCTTTTGTATATACAGTAAGAGGAAAAAACAATAAACCACTTACAAATACAAGAAGTGATTTCAAGGAAATAGAACTTGACTAAAAATTTAATTTCATTATTAGAAGAGAAAACTGCTCTTTCTACAAAAGTTATAAAGAATATAATTAAGCTACTAGATGAGGGTTGCACTATCCCATTTATAGCTAGATATAGAAAAGAGTATACAGATGGTGCAACGGATGTTGAACTTAGAATATTTGAAGAGACATACAATTACTTCCAAAAGTTTCTACAAAGAAAAGAAGAGATAACAAATATACTAAAAGAGAAAAACTTTTTAAATGAAAAAATAGAAAAAAATCTAAATGAAGCTATAACCTTACAGGCTTTAGAAGATATATATACTCCATTTAAAGATAAAAAATCTTCAAGAACAAGTAATGCAATAGAAAATGGACTTGAACCATTAGCAAATATTATTCAATGTATGAAATACTCTATTGAAGAAGTAGAATCTAAGGCAAAACAATTTTTAAATAAAAATATAAAAAGTATTGATGAAGCAATAAATGGTGCAAAGGATATTATAGCTCAAAGATATGCAGATGATTTTAAATCCAAAGAGATTATTAGAAACTTAATTTCAAACTGGGGAAGTTTAGATATAAAAGAGGGAAAACAATTTGATAAAAGTGGACTTTATTCCTCTTTTGCAAATACAAAAGAGAAACTAAAATATATAAAATCACATAGGGCTTTGGCAATTTTAAGAGCAGATAATGAGAAACAACTAAGTATTAAAATTGATATTGATGAAAATCACATCTTAGAAAATATAAAAAAATATAAAATTCCTAATCATGGTAGTAGTTCAAAGAATTTAGTATTTGATGCATATAAAGATGGATTAAAAAGACTTTTACTACCAAGTTTAAAACGTGAAGCACTAGCAAATTTAAAAGAAAAAGCAAGTAATGAAGCAATAGAACTATTTGGTAAAAACCTAAAAGAATTACTTTTAACTGCCCCATTGGTTAATCATGTAATTTTAGGTATGGATCCAGGATATAAAACAGGTTGTAAACTTGCAGTAATTGATGAAAATGGAAACTTCTTAGATAGTGCAGTTATCTATCCAACAAAGCCAAAAGAAGATATTACAAGTTCAACAAAAACTGTTTTAAATTTAATTAAAAAACATAAAATATCTTCAATTGCCATTGGAAATGGTACTGCTTCTAGAGAAACTGCAAGCTTTATAAATAATCTAATAAAAGAACAAAACTTAGATATAAATTATGCAATTGTAAGTGAAATTGGTGCAAGTGTTTATTCAGCATCTAAAATAGCACAAGAGGAGTATCCAAACCTTGATGTTACAATTAGAGGTGCCATCTCAATAGCTGGACGTCTTAGAGATCCAATGGCAGCCTTAGTTAAAATTGACCCAAAATCACTTGGTATTGGACAGTATCAACATGACGTAAATCAAAAAGATTTAGCACTAAAACTTGAAAATATTACAGTTGACCTTGTAAATAAAGTTGGTGTAGATTTAAACTCTTCTTCATACAAACTTCTTTCCTTTGTTTCAGGAATTAGTGAAAAGCTAGCAAAAAATATTGTTGAACATAGAACAAAAATCAAAAGATTTACTTCAAAAAAACAATTACTTGAGGTAAAAGGTATTGGAGCAAAAGCATATGAACAAGCAGTAGGATTTTTAAGAATTAAAGATGGTAAATCTATACTTGATAATACAGGAATTCACCCAGAGGACTACACATTTACCTCAATTTTACAAAAAAACTACAAACTTGAAGAGATAAAAGATTTTGAAGAAGTAGCAAGTAATTTAAATATTAGTATTTTAAAAATAAAAGATATAATCCAAGAACTTTTAAAACCTGGCTTTGATGTAAGAGAAGAATTTAATCAAGTAAAATTTTCAAATGACATATTAAATATTGAAGATTTAAAAGAGGGGTTTACTTTAAGTGGAATAGTAAGAAACATCACAGACTTTGGTGCTTTTATAGATATAGGACTTAAAAATGACGCCCTACTTCATATTTCACAAATTAGTTCAAAAAGAATCTCACATCCAAGTGAAGTTTTAAGTATTAATCAAAATTTAGAAAATATAAAAGTTTTAAATGTAGATTTAGAGAAACAAAGAGTTGCTCTTAGCTTGAAATAAGTATTAAAAACTAGAAGAGTTCTTCTAGTTTTTAAATGCAATTGCATCTACTTCAACTAAAACATTTTTAGGTAAAGTTTTAACTGCTACAGTTGCTCTTGCAGGCGCTGTTTCACCATTAAAGTATTCTGCGTATACTTCATTAAATGCAGCAAAATTATCCATATCAGATAGATAACAAGTTGTTTTTAATACATTTTCAAAAGAACTTCCACCCTCTTCTAAAACTGCTTTTAAATTTTCCATAACTTGTTTCGATTGAACTTTAATATCACCTTCAATTAATTCCATTGTTTCGGCAATTAATGGAATTTGACCAGATAAAAATAATAAATCACCAAAGGCAGTTCCTTGATTATATGGACCAATTGCTGATGGTGCTTTTGATGTTGAAATGATTGTTTTCATTTATATCCTTTAAAATTAAATTACATAATCAATATTAAGTGGTAATTCTATAAAAAACTTAGCTCCATGCTCAGTATTTTTAACAAAAAGTTCTCCACCTAATTTATTAACTACAATATCATAGCTAGAATATAATCCTATCCCCGTACTATGTTCATAAGCTTTTGTTGTAAAATACGAATCAAAGATTTTATCCATGATTTTTTCTTCTATTCCGCCAGCATTATCTTCTATTGTAATTTGAAGAGAATACTCTTTTTTTATTAACTCATACTTAATCCACTTATCTTTAATTTGATTTTCCAATAAGGCATCTTTTGCATTAGTTAAAATTGAGATAAGAACTTGTAGTAATTCCCCTAAAATCAATTTAAAAGGGATTTTTTCTTTCTCAATAAAGCCTTCAATTATTTTAATATTGTGTAAAGAAAAAGATGATTCAATTAAACTAATTGCCATCTTTAGTCTATCTTGAATAATAATCTCTTTTTTCTTATTTGTAAATTCTATATAATCTCTAAATTCATCTATTGTTTTAGAAAGATAAACTGAACTTTCAAGGATTGAATCTGAATAATTTAAAAAATCTTTATCATCTAAAACACCCATCTCTTTTTTCAGTTTCATTCCACTTGCAGCTGTAGAAATCACACATAAAGGTTTTCTCCATTGGTGGGCAATATTACCAATTAGTTCTCCCATTTGAGACATCTTGATTTGTTCAAATATTTTTTTTTCTTTTTGTGAATTTTGTTGTTTTATTAGATTGATTTCTTCTTTTAGCTCTTTTACTATTAGCTCTAATTTCTTATTTTTTGTTTCTAATTCATATAATTTATCGTCTAAGATATTAAACTCCCGGCTTTATATTCGCGATAGAATATTATTAAATATATTAAACTTTAAGTTGTTAGAAAAATTAATTTTTTCATTAAAGGTAATTATTACTTTTTATTATTATAAATATAACTCAATGTTCTTTTTAAAGTTTTTTAAGAACTCTGGTTCATTGAGAGTTAAGCCCTTTTTACTGATTGCAACTCTTACAATATTTCTTGAAAACTCAGGCATTGAGTCATCGTTTAAGTACTTGTTTACATCAATCCATTTTGCTTCTTCAATCTCATGTGTATCTTGAATATTAATATCAAGACTTAATGGTTTTGCTAAACAAGCTATATATAAATTTGATTTGTGGAATTGATGGGGGTATAAATGACTTATCGAAAGTACAGATTTAAACTCAATATTTACACCAGTTTCCTCAAAGACTTCTCTAATACAAGCATGAGAAATCATCTCTTTATTGTCTATATGACCACCTGGAAGTTTAAATACCTTAGAATAGATTTTTTCTTTAATTACTAAAAGTTCATTTTTTTCATTTATAACAACTGCTCCAACACCCAAGGTATGATTTGCAGCTGTTGGAATAATAGCATTTTCTTTTAATCTTTTTACAACTAATATGTAGTTTTCATCACAAGAGTGAAAGAAAAAACCATTTTTAGTTGCAATTGGTATAAAATCTGATTTTGAAATATCAATATAAATCCAAATCAAATTTCTTTTTTCTTTTACTTTTTTTATTAATAAAGCTAAATTTTCTTCAAATACTACATTTGAATTTGGTAATGATTCTATCTCAATTGTTATTCCATTATATGGGTCTAAAATAGTTTTAAAACATCCTATAATTTCAACTGATTCCAAAACATTGGCCTTATTTAATTAAATCAACTAAAGAATAAGCTATAAAAAGCATAAATATTCCTATTGTCATATCAAGAATTTTCCATGTTATAGGTTTTTTAAATAAAGGTATTAAAACCCTTGCCCCAAAACCTAAAGTTGAAAACCAAATTGCTGAAGCACTAACAGCACCTAAAAGAAAATATAACTTCATACTCGATTCAATATTAGCACCAATTCCACCAATTAAAAGAACTGTATCAAGATATGTGTGTGGGTTTAAATAGGTAAACACAAAAAGCATTGTAAGTACTTCTTTAATAGGATTAGTTTTAACATTATCATCTATTTGCAATGACTCGTTTTTAAAAGCACTTTTAAAAGATTTTAAAGCATAGAAGCATAAAAAAACAATCCCAAAAATCGCAATACTGTTTATAAAAATTTGTTTCCCTTGAATGAAAAATCCAAGGCCTAATACACCTGCACTTACAAGTAAAAAATCTGAAAAGGTACAAAATAAAACTGCTTTTAAAACATGCTGTCTTAAAAGTCCTAGTTTTAGGACATAAGCATTTTGAGCTCCAATTGCAACTATTAAAGAAAATGTTACAATAAAACCTTTTATTAAAATATCTATTTCACTCATAGATAACTTTTTCCTAAATGAACAACCCCTGAGATTATAAATTGCACAGCAATAGCTCCAACAATAAGTCCCATAAGTTTTGTAATAATATTTTGCCCTGTTAATCCTAAATATTTTTTAATATAAATTGAGTTTTTCAAAATTAGATAAAACAATAAAGCATTAACACAAAAAGCAAGAACGATTGATAAAACATCTAAAAAAGTTTGAGCTTGGTGTTTAAAGATGATAATTGTGGTAAAAAGTCCCGTACCAAAAGCAATTGGAATACCTATTGGAATTACTGCTAACTCCTCATCATTTTTACCCTCTTCCTCTTTCTTTGCTTCACTAGTTCCACCAACCATAGATATAGCCATTAAAAGTAAAATTATTCCACCCATCACTTTTAATGAGTCTTCACCTATACCAAATAGTTTTAAGATAAAATCCCCTGAAATTAAAACAACAATAAAAGCAATTAAAATAGTAAATGTAGATTTTTTTGCAATTGTAGAGATTTGACTTTTTGTAATATTTGTAGATAACAGAGATAGTGCAATAGCACTAACTCCTATTGGGTCCATAATAGCAAAAAAAGTAATAGTTTGTTGAAGAAAATCTTGAATAAGTTCCAATTAACTCATTCCACCTTTTGCTGCCATTCTTTTTTCTAATCTGTGTCCTATGAAACTCATTGTTGAAGTTATTATTAAATAAACTAAAGCAATAACAATCCAAGTTTCAAATGGAGAAAAGGTATTTGCAACAATCTCTTTACCTACTTTTGTTAAATCAGTAATTGATATAACAGATACTAAAGATGAATCTTTCACAAGGGCTATCATCTCACCCACAAGTGTAGGTAATGCTCTTTTAAAAGCTTGTGGTAAAATAATATATCTCATTGCTTGAAATTTTGATATTCCAAGTGAATTTGCAGCTTCAAGTTGTCCTTTATCAATAGATTGAATTGCACCTCTTAAAATCTCTGCCATATAAGCACCAAAGAAAATTCCAAGAGCTAAAACCCCTGCTACGAATCTTTCTAACTCAAAGATATTAGCAACAATAAAATAGAATAAAAAGATTTGTACAAGTAAGGGAGTTCCCCTAATTATAGTTATATATACAGTAGCAATATCTTTTAAAAACTGATAAGAAGATAACTTCATAAGTGCAACAATAATACCAATAAAAAAAGTTAAAATTGCAGCAAAAAACGATATTTTAAGAGTAACCCAAAGACCATTTAAAACAGGACCTGCTTTATTTTTTGAACTAACGGCTAAATAATCGCCTTCATAAACATTTTCCCCAACAGTATAATCAAACTTTGCTTCACTGTTAAGTCCTTCTATTTTTACTTTCTCATCAGCTTTTACAACATAATAAACACCATTTTCTTCGATAAACTTTCCATCTACTGGTGCTTCATAAGTTTTTGTTTCTGTATATACAAAGTACTCAGGAATAGAATTCCATTTCCAAACATAATTCATATTAGCCGCAGCTATATATAATGAATATCCTACTATTATATAAAAAGCTAGAGCAATTAAATGCCCTAGATTTTTATTTTGTGCTAAACTTTGATGTTTTTTACTCATAAACTATTGAACTCTTTTTAACCAGTCAGTATCAACTAACCATTTTTTATATAATTCATCTGTAAATCCAAGAACTTTGTCTTCTTGCACTTGTCTTAAAAAGTTATTTAACCAATTTAAGAAATCAGGATCACCTTTTCTTATTGCCCATGCAAGAGGTTCATAAGTTAAAGGTTTATCTAAATGAACTAATTTACCTTTACCTTTATCAGACATAAATAAAACATTATATGGTTGATCATAAATAAAAGCATCAGCTTTACCATTTAATACTTCAGCAGCAGCATCAGCTTCAGTTTCAAAAGTTACAAGTTTCGCATTAACAAAGAATTTTTTAGCAGCAACTTCAGCAGAAGTTCCTAACTTTGTAGTAATAGTATACTCTTTTGTATCTAATTGTTTTGCATCAGTAATTTTACCCTCTAAAGCTTTATTCATAAGCATAGTTTGACCAACAACAACATATGGCTCAGCAAAATTAACTTTTAAGTTTCTTTGTTGAGTAACTGTCATACCTGACATAATAATATCGCATTTTCCAGTAACTAAAGCAGCAATAATTCCATCCCAAGCTGTTGGAAGTAATTTTAATTTAACTCCCATTTCTTTAGCCATTTTTTTAGCAAAGTCAACATCGTAACCAATAATTCTACCTTTTTTATCTTTCATCTCAAAAGGCATATATCCTGGTTCTAAACAAACTTGAAGTTCACCCCTTTGCAGAACCTGATTTAGTGTAGACTTTTTCCATAAGTTTATATCATCACCAAATAAGTTTGTTGTTACAAACACCATAAGCGCCAAAATTAAATTTTTCATGTATACTCCTTTAATATTAAGATTGGTTTACTGAATATTCTTTAACCATCTAGTATCAACAAACCATTTTTCATATAATCTTCCATGTAAATCAAGAACCTTATCTTCTTTAATTTGTCTAAGAAAATTATTTAACCAGTTTAAAAAATCAGGATCACCTTTTCTAATACCAAAAGCTAATGGCTCATAAGTTAAAGGAGTGTCTAAATGAATAAGTTTCCCTTTCCCTTTGCTATCCATAAACATAGAATTATATGGTTGATCATTTATAAAAGCGGCTGCTCTACCATTTAAAACTTCCGCAACAGCCTCTGCTTCTGTTTCAAATGTTATAACTTTTGCTTTTTTAAAAAACTTTCTTGCAACAATTTCACCTGTTTGACCAAGTTTTGCAGTAATAGTATATCTACTATTATCCAATTCTTTTGCATTTTTAACTTCATTCATTAAAGAATTATTTAATAATACTGTTTGCCCTACAACAATATAAGGATCAGAAAAATTAATCTTTAAATTTCTTTGCTGAGTTACTGTCATTCCTGAAATGATAATATCAAACTTACTTGTAATTAAACCTGCAATAATTCCATCAAAAGCTGTTGGAACTATTTCAAGTTCTACTCCCATAGCTTTTGCCATTGCCTTTGCAATATCAACATCATAACCTATAAGTCTACCTTTTTTATCTTTCATCTCAAAAGGCATATAACCAGGTTCTAAACCAACTTTTAAAACTTTCTTTTCTAAAATACTATTTAGAGTAGATTTTCTCCATAAATTGATATCATCAGCAAATAAACTATTTACTGATACCATTAATACTAAAGTTAACAAAAACTTTTTAAACATTCTTCTTCCTTCTTTTGTTTTTTGTTAATGAGTTAATATTTCATTCAAAAAGTTTTTAGCTCTGTCAGATTTTGGATTTTCAAAAAACTCTTTTGGGGTATTTTCCTCAACAATTACACCATGATCCATAAATACAATTCTGTCCCCTACTTCTTTTGCAAATCCCATTTCATGGGTTACACAAACAATAGTGAAATTTTCTTTTGCTAAGTCTTTCATTACAGAAAGTACATCTCCGATTGTTTCTGGATCAAGAGCAGATGTTGGTTCATCAAAAAGGATAATTTTAGGTTTCATAGCAAGACTTCTTGCAATAGCTACTCTTTGTTTTTGTCCCCCTGATAAATCAGCGGGATATGAATTTGCTTTATCTTCAAGCTTTACTTTTTTAAGTAGTTCCATTGCTATTTTTTTAACATCATCACTTTTAGAGTTTTTTACAAGTGTTGGAGCTAATGTAATATTTTCTAATATTGTTAAGTGAGGAAATAGATTAAAATGTTGGAAAACCATTCCAACTTCACCTCTTATTTCTTGAAGATTTTTTTTACTTGCATGAATATCTATATTGTCAACTATAATTTGACCATTATCAATATCTTCAAGTCCATTAATACATCTAATCAGTGTTGATTTACCAGAACCTGAAGGCCCACAAACCACAACAATCTCACCTTTTTTTACATAAAAATTTACATTTTTAAGAACATGGAAGTCATCAAAATACTTATTGATGGTATCCATTGAAATAATATTATTACTCATTTACATCTCTTTTTTTAGTCTAAAGCTATTATAGTATAATAAAATGATTTAAAGTTATATATAATGTGTGATAAATATACAATTTATATGCAACTTATAGTTTATTAGTGTATAATCCCTTTTTTTATTTTAGGGAGAATAATTTTGATGAAAAAAAAATTATTAGAATTTCGTGCAGATTTTCTTTTATTAACTGTTGCTATTGCTTGGGGTGTAACTTTTTTAATGGTACAAGATGCTATTAAAACTGTTCCTGTTTATGCTTTTTTATTTTACAGATTTTCACTTGCTACAATTTTAATGGGAATAATTGCCTTTAAATTTTTTAAATCAATAAATAAAGAAACAGTTCTTTTTGGGATTATTTTAGGATTTTTTTTATTTGGAGGTTTTGCTACTCAAACCTTTGGTTTAGCCTACACAAAAAGTTCCATTGTTGCTTTTTTAACTGGACTTAATGTAATTATTGTTCCTTTTATTGCCTATGTTATATTTAAACAACATGTAAGACCTATGGTTTTCCTAGGTTCTTTATTAGCAGTTGGCGGATTATACTTATTAACTATGAGTGGTGAATTAAGCCTTGGTTTTGGTGAAGCTTTAAGTTTAATATGTGCTGCATTTTTTGCCTTACAAATTGCCTATACTGATATTTTTTCAAAAAAAGTAAATGTCTTTTTATTAGTTTTCTTCCAGTTTTTAACTGTGTCAATTCTTTCTTTACTTTTTTCACTGTTTGTTGATGATGTTACTTTTAATGTTGGATTAGATTATACGTTTTTAAAAGCATTAATAATCACTGCAATATTTGCAACTGTTTATGCTTTTTTAGTTCAAACATATATGCAACAATTTACTACACCAACTAAAACTGCAATTATTTTCACCATGGAACCTGTAAGTGCAGGATTTTTTGGATATTTCATTGGTAATGAATTATTAACAATAACACAAATTTTTGGTGCGACACTAATCATCTTTGCTGTTTTATTAGCAGAAATAAAATTTTCAAGAAGTAAATAAACTAAAATAGATCTCTCTATTTTAGTTTAAACTTTAAAAATTAACCTCTTTTTTGTAATATGTACATATGAAAAGTTTTTTCATATTTTCATCATCAATTTCTCTAGGATTTGCTCCTGTACAAGCATCTAAAACAGCGTTATGAGCTATAAACTCTAGATGTTCATTAAATTCACTTTCTTCTATTCCATACTCTTGCATAGAATGGGGAATATCTAATTTGTTATTTAGATTGTCAATTAAAGCAATAAATGAATCAACTAATTCTTCATTAGTCTTTCCATCTAACTCTAAATATCTTGCAATATCTACATATCTATCTTCACATGCTTTTCTATTATATGAAATAACATAAGGTAAAAATATAGCATTAGCACATCCATGTGGAATCCCAAATACTGCTCCAACTTTGTGAGCCATTGAGTGAGTTATTCCAAGTAAGGCATTAGAAAAAGCCATTCCTGCAAGACATTGGGCTTCATGCATAAGCTCCTTTGCTTCTTCATTATCATTATAAGAATCAACTAAACTTTTCTTTATCATAGCCAAAGCTTTTAAAGCTAATGGATCTGAAAAATTACTATGTAATGCTGCAACATATGCTTCTGTTGCATGGGTTAAAGCATCCATTCCTGTGTGTGCTATAAGTTTTTTTGGCATTGTTTTAGCAATATTAGGATCAATTATTGCAATATCAGGAGTGATATTAAAATCTGCCAATGGATATTTTATTTTCTCTTCATAATCTGTTATTACTGAAAACGCAGTGACTTCTGTTGCTGTACCACTAGTTGAAGGGATAGCTACAAAAATTGCTTTTTGTCTTAATGTTGGCAAGTTAAAAGGTATAACAGCTTCTTTAAAAGTAAAGTCGGGATATTCATAAAATATCCACATCGCTTTTGCTGCATCAATAGCTGATCCTCCTCCAATTGATACAATAATATCAGGTTCAAATTCAAGCATTTTTTTTGCTCCATTCATAACTGTATCAACTCCTGGGTCAGGTTCAACTCCTTCTATTGTTTCAACTTCTAAACCTGCTTGTTTTAAATAATCTATAGTTTTATCAAGAAAACCAAATTTCTTCATAGAACTTCCACCTGTTACTACTATTGCTTTTTGACCTTTTAAGTTTTTTAATTCTTCTAAAGAGCCTGTACCATGGTATATATCTCGGGGTAAAGTAAACCGTGCCATTTGATTGTCTCCTTCATAGTTAATATATGATAATTATATCTTAATTATAATTTAATTTAAATACTTAATAACATTATTTTATAAATAATAATGCTTTTTTATTGCGACTATTTGGTACTATAATTTCTAAAATACTTTTAGGAGTTATGCATGGAAAAAATTTTATACATTACAGACCAAGATGAATATACAGATCACAGTTTTATAGGTCCACTTTTTGAAAAATATTTAAAAGAGTTTTATGAAGTTGATATTGTATATTTTAGTGAATTTAAAGCAGAGTTTGAAAAAAAAGATGACCATAGATTTATTTTACCAATTGCAAGAAAAGAGAAATCTATCCAAGAATTAAATAATAGAGGTGTTGATATATCCTCTTATTCATATGTATTTGTTAGAAACTCAGCACAAATACTTAAAAATGTACTTTCTTTAAGTGGTCAATATAATTACAAAGTTGGTTATAGACTATCTTTTCCTAAAAGAATTGCAAAGATACAAGTTGATGAAGCAAACAATAAATCTAGCTTTTTAGGATATTTAAATAATAAACTTTCAACTTTTTCTGAAACAAGAATGATAAACCAATGTGATATTTTCTTGCCCACTTCAAAAGAGATGCAAGAGGAGTATTTTAGTGGTGTAAATATTAAAACCTTTATCTGTCCACCTGCAATTGATCCAGAAGTTTTACACGAAAACCTTCAACATGAAAAAGAAGAAAAAAGATTTTTTTATGCTGGAACATTAGACAAATTAAGAGAGTTTGAAACAGTATTAGAGGCTTTTAATGAATTAGAATCAACAAATTGGAAATTAACAATCTCAACAAAAGACCCAGAATATGCAGTTGATGTTGTTCATAATTATTCAAATATTGCAGCAAATGTAGAGATTAATAATGCAAAAACAAAAAAAGAATTATTAGAGTTTATTGCTAAGGCAGATATTGGAATATCAGTATTACCAGAAATTGCTCTATTTAATACCTCAACACCAGTAAAAATTATGGATTACTATTCATCGGCTGTTCCTTGCATTATGACAAATAATGCCAACAATAATACAATTTTTACAGATAACCACGATGCTTGGTTTTGTAAATTCAACAAAGATTCTATTAAAAATAAACTTGAGTATATTATAGGACTTTCAAAAGAAGATGTAGCAAAAGTTGGAGAAAGAGGTCAAGAAAGACTTCTTGATATCAGAAATTACAAAAGAATTGCAGCAGATTTAGCACACCAATTAAATGTGCTTTAGTCTATTTAAAAAGGGTTTTATCCCTTTTTAAAAAACTAATCTTTTTTAACCCAGACTTTAAATTTCCAAGCTGGAGTTTTAATCTTTCCATCTTCAGATAAAATAGCGTCATAATTTTTTTCTTCAGCTAAATCCCAAGCAGAAAAATCAATCTCTTTTAAATATGCATCTGCTTCACCTTCAAAGTCAACTTCAGTTAGATACATCTTATCAACATATGGAAATAATGTTTCATAAATATTAGCTCCACCTATAATAAAAAGTTCCTCTTCTGCATTAGCTCTTGCAAAATTAAAAGCTTCTTGAACATCAGAAAATGTATGTACACCTTCATGTTTAAATTCACCCCTTGTTAAAACAAGAGAGGTTCTATTGGGAAGAGGTTTTCCTATGCTTTCAAAAGTTTTTCTTCCCATTAAGATATGATGTCCTGAAGTGATAGTTTTAAAATTTTTAAAATCTTCACTTATATGCCACAACATCTCATTATTTAGACCTATTTCCCAATTTTTTCCATATGCAACAATCATTGAAATCTTCATATCTTGCTCTCTCCTATTTATACAGCCATCACAGCTTTAATTGGTTCATCACACTCATACCCTACAAGTTCAAAATCACTCATTTTAAAATCATTGATATCTTTTATATCTTTGTTTATCTTCATTGTTGGTAATTTATGTGGTGTTCTACTTAATTGTAAATTTACTTGGTCCATATGGTTTGAATATATATGTGCATCTCCAAAAGTATGAACAAAATCTCCAAGTTCTAAATCACAAACTTGAGCTATCATCATTGTTAAAAGTGCGTAAGAAGCTATATTAAAAGGTACTCCTAAAAATACATCTGCACTTCTTTGATAAAGTTGGCAAGATAATTTTCCATTTGCTACATAAAATTGAAAAAATGTATGACACGGAGGTAATGCCATATTTTCAATTTCAGCTACATTCCATGCATTTAATATAATTCTTCTACTATCTGGATTCGTTTTTATTTGATTTATTATATCAGCTAGTTGGTCATAAGATTTTCCATTCGCACCTTTCCAACTTCTCCATTGAGCACCATAAACTGGCCCTAATTCTTTTATGGTTTCAGTATTTGTGTAACCTAAAGCCTTACCTTGTGCATCGGCATTTGCTGTCCAAACTGTATTTTTACCTATTATGTTTGAAGCTTTATCACCATAATGTATTTCAGCAAGTCTTCTTTCATCAGTACTACCTTCAATAAACCATAAAAGCTCACTTATAATACCTTTTAAGAAAGTTTTTTTAGTAGTAACTAAAGGAAATCCTTGGCTTAAATCAAATCTCATTTGATATCCAAAAACTGAAGTTGTTCCTGTTCCTGTTCTATCCTCTTTTGTAGTTCCATTGTCCAAAATATGTTGAAGTAAGTCTAAATATTGCTTCAAGTTTTTTCCTTGATTGTATTAATTTGAATTGTTTATTGTATTAAAATAATTTGTAAGAGCGGTTTAAGTATAGAGATAAAATTAAATATTGAAAAATTCTAAATTTTACGAATAAAATTTAGAACCTTCAGATAACATCATAGCAACTAACGTAGCAAGTGTAAAACTATAAACTACAATTCCAATAAATTTTTTCATATCTTATCCTTTAAAAAATTCTAAAACTCTTGACTAACCAGTCAAATTTTGAGACGAAAGAAGATCTTGACTGATTGGTCAAAGGAATTATAACACCTTTTGACTATTTAGTCAAGACAATTTAAAAGATTTTATGATTTTATTTTTAATTTATCAAAATAGTAAGCTAGCTGCTCTATACAATTTGCAAATATTTTTCCATCTTGACTCTTCTTTGAAGATGACAAACACCCTTCAATAGAAGCAACAACAAATATAGCAAGCTCTTTCATATCTGGATGTGCTATCTCTTTTCTTTCTTCTGCTTTTTTTAAGACTCTGTAGATAATATCTTCAAAATTTAAATATACCTTTTCTAATGCTTTTTTAAAATCATCATCATGGTGAGATAACTCTTGAACTAATGAGTTTAATCTGCACCCTAGTGTATGATTAAATGAATCTGTATTTCGTAAAACATTAAACATAGAATCAATATAATTTTCTTCTACATCTAAAATTGCACTATATTTTTTATCAATGTATCCATAAACATGTACATCAATAACTGCTAATACTAACTCTTTTTTTGATTTGAAATAATGGTACATACTACCTTTATTTAATTGCGCTTTTTTTAATATTTTGTCAACTGAAACAGAATAATACCCATTTTCATATATCTCTTCAAAAGTTACTGCTAACAATTTTTCCTTTGTTGTCATTATTTATCCCACCTAATTAATTTCTTTTTTGCCCTGGTTTTGGTTGACTTACTTGTTTTTGTAAATCCAGCGATAAGTTGTTAAAAAATAATTCACCATAATCAGTTGTTCTATTAATAGTTTCATATGCTTGTATAATACTATTGTTATATCTTACTGCATCTTGCAATATCTTTAAAATCTTAACTGATTCTAAAAAGTTTACATGTGATGGAGCTTCAATTGGAGAAGAATAATATTTATGCATTCTTTCAACTAAATTTTTATTTCTAATCTCAATAAATACAGATTCTATAGGTGATTTAAAAAATAAAATCTTCTGCTTTACATTAATAGATATATATGTAGTATCCATACCATATATCTTTCTTGAAAAGGAATCAAACAAAAACAACTTTTTATTATAGTTATTATTAAATAGTTCATACATCAATTCCAAGATTTTAATTTTTTCCTCTTTAGTATAAAAGTTACCAAAGTTAGCAAAACAGAAGATTAAAACAGATTTAATTGAATACCACTCTGTAGTATCATAATCATACCTTAGCATCTGTTCAATTCTTAACTGTTTTAATTCCTCTATTTCTGTTGATGTTCTTGTTCTATAAACTTTTTTTACAGCAGTATCTCTATACATAGGTCCAGGGAATTGTGCTTGTATTACAAATCTTCTATTTTTTTCAAGATCCATAATATATTTTAGTCTTCCTTCATAATCTTCATCAATAATTCTTACTTCTTTTTGAGGAATCTGACTAATTGACTTTATAAACTCTTCCCCTGTACATCCCTCTTCCCAGATAAAATCTGGATATCTAAAGACATTACAAATTTTATTTTTAACATCATCATTTGGCTCAATATCAGAAACATTATCTATCCATGAAGTAACTGTACGTCTATCTTTTTGAATAAGTGAGGCAAATTTTGATATACTCAAATTTGATCTTTTAAAAATCTCTATAAATTTTTCTATTCCATTTTTATACGTCATTCTAAGTCCCTAATAGTTTTTTGAGATTTATTGTACCATTAGTATACATAAGAACAAATATTGTACATAACTTCTATTTCTTATAAAAAATTGTATTTTCTAAATCAAAAAATATACAATACTACATTTGTAAAGAGTAGTATAATGATTATCACTTAATTTATATAAGGATTCATATGAGCGCAGGAAAAAAATTTAGAGAAGCATTAAAAGAAGAATCTCCACTACAAATCGTAGGGACAATCAATGCTTACCAAGCATTACAAGCTACTAAAGTTGGATACAAAGCTATCTATTTATCAGGTGGTGGTATTGCTAACGCTTCATACGGTTTACCAGATTTAGGTATGACTATGATTGAAGATGTTTGTATTGATATTAGAAGAGTTACTTCTATTTGTGATACTCCATTAATTGTTGATGCAGATACAGGTTGGGGACATGCATTCAACGTTGCTAGAACTGTTAAAGAATTTATCAGAGCTGGTGCTGCTGGATTACATATCGAAGATCAAGTTGCTGCAAAAAGATGTGGTCACAGACCTAATAAAGAGTTAGTTACAACAGAAGAGATGTGTGACAGAATTAGAGCTGCAGTTGATGCAAAAATGCAATTAGACCCAGATTTCTACATTATTGCTAGAACTGATGCACATGCATCTGAAGGTCAAGAAGCTGCAGTAGCTAGAGCAAAAGCTTATGTTGAAGCTGGAGCAGATGCAATTTTCGCTGAAGCAGTTCATACATTAAAAGAATACAAAGAGTTCTGTGAACAAATGACTGTACCAGTATTAGCAAACATTACTGAGTTTGGGGCAACTCCAATGTTTACTACTGAAGAGTTAGGTTCAGTTGGAATTGAAATGGTTCTTTATCCATTATCTGCATTTAGAGCAATGAACAAAGCTGCATTAAATGTATATAAAGAACTAAGAGAAAAAGGTACTCAAGAAGGTGTTCTTGATACTATGCAAACAAGAATGGAGCTTTACGATATGTTAGGTTACCATGACTATGAACAAAAAATGGACGAGTTATTTTCTAAGGGAAAAGCTAAGTAATTAGACTTAAAAAATAAAAATAAAAAAACTAGGGAAAAGTTTACAAAAGGAGAAATTTATGAGTACTACTACGGGATTTAAACCAAAAAAATCTGTTGCTTTATCAGGGCACGCTGCAGGGAACACTGCTATTTGTACAGTTGGAAAAAGTGGAAATGATTTACACTATAGAGGGTATGATATTTTAGAATTTGCTAACACTGCAGAATTTGAAGAGATTGCATACTTAATTGTACATGAAAAATTACCTAATAAAGCAGAATTAGCTGCTTATAAAGAAAAACTACAGGGGATGAGAGATATTCCAGATGGTGTTAAAGTTGCATTAGAGCAATTACCAAAAACTTCTCACCCAATGGACGTAATGAGAACTGGTTGTTCTGTTCTTGGAGCAATTATGTCTGAAGATGAGTCTCACCCAAAAGAGGGAGCACAATTAATCGTTGATAAATTAATGGCAT
The DNA here is from genome assembly GCA_963676565.1 of Halarcobacter sp. GTDB lineage: Bacteria > Campylobacterota > Campylobacteria > Campylobacterales > Arcobacteraceae > Halarcobacter. The sequence goes on from OY781089.1 coordinate 57,235, forward strand.
GTTTTGGTTCTATGTTATGTTACTGGTACCACTATGCATATAATGGAAAAAGAATTGATGTTGTAACTGATGATGATTCAGTTGGTGGTCACTTCTTACACCTATTACATGGTGAAAAGCCAAGAGAATCTTGGGTTAGAGCTATGCATACATCATTAATTTTATATGCAGAGCACGAATTTAATGCATCTACATTTACTTCAAGAGTAATTTCTGGAACTAACTCAGATATGTTCTCTTGTATTACTGGTGCAATTGGAGCATTAAGAGGTCCTAAACATGGTGGAGCAAATGAAGTTGCATTCTATATCCAAGAAAGATACTCTTCACCTGATGAAGCAGAAAAAGACATCTTAGAAAGAATGGCAAGAAAAGAGATTATTATTGGTTTTGGACACCCAGTTTATTCTGTATGTGACCCAAGAAACGTTGTAATCAAAAAAGTTGCTGAAGACTTATCAAAAGAAAACAACAACACTTTAATGTATGATGTTGCTGAAAGAATTGAATCTGTAATGTGGAAAAACAAAAAAATGTTCCCTAACTTAGACTGGTTCTCGGCTGTTTCTTATAACCAAATGGGAATCCCAACTGATATGTTTACTCCAATTTTCATTATCTCAAGAGTTACTGGATGGGGAGCACATGCTATTGAGCAAAGAGAAGATGGTAAAATCATTAGACCTTCTGCAAACTATACTGGTCCAGAAGATTTAAAATATGTTCCAATAGAAGAAAGAGAATAATCAAAAGATTATTGAAGACTTAAAAGCCATCAAGTTTTTTGATGGCTTTTATTTTTTATAGAGAAAAAATTAAAAATAGGTATAAATAATATGACAAACGAAAAATATCTTAAAGACCTTGATGGTGTTGATGGTGTTAAATTTTACGATGTTAAAGCAGCGGTTGAAGATATTCAAGCTGGTTCATTTGAAAAATTAAACTATACTTCAAGAGTTTTAGCAGAGAACTTAATTAGAAAGTGTCCTAGTGAAGATTTAGAAGATTCATTAGTTCAATTAATTGAAAAAAGAACAGACAAAGATTTCCCTTGGTATCCATCAAGAGTTATTTGTCACGATATCTTAGGATTAACTGCATTTGTTGACTTAGCAGGATTAAGAGAAGCAGTTGCAGAAAAAGGTGGAAACCCAGATAAAGTAAATCCAGTAGTTCCTACTCAACTTATCGTTGACCACTCATTAGCAGTAGAGTGTGGTGGATTTGATCCAGATGCATTCCAAAAAAATAGAGATATTGAAGATAGAAGAAATGCAGATAGATTCCACTTTATTAACTGGACAAAAGAAGCATTTAATAATGTAGATGTTATTCCTCCAGGTAATGGTATTATGCACCAAATCAACCTTGAAAAAATGTCTCCAGTAGTTCACTTAAATGATGGAATTGCTAGTCCAGATACATTAGTTGGTACTGACTCACATACTCCACACGTTGATGCACTTGGTGTTATTGCAGTTGGTGTTGGTGGATTAGAAGCTGAAAATGTAATGCTTGGAAACCCATCTTATATGAGAGTTCCTGAAATCATTGGTGTTGAAATAGTTGGAGATAGAGCTCCTGGAATTACAGCAACTGATATTGCACTTTCTATGACTTCATTCTTAAGAGAAAACAATGTAATTTCAGCTTACTTAGAGTTCTTTGGACCTGGTATTAAATACCTTAACTTAGGTGATAGAGCAACTATTGCAAATATGACTCCTGAGTATGGTGCATCTGCTGGTATGTTCGCTATTGATGAACAAACTATTTCTTACTTAAGAGTAACTGGTAGAGAAGAAAAACAATGTCAACTAGTAGAAGCTTATGCTAAAGCTAATGGTTTATGGGCAGATCAATTTGAAAATGCTACATATGCTAGAACAATTCAATTTGACTTATCTAAAGTAACTAGATCTTTAGCAGGTCCTTCTAAACCTCACAAATTAGTTCCAACTTCAACTTTAAAAGAAGAAGGTATTGTAAAAGAGTGGACTCAAGAAGGTGATTTAATTCCAGATGGTGGTATTTTAATTGCGGCTATTACTTCTTGTACAAATACTTCAAATCCAAGAAATGTTATTGCTGCTGGATTACTAGCTAAAAAAGCAAATGAGCTAGGTCTATCTAGAAAGCCATGGGTTAAGTCTTCATTAGCACCAGGTTCAAAAGTAATTGAAGTTTACTTAAAAGAAGCTGGATTATTACCAGAGATGGAAAAATTAGGATTTGGTGTAGTTGGTTTTGCATGTACTACTTGTAATGGTATGTCTGGTGCACTTGATCCAAAAATCCAACAAGAAGTAATTGATAGAGATATATACTCAACTGCTGTACTTTCTGGTAACAGAAACTTTGATGGAAGAATCCACCCATACGTAAAAGAAGCATTCTTAGCATCTCCTGCATTAGTTGTTGCATATGCATTAGCTGGTACTGTTAGATTTGATATTGAAAATGATTCTTTAGGTAAAGATAAAGATGGTAACGATATTAAATTAGCTGATTTATGGCCATCTGATGAGGAAATTGATGCAATTGAAAAAGAATTCGTTAGACCAGAAATGTATAATGCTATTTATGATCCAATGTTTGCAAGAGATGGAATTGCTGGAGTTAAAGTAGAACCATTCTATAAATGGAATCCAAACTCAACATATATTAACAAACCACCTTATTGGGAAGATGAATATATGCAAATGCCAGCATTAAAAGGTATGAGACCATTAGGTGTATTCCCTGATAATATCACTACTGACCACTTATCACCATCAAATGCTATCTTACCAGATTCAGCTTCTGGAGAATATTGTATCTCTAAAGGTCTTCCAATCCCTGACCTTAACTCTTATGCAACGCACAGAGGGGATCACAATACAGCTTCTAGAGCAACATTAGCAAATCCAAAACTATTTAACGAAATGGTTAAAGATGAAAATGGAAATGTTAAACAAGGTTCATTAACTAAGATTATGCCAGAAGGTAAAGAATCTAGAATGTGGGAAGCTATTGAAGAGTATAACAATAGAAAACAACCACTTATTATCATTGCTGGTACTAACTATGGTCAAGGTTCATCAAGAGACTGGGCTGCAAAAGGTGTACGTCTAGCTGGTGTTGAAGTTTTAATCGCTGAGTCAATTGAAAGAATCCACAGAACTAACTTAGTTGGAATGGGTGTATTACCATTACAATTTAAAGAGGGTGATACTAGATTTACTTATGAAATTGATGGAAGTGAAACTTTTGATATCGAAGGTGAAATTACTCCTAGATGTGACTTAACTGTTGTTATGACTAGAGCAAATGGTGAAGTTGTTAAATTCGATGTTTTATGTAGACTAGATACTTCTGCTGAAGTTGAAGTTTATAAAAACGGTGGTATTTTACAAAAATTCGCTAAAGATGTTGTTGCTGAAGGTTAATAAACCTTTTTATCAATATCTATAATTTTAGGGCACTTTTGCCCTAAAATATTAAATTTTTTCTAAAAAATCTTATTGATTTTTTAGTAAGAATTTATAATAAGGGAAAAGATTATGGCTTACAAACCGCAATTTAAAGTAAAAGCTACATATATGAGAGGTGGAACTTCTAAAGGAACATTTTTCAATATTGCAGATTTACCTGAAGAAGCAAAACAAGATCCAAGAAAAAGAGATAAATTATTACAAAGAATCGTAGGATCTCCAGATTTGTATAAAAAACAAATTGATGGTATGGGTGGAGCAACTTCATCTACTTCAAAAGCTATTTTAGTTGGAAAATCTGATGTTCCAAATCACGATGTTGATTACTATTTTTGCCAAGTAGCTATTGATAAAGACTTTGTTGATATGAGTGGAAACTGTGGAAACTTATCAAGTGCTGTTGGTCCTTTTGCTATACATGAGGGATTAGTAGATAATGTACCTGAGAATGGAGTTTGTTGTGTAAGAATTTGGCAAGCAAACATCAAAAAAACTATTCTATGTTATGTAACAATGGAAAATGGAATGGTTAAAGAGATGGGTGATTACGAGATTGATGGAGTTGCCTTTCCAGCAGAAGAGATTGTTTTAGAATTTGTTGAGCCAGTTGATCCATCTGAAGAGTTATTTCCAACTGGTAATTTAGTAGATGATTTAGAGGTTCCTGGTGTTGGAACTTTTAAAGCTACTATGATAACTGCTGGTATTCCAACTGTATTTGTAAATGCAGATGAAATTGGATATAAAGGAACAGAACTTCAAGGTGATATTAACTCTGATGTTGAAGCACTTGAGAGATTTGAAAAAATTAGAATTGCAGGTGCACTTAAAATGGGCGTTATGAAAAGTGCAGAAGATGCATTAACTCAACAACATACACCAAAAATTGCATTTGTTTCACCTCCACAAGATTTTACTACTTCAAGTGGAAAGGAAGTAAAAGCTGATGAGATGGATTTACATGTAAGAGCATTATCTATGCAACAACTTCACCATGCTATGATGGGAACTGCTTCAGTTGCAATTGGAGTTGCAGCTTGTGTTCCTGGAACTTTAGTAAATATTGCTGCAGGTGGGGGAGAAAAAGATTCTGTTACTTTTGGACATCCAAGTGGAGCTATTAAAGTTGGTGCAACACTATCTAAAGATGGTGATAAATATATTGTTGAAAAAGCTAGTATGAGTAGAAGTGCTAGAATTATCATGGATGGGAATGTTCATGTTCCTGCTGGGACTATGGATTAATTTATAAACTTTTAACAAAAATAATTTTAATCACTAAAGGAAGGGTATTTTTTACTTTTCCTTTTTTTATTTAACTTATTGATACCCTTTTAATACTATCTTACACTATAATTATGTTAATATATGAAAGGGGAGACTATTATGTCTAAAACAAAAATAATTTTTGGTATATTTTTAATAACTTTAATGTTATCGACACTTTTGTTTACAGCATTCCCTTCTCTTTATTCTAATAATGAAACTGGGAAGATATATAAACAAGTTGATACAAATTTTAATTTTTTAAAAAATGAAGACTCTGAATATGTACTACTTTATTTTGGTTATGTTGGTTGTACAACAATTTGTTCACCTGCATTAAATGAGATTAGCCAAATATACAAAAAACTTGATAAAAATAAATTTACTTTCTATTTTGTAAATTTACAAGAAAATATACCAAAAGAGAATGTTGATTTATTTGCAAAAGTTTTTGATGAAGACTTTACAGGAATTTATCTAAATAATCAAGAGATAAAAAAAATAATAAATACACTTAATATAAAATTTGTACCTTCAATGTTAGATAAATATGAAATTGACCATTCAGGTTTTTTACATGTTTTAAAAAAAGAAGAGAACAATATATATCAACAAAAGTTTATTTATACAACAAGACCACTTCAAATTGAAGAAATAATTAAAGATTTAAATAATACAAAAGGAGCGTCATCATGATAAAAATATTTTTTCCATTTTTGGATAAAAGTTTACCACAAAAGGTTCAGGAGAGTTTAGCAGAAGACTATAGAAATGCTGACAAAATCATGCTTATAGTTTCGTTTATAAGCTTTTTACTAGTAGCTGGCGTAACATCGTATAGTAATGGTACTTATTTTATAGGTCTTGTTGGTGGAGGGATAACATTTGTATCAACTTTTATAGCATATAAAATATTTAGAGGTACAGTATTATCTCGTATTATATTTGGTACAGCCTTTGTAATATATCCTGCTATCATGATTTCACAACAACTAGGTATGATTGAGATGCACTTCTTCTTTTTTGTATATGTTGCTGCATTTGTTGTATATAAAGATATTACTGCAATGATGGCAATGACAGCGGTAACAGGTGTGCATCACCTTTTATTTACCTACTTACAACTAAATGGTGTTTCAATTATGGGTAAAGAAATTATACTTATGAGTACTAATTGTAGTTGGTTATTTACATTTATTCATATTTTTGTATTTTTAATAGAACTTATAATTTTAATTTATGCAGTTTATACGCTAATTAATCAATTTATTCAAGCTAAGACATTACAATTTGAATCGGCTGAAGCATTTGAAAGATTAGAAGAAACAACTTTATTGAATAAAAAAATTATTGATGAAACTATTGATGTGGCAAATAGTGTAAATTCTGGTGTTTTAACAGCAAGAGTACAAAGTGATACAAAAGATGAAAATATAAAAGCATTAAAAGATATTATAAATGATATGATGAATAATCTTGAAAGAAAAATTGCATCTGATTTAAATGAAATTACATCAGTCTTACAAGAATTTACAAATAACAACTTCACTTCAAAAATAAATTCAAAAGGTGAACTTGCGCAGAACCTTAATATTCTTGCTGATGTGATTACAAATATGCTTATTGAAAATAAAGAAAATGGTTTAACTCTTCAAAGTAGTGCATCAATGCTTTCATCAAATGTAAATAATCTTAATACATCATCAAATACTGCAGCAGCCTCATTGGAAGAAACAGCCGCAGCAGTAGAAGAGATAACATCAATTATTAAAACAAATAATGAAAAAGTAAATAGAATGTCTATTTTGGCAAATGATTTAAATAAATCAGCACGTGATGGAGAAAGTTTAGCAACTAAAACAACTTCAGCTATGGATGATATTGATACACAAGTTCAAGCTATCAATGATGCAATTACTGTTATTGATCAAATTGCTTTCCAAACAAATATTCTATCTTTAAATGCAGCAGTTGAAGCAGCAACAGCAGGGGAAGCTGGAAAAGGATTTGCAGTTGTAGCCCAAGAGGTAAGAAACCTTGCAAGTAGAAGTGCGGAAGCAGCAAAAGAGATTAAAAATTTAGTTGAAAATGCTACAACAAAAGCAAATGAAGGTAAAACAATTGCTGATAATATGATTAAAGGATATTCTGATTTAAATAGTAAAGTTAGTGAAACAATTGAACTAATTGCAGATGTTGATTCTGCTTCTAAAGAGCAAGAAACAGGTATTGTTCAGATTAATGATGCTATTAACTCTTTAGATAAACAAACTCAAGAAAATGCAATGATTGCAAGTGAAACAAATGATATTGCAACTCAAACAAATCAAATTGCAGAAATTATTCTAACTAGTGCAGATGAAAAAGAGTTTGAAGGTAAAACTTCTGTAAAAGCAAGGGATATAAAAGTTAGTAAAGCCTCAACTTCAATATCTACTAAGCCATATGAAGCAACTGCTAAACCAAAAGCAGAGATTAAAAAAGTAGAACCTAAAGCTACAAATTCACAAAAAACAGTAACTGCAAATAATACTAACGATGATGAGTGGGAAAGCTTTTAATATAAAAAAAGGATAGTTTTAAAAACTATCCTCATTATCTAAAACCTTAAGAATATTCTCTTTTTTTTGATAACCTTGAAATTCATATAAAATAGTTAACTCCCCATCATTTTTTTCAATAACATAAGAAGTGGGAAAATATTTTATAGAAAAAGAATACTTTTCTAAAAGCTTTTTGAAAATATCACTAGAATCATTCACATAAAACATATATAAATCATCTCTAATCACATCAATCTCTTCAAGTACTCTTTTTTGTTTAGCACACCAAGGACAGTAATCGGTACTAAATATAAGAAAGGTGTTTTTATCTTCTTTAATTTCATCAAGGGTTTTTAACTCTTTAATTTCTGAAGAGACTAAAAAGCTTGATAGTACAAAAATTAAAAAAACAATCTTTCCCATAATCAATCCCTTTTATTTTACCAGTTTTGAAATCTCTTTAAATACTGGATTTTTTGCATTTACAGTTAACTCAAATAATAATGATTCATAAGTTGTTGGAATCACTCCTGCTTGAATCATTCTTTGTATTGCCATCTCTTTATCTTTTTCTTTTCTTGAGTTAACACAATCAGTTACAAGAACAGGTTGAAAACCCTCTTCTAATAAATCAAGGGCTGTTTGTAAAACACAAACATGAGTCTCAATACCAGCTAAAATAACAATCTTTTTACCTGTGTCTTTTATAGCACAAAGTCCATCTTCATTTCCACAACAAGAAAAACTTGTCTTCTCAAAATGTGGATATTCATCTGTTAACTCTTTTAAACTTGCAATTGTTTCACCAATACCTTTTTTATATTGTTCGTTTACAATCATAGGAATTTCATGTAATTGTAAACCTTTTACTAATGTTACTAAGTTTTTTTCTAACTCTTCATTGTTTTGTATATGAGGAAATAACCTTTCTTGCACATCAACTTGAACAAATACACAATCTTCTGCTTTAATTCTCATTAACTACTCCTAAAAAATAGTCCCTATTTTTTAGGGACTTTGAATTTATTTTATATTAACAAAACTTCGTAACATTAAACTAGCATTTAATCTTCAAATGCTACTTTTTCAGCACGAGCTAATAACTCCTTAGCCCCTTGGTCAATAAATGTTTGAGCTAAATTTTTACCTAAATTTTCAAAGTTTTCAAGATCTGCAACTATATCTTCTTGGATATATTCACTACCATCTGGCATACCAACTATTGCTTTTACATCAATAGAGTTTTCATCTAAAATTGTTGCTTTTACTCCAATTGGAACTTGACAACCACCCTCTAATGTTCTTACAAAATCTCTTTCAATAGTTGATTCAATATGTGCATTTTTATCATGTAATACAGAAACAATATCAATAATCTCTTTATTATCTAAAGTTTCAATACCTAAAGTTGCTTGCCCCATAGATGGAATCATATCATCTGTTGAAATAGGTTTGAAATATTTTACCTCATCTTCTATTTGAAGTTTTTGTAATCCAGTTGCAGCAAGAATAATTGCATCATACTCACCAGCTTTTAATTTTGCAATTCTAGTGTTGATGTTTCCTCTTAAATCTTTTAAAACAATATCTGGTCTTAAAAGTTTTAATTCTAATCTTCTTCTTAAACTTGTTGTTCCAACAACTGCACCATTTGGTAAATCATGAAGACCTTCATATTTTTCACTTAAAAAAGCATCCCTTGGATCAAATCTTTTTGTAACTGCAGCTAATGCAAATCCCTCTTCAAAATTAACAGGAACATCTTTTAAACTATGTACAGCTATATGAGCTTCTTTTGAAGCAAGTGCAATCTCAAGCTCTTTTGTAAATAATCCCTTACCTCCAATTTTTGCTAAAGGTACATCTAAAATCTTATCAGCTTTTGTAGAAAATGTTTTTAACTCAATCTCCATATCTGGGTAATGTTTATTTAATTCAGCTTTTATATATTCACTTTGCCATAGTGCTAATTTGCTTTTCCTTGTTGCAATTATCAATTTTTCCATTCTAATTTCCTAACATTTCATATTTTAATTTTGATTTATCTTGCTCACCATTAACAAAAATAGTTGGTGTTCCTTGAACCATCACATTATCTCCTTTAGAGATATCAGCTGATAATTCATCTCCAATTTTTTCATTTTTGATATCGTTTATTGTGTATGAAGTATTAAACTCTTTATTGAACCCATCAATAACTTTTTGAGCATTTGTCTCTTTTGAATCAAAATATTTATCCCAATCTGCTTCATATACTTTTAATTCAATATCAGTCATCCCATCATTTTTTGCGACTACCATAAGAGCTGATAAAGGGGCAGATGCTGGATGAATTCTTAATAATGGGAAATGATAATAATACAATGCAATACTATCTTTATGTTTTTTTACATAATTTATTACATCAGGTAAATAATCCATACAAAAAGGGCATAAAGGGTCTGAAAATACAACTAGCTTATCTTTTGCTTTAGGATTTCCTGCAATTAATTTTTTTTCATCATAATAATCTTTAGTTAATGTTGGATTCATCAAATCTTTTAATGCCATACCTGTTTTTATATCAAAAAGTTCAGGGGCAATAATCTCACCATTTGAAAAAACAACATCTTTTGCTTTTATCTCTTTTCCTGCCATTTTTGCATCTAAATCAATGATATATCCATACCAACCTTTTTGTGGCATCTCTTTTTTAGTATTTATTTTTACACTATTAATCTCTACTCTTTTATTTTTTGAAAATCTTTCTTTCTCAAATTTAAGTACATTATCATCAACAGTATCATTTGCTAATAAACTTCCAAACATTAGTGCTGTTGCACCAATAACTGATATTAATTTCATTTATGTCCTTTCATAGTCTTTTCATATCTTAAACCAAGAATTATATTCTTAACAAACTTAAGAGTTAAGTTTTAGTCTTAACAGTGATTTTCTTAATATGAAACAACTCTTTTGTTGTATTTAATTGACTAGAATTTAGTATATCATTTAACTGTAATTCTTTTTGAGAAGGGCTAGGATTTGCTGTTTTTTGCATATCTGCAACACAACCAGAACCAACTTCTATGTCTTCAATCATTGAGCCTGAATCAGTATTTGTTTCTTCCAAAGTATCAGGCTTTTCATTACTTTGGAAGTTATCCTTTTTTGAAACGGGTTCCTCTTTAATAAATTCTATTTCAATATTCTCACCAAAAATATCATATATAAAAAGTTTTAATATTCCATAATGTTTTAGTAAAAACTTTCTTTCATCACCTTGTGCATAAGAACTAATTTCAAGTTTATTATTTGAAAAGTTTTTATAAACAAAATTTTTCTCAAAGGCTTCACCTAACTCATCATCTCTCTCATAAACCTTTGCAATCAATTGTTTATATGCCTTTGTATTTTCATCAACTACTTCATCCCTAGCTTGAGGAATTGGTTCATAAATTGGTTCTTCTACAATTGAGTCTTCATTAATCTCTTGAATTGTTTCACTAGATATTTCTTGAACTGTTTCATTAGGTATTTCATCAGATATCTTTTGAATTGGTTCTTCAATCACCTCATTTTGTTTTTCTTCTATAGGTGCTGTGAAGCCTTCATCAAAAGGGTTTGGAAAAGGATTAGTATTTTGTTCAACAACTTCAATTGGTTGAACAGTAGGTATTGCATTTATACTATCTGTTGAAATTGTTGTTTCATTTTCGATTTCTACAATCTCTTCAATTTCATTTTCTTCTATTTCTGCTGGAGTTTCTTCATTTAAGGCTTTTTTATTTTCCATAAATGTTTCATCAACTTTTACTACCACATCATCATAGGCATGGTTAATATCATTATGTGCATGTTCTACAACTTTTTCTTTAGAGATTACATCTTTAATTACAGGTTTAACCTCAATATCTTGAACTTGATTTATAATCTCATCAATAGTTTTTAAATTTGTTGCTTCAACCATTTTTGATAAAGTTAAAATCAAAACAAATCCACCATCTGAATTTATTGCTAATAGATGTTTTGCATCACTTAGTATTCTAAAGAATCTATCAAATAAAAGAATATTAAATTTTGCATCTTTTTCAAGCATTTTTTGTTTTAAATATATTGTCATCTCATCACAAACTTGTGATATCTCATAGTTTTCTAATTCTTGTACTAATTTAGTGAAATCTTGTTTTCTTAATATAGTGTCAAAAAGTTCATCCATAAGTTTGGGTTCAATAAGTCCCAACATATCAACAACAGCAGTTGTTGTAATCTTACCCTTTGAAAAGATTATTGCTTGGTCTAATAAAGTTAAGGTATCCCTTAAACTTCCTTGTCCTGTTCTTGATAATATCTCTAAAGCATCAGTTTCAAAATCAATATTTTCTTCATTTAAAATATGTGATAAATGATGCATAACATCAGAGTTTGCAATTTTATTAAATCTAAAATGTTGAGTTCTACTTAAAATAGTTGCTGGAAGTTTAAGTGGATCTGTTGTTGCAAGTATAAACTTTACAAACCCTGGAGGTTCTTCTAAAGTTTTAAGTAAGGCATTAAATGCTTGAGTTGTAAGCATATGAACCTCATCGATTATAAAGACTTTAAATCGGGCACTACTTGGTTTATATTTCGTATGTTCAATTAAATCTTTAATATCATCAATACCCCTATTTGATGCGGCATCCATCTCTATAATATCAAGGTGTTTGTTTGTATTTGCACTTTGACAATTTTCACACACTTCACAAGGTCTTGATGTAGGTCCATTTGAACACAATAGTGCCTTTGCCATAATTCTAGCAGTAGAGGTTTTACCACTTCCCCTTAGTCCACTAAAAAGATAGGCATGGGATAATCTACTTGAATCTAAAGCTAAAGACAAAGTTTGAGAGATTGTTGTTTGTCCAACTAAGTCTTCAAATCTTTTTGGTCTATATTTTAATGCTAACACCCTATTCTCTACAATTTTTTCATCCATTAATATCCCTTACTTTTATCTTTCCACCAATTGTATATTTATCTAATATTAAATTAACCATATTTAAATTTATATCTTTTGTATAATAAAGTTTGATATCTAAATCCCCTTTATTAATATGTCCCTTTTTAGAGCTTAAATCTTCAAGCCTTTTTGCTATTGCAAAACCAGTCTCGATTAAATTAATATCTTTACCCATATAATCTTTTATAATATCTGCAACTAATGGGTAGTGAGTACAACCTAAAACAATTGTATCAACACCATTTTTTTTCATAGGCTCTAACCAGTTTTTTAACATTTCATGTGTTTTACTATCTTCAATCATTCCATTTTCAATTTTCTCAACTAAACCTGGACATGCTTGTTCAAATAATCTTATCTCTTTTAAAATAGCTAAATCATTAAGCAAACTTTGGTATTTTTGCCCCTTTAATGTAGCACTTGTCGCTAGAACTCCTACACTATTACTTCTTGTAATATTAATTGCAGGTTTGATACCAGGTTCAGTTCCAATAACTATTAAATCTTTAAACTTCATTCTAAGTTCTTTTACAGCAGCTGATGTAGCTGTATTACATGCAATAATTAAAGCTTCAATGTTATGATTTTTTATCAAATATTTAGTAATAGATAAAGAGTGTTTTAAAATCTCTTCTTTACTCTTTTCTCCATAGGGAGCATATTCAGTATCAGCTATATAAAAAATTTCAGCCCCTTTAAATAGCTTTGAAATCTCTTTTACAACTGTTAAACCACCAAGACCTGAATCAAAAATCCCAACTTTCAATAAATACCTTTAAAAGTTCCTACTTTTAAAGGAACCATATATTTATGACTACTTTTTAGCAAGATTTATAAAAAACTTTAAAAGTAGCAAAATCCTAAAGAGTACAACTAATTGTACTTAAAATAAATTAATGAGGATTATATCAAAAAAGTTATAACTAATTTGTTAAAATAAAATATATAAATTGCTAAGGAGCTTTATGTTTTTTCATTTCCATCCATATAAACCTTTTTTAAATAAAGATACAAAAACTATAATAATGGGAACCCTACCACCACCTAGATTTTGTATAGAAGAATATATAAAAGAGGATGTACTTTTTTGTTATGGTTCAAAGGATAATCTTCTGTGGAAAGTTCTTAATAAAATCTATAATCTAAATTTACTTTTTGATAATTCACAAGAAGCAATAGAACAAAGAAAATCATTTTTAGTAAAAAATAAAATTGGTATTTGTGATATAGTAGAATCTTGCCAAAGGGGAAAAATTGATGCAAGTGATATTGGTATGAAAGATATTAAATTAAGAGATATACTCTATTATTTGGACAAATATAACAAGATTTCAACTATTATCTTTACTGGTGGGCTTTGTAAAAATTCACCTGAATATTTTTTAAGAAAAATTCTAAAAGAGCAAAATATTATGTTTGAAAATATCTCAAATGAAATTCCTAAAACCCACCAATTTTTATTTAACAAAAGAATAATAAAAACCATAAGTCTAAGTTCTCCATCTAATGCTGCAAATAGAAGTATCGGTGCAAATAAAAATTTTAAAAAAAATAAAAAACTTAATAAAAACTATACCACCTTTGATTTTAGGGTATCTCAATATAAAGATGTATTTAAACTAGTATAAAAATTTAAATTTTATTTAAGTATAACTTTAAATTTATTTTATTATAATTTTGAATGATTATTCATTTACATTTAGGAGAGAGAAATGTTTATACAAGAAACACTATTATTCGTGGTATTTGGATTAGCCGCTTTTACTGCAGCTTCGTGGTTTATAACTTTTTTTGTGAAAGAAAATTGATTTTTAAGAGCCATTTGAAAAGATTCAAAATGGCTCTATAATTTAAAATGCTTCTACAATAGCACCATTATATTTTTCAAGGATGAATTTTTTAATCTCATCTGAGTTTAATACTTCATCTAATGCTTTGATATATTCCTTATTTTCATTACCAGCTTTTACTGCAACAATATTTGCATATGGAGAATCTTTTGATTCAATAACTAAGGCATCTTTTAAGGGATTTAAATTAGCAGCTAATGCATAATTTGTATTGATAATTGCTGCGTCAATTTCATCGATAACTCTTGGTAATTGAGGAGCATCTAATTCTTCAATTTTTAAATTCTTCGGATTTTCTATAATATCAAGTGCAGTTTTAAATTCTACATCTTTGAATTTTAATAAACCTTGTTTAACTAAGATATCTAATGCTCTACTTCCATTTGTTGGGTCATTTGGAACAGCAATTGTTGCACCATCTTTTAATTCACTAATATTTTTGATTTTCTTTGAATATAATCCCATTGGTTCTAAATGAACATTTACTGTTTTTACTATATTTGTATTTTTGTTTTTATTAAACTCTTCTAAATATGGTAAATGTTGGAAAAAGTTAGCATCTAATTCACCCTCATCAACAGCAATATTTGGAGTAACATAATCTGTAAACTCAACAATCTCTAAATCATAACCTTTCTGCTTTAATAAAGGTTTTGCAGCTTCTAAAATTTCTGCGTGAGGAACTGGTGTAGCTCCAACTTTAATTACAGTTTTTTTCTCTTCAACTTTAACATTTTCTTTTTTCTCTTCACTGCCTGTACAAGCAGTTAAACCTAAAGCAACTGCCCCTGCAATTGCAAACTTTAAAATATTTTTTATCATGTATATCCTTTATTTTTTAGTTTTTTTATAAATATAATCGCCAGCACTTTGACATACTTGCACTAAGGCAATTAGTATTAGTACTGTATAAATCATAGTTTCAGTTTGAAATCTGTAATACCCATATTTAATGGCTACATCTCCTAAACCTCCACCACCAACAGCTCCTGCCATAGCAGAAAATCCAACAACAGTAATTAGTGTTAATGTAATTGCAGAAATAATACTTGGTAATGCTTCTACAAGCATTACTTTGAAGATTATTTGAAAATCACTTGCTCCAAATGATTTTGCAGCTTCTATTACCCCTTGGTCTACTTCTTTAAAAGCACTTTCAATAAGTCTTGCAATAAAAGGAGCAGCTCCTATTGTAAGAGGGATAATTGCAGCTGTTGTACCAATACTTTTTCCTATTAAAAATTTTGTTAGGGGAAATAACACAATCATCAATATAATAAAAGGAAATGATCTTAAAGTATTAATTACAACATCAAGCACTGAATAGATTTTTAGATTCTCTTTTAAACCATCTTTCGAAGTTAGTATTAAAATAATTGCAAAGAAAAAACCAATAACTACTGCAAAAAATGTTGAAACAAACGACATATAAACCGTTTCACCTAGTGCAGGTAATAATATATCAACCATTATAATACCTCCCAAACAATATCATGTTCTTTTATATAATCAGTAACTTTTCGTCTATCTTCTTCTTTTATGTTTATAACCATATTTCCAACAATATGAGTATTAATCTCTTCTAATTTACCCCAAACAATATTGAAGTCCATATTTAATTCTCTTGCCATTTTAGTAATAAAAGATTGATATGCATTATCTTTAGGGAAATATAATTTTATATTTACACCTTCATTTGGTACAACCTCAATCTCCCCTAAAAACTCTTTCATCTTTTCATCTGGTTTTAAAAATAACTCTTCAGTATCATCAAAACCAATAATATTTCCATGATCAAGCAATAATGCTTTTTGTGCAATTTGCTTAACAACTTCCATCTCATGGGTTACTATTACTATGGTGATATTTAGTTTTTCATTAATCTCTTTTAATAGATTTAATATCGATGTAGTAGTATTTGGATCAAGTGCAGAAGTAGCCTCATCAGAAAGTAGAATCTCAGGATCCAAAGTTAATGCTCTTGCTATAGCAACACGCTGTTTTTGTCCTCCACTTAACTCTTTTGGATAAGAATCAAGTTTATTTTCAAGTCCAACTAATGCTAAAAGTTCTTTTACTTTTTTATCAATCTCACTTTTTGTATATCCCCAAAGTTGCATTGGAAGTGCAACATTTTCAAATACAGTTTTTCTTTGGATTAATGAAAAATGTTGGAAAATCATCCCAATATTTTTTCTAAAGCTTCTAAGTTCTTCTTTTTTTAGAGTTTTTATCTCTTTATTATTAACTTTTAATGAACCCTCACTATAATCTTCAAGACCATTAATACATCTAAGAAGTGTAGATTTACCTGCACCACTATGCCCTACAATAGAGAATACTTCACCCCTTTTTATATCAATTGAAATATTATTTAAAACTTTTGTTTTTCCATAATATTTATTTAAATTTTTAATATTAATCATAATAGATCCTTATAAGGTCGGAATATTATAGAAAAAATAATAAGTTTTAAATTAAAAAGACAATTTATATGTAACTTTTTAAGAATTATGATGATTATTTATTGGAGAGGTAGCAAAACTTATAAAAAGTTTTGCTACTAAATTTAATATGTATTTATTTAGACTACTCGTTCATTGAGGCAAAGAACTCTTCATTGTTTTTAGTCTTTTGCATTTTTGAATATAAGAATTTAAGTGCTTCAACTTCATCCATTTGTGAAATAGCATTTCTTAAAATCCATGTTTTTTGTAAAATATCTGGAGAAAGTAATAACTCTTCTTTTCTAGTACCTGATTTGATAATATCTAATGCAGGGTAAACTCTTCTATTAGCTGCGTTTCTACTTAATACAACTTCAGAGTTACCAGTACCTTTAAACTCTTCAAAAATAACTTCATCCATTTTTGAACCAGTTTCAATAAGTGCAGTTGAGATAATAGTTAAAGAACCACCCTCTTCAATATTTCTAGCGGCACCAAAAAATCTTTTTGGTTTATGTAATGCATTTGCATCAACCCCACCCGAAAGAACTTTACCAGAACTTGGAGTTACAGTATTATAAGCTCTTGCTAATCTTGTAATTGAATCTAGTAATATAACCACATCTTTTTTCATCTCAACAAGTCTTTTTGCTTTTTCAATAACAATCTCGGCAACTCTCACATGGTTGTGAGCAGGAAGGTCAAAAGTAGAAGAGTAAACTTCACCTTTTACACTTCTTTGCATGTCAGTTACCTCTTCAGGTCTTTCATCAATTAATAAAACCATTAGATGTGTATCAGGATGATTTCTACTTATACCGTGAGCTAAGTCTTTTAAAAGTTCTGTTTTACCAGTTTTAGGAGGTGCAACAATAAGTCCCCTTTGACCTTTACCCATAGGTGCAAAAAGATCAAGCATTCTTCCTGTCATTCTATTTTGATCATACTCAAATGTAAATCTTTCAGTAGAATATAATGGTGTTAAGTTATCAAATAGTGGTCTATTTTTTGATTCATTTATAGGTAAGTAATTAATTGCTTCAATTTTTAATAATGCATTGTACTTTTCACTATCTTTATTTGGAGGTCTAACTTGTCCTGTTACAATATCTCCTGTTCTTAATGCAAACTTTCTAATTTGTGTTGCAGAAACATAAGAATCATTTGAAGTATCTGAGAAGTTTCCATCAATTGCTCTTAAGAAACCAAATCCACCCTCTTTAATTTCTAAAATTCCAGTAAATAAAATAAATCCACCAGCATCTATTTGATGTTGTAGAATGCTAAACATTAAATCTTGTCTTTTTAATTCTTGTGGGTTTTCTACATCTAGTTCTTTTGCGATTTTAAGAAGATCATTTAAAGGTAATTCTCTTAGTTGTTCAATTTTGTAACCTTCAACAGGAACATGAGTTCTTGCTTTTCTAGAGTTCCCGTTTGAGTGCGAGCCTCTTGCTTTAGTTTTAGTTTGAGTTTTTGACTCTTCCATGAGTTTATTTTGCCTTTTTTTGATTTACATATTAAGTTATGTGTTTTGTAGTTATATCTAGTATATTTCTTTAAGTCTTGTAATTTTAGTGTTTATTTAGAAAAAAGTCAATTAATTAACTTGTGTTGAGAAAAAAAGCGCCATAAAAGCGCTTTTTTTAAGGAAAAGATATTATAAGTTACCTTCGTTTTTACCTAAGTACTCAGCTACACCTTCAGTAGATGGTTTCATACCTTCGTCACCTTTATTCCACCCAGCAGGACAAACTTCACCATGCTCATTAGTAAAAATCATTGTATCTACCATTCTAATCATTTCATCAATGTTTCTACCTAATGGTAAGTCGTTAATTACAGCGTGTCTTACAGTACCATCTTTGTCAATTAAGAATGAACCTCTTAATGCAACAGAATCACCAAATAGTACATCATAATCTCTTGAAATTTGTTTTGAAAGGTCAGCAACTAGAGGGAATTTAACTCTACCAATACCACCATTTTCAACTGGAGTTTCTCTCCATGCAAAGTGAGAGAATTGTGAATCTACAGAACAACCAATAACTTGGATTCCTCTTGAAGTAAACTCTTCAATTCTTTTTGAGAATGCAATAATTTCTGATGGACAAACGAAAGTAAAGTCTAGTGGATAGAAAAATAATACCGCACCTTTTTCACCAATATTGTCATATAAATTAAAATCTTCAACGATTTGACCATCAGCAAGTACAGCTGTTGCTGTAAAATCTGGAGCTTTTTTTGTAACTAACATGTAATTTCCTTTATTATAAATTGTTTTGTGAGTGAAAGTATAGTATAATTTTTTTAAATAACATTATGTATAAAATATAAATTTATAAATTTAAGATAGGTTTTATTTTTGGAAAATTTTTATCCCTTAATAGAATATAGTTCAAAATTTTTCTTGATAACTGTAATTACTTTCATTATCTAGAATTACCTAATTCTAGGGAATTATAAACCAAACTTATAACTATTCTCATTTAAAGTTAAATTTATTTTTTGTGTGATAAAGTTGAATAAATTTTTCAAGGAGTTATAATGGCAGTAAAAATTACTGATATTTGTATTAACTGTGATGCTTGTTTAGATGAGTGTCCAACAGAATCAATTGTTGATAACGATGAGAATCCTACAGGTGAAGATATTTATTATGTAAACCCAGAAACTTGTACAGAGTGTATCGGTGATCATGACGAGCCAGCATGTGCAGAAGCATGTCCTACTGAAGGATGCATTGTTTGGGATGCTAGAGAAGGTGATAATATAAGAGAAGGAATGACTGCTGGTGAGCCAGTTGTAGAAGACTAATCTTAATATCATTTTAATTAATTTTAATAAAAAGGTAAGTAATTTTTCAAATTGCTTGCCTTTTTTTATTTTTTTAGGTATAATCCGCGGCTTAAAAAATAAAAGAGGAATGAATACCTATGGAACAAACACTTTCAATCATTAAACCTGATGCAGTGGCAAAGAACGTTGTTGGTAAAATCTTAGATAGATTTGAATCTGCTGGATTAAGAATTGCAGCTACAAAAAAAGTTCAATTAAGTAAAGCTGATGCGGAAGCATTTTATGCAGTACATGCAGAAAGACCTTTTTTTGGTGAATTAGTAGACTTCATGATTTCTGGACCAGTTGTAGTTTCAGTACTTGAAGGTGAAAATGCAATGACTAAAAACAGAGAACTAATGGGTGCAACTAATCCAAAAGAAGCAGCAGCTGGTACAATTAGAGCAGATTTCGCTGATTCTATTGATGCTAATGCAGTACATGGTTCTGATTCATTAGAAAACGCAGCAATTGAAATTAAATTTTTCTTCTCAGATAGAGAGATTTGCTAGTATTTTCATATGAAAATAGAATTTAGAAAGGTACCTTTTACTCCAAAAGAGTTTGAAACTGAACTTAATTCAGTTAAAATTGAAGGTACTTTTTGTAAAATATCGCCATCTTTAGTCAAAATTGACAGTAAACTTACAGGGAACACCACTGTAAATTGCATTAGATGCGGTGAAGAAGATACTATTACATTAAATGAAAATTTAAATTTTTTACTTAGTGATGGTATCTATAAGTCTGATTCACATAATGATGAAGACTTAGATATAATAGAAATAGATGGTAATATTATTGATTTTAATGAAATTATTGAAAGCGAAGTATCATCTATATACACAGATTATCATATTTGTTCAAATTGTACAGATAGTGATTTAATCGAAAAAGAATATTAAATAAGGAGAAAACATGGCAGTACCTAAGAGAAGAGTATCACATACTAGAGCAGCTAAAAGAAGAACTCACTATAAAATTACTTTAAAAAGACCAGTAAAAGATAGTGATGGAACTTGGAAAATGCCTCACATGGTTAACCCAAATACTGGTGAATATAAAGCATAATGCTAAGAATAGCAATTGATGCGATGGGTGGGGATTTCGGTCCTCAACCTATTATGGAGGGTCTTATTTCAGCTCTTCGGCACAATACTGCATTTACTGCAATAGCAGTAGGTGATGAAAATGAAATTAAACCTCTAATCCCAGCATACTTAATTGATAGAATCGAAATACTACATACAACTGATGTAATTAGTATGACTGATTCAGCTACTGAAGCACTTAAAAGAAAAGAATCTACTATATATAAAGCAATAGACTTAGTAAAAGAAGGAAAAGCAGATGCTGTTGTTTCTGCAGGACACTCTGGAGCTTCTATGTCTTTAGCGACACTAAGAATTGGTAGAATCAAAGGTGTAAGTAGACCAGCAATTGCAACATTGATGCCAACAAGTGAAAATCAAAATACTTTGGTTTTAGATGTTGGAGCAAATGTTGATTGTGATGCTAAAAATTTATTTGAATTTGCAATTATGGGACAAGTTTATGCACAAGATGTATTACAACTTGATGAACCTTTAGTTGGATTATTAAGTAATGGTGAAGAGGAAAGTAAAGGTAATGAAATTACAAAAGAAGCATTTGCAATGCTTTCAAAAATTCCTAATTTTGCGGGGAATGTTGAAGGAAGTGATGTATTTAAGGGTACAGTAGATGTTGTTGTTTGTGATGGATTTATTGGTAATATTTTACTAAAAACTGCAGAAGGTGTTGCAGATACAATTGGTAAAATTATAAAAAAAGATTTAAAAAGATCTCTTATCTCTATTGCAGGTGCAGTGTTGATGAGAAAAGTATTCAAAAATCTAAAAGTAAGAGTTGATTACGCAGAATATGGTGGAGCTCCACTATTAGGAGTTAAAGCACCAGTAATTATTGCCCATGGTAAATCAAATAATAAAGCAATTCAAAATGCAATTTATCAAGCAATTAATGCTGCTAGCTCAAACTTAGACTCTGATATTGAAGAAAGATTAGAACTATACGCAATTGAAAAATAGCGTATTAGTTTTTTAAGGAAATTTTATAATGGCATATGCAGCATTTAGATCAATAGGGGCTTATGTTCCTTCTAAAGTTATGACCAACGTTGACTTTGAGAAAATCATTGAAACTAGTGATGAATGGATTACAAAAAGAACTGGTATAAAAGAAAGAAGATATGCAGAAGAGAATGAAAACCCTTCTGATATGGGTGCAAAAGCAGCTACTCAAGCTATTGAGAGAGCTGGAATTGCTAAAGAAGATATTGATTTAGTAATCTGTGCTACAGTTACTCCTGATTATTTATGTATGCCTTCAACAGCATGCTTAATTGCTTCAAAAATAGGACTTCCTCCTACTCAAGCCTTTGATATAAGTGCGGCTTGTACAGGTTTTGTTTATGCAACTTCTATTGCAAAAGCTTTTATTGAATCAGGAATGAAGAAAAATGTACTTATTGTAGGTGCTGAGAAATATACTTCTATTTTAGATTTTACAGACAGAACAACTTGTTTTATCTTTGGTGATGGAGCTGGTGCGGCAATTATATCTGCAACTGACGAAAAAGCCGAAGCAATCATTGATGTAAACTGTTCAAGTGATGGAAACTACGATGATTTAATCAAAACTCCAGGTGGAGGAAGTAAGAATCCTTGTTCTCAAGAAGTAGTTGATTCGAAAATGGCTTGTATTCAAATGAAAGGGAATGAAACTTTCAAACTAGCTGTTAAAACTTTAACATCTGATGTTGAAGATATGTTAAAAAAACACAATATTCAAAGTGAAGATATTAATCACTTTATTCCTCATCAAGCTAACTATAGAATTATTTCTGCAGTTGGAAAAGCATTAGGTTTTAATGAAGATCAAACTGTTATCACTGTACATAAATACGGTAATACATCAGCTGCATCTATCCCTATGGCTATGAATTATGCTTATGAACAAGGTAAAATAAAAGCTGGAGATAAAATTTTATTTGATGCCTTTGGTGGTGGACTTACTTGGGGTTCTGCACTTTTCCCATTTTCTCCAAAAAAGTAATTAGTTAAAGAGGTTTAAACCTCTTTGCACCTATAAATACTGAACTAATCCCATATAAAATATCGTACCAAAAAATATAGAAATCAAATAGTTTTTAACACTTAAGTGTAAAACTAAAGTAAAAATTATTCCACTAATCTCTTTTAAACCATATGGATATAAAGCGAAATCAACATCTTTTAAAGTATAAAAAATCAATATTGTCATAATAGTAGGTGGGAAAAAATTTTCAATAAAAACTAAAGGTTTTGGTAATTCATTTTTCCTAAAAAATAAAAAAGGGAAAACTCTAGTAAATAAATTAACTAAAGACATAACCAAAATAGCTAAAAATAACTCTAAATTACCCATTATCTTCTAATTTCCTTCTAAAAGTAAATAATAAAACCAAGGACAAGAATATAGATACAATAAGCATCTTATCAGAAGGTATAGTAAGTAAAGCAATAATAGAGACAAAAGAACCTATCAAAAAAGGAATTGGATTTTTTAAACTTTTATATTGTTCAACACATAAAACTACAAATAATGCAGTTAAAGAAAACTCTAATCCTGCTGTATTAAATTCTATATTAGAGCCTACAATTGCTCCTAAAGTAGAACCTACAAACCAATAGCTTTGATTAAAGGCTGTAAGGAAAAAGTAATACCAATGTTTTTTTAAATTATCATCATCTTTTAAAGTTGTAAGAAGTGCATAGGTTTCATCTGTAAGTCCAAAAATCAAATAGGGTTTTAATTTACCACTTTTTTTAAATCTTTTTAATAAAGATAATCCATAAAAAGATTGTCTTAAATTTACAAACCACGAAGCAATAGCTATATCAACTAAACCAGCTTTTACATTAAAAAAGTTTATGGCAACAAACTGTAAAGCTCCAGCATAAATAAAAAGGCTCATAATTGGAGCTAAATACCAACTATAATTAAAGGAAACTAATAATAATCCAAAGGCAAAACCTAAAATCCCATACCCCATCATCACAGGAATAGAAACTTTAAAAGCAGCCTTAATCTCTCTTTCGTATCTCATTTAAATTAAAAACTTTTATTTCATTAATTTTTTATTGTTTGGATTGTTTTTAAATATATTATATGATTTCTCTTTTGTATCTTTATTAAATTTATCAACTGTTGCAACAGAGTTAACAAAAAGTATTGACTCCCCAACAACTATTTGAAATACTGCATAATATGGTATTTTTACAGTTGAACCAAAATTTTCACTTCCAAAGCCTGCTTCAAAAGTTAAAAAAGTATTTTCTAAATTAATTGTTGAATAAGTGTAATTAGATAGAACAAATAAAGAAAATTTTGATAGTTGCTGATATGTGTTACTTGGTAATTCTGGATTGAATTTTACGGCATCTAAGTTTGCTGTTATTGCAAATTCTTGATTTTGATTTAATAAAAATTGTATAGTCTCTTTAACTTGTGAACTTACTAAATCTTTATATTCACTGTTTTCAATAATCTTATTTATCATTTTTAATCCTAAGTTCATTTTCGCTTAGTTATTATAACGTATGAAACAATTACTTTTACTTATTTTTCTATCATCAATATATTTACATTCAAAAAGTATTACTTTAAATGAAAATGATTTAAAAACAATTGACAACTCAAAAGATTCAAAAGCTATTAAAATAAGACTTGTAAAGTATGTAAAACTAAAACAAAAGGTAAGGCCTTTTACAAATACTCTAAAAAAACTATCCCATATAAACTCATTTTATAATAAGATACTTCCTGTTAATGACTCAACAAAATACAATGTTGATGATCACTGGGCAACACCAAAAGAGTTTTTAATACAAGGTCGTGGTGATTGTGAAGATTATGCAATTGCTAAATATTTCACTCTATTAGAAGTTGGTATTCCTAAAGAGAAACTATATTTTGCCATTGTAAAAGTCAAGGGTGAAACAAACTATCATATGGTTTTATTATATTTTGAAAACAAAAACTCTATGCCACTGGTTTTAGATAATCTAAGTTTTAAAGTTGTTCCTTTTGATATTAGAAAAAGACTTGAACCCAAGGTTATTTTTAATGAATTTGGAAGTTTTACATTAAAAAATAAAAAGATATATAAAAAAGTAAGAATCAATTGGGGTAAAAATAAAGATGACAATAAATGGGAAAAACTATTAAATAGAGTTTATTCAAAAAATGAATAATCCTCTAAAATATCAAAACCTATCATAGCATTCATCAAAGCTATTTTTTTTGCATTTTTTAACATATCAATATCAATATCAGTTTCAATTATGTCTTTACTTTCAAGTAATCTATTCCTTGTCGTCCCTTCCAATAAAGGTTTTTTTGCAGTTAGCCAATTATCCCCATCAAATAAAGCAATATTTGCAATAGAAGTATCAGTTAAAAGGTTGTTTTTAAAAATCATTATCTCATCTGCTAATTCTTTTTTTAAGAATAGTTCATCAATACAGCTTCTATCTAAAAACTTTTTTGAATATTCTATTTCATCATCAAATATAAGTTTAAAACTTTTAATTTCTCTTTTTTTATATTCAAAAAATTCTACATTGATAACTTCGTTTTCATCATAAATAAGTTTACATCTTAAAAGTTTATTTGATAATGGATAGATATAATCTTGTAGATTTAAATTTAGTCCAACAGTTTTAGCAACACGATTTTCATGGAAAGGAAGATTAAAAATCTCATAATCTTCACATTTAATAGTTTCAAAATATTTCATAAAAGTATGATATCAAATTTTTTATTTTAAAAATACCTTGTGAGGAGATTCCTCACAAGGTATTAATTAGCAGTGATTGGTTTTTTAAGAATCATTAACATAATAGCAGTAACTACTGCACCTGCTGCAATTGATAATCCATACATTGCTAAATTTGTAACTGCATTTGGGATTGCAAGTACAAAAATACCCCCATGTGGAGCTGCTAATTTACATCCAAATGCCATACTCATAGCACCAGCAACTGCAGAACCAGCCATAAGTGATGGAATAACTCTTAATGGATCTTTTACTGCAAAAGGAATAGCACCTTCTGTAATAAAGCAAATACCTAAAACACCTGCTGCTTTTCCAGCTTGTAATTCTGATTTTTCAAATCTATTTTTTGCAATCATAGTTGCAATAAAAATACCAAGTGGAGGAGTCATACCAGCTGCCATAGCAGCAGCAATTGGTCCTGTAACACCACTGGCAAGTAATCCAACTGAAACGGTATAGGCAGCTTTATTAACTGGTCCACCCATATCAAAGGCCATCATAAGACCAATTATAAGCCCAACTAATACAGCATTTGAACCACTCATACTTTCTAGGAAATGTTTTAATGAATCATTGATATATCCAACTGGCCCACCAACAATATAAATCATAACTAAACCAACAACTAAAGTTGCAAGTAATGGCACTACTAATACAGGCATTAGTCCTTCAAAATTTTCAGGTAATTTAATATTTTCAACAATCCATTTTGACACATACCCTGCTAAAAAACCTGCAACAATACCACCTAAGAAACCAGCAGCTATATTAGAAGCTAACATACCACCAATAAGTCCAGGGGCAAGTCCAGGTCTATCTGCAATAGAAAAGGCAATATATCCAGAAAGAACTGCAACCATAATATGGAATGCTGCACCACCACCAATATCCATTAAGGCTGCTGCTAAAGTTCCTTTTTCTTTAAAAGCTTCAATACCAAAAACAAATGATAATGCAATTAAAAGTCCTCCTGCAACAACCACTGGAAGCATATATGATACACCAGTTAAAAGGTGCTTATATGCACCTGTTGTTTGAGATTTTCTTTCACTTTTAATCTCTTTTACTTGCTCTTTTAATGCCGATGAATCTACGCCACTATTTGAGTGAACTAATGTTGAAGCCAATGCACTACTAATTACTTCATTAGTATTTTTTATTGCTTCACCTGTTGAAGTCTCAAAATATTTTTTACCTTCAAATCTTGTCATTTCAACATGAGTATCTGCTGCAATTAATACAACATCTGCATTTGAAATTTCCTCTTCTGTTAGTGCATTTTTTGCCCCAACTGAACCTTGAGTTTCTACTTTTATTTCATGTCCATTGTCAGCTGCAATCTTCTCTAATGCGGAAGCCGCCATAAATGTGTGTGCTATACCTGTAGGACAAGCTGTAATTGCTACAATCTTTGCCATAATTTTCCCTTTATGTAAATTTTTTAGTCCAAACTAATTGGAACAACGTCTAGATCATTACTTAGTTTTTTCAACTCCTCCTTGGATGATAGGTAGGCACCTATAGTTTTTAATGCATTTAATGAATAAGTTGATGCTAACTTAATACTCTCTTCTAAAGATAATTCATTTATTTTTGAATATACAAGTCCAGAAAGTAATGCATCCCCCGCTCCAACAGTTGTATTAACTTCAGCTTTTAATGTAACTGCATGAAAAGCCTCTTTTTCATTTACAATTAAAGAACCCTTTTCACCCATAGAAACACATACAGTTTCAATACCATCATTTATTAAATCTTTTGCTATAGGTAAAATCTCTTTTATCTCACATGAAATATTTTTTGATAAAAGTTGTGAAAGTTCATGGTTATTTGGTTTTATTAAATTTGGTTTTGCTTTTATACCATTTATCAAAGCATCACCACTTGCGTCAAAGGCAACCTTTATCCCTAATTCATGAGCTTTATTTATCCATTTTTCATAAATATTACTTTCAATTCCCTTTGGTAAACTTCCTGAAAAAACATACCAAGAAGCTTCTTTTTTTGAAAAAAGTATTTTCTCTAATTTATCTAAATTCTCATCATTTATTTCAAATCCAGCTTGGTTTACATCTGTAACTGTTTTATTTTTAGGGTCAACAATTTTTACATTTACTCTAGTTTGTGTATCTAAATATATAAATCTATTTTCTATATTTTGTTTTTTAAAAAACTCTTCAAAAATCTCACAGTTTTTTGAACCTAAAAAACCTGTTGCACCAACTTTTAAATTTGAACTTGCTAAATATGAAGCTACATTTACACCTTTTCCAGCAGCACTATTTTGAAGCTTTTCAACTCTATTTACACTATCTATTTTAAAATTGTTGATATTTACCGTTTGATCAATTGCAGGGTTTAAGGTAACTGTTAATACATCTAACATAACAGTTACTTTTCTAGAAATCTAACTTCATCAGAAGTTTGAAGATCTAATGCTTTTAATGCAAGTTCTTCACACTCTTTAAGTGAAGTTTTTCTAATTTCTGATTTTATATTTGCTATGGAAGAAGCAGTTACAGATAACTCTTTTACTCCAAGACCTGTTAAGATTTTAGCTGCAAGTGGGTTTGCAGCTAAATTTCCACATACCCCTACC
Organism: Halarcobacter sp.; assembly: GCA_963676565.1. Lineage (GTDB taxonomy): Bacteria > Campylobacterota > Campylobacteria > Campylobacterales > Arcobacteraceae > Halarcobacter. The sequence continues at coordinate 85,095 of OY781089.1, forward strand.
CATTTATTCTCTTTTTTTGCAGCATCACAAGTCATCTTGATCATTTTTAAAACAGCAGGATGTAGGGCATCTGCTTTTTTTGCTAAACCTTGATGTCCCCTATCCATTGATAATACATATTGAGTTAAATCATTTGTTCCTATTGAGAAGAAATCAGCTTCTTTTATAAAATGCTCAGCCATTAAAACTGCACTTGGCACTTCAATCATCATACCAATATCAATTTTTGAAGCACCAACCTCAACTCTAACCTCTTCAGCTATTTTAGAAGCTTCTCTAAACTCTTCTAATAATCCTACCATTGGAAACATGATTTTTATTGGACCATATTTACTAGCTTGATATATAGCCCTTAATTGCTCTTTAAATAAATCTTTATATTCAAGACACAACCTAATTCCTCTAATACCTAAAAATGGATTATCTTCCTTTGGCATATTTAAATAAGGAACAGCTTTATCTCCACCAATATCTAAAGTTCTTACAATTAATGGCAAACCATTTAGATGTTGAACCATTTTCTTATAAGCTTGAAATTGTTCTGTTTCATTAGGAGCACTATCTCTTTCTAAAAATAAAAATTCTGTTCTTAGAAGTCCAACACCTTCAGCTCCATTATTAACTGCTTCTAAGGCTGCATCGGCATTGGCAATATTTGCAACAATTTCCATTCTATGTTTATCTTTTGTAATTGCAGGTTCAAATCTTTTGGCAAACTCTTTTTCTTTTTGAATCTCTTCTTGTTCTTTTATTTTTTTTGCTAAGTCTAAATCATTTTTTGTAGGATTTATAACTAAAATTCCTGAATCCCCATCGGCAATTGCATTTTGTGAACTAATATTTAAAACACCCTCTCCTGCACCAGCAATTGATGGAATTCCCATAGATCTTGCTAAAATTGCTGTGTGTGAAGTACTTCCACCCTTTGCAGTTACTATTGCTAAAACCTTTTGTTTATCAAGTTTTGAAGTTTCAGATGGTGTCATATCTAAAGATATTAAAATTGAAGGTTCTTTTATATCAATTTTTGTAGATTTAATTGCATTTTCATCTAAATATCTTAAAACTCTTTTACCAATATCTTTAATATCATTTGCCCTTTGGGATAACCTTAAATCATTTAATGAACTTAATGCTTTCATTTCATCTTTTATAATTTCCCACCATGTATATTCTGCACTTACACCTTCAACAATTGCATTTAAAGCTTTGTTTTGTAATTCTGGGTCTTTTATTAAACTTAGGTGAGCGATAAAAATATCCATTCTATTTTTATCAACTGTTTCATGCTTTTTATGTAACCATTGGTTTAAATCATATGCAGCTTTATCTAAAGCATTTCTTAGTTTTTTTCTCTCTTCATGGGGAGATTTACCCTCTTTTTTTATCTCTATTGTATCTTCATTTAAAACAATCACTGGGCCAAGTGCCATTCCAGGAGCTGCTGGAATCCCTTCTATTTTATCACCTTGATATTCCCTTTTAGCAATTTCAGTTTTAAGCTCTTCACTATTTTTTTCACCCATTCCACCATTTACTAAATTCACCAAAGCTTCTAAAGCTTCCTTCTCATCTTTACCTTTTGTTGAAATTATAAAAGTGCTTTTTCCTGTAATTCCAAGTTTTAAGATAGAAGCTACAGATTTTCCATTTGCTACTTTTTCATTAAACTCTATTTGAACTTCACAATTATATTTACTAGCTTCATCAACAAATAAAGATGCAGGTCGTGCATGAAAACCAACTGCACCTGGAAATACCACTTCTTTTTTTGTATCAAAATGTTCTATTTTTTGATTATCTTCTTTTTTTTCATTTGTATTTAAAGTATTTAGTATAAGGTTAATATCTTTTGTAGTTGCTAGTTTTTTTGCTGCATCATCATCCATTAGAAGATTTGTAAGTTGTGATAATATTTCAATATGCTCATCACTTTTTGCTGCAATCCCTACAATTATATATGCTTTTTCATCATCTTTCCATACTACACCATCTGGAATTTGTAAAACAGCAATCCCTGTCTTTAATATAAGATTTCTATTTTCTTGAAGTCCATGGGGGATACAAATACCATTTCCTAAATATGTATTTGAGATCTCTTCTCTGCCAAAGATAGAGTCAATATAAGCAGTTTTTATATAACCACCATCAACAAGAAGTTTCCCAACCTCTTCTATCGCCTTCTTTTTCGAGTCAATATTAGATCCTAATTTGACCATATTTTTTTCTAGTTCTAGCATTTCTTTTCCCTTATTTACTAAAAAACATTTTTAATTACATTTTCCTATATTCAAATTATGACAACAATGAATTTAATAGAAACTTAAACAAACGTTTGAATTAAACAATTGTTTATATAACCTTTTATTTGTTATAATCCCTTTGAATAAATTATAAAAGAGAAAAATTGTTTGAAATTAAAGATAATCATTTAAAATTGTTCGAAGAATTTAATCTTGAAAATACAAGAGATAGACTTATTAAAAATGCAATGGAGATGTTTGCTGAGCAAGGTTATGATAAAACCTCTGTTAGGGAACTTGCCCGTAAATCTGATGCAAATATTGCTGCAATAAATTATCACTTTGGCGGGAAAGAAGGACTTTATCAAGCTGTGCTTGAATACATAGTAGATTACATGGATTCTTGGGCAATGCCCCTTGTAAATGCCTATGATGATTTTTTAAAAGAACAAAATGGAACCTTTGAGATGAATAAAACTATCAATTGGATTGAAGAGTTTATTGATACTTTTATAACAAGAGCTTTTGAGTCATACGAATCAAATATCCTACTTCATAAAATTATTGTTAGAGAACAATTAAAACCAAGTCTTGGTTTTAACAAAATATATAGCATGGCCTCTTTGAAACTAGCTGAACATATTATTAGTGATTTATTAAGTAAAATCTCTGATGCAAATGAGGATAAGATTATCATCTATACAAACTCTATTATAGGTCTTATGCATAGATTTGTTTCTGCAAATAGTTCTGTTAGAGCAGAATTAAATGTTAAAGATTTTACTAAATCTCAAAAACAAGATATTAAAGAGCTTATTATCTATCAAGTAAAAAATACCCTCTTACAATTTTTAAAAGGGTAAATATATTTTATCAACTAACTCTTCAAACTCGCTAGTGGCATCTGAGTCACAAGTTATTCCACCACCACTTTTATAGAAAAACTCTCCATCTTTATTTTTTTCAATAAATCGAATCATAACTGCACTATTTAAGGTTTTATTTTCATACACACCAAAAACTCCAGTATAAAAATCTCTTTCATAGTTTTCACATTTTTTTAAAATCTCAACTGTTTTTTTCTTTGGACAACCAGTAATAGAACCAGCAGGTAGAATTGAAGTTAGAATATCCCCTATTCTCTCATTCCAATCTTCTTCAAGATGTCCTGAGATTTTTGAACTTACTTGTAGAAGTTTTTTCTCCCCAGCATTAATCTTATCAATATATCTAAATTTATCAACCCTGATTTTTTTGGCAACTATTCCTAGGTCATTTCTTAATAAATCAACAACCATAGTATGTTCAGCCATCTCTTTTTTATCACCTAAAATCATAGCTTCTGCATTTGGAATTTTTGAGTCAATTGTTCCTTTCATAGGATATGTATATATTTTATTTTTCTTAATTTCTATAAATTTTTCTGGAGAAAAACACACAAAATCATCAAAAAATTTTAATTTGAATTTTGCATTTGCTTTTTCATAAATCTCATCTAAGGATAGTTTTGGGTCTATTTTAGTTTTAGAAGTTAAGTTTAAGAGGTATGAATTCCCAAGTCTTATATTCTCTTGTATAAAATCAAATCTTTTTTTATACTCCTCATAGGAGATTGGCTCTTTAATAATTCTATGTTTTTTTGAGATTTTAGAAGAGACTTTTTCATCTATACTATATTTTATATCAGAAGGAAGTTCTTTTAGAGGTTTTACAAAAAATTTTGATAGGTCATATGAGATACAAAAAAAGAATGGCTCATCTAAAGAGCCATACTTATTTAATATTTTTTTTAGTTCTTCGTTCAAATCTTATTTTTTTTGATCTGCTATAAGTTTTTTTAAAATTGCCATTCTAACAGCAACTCCATTTGTAACTTGTTCTAAAACTTTGTTTCTTGGATCAATTAACATCTCATCAGAGATATCAACATTCCTATTTACTGGACCTGGGTGTAATAATAGAATATCTCTATCACCAAAAGTCTCTTTTGTAATACAATAATCTTTTGCATATTCTTGTAAAGAAGCAAAATATATTTCATTATGTCTTTCAAGCTGAGTTCTTAAACTCATTACAACATCAACTTCATCAATAACTTCTGAAATATGATCATATTGCTTAAATTCTCCTGTGTCATCTTTAAAGCAATCAGGGGCAACAAAACAAACATCTATTCCAAATCTAGGAAGAAGTCTTTTATTTGAACCTGCAACTCTTGAAGTTCTTACATCACCAACAATTGCAATTTTTTTACCTTCTGTTTTACCATCAAAATGTTCCATAATAGTAAAAAGATCTAATAAAGCTTGAGTAGGATGGGCATTATTACCATCTCCAGCATTTATAATAGGACAATCTACATAATCAACTAAACTTGCAGGTAAGCCACTTTCAGAGTGTCTAATAATAATTGCATCAGGTTTTGTGGCATTAATATTTGCAACTGTATCAAAAGTAGTTTCACCTTTATTAATTGAAGACGTAGCTAGATCAAGTGCAATTATTTCTGCTCCTAACCTTTTTGCTGCTGTTTCAAATGCACTTCTCGTTCTTGTTGAATTTTCAAAAAACAAAACAACAATTATCTTACCTTTTAGAATCTCTCTTGATTCCATATCCAAAAATTCTCTAGCATCATCATAAAGTTCAAGTATTTCTTCTTTTGTAAAGTCACTAGTTGATATTAAATGCTGCATTTTCCACCTTTAATTTTGATTTTGATTTTAGCTAAAAGCAGATTAATAAATATTTACATTCTCAAATATTTTCATGTTTGTTTATATCTTAATAAAAGAACTTGAAAATGTTAATTTTCTGTTTAAATAAATTAGATATAATTTCATCCAATAAAACAAGGAAAACTTATGTTAGAACAATTAGATAAACAATACGTATTAAATACTTATCCAAGAAATTACATAAACTTTAAAAAAGGTATTAATGCAACACTATATGATGAAAACAATAAAGACTATATAGATTTCACTTCTGGTATTGGTGTTGTATCTGTTGGTCATGGAAATAAAGAGCTTGCTGATGCAATTTATGAACAAGTTAAAAACATCACACATATTTCCAATTTATATGCAATAGAACCACAAGCAAAGCTTGGTGAAAAGATTGCCAAACTGTCAAATATGGATGTTGCTACATTTTTTGCAAACTCAGGAGCTGAGGCAAATGAAGGTGCTATTAAATTAGCAAGAAAATATGGTGAGACTAAATTTGATAAAAAGAAATATAAAGTTATAACTTTAGAACACTCTTTTCATGGAAGAACAATCACAACTGTAAAGGCAACAGGACAAAGCTCTTTTCATAATCCTAGTTTTGCCCCTTACCCAGAAGGTTTTTCTTTTAATAGTGCCATTGAAGATATTTATAATTCAATTGATGATGAAACAGTTGCAGTTATGATTGAACTTGTTCAAGGTGAAGGTGGAGTACAACCATTTGATAAAAAAGAGATTCAAGAATTAGCAAAATTTTTAAAAGAGCAAAATATACTTTTAATAATTGATGAAGTTCAAACAGGGATATATAGAACTGGAGAATTTCTAGCAACTAACCTTTATGAAATTGAACCAGATATTATAACCCTAGCGAAAGGTTTAGGTGGTGGTGTTCCAATTGGAGCAGTGGTAACAAAACATAAAGATATCTTTGTTCCAGGCGATCATGGTTCTACATTTGGAGGAAACTATCTATCAACTGCAAGTGCAAATAAAGTTTTAGATATTTTAGATGAGTATAAAAACTCAGGTGCTTTAGATGAAGCTATAATCTATTTTGGTAATAAACTATCAGAAATATATAAAAAATATCCAAATATATTCACTTCTGAAGTTGGTTTAGGATTAATGAGAGGATTAAGAGCAAAAGATAGTGAAACTCTTCAAAAAGTTATAAAAAACTGTTTCGAAGAAGGTGTTCTTGTTTTAAAAGCAGGTAAAAATACTATGAGACTTTTACCTCCATTAACAATCACAAAAGATGAGATTAACATAGGATTTGAAAGGCTAGATAATGCACTCTCAAAAATTAAATAGTCTATTTTTAGTATCTTTTTTAACATTTTCTTTAGGCTTAAATGCCCAAGATAAATTAGATGAAAATATACTTTCAAAAGATAGACTTAATCTTTTTGAATACAATAGTAAAAAAAATGAAGAAAATAGTTCTAAGTTAAAAAAAGATTGGGTTAATCCTATAACCCTATCTTTTGCAAAAAGTTATACAGATACAAATAATACTACAACTAGTTCTATTAGTATAAATCAACCTATATTTAAAAGTGGGGGAATCTATTCAGCTATTAAATATGCAAATGCAACTTATGAGTATAATAATTTTGATATAGAACTTCAGAAAAAAGAGTTAATTAAAACAGCAACTACTTTACTTTTTAATTTAAATATTATTGATTTAAATATTAAAAAAAATGAATTACTACTAAAAAATAAAGAGATTGAAGTTCAAAGAAAAAAAGAACAAGTAATGAACGGCTTTTTAGATACTTCTTCTTTAGACAATGCAATTATTGATGCGAATTCTATTAAAAACAACCTTGCAGATTTATATTATCAAAAAGAGGAGTTAAACTATAACTTTTCAAATATTGCAAGTGGTGATTATAAAAGCTTTGAACTTCCTGTATTATCATTAAACGATGAAAATACTTATTTAAAAAACAATTTAGAATTAGCAAAAGCAAAAGCAGATATTGAACAAAATGATAATTTTGTAGATATGACTATATCAAAATATTTGCCTCAAGTAAATGCAAATTTTAACCATAAACAAAACCATGAAAAAGATAATGGCTTTCCAACAAATGAAAATGTAAATAGCTATGGTTTTTCAGTTTCTATTCCTTTAGATATTAGAACTTTTAATGATATTGAAACCCAAAGAATCAATTATTTAAGTTCTAAATTAAACCTAAAGAATCAAGAATTAGAAGAGAAAAACTTTTATAGAACTAAACTTTCTAAAATAAAAATGTATGATAATAAAAAAGAGATTGCAAAAAGTGATTATGAACTTTATAGTTCTTTATTAGAAGTTATTATTGAAGAAAGAGATGCACAATTAAAAACACAAAGTGATGTTGATATTCTAAAAAATTCACAAGAGATTAGATCAATTGAATTAAATATTTTAGAACTTCAAAAACAAATAGAACTTCTTGAACTATACGCTAAAATGAGCTAAAGATAAGAAGTTATTACTTCTTATCTTTTGGTAACTCTAAATAATATTCTAACTCTGATGGAGTTAAAATCTTAATAGTATTTGTACTTCCTGGAACACCTACTGGATATCCAAAGGTAGCAATATATGTTGCAGTTTTATCTAAATAACCTTTTTCATCTAAAACTTTTAACATTTTTTGTATCATTTTTGAAGCACCCGCTTCTTTAATTTTAGCAATTGGTTCAACACCCCATAATCCACACATAGGATTTAATACTCTTCTTTGGTGTGTGAACATATAGATATTTGTTTTAGGTCTATATCTTGAGATTTTTCTACCTGATAAACCAGAACTTGTTAATGCAATAATACCTTTAGCACCAATATCATCAGCTAACTTTGTAGCTGTTCCTTGAATAACATCAAAACTATCATGATAAGATAATTTATTGTGTTTATCATATGGATAAATCTCTTCAGTTTTAGCAATAATATTTGCCATTGTCTTTACTGTATTAATTGGATCAATACCAACTGCACTCTCTTCTGAAAGCATAACAGCATCTGTTCCATCAAGTACTGCATTTGCTACATCTGAGATTTCTGCTCTTGTAGCTCTTTCGTTGTGAGTCATCGATAAAAGCATTTGTGTTGCTGTAATTACAGGGATACAAGCTTCATTTGCCTTTTTAATAAGTGTTTTTTGAATTGTTGGTACTTCATAATAAGGAACTTCAATTCCTAAATCTCCCCTTGCAACCATAAGTCCATCAGAAGCCTCAATAATCTCATCAATATTTTCAACTGCGTCAAACTTCTCAATTTTTGCAATTAATTTACCTTGATAATTTCCAAGAAGCTTTCTTGCTGTTAACATATCGTTTTTATTTTGTACGAAAGAGATTGCGAAGTAATCAACTTTGTTTTTAACACCCCATGCAATATCCTCTTCATCTTTTCTTGTAATTACATTGATATCAATTACTGTATTTGGGAAGTTAATACCTTTTTTTGATGTTAAAGTACCATGATTCTCAACAGTAGCAACAACTTTTTCACCAGTTTCAATAACTCTTGCTCTAATAGTTCCATCATATAAATATATATATTCATCAACTTTTACTTTGTCCAATAGTTCTGGATAGTTTGTTGAAACAACATATTTTTTATCTGATTCTTTATACCCTATAATCTCTTCTTTTAAAAATGTGATTTCATCACCTTGAAAAAGTTCAAACTTTTCTTTTAACTCACCTATTCTTACTTTTGGTCCAGAAATATCTTGTAAAACTGCAATTGTAACATCAAGTTTATTCATTACAGTTCTAATATTTTTTAAAGTTTCTTCATGATATTCATGCGAACCGTGAGAAAAGTTCAGTCTAAACATATTTGCACCAGCTTTAACTAATCCTTCAATCACTTCTACACTATTACTTGCAGGTCCAAGTGTTGCCAATATCTTAGTTTTTTTATAGCCTGTTTTATACACTTTTGGCTCCTTTTATATTTTGTAAACCATATTGTACCATAATTAAACTAGTATATTAGTTACATATATCAATTAGTTAACTAAGTTTAATTACATATCAATTACATCTAATTAAATTTCTTCACTTTTATTTCACAATATGATTGTTATAATAATCTTATACAAAAAAAAGGATTAATACCATGAAAAAGTTATCATTTTTTAAACAAATCACCTCAATTTCTGTTGTTGTAGCAGTTTTATCAGGATGTGCAGCAACACAAAGTACAAATACATCATCAAATAATACTTCAATGAATAAAACTCAATCTGGAGCACTAATTGGTGGTATTTTAGGAGCTGTTATTGGTGCTTCTACATCAGGAGGTGGAGCAAAAAGAGCCGTTATTGGTGGTGCAATTGGTGCTGCAGTTGGTGGTGGAATTGGTTACTCTATGGACCAACAAGCAAAAGAAGTTGCACAAGAGCTAAATACTAATGTTAACAATAATCCTAATGCTGCATTAGACCCAAATTCAGATTTAATTGTTTCAAATACCGACAAATACGTAAAAATAATGTTAAGAGATAGTATGGTTTTTCAAACAAACTCTGCTGTACCAACTGCAACTGCAGCAAGAAAAATCTCTAAAATTTCTGATGTATTAAGAAACTATCCAAATACAATTGTACAAGTTGTGGGCTTTACAGATAATAGAGGTTCATATGAATATAACCAGAAACTATCAAATCAAAGAGCAGCAAATGTAGGTAATACAATCTATAATAGTGGTATACAAAATCAAATCTTTTCAAAAGGTTGTTCTTACAATAAACCAATCGCACCAAATAATTCAACTGAAAACATGGGTTTAAATAGAAGAGTAGAAATTTACCTTTATGCAAACCAACAATCAATCATTGATGCTTGTGTAGAATAATTCTAAATAAAAAGTAAAAGGGAGAATTCCCTTTTGCTTTAGTTTAAAACACCATTCTTCACAAAGGAAAAAAATTATCCTTTACTAAAATTTATTAAGATTAGTTTAAATTTAAATATGTACAATTACACATCTTAAAAGAAAAAAATTATTAAAGGATATATAATGTTAGTAACAAAAAAAGCTCCAGATTTTACAGCAACAGCTGTAATGGCAGATGGTCAAATCAAAGAAGATTTTAATTTATACAATAATATTGGTGAGAAAGGTGCAGTTTTATTTTTCTGGCCTTTAGATTTTACTTTTGTTTGTCCATCAGAAATTATCGCATTCTCAAAAAGAGTTGCTGATTTTGAAGAAAGAGGAATTCAAGTAATTGGTTGTTCAATTGACTCAGAATTTTCTCACTTTGCATGGAGAGAAACTGCTGTTGAAAATGGTGGAATTGGAAGAGTTAAGTTTCCAATGGTTGCAGATATCACAAAACAAATTTCAAGAGATTATGATGTATTATTTGGAGAATCTGTAGCACTTAGAGGATCATTCTTAATTGATAAAGATGGTACAGTAAGACATGCAGTTGTAAATGACTTACCATTAGGTAGAAATATTGATGAGATGATTAGAATGGTTGATACTATGTTATTTACTAATGAACATGGTGAAGTTTGTCCTGCAGGATGGAGTAAAGGTGATGAAGGTATGAAAGCATCTACAGAAGGTGTTGCTGAATACTTAGGTAAAAATGAAAATAAACTATAATATTTTTTAAACAAAAGTGCCTTTTGGGGCACTTTTTGCTAAACTAAATTTATGAAAAATCAAAAATTTAGTGAATACTTCAACTCTTGGCTATATGGCAAAGATGGATATTATGCAAACTACAAACAAATAGGTAAAAAAGGTGATTTCTATACATCTGTATCAAGTTCTTCTTTTTTTGGTGGTAGCATTGCAAAAAGAATAGTTGATAAAATCAATTCTAATGAGCTTCCAAACAATACAACAATTTTAGAAATTGGCGCACACCATGGATATTTATTAGCTGATATAATTCAATTTATCTATACTTTAAAACCTGAACTTTTAAATACCCTTACCTTTGCAATAGTTGAAAGGTTCAATTCTTTAAAACAAAAACAACAAGAGTACTTAAAACAATCCTTTGGTGAAGCTATAAACTTAGTTCACTATGATGATATTAGTAAAGTTAAACTTCCCCATGCCTTTTTAATTGCAAATGAGATATTTGATGCCTTTCCTTGTGAACTTGTTTTCACAAAAGATGATGAACTTCAATTAGGACATGTGCAAAATCACAAAATAGATTTTAAAAAATGTGAAGATAAAAATATAATTGAACATTGTAAAAAATATAGAATTACAAAAGGTGAAATAGCTATTGGATATAAAGAATTTGCTAATGCAATATGTACTAATATAAAAAAATTTGAATTTGTAACTTTTGATTATGGTGACAACTATCCTAGAAATGACTTTTCAACTAGAATATATTCTAAACATAAAGTGTTTCCAATATTTGAAGAAAATTTAGATTTAGATACATTATATGCAAATTCAGATATTACCTATGATGTAGATTTTAAGTACTTAGAAGACTGTTTTAAAGAGTTTGATATAAAATCAGTTGATTACAAAACTCAAATGGCAACATTAATAGATTTTGGTATTATAGATTTACTGGAAATATTAAAAGAAAATAGTAACGAAAATACTTATTTAAGAGAATCTGCTAAAGTAAAAACTTTACTTGAACCAACTGGTATGGGTGACAGATTCAAAGCTTTAATAGTAAAAAAATAGAAAGTTTTTAACTTTCTATTTTCTTTAACTCTTCATACTCTTCATCTGTAAAAATTCTAGACCTTGTTAAAAATTGATATCCTTCATCAATCTCAAGTGAAAAAGAGTTACCAAAGGCACCTTTTTCCTCTTTCACATCAACAATTATTTGAGAGTGTCTAAAATATTCAAACTGTTCATGATCAATAAAAAACTCTACACCACAAATTTCACCAAGTTTTACATTTCTACTTGGTACATAAAAGTCAGCTTTTTCATAACACATTGGAGATGTTCCATCACAACAACCACCACTTTGATTAAATACTAATTCCCCATTTTTTTCAATTAACATCTCAATAACTTTTTGTGCTTCAGGTGTAGCTATTACTCTTCTAATATCCATAACTAATCCTTTGTAATTTTATAATTGCGGGAATTTGTAGAAAATCCCTTTAAATACAATTTTAGTTAATTTTATTTAAAGAGACTTGAGGTTAGAAAATTAAGGCCAGGGAGGCTGAGGAAAGTAAAAAATGGAGGGGCCTCCCTGGCCCGCTTTTAAGTTTTAATATCTATTAAAAGAATCCTAAAGCATTTTTGCTGTAAGAAGTTAAGATATTTTTAGTATGTCTATAAGAGTTTAACATCATCATGTGAGTTTCTCTACCGATACCAGATTTTTTGTATCCACCAAATGATGCATGTGATGGGTACATGTGGTAACAGTTAACCCAAACTCTACCAGCTTCAATTCCTCTAGAGAATTTATGTAATTGGTGCGCATCTCTTGACCATACACCTGAACCTAATCCGTAGATAGTATCATTTGCAATCTCTAATGCTTCATCTTCATCTTTAAATGTAGTTACTGCTAATACAGGTCCAAAAATCTCTTCTTGGAAGATTCTCATTTTATTGTGACCTTTGAAGATTGTTGGTTGAATATAGAATCCATTTGGATTTACTTCAGACTCATAAGCATCTCCACCAATTAGACACTCAGCACCCTCTTCTTTACCAATTTTGATATATTCCATAATTTTTTCTTTTTGGTTAGAAGAACATTGAGCACCCATCATACACTCAGGATCTAATGGATTACCTAATTTAATAGCTGCAACTCTTTCAAGTACTCTTTCCATAAATGGCTCATAAATTGACTCTTGGATTAATGCTCTTGAAGGACAAGTACAAACCTCACCTGAGTTAAATGCGAATAATACAAGACCTTCAATTGCTTTATCGAAGAACTCATCATCAGCATCCATAATTGACTCTAAGAAAATATTTGGAGATTTACCACCAAGTTCTAAAGTAGAAGGGATAATATTCTCAGTTGCATATTGCATAATTAATTGACCAGTTGTAGTCTCACCTGTAAATCCTACTTTTTTAACATCTGGGTGAGTTGATAAGAATTTACCAATTTTTCCACCTGAACCATTAATAATATTAACTGTACCAGCTGGTAATACTTCTTGAATAGCTTCCATCATTAATAAAATAGACATTGGAGTTGCACTCGCTGGTTTCATAACAACACAGTTACCTGCTGCTAATGCAGGAGCTAATTTCCATGCAGCCATTAATAATGGGAAGTTCCATGGAATAATTTGAGCAACAACACCATATGGCTCATAAACCTCTTGAGAAATAGTATTTTCATCTAAATCAGCAACTGTACCAGCTTCTGATCTAATAACTGATGCAAAATATCTAAAATGATCAACAACTAAAGGAACGTCTGCTGCTAAAGTTTCTCTTACAGCTTTTCCGTTATCTAGTGTTTCTGCAACTGCTAAACTTTCTAATTTTGCTTCAATTGCATCAGCAACTTTATTTAACATAGTAGATCTTTCTACTACTGAAGTGTGTTTGTAAGATTCAAAAGCAGTTTTTGCAGCTTGAATTGCTAATTCAACATCTTCTTCATTTGATCTTGGAATTCTAGTTAATACTTCACCATCAACTGGAGAAATATTATCAAAATACTCACCACTTTTTGGAGCTACCCACTCTCCACCAATAAAGTTCTCATATTGAGGTTTAAATTCTGGTTTACTATACATATCTTTTCCTTTATTTTTTAATTGAAAATAAATACTCAAAAGGTATCTATTTTTTGAATATTGAAATCTTACACGAGAATTATAGCCTGAATTTAGCGATTGCGTAGCATTAACGTAGCAATTAGAAAAAAATGGTAACAATACCATGAAATAGGGCTTTTATCAATTGAAATTTTGTTAAAAAATTAAAAAATTATGCTACACTTTTTTTATGAAAACATATAACTACACATTTTTCAATAACAACTTAACTGATTTAATTGATTATAGTATATTTAAAGATAAAGAAAATGTTCTAATTCAAATATTTTCTGGTCATGATTCAAGCACATTGGAGTTAATTACAAAAACAGTAATGGATAATATTCCACAGGCAGTATGTTTAGGGACAACTACCGATGGAGAGATATGTGAATCAAAAATCTCTACACTTAAAACAATTATATCAATTTCAATTTTTGATAATACATATTTAAAAGCTTATTATATGAAAGGGGATGACGCATTTAATATAGGATATGAGATTGCACAAAAAGTTATCACCGATAATACAAAGTTAATAATCACTTTTACCGATGGAACTGGGACAAATGCTGAAGAGTATTTGAAAGGTATAGAAAAATATGATAATTCTATAATGGTATGTGGTGGTATGGCAGGAGATAATGGAGTATTTAAACAAACCTTTATCTCTTTAGGAAAGCAAATCTATCCTAAAGGGTATATAGCAGTTTCACTTAACTCAGATATATTAAAAGTAACAAACGCGAGAAAGTTTGATTGGGTTCCAATAGGTTTAGAGCATACAATAGATGAAGTTGATGGAAATAGAATTTATAAAATCTCGGGGATGAGTCCTTCTGAGTTTTATAAAAAATATTTAGGTGAGAGTGTTGCGCAAACAGAGTTTCCTTTAATAGTTGAAAGAAATGGGATACCAACAGCAAGAGCAGTACTTGAACAGCACAGAGATGGAAGTTTAAGTTGTGGAGGAAATTTAAGAAAAGGTGATATAGTTAGACTTGGTTTTGGGGATGCAGAATCTATAATGAATAATCCACTTAGTGCTTTAGATACAAGTTTTGATCATCCAATTGAAACTTTTTTCTTATATTCTTGTATGGCAAGAAGAAGGTATTTAAGAGAATTAATAAAACTTGAAACACAACCTTTTGCAGTTATTGCTCCAACTTCTGGATTTTTTACTTATGCAGAGTTTTTCCATAGAGATGGTCATAATGAATTATTAAATCAAACATTAACAGTAGTAGCATTAAGTGAACATGATAAAAAAGTTAATGCATTGGAAATTTATCCAGAGAAGAAAACAAAATCAAAAAAAGATGCTGCCTTTGCAAGAACTTTAAGATCTCTTACTCACTTAGTACAAAAAAGTACAGATGATTATCAAGACCAATCAAAAAGTTTAAAGGAATCAGAACTTTATGCACAAAACCTGCTAACGTCACAAAAACAATTTTTAAAACATGCAGTTCATGAAACAAATACACCACTTTCAATAATAATGGCAAACATTGAATTATATGAAATGGAAAATGGTAAAAATCAATACTTATCAAATATTGAAGTAGCTATGAAAAATCTTTTTTCTATATATGATGATTTAAGTTATTTAGTAAAAAAAGATCAAATAGATTACCCTGAACATAAAATTGATTTTAAAGATTTTGTTAGAAGTAGAGTTGAGTTTTTTAACCAAGTTGCAACTAAAGTAAAATCAAAATTTGTTTTTAAAGCACCAAAAGAACCTATGGTTTTACATTTTAATGAATCTAAACTACAAAGAATAATTGATAACAATCTTACAAATGCCATAAAATACACTTATGAAAATGAAGATATTTATGTAACATTAAAAAAAGAAGGAACTCACTTTAAACTTATGGTTTCAAGCCATTCAAAAAAAATCCAAGATCCAGACAAAATCTTTAAAGAATATTATAGAGAAGAGAAATCAAAAGATGGATTTGGATTGGGATTAAATTTAGTAAAAAGAATTTGTGATGAAGAGGGTGTTGAAATATATTTAGAATCTAACGAATATTTCACATCATTTGTTTATCTATTTAAAGGGGAAAGATGAAAATTTTATTATTAGAAGATGATATTATGCTAAATGAGGCAATAACTCAATATCTTAGAACAGTAGGTCACTCTGTTCAATCTGTAAAAGATGGAGATGAGTGTCTAAAAAAATTAGATGAAGAAAAATTTGACCTTCTTGTTTTTGATATTAATGTTCCAAGTATTGATGGCCTTACTATTTTAGAAGATTTACATAAAAAGAAAAGAATGGTACCAACTATTTTTATTTCTGCACTTATAGATATTGAAGATATCTCAAGGGCCTTTGATATTGGATGTCATGATTATTTAAAAAAACCATTTCACTTAAAAGAATTAAATCTTAGAATTGAAAAAATTCTAAAAACAAGAACTGCACCAATGAACCATAAAAGATTATCAAAATCATACAGTTTTGATAGTGAAAGTATGACATTATATTTTAACAACGAACCACACATCTTACCCAAAAGACAACTTCAAATTATAGAACTACTTACAAATAATAGAAGTTTAGTTTGTAACTATGATATGTTTAGGGATTACGTTTGGAATGACGACTTTATTGATAATGCAACAATTAGAGCAGAGGTAAATAGAGTTAAAAAAGTTTTAAAAGAGGATTTTATTGTAAATGTTAGAGGTATTGGTTATATGGTTGAAAGACCTAGTTCTTAAGTAATATACTTAAGAACAACAGGTTTGTTTTTCAATAAATTTTAAAGAGTTTTGTTTATTTCTATAAATAGGTTGACTATCACTTTTATTTGCATTCTCAACTATTTTTTTAACAACTCCATGATAAGCTGATTTATCACAAACTGGATCTGCTTCATGCATATCTTGTGTTAATGCATATGCTTGGCATCTGCATCCACCAAAATCTTTCTCTTTTTCAGGACAAGATCTGCATGTTGGATTCATCCATTCATCACCTCTAAAAAAATTAAAAGCTTTTGATTCATACCAAATCTCTTTTACAGAAGACTCCTTTACATTTGGAAAATCTATTGGTAAAGTATTTGCAGTATTACATGGAAGAGCTATTCCATCTGGATTAATTGTTAAAAAAGTTGTTCCCCATCCATTCATACATGCCTTTGGTCTATTTTCATAATAATCAGGTACTACAAAAAATACTTTCATATCTTTTCTTTTTTCCCTATAAAAATTTGTTACTTCCATAGCCTTGTCAAGTTGTTCTTTACTTGGTAAAAGAGCATCAACATTTTCTAATGCCCACCCATAGTATTGAATATTTGCAATCTCTAAATAGTTTGCTCCAAGCTCATCACAAAACTCAATTATCTCACCAACTTGCTCAATATTTTGTCTTGTGATACAAGTATTTATAATAAGTTGCATACCAAGTTCTTTTACCTCTTTTGCAAAGGCAATTTTATCTTTCATTGCTGATTTATTGTTTGTAATTAAAGTCATAGTATTTTCATCATGAGACTGAATACCTAATTGAACAGTTTTAAGTCCAGCTTCTTTTAACTTTTTTAAAACTCCCTTTTCACCACCTACACCAGAAGTGATTAAGTTTGTATAAAATTTTAAATCATTTGCATATCTTACTACATCAACAATATCTTTATTTAGTAAAGGTTCACCACCTGAAATTCCTAATTGAACAGCCCCTAAAGCTCTAGTTTCATCTAAAACTTTAAACCAATCTTCTTTACTCATACCATCTTTTGTATTTGCAAAATCTAATTGATTATAACAATAAGTACACTCTAAAGGGCATTTGTGAGTTAACTCTAAAAGTACCCACAAAGGTGGTTTAATCCCCGACTTTTCATTAGTTGACATAATTTACCCACTTTCTATCAAAGGCTTCATCAAAAAATGCTTCCACATCTTTTTCTAATCCTGACATCTCAAACTTTTTTTCCAATGTTGAAACTATTTCATTAAAATTCTTAGTTCCATCACATTGGTTCATTATTTCACCAGCACTTTGATTTAGTTGAACCATACCTTCTGGGTATAATAAAACAAAACAATCTTGTGCTTGCTCAAATTGTAATTGAAAGTGTTCATTCACTACAATTAATTTTTCTTTGTTCATTTTCATAACCTTCAATATTGAAATACGGTGGTCTTTTTAATTCGTATGCCAAATATAAAGCATCACACATAGTCCAAAGTATATCAAGTTTAAACTGTAAAATTTCAAAAGCTTTATTTTGAAGTTCAACTGTATTAAACTCTTCTAAAGTGATTGAAAGTCCATGTTGAACATCCCTTCTTGCTTCACTCAATCTTTTTTGGAAATATCTCAAACCTTTTGCTTCAATCCAAGGATAATTATCTGGCCATGTACTTAATCTTTGTTGGTGAATTTGAGGTGCAAACATCTCAGTTAAAGATGACATTGCAGCTTCTTTCCAAGGTCTTTGTTTTGCAAAGTTAATATAAGCATCTACTGCAAATTTAACTGATGGTAAAACATATTTATGAGAAATTAAATCCTCTTTATTTAATCCAACAGCTTCACCTAATTCAAGCCAAGCTTCAATTCCACCACCAACACTATCATGGTCAATAATTCTATCAATCCATTTTCTTCTATCTTCTAAAGGTGGGTTATTTGACATAATTGCTGCATCTTTAATTGGAATTGCTGTTTGATAATAAAATCTATTTGCTACCCAGCCTTGGATTTCCTCTTTTGTACAATCCCCTTGATACATTCTAATATGAAATGGATGGTGAATGTGATACATATCACCCATACCTCTTAACTTTGCTTCAAACTCTTCTTTACTTAGTAATTCACTCATTTTTTTTGTCATTCTTCTTCTCCTTATTTAATGTCAAATTTTTTATTTTTTTATAAAAAGAAATAAATATATTCTTTATATATCTATTCTCATCCCATCATAAGAAACTTCAATCCCATGGGAAATAAGTTCTTTATATTCAGGATTTTCTTCATCTAAGATTGGATTTGTATTGTTAATATGAATTAATATTTTTCGTGGTTTTTCTAAAGTATCTAAAATTTTAATAAGCCCTTCTTCTCCACTTAAAGGGATATGCCCCATATCAGTGCCTAATTTAGTAGAAAACTTACCTTTTATCATCTCATCATTTGTCCAAAGGGTTCCTTCTATTAAAAGAACATCTGCATTTCGCATCTCTTCAAAAACATGATCTTCCATAACCCCAAGACCAGGAAGATAAAACAATCTTTTTCCTGTATTTTTATTTACAACTGTAATTCCAATATTATCACCCTTTCTTGGATGATCTCTATGTGGTGAATATGGTGGTGCATTTGAAATAAGTGCATGGGCATAAAACTCATATGAAGGCATCACTGGTATTTCAAATTTTGTAGTAGAATCTGGCAAGATTTCATGCCAAACAGTTCCTCCACCATCCCAATGTTGTAACATTTTCATAGTAGGAAATGATGAATTCAATTCTTCATTTACCTCTTTTGTACAATAAATTTGGTGAGGACAACCTTCCCTTAACATAAGTAAACCAGTTGTATGGTCTATTTGAGCATCGTTAAATACGATTGCTTTAATTTTAGTTTCTCTTTTTTTTGTTGGATGTAAAAAAGGTGAATTATGAATTTGCTCTAAAATATCTGGGCTAGTATTAAGTAAAACCCAGTTCTCACCATCTTCACTAATAGTAATTGAACTTTGAGTTCTTTTTTTTATACTTTTTTTGCCTTCTCTGTAACCTTTACAATTGTCACAGTTACAATTAAATTGTGGTAAGCCACCACCTGCACCTGAACCTAGAACTTGAATCCTCACAATATATCCTTTCATTTTTCCTCAAAGAAAAAAATTCCCACATTTTTTTGTTTGAAGAAAAGACTAGAGCAAAAGCTCTAGTCAAGTTTAAAAAATTACTTTGTACAAATGTACATAGTAACTTCAAAACCAAATCTGTTATCTACGAATGTAGGTGTTTCCCATTTCATTTTAGTTACCTCCTTTTTTGATTTTCAGATTAACTATTATTTTTTAAATAATTTAAATACGTGAACAGTTCCACCTTGGTTTATATTCTTAATAAGTTTTGCAACTTCACCACCCCATAAAGGAACAGCTCCACCCCAACCTGAAACGATTGCGATATATTGCTCACCATTTTGCTCCCAAGTAATAGGAGAAGAAACAATTCCAGAACCAGCATTGTATTTAAATAAAATCTCACCAGTTTCATCATCAAATGCTAAGAATTTACCTTCAGGAGTTCCTGTAAATACAAGTCCACCAGCAGTAGTTAAAACTCCACCCCATAGTGGTGCAGGGTTTTTATATTCCCATTTAATTTTTCCTGTCATTGGCTCAATTGCTTTAAGTGAACCAATGTGATCTTCAAAGATTGGTTTAATTGTAAATCCAGCACCTAAGTAAGCAGCACCTTTTTTATAATGAATTGGTTGATTCCAAATATCCATTCCCCACTCATTTGAAGGAACATAGAATAATTCAGTCTTTTTAGAATAAGCCATTGGCATCCAGTTTTTACCACCTAAGAATGAAGGAACAGAGAATACTGATTTACCTTTTGAAGCATCACCAGGATTTCCAGGTCTTCCATCTGCTGTTAACATTGGTCTACCATTTTTATCAATTCCAGTTGCCCAAGTAATATTTGAAACAAATGGATTAGCAGTAACGAATTTACCATTAGTTCTATCTAATACATAGAAGAAACCATTTCTATCTGCAGTTGCAGCATATTTCTTACCATCTTTATTAAATGAAACTAACTCATTAACACCATCGAAATCCCATCCATCATGTGGAGTAGTTTGATAATGCCAAACAATTTTTCCTGTATCAGGATTAATTGCTAATCTTGAAGAAGAGTATAAGTTGTCTCCTGGTCTATTATGTGAGTTCCATGGTGCAGGGTTTCCTGTTCCAAAGAATAATAAATCAGTCTCAGAGTCATATGTACCACCAAGCCAAGTTGCAGCTCCACCAGTTTTCCATAAATCTCCAGGCCATGTTTTACCAGCTTCGCCACCAGTAATTCCATTTTCTTTTCCATTTAAGTAACCCATGTGACCTTCAACAGTTGGTCTAGTCCAAATTAGTTTACCAGTTTTAGCATCATAAGCTTCAACTTTACCAACAATACCAAACTCACCACCAGCTACACCAGTGATAATCATATCTTTAACAACTAATGGAGCAGCAGTAATAGAGTAACCATCTTTATATTCCGCTACTTTTTTCTTCCATACTGTTTTTCCAGTTTTTCTGTTTAATGCCACTAATTTAGCATCTAGTGTTCCAAAAACTACTAAATCACCATAAATTGCAGCACCTCTGTTGATTACATCACAACATGGTAAGATTCCACTTGGAAGTCTTGCATCATATTGCCATAACTCTTCACCAGTTGCTAAATCAATTGCATACATTCTAGAATAAGATGCAGTTACATACATAACACCATCTTTTACTAATGGTTGAGATTCTTGACCTCTTTGTTTTTCACCACCAAATGAGAAATTCCATACAGAAACTAAATCTTTAACAGTCTCTTTATTCACCTGAGTCAGTGGTGAAAATCTTTGACCATTTTGTCCATGTCCATATGTTAAAACATCCCCAGTTGTTTTATCATCATTTAAAATCTCATCATATGTTACAGATGTATATGATGGCTTTGTAACCGCTGATTTACTATCAGACATTGCAGTGTTGCTAGTCGCACATCCACTAATTAATGCAGAAAGCGTAACAGCTACTGCACTAGTTAGTAAAAAACTCTTTTTCATGCTATCTCCTTTTATAATTGTCAGACTGAAAATTGTCTTAAGAGAAGTATATATGAGAAAAGTAGCAACAGTTTAGCTATTGTTAACTTTTTTTGATTTAAACCCTAAAAATGCCATAATTAAAGTTATAATAAGAGATATTACTAGTACTAGAAGTGCCTGTGTATCGACCTTTAGGTATAGTGAGAACCTAATAGATTCTACAATATAAGTAAAAGGATTATATGAAGAAATTTCATATAAAAGTATAGACGAATCTTTAATTTTCCAAAGTGGGTATAAAGCGGAACTTAAAAAGAACATTGGGAAGATAACAAAGTTCATTACAGTTGCAAAATTTTCTAATTGTTTTATAACAGAAGAGATAAAAAGTGCAAAGGCATTAAGAATTATAGATGAAATTATAATTATAGGAATAGTTACCACTATTGCCAAATATGAAATATCTACCCCATACAATTTAGCAATAAGTAAAAAAGTGATTGCTTGAATTGTTGATACTATTGAAGTTGCAAACATTTTACAAAATAGTAAGAAATTTCTATTTATATAAGAAGATAAAAGTATTTTCATACTACCCATCTCCCTATCAAATATCATTGTTAAACTACTTTGCATACCATTAAAAAGTAATACCATCCCAACAAGTCCTGGAACAATATAGGTTTCATAGGTGATATAAGTTTCATATGGAGGAGTAATAGCAAGTCCTAAAGCAGTTTTAAAACCAACTGAAAAGATAAATAGCCAAAGTAAAGGTCTAACAAGAGCTGAAAAAAATCTACTTTTTTGTTTAACGAATCTAATTAATTCTTTGTAGATAATACCTTTCATACAATTAAAATATATATTCATGGCTATTTTACAATTTGATTGAAAGTATCAACCAAATTCTCCTTTTCATATTTTTCCATAATAGCACTCACAATACCCGTTTCTACTATTTTACCATCTTTAATAAATGAAATTTCATCATCTTCATTTACCTCATCGAAAAGATGAGTAATCCAAAGAACACTTAGGTTTTCCCTTTTTACTAAATCTCTAACATAATCTAAGATATCAAATCTACTTTTTAAATCAAGTCCAACAGTAGGTTCATCAAGTAAAAGTAGTTTTGGTTTATTAATTAGAGCCCTTAAAATTTCAACTCTTCTTCTATGTCCTCCATTTAGTTTTCTAGCTGTAGTATCTAAATGTGGTTTTAATTCAAGTCTTTCAATCTCATTTTCAATTGATTTTATTGTTTGTACAAAACCTAAGCCCTTTAATGAACCATAATAATAAAGATTTTGTCTAACAGTTAAATCTAAATCTAAAGTTGGTTCTTGAAAAACAATACCAATATTTTTTAAAGCTTCACTATAGTTTTTTATGGAGTGATTATTTATATTGATTTCACCAACTTCAAGTTTAAGAAGTCTTGTAATAAGTGAAAAAATAGTTGATTTTCCAGCTCCATTTAGTCCCAATAAAACTGAAAACTCACCTTTTTTTATATTAAAAGAAACCTTATCTAATACCTGTTTCTTTCCATAGGAAAAATCTACCTCTTTTAATTCTAATATTTTTTCACTCATTTTACAACTTTACTATTTACTAGGAATTACTGCTAATCCCCAAGGATATCTTCCTACTTTTATTGTTTTTTCTACTTTTAAAGAATCAACATCTATTACAGATACATCACCACTTACACCATTTGTAGTATAAAGTTTTTTCTCATTCTGGGCAAAAGCTAATTGCCAAACTCTTTTTCCAACTAATAAATACTTTATAACTTTATATGTTTTTGCATCAATTACAGCAACATGGTTAGCTGGTCCTAAAGCTACAAAGGCATATTTTCCATCGCTTGTTAGTTTAATACCAACTGGCTGAATTAAATCTTTAAAAATCCCAGGAATTTTAAAACCTAATTTTGCAACACTCTCTTTTGTTTTAGTGTCAACTACCACAACAGTCCCACCAATCTCACTTGATGCCCAAACTTTATCACCATTTTTTGAAAATTCTATATGTCTTGGTCTTGCATCCACTAAAGTATTATGAACAATCTCTTTTGTTTTTGTATCAATCCAATGTAAAAAGTTAGAAGTTTCTGATGTATTAATAGCCATACTTCCATCAGGACTTACAGCCATCCCCTCAGGTTCTAAACCAACTTCAATTTGAGATACTACAGTTCTATTTGGAATATCTACAACAGTTACAATTCCATCATTCTCATTTGATATATAAAGCTCTTTCCCATCTGGATGTAATGCAAACTGCTCTGGGTCCTCACCTGATGGTAAATTATATAAGATTTCCCCTGTTTTAGTATCCATAGCTTGAACTGTATCATCATCACTTGCACAAATATATAATTTTTTATAATCACTTGTAAGCAGTATTCCTCTAGGTCTTTGCCCTACTTCATATGTTTTTATAACTTTATTTGTATCTGAATCAATAACACTAATAGTATTGTCTTTCTCATTTGATACAAATATTGTATCTGCACTTAAGATTGATGCAGCCAATACTGATAAAATAGATGTAAAAATTAATTTCTTCATCACTAATTCCCTTTTAATAAAAATTTATTCAACAATAAAAGTTGCTCTTTCTCTATCACTTTTAGCTGATGGTAAACCTAAAGTAAAAGTTCCTGGTTTAATAGGTATAAAAGTCATTTCAATTTCACCTTCATCATCAAACTCAAACCCATCTAAACCTAGTGGTCTTACTTCAATACCGTTAATAGATATTTGATTTACCCAAATATTTCTAAAAAAAGCTGCACCTACTATAGGTATTTCTCTAGAACCATCACTTTTTAAAACAAGTTCGTAATATTTACCCGATTCTAATTTATATGGTTCACTTGCAAGTGGTTGACCCACACTAATAGTAATAGGATTTAATTTAGTTTTAGAGTGTAATAAACCCTTCAAATTTTTAGCCGTTGCAAATTCTCCTGTTAAAAGTAGCATAGCTATTAATAATACAATTTTCTTCATGCATAATCCTTTTTGTAATTTATCTTTAATTGTAATGAAGCTTTATAGCTATAATATAGCGTATTGATTTTTGTTATCATATTGCTAGACTGAGGCTATACATTTTATATATACTTTTACAAAATATATTTTAAGGATAGAAATGAAACGATTATTTAGTCTATTTTTAATGTTAGGGTTTATAAATGCCTTTGCACTAGAAGTAAATATTTTATATCTAGAACAAAAAATAAAAAAGCCTCCAGTACTTTCAAATATAATTGAAGACCCAGAAGATTTAGGATTAAAGGGGGCTCAAAAAGCTATAATAGACTCAAATAAAAGTGCTAGATTTTTAAATCAAAAATACAATCTAATTGAAAAAATCTCTTATGATAAAGCTCAATTAAAAAAAGATTTTGAAGAATTTATAAATGCAGGTAACTCATATGTGGTATTAAATGTAGAAGATGATTTTTTAAAAGTGTTACTAAATGACCCACTTTCAAAAAAAGCTTTAATGGTAAATGCATCTAGTCCAACTACAAGTTTAAGACAAAACTACTGTTTACCAAACTTACTTCATACAGCTCCTTCAAATGCCATGCTTTATGATGGCTTAGTTCAATTTTTAGTAAAAAGAGATTTTAAAGATATCTTTTTAATAAGTGGAGAAAATCCAAAAGATAAAGAGATACTAAAAGATATAAAAAGGTCAGTAAAAAAATTTAATGCAAAAATTATAAAAGAAAAAGTTTGGGATAATAATTCAGATATTAGAAGAAAAGCAAATGCAGAATTTCCTGTATTTACACAAGCTAGTGATTATGATTTAATTATGTTAGCTGACCATTATGGAGATTTTGGGGAGTTTATGTATTTTAATACTTGGCTTCCTAGACCAATAGCCGGAACTCAGGGATTAACTCCAACAGCTTGGCATAAAGTTATTGAAGCTTGGGGAGCAGCTCAAATGCAAAGTAGATTTGAAAAGTTTGCAAAAAGATGGATGCAATCAAAGGATTACACAAACTGGACAGCAGTTAGATCTATCATTGGTGCAATCACAAAAACAAATTCTGCTGATTTAAAAACAAACCTTGATTTTATTCACTCTGATAAGTTTGATTTAGCAGCATATATGGGAAGAAAATTATCATTTAGAGATTATAATGGACAGCTTAGAATGCCAATTTCACTTGTTCAACCTAGGGCACTTATTTCAGTTTCTCCACAAGTTGGCTTTTTACATCCTAAAACTGATTTAGATACTTTGGGTATTGCACCCTTTGAGATGAAGTGTAAAAATGATTAAATCTTTTCTTGCACTTTTAGTTCTTAGCCTAAGTATAAATGCCTATGAGGTAACAGATAAAGATAATTACTTTACTGTAAAAATTCAAGATGAAAAATTTCATGAACTATATGTGAATTTAAAAGATGAAATAAATTTTAATTCATATGTTATAGTTCATGAATTAAATTTAGCAAAGTCTACTAAGGCTGTTGCTGATGCTCTAGAGGAAAAAGTTGTTGTAAAAAATGGAATAAATTTATTGATTTGTAAAACCTCATTTACCCTTAAAATGCATCAAGAAAATATTCACAATATGACTTTTTGTCCAATGGTTATCTCTATATACGAAGATGAAACCTCAAACTATATATCTTTTAGGAAATATCACCCTCTAAATAACAATGATAAAATAGCACTTACTATAAATAAAAGACTAAAAACATTAATTTTAAACTCCCTTGATTAAAAACTTTCACCTTAATTAAAATTTTTTTTAAATTGCTATTTAAATATATAATAATATAATGATATTATCTATAGGGAGAGAATTATGAAAAATAATATAATAATACTATTGATAATTATTTGTTTCTCGATATTTTTTTTTCTAACTTTAGATATAAATAAAAATGAATTAATAAATACAGAAAAAAAAGATGATAACTCCAAGATTGAATTAAAACTTGCCCATAATCTACCAAAAAATAGTGCTTTACATGAAGCATCTGTTTTATATGCAAAAAAAATAGCTGAACTTACAAAAAATAGAGTGGAAATTAAAATATTCCCTGAACAAAAATTAGGAAATGACTATCAAATGATAGAGCTGGCAAGTCAAGGAAAAATTGATATTATAATAACTCCTACTGCAAAAATGAGTGTATCAGTTCCCTCAATGCAATATGCAGACTTACCATTTTTATTTCCAACAAGAGAGGATGCCTATGAACTTTTAGATGGAGAAGTTGGGAAAATGATTCTAAAAGATTTAGATAAAATTGATCTTTTAGGTATTGGTTTTTGGGAGAATGGCTTTAAACATTTTACTGCGAACTCTAAATTAACTAGTCCGACAGATTTCAAAGGCAAAAAGATTAGAGTTATGAAAAGTAGAATAATAATGGAGCAATTTAAAGCTTTAGGGGCACAAGCTATACCTATTGATTTTCATTCTACTAAAAAAGCTTTAGAAGATAAAGTTGTTGATGGACAGGAAAACCCTTTAGTTGCAATTGTAAATATGCAATTTCATAAAGTTCAATCAAATTTAACTATAAGCGAACATGCATATTTACCATATTTATTTTCCATGAGTAAAAAAAGCTTACGAAAACTTCCTGTAGAGATTCAAGATATTTTAACTAATAATTTAGATGAGATTACAAAATGGGAAAGAAAAGAAACCCAAATAAGAGAAAAAGAGTTCCTAGAAACAATAAAAAATGAAGGTGTAAAAATACACTATTTAACAAAAGAAGAGAAAGAAGCCTTTAGAGAAAAAACTAAATATATTGTAAAAATGTATGAAAGAGTGATTGGTTCAAATATAATTTCTAAAACTGAAGAGATATTAAATAAAAAATATGCAAATAAAGATAATATATATTTTGGTTTAGATGTAAATCTTTCAATTGGAAATAAAGACTCAGGCTTATCTTTAAAAAGAGGCGTTGAATTGGCAATTGAAGAGATTAATTCAAATGGTGGATTATTAGGTAAAAAAATCAACCTTCTTACAAAAGATAATGAAGCTATTACAACTAAGGCTTTGAAAAATTTTAAAGAGTTCTCAAAAAATGACAATGTAAAAGTTGTAATAGGTGGGAAAAGAAGTTCTATAATTTCAAAAGAACTAGAAGATATCCAAAAAAGTAAAAAACCTTATTTTTCACCTTGGGCATCTGCAGATAAAATTGTTAATAATGGTTATGAAGAAAACTATATTTTTAGAGTTTCTACAAATAATAAATTTATTATAAATAGACTTTTAAAAGAGTCTTTAAAAGATGATAAAAAGCCCTTAATCGTTGTCGAAAACTCTATTTGGGGAAGAGGAGCCCTAGAACTTATAAAACAAGACAATAAAGAGTTAGAATCTATTATTATAAACCAAGGTCAAACTAATTTTGATAATTTAATATCTAAAATAAAACAACATAAAACAAAATCAATCTTAATGGTTTTAAATACTTTAGAAGCATCAAATATCTTAAAGACTTTGTATGAAAACCAAATAAAGATATCAATATCTTCACATTGGGGTATTTTAGGTGGAAAGTTTTATGAACAAAATAAAGAATACCTAAGTAATATCGATTTGAAATTTATTCAATCTTTTAGCTTTATAAAAAATAAATCAAAGAAAGCAGAAGAGTTTGCTTTAAGATATATCAAAAAATATGGTGAGAAATCTACTTATGATATAGTTTCTCCTTCCTCTGTTGCTCAAGCATATGATTCTACTATGATAATTGCACAAGCAATAAAAGATGCCAACTCCTTTGAGGGAGAAAAAATAAAAAATGCCCTAGAAAATTTAAAAGAATATAATGGTTTGATAAAAAAATATATAAAACCATTTAGTAAAACTGACCACGAAGCTTTAGAGAAAAAAGACTTTTTCTTTGCAAAATATGATCAAAAAGGAAGAGTTATTCCAATTGGTGAAATAAAGTAATGAAACCTAAACCAATTAAAAATAGTATAAAAAATAAAATCATAATTCAATTTACCCTCATATTATCTGTTTTTTTGTTACTAATTTCATTTTCAATTGGTTATTTATTTATTAAAAACACAGAATCCCATGCACAAGATTTATTAAAAAATAGAGCCTTATTAATAGAAGAAAAAATACAAGAAAGACTTTATTACCTAATTGAGCAAACATCACTTCTTTCAAAAAACTCACTTATGGTTAATTCTTTAATTGATGATGATAATAAAGAGGAATACCTTTTACCACTAGCTTCAAATTTTATGGAAGATAAAAATGTAAAAGACCTAAATATCATAGATTTTGATGGTGAGATAATTTTTAAAACTGCTAAAAATGTACCTAAATATAGTAAATCAATATATATTAGAAATGCACTAGCACTAGGACAAACAACATATTATTTAGAGAAAAATGAAAACAAATTTATTGTTGTTTCACCTGTTAAATATTATGAAACAACCCAAGGGGCTTTAATAGCTACTTTTAATCTTGAAAAAATCTTACGAAAATATAT
Organism: Halarcobacter sp.; assembly: GCA_963676565.1. GTDB lineage: Bacteria > Campylobacterota > Campylobacteria > Campylobacterales > Arcobacteraceae > Halarcobacter. The sequence goes on from OY781089.1 coordinate 114,193, forward strand.
AGTTAATTCAAATGATGAATATATTGAGATACTAAATACTAAAAATGATAAACTTTTATACACAAATAACCACGATGAAAATAAAAAGTACTATTCTTATAGTTTAAAAAATCAAAACTTATCACTTTTTGATGAATTAAATATTACATTAAATATTGGAAAACTAGAATCTGCATATCTATTTCCCATACAAGATGCTGTAAAAAAAGTACTTATTATGAGTTTTATTCTAATCTTGATTGGAACCTTACTCTCATATTTATTAGCTGAATCAATCACTAAACCTATTATAGAATTATATAAAAAGATAAACAATAATGAGTTTCATGAAAGATATAAGCCTTTAGGCACAAATGATGAATTAGAAGTATTATCATTTGCATTCCATGAAAAAGTAAAACAATTAAATCAATTTAAAAATGAAGAGTTAGAGAAACAAAAACTTTTACTAGAACAGTCAAAAATGGCCTCATTAGGTGAGATGATTGGAAATATTGCCCATCAATGGAGACAACCTTTATCTGTTATATCAACTGCTTCAAGTGGTTTAAAAATGAAACAAGAATATGGGATTTTAGAAGAACATGAGATGTATTCTGTTCTTGATTCTATTAATGAAAACACCCAATACTTATCAAAAACAATTGATGACTTTAGAAATTTTATTATTGGGAAAAGAGAAAAGAAACAATTTAACTTAAGTAAACAAATTGATAGTTTTTTATCTTTAATGATGGGAAGTATAAAAACACATGAAATCAATATAGTACGTAAAGAACAAACAGATATAGAGATTAATGGATACCCAAATGAATTAACCCAATGTTTAATGAATATAATTAATAACTCAAAAGATGCCTTTGAAGAAAAGGGAATAAAAGAAAAATATATTTTTATAAAAACATATACTAAAAATTCTTCAATTTTTATAGAAATTAAAGACAATGCAGAAGGTATTGATGAAGATATTATCCTAAAAATATTTGAACCTTATTTTACAACAAAACATAAATCCAGAGGTACAGGATTAGGACTTAGTATGACATATAGATTGATTACTGAAGGGATGAAGGGTAATATAAAAGTAAGAAACACAACTTTTAATTATGAAAAGAAAACCTATAAAGGGGCAGAATTTATTATTACTTTACCCCCTGTAGATTAGTATTTCCCAAACTCTTTGTAAGTTTTATCTTCAAAAATTATAAATACTGTTTTAGGGTTTTTATCGTTTTCATAAGCTGGAAGAGATAATCCAATTGCATTTTTAGGTTTTTCCTTCAAAAAGTCTTTTATAGCACGTGAGGGAACATTCCCTTCAAAAACATAATCTCCCATTAGTGAAGTATTACAAGATTGAATATCATAAGGAATTCCTATTTGTCTTTTTAAATTTTTTACATTCATAACTGTAACAACATCAACCTCTTTTGCTACTTTTTCCATCTCTATAAACCAAGATTTAGGGCAAGTGCTTGTTGGTGGTTGAAAAACTTGTAGTTTAGATTCACTGGCAAAAAGTGAAATTGCCAACAAACAAAAAGCTAAAATTTTCATCATAATTCTCCTTTTAAAATATTTGGATATTTTTCCAATAGATTATTTTTTATTTGATCAATATTTTTAATATCAAAACTTTGATTATTAGGGTTATTAAACTCTAAAACTATTTTTGCAGGTTTACTAGAAAGAAATAAAATTCTATTGGAAAATAAAATTGCTTCACTAATATCATGAGTTACTAAAACAACAATTGGATTAAACTTATTACATAGTTTTAAAAACTCTTTTTTTAATTCTTGGGAAGTTGGAAAATCCAAAGATATAAAAGGTTCATCTAAAAAAATTACCTCTGGTTGGTTTATAAAAGCTCTAGCTAGTGCAACTCTTCTTTTCATACCACCAGATAAAGCCTTTGGAAACTTATCTAAAACATCTTCTAATGCAACTAATTTTAAAATATCATTTATCTCATCTAAATCTTTAGATCTTGAAACTAATAAAAGATTTTCTTTGATACTAAGCCAAGGTAATAATCTATCATCTTGAAACATAAATGATATATTTTTATAAGGCATTGAAATATCACCTTTGTAATCAGTTTCTAAATTTGCCAATAAATTTAAAAAAGTGCTTTTACCACAACCACTAGGACCAACAATTGAAATGAACTCTTGTTCTTTAATTTTAAATTCAATATCTTCTAATACCTTTATTTCATTAAAACTTTTGTTTTGAATATTTATATTTATCATTTTATTTCCATTCCAACATCTTATTTTCTAAAGGTTTTAAAATAGCCATCTCTATAAACATAACAATAAAAATAAAAGCTAAAGAATAAGCTAATATAGAAGTTATATCAAAAAATTGGAAAAACATTGAGATTTTAAATCCTATACCATCACTTCTCCCAAGTAATTCAACAACTAAAACTATTTTCCAAATTAAAGACAAAGATAATCTAGCAGAAGCCATCATATATGGATAAATTTGAGGTAAAAAAACTTTGAAAAACACTTGTTTTTTTGGAACCTTATAAACTTTTGCTAAATCCATATATTTTGACTCAATTGCCCTAGTCCCTTCCCTTATATTAACAACTACTATTGGAACTTTATTTATAATTACAGCTAGAAGTGCTGCAAAATCAGTTAATCCAAACCAAATATAACAAATAACAATTACTACTAAAGCTGGAATATTTAAACCTAAAACTAATAAAAAATCAAAGATATCATCTATTTTTTTTGATATTCCCATTATAATTCCAAAAAATATTCCAATTATCATAGTGATAAAAAATGTTATTACAACCCTAAATAGTGTAATCTTTAAATCATCTAATAATTCCCCATCTACTAAATGTTCAAATAGTTTTATACCTATATCAACAGATGAAGGGAAAACTTGAGATGCAAGGACTATTGAAGAGGCTTGCCATATGATAATAAAAGCACAAATTGATAATAATCTAGTTTGTAACAACACTTTTTCCTAATTTTTATTTTACTGATTAGTTTCCCAAAAAGTTGCAGGGTCTAACTCTTTGCTATTTTTAACTAATTTTTTTCCACCTTGTTTTTGTAATACTTTAAATATTTTTTTTGAATCTTCGATGTTTTTTTCATCAAATTTAAGTATCACTCCATTTTTATAGCCCTCTTTTAATGAGTTAAATGTTACTTCATCTTTTACTTTCATCAGTGGTTTTATTCTATCCCATTCTTTATCATCTTCTAACAAGATTTTTTTAGCACTTTTACTTGCATTTATAAATGAATCATATAATCTTGGATCCATGAGAGCTAAATCTCTTCTAAATGTCCAACCAATTAAAGGTATATCTTCATTAATTCCAAAACTTTTAAAAACCTCTTTAATTTCAATAATAGGTCTTGCTCCTTTTGCCTTTGCTTTTGCATTAAAATGCCAAAAGTTCAGCGCTCCATCTAAAGAACCATCAAGTACTTTTTTAAGTAATATGGGAGGAGCAGCAAAGGTTGGATTAATAATATCTTTAAAATCTTTGCCATATTTTAATTTACTATATGCCCTTAAGATAAGCCAAGTTTTATCAACAGGTCCTCCTGCAACTCCAATATTTTTCCCTTCTAAATCTAATAAAGTTTTAGCATTACTGTTTTTTCCAAGGTATAAAGTCCCCGTTGCCTTAGAATAAGGGTAAAGTGTATAATCTCCCCCATTTGCCCTTTGAGTATTTACCCAAACCCAATCAGTAACTATAATATCAACACTTCCAGATTGAAGGGCTATTGATGTAGCATTTTTTGAAGCTAGTTTAACAACTTCAAGTTCAAAACCATTTTTAATATCAAGTTTATTATGTTTTAAAACATCTAATTCCCAATTAACTGTTCCAAATGCTAAAACACCTACTTTTAATTTTTCCAAAGCATATAAATTTGTAAACAAAAAACAAATTGTTAAAAATATGATTTTAAACATCTATCTACCTTTTAATTATTTTTTATATTGTATATCAATTAAGTAGCATCAATTTAGCATAATAAAAGATTTTTTAATTGCTATAATCAAGCTATAAAAACACTTTATAATTCCAACATGCAAAAATTTCGCAAAAGGATATACATGAATAAAATCGAAAAATTAACACTTGCAGTTTTGTTTTCTGCAATAACTGCATTTGGGCATGGAAGTGTTACACCACAAAAAGTTGACACAACAGGTTTAGAACAATTAGGTGATACTTGGGTATCAGAAAATCCATATAGTACTGATAATGCAAGAGCTGTAGAGATTGGAAGATCTGGATATAGTGAAAACTGTGCAAGATGTCATGGACTTGATGTTATCTCTGGTGGTATTGCTCCTGATTTAAGAGAGTTAGATAAGTTTGAAGATGAATACTTCTTAGGAAAAGTATTAAGTGGAGTTACAAGAAATGGTAATGTTTATATGCCATCATTTGCTGAAGTTTTAAGTCAAGAAGCAATTTGGGCAATTAGAACATATATCATGGATAGAAGAGCAAAAGACGGTATAGAGTAATATTATGAAAATTCTTAGATTATTAGTTTTATTTGCACTTTTGATAGTTTTTGCAAAAGCAAGAAGCATTGAAGAGATTCAAGAAAGTGGTTATATAACAATAGCTGTTTACGAAGATTTTCCACCTTACTCATTTACAGAAAACAATGAGTTAAAAGGGATTGATGTAGATTTAGGAAAACTACTTGCAAAATCTCTAAAAGTAAAAGCTAAATGGCAATTAACAGGCTCTGATGAAACTTTAGCTGATGATCTAAGAATTAATATTTGGAAGGGTAATCTAATTCATAAAAACTATGCAGACGTAATGTTTAGAGTTCCATACGATTATGATTATTTAAGATTAAGAGATAAACAAACAGGTGAACTTCAAACAGATATGGTTTCTATTAAAGGGCCATATCATAGTGAAAAATGGGTTATAGCAACACACAAGGATAAAATTCCAAAGATTAATACTTTAGGAATTTTTGCTTACCATACTATAGGTGTAGAGTTAGATACCCTTCCAGATAATCATTTAACAGGATTTGCAAGAGGTTTAATTAATAAAAATGTTAAACACTATTTCCACTTTAAAGATGCAATAAAAGATTTTAAAGAGGGAAAAATTGATGCAATTGCTGGATTAAAATCCCAATTAGAGTATCTATTAGATTTTAATAACAATAAAGATAAGTTTTATATGACTAGTAAAATTCCACAAATAAAATCACACTGGGATATTGCCACAGCAGTTCACACTAGTTATAGACCATTAAGTTATCATATTGATGGCTTAATATCTGAAAATTACGAGAATGGTAATATTAAAAAAATATTTGAAAAATATGGAGTCAATTACTTACCTCCAATAGCAAGAACACAACAATAAAATAAGGAGTTGTCATGAAAAGTATACTCATTTTCGCTACATTAATTCTAACAATGTTAAACCTAGAAGCAAAGAATCCTATAGTATCTCCCACTTTTGATGATATTATCAAAATTACTATTGGCGAAGATGAGTATACCTTTGATGACAAAAATGTCCAAGTAAAGGTACCCTCTTTTGCTGATAACCCTGTTCAAGTTCCCATTTTTGTAGATGCCTCAAAAATTAAGAATCCTAAAAAAATGATTCTTTTTGCTGATTTGAATCCTATTCCAGTTATTTTAACTATGACACCAAAAGATTTTCTACCAGTTATCTCAACAAATATAAAAGTTGCCCAAGAAACTCCTTTAAGAGCTTTAGTTTTAGATGAAAATAATCTATGGCATGTTGGAAGCGCAAACATCAATAGTAATGGTGGAGGTTGCGATGTAACAAGTTTAGCAGCTGCGAATGGAAATGTTGCAGAAAATATAGGGAAAAGTAAAGGGAAAATATTTGATAAAAAAGATCAAAAAAGAGTTAAATTCTCAATATTTCATCCTATGGAAACTGGCTTAGTTTTTGGGGCTAGCTCATTTTTTATAAATAAAATAGAAATTAAAGATGAGAATAACAAGTTATTAACTGTTTTAGATACAAGCGCAGCAATTAGTGAAAATCCAAGAATTACTTTAGAAACAAAAAAAGAGTTTAAAGAATTAAATATCAACTTTTTGGATACTGATGCAAATAATTTTGAGTTAAATATAAAATGAAAATTTTATTTTTAGCAATAATATTTTTTAATTCACTTTTTGCCTTTGAATATAAGCTAAAGCCAGAAAAGCTAGATGAAAATAGCTACTATTTTTATGGAAAAGAGGAGTATTTTTCAAAGGAAAATGGTGGAGATATTGCAAACACTGCTTTTATAATCACTAAAAATTCTGTTATAGTAATAGATACAGGAACAACAGTTGATTATGCAAATGCTATGAAAAAAGAGATTTCAAAGCTTACTAAAAATCCTATAAATTTTGTAATAAATACACACCACCATCCTGATCATTTTTTAGGAAATAAAGCCTTTAAAGATGCTAAAATTTATGCAACAGAGCATACAATTGAAGATATAAAATTAAATGGTGAAAAATATGTTTCAAATATGGTAAACCTAATAGGTGAAGCTGCTTATTCAACTAGAGCTAAAGTTCCAAATAAATTACTTACAACAAAAAAACTAGTCTTAGATGGGTATGAATTAGATATTTTATACTTAGATGGTCATACAAAAAGTGATATAGCTATACTAGATAATAAAACAAAAATACTCTATGCTTCTGATTTAGTTTTTAACCACAGAGCCCTAGCAACACCCCATGCAAATTTAAAAAAGTGGATTTTGGCATTAAAAGAATTAAAAAAACTTGATTTTAAAACTTTAGTTCCAGGGCATGGAAAAGTGACTTTCTCAAAAAATGTTATTGATAAAGATATCAGATACTTAAAGTTTTTGGATAAAACATTGAAAGAAGCTATAGAAAATGGACTTGATACCTTTGAAATTTTGGAACAAGAAATTCCAGAGGATATTAAAAATTATTCTATGTTTGAAGAAGAGTATGAAAGAAGTATTATAAATCTATACAAAAAGTATGAACTGCAACTCTCTTATTAAAAGATAAATAGCATAAAAAGCTATTTATCTTATTCCTTTTATATATTCAACTAGTAATCTAACACTAGCTCCTGTTCCACCAAAGCTATTATATCCCCAAACTTTTTCTCTGTAAGCAGCCCCTGCTATATCTAAATGAAGCCATTTGTTTTTATTCTCTTTTTTTATAAATTTATCTAAAAATAAAGAAGCAGTTATTGAACTACCTGCCCTTGAACCAGGCGAGTTTACCACATCCGCAATATTTGATTTTAACATTGGGGGAAGGTATCTATTAAATGGTAAAAATCCAACTAGCTCACCACTTTTGTTTGAAGCTTTTTTTATTTGTTTTTTCATCTTTTCACTATGTCCCATAACACCAGTTGTATATTCACCTAGTGCAACAATACAAGCTCCTGTTAAAGTAGCAACATCAAAAATTGAATCAATATCTTTTATTTCATCTTGGGCATAACATAAACAATCAGCTAAAACTAGTCTACCCTCTGCATCAGTATTAGTAACCTCAATAGTAACACCATTTTTAGCTTTTAATACATCATCAGGTTTATAAGCATCTCCACCAATCATATTTTCAACTGCACCAATAATACCATGAACTTCAACATCAAGTTTTAATTTAGCAACTGCATCTAAAATACCTAGAACTGCACTTCCTCCACTTTTGTCACATTTCATTGAGACCATATCTTGTTTTAAACTTAGTCCCCCTGCATCATAAGTAAGACCTTTACCTACAATAACAACTTTTGCTTTTGCCTTTTTAGGCTTATAAGTTAAATGAACTAACTGACTTTCATGTCTAGATGCACGTCCTACTGCAAGCATTGCATTCATACCATTGTTAAGTAAATATTCTTCACCAAAAATCTTGCACTCAAGATTATTCTTTAAAGCTAACTCTTTTGCTTTTTTTGAAAAACTTTTTGGATAAAAATCTTCTGGTGTAGTATTTACAATAGTTCTTACCATATTTACACTATTGCATATTGTTTTAATTTCTTCAAAATCTTTGTTTAATTCTTCAAAAGTTTTTTTAGAACCTTTTACATCAATAAAAATATTTATTTTTGATTCTTTCTTTTTACTCTTGTAATCTTCAAAAGTATAAGACCCAAGGATTAATCCTTCAGTTAACTCTTTAATATTTAGTTCTTTTTCACTTACTAAATTAATTAAAATATTCTCATATTTTGTTTTTTGTAAAACTCTTATTGCATTGGAAAAAGCAATTTTTAAATCCTCTTTTTTTAAACTTGTCGCACCAATATAAAGTTTATTTTCAAAAAAACACTCTTGAGATTCTTTTCCTTCAAAACCAATTTTTTTTAATTTTTTTGATATTTTTTTATCAATTTTCTTTAGATTTTGTAAAACAACAAGTTCTAAATCATTATTAAAATTTTTTTTATTTGAATTAAATAATTTTATTTCCATTTCCATCCCTTTACTTAAGAGAATAAGGATATCAAAATTGTTATTTTTTTTAGTTAAAGAATAAAATTAATTTAAAACTTTATTGTATAGGTATTATTATTGTAAACAAGGCACCAACAAATTTTTCACCTTCGTATTCATATTCAATATTTTTTGCTGATATATAACCTTTTAGTTGTTTTACAATAATTTGATGAGTCATATATAAACCTATTCCTGTTCCTTGTGATTGATGTTTAGTAGTAAAATAAGGATCAAATATTTTTTCAATATTAGAAGAAGAGATTCCTCCACCATTATCCTTTATACTCAAAATTACATTAGAATCATCCTTTTTTATAGATACAAATATTAATCTTTTCCCCTCATTTTCTTTTAATACATCAAGGGCATTATTATAAATATTTATCAAAGCTTGTATTAGTAAATTTTTATTCCCAAGAATAAATAGCTCTTTTTCAATATCATAATGAACTTGAACAAAATTGATTTTAAAAGAGTCTTTTGTTAAATCATTTACTTTATTTATTGCATCATTTATTTCAAACTCAGATACCTCAGACATATCTTCACTAAAAAATCCTCTAAAATCTTCAATTGTTTTTGATAAGAATTGTGTTTGAGAATTAATCTTTTCAAGTGTTTCTATAGTCTCTTCCTTTGACATATTCATTTCCATCTCTAGTTGAACTTTTAATCCTGTTGAAGCAGTTGAAATTGCAGACAAAGGTTGTCTCCATTGGTGAGCAATATTACCAATCATCTCACCAATAGCAGAAGTTCTTGCTTGCTGTAAAATCATTTTTTCCTGTTGTTTTAATACAGAAACATCTGAAAAAATACCAATGTAATTAATAGCTGTACCATCATTGTTTTTAATAGTATTTATACTTAAGTATTCTTCATATAATTCACCATTTTTCTTTTTGTTTGTTATCTCACCATGCCATGAGCCAGTATTTTTTAATTCTTTCCACATCTGTTTATAAAAATCAGTATCTTTTGTATTTGATTTTAAAATAGAAGGATTTTTGCCAACAACCTCTTCATAGTTATAACCTGTAGTCTCACAAAAAGAGTTATTTACATCAATAATCTCATTATTTGAGTTAGTAATCATAATACCTTCATTAGTATTTTCATAAACAGCTAAAGCCTGCTGCATCTTAAATTCAGTCTCTTTTCTAAGTGTAATGTCAGTATGTGTACCTATAAGTCTATTAGGTTTTCCATTTTCATTTTTTTGAACAACAATACCTCTATCATGAACCCATTTATAAGAACCATCTTTACATTTCACACGATGTTCATTGGAATAAATATCTGTTTCACCATTCATATGAGAACTTATATCTTCATAAACTTTCTCTAAATCATCTGGATGAACTCTTTTTTTCCACTCTTCAAGTGAGCCTTTAATCTCATCTTCTTTAAATCCAAACATCTCTTTCCATGCCTTGGAAAAATAAACTTCATTTGTATCAACATTCCAATCCCAAAGTCCATCACCTCTTCCATCAACAGCAAATTTCCATCTGAATTCACTCTCTTCAAGTTGTTTTTTTTGTTTATTTAATTGGGCTGTTCTTTTTTTTAATTCACTTTCTAACTCTTCATTATAGTGTTCTAGAATTGCATTATTTCTAATAACTAGTTTTTCATACCTAAAAGCTAGATATGCAAATAAAAATGAAACTAGAGTAATAAGAAAATATACCATGTCAAAAACTTCTTATTTTTTTTTCTAAGAGAAAAACCCATTTTCCATTAGGTACATCAATATCAAACTCTAAAGGATCTTTTCCTGTAAAATTATCACTTTTACTAAATATCGGTCTTTTCTTAACATCTGGATTAAAGCCTTCAAGCTTATACTCAAAGCCATTATCTTTAATCTTTTTTTCTAATGATTTCATAATATTCTCAACATATATAATTACAATAGAAAATCCCCAAAATTTTTCTTTATTATTAATCTCTTTAAAAACTGGTTTTCTAGCAATTAGTGCATATTTATCATTTTGTATTAATTTAATTGGTCCTACAAAGGTTATATCTCTATTCTTAATAGCTAAAAGTGCTCCATCATCTCTTCTTTTATCTTTTAAAAGATCATGACCCATAGCTATTTTATGCTCTTCATAGGGGTAAATATTTGTTACAATACCATCTTTTGCTAACTGCAAACATGCAATTGAATCTTTCCCTTTTATTATTTCAAATGCCCATTTATCAAAATCTTTAGTATTGTAATTATTTTGTTTAAGTAAAAGTACTTGTGAGTCTATTGCTGTTACACCTTGAGATATCTTTGCTTGAATTTCATTTACAACACTTAACATCAATAAATTTGCTTTGTTAGATATCTCTTTATCCTCTTTTTCTTTATAAAACATATAAAAACTAAGTAGGGTAAAAAACACAACAAAAAAAGTTATAATAAAAGTTACTATTGGCTTATTAATTTTCATTTCTAAAACTCATTATCTGCTTAAATTAACATCATATTAACATGATTATATAATTATTTTAGATAAAAGCCCTTGATTATTTCTGATTATTTAAAATTAAATAATTTTTTTAATTCATTTTTATATGAAGATGAAATGTAATAATTGATTTGAAGCCCTTCCCTTTTTGAAATAAAAATACCAGCGTCTTTTAATTTTCTTAAGTGTTGAGAAACAGGAGATTGTTTCATGTTTATCATATCACTTATATCACATACACAAAGTTTTTCATGTTTTAAAAGAAGATAAACAATTTTTAATCTAACTTCACTTCCTAAAAGGGAAAATATCTTTGCTTCTTTTATAAAAAACTCATCTAAAGCGGATAACTCTTTTCTTTCTTTTTCAATTAATTCTTCATTAATCTCGTATCTTAAACAGGTAGTATCGTTTTTCAAAATATTCCTTATGTTTTATTTATTTTGACTAAAATTAACCTTTTTTGTCAAGTTTTGTTTAGCAAGATTTGGATTAAGTGGATTTATATTGTTATCTTGATTAACTTTAAAACTTGGTGTCTTATCTGTATTACTTTTATCAGCTGATTTTTTATTTATTCTTTCTTTAAATAGATGATAAATAATTAATGCAATCATAATAAATGATGAAATCCAATTTACTATAGATATGTGTTCATGATCAGTCACAAGAGTTAAAATACTTAATTCTTTAAAAAATGTATCATAGATAAATCCAAAAAATAAAGCTAAAACTGCAATAACTAATAAATAAACTATTAAAGCCCCTCGTCCTAACATCTTATAAACTACACTCATTGTTACCATACTTGTAGCAGGACCAGCAGTTAAAAATATAAATACAGCACCAGGTGACATACCCTGCATCATAAATGCAGCTGCAAAAGGCAAAGAAGCAGTGGCACAAGTATATAAAGGCATTGCAAAAAGCATAATTACTATGTAAGTTAAAAATTGGTTCTCAAATAGCATTTGTGTATACTCTTTTGGAACAACAGATATAAAAAGAGCCCCTAATATAAGTCCTATAATAAGAGCTTTTGCCATATCTTTAAATAACGTAATATAAGCATATTTAAACACTGCATTAAATGAAAACTTTTTTGATTCTTTATTTGAACTACAACAACTAGAAGATGATGAGAAACAAGATGTTTCTAAATTATCTTGCACAAATTTTTTTTCTTCTTTTTTTTCTTTAAAAATAAAATTTTGAACTAAACCTACACTAATTGCTATTATTACTGAAGAGACAACTCTAAAAGCAGTAAAGACAAAACCAAATAATGAATAGGTAGCCAAAATAGAATCAACACCTGTAATTGGAGTTGAGATTAAAAAACTTTGAACTGCTCCTTTACTAGCACCCTCTTTTTTAAGACCTTGGGCTATTGGTATAACAGAACAAGAACAAACTGGCAAAGGAATGCCAAATAAAGTAGCTTTTATAACTGACCCCGTAGAATCTTCCCCTAAATGTTTACTAACAAAATCATCTGAAATAAATTGTTTTAACACACCTGCTGCAAATAAACCAACAATTATATATATTGACATTGCATTTAACAAATTTAAAAAGTTTTGAAAAAAGTTTAATATAATTTCCATCATCAACTCCAATAGTATATTAGAATATACTAATATACTACAATTAGCTTAATTAAAAATAAGTTATTCACTCTTTTAAAATAAATTTGACTTAATTTAGATAAAATCTAAAAAAACTAAAGGTAAGGAATGAATTTAATAGTTAATGGTGAAGAAAAACAGTTCGAAGAAAATTCAACACTTCAAACAATAATAACAAATCTAAAAATAGAAGACAAAGTTATGGCAGCAGCCGTGAACATGGAAATAGTTAAAAAAGATGAATGGAATACTTATATAGTTAAAGAGGATGATAAACTAGAGTTATTACAGTTTGTTGGTGGCGGTTGATTAAATAAATTTAAAGTAGGGAGAGAAGATGATTGCTGATATAAATTCAGTTTGTACTTATTGTGGTGTAGGCTGTGACATTACAGGTCAAGTACAAGATAATAAAATATTAAAAATTTATGCACAAAATGATGGATATGTTAGTCAAGGAAAACTATGTATTAAAGGTGCGAAGGGTTTTGATTTCGTTCATAGTGAACAAAGGATAAGAAACACAAGGGTTAAAAAATCTTTTATTGAAAAAAACCTTGAAGAATTACCAAGGGAGTTAAAAGCAAGGGCTAAAACCTTAAAGGAATTTGATGATGAGTACTTTGAAACTCCCTATGAGTTTACAACTTCACTTGCCGCTTGGAAACTTAGTGAAATAAAAGAAAAATATGGAAGACATAGTTTTTGTGGAATGGGAGGGGCTAGAACTTCATGTGAAAGCTCTTATATGTTCCAAAAGTTTGTAAGAGAAGGTATGGACTCACCGCATATTGATTGTTGTGCAAGAGTTTGTCATAGTCCAAGTTTAAAAGGGATGAAACCCCTTATTGGTGAAGGGGCTGCTACAAATCCGTTTGATGATATTTATAAAACAGAAAATATAATTATTATGGGCTCAAATACAACTGAAGCCCATCCAATTGTTTCAAATAGAATTATTAAAGCGTCTAAAGCGAAAACAGCTGACGTTACAGTTATTGATGTAAGAAATATTCAAATTGGAAAATATGGTAAAGAATTAGTAATTCCTTATGAAGCAAATCTACTAGTATTAAATATGATGGCCTATGTAATTTTATCTGAAAAACTATATAACAATGAATTTATTGATTCAAGATGTGAAGGTTTTGAAGAGTATAAAGAATCTATTTTAAATGACCCATATGCAAATCCAGAATATATGAGAAATATAAAAGGTTATGAGGAATTAGCTGATCAAATCCCTGAAGTAGCAAGACAATATGCTAGTAAAAAATCTATGTTTTTCTGGGGACTAGGAATAACTGAGCATCTTGATGGAAGTTTTGCAGTTATGGCAATTGTTCATTTAGCACTTTTAACAGGAAATATTGGAAAAGAGGGAACGGGTCTTATGCCATTAAGAGGACAAAACAATGTTCAAGGGGCATGTGATACAGGATGTTTACCATATTTTGACCCAGATTATGCAACTCCAAAAGAGATTGGACTTATGACTCCAGAACTTATTGATGAGATGTTAAAAGACAATATCAAAGCGATGTATGTAATGGGTGAAGATATTGCCCATATCCATCCAAATCAAAATAAGATTCACAAAGCATTGGAGCATTTAGAGTTAATTATTTCAAATGAACTATTTATGAATGAGATCTCTAAAAAAGCAGATATTGTATTTGGTGTCAAATCTGCCTATGAAAAAACAGGTGTTTATGTAAATGCAATGAGAAGACTTCATTTATCTCAACCTTTAGTTGAAACAGATTTACCCGATGATTGGGAAGTATTAAGGGATATTGAAAATAAGATAAATGGTGAATTTATATACGAAACTAGTGAAGATGTTTGGAATGAAACTAAAGAGAAAGTTTATTCTAGATTTCATGGAGCAACATACCATAAACTATCAAAAAATAGAAATAGAGGTATGCAGTGGCCAATTACAAAAGAGGATACTCCAATTTTACATCTTGAACAGTTTAGAACTGAAAGTGGAAAAGGATATTTTCAATACCACCAATACAAATTAAGAGAACAAATTGAGAAGCTTGTAAAAGATATACCATTTGAAAAAAATGAGTTTTATCTAACAACAGGGAGAACAATAGTTCACTACAACAATTCAGCTCAAACAAGACATAGTGATGCTCTAAATTCAAGATATGACAAAGATGTAGTTTTAGCCTCAAAAGAGGATTTTGAAAGAATTGGAAGTGATCAAATCATAATGAAAACCCAATATGGTGAAACTGCAATTTTACCAGTTAAATACACAAATAAAATAAAACCTGGAACACTTTTTACAACCTTCCATCACCCAGAATCAAAAGTTAATTTTATCTTTGGAGATGAAGCTGATGAACTTATACTAACTGCTAGATTTAAATCTCTACGAGTAGAAGTTGAGCCGGCATAAGGGTAATATTGCTGAAGAAAAAGCTTGCGATTACTTAAAATCGCAAGGCTTTAATATCATTGAACAAAACTTCTATGCTAAAAAACTAGGCGAAATAGATATCATTTGTAAAAAAGAAAAGGTATATCATTTTGTTGAAGTAAAATCAGCAGATGATTATGAAATTGCTATCAACAATGTTACACTTTCTAAACTTTCAAAATTAAAAAGAAGTGTTGATTATTATTTACAAAAAAACTCTTTAGATACTGATTTTTGTATTGATGTTATTATTGTAGTTGAAGATAAAATAGAAATTTTAGAGAATATTACATTTTAAAGCAATGGCATATATTTTGCCATTGCTTATATTGATTATAGGTTTTTCCCATCAAAATTGTTTTTATTAACACCTTCAACAACATCTTTAGAAATGTTTTGCGTTTTAAGTGCAATAGAATTTGTTTGTTCTGCAATTGATGCATTTTCTTGAGTAAATTTATCTAACATTCCAACGGCATCAGCTATTTGTTGAATTCCTAAACTTTGCTCTTTAGCCGCTGTAGCAACATCATTAATTAATTCACTTGTTTCAATAACTTTATTTTCTAAGCTTGTGAAACCTTCTATCATATTTGCACTTATAGTTTTACCACTATTTGCTTTTTGAGTTGCTGTTTCAACTAACTCTTTAATATCTTTTGCAACCTCAGCTGATCTTGCAGCTAGATTTCTAACCTCTTGTGCAACAACAGCAAAACCTTTTCCAGCTTCTCCAGCAGTTGCTGCTTCAACAGCTGCATTAAGTGAAAGAATATTTGTCTGGAAAGCAATTTGATCAATCATAGTAATCGCTTCATTAATAGTTAATACAGTTTCATTTATATCATCCATTGAACTTGCTGTATCACTTGCAAGTTTTTTACCATCATTAGCTGAAACCCTTGTATCTTCTGATAAAGAGTTCATTTGTTGTGCTTTAATATTTGTTTGTTCAATATTACTAGTAATCTCATCAATAGAAGCCGCAGTTTCCTCAAGTGAAGCTGCTTGTCTTGTAGCATTATTACTAATTGTGTATACACTTTGAGATAGATTATCTGCACTTTCTTTTAATGAAGCTCCATCTTTTTGACTATCTTGAAGCATTTTAGTAATCATCTCATTCATATGCATAATTTCACTACCAATTTTCCCAGAAGTTGAATCAAGTTTAACAGTAAAGTCTCTATTTGAATAACTCTCTAAAGCTTTAATAATCTTATTAATATCTTTTCCAACTTGAGTTTCTAATTGATCAAGCATATGATTTAAAATCTCTTTTAATTCATTTAAAGAATCTATTGATGTTTTTTTATTTACTCTTTTATCAAACTTACCGTCTGATATTGTTTGAGCTATATCTTTTACATCTTCAATTAACTCCATATCTTCTTGTGTTGAGATTTTTATTTTCTCTACATTTTCGTTAATTGAGTGTGCCATAACACCAAACTCACATGTTGTATTTATATCAATCTCTTTTGTTGTTGATTTCTTTGTATTTAAATACTCAAAGAAACTTTCAAGTCCTGAAGTGATTTTTAGTAAATAAGTATTTAGTTTTTTTACAGAAATAAGAATAATTAGTCCAATAACTAATAAACTTAATATTGAAGAGATAATTGAAACATTTCTAATGAAATTTGCATTTGCTAAATACTCTTCTTCTGGTGCTGAAATTACAAAACTCCAGTTAGTATCTGTATATTTTAAACCAAAGGCATAAGAGTAGTAAATTGAGTTTTGCCCTGTAGTGAATGACTTTTTAAAGAAAAAGTGATCTTCACCTTTTTTACTATTTTCAAGTAATGATACATAATCTGAATCATTTTTAACAACATCTAATATTTTCTTATTCTGAAGATCTTTTTCAATATGACCAACAAGAATCCCATTACTATCTAGAATAAATCCATAACCATTATCATAAAGTTTTATAGAAGAGATAAGTTTTGATAACCCATTTAAAAGTAGATCAACTCCAGCTGAACCTATAAATTCACCATCTTTATACATAGGGATACAAATAGAAACAAGAAATTCATCAACCCCATCAATTTTCCAAAGATATGGTGCAGTTATAAAAGGTTTTCCTGCATCTTTTGGTCCTTTTATCCAACTCTTTGATTCATCATAGACTGATGGCTTTGTAAAAACTAATTTACCCTTTGATTTTAATATATATGGATGGAATATTCCATCATTATCATAACTAGTTGAACCATCACTATTATCACCTTTTGGTGTTAACTTCTCTCCATATTTAGGACTATACCAAATACTATTTATTGCCACATTTCTATTTAATATTGATTTTTCCCATGCTATCATCTCTTTTTCATCAATCATAGCACCATTTACAGCAGCTGCTTCTATTCTTGTAGCAAAAGACTGTGCAACTTCTAATGCTATATTTAACTCTTCTTGAACAGCTGTACCATGTTTTTGGGCAAATGTTTTTATGTAAGATTCTGCATCACTTTGTGCTGCTTCATAAGAAAACTTCACTATTATTACTGAAGCTAAACCAAATACAATAAAAACAGTTCCAAGGATATTAAATAGTAATTTTTTACCAAAACTTGATTTTTTTTTCATGCAAATTTCCTTAACTTATATATGGCTAAAATTATACCATAAAATAAATAATTTTTAAAACTTATTTATTATTTCTTTAAATAAAGGTTTATTTTAAATTTGAACACTAATTTTTAATAAAATAATAAAAAAATCTGCTCTTTTATATATTTTCAAATTTATCTTTAATCTCTAAAGATGTGTATTAATTCTTGATAATACTTCCTTTACCCTAAATGGCTTAGTTATATAATCTACTCCTCCTACTTCATAGGCTTTTTCAATTGATTCTTCATCTGTATTTGCAGTTATAAAAATCACAGGGATATTTTTTGTTTTTTCATCGTTTTTTAGTTTTTCACAAACTTCAAAACCATTAAGCTTTGGCATTAAAATATCTAAAAGAATTAGATCAACCCTTTCTTCTTTTAAAAGCTCCATCCCTTCTTCTCCATCAAGTGATGCTAAAATATCATATTTGTCATCAAGTAAATCCATTAATGTATTTACATTTACTTCATTATCATCTATTATTAGAATTGTTTTCAACTCATTCATCAAATAGCTCCAAGGCATCTTTAAACTTAAATTTAGAAGTAATTTTTTTTATTTCTTCAAAAAAGATTCTATCTTTTTCATTTAATTTCAGTCCTTCTAACTTTTCAATTATAGGTTTACAATTTTTTGCTCTTTTTGTTTTTATCGCTTCTTTTAAATTATTGAAAAGTTCATCTCTTAAATCTTTTGAAATATCTTCCTTTTCTATTTTTTCATTTGGTAGCTTTTCTTCAATCTCTTCAATAACTGTATTTAATTTTGAAATAAATAAAGGCAATAACTGTTTATTTGAGCTTTTTTCAATCTCTTCTGCCATTTTTGAAATTTCTAAAGCCCCTGCACTAGCACTTAAACCTTTTATTGAATGCATTGTTCTTTTAAACTCTTCTCCATCTAAAGTTTCATAATTTAAATTTTTGTAATTTAATAAACCTTTTACAATTTTTATATAAGTATCTTCCATATCCATTACAAGTTTTAAACCATACTCTGTATCTAAATTTTCAAAATTAGGAATTGATGATTTGTTATTATTTTCGATTTTATTATCCATTGAAACATCAATTTTTTTTGAGATATATTTAATCAAAACATTATAAAGTTTTTCTATTTCTATAGGTTTGTTTAAATGTTCATCCATACCTACTTGTTTTGTTTTTTCTATATCTTCTCTCATAGCATTTGCAGTTAAAGCAATAATTGGAATATCTTTATCTTTTTGTCTAATTGCTTTTGTAGCTTCATAGCCATCTAAGATTGGCATTTGAATATCCATTAATATAAGTTCAAATTTATTTGTTTTTGATTCATGGGCAATTATAGCCTCTGCTCCATTTGATACAATATCAATATTAATATCAAATTCCTTTAAGATATCAACTATTATCTCTTGGTTAGTTTCATTATCCTCAACTAGTAAGATACTACTACCTTTTAAAGATTTCATTTTATTTACTAAATCTTTTTTATCATTAATACTTTTTTTTCTTTTTATACTTGGTTCCCCTAAAAATATCTCCGATAAAATATCATTAATTTGTGAAGGGTTAACAGGCTTATGAAGATAATATTTAATCCCAATATCTTTTATGGCTTCTTCTATACTATCAGTAGTATTTCCACTAAGAAGAATTATTTTATTAGAATCGATTTTTAACTCATTTTTCATTTTTAAACAGACATCTAAGCCATCAATATCATCAAGTCTCCAATCTACAATAACTAAATCAAAACTTTTAGGATTACCTGAAACAATCTGTAAACCATCATTTCCACTTTTTGTTAATAAAGCTTCGATGCCAAATCTTTTTAATAAATTATCAATTATCTCCAACCAACTTGCACAGTCATCAATTACTAAAACTTTTTTATCATGAAAAATATTGTATGTGCATTCAATTGTTCTTTTTTCTAATTCTATTTCAAATTTAAAATTGCTTCCTTTGCCAATACTACTTTCAACACTAATTTCTCCATCCATTAATTCAAGAAGTTGTTTAGTAATAGCAAGACCTAAACCTGTTCCTCCAAATTTTTTACTTGTACTACTATCAGCTTGAGAAAAAGATTTAAATAGCTTATTTTTTTGTTCTTCAGTTAAACCTATACCTGTATCTTTTACCTCAAATCCTATTCTATCTTCATTTATTTTTCTAACCTTTAAGGCAATTTCACCTTCATTAGTAAATTTAACTGCATTTCCTAAAAGATTCATTAAAATCTGATTTATTCTTAAGCTATCTCCATAATATTCTTTCCCTAAGATTGGGTCATATTCTACAGTTAAGATAAGGTTTTTTTCACTTGCTTTAAGTTCAATTAGATTAATTACATTTTCAATCAATGCAAATAAATCAAAATTTGCTTTGTTTAATTCAAGTTTACCTGCTTCAATTTTGCTTATATCTAGAATATCATTTATTATTGTTAAAAGTGTATTTGCAGAATGACTGATTTTATTATTATAATGCTCTTGTTTTTTATCTAATTTTGTTTTTGAAAGAAGATAAGACATTCCTAAGATTCCACCCATAGGGGTTCTAATCTCATGGGACATATTTGCAAGAAAAGTCGATTTTGCTTTTGTTGCTAATTCAGCCTCTTCTTTTGCACTTACTAAAGCTTTTTCTGCCTTTTTTTGTATTGTAATATCTTCAATAATACCTTGTATTTCAATAATCTCATTGTTTTCATCTTTAATTGAATAGGCAAAAACATTACAATACACCAACTCTCCATTGGGTTTTAAAAGTTCTGTTACATGATAATTATAATCTGATCTTTTTTCTAAAAGTTCATTATGACTTTTGATATTTTCTTTTAAACCCTTTTCTGTCCAATTAATGAAATCTGTCCAAGAATTATTGATGATTTTTTCTCTGCTAATCCCAAATATCTTTTGAGCTGCATTACTTAAATATAAAACCTTTATATCCTTTGGTTCATAAGAAAAGATCGCAAATTCACTACCAATATTTTCAATAAAATTCTCATATTGGTTTTTTATTTCAAATATTTGTTTTGTTTTCTTTTCAACCTCTTCTTCTAAATGTTCAGATAATCGTTTTTGTTCAGTTATATCTTCTGAAACACCCAACAAAAATTTAGGATTCCCATCTAAATCATCAATTGTAATCTTCTTAGTATGTAAAACTCTTACTCCTATTGGAGTATCTATTAACTCCTCTTTTATATCTTCTAATTTTCCTGATGAAATAACTTTTCTATCTTTAGTTACAAAAAAATCGGCTTGCTCTTTAGGGAAAAAATCATAATCACTTTTACCAAGCATTTTTTCTTTTGCTTGTCCAACTAGCTTTTCAAATGAATCATTTAAATGTACATATTTTAATTTTTCTGCATCTTTTATAAATAGTGGTGTGGGAATTGTATTTATGATTGTTTTTAATTGAGTTTCACTCTCTTTTATCTCTTTTAGTAATTTATTATTTTCAGTAATATCTCTAAAAGATACATAAATAAACTCTTCATTATTTAATTTTATTTTAATTGCATTAATAGAAACATCTAATGTTTCTCCATCTTTTCTTTTATATTTTGATTCAAAATTTAAAGGCTTATAATCTAAAGAATTAATATTTTTTCTAATTTGTTCTTTCGTATGACGTGTTTCGAAAAAAGATACATGTTGTCCTATTAACTCATTTTTTTTGAACCCTAAAGTTTTTAGGGCTTGTGTACTACATTCTAAAACAATACCTTTAAAATTAGAAATAAAAATCGAATCTGAAGATTTTTCTATCATACTTTTATATTTGGTTCTTTCATCTTCTAAAGCTCTTTGATTCTCTTCAAGCTTTTCTTTTTGAATCATTAATCTATATAACACAATACACAATATAGTATAAAGTACAAAAAATATAAGCTCAATATATGTAACAGTTTTTTTCGTAAAAGCTATAGATTCATCATCAGTATAATTTACAATCCAAGCTTTTTTATCTTCATTATCAGAAGATAAAGGTAAAAAAGATGCTGCTGTATATTCTACTGTATGTTTGTTAAAAATGGCAAGTGCAAATGGTTTATTTAAATCCATTTTTTCTTTTATCTCATCTTTTTTTAATTTAATCTCTTCTGATAAACCTTTCCATGTATTTATATGAGCTTCGTTTTCTTCTTTACTAAAGTTTACTACATACTCATCATTTTCAATACTTTTAGTTAGTTTTTTATTTTCCCCTACAGTCCAAACTCTATGCTCAAGCATTTTTTTGTTTAATAAAAGATGGGTGTGTTTCCCTTCTGCATCAGCTAACTGCTTTTGTAAAAAAGTCGTTGGAAAAGCTATATCAACTAAACCAATATAATCTCCTTTTTTATTAAACAATGGGTATATTTGCCTATAAGAAGAGATTGTTTTCCCAGAAGTAAGACCTTGAAAAACAGTTTTAGTTTTATGAACCTTTAAATAATCTTTTCTTATTTTGTCTAAATTGTCTCCAAAATAATTTGGTTTATGCATTCTTAAAAAAGAATTGTTATCTTCAAAGACAAAATGCACTTGATAAACACCTTTTACCTTAGCATCCAAATAGTCTTCTTCAAATATTTTATAAATAACTTTTCTATAAGTATTTAATAATTTAACATCTTTTTCATTTTTAGCTTTATTGAAAATATTGATTAGTTTTTCATTTTTTGTGATTTTTTTATGTAGTAAATTTGATTCAGTTTCTAGGGATTTAATTAATCTTTTTACTTGCTTTTTTACACTATCTAAGTGACTATTTAAGGATAGTTCAACTCTTTGAACACTATTTATTTCACTAATTAAATAAACTATTGCATTTAATATAATAAATACAAATAAAAGTATAGTCTTCTTTTTCATAGGAAATCCCTAAAAACAATTTTATTGCCTATTTTAAAATTACTTTTTTATTATAATTAAATATACTAACATATTAATAATATAAAAATAATGATTATATTTTATAAGAAGTGTTTAAAATAATTTATAATTTAGGGGGATTTTCTTTTCTTCTTTTTTTCCTTATAGAAGACCTTTTTGATTTAATATATAAAATTCTAATAATTCTTTTTATATTTATAAAAAACCTAGTTGTATAAGAAGCTTCAGTATGTTCTATCTCTTCACCTAAATTTACATTTAAGGCATCACTTTTTTTAACAGATAAAATTTGTGAAGGGAAAACACTTCTATGACCTGTCATTAAAAAAGCAATAATAATAGATAAAGCTGAATAATGGGCAACATTAATACCAAATAGTTCAACAGCCATAATCATAGCAGCAATTGGCGCACTTGTTGTCCCTGCTAATACACTAACAAATCCTAAAGCTGCAAATAATGGGATATAACTATCAACTAAACTCCCAAAGAAATTACCACTTGTTGCACCCATATAAAAAATTGGAGTAATAACTCCTCCACTTCCACCAAATCCTAAAGTTAAAGCAGTAAACAAAGTTTTTAAAATAAAAGCATACCAAGGGACACTTTCATGGTCCATAGAACTTGCAGAAATAGAATCTTTTATTGTTTCAAAACCTAAACCTAGATATTCATCTCCAAAGATTAAAGCAAGAATTACAATTAATACTCCACCTAAAAAAGCTTTTATAACATAATGAAGATTAATTGATTTTGCAAGATTATGTATATATCTTAAAGTTGTAATAATAAAATCTGAAACTAGCCCAAAAAATACACCGGCTAAGATAACTTTTGCTATTAAAACATAATCAAAATCGAAGCTTACATAATATGCAATATCAAAGTAAGTATAACTTATTCCAAACATTTTTGCCACAAAAAAAGCAGAGAATCCAGCAACAATTGAAGGTAATAAAATATCATACATCAAAGCACCAACAATAAGAATTTCAACTCCAAAAATAGCTCCAGCTAAAGGTGTTCCAAATACAGAAGCAAAACCTGCACTAATCCCACAAATAACCATTTTCTTTCTATCTCTTTTTGAAAACTTAAACATTGTTGCAATAAACGAAGCTGATGCAGCACCAATTTGTGCTCCAGGTCCCTCTTTACCAACAGAACCACCAGCAAATATTGTAATAACAGTAGCCATAAGTTTAATTGGGACTACAGCAACATTCATTTTTCCTTGATTTTTATGAACCGCTTCAATAACTTTTTCAGTCCCATGTCCTTCAGCTGTAGGAGCAAATTTTTTTACAATAACAACTGTTAAAACTAAAGCAAAAGGTAGAGTATAGTAATACTCAAAAGGTAATTCACCCCTTTGATTTTCAAAGTATTCTAGAATTTTTAAAAAACCTGCAACAATAGCTCCAATCAAACCTCCAATAAGTGAGGAGAGTAGTATCCATTTTGTGATTGATGCGAACATTACAGTTTGTTCTGTAATGTGAGTTGTTACTTTTTTATTATTATCCATACTATGCGCTTTTTATGAGAATCTTTTAAGAGATTCTAACATAAAAGTTATTATTTTCCGTTACAAAAGTGATGCAAAAATAACTTTTTTTTAAAATTATTGGACATATGTTCATTATTTACTCTTTAGATGTTCATTTAAGGTTTTATATTCTTCAATATCTTTAGGTTCAACACCTAAAATTTCAGGTAATGATTTTACTCCCATTGATAAAAGATATTGTAAATTTGAGTCAAAAGTAGCTTCTTCTATAACCCAAATATTATCCTTGTGAGTTTCAAACATATACCCACCATTTGGAATTGGAGTCATTGATAAAACAACAGTATAATGATCTTTTACAATAGATTCTTTAGTAGAATACATAAGACCAACATTATATTCATTCTTTGAAAAACCACGAATTAAAACAACTAAAACTTTCTTCTCACCAGACTTTGAAGTGTTAAAAATATTTATAAGCTCTTTAATAGTCTCATATCCAGGAATTTTAGAATAAAGTTTTTGGATAAAATCCATCATACCAGTTTCTACAAAAACACCTAATACATATGCTAAAAACCCCAATGATGCTAAACCTATAAATGTCCATAATACTGGATAATTATTTGGTTCAAATCCAACTAAATGAAAAAGTTGTCCCGTTAATAAATTTACATTTTCATAAAGCCATAAAATAATCATTGTAATTGCTGCAATAGGAGCAAGCCAAAATAAACCTTTTAAGATAACAGTTATTATATGATCTTTACCATGGGCAAAAAACTCTTTTATTTTTTCAAGCATTAAAAAACCTTTTTTTAAATTATATCTTTGTATTATAACCATTTGATAACCGAATTTAATTAAAATCTAAACAATATTGAAAAAGAGTAAAAATGAGAAACCAACCTAAATATCATTTTATAAAAAATACTACTTATGCCTTAAAAGGTTTAAAAGATATTATTGCAACAGAAAACTCATTTAAAATAGAATTGATATTTTTTATTTTTGCTGTAGTTTTATTGTTTTTAATAGATACCTCACTTACAAACAAAATTATACTTTTTTCAACAATTTCTCTTGTCCTTTTAACAGAAGCTATAAATTCTGCAATTGAAAGAGCGATAGATTTAGTAACCTTAGAGCATGAAGTTTTAGCAGGTAAAGCTAAAGATGCAGGAAGTGCAGCAGTTTTTATATCAATAATTATAGCCTTGGTTTCATGGAGTTTAATTTTATTAGATAGTTTTAATTTGATATAAAACTTATACAGAAAACAAGATTATTTTTTTGTTTTTTTGGATAAAATCTATCCATGGAAACAACACTATTAATAATATTTTTATCCCTTGCCCTAGCAACAGTATTAAATTTGATTTTAAAAAAATTATCAATATCACATATAATTGGTTATATATTAACTGGTGCAATTATGGCACCAATTTTTAATATAGGGCCTCATAATGATGTACTTTTATTAATAGCAGAGTTTGGTATTGTATTTTTAATGTTTACAATTGGATTAGAGATGCCAATTGAAAAACTAAAAAAGATGAAAGAGCTTTTATTTCTTAATGGCTCACTTCAAGTTGGTATTAGTGCAATCATAATCTTTACAATCTCAAAATTTATATTTTCAATTGATACAAATTCATCAATTATAATTGCCCTAGCTTTTTCACTTTCATCAACAGCAATCGTTTTAAGTTACTTAAAACAATCAAAAGATATTTACACTCCATATGGTGAAGCTTCAACTGCAATTTTAGTTTTCCAAGATTTAGCAGTAATTCCAATACTTCTTTTAATCTCATTTTTATCAAATGAGACATTAAGTATGAGTGAGATAATTCTAAAAACAGTTTTATCTGCTGTGATAATTATAGTATTTATGTTTACAATAGGTAAAAAAGCCTCAACATGGCTATTACAATTTTCATCAAATAGTAGACTTGAAGAGTTATTTTTAGGCTCTGTAATGTCAATTTTATTTGGGGCTTCTATTTTAGCTCATTATTTAGGGTTTACTTATTCATTAGGAGCATTTATAGCTGGGATGATTATTGCCGAAACAAAATTTCATATAAAGGTTGAATCAGATATTGCTTCCTATAAAGATTTACTACTAGGAACTTTTTTCTTTTCAGTTGGTACAAAAATAGATGCAAGTTTTTTAATTAGTAATATACATTATGTATTTTTAGTATTTATTTCAGTAATGCTTATTAAAGCCTTCGTGATTTATGCCATAATCAAAAGAAAATTAAACAAAAGTGATTCTATAAAATCAGCTTTAGCCTTATGTCAAGTTGGTGAATTTTCCTTTGCAGTTTTTGCCTTAGCTAGTGCAGATGGATTATTAGAAAATGATATGGCAAAATTTTTAATACTAGTTACAACTTTATCTATGATTTTAACACCTTTTATTGTTAATAATATCTATAAGTTAGCTTCATATTTTGTTGTAGAATTTTATGAATCAGATAAAATCACGCCAATTAATAAAAAAGATCATATAGTTATTTGTGGTTACTCTATGCTTGGAAGAATTATTGCTATGCAGTTAAATGAAAAAGGCAAACCCTTTGTAATAATTTCAGATAATTTAAAACATGTATTATTAGCAAGAAAAAATGGTTACATGGCTTATTTTGGACATATTGAAAAATTACCAGTTTTAGAATCACTTAAAGTTGATGAGGCACAATCTATTATTGTAGCTTTATCAAATTTAAAGGAAAAAAGATTAATTTGTGAAGCAATTTTAAACTTTAAAGCAGATTCAAAACTAATTGTAAAAATTGACTCTTTAGATGAAAAAAAAGAATTAAGGGATTTAAATATAGATCAATTTGTTCATTCTCAACTTGAAACTGCAAAACTAATTGTTGATAAAGCTTTAGATATACAAAAATAAGAGTAAAAAAAAAGAGCAAATTAATTTGCTCTTTTCTCTACTATGAAGGACGTTTAATTAGTAGGTGAAATAATTATAATAAAGCATCATAGCAAAACAGTAGCATTTAAAAGAAATTTAACAATTTTTAATAGCTTTTTCAATAGAATTACAAAATTTAACCAAAAAAGAGACACTTATCTTGTATTCCAAAGAGCTTAATTCAATAAAAAAATCAAATCGTTATAGAAAAAGAGAAGTCTATGATGTAAACTTAATTGACCTTGCATCAAACGATTACCTTGGATTATCAGTAAAAAAAGAGCTTTTCGAAAATGCATATAAAAGAGTTTTAAATGAAAAATATTCTTCTCCAAAAGCATCTATGCTTGTAAATGGATACTCAAAAATTCATAAAGATTTTGAAGATGCTTTAAAAAAAGCCAATAATTTTGAAGATGCATTAGTTGTAGGAAGTGGTTTTTTAGCAAACCTTTCTATGATAGAAGCACTTGTAAGAAAAGGTGATGTTTTATTTCTTGATGAAGATTACCACGCAAGTGGAATGTTAGCAAGTAAATTATTAGATGAGAAACAACTTGTTATTTTTAAACATAATGACCACAAAGATTTAGATGAAAAAATCAATTCAAGCATAGTAAAGGGTCGAAAAATAATCGCCATTGAAGGTGTTTATTCTATGGGTGGAGATTTAGCTTCAAAAGAGATTTTTGATATTGCCCAAAAACAAAATGCCTTACTAATTGTAGATGAAGCGCACTCTTCTGGGGTTTTAGGTGATAACCTTCTTGGTATTTTTAGTCACTATAAAATCAAACCACAAAATAACCATATTAAAATGGGTACCTTAGGAAAAGCCTATGGAAGCTATGGTGCATACATTTTAGCATCAAATGAGATTATTGAATTTTTACTAAATCGTGCAAAGGCAGTAATTTATACAACTGCCCCATCGCTATTTGATATTGCTTTAGGGCATGAGGCTTTAAATTTTATTTTAGAAAATACTAATTTATTGAAAAAAAGAATTAAGTCCAATTTACAAGTAATAAATGATATTTTAGGTATAAATTCAGATAGTTTAATTATTCCAATTGAAATTGCTGATAATAAAAAAGTTATTGAAATTCAAAGTCAATTGAAAGAAAAAGGCTATTTAGTTGGTGCAATCAGGCAACCAACAGTTAAAAGTGCAATTATTAGACTTATTGCAAAAATTGATATTAGTAGTGATGAACTTACAAAAGTTTGTACTTTAATTAAGGAGTTAAAATGAAAATATTATTACTAGTTACCTCTTTAGTTTTATGCTCCCTGGCAAATGAAAATTTTACAAATATGAAAAAATGTGAAGTAATTAAATTATCAAAATTTACAACTTTAATATCTTGTCACAAAGTTGATTACTTAGTTAAATATAAACTTCAAGATGATGAAGAGAAAGATAATATCAAAAAAATTACAGTTATAACAACAAAAGATCAAAAAATAATATTAGGTGAAGAGAGAAATTAAATGCCTTTAGAAAAATTAATTGAAGGAAATGCATACTTTGTGGAAGAGAGATATCCTCATATGGAAGAGGAACTTCTAAACTTAGTTAAATATGGACAACATCCAGAAGTGATGTTTATTGGTTGTAGTGATAGTAGAGTAACTCCAGATTTAATGTTAAATACAAAACCTGGCGATATGTTTATTTTAAGAAATGTTGGGAATTTTGTTCCACCATTTAAACATGATGAGGATTTCCATGGAAGTGCAGCTGCAATTGAGTTTGCAATTGCAGTTTTAAAAGTAAAACATATTATAGTTTGTGGTCATTCACATTGTGGTGCCTGTAAATCTTTATATCAAGAGATACCTGAAAATGAATCATATATTCACATAAAAACGTGGTTAAAACTTGGTCAAAAAGCAAAAGAAAGAACCCTAAAGAATAAACAATTCACAACTGAAGAAGAGATGTATCGAGTAACAGAGCGAAACTCTATTAGACATCAACTTGATAATCTAATGACCTATCCAGATGTGGAAAAACTAGTAAATGCTGGAAAGCTTCAAATCCATGGCTGGTATTATGATATAGCAACAGGTATTATTAATTTTTATGAAAAAGAAACAGATACATTCAAACCATTAAGTGAGTTTAACTATGAGCCAACAAAATAATATAGAAGTAAGAAAACTACCAAAGAAAACTGTAATTATTATAGTAATTATGAGTGTAATTTGTTTTTTAGGTTTTCTTTTTATAATGTTTACGAAAAATTTAAAGATGGAAGAGGTTCTACATGGCCTTGGACATAAAAACATTTCTGAAGTAAAAGTAATTAATAAATTAAGTGTTGAAGATAAAGAAACAAAAATAAAAAGTACAGTTTACAAAGTTATGTTTATAGACAAAGATTTAAATAAAGAGTGCATTGGTTTCGTTCATAGAAGTAACCATGGAAAATATAGTGAAGATATAGACTGTAAATAAAAAGAGAAATTTATGAGTATTTTAGAAAAATTAGAGAATAAAGAAAGATTATCATATGAAGAAGCGATAAAGCTTTATGATTTGGAACTTTTTGAATTGGCAGAAATTGCAAATGAGATTAGATTAGATAAGCATGGCAAAAAAACATATTTTAATATCAATAGACATATAAACCCAACAAATATTTGTAAAGATGTATGTCAATTTTGTGCTTATAGTGCAAGTAGAAAAAACCCAAATCCATATACAATGAGCCATGAACAAATTTTAGATATTGTAGAGAATTCAAAGAAAAATGATATAAAAGAGGTTCATATAGTTTCAGCCCATAATCCAGATACTGGATTAGAGTGGTATTTAGATGTATTTAGAAAAATCAAAGAGAAGTTCCCTGATATTCATGTAAAAGCGTTAACAGCTGCTGAAATACACTTCTTAGCCCAAGAATATAATTTAACATATGAACAAATTATTGAAAAAATGATTGAAAGTGGTGTTGATTCAATGCCAGGTGGTGGAGCAGAAATCTTTGATGAAAAGGTTAGAAAAAGAATTTGTGGAGGGAAAGTAACTTCACAGCAATGGCTTGATATTCATAAACTTTGGCATAAAACTGGTCACCAAAGTAATGCAACTATGCTTTTTGGACATGTTGAAAGTAGAGAACATAGAATTGACCATATGTTAAGATTAAGAGATTTACAAGATGAAACAGGAGGATTTAATGCTTTTATTCCACTTGTTTATCAAAAAGAGAATAACTATTTAAAAGTAAAAGATTTTTTAACTGGTCAAGAGATTTTAAAAACTATGGCTATTGCGAGAATTTTACTTGATAATATTCCACATATTAAAGCTTATTGGGTAACCTCAACAATAAAACTTGCTTTACTAGCTCAAGAGTTTGGAGCAAATGATTTAGATGGTACTATTGAAAGGGAATCAATTCAAAGTGCAGCAGGCGCAGCTAGTAAGCATGGAATGCCTCTTAATTCTTTTGTTGATTTAATCAAAAACTCTGGATTTACACCAGTTGAAAGAGACTCAATTTATAATGAAGTAAAAGCTTGGTAACCAAAGCTTTTACTTGAAAAGACCACCTTTTTTTATTTTTAAATCGCCATTTTCTTTTTGTAAATTTGTAACTAAATCTCTAAGTTCATTTATTCTTTTTTGATTTTCAATCTCTTTTTCTATTAGACTTGAAACCTCACCCTCTTTTGAATCATACATTGCTTGCATAGATTTTAAATCATTTTCTAATTTTAAGTTTCTAGTTTTTAAAGCATTTAAAGATTTATACATATCATCAAATTGTTTTGATTTATCTTGTTTTGCCATGATATCCATTTTATTGTGTTGTAAATTACTACTTTCATATGCTTCCAACTGCTTTAATAATGATTTTCTTTTATCTTCCGAAACTCTTGCTTTTTCCTCTAAAACACTAAAAGTTTTTTGAGTTTCAAGTAATCTTTTATCAAGATTTTCTTTATCAGTTTTTAATTTTCCAATTGTTTTTTTATATTCAGTTAACTGCTCAATAAATCTTTTAAAATTTTTTCGTTTCTCTTGTTCCTCTTCAGTTACTAAAAATCTAACTGCCATATACTCAACAATATTTTCTCTATTTATATCAAAAATTGGAAAAATTTTAGTGTTTACAAAATATGTTGTTCCATCTTTTGTTATGTTTTTATGGGTACCATTCCATATTTTACCCTCTTTTATAGTAGACCACATATCTTCAAAAAAAGACTTATTTACATCAGGATGACGAACAATATTGTGGGGTGAACCTATTAACTCTTCCCTTGTATATCCCGAAACTTCACAAAAACCATCATTTACAAAGGTAATTTTACCTTTTAAATCTGTTTTTGAAACCAATGCTTCTTGATTTATAATCTCTAAGTAGTTATCTAATTCTGATTTTTGAGCTTCAATTTTTTTCTCTAAATTTAAATTGTTACAAATTTTATCTAGTTTTTTTGTTATCTCTTCTAGGTCAATAGGTTTTAAAATATATTCAGTAACCTGTAAAGAGATAGCCTTTATAAGATTTTCACTTTCATTTCTTGCAGTAATAAAAGCACAAGGGATTTCACTATCAAACTCTCTTATTTTTTCAAGCATCTCAAGTCCATCCATTTTTGGCATATTGATATCACTTAAAATCAAATCAAATTTTTTTCCACTATTAAATGCCTCTTGAAATTTTAAAAAACCATCAAGTCCATTTTCACATAGTTCAACCTCTTCAAATCTACGTCTAAGAAATTTTCCTAATTTTTGCCTAGCTAAATCTTCATCTTCAACAAATAAAACTTTTAATTTTTCTTTTTCTAATTTAACTTCTTCCATCTTTCATCCTTAGCTTATATCCAAAGCCATACATATTTTCAATATTTAAATCTTGTATTTTAACCCTTAATCTTGAAATAAGATTTTTCAAATTTGCTACTGCAGACTCTAAATCTTTTATATCATCCCAAATAGAGTTAATAATATCATCTGTATTTACTACCCTATTGATATTCTTACACAAAATATCAATTAGTAACAACTCTTTTTTTGTCAATTTAATTGTATTGTTATCTTTGTATAAAATTTTATCTTGAATATCCCATTCATAATCATTTTCTAATAGTATAGAGTTTTTCTCCCCTATTAAAAAACTTTTTTTATAACTCTTATTCAAAGTTTTTTCAATACTATGAAGTAAAGGCTCCACATCAATTGGTTTTAAAATATAATCATTGATATCAAGTTTTACCACATCTAATAACTGTTTAACATCAAGTTGAGCTGTTAAAAAAATAAAAGGTAAAAGTTCATCAATATGTCTTACATTTTTTAGTAAATCAACACCATCCATTATTGGCATATTAATATCACTAATAACTAAATCAAAAGATTTACCCCTTAAATAGAAATCTCTAATTATCATCAAGGCATCATCTCCATTTTTTGCCACAATAATATTATTATAAATTCTATTTAATATCTTTAACAACTTAACTTGAGTGTCATATTCATCTTCTACAAGAAGTATTCTTGCATTTTTTTTGTAATTTACTATATTTTCCATAACTTAATTCTATTAATAAATCGTACTATAATGGTATCATAAATTAGTAAATTTTATAATCATTAATTATATATCCTTGATTTGATATATTTTTAATTATTTCATAATATGATTTTTCTCTAATTTTATTAACTACATTTCGCATACTGAAAATTGAACATTTTTTCCCATCCCAAACACTTTCTATTATTTTTTCATATGGAACTATTCTATTTTTATTTTCAAGCAACACTTTTACAAAACTAGTTTCTAGGCTTGTTAAATTAACTTCTCTATCTTTGAAATAAAATCTATTTTTTCTCATACAAAAAGAGTAATCATGATTAAAATAAACTCTGCTATTTTTTTTCATTGTTATTGCAATGTATATATCAATATAATCTAATTGTTCGTTTTTTAAAAGAATATTATTTAAAGGAACATTTTCAATATATTCTAATATTGAAAGCTCTAAAGTAGAAGAGATATAAATAATTGGTAGATTAAAATTTTTTAGTTTATCATTAAATAATGAATTATCAAGATAGTGAACATCAAAATAATCAATATCAATAATAATCATATCGTATAATGAAAAATCTGACTTATAAATAAAATCATTTACATAAAAACTTTTTACTAATGGTGTAAGCTTTTCATTTATTCTATTTGTTACATTTGCATCTTTTGTCAAGAGAAGTACTCTCTTTGTATTTAGAAAGTTAACATTATAAATCTTCTTAGTCATCTAAAACTCCTAATTATTTTAAATTATTATAACAATTAAGAATATTTAAATAATATCTTTTGATATCATAA
This sequence comes from Halarcobacter sp., assembly GCA_963676565.1. Classification (GTDB taxonomy): domain Bacteria; phylum Campylobacterota; class Campylobacteria; order Campylobacterales; family Arcobacteraceae; genus Halarcobacter. The sequence goes on from OY781089.1 coordinate 147,571, forward strand.
AATGATACTTTTTTAGTACTTTTATAAATTAAATCAACTCAAAAATATAATGATACGATTGGAATACTCTTTTATTCTATAATTGCATTATAAGGAGTACAAGGTGATTAAAAATAATTATCTAAAAAGTTTAAATATATTATATGTAGAAGATGAGCCCACAACCGCAAAAAAATTTTCATCTATTTTAAAAAAAATATTTAATGAGGTTTTTTATGCTCCAAATGGGAAAGAAGCCCTTGATATTTTTTACAGTAACAATATTAATATAATCATTAGTGATATCAATATGCCAATTTTAAATGGTTTAGAATTAGCAAAAGAGATTCGAAAAACTGATATAAACATCCCTATTGTATTAATCTCTGCAAGAAATGAAAGTGATACACTATTACGAGCAATTGATTTAAATATAGATAGTTACATTTTAAAACCAATTACTCTAGATGGTTTCATAGAAAAAATTAACTCAATAAGTGAAAAAATTGAAGCAAAAGAGAATCAAAAAATATTAGACCAATATAAGCAAGTTATAGAGGATGCTTCAATTGTAGTTAAATTTGATTTAGATGGAAAAATTACATATATAAATAAACAATACTCAAAAGTATCTGGCTTCAATTTTGATGAAGTTAGCGAAAAATATTTTAATTTTAATCAACATAATGAGGAAAAATCAAGCATTTATTTAGAACTTTGGGAGAAGTTAAGAAAAAAACAACAATGGAAAGGTAGACTAAGAAACTACACAAAAGATAAAAATGAATACTTTATTGACTCTATTATTATCCCTATAATAGATATTAATAACAATATAAAAGAGTATATCTCAATCTCAAATGATGTTACTGACCAAATTTCACTGAACAATCTTTTAGATATTGAAATAAAAAGTTACCAAGACAATCTTACAAATAAAAGTCATTTATTAACTGAGTATCAAAGGGGATTAAATGAAATAACCTCAATTGCAAAAATCGATAAAGATTTTAATATTATTACTATAAACACAAAGTTTTTAAAAATTTTAGAATTAAAAAGGAAAGATTTAATAAATAAAAACCTTTTTAGCTTTATTAACACAAAAGAGAATAATTGTTTTGAACTTTTAGAAAACTTAGAAAATAAAAAAGCTTCTGAACAAATGATTATCTTTAATACTAAAAAAGAGAAAAAATTTATTGATATAAATATTTCACCAGTTTTAGACTCTAATAGAAATATTATTGAATACTTAGTTGTGGCAAATGATTTAACCCATAGTATTAACCTACAACATGAGATTGAACTAACCCAAAAAGATGTTATTTTAACTTTAGGTGAAATAGCTGAACAAAGATGTAATGAAACAGGAAATCATGTAAAAAGGGTTTCAAAATATTCATATCTCTTAGCAAAAAAATTAGGACTTAGTGAAGAAGAAGCAAACTTAATACAGTTAGCAGCACCAATGCATGACATAGGTAAGATTGGTATTCCAGATTCTATCTTACATAAAAAAGGGAAACTTACTAAAGAGGAATTTGCAATTATAAAAACCCATACAACAATTGGTTTTGATATGTTAAAAAACTCCCAAAGAAAGATTATGAAAGCAGCTGCAATTATTTCCCATGAGCATCATGAAAAATGGAATGGGAGTGGATATCCAAGGGGATTAGCAGGAGAAGAGATACATATTTATGGAAGGATATTATCTGTTGTTGATACTTTCGATGCTTTAGGAAGCCAAAGATGTTATAAAGAAGCTTGGGGATTAGATGCTATATTAAATTATTTTAAAGAAAAAGCAAATAAAGACTTTGATCCTAAATTAGTTGATATCTTATTAAACAATATAGATGAATTTCTAAAAATAAAAGAAGAGTTTACTTCTGAAGTTGAAGGAGAAGTGGCATGAAGAATATAAAATTATATAAAAACCTAGAAGAGTTTATTTCAAATAATCAAAATTCTAAAAAAGAGTACTATCTTTTAGTAGCTGAAAATTGTGACTTTGATTATAAAAAATTAAAAACATCAGCTATCAAATTCCATGGGGCAATTGTTACTCAAGTAATCTATAATGACTCAAACTATGATAATGCGTTAATTGCTTGTGAGCTTGAAGATGAAAGAATCAATTTAATTGAAGATTTAGAAAATCCTATTTTAATAGAAAATGATTATAAAGATGCTAGTTCCCTATTAGTTTTATTAGATGGATTAAGTGCAAATATAACTGCTTTTTTAGATTCACTATTTAATATTTTACCTTTAAATATTGAAATTTTAGGTGGAGGGGCTGGAAAGTTAACACTAAAACAAGAACCAGTAATATTTAACAATAATGGTATTTATCAAAATGCTGCTTTAACTGTTATCACAAAATCAAAACTTTTTATTGGTGTTGAAAATGGTTGGGAGTTTTTAGAAGGTCCTTTTATGGTAACTTCATCAAATAAAAATATTTTAAAATCTCTTAATTTCATGGATGCCTTTGAAATTTATAAAAGTGTTGTTGAAAAAGACTCTGGACTTAAATTTAATAATGCCTTTGAAACATATAAAAATGTTGTTGAAAAAGAATCAGGGAAACAAATAACAGAGGATAATTTCTTTGATATAGCAAAATCTTATCCCCTTGGAATTGTAAAATTTAATAAAGAGATTATTGTACGAGATCCTATTGCAAAGGATGAAAAGGGGAATATGATATTAGTTGGTGATTTAGAACAAAATTCAACTATCAATATTTTAAAAGGGAATAAAAAATCTTTAATCAAATCATCAAATAATGCAATCAAAAATGCCCTTGAATCAAACAATGAAAAATTAAAGATAAAAAATGTAGTCTTATTTGATTGTATCTCAAGGTGTATTTTTTTAGAAGATGATTTTACAAAAGAACTTGATGGAATTAAAAAACAAGTTGATAATGAAACATTATTTGGAGCTTTAACTTTAGGTGAGATTGCAAATAATGGAAATGAATATATTAACTTCTATAATAAAACTTGTGTAGTAGGTGTCTTATGCTAGTACAAAATCTCGCCATAACATATAAATGTTATAGTTCCATTGGAAACTCTTTAGATTTAAAAGAGATGATGGATCAAACGTTAAAAACCTTTGTTAGTGAAACTTATGCTATCTTTGCTCAATATTGTATTAAAAATGAAGAAGGGTTTTTAGTAAAACTCTCTACTTTTGGTAAAATTGATAATTTTAATCCAAATGATTATTCCCACTATGAAGATGACATTAAACTTGTTGTTGAAGAGGATAGAAAAGTACTTATAATAAAACTTGATTTTGGTTCTATATATTTAATCACTAAAAATATGGAAGCACAATGTTCATTTTTTATCTCAATGTTTGAAAGTTTTTTACAAAAACTAAATATGAGTGTGCATGCTTGTTTAAATGTTCAAAAAATGCAAAAGGCAAATAAACTTTTAAAAGAACAAAAAAAGGCATTAAGAGAAGCAAGTAAAGCAAAAGATGACTTTATGGCAAATATGAGTCATGAGTTAAAAACTCCACTAAACTCAATCAATGTTATCTCATCAGTTATGAAAAAGAATAAAGATGGTTCATTAAACGAAAAACAAATTAAAAATCTAGAGATTATAAATAGTTGTGGAAATTATCTTTTAACTTTAATAAATGATGTTCTTGATATTTCTAAACTTGAAGCAGGAAGAATAAATACAAGCTATTCAAAGGTTTATTTAAAACAAACACTAACTGAAGTTTATGAGATGTTTTTACCACAAGTAAAAGAAAAAGGTGTAAAACTATTTTTTAATTTTGAAGATACAATTAATCATATTTATAGTGATGACCATAAAATCAAGCAAATAGTAAAAAATCTTTTGAGTAATGCATTGAAATTTGTTGGCGATGGTTCAATTTATCTAGATGTAAAAGATGAAGATAATTATGTAACAATTAGTATAAAAGATGAAGGAATTGGAATCCCTAAAGAGAAACTTGAAAATATTTTTGACAGATTTAAACAAGCAGATGCTACAACAACTAGAAAATATGGTGGTACTGGTTTAGGATTAGCAATATGTAAAGAGTTACTTGATTTATTAAAAGGAACTATATATGTAAAAAGTGAAGTTGATATTGGGACAACTTTTTATGTAACTATTCCTAAAAATCTAGATAATTTAGAACATATGGATTTATTAGATTTAAATAATGAAAACAATTTAGATACTCCTAGTATCCCTTTAAATTTTGAAAATTCAAATGAAGATGAGGAAAAAGAAAAAATTGTTGTTTATAACACAAACCCTTCAGAGTTTTTCAAATTGATAATTGACTTGCAAAAGGATTTTGAAACAATTCAAGTTTTCAAAAAATATGAACTTCAAAAAGTAGCAAATAATGAGATTAAAAAAATTATTATTGACATAGATACAGTTGATAAAGATGAATTAAATGATATTATTTTAGAATATGGTGAGAAACTGATTATTTTAACGGAAGATGAAAACTTACAATATTCAAAAGATATTGAAATAGATGTTGCTTTGAAAAATGAGATAAATTCTATAAATAAGAAAATAAAAGGAATATAATGGAAAATAGATTCTCTATACTAATAATTGATGATGTTGAAGAAAACATATATTCATTAAAACTTCTTATTGAAGAGTTTGATGTAGATATATATAGTGCCTTGAGTGCGAATGAAGGAATCTCGATTCTAACAAAACACTCTATTGATTTAATCCTTTGTGATATTCAAATGCCAGAGATTGATGGTTTTCAATTTGCAGAATATCTAAAAGGGATAGAAAGTTTAAAAAACATCCCTATTATCTTTGTTACAGGTATTTATGACAAAGATTCTTACCAACAAAGGGGTTATGACCTTGGGGCCATTGAATATATTACAAAACCAATTGATGATGTTTTACTAACTTCAAAACTAAAAGTTTATATTGAGTTATTTAATAAAAATAAAGAAACAAAAGAATCTCTAGAATTAGCAAATAAACTAGTTGTTCATAATACAAAAATGGCAAGTATTGGGGAGATGATTGGAGTTATTTCTCACCAATTAAAACAACCATTAAATGTACTTTCTTTATATTGTGAAGATATTAAATATTCGTATGATTATGGTGATTTAGATAAAGAAACAGTTGATGATTTTTCTGTAAATACAAAAAAACAAATTCACCATATGAAAGATACTATTGATGGTTTCCTAGGTTTTTTCAATCCAAATAAACCAAAAGAGAATTTTTCAGTAATAGAGTCTTTAAAAGATTCATTAGCACTTATGCATTCCCATTTAGATAAAAATAAAGTACAGCTTCATGAAAAGTTTGAGGATGATTTTTTATTAAATGGAATTACTATGGAGCTTTCTCAAGTAGTGATGAACTTTATAACAAATTCAATCCAAGCTTTCAATGAAAGAGAAATTGAACAAAGAAATATAGAGATTAGATGTTATAGTGAAGATGGTAAAAACTATATAACTTTTACTGATGATGCAGGTGGAATCAAAGAAGATAATCTAGAAAAAATATTTGACCCATACTTCACAACAAAAAGTGAAGGTAGCGGAATTGGATTATATATGGTAAAACTTGTAATTACAAAAACATTTGGTGGAAAGTTAAGTCTTGAAAACTTTGAGAAGGGTGTAAGATTTATATTAGAATTTGACAAAGTAGATTAATTTCTACTTTGGTTGATGAAATTGTAAGATAAACTCCACTTCAATTCCAGCTTCTGTTTTAATAAAATTAATTGGATATGAGATATTTATTGAATATAACTCATTATTTAATCTATTAATCAATTCAAAAAACTCCAATGGGTTTTGTATAACAACATTAACTAAATAATTAAAAGTTACAACTTCAGATTTAAAACTTGATTTAAAAGTTACAATTGCATTTTCAGGAAGTAAAATTTTTATTTGCTCTGTAACTCTAATAATTGGCATAAACTCATTTTGAATATATATATCTTTATAATCTTTTAATATAGGTTTTTCTTTCTCTTTTAAACCCTCTGCACTAAGAGTAGCTTCTAAAATAGGTGTTTTATTTTCTTCTTTAAATTCAATTTGTGAAACAACATAAGATTTAAGTAATTCTGGTTGTAAAATTTTGATATAAGTATCTTTATTTAAAAGATTTATATCCATTTTTAGATAGTTTCTTTCAAGGCTTAGTTCATTTAAAACAACATCATAAGGAATTAGTTCTAAAGCTTTTAAAACTCTTGTTTCAACAAAAGAATTCTTCTCAATATGATCTGGCAGATTAATTGGCTTTAGAGAGGTTGCACTTTCCTCTTTTAGATTCTCTTGTGTATTTATCTTTGAAACTTGATTAAATAATTCTTTTACAGGTAAAAAGTAGTATCCTATACCTAAAATCAAAACTATCATAATTATCGATATGAAAAAAGTTTTTAGTGAATTTTTAGGTTTAATTCTAGGCTTTATAAAACTTTTTACACTATGAGAATCCTTTGAAAGCTGGAAAAGCTCTTCATCAACAGAGATAGGATGATATGAAAGTTCTATCATAAAATCATCACTCATTTGTTGAATTTGTTCTTCAGAGATAAGTTTTAAATTATAAAGGATAGAAATCTTTTCAATAAATACATTTTTAGTAATAGAATAAAACTCTTCAATTGTATTTTTAATAAGCTCATAAATCTCTAAAGCATAAACCTCATCATAAAGCTTTTGACCCATAATCTCATTTTCATAAAATTCACTTTGTTTTATCTCTTCAAAAGCTGTAACATCAACTCTTTTATTAAATATAATCTCACCCTTTGAATTTAAAATAAAACAAAATGCTTGGTTATTAAATAAAAGAATTACAAGATTGTTATTGCAAGGGTTTTGCTCAATATGTAAATTTAAAATATGGTATGCTGAAAAAATATAATCAATACCACATTTTTCAAAGAAATTTTTAGATTCAAATAGTATATTTTTAGATACGGCTATATTATATTCATCATTTAAAGGTGATACTACATAATCTTTTGGTTTAGGTTGATTCTTTTTTAGAAGTCTTGTTTCATCTTGTAAAAGAAGTGTTGAGATAAAAGTGTTTTCAGTCTCTTCTTGTTGTGCATTTATCTTTGTAGCTATATCACGACCTAGGATATCATCTTTTACTACAAAGGTCGAGCTATTAGTTTCAACTATATCATTATTACTTAATTTTTTATAATTTATTTTTAGTTGGGTTTTATATTTTATAGCATTTATATACAAAGACTCTTTAGCAAACATAAAACTTTTTATCCTAATTTATGGCATTAATGAGCATTTTGTTTTTTATAACCTCTTTAGCTTCTTCATTTTCAAGATCACTAACATCTAAAGGCTCACTTATAAAAAATTCCAATGTACCAAATGGCTTAGGAACAATAAACTTATCCCAAGAGTTAAACTGCCAATATTTTGTACACTTACAATTAAATATCAATATTTTAGCATTTGTTTTCTTATGAATAGCGACAATTCCATCTGCAACTGAATGTCTAGGTCCTCTAGGGCCATCAGGAGTAATAGCTATATCATCTCCACCTTTTATCTCTTTAATTGCAGCAATTAGTGCTTTTGCTCCACCTTTTGAGCTTGAACCTCTAATTGAATCAATCCCTAAATACTCTACTGTTTTTGTAATTGCTTCACCATCTTTATGCTCACTAATCATAGCACTTACTTTTCCCGATGGTTTTAATTTTTGATAGTTAAATGGTTGCATAAGAAGCTCCCCGTGCCAAAAGGCTACGATGAAAGCTTCATTTTTATCTATGTTTGGGTGGTGGTAAACTTTTTTACTAGTTAAATAGATTATTCTTACAATAAGTTGCATTATAAAAGGAACAACTTTTGTTACTAAAAAAAGTTTCATTAATTTACCACTTCACCTTTTAAAGCAGTCCTTGTTGCAGCAGTTACTTTAACATCCACAAGTTTTCCTAGAAGTTCATCACTTCCTTTAACAAAAACTTGACAATAATTATCTGTAAATCCAGCAACTTCTCCATTTGGTTTTAAAGTATCAAATAAAACAGTTACTGTTTTTCCAACATTTAAATCCATTAGTTCACTTTGATGCTCTTTATGAAGTTCAATAACCTCAATTAATCTTTTACTTCCAATCTCATCAGGAATCTCTAAATCTTTTAATTCTAAAGCTTCAGTATTTGGTCTTGGAGAATATTTGAAATTAAAAATCTGGTCAAATTTAACTTCTTTTATAACATCAATAGTATCTTGAAAATCTTCATCAGTTTCCCCAGGGAAAGCTACAATAATATCAGTTGTAATTCTAACATCAGGAACCAAACTTCTTATTTTTTTAGCTCTTTTGATAAAACCTTCTTTAGAATATCCTCTTTTCATAGCCTTTAAAATAGATGTTGACCCACTTTGTAATGGCATATGAATACATTTTGAGATCTTTGGATTTTTTGCAAACTCTTCAATAAATTCATCATCCATATGTAATGGGTGTGGTGAAGTAAATCTGATTCTTTCAAGTCCTTCAATTTTTGAAACCTCTTGAAGAAGTTTAGTAAATGAAGTTTTTTCTCTTTTGTCTGAGAATCTTTTCCCATAAGAATTTACATTTTGTCCTAGTAAAGTAACCTCTTTGGCTCCTTTAGCAACATCTTTTTCTACTTGATCAACAATCATCTCAATTGGAATAGAAATCTCATCACCTCTAGTTGCAGGAACAATACAGAAAGTACATTTCTTATCACACCCTATAGAGATGTTTACAGAAGTTTTATATAAATTGTGTCCGCTTTGAGCAAATTGGTAAGTTGAATCATCATAATCGATATCAATCTCAACTGCACCTTTTTTATCAACAACATCTTTAATTTTTGAAATATTTCTAGCACCTAATACAAAATCAACATAGGGTGCTCTTTTCATAATATCTTCACCTAAATGTGAAGCTGTACAACCACAAACTCCAATTTTGGCATTCTCTTTTTTCTTTACATTAAATTGCCCTATTTCTGAAAAAAGTTTAGAAACAGGTTTTTCTCTAACTGAACAAGTATTAATAATAATTAAGTCTGCATCTTCCATTTTGTCAGTTGTAGAGTAATTTTTATGCTCTTTTAATTCAGCAATAATATGTTGGCTGTCAGTATCGTTCATCTGACAACCAAGTGTTTGTATAAATAGTTTTTTTTCTTCTTGTTTACTCATTAAGTTTTTTAATTCCTTATCTTATAAAGCATGAACCTCATACATATATTCATCATCAGCAAGTCCATATTTAACTTCTCTAAAATACACATTAAAACCTTCATCTTCCAAAGAGTCAACAAGCGCCATCATGTCTTTATGAGAATTATCTTTATCAAAATAAAATATTTTTTCACCTAAGTTTTTTAATTCTTCTTTAACTTTGTCTAGTTGTACTTTTTTTGGCTTTTCACTTAACTCATTTCTTGCAAGTAATAATTCCATCTCAATAAACCCTTATCTTTTTAAATTAGCTAAATAGTTTATCTTAAAATTGCTTTAATTTCTATAAAAGCTGTTTTTAGATAATATATCATCCTACTCTCACATTGAAAATCAAAACATTACATTTCAATGTTAAAAAAACAGAAGGTTACTAATGGACAAAATAATAGATATTTTAGACTCTATTGCCTATGAAAAAGGTCTAAAAAACGAAGATGTTGAAACAGCATTAAAAGAATCGTTAATTAAAACTGCCGAAAAGATGGTTGATGCAACTCTTAGATATGATGCAGAGATTGATAGAAAAAATAAAAAATTAGAACTATTCCAAAAAATTGAAGTTGTTGAAAATGGCGACGAAAGATTGCTAGAAGATGGAGTTGATCAATATGATAACATTATCAGTAAAGAAAACTTTATCTCAATTGATGAAGCAAAAGAGATTGATGAAAGTTTAGAAATCGGAGACTTTGTAAACTACGATTTAGAATTTGAAAACATGGGAAGAAACGCTGCAACTATTTTGCACAATAACTTCGAATATAGAGTTCAAAGATTTTTAGAAGAATCACTACTAAGTAAATATAAAAATAAAATTGGAAAAACGATTAGTGGAACTGTAACAAGGGTTGATAGACAAGAAAACACCTTTGTAGAAATTGGTGAAGTTAAAGGTATGCTTCCAAGAAAAAGTAGAATCAAAGGTGAATCTTTTAGAGTTGGAGATACTGTAAAAGCTGTTGTTAGAGGTGTTAATATCGACAAAACAAATGGTTTAGTTGTTGAGATTTCAAGAACATCTCCAAAATTCTTAGAATCACTTTTAGCTTCTGAAGTTCCAGAATTAAAAGATGGAATCATCTCAATTGAAGCAAGTGCTAGAATCCCAGGAAGTAGAGCAAAAATTGCCCTTTTATCAACAGATTCAAATGTAGACCCTATTGGTTCTATTGTTGGGGTAAAAGGTGTTAGAATTGGTGCTGTTTCAAAACAATTAAGTGGTGAAAACATTGATTGTGTTGAATACTCAACAATCCCTGAAATGTTTATCTCAAGAGCTTTATCTCCTGCAATTATCTCAAGTGTAGTTATTGAAAAATATGCAGAGGGAAATGAAAAAGGTAAGGCAATTGTTACAATTCCAGGTGATCAAAAATCAAAAGCTATTGGAAAAGCTGGATTAAATATCAGATTAGCTTCAATGCTTACAAAATATGAAATTGAGTTAAAAGAGATTGGCGGAGCTTCTGTTCAAAGTGGAGATAAAAATAATTCACAAGAACAAGAAAAAGTAACAGATACAGCAAGTTTAGAGGCACTATTTAAATAATGAAAATTGAAATCTTTGATTCAGTAAAAAAAACAAAAGTTCTATTTGAACCAATTAAAAATGATGAAGTAAGAATATATGTTTGTGGACCAACAGTTTATGACGATTCACACTTAGGACATGCAAGATCTGCGATTGCTTTTGATTTACTCCATAGGGTTTTAAAAGCTAATGGATATAAAGTTATTATGACTAAAAACTTTACTGATATTGATGATAAGATTATCAAAAAAATGCACGAAACTAAAAGAAGTTTGGAAGATATTACAAGTCTTTATATCAATGCTTATAAAAGTGATATGGAAACTTTAAATATCTTACCAAACTCACTTGAACCAAAGGCAACACAAAATCTTCAAATAATGATTGATATGATTGAAGATTTGATGTCAAAAGATATAGCCTATAAAATCTCAGATGGTGTTTATTTTGATGTATCAAAAGATAGTGAATATGGTTCTTTATCAAAAAGAGCTAGTGACGAAAACTCAATTGCTAGAGTTGAATCAAACACTGAAAAAAGAAACCCTAGTGATTTTGCACTTTGGAAATTTGAAAAAGCAGATGATGTAGCCTATGAGTCTCCTTTTGGGAAAGGAAGACCTGGATGGCATATTGAATGTTCTGCAATGATTAATAAACATCTAGCTTATAAAGATGAGCCTTTTCAAATAGATATTCATGGTGGCGGTGCTGACCTTCTATTTCCTCACCATGAAAATGAAGCTGCTCAAACTAGATGTTCAACAAAATCACACCTTGCAAAATATTGGATGCACAATGGTTTTGTAACAATTGATGGTGAAAAGATGAGTAAATCTTTAGGGAACTCATTTTTCCTAAAAGATATCTTAAAATCTTATTCAGGTGAGGTTGTTAGATTTTATCTATTAACTGCACAATATAGAGCAAACTTTAACTTCAATGAAGAGGATTTAATCTCTTCTAAAAAAAGACTTGATAAATTATATAGAGTTAAAAAAAGAGTTTATGGTGGTGGAAAATCTGCTGTAAACAAAGAGTTTAAAGAGTCTTTACTAACTGCTTTAAATGATGATTTAAACTCAGCAAAAGCTATCTCAATCATAGATGAGTATATAAATAAAGCCAATGAAACACTTGATAAAGAACCAAAAAATAAAGCTTTCAAAAAAGAGCTTGTTGCAACTTTGGAGTTTATTGATGAAGTGATTGGAATTGGTGGAAGTGATGCTTACTCTTATTTTCAATTTGGAATTTCAAATGAAGATATCTCTAAAATTGAAGAACTTATTGAAAAAAGAACTGAAGCTAAAAAAGCAAAAGATTTTGAAACAGCTGATAAAGTTAGGGATGAATTAACAGCACTGGGAATTTCTGTAATGGATACGCCTAATGGTGTTGTTTGGGAAAAACTGTAAAATTAGTTTTTCTCATATCCTTTTATAAGGTATATGTACTATTCACGAGTATATTCATTTGCCATTGTTTCTAATTCTAGTACACGCTTTATGTTTTGTTCCATTGGACAAAAATAATACATTGGTGAACCTACATAATTTCCCATCAATTTGCAATGGATATTTCTATATTTGAGCCATGCTATTTGTGAGTTTTCAAATTGCTTTGCATCATCTATTGAACGCTTTGATATGTTTTTATAAATAATTTTATATAGTCTATTCATCTCTTTTTTTGCAAATGCAGATGTATTTTCACTGCACATAGCAACAACCGTATTATTTATTTGACCTTCTTCATGAATACAATCATTGTAATTTTTCTCATATTTATTTTTTGTTTCAGCAAATAAAATAAAAGGCATTAATGCAATAAATAATAGTAAATTTGTGACCTTCATATATTACTCCTTTGTATCAATATAACGCCTACCTCAGCCGCTGAAGATCGGCTCAGAGTCTCTTGTTAGCCATTTTCTAGTTATTATAGGCAACCATGTAGCCCCTATAGCACACAGCTGAAAATAGGCTAACCGGTACGGGTGAGCCCAGCCACCCGAGTAGCCAACATCAAAAGCCAGCCACACAACAAATGTGGAACTTGAAGCCAAAGCCGCAATCAGCACCCTTTCTGGAAATCTCAGTACAGCAAAACCCTCTAATACCGCCAATATTCCGAACCACGCTGTAAAAAAGCCTAAGGTTAGCCCCCAGGAATACCCACCTCTGTATTCTCTACCTATAGCTTCCGCCACGAAGTGGCCGACTCCATATATCGCGGTCAGAAGAAGCACCCTGATTATTGGCCGTAACAAAAGCAGATAAACTATGCGCTTTGTCATCACGATTAACCTTTGAAACGCTTAGTTAATAAATCGGAAACTTTCATGTAAATCCTTCTTATAATTTTAGTGTATAATGTTTAAAATGAGCCGATAAATTTCCCTCAGGGTAATTTATTGGCTCCTCTGATTTGTTAGACGTTTTATAATTCAAATCTAAATTCTTCTGGATGTTCATCATTAGGATAGTACGCTTTTATTTTGTATACATTTGTTTTGATTACATTTTCATCAATATTTATTTCTTTGTCTACCAATAATCCAAACAGCCATGGTCTTTCAAATTTTTCAATGTATTCAAATGAAATGAGCTTTCCTTCTTCCGTATCAACTTCATTAATATTTATTATATTTGATATTTTAACTAATTCAGTTAGAAAAATTAATACACTTTCATCAATATATAAAGAAGACCCACCAATATCTTTTTTTGAGCCCATATCATCTAGAATATATGCTTTTGCTAAGGCTGTATTCATTTGAAGTTCTTTAAGATTACTTATTACAATTGGATTACCTGTTCCTTTTGCTATATTAGAATAACCACCTTTAGGTCTTGTATAATTTAAAACGAAATCATCAATTCTTGCCTCACTAAAAGTATATTCAGCTTTTTCACCAAATGCAATTACAGTTCTTGCACCTGGCAAATTATTTGAAATCTCTGATTTCATAATAAATACATGAGACATAATAATATCTCTAAGCCATAGCTCAATACCATGGAGAATATTTATAGCTTTATCCATAATATTGTTTTCAATGAAATATGTTTTGATAACTCCATCGTTTAACACAAACATATAACTATTTGATGGAGAAAAATGTCTACTATGAATTTTGTAAAATTCATCTAATCTATTAGTGATTTTTAACCAATCTTTTTTAGATAATTTCCAATTTGTTTTTGTAAAATGAGAACCAAATCCTAATAAGTCAGACCATGCACAAAGATTTAAGGATATTTGAAAACCCTCTTTATTTTGCAGTTTATCTCCTAAAGGACTAGAATACTTATTACTATACATTTATATATCAATCTTTTTTCCACTTAACTTGAAGTAAACAAATCCAGCACTCACTAACGCTATTACAAAAATAATTCCTGTTTCTTCTTTTGCTGGGTTACCTACTAGACTTAAAAGTCCAATAAATAATCCAAAAAATATAACAATACCTATAGTTCGTGCAAAATTTTCTTTCATTTTATTCCTTCATATGACGTTATCGGGTCGCCGCAGGCGAGCCGATAACGTTTAAAATGAGCCGATGAATTGCCCACAGGGTAATTTATTGGCTCCACTGATTTGTTATGTTTTTTTCTTATTTATAATTAAGTTATAAGCTTGTACTTTATAAAAGTCTAGCATTACTTCTTGCCCCTTTTTGTTTTTATCATTAATTTTCTTTAGTTTTGCAAGCTCATTCGCATTTTTACCAGTTAATTCAAAAGCTTTTAAATACATAGTTATATTATTAGGGTTCTCTATTCTAAAAGTATTCAAGCTTTTTTTATCTTTATTGTTAATTTTAATGCCTACAAATACATGACCACCTTCTTCATTTCCATTTTCATCAATAAAAGACTTACGATGAAAAATATAAGTCTCATACCCAATATAACTCAACAGTGCAGCTGCAAGAATTGATTGATCTTCGCAATCTCCTAACTTTGTTTTGTAAGTTGCATTTATTGATTTTAAGATATCCTCATTTTTTTCATCTTCTTGGTATTTAACTTCATAAATCATAAAATCCAATACTTTTTTTAATTTATCCTTTTGAGACATATCGTTTTTAATTCCTATTTCAATTGCAATACTTTTTACATTTTGGATATTAGAATTTACATAATTTGCATATTCTTTCATTTCAATTTCAGAAAGAATATTTTCTATTTTATTTTTAGAATAATTTTGTAATCCATATTGATAAAGAATATTTTCTTGTTCTTGTATAGTTTTTGCTTTGTTTAATTTATTTTGAATTGATAAAAAACTATTTTGTTCTTGTATAGTTTCATTATCACCTAATACATAAATTATAATTAGTAATAAAACTGCTATTGCTATTAATATGTTTTTTTTCATTTTTAATCTTTCCTCTTAAAAAATAATTGAAACTGCAGACATTAAACATAACGTTTAAAATGAGCCGATGAATTACCCACAGGCTAATTTATTGGCTCCACTGATTTATTATAAGTTACTGACTTGAAATGTTCTACTATAGGAAAAGGATCATAAAAATGATGAAGCAGTGTTTTCCATTCTTGATATTTTTCAGAACCTCTAAAACCTTCCGTATGGTCTTCTAATGTCTCCCAATTTACCAGTAAAATATATTTATTTGGTGTTTCTATGCATTTTTGTAATTGATGTGAAACATACCCTTTCATTTTTGAAATAATGGCTTGTGCTTTTTCAAATGCAATTTCAAAATCATTTTCTTGACCAATCTTTACATCTAAAACTGCTACTTCTAATATCACTTTATTTCCCCTTTGATTTATAACTCTTTGTTAAATAACTGATTGCTACCAATTACTTCATAGACTTTAACTTCTGTATCAGGTTTAATGCGAAATTTTTCGTCTTCTGGATAAAGAACAGCTTTATACAAATTATCACCTGTGTATCGTTTCATAATATCTAGTTCTTCCCAATGTGATACGAATGTAATTTCAATCTCACCATTTAACTCACGTTTTAGAACATGATACCCTATACACCCGTCAATATTTTGAGTATCTTTTATACCTGTTTCTGAAAGGTAATTAATAAATCCATTTGCTGTCTCTTTAGGGCAAACACATTTCCATTCTCGATGATACATACTATTCCTTTGCAATTTTTATATAATATTTAAATACACCAATAAAGTGCCGCAGGTACTTTATTAGTGTGCTATGATTTGTTATGTGCTTCATTTTCGTTTAAGTTTACTTTGATTATTTCTTCATTATCTTTTCTTTTAATTAATAAAGTTGCAATGGAAAAATTTTTAACACCTCTATACTCTTCAACATTTTTTTCGCCAAATATAAAATAACCTTCTTCGTCAAGTTTTTTTATTTGGTTATCAAATTCTAAGCCTATATTAATTTTATCTCGAATTTCTAAATCACTACTGATTTCACCATAATCAATAAATGTTTGTAATGTACTTCCAATATAGTCAGCTTCATCTTTTGAAATTATATTATCGTAATCGACCCTATATCCCATCACATCAGATAAGATATTCATTAACTCTTTCCCAGATGAGATTCTTACTAAAAATTTTATTTCTTCTATATTTTTATTGCCATCAAGTTCTTTTTTTAAAGTCTTTTGTACCCAGTTTTCATGATTTTGTTTCATATATCTTAATATTTCTTCTGGAAAAGAATCTATTAAAGTATCAATTTCTTTGTGATGATTTCTACATAATAAAATCAAGTTATCAAATGTATCATAATCATTTAAATTTGGCTTATGTCTTGGTCCTTTTGATTTGCTACTTATAATATGACATTCTTCACCAATATTTAGGTTACTATCTGTTTCTTGTTCTGTAATTAGTTCGATTTTACAGATAGCACATCTATTACCTGATTTTGCCCAAAGCATTTTTCTAGTTTTTTCTGATATTGCCAATCTACTAATTCCTATTTTATTTTTAAATCTCACATAACTATCTATTGAATACCCATTATATAAATAAAGCACTTAAATCCACTTATTTATTATATATTCTTAAAAGAGCATATTTTAGGTATAGCTTCTAAAATGTTGGATTTTTAGAGAATCGAAAATTCATATTTTTATTAAAATCAAGGCAAAGAGAATTTTTCATGAAGGAGTTTACTGTAGTAAATGACTGATTAAAGAATTTTATTTAACGAAGATTCTGATAAAAAGATGGATTTTCCCTCATCATACATTTTAATATCTCATAAGTTTTACTAACATCATATGTAGCACTATGATAAGATTCTTGGTCAAAATCTATATTATAAAAAATACAAGTCTCATCTAGTTTTGGATTTTTTATTCTCCCATTTTTATTTAAAGCTTTTACAATATGCTTATTCTCTTTCATAGTACAAATATGATTTTCAAAGGAAGCCAAGCCTTCGACTCTTGCAAGCTCAAAACTTATATTGTGAGCAACTAAAGTTTTTGCATCTTCACAAAATTTTACAAAGTCCTCATCCTCTTTAAAATATGAGGCATATTTTTCTTCACTTTTATTTCTATGTTCAAGTATTAATTCAGGGGTTAATCTATGAACTTGAAAGGCGTAATAATTAACTGGATATCTTGAAAGATAATATCTATGAAATTTGTCTACAACTTTTAACTCATTATTTTGTATTTGAACTTTAACTGCAGCTGCTTCTATAACGTCATGTGGGTTTAAAGTATTTGTTTCGAAGTCTAATATAATCATAGTGCAATTATATTCAATAAAATGTAAATAATATGTAAGAAAATAAGCACTTTCCACAAATTTTTAAAGAGTTTTAGAATTATTCAAAAAAAAATGGATTTTTCCTTTCAATTTTATTTATTTTTTGATTTTTTTTCATAATACTTAGTTATAAAATGTGCCTGACTAGCATATATGGTTAAACAAAAAATAAAAAAGGACAATGATGTATTACCAAACTGCAGACTTATGTGATTTGAATCAAGATAAAAAAATTCAAGTATTATCCCCCAACTTTAAATCTTTTGGAGGGAAAAAAGGTTTTCAAGGAAGGGTCATAACTATAAAACTTGATAAAAGTAATTGGGATTTAATTGATATTTTAAAAAATGAAGATGGAACAGGAAAAGTTGTTGCTATTGATGTTGATGAAGCTTATTATGGAGTTGTGGGTGATAAACTATCAGCATTTGCAGCAAAAAACAACTTTGTAGCTATGATTATAAATGGATATGTTAGAGATACTAGAGAAACTGTTAAATTTGATATTGGTTTATTTGCTTTAGGAACTTGCCCACTTAGAAATTTTGAAAAAACAAAAGGTATTAGAGATATTGAGCTAAACTTTGGTGGAGTAACTTTCAATAATGGAGATTATGTTTATGCAGATGAAGATGGAGTAATAGTTTCATCTATCGAGCTTGACACAAGTGATGCCCCTATAATCTCTTAATACATTAAAAAATTATTCAAGTTTTTCTTATTAAATATAAAAAATTTAAGTATAATTCGAAAAAATTTAATAGGATAAAAACTTGGATAAAATTAAATCCCTTGTAGAAGCAAAAAAGTTTCAAAACTTTATTATTGTACTTATCATTTTAAATGGTATCTCAATGGGTCTAGAAACCTCAAAATCAGTTATGTCAAGCTATGGTAGCATACTTCATGCTTTTGATGTGTTTGTGATTTCTGTCTTTACTATAGAGGTAACTCTTAGAATAATTGCCCATAGATTATCTTTTTTCAAAGACCCATGGTCTTTATTTGATTTCTTTGTTGTGATTATCTCACTAATTCCATCAAGTGGAAGTTTCTCCGTTCTAAGAATCTTAAGAGTTCTAAGACTTTTTAGACTTATTACAGTAGTTCCACAAATGAGAAAAATTGTTGCTGCACTAATAAGTGTTATTCCTGGAATGATTTCTATTATTGGACTTATGAGTTTAATATTTTATGTTTTTGCTATCATGGCTACATCTTTATATGCAGAAACTTTTCCCCAATGGTTTGGAACTCTTGGAGAATCATTTTATACCCTATTCCAAATTATGACTTTAGAATCTTGGTCGATGGGAATTGTAAGACCTATAATGGAGCAACACCCACTAGCTTGGGTCTTTTTTATTCCATTTATATTTGTGGCAACTTTTATTATGATTAACCTTGTTGTTGCAATAATTGTAGATGCAATGAGTATAATAAAAGAAGAAGAGATTGAAAAGATAGAAGAAGTAAAAACTTCTGAAAGTGAATTGAAAACTGAAATCAAATCTTTACAAGAAGAGATTAAAGAGTTAAAACATCTAATTATAAAATCAAATAGAAAGTAAACCCTAATTAGGGTTTACTTTTTTTATTAGTGATGGAGTATACCCAGAATATCTTCTAAAAACTTTTATCATGTATGATTGGTCAGAGAAACCACACTCATAGGCTATATCAGACAAAGACATATCAGTTTTTAAAAGTTCTCTTACTTTATTAACTTTTTTTATTTGAATAAAATGGGAAGGGGAAATACCAAAGTTTCTTTTAAACTCCCTAGAAAAATGGAACCTTGACAAACCTGCATTTTTTGATAAATCATCCAATGAAATATTTAGATCCTTTATATTTGCATCTATAAAATCTATTGTTGAAGAAAAACTTTTTGTAGTTTTTTTATCTTCAATTATTTGATTCTCTTTAATTGTTGAATGGTATTTTAATATATAATCTAAAAAATCAAATATTGCATTATCAACGGCTAAATCATTTGTCCCTTTAGTTTCAAAAGTTTCAAACATAGTGATAAACAGATACGAAGCTTTTTCATCATCTATCAAACTGTTAAAATGAATCGTTTCTAAACTATCCTTTTTAAGTATATCTTTTGCGATAGAGTTAACCAAAGAAACAGTTGGCATAATATTTAGATGAGACCATGTACTATTATTTGTTGTGTGTATCTCATATGGGTTTACTACTTGAATTATTCCAGGCACTATTTTATGCTTTTCTTTTTCATTTGCAAAAAAGTGTGCACCTTCATATACTAAACTAATAGTATACTCTTCATGAAAATGCTTAGTTAAAGTAACATTTTTAAAATTGTTGTTAACATAAAATATATCGCTCATATTTTTCAATTTTCTTTTAAAACTCTTTTTGAAGTATCATAAACAAACTCATAATAGTTGTTATTGTTAAACTCGAACTCTTGAATAACTTCAAGTCCCATTTTTCTTTTGTGAGCTTCGTATGATCTTGGATTAATTTTATTTACAAAGGTAACTAATATCTCATATTTTTTTGACATTTCATCTAAAGCAAAATCAAATAGTTTTTCTAAAAGTCCACTACCTCTATATCTTTTATCTATACAAACAGGTCCATATTGGTATGAATTATCTATAGTGATTTGTTTTCCAAGATATTGTAAATTTGGTAAATCTTTTATCATAAATGCAAACATTGGCCATTTTGACCAATACTGCCACGATGCAGACATAACATACCCAACAACTTCACCATTATCAACTGCTACAAAAATACCTTTTTCTTTTTCTATAATATCTTCTAATTGTTCTTTTGAAAAAGCTGTTGTAACAAAACCATCTTTTTTATCTTCTTCATCTATTGTATCAACTTGATATTTACTATGTAGTTTTAAAATATTTTCTACATCTTCAAAACTTGCTATTTTTAAAACCATGCATACTCCTTAAAACAGAGATTATAGTAGTTTCTATATTATTTGTATAGTAAAATATTGCTATATATTTTTTCTAACTACTTTTATATCTTTAATATCCATATCTAAATAGCAAGAAGATGAGTCTTCTAATCCTTCAATAGAAAAAGTTTTTACTATGATTTCACTTTTTTCATAATCATCTAAAATTATATTTAATTCAAAGAAATCGCCACAATAAGAGATATCAAGAATTGTCCCTTTTATCTTAGATTTATCATCTACAATTTTTACTTTATCAATTGGAATAATTCCAACATAATCTTTAGGAACACTACAAGCAATCTTTTCCACTAAAGGTTTAGGTAATTTATTTATTCTATTTAAAAAATTAGCTATATAAAAAGATTTTGGATTTTCAAATAACTGCTTTGGTGTTCCAAATTGCTCTATCTTTTTGTTATTTATAATTGCAATTTTATCTGACATACTAAGTGCTTCTTTTTGATCATGGGTAACAAGAATAGCACTTAAACCCAACTCTTTAATAAGTTTTTTTAACCAAATTTTTGTTTTATATCTTAATAAAGTATCTAGATTTGCAAAGGGTTCATCAAGGAGTAAAACCTTAGGTTCATAGGCTAAAACTCTAGCTATTGAAACACGCTGTTGTTGACCACCACTTAATTCATGAATTTGTTTATGTCTATGCTCAACTAAATCAAACTGCTTTAGAAGATTATCAACCCTTCTTTGTCTTTCATTTGCTTTTAATCTATATAGGGCAAACTCAATATTTTGTCTAACATTTAAGTGAGGGAATAAAGCATAATCTTGAAATATATAACCTAAATCTTTGTGACACTCTCTTTTTCCATTTTGAATTAAACAGTGTTCATTAATAAAAATTTCACCGTCATATTGTTCTTGTAGCGATGCAATACTTCTTAAAATAGTACTTTTACCACATCCACTAGGACCCAAAATTGTTACAATCTCTCCTTGTTTTACACTAAAAGAGATATCTTCTAAAATTTGTGTTTGTCCAAAAGCAATAGAGTAATTTTTTACACTTATACCTGTAATCATTATATTAATCCTTTAAAATGTCCCATTTTAAAGGGACAATAATTGTCTTAATGTCTTAATCTTTTACCATCTTTTTTGCAAGTATTAAAACTGATACCATACTAAATAATACAATAAACATAGCAGGAACTGCTGATTCTATAATCTGCGCTTGAGTTACAAGTTCATGGGATAACACAGGTAAAGTATCAAAGTTAAATGGTCTTAATATCATAGTTAAAGGCAACTCTTTTAAAGTTTCTATAAATATCACAATAAAACTTGCCATTATTGACCCTCTAAGTAGAGGAAAAATCACTTTTAAAAAAGTATAAAAACCATCGACATTCATAGTCTTACATGCATCATCATAACTTTGAGGTATCTTACTAAAACCTGATTCATAATTATTAATTGAGATAGCTATAAATCTAACTAAATAACCAAACACAACAGCTATAACAGTTCCACTAATCAAAATATCAAAGTTCTTATCAATAAATGAAAAGAAGCTTAACACCCCAATTGCAACAACTGCTCCAGGGATTGAATACCCTAGTTTAGAAATTTGCACAAGATTATCAGCTATTTTACTTTTATGCACTCTTACATTATAAACAATAAAAAATGCCAATATAGTTATTAAAATAGAACTTGTTATACCAAGGGCTAGGGTTTGATAAAGTATTGTTAAAAAATCCTCATCAATAATCTCTTCATATGAAATATAAAACCAATAAGACATTTGAGAAAAAGGTAATAAAAATCCAAAGAAAAAAGGGATAAAACATGCAAGCCATGCAAAAAAACCTTTTACTCCTGTAAGTTTTTGTTTTATAATTGGTTTAAAATCCTTACCACTACTTTTATATTTTTTATTTCTTCTTTGAAATCTTTCCAAGAAGATTATAATAAAAATAAAAAGCATCAACATAGAAGCCAATTTTGAAGCATCTTCAACACTTCCCATACCAAGCCATGTTCTAAAAATACCTGTTACAAAAGTTGATACCCCATAATAATCCATAACCCCATAATCAGCAACAGCTTCCATCACTGCTAATATGCTTCCTGCAACAATTGCAGGTCTTGAAATTGGTAAAATTACCTTATAAAATATCTGAAAATTACTAAGTCCCATAGTCTTAGAAGCATCAAGAATAGAGCTTGATTCAGCTTTTAAGTATGTTTTAGAGATTAGATACACATAAGGGTACAAAACCAAAGACATTACAATAATAGCACCCTCTATTGACATAATATCAAAGAAATAAACTTCATTTAAACTCTTACCTAATAAATCCAATATAAATGTAGTAACTGAGCCTGTAATATCAAACATACCACCATAAATATATGACATAATATATGTAGGGATTGCAAAGGGTAAAATCAAACCATAGTGGAAAAATCTTGAACCAGAAAATTCAAAAAATGTAGTTATATAAGCTGTTGTAAAACCTAAAAGAATAGTTAATATTGCAACTCCAAACATAATATATAAAGAGTTATAAATATATTCAAATAAAACTGTATCAACTAAATGTGACCAATTATCACTAGTTACAAAAATATTTGAAATTAGTATAAGTCCTGGTATAGAGATAAGAAGTGTTAAAAGAACACTACTTATTGTAAGCTTATTTAAAATTTTCAATTTCTCTTATTTCCATCCTGATTTATCAAATATTTTAACTGCATTAATATTATATTTTCCCATAGTATTTATTGAGATATTATCATCTTCAAACGTCCCCCATGAAGAAACCACATCATTTTTCTTAACACCCTTTGCAACAGGATATTCAAAGTTCCCATTTGCAAATAAATCTTGTGCCTCAGGACTTAATAAAAACTCTATAAATTTAATAGCATTTTCTTTATTAGGAGAATATTTTGCAACTCCTGCACCACTTACGTTTATGTGTGTTCCACCATTCTCAAATTTAGGAAATATAATCTTTACTTTTTTAACTGCTTCACTTTCAGCAATATCTTTATTACCAATCATTTTACCAACATAATAAGTATTTGCAATAGCAATTTTTCCAATTCCATTTGCTACAGCTTTTACTTGATATCTATCATTTCCTCTAGGTCGTCTTGCCATATTCTTTACAACGCCTTTTGCCCATTTTAAAGCGTACTCTTCACCATGGTGAGCAATAACAGCGGCAAGCATTGATTGATTGTAAACATGGTTTGATGATCTAACCATAATCATTTTTTTATACTCTGGTTTTATTAAATCTTCATAGGTTTTAATCTCAATATTACTATCAATTGGAACAATAAAGGCTCTTACTCTTTTTGTCAATGCAAACCATTTATTATCTTCATCCCTTAGATTTTCAGGAACAACTTCCATTAGATATTTTGATTCAATTGATTGAATTAAGCCTTTTGATTTTGCTTGATAAAGTCTTCCTGCATCAACAGTGATTAAAACATCTGCTGGTGACTTTTCACCTTCACTTTCTAATCTTTTAATTAAAGCATTAGCATCTGCATTTACAACATTTACTTTAATACCTGTTTTTTCCTCAAACATTTTATATAATTGTTTATCTGTATCATAATGTCTGTGAGAATATACATTTACTTCATTTGAAGCAAAAACAAAATTTGTAAAAATAAAAAAACTTAATAATATTTGTTTAATCATATTTGTACCTTTTTAAAATATAGATTATATCATTTATGAAGTAAAACATTTCTTATAGTAATAATTGTTATCAAAATGATAATAAGAGATAAAAAAAGGGAGTAGCAAAAACTATTCCCTTTCTTCTTTGTTAAATATTAGATTGTATTATTTCCAACCAGCTTTATCAAACACTTTTACTGCTGCTGCATTGTTTTTCCCAAGCTCATTAATTGAAATTGTGTCATCTTCAAATTCACCCCAAGATTCAACTATAGGATTTTTCTTTACACCATCAATAACTGGATATTCAAAGTTCCCTCCAGCAAATAATTCTTGTGCATCTTTGCTTGCTAAAAACTCAATAAATTTAATTGCATTTTCTTTATTAGGAGAATATTTTGCAACCCCTGCACCACTTACATTTATATGTGTTCCACCATTTTCAAATTTAGGAAAGAAAATCTTAACTTTTTTTACAGCTTTAGCTTGTGATTCATCTTTATTATCAACCATTTTACCAATATAATAAGTGTTTGCAATTGCAATTTCACCAATACCATTTGCAATAGCTTTTACTTGATATCTGTCATTACCTTTTGGAGCCATTGCCATATTTGCAACTACACCTTTAGCCCAGTTTAAAGCATATTCTTCACCATGGTGAGCAATCATACCTGCTAATAATGATTGGTTATATGTATTATTTGAAGATCTAACCATGATTTTACCCTTAAATTTTGGGTCTGCTAAATCTTCATAAGTAGATAATTCTTTTTCTATTCCTGATCCTAATTTATAAACTGTAACTCTTGCTCTTTTAGTTAAACCAAACCATTGGTTATCTTTATCTCTTAATTTTTGAGGAATTGAATTTATTAATTTTTCAGACTCAATTGCTTGAAAAAGACCTTTTTCTTTTGCTGTATATAATCTTGCAGCATCTACAGTGATTAAAACATCAGCTGGTGATTTTTCACCTTCAGATTCAAGTCTTTGAACTAAAGCAGAACCTTTTGCTTTTACAACATTTACTTTTATACCTGTTTTTTCTTCAAACATTTTAAACAATATTTTATCTGTGTCATAATGTCTTGTTGAGTAAATATTAACCTCATTTGCAGCATAAATTGAACTTGTCAATAATAATGCACCTAAAAATAATTTTTTTAGCATATCTATTTCCTTAATGATAATTATTATTGAAATAATACACATCTTATACTTAATTTTTTATTAATAATAATAATGACTATCATATATGAAGTTGGGCATAAAAAAAGGAAGCAGTAAAACCACTTCCTTAAATTTATTGTTTAAAAATGTAAATTATCTAGCGTATGCTGCGTCAGTTACATCTTGAGTATCAACAATATATGGAACTAATGCCATATGTCTTGCTCTTTTAATAGCTTTTTCTACCATTTCTTGAGCGTTTTTAGAGTTACCTGTAAGTCTTCTAGGCATGATTTTACCTCTTTCACTCATAGATAGTTTTAATAACTCAGTGTTTTTATAGTCAATGAAATCAATTTTCATTTCACTATATTTACAAAATTTTTTTCCGTATTTTCTTCTTTCTGCCATCTTTAATCCTTATATTCTAGAAAGGTATTTCATCATCATCAATATCGATTTCAGGTATTTTATGTTCAGCTGGTTGAGTAGCTTGATTATTCATACCACCATAATTGTTTTGACCCATGTTGTTTTGAGGTGCTTGTTGCTGATTGTATTGATTTGATTGAGGATTATAACCACCACCTTGGTTATTATAAGAGTTTTGATTCCCTTGACCTTGTGGTGCCCCCATATTTTGTGAATCTGCTTTTGAATCTAACATTTTCATAGTATCTACTCTTAGAGCATGTCTACTTCTGTTAGAGCCATCTTGTGCAGTCCACTGTTCAAAAACAAGTCTACCTTCTAATAAAACTTTTGAACCTTTTCTTAAGTATTGATTAGCAACTTCAGCACTTCTACCAAAAATATTGAAATCTAAAAAACAAACTTCTTCTTTTTGTTCACCAGTTTGTGATTTATATCTATGGCTAGTTGCAATAGCAGATTTAGCTAATGCTGAACCATTTGGCATATATCTTAGTTCAATATCTCTTGTTAAGTTTCCTACCATTACTATTTTATTATACATAAGATGTTCCTACAAAATTTAATTAGTTAGCTTTTTTAGCTGCCTCGTCGCTCATTTTAGTCCATGCAGCGATCTCTTTTTTATTTTCATATTTAATGAAAATAAATCTCATGATATTTTCGTTGATTCTATATTGTCTTTCAATTTCAAGAATTCCAGAAGGCTCACCTTTGAAATATGCTACAAAATAGTAACCTCTTTTGTTTTTTTCAATTTCATAAGCTAAAGGTCTAGTTCCCATATCATCACAAGCAACGATTTCACCACCGTTTTTTGCAATGTCAGCTTTTACTTTTTCGATTTGCGCCGCAGTCTCTTCTTCAGTAAGAGTTGGCTTTAAGATAAACATTGTTTCGTAATGTTTTAATTTTGACATCAGTTCTCCTTATAGTTTGTGCCGGTATCTTTACAAATTGTTAATATCAGCAAGGATTTTTTGTAAAGTGGGAGATTTTATCTAATAATAACTGATAATTTTCTTAAAGAAGCCTGAAGATAGATATTAGAATCACTAATTTTTGAAGACTTTAGTTCTAGCTCTAAACTTAATAAATATTCTAAAATTTCTAAAAATTTTTCTGGTTTAATACTTATTGCAAGTCTAGATTTTTTCTCCCAAACATTTTTAGGTGGTACAAAACCTAAAATCTCTTTTGCATTTGCACTTCCATAAACTCTAGCATAAGAACTTATCATAAAAAGTTGTTGAACAAATGAGGTGATTTGATTTAGAAGATATATTTCATTCATCCCCTCTTCTAGCAATAATGCAAGCTCTTCACTTATATCCATACATGATAGAAGATCATGCAAAAAATCTTCAAAATTAACAGCTCCAATACCAAAACAGTGTTTATTTACAGTGTTTGCTGAAATTTTTTCATCTAATATAGAAAGCTTTTTTAAATCATTCATACATAAAGACAAGTCTTGTCTGTGCATAAAATATAGATGATTAAGTGCTGAAAGTTCACAATTCATATTTAATTGTTTTGCTTGATTTTCTATCATTCTTACAGCTTCATTTGGAAAAGGAGAAAACATCCTAACACTAACAGCATTAAGTTTTTTTGTAAAATAACCACCCATAGTTTTAAAATCACCATCCCCCATACAAGAGAAAATAACTTTTGAATCTGGATTTGTATTACAAGCTTCAATTAATTCTGTACACTCTTTTTTATTTAATTTTTTTTCTAATTTAATGATAAGAATATTATTAGCCGCAAAAAGGGAAGATTGAAGTAGTTTATTTTTCGCATATTTAAAATCAAAATCATCAAAATAAAGTTTTTCTATCTCGTCAGGTGTTCCCAATGAAGAAGCAACTAATTCAGTATAGTGTTCAACTAAATAGTTTGATTGCCCAAAAAACATATAGGCATTAAATTTTATATTTTGATTTAAAAGATTATCGAATTCGTTTTTATACATGATGGAATATTAGCTAATTATTGCTTTTTAAAACATTTTCTCAAGTCTATTAAAAAGTCCAGACCATGTTTTATCCTCTAAAAGTTTTATAACCTCATCTATATCATATTTTCTACCTTCTAAAATTTCACAAGAGGCCTCATCAATAGTTTGTGCGAGTCTATCTTCAAACTCACAAACATCCTCTTCATATGGAGTATCAACATTTTTCAACCTTGGCATTTTTATATATCTTATTGCCCCAAGTTCTTTTAATCTTTCACCTAAAAAGTCATCAAGTCCAGGTAAATCTGTACAAATAACCTTAGCACCACTAGCTAAAGCTTCAATAACAACCAATGGTAAACCTTCAAAAAATGATGGAAGTATAAAAAGATCACAAGTTCTAAGTAAAGATTCAAGCTCTTCTTGAGGTACAATCCCTAGATAATTTATCTTCGCTTTTCTATTATCAATGCTTTTTATAATCTCATCACTTTCAAGGGCGCTTCCACTTCCTATTAGATTTAATTCAATATTCTCATATTTTTTACAACTATCAATTGCATTTAAAAGATGGGGAACCCCTTTGGCATTGCACATTTTTCCAACATATGCAATTTTTACATTATTGTTTTTTTCTCTATTTTTATTAGGAAAAAACATATCTGGGTTATATCCACTTCCACTTACAATTACTTTTTCTTCTTCCACATCATAATACTCTTGGATTGTTTTAGCTTGGGCAGAATTTAAGGCAAATAGATATTCACACCTTGAAACCTTACCCTTTACTATTGAAGCTAAACGAGGGGAAAGCTTCATTTGTCTTAAATCTGTTCCATGGCATAAAACTAAAGTTTTTAAGTTTGGATATAAATCCTTAAAAAAAGTGCTTAAAAGCCAAATATGATTGCAAATAACAACATCAGGTTTAAATTCTTCAACAGCTTTTGTTATAACTTTTTTAAACTCTTTTTCATACATTTCATACATAGATTCATCCATTGAACTATATTTTGTACTTTTATAAGGCATTACATCACTCATCCCAACAACAGGGAAAGTCAGATTTTCACTTTCAAATAAAACAGGATAAAAGTTTTTTGACTCAAGGTTATCTATATCTGGATCTTGTTCTAAAAGAGGTACACCTGCAAGTACAGCTTGCTCATAACCTTTTTCATATCCAGCTTTAAATAATTGCTGTAAAAAAACTCCACTTCCAGTTCTTCCTGGTCGTTGAGCCAATGCATGTAAAATTCTCATTTAATACCTTAATTTGAAATTATTACTGAAATAGTATCCAAGAATTACTTTTCATAAAATATCAATTTAGTTACAATATCAAAAAAATAAAAGGTTTTTTATGGAAATTGAAATATCAACACCTGCCCTACTATTTCCTGCTATTTCATTACTATTATTAGCATATACAAATAGATTCTTAACAACAGGACAATTAATTAGATCACTAAGTAAGCAATTAAAAGATAATAAAAGCTCAAACCTTAGTGGACAAATCAAAAATCTGAAAAAAAGAGTTGAACTTACTAAATGGATGCAGTTTTTTGGAGCGTTATCAATGCTTTTATGTACATTGTCTATGGCATGTTTATTTATGGGATATTATGATTTAGGTAAGAAGATATTTGGATTAAGTCTTATTGCTATGACTGGATCATTATGTATTTCTATATGGGAAGTTTATATCTCATCAAATGCTTTAAATTTAGAATTAAAAGATTTAAATGACAAATATAAAAGCTAACTAATCTATAATTTTAATAAAGGAGTTTTTCATGCAAAAAGAAGCAAAAATTTTATGGACAACGGATAATAAAGAGACAGCTGAACATATGGTTTTACTTTATGCACATAATGCAAAACTAAAAGGGTGGATGGATGAAGTCACTGTTTTAGTTTGGGGAGCCTCTCAACAATTAATAGCCCAAGATGAAGAGATTCAAAAAAAAGTAAAAGCTATGATAGATGATGGTATAAATGTTGTTGCATGTTTGAAATGTGCTGAAAATATGGAGATAGAAGATGGCTTAAATGCTTGTAATATTGATGTATTTTACACTGGGGAATTATTAAGTGAGTGGATAAAATCAGGAGACACAATAATTACTGTTTAAATACTTAATAAAATAGTTTAATTTTCTTTGTAATTTTTTGATAAACTACGAAAAATATTTTATTGGAGAATTACTTGCGAGATTTTGAACTTGAAACATACTTCTCAAAATGGGAGTTTAATGCAAAATACCATATGACCCCATCAGATATGGGAAGTATGACCTTAGATGAACTTTTAAAAATGGCAACACCTAAACAAAAAGAGGAATTTAATAATCTTTATTTAGGATATACAGAGATTTGGGGAGATAAAGAGTTACTTCAAGAAATTTCAAAAACCTATGAAAATATAAAACCTGAAAATATCCTTTGCTTTGCAGGTGCGGGAGAAGGTATTTATATCACTATGAGAACAATGCTTAACAAAGATGACCATGCAATTGTTGTTGTTCCAAACTACCAAAGTGCCGAAACAATCCCTTTAGAGATTTGTCAAGTAAGCGGTATAGAGCTAAAAGATGAAAACAATTGGCAGTTAGATATTAAAGAACTTGAATCTTTAATCCAAGAGAATACAAAACTTATAGCTATAAATTTCCCACACAATCCATCGGGAACTGTATTATCAAAAGAAACCCTTGATGAACTTATAAATTTATGTAGAAAAAATGACATATATTTATTTAGTGATGAAGTTTTTAGAGAACTTGAAAGGAATGAAAAAGATACTATGCCTCAGATTGCAGATGTATATGAAAAAGGTCTTTCTTTAAATGTATTATCAAAATCTTACGGTTTCCCTGGACTTAGAATTGGTTGGATTGCTTCAAAAGATAAAGAAGCTTTAATTAAAATGGAAAAATACAAACACTATATCTCTTTATGTAATTCTGCTCCAAGTGAAAAACTAGCAATAATAGTTTTACAAAACAAAGAAAAAATCATAAAAAGAAATAAAGAAATTGCTTCTAATAACCTTGATAAACTAGAAGAGTTTTTTCTAAGTTATCCAAAACTATTTCAATGGAAAAGACCAAAAGGTGGTTCAATTGCCTATGTAAAATACTTAGGAGAAGATGGAGTTGAAAACTTTTGTAAATCTTTGATTGAAGAAAGCGGTGTATTATTACTTCCTGCTTCTATTTATAAATCACAACTTCTTGAGACCTCAAAAGAGCACTTTAGAATTGGCTTTGGTAGAAACAAGATTTTTGAAGCTGGTTTAGAAGCTATGAAAAAACATATAGAAAAAAAATACTTATAAATTAAACTAAGATAATTTATCTTAGTTTAATATTTAACACTTCCAATAATTTTCTTTGAAACTATATCTGCTGATTTTATAATAACTCTTATTTTACTAAACAGCACCTGACCTTTATAATTATCAAGATATATTTTTGCCCCTGGAATTTGTCCACTTGTTACACATATTCCTCTCTCATTATCACTAATTCTTGCTTTTACTTCTAGGCCTATATTTTTTAAAGCCCATCTTGCATATTTTCTATCTTCATAATCCCAAACCATTTGATCTATTTTTCGCTCTTGAACTGAAATATGCTCACAAATCTCATCGATATTTTTTGGAGTTTGTTTTGATTTTAAGATTCTATGTAAAACTAAATCTGAATATCTTCTAATTGGACTTGTAAAGTGGGAATATGATTTAAAACCTAAACCAAAATGGCCTAAATTTTTAGATGAATATTTTGCTTGGGTTTGAGCATGAATAATCAAATCATCAATCTCTTCCCTTAAGCTAGAATGTTTTGCTTTTTCTTGAATATGAGTGATAGTATCATGTACATCATTTTGTAATTTTGCTTTTATTCCTAAAGCATTTACATCATCAATTAGTTTTGAGATTGCCTTAAAAGGTGGCTCTTCATGGATTCTAAAAATCCCAACTGTATTTACTTTTTTACTAGCTTCAATATTTGCTAATAACATACACTCTTCAACCAATTGATGAGAAGCAGAAGAGGTTTCAACTTCAATACTTTGTATCTCACTTTTATTATCAAGCTTAAGTCTATTTTCACTTGATCTAAAATCATAACCCTTTTCTAATCTTTTCTTTCTAAAAGATTTTGTTACCTCATATAAAGGGATAAGATAATCAAAAATATCTTTTTCTTGTTTGGTATAAGTATCAAGCTTCTCATCTAAAACTCTATCGATTCTTCCATAAGAAAACTTTCTATGAGAATTTATAATTGCTTCAAAAACTTCACTTTTTTTAATGCTCATATTGTGTACATCTAAATAAATTTTAAAAACATAAGAGTATCTATTAACATTTTCTTTTAATGAGCATAAATCTTCACTTAGTTCATTTGGAAGCATAGGTAAAACTTTGCCAGGCAAATATGCAGAAAGACTCTTTTTAAAAGCTTCTTTATCAATTTCGCTTCCCTCTTTTACAAAATAAGAAACATCAGCAATTGCCACATACAAGATATTTTCAATAAAATCAAAATAAATAGCATCATCATGATCTTTTGCACTAGCAGGGTCAATGGTACAAAAAGGAAGCTGTGTTAAATCAACTCTTTGATTTTTATCATCCATTTTTGCATCAACTTCTAGTTTTTTGTATCTGTAATCTTCTTTAAACAAAATTGTAGATATTTTTTCATCAATCCTAGCATCACTAATATTTCCAAGATTTTGTGAAACTTCAAAAGATTTTGAATCTACCAATAAAACATCACCTTCATTTGCATGAATTTGTGTTTTGTTTTGAAGCATAATATTTTCTTTGATTGTGAAATAATTGTCATTTTTTACAAAAACTAAAATCTCACTTTTATTTCCATCAAACACTTTTACAATTTTTGCTTTGATTTTACTTCTAGGATTAAAAACTCTTTTTGCTAAAACAAAATCTCCATCATATGCACCATTTAACTGTTCAAAATCTAAATTTAGATTTTTATGCTCATTATCTAAATCCTCTAAAACAGCTTTATTTTTTTGAACTTTTATTGTACCCACTCGATATTTTGAATTTAGCTCAAATCTATTATTATTTTCATTTACAATGTCATCTTTTATAAATTCATTTAGTATTTTTCTCTCTTCTTCTGTGAAATCATCTTCATTATTAACTAGTTTTATAAATAAGTTTTTTATCAATTTTTTACCTTCATTTTTATTACATTTACTGTATAATTGTTATTACGAGGATATTAAAATGCAATATAGAATCATACTCTCATTCATCTTAACATTTTTATTCATAAACAACTTATTAGCACAAAAACCAACTTTGATATTTTATTGTGGGATTACCATGGTAAAACCTATTACAGAAATGGCAAAAATCATAGAAAAAAAACACAACTGTACAATCAAAATATCTCAAGGTGGTTCAAAAGATTTATATGATTCAATTAAATATTCAAAAAAAGGTGACTTGTTTCTTCCTGGAAGCCAATCATATAGATCAAATAACTTAGAAGATGGATTTTTGAGCGACTTCGTAGAAATAGGCTACAACAAAGCCGCAATTTTTGTAAAAAAAGGCAACCCTTATAAAGTTAGTTCTTTAGATGATTTTTTAAGTGAAGATTATGCATCAGTCTTATGTGATTCAGAATCAGGAAGTATTGGTAGGATGACAAAAGATATTTTTTTAAATTATAAAGGTATCCATTTTTATGAAGAAGTTTTAGACAATACCGTTGAGATAGGAACTGATTCAAGAAATTTAAACAAAGCTCTAATAGATAGTAGAGCAGACATTTCAATAAACTGGAGGGCAACTTCTTTTTGGAATGAAAATAAAAAACATATTGATATTATTGAGATTGATGATAAATATGCACCTAAAAAAAAGCTTATGATTTCCCTTTTAAAGTTTTCAAAAAACAAAGAGATTGCAAAAGATTTTATGAATTTTGCTATTTCTAAAGAGGGGCAAGAAATAATGAAAAAATATGGATTTTTAAAGTAACATCATGAATAAAAAAAATAAAGACAATACCTTACAACAATTGATTTTATTGTTAGCAATATTTATTTTAGGTATTTTTTCACTAATTTTAATCCATATATTTTTCTTAAATTTAGTAGATAATCTTGATAAAAAAACTGACAATTTAAAAGCAAAAATTGCCATTGGGGAATATATTGTAAATGATATAAATATGATTCGTTCTGACTTTTACGAACTTGCTACAACAGCAACAAATAGAAGAGGAAGGGAGATAATAAATAATAGAATTATTGAAAAAGTAAAACTAATGGAAGATGCCCTTGAAGTTCTTAGAAATGGAGGAACAATAAAAAGGCTTATTAGATTAAATGTAGTTGAACACAATAGTATTACAAAAAAAATTGTTTATAAAAAAGATGCCAATGACATTTTATTGGAAGTTATTGATTTATCTCCAAAAATCCATCAATTTAAACAGATGTTACAAAAATTGAATATCATGTTACAAACACAATATTTTTATAGAAAAAACAAAGATGTTTATAACTTTATGGAACTAAACACTCAAATAAAAAGATTTTATAAAAGAACTCCTGCTTTTTTCATAAGAATATCTGAAAATGCAAGTAGACTCTTATATGAAGGCTCACTTGAACTTGAAAAACTTGAAAATCATATTAAAAAACAAAAAGAGTATTATATAAATATCGAACTTACAGTGATTTTCTTAATAGTTTTACTATCTTTGATAATAGGTTCAATAATCGCATTTAGGATAAATAGAAACACCAAACTCTTAGAAAGACAAGAGAGTTTTACAAGAGGAACATTGGATTCCCAAGACAATATTGTAATTGTAAGTGATGGTGAAAAAATGATTGATGCAAATAGTGCCCTAATCAACTTTTTTGATAGTTACAAAAACTTTAATGAATTTGAAAAAGAACACAAGTGTATATGTAATTTTTTTGAAGAGGGTATTGGTGAAAATCTAATTACAGGAAAGTATGTCGATGAAACATTATGGTATGAATATATTATCTTAAACCCTGACTCAAGTCACAGGGTTATTATGAAAAAGAATGGAAAAAGTTACTACTTTATAATCACTGCCACAAAAAAAGATTTAGATAACAACGACTCAATTATAATCGTTACTCTAAACGATATCACTAAAGAAATAGAGATTCAAAAAAGACTAAAACATCTAAATGAAAATCTAGAAGATTTAGTTGATGAGAAAACAAAAGAGTTACAAGTTCTAAATGAAAACCTTGAAAAAAGGGTTCACCAAGAGCTTGAAGAGAATAGAAAAAAAGATAGAACATTAATCCAACAATCAAGATTTGCAGCATTAGGTGAAATGTTAGGAAATATAGCCCATCAATGGAGACAACCTTTATCTGCAATTAGCTCAACTGTTAGCTCTATGAAGATTCAATTAGAACTTGACTTAGCTTCCAAAGAAGAGATAAATAAATCCTATGATTCAATAACAAAATATGTTGACTTTTTAGATCAGACAATTGATGATTTTAGAGGATTTTTTAGAAAAGATAAAGAAAAAGTTGAGTTTGATATTCTAAAAAAGATACAAAACTCAATAACTATTACAAGTGCAACATACAAAGATAACTCAATTCAAGTTGAAATTAAAAAAGATAGTGACTCTTACTATGCCTTTGGTTTGCCAAATGAATTAACCCAAGTTTTTTTAAATATTTTAAATAATGCAAAAGATATCTTAATAGAAAGAAAAATAGATAATAGAATAGTTTTTATCAAAATAAGTCAGTCAGCGCAAAACTTTATTATTAAGATTTTTGATAATGCAGGTGGAGTTGATGAAGATATTATCCAAAAAGTTTTTGACCCATATTTTACTACAAAACATAAATCACAAGGTACAGGTATTGGACTTTATATGAGTAAATATATTATTGAAAAAAATATGAATGGACAACTTAGTGTTGAAAATGAACACTTCAAGATTGATGATAAAGAGTATTATGGAGCATGCTTTAAAATTAAATTACCTAAATTTTAGCTTTACTTGGATATAATCGTCCACAAAATTTTCTAGAGGAATATTAAATGGCATTAAACGTATACTACGATAAAGATTGTAATATCGAGTTAATCAAATCTAAAAAAGTTGCAATGATTGGGTTTGGTTCTCAAGGACACGCACACGCAGAAAACTTAAGAGACTCTGGTGTTGAAGTGATTGTGGGATTAAGAAAAGGTGGTTCATCTTGGGCTAAAGCTGAAGCAAAAGGTTTTGTTGTTAAAACTGTTGCTGAAGCAACTGCAGAAGCTGATGTAATCGCAATTTTATTACCAGATGAAAATCAAGCTGATATCTGGAATAACGACATTAAAGACAACTTAAAAGATGGTGCTTATGTATCATTTGGACATGGTTTCAACATTCACTATGGAAGAATTGCACCAGCATCTAATATCAACGTAATGATGGTTGCACCAAAAGCTCCAGGTCACACTGTAAGATCTGAGTTTACAAAAGGTGGAGGTATTCCAGATTTAATCGCAATTCACCAAGATGCAACTGGAGATACTAAAGATGTTGCTTTAGCATATGCTTCTGCTATTGGTGGTGGTAGAACTGGTATTATCGAAACTACTTTCAAAGACGAAACAGAAACTGATTTATTCGGAGAACAAGCTGTATTATGTGGTGGAGCTACTGCATTAGTTCAAGCTGGTTTTGAAACTTTAACTGAAGCTGGATATGATCCAATGATGGCATACTTTGAGTGTTTACACGAATTAAAATTAATCGTTGACTTAATGTATGAAGGTGGTATTGCTGATATGAGATATTCTATTTCTAATACTGCTGAATATGGTGATTATATTGCTGGTAAAAAAGTTATCAATGCTGAATCTAAGCTAGCTATGAAAGAATTATTAAAAGATATTCAAGAGGGTAGATTCGCTAAAGACTTCATCTTAGAAGGTCAAGCTGGATACCCAAGAATGAATGCTGAAAGAAAAATTTCAAGAGCTTCTTTACTTGAGCAAACTGGAGCACAGTTAAGATCAATGATGCCTTGGATTGCATCTAACAAAATTGTAGATCAAGACAAAAACTAATTTTTTAAAGTAAGGGATTTTTTCCCTTACTTTTATTACACTGCATAGATGACAAAAAGAAAAAATAGAAAAACTCAAAAAAGAAAATCTACTAAAAAGCATATAAAAAAGCCTAGTAATACTAAACTTATAAATATTCTTTTAATTATAATTATCTTCTTAATTATACTTATAGGAATTATTCTTTTTAATCTTGATTCTAAAAGATTGAAAGAGGTTAATTCTACGGCAAAAGAAACAACAAAAAAAGTTGAGAAAACTGTAAATAAAGAGCTTGATAAATATATTGATGAAATAAAGATAAAAAAAGATAAATTTGAAGAATACACAGATCATTTTTATGAAGAATATATTGATAAAGAGACTGTAGAAAAACTAAAAGAACAAGTTGAATCTGTTAAACAAGAGATTCAAAAACCTAATGTACCTGATACTAAAGAGGAAGTAAAAAAAGAGACTCCTAAACAAACTATTGTAAAAGATACTCCAAAAGCAGTTTTAACTAATAAACCAAAACTAGCAATTGTAATAGATGATGTCACAACTTCATATCAATTAAATAAAATAAAAAATATAGGATATAAAGTTACTCCATCTTTTATGCCTCCAACAAAAAAGCATCCAAACTCTGCAAAAATTGCCCAAGATTTAGAATTTTATATGATACATTTTCCACTACAAGCAACATCTTTTAATAATGAAGAATCAAATACTTTACATATAGATGATAACTATGAAAGAATAGAAAAAAGAGTTGCACAAATTAGACAATGGTATCCAAATGCTAAATACACAAATAACCATACTGGAAGTAAATTTACTGAGAATAAAGAAGCCATGGATAAGCTTTTTAAAGCTTTAGTTAAATACAATTTTATTTTTATGGATAGTAGAACTACAGCAAAAACTGTAGCTAAACAAATGGCATCAAAATATCATATGCCTTATATTGTAAGAAATGTATTTTTAGATAATGAACAAGATTTTAACTATATTCAAAATCAATTAAAAAAAGCTATAAAAATAGCGAAGAAAAATGGTTTTGCAATTGCAATTTGCCACCCTCACTCAATAACTTTAAAAACTTTAAAAGAATCTAAACATCTTTTAAATGATTTAGAAATGGTTTACCTAAACCAATTACCTTTTTTAAATAAATAATATAAATACTTATCTTAATCTTTTTTATGTATAATTTTATAAATTATATTTAAAAAGATTATTATGACTAATGAAATCAACAATACTATAACTGAATTAAATCTTATGAAAAAAGCTCCTAAAACTTTATATTATAGAGGAGATTTAAAGATCTTAGAAAAAAGAAAGATCTCTATTGTTGGTTCTAGAAAACCTTCAAAATATACAAATTTAATTACTCACAAAATTGCCAATGAATTAAGTAATAGAGATGTTGTTGTAATTAGTGGTGGTGCAATTGGTGTAGATGCAATTGCCCATAAAGCAGCCAAAAGTGAAAATACTATCGCAGTAGTAGCAAATGGTTTAGATATAAAATATCCAGCTATAAATAAAAAACTTCTTGATGAGATTGAAAAAAATGGTTTACTCTTAAGTGCATATAAAGATGGAGAAAAACCAAGAAACTATACCTTTGTTCAAAGAAACGAAATTGTTGTTGCCTTAGGTGAAGTGTTAATTGTAACACAAGCAGATGAAAACAGCGGCAGTTTAACATCTGTAAAATATGCCCTTGATATGGGGAAAAAGGTTTATACTATTCCCCATAGATTAAATGAGAGTTTAGGCACTCTAAAACTTGTAGAAAAAGGTTTAATCGAGGTTATTTATGATTTAGATAAATTCTTAGATAATTTTGGAAAAATAGAAAAAGAAAAAGATGAATTTACTATGTTTTTAAACACTTTCCCAAGTTATGAAGAAGCAATAAATAAATACTCTAATAAAATATTTGAGTATGAACTTGAAGGTAAAATCAAAATTGAAAATGGGAAAGTTTTTTTAATATGATTTATTCTATCTATTTTGCCTTAATAAAAATATTGTAGCTAGGATAGATAAAATAATTCCTATAAACATAAAGATATTGATTCTCTCAGCCTCAAAAATATACATAAGTAAAGCAACAACTGCTGGGTTTAAATATACATAGGCCATTACTTTATTTGGTCCAAGGGATATAGTTGCTTTTTGATATAAAAATACAGTAAAAAGAGTTGCACCAATTGATAAATATAACATATAAAAAAGATAATTACTTTGTATTTTTTCCCATTGTAAAGGTACATCTAAAACTATTAAAGCAATACTCATCCAAATAATACCACCTAATAAGGTCATCAAAGTCAAAACTAAAGTATTATCACCCTCTTCAAAAAAGTACTTTACACTAATAGAGTATAAAGCCATAGATAAAACCCCAAATAAAAATATGATATCCCCATAATTAAATGTAAGTTTGATCATAGCTTCTATACTTCCATCAAAAATAACTATCAAAGTACCAATCATACCTAAAAAATATGTTGCTACCTTATTTCTGTTTAATCTATCTTTGAAAACAAATCCTGCTAAAAATGCAGTTAATAATGGCACTAGAGTGAATAAAGTAGCTGTATTTAATGCACTAGTATATTCTAAAGCTTTAAATAAAAGGATAAAATACAAACTATAAAAAAGACTGATTTTAAGACCTTTTAAAAAACTATTTTTGATTTTTTCTCTAAATCTTTTCTTCATTAGAATAAAGGGTAATAAAGCAAAAAAAGCTAGTATAAATCTAAATAAAGTTAGAGAAATAGGATGTATAACACCTGATAATTTCCCTGAGACAATAAATGATAATGATACTAGAATTGTTGCAATCAGCACTAAAATATGTGCTTTTATTTCTTCATTCAAAATAAATTCCTTTTTTTGATAGATTTTATTATAAAAAAAATATTTTGTCATTTACATATGTTGATAAATTAGATAATCTATCAAAATGAAAAATGAAGAGATATTTAACAGTTTAAAACAAACTATGGATTCTTATCATCCTTTGGGTGAAGAAACTTGGAATGAACTAAAAAAGATACTTACTATTAGAGAAATTAGAAAAGATGAATATGCATTTAACTTCAATGAAAAAATAAATGCCATATCTTATGTATACAAAGGCTTATTTAGAGTTTTTGCAATGAATCAAAATGGGGAAGAATTTAATAAAAATTTCTTTTGGGAAACTAGAATTTATGGTGATATGATTGCACTATTAGATAATAAGGAAACCCAAACATCAATACAAGCATTGGAAAACTCAATTGTAGTTGAAATTGCCCATGATAAATATAGACATCTACTTAATAAATATAATGACTTAAAAATGTATCATATCTATTATTTAGAGAAACACTGGATATTTCAAAAGGATAATATCAGTTATTCTTTAGTTTTAGAAGATGCCTATGATAGATATAAAAGATTTTTAAAAGAGTATGGTCATATAGAAAAAAGATTATCTCAATACCATATAGCTTCATATCTTGGGATTAGCCCTACTCATCTAAGCAGGATTAAAAAATATTAAATACTATTTAAAAGAAAAGCCCTAATATAACTAACCTAGGGCAATCTTTTATATCAATTTTTTAGTGTCTTAATTGATAAGTAATATCCCCTGCTCCAACACCTAAAATAATACCTTCTGAATATTCATGAATTATTTTACCATCTTTTATAAGTTCAATTTTTCCCTTTGATGTTTTTAAACTATCTGCAAAAATTGGATTATAATATTCAAACTCTTTTTCAAAATCAATTTCAATTTTTTGTTCCCCAGCAACTGTCCAAATTGGTAAAATCACTAGTTCATCACATCTTCTAAAACATTTTTTAAAACC
The DNA here is from genome assembly GCA_963676565.1 of Halarcobacter sp. Classification (GTDB taxonomy): domain Bacteria; phylum Campylobacterota; class Campylobacteria; order Campylobacterales; family Arcobacteraceae; genus Halarcobacter. The sequence goes on from OY781089.1 coordinate 188,320, forward strand.
TTCTAGATTGTCATTAGTTCTTGAATATTTATGGGGTTGCCAAATCACTATTCTTTTGTTCAAATTTGTTAGATTATCATAAAGTTCAACAGATTTCATAGTTGCGTCTATTTCCGTTGGATGGTGGGCATAATCATCAATTACAGCCATTTTTTCATTTTTTTGAACCACATCAAATCTTTTTTTAATACCCTTATAGTTTGCTAGATTTTCTCTTATTTCATCAATTTCTAACTCATTTAAAGCTGCAAGAATAGCTAAAGAAGCATCAACTGCAATATGGTAACCAAAGCCCCAAACTTCAAAAGAACCTAAATCTTTTAATTCAAATTTTGTAAATGGTTCCCCATCTTTTAAGAGATAAGATAGATTTTTAATATCAACACTTGGATAAAGATAAGTTGCACCTTTTATTTTAAGTTTTTTAATATCTTTATCTTCACCATTTAAAACTTTTTTTTGTGCAAGGTCTATAAATGTTTCATAAGCTCCATAAAACTTATCTAAGTCATAATGATAATATTCCATATGCTCTGGTTCTGCATTTGTAACAATTGAGCAATATGGATTTGAAAGTAAAAATGAAGCATCTGACTCGTCTGCTTCAAAGGCAACTAAATCATTTACATATCTAAAGTTTGAACCAAAATCTTTAGAGATAGCTCCAATTAAAGCTGAACTTTTCAAGATTGAAGCTAAAATTGCTGTTGTTGTAGATTTTCCGTGGGCCCCAGCTACACAATAGTTTTTTTTATCACCTAAAATTATTGGTAAGGCTTCTTTTCTAGATAGGGTTCTTATTTGTTGAAGTCTAGCTTCAATCAATTCTGGATTTTCATCTGTAACAGCAGCTGAATAGATAACTAAATCTAAATCATCTGTAATATTTTTTGAATCTTGCGGACAAGAAACTTTAATACCTTCTTTTTCAAGCTCTTTTGTAATTGGTGAACTTTTCATATCAGAACCACATACTTCGTGTCCATCATATTTTAAAAATCTTGCTAAGGCAGAAAGTCCAATTCCACCAATTCCTATAAAATGTACTTTCATTAACCTTCCAATAAGTGTTTTAAATTATCATACTCTTTTTGCAAAATATCTTTATTTTTTTCTAAATGAGTATCTAAATCGTATTTGAAATTTGAGATAAAATATCCATATCTTTCATCATCGTTTGAAGCCTCTAAATTAACTTCTTCATCATAAAAATTATCTAAATCTTTATTGTTTGAAAGAGCAATAATATGCGCTTGTAAACATTTACTTAAAAATGGATCATCAATTATATTCGATAAAACAAATAAAAGTTGCTTTGCTCCATCAATATTTTCATAACTATATTTTTCAATTCCATGTTCATAAAAGGCTCTAACATAACAAAGATCATCACCTTCTAAACTTAGCTTTTTATTCTCATTTACAATTTTTTCTACATTTGCAAAGGAGATTTCTAAGATATTTTGATAAATATCATTTATCTTATCTTCACCTAAATCAAGGATTAAATATGAATCTAAAACCTCATATAAAGCTGAGATATTTTTTGTAGCAATGGCATCACTTCTTGTTTCTTCTAAGTATTTCAAAAACTCTGGATTTGTTCTTGCCTGAAAAAGCTCTTCTTTATCCATCAATGAAATCCTTTAATCTTTGTAAAACTTTTCTAGTCTTAGTTTCATTTTCCACTAATGCAATTCTTACATAACCTTTTCCAATCCCATTTCTTCCTAAGAAGCTTCCTGGCAGTACTTTGATATGTTTCTCTTTAAAAAGCTCTTTTGTAAATTCTAATTCATCTTCAACTTCTAACCAAATGTAAAATGTGGCCTTTGGAGGAGTTACACCCAAAATCTCTTGTGCTATTTGAAAATTTTTTCTATAGATTTTTCTAAACTCTTCCACATGATTGTCATCATTCCAAGCAACTGCAGCAGCTTTTTGTAAAGGTATTGGTGAAGCACATCCTATATAAGTTCTATACTTCATATACCCTTCTAAAATCTCTTTATCACCTGCAATAAAACCACATCTTAACCCTGGAGCTGAACTTCTTTTTGAAATTGAGTTCATCACAATAACATTTTTAAAGTCACTATTTCCAGCTTCTATTGAAGCTTCTAAAAGTGAAGCTGGTTTTGTTGCTTCTTCAAAGTAAATTTCAGAATAACACTCATCATTTACTAAAATAAAATCAAACTCTAATGCTTTTTTTACCCAAATTCCCAATTCTTCTTTTGTCATCTCAGCGGATGTTGGATTATTTGGATAGTTTAAAATAACTAAATCACATTTTTTTAAGTCTTCATCACTAAGACTTGCTTTAAAATCATTTTCTTTTGTTAAATCAATATGAATAACCTTAGCCCTACTTGCAATTGCTGCACCTTCATAGATTTGATAAAACGGATTAGTAAAAGCAATAATTGGGTCTTTTTTATCAAAAAGAGCATATTGAGGAAAGTTAAATAATACCTCCCTTGTACCAAATGTTGGTATTATTTGATTAAGTTCTAAACTTACTGCAAACCTATTTTTAACAAAATTTACTATCGCCTCTTTTAAATAAGGTTCCCCTGCACTTGCAGGGTATTTTTGTAATAAAGATGTATTCTCTTTTAATTCAGATTGAATAAAATCTGGTGTTTGGAATTTTGGTTCACCAATTGTTAGAGCTGATAACTCATACTCTTCATTTGGTTTAATCCCTTCTAATAATTCATTTAATTTCTCAAATGGATATTTTTCAAAATTCATTTATTTCCTTTTATTGGTGCCTATTCTTCTATAATAGGTATTAGTAATTGATTAAATTTTCTCATATCAAACGATATTAAATCTGGGTTTGTATATAAAAATTTCCAAGAAAGTCTTTTATTTAACATATCCTCTTTTAAAGGTAAGATTTGTAAGATATTTTCTTGTTTTTTTAATTCCCTAATTGGATTTTTATCATTTGAGATAATTTCAATCTTTTCATTAAATATTTTTGATAGATTTTCAAAATGATCAAGAAGATGAGTTTTATCTTCATGCTCCCCAACAGGGTCCATATCAAAAATCTTTGTTTTAGTTTTAAACTGACTTGCAACATCAAATACAACAGGAGATATTTGCTCATAAGAATTTATATCATTTAGAAGAATAACTGTTCTTTTAATAGAAGCATTTAAATTTTCTCCTAATTTAAATATTGGTAATCTTAAATCCAACAAGTGTTTAATTCTTGCTTTAGTTTTAAAGTTTTCATTTGCGAGGATTATCATCCCAATATCTAAAGTTTTTGTATCAGATTTTAATAACTTTTCCATCCCAATATCATGATAGTCCATTTTTATCTCAACGGCATCATTTTTCCCAAATACCTCTTTAATATATTCCAAAACTCCAACATTTGTAGGTCTTGTGATTCTAATAAAAAGTTTACTATTTTTCAATCTTTTATTTAAGTATTTAAGCTCTTCAACAATATCTAAAACTCTTTTTTTTGTAAGTATAAACATATCAAGATATAAATAAATATTGTGCCCAAAAGGCATTGGAAATTGTCCTTGAGACTTTCCAATTGCATTATAAATTTGCATCAATACAGTTGGTTTTCCAATTACTAATATAATATCATTTGGTTTTAAAATCAATGATGGTTTTATATTTACTAATTGATCATTTCTGTATAAGCCAAAAATTTTCCAATCTCTTTGCTCAATTGAACCAATATATCTATAGGCATAAGAACTACCAAAAGGTATTTTAATCTCCATAATTTCACCTTGTTTTAGCCCAATATTTTGTGCCATAACAGGAATATTTGGAAGCCTTTCAACCATCCCATTTGCTAAAACTTCAATACCTTTGTAGATGTTTAAATATGGATCACTTAATTCAATCCCCCAATAATCTAAAACTGAAATTGGTAAATTATTTTTTCTACTTCTAATATTTTTAATTACATTTAACATCTCATCTTTTGAGTTAAGTGCAATTAATACTTGACTATGTATATCTTTATCTAAAACCATCGCTAGTTTAGACTCAGAAGTAGGATCAAATTTATAAAAAGTAAAATTGGAAGCTTTGTTTTCAGGGACAATGGAATCGTTCATATAAACTACGTCATAGTTGTTGTCCCTAGTATTAGTTTCAACAATTCTTTTCATAAGTTTTTTAGCAACAATACCATCTAAAATTACTAATATTTTTTTCATAGGGTATTATATCAAAAAGTACTAAATATAATATTGCTTATTTGATTAATTTTTTCCTGTAATTTTTAAATAATCTTCATAAAATTTATCAAGGGGTTTTAGTTCATCATCTTTTAAAATCTTTATGCCATTTATATCTATATGTTTAAAACTTTCAAGTTGAAGATTATTTTCATTTATATCTTTATCTATACTATCATGTAAATATTTCAGTTTTTCTGCTAAATCTTTTCTATCTAGACTTAAAGAAATTGGAAATATTTGTTCAGACTCTTTTATAATCTCAACTTTTGTTTTTATTTGAGGATTTATTTTAACCATAGTATCATATAACTCTTGTCTTACAACAGAAAATTCATTTTTAAAAAAAACATTAAAAACTAATTTGTTATCTTTCTCAATTTTTTTAAACTCTACATTTTTTATATTATTTTTTAAAGTGTAATACTCAACCCAGTTTTTAGACATCTCTTCTTTATATAAAATTGTCAGGTTTTTTACATTTTTTATATTACCTTTAAAACTTTTGTTTTTTAATAAATAAAATTTTGAAAAAGTATTTTTTCCTCTTGTGAAAACCCATTTTAAATGAGTAATTTTATCAAGCTTTTCTTTGTCTAAATAATACTTTCTTGGGCTTAAAATTATTGAATATAATTTTTTATTTACATACATATCTATCATTTCATCAAAGTCATCATATATTTTAATAATCACTTCATCTTTATATCTATTATCATTATTTACTTTTGTATTCCAAATTTTAGCAGCAACCATAGCTTGTTTTTTAGAAACAAAAATTCCATCAGGATATATTCCCATATCGACAACATCCTTTGCATTTAGAAAAGAAAAGGATATGATTAAACCTATTGAAATTAGTATTTTCATTTTAAAACCTCACCATAATTTTTATATAAAATCTCTAATTCTTCTAACTCATTATCTTCAATTAAAAAAACATTTTGAATTTGAACATAAGATAATACAGCTAAATCAACTTTACCATTGTTAATTTTATCATTTAAATCTCTATATATCTTATCTAAAGACTCTCCTACTCCATCTCTTGTTAAACCAATAGCCCTAAAAAAAATCTTAGGTGATTTTGCAATAATTTCCGTTTTATATTTAAATTGAGAATTAAACTGCAACATAAGGTCATATATATCTTTTGGTATGACTATGATTTTATCTTTATGAAAAAAGGCATCTAAAGCTACAGATTTTTCTGATTCTTTTTGTATATAATTTATTTTAGTTTTTTTATTATCTATATTTTTACTTAATAAACTATGTGCCCAAAGTTTTTCTAAATCATTTTTATATGAAACTTTTATATTTTTAAAATCTTTAATATCAAAATTTGATTCTTTATTTTTTAGCATATAAAACTCTACAAATTTAAGTTCATCTCTAGCTAATACCCATTTATATTTAGAATACTTTTCAAAAAACTCTTTATTTTCAAAATAGAAAGACCCAGTTGTTATAATGTTAGTGATTTTTTTATCTTTATAATCTTTTAATATGTCATCTTTATTTTCATAAAAGAACACCTCTAATTCTACACCGAAGTCGACTTTTTCCATATTTTTAAGCCAAAGTTTTGCACCTAACTTTACTTCTTTTTTTGAAAAATGTATATCTCCATACAATAATCCAAGAACTATTTTTTCCTTTGCATTTAAACAAAAAGATAAAAGTAATAGACTTAAAAATATTTTAATAAACATTTTTATACCATTGGTATTTTAATGGTAAAAATTACACCATCATTTATATTTTTAGCTGTTAATTTTCCTTGCATATTTTGTTCAACAATAACTTTAGACATATAAAGACCAATACCCGTACCTTGAGACTGATGTTTTGTAGTATAATATGGCTCAAATATTTTTGGTAAAACCTCTGCATCAATTCCACCACCATTATCTTCTATTTCTAAAACTCCACATTTATTTTCTTCATAGATTCTAATAATAACAAGTGGATTATCTATTTTTCTTTCAACTAAAATATCTTTTGCATTGGTTAAAATATTCATAACAGCCTGTGAAAACTCATTTGGTAATCCATAAACTTTACCACATCTTTCAAACACTTTTTCCACTTCAATATAATTAAATTTCAAACTTGCTCCAACCAAAGTTAAAGCCCTATCAAGTTCAGTTTCAATATCAAATTCTTGTTTTGTTTTATTTGGTCTAAAAAAGTTACTAAAATCATCTATTGTTTTAGATAAATAGTTAGAAGTTTTTACAATAGTATCAAGTTTGTCTAATTCCCTTTCATCATCAGACATTCCAAACTCTTTTTCTAATCTAATTCCAGAAGCTGATGTTGTAATTGCAGATAATGGTTGTCTCCATTGGTGTGAAATATTTGCAATCATCTCACCCATTGCAGCAAGTCTTGATTGTTGTATCATCAACTCTTCTTGTTTTTCTCTTTTTTTAAGTTCCTCTTTTATCCTAGAATCAAGACTTTTATTTAACTCTTCTAAAGCTTTTGTTTTATCTTCAAGTTCTTTATTTGTTTCATACAATTCTAAAGTTCTATCTTTTACTTTAATCTCTAAATCTTCTCTAGATTTTTGTAAAGCTTTTTGTGATTTTTCAATTGTTGAAATCATCTCATTGAAACTCGTAGAAAGTTCTCCTAATTCGTCATTTGATTTATAATCGCTTCTAAGCTCCAAATTCCCTTTTTTTATCTTTTTTGCAACTTTATTTAATTCTATAACTGGCATTGAGAATTTCTTTGCAATAAGATATGAAACTATAATAATTGTTAAAATACTAAAGAAAAAGAAAGCTGTAAATTCTAGATACATATTTTTTAAATTTGAATTATATTCTTTTAATGAAAGACTCATATGCAATTCACCCCATTTTGTATTTGATAAAAAAATGGGATATGTGTATAAAAAAACATCTTTTTTTAAATTTTGGGAATAAACAATTTTATAAGATGGCTTATTAGAATTGTTATTATCATAAATTTTATGTAGTTTGTTTTCATAACTCCAATTACTATCACGAACAACATAAGAATCCCCAGAACTTCTTGAAAAGATTAATTCTTTAACCATTGAGTTTTGATTTAAAAATTTATCAAAAACTTCAACTATAATAGAACCATCATTTAAAATTATTGCATCTGAAGAGATATAAATAAGCATCTTTGACATATTAAATGCCTGTGTGTCTAAAGCTTTAAGAATTTGTGATTTTTGCTTTGATAGAGTATATATAGAATATATAGTGGTAAAAAACATTATAGAGATAAACATTACTACAAATATTTTAATAAAAATCTTATTACTTCTAATTAGCATTTTACCTCCTTTTTAAACTTTCATATTCTTTAAAAAAGTTTACCATATCTTTCATTTCTTCTTTACTAATTCTCTCTATTGAAGATTGATCCAATAATCTATAAATATACTCTAATTTTTTCATGATTTTAAGATCATTGGTATATTTAAAAAACTTTTCAACAACCTCATCAGGTGTATTTTTATGAAAAGCCCCTACTCCATATAAAAATATCTTTTTGGATTCATCAACTATAGTTAATCTTTTTTTTAAAGCTGGATTGAGGTTAATCATATTATCAAAAACAACTTTTTTTACTACAGTAAAATCTGCTTTATTAAAATATAAATTCAAAATTGCTCTACTTGCTTTTGCAACATTGATTTGTTCTTTAACTAAGGTTTTATAAGGTTTATTAACTTTTTTTAAACTTTTATAATCTAACCATGTATGAAGATTATCATCTCCTAGAAAATTTACATAAGTTTTATTTTTAATATCTTTTATAGATTTTATTTTTGATTGTTTGTTTACTACAAGTACATAACTATGAAATTTGTCTTTAGAAGAAAATGCAAAATAATCTCTAGTGTACTTATCTATTATCTCTCTATTTTTTAAAAAATAGTTAAGGTAAAAAACTGCATTGTTAAACTTTTTGAATTCTATATAAGATTGAAGCATTTCATCTTCACTATCAAAAAATTTTATATTTACTTCAAGTTCATTTCTCAAAATTTCAGTCAATAAAGCTTCAACTTTATAAACTGAACTTTTTATTTTATTTTGGTGAACTTTATCAAAACTATGAATTGTACAAGCTAGACTATAATTTTTATTGATGAATTCATCTGCATTTAAAAACAATGCAAGAAACAATAAAAAAAACAACCTAAAAGTTTTCATCTACCTTACTTCCAACAAGTTTATCAATGGTGGCTAAAGAAAGCATATAATCATGTACACTTTTTAAATATGCTGATTTAACATACACTTCCATTAATTGAGATTGAACTAAATCTTCAGCCTCAACCATTTCATATTGATAACCTTTAAAGTTCATATCACTACTTTCAATTGCTGTATTAACTGCATCTTTTAAAGTTTGAACTTGTTCATATCCAATTGAGCTTTTTAGAAACTCATTTTTAAGTTGTAAGGCTACGCCCTCTTCTAAAAGAAGTTTTTGTTCATTTATAACTTTTTTGTCTAGTTTTTTCTCTATTACTTCATTTGTGGTTTTAAAACCATTAAATAAAGACATTTTAACAGCAAGCCCTATGCTCCATCTATTTTCATCATCTTCATTTAGATAACCATATTCATATGAGTTATATGTATGGCTTGCATTTCCAAAAAGATTAACCATTGGATAGTAATCAGATTTTGATTCTTTAATTTGCTCATCTTTTATTTTTAAAGCTATATTTATTGTGTTTATCTCTGGGTTTAATGAAGAAGCTTTTTTTACTAAATCTTGAAGTTTTCTATTACTTTTTAAAATCTCTTTTTGATTATATTCAATTTTTAAAACATCATCATGTTTTAATCCCATAGTATTTGCTAAAGCTGACCTTAACATCTCTTTATTTAGTTCAATGGTTGATAAACCTGATTTAATCATAGAGGTTAAAAGTTTAATATTTAAATAATCACTTCTATTAATTTTTAGTTCAGTTCCATTTTCTAAAAACTCTTTTGTTATGTCTCTACTGAACTTCATATTATTGTAAATACTTTCTATTAAAGTATGTAATTCATTTGTAAGAACATAACCATAAAAATATCTTTTTATGTCATATATAACATTTGCTTTTTCTCTTATTATTGCTTGTTTTTTAATCTCTTTATTTAATCGTGCTTGTTCAATAATAGCTGAGATTTTACCACCAGTATATAGGGGATAATTAACTTCAACTTGACCTCGTACAGTGTCTCTACCTTTTGCAATAGTATCAATATCAGCAGGTAATGTTCCAGTGGGGAATAATGAAGCTGGAGTATTAGAAATAGTAGTACGCGCCGCTTCTCTTGCTACAGGATCATCAATTGATAAAGTATTTGCAAGGGCTAAAGTTTTAGTTAATTCAGAAGATAAAGTAAAACTTCCTCTTTGCTGATAAATAGTATCAGTACTATCTCTATTCACATATAAAATAGCATCTATAGTTGGATAGTTTGCACTTAAAGCTTGTTCATATTGAGCATTTGCAATATCTAAATTTAATTTTGAGATTCTATTTAGTGCATTGTTTTTTAATGCAGTTTCTATTGCCTTATCAAGATTTACACTAACTTCATTTGCACATAAAGTTCCCATTAGCAAACTTGCTAGAATTAAATTTTTAAACATATTAACTAATCCTTCTTATTGAAACTAGATAAAACCACTTGATTTCTTCCATTTTCTTTTGCTTCATATAATGCCTTATCTGCTAATCTATACATATCTTTTGAATCTAATAACTTTTCAGAATTTACAATAATTAGTCCTGCTGAGATCGTCACATAATTACTACATAAACTATTTTCATGGGGAATTTTTAATGATTCAATCTCTTCTATAATAGACTCTAAAAACTCTAAAGATTCTTCAACACTATTACTAGTAAATACAAGTCCAAACTCTTCTCCCCCAAGTCTAAAGGCATAATCACTAGCCCTAGAAGATTTAAGTTTTAGAACATTTGCAATTGCAACTAAAGTTTCGTCGCCCTTTGGATGTCCATAGGTGTCATTATAGTTTTTAAAATAATCAACATCAATAATTGCCAAAGAAAGGCTTGTTTTTTCCCTTGTTAATCTTCTATTCTCTTTTTCAATAATTCTATTAAAATATCGTCTATTATAAATATCTGTTGTTTCATCTTTAATAGCTAATTGTTCCAATTTTTTCTTATTTGTAATATCTTCTCTAATAGCTAAAAAGTTTTCTATTTCACCCTCTTGATTTAAAACAGGAGTAATTGTTAAATCAGACCAATAAACCTCTTGGTTCTTCTTTCTATTTTTAATTTCAGATTTAAATACTTTCCCTTTATTTATCTCTTTCCACATCTCTTGGTAAAATTCATCAGGAGTATCTTCATGTCTAAGTATACTATGGGTATTTCCAAGTAGTTCCTCTTTTGTATAACCAATTAATTGACAAAAAATACTACTTGCATCGATGATAACACCATCTTTATCTGTAACTGACATCAATACATTTTCATCTAAAATTTTTAGCACATTCTCTTTTTCAAATAATCTATCCTGTAACCTTTTATTTACAACTGATTCTTGAATATTTATAAGTAGCTCTTTTAAATCAACTGGTTTTATTATAAATTTATTAACTTTAAGTTCTATTGCATATAGAAAATATTCTATATCAGAAAAAGCAGTAGTAATAATAACTGGCGTAGTAGTATTTAGTTCCCTTAACATATCAATACCGTTCATTTTAGGCATTTGAATATCGGTAACTATTACATCAGGTTTAACCTTTTTATAAACCTCTATACCCTCTAAACCATTTGAAGCTATATGAAAATTAGGAATAAATCTTTTGCAAAAGAAAGTGACCTCTTCTTTGATCATCTCTTCATCTTCAACATAAAGTACAGTTAGAGATTCCAGTAAATCTTTATTTAACTTTTTCATAAAATTTTTCCTAAATTGTAGTCTGGTATTTTCAAAACTTGAAACTACTGAATATTATAAGTTTATTATTTTTTTAATTTATTTTGTATTAATTAATTCTCCACCAAAGGGCTTTGCTGTTACATTTGTATTATTTTTATAAAGAGCTAATCTTATTTATTTTTTCTATAGCTCTTAGATAATCTTTTTTTTCTAAGTTTTTATTCAAGAGATTATTTGTGATATTTTCAATTTTCTTTAATCTTTGCTCTTGGGTATCTATAAAAACTAGTACACTTTTATTTGTACTTTTAAAATACTTATGGGTAACAAAAAATTCACTTTTTAAATAGTGACCAGCTTTTTTCACTGAAACTAAATGGCTTTTATCACTATTTTGAACAATATGTTCAATCCAATTTTCATCTTCATCTAAATTTTCAAGACTAAAAATATCTTTACATAACTTAGTTGCTTCTTTTAAAGAATTAATATTCTCATGCCCCAAATGTTCTAAAAACTTTTTACTCATAAATTCAATCTCTTCCCCATGAAGAATAAACATAAAAGAGGGATTACTATCAAGTAAAAACTGCACATAATCATCAAAGCCATCACATAAATCATTTTTTTTGCCAAGATTTAATGATTTTTGAATAACAGTTAACATCTCAATCATATTTATTGGTTTTAAAAGATATTTTTCAATTCCAAGCTCAATAGCTTTTATTAAATAATCCCCATCACTATGGGCACTTGTTAAAATAATAGGAAAATCTTCTTTTATTTTTAAAATCTCTTCACACATATCTAGACCATTTTTAATAGGCATTTGGATATCAGAAATTACAATGTCAGGTTCATGGGCTTTAAATAAATCAATTCCCTCTTGTCCATTTTTAGCAATTAGAAGTTTTTTTACACATTTTTTAAGAAAAAAACTAATCTCCTCAACAGTCATATCATCATCTTCTACATAAAGTACTGTTAAATTTTCAAATAAACTTTTATCAATTTTTTTCAATATTAAATTCCTTATATAGGGGTATTTTAACTGTAAATAATGCTCCATTTTTAGTATTTTTTACACTTAATTTACCCTCCATATTTTGTTCAACTATAATTTTTGACATATATAAACCAATTCCTGTCCCTTTACCCTCTTCTTTTGTAGTAAAATATGGTTCAAAAACTTTATCTATAATATTTTGTGGGATTCCCCCTGCATTATCTTTAATACAAACAATTCCATAATCTTTATCATTTTTTACAGTAATAGTGACTTTTGCATTAGATATTGAATTCTCGCTAAAAGCATCCTTTGAATTATTCATAATATTTAAAATGGTCTGTGAAAACTCATTTGAAAACCCAAATACTTTAATTTCACTCTCAAAGTTCTGTATAATCTTAATATTATGGTGTTCAAAGGTAGAATCAACAATATCTAGGGTTTTTTTAACAATATCATTTAAAACAAAAACCTCTTTCTCTTTATTTGGTTTAAAAAAGTTTCTAAAATCATCGATTGTTTTTGACATATTCTTAGATAATAAATTTACTTTATTTACAGATTTTTCCATAAATTCATCATCTAATTCATTAAGTTCATAGGCAAATTGGATATTTTGCATCACTAAACTTAAGGCATTTAAAGGTTGTCTCCATTGGTGGGCAATATTTCCAATCATCTCACCCATTGAAGCTAGTTTTGATTGTTGAATTAATAATTGTTCTTGTTCTTGTCTTTTTCTAATCTCTGCATCAACTCTTTTTTCCAAGTTTTCATTTAAATCATTAAGCTCTTTTGTTCTTTGTTCAACCCTCTCTTCAAGTTTGGAATGAGACTCTCTTAATCTTTTTTGAGTCTCACTTAAAGCAGTAACCATTTTATTAAAACTTTGAGCTAACTTTCCTATCTCATCATTAGTTTTAATATCAACTTTCATAGATAAGTTACCCTTTGTTATCTCTTCTGTTATAGAGTTGAACTGAATAATTGGTGCGGTAATCATTTTAGCCAAAGTATATGAAATGATTAAAGATGTGAAAAGTAAAATTACGCCTAATGTTATAGCATTATTATCGATTTTTTCAAGCTGTTTTTGATACTCTAGTAGGTCTAATTCTAAAATTAAATCTCCCCAAATTATACCATTAAAATAGACTGGAAAAACATACCTAAAAATCTCTTGATTAAACTCTTTTGAATCAATAATTAAATACGAAGATTTCTCAGCAGTTTTTATATCTCCTAACTTACCTCTTTCTATTAAACTCCAATTATCTTTTTTTACAATTATTCTATTACCATGATCCCTTGTAATTGTAATAGATTTTAAATTTTCATTTAAAGAAACAAAATTTTGTACTGATTCTAAAAGTGTAATTTCATCCTCTACAACCATAGCATCGCTATTAGAGATATAAATATTTTGAGCAATACTTTTTGCTTTGATTTGTTGACTGTCTAAAATAGCCTCTTTTTGAGTAAAAATAAATTGATATGTAAAAAATACAAAAATAATAGTCATTGTAAAAAATATGAGTATAAAAATTTTTAGGAATAAAGTAGATCTCATAAATTATATCTTTTTTCTAGTTCAAAATAATTTTCAAAAAATCTATTTAAATCTTCTAAACTCTCATCTTCAATAACAAAAATAGCATCAACTTTTAAAATATTTATTATTCTTAGGGCATTTTTTGCTTTTAAATTTTGTGGGTTTTTACCTTTTTCAAAGAAAAACTTTCTTGATGAGGCATCTGCATCTTTTGCATAAATACCTAAGTTATCAATAAAAATATTATCTGACATATCAATAATTTTTACTTTCTTCTTAATTGCTGGATTAAAACTAACTATAACATCCCATGCTTTTTTTGTAATAACCCCGTAGTCTGATTTCCCAAAAAATACACTAAAAATGACTCTTCTATCATTTTTTTCTTTCTTTAATTCCCCTAAAAGTTTATCTGATGATTTTTCATTTAGAATTAAAGAGTTTTTATCAAGCCAAATTTTTGCAATTTTATCATCGGCTTTTAAAACTAGCTTTTTATTTTTTAAATCTTTAAAACCTTTTAATTCTTTTTCTCCATTTGCAATTAGGTAATATCTTGATCTTTTCTTTTTACTTAAAGATATCCCCCATTTTTTATATGTCAAAGGGTCTAATACATCTTTATTTCTAAAATATGTCACTGCATCTAAAATAATTGTGTCCATTTTTTTGTTTATATAATCTTTTAAAATTGCTTCATTTTCATTGTAGATTTTAAGCTGTATTTTCATTTTTTCAGTTTTTGCAATTTCTGTTAACCATGAATTCATAGCAACATTTCTATCTTTAAATTTTGATAAAATTCCTGCACCACTTGAGATACCAATGTTAGTTTCATAGATATAATTTATTTTTTCTGCAGAAAAGGAAAATATATTCAAAAAAAATATTATTGTAAAAATTCTAATTATTTTCATCTATTCTCCTATTTATTATTAAAAAAATTATAGCATTTTTGAGATTATAAATGTTTATTCATTAATTATTTGTAAAGCAAAATATATTTCAAATTGAAGATTTGATATAATCGTATTTTATAATAAGGGATAAAATTAATGCAATTTAATATTGATGCAAATGCAAATAAAGCTAGAGCTTGTACAATTAAAACAGCTCATAGTACAATAGAAACACCAGTTTTCATGCCAGTAGGAACACAAGCAACAGTAAAGGCTCTTGATGCCAATGATATGTTAAGCATGGGTGCAAAAATCATACTTGGAAATACTTATCATCTTTATTTAAGACCAGGAAGTAAATTAATCAAAAAATTTGGTGGACTTCATGGCTTTTCAAAATTTCCAAATTCTTTTTTAACAGATAGTGGTGGGTTTCAAGCATTTTCTTTAAGTGATAATAGTAAACCTGATGAGAATGGAATTATGTTTAAATCACATATTGATGGTTCGAAGCATTACTTTACACCACAAAGTGTACTTGATACACAATACGATTTAGGAAGCGATATTATGATGATCTTAGATGATTTAGTAGCTCTTCCAAATACAAAAGAGAGAATTAAAAAATCCATTGAAAGAACAACAAAATGGGCAAAAGAAGCAATTGAATATCATAAAAGCCAGCAAGCAAAAGGGATTGGAGTAAATCAAAATATCTTTGCAATTATTCAAGGTGGTACAGATAAAGAGTTTAGAAAAATGAGTGCCGAACAACTTTGTGCTTTAGAGGATTTCGATGGCTATGCAATTGGTGGACTAAGTGTTGGTGAACCAAACCAAGATATGTATGATACAGTTGAATGGACAACGCAATTTATGCCAGAAAATAAGCCAAGATATCTTATGGGAGTTGGAACACCTGAAGATTTAATAGAAAATATTGAGCGTGGTGTTGATATGTTTGACTGTGTAATGCCTACAAGAAATGCAAGGAATGGGACACTTTTTACTAGTTTTGGAAGAGTAAATATCAAAAAAGCAAGCTTTAAAGAGGATGAAAAACCAATTGATGAAGAGTGTACTTGTTATACTTGTCAAAACTTTACAAGAGCATATATGAACCATTTATTTAGAGCAGGAGAGATTACATATTTTAGACTTGCATCATTACACAATATCCATTACTATTTAAACTTAATGAAACAAGCAAGAGCTGCAATATTAGCTAACAAGTGGGATGAATTTAAAAAGGAATTTTATTCAAAAAGAGGTGTAAATTAAAGCTTTAAACTCTTTTTCGATAAAATATTAGCCATTTTAATACTTAAAAGTATAAAGGAAAATAATGACAGTTGATGATAAGTTAATTGATAAATTAGCAAAACTTTCAAGTTTAGAGATTGATGATTCTAAAAAAGAGGGTTTAAAATCAGAACTTGCTGATATTATTAATTTTGTTGAAAATTTAAATGAGATTGATGTATCAGATATTGAAGCTACATTTAGCACAATAGAAGGTGGTACCCCTTTAAGAGAGGATGAATCTAAACAAGATTTAGAGATGTCTAAGCATATCTTAAAACATGCACCACAAAGTGAAGAAGGGTATTTTATAGTACCAAAAATTATAGAATAGGACTAATAATGAATATTACTGTTTATGGAATTAAAACATGCGGTAGTGTTAGAAATGCACTTAAATTTTTTAAAGAAAACAATATAGAAGTAGATTTTTTTGATTTTAAAAAAGAAACTCCTAGTGCCCAAAAAGTTAAAACTTGGACACAAAAAGCAGATATAAATATTCTATTTAATTCAAAAGGTACAAAATATAAAAACTTAGGATTAAAAGAGTTAAATCTTGATGAAAATGGTAAATATGAATGGTTGGTTAAAGAACCTATGCTATTTAAAAGACCAGTAATTGAATATGATGATAAAGTTTTAGTTGCTTGGAATGAAGAAATTTATAAAGATACTTTTTTATAAAAGTATCTTTATCTACTCTATATTTATTTCAGGTTTATTTTCCACATTAAAAGTTTCTATAGAATATTGTCTATTTGAATGTTTTAATAATATATAAGCTTTTTGTATTTCTGGATTTTTCAATAAAAAACTATCCTCTTTATCTATTTTAACATTTGTAAAACCAAATGATTTATACTGTTTTATTAACATATTTTTTATCTGCTCAAAAGATATCTCATACCTATCATCAATATTAATTTTATAACTATTTTCATTTTCTAGATACTCTATATCTTTTACTTTCTCAATATTTTCAACACTTTTAGGCTGTTTACTCATTATAAATTCGTAGGTTACTGATAAAAAACCTATTGTAAATACTGTTATAAAAATATTTAAAAGGGATAAAAGAATACTTAGTTTAGAAGATATTAATCCCATTAAAAAATTTATTGCTAAGCCATAAACAAAACCTACAAGTAATCCTAATAGTACAGGAATTATAATAACACATACAAAAATTAAAAGTTTATACTCCTTTGAAATTTCAAAAGCATCCCCAAAACCCATAGGTTTATCAATAGCAATAGCAGGGAAAACTAAAGAAACCCGTGAGAAAATAAGCCCTAAGAAAATTGAAATCACTATAGTGATAGCTAAAGTAAAATACAAACTAAACTCTTTTCCTAAAAAACTTCCCACTAATTTTTCAAATAATGACAATATAAAAAAGAATATTACTCCTAAAAATGCTAGAAGTAAACCTAAACCTATTGCTTTAAAAGCAAATGTTACTTCTCTACCTGTAAATTTATAAATACCCCACTTAGGAGTAGCATTTTCATCTAACAAAAGTATTCTATGAATTGTAATTGACATCACTATAGTTACTAAAAAAGATACTCCTACTAGTAAGTAGTAACTTGCACTACCTATTGTCTCTTTTACATCAGGGGTAGTAAAATACTCAATAATGCTTAATAATATAAAAGGTATTAATAAACCTTTCATTAAACTATATTTTTTTTCAAAAATAGAATCAAAGGTTTTTTTAAATATGTTGAAATACAAAGTAGTCCTTTTTTCATCTAATTTAATTAGATTTATAAAATAATTTTAGACTATAATATATAATATAGAAGATTATGTTTAATTTTGTAAAAAAAGAAAGGTTATTCACCTCTCTTTTTATTTAAGATCTAGCTTCTTTTAAAGTTTCTGCTATCATAAATGATAATTCTAATGCTTGATCTGCATTTAATCTTGGATCACATTGTGTATGGTATCTACTAGCAAGTCCATCTGCTGTAATTGCTGAACTTTTACTTCCTGTACACTCTGTCACATTTTGTCCAGTCATTTCAAGGTGAATACCACCTGCAACTGTACCTTCTGCTTTATGAATTTGGAAGAACTGTTTTACTTCAGTTAAAATATTATCAAAGTCTCTAGTTTTATAACCATTTGGTGCTTTTTCAACATTTCCATGCATTGGATCTGATGACCATACAACATTTTTACCCTCTTCTTTTACTCTTTTTAAAAGATTTGGGAATTTGTCAGCAATTTTATCATGGCCCATTCTAACAATAAGATTTAATCTTCCTGCTTCATTTTCAGGGTTTAAAGCATCAATTAATTCGATTAATTCATCTTCTTGCATAGAAGGTCCAACTTTACATCCAATTGGATTATTTATACCTCTAAAGTATTCTAAATGAGCCCCATCTAGTTGTCTTGTTCTATCACCTATCCATAACATATGAGCAGAACAATCATACCATTTACCACTTAATGAATCTTTTCTTGTAAGAGCTTCTTCATAATTTAATAATAAAGCTTCATGGGAAGTATAAAGTACTGTTTCTCTTAATTGTGCTGTATTTTCACTTGTGATTCCACATGATTCCATGAATTTTAACGTTTCAGAAATTTTTACTGCTAATTGGTCATATTTTTCACCAAGTGCATTGTCTTTTACAAAATCTAAATTCCATGCATGAACTTTGTGTAAATCTGCCATACCACCTCTTGCAAATGCTCTAAGTAAATTTAATGTTGCAGCACTTTGATTATAAGCTTTTAAAAGTCTTTTTGCTTTTGGTGTTCTATCTTTTTCGGTAAAATCTACATTATTGATAATATCACCTCTATATGAAGGTAAGGCGATACCATTTATCTCTTCAAAATCAGCAGATCTTGGTTTTGCAAATTGTCCTGCAATTCTTCCTACTTTTACAACTGGTTTTCCACCTGAAAAAGTTAAAACAACTGCCATTTGCATCATAACTTTAAATAAATCTTTTATATTATTTGCATCAAAAGCATTAAAAGATTCAGCACAATCTCCACCTTGAAGTAAAAATGCATCACCTTTAACTACATCTGCAAGTTTTGATTTTAAAGTTTCGGCCTCTCCAGCAAAAATAAGTGGAGGATATGTCGCTAATTCTTTTTCAACTTTAGCAAGTTTCTCTAAATCTGTATATGTTGGTTGTTGTTTAATTGGAAAATCTCTCCAAGAGCTAGGATTCCAAGTATTCATAGCTTATCCTTATTTTTAAATAGAGATGATTTTATCTAAAATATTCTTAAGCTAGATAGTACAAACCCAAAGCTTAGCCTCGGGTTTATTTAATTAGTTTTTTTGAAGTTTTTGTAATAGGTCTTTAAATGACTCTTTAAATGACTCTAATCCATCATTTAATAATTTCTCATATATAGCATCAATATCAATTTGACTTGATTTCATTGTTTTGAAAAACTCATCACACTCACTCTCACTAATGATTTCACTAGCCTCTTTTGAACCATTTTCTAGCCATTCATCGATTGTTGCTAGTGGAGCAGTATTAACAGAGTTTGGATAGATTAAACTATCTACATAATAACTTCCTGGCAAGTCATCACCTTTTACACCTGTACTTGCAAATAAAGTTCTAATATTTTCATTAGCAAATTTTTCAACTTCATGGTAACATTTAGCTGCATTTACAATTCCAAGTCTTCCTGTTTTTAAACCCTTTGCTCTAAATTCAGAATCACACATTCTATCAAATCTAGAAACAAATACAGAGATAACTGCCTTAATATCTTTATTTGATGCTTTAATCCCTTCATTTAAAGCTTTTGCACACTCTTTTGCTTGTTCAGGAGAGAATATTAAAGTAGCATTTACATGAATTCCTGCACTTGTTAATTCTTTCATAGCTTCATAACCAGCTTTTGTTGCTGGAACTTTAATCATTACATTTTCAGCACCAATTTGAGAATTTAATCTCATACCCTCTTCAATAGTTGCCTTAGCATCATCGCATAAAGCAGGATCTACTTCAATTGAGATAAATCCATCGTTAGTATTGTCTAAATAAAGGTCATTTAATAATTCTGCTGCTCTTTTAATATCTGTAATAGCAAGCTCTTCGTAAATAACTTTCGGCTCATTTGCCTTTAACATTTCAAACTGCTGTCCATAGGCAACAGAGTTTGTAATTGAAGATTCAAATATTGCAGGATTCGATGTTGCACCATGAATAACTTCATCTTTGATAAGAGTTTGAAATCTGTTTTCTAAGAAATCTCTTTCTATAAAATCACACCATAATGAAAAATTTATATCCTCTTTTAAACTCATATTTTTCCTTTTAATAATCCCTATTAAAAGGGACTTTTTTAATTTCTAATTTCTTTTATCGAAAGAAATAAATTCTTTCTAAAGAAACAAATCTAAAGAGCGTCAGAAGACGCTTTGTAATTAAATATAGTCTAATATCTTTGTTAAATCTTTTTCATCAACAATGATATTAGCTTCTTTTTTTAAAATATCTTTTGCACAAAAAGCAACTCTTTTTGATGCATATGGGAACATTGAAACATCATTTGCCCCATCCCCAGCAACTAAAGTATTTTCTTTAGTCACACCTAGCATTGATTGAACCCTTTGAATCATATCACCCTTAGAAAAACCAAACATCATATCTCCACCAACAAGACCAGTTAAAATACCATCTTTTTCGTGTAAAATATTTGAAAAGTCTGCATCTAAACCTAACTTTTCTTTAGCTGGTGAGGTTCCAATCCTAAAACCACCTGAGAAACAAACCACTTTATAATCTTGCTTTTTAAGTTCACTAACTAATTCGTAAGCACCTGGCATCAAAGGTAAATCTTTACAAATCTCTACAGCTTTAGAATACTCTAAACCTTTTAATAAAGATACCCTTTCAACTAGAGACTCGAAAAAGTCAAGTTCTCCAGCCATTGCTTTTTCAGTAATACTTGCAACTTTTTCTTCAAGACCCAAAGGCTTTGCTAAAAAATCGATAGTTTCACCATCCATAAGTGTTGAATCAAAATCAAAAACAGCTAATTTCATACTTAGTTTTCCTAGATTTATTTTTTTGAAGGTATAATAGTATCCAAATTTATCTAAAGGATACTATTTGAAGCTAGCTTCTATTGATATTGGACTTAAAAGAATTGGCGTTGCCATCAGTCTTACAGGTACAATTGTAACACCCCAAAATGCTATTTTAAGAAAAAATAGAAACCAAGCAGCAAATGATGTAAATAGTTTTTTAAAAGAATGGGAGATAGAAAAACTTATTGTTGGATTTCCTAGTGCAAGTGATGATATGCAAAAAAGAATTGCTCACTTTGTAAAACTACTTGAACTTGAAATCCCTTATGAGTTTCAAGAAGAGAATATGAGTTCTATTGAAGCTGAAGAACTTATGAGAGGTGATATAAAATATAAAAGAGATGGAAGAGTTGATTCCCTTGCAGCTAAAATAATACTTGAGAGATTTTTAGCCAAAAAAGATTAATTTTTTTTACTCTTTTTTTCTATATTAACTACAGCTATTGCAAAACCTGCATCATGACTTATTGAAAGGTATGATTTTTTTATATTAAATTTTTTTCTAATCTCTTTTTTGTATTTAATTTTTGGAGCACCTTTTTTATCTTTTTTTATTTTTATATCATGAAAAGAACACTCTTTACCAATTCCTGTACCAATAGCTTTACTTGCTGCTTCCTTTGCTGCCCAAAATCCAGCAGCAGTTTCAGGTCGTTTAATTAATTGTATTTCATCTTCATCTAAAAACCTTTGATATGCTTTTAAACCAAACTTTTCATACATATTTTTTATTCTATTTACTGAAGTTACATCTATTCCAATCATTATTAACCTGTCTTTTTGTATAATCTGCTTTATGAAATTATTTATTAGAAAAGTATTATACCTTATCATCATGTTATTTATTATTAGCCTTATTTCATTTATGGCTATTCATCTTGCACCTAATTCATTTTTTGCAAGTGGGGAATTAAATCCTAATATTACACAAGAATCAATTGAGCAATTAAAAGCTATATATGGTTTAGACAAACCTTTATATATTCAATTCTTTTCTTGGGTAGCAGCTATAGTACAACTTGACTTTGGTATATCTTTTGCAAGTGGAGAGATGGTTAAAAATGAGATTCTTGATAGAATTCCAATTACTTTAACTATAAATATAATTTCAATGTTTTTAATATTTGTTATATCTTTATATCTTGGGATAAAAGCAGCACTAAATAAAGATAGTAAATTAGATAGAGGTATTGGTCAATTATCACTTTTAAGTTTTTCGATGCCATCATTTTATCTAGCACTACTTTTAGTTTTAGTATTTGCCATAAACTTTGAGATTTTACCAATTGCTGGACTTCATTCTGTACCAGATGATGGAAGTTTAACCTATTATTTAGATTTTGCTTGGCATTTGATTTTACCAATTTTTATTATAGTATTTGGTGGTATTGGAAGTTTAATTTTATATATTAGATCACTTACCATTGAAATATTAAAATCAGATTATATATTTTTTGCAAAATCTAGAGGCTTAGATAAAAAAAAGATTTTAAGATATTATATTTTACCAAATTTGTACCCTCCTGTTATCACCTTACTTGGACTTTCACTTCCAGGAATTATTGGCGGCTCAGTGATTTTAGAGTCAATTTTTTCAATTGATGGGATGGGATTATTGTTTTACCAAAGTGCTTTAAGTCACGATTATCCAGTTATTATGGGGATTTTGATAATTGGGGCATTTTTAACACTGCTAGGAAATATGTTAGCAGATTTAGTTTTATTAAAATTGAACCCAAATTATGATGGGAAATAAATTTATTTTGAGGAAAATAGTTGATTATAATTAAGACAGTTGAACAACTGCAAGAGATTAGAAAAAATATAAATGGCACTGTTGGTTTTGTTCCAACAATGGGAGCACTTCACAATGGCCATATCTCTTTAATAAAAAAAGCAAGAGAAGAAAATGAAATTGTAATAGTTTCTATTTTTGTAAACCCAACACAGTTTTTACCAGGTGAGGATTTAGATGCTTATCCTAGACGCACCGAGGCAGATAAAAAAATTTGTGAAATGTGTAAGGTAGATTATCTTTTTATGCCTGAAATCTCTACTATGTATAGTGAAGAAGAGGTTTTAATTAAAGCTCCAAATAAAAGCTTTATATTAGAAGGGAAAAGTAGACCTGGACATTTTGATGGTGTTTTACAAGTGGTTTTAAAACTATTTGGAATAGTTCAACCAACAAATGCCTACTTTGGGAAAAAAGATGCACAACAATTAAGTTTAATACAACAAATGGTAAAAAATCTATTTTTACCAGTAAATATTATTGCATGTGATATTGTTAGAGAATCTGATGGCTTAGCACTTAGTTCTAGAAATGTTTATTTGGATGAAACCCAAAGAAAAGATGCTCTTTTAATTTCAAAATCACTTTATAGTGCCGCTTCATTAATTGCAAAAAATGTTTTTGATGTAAATATTATCAAAGATAGAATTTATGAAGTTATGGAAAAACTTGATGTTGAATATGTAGCAATAGTTGATAGAGAGTTTAATGAGATAAAAACTATTCAAAGGGGCAATACTATAATTCTAGTTGTTGCTAGATTTGGAAATACTAGATTATTAGATAATATCTGGCTTTAAAGAAAACTCATTAAGAGTTTTCTTTATTTATTGATTCTTTAGCCACGTTATAGCATCTTCTTCATTTTCAAAAAACTTAACTTCGCCACTTATAAACCAAGAAGCAATTTTTGAAATATACTCTTGCCATTTTTCATTGCCATATATTGCGATTTGTTCAAACTCACTACCATGTTTTAAACCTAATTTAAAATCATCCCAAACAGCTCTTAACTCCCAACCTTCTAATTGAGTAATATCTATCAAAGCTTTTATTTTTGCATCAGTTACCCCAACTAATGCATTATCAATCATAGGATTGATTTTTTCATAATCTTCATGGGTTAATTTTCCTACAGCTTTTAAAAGTAAAAAAAACTCATCATCTACCCTATTTATACCTATACTAAGGCCATGTTTATATAATTTCATAACATCCTCCTTCTAAGTATCTTATCATCTAATTATATCCAAAGTACTAAATTTTTTATATAAACTTATACATTAAAAAAATATGATAAAATTGCAAAAAAATTAAGGCAATATTTTATTTATGAAATTTACAACAGAAAAACCAACAAAATCTTTGCATCTAGTAAGCCTAGGTTGTACTAAAAATCTAGTTGATTCAGAGATTATGTTAGGAAAATTAAAAGACTACCAGATTATAGATGATGCTTCAAATGCTGATGTTATTATTGTTAATACTTGCGGATTTATTGATAGTGCAAAAGAGGAAAGTATCAATACAATTTTAAATCTTCATGATGAAAGAAAAGATGAGTCAGTTTTAGTAATGGCTGGTTGTCTAAGTGAAAGATATAAAGAGGAGCTTCAAAAAGAGTTACCTGAAATTGATATTTTCACAGGAGTTGGTGATTATGACAAGATTGATACATTAGTTAATGAAAAAAGAAGTGCATTTACAGATGAAGTTTTTTTATTAAATGAAGAAAATGATAGAGTTATTACTGGTTCTTCTTACCATGCTTATGTAAAACTAAGCGAAGGGTGTAACCAAACCTGTTCTTTTTGTGCAATCCCTTCATTTAAAGGAAAACTTCACTCAAGAACTTTAGAATCTTTGGTAAAAGAGGTTAAAAACCTTGTATCAAATGGTTATAGTGATTTCTCTTTTGTATCACAAGACTCTTCATCATTTTTAAGGGATTTAGGGATTAAAGATGGTTTAGAACAACTAATTGAAGAGGTTGAAAAAATTGATGGTGTTAAAACTGCAAGAATTTTATACCTTTATCCTTCAACTACAACTTTATCTTTAATTGATAAAATTGCTGATTCTAAAAAGTTTGTAAACTATTTTGATATGCCTTTACAACATATAACTCCTTCAATGCTTAAAATCATGAAAAGAGGAAAAGGGGTTGAGCAACTAAATGAACTAATGAATCATATGAAATCAAAGCCAAACTCTTTTGTTAGAACAACTTTTATTGCAGGACACCCTGGAGAAACACAAGAAGATTTTGAACTCTTATGTAAATATTTAGAAGAGTTTAAATTTGATAGGGCAAATGTATTTTCATACTCTGACGAAGAAGGAACATCTGCTGCAACCCTTGAAAATAAAATTCCACAAGAACTTATTGATAGCAGAGCTGAAGCCTTAGGTGAAATTATTTCTAAAACTACCCAAGAATCTTTAGAAAATGATGTAGGAAAAGAGTTTGAAGTTTATATTGATGGAGAGAGCCAAGAACATGAATATCTATTAAGTGCAAGAAAAACAATTTGGGCACCTGATATTGATGGTGAGATTTATATCAATGATAATGAACTTTTTGAAGAAAATGGTGAACAACAACAATTAAAATTTGGACAAAAATATACTGTAAAAGTTACAGAACTTGTTGGAGATAAATTACTAGCAACTGTAATTGCATAAAATGAATCTTCAAATTTCAAAAATCAACACCCAAAAAAACCTACTAGCCTTTAGTGGGGGTGTTGATTCCTCAGCTTTATTTTTTCTACTTCTACAAAACAATATTCCCTTTGACATTGCAATTGTTGATTATAATATTAGAATTCAATCTAAAGAAGAAGTTTTATATGCAAAAGAACTTGCAAAGAAATATAAAAAAGAAGTTTTTGTAAAAGAGATTACAGAAAATATCCCATCTAATTTTGAAAAAAGAGCAAGAGATTTAAGATATGCTTTTTTTGATGAAATTATTGAAAAAAACTCCTATGAAAGTTTAATTACAGCTCATCAATTAAATGATAAACTAGAATGGTTTTTAATGCAATTTTCTAAAGGGGCAGGGATAGTAGAGCTTTTATCCTTTGAAGAGATTACTTTACGAAAAAACTATCAAATAATAAAGCCCATGCTAAATATTTCAAGGGATGAGATTCTAGTTTTTTTAGAACAAAATAGAATAAAATACTTCATTGATGAAAGTAATGAAGATAGTAAATATAAAAGAAACTATTTTAGAAAAAACTATGCAAATAAATTTTTAGATGAATATAAAGAGGGCATAAAAAAGAGTTTTGAATATCTTAAAAAAGATAAAGAATCACTACACAAAGAAGAACTAATTTTTCAAGAAAAAGAGCTTGAAATATTTAGAGTATCGAATGATTTTAATATAGATATTAGAACTATTGACAAGAGTTTAAAAAGAAGAGGAATATTACTTTCTAAAGCATCAAAAGATGAGATTTCAAAACAAAAAGAGTGTGTAATTTCCCATAAAATATCTGTGGCTATAAATAAAGATTTTATTTATATTTGTCCATATACAAAAAATATAATGCCAAAAAAATTTAAAGAAAAATGTAGAATAAAACAAATTCCTAAGAATATAAGAGCTTATATCTTTAAAGAAAATTTGCTTGAAAATTTAGTTATTTAAGAACCTTTTCATCTTTCTATTTTCAACCATTGATTGCCTAAGTTCTTCTTTGTGGGTTTTTAAAAAGTTGATATTTTTATAGAAAAGTTCTGATAGTTTAAGTAAGTCATCTTGTTCTAAATCAAAGTCAGTGATTTTTGTTTCAATTAGATATTTATTATTCCATCTAACTAGGGCTTGAGCCCTTTCTTCCGTATCTAGAGAATCAAGATAATTTAATTCCTCTAGAGCTTTTAAAGACCTGTCTCTTCTTTCCATGCGTCAATCAAACCTTGAACAACTTTCATAACTTGATTGATAGAATTAACATTATCATCAATACCTGCGCTAAATAAAGTTTCAATTTGATAAAGATATAAACCATCAAGATAATATGCTACATCCCCACCATCAAAATCTAGTACATTTCTAAGTTCATCAAAAATTGCAACAGATTTATTTATATATGTAAATTTAGACTCAATATCTCCACTTTCCATAGATGCTTTAACAAATGAAAGATACTTCAATAAACCTTCATAAAGTTTAAGTACCAATACATAAGGGTCGTCAGATACTGCATTATGTTGTTGATAGGCTTCAATTCCCATATATTAACTCCAATTAATTCATTTGAGGTAAAGTATATTATATCTTTACTTAAAGAAAGTTATGAAAAAAAAAGCCAATACTACGAATGAGTATTGACTTTATAATTTTTTATTATTTATATCATTTTGCAGTAGATTGCTCAATCATAAGACTTAAACCAGAGAACGAAGATTCCATTTGAGTTATTATTGTTGCATAAGAAGCAAATTGCTGAGCTAATAAAGCATATTTACTTTCTAAAGCTTTTTCAGCTTTTTCTTTTTCAGCTTCTAATGATTCTTGTCTTGCGTTAAGTCTATCTTCATAAGTATAAAGGATACCATCAAATCCATCTAAAGCATCAATATACTCTTTAAGTTCAGACCCTAAACCCATTATAGTTTGAGATTCACCATTTTCATCTTTTCCATAAGAATCAAAAAATAGATTTTTTAAACTTTCATAATCATCTGCTATAACTTCATTTAGTCTTTCAGTATTAACTGATAATGTACCTGATTTATCAAGGTCTAATCCTAGATTAAAAACATTAAGATCACCATTTTCACCATAATTTTTGAAAATCTTATCTTTAATACTTTCCATCATAGTTCTTAATGAATCAGTATCCTTCATTGGAGAATCAGCACTATAAAGCTCTTCATTTACCATGTCAACTAATTCATTATATTTATTTACAAAATTTTGTAAATAAGTTTCTACATATGTTGTATCCTCTTCAATAGAGATAGTTGAATAATCGTTTGGATCATTAGGATCATTTGCTTCAACAGCAGTGATTTTTAATCCTCCATCAACTGTAATTACATTTGAAGAGACATCATATTCAACACCATTTACAGTTGCATTAAGATTTTGAGCTTGAATAGTTTGTCCATTTTTACTTGATTCAAGACCAAAATTAAAATCATCTTGAGTAACCGAAACTTCAGCACCATCAACTCTACTAATAATAAGTTTATCATTTTCATAAGATGCATTAAATGTAGCACTAGCATCAATTTTAGTAGCTAAATCTTGATAACTTTCAGTACTTCCATCTAATGTAAAAGTTTCACCATCTATAACTATTGAACCTGCACTTGGGATATCTGTTGATGTATAACTATTTGTAGCTGTACTACTTGCTCCAAAACCAAGACTTTGTGAAGTACTTTGAGAAATTTTTAAAGCATTTGCTTCACCTGAATTTGCACTTTTTATAACAATCCTATATGAATCATCACTAACTTGTTCTAATGATGCTGTAATATTAGCATTGAAATTTATTTCTGTAACTAACTCTTTATAGTTTTTATTGGTTGTATCAAAAGTATAACTTTCAGAAAATAAACCATCATCACCTGCAATTGCAATAGTTAATTCACCACCATTTATATCATTTTCAAGATTTGCACTATTAATTAACACCGATTGATAAACATCTCTTGTTGCTAATTGATCAACTTTTACGATTGTTGAACCTGTATTAAGTGAACTTTCACTTGCTGCGTCAAAAACTACAGAAGTACCTGTTGTATTTGCTGACTTTAAATCAAAAACTGTAGTTCCCGAACTAGTAAACTGATAAAAAGGTTCAACTGCTTCTAAAAGTTCATTTGCTTTTGTTGTAATAGCAGCTAACTTTAATGCCTCACCATCACTTGTTTCACCATCTTCACTTGCAACCCTTGTAATAGCATCAAGTCTATTTTCAATAGGTTCAACAGTTGATTTTCTTTCTGCATCTTTTAATTTATCGATTAACTCTTGGTTTAGTGTTGAGGCTTGTCCACTTCCAAGTCCTAAAATACCATCAGCCATAATAAACCCCTTATCTTCTTATACCAAGTAAAGTTTGAAGCATCTCATCAACCACAGTAATAATTTTTGCATTTGCTGTATAGGCTGCTTGAAATTGAATCAAATTTATCATTTCTTCATCACTATCAACTTTTGTTAATTGCTCATAACTAGCTTCAAGTGATTGAACAACTGCTGTTTGTGTTTCTTTTAAGAAATCATTGTTTTCTTTATCCGATGAAATATTTACCCTTACTTCTTGAAAAAATTCACTAAAGGATGTTTTTTCTTGAGTACTTCCATCTTGGGCAAAACCATCAAAATCAATATCATCTTTCCATTGCATTGAACTTATATAATCTAAATCCTCTTGATCTAAATCATTCACCATCTCTTCATTAAACACTAATGTTTTAACAGTACTTCCACTAAAAAGACCTAAGTTTTCTACTGTTTCAGTGCCATTGTAAGAATCTGTTGAAGTATGTCCATATGTATAACTTCCATTATCTTCAACAACATATTTATTATAAATATCACTTAATGTTGAAGCTAATGAATCTAATTTATCTTTATAATCTATAATTTTGTTATTTGGTGATGTAGTCGTTAAATTTTCTATTTGTGCTTTTATAATACCTGAGCTTACATTAACCTCACTATCATAAACTGCTAAATATACTTTATTTTCTGCATCAACACTTTGGTAATCATCTTTAAATATTGTATCATTTCCATCTGTTGCAGTTGTGATTGAAATTCTTCCTATAAAAGATCCATCTGTTCCATCTTTATTTGCTTCAACTACCAAAAATTTATCAGAAGAAGATAAATCAATTTTATTTCCATTTTCATCAACTTGATAGTTACCATTAAATGCAGTCACTTTTTCAGAAATATAAGTGTTATGATTTATTTCATATTTAAGTGCTCTAATAAAATTGCTTTCATCAATTTGATCTGCAACTCCATCATTATCTAAATCAACTTGATTTCCGTTTGCATCGAGAACATAGTCTCCAAAAGTTACTGAAACTTCATGGGTATTATCAAATTTATAAGTTACAGTTGTATCAACTTCAGATAAACCTGTTCCTACAGTTCTTTGCACATTTATACTATCTCCAGCATCGGGAAAATTAACTGTATTATCTGAACTTGCAGTAAAGGTTCCATCTCCATTATCTGTCCAGTTTGCACTTCCTGAAATAAATGTTGTTAAATCACTATCTGTATCAGTTGTTATTGTTATTGTATCTCCAGCCTTAAAGTCAAAGCTATCTCCGTTTGCTTGTGCAGTAACATCAAAAGTTAAAACACCCTCTTGGGTAATTTTAAATGGTTCATTACCATTTATTCCTCCATCTATTAAAACTTTTCCATTAGTTTCATCATAATCAAGATCTATTGCTGACTCTCCAGTTGGAGTAAAAGTAATTCCTGAATCAAGAATCATATTATTATTAGAAGCACCCGTTAAAACCAATTCTTGGATTTCAAAAGTTCTTCCATTTGCAATACTATCAATTGCATTTCCATTTGCATCTTCAGTCGCAAATCTATCAATTTGTGTAGTGTTGTCTTCTACTAAATTCACTTCTCTAATATTTGTGTTATATCTAACAGCTATTGCTCCACCAATTTTTAATTGATAATCACCATCGGTTCTATCAACATCTATATCAACTAAAGCAGATAATTCTTTTTCAAGCTGATCTCTTTTATCAAGTAAATCATTTGTAGAATTATTAGATAATCCCATTTGTTGATTTAATTCACCAATATCATTTAATATTGCATTTATCTCTTGAACATTATCTTCAAGTCTATTATAAGTGATACTTTCTTGCTGTTCTATATTTTCATATAAATTTTGTAAAGAATCAACTAAATTACTACCTGTAGTTTTAAGTGTCGTTTTATAAAGTTCAGAACTAGGTGTCGTTCTTAAATTTTCAACAGCTTGAAAAAATCTGTTTAAATCGTTTGAAAAACCAGAAGTATCAGTTTCTTTAAACATTTGTTCAACATTTCCAACTATAGATGAGATTTCATCATAATAACTATTTTTAGTATTCTCTTTCATTATGTTATTAAACATATATTCTGAAGTGATTCTATATGCACTATCTGCTCTAACACCACTTCCTGTAAATCTAGAGTCTCCTAAAGTTAATTCATTTAGTTGAACTACCCTTTTTTTGTAGCCAGGAGTGTTTTCATTAGCTATATTGTTTGATACATTTTCAACAGCTATTTTTGCTGCACTAAGCCCAGTTTGAGCTACATTTAAAGATTTAAGCATATTACCTCCTTGACTATTATGGGTATATTATTGCTTATTATTGCATTACAATTCTTAAAATTAGATTAAAAAGGATAGAAGAAAAACTTTAAGATTTTCCATCCAAAAGGTATATGCATAACATCTTGCTCTTCCCCCTCTTTCTCATAAAGTATTTTTAAATTGGCAACTTGAGAAGAATCTACACTATTATCAGATGAGATATCATAAGGTCTTATAACTCCAGTTATTGTGATTGATTGTTTTTGTCCATCTACTAAAATTTCTTTAAAACCTTTTACAAAATAATTACCGTTTGCATATGTTTCTTCAATTATAACAGAAACAGTTGTTGAAAATTTTTCACTTAAACTTGTAGTTACATCACCTTTATTACTTGAAGATGAACTTGACTCATATCCTAAATTTGTAATTGGATTTATAAAATTAGCAACTTTTTCAGCAACTCCACCAGTTGTCCCTGCTGTTGCACTTAATCCTGTACTTGAAGCATTTCTATCTGAAGTAGTTTCCCTTGAATTACTAGTATTTGAAGATAAAGACTCATTTATATTAATTTGAAGGATATCACCAATTTGTAAATCTTTTTTATCGGCAAATAAAGAGGGACCTTTTAGGGTATATAAAGATCCTTTGTTTCTTTTTACAACTGGAGCTGGCTTTGGAACTTGCATTTCTGGTTTTTTAAAGTCTATCTTTGGCTCTTGAGAAACACAACCTAAAAAAAGTAAAGATGTGAAAAAAATTAATAAACTAGTTTTCATTGTATTTACTTTCAATAATATATTTTAAATCTAATGCTATTTTTATATCTTTTAAATCTTTTTTGATAAGTGCAGTTGTTCCATATCTTACTTTCAATGCATCTAGATTAGTATCAGGGTCAACAACAATAAGTGCCTTATTTGATATAAGTTTTACATCAATAACTTTTCGTTGACCTATTAAATCAACTGCGGTTTCAATTTCACGATAAATAATTCGCTCAATTTTCCTATTTTTTTCTTCTTCTTTGTTTTTTTCAATTAATTGTAACTGCTTTTGATTTTCTAATTCTTGCTGTTTAGCATATTCTTCACTCATGTGAAAATAGTAATATACAAACATACCTACAACAGCAAAAGCTGAGATAAGTTTGATAAGATTGCGTTTTTTATTATTTCTTTTTACAGCTACAATCATATTTTTTATTTAATCACAAATGTTGTGAATAATATCTTCTTGATATTATTTCTTTTTATATCTTCATTATTAGCTGTAACTTCATTGATGATATTATTAATATCTTCCATTAACTCTTCTTTTAATAACTCTTTACCACCAACAGTTAACAACTCTTCTGAACTTCTTGCACTAATTTGTGCAATTACAACATCAACAATCTCTGGCTTATACTCTTCAACAATCGCTTCTATTGTAGGTTCTGTACTTTTTAAAGAGAAAGAAAGTTTCATTAGTTTTTCTCTTCCCTTAGCATTAGTGATATTTAAAACTAAGTCATTAATTGCAGCTTTATATGTTTCATTTGAATCACCAGACTCTTCTTTTTTAACCTGTTCAGTTCCTTGTTGTTGTTGCCCTGATAATACTCCACTAGAATACAATAAATATCCTCCAGCACCAACTGCAATTAATAAAATAACAATTAAGGCAATAAGAACTATCATTAGTCCTTTTCCACCACCAGATTTTTTTACCTCTTCGTTTTCTTCAGCCATTAATTACCCTTCATCTTTATTATTTATTTTATACTCTTGTAACATCTGTGTCAATAAAGAGGCATTTTTAGGACTTAAATACCTCATAAAAGATGTTACCTTTGCCTCTTTTAATCTTAAAATTATATCGAAAACTTCTTCAAGATTTCCATCACTAATCATTTGATTAAAAATTTCTGCAGCAATTTTAGGCTTCATTTTATTATAAATTGTTGAAAGTTTACTATCAACTTCACCTTTTATATTAGATAAAAGCTGTTTATTTTCATCCCTTAGGGCTTGAATTTGTTTCTTCTCACTTTCTATTTTTTTTAATAAAGTTTCTAACTCTTTTTTTCTTTCTTGGTATTCTTTTTCTTTTTTATTATAAAAATTGTTAAGTTCTTTTTTTAATTCTCTAACTTCTATTTTTTGTTTAATTAACACTGCACTACTTACTCTTTCCTCTTGGGCAAAAGAAAATGAAAACAATAAAAATGTTGCTAAAATTAACCTATTCAAAAATTCTCCTGTTCACTAATATATTTACTTTGGATATATTCACTTGCGGCTTCTTCTTCCATATAAAGAACTTTTCTAAAAGCTTCATCTTTTTGTTCTTTTAGAATGTAAGCGTATTGTTCCGTTTGCTTTTGTAATTCAACAATTTCTATAACTAAACTCTCAACTTGTTTTTGTAAAATAATCTTTTCATTATTAAGTTTTATTATATACTCTTTCATAGTGTTTTTATGAATTGCCAATACTGCAAAATCTGATATCGCTCCATGCTTTTGAACTGAAGTTGTATTAATTTTATTTTCTGTAAACATAATCTCATCTTCAATACGAGAGATTTTTGCCATTAATTGACCTTTTTCAATTAACTTCTGATCAGTTTGCATTTTTTTTAATTCATGAAGCTTTGCTATCATATTACTGTCCAAAGGTTAATATCAAACCCCACAAATCGTTTGTATAGGTTTGGATATTATCACCTATCCAAGGTAATGAAATAAGAATAAAAACTGAAACAAATATAACTTTTGGGACAAAAGTTAATGATGCATCTGATACTTGAGTTACTGCTTGAAAAATTGAAATTATCAGACCAATAATCATACTTACTATAAGTGAAGGTAAACCAAGTATTAGGATTATTTTTACTGTATTTTCTGCAATACCAATTAAATCCATACTAATCTTTAACTTTTACTGTAATCTCCAGCGTTTTGTTATTTAATAACTGTGAGATTAGTTTTGCTATATCATCCACACTAGAACTTCCAATATCAATACTTTCTGATTTATTATCTTTTTGAAATTCAGTTGTTTGTATTTTTTTTGGAAGTGGTTGAGTTGACACCTCTTCATTACCTAAACCATCTAAAGCTGCCAAAATATCAGCTTCATTTAATGCATCAAATTCTGCAAATTCATTGGACATGTCAACCCCTTGAGTATTCTCTTCTTTTTTTTCTTCTATAATATCAAAATCTTCTTCAAAACTCAAATCTTTAAGTGAAGATAACATATCTTCATTTTGATTACCTTCTAAGCTTTCAATCTTTTTTTCATCTATTTGCTCAACAATTGAAGATAAATCATCAATCTCTTCAATCAATGGTTCTGATAAAGATTCTTTTTCATCCCTATGGGACAATAAACTACTTAATTCATCATCTAATTGAAAATAATTCTTTTCATCACCCTCATCTTTTTCATAAGCATCTTCAACAATCTCTACAATTGAATCTTGAATATCATTTGATTCTTGTACAAACGCTTCAGCTTCAAGTTTTTTTATAATATGTCTTGATAATTCTTCCATTGAATCAACTGATATATCACCAATTCCATGGTCTAATAAATACTCCTGATCAATACCATCTTTTGGCTTCAAAAAATTTATTTTTTGATTTAAAGTATTTTTTTTGATAATTTTGGAATCATCAATCAAATAGATGTTTTTTGGATTATCTTCAATGGCATTTTTTAGACTTTCTAAGGTTTTTAATTCTTTGATTTCACCGTTTTCGTCAAGCCTAAACTTTATGTTTGAATGATTTAGTAATTCTTTTATCTCTTTTTTGAAGCTTTCACTTCCATAAATATATATAATCAAAGATAACCCTAAAATTATTTTTTAAAAAAATTATACCTATATTTTATAAAATTTTAGATAAAATATTTCAACAATCTTAGAGGTGTGAATTTGAGGATACTAATAACTTTTTTTCTAATTATAAATTTTTTATGTGCCATTACAATAAAAGATATTTCTAATATAGTTGGAATTAGAGATAACCAACTTATTGGATATGGTCTTGTTGTTGGATTAGCAGGTACTGGAGACAAATCACAATTTACTATGCAATCTTTGCAAAATTTACTTAGAAACTCTTATATTAAAATACCAACATCATCAATAAAATCAAAAAATATTGCAGCTGTTATGGTAACAGCAGAATTACCTCCTTTTTCAAGACAAGGGGATAAAATAAAAGTAAAGATATCAGCAATTGGTGATGCTAAATCAATCGACCATGGACAACTTTTACTAACTCAATTAAAAGCAGTAGATGGTCAAGTTTATGCATTAGCACAAGGTGCAATTGTTTCAGACTTAGAAAACCCAACAACAGGTTATATCTATGAGGGTGGAACTATTGAAAATGAGGTTGATTATTCTTTACAGAATGAAGATTCTATTACCTTAAGTTTATTTAAAAATGACGCTAAACAAGCCTTTACAGTAGAAGAAAAAATAAATAAAAAATTTGGTCAAAATATTGCTATGGCTATTGATACAAGAACAGTAAAGGTAAAAAAGCCTGCAAATATTTCAACAGTAAAATTTATATATGATGTTCAAAGTATTCAATTAGATTCTGATTTTAAAAAGAAAATTGTTATTGATATGAATAGAGAAACAATAATTGCAGGTGCGGATATACCAATTGACCCGGTTACAGTTGCTAGAGAAAATTTTACAATTAGAATAAAAAAATCTCCCTTAGATGAAAATCAATGGGATGATAATAAAGCAAACCCTGGTAAAGATATTGGAGATGATGTAAAACTCGATAATAAGCCAATTGCTGTAAATATTGATAATACCCTAATGAATTCAAAAGGAGCTCCAACAATTTCTGATTTAGTTAGAGCTATGAAAGTAATGAAACTTCCAATGACCGATATAATTGAAACAATTAAAATCATTAAAGAGATGGGTGCATTAAATAACGTTGAACTGGATATAAGAGGATAATATGGCTGAATTTTTAAGTCAAGATGAAATTGATGCACTTTTAGATATTGCTGAAGCTGGAGAAGATATAGATGCTTCTACAGAAGAACAGATAATATCAAAAGAAAAAAACTATTCTATTTATGATTTTAAAAAACCAAATAGAATCTCAAATGAACAGTTTAAAGCTTTTTCAACTTTACATGATAAGATGTTAAGAGACTTAATTACTGACCTCTCAGCAATGCTTAGAAAGATAGTTGATATTAAACTTTATTCCATTGAACAAATGACTTATGGTGAGTTTATCCTTTCAATTCCACAATTAACTTCACTAAATACACTTTCAATTAAACCACTTGATGGAAGAATTGTTATTGAGTGTAACCCTGGAATTTCACACAAGATTATTGCAGAATTATTAGGAAGTGGAGCAGTTGCTGCAAGTGATAATTTAGATAGAGAATTAACAGAAATTGAAGTAAATATCTTTGAACACTTCTATAAAATGTTCATAAAGCATATGTACAAAGCTTGGGATGAAGTAACAACATTAAACTTTAAAATTGAGTCAAGGGATACAAATGCTAATGCAATTCAAATTATCTCTGACCATGAGATTGTTTTACTAGTTGTACTTGAAATTACAATAGATGAAGAATCAGGCTTTCTTTCTATTTGTTACCCTATTTCATATATTGAAACACTATTAAATAAAATCGTTGAAAAGATGTTTAATGAAGGTAAAAATAAAAAAGCTAGTAGAAAAAAAGATATAACAACATTAATTTCTGGTGCAAAAATGAAAGTTGAAGCAATAATGGCTGAAACAGAATTAACAGTTGAAGACTTATTAAAAATAAAACCTAATGATGTAATAGTATTTAATAAAAATGCTAGCTCTTCATCTTCAAAACTTTATGTAAATAAAACTGAAAAGTTTTTAGGTGTTTCTGGAATATCAAATAATAGAAAAGCAGTTCAAGTAAAATCTAATTTAGACCATGAGAAACAAGAAACTTTAGAGATTTTAAGATTAATGAGAGAAGATAGAATTAAAAAATCACAAGAGTCTAAAGAAAATATCAAAAGACTCTTAAGTGAAAGAGGAACTAGAAGGTAAATTTACCCTTCAATACTCCAAGCTAAAGTTTCACTAGCATACATTGGTACTACATTTTCACTATTATAAGTATAAATTTGTGGTACAACAAAATCTTTTTGTACTAGTTTAATAGTTTTTTCTACGGGTTTAAAATCATATATGTTTTGTGCATTTAAACTAACAAATGCATTTAAATTTTCTAATTTACCATTCTTATCAAATAGTTCAGTTAATACTTGTAAAGCTATAGGAGATGTAAATACTCCAGCAGCACAACCACAACACTCTTTTTTGTGTTTTGGATGGGGAGCACTATCACTTCCAAACATCAATTTTGGATGTGCTTCAAGTGCAGCATTTAATAATGCATCTCTATCTTCTGGTCTTTTTGCAATAGGTTTACAAAAAAGATGTGGCTGTAACATACCTCCAGCAACATCATCTAAAGTAATTAGTAAATGGTGTAAAGTAACTGTTGCGTATAAATTATCATATTTATCTAATAACTCGATTGCATCTTTTGTTGTGATGTGTTCCATAATGATTTTTAGATTAGGGAATGAAGAAGCAATAGACTCATATATAGGCATAAACTCTTTTTCCCTATCCATAACAAAACCATTTGTTTCACCGTGAATACATAAAGGAATTCCAAGTTTACTCATTGATTCCAATGTTGGTCTTAAATTTTCAATATCCATTGATGATACACCTGTCTCAGAATTGGTTGTAATCCCAGCTGGATAAAGTTTAATTGCTATAATTTCATCTTTAATATCTTCTAAAAAGTCATAAGAATAATCATCTTTAAAAAATAAGGTTACATAAGGTTCAAAATCATCACCTTTACAAGCTTCAATGATTCTTTGTTTATATGATAAAAGTGCTTCTTTAGTAGTAACAGGAGGCACTAAATTAGGCATGATTAGAGCTCCTGAAAAAGTATTTGAAGTAAGTGGTCCCACAAGTTTTAGCATCTCACCATCTCTTAAGTGAAGATGCATATCAAGTGGAGAATTGATTTCAAAACTTCGCATATTAAATTGCGTCCTCGTCTTGCTCTCCTGTTCTTATTCTAACAACTTTTTCAACTGAAGAAACGAAAATTTTACCATCACCAATTTTTCCAGTTTTTGCTGAATTAACAATAATATCAATAGTTGAGTCAACCTCTTCATCTGAAACAATTAATTCTAATTTGATTTTAGGTAAAAAATCAACAACATATTCAGCACCTCTATATAATTCTGAATGTCCTTGTTGTCTACCATATCCTTTTACATCAGATACAGTCATACCTGTAATACCAGCTTCTGTTAAAGCATCTTTAACATCTTCTAGTTTAAACGGTTTAATTACTGCTTCAATTTTTTTCATATATCATTTCCTTTTTTTGATTGTCTTATTTTAGCAAAACTTAGTTAAATCTAAATTATTACTCTCTTTTACATCTAAATTATTAATTAAAATGCCCTTTTGAATTCAGGATAAGCTTCAACACCACACTCATCAACATCAAGTCCTTGCATCTCTTCATCATCTGCTGCTCTTAAAGCAACTATTTTGTTAAGAATAAACAATACAACAAAAGAGACACAAAAGGCGAAGATTCCAACTACAACAACACCTTTAAGTTGTCCCATAAATGTTATATCATCTCCATTACTTGCAAAGATTCCAACTGCTAAAGTTCCCCAAATACCATTTAATAAGTGAACCGATAAAGCACCCACTGGATCATCAAGTTTTAATTTATCAAAGAAAGATACTCCAACAACAACAATCACACCACCAATTGCACCAATTAAAATTGGAGTATATATATCATATAAATCAGGCCCTGCAGTAATTGCAACTAATCCACCTAAAGCTCCATTTAATACCATTGTAATATCAAGTTTTTTATACTGAAAATACATAATTATTGAAACAATAATTGCACCAGCAAGTCCAGCTGTATTTGTATTCATAATAGTTAATGCAACTGCATCAGCACTCTCTTTTGAAGCGATTGAACCAACAGAACCTCCATTAAATCCAAACCAACCAATCCATAATAAAAAAGCACCTAAAGTCACAAGTGGGATATTTGATGCAGGGATTACTCTAACTCCACCACTTTTTGGATATCTTCCTTTTCTAGCTCCAATTATAATAATTGCAGCTAATAAAGCCCATCCACCAGTACTGTGAATAACAGTAGAACCAGCTAAATCATACATTGACAAATCTAAGAATGTTCCATCAAGCATGTCAGCTCCCCACGACCAGTTTACTACTGTAGGATAAATAAAACCACCCATAATTACAGTAAAAATTGCTAAAGGAATAACTTTTGCTCTTTCACTTACACCACCTGACATAATATTGATTACTTTACCAACAAAAGCCATTTGAAATAAAAATGCTGCCCATTTTGACATTGAATCACTTCCAAAATCACCAAATG
Organism: Halarcobacter sp.; assembly: GCA_963676565.1. Lineage (GTDB taxonomy): Bacteria > Campylobacterota > Campylobacteria > Campylobacterales > Arcobacteraceae > Halarcobacter. Next base: position 227,958 of record OY781089.1, read on the forward strand.
CAATTGAATAACCTACAAGTAAAAATGCCATAGATGCTATTGCATAAATCATTGTGTTTACCATTAACACAGCAGAAACATTCTTTGTTCTAACAAGTCCAGCCTCTAGCATAGCAAACCCAGGAACCATAAAAATGATTAACGTCATCGCAAAAAGTGCAAAAAACGTGTCAATAACATAACTAACTGATTGTAAATCCATATTTAACCCTCATCAAATTTTTTGTAATGAGCATTATATAGTTTAATAAGATATTTTTGAGAATAAAAATGTATAAAAAATATACAGTGAGATAAATTTTATATCAGTGAAGAATAAATCTCCACCGATATAAAGGGGCTTATACAGCTTCTGAACCTCTTTGTTCAGTTCTAATTCTAACAACTTCATCAACTGGTGTAACGAAAATTTTACCATCTCCAATTTTCCCAGTTTTTGCTGATTCTACAATTACTCCAATTGTTGAATCAACATCTTCATCATTTACGATTACTTCGATTTTAATTTTTGCTAAGAAGTCTACTACATACTCAGCACCTCTATATAACTCAGAGTGTCCTTGTTGTCTACCGTAACCTTTTACGTCTGACACTGTCATCCCTGCGATACCATTTTCTACTAAAGCCTCTTTAACATCTTCAAGTTTAAAAGGTTTGATAATTGCTTCTATTTTTTTCATTATTTAAATCCTATTCTCTATTAAGCTTTTTTGAACTCTGGATAACATTCAAGACCTGTTTCGTGAATATCAAGACCAGTGATTTCAGTTTCTTCATCAACTCTTAGTCCAACAACTAAGTCTAAAATTTTCCAAACAATGAATGAAACAATGAATACGAATGCACCAATTACAACAATACCTTTGATTTGAGCCATGATTGTTACATCAGGGTTAAAGATACCAACTGCTAGTGTTCCCCAGATACCTGCTACTAAGTGAACAGATAAAGCACCCACTGGATCATCAATTTTTAACTTATCAAAGAATGGAACTGCAAATACAACAATCGCACCACCAACAATACCTTCAATAAATGCAACTAACATACCTAAGTCTGGACCAGCTGTACAAGAAACAAGTCCTGCTAATGCACCATTTAGAACCATTGTTAAATCAACTTTTTTGTATAGAAGTTGAGTTAAGATAGCAGCCATAACAGCACCTGCTGCAGCAGCCATATTTGTATCAGCAACAACTAATGCAATTCCATCAATATCAGCTTTTGAACCTAAAGCTAATTGAGAACCACCATTAAATCCAAACCATCCCATCCATAAGATGAATGTACCTAATGTAGCAAGAGTTAAGTTTGAACCAGGAATTGGTCTTACTTTACCATCTTTAGTATATTTACCTTTTCTAGCTCCAAGGATTAAAACACCTGCTAATGCAGCCCATCCACCAACAGAGTGAACAATTGTAGAACCAGCGAAGTCAGAGAAACCAGCAATTAAACCACCAAGCTCAGTTCCACCCCATGTCCAGTGACCTTGGATTGGATAAATTACACCTGATAAAACAACAACGAAAATTAAGAAAGGCCATAATTTCATTCTTTCTGCAACAGATCCTGAAATAACTGAAGCAGCTGTAGCAACGAACATAACTTGGAAGAAGAAATCTGCTGCAGCTGGATATCCAGAGTCAGGACCATTTTCCATAGAAATTGTCGAGAAACTTCCCATGAAAGAAGAACCGTCACCATACATTAAGTTATACCCAATAAAGTAATACATAATACAAGAGATTGCAAATAACGCAATATTTTTTGTTAAAACCGTCGCATTATTCTTTGATCTTGTAAGACCAGATTCTAGCATTGCAAAACCTGCTGCCATCCACATTACTAATACACCAGAAAATACAAATAGAAACCCATCTAATATGTATTTTAAGTCGTTAAAATTTTCCATATTTTTCCTTTTCAAAAAATGTATGTCGAAATTGTAACAGATAAAAACCTGAGTGAATACATATACGGTGTATATTTTTTATACAATAGTGAGTTGATAATTAGTTAGTCATTATATAAGAGCCTAGTCTTCATGGTATCTCTAGAGATTATTAGTTAAAAAATAAATTTTAAACGTTTTTTTATTAATTTTACATATTTGTATTTTTTAAATAATTGTATATTTTTTATACATAGATTTTATATACAGTGTGTTATAATAAAAAAGGAGTATTAATGAAAGAATATTTAGATGTATATTTTCAAAATAGAAATAAAATTGAAGACTTTATAGAAGAGACTTTTTTAAAAATTGGAGAGCTTAAAAACTTAAGAGATACAGGCTTTAGAGATGTATTTAAACTTTTCCCATCATTAGAATTAGTCTATATAATTGATAAAAAGTCAAAGATACAGATTTCTCCTAACTATTTTAGAACCTATGAAGATAAAAAAGCTTTAGGTATTTCTAGAGATTATCTTTTAGGAAAAATTCATTTTGATCAAAAAACAAATTCTGCTTTTACCTCAGCTTATGTAAGTAGTGCTACAAAGAACTCTTGCATAACCTTTTGTGTGCAAGAGGAAGATTATATTATATTTTTTGATTTTAAAATAGAAACTATTTTGGAAAGATTAAGTTTAATAGAACTAAATAAACCTTTTCATACTATAACTAAGACTTTTTATTCCATTGCTGGATATTCGATGTTTGCTTTGTCTTTATTTATAGTTTGTTATTCAATATATGATTTCACTCATTCATTTTTGATAAAAGGTATTTTTGATTTAGACACAATTTTTAAACCTATTATTGCATTAACTTTAGGTATTGCAATATTTGATTTAGCAAAAACAATTTTAGAGCAAGAAGTTTATTTTAAAAGTTATTCAAAAAACTCTAAAGTTGAAACAAAAATGATTACTAAGTTTTTAATTTCAATTATTATTGCTTTATCAATTGAGGCTTTAATGGTTGTATTTAAAATTGCAATTAATGATTACGACAAAATGATTAATGCATTTTATTTAATTGCTGGTATTTCATTGATAATGATAGCATTATCGATATTTATATATTTAACAAAAAAGAAATAAATTATAGTATAATATAAGAAGGTGAAACATGGAAAACTATATAGCTATATCTAAAAACTCAAAGGAGATTTTAAACTCTGCACATCTATTGCAAAGTGTAGAAGTTAATGCTTTAATCTCAGGTGAAGCAGGTGTTGGTAAAAAATCTCTTGCAAAGTATATATTACCAAAAGCCCCGCTATTTAAAGCAAAAAATCTGCAACAAGATATTGCTGATAATATTATCAATCTACAAAACTGTTCAATAATTATTGATAAAATTGAAAATATTACAAATATTGATTTACTAATTAATTGGGTAAATGAAAATGGTATTAGAGTTGTTGCAACAACAATGAAAGATGATTTAAATTCAAAGTTAGAAGAGCTTTTCTCAATCACAATTGAATTACCACCTTTAAAAGATAGAGAAGAGGATGTAAAAGCTCTAACTACAAAATTTTCAAAAGAAGCAAGTAGTACATTAGATTTGGATATAATAGTACCTTCTAGATTAATGATAAATATCTCAAATAATGCTCATAGTTTAAGAAAATCTATATATTTTTCATACCTTTTTGAAACTATTGGTGAAGATGAAATTTTAATGTTTATGGAAAACTATATGTTCTCAAATATGGAAGGGGAAAACTCATATAAAGATTTTCTATATTTATTAGAAGTACCTATGTTAAAAGCAGCAACAAAAAAATACAAATCACAAGTACAAATGGCAAAACATTTAGGACTTAATAGAATTACACTTCGAAAAAAACTAGACGGTCACAAGGAATTTTTAGATGGTTAGCGAACTAAATATTGAAATTGAAGAACTTATATCTCAAGGAGCACAAGATTTTGAAATTTCAAAAATTTTTAGAAACTACTTTAAAAACTATGTAAACTCTATTGATACTACTCTTGAAACAACAGGAGGGAAAGACTTCTTTGTTCAACACACAAAACACACTGATAAATTTTTAATAGCTTTATACAAATACATATTAAGAAAACATTTTAAAAACTATCAACCAATGAGTACCTCAATACCTATTACCTTAATTGCATTAGGAAGTTATGGAAGGGAACAATTGTGTATCTACTCTGATGTGGACTTAATGCTTTTATATGAAGATGTTCCAGGTTATAACTTAAGAACTATTATGGAAGATTTTATCACTTTAGCTTGGGATTGTGGCTTAAAACTTGGTTCAAGGGTACATGAACTAAAGGATATTGCAGAGGGTGTAAAAGAGGATATTACAATAAAAACCTCTATTATTGAATCAAGAATGATTTATGGATCAAAATATCTTTGGTATGGTTATGAAAATGTACTTAAAAAGATAAAAGAAACAGACAAAAAACAATTTGTATTAGAAAAACTTGAAGAACATAAACAAAGACTTTTAAAATTCCCACTTAAAATGGAACCAAATATTAAAGATGGTTATGGGGGAATGAGAGAATCGAATATGGTATTTTGGATGGCAACAGTTATCCATGGAGTTTATGATACAAAAGAGCTTATTGGTCAAGAGTTTACAGAAGATGAATACAAAAAATATAGAGCTGCTTTAGAATATATTTTTCAAGTAAGAAATGCTTTACATAATATCTCAAAAAAGAAACTTGATGTTGTAAATTTTGATATCTTGCCAGAACTTAGTACAAAATTAGGTTTTAATCATACTCCACGTTTAACTAAAGAGCGTCAGTGTATGTCTAAACTTACTGAATCTTTACATAGGATACATCATTTTTCATGCACAATGGTTAAAAAATTTACAAGACAAGTTTTATTTGAAAAAGAGAATATATCTAAACTCAAAAAATATAGATTTAAAAAAAATCTTTATATTATTGATGATAAATTATATTGTTCTTTTTCAAATAAACCAAAAACTTTAAATGCCTTAATTAAAGAATTTATTGAACTTCCTGATACAATTAAAGCTTTTGATAGGTCATATCTTTATTATGTAAGTAGAACTAAAATTCCAAGTAAACAAACTAAAGAGTTAAAAAAGAATATAAAAACTTTATTATATAAACCAAATTTGTATCCACTTATAAAGATGATTTATAATGGTAGACTTTTTCAAGCAATTTTACCAATAGGTAAAAAAATTGTAAATCAACCTCAATTTGATGGCTATCATCAACACCCTGTTGATATCCACTCAATAAAAACACTTAAAAAATTAGAAGAGATAAAAGACCCTTATGTTCGAGAAGTTTATGACTCAATGGATGAAAAAGATAGAGCTTTAGTTAGACTTGTTGCCTTACTACATGATGTTGGAAAAGGAAGAGTAGTAGACCATCATATTGCAGGAGAAAAACTATTTAAAAATATGACTAAAGCATTTGAATTCGACCCAATCCATATTCAAAGGGGTGCAGTACTAGTAAGATACCATAATATGATGAGTAAGTTTGCAACTAGCAAAGATATTTACTCTGAAAAAGTGATTCTAGCCTTTACTGCATTATTAGAAGATGAACTAACTCTAAAAATGCTTTATGTTGTTACATATGCAGATATTTCTGCTGTTGGTGATAGTGTATATAAAAGTGCAACCTCTTCACTTTTAAGACAATTATATCTTCAATCTTTACCTGCATTTGAAAATAAAAATCTATTAAATGAGAATGTAAGAAGACACAAAAAAGAAGAAACAATTAAAAAATTAAAAAGATATAAAGAGTTGTCTCAAATTAAGAAGAAAAAACTTATGTATATTTCTTCAAATCAAATTTTCTTGCAACTTAGAGCAAGTGAAATCATGGATATTGCCCTTGATGCATATGAGGTTAAAGATTTTAAATATGAGATAGATAATACAAAAAATCTAAGAATAAAAATTATTAGAGCAATACCTCTAAACTTGGGTTATATGCTTGGTAAATTAGAGTTTTTAAATATCTCAACATTAAATATTTTCAAACTTTATGACGATAAAAAATACTTTGAAATTAGATTTGATGAAGGAGTTGAGGAAGGGGATTTAATCTATATAGATAGTGTTATAAAAGATTCATTTGATATGAGTAAAAAAACTAAACTTCTTTCACCTGAAATAAAAAAAGAAAATATCACAATTGATTGTAATCACTCAGCATATCTTGCTTCTATGCACGTAGTTGCTAAAGATCAAAAAGGTCTTTTTGCTTATATTGCAAAGGTATTTGATGATTTTGAAGTTGAAATTGAAAGTGCAAAATTGAGCTCTATGAAAAAAGTGGCAAATGATTTATTCCTTATTGAAAAAGATGGAAACTTTTGTGCAAATCAAGATGAAATCATTGAATCCCTTTGTAGCAAATAATAATCTTAAAACAACTAAGTAAATAACTTAATTATTTATTAAGACTTGTAGCATTATAATTTGATTAGAGGATATCTCTAATATCATGATATCTTTTAAAAGGATGTGTGGTGAAGATGCAGCAAGCTTTTGGGGCAAAAGTTACTACTTTAAAGTTCGAAAATAAATTCGCAACATATGCTGTATTTTTAAAAAAAACAGCAAATAGAGATCAAAGAATATCACTATTTAACAATTTAAAAAGATTAGTATCAACTGAAATATGGACAAATGAAAACATTGATTTTATTATTATAGAATTAACTCTGAATAAGAAAAAGTATGTTCAAAATAATAATCTAATCTCATACATTGGTGAAGTACAAATTGATTTAAAAAAATTAAATAGTCTAATGACAGGAGATTTCTCTTTAGCTGAAATGTAAAAAGGATATACAATGAGCGTAGGACAAGAACTCTTAGATGTACCATTACCACAGATGGTAGCCGACTTAGCCATGGGTGTAGCTACAGCACAAGAAGCTTTAGATAACAATTCACTACAAACAACATTAGAACTCGCAAAACCAGAAAATGCTATTAGTTTCGTACCAAAAATTGTAGGAACAATTAATCCTGATACAGGGGAATCAAACATAACACAAGTTGAGGCAAAGGATATTCCACTTATTGCATTTATAAGACCTACTTGGTATCAGTTTTCTGAAACATCAATTGAAGTATCTATGGATATTAAAACTTCAATGCAAAGGGAAACAAATGTAAAAGTTGGGTTTAAAGCAAAAGCTGGATGGGGTCCATTTTCTGCTTCCATAAAAACAGATGTTGAACATAATAGAAAATTTGGTAAAGAAGTACATGGAACAAGTAAACTTACTGTAAAAATGGTTCCTGTACCTCCACCACCTTTATTATTGCCAGAGGTTGATATTCAGGTTTTACAACCAGCTAATCCAACACCACCTGTTAATTAATAGTTTTATTATTCATAGTAGAATTTTCTACTATGAATTAAAACCTTAACCATAGATATAAGGAATATATCATGCCTATACCAAAAGAATATAAAGAGATATCAGCAAGTTTATCTGATTTCGTGGAGGAGATGTCTTTAGCTATTGCTCAATCTAAAAAAAATTTAGATGAAAGCTCATTGAATACCTTAAAAGAATTAGCAAAAACAGATATAGAAATCCCTATCTTAAAACAAGAAGTAACTCAAAATGGAGTAAGGGACAAAATTTCATATGTGAAAGTTTCTGCTTTATCTTTAGGAATGAAACCAACTTTTTATGAATTTAGTGAAACTAAAATAGAAGTTTCTATGGATTTAAGCGTTGCAGAAGAAGTAACTTCAACCACAAATACTAAAAAGAAAAAACTGTTTGTTAATACTAAAGATATAAAAAATGAAAGGCGATTCGAATCTAATATGAATGCTTTTAGTAAACTATCTATAACAATGGTACCCGTACCTGCACCTAATAATATACCTGGGATAATTCAAGATTATGAAAGCTAATGATTTCTTTGGAATAGTTTCAGATTCTTTATTAGATGTCTACAAGATTAACAAAAAGATTGAAAAGAATAATCTTTTAATAAAAGATATTGAACTAGAGATGAGTTTCTCTCCTGATTCTGAACTTAAGAATATATCTTTAGCTAAAGTGGAAAATAAATTTATGGATAGATATAAAGAGACTAGCTACTTTAATATTAATATAAAAGCATCTGTAAAAAGGAAATAAAATGCCAAATTTTGAAAAAATAACAGAGATAGAAAGAAAACTTAATACAATTGATAAAAAGCAATTGCAAAGTTTTAAACAGAGTTATAAAATTCAGGAAATAAAAGCTACAAAATTAAGTGATGAAAATAAAACCTTGAAAATGGAAGTTAAAAATATAGAAAAGGAAAAAGTAAATCTTCAAAAACTTTTAGAAAAGCAAGAGATTCAACTAAAACAATTTGAAGAGTTAAAAAAAATCAAACCTCTATATCAAAATGATTTCAATAATTTCATAGCAGATTCAGTAAAAGCATTACAAAACAATTTAGAATCAGATGATGATAGTGATTATGAATTTATGATTAGAGATGTACAAATTGAAGCTCTAGTTTCCACAGAAAATCGAAATGGAAAATTATCTTATGTGATTCCAACCTCTACCCAGCTAAAAGAGATTGATGGGAATAAGTTACAAAAACTGAAATACTCTTTAAGTGTAGTACCAAAAACTAGATAGTTTTATTAAGGAGAAGACTAAAGTTAAAATCTTCTCCAAAATAATTTCATTATTGACTCTCTAAAGCCATTTTAGAAGCCAATTTAAAATCTGTTTTTCCACTTCCTAATTTTGGAACATTTTCAACTATTCTGTATATACTTGGTATCATTAACTTATTATCAAATTCGTCTTTAATTTTGTTTTTCAAAGTAAGTAATTGTTTTTCATCTATATTTGAAATTAAGGCAACTATTTTTTCACCCTTTTTTTCATCTTTAATTGAGCTTGTAACAACATCTATTTCATCATTTGGTAAAACTCTTCTAATATTCTCTTCAACTGCTCCAAGACTAATCATTTCGCCACCAAGTTTAGCAAATCTTGAATATCTATCAACAATTGTTAAAAAGCCATCTTCATCAAGTCTACCTTTATCTCCTGTTATATAATAGGTTTTACCATCTAATTGTTTTAATACCTCTTTAGTCTTTTTCTCATCTTTTAAATAACCTTTCATAACTTGAACACCAGATATTAAAATCATTCCCTCTTCATTTGTTTCAAGCTCTTTATAGGTATCAGGGTCTACTATTTTAAATGTTGTTCCAGGAATTGGCATACCTACAGTTCCTACTTTTGCCCCAACTTGAATAGTTCCATCTTTTCCTTTCATTAAAGGCAGATTACATGCTGCAACAGGTGTTGTTTCAGTAACACCATAACCTTCTAAAATCTCTTTATCGAATTTTGTTTTAAAATCTTCCCTAACTTTTAAAGATAACTTTTCAGCTCCAGCAACTGTAAGTCTTAAGCTTTCAAACATCTGCTTAGTTACCTTTGCATTTCTTGTATAAAGTCTAAAGAAAGTGGAGGTTCCAAGCATAATTGTTCCTTTATATTTTTCTACTAACTTACCAATTGCATAACCATCAGTTGGATCAGGGTGTGCCACACAACGAATCCCTTCTATTAAAGGTAAAAAAAGTGTTACAACAGTACCAAATGCATGAAAAAATGGTAATGAGCCAACTATAATATCATCATCATTTACATTTAAAATTGCAGCAATTTGTTGAGAGTTTCCTACTATATTTTGATGAGTTAATTCAATACCTTTAGGTATCCCTTCACTTCCACTAGAAAACATTATTAAAGCTGTATCATCTTTTTTAGTTCTTTTTATATGTAAATTTTTTAGTAAAAAAGTAGGGAAAACAATCACACTTAATAGAGTTAATAATCCCTTAGTTTTAGTAATTTGACTTTTCATATCTTCAACATATAAAATTTCACATAAATCTAATACCTCATCAACATCAACACCTTTTTCTTTTAGTTTAACTATAAACTTTTGTGAAGCAACAATTGTTTGGATTTCTGCTTTTTTTACACTTTCAACTAAAGCTTCAATGGATGCTGTAAAATTTAAATTAACGGCAACTTTTCCCAACATTAAAATTGAAGTATTTAAAAAAGCTCCCCCTGCACTAGCAGGAACTAAAAGTCCAACATTTTGCCCTTTTACTTTTCTTTTTATAATATTTTTGAAAAGAATTGAAGCTGTTAAAAACTTATAAGCTGTTAATTCAACTCCTGTTGAATCGGCAAAGATTAAATCACCTTTAATCTGCTTTAGTCTATCAAATATCATTTCGGAAATAGTATCAAGAGTTTTTGTATGCTCTTTCCAAGAGATTGTTGATAAAGTTTTAACAGCTTTCTTAACTGTAACTATAGTTGCTTTTTCTTTTTTCATAGCCCTTGAAAAAGATACCGTAACACAATTGGTTCTTTTACTTTTTTTGTATTTTTTATTTGCCCTACTAAACATAGACTCCCATAAACCTCTAATATAAAAAGCTATAACAGGCACATCTGTCTTTGTTTGTTTTAAAATTAGTTCAAAGCCTCTTTTAAACTCCCCTAAGTGTCCATTTCTAGTAATTCCACCCTCAGGGAAAAGTACAACTACACTTCCTTTGTCAAGCTCTTTTGCTACAGTTTTAATAGTCTCTTTACTGGCATCATTAGATATAGGAATTGCTTTAAAAAGTTTTAGAAGCCAATTTAAATACCATTTTTCATATATTGGTTTGTGCATTACAAATTTTATTTGTCTTGGACTACTCATCAAAATCACTGCCCAATCTATCCAAGATACATGATTTCCTAAAAGTAAAGCCCCTCCTGAAGATGGAATATGCTTAACACCTTGAACCTCTAAATTGTATTTTAATCCAACAACAAACTTCATAAATAATAAAATTAAAGATTGAGGCAATTTATAAATGGTATATGCCATCCCTGCTATTGTTATAAATAGTATTAGATATATTGTATTTAAAGGGTCAAGATTGTTTAAAGATACAAAAGTTGTGATACTAAGCATTAAAAACATTGCTAAAGAATGAAACCAATTATTCCCAGCTAAGATTGTCCCTAAGTTTTTCTTTTTAGCATTAAATTGAATCAAAGAGTTTAATGGAACAACAAAAAGTCCACCAAAAATACCAAAAGTTAAAAAGGTAAGAGCTAATAAGCTTGCACTATCAACCAATGTAGAAAGATACATCATTACAGCCATACCAATAGCTGCAAGAGGAATAGTTCCAGCTTCAATATAATGTTTTGATAGTTTTGAATATATAATTGAACCAATTGCAATTCCAATTCCTGAGGCTGCTATTACACCATTTATCACAAATACATCTGTGATATTTAAATATTGTTTTGCAAAAGATGGGAAAACAGCCATAAGACCTTGGGATACTCCCCAAAAAACTGATAAGCCAATAACCGATAAAAATATTATATTATTTGAATAGATTGTTTTTATATTTTTCGTTAAAAGCTTCCCTTGAAGAAGTGCTTTTCTATCAAGGTATAAACCTTCATTTTTAACATATAAGGTTTTTAATCTTCTTAAAATAACTAATGATACAGCCATCTCTAAAAAAGCAACTGGGACAATATAATAAGTCAATGGTAAAATCGCATCTAAGAGTTGCTCTTTTGTTGTTAAAACTTGTAGATTATTTGCATTATAAAAAGATTCAAATACAAAAGAACCACATGCAATCGAAAATAAAATTGCTATTATTGATACTGCTTGTAAACTAGCATTTCCTTTTGCTAAGTTTTTCTTACCCCAAATATCTATAATAATACCAAATTTAGCAGGGGAATAAATTGCACTTTGTACTGCTAATAAAACAAGGTTTAACATAGCTATATAGAAGTTCCCACTTAAATAGGAAAATATCATTAAAATTGATAAAGAAAAAGAGGATATTGCTCCATATATTAATATATTTTTTTTATTATATTTATCTGATAAATATCCACTTAGTGTAAAAAGGAGTAAGAAAGGGATAATTATCATGGCATTTATAATAGATATCCAAACAACTTGAGTACTACCATCAAATATCTTAAATGCTATATTTTGTAAAAGCACTTTATGTGCAACATCAACTATTACATTACAAAAGACTACAAATAAAAACGCTAATTTTATAACTAGTAAATTACTTGATAATTTATTCATACTTAAACCTTCTTAAACTCAATAATTGTATGTCTGTTAAAAATGTATGGCTTAAATGAATTTAAAATATTTAAAACTAAAACCTCTGGTAAGAAGCCTGTGTTTTCTAACACCTTTGTACTAAGTTCCCTTTCAAGCAAAGCTAGTTTTTTACTTGTTTTTACATATTCATTTATAAGTTCACTAGCAATTTGATAATCTCTCAACTCTTCATATACTTTTAGAACTTCAATTTCTGTTTTAAAATATATATCTTTATCATCAAGTAAATCTAAAGCAATAGCCTCTTTTATAATCTTTTTATTTAAATCTTTTTTTGATATTGGATTTTTAATCTCACTTGATAACATCTCAATTGATTGTAAAATAAGTTCAGACCTATCGTCAAAATTTATATTATAATAATCAAAAAGTTCTTTTATATAATCAATAGAAAAACTAAGATTATCTTTAAAATATTTAATCAAATTTAAAACTGATACAGTAATCTCTGGGTAGTATTTCATATTTTTTGAAGTGTATACTGTATTTGGGAGTAAACCTTTTTTACTATAAAAAGATATAGTATGATTAGAAAGGTCAGTTTCTTCTACCAACTCACTCATTTTATAATATGGTTTTCCATCTATAATTTTCATCTTTAATTCCTTAAAGTAAAGAGTTCAACTCTTCACTTTTGAAATTGTAGAGAAATTTAAAATAAAAGTCAAGAGTAAAACTCTTTACTTTTTAGTTTTGTAACTGTTTGGTAATTTATAAGTTCTAGATTAATATTAGCTTTTACTACTCTTACTAAACTCTTTTATCATTGCTAATATTTCCGATTCATTTGCGGCATCTTCCCTAGTAATAAGTCCTGATTTTAAGGTTTCTAATTTGGATAATGCAGTTTCTATTCGTTCTAAAAACTCATTAGCTTCTGTTCCTTGAGTTTTTTTATCTTCTTGTTTTAAATTATCTCCTTCTGTTTTTACAATAGCTTGACCCATAACTCTTTTTTCCATAGCAGCTATCTCTTTTTCTGTTTTACTTAATAAGGCTTCAATCTCTTTTTTTGAGTAATTCCCCTCTTCTATTTTCTCTTTTAGTTTTCGAAGAAGCTCTTGTAAAGATTCAAGTTCAGAAACTGTAAAACCAGTTTTCATTAAAGAGAAAATATCTTCAACCATAGCCCTTAACTTTTCTATATCTTCTTTTTCCTTTTTGTTAGAACTTGTGGTATTGTTTTTTTTGTTTTCATCATTATCACTAGCTTTATAATTGTCAAAAAAACTCAGAACACTATTTAATAAATCTAACATCTCTGAAGGATCTCCACCAAACTTTCTTGCACCCTCTTCAAGGTCAGAGATTTCATCTTTAAAATAATCTTTTATGCTTTCTAAAGATGCAAACTCTTTTTTAGGATTTTTCTCATGATTTCCAGGAACTATATTTCCATTTTCATCTTCCATAAGTCCACTTCCAAAAGAAGACCAAAAATTAGCACTTAATTTCATATAGTCACGAACATCTAAATTTGATAAAAAGTTAACAAATTCATCTTTTAAATTTGCATCCTTTGAAAAAGCAGAATCTTCAAACCAGAAATCATTCCCTGCTTTAAAACTATTATATCTTTGTAAACCCGTGCTATATTTTTCATCTATTATAGAGCTATCATCTAAAGAGTTTTTATATGAAGTTAAAATATTTTTATAGGCATTTGCGTATGGCATTGCTTGTTCTTTACCCACCACTCCTGAAAGTGATATATGGGAATTAGACATTGTTGAGAAGAAAAAATTAAATTCTGTTGCAGTCATATTTTTAAAATATTCCCTTGTATTAACATCATCTGAACCATAATTGATATAACCATTTTCTACATCAACACTATAACTTGCTTTTAACTCCTTACCCGAAAGGTATCTATTGGCACTCATATGCATATCAAAAGAGAAAGTCAAAATTTCACTTTTTGACATAGTTGAAGTTGTTTCAAATACTGCTTTTTGCATATTTATATCTCCAAAACTTGCAGCCATCCCAAAAGCTATAGATTTTTCAAATCCAGACTCTTCACTAATAAATTTTAAATGTGCACTTTTTTCCTCATCTGTTAAACTATTAAAATACTCAAAATCATATAGATCAACTTCTTCAGAATTTGTAGACTTATCTTTTTTATTAGATGTATCAGCTAGTGTTTGTTGAAAACTATTTGTTTCATTTTCACTCTTAACAACTTTTCTATAACTTATACTTTCATAGCTATTATATGATACGTGTGTTGATGCAACTGTCATGATTTCTCCTATATTAATTAGCGATTTCATATTCATAATCAAACTTTTTATTTATCCATATGAAATTATAACACCGATAAAACTTTTAATCATTTTTTTTCTAACAAAAAAAATTATATTTTTTTAAATTTTAAAAAGAACTACTAAAAAAGCGTAACTATAAGAATATAATAAAATTGAATATTTAAAAAAAAGGAAGAGATTTGTGACACAAGATGTGACAGATAGAAATGTATTAAACTAATTGTTTTAAAAAACAGGTGTTAATTTAAATCCTTGAGGAGGAACTGCTTCTATTAATTTATGCTCTAATTTTGTCCTTAACCTATAAACTAGAGTTCTAATTGCACCATTTGTTACTTGTGAATGGGGCCAAATAATATATTCTATTTCATAAAAAGAAACAGGACTTCCCTTTGCTTCAACAAGTATACTTAAAAGTTTTCTCTCTTTTACACTAAGTTTTATAGGTGTTGTTTTAAAAAAAAGTGATTGGGTTTCCATATCAAAATAATAATCAAATCCTAAAGGTGTACATCTTTTATCTATTATTACTTGATTTGATCTATTTATTTTAAATATTGCCAAAAGTAAAGCAGACTTTAGTTCCTTTTTATTAATTGGTTTTAAAAGATAACTTATTGGATTGGTTTCAATTGCCCTTGTCATAGTTTCATCATCATCGCAAGAAGTAAGATAAATAATAGGTATATTCTTAAATTTCTGGACCTCTTTTGCAAGTTCAATTCCATCTTGACCATTTTCTAAATTTATGCCAATTGTGATAATATCAGGTAATTTTATATCTATTACTTTAAAAGCATCATTATAGTTTGACACTACATCAATAACTTCATAACCAAATTCAAGAATAGTATTTTTTATATTAATAGCTTCTGCATTTTCTTTTTCAACAATTAAAATCTTTGTTTTATTCATATTAGACCTAAAAAAATATAATAAAATTATAGTAAAATAATCTTACTCTTTATACTTTAGATTTTTAAAATTCAAAAAATTCTAATCTAGGCACTTAAAAATAGAGTCTAAAAATTAAGAAAAATTAAAACCGTGACTGTACATGTGACACTCTTTTGGTATACTTTTTTGTTGACGATATTAAAATGTTGAAAGGCTTTTTAAATGCAAATTAAATCATATCTAGATAGCTTTAGTAAAAATGCTGTAAATGCACAAGATAACAATCAAAAAGCAGAAAACATCCCTTTTGATAAACTTCTAATTGAAAAAAATATACAAAATAATATTCCCAAAGAAGTTCCTGTTCATCTAGAAAAATATGATGATTCAAAATTAACTCAAGAGCAGTTTGATAAGCTAATAGATAAACTTGATTTGAATTATTTATCCCAAGAGGAAAAAGAACTTTATAAATCAATTATTGATAATGGATATATAAGCAATGAAGAGATAAAAGATTTATCCTATGAAGAGATGAAAACCTTAGGTAAATTTGTTTTCAAAAAAGATGAATCGGGTGAATATATAGATGAAACCCTTTTAAATAGTGATATGAAAGCAGGAACCCTTTTAAGTACTGCTGTTATTAGCGATAATGATGATTTTAATAAATCAGTATTTAAAATGGTTGAAAACCTTGAAAAAGATGAGGATATAACAAACTTCATGTATCTAATTACTGGAACTTTTCATAGTAATAAGCTCATTGCATTTCCCCAATTACAAGAGATAGACTATGAAGGAAAAGATATTAAAGAGTTTTTAAAAGACAAAATCTCTACTTTTGAAGATATGATTGAAGTTTCTGCAAGTAGTGAGCTAAGTAAAGTACTTCAAGGTGTTATCAATCAATTTGATGATTTATTAAATCTTTTTAATACTATCTCAAAAAATAAAGATGAACCAACTACAAAGTGTTCTTATGAAGTAGATATTACCCAAAAACTTATTGATGATTTATTCTCTTTAATGGAAACTGGATTAACTAAAACAGAACTTGAATCCATAGAAAAACTAATGAATCAAATAAAAGAAAAAATAGAAGATTCAAAAGAAAAAAAAGTATCAGAGGATAAAATAAGAGAACTTCTTAAAGAGCTAGAAGACAAAATAAAAGAGATACAAAAAAGAGTAATGGGTAATGATAAGATTGAAATTGAAAAGGACTCAAATAATATAAAAGATGATGAATTATCAGTAAATATGCAAGAGTTTAAATCTACTCTACAAAGTCTGAAAATTGCCCTTGAAAAAATAAAAGAAGAGGGTGCAAATAAAACCAATCCTCTTTCTAGTCATGAAGAGTTGAGCTTAAGAGAACAACTTAATCAAAACTAATAGTGGGTAAGAGTTTACCCACTATATCACAATATTTATCTAACAATTTACTTCAAGTTAAACAAATACTTTTCTAAGTGCTGAAACCCTAGATAAAATTAAAAAGTCAAAGGCTAAGACAGCTATTAAAGTAAGTCCTACTAGTGGGAAAAATAAAGATACTGCTAGCATTAAAAGCATTGCATTTTTCCAATGGGGTAAATTTTTTGGCATTGGTGGAGCAACTAGTTTAAATCCTGCACCCGTTGGTCTTCTTTTCCACCACATTATAAGTCCTGTGATACTTAAAGCAATTACAGATAAACAGATTATAGTATTTATAAGTAGATTCCAAATAGTCACTAAACCCATATGTATAGGAATAGATAGAGCCATTGTCTTTCCAGCAAAAGAATAGTCATCAAAGGTAACTTTTGCAAGAACTTTTCCCGTATACCTATCAATATGGACTGTCTTATCATCAAATGGATTTTTTGCATCACTATTCATGGTATCTTGATTTAAAGTCCATACTCCTATTTCACCTTTAGGAAAAGAAACTCTATATCTTCCTTCAAAACCTAACCTTGTGGCTAATCTTTCAATACTATCTATATTTACTTTTTCACCTTTTAATGTTCCTTTTACTCCTTCTTTTGAACCTGAAGCTGGTAATTGGGTATGTTCAATAGCCCATGGCATTCCTTCACTAGGACCATGATTTAAAGAAGCATGAGTTTTATCTGATAAAGGGATTTTATCCCATTTTTGAGCAGGGAAAGTACTCCAAGCTTGAACTAACTTTCCACCCCAAACTCCAGTCCAAGACATTCCAGAAAGTAAAAATAAAAAGAAAAAAATAGCAACATAAGTTCCTAAAACTGAGTGAAAGTTCTTAAAAAACTCCCTACCTTTTAAAGAAAAATCAAAAGCTAATACTTTATTTATTTTTTTACCTCGAGGCCACCAAAGATATAAACCAGTAATAATTAAAATAATAGCAAAACCAGCAGCAATTTCTAATATCCTATCTCCAGTTTTACCTATGAGTAAATCACTATGGATATTGTCTGCTAAGTCATACCAACCTTGTCTTCTTTTCCAGTCTTTTACAATCTCTCCTGTGTAAGGATTTACTGCAACCATTGTTTGAGAACCATCTTTTAACTTCAATCTAAAAACATTTACTCTATCTTTTTTAGGAGCCATAATTAGCTCCACTAAAGTAGAATTAGGAATTGTACTTTGAGCAAGTTTTGACTGTTTTTCCAAACTAATCTTAACAACACCTTGAGGGACAGGAACAATTACTCTTTCCCCATCTCGCCCATCAAAGAAACCTATATACATCATCATAATACCAGTTATAGCCAAAATAAGCATAAAAGGGACTACAAAAACACCAGCATAAAAATGCCATCTCCATACCGCTTTATAAAAAACACTATCTTTGTTTTCTATATCTTTTTTTTGATTTAATTTCATCTGCACATCCAATTAAGAAAATAACTGGAGAGTTTATAAAAAAAGTGTTAATTATCTATTAATTAAAACTTTCTTTATAGAATCAAAAGAGAATATAACTAAAGCAAGCCAAATTAAAATAAAAGTGATTAACTTATCAGTATTAAAATCTTCATTGTAAATAAAAATTGCCAATAAAAAAGAAGCTGTTGGACCAATATATTGAAAAAAACCTAAAGTTGTAAGTCTTATTCTAATTGCAGCACTATTGAAAAGCAAAAGAGGTATTACAGTTACAAATCCGGCTAAAAATAACATAAAAGATATATATGAAGAACTATTTTGAATAAATGATAGATTTCCATATAGATATAAATATATTAAATATCCAATAGCAAAAGGGAATAAAAGTAAAACCTCAACAAACAATCCAACTTGAGAAGAAACATTTATTTTCTTTCTAAGAAGCCCATAAAATGCAAAACTAAAAGCAAGAGAAAAGGCAATATATGGAATATGTCCTAAGGTTAAAAGTTGATAAATTACAGCTAATAAAGCAATAAAAATAGCAAAATATTGACTTATACTTACTCTCTCACTAAAAAAGAAATAACCAAATACAACATTTACTAAAGGATTAATATAATATCCCAAAGATGTTTCTAAAATTTTACCATTTGACACTGCCCAGATAAAAATAAGCCAATTAACTGATACAAAAAAAGTTGAGGCTAAAAGATATTTTATTTTTCTCATATCCTTTATGGTAATAAAAAACAAACCTATCTCTTTTTTATAAAAAATCAATGGCAAAAGGATAAAAACAGAAAAAACAATTCTATATAATAAAACTTCTGTAGAGTCTATTGTTGCAACTTCTTTAAAATAAATTGGTGATAATCCACCCCAAAAAAGAAAAGCAAAAGTTGCATAAAAATAACCTTGAGCTTCTTTACTCAAAATAACTCCTTAAAAAAGGAATTATTTTATCCAAACTTCAATTATTAATATAGTAAAAAATTGCTCTTTTAAAAAAACTTCTTAATCTCTTCTGGATTTAGTAATTTTCCTGTGCTTTTTACCTCTCCATTTATAACAAGACCTGGCGTATTCATAACACCATATTCCATGATTTTTACCATATCTTCTACTTTTTCAACTTGTGCAAAAACTCCAGCTTCAGCAACTGCTTTTTTTGCATTTTCAGTTAATGCTTGGCACTTTGAACAACCTGTTCCTAAAATTTCTATTTTCATCTATTCTCCTATAGAATGCCCTATTTCAGGAGGGCAATATAATTAATATTTCTTAAACTATCTAAAGCAATTTATTCTTTACAATATTGCATTAAAGATATAACCAATTAATATTATACCACTACCTATTATTGCAAAAAATATTGCAATTAATTTTATATGCAAAACTCTTTTTAAAATCATTGCTTCAGGAAGACTTAGGGCTGTAACTGCCATCATAAAAGATAAAGCACTTCCAAGCAACATCCCCTTTGAAGTTAAAACCTCAACAAGAGGCATAA
Source organism: Halarcobacter sp. (assembly GCA_963676565.1). Classification (GTDB taxonomy): domain Bacteria; phylum Campylobacterota; class Campylobacteria; order Campylobacterales; family Arcobacteraceae; genus Halarcobacter. The sequence goes on from OY781089.1 coordinate 247,686, forward strand.
CCCCTGCAGCACTTGAATACATTGGAATTCCTAAAACAACTGCTAAAGGAACTGTATACCAAGCATCTCCGCCTGTATATTTTACTATAAAATCTGTAGGAACATATCCATGAATAAATGCACCAACTCCTACACCTAAAATCACATAAATATAAATCTTTTTAAAGATATCTATTGTGTAATCCCAAGCTTCTTTAACTCTAGATTTTGCATCCAAATTAATATCAGGATTTTCACAACACCCTTCCATCGGTTTTACATCAATAAGTATATATTTTTCTGCATTTGTTTTACCAATTAAGTATCCACCAATAATTGCAATTAAAAGCCCAAACCCTATATAAATAGCCGTGATTTTCCAACCAAAAAGGCCAAATAACATAGCTATTGCTATTTCGTTGTTTAGTGGGGCACTTATTAAAAAGGAAAAAGTAACTCCAATAGGAATTCTAGCTTGTAAAAAACCTAAAAATAAAGGAATAGCAGAACAAGTACAAAAAGGAGTAATTATTCCAAAAAGAGATGCTAGGATATTTCCTGTAAATTGTGACTTTCCTTGCAGGTAAGCTCTTACTTTTTCAACATTAAACCAAGTTCTAAGATATGAAACTACAAAAATAATAGTAATTAAAAGTATAAAAATCTTAACAGTATCATAAATAAAAAAATGTACAGCACTTCCAATAGTAGTATCTGCATCTAATGCAAATAAACCATATACTAACTTGTCAACAATTTTTTCCCACCAAGTAAACATTTTATAAACCTAACTCTTCTTTTACCTTTGGAAGTAAAGTTTCATAAATCTCTTCATATGTTGCTTCAAATGCATCAAAACCTTTCCCATCTGGATCTTCAAAACCAACATGGATAACTTTCACTGCATTTGGGAACATTGGGCAAGTCTCATTCGCATGGTCACAAACTGTTACAACTAAATCATACTCATTGTCAATAACTTTATCAATAGTTTTTGAGTGATATTCCTCTTTCCAAATACCTTTTTCTTCTAATAGTTTTTGTGCATTTGGATTTACTCTTCCACTTGCTTTTACACCACTACTATCACTTACTGCACCTTCAATAAATGCATTTATTTGAGCCTCAGCTATAATACTTCTACAAGAGTTCCCTGTACATAAAATTAAAACTTTTTTATCCATCTTTTTTCCTTTAAAATATGCTTTAAACTATTTGGCTACCGAAAGATTTTATTGAGTTTATTTGAACGATTCTGGAACTTTAGGGTCAACATCTTTGATGTTGGGGTACCCAAAGTGAAGCTCTAGTGAAAATAAACTACAATAAAATTCTATTAGCCTTATATTAGTGTCAACAACACAACAAACAGAACTGGTGGCGTTACAATAAGACCAAATTTACTATATTGCCAGAAACCAATTTTCACACCCTTTTGACCTAAAACATGAAGCCAAAGTAAAGTTGCTAAAGAACCGAATGGAGTCATTTTAGGGCCTAAGTTACATCCAATGATATTTGCATAAGCTAAAGCTTCATTTGGTATATCTTTCATTGCAATATCCATGACCATAATTGTTGGCATATTGTTCATAATAGCACTTAATATTGCACTTAAAAAACCTGTTCCAATAATTGCAATTGCATCACCTCTTTGTACTAAATCTTGCAATATTAAAGTCAAATAATCAGTTAAACCTTCATTTTTAAGACCATAAACTACTATATACAAACCAATAGAAAACCACACCACTTGCCAAGGTGCTGTTTTAATTATCTCTTTTGCATTTGCATATTTTGAAACACTTGCAATAATTAAGAAAATCAAACCCCCACCTAAGGCAAATACAGAAACTGGTAAATCAAATCCATCACCAATAAAATATCCAACTAATAAAAGTGCTAAAAATATCCATGAAAATTTAAATAATGTCTTACTTTTTAATACCTCATCTGGATTTTTTAATAAACTAACATCTACAGTTTTTGGAATATCCTTTCTTAAAATAAGCCATAAAACAACAATAGAAACAATAGTACTTACTATATATGGAATAATCATATTTGATAAATACTCTAAAAATCCTATGTCAAAATAGTTTGCCGTAACAATATTTGTTAAGTTTGAAAATACAAAAGGAAGTGAAGCTGAGTCACTAATAAATCCACCTGCTAGTAAAAAAGCTAAAATTGTTTTTGCATTTAATTGTAAAATTCTCATTTTTGCAAGTAAAATAGGAGTTAAAATAAGTGCTGCTCCATCATTTGCAAAAAGTGCTGATACAAAACTTCCAAGTAATAAAGCATAGACAAACATCAGATGCCCACTTCCCTTTGATAGTTTTGCCATTTTAATTGCACACCATTCAAAAAATCCAATCTCATCTAAAACCATCGATAAAATTATAATCCCAATAAATGCTAAAGTTGCATCCCATACAATATCTGTAACAATTAAAACATCATCTAAACTTACAACACCCACTATTAAAGCAATAATTGCTCCAATTACAGCTGTCGTTCCTATTTGTAAACCCTTGGGTTGCCATATTACAAAAATAAGTGTTATCAAAAATATAGCACTAGCTTGTATCATTTTTTTTAATCTCCTAAGTTTCTAATATATCAAGATATATTGATGTATTTTATAAAAAAAGAGTAACTAACTAGTTACTCTTCAGCTAATTCATAAATTTCTGGTTTTAAAGTATAGATGAACGTATCAACTTCAAGTTCATCATATCTTTCAACAGTAACTGGTGTTCTAACAAACTCTTCACCCTCAAACTCATCTAAAAATTCCCAATGATTAATTAAATTTGATGAATAAAAAAGATACCCATGAATAGTATCTCTATCAATATCAAGTCTAATTCCAGGATATCCCATACCTGCAGACCAGCCTGCATCTATTAGTTTCCCTTTTACAGTTGCTGGTACAAATTTTCCAACAATATTTTCCAAAACATGTCCATTTGGACAGTTTGGCATCAATGTTCCATATACAAAAAGTGTTTCAGTCATTAATTATTACAAGCCTTTACTAAATTTGGTAATTCAATATCTAAAGTCATAATCTCTCTTATGGCACCTTGACGAAACTCATCTAAAGGTGTTCTAATAGAATAATATGCCCATCGCCCTTCTCTGTCAACTCTTAAAAATCCTGCTTCTTTTAGAATTTTAAGATGTCTTGAAAGTCTAGATTGAATCATATCAAAAGAGTTTTCTAAATCACATACACAACATTTTCCATGGATATTTAGAAACTTGATTATTTTTACTCTTGTTTCGTCATTTAATGCGGAAACAGATTTTAAGAATATATCCATCGATTTTTTCCTCTCTTTTGATTTTGAAAGTATATCATAAAAATTCTAATACATCAATATATCTTGATATATTAGAATAAAGTAAATAAAAATTGTCAATTTGATTTCATTTAAAGTTCTGTATAATTTATAATGAGTTATAAAAATGAAAAACAACTATTAATTTTTATTAGGTTCACTTTACCTATATTAGCATTATTATTTACTATTGCTATAACAACTTTTTTATATATTGAAAAAAGAACAAAAGTTAATAAATTGAAAGAAGAGATTCAATCTACTTTTATAAAAAATAAAAAACAAACAATAAAAGAACAAATTGACAACCTATATTATTACATAGTGTCTGAACAAAAAGATTTAGAAGAGAATCTTGCAAAATCTCTAACTTATGAGGTTAGACAAACTCACAAAATTGCAAAAAGTATATACTATAGATATAAACATAATCACTCGAAAGATGAAATAAAAGAGATGATTAGAGCTGCCCTTAGAGAGATAAGATTCAATAACGATAGAGCTTACTTTTTTATTTTGGATAAAGAGGGCAAAAATCAATTACATCCAATGATGCCAGAACTAGAAGGAAAAAATGTTTATAATACAAGAGATACAAAAGGATCTTATATTGTAAAAGAGCCCCTTGAATTATTGAAAAAAAAGGATGAAGTATTCTATAACTGGTATTGGATAAAATCACAAAAGAATAAAAAAGAATATAAAAAAATAGGATTCCTTAAAAATTTTCATGAATTAAATTGGGTTATTGGTACAGGTGAATACCTTGAAGACTTTTCTAAAGATATTCAGAAAAAAATATTAAACCAGATTGAGAAATTAAGGTATGGAGAAAATAGTTATTTCATTGTAACAAATAAAGATAAAAAATATATAAGTCATATAAATAAAGATCTTATCAATAAAAACGTTTTTAAAATTCTTGGAAAAACAAATACCTCTGAATCAGTTAATACAATTAAAGAGATAACAAAAACAAAAGAGGGTTTTGTCACTTTAAATTTTTTTAAACCAAACTCTAATATTGTATCATCAAAAATAATATATCAGAAGAAAATTCCAAATTGGGGATGGACTATTAGTACAGGGTTTTATATAGATGATGCTTCTAAAGCTATTGAATATGAGAAAAATAGAATTGAAAAAGAATATCAAGATAATATAAAGAATCTACTTTTTATTTTTTTAATTTCAATTATTATCTTAGTTCCACTATTCTTTTATATCTCACTTATAATTGAAAAGAAATTTAAAAAATATAAAGATAGTATTCAAGAATATATTGATGAAAATCAAAAACAATATGAACTATTGGCACAAAAAAGTAAATTGAGTGCAATGGGTGAGATGTTAGCAAATATTGCCCACCAGTGGAAACAACCTTTATCTCTTATCACTACTGCAACTAGTGGTATAAAATTAAACAAAGAGTTAGAAATCAAAGATGATGAATTTTTATATAAAGCAGTTGATGATATACAAATTAGTGCTAATCATTTAGCTGAAACAATAAATGATTTCACAGACTTTTTTAAGCCAGATAAGAAAAAAAATCAATTTTTTATGAAAGATGTTGTTGCTAAAACACTAAAACTTTTATCTTCACAATTTCAAACTAAAAATATAAAGATTATAAAACAAATAGAAGATATTTCTATTATAAACTATGAAAGGGAATTGCTACAAGTTTTATTAAATATTATAAATAATTCAAAAGATGCAATTTTAGAAAACAAAATAGAAAATGGCTTGATTTTTATTGAAGTATATCATGATGAAAATAATGTAATAATTGAGATAAAAGACAATGCAAAAGGGATAGATAAGAAGATAAAAGAACGTATTTTTGAACCATACTTTACTACAAAGCATGAATCAAAAGGAACAGGAATAGGTTTATATATGTCTCAAGAAATAGTTACAAAACATATGAATGGTACAATTGAAGTAAACAATACTCAGTACGAGTATAATAAAGAAATACAAAAAGGTGCCATATTTAAAATAACTCTTCCAATATCAAATTAGAAAAAATAGATGGGAAATTATCCCACCTATTTAATATTATAAATCGTTTTTAATTTTTGCTTCTAAAGCTTCAGTTGTGAAACCAAAGTGTTCAAATAGTTTTTCAGCAGGAGCACTTGCTCCAAATGTATCCATACCATATACTACATCAGCAAATTTATAGTATTCCATACCACGTGCAGCCTCAACTGCAAATACTTTTGTATTTGGTTTAATAATTGTGTCAATATACTCTTTATCTTGCTCAACAAGTAAATCAAAACAAGGAACAGAAACAATATTTGCTTTAATTCCTGCTTTTTCAAGATTACAAGCAGTTTGAAGTGCTAACATAACTTCAGAACCTGATGCCATAATTGTTATAGTCGCATCTTCTCTTTCTTTTAATAAATAACCACCATTTGAAACATCTCCAAATGCTTTTTCAGGTTTTAAAACTTCTAAGTTTTGTCTTGAACAAACAAATGCAGTTGGTGCATTCATTTTAAGTGCAACTTTCCAAGACTCAACATTTTCATTTGCATCAGCAGGTCTAAATGTATAGAAGTTTGGTAAAGCTCTAAATTGAGATAAATGTTCAATTGGTTGGTGAGTTGGTCCATCTTCACCTACACCAATAGAATCATGAGTCCATACAAAGTGTTGTGGAATAGATGCTAATGCAGCAATTCTAGCACTTGGTTTTAAATAATCTGAGAATACAAAGAATGTAGCAGAGAATACTCTGTATAAACCATAAAGATTCATTGCATTTGTCATTGCTGCCATTGCATGTTCTTTAATACCAAAGTGAATATTTCTTCCTTGTGGGAAATCACCTTTACCAGAAAGTTCTGTTTTGTTTGATGGAGCAAGGTCAGCAGAACCACCTAAGAAACCAGGAATTGCGTCTGCTATTGCATTTAAAATTTTATGATTAGAAGATCTTGTAGCAACACTAGTACCTGCATCAAATACAGGGTATTTAATTGCATCAAAATTTGGATTTTGTAATTTCTCAATTTTTTCTTTTGTTTCAGCAGACAATGAAGCATTCCATGCATTTTCAGCTTCAATTCCAACGATTAATTTATCAAAAGAACCTTTTATATCATAAGGTACTACAAATTTCTCTTCTGGATCAAACCCAGCTTTTTTCTTAGAAGCTTTAAGCTCATCTTCACCTAATGGAGCACCATGTGTATGATGACTTCCCTCTAAAGTTGCTGCACCTTTTCCAATTGCTGTTTTTGCAATAATTAAAACAGGTTTATCAGAAGCTTTTGCAGTAACAATAGCTTTATCAATTTGATCAAAATTATGTCCATCAATCTCTAATACTTCAAAGTTTATCGCTTGAAATCTTTTCTTAACATTTTCAGACCAAGCAATAGAAGTATCACCTTCGATTGTAATATCATTTGAATCATAAATTACAATTAAGTTATCTAGTTCTAAGTGACCTGCAGTTGCACAAGCTTCATATGAAATACCCTCTTGTAAATCTCCATCACCACAAAGGCAATAAACTTTATGATTGATTACATCTTTTCCTAAAGTGTTTTGTGCATATTTTGCAGCCATTGCAAAACCAACTGCATTTGCAATACCTTGACCTAAAGGACCAGTTGTAATTTCAACACCATGAGTGTGCCCATATTCTGGGTGACCTGGAGTTTTAGAGTTATATTGTCTAAACTCTCTCATATCTGGGATACTAACGTTAAATCCCCAAAGGTGTAAAAGAGAATATACTAAACCTGTAGCATGTCCCCCAGAGAAAACTAATCTATCTCTGTTTAACCATTTTTCATTTGTTGGGTTTAAATTTAAGTGAGAACTTAAAACTGTAGCAATATCTGCCATACCCATTGGAGCACCTGGGTGACCTGAATTTGCTTGTTGAACCATATCAGCTGCTAAAAATCTAATTGTATCAGCTTGCTTTTGAAGTAATTGTTTTGACATAATGTTCCTAATTATCGAAGTTTCGTTGTTGTAAATTTTGTGGATTATAGCTAAAAATAGTTAAATAGTTTTTGAAATAAAACTTATCTAAAGATTAAGAGAAAAGGAATGATCCTTTTCTCTTCATATTTTAAAGATCTGGGTCAATAGATACATCTTCATCTATTAAGATTTTGATGTTTGAAGCTCCATCTGTTCCTTGATAAACATTAAATATTTCACCATTTATCTCCTCTTTACCTTGAGAAGTCCAGTTAGAATCTCCACCTTCAAGTGTTACTTTGTCGTCACTATCACCAAAGATTTTTAACTCTTGATCATCATCAATAACTAAATCATCTACATTTATTTCTAAATTATTTGCATGAGAATTAGTCATATCAACGGCATCAGTATTTGCTGATAAAACTCCACTTAAATCAATAGTATCTGCATCTACTAAATCAATAACATTTTCAGTTTGTGTTGGTGTAAGATCAACTTCAATAGTTACATCTACTGTTGTACTATCTCCATCTTCATCAGAAGCTGTTACACTAAATAGTTTTGAAGTATCAGTACTAAACTCTGAAGATTTAGCAGTATATGTATAATCTCCTGATGTAAAATCAAATGTTAGTGTACCATCACCATCTAATTCTACTCCAGAAGAAGGGAAGTTTGCACTTGTATATGCATTTCCATCAACTTCTATACTATCAATAGAAATTTCACCATTTCCTTCTGAAATATTTTCTAAGACATTTCCATTAACAGAAGCTGTAACTGTTCCTGCTAGTACATTTCCAAGTGTTGAATCATCAGTTACCATAAGAACTTCATCTCCATCTTGAACTTGAACAATTTTAAGTGGACCCTCTGTTGCTCCTGAACCTACACCAATTACATTTAATTTATCTATATTATTTGATACATAATTAGACCATTCAACTATTGTATGATCAGAATCTTCATCAATTCTCCAACTATCGTTATTTGGATTACCATCAGATAAGAAATATGCAATAGTTGAATCAGCATCATGTCCATTAAAGTCAACATCCATAGTTTTTTCTAAACCTAGATAGTAATTTGTGGCATGTTCAGATAAATCATGGCTAACTAGATGTGCAAATGTATAATTTGAACCAGAATATACTAAATCATCATGATTGTTCATTGACAGATCATTTAAAAATGCGATAGCTTGAGAAGTACTCATCCATCCAAAATTTGCAGAACAAGAGTTGAATAGTGTTAAGTTAACTTCAGTTTCACCATTTGCTGCATAAGCTTGAATTGTTGAGATAACTGATGCTTTTGCAATTTCAAATCTTGTAGTCCAATTATCATTGCTATCTTTTACCCCATCATTCATAGAACCAGAAACATCTAAAGTAAATAATAGATTTGTAGTAGCATCACCAAATACTAAACTATTAGTTTCGTCATAACTCACTGGTAAACTATCAGGAACAATCAATTTAAACTCACTACTTATTTGTGCTTCAAGTGGACAATTATCTGGATCTGCAGGAGTAATTTCTCCATTTAAGCTCTCTTCTGATTTAGCAGTAATTGTTAAAACATACTCATCAGGAGTAATTCCATCAGGTACTGAAACTTTAATAGCATCCATATCCCAAGATTTTACATCTACATAATCAAGTGCTGCAGTTGCAGTAAATGTATGTGCTCCATCAGAAATAGTAAACCCTTCAGGTAAATTATCAACAATTATACTTTTAAAGCTTTCTGAACCATCTAAATCAACTAATTCTGAAGAGATTGCAAAATAAGCATCATTACCACTTTCAATAGTTAACTCAGTTTGACTTGATACTAACTCAGTAAATCTTACATCGTGAATTAAGAAGTCATCACCCTCTTGTTTAGCTGAAATTCTAATCTCATCAAAACTTCCACCATTTGGTAATGCAAAAGTATATGGTCCATCAATAGTATCAGTTTGTGCTGCATCATAGTGTTCTTGAGAACCTATTTTTACACCATCTTTATAGAAGTCTACAATTGCAACTTCTCCATCACCGTCACCATTGTCATAGCTATGTTTCCATGCATAACTAACATCTACACTAGTTAATGCATTTTCAAACTCAATAGCAATAACCTCAGAACCTTCTCCTGGATGATAGTTTATCTCTGTATCATTACCTGGATTTTCACCACTTGGAACAGTTGATTGAACACCAAAACCATCATGTGTTGTGCCTGTTACAATTGAAATTGGTGCTTCATCTAATTCTCCATCTCCATCATTGTCATAATGGTAATATGCTTTAACTGTATATCCACCACTTGTATCATTTACATTAGTTAAATCAATTGTTGTAGTATTTTCTGTACTTCCTAAAACACTTAATGTTGGAGCATCTGCTACAGGTGAAACGTCAATAGTCATAACTGAAGATGTAGAAGTCCATGTTGCAGTATTATCTGTAGAGATACTAAAGTTAAACTGCGCATAATCATTTTGTTGATCACCAGTTCCTGCATCATGATATTCATCTCTTCCAGATTGATGTAAATCAGGTAAAAATGTAAGTTTTCCATCATCTATATCAGTTGAACTAATCTCAATTGGTGCAGCTATTGCTACTCCATTTAATAATATAGTCCCAAGTACTGGTAAAGAGTCTATTCTAACAGTAGTTGCATCACTGTCGAAATCATCTAAAGTAAATGTATAGCTTATATCTTCACAAGTTATTACATTTGTATCAATTGGTGTATTAATTGTGATATTTAAATTAGCAGTTGCACTATCTCCATCTCCATCTGTAACAGTATAAGGAATAGTTAATGTCTCAATCCCAGAATCTTTATCAAGCTGTGAAATTGTATATCCTGGTGTTGCTGTATCTAATCCTGTAGCTGTAAGTTTAATAATTGTTTCACCTAAACTATTTTTACCAATTAAAGTTGTAAGATCATCAGATACTCCATCATTTGCATAACTCCAAGTAACTGTTCCAACTGAACCACTTACAATTATCTCATCGAAACCATCAGATAAGTTTTCATCTCCCCAATTAAAGGCTTCTTTATCACCATCAAGTTTAACTCCAGTTCCATCAGCTGCTCCATCTGCACCGAAGCTAAAGTCAAATGTGCCAGATGCATTTACTACAGTTCCTTGTAAAGTAGCCGATAAATCTGCTGGATTATCAACTTCAAGTACATTTGACGAAACTAATGACAAGTAAGTTGTACTTACATTTGTTCCTATTCCTACTGAATAAACTCCTGCAATATTATTTGATGAATCATTTACAAATGTATTCCAAGTATTTAATGTAGGAGAATCTACATAAGGTGTGCCATCATGATCTTCAAATCCATCTACATGGTTACCACTTGTATAATCGTTTGGATTATAAGTTGTAGAGTCATTCATCTCTACAGTTGGGTAACCATCTGATAAGAAATAAACATATGTATCTCCACCATTTGGTGAAACTGAATAGCTACCTACTGTTTCTTGTAGTGCGTCTTCATAGTTTGTCCAACCACCATCACTTAAATTAGTTAAATATGTAGTAACTTCAGATGCGCTCATCCAAGTTCCATTTCCAAATGCAGTTGTACTAAATGTATTAATTTGAATCAATACATCTCTTCCTTGTGATTCATACTCTGAAATTAGATCTTCAATTGACTCTTTTGCAATCTCTAATCTAGTTTTAGATGTTCCTGCTACATCATTATCCATACTTGATGATACATCTAATGTAAATACTAAATTAACAGGTTTTGAATCTACTTCAACTGTTTTTGAAACATCATTAGCAGATGCGATATCATCTGCAATCTCAATAGTAATCGTATCTGTTGCTTTAGTTCCATTTCCATCTATTATCTCTACTTCTAAAGATAAATCTGATAATAAATCTTCTACATTCATTTGTTGATGATCTACATTCTCATGTAATGTAAATGTATACTCACTATTTGCTGGGTCTAATGAAATAGTAAATATTGGTGTCCCATTCTCATCTACTCCTGTTATTGTTTGATTATTATTAGAATACTCTAATGTTATATCAAGCCCTTCTGCTGTTATTGATGTTGTTTGATTCCCTGTAAATTGAATGCTTCCTGCTCCATCATCTCCAAAGTCAAATGTCAATGCTTTTGTTTCTGTATATACATTATTATATCCATCTGTATCAGTTGTATTGATTGATGGTAATGCATCTTCATCTACAAGTGCATCTTCTACTGTAATTGTTGGGATATCATCTACTGGAATAATTACATCTATTTCTAAGTTAGCTGTTACGCTATCTCCATCTCCATCTGTAATTGTATATGGTACTTTTAGACTCTCTATACCACTTTCTTTATCTAACTGTGTTACTACATATTTTGGAGAATTTGTATAAATATCTGTTGCTTCTATTTTTACAACTACTTCTCCATTACTATTTGTCCCTGTAATCAATGTTCCATCTGCTGAAACTACCCAAGTAACATTTGTTATATCATTACCATTTGAGTCTTTTGCTGTTGGTGTTTCCCATGTAAATGCTAATTTATCTCCATCTTGTTTAGTCCCTGTTCCATCTGCTGCTCCATCTGCTCCAAATGAGAAATCTAGACTACCAGTTTCATAAACAACTGTCCCTTGTAATGTTGAAACTAAATCTGCTGGATCATCTACAATTGTTACATCACTTGAAACTTGTTCTAAATAACTTTCATTTACATTTGTTCCTATCCCTACTGCGAATACTTCTTCTATATTATTTGCTGGATTTGATACAAATGCATTCCATGCATCTAATCTTGCTGCATCTATATATCCTGTATCTGCAGTCGCACCATCTATTCCATCTTGGTCATTACCATCTGTTACATCACCTACTGTTGAAGTTGAATCATCCATCTCTACAGTTGGGTAACCATCTGATATAAAGTATGCATAAGTTGTCCCTGTTGGAACTGTTGAACTTTCATAAGCTGTTTGAGTAACTGCTAATGCATCTTCATAATTTGTCCAACCATTATCATTTAATGTATTTAAAAAGGCTGACAATTCACTCGCTGTCATCCATTTCCCATTTTCTGCTGAATCTGCACTTGTACTAAATGTATTTACTTGTATCAATACATCTCTTCCTTGTGCTTGATAATCTGCTACTACTTGTTCCATTGCTTCTATTGCAATCTCTAATCTTGTTTGTGATGTACCTGCTACATCATTCCCCATACTTCCTGATACATCTAATGTAAATACTAAGTTTACTGCTTCTGGATTTAAATCTATTGTTGTCTCTGTATCATTTGCTTCTGGCATATCATCTTCAACAACAACATTTAATGTTCCTGTATCAGTTGCACCTTTTGCATCTTTTACATATACTCCTACATCAAATCCTACTACATCTTCAACTGAATTTGTTGGATGATCTATTTGATTTAATTGAGTAACAGTATAGTCACCATTACTATCAACTTCGATTTTAATAACCTCTTGCCAATCTGGATTTGAAGTTGTTCCGTTATTAATTTTACCAACTAATGTATCCGTATCCTCTCCACTCCACTCTACTGTTTTACCTTCTGAAGTTAATGTCGATGTTGGTGCTGTTAATTTAACTGTTAAAGCATCACCATCTGGATCTGATGCAACACTTCCTGTTTGAACTACTTTATTTGTTGTATCATCCCCTGCATTTTCACCTGTTGTATCTTTTAATCCACCAGATAAACCTTCATCAGAAACTCTTACACTTGCATCTGTTACAACTGGTGGCTCATTATCTGTTTTACCATCAATTGTAATTGTTAATGTTGTTGTACTTGTATCCCCATCACTATCTGTAATAGTATATGTAAACTCTTCTGTTAATGTTTGTCCATCATCTAATGCTAATACTCTTGAATCTGCATTATCTAAATCATATGTATATGAACCATCTGAATTTAGTGTAATCTTTCCATATTCACCATCAAATGAACTTCCTACATTTCCTGATACTGGATTTGTTGTATCATTACCTTTTGCAACTCCCGTTACATATACTGGTGCATCATCACTATCTGCTCCAATATCATCTGCTACATCTCCTGTTTGTCCATTTCCATAAACATTACCACTTAATGTATCTGTTTTCTCATTCATAGATCTTACGTCTGCATTTGCTACTGGTACATCATCTACAATTGTTACTGTTAATGTTCCTGTTGCGTCATCTCCATCTGGATCTACAATTTTTAATGAAATTTCATCTTTTATCTCATTATTATTTGTTGGATGATCTAGGTTATCTTTTAATGTATATTCATAACTAACTAATCCTGTATTCTCATCATAACCTGTAATAATTAATGTTCCTTTTACAGTATCAATTGGCGAAGAATTCGTATTATTTGTATCTAATAATTCTGCTTTTGTAAATGTTGTTCCACCAATTTCAACTTTAGTAATTCCATCAGGAGAAGTAATTTTAAATACTCCTGTATCTTTTTCACTATCATCACTTGAATCATCTAAACCTTTTTCATATACAATTGATGAAGGATCATTTAAATCTGGATTTGGATCAATTGTTGGTTTATCATCAATTCCTATATTTAAGTTAGCGCTTGCACTATCACCATCTCCATCTGTTACAGTAAATGGCATTACTAAATCATCAATCCCACTATTTTTGTCTAATTGTGTTATTTCATATTTTGGATCAGTTGTAATATCTTTTGCTTCTACTTTAATTACTACATCACCATTAATTTTTCCTACAATTGTTTGCCCATCTGATGATACTGTCCAATCAACACTTACATCATTTCCATCTGCATCTTTTGCTGTTGGTGTTTGCCATTCAAATGCTAATTTATTATCATCTAATTTAATCCCTGTTCCATCTGCTGCTCCATCTGCTCCAAATGAAAAGTCTAAGTCTCCTGATTTATTAATCATTGTTGATAATAATTGTGTAGATAAATCATCTGAATCTACTATTGTTGTATCTGAAGAGATTTGTTTTAAGTATGTGTCATCAGTCATTTCAATTCCAACGGCATACACACCTTGAATATTATTTGCAGGATCAGAAACAAATGCATCCCAAGCATCTACTCTTGCTTGATCTAAATATGTGTCTTCATTATTAAGGAAGGTATATGGATTATCATCTACATTATCTAAGTTATAACTTCCTGTTGTATCGTCTGGATCTACTGTTCTATCATCTAACTCTGTTGTTGGAACTCCATCTGATAAGAAATATATATATGTATCACCCTCTACTGGTGTTGTATAATGTTGCTGTGTTTCATATAATGCATCTTCATAGTTTGTTAATCCTGTTGCAGTTAAGTTTAATTTACTATTTAAATCTGCAGAATCAAACCATCCTGAAGTAGAATTTACTTCTGAACTAAATGTATTAATCTGTACATTTACATCTCTTCCTTGATTTTCATATTCACTTACTAAATCTTTAATTGCATTAATTGCTTTTTCTAATTTACTTCCTGAACCATTACCCATACTTCCTGATACATCTAATGTAAATACTAAATTAATTGGTTCTAATGTTGTATCTATTGAAACATTAGTATTATTAGCAGATGCGATATCATCTGCAATCTCAATAGTAATCGTATCTGTTGCTCTAGTTCCATTTCCATCTATTATCTCTACTTCTAAAGATAAATCTGATAATAAATCTTCTACATTCATTTGTTGATGATCTACATTCTCATGTAATGTAAATGTATACTCACTATTTGCTGGGTCTAATGAAATAGTAAATATTGGTGTCCCATTCTCATCTACTCCTGTTATTGTTTGATTATTATTAGAATACTCTAATGTTATATCAAGCCCTTCTGCTGTTATTGATGTTGTTTGATTCCCTGTAAATTGAATGCTTCCTGCTCCATCATCTCCAAAGTCAAATGTCAATGCTTTTGTTTCTGTATATACATTATTATATCCATCTGTATCAGTTGTATTGATTGATGGTAATGCATCTTCATCTACAAGTGCATCTTCTACTGTAATTGTTGGGATATCATCTACTGGAATAATTACATCTATTTCTAAGTTAGCTGTTACGCTATCTCCATCTCCATCTGTAATTGTATATGGTACTTTTAGACTCTCTATACCACTTTCTTTATCTAACTGTGTTACTACATATTTTGGAGAATTTGTATAAATATCTGTTGCTTCTATTTTTACAACTACTTCTCCATTACTATTTGTCCCTGTAATCAATGTTCCATCTGCTGAAACTACCCAAGTAACATTTGTTATATCATTACCATTTGAGTCTTTTGCTGTTGGTGTTTCCCATGTAAATGCTAATTTATCTCCATCTTGTTTAGTCCCTGTTCCATCTGCTGCTCCATCTGCTCCAAATGAGAAATCTAGACTACCAGTTTCATAAACAACTGTCCCTTGTAATGTTGAAACTAAATCTGCTGGATCATCTACAATTGTTACATCACTTGAAACTTGTTCTAAATAACTTTCATTTACATTTGTTCCTATCCCTACTGCGAATACTTCTTCTATATTATTTGCTGGATTTGATACAAATGCATTCCATGCATCTAATCTTGCTGCATCTATATATCCTGTATCTGCAGTCGCACCATCTATTCCATCTTGGTCATTACCATCTGTTACATCACCTACTGTTGAAGTTGAATCATCCATCTCTACAGTTGGGTAACCATCTGATATAAAGTATGCATAAGTTGTCCCTGTTGGAACTGTTGAACTTTCATAAGCTGTTTGAGTAACTGCTAATGCATCTTCATAATTTGTCCAACCATTATCATTTAATGTATTTAAAAAGGCTGACAATTCACTCGCTGTCATCCATTTCCCATTTTCTGCTGAATCTGCACTTGTACTAAATGTATTTACTTGTATCAATACATCTCTTCCTTGTGCTTGATAATCTGCTACTACTTGTTCCATTGCTTCTATTGCAATCTCTAATCTTGTTTGTGATGTACCTGCTACATCATTCCCCATACTTCCTGATACATCTAATGTAAATACTAAGTTTACTGCTTCTGGATTTAAATCTATTGTTGTCTCTGTATCATTTGCTTCTGGTGTGTCATCATCAATATTAATATTTAAACTTCCAGAAACTTTATCCCCATCTGCATCTTTTACATCATATGTTATGGCAAAGTTTACATTGTTTTCTGTATCATCTCCAACTAAACCATCTAAAGTTGGATGAGATATTGGTGCTTCTTGTGTAACTGTGTAATCACCCGTTGCAGAATCAACAGTTATAGTTGCAACTAAAACAGGATTTGCTCCACCTTGATCTTGATAAATTGATAATAAAGATCCATCAGCATTAGGAGTTGCTGTTAATCCATATGAATTGCTATCAATACCTGTAAGTTCAACACTTCCTGCCCCATCTGTCCCAAAATCAAAATTTAATGTACCAGTTGCATTTGAAGAATCTATATCATCTTCAATTCCTCCAGCATTTCCATTTGGCATAGTATCATCATCTAATTTCACTAAATCATTTAACCCTGCACTTGGTCCATCATCTTTTATATTAAATACACCTACATCTACACTTGTATCACTTGATGCTAATGCTACTGTTGCTGTATCTGTATCTCCATCTGCATCTGTTACTGTTTGTGTTAAGTTTATTGATACATCTTCATTATTTAGTTGTCCTAGTACTAGGCTCTCTGTATCATTATCACTTGTTGTATCTGAATGCCATACATTCTTTGTTTGTGTAAAGGTTACTGTTGATCCTGTATTACTAATTGTAAAGTATGTTGTTGTCCCTACTTTACCTACTATCTCTCCATTCTCTTCACTTAATAAAATCTCTGCACCTTTTGCGCCATTAACACCTAATGCATATAATCCTGATGCTACACCTGATACTGTTGTTCCTGTTGCATCTGTTAAGCTTAGTGAGTAACTTGTACTTCCTGCTCCATCTGTTCCATATACTTCTGATGCTGTTACTCCACCTACTCCTACTACTTTAAATAAGCTTGAGAAGTCAGCTTCTGATGAGTTCGCGCTTACATTATCTGCTGGATTCGCTTGTGCTCCTGCACTCTCATCTACTGTTAATGATATATTTGTAACTTTTGCGGCATCTACTGCTGCATCATTTAAATCTGCACTTGGTCCATCATCTTTTATATTAAATACACCTACATCTACACTTGTATCACTTGATGCTAATGCTACTGTTGCTGTATCTGTATCTCCATCTGCATCTGTTACTGTTTGTGTTAAGTTTATTGATACATCTTCATTATTTAGTTGTCCTAATACTAAGCTCTCTGTATCATTATCACTTGTTGTATCTGAATGCCATACATTCTTTGTTTGTGTAAATGTTACTGTTGATCCTGTATTACTAATTGTAAAGTATGTTGTTGTTCCTACTTTACCAACTATCAATCCATTCTCTTCACTTAATAAAATCTCTGCACCTTTTGCGCCATTCACACCTAATGCATATAATCCTGATGCTACCCCTGATACTGTTGTTCCTGTTGCATTTGTTAAGCTTAGTGAGTAACTTGTACTTCCTGCTCCATCTGTTCCATATACTTCTGATGCTGTTACTCCACCTACTCCTACTACTTTAAATAAGCTTGAGAAGTCAGCTTCTGATGAGTTCGCGCTTACATTATCTGCTGGATTCGCTTGTGCTCCTGCACTCTCATCTACTGTTAATGATATATTTGTAACTTTTGCGGCATCTACTGCTGCATCATTTAAATCTGCACTTGGTCCATCATCTAAGAATCTAATATCTAAAGACTGTTCACTTGTTGCAGAAACAGTATCTTTATCTGCATCAGTTATTGTTAATTTTACTTTAATTAAATCATCTAAATTTAAAGGTGTCTCTTCATGATCTAAAATACCATCATTATTTACATCTGCATTTACATCTGCATCATCAGAATGTTCCATAGCCTGGTATTGAGTAACTGTAACTTCACCAGTAGCACTATTAATTGAAATTGTAAATACAGGATTTGTAGTTGTATCTCCATCAACATACCCAGAAAAAGATCCATCATTATTCTCTTTTAATAAGATTTCAGTAGTATCTCCAGTTAAATACAATCCTGTGCTAACTCCATCAGTCGCTGCTAGGCTATATTCTTCTGTTACACTACCTGTATCATCAGCACCTATAGAATAAGTAAATAAACCAGATATTGCACTTGCTGAAATTGTTGCACTTGTTTGTCCTACAATACCAGTATCAAAATCAGATTCATCAAGCTTAACTAATAAATCACTTTGATTATTCTTTATAGTTGGTACATCATCTTCAAATTGAAGAGCATTACTAATATCAACATTAGCCACTCCTGTAGCAGTATCTTCATCACTATCAGTAACTACTGCCGTTGCATATAAAACTACATTTCCATCAGCTAATCCAATAATCTCATCAGTACCACCTACAATATTATCTGGAGCATTATGATCTATCTCTTCATATTGAGTTAAACTAACTTCACCTGAAACCTCATCAACACTTACTTTGAATACTTCTATGCCAGAAGTTGTTGTACCTATAATATCTCCATTAGAATCTACTGATACTGTAATTGATTCACCAGCATGTGTTAAACCAGTAGTTGCAGTTTTAACTGCTAAAGTATAAGTAATTGTACTGCTTGCAGAAGCATCATTATCAGCTCCAATACTTACATTACTAATATCAAAAAGAGTTGAGAAAGAAGCTTTTGCAGTACTTTCATTAGATCCAATTGTTTCTTCATCTAAAGTTGTTAATGTTGGGATATTTTCTTCATTATACTGAATATCTGCACTTGGAGTGTCATCAACAATATTAAGATTTAACTCTGCATCAGCAATATCACCATCATTATCTCTTACAGAAATAGCAATTGTTGAAGAAGGCAAAATACTTGAACTATTGTTAGAAGCATCTCCATCATCTAATTCTCCATCATGATTTATATTATCTAATAAAGTGTACTCATATTGAACTTCATACAAATTTGTAGATATTTGAGTGAAGCCTGTAATTACAATTTCTCCTTCTCCGACATTAATTGCATTTGAAGGAGTAGTATTTGTTGCAAGTAACTCAGTTAATGTAAAATTTACACCAGCAACAGTTACCAAAGATATCCCATCTGGAGAATCGATTGAAAAACTACCATTGTAAATATCGCTATTATCAGATGAACTTAAAAGTCCAGATTCATAAACAGTTCCAGCATCTCCAATAATCAATACGGGAGAAAGATCACCCTCTGCGGCATCAACTTCTCCACTAGGGTTTGCTGGATCAAAAGTTGTACCTCTTCCTCTTCCAACTACACTATTTACTTGTCCAGATGGATCAATAGGGTCATTTGTTAGACCTCCTGTATCACCAACTTCACCTCCAGCTGCTGCAGCATCTAATTGTTCTGCTAAAGCACCGAAACCATCAATAACAATACCATCAAGAAAAGTAGGATCAGGATTATTCGTATCAGCTAATAATTCTTTTAATTGGCTAATAACATTATCACCTTCAAAGTCATAATTTAAGGCAGTTTCATTAAGTTCTTTAAGACCATCTTCGTCATTCATAATACCAAGAACAGTTTTTTCTTTTTCATTAGCAATGCCATCAGAGGCCTTGATGAAATCTGCCATATTTTCTAAAACTATAACAATTCTTTCACCATTACCAGCAAAAACAAGTTCAATAGTACTTTCACCATCTTTTAGATCTAAAGTATATTGTCTGCTTCCATCTGAGTTATCAAAGTAAAACTGTTGTCCAGCACTAGGAGAGAAGGTCGTATTCTCTGAAATCTCTTTCGTTTCAACTAGACCATTTGGATTTTTTATTATTAACTTAATCATGACTTTTCCTTTAAGTATTTTTTTATACTATATTTTATTAAAAAAAAGTCTCTATAAAGTCTCTTAAAATGAATTGTTTTATTTTTTTGAATAATTGAAGAAATTACTTATTAGTGATTATTTTAAAAAGTGCCCCATCTTTTTTATTTTCTACCCAAAGTCTACCATTCATATTGTTTTCAATTATCAATTTTGACATAAATAGACCTATACCTGTACCGTTAATTTTTTCATAGGTAAAAAATGGTTTGAATATATCCTCAATAGGTTTTACTCTTACTCCTCCTGCATTATCTTCTATACAAATAATAACTTCATCTTCTGTTTCATCAATAGTTATAATTATCTTTGGATTTTTTATTTTTCTTTGGATTAGTATATCTTTTGCATTATTAATAATATTGATTAAAACCTGAGTATATTCATTTTTATAACCATAAATAATTGGATTCTTTTTAACGATAATATCCAACATAATATTGTTATTCTTTAAGCAAGAACTTAAAATATTTAAAGAAGCATTTATTTGTGAAGATAGTTTAAACTCCTCTTTTTCTTTTGTTGTTGCGAAAAAATTTTTAAAGTCGTCAATAGTATTTGACATATATTTAGTTATTTCATTTAATTTAGTTATTGTTTCTTTTAACTCTTTTTTATCAATTTCTAAATCAAAATCTATTTTTGCTTGTATTGGGATAAATAATGAAGAGAGTTCCATTAGGGGCTGTCGCCATTGATGAGCGATATTATTAAGCATTTCTCCCATAGCTGCCATCTTATTTTGTTGGAACATGATTTTATCTTTTTGACGGTTTTTTTCAACCTCTAAACTTATAAGTTTTTCAAGTTCTTTATTTTGTTCCTCTAATTCAAGAAATTCATCTAATTTTGTTTGTCTCATGATAAATCAATTAATCTTTAAGGGAGGGAGAACCCCTTAAAGATTAAAAGTTTTCACCTCTTGAAAAAATAGACTCTGTAATCTCTTTTCCTTTAGAGTTTATATATGCTGTTTTTCCATTTAGAATTACCTTTGCAAATCCTTTTGAAAAATTAAATGCATAATCATATTTTGGTTGAGCTAAAACATTACAAGATTCATCAATATAACCCCATTTACCATCTTTAACAGTTCTTGCAAAACCATCAACATAATTGTAAATTTCATCATATTCATCATTAATTTTAAGATTCATATCTTTTGTTATACAACCCCATTTTCCATTTGCATTAGACTGTACAAAAGTAGCATCTGCAAAAAACTCTCTTGCTTTTCTAAATATAGGTTTTTGAACAACTTCAAATTTTTTATTCATATATCCATATTTATCATCAACTTTAATAAGTGAAAATCCATTGAATAATTTTGAAATAGAGTCATAAATAGGTTTTACAACCATTTCATTTTTTCTATTTACAATTCCATATTTTCCATTATATTCAACTACAGTATACTCATCACCATAATAATTGTGTAACCAATGTAAGTTTAGAAGATTTGGATGTTTAGTTTTAATGTTTTTATTTTCTGCATCATCAAAACTCGACATTTCATCATAAATTGGTTTTATTACTACTTCACTATTATTTTCTAAAGTTCCATACTTACCATTTTCATTGATTATTGCTAAACTATTTTCACTAGAATTAGAACATCCAGTAAAAACTAACAATAATATAGAACTTAAGAATAGTATTTTTTTTGCCATAATTTATCCTTATTTATTTGGATCTGTCTCAATTCTAAACTCAACTCTTCTTGATAATACATAGTTTTCAGTTCCATCTTCATTTAGAACAGATTCAGATGAAGATTTACCATCAGCCACAAAAGCTTTTTCAATAAATCCTTTATTTTCTACAACTGCATCATCAGTATTTCCTGTGATATATTTTAAAACTTTATCTGCTCTTTTTTGAGAAAGAACTCTATTTTTTTCAAATTTTTCTTCAGCAGTTTTTGCTGTTCTATATCTAGATGAAGTGTGCCCTTCAACATGAACAGATGTAATTTCATTACTGTAATCTTTTAAGATATTCACATATCTTGGGAAGAAACTATTTAAAATCTCTTTATAGTTAGTAGATATTTTACTACTACCTCTTGTAAACATTAATGCTGGGTTTTTAAATCTAAAAGTTAGAGTATCCTCATCAATTTCTGCATTCCACTGTTCAAAATCTGGTTCAAACTCTGCTTTTAAAGCATTGTATAAATCATTTAATACATGAATAGTTAAATCATCTTGGGCTTTACCTCTTTGTTTTGCTGAGTTAATAGCCATTGCCATTGCAGTATAATCACCATTTGCAATTTTTTCCTCAACTTGTGCACACCATCTATCTCCATTAATAACACCTTCAGTAATTGTCTCACCACCATCAAATGATAATTGAACTTGTCTTACATCAGCATCTAAAACATCACCACAAATTTTTGGTGTATTATCGTTGATTACTTCATAATCATCCATAGTAATTAAGTTATAAAATTGTTCAGTAGGAGCTGCAACTTTTTCTGGTTCACTACATTCTGCTTCAACATTTTCAGCTCTTAATAGTTTTGCAATTAAAACATCATTTGTTTTTGAAGCATAATGAAGTGGAGACATCTCATATTTATCTAATACATCTCTTTTTGCACCATTACAAATTAATAGTTTAGACATATTTGTATATCCATTTCTTGTTGAATCTATTAATGGAGTATCTCCATATTTATCAACACTATTAACATTTGCACCATTTTCAATAAGTTTTTCAGCAATATCAAAATGATTAAATCTTGAAGCTAAGTGTAAAGGTGTGTAACCAAACTTGTCTTTTTCGTTTAAATCAATTTTTTCATTAATAAAAAAATCAACTAATTTCATATCATTAATTCTAACAGCATCATGAATAGATGATTCTGTTAAGATATCCTTATGTTTTAAACTTGTAACGCTATCTCCATTAACAGTTGTACTAGATTTAGCTGGAACAGAAGTTGTAGAAACTTCTTTACTAGAACATCCACTTAAAACAATTAGTGTAGCAACACTAAAACCAATCAAATATTTTTTCATTTTATTCTCCCTTTATTTATTTAATTTATCTTTCATGTAACGAATCTTGTTTTACTTTTAAAATAGGTTTTAAAATAAAATCCAATATCGTCTTCTTACCAGTTACAATATCAACACTTGCAATCATCCCTGGAATAATTGGAAGTTTTCTTCCATTTCTTTCAAGGTAATTTTTATCTGTTTTTACAATAACCCGATAATAACTTTTATCTTCTTTTGAGTTTTCATCTACAATAGAATCAGCCGAGATTTCTACAATTTTACCAACCAACCCACCATAAATTGAGAAATCGTATGCTGTAATTTTTACAATAGCCTTTTGACTAGGATTTATAAAAGCAATATCTCTTGGATCAATCTTAGCCTCCACAAGAAGAATATCACTTTGAGGAACTATCTCAACCAAGTCCATACCAGACTTTACAACACCACCAATAGTGTTAAAATTAAGCTGCTTTATAATTCCATCAACAGGAGATAAGATTGAAGTTTTAGCAACCTTATCCTCTTCTCCGACTAATTTTGCTTCAAACTTATTTATCAAACTTGCAGTTTTTTGTAATTCATCTGATGCTTGTGCCCTAAAAGAGTTTAATTTCTCTGATATCCTATTATTAGCTTCAGATATAGCCAGTTGGGATCTTCTTACTGACAATAAAGAAGCTTCTAATTCTGCACTTACATCAGTATACTCTTTTTCAATATTTAATAAATCATATTTAGACCTTACACCCCTTTGAACTAATTTTTGGATAGTTGCTTTTTGCTCTTTGATAAGTAAAAAGCTTTTTTTCAAGTTTTTGATTGTATTTCTAATCTCTTTTAATTCTTGTTTCTTTTGACCTAATTGAGTTTCTAAAACTCTAACTGAAGATTTCAATTCTTTATATCTATTTTCCAATAAATTCTTTTCCAATCTATCATAACCAGAAGAGTCTTCCAAAACCTCTTTTGGGAAATTTATTTTAGGTAATTTTTTTCTAATATCTATTCTTGATTCTATTTCAAGCCTTTCTTTAACGGCTAACAAACTTATATACTCTTGTTTATTTTCTTCTAATGTCGCTTGAAATCTTGTAGTATCAATTTTCATAATAGGAGTTCCTTGCTTTACAATCTCTCCTTCTTTTACTAATATTTCTGAAATAATTCCACCATCTAAAGATTGAACCCTTTGAATTTTATCAGAAGGGATTACCTTACCATTACCTCTAGCAAGTTCATCAACTTCTGCTAATGCAGCCCAGGTTATAGCCCCAATTATAAAAATAGAAATGAAAATAAATGCTAAATTGGAAAATTTACTTGGATTTTCATTTGCATGGGCATAATTAGAATATATAAATTCTAAATCCTCGTCCTCTTCATCTTTTAAACCATATAATCTACCAAACCATCCAACTTTTTTCTTTGATTTCAATTTTTGTGAAGCTTCATTATAAGATTCATTGTAATCTTTATTAAAAGTTTTTAAGTTTTCTTGTAATAATGTTTCTTTATTTTCCATTATTACCACCTAAATTTGCTTTAAACAACTCCTCTTTTGAACCATCAAAAGCTATTTGTCCATCATCTAAGATTATAACCCTATCAACAAGTTGAAGAAGCGAAGTTTTATGAGTAACTATTACTAATGTTTTGTTTTTAATAATTCTTTCAATTTTTGATATAAAAGCCTTTTCTGTTTGTCTATCCATAGCATTTGTAGGTTCATCAAGCATCAATATACTTGGATTTGAGACTAAAGCCCTTGCAAGGGTTACAGATTGTCGTTCCCCTCCACTTAAACCTTCTCCTCTTTCACCAACCATTAAATCAAAACCAGCTTCATGTTTCCCTAAAAACTCATCAAGTCCTGCAATTTTTGATACATTTATAAGTTCTTCATCTGATACATATTGTTCCCCAATAGTTATATTATCTTTAATTGTTCCCATAAATAAAAATGGTTCTTGAGGTACACATCCAACAGCATGTCTTAAATCAATTGGATCTATTTGTCTTGTATCAACTCCATCAATTAAAACCGACCCATTAGTTGGTTCATAAAGATTCATAATAAGTTTTAATAAAGTAGATTTTCCAGAACCTATTTTTCCTAAGATTGCAATTTTTTCACCTTCATTTATTTTTAGGTTTAAATTTTTTATTGTTTGGTGATTTTGTTCTTTATATGAAAAATTTAGATTTTTCAATACAATTTCACCTTTTAAATTTGGTCTACTTATATAAGTTTTATCCTCTTTTTCAAGTGGCATGTTCATTACTTCATCTAAATTTTTTAAAGATAGCATTGTTTTATCAAATCTTATTAACAAACCAACTAGTTGAGAAATAGGCGAAATAACTCTTCCATTCAATATCATAGCTGCAATAATAGCACCCATTGTAATTTCACCTTCAGAGGCTAAATAAACACCACCTGCAACTATTGCAATATTTGAAAACTGTGAAATAAAAGCTGTAAAAAAAGTGATGCTTTGAGATAAGAAATGACCCTTATCGGCATAATGAACTGTTTTAGTAACTGATTGATCCCAGTTTGTTCTCATCCTATTTTGGGCTCTTACACTTTTAATTATTTCTAAACCTGTTACAGATTCAATCAAAGTTGTTTGCTTAATTTGCTCCTCTTTAACAGATTTTTCAATTAGTTGTTTTAAAGGTCTTTGCATATACCACGAAGTAATCAATGAAATAATCACAGTTGTAATTGTAATGTAAGCTAAAGGACCACCTATATAAAATATCACACCAATAAATATTATTACAAAAGGAAAATCTACAAAAGCAGCAATAGTAGCACTTGTAAAAAATTCTCTCACTGTTTCAAAAGATTGTAGTCTACTTACAAATTGTCCGGTAGAAGCTGGTTTTGATTCCATTTTTATATTTAATACATGATTGAAAATTCTATTGGCAACTAATGTATCTGTTCTTTTACTTGCTACTCCTAAAAAGTAAGACCTTAAAACTTTAAGAATAAAATCAAAAAACATAACTAAAGATATCCCAATAAATAAAGCCCACATTGTTTCAATTGCATTATTAGGAAGTACTCTATCATATACATTCATTGTAAAAAGAGGTGTTGCAAGAATAAAAAGATTTATAAAAAGTGAAACCATAATCACTTGCTTATAAATCCCTTTGTTTTTAAATAATGTTCCCCAAAACCACTCTTTAGGGTTTTCAACAAGAACCTCTTTTTCAACTCTATTATTAAAATTGAACTCTGGTTTTATAATTATTAATTCCCCAGTATATTCAGAATTTAATTTATCTAAATCAATAGTTGTTTCCCCAGAACTTAATCCTGGCATTATAACTTTTGCAAGACCTTCTTTTTCATCATAATCTAGTAATATACAAGATCTATCATTATCCAATAAAAGAACAGAGGGTAAAGCCAATTTCGTAAGTTTAGTGATTTTTCTTTTTACAATTTTACTTGCAAGCCCAATTCTATTAGCAGATTCAATAAACATATCAATATTTAATGATCTATTATGAACTGGTAAATTAAACTTTAAAGATTCAGCAGAGGTTTCCCTTTTATGATATTTAGCAAGAAAGAGTAAACACTCAAGTAAAGTGTCTACTCTTCTTCTATCTTTTAAATTATTAAAGTTTTCTTCTAAGCCATTTTTATCTTGCAAGTTAAATCCAATATTTTAATTATATTTCGCGTATAAAGCCTGATGTTTACTTATATTATCAACATAAGGTTTACCAGATAAAATACTTGGACTTAATGATTTAAGTGCCTCTTTCGCCTCTTTTACAGAACTATAAACTCCATATAAAACTTTTGCACTTTTCATACTAGGTCCAAATTCAAAGGCATAAGCATTATCTCCAAGGTTATTTTCTTTTATGAATTTACTTGCTTCAACCATTCCATTTTTTGTAGCAATATTAATTGTAAAGAAATTTTTTGGAGCTTCTAGAAAAGACTTATATTCTGAAGTTGCCATTTTCATCGCATCAGATGATGCTTTTTTAGTGATTTCACTATCCATTGAACTTGCAACAGCTGTAGTATCTAAACCTAACTCATTTCTAATTAGTTTACTATCAGAAGTACTAATTAAACCATTTAATTGTGATTCTGTTTCTTTATCTTGTTTTTTAGGGCTATAATCAATCACTCTTGGTTGAACATTTGCACAATCTTGATTAGGGTTAGACAAAATTGTATCAGTTAACATTGATAGATTAAACATTAAATCATAGTAATTATTTAATGCTGCATATTCCATATTTATTAAACTTTTTGAAGAGTTATAAAGTTCAGTCTCTGCATCTAAGATATCAACAAAAGTTCTCGTACCAGCTTCAAATTCATTTCTATAAGCTTCAACAATATTTACATTTGCTTCCACATATTTTGTTAATGCTTCAACTCTTTTTTTATATTTAAAATATTTACTATAAGTAGATTTTACATCTGCAACTACTTCATTAGTAATATTTTCTAATGTCTTTTTTCTCTCTTGTAGGAATATTTTCTCTTGTTCTGATCTAACGGAATCTCTATTACCATTATATAAGTTCCAATTTAGATTTAATCTAGCATATGCATCTTTTTGTGTACCATTTTCATTTAACTCTAAATCATCATCAATAGATGCTTTTAATTCTAAATTTAAATTTGGAAGAAATTTTGAATCGTATTGTGCAATCTTTTCTCTTTGTTTTTTTATATTTTCAATCTCTTCTTGAATTCTATAATTTCTTAAAACAGCAAGTTCAATTGCTTCTTTTAATGTTCCAGGTACTTTTGATTCATCTATAGTTGGTCTACAAACATTACCTTTTGGTTCAGAACCAACAAATTTAAAATAATTTGCAATACCTGTATCTTTTAAATCTTGTTCTTCAATGTAACTATCTGTAACAAAATGTAGCTTTGAAGATACTTGATAGGTTTCTAAAACTTCCCCACTAATCTCTTCTTTTTCTTTTGCTGTAACTAAATTGTCTTCATGAACTTGAAGCATACTTTGTGATAAAACAATTCTTTCATCAAATTTAACTAAATCATTATATACTCTAACAGTATCTAAAATAGTATTTTCAATGGCATATAAACTTCTAAATTTATTTGCAAAATTTTGATGTTTCATTTCGCTAACTTGAGAAGGGGTTTCTCCACCATCATATAAATACTGTCTTAAAATTATAGCTGCGTTGTAACCATCTTCAGTAGTGTTCACATCAGGAGTTGCATCATCAAAATCTTTATCAATTTTCGCAGTTTCTAAATATGATTCAAAATCTAATGTTGGTAGGTATAAACCTTCCCTATCATCAACATACATTCTATATGCTTCTTGATTTTTTCTCTCAGCTATAATATCTGGATTATTATTAAGTGTTAACTCGACTGTATCTCTTAAACTATTTGCAAAAGAAGAAACAGATAATACTGCTAATCCTATACCAATACCAATAAATGCCATACCCCGTTTCATATATTACCCCTTAAATAATTCTTAAGATTAATTTATAATTTTTAATTTTAAACTTTAATTATAAATTATTTTATTATCTTACATTTCACTTATTCTAGCATAAAAAGATTAAAAATGTATAGATTTGATAAAAATAATAAAAAAAATTTTAAATTTATTCTAAATTACCTTAATATATTGTATATTGAGGATGAAAAAAACATAAAAGAAAACATTGAGAAAACCTTAAAACTGATGGTTTCAAATGTTTTTTCATGTGAAAACATTGAAGAAGCAAAAAAAATCATTGAAAATAAAAGAATTGATTTAATTATTTCAGATATTAATTTACCAGGACAAAATGGCCTTGATTTTGTTGAAATGTTAAGAGAATGTAATAATATAACTCCAGTTATTTTATTATCAGCATATACCCAAAAAGATTATTTATTGAAAGCGACAAGATTAAAGCTTGTTGATTATCTAGTTAAGCCTATAAATTTTGATGAACTAAAAAATTGTTTATATAGAGCTTGTGAAGAGATAATTGAAAAAGGTTTATTCATAATAAGTTTTGAGGAAGAGATCTCTTACAATGTTTTACAAAAGAAACTTTATTCAAAAGATGAGAAAACAATAGATTTAACACATAAAGAGATTTTACTTCTTGAATACTTAATTGAAAACAATAATAGAGTTGTAACCCATCAAGAGATTAAGGATCATATTTGGGAAGATATTTTTGAAGCAAGCGATTCTGCATTAAAAAATTTACTTAATAAACTTAGAAAAAAAATTGGTAAAAATAGCATTGAAAACATTTCAGGGGTTGGATTTAGAATACATTTAAGTTAAAATATACTTTATAATATATCTAAAGGTTTAATCATAAAAAAGTTTACTAGTTATACACTTATTATAGTTTCAATTATCATAATTTTTTTTATTGGTGGATCAAACTACTTACACTATAAAATGAAAAAAGAATATCTTACTTATACTTTAATAAACAGCGAAATACAAACTTTAAACGATATCTATTCATTATGTTCTGGATTAGTTTTAGCAAATCCAACAAAAGAAAATGTTGATAGTTGTAATTTTGTTTATAAAAAAATTGAATATAAAATTGAAGAAGTGAAAGAAAAGTCACCACATATTTATTTTTATACAAAATATATAAGTGGCTAAAAAAAAGAGTACCATAAGGAATACTTATGATACTCTAATAGATATGCATGAAATTAATCAATGTAATGATAACCCTAATATCATTAATCTACCCTTAATTTAGTATAATTTTTACTTATAATACTAACTTATTATAAGATTTTATCTTTAATATTAATTAAAATAATATTTATTTCTATTATAATATTTATACAGTTTAGTAATAATCTTGAAACTAAAACTTACTATACTGTTAACTTAAATTATCAAACCAAAGGATAAAATTTGCTTGCTACATTTCCAAATGATGACCGCTACAAAATGGTTGAAAAAACAATGAAGAAACTAAGTTATGATAGAAGTGCATTAATTGAAACACTACACACTGCACAAGAAACTTTTGGTTATTTAGAAAATGAAACTCTAAAATTTATAGCTAGAAGATTAAAACTTCCATATTCAAAAGTTTATGGAGTTGCAACTTTTTATCATTTTTTTAGACTTAAACCAAAGGGGAAACATACAGTTGTAGTTTGCATGGGAACTGCATGTTATATTAAAGATGCAAATAAGATTCTAGAAAAACTGGAAAATAAATTTAATATAAAAGCAGGAGAAACAACAAAGGATGGTTTACTTTCCCTTATAAGTGCAAGATGTGTTGGTTCATGTTCTTTAGCTCCCATAGCAATTTATGATAACAAAGCAATAGGACATTTAAGTATAGAACAATCTATTGAAGAGGCACAGGAGTTAATAAAATGTTAAACTCATTAGAAGAATTAATTGAATTAGCAAGTGAGAAAAGAGATTTAAAAAGAAATTCTCACGAGGAATTAAGAGTTTGTATAGGAAGTTCATGTGCAGCCTTAAATGCAAACGACCTATTAAAAGATTTAAAAAAAGAGGTTAAAGAAAATAACCTTGATAAAAGATGCAAAGTAAAAGGTGTAGGATGTAATGGACTTTGCTCTGAAGCTATTATGGTTGCCCATTATCATAAAGTAGGTGAAAGGGAATCAATTTATAGTTTTATTGACAGTTCAAATACAAAAGATTTTATTGATACTTTAAATACTGAAACTCCTATAGAAGAAAAAAAATGTGATATATCAAAACCATTCTTTACAAGACAAGAAAAAATAGTTTTAGAAAATGCAGGAATAGTTGACCCAGATGATATTGATGATTATATTGCATATGATGGTTATCAAGCATTTTATAAAGCTTTAGATGAAATGAGTCCTCAAGAAGTAATTAATGAGATTAAAACAAGTGGACT
Source organism: Halarcobacter sp. (assembly GCA_963676565.1). Lineage (GTDB taxonomy): Bacteria > Campylobacterota > Campylobacteria > Campylobacterales > Arcobacteraceae > Halarcobacter. The sequence continues at coordinate 278,843 of OY781089.1, forward strand.
TCGAGGTAGAGGTGGAGGTGGATATCCAACAGGATTAAAATGGGATTCTGTTGCCAAAGTGGATGCTGATCAAAAATATATAGTTTGTAATGGTGATGAAGGTGACCCCGGAGCCTTTATGGATAGAGCCATAATGGAAGCAGATCCCCATAAAATAATTGAGGGTATGGCTTTAGCAGGATATGCATGTGGTGCAACAAAAGGTTATATATATGTAAGAGCTGAATATCCAATTGCTGTTCAAAAACTAAATAAAGCAATCAAACAAGCAAGAAAAAAGGGGATTTTAGGAACTCAAATTGCTGATAGTGGTTTTAGCTTCGATTTAGAAGTTAGACTTGGTGGTGGAGCCTTTGTTTGTGGAGAAGCAACAGCCCTTGTTACATCAATTGAAGGAAATCGTGGAAACCCTAGACAAAAGCCACCACACTTAAGTGATTATGGTTTATGGAAATCTCCAACAATTTTAAATAATGTAGAAACCTTTGCAAATATAGCTCCAATTATTAGAAAAGGTGGAGAATGGTTTAAATCTTTTGGAACTGAAAAATCTCCTGGAACAAAAGTATTTGCATTAACTGGACATATTAAAAATACTGGATTAGTTGAAGTTCCTATGGGAATAACACTAAGGGAACTTATTTTTGAAGTTGGAGGAGGATTAGCTGAAGGGACAAAGTTAAAAGCTATTCAAACAGGTGGGCCAAGCGGTGGTTGTATTCCCGTTGAACTACTTGATACACCAGTTGATTATGAATCTTTAAAAGAGATAGGTTCAATCATGGGAAGTGGTGGACTAATAGTTATGGATGATAGTTCAAATATGGTTGAAGTAGCTAGATTCTTTATGGATTTTTGTCAAAGTGAATCTTGTGGAAAATGTGTTCCATGCAGAGTTGGAACTTTAGAATTAACACAATTACTTGATAAGTTTATTGCTAAAAAAGCAACAAAAAGTGATTATGAATTATTAAAAAATATGTGTGAAGTTGTGCAGGATACAAGTCTATGTGGACTTGGACAAACAGCACCAAATCCAGTACTTAGTACAATAAAATATTTTGAAGAAGAGTATTTAGAAGGGATAATAAATGATTAAAGAAAAAGTTAGAGTAAAAACCTTTAAAATAAATGATATTGATGTGACAGGAAAATCAAATTCTTCAATACTTGAAGTAGCAACCGAACATGATATTAAAATACCAACTTTGTGTTATATGAAAGGTTTAAGTGCCGTTGGATCTTGTAGAATGTGCTTAGTAGAAGTAAAAGGAAGTGATAAACTAATTCCTGCATGTACTTCAAAAATAAAAGAAGGAATGGAAGTTATTACAAACTCTCCAAAGCTTGAAAGCCATAGAAAAATGGTTTTATCTATGATATTTGCAGAAAGAACTCACACTTGTAGTGTTTGTGTATCAAATGGTCATTGTGAACTACAAGATCAAGCAATAGAACTTGGACTTGAACACTCTCATGTTCCATATATTAATAAAAACTTTGAAATTGATGCATCACATAAAGATTATGTTTATGACCCAAATAGATGTATCTTATGTACTAGATGTGTTAGAGTTTGTGATGAAGTTGAAGGTGCCCATGCTTTAGATATCTTTGGCCGTGGAATTGATGCTAAGATTATTCATGATATGGATGAACCATGGGCAGACAGTGAAAGCTGTACTTCTTGTGGAAAATGTGTGCAGGTATGTCCAACTGGGTCATTATTTGAAAAAGGTGTAAGTTCAACAGAGATGGTTAAAAAGAAAAATATTGTAACAAACCTAATTCAAATGAGGGAAAATAGATGAAAAAGATAAAAGTAGGAACAGTTTGGCTTGATGGTTGTTCTGGTTGTCATATGTCTTTTCTAGACATGGATGAAAGAATTGTTGAATTATCTGAATATATGGATGTAGTTTATTCTCCTTATGTTGATGCAAAAGAGATTCCAAATGAACTTGATTTATTCATAGTTGAAGGGGCTTTAAGTACAGATCATGATATTAAAATTATAAAAGAGATTCGAAAAAATTCGAAAAAAATCTTAGCATTGGGTGATTGTGCAATTACAGGAAATGTATCTGCATTAAAAAACCTAGCAGGAACCGATGCAGTTTTAGAAAAAGGATATTTTGACCTAGCTGATTTTAATAAAGGTAAATACCCAGATAAGGTAATTCCAAAACTTTTAGACAAGGTTATCCCTCTTAATGAAGCTATAGATGTTGATTATTTTGTTCCTGGCTGCCCAACTCCAGCAGATGCAATTTATGCAGTGTTAAAAGGTCTTATTGAAGGTGTTGAAGTTGATGTTAGTAAATATACAAGATTTGGCTTATAGGAGAGATTTATGGGAAAAGAAAAAATTGTAATTAGTCCAGTAACAAGAATAGAAGGGCATGCAAAAATCACTATTGATTTAGATGAAAATAAAAATGTTGAGGATGCGAGATTACATGTAACTCAATATAGAGGTTTCGAAAAAATGTGTGAAGGAAGACCATACTCAGAGATGCCAGGACTAACTGCACGAACATGTGGAATTTGCCCAGTGAGTCATGCAATTTCATCTTCAAAAGCCTGTGATAATCTATTGGCCGTAAGACCTCCTAAAGCTGGAAGAAACTTAAGAAGAATAATAAACCTTGCTCAAATCATCCAATCACATGCTTTAAATTTCTATCATCTTAGTTCCCCTGATTTTGTATTTGGTTTTGATGCAGCCCCTGAGGATAGAAATATTTTTAAACTTATGCAAACCCACCCTCAAATGGCAAAGGATGGAATAAAACTTAGAGCTTTTGGTCAAAAAATAATTGAAACCCTTGGAGGGAAAAGAATACATCCAACATGGATTGTTCCAGGTGGTGTTAGTCATGAAATAAGCGTGGAAACCAAAGATTCTATCTTAGCTTCAATTCCTGAAGCTTTAGAGATTGCACAAACAGCCTTAAAATACTTTACTGAGAACTTACATAAATTTCAAAAAGAGATTGATTCTTTCGCAAACTTTCCATCTTTATTTATGGGATTAGTAAACAAAAAAGGTAATCTTGAACACTATGATGGATTTTTAAGATTTATAGATAGTCAAGGAAATATCTTAGAAGATGGAATTGATCCAAGATTTTATAAAGATTATATTGGAGAAGCAGTTGAAGAGGATAGTTATTTAAAATCTCCATATTATAAACCACTTGGATACCCAAATGGTATGTATAGAGTAGGTCCTCTTGCTAGACTAAATATCGCAAATGCTTGTGGAACTCCTCTTGCTGATATTGAATTTGAAAAGTTTAAAAATATAAATAATGGTAAACCAGTACTTAATACTTTTTATTACCATTATGCAAGATTAATTGAGATTATATATGGAATTGAAAGAATTGAACAACTACTAAATGAACCACAAACACTTGATACTCAAATTAGAGCCCATGCAAATATTAATAGAAACCAAGGTGTTGGGTGTTCTGAAGCTCCAAGGGGAACATTATTCCATGATTACCAAAGTGATGATAATGGGATAATTACAGGTGTTAATCTAATCATTGCAACAGGTAACAATAACCTTGCAATGAATGCAGGGGTTAAACAAGTTGCCCAAACTTTTCTAGATGGAAATGATATAAAAGAGGGAGCACTTAATAGAGTTGAAGCTGTTATTAGATGTTTTGACCCATGTCTTAGTTGTTCTACCCATGCTCAAGGAATTGTCTCTTCAACAATTGAGATTAGAGATGAAAAGAAAAATATAATTGAAACTATAAGAAGAGGATAAATCAAAAAATGACAATAATTGTAGGTTTTGGAAATGATTTAAGAGGTGAAGATGGTTTTGGAATTGATGTAATAAAAAGATTGCAAAGCTATGATTTACCTAATACCAAATTGATTTCAACCTTTCAATTAACACCAGAATTAAGCCTTGAGTTAAAAGAAGCTACAAAATTGATTTTTATTGATGCTACTTTTAACCATAAAGACAATTATTCTTTAGCTTGTAATCTTGAAGAATATAAGTACGACAATTTAAGTCATCATATTAGTATTAGAACAATTTTAATGATTTTAGAAAGGCTATATGATACTAAACCAGAATATGAACTTTATTCAATGTTTACAAATAATTTAGATGAAATAATTGATGAGAAAAATTATGAAAAATCTATAAAGGAAGTTGTGCAGTTTTTAAAAACAGTTAACTAAAAAAGTTAACTGTTTAGAAATGAATCTTCAACGATTTGAATCTCTTCTCTTGAGCCAAAATATATTGGTGTAGTTGCATTTATATCTGTAGTTGTCATATCTAAAATACGACCTTTTTTATTAATTGCTCTACCACCTGCTTGCTCAATTATATAAGCAATAGGGAAGGCTTCAAAGACAGTAAATAGTTTTCCTTCTGGAAAAGATTTAGTTGCAGGAGAAGAGTATAATCCACCTTTTTTAAATAAAATTTGGTGAGTATCTAAACATAATGAATCTGAAAATCTTAATCTATAACCTTTGTTAAAAAAACTATCTACTAAAGCTTTGTGTTCAGGTGTCCACTCAGGAACTAAACCAGCAGTCGAGTTTATTTTCCCAACTTTTTCTAATGTTAAATTATCTTGTTCAATAAACTCCCCATCTTCAAATGAAAAATATTGAACTCCATCCATTTTTGAAGCAAATACTAATTGAAAAGTTGGTCCATATGTTACGTAAATTGCTGCTTTTAAATGAAAAGCATCCATTTGTTTTTCATAAATACCAAAAATTGAACCCAAAGAAAAGTTTACATCGAGTAAATCAATATTGTCAATTGATACATAACTTACTTTGTATTTTCCTTTTTCATTATTTACTTTTAAATTTTTGTGTTGTCTTCCAATAAAAGAGTGGATAGATTTTGTTCTTCTAAACTCTCTTTCTATAACGTCTGCACAATAAGATCGAACTTGTTCATTCATCTCTTTGTCAGTTAATCCACTTGAAATAAATCTATCACAATCAACAAATACATTTTTTTCTATATCTTCAGCAATATTTGTTATGGCGTTAAAAATAGCTATCATTTATTATCCTAAAAACAGTCCCAATTTTGTGGGGACCTTTTATCTTTTTATTAACTTGTTATAAAAGTTCTGAAATTAATAAAATCAAAAATTGAGTTCTTATACTCTAATTTATCTAATAATTCAAAATCAATATTGTTATTATTTATCATACCAAGTAATTCATTAAAGTTGGATATATGCTCTTTAGTTCTATTTTCACTGTACTCAGTAGCTGTAGCAGTTGTCATTAAAAACGCCCAGTCACTACTTTGAGCCAATAATAACTCCCTTAACATTTGAGTTAAAACCCTTGATATATTATCATCATCTGTATGGAAATATTCCCGTGCTTTTTCTTCTAAAACATCAGCCATCTCATGAAGATGTCTATATATCCAATCATTTCCTTCATTAAGCCAAACATCATAATATCCTTTATCTCCCCAAGAGGAAGGATTAGGATTTACAACCTGATTTTTTGGGTACATGTTTAGATATTCTATTGGAGTTACAGCTTTCATAACTTTGTGTTTATCAATTTCTCTAAACATATTTGCTAAAAACTCTGGACCTTCAAACCACCAATGACCAAAAAGCTCTGCATCATAAGGTGAAACAACCATTGGCGTTCTATCCATAAGTGACCCTAAATGGTCAAACTGTTTTTCCCTATGCCAGTGAAAATTCTCAGCATGTTGCTTTGTTCTATCTTGAGCAACCCATGGATTATATGCTTCTTTATAGTCTGTAGTTCCTGTAATCTTATGATATTTAAAACCTGTAAATACTCTAATACCATCTGGATTGATATAAGGTTTAATATAATCAAAATCAAGGTCATAACCTATATCTCTATAAAAGTCTCTATAATTGAAATCCCCAGGGTATCCCTCTTTTGAACTCCAAACTTGTTTTGATGATTGTGCATCTCTACCAAATGCTGCACAAGAACTTGGGGTATAAGTTGGAGTATAAACTCCATTTACAGAAGTTGGTCTTCCATATGTTAAGGCATGGGAATCAACGATAAAAAACCTTATCCCTTTTTCATTTAGTATTTCATCTAAACCATCATAATAGGCACACTCAGGTAACCAAATACCTTTAGGTTTTCGTCCAAAATGTTTCTCATGGGATTGAACTGCAATTTCTATTTGTGTTCTAACTGCATGTACATTTACACTTAAAATTGGTAAATATCCATGGGTTGCTCCACAAGTTATAACTTCTAATGAACCTTTATTATAAAAATATTTATATCCATTTAAAACATTTCCTTCTAAGAAACCTTCAAAAAATTCTTTAGTTTCAATAAATAAATCTCTATAAAAATTGGCCAATGGTCCAAAATGACCATCACCCTTTGTTCTTTCAACCTCTTTGTCTCCAAGTTCTATATGTTTATCTAAAAAAGCTTTATATTTACCCATAAGATGTGAATCCGCTAACATCTCAGCAAGAGGTGGAGTAACAGAAGTAGTAAGTTTAAAATTTACACCATCATCATCTAATTTTTTTAATCTTTTCAATAAAGGAATATAACACTCGGTGATAGCCTCAAAAAGCCAATGTTCCTCTAAAAAATTCTCATACTGTGGATGCTTTACAAACGGTAAATGTGAATGTAATACAGGTACCCAATATCCTTTAACCATGTCTTTCCCTTAAATTTTACCCCAATATCTTAGGGCTTAGTTACAAATCTTTTATTTTACAATTGATGAAGAGCTGAAATTTTGTTTTTCTTCAATCTCATCTATAAAATGTCTAACTTTTTCCATCTCTTCAACATATTTTGCAGAAGACACTCCCTCATGTGAATGTTCAATTGTACTTCTAATAACTTCTGTCCATCCCATTTTTTTTCTAATCCAAACCTCATCTTCACTACTTGGCAAATTTATCTGTGAAGAAAAAGTGTGAATTGTATTTGAAGTAATTAATTCAACAAAATCATCCTCTTTTGTTAAACCAACTTTTACATAAACATTCATATTTTCAAAAGGTCTTTTCACATAATATTTACCTAAAGCAAATGAAGACTCAAAACTGTAAAGTTCTTGATTGTTTGAATCATAAACTTTAAAATAAAGTTTATCTTTGCCTAAATCAATGTTGTTTTTTGATAATGTCTCATCATTAACTTCCCAATACACAAAATACTTTTGAGTATTTACCATCAAGATTCTTAGGGTATCTTTATTGTATCTATCTGGGATTTCATACTCTTGAACAACTGGTTCTCCCTCTTCTACAAGAGTATCTATAACATGTGATGAACTAGAAAAATCATCTTCTAGTTTCATACTTTCCTTTACTAAATCATCTGCTTTTGGATTCATCTCTTTCCCCATTGATTTTTGCTAATATTATATTATAAAAATGTTACAAATTTGTAATAACACTGTTTAAATATTATCAAATATATTATTTACTATCTCTTGTGCTTCAACTTGTATTTGTTTTAAGTGTTCATTTCCTTTAAAACTTTCCCCATAAATTTTATAAATATCCTCAGTACCACTTGGTCTAATTGCGAACCAACCATTTTGTGTACTTACTTTTAATCCACCAATTGCAGCGCCATTATCTGCCTTTGTTAAAATCGATTCAATTTTTTCACCAGCTAAGGTATCAGCTTTTATATCTTCAGGTTTTAAATTTTTAAGTGCCTTTTTTTGATCGCTATTTGCAACGGCATCTAATCTTCCATATACTGGTTCTCCAAACTTTTCAATTAAATCATCATAATAAAGTCCAGGGTCTTTTTTTGTTTTTGCTAAAATCTCTACGGCTAGAAGATTTAAAATAATACCATCTTTATCTGTACTCCAAGGTTGTCCATTTTTTCTTAAAAATGATGCACCTGCACTCTCTTCTCCACCAAAGAATACCTCTTTTGTACTTAATGGTTTAACAAACCATTTAAATCCAACTGGTGTTTCAAATACTTTTTTACCATTATCTTTTACAACTCTATCAATCATTGATGAACTAACTAGTGTTTTTCCTACACCTAAACCGTCAAATTCTCTATTTTTTGATAAATAATCAATTGCAACAGATAGATAATGATTTGGGTTTAAAAGCCCTTTACTTTTTGTAACAATACCATGTCTATCAAAATCTGTATCATTTCCAAAGGCAATATCAAAATCCTCTTTTAAATCAATTAATCCTGCCATTGCATATGGTGAAGAGCAGTCCATTCTAATCTTTCCATCTTTGTCACAACACATAAATGAAAATGTAAAATCAGGTGTATCATTAAACACTTCAATATTTAAATCATATTTTTCTTTTATTGCAGTGTAATAAGCCATTCCTGAACCACCCATAGCATCTGCACCAATTTTTAAATTAGCATCTTTAATAATATCCATATCAATAACATTTACTAAATCATCTACATATGGCGTTACAAAATCATATTCAAATAAAAATCCTGATTCTAAGGCACTATCTAAATCCATTAGTTTTACATCTTGTAAATCATTTTTTAAAATCTCATTTGCCCTTGCTTCAATAACTTTTGTAATAGACTCATCAGCAGGTCCTCCATCACTAAAGTTATATTTAAACCCTCCATCACTTGGAGGATTATGTGATGGAGTTATTACAATTCCATCAGAGTTTTCATGGCTTAAAATTGCATGGGATATTACAGGAGTTGGTGTATATCCAAAATCTTTAGCATAATAAGTTTTAACACCATTTGCAGCTAAAACCTCAAGTGTTGTTCTATGTGCTGGTGTCGATAAAGCATGGGTATCCATCCCCACAAAAAGTTGTGAATGACCTTTTTGCTTATGAAACTCAGCAACAGCTTGTGCCATTGCCATAATATGCTCTTCATTAAAACTATTTTTAGAAGCACAACCTCTGTGACCTGAAGTTCCAAAACTCACCATATGAGCTTCATTCTGTACATCTGGAACTTTCGTATAATAATCACTTATTAGTTGTGGTATGTTTTCTAAAATTGATTTTGGCGCCTTTTTCCCTGCAAATTCATGTAATCCCATTTGTTCTCCCTATAATTGATTTTTATCTATACATTTTTTCGTAATATTCATTTGCCATTCGTCCAGATTCAAATGCTGGTATAACGTCGTTCATTGAATTTTTCATTATTTCTATCCATTGTTTTTTATCTTCGTAATACATTGGTAAGATTTTCTCTTCTAATATATCCATTAAATTTTTATTATCAAGTCTATCTTGCTCTTCAATTGAAAGGTCTCTACCTTCCGTTTTAATTGTAAAGGAATTAACTCCTTCTTTACAAAACTCTGGGTGCCAACCATCAGCAATAGATAAATTAACTGTACCATTCATAGCTGCACTCATTCCACTTGTACCACTTGCTTCTCTAGTAACTCTTGGATTATTTAACCAAACATCACAACCTTTTTTTAACTTCATTGAAAGGTCTAATTCATAGCCAACTAAAATAGCAACATTTTTATAAGCTCTTGCCATATAGTTTAAATCATTAAAAATATTAATTGCTAAGTTATCAAATGGATAAGGTTTTCCTGCCCAAATAATTTGAACTGGATGTTTTTGGTTTTTAATTAGATTTTCAAACCTTTGTAAATCATACTTTAAAAGACCTGGTCTCTTGTATTCTGCAAATCTTCTTGCCCAAACAATAGTTAAAACATCAGGGTCAAACATTTTTCCTGTTTGGTTAGCAACTTCCACAAAAAGCATTTTCTTTAAATGTTTTTTTCTTGCATCAAGTTCAAAATCTTCATGTTCATCTAAAGCTTTCATTAGAGTCTTATCACTCCAATATCTTCTATTTTGGGCATTTGTGATTGCAGTAATTTCACATCTTCCCTCAACATCTTTCCACATCTCATTTGCAACTTCTCCATGGATTTTTGAAACTCCATTAGCAATTTTTGCCATTTTTAAAGCTCCAACAGTTAAAGAGAATCTATCCCCTTCTATCCCAGTTACACCTCTAACTTCATGTAATTGTGAACCTGCAAAAAATCCCATTCTATCAAGCATATGAATATCATGTTCTTCATTTCCTGCTGTTTCAGGAGTATGTGTTGTAAAAACAAGTCTTTTTTTAACTTCCCTTGCATCTTTAAATCTATTTAATAGTTCAAAAGCCATTGGTAAAGAATGTCCCTCATTCATATGATAAATCTCTGGGTCATATTTTAAAGCTTCTAAGATTTTTGCTCCACCAATACCTAAAACTATCTCTTGAGCAACTCTAGTTTCATTGTTTTGGTCATAAAGTTTATGGGTAATAGTTCTTGATAAATAATCATTTCCTTCTACATCAGTTGAAAGTAAAATAAGTGGTGCAGAATTAAAAAGTTCACTTGGTACTAAATAAGCTTTTACAATAACAGGTTTACCATTTATATCAACAGTTACTGATACATTTAAATCTTCTAAAAAATAATATCTTTTTCTTCTAAATTCAACTTTTAAATATCTATCTTCATCTCTACCTTGGTCATAATAACCATAACTCCAAAGCATCCCTATTCCAACAACATTTTGTTTTAAATCATAGGCACTTCTCATATGTGAACCAGCTAAAAAACCAAGTCCCCCTGAGTAGATTTTTAAAGCTTGATGAATTGCAAACTCCATTGAGAAATAAGCAACCGATTTTGAATATTTTTTATCAATTTCATAACTATGTAAATAACTCATATTAAATTTTTCCTTTTTATTTTTTATATAGATTTATATATTCATGTGCAGAGTTTTTCCATGAATTATCAACTTGCATATTATGTTTAGATATATTTTCAAATTTATCTTTATTTGAATATAAAGATAAAGCCTTTGCAATTGCATGATTAAACCAAAATAGATTGTGTTCATCAAATGTTATTCCAACACCTAAACTCAACTTTTCTAAATCGTTTACATCAGTAAAATCTATAACTGTATCTTTTAAACCACCTGTTTTAGCTACAATTGGTAAAACACCATATTGCATACAAATCATTTGATTAAGTCCACATGGCTCAAAAATAGAAGGCATTAATAAATAGTCTGCACTTGCATATAATTTTCTTCCAAAACCTTCATCATAACCAATTTTAATTTTTATATTTTTATATCTGTCAATTAAACTTCCAAAGGCTTGATTATAAGACTCTTCACCACTTCCTAAAATTACAAAATTTGCTTCATAACTTGCAAAGAGTTCTATTGCATCTAAAATTAAATCAACACCTTTTTGAGAAGTAAATCTTCCAATAAAAATAAATAAAGGTTTATTATCTTCGGCTAAATCTAACTCTTTGCAAAGGGCTTCTTTATTTTTTTTCTTTCCTTTATAGCTTTTAAAGGAGAAGTTTTTTTCTATATACTCATCTTTTTTTGGATTAAACACTTCTGTACTAATTCCATTTACAATCCCTTTTAGTTTGTAGGCATTGATTCTTAAAGTTTCATCTAAACCATTTCCAAAACTTGCAGTTTGAATCTCTTGGGCATAGGTACTACTAACTGTTGTAACCTTATCACTAAAATAGATACCAGCTTTTAAAAAGTTAACTGCATCATAATATTCTAAACCATCAAATTTAAAACAAGTATTCCAATCAAATTCAAGTTGATCCATAACATCTTTTCCAAAAACACCTTGATATGCTAAGTTATGAATTGTTAAAACTGTTTTAATATCTAAGTTATATCTGGTTTTTACAAGCATTGGAACAAGTGCAGTTTGCCAATCATTTACATGAATAGCATGAATATCTAATTTCATTCTAATCATAACTTCTAGAATTGAATAAGAAAAAAGACCAAACCTTAAAGCATTGTCTCCAAAATCTCCAAAATCATCATAATATAAACCTAATCTATCACATAAAATTGGATTATAAATGAACAACTCATCTTTTGAGTCTTTTTTTTGAAAAACATCAAATTGATGTCTAACTCCAGCTAACCAATAATCAAATGTCAATCCACTAAAAACTATATTAAATTTATCTCTGTCTATTTGATTATACAAAGGCATAATAGAGTAAACTCTTTCCCCTTCATTTCTTAAAGCTTCTGGTAAAGCATGACCTACATCAGCTAAACCTCCAGTTTTTGCATAGGGAAATATTTCACTTGCTGCAAAAAGAATACTCATTTGCTCTCCTTATAAATTTTGGCAGCATCTTCTGGAAGCATGACATTTATATTCATTTCACTATCCAATTCAAATCCTGCTTGCTTGTAAATTCTAGGTTTTATATCTATGTAAAATCTAAAATACTCTTTTGTGTTCTCATCATACTCTTTATATGGAGCATTTTTAATAATCATATTAAAAGAAACTTCACCTAATGCTTTATGGAACTTTGAATAAAACTCTTTTGTAATGTCACATAAAGCACTTAAATCAGTTTTGCTAAATTCTGTAATAGAAGAGAGTTTTTTCTTAGAAACAATTTTTGCTTCAAAGGCAAACTTAGAAGCATAAGGACAAAATAATACAAATTCACTATTTTGAGCAATTATGTTTTTTTTGTAGTTTAACTCTTCATAAACAATATCATCCATTAAAGCTCTTTTATGTTCCTCATAATACTCTTTTTTATAACTTATCTCCTCTTTAATCTTTTTTGGAAGAAAAGGTAAAGCCATAATCTGAGAGTGGGAATGGGACATTGATGCCCCTGCATCTTTTCCATAGTTTTTAAATACTGAAAGATAAGCAAATCTATCATCTCTTTTAAGATTAGTTGCTCTTTCTTTTATAATTGTAAAGTAATTTAAAAAATCATTATAATCAAAATCCCAAATTTGTTTTTCATGGTTTGGAGTTTCAATAATAACTTCATGGGCTCCAAAACCTGAATATGTTTCAAAAAAACTCTCTCTTGAAGATTTTGGTGCAACATCAATAGAAAGTGCATTATATAGATTTGGGACTACTCTACATTGCCATTTTCCATCTTGTGAGATTCTTGTAATCTCATTTGGAGTAAACTCCTCTTTTCCCATATCAAAGGGGCATCTTTCGTGAATAATCTCACCAAGATACACATCTTTTTTATTATGTAAATCACTTGGTCTTTTTAATCTTTCAGGGGCAAAAAGTGTCCATTCTCTTGTTAATTTGCAATATCTAAAATTTGACACCATTACTCCTATATATACCAATTTTTCAAGAATAAATTCTCAAAATCTAAAACTGTCTCATCATAAAGTGGATACCTTTGAATTTTTCTATCATCTTGGAAAATTTCAAACATAAAATTCACTTTCTCTTTCTTTTGATCATAAACTTTTAACTCGATTCCCTCATCTAAAGCTAAATCAAAATATGTTCCATTTTGAACTAAACTTTCAATTTTATCTTTTAAATCAAATACAAAAATCTTATCATCAATAGTTACTTTTAATTCTAATTCTTTATCTTTTAAATACTTAATTTTTTCACCTTTTAAATAAAGGTATAAATTACACTCTTTATCTTTCCCATAATATAAATAATCTACAATAGAAGCAGAAGAATCCATAGTTGAAAACTCTTTTTTAATATCTATTTCTCCACTATTTAGCCATTCAAAAAAGTTGCTATTATTTCCATCAACAACAGGATAGATAAAATCTTTTGGTGGAACATGAACTCTTTTTTTACTATCTTTTTTTACTATTGGAGTAAAGATTTCTGTTGGTACACTTTTTTCCATTAGCTCATAAATATTTTTTAAATGTGCTCTAAATTGTTCATCGAATTGATGGTTTAATTCTGTATAGTGATCATCCCCATACCACCAAAACCAATCACTTCCAAGGGCAATTAAAAACTCTTTTTCGATTCTTTTTAATATATCCTCACTTAAACTATCTTTTTCATTATCAAAGGCAGCTTTGGTCATATCAAGAAGTTCCCAAGCCCTGTTTTTTTCATTACTCCCAATCCAAATATCGAAGTTTCCATTTATCCAACTTCCACTAGCAAGAGTATCTATCTCAACTTCTTCTAAATCATCTATTTTAGCTACATCATCAAATAAAATTGTCTCTAACCAAGGTTGGGAATCTAGTTGTTTATATAACTCTTCAAAAAACTCTTTTGCATTATTTGGATAAAATTCCCAAGCATTTTCACCATCAAGTATAACAGGAACAATAACTGAATCAGAAGAGTCATAGTAGATATTTTTTAGATGAGAAATAAAATCATGGGCAGCTTCACGTGCTCCTTTTTTACTATATTCAAAACCTATTAAGTCACTTAAATATTTATCTCTAAAAAATAGATTTACTTTTCCATTTTCTGTATTTAAAGAATATGGTTTATAAACTAACTCTTTATTTCCTTTTTGAAGTGTTTTGAAAATTATCTCTTCATCAGAACAAGCCCATTTTACACCATTTTTTGCAAGAAGTGAGATAGTTTCTACACTAACACTTCCCTCACTTGGCCAAAAGCCACTTACATCTGTATCAAAATGTTTTTTATAATACTCAACTGCATTTTTAACTTGCATAGAAGCAAAATCTTTAAAATCAGCGGCTTGGGAACTTGGTAATAAAACATGAGGTTTTGCTTCAACAGCACTTTTTCTATCTAATAATAATGGTAAAATAGGATGATAAAAAGGAGTAGTTGAAATTGCAATTTGTCCACTATCACAAAGCTTTTTATAATAAGGAATTACTTCCTTTAAAAAATCAAACATTGTCGATACTAATTGAAGTTTTTGCTCTTGTGTATAGCCTCTTTTTTGGTCTAATAAATTTTTAACAATATAATTGTTTTCTCTTATATAATTACCACACCAAGTTAATAAAAATAAAACTTCTAACTCTACTAATTCTTCATTGCTAAAAGAGTTAATAGAATTCCCTTCAGCCTTGAATTTAACTAAAAATTCATTATATCTTGAAAGAGGTTTTATCATATTTTGTTCATTTGGTAAAAATAGATACTCTTCTAAAAATAGTATTTCTTCGTTATTTAAAAGACTTACATCTTTTTTCAAAATCTCCATAAACTTATCATTGGCAGTTCCATTGATATACTCTTCAATCTGAGCCATAAGTGAAGGAACAAGATTAAAAGTTGCCTTGATATTTGGAAATTTTTCCAAATACCAAGGGATGTCATAATAATCTTTTGTAGCATGTAAAAACACCCAAGGCATTAATGTCTTGTTTGTTAAATCATCTTTGTAATAAGGTTGATGCATATGCCATAAAAATGACAAATATAATTTTTTATTCACTAATCCACTTTTCTATTTTATCTTGATATGAATAGAATATTTTTCCAGCACTTTTCTCATCTTCAGCCTGAACATAAAGATTTAAATATTCATTGTGTTGATCTGGAACCATTAAAATCCATTCATCATCATTCATCCAAATTTTCACACCATCGATATTTGATGTTTGCTTACCTTTACCATCTTCTAGGAATTTTCTCATCATCTTACCTTTTAAGGTATCTGGACAAGGAATATTTTCCCCTTTATACACAAAGTCTTTAATATCTCTTACAATTTTTGAAAAATCTTTCCCCGATTTTTGAAGTAACTCAAGGATTTTAAAACTTGCATAAATTGAATCTCTATTTAAACCAAATTCACTAAAGGCAAAGTGCCCATCACTATCTGCAATTAAGTCATATTCTTTTAACTCTTTTGCTTTAAGATTTTCAAGTTTATTCATTGTGATTTCAATATTCTCATAACTAACAAAATCTGGAGCCCACGCAGGAAGTAAAACTTTTAGTTTTCTATCTGTTGTCATATCTAATAATTGTAAAACAGCAATTAATAATTTATAGTCATAGATTAATCTTCCAGTACTATCAATTACTTGAAGTTTATGACCATTTGGATAAATTAAAAACCCACAATCTAGATTCATTGCTCTAACAATATTTTGCATAGTAGATTGTGTTTTTTCAATATCAGCTGATTTAATTTTTTCACTTTTATGTGCATTTAAAATGATATTTTCAATACCAAGTTCATTTATAATTCTTGGATAGATATCTGAAGTAGAACCATTCATAATATCAGCAGCCACTTTAATTTCAGAAGCTTGGAATAATGATTTATCAAAAGAGTTTTGAATAGCTTCAATATATTCATCACTTAAAGTAAAATTATCAACTACAGTACCAATATCTGTATATGGAACTCTTCTAAAGTTTTCTCTGAAGAATACTCTTTCAATAGATTGAGCCACTTTACTATCAACAGGAAGACCTTCACTTGTATAAAAGATTATTTCTGTTTCAGTTGGATCAAAAACAGATTGTCTAAAGTGAACACCTGCCGCCATATCTTCTTTACTACTTAAAGCATGTCTCATTACATTTGATGGTACATTTCTAGGATCTACAATATTAACTCCCGTTGATAATATACCACCAACAAAAGCTCTTTTTAACATAAATGTTGAAGGATGATAATCCCTTGAAATATAAATATTACATCCCTTTGGAAGTATTGAACCAAAGGCTTCAGCTAATTTTGTAGTCATTTGACAAGATAATTCAATGTTTGTTCTACCAACTACAGAACCCTCTTCAAAAATAGATGATTTGTATTTATTTCCCCAAATGATATTAGAACTAATTACAGAAGAAGCTTCAACTACTTTATCTGGCCACATAATAATATCTTTTTCAAAAGATACTTTTTTATTAACTAGACACTTTTCAGCCATAATAACACCATGAGATGCTTTTGATTCATCTTTTATAACATTATCATTACAAATTACAGAATTATTTAGCTTTACTTTAACTCCAAGTTTTACATCATTCCATAAAACTGTGTCAATAACTTCAGAATGTTTTGAAACTTTTGTATTATCTCCAATTACACAATTTTTAAGTGTAACTCCTTCATCAATAGATACATTTTTACCTAAAACTACAGTTCCTTCAACTCTAATTTTTTTGTTTAATTTAGTTCCCTCTTCACAATAAATAGTTCCTTTATCTAAAGAGCTAGATTCCCCTTTAAATGGAAGTTGAATATCTCCAAGCATAATATCTTTATAAACATCTCTATAGCTTTCTGGGTTTCCAACATCTCTCCAATATCCTTTTTGAGGACAACCCCATAAAGGAATATCTTCTTTCATCATCTTTGGAAACAAATCTTTTGCAAAATCATAATTTTGTTTAAATGGAATCAAATCTAAAACTTGTGGTTCTATTATATAAATACCAGTGTTGATAGTATCACTAAATACTTCTCCCCAACTTGGTTTCTCTAAGAATTTTTCGATTCTATCCTCTTCATTTGCAATTACAACTCCAAATTGAAGTGGATTTTCAACAGGTGTTAAAGTAATAGTTAATTGAGACTCTTTTTTCTCATGGAATTTTTTTATCTTTTTAAAATCAAAGTCAGTTACTAAATCTCCACTAACGATAATAAAGGTTTCATCTAAAAACTCTCTTGCAAAAGCAACTGCTCCTGCAGTTCCATAATCATCATCAGGTAAAAAATATTGAATATTTACACCTAAATCTTTCCCATCTTTAAAATGTTCTTTAATAATATCTGGTTTAAAATAAAGTAAAACACCAATCTCTGTAATACCTAATTCATCTCTTAGTTTTATGATGATATGTTCCATCATAGGCCGATTTAATATCGGAAGCATTGGCTTTGGTACCGAATTTGTCAATGGTTGAATTCTAGTACCAAATCCTCCTGCTAAAACAATTGCTTTCATCCCTATCTCCCCTTTGTAAATTTTAAACCTAATTAATTAACCAATCTTCTCGCTAAATCTAATAATTCATCTTTTATCTTATACTTTTGCGAATTGACATATTCTATTGATACAAAATCAAATTGACTTTTATTGTAAACAATTACACTTCCTCCAGTTTGACCTGAAAGCAATCTATCTACTGCAAAGGTTGCAAACTGTGAAGCTAAAAGTCTATCAAATACAGTTGGATTCCCACCCCTTTGTACATGACCTAGAATTGTTGCTCTTGTTTCAATTCCTATATCATTTTGTAACCAGTCAACTAAGTGTTGTGTACTTATACATTTGTCATCATGGCAGCCTTCTGCAACTACGCAAACAACATATTTTCTACCGTCTGCAATCTCTTTTTTTAATCTCTTACCAATAATATCTAAATCATAATCTAATTCTGGAATTATACAAACCTCAGCACCACAAGTAATTGCAGATACTAATGCCAAATATCCACAATCTCTACCCATAGTTTCAATTACACAAGCTCTTTTAAAAGAAGATGAAGTATCCCTTACTGCATCAGTTGCTTGTCTGATTACATTTAAAGCAGTATCAACCCCTAAACAATATTCTGTTCCGAAAATATCATTATCAATGGTTGCAGGAATCCCTACAAAATTCACCCCAAAATCCTTATGGAATTGGTTTAGTGCTCTAAAGGAACCATCTCCTCCTAAAATTACTATTTTGTCAATATTATGTTTTTGTAAGTTTTTGTAAGCTTGTTCTCTATATTTATATTCAAAAAATCTTTTTGATCTAGATGACCTAATTTTAGTACCACCTTCATGCATAATTCCTGCAACATCTTCGTATGTTGCAGGTCTTATATCACCATCAATTAAGCCTTTTAATCCATCATAGATTAAGTAAGGTTGAACTTTTCTATTAAAACAATAGTCGACAAACTGTTTTATCGCAGGATTCATACCCGCACAGTCTCCCCCTGATGTCATTATTGCTATTGCCATAATTCACCTTAAGTGTTAAATTTATTTACATGTACTATTAGTATTGACCAACAAAAAGTGTCATATCAACTAATCTACTTGTATATCCCCATTCATTATCATACCATGCTAAAACTTTTACAGTTTTACCTTCAATTACAGAAGTCATGTCAGGAACAAATGTTGAAGAGTATGAACTTCCAATAAAGTCACTTGAAACTCTCTTATCATTATCAATTTCAATTAAACCATCAAATGAAGATTGACTTGCTAGTTCCATTGCTTTATTTACATCTTCTTTAGTAACCTCTTTTTTAAGATTTACTGTTAAGTCTACAACTGAAACATCTGCAGTTGGAACTCTCATTGCATAACCATTAAGTTTACCTTTTAAGTTAGGCATTACAAGTGCGATTGCTTTTGCTGCTCCTGTTGTAGTTGGAATCATATTCATAGCAGCTGCTCTTGCTCTTCTTGTATCTTTTGCATGTTTACCATCTAAAATATTTTGATCATTTGTATAAGAGTGAATTGTAGTCATTAAACCATTTTCAATTCCAAAAGTATCATCTAAAACTTTACAAATTGGTGCTAAACAGTTTGTTGTGCAAGAAGCATTTGAAATAACAGCTTCACCTTTATATTCGTCTGTATTGATGTTTAATACATATGTTGGTGTATCATCTTTAGCAGGTGCAGACATAACAACTTTTTCAACACCATTTTTTAAATATGCTTGACATTTTTCAGTTGTTAAAAATGCTCCCGTACACTCAATAACAACTTTAGCTCCACATCCACCAAAATCAACATTTTTTGGATCTCTATCAGAAAATACTCTAACTTTTACTCCATTGATTAAGATATTTTCATCATCAACTTTTTCTGCATTGATTCCCATGTGCACTGTATCATACTTTAATAAATAAATTAACATATCCATATCACAAGTTGTATTTAATGCTACAAGCTCCATATCACTTCTTTGAGATACAATTTTTGCTGCGATTAGTCCAATTCTACCTGTTCCATTGATTGCTACTTTTAATGCCATAAGTATTCCTTTTGTTAATATAAATCTATAATACACAATATCGATTACAAAATAATTCCATAAAAGTATATAATGTAATCAATATGTAAATATATAGTATTATTATAATTAAGTAAAATAAAATATAAACATAAATAGATAAGCTTCAATGATGTTTTTTATAAATTTGAAGGAAAGTGATAAAAAAGATACAAATTAACAAAAAGATTTACCTTTAAAAATATTACAATCTAAATAAATATTTATCTAAAATAATAAAAGGTGATTATACTATCCAAAGGATTTACTAGGTTTTGCTAAAATTTTTAGCACTCAACTTGATTTAGAATATAAAATTACAATTGAATAAAAGGATTGAATATGAAAATGTACGGAATTAAAAGTTGCCCAAGTGTTAAAAAAGCTAGAGCTTTTTTTGATGAAAATAACATCTCTTACGATTTTATAGATTTAAGTAAAGAGCCAGTTAATGAAGAAAAAATAGAGAAATGGCAAACTTTTACACCTGCTGCTTCAATGTTAAATCCAAGAAGTAAAGTGTATAGAGATTTAGAATTAAAAACTAAAAAACCAACTGAAAAAAAAGCAGTAAGTATAATTGTAAAAGATAATGGTATCTTAAAAAGGCCAATTATAGAACACGGTTTAAATGGTGAAGAAAAATTTACTATAGGTTTTAAAGAAGATGAATATAAAGCAACTTTTTTAGCTTAAACGTCTAATTGATGGAGCAGTTTTTCTGCTCTGCTTGTTTTTCTTTCTTTCTTCTAAAATATTCTCATAAACTTCCAAGTCTTCAATTATAAGCTTTTGTACATACTCCAAATAAGATATTTTTTTTTCATTTGCTCTTTGATAGAATTTTTTTTCTAACTCCTCACCCAACTCAATATTTAATATAATCATTCAATAAACCTTCAACCTTGTTATAATAAAAATAATTATAACATAAATCACATAAAAAATGATTTTTTAAGAACTTAAGGTTTTTTTATAATATTTTAAGAAGTTTAAAAAGATTTGTTTTTCTTCATTTGAAAGAGATATTGATTTATTTTGAAAAAGATGAGGAATCTCTGAATGTAAAGAATAAAGGTATTCATCTAAGGATAAGTTTTTAAGACTGATTCTTTTATTTCTATATTTAAATACTAAATTTTCAAATTTTTCTAATTCTTTTCCCATACTCTTTTCTTATTGTTATATATAAAAATATTATATATTCAATATCTTACATTTTGATTACAGTTATAGAAACTAAAGGATTTAAGTATTTAAAACTATTTTGTAGTTATTTTGATAGTGAATTTTGCCCCTATATATTCAATATTTTTATAAGTATAAGTAGTGTTTTCTACCACTAAACTTCCTGCTAAGTGATTTTTTACAATTTCTTGACTCATATACAATCCAATACCAGTACCCTGAGATTGGTGTTTTGTTGTAAAGTATGGTTCAAAAATTCGTTCTATAATAGTTTCTTTAATTCCCCCACCATTATCTTTTATTTCAATATAAAAACTATTATCTTTTTTGTAAGTTTTTATAAAAATTAATCTTTGTTGATTCTCTTTTGTAATTAAGATATCTTTTGCATTATTGAGTAGATTAATAAAAACTTGAACAAGTTCATTTTCTATTGAGTATAATTCATAATCATCAATATCTTTAATAATTTCTATCTCTTTTGCAGAGAATTGCGAACTAACTAAATTTAAAGCTTTTTCTAAAGAGTTTGAAATCATAAAACTTCTTCGTTCTTTATTATTAGGGTTAAGAAAGCTTCTAAAATCATCAATTGTTTTAGAAAGGTATTGAACTGAATCATTTATAGCTGTTAGTGAAGAATCTAACTCTGAAGCAGATAAGTTATCTAATTCTTTTTGAATTTTCAATCCCGTAGCACTAGCTGAAATTGCAGATAAAGGTTGTCTCCATTGATGAGCAATATTTCCTATCATCTCTCCCATTGCTGCCATTTTTGATTGTTGTATTAGTAATCTTTCTTTTTCTATAGTTTTATTATTTTCATCTTCAATCTTAGTTCTATATATTATAAATTTTTTTGATATTTTCTGAGATATATAAAATGATAACAAAATAAATACAGCAGTTATAAGAATAGAAAGTAAAACTATTTCCCTAATTGATTTTTCTTTTGAACTCAATAAGTTTTTTGTTTTTAGTTCAATTTCTTTATTAAATTTTTCTAAAAAGAATCCTGTACCAATAACCCAATTCCAATTATCAACAAATTTAATATATGAGATTTTATCTTGTTTTTCTAAGTTCTCAGGATTTACCTCAGTACTATATTCCATAAAACCTTTTTTATTTTTTATTGCAAATTCAATAACATCTTTTACAACATGTTTTCCTAAAGGATTAATTACATTATATCGATTAGTCCCAACTAAAGAATCTTTGTAGTGAGAGAGAACCGTACCTTTATCATCAAATATAAATACATAAGAATTATCTTCTCCCTTGATCTTTCTAATTTTTAACAACAACTCTTTTTTTAAGTCATTTTCAAAATCATCAATATATTCCCCAGTTCCTATTGCCATGTTTAATGGTTCAAAATACTTATAAAAACTTATTTTTTTATATGTGTCTTTATTGTTATTAGGTTTATACCAATAGTAAGTATCATACCTTTCACTTTTGTCTTTTATAGTTTGAACAATAGTTTTAACAAATTGGTAGCCCTTTGCATCTTTAAACTCTAGTTTATTTATATTCTCTAAGCTTTTATTTAAAGGTTGTAAAATACCTATTCCATTTACATCATCAATAAAAAAATATCCTCGACCATTGTTATATTTTATGCTTCCCAATACTTTTTTTATTATTGATAATAATTCCTCTTTAGTAACAAAATCTTTTGTTTCTTCATATATATTTGTAGCTATAGCATGGGCTTCATATACTCTATTTTTTATCTGTTGTTTTAATAATTGTTCCGATTTATCTTTTTCATATGTTATTAGATTATAAATATTATCTATCTTACTTTTTACTATTTGTTTATTTTGAAGAAGATATTTCTGTTTTGTTAGTTTAATTTCTTTTGAGAAGGCTTCTTCCATTTTTGTCAAATAAATATTTGATACAAAAAGAGATACAAGAATTACAAGAATTATTGGAGAAAACTTAATTATATTTAAAATGTTTTTTTCATCATTTGTTATTTTCATACTAATCTCTTTATAAAAGTCCTGATAAAGAGTATATAATAATTATATTAAATTTTTATACATTTTATTAAATGAAAATAAATTATTTTTGTATTTTATATGTTAATTTAACTAATCTTGCTTCTATTTATTTCCATATAAAACTTCCTTAGTAAGAATTATAATTTACAAGAGTCAATTTGTGGAGTTGAATATTTAGCTTTTTCTTTTAAGTCTTTTAGTTCCTCTTTATCAAACTCATCTAAATTCTCTTTTGCTTCTAATTTAGCAATTTCTTTTGCTAACTCTGGGTCTTTGTATTGAGAACATCCTGTTAATAAAAACACTGACAGCAAAAAATAGATTGACATTCTTTTCATAACTAGTCCTTTGTTTTAATATAAAAGTTTTATATATATTAAATAAAAATAAGCTTTTTATAGATTTTAAATATAATTATTGAGATAATATTTAGATTGAGAAAGTTCTAAGTACAAAATCGTAAGTTTAGTTTTAGTCACACCTTTCTTTATTTTGCACTTAGAGCCATTTTATTAAGAAAAATAATTATACTAGTTATATGTTAATGTAACAAGGTTATTTTTCTTTACTTTTTCTTTACACTTTAAAATTTAAGATTTAAGATTTAAATTATTATGGTAAGGATTTAGGGATAAAGAAGATATAAAAAAAGTGGAGGTATAAAATACCTCCCCTTTTTTACTCTTTCTTAATTATGCTTTTTTATATAATTTAATTAATTTTTAGTCTCTTTTTCATCCTTAAGTTCTGCCCTAAGCTTATTTTTTTCTTCGTCAAGTTTTTCTTTATCAATCATACATTCTTTCTCATTTGAAAGTTTTGATAAAACTTCAATTCTTGCTTTAGCCGCTTCTCGAGCATCACCAGCATTCATTTGGTTCACAATTATTCCGGGCCAAAAGAATAGCCCCATTCCTACATTTCTACCAGAAAAACCCGTTTTTTCATCAATATCATCAAGAACCATCTCTGTTTTTGCATACTCTAAGACTATTTCATTGCAACTTAACTTATTATCATGTAATGTATGTACCTTTACTTGTTTATGTGTACAACCTGCCAATAATCCAACACCAATTATTGATACAATTAAATTTTTTATGTTCATTTCTTCTCCTAAAATTAAGTTTGAAATAATAACTAAACAATTACTCAAAAATGTCTCAATTTATTGAAATCAATAATTTTTTAATAATTTAGAAAAGAATAAAAAGGCCACAGGTTAAATAGCTTAAGACATAAAAAAAGGGAAGGTATAAAATACCTCCCCTTTTTACTATTTAAAGCTTATATTATAAAGCAGTTACGTTAACAGCTTGAAGACCTTTTTGACCCTCTTCTACTTCGAAAGTAACTTTTTGACCTTCATCTAAAGAAACTCTTCCGTAACCTGTGTTATTAATCTGTCTGTAGTGTACAAATACATCTTTCCCACCATCATCTTGTTGAATAAATCCAAAACCTTTTTCACTATTGAACCATTTTACTGTTCCGTTTGCCATTGTCTTTCCTTTTTTTAATATGTCTTATAATAAAAAACTCAAATTATAAATACATATTAACATGACAAAATCCAGTCAAAAATTTGACAAAAATCAGCATGAGTTACTACGTTCTATTTGTGTTTGTTTAAATTATAAATGGAGGAGGTAGCCGGACTCGAACCGACGCATACAGGATTTGCAATCCCGGGCATTACCAACTTTGCTATACCTCCGTATAAATCATTTTAACAGTAGTAAGATAAAATGATTGTTTAAAAAAAATGGCAGAGAGCAAGGGATTCGAACCCTCGGAGGCGTGAACCTCGCCGGTTTTCAAAACCGGTGCTTTCGACCAACTCAGCCAACTCTCTACGCAAAAAAAAAGATGCTCTCGCATCAATTGAAAAGTGGTGCGAATGGTGAGAATCGAACTCACACTCCGAAACCGGAATGGGATTTTAAGTCCCACGCGTCTACCTATTCCGCCACACTCGCACTTAACAGTAGTTTGAATTTAAAAAACATTGTGTTGTTTCTTAAATTGGACTGGAATTATAATAGATTTTTTTTTCTTTGTCAAGGGTTTTTGAAAAAAATTTCAAAATTTTATAAAAATATTTTTTTTTAATAAGAAACAAAACCCTAAAAATGTATAATGCACCCCACAAAATAGCCCTAGAAAAGGATAAAGACATATGAGAAGTGATGAAGTAAAAAAAGGTTTTGACAGAACACCACACAGATCTTTATTAAGAGCGACTGGATTAAAAGATGAAGATTTTGATAAACCATTTATTGGAGTTGCAAATTCTTTTATTGAATTAATTCCTGGACACTTTTTCTTAGATAAAGTATCAGCAATTATAAAAGAAGAGATTAAAGCAAATGGATGTGTTCCATTTGAGTTTAATACAATTGGTGTTGATGATGGTATTGCTATGGGTCATGATGGTATGTTATTTTCACTTCCAAGTAGAGAATTGATAGCATCTTCTATTGAAACAGTTATGAATGCACATAAACTTGATGCGATGATTGCTATTCCAAATTGTGATAAAATTGTACCAGGTATGATTATGGGTGCTTTAAGAGTAAATGTTCCTACTGTATTTGTATCTGGTGGGCCAATGCAAAAAGGTCACACAAAAGATGGTACTCCTATTGATTTAGCTACTGCTTTTGAAGCTGTAGGAAAACATGAAGCAGGAGATATGAGTGATGAAGAGTTAAAAGATATTGAGTGTAATGCATGTCCATCTGGTGGATCATGTTCAGGTATGTTTACTGCTAACTCTATGAATACACTTATGGAAGCAATGGGAATTGCACTTCCTGGAAATGGTACAATTTTAGCACTTACTCCTGAGAGAGAAGAGTTATATAGAAAAGCTGCAAGAAGAGTTTGTGAGATTGCAAAAGATGCACAATCTAGAGAAAAATTTAAATTAAAAAATATTTTAAATGAAAATGCCGTTAGAAATGCATTTGCTGTTGATATGGCAATGGGTGGATCTTCAAATACTGTATTACATATGTTAGCTATTGCAAAAGAAGCAGGAGTTAACTTTAATCTTGAAGATATTAACTCAATTTCAAAAAAGGTTTCACATATTGCTAAAATCTCTCCATCATTATCAACTGTACATATGGAAGATATCAATAAAGCAGGTGGAGTTAATGCTGTTATGAAAGAGATGACAAAAAGAGGTGATGATATCTTAATTGAAAATCTTACTATAACTGGTGAAACTTTATATGAAAAAATTAAAGATGCATATATAAAAGACACAAATATTATTCATACTATTGATAATCCATATTCAGAAGTTGGGGGATTAGCTATCCTTTATGGAAACCTTGCACAAGAAGGTGCTGTTATTAAAACTGCTGGAATTACTGGAGATAGAGTATTTACAGGTAAAGCAGTTTGCTTTGATGGACAACCAGAAGCTATTTCTGGAATTGTTGGTGGGAAAGTAAAAGCTGGTGATGTTGTTGTTATTAGATATGAAGGTCCTAAAGGTGGTCCTGGTATGCAAGAGATGCTAGCTCCTACAAGTTTAATTATGGGAATGGGCCTAGGTGACAAATGTGCACTTATTACTGATGGAAGATTTAGTGGAGCAACAAGAGGTGCTTCAATTGGTCACGTTTCTCCAGAAGCTGCTGAAGGTGGAATGATTGGACTTCTAAAAGATGGTGATGAGATTCATATTGATGTTGATAAATATATTCTTTCTGTAAATTTAACAGATGAAGAAATAGCAAAAAGAAAAGCTGAATTTAAACCTCTTAAAAAACCTCTTAACTCTTCTTGGTTAGGACAATATAGAAGTTTAGTTACAAATGCAAGTAATGGTGCTGTTTTAAAAACTGATCTTTAATAATAAGTTGGGAAATTCCCAACTTATTCCTACTACAAACTCCACAATTTCTACACTTTGTATTAAGTTTTTGTTTACACTTTATTCAGAAACAGTTTACATTTAGATATTATAATTATCTTACATAAACTATGAAACTCTATTTAAGTAGGTACCACATTAAAAAGTTTAGAGTAAATAGAATTATTTAAAAGGACAGAAAAATGAGTAAAAAAGCTATTTTATTTACTGCCATTCTTGCATCAAGTTTATTTGCATCAAGTATAGATTTTCAAATGGCAGAAAAGAATCCACAAAGGGTTACTCCAAGTAATCCACACCAAATTTTATCTTTCAATGAAAGTGTAAAAGATGCTATGCATTCAGTTGTAAATATTGCAGCTAAGAGAAAAGTTTCTTCAAATGCTGGAAATATTCCATTTCAAATGTTTAACGATCCATTTTTAAGAAGATTTTTTGGGGATCAATTTAATGAACAATTTCAACAAAATAGAATTCAAAGATCACTTGGTTCTGGTGTAATCATCTCAAAAGATGGATACATAGTTACCAATAACCATGTTATAGAAAATGCTGACGAGATTACAATTACAATTGGTGAAGACCCAAAAGAGTATAATGCTAGAGTTATTGGCAAAGATGCTGATTCAGATTTAGCAGTTATCAAAATCGAAGGGGATAACTTCACAGCTATTAAATTAGGATTTTCTGAAAGTTTAAAAGTTGGGGATTTAATTTTTGCCCTTGGTAACCCTTTTGGTATAGGAAGTACTGTAACACAAGGTATTATTTCTGCATTAAATAAAGACAATGTAGGTATCAATAGATATGAAAACTTTATTCAAACAGATGCCTCTATCAACCCTGGAAACTCAGGTGGAGCACTTGTAGATAGTAGAGGTGCTTTAATTGGTATTAACAGTGCAATAATCTCAAGATCAGGTGGAAATAATGGTATTGGTTTTGCAATTCCAGTTGATATGGTAAAAAATGTTGTAAAAAAATTAATCTCTGATGGTAAAGTAACAAGGGGTTATTTAGGTGTGGTAATTGATGATTTAAAACCAAATTTAACGAAACTTTATAACCATGATAGTGGTGCTTTAATTTTAGATGTTGCAAGTGATACTCCTGCTGCTAAAGCTGGGTTAAAAAGAGGAGATTTAATCTACTCTATTAATAACAAACAAATTAGAAATAGAAAAGATTTACAAAATGTTATCGCCTCATTTAAACCTGATGAAACTATCAATGTTAAGATTGAAAGGGATAAAGAAAATATCACAAAAGAGATTACCCTTGGCAATAGAGCTGGTCTTATAACTTCTGAAGCAAATAATGGTAAATTTTTAGGTGGTCTTCAATTATCTGAAATCAATGCTGATATGATAAAAAGATTTAGATTAAGTTCAAATGCAGAAGGTGTTTTAATTATTGGTGTTGAACCAGGTTCAAGAGCAGAAAAAGTTGGTTTTCAACCAGGTGATGTTATTATCCAAATTGAAGAAATCGAAATAAAAAGCTTTGGTGACATACAACAAGCTGTAAGAAAGTATAATAAAAAAGATAAAAGAATCTATGTTAATAGATATGGTCAAACAATTCTATTAGCAATGAAATAAAGGATTTACAATAGTTCAGGTACTTATGATTGAAGATGATTTAGAGTTAGCTCAAATCATCACTGACTACTTAGCTTCATATGATATTGAAGTGACAAATACAGATAGCCCTTATAATGGGCTATCAATGTTAAGTTTAAAAGACTATAAACTACTTATTTTAGATTTAACACTTCCAGAAATTGATGGCTTAGAACTTATTCCAAAGATTAGAGAAAAATCTCAAATTCCAATTATAATCTCTAGTGCAAGAGATGATATTCTTGATAAAGTTATGGGACTTGAAAGAGGAGCTGATGACTATCTTCCAAAACCATACAATCCAAGAGAGTTACAAGCAAGAATTAAAGCTATTTTAAAAAGAATTACTCCTATTGTAAAAGAGGAAGATAATGTTAAAAAAACTGACTTTGAATTAAGAGAAGATGATATTCAAATACTCTTTAAAGGTGAGGTTTTATCTTTAACTTTAGCAGAGTTCGATATTTTAAAATTAATGATTCAAAGAAATGGTGCAGTCGTAGCAAGGGAAGATTTTATTTATTCAAGTGATCATATTGAAGATGACAGTAGTTTAAAAAATATTGACGTTATGGTTTCTAGAATTAGAAGTAAAATATCTAAGATTGATGATAGTAAAACATATATCAAATCAGTTAGAGGAATTGGTTATCAACTAATATCATGATTCGTAATATCTCTATTTCTGCATTTATCAACACTATATTTATTTTAGCATTAATTGCAATTACACTAACCTTTGCAATTTTTATCAAGCTTGACCAACAAAGATATAATATAAATATGCAAAAAAAATATGAGCTTGTTGCAGAAAGTCTACTTAAATCTTTACAAACAAACCCAACAAATAGTAGTATTAAAATCATTTTAGACCAATTTAAAATGAAAAGAATCCAAGATGAAGAATTGAACTTTAATATTATAAATCATGCTAAACCCACTTTACTTAGAACAAATAATTTAGGGATGTATAGAATTTTTAACCTTGAAGACAATTTATATATTTATGTTCAAAAAGATGGTTACAATTTAATGATTCAAGATTCTCAAAATTATTCATATAATCTTATAATCATCATATCAGCTGCAACATTTTCCCTTGCAGTATTACTCTCTTTATACTATATTTTAAAAAGAAAACTAAAACCACTTAGGGATTTAAATAAAGAGATTAAACAGTTTTCAAATGGTGACTTTAATGTAAAAATCAAATCTAATAGTACTGATGAGATTGGAACAATTGCAAAAACCTTTGGGGATGCAATAAACCATATAAATAATCAAACAAAATCAAAAGACCTTTTCATGCGTAATATGATGCATGAACTTAAAACTCCAATTACAAAAGCTATGTTTATAGCAGAAACTTTAGAAGATGATAAAACACGATTAACCTTACAAAAAGCCTTTAAAAGAATGGATGACATTATCAAAGAGCTTGCTATGGTTGAAAAACTTACATCTAGCAATACCTTTGTATATAAAGAGCTTACATCATTTTTCAAAATCTATAAAAGAACAGTTGAAATTGCAATGTTAAGCCCAGATAAAATTAGTGCGAAAGTAAATGATTTTAAATTAAATGCAGATACAGCAATGTTTTCTGTTGCCCTAAAAAATTTAATAGATAACGCCATTAAATTTTCACCAAATAACCACGCAATAATAAAAGCAAATAAACAAAGAGTTGATATCATTAGTGATGGGGAACCATTAAAATACGAATTAGAATATTATACAGAACCATTTTCACAAGAAGAGAAAAGAAGTGATGGTTTTGGATTAGGATTATATATTGTAAAAACCATTGCAAACTTGCATGGTTATAAATTGGTTTATAACCATACTAAAGGGAAGAATACCTTTTCTATTTTAATCTCTTAATCTATTTTTTTATTACAACATCTTTCATAATCTCAAACCAATTTCTTGAAAAATGTTTTTTAATATATTTCTCTCTATGGGGAACTATACATCCTGAACAGTTTTGATGGATATAATCTTCCCCAATAAACTGATCACCATCTTTTGAGTCAATAGAACAAAAAGAATACACAGTTTTGTCATCTTGCTTTTTTACCCCTTCATCATCAAATCTAAAATTTGGACAGGCGCACAGATAACAATTTAACTCTTCATAGTCATGACACTTTTTATTATCTTTATATAAAGGACAAAAATCTGGTTCATTTTTTACCATATTATCAAATCTAAAATACTCTATAACCTCATCATCACTTTTATCTTTTAGTTTTTCCATAACCTTGGCATGTCTTTTACCATGATTCTCAAACCATTCTATATATTTCATTAATTCAAGCTCCTAAACATAAATCATTTTCTTAGTCATACCACCATCTACAACTATATTTGTTCCAGTAATAAAACCTTTATTTTTTAGTAAAAATCTAACTGTATCGACAATATCTGAAGTTTCGCCTACTCTACCACTTAAATGTTGTTTATTATCATTTTTAGTTGGAACAAAACCTTCATGGGTATTAATCCATCCAGGACTAATACAATTTACCTTTACCTCAGGGCTTAAAGAAACTGCTAAAGCATGAGTAAGAGATACTAGACCACCTTTTGATGCACTATAGCTCTCAGTTCCACTTTCACTCATAATAGCTCTTGTTGAAGAAATATTTATAATATGACCCTTTTCTTTTTTTAAAAGAGAAGCAAACTCCTTTGAAAGTATATATGGAGCTCTTAAATTTGTATCTATAACACTATCCCACTCATCTATACTTTGTTCCTTTATTGGTTTAAAAATCCCAAACCCAGCATTGTTTATAAGTGCATGAATATTATCGTATTTTGTTTTTATTTTCTTTATTGTTTTTTTTAACTGTTTTTTTGAAGATAAATCACATTTATAAAAATCAACATCTTTTAAATCTTTTTTGTCAATATCTATATTTATGATGTTATATTTTTTTCTCAAACTTTTTGCTAAAGCTTTTCCAATACCATTTGAAGCACCAGTTATAATGATATTTTTCATTAATTTAATTCCCTTGAATCTATAATAAAAGTTACTGGGCCATCATTTTGAATACTTACATCCATATATGCACCAAAAACTCCAGTTTGTGTATTAATCCCAGCATTTTTAAACTCATTTACAAACTCTTCATAAAGTTCTTTTGCTACATCAGGAGTTTCACTACTATCAAAACTAGGTCGTCTTCCTTTTTTTATATTTCCAGCTAGGGTAAATTGAGAGATAATAAGTGCTTGTCCATTTATATCTAAAAGAGATAAATTCATTTTGTCATTTTCATCTTGAAAAATTCTAAGATTTATGATTTTATTTACTAACTTAGTAATATCAGAACCATCATCACCCTTTTTCACTCCAAGAAGTATATTTAATCCCTTTGATATCTCTCCTACTATTTTTCCTTCAACTTTTACACTAGAAGAACTTACTCTTTGTATTACTGCTATCATTTATACTCCAACTTTTCAATAACTAATTTCTTATTTTTAAAAGGGTCAACAATAGCTTTAATTTCATCAAAACTATATTTTAATCTAAAACCAATAGCTGAACCCTTTGCTGTACTTTCTAATATATAATATGGCTTACTATTTACATATAAAGCTTTTTTATGTGGGATTTTATCTTTTAAATTAACTATCACAAAAATATGTTTTGGAACAAGTACAAAATATGCTTCATAGCCTTTAACTTTTAACATTGAAATCAATAGGTTTGATTTATCATCACAATCCCCAAAGTTTTGCTCAACCACCTTTTGTGAACTTTTTGCAACACTTTTATTAACTTTGTAAGGAATTGCTGTTACAAAATCCAACATCGATTGAACCTCACAACCATGATTTCCTTGACACTCTTTTGTTAATTCATTTGCAAGTCTTCTAGTAAAATCATCAGTTCTTACTTGATTTACATAGGTTGCACCATCTATATCAATAAACTGATGTTTAACAATAAAAAAAGATTTATAAATCATTACAATCATAAATACAACAGAAGCTACAGATATTATAATAGAAAGAAAATACAAAAATCTATTTTTAAATAGCATACAAAATCTCTTTTAATCTTTCAATACTCTGTTTAGAATCAACATATATGTTCACAAAACTCTCATCTATAAAATCATATTTTAAACAGTTTGGAACAATAATATTTTTTTCTTGAAGTTTTAATCTAAACTCCTTTGAGTTTATTTTTTTAAGCTTAATTAAAAGAGAATTGCTACTACTGTGAAACAAAAAATCCACATACTTACAAGAATGAAATATCTTTTCTAATTCAATTCTATTTTTTATATTTACACTATTTGAGATAACTTTAAAATCCCAATCTTTTAAAGATTCCTCTAAATATTTCATATCATATGCAGACAGTTTGTTTTCTGGCTCATATTTTCTAATAACTTCAATATTTTTTCTTGTTGAAAAAAGTGTGGAGATATTAAGATTTTCATTTGAATAGTAGATTGAAAGATTTTTTATAATATATAATTTTTTATACTCTTCAAGATATTTTATAGCTGCATCTTCCCCACAAAAATCAAGCATTGTTTCATCTATTAAAACCGTTGCATTTTTTTCTTTCCAATATTTAAAAAGGTTTTCCAAATCATAATAGGTTCCATCTAAATATGAAGGGTTTGCAAAAACCACTAAACTATCTTGCTTTATAGGCAAGAATAGATTTTCAAACCTATTAATAAGTCTAACTTCATAGGATAAGTTCATTGCTGCTTTTTTAAATGCTAAAGAACAGGGACTATAAATAAAACAATATTTCAAATCCAAAAATTTTAATAAAGAATAAATTGCTGAACTAAAGCCATTATAAAGTTCAATTTGAGTTTTACTAATATGATATCTTTTTTCCAATTGATTTAATAAGTTATCATAATCTGTTTTTAAAATTTCATTATAATCAACATTGATATTTGGTTTTAAAAAATTTAAATCACAAGAGAAATCAATCATTTTATGCCAAATTTAAAAAGTTCTTTATTCCAGTAAATATTATTTGAGCAGATAACGCTGCCAAAAAAAGACCTGTTATTTTTGATATTATCAAAAGTCCTTGCTTTCCAATAACTTTTTTAATAATATGAGAAAAATATAACATAATCCCCACTAATAAAACAGCACATACTAAAGCTAAACTTCCTAAAAATAAAGATGATTTTGATTCAAAACCTGCACCCATAACTAAAAGAACCCCAATAGTTCCAGGTCCGATTGTAATTGGTATTGCTAAAGGAACAACTGCTAAATCATGTAAATTTGCACCATCAACTTTTTGCCCATCTTTACTTCCTCTAATTAAATCAACAGCAGATAAGAACAATAAAGCCCCTGCTCCAATCCTAAAGGCATCTAAAGTTATTCCAAAAACACTAAAAATATGTGTTCCAAAAAAAAGTAATACAAGACTTAGAACGATAACTGAAGTAGTAACTTTTATTGCTAATGTTTTTTTCTCTTTTACATTAGCTTCATTTGTTACTGTTAAGAATACAGATAATACAAAAAATGGTGTCATGATAAAGAACATTTTTAAAAATGTTGCAAAAAAAAGATCCATAAACACTTCCTAAAAATTATATTTTAGGAAGTATATCTAAATTATGATAAGTAATTAAAAGTGAGTATTGAGTATTTTTAAAAACTCTTCAGGGTTTTTGTATCCTGCTATTTGAGCTGCTTTTATCTCATTTCCATCTTTATCCCAGAAAATTAAACCTGGAGGTCCAACAACTCCAAATCTTTTTTGCATAGCCTTATCATCTGCATTATTTTCTGTCACGTCAGCTTTTAAAAGTGTAAACTCTTTTAATTTGGCAATTACTCTTTCATCTTTAAAAGTGATCCCCTCAAACTCTTTACAAGAGATACACCAATCAGCATAAAAATCTAACATCACTGGTTTGGTTGAAGCTTTTACAGCCAAGTTAATTTGCTCATTTGATTTCACTTTACTCCAAGATAATTCCTCAACATTTTGTGAAATAGCAACACCATTTGTGAATTTATCCAATGGTTTTAATGGGTTTGTTGTTCCAGTTACTGCACCAACAAATACTAAAACTCCATAAATCATAATTACAGTTGTAATCAATCTTGCAATAATATGCTCAAATACTTTTAGATAAAGTGCAGTTCCTATTAATAATAATGCCCACATAAACATAATTAATTGAGGGTTTAATACTCTTTCAAGCATCCAAACTGCTACACCTAACATTACAATACCAAAAATCTTTGTAACATTTTCCATCCAACCACCAGGTTTTGGCATATATTTACCAGCACCAAGTCCAATTAAAAGTAAAGGAATTCCCATACCAATACTCATTACAAATAAAGCAGCTCCACCCAATAAGGCATCACCTGTTTGACCAATATAAACTAAAGCTCCTGCTAATGGTGGTGCAACACATGGACCAACAATAAGTGCAGACAAGAATCCCATAATTGCAATTCCTAAAACACCTTGTTTCTCTTTTCCATCTGTTGTTTTATTAATTTTATTTTGAACACTTTGTGGAAGTTCAAGTTTGAAATATCCAAACATTGAAAAGGCTAAAGCTACAAAAATAGCAGAAAAGGCTACTAAAACATATGGATTTTGTAAAGCTACTTGTAAATTAGCTCCAAAAATTCCTGCTAAAACCCCTGCTAAAGTGTATGCAGTTGCCATAGATAAAACATAAACTAAAGATAAGAAAAAACCTTTAGATGCTGTTAAATTACCACTATCCCCTGCTTTAACAATAATAGAAGATAAAATTGGAATCATTGGGAAAACACACGGTGTTAAAGATAATAATAAACCAAAGCCAAAAAAAGTTGCTAAAATGATTAAAATATTTCCATCTTTTAATGTACTTGCTATTGCATCTGTTTCATTTAATGTTTCTGCTTGAACTTGCTTATTTTCAGTTTGAGTTTGAGATTGCTCTTTTGTTTCAGAACTACTTGATCCTTTTGAAAAATCAATATTTTCACTAGCACTCATTGGAGCATAACAAAGCCCTGCTTTTGAACATCCTTGAAATTTTACTGTTACTTCAACACTTGAAGCGTTATTTGTTTTTTCTTTTAAAAGTGAATATGGAATTTTTATATCTAAATCATGATTATGAATCTGCCAAATCTCATACTCTTTAGGCTCTGGTACATCTAAGTCATTTCTTATATCCACTTCTTGTGGTTTAGTAATTAAAAACTTTAATTTATCATCGTATAAATAAATATCTTTACCTAATTTAATTGTGAAAATTACATTGTCATCTTTTTTTTCAAAACTTGTTTTAAATGCTTCTTCTGGCTCTAAAAAACCTTGATTTGAAGCAAAGGCATAAATTGAAAAGAAGATAAGTATTAGTAGTTTTTTTATCATTTTTTAAACCTTAATTGAAATGCATTTTTGAACTATTTGTTAATTGTGATACATCTTTAATTCCAATCTCTTTTGCTATTGGTTTTCCATCTTTGAAAAAAATTATTGTTGGAAGAGAAGTAACACCATACTTTTTTGCTAAGTTCATATAGTTATCGATATCAACTTTATAGATTCTAATATCCATTGGTTTTACTTTATCAAAATCTTCTAAGCTTTGGGCTAAGATTTTACATGGAGGGCACCAAGTTGCATAAAAATCTACAATTACGTTACCTTTTTCTATTTTTTTATCAAAATTAGTTGTATCTAAATGTTCAAATCCAAATAATGTTGAAATAGATAAAAGAAAAGCAAAAAACACTTTTTTCATTATATTCCTTTTTTAATTTTAACTATTATAGTGAAGTTTTGTGAAGAAATTGTTTATAAATTTCATTTTATAAGTAAATATCAAAAAAGAATTATAATTTATAATTATAAAATTCCTAAGATTAAAATGGTAAAATCACCAAATAAAGGGAGCTAAATGAGTTATTTAATAGATTTATCACCAAATGAAGTAGAAAAACTTATTGAAAAAGATATTGTTATGATTGATGTAAGACGAGATGAAGAGTGGGCTTATACTGGAATTGTAAAAAATTCACATCTTATGACTTTTTTTGATATGTTTGGAAATGTAGATGTACCAACATGGTTAAAAGAGTTTGAAAAACTTGTAACATCAAAAGATCAACAATTTGTATTAATTTGTGCCCATGCAAATAGAACAAGAACAATTGGCAACTATTTAATCCAAAACCATGGATATACTAATGTTTGTCATCTATCAGGAGGAATGGCCTTATGGCTTAAAGAGGGTAAAGAGGTTGAATATATTTAAAGCTAAAGAGAATTACTCCTCTTCTGCTTTTTTTGCTGCACTTGCTTCTTGTAATACTGCAATTACATCATCTAAATTTTCGTATGGAATATGAGATTTCCATTCAATATCTTTTCCATTTAATGAAATACCAATACTTACAATATCAGGAGTTCCTTTTCCATATGGTTCAGATACGTTTGAAATAGAAATTACACCTTTTTTAGTTCCAGCTAATGGTAATTTTTTTAATTCAGTTGTTGCCATTTTTTTTCCTTGTAATTCAATTTGATTAATTCTACAATAACAAACTTTTTTTATGTTAAAAAGTTACTATTAAAATTATAAGCTTATTTTTTTGAAGCTATTTTTTCACCAAACTTAACACTTTGGTTAAGAAGATTATTAATCTCTACACTATTTTCTTCCCAAACCATAACTACCGTTGAACCCATTTTAAAGTAACCTAAACAATCACCTTTTTTAACACTTTTTTCTTCATACTCATAAATTTGAATATCTCTAATATCTGTATTAGTTTCAACCTTTGGTTCAAAAGTAAATACC
Source organism: Halarcobacter sp. (assembly GCA_963676565.1). GTDB lineage: Bacteria > Campylobacterota > Campylobacteria > Campylobacterales > Arcobacteraceae > Halarcobacter. The sequence goes on from OY781089.1 coordinate 316,199, forward strand.
ATTTGTCCAACATTTAATGCACCAACAAAAACCATATAAAAAAGTTTACCGTCATTAATACACTCTAAAACAACCCTTTCATTTTCAACAAATAAATCAATTTGTTTGTTTAAATATTTTAAATTTACAGGATAAAGTTTCCCTGGGATATGAATCAATCTTTTTATTTCAAAATCGATTGGAGCATGGTATCTATGATAATCTTTTGGTGAAAGATAAAAATTCATATATGAACCATTATTTAATTTTTTAAAATTCTCAGCACAATGGTAAGTTAACATATCTTCAACAGAATACTCCATACCTTTTATTTGAAGTAATAAATCTTTTTCTAAAGTTCCACATTGAGTAACTAAACTATCCGTTGGTGAGATAAAAACATTTTCATCTTTATCTATTTGTCTAGCAATTGCAAGTTCTCTTGTAAATAAATCATTTAGTGATTTATAAAATTTAGGGTTTCTAAATTCACTCATATTTAAACCTAAAAATTTAACATAACCATTATTTATAATCTTTTGAATAAAAGATGGAAAGTTGGTCTTTGCAAATTTTCCAAAATATTGTGAAATTATATTTGTAATATGCATCATTGTCCTTACATAGTTTCTAATTGTTTTGTATTTTATCTAAATATTTCTTCAATTTTAAATTCTAGTTAATAACAATTTTTTAAAAGATTTATTTAAATATTTTTTAGTAAGATTTCAAAAAATTAAATATGATAAGGATAAAAATGCACAAAATTATTGTTGAAAAAGAATGTGGATGTTTTAGAAGAAGTGATTTAGAAAATAATATAGAATTTACTTCAAAAGATGATGCTTTAAGTAAAGCAATTGATATGAAAAATCAAATGAATGAAGAATTCTGTGGAAAACATGAATTCGATTTAGTTGAATTCCAAAACAATTTTGTAATTAACTTCGCACAACAAAAAGTTTCTGGATGTTGTGGTGGTGGTCACTGTAGCTAATGAATCAAGTCATTGTAGAAAAAGAGTGTAGTTGCTTTAAAAAAAGTGATTTACAAAACAATATACAATTCGATTCAAAAGATAAAGCTTTGATTAAAGCTTTAAGAATGAAAGATACAATGAATCAAGAGTTTTGTAGAAAACACGATTTTTTAGTGCAGGAAAAAGATGGAGATTTTATAATCTCCTTTGCACCTAACAATGGAAATGAATTTGTATGCTGTGGCAAAGGCTGCTGTGACTAAAGTGTTTAGGGGTTATCTCCTAAACACCTTTTTTTATCTAAAAAAATCTCTATAGCTTTTTTAATCTCTTCAAAATTTTCATCATCACCTTGAAGTCTTTGAAAATATAAATCATAATTTACATCTGGATCAATTTTACTTATTTCTAAAATAATATCTAAATAAGTACTAAATGGAACATCATCTCCACTTTTACTAAATCTAACTGCCCTTTGGAGAGATACAAATGGATTTTGATTTATTCTAGAAATAGTATTTTTTCTAGTTTTTAAATAGTTTATAAAAACTTCTCTAATATCTGATTGAACAATCTCAACTTTTTTTGTTTTTGTATTAAATCTACAATTAAACCCAATTTTAGTGGATGAAAAATCAAAAATGTCAACTACAAAATTTAAATCTTTTCCTAAAAATCTTTCCCTATAAACACATTGAAATATATCATTTTCAAACTTGAAAGTGTGAGAGTTGTTTTTATATAAAAAATGTTTTTCATCAATATAGCTTAAGATATTTTCTAATTCATCTTTTGTTTTGAAAAACAAATCTAAATCTCTAAAGGTATCTCTTTTTAGACAAGACCCAGCTAAATAAAACTCAATATAATCTTTTTCAAGAGGTTTTGATAAAGCATTTTTAAAAAAATTTTCCATTCTATCAACTACATTTTTTAGTCTTTTATCTAAAGTTATTGCAGTATCTTTTGTTATAAAATCATAATCTAACCAAAGTTTATAATTCAAATATTTTCCTTTTAATAAACTATATTATTTTAATATATCTTAGCTAATTATTTGGAACTAAAATTGTAAGTTTTCCTTGTTCTTTCATTCCACCTGCTTCTAACTCTGCATTTTGTCCATGTCCAAAAAAGAAATCTGCTCTTATTTCACCTTTAATTGCTCCTCCAACATCAGCTGCTACCATAAGTCTATCAATATTTTCTTGTGTAATAGAAGATTTAGTATTTATAAATACAGGCATTCCTAAAGGGATATATCTTCTATCAACTGCTAAATTTCTACCTGCAACTAATTGTGTTCCTAAAGCTCCCGTTGCCCCTTGATCTCTTTGTGTAAAGAATACATAACTTGGATTATAGTTAAAAACCTCATCAATTTTATCAGGGTTTTCTTTCAACCATTTTTTCATTCCTTGCATTGAAGCTGGATAATCGGTCTTTGAACCTATATAATCTTTTTTAATCATATATTTACCAATAGATCTATATTTATGTCCATTTTGATTTGCATATCCAATATTTATAGTTTCACCATTATCAAGTTTAACCTTCCCTGAGCCTTGAATTTGTAAGAAGAATAAATCAATCTCATTATCAACATAACAAATAGCTTCTAAATCATCTCTATTTTTTAGCGCATCTCTATTATCATAAGAGATTACTTTACCATCTACTAATTTACCTCTTAGTCTATATTTTTTTAATTCTGGATATGCATCACTTAAATCAATTATCAACATATCATCAGGAGTTTTATAAATTGGATACTTATATTTTTCATTTTTTTCTAGGCTTCCATTTAACATAGGCTCGTAATACCCAGTAATTACACCTGTATTTGTTCCATTTTTATTATATAGTTCATAAGCAGTAAAGTTTTCTGTAAAAAATTTAAATGGATCATCATAATTTTCTGAAATTTCACAAACATTTTTAAAAAGATCATATCTTTTTGCTCTTTGACAATCTTTTTGAAATACTTCAAAAGCTAAATCTAAATTGTCTTTATCAAAGCCTTTAATCTGTTCAATATCAACTTTCTTGACTTTTGCTTTTGAGATAGAAAGTGTTTGTAGTTTTGATGGTTCTTTTAAAGAACACCCTGTAAATAAAAGTGTAAAAAAAATAATTACAATTGTTAGTAGTTTCATTTCGAATTCCCCTTTGATTTTGGAATTCTATCATTTAAAAGTTAATACTTCTTAAATCCCGCAGTTTGAATTCCCAGATTGAGAATAAACCTCTTTTAATCCACAAGCTTTACACCTGTATTCAATGTCATTTACGCCAGAACATCCCCCACCTTTTAACATTTTTGCAGTAATTACCTCTTGTTTAAAATAAGTTTTTGTATTTTCATCATAAAAAGATTTTGCTTTTTCACCGCAAGATGGGCATTCGCCACTATTTAATTTATCAACTCTTGAATGTTTACTTTTGTAGTATAATAAAACTGAGAATATAACTATTAAAAATGTTAATAGTAAAAAGATTATTGTTTGCATAGAGGAAGTTTACCTTCCCCTTGCTTTAATAGATTTTAACAACTTATTCAACTTCTGCGTCAATTACGTCATCATCATCTTTTTTTGCTTTAGCATTTGGTTGAGCACCTTGTGCACCACCAGCTTGTTGCTCTTTTGCATACATAGCTTCTGCTAATTTATGAGATTTTTCAGTTAATGCTTTAACTTTTTCTTCAATTTGCTCTTTAGTAGCATTTTCATCTTTTAAAATCTCTTCTAATTCTGCAGCTGCATCAATGATAGCTTTTTTCTCTTCTTCAGAAACAGCAGATTCATTCTCTTCTAAAGTCTTTTTAGTTGAGTGTAATAATGCATCAGCTTGATTTCTAACATCAATTAACTCTTTTTTCTTAGCATCAGCTTCTTTATTTGCTTCTGCTTCATTTACCATTTTTTCAATCTCTTCATCAGATAATCCAGATGAACCAGAGATAGTAATTTTATTCTCTTTACCAGTCCCTTTATCTTTAGCAGATACATTTAAAACACCATTTGCATCAATATCAAATGTTACTTCAATTTGAGGAACACCTCTTGGTGCTGCTGGGATATCAGAAAGTTCAAACATACCTAAAGATTTGTTATCTTTAGCAAATTCTCTTTCCCCTTGACCAACATGAATTGATACAGCAGGTTGGTTATCTTCAGCAGTAGAGAATACTTGAGATTTTTTAACAGGAATAGTTGTACCTTTTTCAATAAGTTTAGTCATAACTCCACCTAGAGTTTCAATACCTAATGATAAAGGAGTAACGTCTAATAATAATACATCTTTAACATCTCCTCTTAATACACCTGCTTGAACTGCTGCACCTTTTGCAACAACTTCATCAGGGTTTACACCTTTATTTAAATCTTTTCCAAAAAACTCTTTTACAACAGAGTTAGCTTTTGGTAATCTTGTTGAACCACCAACCATAATTACTTCTTGAATCTCACCTTTATCTAATCCAGCATCTTTAAGTGCTACTTTGATGTGATCAAGTGTTTCAGTAATTAAATTTTCAGTCATAGACTCAAATTTTGCTCTAGTTAAAGATTTAACTAAGTGAACTGGTCCAGCTTGTCCCATTGAGATAAATGGTAAGTTGATTTCAGTTGATTCAGCAGAAGAAAGCTCTTTTTTAGCATTTTCAGCTGCATCTTTTAATCTTTGTAATGCCATTTTGTCATTTTTAATGTCAAATCCATTCTCATCTTGGAACTCTTTTGCTAACCAATCAATAATAGCGTTATCGAAGTCATCTCCACCTAAGAATGCATTACCATCAGTTGAAAGTACTTCAAATGTTCCATCACCAATTTCTAAAACAGTAACGTCAAATGTACCACCACCTAAATCGTATACAAGAACTTTTTCTTCACCTTTTTTATCTAAACCATAAGCAAGTGATGCTGCTGTTGGCTCATTGATAATTCTTAATACATTAAGACCTGCAATTGTACCTGCTTCTTGAGTTGCTTTTCTTTGTGCATCATTGAAGTATGCTGGAACTGTAATAACTGCATCTGTAACAGTTGCTCCTAAATACTCTTCTGCATCTGCTTTTAATTTTCCTAAAATTTTTGCAGAAATCTCTTGTGGAGTATAAACTTTATCAGCAATTTCAACCGCTGCTGCACCATTTCTATTAACGATTTTATATCCAACTTTTGATTGTGCTTCTTTTGCATTCTCTTCATCCATCATTAAACCCATAATTCTTTTTACAGAATAAATTGTTTTTTCTGGGTTTGTAATTGCTTGTCTTTTTGCTGGATCACCAACAAGTACTTCACCTTTATCAGTAAATGCTACAATTGATGGAGTCGTATTTTTACCCTCTTTATTTGGGATAACTTTTGCTTCACCACCTTCATAAACTGCCATACAAGAGTTTGTTGTACCTAAATCTATACCTAATACTTTGCTCATATTTAATTCCTTAATTTTATTTTATAAAATGAAGGGAACCTTTTACCTTTAATGTTCTTTAACGCTTGAAATAAATTCAAGCTAAGAACCAACCTAAAGACAAGCAGAAGCTTGTTTAAGTTCTCTCCTTCACCATGTTTAGTTTTTATTAATAGTTTTTTGACATTACGGTCATTTTTTCTAGTTTGCTATTGAAACCATTGCTGCTCTAAGCAGTCTATCCTTAAACTTATAACCCTTTTGTAATCTTTGAACAATTTGTCCACTTTCATGGTCTGGGCTATCAACTTGCATAACTGCATCATGGAAATTTGGATCAAATTCCCCGTCAGTTTCAACTAATGTAATATCATGCTTTTCAAATGCAGTGTAGAAGTTTTTAATAGTTAACTCAACACCCTCTTTTAGTTTTGCTAAAAGCTCCTCTGCTGGCATATCTTTTGCTGCTTCTTCAGCCGCAAGTGCCATTTCAAGAGTATCAATTGGTGCTAGTAAATCTTTTGCAAACTTTTCAGATGCATAATCAATTGCTTGATATTTCTCTTTTTCTAATCTTTTTTTAATATTTTCAAAATCGGCATGAACTCTAAAATATTTATCTTCACTTTCTTTTAACTTTGCTTCAAGTTCAGCAATTTTTTCTTCTGCACTTAATTCCTTTGGCTCTTCATTAGATTCTGTTGTTTCTTCAACATTTTCTTGAGTTTGAACCTCTTCATTTTGTACTACTTCTTCATTTATTTCTTCTTGTTTTTCACTCAAAGTAATCTCCTAAACCATACTAATTTTATTGTAAAAATATTCGTAATCTTTTGATAGTTCCCCTACCACTAACATCTTGATATCTTGATTATCAATTCTACATTTATGACAAATCCCGATATACCCTTCAGGAACTATACCATCAAAATATAAACCTTCTTCAATTGAGTCTAAAACAACTCCTTTTAAAAAAGAGTTGATACTCTTTTCATCAAAGTTGTATTTTAGTGCCAATGAGAAAAACTCTTTTGTATTGTAGATATGAAAATTTTTATTTTGAAGATATTGACTAACTTGCTCATAAATCTCCATAGCACCCACTTGCTTAGCAATATTTACAATATGTACTAACTCAAGAGAAACCATGTCACTTAAAAATCTATATAAAGCATCGCTATATTTAATTGTAATCGCAAAGGAAGTAAATTCCAAAATCATATATCTATTTTCAACATTCAAAATGTTTTTTAAAATATCAGACTTTTGATCTTGAATAAATACAGACATCCCTAAATCATTTGATAAATATGCAATAGCTCTTTCATCAACAAATCTAAGTCTAAAATTTAATTTATTTCTCCAATACATTTTTAAAGCTTCTGTTGTAGGGGTTCTTCCTGAGCTTACATGCTCTTGTGCAAGAAAACCTTCATCTCCAAGCTTTTTAAAGTATCCTCTAATTGTTGCAGGTGAATATGAAATATCATACATTGATTTTAATTGGCTAGAACCAATAGGCTCTAAATGTTCAATGTAAGCTTTAATTATTGAATGTAATAAAAACTCTTTTTTATCCATTTTTTCATTCACCTTTTAAAAATTTAGCACTTAAAATCTTAAACTGCTAAAAATATTATACTATATGAGTGAGTAAATGTCAAGTTGTTTTTAGCAAAAGATTTATAAAAGTGCTAATTTTTTTAAAAGCCCCTAATATTGGTTAAATACTAATAAAAAAGTACCTAAATAATAGATTTATACGACTTAATTGAAATTTTAATACAATTAATATATAATTTATTGAAATTTATTTAAAAAAGGAGTTTTATGATGAATTATAAAATGTCATCTTTTGGGAAGAAAATTGCTGGTTTAGCAGTTATTTCAGCACTAAGTGTTCCAGCATTTGCTGCAGAATTTATTACAATTGGTACAGGAAGTGTTACAGGTACATATTATCCAACAGGTGGAGCAGTTTGTAGATTAGTTAATAAATATAAAAAAGAAACAAAAATTAGATGTTCAGTTGAATCAACAGGTGGTTCTGTATATAACATCAACACAATCAAAAATGGTGAATTAGATTTTGGTATTGCACAATCAGATGTTGTATATCAAGCTGCTAATGGAACTAAAAAGTTTGAAGGTAAGCCTGTTAAAAAATTAAGATCAGTAATGGCTATTTACCCAGAACTATTTACACTTGTAACTAGAAAAGAAGCAGGAATTAAAACTATTATGGATATTAAAGGTAAAAGAATTAACCTTGGAAATCCAGGATCTGGAAATGAAGCAACTGCACTTTCTATGTTCAAAGCATTAGGTATGAGTAAAGCTGATTTAGGTTTTGCTGGTGTTTTAAAAGCTGGTGAAGCTCCTGATGCATTAAGAGATAATAAAATTGATGGATATTTCTACATGGTTGGACACCCAACTGCAAATATTAAAGATGCATCAAACTCAGTAGATATTTCAATCACTCCAATTAATGGTGAGAAAATTGATGCTTTCGTTAAAGCAAACCCATATTTTGCACAAGCAGATGTTCCAGCTGGATTGTACAAAGGTGTAGATACAGCAGTTCCAACATTTGGTGTAAAAGCAGTTTTAGTTACATCAACTGATGTAAGTGATAAAGCAGTTTATACTTTAGTTAAAGCTATTTTAGAAAACTTTGATGACTTCAAAAAACTTCACCCTGCATACGCAAACATTACTAAAGAATCTTTATTAGATGGACTTAGTGCTCCATTACATGAAGGTGCAAAAAAATACTTTAAAGAAGCTGGATTACAATAATCCAATCTATACATCCTAAAGGAGTTCTCCTTTAGGACAATATTTCATTACTTATGATTTTTATTTTTAAATGATAATTAATGAAATCTCACTAATTTTTAAGGATATATTATGGGTATTTATGAAGAAAAACCACACACCCTCCAAGAACTTGAAGTTGAACAAGCCGATGAATCACAAAAGGTTTTAAATGAACTAGAGGGACAAAGAGTCTTTGGAAGAATGCATTATGAATTCTGGTTAATTTCAGCTATCGCATTATGTTGGTCATTATTTCAACTTTATATAGTAATTGAACCAACAAACTCAACTATCTCAAGGTCTATTCACTTATCGTTTGCATTATTACTTGCATTTATGATTTATCCAATGATGAAAAAACCTTATTTTCTAAAAAAAATAAGATGGTTTGGATACACCTTTGCATTAATTGGTATGTTTTCTGCTGGATACATTGCATTTTATTTTGAAGAGATTGCTTTAAGACCAGGGGATTATACACAGCTTGATATTGTTGTTGCTTTAATAGGAATTGCAATTTTATTAGAAGCTGGAAGAAGGACACTTGGACTTGCCTTATCTGTTATTGCAATTGTTTTTATTGCTTATGATATGTTAGGCCCTTATATGCCTGAACTTATTATTCACAAAGGTGCTAGTTTAAATAAGCTTGCAGGTCATATGTTTTTAACTACAGAAGGGATCTTTGGAGTTCCTCTTGGAGTATCAACTGGATTTGTATTTTTATTTGTACTATTTGGTTCACTATTAGATAAAGCAGGGGCTGGAGAGTATTTTATTAATCTAGCATTTGCACTACTTGGAAAATTTAGAGGGGGACCGGCAAAAGCTTCAGTTGTTGCTTCTGGATTTACAGGGATTATGAGTGGAAGCTCTATTGCAAATACTGTTACAACAGGAACTTTTACAATTCCACTTATGAAAAGAACAGGATTTAGACCAGAACAAGCTGGTGCAGTAGAAGTTGCTGCTTCTACAAATGGCCAATTAATGCCTCCTGTTATGGGTGCTGCCGCTTTTATTATCGCTGAGTTTTTAGGCTTAGCTTATACTGATGTAATCTTTGCAGCTTTTATCCCTGCTTTTGTTTCATATTTTGCACTATTTTACATAGTACATTTAGAGGCTTTAAAACTTGGATTAAAAGGTATGAAAGATGAAGACATACCTCCAAAATGGAAAACTTTTGTTCAAGGTATTCATTATTTAGTTCCAATTTTTTTCCTATTATATACCTTAATGATATTAAGAGAATCTGCTGCAAGTGCTGCATTTAATGCAATTATGTTGTTAATGCTTTTAATGGTGGTTCAACACCCATTTAGAGCTTTTTTAGCAAAAGAAAAAATCACAAAAGATATTTTACTTTCTGGTTTTGTTGATATTTTAGCAGGTATGATTAGTGGAGCTAAAAATATGATTCCAATTGCTGTGGCTACAGCTTTAGCTGGTATTGTTGTTGGAAGTATCACATTAACTGGACTTGGTCAAGTTTTATTAGATGTAATTGAAACTTTATCAAATGGAAATATTTTTATAATTCTTATTTTAGCAGCTATTATCTCTCTAATCCTTGGAATGGGATTACCTACAACTGCTAACTATATTGTTATGGCATCATTAACTGCACCTGTTATTTTAATACTTGCACAGGATAATGGTTTTATAGTTCCTGCAATAGCAGCTCATCTTTTTGTATTTTATTTTGGTATTCTAGCTGATGATACACCGCCAGTTGGGCTTGCAGCTTATGCAGCTGCTGGTATTGCAAAAGCTGATCCAATAAAAACTGGTATTCAAGGATTTAAATATGATATTAGAACAGCTATTTTGCCATTTATGTTTTTCTTTAACCCAGAACTACTTTTAATTTCAGAAGTTGACCCATTAAATCCTGCAAATCCAAATGGTTGGGTATGGATTACAAATCCTTTAGAAATAGCCGTTATATTCGCAACAGCATTTATGGGAATGATGGCATTTTCTTGTTTTACACAAGGGTATTTTATCACAAGAACAAATATTATTGAAAGATTTATTTTCTTAGGTATTGTTCCATTTATGTTCTTGCCAAAAGCAGTTCAAGAATTTATGCAACTTCCAAGTCATTATTTATCATATCTTATAGGGATTTTGATTTTTATAGGTTTATATCTACTTCAAAAATCAAGAATAAAAAAAGCATCCTAAAAAAGGATGCTTTTTAAATAAGTAGAAAATTAGTTTTAGTCTTTTATTAATAGTTTTTCAATGATATATCCATATCCTTTATGGGATACAATAAAATCATCATCTTTTACTTTGTCTTTTAATCTTTTCATTACTGTTCTAAAAGCAGAATCATTTGTATTTATATCACCCCAAACTAACTCTTTGAACTTTTCAACAGGCACAACTTCACCTAAATTATCAATTAGAACTTTTAAGATATCAAGCTCTTTTTTAGAGAGTTTAACAATTGATTCTTCATTATATAGTTTATCACTTATTGTATTGTAAGTATATCTTTTGTTTAAAGTAATGTAATCTTTTGATTCCTCTTCAACTTTATTATCAGCAAGAACTTCCTCTTTTGCTTTTTTTAACATCTCCATCATATTATCAATATTTAATGGTTTCACAAAATACCCTAAAACCCTAAGATTAATAAGCTTTAATAAATCATCTTCATTTTTATGAGCACTTACAATTATAAATCTTTGATTCGGTGTCAATTCTCTTATTTCATCAATCATTGACATACCATCTTTATTTGGCATTTTTAAGTCTGTTAAGACCAAATCAAATTGTTTTTCCTCATCATAGTTTTTTTTAAAAATTTTACTACCTTCTGCACCATCGCATGCTACTACAACTTCGTCAAAAATAGTATTTAAATAAAATGAGAGTGTTTTTCTTGCAACATCTTCGTCTTCAACTAGTAAAACTCTAGTTATATATGCTTTCATTTCTAACCCTAAAATATATTTTTTGTAATTATACCTAAAAAGTTATATGTTAATAATAAGAAAGTGGTAAAATGATTACAAAAATAACACCATCATTGTTATTTTTAGCAAAAATTTTACCACCCATGTTTTTTTCGATAATAGTCTTTGCCATATAAAGACCTATCCCTGTTCCTTGGTTTTCAAACTTTGTAGTAAAATAAGGTTCAAACATTCTATCCATAACCTCATCTTCAATTTTTCCACAGTTATTTTCTAGGGTTATTTTAATTTTATCCCCATAGTCAATAAAAATTTTGACATCTACTTTTGCATTAAAATCTGTTATTTGTTTTTTTATAATTGCTGCATCTGCTGCATTATTTAAGATATTTAAAACAACTTGTTGAAGTTCATTCATATAGTTTACTGTTTCAATATCTTCCCCTGAGATATTAAGTTCAATATTGTTTTTTTCAAATTGTGTTTCAACTATTTTAGCACATTGTAAAATTGAATCTTTTACATTAAATTTCACTTTATCCTTATTTGGTTGGTAAAAGTTTCTAAAATCATCAATGGTTTGAGACATATATTCAATTTGTAATTTTGTATCTTTTATAACTGAATCTAACTCCTCTTTATTTAAAGTACCATAACTATCTCTAATAAAGTGTGTTAGAAGATTAATATTATTTAATGGTTGTCTCCATTGGTGAGCAATATTTCCTAACATCTCCCCCATAGCAGCAAGTTTACTTTGATGAACTAATATTCTATCTTTCTCAATATTTTTTTCAACCTCTTCATCTATTTTGTGTTTCAACTCTTCTTCTGTTAGCTTCATTTCAGTAATATCACTTATATAACCATAAAAATAAGCTACATTTCCAAAATCATCTTTTAAGAAAATAGTCCTTGTAAATACCCATCTTACATCACCATTTTTATCTTTCACTCTATAAACTTTTGTAAATGATTTTTCATCATTACTAACTGCTTTTTCAAGATCTTCTTTTAATTCTTTAATATCATCTTCATGGACAAAATCAAAATAGCTTACCTCTTTACTTTGAAACTCTTGGGCACTATATCCATATGAACTAATAGATTTGGAAATATAATCCACACTTAAATTTTCATCATTTTTCCATTTAAAAATTACAATTCGTCCATACTCAACTAATAAATCAACATACTTTAATTCTTTAATTAGTTTTTTTCTTTGCTCAATATCCATAGACATCATTAACATTCGTTTATGATTATTATCATTAAAAGCTTTCCCTCTAACTAATATCCATTTAAATTTATTGTTTTTATTTCTTATTCTATATTCACAAACAAAGTTTTCACTTTCCCCATCAAGGTGTTTGTTAAATTTATTCATAACAAGTTGTCTATCTTCATAATGGATTAATTCAAACCACTCATCAAGATTATTTATATCTCCATCTTCATAACCAAACATATCAAGCCATTTTTTAGAAAAATAGATATGTTTAGTTTTTAAATCAATATCCCAAAGACCATCATTTGAAGCAATAATTGCAAGTTCATATCTCTCTTTCCATTTTTTATACATAATATTTCTAGTTTCTAATCTTTTATTGTATCTATGAAATATTTTATTTATAAACTTTGAAAAAATTGTTGAAGCAACAATCAGAAAGATTGCTATTAAAATCACAATTGAAATAGAAATTGATAGTTTTGAATTATATTCATATCTTAACTGCGCAATCTTATTTGGAAGGGAAAAACTTTTTATTGATATTAGAAAATTGTATTTTGAGAAATTATGGATATCACTACTAGTTGTTGTTTCATTATTTATATATTTTTTCAAAATCTCATTTGAACTATTTAATCTATCTTGGTCCAAAATATACTTTGCATCAATTTTTTGTCCCTTATTATAGTAGTTGTAAACATACCCTAAATTATAATCATAAAACCAAAAATAAGAATCTTTGTAATATTTACTTTTTTGAACTATTGAATTTAATATTGCATTTCTAGTTGAGTTTTTCATATCATCAATTTTTGAAAAAGCCCCTAAAAATAAATCTTCATTTTCTAACTCTTTAAAAAAACTTAGTCTAATTTTCCTTTTATCACTATCTATCCAATATATTAAATTATCACTTCCTATGTAAGCAATATTCTTTAACATATGGTGTCTAAAATTATCAATCTTAATATTTGAATTTGTAATTACTTTTAGATAATCAATTATTTCTTTTCCATAAAGCAATTCAAAATCTTTTTTATTAAACAAAACAAAATCAAAACCACTTTCATCTTCAATTTTTTTAATTTGATTCTTAAGTAGAGAAAGATTAATATTGTTATTGCTTAAATTTATATACCCATATAAAGAGAGCACCGCTTCATTTAAAGCTTTTTCTTCATTATCAAAAGAGGAACTTGCATTGAATTTTATATCCGAAATATATTCATTTAAAATTGTTTCTTTATTATAACTATCTTCTTGTATGTATAAAAAAGTATTGTTCTTTTTTTCAAACTCCAACACAAAGGTAATCACTAAAATAGCAATAAAAGAAATTAAAAAAACAAAGATTAATGGTGTAAAAACAATATGTTTTCTAATATCTGAAAGAGTATAAAACTTTCTTTTTTTAATCATTATATATAACCTTGGTAAGATATAAACCATATGGACTGGCAGGTTTTCTATAAATATATTTCTCTTTTTTTAATTGAGACAACAAATCATCTTTTGATAATTCCCCTTTACCCACTTCTAATAAAAAGCCAACCATCAATCTAATTTGCGAACGTAAATAAGAATTTGCTGTAAATTTAAAAACATAAAAATCTTTACACTTATAAAATGATGTTTTAAAAACTTCCCTTACAGTATTATCTTTATCACTTCCTTTTTTGTGGAAATATTCAAAATCATGAATTCCCTCAAATAGTTTTATAGCCTCTTTAATTTTTTCCTCATTAAAATCTTCACAATGGGAAATATACTTTGAATTAAAAACACTTACTTGCTTTTTTGTAACTAAATATCTATACACTCTCTTTTTTGCACTGAATCTTGAGTGAAATCTTTCATCTACTTCTTTTAAATTATGTACTTTTATTGATATTGGAAGATGTCTGTTCATAATATCTTTTAGCTTTTTTAAATTATACCAATAAGAAGGGATTATTGCATTAAAAACTTGACCGGTTGCATGAACATCTTTATCTGTTCTTCCACTAAGAATAATCTTAGTATCTATGTTTAAAGAATTAAAAACATCTTGAAGTTTGTCTTGAACGCTTAAACCATTTGGTTGAGTTTGACTACCTGCATACTCACTCCCATCATATGAGATTGTAAACTTTACATTCATAATTAATACTGTTGTTTAACACTTCTGTGATACATAAAATATGTAAAAATAATCCATGATAAAGGAACTACATATAAAGAGTGTAATAATAAGTTATCAACACTTACTTGCATAAATATATAATATGCTGTAACAAAAATTACTGCTTTCATAACTGCTTTATTTTTCTCATACCTAGGATTAAAATATCCTGCATAAACAACTAAAAGAAGTGAAATTAAAGGAAAGATTGAGACTAAAATATTAAATGAAAATCTATCAGTATTCTGATTCATTAAAAAATTAGCTTTCCAATAATTAAATGAAGTTGTAAAATCTTCAATATCGCTATCAACGATTGAATCATTTAAATACATGTTTTTATAGTCGATTTGATTAAGCTCTTCATCATCAATTACAAAAGATTTTCCATTTATAAATTTAAAACTTAGATTACCATTTTCATTTTCTAAAACTGCATTATCTGAAATAATAAATTGATCTTTATTATCTTTAGTTTTAAAAAGTTTAACCTTTGAATATTTTTTATCATCTTTATCTTCTATATAAATTAACCAATCACCAAATTTTTGACCAAACTCAGAAGCTTTTATATTAAAGTTTGCCTCTTTTTTCTTTTGCTCAATAAAAGCTTTGTTTAGATATTTTGCTTTTGGAATTAAACCAACGGATATAATTATTAAAGCGATTGTCATAAGTATAGTTACAGGGAAAAAAATCTTTATAATATTTAATGGATTTAGACCAAATGAGGTTATTACAATAAGTTCATATTCACTAGATAGTTTAGATAAAGTTATCACTAATGATATAAAAAAAGATATTGGCAGAGTAAAAAATATAATTGTTGGCATAACATAACTATAAAGTTTTAGTAACTCTACAAAGTTTATGGTAATAGCAGAACTTAATGATGCAATTTTTACTAAAAATATGATTGATGTTATAAAATATAATCCTAAAAAAATAGGAAAAAATGTTTGAGATAACTGGCTAAGTAAGTACTCTTTTAATTTCAATTAAAAACCTTTGATATATTAAAAAAATATTCAACAATTAAACCTAAACTTAGATAGGGAATAAAAGGTGTTTGAATGTCTTTTTTCTTTATTTGAAAATATATAGATGGTATTATAGCAAAAAGTGATGATAAAAATATTGCTATAAATGTTCCTGGAAATCCTAATATTGCTCCAATAGATGCTAAAATAGGAATATCCCCCTCCCCTAAAGCTTCTTGTTCTTTTAAAGATTCATCTTTTAATATTCTTGACTTTATATTTTGAATATAAAAAGTTATCACAAAATTCAATAAAATAAAAGCACCTGAGACAATAAAAGCATCCTTAAAGGCATCTAACAAATCTTTTTGTGTAATTACAAATGAAAACACCAATGCAATTAATAAAAGATAATCAGGAACCGCTTTATATTTAAAATCAATAAAAGATAAGACAATTAAAGTATAAAAAAATATCATTGAAAAAAGAAGTTCAATAGATAAACCAAGTTTTAGATATAACCCTAATGTTAATAAAGCTGTTAAAAACTCAACAATAGGATATTGTAAAGAGATTTTTTCTCCACACTCTTTACATTTCCCCTTTAAATATATATATGAAAATAGTGGTATATTTAAGTACCAAGGGATAAGAGTTTCACAACTTGTACATCTACTTCTAGGAGTTATAAAAGATTTTTTTATTGGAAGTCTATAAATTAGTACATTTAAAAATGACCCAATAAGAAGTCCAAATATAAAACTAAATACCTCCAAATCTTCTCTCTCGATTTGTAAAATCGCTAATTAAATCATCTAATTCTGAAGGTGTAAACTCAGGCCAAAAGGTAGGTGTAAAAAACATCTCGGCATAAGCATTTTGCCAAAGAAGATAATTTGATAATCTAACTTCTCCACTTGTTCTAATTAACATATCAACATCAGGCATTCCTGCAGTATCCAAACAAGATTCAAAATTCTCTTTTGTAATCTCTAAACCTTTTTCCTGCATCTTTTTCATAGCCCTTAACATTTCATCTTGAGAACCATAATTTAAGGCTAAAACTTGAGTTAGTTTTGTTCCATGACTAGTTTTTTCTTCTGTTTCTTTTATTGTTTTTTGTAAAGATTTTGAAAATTTTGAGATATCTCCAATAGCTTTTAATCTAGTTTGATTTTCTAAATAAACTGGTAACTCTTTTTTCAACCAATTTTCTAAAAGCTTCATTAAAAATTCAACTTCTAATTTTGGTCTTGACCAATTTTCTGTTGAAAAAGCATATAAAGTTAGATATTTAACTCCAATATTAGAGCAGTGTGTAGTAATATCCCTAACTCTTTTTGCTCCCTCTTCATGGCCGGCAGTTCGTTTTAACTCTCGCTCTTTTGCCCATCTACCATTACCATCCATGATAATAGCTATATGTTTTGGGATATTATTTTCAGTCATTATTTACAAACTCTTCTTTTACTTTTTTTATTAAATCCATTGAAATATCAAATTTGTCTCCACAAAAAGTGCTTGAACCATTTTTTGTAATAAACTCAATAATATTTGACTCACTTCCAAAATAGTTTTCATCATCAATAATATTTAAACAAACGCCATCAATATTTTTCTTCTCTATCATTGAGCTTGCGTTGTTTTTAGCATTTTGCTTATCCATTTCAGCTTTAAAACCAATAGTTATAATATCTTTTTTATTTAAACTATTTAAGATATCAATATTTAAAGATAGTTGTAAATTCCAAGTCTCACCGAGGTTTTCTTTTTTTAGTTTACCATTACTTTTAGGTGGGATATAATCACTTACAGCTGCAGCCATAAATAAAAATGGTTTTTTACTTTTTTCACTATTTTCTATACTATTTTTTAAATTTTCAAACATCTGTTTTGATGAATTAACTTGTGATATTTTTATAGATTTTGGAAGGTTTTCATAACCCCTTGAACTAACTAAAGTTACCTTTGCACCTTTTAAATATAAAGCTTTTGCTAAAGATGAAGCCATTTTCCCTGAAGAGAAATTTGAGATATATCTAACATCATCTATTTTTTCTAAAGTTCCACCACCACTTATAATTACCTCTCTATTATCCCAATACTCATCTTTTAAAAGTTGTTTTGATGTTTCATAAAAGATTTCTTCGGGTTCAGCCATTGCTCCATCGCCAACATCTTTACAAGCTAACTCTTTTATTTGTGATGAGATTATCTTGAAATTGTACTTTTCAAGTTTTTTAAGACTATCAACAGTAATTTGATTTTGTATCATATTTGTATTTGCTGCAGGAGCTATTAACTTTAAATTTGGATATGCTAAAACTGTTTGAGTTAAAAGATTATCAGCTATTCCATTTGCTAATTTGTTTATAGTGTTTGCTGTTGCAGGGGCTATTACAAAAATATCTGCCCACTTTCCAATATCTATATGGTTATAAACTGATTTTTTGTCCCAAGATTCTGTTTGATCACATAAGACTTTGTTTTGAGAAATTGCTTCAAAAGTTAGTGGCGTTATAAACTTTGTAGCAGCCTTTGTCATTATAACTTTTACATTAGCTCCTTGCTTTATATAAAGTCTAATAAGCTCTAAACTTTTATAAATAGCAATAGAACTACTTATCCCAACTAAAATATTTTTATCTTTTAACAACATCTATTTTCTTTATTTCTTATTTCCAAAATGTTTATAAAAATAGCCATCAATTTTTTTTGCTTTACTTCTTGTTAAATAAAGTTCACCTGCTTTAACATCACCTGTTACAGTTGAGCCAGCACCAATTAATACATCATCTTCAATATTAACTGGGGCTACAAATTGAGTATCACTTCCTACAAATACATTTTTTCCAATAATAGTTTTATACTTTTTAATTCCATCATAATTACAAGTAATTGTTCCACAACCAATATTTGTGCCCTCATCAATCTCACAATCTCCAAGATATGACAAATGCCCCGCTTTTACGCCATTTAATTTTGCTTTTTTTGTTTCTACAAAATTTCCTAAGTGAGTCCCAATTATTTCGCTTCCTGGTCTAACCCTTGCCATTGGTCCAGCATCACTATCTATTAACACAGCATCTTCAATCACTGTATTTGTTTTTATATGAGAATTTACAATTTTAGTATTTCCTAATAAAGTAACTCCATTTTCTAAAATAGATTCACCTTCAATAGTAACACCCTCTTCTATATAAATAGTATCAGGCAATCGCATAATAACTCCAGCTTTTAAGAACTCTCTTTTTATTCTATTTTGGTGAATCACTTCAGCTTCAGATAAATCTAATTTTGAATTTACACCTTTAAAGTTTTCTTCATTTACAATAAGTGGTTTTAAAACTAGTCCTTGATTTATAGCCATCTCAACTAAATCAGTAATATAGTATTCTTTTTGGGCATTGTCATTTGAAAGTTTTGGCAGGTTTTCAAGTAAGAATTTTGAACAAAACTGATAAATTCCAGCATTTGCAGTTGTAACTGCTAACTCACTTTGAGAAGCATCTTTTTGTTCAACAATTTTTTTAACATTTCCATTTTCAATAATCACTCTTCCATAACCATCTGCGCTTTGAAGCTCAAGTACAGACATAACAATTGTTGCATCAATATCAAATTTTTTAAGCTCATCAGCTTGAATTAAAGGCATATCTCCATTTAAAACCAACACTTTTTCATATTTTGGTTTTATTCCCATAACAGCACCACCAGTTCCTGGATAGTTTTCATGGTCTTGAATTACATAATTTATTCCATCAAAATATTTTTCCATTTCCCCTTGAACTTTTTGAGCTTGATGAAATAATACTACTGTAATATCATCACTTAATTCTAAAGCTTCTTTAATTGAATAGTAAAGCATTGGTTTCCCAGAGATTTTATGTAAAACCTTTGGAAGGTTTGATTTCATCCTTGTTCCAGCACCAGCTGCTAAAATTATTATAGATTTATTTGACATTAATTTTTATCCTTCTAAAGCTTCTTTTATCTCTTTTTTTAAGTTTTCAATAACCTCTTCAATTGCTGTTCTCATTTTTGTATCAGTTATATTTGCATCTAATAAATTATCTAAATTTTTTTCTCTTTCTTTAAAAAACTTTGCTACTGATTTACTTTTTTTATTGTGGTTATACATTAGTACGCCAGATAAAATAAGTACAACAACAAGTTTTGTATGCCCTAAAATTGCAGCATAGTTTAATATAGTAAATCCTGCAAAATCAGGTTCATTTATATTTGCTCCTGCTGCTATTAAAAGTCTTGCAATTTTATAATTACCTTTCCATTGAGTATGGTGTAAAGCTGTTCTTCCTTGTTTATCTTTTATATCTAAATTAACTTTTTTAGTAAGAAGTTTTTCCATCACTTCTAAATCATTTGCAAAGGCAGCTTTATGGAAAACTGTTCGTCCCTCTTTATCAATGGTATTAACATCAATCCTAAATTTTAAAAGAAAAACTAACTTTTCTAAGAATACTTCTTTTTCTTTGTTGTTTTTAATTTCAAGACCTCTATCAACTAAATAAGATAAAGGTGTATTCATATCATTATCAACAATATTTAAATCAAGTCCAGCATTAACAAAGATTTTTATTAACTCTAAATTATCATAATCAAGTAGATCATAAATAATTGTTTTTCCATCACTTCTTGGTTCATTTATCCTTGGCTTAAATAAAAGCATTTTCTTTAAAAGTTGAAAATAATCATCTTTTAAATCCAAATCAAAAAATCTCTTTGAACTTGGCTTTTTATTATTTCTTGTGATTAGTACAGCTTCTGCTAAATCATCAATTATTGTTTTTTCATTAAAATCTCTATGGTCAATATCTGCACCTCTAGCAATTAGATGGTCTATCATATTCATATTTGATTGACCCTTTAAAACGGCATCAAATATAACTGTACGTCCCTCTTTGTCTTGTGCATTTACATCAGCCCCAGAGGCTATTAAAAAATCAATAGTGTCGTAATTTTGCCTTTCAACTTCTTTGTAAAGAATCGTTTTTCCATCAATATCAGTTCTATCAACTGCAAGTCCCATATCTATTAAGATTCCAGTTAATTTTAAGTAGTTTCTATCTGAGCTTACTAATCTATATTTTCCTTCAACTTTTTCATCGGGTTTATTTACTATTGCAAGAAGTTTTAAAATCTCATCAAGTATAGTTTTTTCTGCGTAATCTTTTATATTTAATTTTGCACCCTTTTCAATTAATAATTCAATAATTGGAAGATTTGTTGAACCTAAAATAACTGCATTAAATAAAGCTGTTTGACGCTTTTTATTCAAAATATTTACATCTATTCCATTTGAGATTAAAAATTTTGCTACTTCAGGATTCTCTTTTAAAACTGCATTAAATAAAACTGATTGTCCATCATTATCAACAATATTAATATCATCTATATTATTTACAACTTCTCTTATAATATCAATATTTCCACCATCAACAGCATCAAAAAGTACAGTTCTACCGTAATGGTCTCTAATATCTAGATTTGGGTTTTGTGTCATTAGGATTCTAAATGCTTTTTCGTTCTCTTCTAAAGCTGCATCATGTAAAACTGTTCTTCCTGAAGAATTGATATGATTTACAGAAGCACCATGCTCAAGTAAAAATCTTATCATCATCCCATCAATTTTATCAACAGCTTCACTTAAAACTGTTTTTCCAAAATTATCCTCAGAATTAATATCTATTCCGTTTCTAATTAAAAGTTTTATTGATTCTATTCTTCTTTTTGCAGACAATTCAAAGAGCATGGTTCGCCCTTTTGCATCTTTTCTATTTATATTTACTCCACTATCGATTAAAGTTTGTATTTTCTTTTCATCAATATAGTTTTTAAGTAATTCTTTTTGTAAAGCTTCTGCACCATCAGTTTTAAACATTCCAAGCATCTAATAATTCCTATCAAAGTTGCGTAAAGTAATAGATTATATCAAAAAAAAATTTAATAACGTCTTCTTCCATTTCCTCTTGTTGGCCTAGTATATTTTTTCTTGAATTCTGGCTCTTTTATTTTAATATTTGACTTTAATGTTTTTTCTATAAAGCTATTAAAACTATTTCTTAAAATCACTGCCTTATCATAATCTGGAAAAATATCTGGAAATTTATATGATAACCATAAATAAAGTGAGATTTTTTTAACTTCATCTTCCACTAGTAATAAATCTTTTGCAGTTACTGCTTTTTTTGGAAGTGTAATTGATGGTTTATATCTACAAATTTTATTTTTTATAACTGAAGCAACATAGGCTTCATACGCTTGTAAAATAATAGTTGATTTTATGGTAATTGGAGCTTGAGCCAATAGATATTTATCTTCTAAACTTAGTTTTTCTCTTCTATCAATAATTGCTGCTGCATCAAGCATAGATGAAATATTTGAAGCTATAAAAGGTCCATCAAAATTCATATTATCTTTAAAATATTTTAGAATTTTAGTTAATGATTTTGTTTTAATATGAGAGGCCAACTCTTCAAGTTGTTCACTACTCATTTTTACTTTATAAGGTGGTTTAATTGTCCTAATTGGTGAATTAAATTCCTCTTTTATGTAAGATAAAACATCTCTTCTAGTTGCTCCTAGAAAGCCTACTTCATGGTGTCCATATCTTCCTGCACGACCTGCAATTTGAACAATTTCATTAACACTTAGCTTCCTTCTACTAACTCCATCAAACTTAGTATCAGTTGTAAAAAGTATATTTTTAATAGGAAGATTTAAGCCCATAGAAATAGCATCTGTTGCTATTAAAATATCACTTTGTTTTTCCCTAAAACGTCTTGCTTCATCACGTCTTACTTCTGGAGATAAATTTCCATAAATCACTGAAACTCTATATTTTTTTTGTAACTTTTGTTTTAGTTTTAAAACATCACTTCTAGAAAAAGCGATTAAAGCAGTACCTGCTTCTAGATGCTCTAAAGAAGTATGTCTTGCCATAACTTTTAGAGGGGTTTTTCTTTTATGTTTTACAACTTCAAGTTCTTCTCCAAGATAAGCTGCTATTTTTGTAACTGCATCTAATGCATTTACGCTCCCTGTCATAATAATAGTTTTTGCAGGACATCCAATAATTGCATTAACCCATGCCCAACCTCTATCTTCATCATCTAACATTTGAACTTCATCAATGATAGCTGTGTCAACATCTAGATTAAAATCTAACATCTCAATAGTTGAACATACATGGGATGCATCTTCATCAATAATTTGTTCTTCACCGGTTATTAAAGTTGCTTCAATATCATTTTGTTTTAAATCTTCAAAACCCTCAAGGGCGAGAAGTCTAAGTGGAGCTAAATATAAGCCACTGTTTGCTTTTTTTAGTTCAAGCATAGCATTATAGGTTTTACCAGAGTTTGTTGGTCCTACAAAAAACTTTAGTTTTCTATTCATACTACGTGCAAGGGGGAAAAGTGATTTTAAATCACACTTTAAAAATGACTGTAATTGTTCTTGGAATGTTTCTTTCATGGGCGTATTATAGTAAATAGAATATAATATCTGTTTAAATAAAAAAACTATTTTAAGGCACTTGATTATGACATGTGAATATTTTGGTAAATGTGGCTCTTGCAAACTTTATGAAATGAACTATGAGCAACAACTTGAATACAAAATAAAAAGAGAAAAAGAAAGATTTTCTAACTTTACAAATATGGAATTTGATATTATAAAAAGTGAAGAAGAAAATTTTAGATATAGAGCAGAGTTTAGAATATGGAAAAACTTTGATGATAAAGAAAATCCAACTATTTCATATGCTATGACATCTTTTGATAAAACTACTTTAGAAATAAATTCTTGTCAAATTGTATCAAAACAAATTCAAGAACTTATGCCTATTTTACTTGAAAAACTACAAAATGATGAAGAGTTTAGATTTAAACTATATGCAATTGAGTTTTTAAATTCAACAACACAAGATATGCTTGTAACTTTAATTTATCACAAAAAACTTGAAAAAAATTGGATTCAAAAAGCAAAAAAATTAGAAGAAGAATTAAATATAAAAATCATAGGACGAAGTAGAAAACAAAAAGAAGTTTTAAGTAAAGACTTTATCAATGAAAAACTAAATATTGATGAAGAGAGTTTTAAATTTCATTATAAAGAAGGTGGCTTTACTCAACCAAATACAAAAGTTAATGTTAAAATGATTGAATGGGTTTTAAAACATTTAGAAAAATCTGACAAAGATTTATGTGAACTATATTGTGGAGGTGGGAACTTTACAATTCCTTTAAGTAAAAAATTTAATAAAGTTTTAGCAACAGAAATATCAAAAACATCTATTAATTCAGCACTTGAAAACTGTAAATTAAATGGTATAGAAAATATAGACTTTATTAGAATGAGTGCTGAAGAGTTTGTGGAAGCTTTAAATGAAAAAAGAGAGTTTAGAAGATTAAAAGATGTAAATCTAAAAGATTATAACTTTGACACTATTTTTGTTGATCCTCCAAGGGCAGGTTTAGATGAGACAACAAGAAATTTAGTAAAAAATTACGAAAAGATAATTTATATATCTTGTAATCCTGAAACACTTCATAGAGATTTAGAAACTTTAACTAAAACACATCAAATCAAAAATTTCGCACTTTTTGACCAATTTTCTTACACAGAACATATAGAATCTGGAATACTTTTACAAAAAGTATAATTATTAAGAAAATATTAAGAAAAATATAAATAATTTTTGCTAAAATATGTACATATTAAACACATGAAAAGGTAACTCATGAAAATCAATACAAATGTATCTTCTTTAAGCGCACAAGAAGCAAACAAAAACACGAATAACAACATTGCTAAATCTTTAGAGAAACTATCTACAGGTTTAAAAATCAACAAAGCTGCAGATGATGCATCTGGTTTAGCTATTGCTGATAAACTTAGAACTCAAGGTAACTCTATTGGTCAAGGTATCTCAAATGCTAACTCAGCAGTTGCATTAATCCAAATTGCTGATAAAGCTATGGCTGAGCAATCTAACATTTTAGATACAATCAAAACTAAACTTATTCAAGCATCTACTTCTACAACTTCTGAAGATGGTAGAGAAGCTATTAGAAAAGATATCCAAAAACTTTTAGAGCAATTTGACAATATTGCTGGTCAAACTAACTATAATGGTTTAAATCTTTTAAATGAGAAAGATAAAGAATTTGTTTTCCAAGTTGGAGAAGACTCATCTTTTGATATTGGTTTAAAAACTGAATTCGCTGTTAATACATCTGGTCTTGGAAGTGCAGGAAATGAAGGAACAACTACAGCAACAATTAAAACAAGTGCTGCTGCTGGTGTTACTTTAGAAGGAGAATCTCCGAACGCTTCAATTACAGTAAACTCAACATCAGGAAATGCTACTCTTACTGTTGCAGCAGCAGCATCTGCTTCTTCAACATCAGAAATGACTGTTAATGTTTCTGCAAATGATGTTTCTAAAATAGGTCTTAGTAACTCTACTACTACAAGTTCAATAGTATTATCAACTGATGATGTTGAATTAGCTAAATTCTTAGATAAAGAAGCTGATAAATCAACTTCTGATGGATTAACAAAAATCTCAAGTGGTGTATATGAATTTAAATCTACTGCTGATGCAACTGAATCAACTATCACATTTGAAAATAATGCATTAGTTGATATTAGTAGTTTAAAAGTTAGTAATCTATCTGCATTAACTACTGGTGGAGATATATTCAAAGTTTATACTGACGAAGCTGTTACAGTTGAAAAACTTGGTGGTGGTAATGATATTACAGTAAATACTGGTTCTGCTATGGATGTAAAAATCAATGGTGACACATCAGAAGGTATTGCTTATACAGCAGGAACTTATGCAATGCTTACAGAAGGTACAATTGCAGTTAGAGACAATTCTACTTCAGCAACACTTGATGTTGTAGCTATTAACTCTGTTGAAGCAACTACTACTTCAGAAGTAGCTATTAACTCATTTACTGCTACATCTGATGCAAGTGTAAAATCTATTTCATTAAGAAATACTGGTGCTGAAGCAAGTGTTATTATATCTACTACAGATGGTACTACAGCTCAAGCTTTAAGAGATGCTGGTCTTAATGAAAATGCAGATGGTACATTTACTTGGTCTACATCAGGCGTTGATGATACAGCAACTTTAGATTTTGGAACAGATGGAATTGATATTGGAAATATTAGTTTCTCAGATGTTGATAAAAACACTACTTCTAATGATGTTATCTTTATTGAAACATCAGGTACAGTTACAATCTCTAATGATAAAGCAGAAGGTACAGACTCTGATTATGGTCATATAAGTGTATCTTTAACTACTTCAGAAACAGCTGCTGCTTTTGAAACTGCTGGTGTTGGATTTGGAGAAGTTAGTTCAGGTATGGCATTTAAAAACCTTGAAGGTCTATCAGTTTTAGGAGAAGGTGATTTAACCTCTGATACTGCTAATTTATATATGAGTGTTGTTGATGATGCATTAACTCAACTTAACTCTGTTAGATCTGACTTTGGTGCTACGCAAAACCAATTAGACTCTGCTATTAGAAATATGATGACAGTGCAAACTAATATTAAAGCAGCGGAATCTGTAATTAGAGATGTTGACTATGCAGAAGAATCAGCGAACTTTAATAAACAAAATATTATTTCTCAAGCTGGATCTTATGCTATGTCTCAAGCTAATCAAGTACAACAGAACGTTCTTAGATTACTTCAATAAAATTAATCTATCTAAAAGCCTAGTTAATTCTAGGCTTTTTTATTTGTCTACTCATATTTAATCTAATTTTAAGAATTGGTATGTGATAATTTCATTATAAGTATATAGGGATCAATTGATTCCAAAGAGACTTTTTCTCTATGCTTGGTAACACAAGAATGTTTTAGGCTGTGAAACTATTCACTATGTGTCATAATATTGAAAGGATTTATTATGAGAATTAATACAAATGTGTCTTCTTTAAGCGCACAAGAAGCAAACAAAAACACGAATAACAACATTGCTAAATCTTTAGAGAAACTATCTACAGGTTTAAAAATCAACAAAGCTGCAGATGATGCATCTGGTTTAGCTATTGCTGATAAACTTAGAACTCAAGGTAACTCTATTGGTCAAGGTATCTCAAATGCTAACTCAGCAGTTGCATTAATCCAAATTGCTGATAAAGCTATGGCTGAGCAATCTAACATTTTAGATACAATCAAAACTAAACTTATTCAAGCATCTACTTCTACAACTTCTGAAGATGGTAGAGAAGCTATTAGAAAAGATATCCAAAAACTTTTAGAGCAATTTGACAATATCTCTGGTCAAACTAACTATAATGGTTTAAATCTTTTAAATGAGAAAGATAAAGAATTTGTTTTCCAAGTTGGAGAAGACTCATCTTTTGATATTGGTTTAAAAACTGAATTCGCTGTTAATACATCTGGTCTTGGAAGTGCAGGAAATGAAGGAACAACTACTTCTACTATCAAAACTACTGGTGGAGCAGCTGGAAATGTTACTTTAGAAGGTGAAGTATCTAATGCTTCAATTACTGTTAGTTCAACAGCTGGTGATGTATCTATAAGTGCTGCATCAGCAGCATCTGCTTCTTCAACATCAGAAATGTCAGTTAATGTTTCTGCAAATGATGTTTCTAAAATAGGTCTTAGTAATACTACTACTACAAGTTCAATAGTATTATCAACTGATGATGTTGAATTAGCTAAATTCTTAGATAAAGAAGCTGATAAATCAACTTCTGATGGATTAACAAAAATCTCAAGTGGTGTATATGAATTTAAATCTACTGCTGATGCAACTGAATCAACTATCACATTTGAAAATAATGCATTAGTTGATATTAGTAGTTTAAAAGTTAGTAATCTATCTTCATTAACTACTGGTGGAGATATCTTCAACGTTTATACTAACGAAGCTGTTACAGTTGAAAAACTTGGTGGAGGAGAAGACATCTCTATTAATAATAGTGGTGGTGATGTTATGGATGTAAAAATCAATGGTGACACATCAGAAGGTATTGCTTATACAGCAGGAACTTATGCAATGCTTACAGAAGGTACAATTGCAGTTAGAGACAATTCTACTTCAGCAACACTTGATGTTGTAGCTATTAACTCTGTTGAAGCAACTACTACTTCAGAAGTAGCTATTAACTCATTTACTGCTGCATCTGATGCAAATGTAAAATCTATTTCATTAAGAAATACTGGTGCTGAAGCAAGTGTTATTATATCTACTACAGATGGTACTACAGCTCAAGCTTTAAGAGATGCTGGTCTTAATGAAAATGCAGATGGTACATTTACTTGGGCTACATCAGGTGTTGATGATACAGCAACTTTAGATTTTGGAACAGATGGAATTGATATTGGAAATATTAGTTTCTCAGATGTTGATAAAAACACTACTTCTAATGATGTTATCTTTATTGAAACATCAGGTACAGTTACAATCTCTAATGATAAAGCAGAAGGTACTGATGCTGATTATGGTCATATAAGTGTATCTTTAACTACTTCAGAAACAGCTGCTGCTTTTGAAACTGCTGGTGTTGGATTTGGAGAAGTTAGTTCAGGTATGGCATTTAAAAACCTTGAAGGTCTTATGGCTCTAGGAGAAGGTGACTTAACTTCTGAAACAGCAAATAACTTTATGTCTGTTGTTGATGATGCATTAACTCAACTTAACTCAGTTAGATCTGACTTTGGTGCTACGCAAAACCAATTAGACTCTGCTATTAGAAATATGCAAACAGTACAAACTAATATTAAAGCAGCGGAATCTGTAATTAGAGATGTTGACTATGCAGCAGAATCAGCGAACTTTAATAAACAAAATATTATTGCTCAAGCTGGGTCTTATGCTATGTCTCAAGCTAATGCAGTACAACAAAACGTATTAAGACTACTTCAGTAGTTGAATAAGTAGTAGCTTAGCTGCTACTTACGTTTCTGTGAAAACGTTCTTAAGTTACTTTAATAGGAAGTAATTTAATTCTAATAAAGTAGTGACTTAAGTCACTACTTTAAATTAATATCGTTAACTCTATTTTCTACTTCTTCAAAAAATTCTAATAATTTTAATAAAGAACTATTTACAAAATTCATTGCTTTATTTTTATCTGATGTAGCAAGTGCATGGGTATATAAAGCTGTATAAAAGTGATACATCGTCCCTTTTAATAAAGATCTTGTTAAATAACTTTTGTTTTCATAATTAGGATTATTTGCTATTTCATATGTAGTTGAGATTAAATCAAAAAGTTCTTTAAATGTTTCAATCTCTTTTTTTGTAACTATCTCTTTAATTTCTTTAATATTAGAAATCAACATTTCTTTTTCTGATTTATATATTGAATCTATTTCTTTATGAAGTTTTTCAAAATCAAAATCAAAATTGTTTTCAATTCCTTTTAAAATATCAACTTTATTAATTTTGTTATCTAATTTTATACTTTCCGCTTTAAATGGTGTTGTTCCATCAATATATAAACCATCACTACAATTAAAATAATTAATTTTAATTTTTCTTTTAACTTTATAATCAAGGATACAATTCTCAGCTCTTTGTTTACACCAATTAAATATATTAGTTGTCATAAACTTTTCTTCTTTATCAAAATTACCAGGAAATTTTTCTTTTAATAAATCTAAAGTATTTACTTTATGCTCTTTAGTATTATAATAGATTGTATCTTTTGAATGATGACTCTCAGGATCTTTAAATCCCATATCTGTACCAAACATAAATATATTTTGAAATCCTATATCAGATAAAAAAGATAATGCACCATTAACAATAGTTGGATTACAATGATTTAACTTAGGTATATCTTCTGGGACAATAGAAGAACCTGCATCATTATCTCTAAAATAAATTTTTGCACTTTTAAACATACTATATACTTTAGGATCAATTACATTTAAACCAATCATATCAATGTTTTTCAAATACTCTTTAGTTCCATAGTTTTCAATGATAGAAGCCATAAAAGTTGGTCTTTCAATTTCCATATGGAAATCAGGAGAAATCCCATTTTTATATAAAACTCTTAACGCAGTACCACAAGATATTAATACAACATTATCTTTATGCTTTTTAATATATTCTATATCTTTATCAATTGATGGACCTGAGGCAACTATAAAAGCTGTAGAATTTTTAGGTAATTTATTACTATATCTATAAACAGGTAAATCATCATTTAGATTTTTAATAGTATGTTCTAAACTTATTATTTCATCATCATAAAAACCTTGACCAGTGAAAGCTATATCAATTTTTTCTATAAATTTTTCTTTAAATTCATCAAAAAACTTAGATTTATAATGGGTATAAAAAGGGATTAAATAAAACTGATAAGAAAAGTTTTTATAAATAGTATTAAGTACAATTCTTGATATTTCTTGACTATTACTACCAATACAAAAATGAAGACCATGATTTTTTTGTTTAAAATACATAAAAATAGGTCTCCAATCTAAAAGATGAAAACTAACTTTTAACATTTCATAACTTTCATCTACAATAATAATTTCTTTAATACCATTTGATTGTTGGATTAACTTTTGAATATGAGCCCCTGAACCAATCCCCATCATCAATAAAAAAGGAAAATATCCTTCTAAGTTTTCATGATAGTTCTCGAAGCCTTTATTTTCTTTTAAATACTCCGATTTTAGTTCAATGCCTTTAATTAATTTATCATGGTAATAATCTTTGTCACTATCTTTATTCCAAGTAGGTTTTTTAAAAAACATTGGAGGATTATCTAAAAAAGCATTTACTTGAGCTTGTATAGCTAAATCAACTTTCCCAGGATAAATATTTTTACCCTTTATAGCTATATTATATTCACCTAATTGAGTAATATTTAGTTCATAATCTTTTATATCTGCTTTAATAATACTATTATAAACCTCTGGCCAACCTTCTTTTAAAAAAGTCATATTATTTTGATAGTTTTTTTCTAAATCCATACTTTTCCTTCTTTTATTGTACTAGTTCACAGTAATCTCATATACAAAATAAATTAATCTTTCCCTTCAAGAATAGTCCAATTAACTTGTGTACCTTTTTTTAAATCTTTATTTACCTTTTTCCCTAAAAAATCATTCAAATATTTAGGATGCATCCCATAGCCAGGTCTTACACTTCTAATATTTTCAGAAGTAAGCATTTCACCTTTTTTTATATCTTTAGATATATAAAGACTTCGAGCAAATTGTCTTGATTTTTTCTTTTTAGAGGTCATACTGTAGTCTACTTTTCCAAGAAGTTTTTCAGTATCCCTAACTACTTTTATCATCTGTGCAAATTCTTCTTTATCTAAAGAAAATTCAGCATCAGGCCCTCCTATAGATTTATCCAAAATAAAATGCTTTTCTATCACTTTTGCTCCTAATGTTGTAGCGACAATAGGTGCAGTAGTTCCTAAAGTATGGTCGGAAAAACCTGATATAACATTAAATGTTTGTGCAAGATTTGGTATTATAACTAAGTTTGCATCTTCAAAAGGTGCTGGATATGCACTTGTACATTTTAAAAGTACAATATCATTATTCCCTACACTTCTACAAATATCTACGGCATCTTGAATCTCATCAATAGTAGCTATACCTGTACTAATTATTATAGGTTTGCCTTTCGAAGCTACATACTTGATAAGTTCATGATCTGATATTTCAAATGATGCTATTTTGTATGCACTTGGATTAAATTGCTCTAAAAAATCCACTGCTGTTTTATCAAAAGGAGTTGAAAATATATCAATATCTAAACTTCTTGCATAATCAAATAATTGCTTATGCCATTCCCATGGTGTTGAAGCCCATTCATATAATTCATATAAACTTTTTCCATCCCAAAGAGTCCCACCTTTTACTATAAAGTCATCTTCCTTACACTTTAATGTCATAGTATCAGCTGTATATGTTTGAAGCTTAATAGCATTTGCTCCTATTTCTTTTGCTGCTTTTATAGTGTTCAATGCATTTTGAATACTTCCATTATGATTAGCACTTAATTCTGCAATTATATATATTCCATCTTTGTTTAGATCAAAATCACCTATTTTACACACAAAGGGTTCCTTAAAATTATTATTTCTAAAATTATTCAGTTTTTTATCTGAACATAAGGGTTTCATTATACTTTTTTTCAAATTCAATTGGACTTAGAAAGACTAAATAACAATACTTTGTATTAAGATCATATTAAAATATTATCATTTAATTTTTTTATTCTAATATCTCTTTAATGATATTTTTAATACTTATATCCATCTGATTTAAAATACTAACATTTATCTCTTGACCTATCAGTTCTTTTGACTTAGTAATTAATTCATCTTTATTTTTTACCCATACCATCATATTATTATCAATTTGATATTTGTCATAGTGACAAATAAAACTTCTAGTTGAGATAGTTGGCGTACCTAAAAAACATGCTTCAGTATTAATTGTACCTCCACCACCTATAAATAAATCTGCAAATTTTAACAAGTGTTGTATTTTTACTTTTTCTTCAAGTACAATGGCAAAGGGGAATTCATCTTTTAAATAACTACTTTCATATCGTGGTATGATTATGATATTAACATTTAATTTTTGTTGTATTTGCTCTAGTGATTCATATAAAAAAGGATACTTTTTATTTACATAGCTTGACTTATATTCTTCCTCTCTTATAACAATTGTTTTTTTTGAGTAATCCATAGGATAGTTTTTTAATAATCTATAAACATACTCTTTATCGTAGTTAAACTTTTTTAACCAAATAAGAGGGTCTATAAAATCGTATTGAAAAATCTGCTCATCATCAAGACCAAATCTTTTTATAACTTGATCTGGCACAACAAAAGGTTTAAACATTTTAGCAGCTAAAGGTATTGTAAGTCTAGCTTGAGGAAGAGCCTTTTTAAAATTTTCATTGAAATCGGATAAAGGTATATCATAAAAGTTATATATAGGTATTCCCAAACCAAAAGCTGCTCGGCAAGCATCTACGGAAGATAAACAAACCAATTTTTCAATATTATGATGTGCTAAATAATCAATAATTTTGAACTGTCTATCAAGTGATGTTTTATACTTTGAGATAAGACAATTTCCACCAAAATTTCCAATATTTTCAAATTCTAGATTATAAAGTTTTAATAACTCTACAGTCTCTTTGTATCCTTCACCACCTCTTGTGGTAATAAGTGTATTTTTATATTTTTGTATCTCTTTTATTATTGGCTCAAAAAAAAGCACAGACTTTGGTGTGACGAGATCAAACCATATAATTCCTTCTGCCTTTTGTTTCGTTCTCATTAATACACCTTTTTAAACCATTTAGCAAATATAAAAAGATTCCAAATATGCTGTTTAAATCTTTTTTCTTTGGATTCATTAAATAAAAATCTTATAAAATCTTCATTAAAAATATTTAATTTTTTATTTACTTCTAAAATAGTGCGAAGAATATCTTCTTTATATTCTTCATATAACCACTCAATAAAAGGAGAAGAAAAACCTTTTTTTCTTCTGTGTACTATTTCATTAGGTAAATATTTTAATGCTACTTGCTTTAAAAGATATTTATTTGTATTTCCTTTCTTTAAGTTTTCACCTACACTTAACATATACTCAACTAGGTGGTAATCTAAAAAAGGTGCTCTTAGTTCTAAAGAGTTTGCCATTGACATTCTATCTAATTTTGTCATTAATACTTCTGCAATCCATATCTTAAAATCTATATATGTAAGCCACTTATATGGAGGATAAGTACATTTGTAATTTTCTAAATGGTTTTTAATTCTATATTCTTTAAGAACTCTTTGTTTCTGATTTTCACTAAAGGTTTCTCCATAAGTTTGATAGATATGTTTTCTTTCAAAAGCTCTATTATTATATTCCCACTCTTTAGTAAAAGTAAAAGGCTCCTTTGAACCTTTACTTTGGTAATAGTTCAACATTGTAAAATAATTATCATATCCTAAAAAACTCTCATCACTTCCTTCTCCAGCAAGAGCAACCTTAATACCTTGGTTATGTATAAACTCACTTAAAAGATATGTTGGAATAGCTGCAGAATCAGCAAATGGTTCATCTGTATGTTCAATCATCTTATCAATTGTTTCAATAAAATCTTTTCTTGTAATAATAAGTTCATGATGAGTAGAACCAATATGTTCTGCTACAATTTTTGCATAATTTAGTTCACTATAGTGTTTATGTTCATCATAACCTATACAAAAAGTATTTATCTTCTTTTTTGAAAATTTTGAATATAAAGCAGAAGTTAAAGATGAATCAATTCCACCTGAAAGTAATGTTGCAACTTCTACATCTGAAACTAGCCTTTGATTAATACTATTTATTAAAATATCTTCTATATCATGTAAAACTGTCTCTTCATCTCTTTTAACATTTTTAATATTATCAATATCATAATATTTTTTAATTTTAAAGCTAGTTTCATCAAAAATTAAAAAATGCCCTGCTGGTAATTTTTTTATATCTTTATAAAAAGTATTATCTTCAATAGGTGTTAAAAATGATAGGTATTGAGATAAAGCTTTTTGATTTAAATCTGGAGTTGTATCAAGTAATTTTAAAATAGACTTTATCTCACTTGAATAAATAAACTTATCATTTTTTAAATAATAATAAAAAGGTTTTTTCCCAAACCTATCTCTAGCACAAAAATATTTACCTTTTTTTATATCATAAATAGAAAAAGAGAACATTCCATTAATTTTATTTAAAAAACTTTCTCCATATTTTTGATAAAGTCTTATTAAAACTTCTGTATCACTTTTAGTTATACACAAAAGTTTTTCTTCTTTTATTAACTCTTTATAATTATAAATTTCTCCATTAAAAATGATAATAATATCATCAAAAACCATAGGTTGATTAGCTTCACTTTCTAAATCAATAATAGCTAATCTAGTATGTCCAAATTGACAATTCTCATATTCATATAAACCTAAATTATCTGGGCCTCTATGATTTAAAAGTTTTAAAGAATCAAGAAAAAAAGATGATTTAAAATTTGTACCTAAGATACCACACATTATACTTTCTCGCAAATATAATCTATTTCATCCTCAGTTAAATAAGGATTCATCGGTAAACTTATTATCTCTTTAGAAATTTTTTCACTAATTGGAAAATCTCCCTTTTTATAATTTAAAAAATTGAAACACACTTGTAAATGAAGTGGTATTGGATAATGAATAGATGTAGGAATTCCTACTTCTTTTAATCTTGCTTGTAAAATATCTCTATTTTCTGTTCTAATGGAAAATTGAGCCCATGTTGAAGTACAATTATGTTCAACAAAGGGAAGAATAATATTATCTTTAAATGAAAGTTTTTTTAAGTATTTTTTAGCAACTTCTTCCCTGACTAATAGCTCATCATTAAAATATTTTAACTTAACATTTAAAATTGCAGCTTGTATAGTATCTAATCTTCCACCCATACCAATATATTTATGATGATACCTTTTATTTTGTCCATGAACTCTCAGTTGCTTTAATTTTTGTGCTAATTCTTTATTGTTTGTAAAAAGTGCGCCCCCATCTCCATAGCAACCTAAGGGTTTAGCTGGAAAAAAAGATGTGATTGAAAGGTCTCCTAAACAACTGTCTTTTATTCCATTATGTGTGGCACCAAAACTTTGTGCTCCATCAATTACAACTTTTAGATTATATTTTTTTGCAATATTTACTATTTCATCAATTTTAGGTGGTTGTCCATATAAAGCTACAGGAATTATAGCTTTAGTTCTGTTAGTAATTTTTTCTTCTATTAAATTAGGGTCTATATTATAAGTTTTATCATCAATATCTACAAAAACTGGTTTAGCACCAATTAAAGCTATAGTTTCAGCAGTTGAAATAAAAGTAAAAGGTGTAGTTATAACTTCATCACCCTCTTTAATATTTAAAGCTAATAAAGCTAAAAGAAGAGCATCCGTTCCAGAAGAGCATGTTATTGCATATTTTGCATTAGTAAATTTTTCAAGATTTTCTTCTAAAATATTTATCTCTTCACCCATTATGTAATTAGATTTATCTAAAACATTTTGAATAGCTTTATCTATCTCTTTCTTATAAAGTTGATATTGATATTGTAGGTTAGCAAAATCTATTTTCATGAACCTAACATTCCTACTTGTTTTCCCCAGGGAAACTCAATTTTGTGAGCACATAACATAGAACAAGGTTGGCACTCTTTTTTTTCTACTTTTTTCAAAACATCTAAAGCTTTCTTAGATTCTAATAATAAATCTAAATCTCCATTAAAATCTTTTAGATTACCCATTTTTAAAAATTCTAAACACTCATTACAAGGGAAAACATTTCCATATGGGTCAATAACTAAAGATCGACTACCCATAAAACAATTAAAAAGAGGTACACTATTTTTATAAATTGATTTTGCCCATAACCAATTTGGTTTTCGTCTCTCATCTAACCAATTTACCTTAGTAAGTAAAAATTCTATCTCTTCTAACTCATTATCTGTATAACTATATATTTTATCTTTATTTTGAAGCAATCCTGCATTTCTAGAATATCCTATAAAATAACCAACTTCTAACTCTTTCGCAAAATCAACTACCCATGGAATATCTTTATAATTCTCTTTATAAACAATCATTGTTAAACGGATTTGTATTCCCAAACTCTTCAAAAGATTAACAGTTTCTATTACTTTTCCATAACCATTTTTGACTAATCGTACTTTTTCATAATTCTCTTTTGAGCCATCAAGAGAGATGTCTATTCTAAAATTTTTAGGACTAATATATTTTAAACATTCTTTTACAACTTCATGATGTTTTTGAGGATACCACCCACTAATATTTGTATGAAGAAAGGCATCTTTTTTATATTTTGAGATAACTCTTACTGCCTCAACATATTTTTGTGAAAGTTGGGATTCTCCGGCAGTTAAATCAAAATAATTTGTTTTTTCTAAATATTTTGATTGAATAGTTTTTTCAAAGATTTCAATCTCTATTTCATTATTAGTGATTTCATTTTTTTCATACTGCCAAATATTACAATTAACACACTTTCCTGGACAATACAGTGAAACCATATAATTTATATCTTCTATTTGATACTTCATTTTAACTTCTTATCTTTATATATTCAACTAACTCTTCTAATTTTTTATCTAATGATATTTTTCTTGCTTCAAAATGAAGAGACTCAATATTTGCTCTATTTTGTTTTTTTAAAAATTTAATTATATTTTCTATATTTAAAGGTCTGTCATTAAATGATTCCATTAAATATGCCTCTTTAATATTATCTTTCCCATCAATTCCATGATCTTCATGAGCTAAGACAAAAGGTAATCCCCAAGCCATAAAATCTAAAGTTTTTAAAGTATTAACTTTACCACCCTGCTTTCGATGAACAGCTAGATCATTTATACCTAAATCAATTTTATTAATATATTTGTTAATTTCTATAATTGGAATAAATCCTAGATAATTAATTTTGACATACTCTTTTACAAGTTTTAGATCATAATATTCTAAAATCTCTTTAAAGCCTTCAATATCGGTTCCACCAACATAAAGTTCAAAAAGGGTTTTCTTTGATTCTTTTAAATAGTTTTCTAAACCTAAAAGAAGTCTATCATAACCTGAGTATTCATATTTTCCATATTTTGAAGACATAAGTAAAAAAGAGATATGAGTCTCATCATACTTTTTAAAATCCCTTTTTTTATAGTTGTTAATAAATATACTATTATTCATAACATAAATATTATCAATTTTTCCCTCATAATATCCATTATCATAAGATAAAATAGAGAAAGAAACACTTTTCATTGCTTCTAAATTATAGCGATTAGATAATTTATAATAAAGTGGTTTTTCTATAGTTGTTTCTTCAATTGGTGGAGTTGGATATTCTAAAATTGGTTTAAATTTTTTTATAAAATTAAAAATCTTTTTTGAAACAAAATCCATTCTCAATATAATATGATCAGGATTTAATTGAGAAACTCTTTTTAATAACTCATCATAAATATTTTCCCAAACTCTCATAGCAGAAAACTTTTGATTTAAAAATGTTCCTCTTAAAAAATAAATATTTTCAATATCTTCAAAGTTATTAAATCCGAGAGGAGAAATAAAAATTAAATGATAATTAATATTCTCATTTTTCTTAAAAACTTTATAGTAATTCATATATTTCTGATATATATTAGTACCACCATTTACCCCTATATAAACAATATGTATTAATTTCATACTCTATTTTCCAAATCTATTTTTCCAAGATTCAAATAAACTTATTGCTTTATTTTGCTCATCTTCATTCATAGGAGGG
Source organism: Halarcobacter sp. (assembly GCA_963676565.1). Taxonomy (GTDB): domain Bacteria; phylum Campylobacterota; class Campylobacteria; order Campylobacterales; family Arcobacteraceae; genus Halarcobacter. The sequence continues at coordinate 354,095 of OY781089.1, forward strand.
TTTGAAGTAACATTTTCAATCAAACCTATTTTAGGGATAATTATATTATCTTTTAAATACTTATCACAAATAAAAGATAACTCTTCATTTTCAATTAAATTACATTTATATTTAATATCTTCAATTCTATCATCAATATTTATTTCAACTAGTCTCTCTTTTATAACTTTCCCTGCATCAATTCTTTTATCAATAAAATGTGTAGTTATGTATAAAGGGACTCTTTTTTGTATACTCCAATATAAAGAATCTAAACCACTAGATTCTGGAATTTTTCCAGGATGAAGATTTATTATACCATGACTAAAACTATTAATGATATTCTCTTTTAAAATTCTTGCACCTGAAATAATTCCTAAATTTGCATTGAGTTTTTTTATTAAAGTTAATGATTCATTACTGTTATGAGTAACGACAAAATATGGAATATCATATAAATCACATAACTCTTTAGGGTGAAAGATTGGAGGGTTAGAAATACTTCTTTTATAAATCTTGTTAGGTAAATGTAACTTTACACTTGGTGCAGCTAAATACCCTACAACTTCAATACCACACTTTTTTAAAATATGTAAAAAATTTTCACTTTTTTTGTGAGGAAAATTATAGCCGAAAACAACCACTTTATACATCATTAAACCTCATGCAAAGAGGATGATAATCCCCCTCTATTCTAGATAAAGAGCAATTTCTAATATCTGAAGCTACACAAATTGAAGATAATGAGTCTTCTAAAGAAAAACCTTGATTATCTAATATCATTTCATAACTTTTTGTATGTAAGTCAGTAAAACCATCAGAAAACTCTAACTGCTTACTATCAATACAGATATTCCTATAAGTTCTTTGACCTTTTTGTTTAATATTAGTTGGTAAAAAAGATTCATTTATAGATAAAAACCATCTAACTCTTGCATATTTTAGTTCTAAAAAACCTGAATGGATATCTTCTTTTTTAACATGAACTTTACTATTTTTTACCTCTCCAAAAATATCAATTAACATATCAAAGAAATGAATACCTATATTTGTAGAAACTCCACCTGATTTAATTAAATCATTTTTCCAAGAATAAAAATACCATTTACCCCTAGATGTAATATAAGTTAAATCAATATCAAATATTTTAGAAGGGTTTTCTTTTAATTGAGCTTGTACCTTTTTTTTCAAATCTTGAATAGTAGGATGTAGTCTAAGTTGTAAAATTGTATTAACATCTTTATTATACTCTTTTTCTATATCCATAAGTTTATATACATTATTGGGATTTAAAACTAAAGGTTTTTCACAAATTGCATGGGCATTACTTCTTAATGCAAATCTAATATGAGAATCATGTAAATAGTTAGGAGAACAAATTGAAATGTAATCAATTTTATCTTTAGTATTTCGAAACTTATCAACATATCTATCAAATCTTTCAAACTCTGTAAAAAAAGCACAATTTGGGAAAAAGCTATCTAAAATACCTACACTATCATGTTTATCTAAAGCGACATCTAAATAATTATTTGTATCTTTTATAGCCTTTAAATGTCTTGGTGCAATATATCCTGCAACTCCTATTAATGCAAATTTTTTCACAAAAACCTCATCCATTTTTTTTTACTTTTAATACATAATGTACACTTTTGTCTAAAGCATTTCTATAATCATGCTGTATAACGTCAAAACCATTTTCTTCAAAACTTTTATAAAGATACTCTTTATCATAAAAAAATCGATAAATATAATCATCATTTTCAAACTGATACATTTTTTTTATCAATGGAGGAATACAATCGTAAAATACTATAAGAGTTTTATCATGACATCTACTAATTAAATTTTTAAGTAATAAAGACAAATCTTCACAGAACATAATACAACTTCTTAATAAAATCACATCAAACTCTTCTTCGAAAAGCTTATTTCTTTTATCATTTAAATCAAATACAATTGCAGGTATCTTTAATCTGTTTTTAGCGTATTTTACAACTGTTTCATTAATTTCTGTTAAATATGCTCGTGCACCAAATTTTTCAAATTTCTTTACAAAATGACCATTCCCACCACTTATATCTAAAATCTTCTTATCTTGAAAATTAAATCCATCTACTTCAAAAATATCTTCCATCTCTAACATAAAGTTTTGGAAAACATAAGATTGTTTTTTAATATGTCCAAAGTTAATAAAATAATCATAAAATTCTTGAGTATAACTCACATCTTTTTTAGGAAGACTAAAGGCATTTGTGCAATATTTACAAACATACCATTTATGTTTAGCTGTATCATATTCTTCAAATTCAGTTTCTTCCTTGCATATTTGACATCTCATGAATCATACTCCTTTTTAATATATTCATTAAACCATTTTTCATCTAATCTTAATTTTTTTAAAACATATTTCTTATCATTAATTAATTCAACTTCATCATATATTGGCTTTTCTAAAATTTGCAAAGCTTCATTTCTTGTAATTTGTTTTGCTTTTATCATAGAAGATAAATGTGCTCTTCTTTTATCAATATTATATTTTGTTGGCAAAATATAGTTTTGATAAAATTTTGTAAAAATTGATTCAGAGTGTTTTCCCCCATACTCTTTCCAATCACAAAACTTATTTAATATTTTTTTTGCATCTTCTTTATTATAATCTATATGATTCAAAGGAGAAATAAACTCAATATCAATAAGTTTTTTATTGATGTAAGGATATGTTTTAAAATCATTAATTCCATAATTAAATGCTGTCTTTTGAATTAAACTAAAATCCATTTTATCATGAACCCAATCTCTTGGAAGAATTGACTCACTTTGATAATTTTGTCCACTAACTGAGTATTTAATCTTGAATTTTTCACATACTATTTGTTGTATTGCATTCATTGCATGATCCGTAACCATTTCTAGATCAATATTATCTGAATAAAAAAATGCCCTTTGTAACTCCCTAAACTCTTCCCAATCAATTATGTAAGTGTATAAATCAAGATTCAGTTTTTTTACAAGAAGCTCAATATTATGAATAGCTGCCTCACTATTCCATCCATTATCACAATGAACTACCAAAGGTCTTAAATTTAGCTTCACTACACAATAATAAAGTAAAAAAGAGCTATCAATACCTCCACTAAGTCCTAATATAACATCATAATTACTATTTTTCTGATTTAATTTTATATCTTCAACTTTAGAGATTAAATCTGCAAATGATTTTTGTTTAATTCCTCTTTGTTCATACCAATGACAATGTGAACAAATACCATTTTCATCAAATTTAATAGATGGATCACTTGTATCCATAACACATTTAGAACAAACTTGATACTCTCTAAACATAGTTATGTCCATTGTTTATTTTTTTGATTATATATTCTCTATCTTCCAAACTCAAATATTGTAATAAAACACTCTTTAATTTAGTTAAGTATAAAAAATAAGAACCTATAGCAAATGCTTTAATATTTGTATTGTTAATTACTTCAACAATATCATCTAGGCTTCCCATTCCTCCTAGAGCAATTAATTCACAATTTACTTCTTTAAACTTTGATAAAAGTTCAGTATCGTAACCCATCATCATTCCATCATGATTTACTGAATTTATAACTATCTCACCAATACCTAAATTTATCAAAATTTTAATATGTTTTTGTAAATTTTCATTTTTTACTACATTATTTTTATAGTCAAATAAAAAATATTCATTATTAACATTAACTATATCCAAACATACAGAAACACTTTGCGACCCAAATAAATTAATCAACTTTGATATAAAATCATAATCAAATGAATTTCTACCTATAATTAATTTTTCTATACCCAAATTTATCAGTTTAAATGCATCCTCAATATTTGAGATATTCCCTCCATATGATATGGGTCTAGTAAATTCATCAACCATGTCTTTTAGTAGTTGGAAATTTATCATATTTTTATTAATTGCGCTTTTATCTAAAATAATAAGTTCATCTACATTTTTTTGATTAAATATTTTAATACTATTAATTGGGTCCCCAATGTATCTATCAAACTTAAATTGTTTTGTCTTAATTACTTTATTTTCACTCAATAAAATCACAGGAAAAATTCGTAAAGGAATCATTTAAACTCCTCTACAAAATATTTTAAAAAATCTAAACCAAGGTCGCCACTAATTTCTGGATGAAATTGACAAGCTAAAATATTCTCTTTTTTAATAATTGCTGGAATTTTCATATTATAAATAACATAATCTATCTCACAATTTTCTTCTTTAACCTCTAGGAAATATGAGTGAGAGAAGTAATATTTTTTTTCATTTACATAATTAAAACCAATATGTGGAACTTTATATATCTCATTTGAATTTATTTTTTTTACTTTAGCATTAATAAAACCTAAACCTTTAAGAGTACCTTCTTCACTACTAACACTAAAAAGTTGCATTCCTAGACAAATTCCTAAAATTGGTTTTTTATCTACTAATACTATTTTTTTTAAATCTTGAACAATTGGTTTTAAAATCTTCATTGCAGAATCAAAACTACCAATTCCAGGTAAGATTAATTTATCACACTTTTCTAATTCATCATACTCTTTTACTATTTTAACTGATGCATTAATTGAATTTAAGGCATTAAATAAAGAATTTAAATTATTAGCTTTAGTATCTATAATTCCAATAGTCATCTATGCTCTTTCTCATTCATATATGAAAACAAAAACTCTGCATATTTAAAATCTATTTCGGTATCAATATCAATAGATACATCTTTATCCATTTCAAAAGCAAAAATATTATTATTTAAAAATACACTATCTACTTTACTAAAACTCTCTACTTTACAAATAAAAATTGCGCCATTAAGTCTATAATATTTTTCTAAATCTTGACTTTTACTATTTGTAGGAATATTTTGAAGGAAAAGAGACATATCTTTTGAAGGAGGAAGAATACCAGTCCATTGTATTGGGTGTTCAACTTCACAAACAGATACAACTGCTTCTGCATTTTTATTAAACAAAAATTCTATTGCATTATCAATATGGATTTCATCTCTTAAAGGGGAAGTTGGTTGTAAATAAATTAAATATTCAAATTCCATAAGAAGATTGTTTTTATAAAATTCTAATGTATGCTTTATCACTTCATCTTTAGTTGTGTTATCTCTAGATATCTCTTTGGGTCGTAAGAATGGAGTTTTAGCACCAAATTTTTGAGATATCAATTTTATTTTTTCATCATCTGTACTAACCATAACTTCATCAATATATCTACTTTTACTAGCTGCTTCAATACTCCAAGAAATCAAAGGCTTTCCATTTAACTCTAATATATTCTTATTTTTAACTCTTTTACTCCCACTTCTTGCAGGAATTATTGCCAAAATTTTATTATTTTGATACATTTTTTAAGACTTCTTCAATTTCATCTTTACTTTTTAAGCTTTCATAAGTAGGTAAATTTAAACCTCTTTTTGAAAGAGCATGGGAAATAGGTGTTGAAGAATTACAATATTCTTTATAAATTTCCATATCACTTAAAGGATAAAAAAATGGTCTCGCGTCAATTCCATTATCTTTTAATTTTGAAATAAATTCATCCCTATTTGTTTCTTCAGAAATTAAAGCACTAACCAACCAAGTAACCCTTTCTCTTTTTTCTAAATCTACTTGAAATTTGAAATTACTTTTTGTAAGTACTTTTTTATATGTTTTTTCATATTTTCTTCTATTTTCATGAATCTCGTCTATTCTTTCTAATTGAGCGAGTCCAATTGATGCTTGTAAATTTGTTAATCGATAATTAAACCCAACTACATCATTCCAGTATCGTCTTTTTTTATTCATTCCATGATCTCTTAATACTCTCATTTTTTCGTCAAGAATTTTACTTTGGGTAACACACATTCCACCTTCACCAGTAGTTATAATTTTATTACCAAAAAAAGAGAAACATCCTATATCCCCAAAACTCCCTACTTTTTTATTATCATATTTTGAACCATGAGCTTGGGCACAATCTTCTATAACTTTCAGATTATACTCTTTAGCTATCTTTATGATTTCATCCATATTACACACTTGTCCATACAAATGTACAGGGATAATTGCCTTAGTCTTTGGAGTAATTGCTTTTCTAATCTCTACAGGATCAATACACCAGCTATCCTCTTCTATATCAACGATTACAGGAGTTGCATTTGAATGAAGTACAGCATTTATAGTTGCTGAAAACGTTAAATCTGGAATTATCACTTCATCTCCCTCCTTAACATCTAAAGTCACTAAAGCCAAATGAAGTGCAACCGTTCCATTAGATACAGCAACACCAAAAGAGCTGTCAACATAAGAAGAAAATCCCTCTTCGAATTTTGTAATATATTCGCCACTACTTGAAATCCAGCTACTTAAAAAAGCATCCATAAGATACTTAAATTCATTTCCATTTAAATTAGGTATTGCTATTGGGAAATTTATATTTTGCCTATATTCAAAATAATCAACTACTTCTCTTTTATCATTTACTAAAGGAATTATCTTAACCCTATCAGATATTTTACCAATCAAACTTTTATGTGACTCATTAGTTTTTCCATAGGTGAAGTCATCTTTTAAAATTGAAAATATTTTTTCACTTAATGGAATATCCGTTAATAAGGCTCTTCTTATATCTCCATCGGTAACCACACCACACAATTTATTTTTATCATCAACAATAAAAGATATTCCCATAGCATTATCATTAATAACTTTCATAACATCAAGTAAACTTGCATCAACATTAGATAACATTTTTTCAATCATTATAAACCTCTTGTAGAACCTCAATACTATTTTTAATATCATTTAATCCACTATAAATTTCAAGTGTTATATCTCTATTTTTTAAATCATTTTTTTTTAAAATATTTATTAATTCTGATTCTTTTTTTATAGAAAGATTTAAATCTTGTAAGCCATCATTATCACTTAAATGTAAATAATCTGTCTGTTTAATCATATTTAACAACTCACTTTCAAAAACTAAACCTAAAGTTTTACAGCTTACTTTTAAATGAGCGATATCCAAAAGAAGTTTAAAATTTATAAATTCTTTTAATTCTTCAAACTCTTTATAATTAGTTAACATAAATGGATTAACTTTTTCATATGTTTTAGAATTCAACGAAGAAAAAACATTGTTTTCTAAATATACTTCAATCTGAATAAACTCTTTTTTTAATATATTAAAACCTTCACAAAATCTTTTTATTGATTTCTTTTTATCAAAAATATCTTCTTTTGAAAGTTTCTTACCTATCTGATTTATTTTAATATCTATAAAAAAACCAGCATGAAACCCAAACTTTGAAGAGGATAATTTATTACTCAAAGTTAATGAATTTATTAAATGCTCTAAACTTTTATTAAAAATTTCATCATTTAAAGATGCCAAATTTATTACGAAGGGCTCTTTAGGAGGAGGAAAATAGTTATGACATAAATAATTTAAGTCATATTTATTTTTTAACTCTAATAAATCCTCATCAAAACCATCATAATATTCTGTACCACCGGAAAGTTCAATATTTTTAAATCCATTATCTACTAATTCTTGAACAGAATCTTTTATTTTTTTATGCTTTACGCAAGAAGAAGAGATATAAATCAATTTACTCTCCTTGCAGGATTTCCAACATAAGTTCCTGCTTTAGTAATATTTTTTATAACCACACTACCTGCACCAATAATAACATCACTACAAATATTTATTTTATCAATAATTGTCGCATTAGCTCCAATAAAACATCTGTCTTCTATGCTTACTCTACCACATATTTTGGTTCCTACTGAGATATGGTTATGATTGCCAATTTTAACTTCATGTTCTAATATTGCTGATGTATTAATAATATTATTATCCCCTATTTGAGAAGAAGAATTTATGTATGCATTTGCAAATATTTGATTAGAACTTCCTAAAGTCACACTTTTTTCTATATAGCTTGTTTTATGAAAAAGATTCTCTTTAATCATCTTTTTATTAAATTGATTAAAGTACTTTTCCCTTAAAGTATTATCCCCTATAGATAAAAAAATTTTCTCTTCATCACTAATGGAAGAAAGTGAACCAGTAACTTTTACACCCTCAATCAGTTCATTTTCTTCATAACTAAAATTTTCATCATAAATTCTTAATTTAGATGATTGAAATTTATTTTTTAAAAGATTTAATGAAGATCGAGTATGACCTCCTGCACCTATAATTGCAATTTTATTCATAAACTAATTATCTCATCTTTTTCAAAATCTTCTTTAGCCTTTTTCCCAACTATTTCATTAAAATAAATTGGAGAAATTCCAATTCCTCCTGTTCTTTTTGCAACAATATTATTTTCACAAAAGAATTCTCCTTTCTTTATTTCCAATTTAGCTACAAGACATTTTTGTAAAGAAACCCTTGTTTTAGTCTCACTCAAGGTTGGTTTTTTAATACCACTTCCCATAAATGAGTCAACTTTTCTAACTAATCTAACAAATTCTTTTAACTCATCAGGAGATAATGAAGCTTTATGATCAGGCCCTTCTAATGCTTTGTTCAGAGTAAAATGTTTCTCAACTACCTTAGCTCCCATAGGAATTGCAAAAGCTGCTGCACCTACACCTTGAGTATGGTCACTATACCCTAGCAATATATCAAAGTTATTTTTAAAAGTATTCAAAACTTCTAAATTTGCTTCACTATCTTCAATTGGGTAATTTGCTGTGCATTGCATAAGAACAACATCTTTATTATATTTATATATAGTTTCTAAAGCCATTTTAACTTCACTTAAAAAACTCATACCTGTTGATAAAAATATAGGTTTATTTTTTAAAGCTACTTTTTTTAGAAAAGGTAAATTAGTTATATCTGTTGAAGCTATTTTATATGCAGGTAAATTAAGTTCATCTAGTTCATCTAAACTTAATTCATCAAAAGGTGTAGTTAAAAAGATTATACCTTTTTTTTCACTATAGTTTTTTAACTCTAAGTTTTGTTCCTTTGTTACTTCAAGCTTTTTTAACATCTCTATTTGAGACTCATTAGAATTAGTTGTTTTTTCTTGATAAGGAGCTTTTTTTACTGAATCTAAAATCAAGTGTTCACTTTTAAAAGTTTGAAACTTCACTGCATCTGCTTCTGCTTCACTTGCTAAATCTATTAATTGTTTTGCAATATTAATATCTCCGCCATGGTTTACACCTGCTTCAGCAATTATAAAACTAGCAGATTCCTTTAAAATCTCTTTATTCCCTATTATTATATTTTTATTAAATTTCATATACTTTACTCAATATCTAATTTATCAAAATTAATAGACTTTAAATAACTATTTAAGCTATTAGACATTATATAATTATTCATATTTAACTGTCTATTCTGTCTTTGTATTGTTTTTCTAGCAAACTCTTTAGAAATATCATTTTCTAAAGCAAATCCAAAAAATATTGCTAATTTTGTAGATTTCTCTTTTTCTCTTTTTTCTTTGAAATATTCAAATTTATCTTTGCCAATATTTGAGCTTTTTTTCTCTATTTCTCTACAGACATTTTTGTCATCTTCATCTAAATAATAACCCTTATGTTTTAATCTTTGATCAAAAATTATAACATCACCTTTATTTGATTTTATATTTATAGGTTTTTTAAATAGTTTTTCATCAAACTCTTTATGAGAGCCAGGTACTACACTTAAACCATACTCATTTAAGTCATGATTTTGAAGGTAGATTCCAACCTTATAAATTTTTGCCAAATTAAATGTTTTTTCATCTTCAAAACCATCAATATAATCCGAAGACAAATCCCTATGCCAATTATTAAACATATTATATGATAAATCATTATGATAAATATACTTTATATCTCCAACTATACCCTTTAAATGCTTTACAAGTTTTTTATTCAATACTACTCTAAGTGCAGGAACATACTCAAAAAAATTTGTAATTACTTTTCCACAATTATGATAAAAGAACTTATTTCTTTCATCTGAAAAATATTCTGTTGCTATATTATTAAAAGTATCAATGTCTTCACTACTAAAAAAATTTTCTAGAATTATATAACCATGTTCAGATAAATCTTTTTTATAATTTTTCATCTAAATTCCTTCAATATATAATTGATGTTTTTTTCTAAACTTTCTTTATAATTTACAAATGATAATTTTTTAGTACCTATATTTTTTTTATTTATTAGCAAAGTATAATCCTCTTTATTATTAACTATTTTTAAATAATCCAATTTTTTAAAATAATCATAATACATTGTTGAATAATTTTCAATATTAATAAGTATCGTTGGTTTTCCAAACACTAAAGATTCATAAGCACAAGTAGAATAAACAGTTGTATGAATATCACTATTTAACAAAATTTCATAGCAATTAAATTCAGGCATTGTATAAAAATTTCTTGTATACTCTATTTCCTCTTTATTTGTTCTAGGGATTAAAATAAATAAGATTCTTGTATTTATTTTAGCTACATCTTTAATAAACTCAATTAATTTTAATTCAACAGTATCTTGACTTGATATGGATACTATTTTTGAAAAAGTTTTTTTTAAAGTTCTAAAAGCTTCTATTTTTTCTATTTTTTTATTTAAAAAATCTAAATGATAATTCCCTTGAATAAAAATATTTTTATTTTCATACATACTTTTATTAGATAAATACTCTTTATCTAACTGACTAAATACTAAAAAATAATTTGGCTTAAAAAGAGATTCAATTTCAAAGTTTGTATCATAAGCAAAATGACCAATAATCGATCCATGTTGCACTTCAATGACAGGAATATTTAACTCTCTTGCAGCTAATATAATATTTAACTTTCCTATATAACCATCAATAAATATAGTTTTAGGTTGTAATTCGTTTAATATCTTTTTTATTGAGAAATAATACTTGAAAAAATTTCGCAATTTATTTTTATAATCAAATTTTATACCTAATATTTTAAAAGTTTTCAGGAGCAGTTCTTCATTCTCTATTTTGAAATCAAACAATTCACTATCTATTTTACTTTTTAGTAGAGTATTATAATCAAAAACATTTTTTGAATATAAAGTAAATTCTTGTAAATCTTCTAAAAAAATAGATGAATTTTGTCCCAAATAATCTGCAATAGGATCAAGAATAGGATCAAGATATTTATTATTATATAACCTTCTATTTATAGAAGATGTAAACATAAGATTTTTATTTTTATTATTTTCTAAATTTAATATTTCAAAATTTTTTTCAACTACAGACTTTTCATCTTTGTACTCTATATTTTTTCTAATTTCAGAAGTCTTTACAATATTAAATAAGATATTTCTAACTATCATCCAAATAGAAATATTATTTACTCTAATTGAATTTATAGGATATTTTTTTTCTATTTCTATAATTTCTTGATAAGTCATGAACTAAATTTCACTCTTTAACTTACGAACTTCAATACCTTCAATCATTAAAAAGTCTAAACCTGTATCTAAAAAGTCATCTATTGCATCTTGAGGAGATTCAACAATTGTTCTTCCATGTTTATTAAATGAAGTATTTAACAAAACACCATAACCTGTTAAATTTTTAAATTCACTCAATATTTTATAATAGTTTGGATTACTTTCACAAGTTACAAATTGAACACGAGCAGTATTATCTATGTGAACAGCACAAGGAATTTTATCTATAAACTCATCTTTCATTATAAATGCACATGTCATATCTTTATTTATATAAGAATTTTCAAATAATCTTTCCTTTTCATCTATCATTATACTAGGACAAAAAGGTTGATAAAAAGGCCTATTTTTAACTTCTATATTTAATTTATTAATACTATTTTTGTTTAAAGGATTACCTAAAATTGATCTATTACCTAATGCTCTAGGCCCCCATTCCATTTTTCCATGAAAAATAGCACCTACTTCATCATTATATATATATTCAGCAGTTTTTTTCATCCAATTTTTGCCCAAATCTTTATAAAAAATGTTTGGAGTATTTTTTAAAACTGATATTACTTCCTCTTTTGAATAACTTGTTCCTAAATATTGGGTGTTATATTTACGAATCCATGAAATATTTTCTTCAAGTTTAGTCTCTTCTAACAATTTTAAACAAATAGAACCCAAACCTAATCCATCATCAGACATTGCTGGAATTATATATATATTATTAGTAACTTCTTCGAATATTCTCATGTTTACAATTACATTTGCAAATACTCCTCCCGCTAAAACAATATTTTTGATTTTATATTTTTCTACAATAGAAGATATATAATTCACAATTGATATTTCCAAAAATTTTTGAACAGCTGCAGCAATATCTACTTTCGAAAATTTTATTAAATAATCATCAAAAGCTAGCTTATTAAAATATTTGTATAACAATTTTTGATCAATATCTAGAGTCAAATTACTCTTATCAAAAATCAAACACTCCTTTAGTTTATAAAAAATTTCATTATCAAAATTTCCATATGCAGCTAATGCTTCAACTTTTCCCTCTTCACTAAATCTATGGAAACCTAATTTTAATGTAAAATACTCATAAATATTTCCAAGAGAATTTCCACAATCAATATCATCAAGATAAAAGTTTTTTCTTTTAGAACCAACTTTATATTCAAATTTATCCTTAGAGCATAAAAATACTTTACTGAAATACCCATCCCCTGCACCATCAAATGTTATTGCAATTGCATGTTCATAAGGAGATAAAACAAAACTACCAAGAGCATGGGATTTATGATGATCAAAATACTCAATTTCATTTAATGATGAATCAAAAATCTTATTAATATATTTTGAAACTTCTTCAGAAATAGTTACTGCATTTTTTTGTTGTGATTTTTTTATGTCAAATAGTTTTTTACCAGCATAACTTTGATTATAAATCAACTCTTGATCATAAAGAGACAATAACTTAAAAGAATTATGTTTTCGTACTAATTCACCTTTGTATTTTAAATTATAAAACTCTCTTAAAGCTGTTTCGTACTCATACCAATTAGAAAAATTTAACTTTTTAGCATAATCTTTTTCTGCTAAACAAAAAACTATATTTTTAACTAAAGATTTTTCAAGTTTCGTATATTCAAATATATTTTCCAAAATTTTAATTGGATAAATAGTGTCATGTTTATATCTAGTTACTCTTTCAGTAGAAATAGCAAATATATAATTTTTCTCTGGACAAATTACCACAACATTTGTATCGTGTCCAAAAAATTTCATCCCAATATATAACTTCACTTTTATACCTTAATATCTATTTTGATTTTTTTAGCAATTTCATTTTTACTAATAGCAGTTATAATCTGAGATTTGATAAAGTTTTTATCCTCTTCTTTTAATCGTAAAAATCTATGGCACTTATTACAAGTTTCATATGTCATATCAATAAATTCTTTTCTAATTTTATTAATTTGAGGTGAATTAAAAACTTTATATAAACCATCATTTACATTAGATAAATTAAACTCTGAAGAAAAATCTTGACAACATAATGACATTTTTCCATCATAAGATATAACAGGAGTATAAAAAGGGAAGTGACACCACTTTTTCTCATTAGATATATACTCAAAATTAAAGTAATGTTCTTTTAGCCTCTCATCATAAGAAGGAACAAATTCTCTACCATTAAAATAAGAAGAAGGATATAAAGGACTAACCTCTAAATAATCAATTAACTCAGCCCAATTTTCTAAAAATAAATTAAAGTTTGACTTAACTGAAAAAATATTGTTTATTCCAATCTCCATTTTAGAATTGCTACTATTTTTTGCATCTCTAAGTAGTTTCAAATTTCTTTTTATTTTTTCATATTTTAAAGGATATCTAAACAATTCAAAGCTTTCTTTATCCCATCCATCTATTGAAAATCTTACATAGTCTACCATTAAAAGCGTTTCGATATATTTATCAACATCAGAACCATTAGTTGATAAAGTTATAATAAATTCATTATCTTTTGCATATTTTACTAGACTATCAAGTTCAGGATGTAAAGTTGCTTCTCCTGTTTGATATAAACTGATATCTTTCACCCCTAGTTTTTTTGCATCATCTAAAATATTCTTAAAAAGAGAAAACTCCATAAAACTATTTTTTCTAGAACCATTCATCATCTCTCTAGCACAAAAAGGGCATTTGGCACTACATGCAGTTGTAATATCAATAACTAAACTTTTTGGTATATACTCATCTTTTAAATATCTCATTATCTTATACTAACTTTTAATATATCTATAAAACTATCTTTAATAGTATTTATGTAGCATTTTTCTACAACATTCTTATGAAAATTACATGCTTTTTTATATACTTCATCATCTGTTATCAAAGCACTAAGATAACAACTAAATTTTTTGTAATTATCAATAGGATAATTTTTTAAACCAATTGCATCTAAAATTATAGTTTTATACTCTTCAAATATACCATTAAAATGTCTTTTTGACTCTGGATCATCTACAATAGTAACTATAGGTTTTCCTTTTGCTGCATATTCTACTTTTGATACTCCTTGCCGTAAAGGAAAAGTATCTGGCATTATATCAATAATATGTGCATATATATGAGCATCAACATGACCCGGAAAATAAAATCTATTTACTAAAGTACTATCTATATCCTTTATTTTATCTACTATTGTTTGATTATTACCACTTCCACATGCTAGATAAATTGTATTAGGATTATTCTTCATAACTTTACATATCACTTCTAAATAATCTTGACTATCAAGTTTTATAAGTCTTCCGATAGTTCCCAAAATAACCGAATCATTAGGGAATTTAGATCTTATTTCTTTAACAGCATTAATGCTAATATTAGGATTAAGTTGTTCTTTAGTGTGAGGAACCTGAAATCTTAAGAATTCAAAGCCTTCTATAATCTCTTTTTTAAAATCTATTGATCCATGATGAATCCTTAAATCTATACCCTTTACATTATATACATAATTTCCATGACTCCAATATATCTGCTTTTGTGCAGTTCTGTTTACAAATAAAAAATTTACTAAAGGGAAATTATTTGTTCCAACAATCATAATATCTGTGCTATGATTAATAATAGTCTCTCTTAATTTTATAGCTTTTTTATAATGATTCCCATAGAAACCAAATGTTTCTAAAGTATGACTATTTGGATTATAAACTTTTATTCCAAGATTTTCAAAAAGCTTTATTGCTTCTGGATCATCCTGGCTTTTTTCAAAATAATCACATGAATATATACTAATTTCATAATTAGCCTTGAACTCTTCATTTTCTAATAATGTTTTTAAAAGTGAAATTTCTACGTTTGTAACAGAAGTCATTGCAATACGATCTTTTACAAGAGCAATCTTTATTTTTTTATTATGAGTTTTTTTATACTTTAAAAGATCTCCTTTTTTATAATATAAGGAAGCTGGATATGTTATCTCTTCATTAAATTTTTTTATCTCATTTTGTGTTTGAAAAAGATTTCCCATCACATGCCAAATGAAAAATTCTAAATACATAGCTTCATCCAATTGATTATTTTCAAGATGCCAAAAAAGTAAGTTTTTCAATTTAGGGTATAATTCTATCCAACTACTATGATTATGATATTCAGAAATATTTGATATAAAATGAAGGTACCAGTTAAATAAAGATCTTCTTTCTATATTTTTTAAAGAAAAGTACTTTCCCTTACTAAGTAACTCATCCAAACATTTTAATATAAAATCCAATTTTATTTCATTATTATTATTAAAAAATTGTCTTAAAAAAGTATTGTACTCAAGATTTGTCATTTTATGAATCTGAAGTATAAATAGCCTTTGAAGATAATTTTTTAAAAAATTACTATCAAGGGTTAATATTTCACCTAACATTATTATATCGCTTACAATTATCTGTATATCCGAACAATAATCTAATTTTCCATATTGATCTTTTAACTGTTGTAGTATTATATTTATAAATTTATTATCTGGTTCTATATTTGGTATTTGTGATATTATTTCATGTAAATAGATAGTATCCCCCATTGGTTTGAGATTACCTGAGATATTACTTGCAAGTTGTATATATTTTTTTTGGATTTCATAAACTAATCCCAAATATTCTTTATTATATCTAGCTTCTATATGTTTTTTGTATTCTCTTTCTATAATTATAAATAATATTATACATTGTTTAAATTCATAAAAATTAGATATAGTTTTTATACAATTTGAAATTTTTTTTATATATTCATTTATAAAATCTCTTTTAATAAACTCTTCTAATTCAGTTTTTAACTCTGAATAGTTCATAACTATACTAATCCTTTTTTAACTTCAAAAAACTTTTTCATCACTTGCCTTTTCTATTTTTAAAATATATTTTTCTCCCCCTTTATAGAAAAATGCAGGATAATTTTCATTGTCAACTATTCTAAAAAGATTAAATTGCTCGTTTATAGACTTTTCTATATTTAATTCACTATCTTTTGCAGTTCTTTTTTTATAAAAACTCTCTTCACCAACTTGAGGTTTAGAAGATTTATATTTTTCATAATTTTTTATAAACTCTAAGCACATTTGGATTGTTAATTCTGCTTGTTTAGCTCTAAGTTGTTTATTTAGTTCTGTGCCATCTAAAATTAAACGCTTCTTCATATAAATGTTTCCATTATCAATTCCATTTGAAGCTTCAAACATTGAAAAAACTATCTCATCTTGTCCTTCTAGAATTTGCCAAAAAAGAGGTGCCCAACCTTTACCTTTTGGTAAATCACTTTCATGAATAACAATATTGTGTAAATTCAACTTTAAATATTTTTCTTCGATTATTTTATGATATCCCAAAATAAATAGTATATCAAATGATTCATTCAAATTTTTATGTTCAAAAAATAATACAGAATCTCTAATCTTTAATTGTAAATCTTTTGCATAATCTACAAACCATTGATTGGGTGATGTTAAAATCGCAACTTTCATTATTTTATTACTCTTACACTTTTAAATGCCTCAACGTATCTTTTACCAATTCTCATACCTTGATATTTTGCATTTAATTCTATCCCTTCAACACTTCTTGGGTGGGGATATTCACACAATTCAGATGTATACTCTTTCATAGCCTCTATTTTTAAATCAATAGTATCAGATACATCATAATATGTATCAGGAGAAAAAGATAAAGGGTAATTCCATTCAGTCGATGATAGTATCTCAAAACTATATATCTCTTTTACACATTCATTTTCCATTGGTCTTGTTGCTGTGATTACTGCTTTATAGGTTATTTGATGATCAATATTTAAATCATGCTCATAGTGGGTAAAAATAATATCTGGTTTCACTACCTCTTTTACTTTTGATATAACTTTAATAATATCAAGCAAATCGACACTATCAAATCTATTATCAGGAAAAGTTTCGACAAAAACTTTTTTTATTCCTATGACATCATTTGCTTTTTGTATCTCATTATTTAATATTCTCATTTCATCTTTTTTATTTTCAACTAATCTTTTTTCATCCCTTGATGTTTTTCCTTCACCAAGAATCAAAGTATAAGCTTCATATCCCTCTTTAATAAGTTTAGAAACTGTACCAAAACAACCCAATACTTCATCATCAGGATGAGCTGCAACTATTAAAATTTTTTTACTCATTCTCAATTACCTCAAATCGACCTACTAATTTATTATTTTTTAAATGTACTTCACTAAATTCAATCTTTATTTTATCAAGATTAATATATGCTTTAGGATATCCCTCAGCATCAAGCATTCGAATAAAATCATACATTTTATTTAAAGTTTTTTCGTTAAGACCTAAAATGTTACTTTCATCCGATTTTCTTCTTTTAAACGTTACAACCTCACCAGTTTGTTTTTGAGGTAATAAATCATTTTTTAAAAAATCAGGAATCATCTTCTCAAATATAATATTTGAAATACGAATAAAGTTTTCTTCAGCACTTCCTACACTAATATTAAAGTCATATTTTAAAAACACATCTCCCGTATCTAAACCACCATCAACTTTAAGTGCAGATATTTTAGTTTCATAAACCTCATTCATAATTAAGTTTTGAAAAGGACTGCCTCCTCGACCATATGGTAAATCTGTCATATGAAATACTATACATGTAAAATTATTATAAATATCATCTCTTATAATCCATGACCAATGAGGGAAAAAAATATATTTAGGATTAATTTTAGATACAAGTTCGTATGTTAACTCTTCTTTATTAGTTATAAGATGAAATTTATATTTATTTTCATTAAATTCTTTAATCTTGAAAAAGTTTTTTATATTCCATTCTTTTATAGTTGCAATAATTATATTTTCCATAATTTACCTATCAGCTTTTGTTAATAGCTTAATTAATTTTTTTTGTAGCTTTATAGTGTCAAATGAATTCAAAACATCAAAATTTTTCTTTTTTAAATATGAATATATCTCTTTTTGATTACTTGCTGTTTTTATTGCTATAAATGGAACTTTCATAAAATATATTTCATTTATAGTCACACTTGGGGTAATTATAGCAAGATTACTTTTTGCCATTAGTTCTGCAATTTTATTTGAATTTATATGTAATCTAATCCATTTTTCATACTTACAATATTTTACTAAACTTTTTAAATTTTTATTTGCAGTTGTTGTGACTAAATTAATTCTTATTTTTTCTTTATAAAGTTTATTAACTTTTTTTATAGTTTTTAGTATATCTACATTTATATTGCTATGATCCGCTCCACCCATTGCAATAAAAACTGAAAAAGTATTTCTATTTAAACTTCCTCTTTTTCTTTTTAATTTTTTCTTTTCAATTAAAAATTCTTCTCTTAAAAGAGTAAATTTACTTCCACATCTTAATTCACAGTTAGGTGGTACTAAATTTTTATATTTTTTTTTACTTGCACCCATATTGTGATTTAACAATATATCACAATGGTGTTTTTCATAAGTGTCATCAAGTACCATAATTTTTAATTCTGGATTTTTAACTTTTAATTGTTTTTCATAAGTGTAGTCAATACCATAATGATCTATTATAATCATATCAATAGATAGTTTTTTTATGAGTATTTTTACTTCTTCTATATCATTAGATTTTAGGATAACTTTTTTATATGCAGTTTCATCAATCTTATGATTCACTGACCCCTCTAGTTCTTGAGTGGCAAAAGTAATTTTTGATTTGGGATACTGTTTTGCAAGAACAAGATCTCGCATAATATGCCCAATACCTATTTTAGATGACGAGTCTGTTCTAAAAAGAATATTCATATTAAAATTCTCTATTTTGTTTTAATGCAGAATACATATATTCAGCTCTAGTCCAATCTTCTAATGTATCTATGTCTTGCACTAAATGTCTTGGTAAAACAATAGGTATGCTATCTTTCCCAAACATTACTTCATCTGAATTTTTACCTACTTTAGTCCAATAAAATTGTCCTGCATCTTGGTAAGCTTCTTCTAAATCTTGGCTTCTTTTCATATAATTTTCAGGCCAAAACATTTTACATCTATTATTCTCATCTATTTTAAAAGTTCTTTGAATAGGAAAAGGCATGGAAGTGCATGAAAAAGTATTTATTGCATCACTGTTTTTTAACTTAGTATAACCTTCCACTAAGTATTTTTCTTGAAGTAATGGAGCAGTTGCATAAATTGTGCAACAATAATCATATACTTCTCCCTTTAGTTCAAGATAGTCTATTGCATGATTGGTTACATCACCCGTACCTGTAAAATCATCACTTAATTCTTTAGGTCTTAAAAAAGGAACTTGGGCACCATATTTTTTAGAAATTTCTGCAATCTCTTCATCATCTGTACTTACCACAACTTTTTCAAACAATTTAGATTTTAAAGCCACTTCAATACTATATGCAATTAAAGGTTTACCATGGAAATCTTTAATATTTTTTTTAGGAATTCTTTTACTACCACCACGAGCAGGTATAATTGCAATAGATTTAGACATTACATATCTCCAAGATTAAGTTTATTACATATATTTGTTCATCTTTTGATAAAAGAGGGTAAATAGGTAAACTTATTGCCTTTTCATAATATTCATCCATTATAGGAGTATTTTCATTCCCATATCCTAAATTTTGATAGTATGGTTGTTTATTTATGGGAATATAGTGATATTGAAGACCAATATTTTTTTCTCTCATTTTTAAAACAAACTCTTTCTTTTCTATGTTTAGTTTTTCAAATTCAATTTTTATTACATACAAATGATATGCGCTTTCATTTGAAAAGGAGTACAAAGGAGATATTAAATCAACTGATTTAAAAAACTCATCATACCTTTTAGCGATACTTCGTCTTTTATCTAAAAAAGAATCAAGTTTTTTTAATTGAGATATTCCTAATGCACATGAGATATCAGTTAATCTATAATTAAATCCTAATTCTGTCATATCATAATGCCAAGGTGCAACTTCACTATTTGACTTCATTCCATGATTTCTTAAAAGTATAAGTTTTTCGTAAATCTCTTTTGAATTTGTAGTTATCGCCCCACCCTCTCCTGTAGTTAAACTTTTAACAGGATGAAAAGAGAATATTGAGATATCACTATTTGTGCATGAGCCAGTTTTTATACCATTTTGAATAGCTCCAATAGCATGTGCATTATCTTCTAAAATCTTGATTTTATATTTTTCTTTTATCTCTTTTAATTTTTTTTGATTTACTTGATTACCTGAAAATGACACTACATATATAGCTTTAATAGAAGAATCTTTTTCTAATTCTTTTTCACAAAGGTCTAAATCAATATTCCCATCTTCGCAAATATCCACAAAAACTGGTTTTGCATTTACATAAAGCACTGAATTAGAAGTTGCTAAAAATGAGTTGGGTGTTGTTAAAACTTTGTCACCATCATTTAAAAGTACAATTGAAGATAAATGTAAAGCAGCAGTACCATTTGATACAGCCACACAATATTTTGCATCACAATATTTTGCAATTGAGTCTTCAAACTCTTTTACTTTTGGCCCTGTTGTTAAATAATCAGATTTTAAAACTTCAACAATACTATTTATATCTTCTTCATCAATAGTTTGCTTACCATAAGGGATGAAATTCATTTAAATATCTTTTATCAATTCTAAAAATTCTTCTTCTGCTAGCCATTCATCATTTGTTCCTGAGTTATATTCAAAACCTTGGACTACCTTTTTACCTTTTTCTTCTTTTTTATTTATTAAATAATCTCTATTTTTAGTAAATGTTATTGTTGGAGCAATTACATAATGATCTTCAAATTCAATTGTCAAATGGGAATCATCAGCAGGACACATAATTTCATGGAGCTTTTCTCCAGGTCTTATTCCAATGATTTTTATAGGAAGATTAGGAGCCATTGCTTTTGCTAAATCTGTCATTTTCATTGATGGAATTTTTGGAACAAAAATCTCTCCACCTTGCATTCTTTGGAAATTTTCAAGGACAAACTCCACACCTTGTTCTAGTGTTATCATAAATCTTGTCATTTTTTCATCAGTTATAGGAAGTTCTTTTTCACCATTTTCTATAAGTTTTTTAAAATAAGGGATTACACTTCCTCTACTTCCAATTACATTTCCATATCTAACTACAGAAAATTGTATATCTCGTTCCCCAACTAAATTATTTGCAGCAACAAAAAGTTTATCTGAAGCTAATTTTGTTGCGCCATAAAGATTTACAGGATTTGCTGCTTTATCAGTTGAAAGAGCAATTACTTTTTTAACATTATTTTCCAAACAAGCATCAATTATATTTTGAGCACCATTAATATTTGTTTTAATACATTCCATTGGGTTATATTCTGCTATAGGTACATGTTTTAAAGCTGCCGCATGAATAACATAGTCAACATCTCTCATTGCTTTTTTTAACCTATCTTTATCCCTTACATCTCCAATAAAATATCTCATACAAGAATCATTATAATCTTGGGACATCTCATATTGCTTAAGTTCGTCTCTTGAGTAGATTATTATTTTATTTGGTTTATATTTACTAAGTATTATTTTTGTATATTTTTTCCCAAAACTTCCCGTTCCACCAGTAATTAAAATATTTTTATTGTTAAACATGTATAACTCACTTTTTTATAATGATATATTTTAACTAATTTATTATTTAACTTTAATTTTAAGAGTTTATATGAGATAATTTAAATTATTAAATTTAATTAGGTTTTTATATGGCAAACAACATTATTCCAGAAGATATTTTGAAAATTCAAAAAAAACTAGCTACTTTTGAAAAAGGGAGTAGAAATTATAAAAAATATACAAAAATACTTGCAAAACATATAAAAAAGTTTTCTATGAAAAAAAGAGTTAATTCACATATTAAAACAATAGAAAATGTACAAAAGATTCAAGAAGGGAAATCAAAAGATAAAGAAGATTAAAAATAAATATTGCAATTTGCAATATAAGTAACTACTTTAAAAATAATTCGCTAAAATTCCAACATAAAATAAAACACAGGACACAAAACAATGGATGATAATCAAAAAAAATCATTAGAACTAGCTATTAAACAAATTGATAAAACATTTGGTAAAGGAACTTTAATTAGACTTGGGGATAAAGAAGTTGTTCCAACGGAATCAATATCAACAGGATCATTAGGACTTGACTTAGCACTTGGTGTTGGTGGTCTTCCAAAAGGAAGAGTAGTAGAAATCTATGGACCTGAATCATCAGGTAAAACAACTTTAACTTTACATGCTATTGCAGAAGCTCAAAAAGCTGGTGGAGTATGTGCTTTTATTGATGCAGAACATGCACTAGATGTTATTTATGCAAAAAATCTTGGTGTTGATACAGATAATCTACTTGTATCTCAACCAGATTTTGGTGAGCAAGCCTTAGAAATTCTAGAAACTGTTATTAGAAGTGGAGCCGTTGATTTAGTTGTAGTTGACTCAGTTGCAGCACTTACTCCCAAAGTTGAAATTGATGGAGATATGGATGACCAACAAGTTGGTGTTCAAGCTAGACTTATGAGTAAAGCACTTAGAAAAATTACTGGTCTTTTAAACAAAATGCACTGTACCGTTATCTTTATTAACCAAATTAGAATGAAAATTGGTATGACGGGTTATGGATCTCCAGAAACCACTACTGGTGGAAATGCATTAAAATTCTACTCTTCTGTTAGACTAGATATTAGAAGAATTGCAACTTTAAAACAAGGTGAAAATTCTATTGGTAATAGAGTAAAAGTTAAAGTTGTTAAAAATAAAGTTGCGCCACCATTTAAACAAGCTGAATTTGATATTATGTTTGGTGAAGGTGTGTCAAAAATGGGTGAACTTATTGATTATGGTGTAAAACTTGACATTGTTGATAAAGCAGGAGCATGGTTTAGCTATGAAGATACAAAAATTGGTCAAGGTAAAGAAAACTCAAAAGTATTCTTAAAAGAAAACCCTCAAATAGCTAAGGAAATAGAAGAAAAAATTTTAGTAGCCATGGGAATTAATGATGCAATTATTCAAGGTGAAGAAGAAACTACAGAAGAAGATTAATCAAAGAGAATATTCTCTTTGATTAAAATCATAAAAATTAAGACTTAACCTATTCATAATCTTTCAAAATACTTTTATAAAAGCAATTACCAATGAAAATTTTAGTAGAATATACCAATTTTATTCAAAATAGGAGACCATAAATGGTATTTATTGATAATGTATATGCGGATGAAGTATTAGATTCAAGAGGAAACCCAACTGTTAGAGCTACTGTTATCTTAAGTGACGGTACAAAACAAAGTGCTATTGTTCCAAGTGGAGCAAGTACAGGAAAAAGAGAAGCATTAGAATTAAGAGATGGAGATGATAGATTTTTAGGTAAAGGTGTTTTAAAAGCTGTTGAAAATGTAAATACTGTTATTGCTGATGAATTAATGGGATTAAGTCCATACAATCAAGCAGAAATCGATGCAACTATGAAAGATATCGATGGAACTTCTAACTACTCAAAACTTGGAGCAAATGCAGTTTTAGGTGTATCTATGGCAGTAGCTCGTGCAGCAGCTGCATCTTTAGATATCCCATTATATAGATATTTAGGTGGAGCAAATGCAATGACTATGCCAGTTCCTATGTTAAATATTATTAATGGTGGAGAACATGCAAATAACTCTGTTGATTTCCAAGAGTTTATGATTATGCCAGTTGGATTTGATAATTTCAATGATGGATTAAGAGCTTCAGCTGAAGTATACCAACACCTTAAAAAGATTATTGATGGTATGGGTGAATTAACTGCTGTTGGTGATGAGGGTGGATTTGCTCCAAACTTAAAATCAAACGAAGAACCTTTACAAGTAATTATGGAAGCTATTGAAAAAGCAGGATATAAACCAGGTGAACAAATTGCAATCGCTATGGACGTTGCTGCATCTGAGCTTATCAATGATGCTGGACTTTATGTATTAAAATCTGAAAACAGAGAAATTACATCTGCTGAATTAGTTGAATATTATGTAGACCTATGTGCTAAGTACCCAATCGTTTCAATCGAAGATGGTTTATCTGAAGATGACTGGGATGGATTTAAATTAATGACTGAAAAATTAGGTGATAAAATCCAAATTGTTGGGGATGACCTATTTGTTACAAATGCAAATATCTTAGCAGAAGGTATCCAAAAAGGGATTGCAAATGCAATCTTAATTAAACCAAACCAAATTGGTTCTGTATCTGAAACTATGTTAACAGTTAGACTTGCTCAAAGAAATAACTATAACTGTGTAATGTCACATAGATCTGGTGAATCAGAAGATGCATTTATTGCTGATTTTGCTGTTGCATTAAATTGTGGCCAAATCAAAACTGGTTCAACTGCAAGAAGTGATAGAATCGCTAAATACAATAGATTATTAGAAATTGGTGCAGAGATTGGGTATGCTGAATACTTAGGGAAACAACCTTTCTCAAAATAATTTATGAAAGAAAATAGTGGTATTATAAAAAAATTTTCGATAATGGCAACAGTTTCTGTTGCTATTACGATATTTCTTGGATATCATGTCTCAAATGTTCTTTTTGGAGATAACTCTTTAGAGGTTTATAACTCTTTAAAACATAAAAAAGAGTATCTTCAAAGTGAAATAAAAAGATTACAACAAGAAAATGCTTATTTACAAAAAGAGTATTTTGAATTAAAAAACTTGGAGCCTGAGGAATGAAAAAACTATTTACACTTCTACTTTTACTATCTGTTAGTTTAATTGCTAGGGAAAACCCTTTTGAAGCAACAAATACATATCAAGAAGAAGCAGCAAGACTTATTGAAATAAATGAACCTGAAGAGGATTATGCAGTTGAATTTCAACAAGAGCAACACTATGTTAAAGAGATGTATGAAAAAATGAATAAGCCTGAGCCTGAGGTTAAGCCAGTTACTGAAGAAAAAGTTAAACAAATGATTGAAAAGGCAAAAAAAGAAGTTAAACCTAAGACAATCATAAAAAAAGAAATAATTATAAAAGAACCAAAACAAGAAGTTGTTTATGTAAAACCAAGACTTGATATTACAAATGAAAAAGAATTACTTCCTTTTGTAAAAATCGAATACGATAATGATAAATTAGATATTCATACAAAATATAAAGTTATAAAGAAAATGACACTTCCAGGGAAAAAGAAAATTATTATAGATTTTAGTGCGAAGGAAAATTTTTATACTATTAGAGAAAATTTAAACTCTACAAACTTCCCAAAAATTGCAGTTGGAAATCATAAAAATGAGAACTATTTTAGAATAGTTGTAGAACTTGCAAATATGCCAGAAGATTATGAAGTTACTTACGATGATAAGATGGTAAGTATTATTAAGCTTTATGAATAATCTTTAAAGGTTTAGTAAAACTCTTTTTCCTAAACCTTTAAGATATACCCCTGCCCTTTTAAAGTTTCAATATCTAATTCAGGAACTTTTTTTCTTAGTCTAAAAAGTAATTGCCTTCTATTTTCATCATTTGTAATATTAGTATGCCACAATACTAAATCTACATATTCATTTGTTATTATAGTATTTTTATTTTGTATTAGTATGTGTAAAAATTGTTCTTCTTTTTTGGTCAGAATTATTCTCTCATCATTCTTTAATAAGCTTTTATTTTGTATATCATACATATATCCATTGTTTAATTCTATTGGTTTAATATTATCATTTAAACCAAAACGAAATGTTGCAAGTTTTACCTCTCTTAACAGATGACTATCTAAATAGGGTTTTACTATATATCCTGTAAAGTTTACATTAGAAGCCTCTGCTAGTGTCGAATCATCATGGTATGAAGTTAAAAATATAACAGGAACATTAAAGTTTTTTTGAATCAATTGAGCTGTTTCAATTCCATTTAAATCACCTTTTATATTTATATCTGCAATGATTAAATCTATATCATTTTGAAACATTACATCTATTGCTTGTTCACTTCTACTAGCTATTGATACTACATTATAGCCTGCTATATTCAAGGTTCTTTTCATTTTTTGTGCTGCAAGCATCATATCTTCAATAATTAATATATTAATCTTTTTCATTCTTTAATTGTAACACTTCAACGTTATAATCTTCGTTATAAATTAAATATATTATTTTTTTTATGTTAAACTTCCTTAAAAAAAGAGTTTTATGCGTTATCTTGTATTGATACTTTTCATTGTATTAAATCTAAATGCTATAGTAGTCTCGTCAAATAACACTCCAATAAATTTACTTAAATATTCAAAAGTTTATCATGATTTAGGAAGTAAAGAAACAATTCATACTATTACTAAAAAAGAGAAAGATTTTACTTTACTAAAAAAAGATTTTATAGATTATTGCAATTTAGTTGATGAAAGTGTATGGATAAAGTTTGATTTAAAAAACAACTTAAATATACCTTTAGATAAAACTTTAGTAATTGATAATATTCTTACTGAAAAAATAGAACTCTATGAAATAAAAGATGGGAGAGCTCAACTTCTTCAAACAACAGGAATGTTTCATAGAAAAAAGTTTGAGGGTGTTGTCAATTTCAATCTACCTATTTTTATAAAGGCAAATTCAACTCATAGTTTTTATCTAAGAGTTCAGGACACACAATTATCTTTATGGTTTAAACCTATTCTTTACAATCAAAATGAATTTTATAAATATGATACAAGCAAGCAAATAATCTGGGCTTTGTTTTTTGGAGGAATCCTTTCTTTAATTATTTATAATATATTTTTATTTATTTTTACAAAAGATCTCATTTATTTTTATTATTCCCTTTATTTAGTGGCAACTTTGATGCAAAATGAATTTGCTCTTTATGCAAAATTTCATATTTTTCCTATGCATGATGCAGAATATGTAAAAAAAGATTTTAATTTCTCGATATACTATATAAACTTTCTTGTAACATTTACTATGTCTTTGTTTATAAGAAGTTTTTTACAAACAAAACAGTATCCAAAAATAGACTTCTCTTTGAAAGTATTAATAGCTATTATTCCTATATATTATATACTTCAAGCAATTTATGATATTTTTGCACTAGAAGCTGTTGTACTATTTTTATTTTTTATACCATATTATTTTTTATGGATTGGATTTTATGCTTTATTCAAAAAAAATCCCCAAGCAAAATTTTTCCTTATAGGTTGGAGTTTCGCTCTAGTAGGTTGGTTAAGCTTATTTTTCCAACATATGGGAATCATCCCTGTAAGATATATTTATAGTTATACTTTTGAAACTCTTATAATAACTGAATGTATCCTTTTTGCTATATTCTTAGCATATAGAATCAGAAATTTAGAAAAAAAGAAAAATGACCTTACAAAAACACTACTTGAGAAACAAAAAGATGAATCAAAAAGATTAGAAGATACTGTAAAAATTAGAACACAAGAACTAAATAAAGAGTTAAAGCAAAATGAATTACTTCTAAAAGAGTTACACCATAGAGTTAAAAATAATATGCAGTTTATCACCTCTTTATATGCTTTGAAACTAAATGAAAACGCAGATTTACAAATGGAAGAAAAACTTCAAGATGTAGAACGTAAAATTCATGCAATGAGTATAGTTCACCAAATGTTATACAATCAAAAAAATATCGAAAATATTAATGCAAAAATATACTTTGAAAAAGTTATTGAAAATATAAAAAATAGTTTTGAGATGGATAATATCACTTTCAAATTAGACATTAATGCCTCTTTAGATTTAGAAGAAGCTATATATTGTGGTCTTATAGTAAATGAACTTGTTACAAATGCAATAAAATATGCCTTCGATGGGAAAGAGGGTTGTATTAGTATAAATCTAAATAATCATAAAAATGGTATTTTATTAGAAGTATCTGACAATGGAAAAGGACTAACAAAATCTGATAAAATGACTTTTGGACAAATGATGGTTGAATCCCTTGCAACAGAGCAATTAGAGGGTGAAATTGATATTAAAGTTGACAATGGAACCCATATCTCTTTATGGTTTAATAATAAAATAAAAAAGTAACACAAGAAATAACGATAGCTAAATATAATACTTAAATATAAGAAAAAAAGTTTTTTTATGTTTAAGGATATATCATGAAATTAAATCACAACTATTCTTCACGTTTTAGAATACTAAAAGGTGGGAAGATAAGCTTAGTAGTAAGTGCACTTCTAGGAAGTGCAACTCTAAGCTTTGCAGCTCCTAGTGGTGGAGTGGTTACTTCTGGGTCTGCTACTATTTCTCAAAGTGGAAATACAACCAATATAAACCAATCTACCTCAAAAGCTTCTATCAATTGGCAAAAGTTTGGTATAAAAGCAGACGAAGTAGTAAACTTCAATCAACCAAATAAAAACTCTATTACACTTAATAGAGTTATTGGTAATGAAAGAAGTATCATAGATGGAGCATTAAATGCCAATGGTCAAGTTTGGATACTTAATTCAAACGGAGTACTCTTTAGTAAAAATGCTTCAATTAATACCTCAGGACTATTAGCTACCACTAAAGATATTTCAGATACTAACTTTCAAAAAGGAAACTATACTTTTAGTGGAGATTCTACAGAATCTATTATCAACCAAGGTACTATAAAAGTTAAAAATAATGGTTATGTAATCTTTGCTTCTAATGAAGCTAAAAATGATGGAGTGATAGAAGCTATAAAAGGAAGAGTTCAATTAACAGGAGCTGATGAATATACTATAAATCTAAATGGTAACTCTTTAATAGACTTGTCTGTAGATAAAGGAACTTTAGATGCACTAGTAGAAAACTCTGGAACTATACTAGCAGATGGTGGAGAGATATATCTTACTACTCATGCAGTAGATGAACTTCTAAGAGGAGTAGTAAATAATACAGGTATCATAGAAGCAAACTCACTAGATGGTATTTCAGGTCATGTGGAACTTTATGCCCATGGGGGAACTGCAAACATTGATGGAACTATAAAAGCTAAAGGTGGGTTTGTAGAGACTTCAGGAAAAGAACTAAATGTAGCTTCAACAACTTCTATAGAAACTTCAAAATGGCTTTTAGATCCTGTTAATATGACTATAGAATCAACTGGTGGAAGTGATATAACAGGTGCTAGTGTAAGTGCAACAGCAATTCAAAGTGCTTTAGTATCTGCTGATGTTGAACTTCAAGCTGACCAAGATATAACTATAGCTGAAAACATCACTTGGGGAGATGATACAAAGCTTACTTTAACAGCAGGTGATGAGATATATGTAAATGCAACTATAGAAAACACCAATGCTACTAATGGTGGAGTTTATTTTAATGCAGCCAATAAAAACTCAACTATAAAATTTGATGCAACTACTGGAAAAGTAATCATAAATAATATCAATCAACTTCAGTGGATAAGTCAAGCTTTAAATGGTAATTATGAACTAGGCTCAAATATTGATGCAAGTGATACTAGAAACTGGAATAGCGGTTATGGCTTTAAACAAATAGGAGATCAATCTACAAATAATATAGATACAAGATTTACAGGAAACTTTGATGGTAAAGGCTATATTATAGATGGCCTTTATATCAATAGACCTAGTGAAAATAATGTAGGGTTATTTGGTTATACTACTAATGGTGCAAAAATATCAAATCTGGGACTTACAAACCTTTACATAAGAGGAAATGAGGAGGTTGGTGGTCTTATAGGTAGAAGTTATTCTAATACTTTAGTTTCAAACTCTTATGTTACTGGAAAAGTTATCGGTCGTGGCAATGTAGGAGGTTTAATAGGACTTACTTATTATACTACGATTAATAATTCCTATACAAACACAACATTAAGTGCAAGCTACAATATAGGAGGGCTTGTTGGATATGTAGAACAAAACTTAAATATCAACAACTCCTATGCTATAGGAAAGATAAGTGGAAGTTTTAATGTTGGAGGGTTAGTTGGTTTTATTCAGGTTAGATCCCCTATCACAAACTCATACTGGGATATAGACACCACAGGAGTGACAAGTGGTGTAGGGGAAGGTCCATACTCAGGAAGTTTTGTAGGAATCTATAGCTCTACCAACACTGTAAACGCCTTCAATCAAGCAACTTACGCAGGCTTTGATTTTACCAATGATTGGTTTATGATTGAAGGTGAGACAAGACCTTTTTTAAGAAGTGAATACTCTACTACTATCACAAATGACCATCAACTCCAACTTATGGCTATGAACTTAAGTGCAGACTATACTTTAGCCAATGATATAAAATACACAGGCGATATGTGGAGCTCTAAAGGGTTTGACCCTATTGGAACTAACGCTACTAGATTCACAGGAAGCTTTGATGGCTTAGGCCATACGATAAGTGATGTACTTATCAATAGACCAACTACTGATGATGTAGGTCTATTTGGTCATACAAATGCAGGTTCACTTATCCAAAACGTTGGTCTTGTTGGTGGGAGTGTGAAAGGAAAGAATAGTGTCGGTGGTCTTGTTGGAAAACATAGAGGAACCATTACAAACTCTTATGCTACGGGGAGTGTGGATGGACAGAATGATGTTGGTGGTCTTGTTGGAGAAAACATAGAAACCATTCAAAACTCTTATGCTGCAGGGAGTGTAAGTGGCATTAGTAGTGTTGGTGGTCTTGTTGGATTCGATATGTATGGAACCATTGAAAACTCTTATGCTTCGGGAAGTGTAAGTGGAACTAATAATGTTGGTGGTCTTATTGGAGCGGCTATGTCGAGCCCCACTACAGACTCCTACTGGGATATAGGTACCACAGGGCAAACTTCAAGTAGTGGTGGTGGCACAGGCTTAACCACAGAGGAGATGCAAGAACAAGCAAACTTTATAGGCTTTGATTTTACAAATGATTGGATAATCTATGAAGGGCATACTAGACCTCTTTTAAGAGCTTTTATGACAGAAGTGACAGTAAATGCAGGTGCCACAAGAGATTATAATGGAGAAGTATATACTCCTTCTTTTGATAAGTTAAACTACTCAAAAGAAGTTGATACCTCACTTGTTTTAGGTACTCCTAATTTTACAACTACAGGAAATTTAAAAAATGCAGGAACTGCTACAATAAATGTAGATGGGCTGTACTCTTCTCAACAAGGGTATATCATAAACTATGATACAGGAACTTTAACTACAAATAAAAAAGATATCACAGTCACTGCAAACTCTAAAACTACTACTTATGATGGTACGATTCAAACTTCAAGTGGCTTTACTGCAAGCGGTTTAGTAAGTGGAGAAACTGTTGCTGTACTTGATGGAGTGACAGGAGATAGTGTAAGTGGTAAAAATGCAGGGACTTATAATACAAACCTAAGTGGTACAGATGAAAACTATAATTTAACTTTTCAAAATGGTAGTTTAGTTATCAACAAAAGAGCCTTAAGTTTAGAAGCTTCAAAAGAGTATGATGGAACAGCTGACCTAACAGGCTTTGTAAGCTTTGGTAATCTGGTAGGAAATGAGACATTAGAGTATGCAGATGCCACTGCAAACTCAAAAAAGTCTGGAAATGATAACTTCATTTCCAATATCACTTTAAAAGATGGAGAGAATGGTGGACTTGCTAGTAATTATGAACTTCCATCATTGTTAGCGAACTCTTCAAATAATAGTGTGACTATAGGAGCTAAACCTGACTTAACTACTGTTATCACACCCATTGCTAATAAAACAGTATTGACAAATAAAGATATTGATACATTAGTAAAAAATGACATAGATATAAAAACAATCTTACAACAAGTAAATAATAATGAATTTTCTCTTATCCCAGGGATTGTAATGAAAGTATTAAATGGTGGAATCAATCTTCCTTTTGGAAGTAAACAGGAGTTTAATTTAGACAATAATAAAAAAGAAGAGGAAAAAAACAACACTATTTAAGAAAAAAGTAACACAAGAAATAACGATAGCTAAATATAATACTTAAATATAAGAAAAAAAGTTTTTTTATGTTTAAGGATATATCATGAAATTAAATCACAACTATTCTTCACGTTTTAGAATACTAAAAGGTGGGAAGATAAGCTTAGTAGTAAGTGCTTTATTAGGAAGTGTAACTCTAAGCTTTGCAGCTCCTAGTGGTGGTACAGTTACTAGTGGTGTTGCAAATATTTCTCAAAGTGGAAATACAACCAATATAAACCAATCCACACAAAAAGCTAGTATAAACTGGAATAAGTTTAATATAGCTTCCCATGAAACAGTAAACTTCAATCAACCAAATGTAAATAGTATAACTCTCAATAGAGTAATAGGAAATGAAAGAAGTATTATAGATGGTGCACTTAATGCCAATGGTCAAGTTTGGATATTAAATTCAAATGGAGTACTCTTTGGTAAAAATGCAAGTATAAATACAGCAGGACTATTAGCTACCACTAAAAATATCTCAGATACTGACTTTCAAAAAGGTAACTATACTTTTAATGGAGACTCAACTGAATCTATTATCAACCAAGGTACTATAAAAGTTAAAAATAATGGGTATGTAATCTTTGCTTCAAATGAAGCTAAAAATAGTGGAACTATTGAAGCAGTAAAAGGAAGAGTACAATTAACAGGAGCAGATGAATATACTTTAAACCTAAATGGTAACTCTTTAGTTGATCTAGTTGTAGATAAAGGAACATTAGATGCTTTAGTTGAAAACTCTGGAACTATCCTAGCAGATGGTGGAGAGATATATCTAACTACTCATGCAGTTGATGAACTTCTAAGAGGAGTAGTAAATAATACTGGAATCATAGAAGCTAACTCACTAGATGGTATTTCAGGTCATGTAGAACTCTTTGCTCATGGAGGAGAGGCTAATATAGCTGGAACTATAAAAGCCAAAGGTGGGTTTGTAGAGACTTCAGGGAAAGAGCTAAATGTAGCTTCAACAACTTCTATAGAAACATCAAAATGGCTTTTAGATCCAGTTAATATGACTATAGAATCAACAGGTGGAAGTGATATAACAGGTGCTAGTGTAAGTGCTACTGCTATTACAAATGCTCTTTCTTCTGCTGATGTAGAACTTAAAGCAGACCAAGATATCACTGTCAATGAAGATATCACTTGGGGTGATGCTACAAAGCTTAAACTAACAGCAGGTGATGAGATATATGTCAATGCAACTATAGAAAATACCAATGCTACTACTGGTGGGGTTTACTTTAATGCAGTTAATAGAAATGCAGCAATAAAGTTTGATGCAACTACTGGAAAAGTTATTATAAATAATATCAATCAACTTCAATGGATAAGTCAAGCTTTAAATGGTAATTATGAATTAGGTTCAAACCTTGATGCTAGTGATACAAGAAATTGGAATAGTGATGGAAGCGGTGGTTACTATGGATTTAAACAAATAGGGGATAACTCTACAAATAATATAGACACAAGATTTACAGGAAATTTTGATGGTAAAGGTTATGTTATAGATGGCTTGTATATCAATAGAGATGTTGAAGGTTATGTAGGGTTGTTTGGTTATACAATTAATGGTGCAAAAATATCAAATGTGGGACTTACCAATATTGATATTACAGCAAATAAGTATGTGGGAGGATTAGTTGGATGGAATAATAATTCAACTATCACAAACTCATTTACTACAGGAAAGGTAACTGGTCATGATGGATATATAGGAGGATTAGCTGGAGAGGATAGATACTCAACAACCACAAACTCATATGCTTTAGTAGATGTAACAGGATATTATTTTGTAGGAGGATTAGTTGGATATACTAGAGAGTCAACTATCTCAAAGTCATATTATGCGGTAGGAAAGGTAATTAAGGATGGAATTGAAGTAGGAGGATTATTAGTTGGAGGTTTTACTGTTTCAAACATCTCGAACTCTTATATTACTAATTCCTTTAATGAATCAACTTACGCCGGCTTTGATTTTACTAATGATTGGATCATCTATGAAGGTCATACAAGACCTCTTCTAAGAGTATTTATGACAGAACTTACTGTAAAAGCAAATGATGTTACAAGAACTTATGATGGTACCACTTATAATGGAAGTGCAGGAGTAACTTATTCTATCCCAACTTACGATAGCTCTTTAGTAAATGGTACACTAAACTACACTTCAAGTGATGATTTAAAAAATACTGGAACTGCTACAATTAACTTAGATGGTTTATACTCTTCTCAACAAGGATATATTATAAACTATGATACAGGTACTTTAACTACAAATAAAAAAGATATCACTATAAACTACACAGCTGATAATAAAGTTTATGATGGAACAACAAATGCCATTGTAAATGGAACATTAGCTGGTGTTATTTTTGGAGATACTGTAGCTTTTTCAAATACTTCTGCGAACTTTACCGATAAAAATGCAGCTACTGGAAAAACTGTAAATATCTCTGGTATCACTTTAAGTGGAGTTGATTCAGGTAACTATACTATTTCTTCTTCAAATTCTGCAACAGCTAATATCTCTAAAAAAGATATAACAGTCACTGCAAATTCAAATACTACCACTTATGATGGAACGGTACACAACATAAGTGGATTTACTGCAAGTGGTTTAGTAGGTGGAGAAACTATAGCTGTACTTGATGGAGTTACAGGAGATAGTGCAAGTGGTAAAAATGCAGGTACATATAATACAAACCTAAGTGGTACAGATGAAAACTACAACATCACTTTTGTAGATGGTAGTTTAGTTATCTCTAAAAAAGATATCACAGTCACTGCAAACTCTAAAACTACTACTTATGATGGTACGATTCAAACTTCAAGTGGCTTTACTGCAAGCGGTTTAGTAAGTGGAGAAACTGTTGCTGTACTTGATGGAGTGACAGGAGATAGTGTAAGTGGTAAAAATGCAGGGACTTATAATACAAACCTAAGTGGTACAGATGAAAACTATAATTTAACTTTTCAAAATGGTAGTTTAGTTATCAACAAAAGAGCCTTAAGTTTAGAAGCTTCAAAAGAGTATGATGGAACAGCTGACCTAACAGGCTTTGTAAGCTTTGGTAATCTGGTAGGAAATGAGACATTAGAGTATGCAGATGCCACTGCAAACTCAAAAAAGTCTGGAAATGATAACTTCATTTCCAATATCACTTTAAAAGATGGAGAGAATGGTGGACTTGCTAGTAATTATGAACTTCCATCATTGTTAGCGAACTCTTCAAATAATAGTGTGACTATAGGAGCTAAACCTGACTTAACTACTGTTATCACACCCATTGCTAATAAAACAGTATTGACAAATAAAGATATTGATACATTAGTAAAAAATGACATAGATATAAAAACAATCTTACAACAAGTAAATAATAATGAATTTTCTCTTATCCCAGGGATTGTAATGAAAGTATTAAATGGTGGAATCAATCTTCCTTTTGGAAGTAAACAGGAGTTTAATTTAGACAATAATAAAAAAGAAGAGGAAAATACAATATGAAAAAAACATCAATACTATTAGCTACAACATTAAGTCTGTATTCAGCACCCGTACCAAATATCGGTGATGTTTTAAAAGAGGTAAAACCTCCACAAATAGAAAAGAAAAAAGAGCTTCTCCCTCCACTTCAACAAGAGAGTGAAGAGTATAAAAAAAGTTTTAAAGATGGTAGAAAAATTTTTATTAAAAGTTATTCAATAAATGGAAATACTCAACTAAGCACTAAAAAACTACAGACTGTTTTAAAACCTTATGAAGCTAAAAACTTAAACTTTAAAGAGATTCAAGAGATAGTAAGTCTTATTACAAAAACCTATAGAGATGAGGGATATTTTGTAGCAAGAGCTTATATCCCTACTCAAGATTTACAAGCACAAGATGGAGTACTTAAAATATCAATTATAGAAGGGAAGTATGGAGAGTTTAAATTAGAAAACAGTTCATTAGTCAAAGACTCTATCTTACAAGATAAACTTGATGTTACAAAAACAAAAAAAGTAATAGCTATAAAAGATTTACAAAGAGCACTACTTTTAATCAATGATACCCCAGGAGTAAAAGTAAGTAATACAAAAATTGCTGCTGGGAAAGAAGTGGGTACAAGTGACTTTATAATAGGAACACAAACCACTCAACCATATAATGGATATGTTATTGCTGATAACTATGGTTCTAAATATACTGGTAAACATAGAGTTATGGCAGGTGTAGATATAAACTCTCCTTTTAAAATTGGAGATAAAATTTCTTTGTCTGCTTTAAGTTCTGAAGACATGGGCTTATTAAATGGAAGAGTAGGATATGAATTCCCAATATATAAAAATGGATTAAAGGGTGAAATAAGTTATTCTAAAACTACTTATGAATTAGGAGACAAATATAAAAACCTTGATGCCTTAGGTCATGCTGATAGTTTTGTTGCTTTATTTACTTATCCAATTATTCGTTCTAATAGTGAAAACCTAAATACATATTTAAGAACATCGTATAATAAAATGAATGATAAGATTCAAGCTATCTCTTCAGATATAGAAAAAAATACTCTTGTAGCTAAAATTGGACTAGATTATTTAAAAAATCATCTTATTTATGACAAGTATTCACAAACAAAAATGGACGTATCCCTTTCTCTTGGTAGATTAGAGTTTAAATATGCAGTTGATAAAGCAGATGATGAAGCTGGAGCAAATACAAATGGGAATTTCTCAAAAATAAATATTGAGTTAGAAAACAATACTTTAATTAATGATAAAATAAACTGGAAAAACAAGATTCAACTTCAATATGCTCTTGGAAATAAAAATCTTGATGGAAGTGAAGACTTCAGTTTAGGAGGAATAAATGGAGTTAAATTTTATCCTAGTGGAGAAGAGAGTGCTGAAAATGGCTATATTTATACTACTGAGTTAACTTATACTTTACCTTCATTTAATAACTTAAACTCAAAAATTGGTATGTTCTATGATGTGGGAAGAGTATCTATGAGTAGAGATATAACAAATGAAAAAAATAGAACTTTACAAGATGCAGGTATTAGTTATTCTGGTTCTTATAAAGATTTCTTTGTAAATTCATATCTAGCATATAAAATTGGTGGTGCTGAAGTTACAAGTAGAGATGACTATGATTCTCGGTTTATGTTTCAAGCTGGTTGGGTGTTTTAACGCTCCCTACTCCCATTTTATTAAAGATATATGCAATTCTATTTGTATCGTTGGCAAGTAAGAAAACCTAAATAGGTTTTCTTACATTCTCTTTCTCACTACTTTTCAAAAAATTCGCAACAATTCTAATTAATATCATCACAACTAAAACCTCAATGATAGCAGCTAAGATAAAAGCATAATAATAAAATTGTGTAATAGAATGGGTATGATAAGCTAAAGTTGCAACGGCAATTAAAAGTGTAATTGGCATCGAGTGGGAAAATCCAATCATAAAGAACTTATTCCATCCCATCTCTTTAATAAACAACATTGAAGCAACAAATCTAATTCCTACCATAGCTACAACGATTAAAATTGCAGTTACAAGCAATCCATCTTGTAATAAAGCATCCAATTCAAAAGAAGCTCCAACAGAGATAAAGAAAATAGGAACTAACCACCCAAATCCAAAGTGTTCTAGTTTATGTGAAAGTTTCTTATTGTGTTTTTCAAAAAATGTCGTAATAAATGTACCAGCTATAAATGCCCCAAAGGCAACTTTTAGATGTAATGCCATCATAACAGCAATCATTAAAAAGAAGATTGCCATAGATACTCTAATATCTTGTTCTTGGTGATCTTGTTCAGGCATAAGTAAAGCTTTTATTTCAGGGAACCACCAAATTAGATTATGAAATAGTTTGTATATAAATACCATAGAAATTAAAAAAGCGATAAATAAAACCATTGTTTTGTAAAACTCAATATTTATACCAAACTCTAAAGCAGCTGATACTGTTGTAAGAGCAAAAATTGAGACAATTTCACCAATAAGACCAACAGTAATTGAAAGCTTAATCCAATCAACATCGCCATACTCTTTTTTCAAAGCAGCTAATAAACCAATTGAAATAAGAGGTAACACAACTATAAAAATTAGCCCAAGATCTAAATAAATAGCAATTAATGCAGATAGTGAGAATAAAATCACATTATAAAGTATTGATTTTCTTAAAATTGTATTTGATATAGTCATAAGCTTTTTTAAATCAACTTCAAGACCTGCTAGAAACATCAGATATAAAAAACCTAATTCAGCAACAAGTTCTAAAACAGCATGCTCTGTAATAAAAGCAAAATATGCAGCTAAAGCCCCTAACATTATCTCAATAGTAATAGTAGGAAGCTTTATAAACTTTGATATTAATGGTGAAGAAAATATTATCAAAGATATAGTGATAATGATTAATATTTCTTCAGTCATTATTTAGTCCTAGTTTATTTCTCTAGTAATAGAAAAACCTAATTTTTCAAGCTCTTTAATATCATCTTGTGGAGATTTACCAGCAGTTGTTAAGTAATCACCTATAACAAAGGCATTTGCACCTTTTTCAAAGATTTTATACTCTTCATCACCAAACATCAATTCTCTTCCACCCGCAACCATAATCTTCATTGCATTTGGAACCATTTTTCTTGTTAATGTAATTAGCTCAAAAGCCTCTTCTCTTGTTATTGAATTTTCAACTATTGGTAAAGCTTTATTTGGGTGGAAAAAATTAATTGGAACATTCATAGGCTCCAATGATGCAATAGATTCAAGCATTGATACTCTTTGCTCTTGAGTTTCACCTAATCCAAAAATTCCTCCACAAACAAGTCTTAGACCAACTTGTTTTACATTCTTACAAGTTTGATATCTTTCATCCCAAGTATGTGTTGTAACAATCTCAGGATAAAAATCCCTTGATGTTTCCAAGTTATGATTATATGCATCAACACCAGCTTCTTTTAAAGTTTCTAGTTGCTCTACACTTGCAGTACCATTACATGCAATTAAAATCAAACCTAAATTCTCTTTTTTTACTGCTCTTGCTGCTTCACAAACAAAAGCTAATCTTTTATCTGTTAAACCTTTTCCTGCAGTTACAAGACAAAAACCATTTGCATTATTTGCTCTAGCCCTTTTTGCCTCTTCAACTATTTGATCAATCTGCTTTTGCTTATATCTTTGGATATCAGCTTTATATTTTACACTTTGGGTACAAAATTTACAATCTTCATTACATGTACCACTTTCAATATTACAAATCGCACATAAAAATATTTGTTCACTTCTCATAAATTATCTCTTCTTTTAAAAACTCTTTTTTATTTATATCCCTTGAGTAATAGTTGATTATATACTCATTATCTTTAATTTCAAGCAACACACATTCGACTAAAGGTTTCTCTCTAGCGCACACTTCACCGGGATTTAGAAAAAGTGTGTTATTCTTATATTCACTTTCAAAAATGTGTGTATGACCAAAAATCACCACATCACAATCACCTGTCATATAATAAGGTAAATGCATTAACTTAAAAGTAGTCTCCTTTATCTTGAAAGGATAAGGCTCCTGCTTTATATTATATTTATTGGAAATAGAGATTAACGACATATCATTATTTCCAAATACGCTTACATAGGTAAGTCCTGATTCTTCTAATAATTTTAAATTCTCTTCTAAGCACAAATCACCAGCATGGATAAGATACTTAGCACCATTCTCTTTTAATAGATCAATCACCTCTTTGGTATATTCTACCTTGAAGTGACTATCCGATAAAACCCCTATTTTCATTTTTAAATTTATTTATCTGTTTTTTTAGTCGTTGTTTTTTTTGTTGTAGTTTTTCTTCTACTAGTTGTTTTCTTTGTTGTAGTTTTTTTAGCTGCACTTCCCTTTGATTTTGGGTCTTTAGCAATTATCTCTTTTACTTCTTCTAAAGTCAATTTTTGGGCATCAGCACCTTTAGGAATTTTAAAGTTTTTTCTTCCTTGTTTGATATATGGACCATATCTTCCATCTAAAATTTGGATTTTATCTTCTGGAAAATCTTGAATTAAAGCCTTAGCTTTTGCTTCATCAATCTCTTGGATAACCTCTAAAGCCCTTGGTAATTCAATAGTATAGGGATCATCAGTTTTAAGTGAATAGTATTTTGTTTTTACTTGTAAATATGGACCAAATCTTCCAATATTTGCTTTTATATCTTCACCATCATTAGTTTGCCCAACAACTCTTGGTAAAGTAAATAGAAATAAAGCTTCATCAAGGGTAATTGTATCCATATTTAAATGATCTGGAATAGCAACAAATTTTGGTTTTTCTTCATCGTCTTTTGTTCCAATTTGAACAAATGGACCAAATCTTCCAACTCTTGCGCTGATTGGTTTTCCTGATTCAGGATCAGTTCCTATCTCTCTTACTTGAAGATAATCCTCTTTGTTAACACTTTCTTCTTTTTCATTTATTGTTTTTTTGAAATCACCATAAAACTCATTCATAACCTGTTGCCAAGCGATTTTTCCATCAGCAATTTCATCAAACTCCTCTTCAACTTTTGCAGTAAATCCTAAATCAACAATATCAGGAAAATGATCAACTAAGAAACTATTTACTATCTCTCCAGTTGGCGTTGGAGCAAGTTTTTTATCTTCAGTTCGTTCTACATATTCCCTTGCTTGAATAGTTGAAATAGTTGGAGCATAGGTTGATGGTCTACCAATTCCCTCGCTTTCTAACTTTTTAACTAAAGAAGCTTCAGTATATCTTGCTGGTGGTTTTGTAAAGTTTTGTTCTAACTCTAGTTTTTCTAAATCTAAAATTGTCCC
The DNA here is from genome assembly GCA_963676565.1 of Halarcobacter sp. GTDB lineage: Bacteria > Campylobacterota > Campylobacteria > Campylobacterales > Arcobacteraceae > Halarcobacter. Next base: position 395,312 of record OY781089.1, read on the forward strand.
TACTTTAATACTCGGTAAGATTTTTTCACTACTATCAAGGGCTGATTCAGGATTATCACTTCCTTCCGTATAAGCTTTCATAAACCCAGCAAAAATAATTCTTTGTCCCTTTGTTTGAAACTCTAACTCTTTATCTTTTCCTGCACTAATTTTATATGTAGTATTTGCTATTTTTGCTGGAGCCATTTGTGTTGCTAAAGTTCTTTTCCAAATTAAATCATATAATCTAAATTGAGCATTATCAACATAAGGTTTTATCTCACTTGGTTTTAAAGCTAAATTTACTGGTCTAATTGCTTCGTGAGCTTCTTGTGCTCCCTTTGCTTTTGATTTATAAACTCTTGGTTTATTTAAACTATACTCTTTACCATACTCATTTTCAATAACTTCTTTTGCCTTACTTGTTGCAACTTTTGAAAGATTTAATGAGTCAGTTCTCATATATGTAATTAAACCACCTGTATGTCCTGGGATATTTCCAACATTTCCTTCATATAATTGTTGAGCAATAACCATTGTTTGTTTTACAGAAAGTCCAATTTTTCTTGATGCTTCTTGTTGTAAAGTTGAAGTTGTAAATGGAGCTGCTGGATTTCTGTTTGATTCTTTCTCTTCTATATCATAAAGTTCAAAATTACCTTGATTTATTGATGATTCAATCTCTTTAGCTCTTTGTTCATTTGGAATTTTTTCATTTTTTCCATTGATTTTTGCTAATTCTGCTTTTAACTCTGGATCGATAAAATCAGCTTTTACCTTCCAAAACTCTTCAGGGATAAATGCTCTTATCTCGTTTTCTCTATCAACTATAATTCTAACGGCAACAGACTGAACTCTACCTGCACTAAGACCATATCTAACTTTTTTCCAAAGTAATGGTGAAAGTTCATAACCAACCGCTCTATCAAGGATTCTTCTTGCCTGTTGTGCATCTACAAGGTGTTGATTTACTTCCCTTGGATTATTAATTGCTTCTAAAATAGCATCTTTTGTAATTTCGTGAAATACAATTCTTTTAAGTGGGTTTTTCTCAATTTTTAATGCAGGAATCAAGTGCCAAGCAATAGCTTCTCCCTCTCTATCCTCATCGGCAGCTAGGTAAATAGTAGTATCTTTTGTAATCTCTTTTTTCAAATCACTTATAACTTTTTTCTTGTCAGTTGAGATTAAATATTTTGGTTCAAAGTTATTCTCTGGATCAAAGCCTAATTTTGACTTTGGAAGATCTCTTACATGCCCCATTGAGGCCATTACTTTATAATCTTTTCCTAAAAACTTTGATATTGTTTTTGCTTTTGCTGGTGACTCTACTATTACTAAATTCTTCACTAAAAATACCCTTACACTTATTATAAATCACGCATTCTAACATAAAAAAATTAAAAGCATTTAATATTAAAAAATTATGATCTCTTCTTGAATTTCTATATTAAACTGCTCTTTTATTCTGTTCTTTGCTTCGTTTATTAAATACATTGCATCCTCAAAAGTTCCCTCACCCTCATTTACTAAAAAATTCGCATGCACTTCTGAGAAACTCATATCACCTTTTTTTAATCCTTTTAAACCAACTTGTTCTATCAATCTTCCAGCATAATCACCTTCGGGATTTTTAAAACAACTTCCCGCACTTGGAGTATGGGGTTGATTATCTCTCATCTTCTTAAACATTTCACTTTTTTCTTTTGAATAACCAGAAGATAGATTAAACACAAGCTCATAAACTATGGTATTGATATTTGTAAATCTATACCCATATTCGATTTCTTCTTTTTTTATATAACCATCTTTTGTCTTAATAGAATCTATATAGTTAAATATTTCCCATTCTTTTAAGCCTGCATTCATTTTTATAAGACCACCTAAATTACCAGGAAGTCTACCTAAAAACTCAAAATTGGCTAAATTATGTTTTTTTGCATATGATAAAAGTTTACCTGATTTTACTGCACATCCTACATAAAGTTTGTCATCTTTTTGTTCAATATACTCAAAAGCTTTCCCAAGTTTTGCAAACTTTGGAGGAGTATTTGATACTAAGATGTTATTGGCTTGTCCAATAATTTGATAATCATCATAATCCCCAACCTCGTTTATATTCAAAACTTCACAAATAGGGCCTATTTTTATTGAACTATATTTTTTAAAATCAAGCTTTTCAAAAAAGTTTTCCATTTACTACTTTTCTCTAAACTCTTTATATTCACTTGGAATTAAAAAATCTTTTGCTTTTATTAGATTTTCATAATATCCATGTTTATACCCAAGCTCAAAAAGTTTATCTAATGCCTTAAATTGAATCTCACTTAACTCTACAGAGTTATCATTTGCATAAAGATCTAAATATGTATCTAAAGTATCAGCATCCACTCTAATTAAACCTTTTTCAAGTAGCATTGGAGCTAAAACTTTTCTATTTTTATTTGCAACATCAACAGCTTTGATAAGTGTATTTTCATAATCAATTGCACTATGAAGAGGGATTGATCTTCTTAAACACATACCACCTAATGGCAATGGTAAATCTCCTCCACTAAGTTCAACCCAAATATCCCACATCTCTCGTTCTACTTCAAGTTCTTCATTAAAAGTTAAAATTGACTCATGAATTAATACACCTGCATCAACTTCCCCATCTAAGACTGCTTGTTCTATATCTAAAAAGTTCATATATATGATTCTAGCTTCTGGGTAAGCTATTTTAAATAAAAGTGCATTTGTTGTAAACTCACCACTAAGTGCAACTTTAAAATTTCTTTTTAGTTTCTTATCTTTTTTCTTAATAAGCTTAGGTCCATAACCTTCTCCAAATGAAACTGCTGTTTTAAGTAATGCGTAATCATCCTTTACTAAAGGATATAAAGCAAAGGAAATAGCACAAATATCATACTCTCCTTTTAAAGTTGCTTGGTTTAATGTTTCAATATCATCTGCAATATTTTCAAATTTTGCATCTTTAGAAGTAACCCAACCAAACTTAATAGCATAATACATAAATATATCATCAGCATCAGGAGAATGTGCAACACTTATAGTTTTCAAAATAGACCTTTTATCATAAATTTGTATGGGATTGTAGCAAGTTATCAATTACTTTTTGTTTAGCTTAATTTGTACACTTAATATTCAATTATGTCACGTTAAGTTCATAAAGAAGTGTTAAAATTTTATAAGTACTCAATAAAAGGGGGAACTCATGAGAGTTAAGATTATTGATTGTACGGAAAAACCACATAAGGATGTTGAAAAAATTGTAAATTTTGTAAGTGAGTATTTACAAAGAAATAATATCGAATATACAAAATTGACTTTAAAAGAGCTACAATTTGCTCAATGTACTGAATGTAGATGCTGTACACAGAAAAAAAGTGATGCACCAGTTAAGTGTGTTTTAAAAGATGAACTAAATGATGAACTAGATAATATTGAAGCCGCTAATAGATATATAATTATAGCGGATAGAAATAATCTATTCTCAAAAAATAAAGTTCATGAAAAATTTTCCCAAAGACTTGTTGCATATTACTACTGGCCTTATGGACAAGTTCAATCTACCTTACGAAGAGTAGCTCAAGCAAAAAGCTCTATTTTGATAAATTATAATACTACAAAATATTTTATGAATCATAGTTTTTATACCTCTAAACACTATATGGAACATACTTCTTCTTCAATAGGTGCAAAAGTTATTGACTGGCAAGCAGTAACTCCAAAAAAAGATATTATAAAAAGCTATGAAAAAAGATTAATTGAGATGATAGATAAACTTTTACACTCTTTTGAACAAAAGGCTTCTTGATATATAAATGTTTATTTATTTCCAAGTTTGGACATTAGGAAAAAATCCTAATATCCAGAAGTTTGTACATAATATGAGATTATGTCTAATAAAGGGTCAACCATAAAAATTGAAAGAATTGTAATTATTGCACAAAAACCAATTACAGTTTTAATAGATGTAGTTGCATTTGCCATATATTTTACTTGGTTTCCTTCAATTGGATCTTTTAAGAACATATAAACAATTGGTTTTAAATAATAGAATCCTGCAATTGCTGAATTTATTACCATAATAAGTGCCAATAACATATAACCTGCATTTACACTTGCTCCAATTAAATACATTTTTCCCCAGAAAAGTGCAAATGGTGGAATACCCGCAAGAGATAGTAAAAATAGTCCCATCATTGTTGCAGTAAATGGTGAGCTTTTTATAAGTCCTGAGTATTTTTCCAAAGCGTGGTCCGAAGAGAATTGATAATCTTTACTTCTGTTTAACCAAAGCATCGTAAATCCACCAAGATTTGTAACTAAAAACATAATCCAGTATAAGAATAGTGCATTTGTTGCTTGTGTAGTTCCTATTAAAATTGCTGCCATTGCAAACCCTGCATTTGAGATTGAAGAGTATGCAAGCATTCTATTTATATCATTTTGAAGTAAAGCAATTATATTTGGAATAGTCATTGATAATACAACAATTACATAAAGAATAATCTCTATAAATCTATCTCCGCTTGCTATAAATATTTCAAAAAATCTTAATGCCACAACAAATCCTGCCATTTTAGGAACAATAGACATAAATCCTGCTAAGGCTGCAGTTGCTCCTTCATATACATCAGGAACCCAAACATGGAATGGAACCAGTGATATTTTAAAAGCTAAGGCACCTAACATAAATACAACACCAATTAAGATAATTGGATAATTTTCAAAATTTGATTCAACTAAGATTTGAGACATTTGTCCTAATTCAACAGTTCCTGTTAAACCATAGAAAATCATAGAACCAAAGGCAAAAAATGCAGTTGCTAAAGCACCCATTGTAAAGTACTTAATAGCTGCTTCTAAAGCATTTTTTCTATTATGCATTGCAATAATTGTATATAAAGACATTGAAGCTGTTTCAAGACCAACAAAGATTAAGATTAAAGAATCTGAACTAACCATAAACTGGAACCCTGCAACCATAAATAAATATAAAGCAAAGTACTCTGGATATCTATACTCTTGGAATCTTAATTTACCCATTGCTGTAAAAACAAAAAGAAGTGAAGCGATTACAATTACTCCTTGAGAAAGTATTGAGATACCATCCACAAGCATTAAATCAAAAAAGCCCCTTACATTTCCAGAAAAACCAATTAATACCCCAAAGTCAACAATTAAAAATAAAACTGTTAACATAACATATAAAGATTTATCTAAATTCTTATTTACTAAGTCAATGACCAAAATTACAAGCGCCCCAACTATTGCAACAAGCATAGGAACTATTGTTCCAAAATTTAAACTAGCAAATTCAATTGATACAGGTGGTATATTTATCATTTTGCACCTCCTTGAATACTATTAGACTCCATAAGTCTAGTCTTTGTAGTAGGGTTTACTGCTTTTAATTGCATAACTTCCACTAAGGCAGATACAGATGTATCTACAGGTTTTAAAATAGGTTTTGGATAAACACCTAAGATTACAACCAATGCTACAAGGGGAATTAATGCCGCTAACTCACGACCTTTTACATCTTCAAGATTTTTATTCTCTTCATGAATAACAGGTCCAAAGAATGATTTTTTATACATCACCAACATATAAACAGCACCTAAAATAATTGTAAGTCCAGCAATAATTGTTAATATAGGAGATACTTTGAAAAATCCAAGTAAAGATAAAAACTCACCTACAAAACCAATAGTTAAAGGAAGACCAACTGAAGCCATCAACATAATTCCAAAAATAGTTGCATATTTTGGCATTACAGAAGCTAATCCTCCAAAATCTTTTATCATCTTAGTATGTCGTCTATCATATATAACTCCAACTAACATAAACAGAGCTCCTGATACAATACCGTGAGAAATCATTAAGAAAATTGATCCACCAATACCTTCAACATTTAGTGCAAAAATACCTAAAATAATAACACCCATGTGTGAAACAGATGAGTAAGCAATTACTTGTTTCATATCCTCTTGGGCGTAAGCAACCATTGCAGTGTAAACAATTGCAATAAGAGCAAGTGCTGCCATTGGATAAGTAAAATAAACAGAGGCATCAGGGAAAAGTGGTAATGAAAATCTTACAAAACCATATGTACCCATTTTAAGTAAAACAGCAGCTAAGATTACAGAACCTATTGTTGGTGCTTGACCATGGGCATATGGAAGCCATGTATGAAATGGGAACATTGGAACTTTGATTGCAAAACCACAGAAAAAGGCAATAAATAACCAAGTTTGCATATCAAAAGGTAAAATAAGCATATTCCAATCTAAGATACTAAAGCTCCAGTTTCCTGTTGTTTGAAAATAAACATATCCAAGATATAGCATACCAACCAACATAACTAAAGAACCAATGAAGGTATATAAGAAGAACTTAATAGCTGCATAGATTCTAAGTTGTCCACCCCATGCACCAACAATATAAAGCATTGGTACTAAAGATAATTCCCAGAACATATAGAAAATGATTGCATCTAAAGCTAAAAATACTCCAACCATTGTCATTTCTAAAAATAAAACAGTGATAATCATATGTTTTAAATTTCTTTTCTCAGTAAGTCCAATCACTGCAATCATAGTCATGAAAGTAGTCATAATCACTAAAAATAGTGAAATTCCATCGATACCCACTAAGTAATTAATACCGTATGAACTTATTATTGGTAAGGTTTCACTAAACTGCATTCCAGCTACATTTGTATCAAAATTTGCCCAAAGAAAAATACTTAAAACAAATTCTAATGCAGTAACAACAATACCATACATTCTAATAGAGTCATTTTTTACTAAAAACCCTACAAATGCTGCAAATGCTGGAAAAAATATTAAAATTGATAAAATGTGTTCCATCTACTTAACCCCTTACTTTGCAATACCAAATGCCACACTAAGCACTAGTAATACAGTAATACCAACAACCATCAATCTTAATGCAGTTGATAAATTTCCACTTTGAATAGGCCTACTTGCCTCACCACTTTTATAAATAACTTTTGCAATTCCATCAACGATAGCATCAACAATTTTAAGATCGATATTTTTCCATGAAAATTTAGAAAGTGCTAAATATGGTTTGTTGATAACATTTTCAATAAAATGAGGCATAAAATATTGATTTGCTAAAATTTTATAACAAGGTCTATGCTTAAACTTTTCACTAAAGTATTTACCATCTTTTCTAAATTTAATAACAGCAAAAGCTATACCACCTAAGGCAATTCCAAGTGTTATTACAATCAAAATCCAAAGTGTTGCATTACTTACATGAACTTCAAGTTCTGGTAAAACCTTTGTAACCATCTCGATAAATGGTGCCTTAAAGAATCCTGCAATAACAGCTAAAATAGCAAGTGGAGTCATTGCAGCAATTACATATGGATATGTTTCGTGTGGATGATAATTAAATTTCTTGAAATTTTCTTCCCCATGGAATACATACATAACAAGTCTAAATGAATAAAAAGCAGTTAACCCAGCAGTTAACCATAAAATTGCCCATAAAATATATGAATGGTGTCCAAAGGCAACTTCTAAAATTAAATCTTTTGAGAAGAAACCTGAAAGTGGGAAGATACCAGCTAAAGCAACAGAAGCAACTGTCATAATAATTGAAGTTCCTTTCATATGCTTATGAAGTCCACCCATATTTTTAATATTAATCTCATCATTAAGTGCATGCATCACATTACCAGCACCTAAGAATAGAACTGATTTAAAGAAGGCGTGAGTAGCAAGATGAAAAAGAGCAACCCAATAAGCTCCAAGACCAGCTGCAACAAACATATAACCAAGTTGAGATAATGTTGAGAATGCAATGATTTTTTTAATATTAGTTGCAACAAGTGCCATTGAAGCTGCTCCAATTGCTACTAATGCTCCTAAACAAGCTATAAAATATCCAACCTCTGGAACAATTACAAAAATCTCATTTGCTCTAATTACTAAATAAACCCCAGCTGTAACCATAGTTGCAGCGTGAATTAGTGCAGAAACAGGAGTAGGTCCTTCCATTGCATTTGCAAGCCATTGATTAAATGGAAATTGTGCTGATTTACCCATAGCACCAATAAAAAGAAATATTCCAATTGCAACTATAATTGAAGTATCTAAACTCCCAATATTTGCGAAAACTTCATCATATTGTAAACTTCCAAGATTCCAATAGATTAAGAATAATCCAACCAACATTCCAAGGTCAGCAATTCTATTTGTAATAAAAGCTTCATTTGCTGCAAAACTAGGACTTATTGACGAAAATGGTGATAAAGTTGAAAATGGTGATTTATAAATATCATCAGATTTTTCCCTATCAGCAACATGGTACCAAAATCCAATTAGTCCCCAAGAACAAAGTCCAACACCTTCCCATCCAATAAATAATCCAGCAAAGTTATCTGACATAACTAAAATCATCATTGAAAATACGAAAGCTGAAAGCCAAGCAAAAAATCTATTAAATGATTTATCATGATCCATATAACCAATTGAATGGATATGAACCATAGTTGAAACAATTGTTACTACAACCATCATCACAACGCTTACTTGATCAACAACAAAACCAAATGGGATATCTAAGTTTCCTATTTGTATCCAATCAAGCATTCTTACATGAACAATTGCTTCTGTTGAATAAACATATTGAAGTAATACCAATGAAGCTATCATTGAAACTGCCAGTAAAGCAGATGTGATAATTCCTGTAAAAAGCATTTTAGGTCTGTTTGAAAAACAAGCCGCAATCAATGAACCTAAAAGAGGGGCAAAAAGTGCAATATATAAATATTTTTCCATCATTAGCCCTTCATACTTTGTAAACTATCTAAATCAATAGTACCAGTTTTCTTGTACCAAAGAATCAATAATCCAAGACCAATGGCAACCTCACTTGCCGCAATTGCAACAATAAAAAAGGCGAACATTTGACCTGTTAAATCTCCATGAAACTTAGAAATTGCGGCAAATCCAACATTTACTGCATTTAACATAATCTCTGTAGAGAAAAATAACATAAGTAAATTTTTTCTTTTAATAACACCGACCATACCTATTAAAAATAACACAGCCGAAAGTATAAGGTATGCGTTTAAACTCATTTATTATCCTTTGCCAATGTTTCTTTTTCTAATGAATCAATCTCTTCTTCACTTAAATCAGAATATGAAACATCCATTTTCTTACCAGCTAAAATAATCCCACCAATCATTGCAACAAGTAACATAACTGCTGCAACCTCAAAAGGAATAAGATATTTAGTAAATAAAACAATACCAACATCTTGTGTATTTCCCCATTCAGGGTGAACTGGATATTGTGCTTCAATATTACTTCCAATAATTGGACTTACAAAGATTAGTACAATAATCAAGGCACTAATTCCTGTTAATAAAAATACCAATCTAGGATTATTAACTTTTTCTTTTACAGTTGATAGTGAATCGAAGAACATCATACCAAAGGCATATAAAGCCATAACAGCCCCTGTATAAACCACAATTTGCACTGCACCCAAGAAATCAGCATCTAATAAAAAGAAGAAAGCTGAAATAAAAATCATTCCTGCTGCCAAAGAACTTAAGGCATACAATGAATTATTTGTAAACACTGTTATAGAAAACATAACAATTGTTAAAATTGAAAATAGATAAAAAGCTACTATCTCAAACATTTCCCCTCCTTAATAAGACAATGGAGTCTTCTTGATTTTTTCATCTGCATCAGGAGATACAGCACCAAAACCAGGATACTCTTTTTGTTGTTTTAATTTATCAAGAGGAGTTAATAAATCCTCTTTTAAAACAAAGTGAGCTCTTTGCTCACTTGCATTTTCATATCTTCCACCATGAACAATTGCTAACTCAGGGCAAACCTCAGCACAATATCCACAGAAAATACATCTACCCATATTGATTGTATACTCCATCACTTCTTTTCTAGAGTTTTCATCAATTTTTGTATCCATTCTAATACAATCAGCAATACAGATTTTCTCACATAAACCACAACCAATACATCTGTTTTCACCAGATTCTAAAAGTCCAAGAAGTTTATGAACTGCTCTATATCTAGGTCCTAGAGGAGCCTTTTCAATTGGATATTGAATTGTATGCATCTCATTTTTAAATAATGCTCCAGTCATCATCTTCCAAACAATTTTCAAACCTCCAAAAAGTTCAAGTTTTACTGATCTTTTTGAAACTTGTTTAAATTGTTCCCAGGGAGTTTTTGGATAATCATCTTCTAAAACATTGATATAGTCTCCCATACTAATGTTTCTATCTTTTAGTTTTTCTAAACTCATTCACGACTCCTAAAACATCATTACAAAACCAGTAATTAAGATATTAATCACTGCTAATGGCATTAAGATTTTCCAACATAACCACATCAATTGGTCAGGTCTAATATGTGGCCAAGAAGCTCTTGTCCATAAAAAGAAGAAAATCAAAAACATAACTTTTAAAATAATTGCAAGTCCACCAGGGATAAACCAAAGGTCGTTATATCCACCTAAAAACACTAATGAAATTAAGAAACATATTGTAAATAAGTTTGCATACTCACCAATAAAAAACATACCCCATCTAAGACCTGAATACTCAGTTGCATAACCTGCAACAATTTCAGCTTCATGCTCTAAAAGGTCAAAAGGAGTTCTATTTGTTTCAGCAAATCCTGAAATAACAAAAAGAACAAAAGCTAAAGGTTGAGTCCAAATAAACCAATCTCCTAAACCTCCTGCTTGTGCATCGTTTATATCAATCAAAGATAAACTTCCAACAATCATTAATGGAGCAAGTAAAGAAAGTCCAGATACAACCTCATAAGATAAAAGTTGAATAGCAGTTCTAGCACCACCAAGAAGTGACCATTTATTAGCACTACTCATACCACCTAGAAGTGGTCCATAAAGTCCAATAGAAGCAACCCCCATTACAAATAAAATACCAACATTTACATCTGAAATAATTGGTCTAACTGTATATCCAAATAGTTCAAATTCAGGGAAAAAAGGAATTGCTGTCATAGCGATAAAAGCAGTTGCTGCTGTAATAATTGGTGCAATCATAAATACAGGTTTAGCTGCATTTTGTGGGATAAAGTCCTCTTTTGTAAAAAGTTTAATTCCATCTGCTGCAAGTTGTAAAACACCATGGGGTCCAACATGCATAGGTCCTAGTCTTCTTTGCATAAAAGCAAGAACTTTTCTTTCGATATATGTTGTAAAACCTGCTAATGCAGAAAATACTGCTAAAACTACTACAGCTTTTACAATGGTTTCAATAATAAATCCTGTCTCCATATTACGCCTTTTTTATTACAGCTTTACTGTATCTATATTCCTCAAATAAACTTTTAGTAGCTAAATCTTTTTGGAAGGTTGAAACATATGCAATTTCACCATCAATTTGTTCATCACAATAAGCATTTAACTCTAAAGAAGTTCCATTTGAAGAAACATTAACCTTGTCACCTTTTTCTAATCCAAGTTTTTCAAATAATGATTTTGAAGCAAAAAATCCAGATTCTAAATCTTCTACAAACTCATGGGCAATTGATGTAAACTCATTGAATTGATTTATTGGATTAGCTCTATAGATAATCATTTCATCTTCATTTAAATCTAAAGTTTTACTTGTAGCCTCATCTAACTCTTCAACAATAAAAGAACTATTTATACCCTCTTGAAGTTTTTTCTCTTCAACAATTTCAACAGGTAAAATATCATATCCTCTATATTCAACTCTATTGTTTCCAAAATGGTTTGATAATTTGTCAAAATGGATGGCACTGAAACCTTTTTTCTCAGGTAGTTCGATTGTATATTCGATTGTATATTCAACATCCGTATCAAGTACAGCATTTGCAATATCATTTAAAACATAACCTTTATAGCCAATTGCAACATTTGTTGGAATCACTTTTTTATCAATATTTGTGAAAGTTCCCTCTTGCTGATTTAATGCAGGCATATCTAAATCACCATCGCCTAAGGCACTAATTTGGAAGTCTGCTTTTTCGTTGTATCCAACTGAATACCCACTTGCATCTTCTTCTAAATCACAAAGTAAACTAACTCCAAGTGTATTTGTTTGGCTAGGGATAATTACAATATCAAAATCTGTAAATCTATCAATTAAACCACAAAGTTTTGCTAAGTTTTCAGCTTTTGGATGAGTATATAAATCCTCCCCAACCATTAATGAGAATTTATCTTTTTTAGCTAATAAAACATCAATAGCATCTAGTAGCGTTTCATCTTTACCTATATTTTCAAGTAATTTTGTAAACTCAAATTCTACTTCTTTTGAAACTTTTTTAGGAACTACTTTTTTAACTTCTTTTTCTTCACCTGTTTCTTCATCTTTTACTATATTAACAACAGTCTCTTTTACTGTTTCAGTAATAGTTTTTGTTCTTGTTTCTTTTAAACTATCAAGGTATGTTTGAACATTTTGAGGTAGGTCTTTTCCAAACTTATCCAAAATCAGATATAAAATTGATTCTTCACAAAGTGGTTTATGGTAAACAAACTCTGTTGTTTTACCTTTTTTCCCAATCTTTTCTATAACTGGGTCAGCTATTGGATGAAAATAAATTCCTGCCCCTTTATTCATAATCACTGAATTATTAAAAGCATATCTTGCATTTGGTAAGTCTGATTTTAGATATGACCCTACTGAGATTACAAAGTTTGAATCATGAACATCTTTTAATGTTGAGCTATATAAAGATTGACCTGAAGTGCTTGAATAATTTTCTAAGAATTTTTTATAATTATATGCATCTTTATTTACAAGTTTTGCACCAGTTTTTGAAGCAATTTTTTGTAAAATAAAAGCTTCTTCATTTGTAATATATGAATTAAACTTTATAACTTCTGCTTTTTTGAAAGCTTCAACAGCATTGTTAAAAGCTTCCTCATCTTTACCACCAACTTTATTTTCAAAATCGTAAGCAAATCTTGCTGCACCATTTAAAGTTGAATAATGATGTTCATTTGTAACTCTATAAATTTTTTCATCTGAGTTTTCAATTGATTCATGTTTTGTTTCATAATACATAAAAGCACAATCACTTGAATGTGGGTTTGCTGCTGGAATTTTATTTAACTCCCATGCATTTGATTTATATTGAAAATCTGCACTTACAAGTGCTCCAACTGGACAAACAGAGATACATTCACCACAGTCTGTACAATTTTCTTCTTCAAATCCAATAAGTGATTTATTAAGTTTATTCCACATCGAATACGCATCTTTAGGCATAGTATCTTTGAATACTTTATCAATACCATCTGAGTCTCTTTTTACAGTACTTAAAGCATTTGAACCAATCATATCTTTACATACTGTTACACATTTTTCACAAACAATACAAAGTCCAGGGTCATATTTCATTACTCCCCAAACTGCTGCTGGTCTATCAACATCTTTTATAGTATAGTTTTGAGAATCTACTTTCATGTATAATGAGTAATTTTGAAGTTCACACTCACCACTTTGATCACAAACTCCACATTGTAAAGGGTGATTTACATCGTAAACTTCCATTATTGCTCTTCTTTCTTTAGCAATATTTTCAGTTTGAGTTAAAACATTTATTCCCTCTTTTACTTTTGTATTACATGAATAGGCTTGTTTCCCATCTATGTCAACAAGGCAAAGTCTACATGCTAAAGTTGGAGAACATCTAGTTAAGTAACAAACAGCTGGGATAAAAATATCATTTGCCCTTGCTACATTTAAAATATACTCACCCTCTTTAGCTTGAACACTCTTTCCGTCTATTGTTAATGTAATTAAATCACTCATTATGCATCAACCTTTTCAATCTTTACTTGTTTATACCTATAACCTTGAGATAAGCTACTAGAATCTTCAGTATCCATTGCACATAAAGCAATGGTTCCATATAAATCTTTATTAACTGAAAATTTTCTTCTAATCTTTTCACCATTAAAATTTATATATATTTCATCACCATCTTTTACTTTTGCAATTCTCTCAAAAGATGCACTTCCAACTAAAGTATCAGTATTTTCTTCCCCATAAAGTCTATAAATTACAGTTCCATTATATGAGTGTAATTCTTCAGGTTCTTCTAAAGATTCATCAGAAAGTTCATCTAAAATATCTTGATACTCTTTTTCTAAACAAACTATTTTTAAATCAGAAAACTTTCCTATCGCAGATAAGATTTTTGTAATATTTTTTACTCTTTCATGGGAAAATATATCTCTTCCAATAATCAATGTTTTATTAGTCTTTGAGTTTGTTCTTTCAAAAGCTTCTTCAAACTCTTCTTCCCCTGCAGAACTTTCAGCAGAGATATAACCAATATCTAAATCATCTATATAATTTTGAACTTTTTCATCACTACTTTTTACAAAAGTGTCTAATAAAAGTGAAGCAATACCCTCTTCACTACCAACTTCATATTTTATAAACTGTGAATAGTAAACTTTTAAATCAATATTATCGATTGGATGCATATAAACAAATTCTGCTGTATTTTTAGCAATTGCTTCGATAATAGCTTCTTGAATCTCAATATTATCTGCTGCTAAAAATGAACCAAAAGTGATGATATAATCACTTTTTGAAATAATCTCTTTTATATTTTCCATCTCTACTCTTCACTACTTTCTTCAATTGTTTTTTCTTCAGGTTTTACTTTTTTAACTACAATAGTCCAATCAACTTCATTGAACTTCAAAGAGTTCATTAAAGTGTATCCTGCTTCATAAATCACATCTGCACTTTTTTGAACACAAGAGAAATCTCCAATTTCAAAAAGGAAAATTGCATTCTCACCTGTTTTTATATCTTTATCCATAAGTTCTAACATTCTGTCATAGAAGTTATCTTTTAATGGTCTTAAATCATATCTTTTCATTTATAACTCCTATACTTAACGGTCAATTTCACCAAATACAATGTTTAAACTACCAACCATAGTTACAACGTCAGCTAATTGGTGTCCAGGTAATAAGTCTTCAAAAATTCCTGTATGCCAAAAAGATGGAGCTCTTAATTTCATTTTATATGCATAGGGACTTCCATCACTAACAACCATATATCCTAATTCACCCTTTGGTGATTCTGTAGCAACATAAATCTCACCTTTAGGTGGTCTCATTCCTTGAGTTACTAAAACAAAGTGTTGCATTAATGAATAATTTTGAGTCATAATATCTTCTTTTGAAGCTGAGATATATTCTGGTGCATTAGCCATAAGTTCACACTTACTTTCTTTGTACATAGGAATTAATTGTCTTAAAATCTTTGAAGATTCTCTCATCTCTTGCATATAACATTTATATCTTCCATAAGAATCACCCGTTGAAGCAACAGGAACATCAAAATCTAACTCATCATAAAGTCCATAAGGCATCTCTTTTCTTAAATCCCATTTGATTCCAGAACCCCTTAAAACAACACCTGAACATGCCCAAGTTTTTGCTAATTCAGGAGATATAGTTCCAACATTTTCAAGTCTCATTCTCCAGATTCTATTTTCTGTTAAAAGTCCTTCATATTTTTCAATCTCTACTTCTAAGATTTGTAAAAAGTTCTCAAGTTTTTCACACCAATCTTCTGGTAAATCTAAAGGAACTCCACCTATTCTAACTGCACTATGAGTAAGTCTTGCTCCACAATAATCTTCAATTAAATCCATTGCGAATTCTCTTTCCCTAAAGGCATATAGGAAAACAGACATAGCTCCTACATCAAGAGCATGGGTTGCTAACCAAAATAGGTGAGAAGTTAATCTATTAAGTTCTAAAAGCATAGTTCTAATAATCTCAGCTCTTCTTGGAGCTTCTATTCCTAAAAGCTTCTCAATAGCTAAGGCATAACCATAATTGTTTGAAGTTGAAGCGATATAATCCATTCTATCTGTTGTTGGTAAGAATTCATTATAAATCATATTCTCACCCATTTTCTCCATACCTCGATGAAGATATCCAACACCAGGTCTTGCTTTTACTACCTCTTCCCCTTGAAGCTCTAACATCAATCTCATTTGTCCATGAGAAGATGGGTGTTGGGGACCGAAGTTAACAATCATTGTATTATCTTCAGTTTCAAAATGAATATTCTCAAAAAAAGGTTTTAATCTATTTGCTACTTGACTCATTTTTCTTACCTCTTCTCATCTAATGTAATTGATTCTTTTTCATCAAGTTTTTTGATAATTGGGATTCCACCCTCTTCTTGATAAGCTAGTGGAGTATGTTCTGGTTCTTTCCCATCAGTAATATCAACTCCATATGGAACCTCATGACCAAGTCGTGAGAATCTTTGAGTATCATATCTATCAACTTTTGCACAATCTCTTTGTTCTGGTCCAATCACATCTCTATATTCTTTTCCAAAAATTTTATCAACTTCATACCATTGAGCTGATTCATCTCCTGTTAAAGGATATGTTTTTCTAAGTGGATAATCGTACCAATCATCAGGCATAATAATTCTTTTCATATTTGGATGATTAGTGATTTTAACTCCATACATATCATACATTTCTCTTTCTGCCCAATTAGCCATCTTAAATACACTATAAACAGATTCAATAGGTTGCTTTTGTCTAATAAAAGTTTTTACTCTTAATCTTTTTCTTTTTGACATTGATAACATCTCATAAAAAATTTCAAAGCCACCAAGGCTAGCAATATAATCAATTGCCGAAATTTCCATACACATGTCATATTCTAAGTTTTCTTTTAAAAACTCTAAGACCTTTACATTGTCTTGGGCATTTATATGAATAACCAACTCTTCAATCTCAATATAAGATTTTGAAATCTCAAATTTTTCATTTAAACTTTCAATATCTTTTGCATAAATTTCATCACTTGAAGGTTCAAATTTTGGAGTTTGTGGAGCCACATAAAATCTATCATTAAAATACGATTTCTTTTGTACATCATTTTTAGGTGTATATTTTCTCATTACACTAACCTTTTTTTCTTCATACTTTTAAACGCTCTTTCTCTTCTTATTTTCTTTTGAAGCATCATTAGTGCATATTGAAGTGTTTCAGGTCTAGGAGCACATCCAGGAAGATAAATATCCACAGGTATAACTCTATCAACACCTTGAACTGTTGCATAGGTATTAAACATCCCACCTGTATTTGCGCATGATCCCATTGAGATAACCCATTTTGGATCAGGCATTTGGTCATATAACCTTCTCATAAATTCTGCGTGTTTTTTTGTTAAAGTTCCTGCAACAATAATACAATCTGATTGTCTTGGAGAGGCTCTAAAGATTGTCCCAAATCTATCAAAGTCATATCTTGAAGCTCCCGTTGCCATCATCTCAATAGCGCAACAAGCAAGACCATATGTCATTGGCCAAACTGAATTTGATCTACCCCAATTTACAACCTTGTCAATAGTCGTAAGTGCAATAGGTGCACCCCCATCTTTAAAATAGTTTACTTTATGCTGTGCCATTCAAGAGCTCCTTTTTTCCATGCGTAAACAAATCCAATAGTCAATAATAAAATAAAAAGAATCATCTCAACAAACCCAAACCAACCTAAGACTTTAAAGTCTATTGCCCATGGGAACATAAAGATAATTTCAATATCAAATAATATGAATAAAAGTGCCATCAAGTAAAACTGTACAGATATACTACTTGGCTGTTTAGTAACTTCAGGTCCACACTCATAAAGAGTTGACTTTAGTTTTTCAGTATCAAGCCTCGCTAACTTTCTTCCTATTCTTCTTGCAATCTCAACAACTACAATGAAAGCCCCAAATGTAAGTACAAACATAAAAAATGCACCGAAATAGGGATGAGAGAACTCCATATGCGTCATCTTTAATCCTTCATTAATTTTAAAAATTACTTTTAATGATAATATCCAATCTCCTATAAAGTAAGTCTTAATATAAGAGATTGTTATATCGTTAAGTAAATCTTTTTAATACATAAGTTTATATTATTAAGAAATTCAATTAAGTTAATTTTAATACAGTGATATAATAATAGAATGAGAATTAAGTAATTCTTAAGTGGGTTTTAGAAAAATCCCACTTTATTTTCAGAATCAAATTGACCCTTCTTCTCTTTTTCAATTTGTTCTTCAAATGCCTTAACAGTAAAAATAGGCTCTTCATTTACAGCAATTCTAAATGCTGTATTTTTAATTACCATCTCAATCTGACCACCAGTTAACTCGTGTTTTGCCAAAACTTTTATATCAAATTTTTCATCCAAAGGTAGTTTTTCTGGTAATAGTTTCTCCCATAAGTCTACTCTTTGTTCAAAATTTGGTTTCTTAAATTCAATCTTATAGTTAAATCTTCTTGAAAAAGCTTTATCAAGAGATTCAAGTAAATTTGTAGTTGCAATTAATATTCCATCGAACCTTTCTATCTGTTCTAAAAATATATTTTGCATCTGATTATGCATCTTTTCGCTACCACTAGTGCTTGAAGTTGTTCTAGAACTTAGAAATTGGTCTGCTTCATTTAGTAACAAAATTGGTTCCGTTTTACTTTTTTCTCTTAATTCATAATATTTATCAAAAATTGCTCTTACGTTTTTTTCACTTTCACCCACATACATTGATAAAACCTTTGAACAATCAAAACTAAGAACCTGTCTTTTTAAACTCTTTGCAAGGGCTAAAGCAGTCAATGTTTTACCAGTTCCTGCAAATCCATAAAAAATAATCCTTGCTTCGATACCACTTTTTTTATCTTTTAATCCCCATTGTTTTAGTCGATTAAAAACTGTTTTATCCATCTGTTTTAAAAGTGAATTTAATATTTCTCTTGTTTTTGTATTTAAAACTACATCATCTAAAGATTTACTTGTAGAGATAAGTTCAAAGGTATTTTGCTCATTAATTAGCGATTCTAATTTAACTTTTCTATTCCTTGACTTTTTCTGATTAGGATTTGGATGAGAGATTTTATATAACACATCTTCTGGGATATAGAAATTTCTATTAATCCCACCAAATGGGGTTAAAACCTCATCATAATCAACTAAACCATTTGAAATTAATTTTGAACTTTCTTCAAGTAAGCTTCTGTATTTAATTTTTTCATAATCATCACTTGATACAAGTTCAATTAGTGAGTTCATATCTCTAATTGTTCCATCACCACCTGAATATTCCTCTTTTAAAAGTGCTAAAAACAACATCTGTTCTTGTTCATTTAAATCATTAGATTTAAAGAAATCTTCAATCATAATCTCATTACTTGTTTCTTTTAATCTATCTCTAATTCTATTTTCAAGAAGTGTTAGTTTTGTTTTTAATCTATTAATATTTGGTGAATTTTCATCAAAATTTCTCTTTACCAAATTTAATTGTTGTGCTAAATCAATCTTAAAGAATTGGTCTTGTAAATACTCTAAATGATCTGCATAACTTTTTACTTCAGGTAAAACAAACTCTAAAGAACCTTTTTCAAGAAGTTTTAAATATGCAGGAGATAAAGTAACTGCTGAATTTAAAAGTTCAAGCCTAGACATATCACTTAGTTTTATATGGTCAAAACTATTTTGAACTAACCAACCAAGTCCCAATAAGGATTTTATTTTTTCAACATGATGAAGGTGTTCAAAGTTTTTTACATCGTAAAATTCTGCTAGTATGTCAATAACTATTAAAGTTTCCCTTCCTGTTGTATACTCTTTTGTAATATATTGTAAAATTTTTGCTTCTTCATTAGAGCATTTTAGATGTTTGAAAAATGTAGTATCTTCTACATTTTTAGCTTTTATAAAATCAATAATCTCATTCATTAATTTATTTTTTCCTTTAAACTTTTATAAAATTTGTCCATATTCTTTTTTTCTTTGAATCTTATAGTGTAGCTGTTATTTATAATAATAGCCATATTGTTTTTTTCTATATTTTTTATTTCATTTAATTTATATATAGTTTTATTTTTTTCTAAATCAACATTAAAACTATTTGAAATTTCCATAATTTCATCTTCACAAACCCCTTTATAAGACCCCTTAGAGTAAATGATATTTTGACAGTTTTTTGATTTAAAATAGTTTTCTATTGTTTGTAAATTTGAATTATCCATTACATTCAATACAATTACCACTAAAGCTATAAAACCAAAAACCACCAAAAAAATCATTTCTTTAACTCCTTAAAACAAAGAATATATTATTATATTACAACAAAGTCATTGAAGGTTAACCATGAAATTTATTCTTTTTATTTTATCAGTAATTTATCTTATCACAGGTTGTTCTACAAAAGAGCCAAAGAAAGAGATTTCCCATATTGATAAAGGGAAAAACTATTATTTTGTAGAAGAGTTTATTTATAAGAAAAACCAAATAGACTATTTTGAAAAAGAGTTTGAGAATATTTTAAATTCAAATAATCTTGAAGTATTAAAAAAATTTAAAAATTTTTATGAAACTAACTCTAGCTATTTTTTAAATGGTTTTAAAAAAGTAGCCCTTTTAGAAGAAAAAATTGAAAACTTTGATACATCTAATAAGAATTCCCACCGATATTTATTAACAAAGGCTTTAAGTGTTGATAAACAAGAAGCAATAAAAATCTATGAAAAGCTTGCAAAAGAAGACAATATATTTGCAATGAGGGAGTTAGCAAACTTATACAAATATGATAATAAAGTTTTATCAATAATATGGTTTGAAAAACTTGTTGAAAAAAATGATATACAAAGTATAAAAGATTATGCCTTTGCAAATTTACGTATGGTAAGTCCTATTATTGTTCAAAATGTGAAAAAAGCTGTTGAATTGTATGAAAAGCTAGATTCTTTAGGAGAAGTTTCAGGATTAGTACACCTTGGAAATATTTATGAATATGGCTATTTTAAAGATGAATTTCCCCTTGATAAACAAAAAGCTTTAAAATATTATGAAAAAGCTGCAAAGCAAAACTATACACCTGCCCAAAAGAAACTTGCTAAAATCTATCTTTGCCAAGAGTGTGAAGGAAATAGATATAATAAAGAAAAAGGGATAGAAGTTCTAAAAAGATTAACTTCAAAGGGTGATGATGAGGCTAAAGAACTTCTTATAAAACTTAGTTCTATAGGAACTGAAGAGCCCATAGAACAATAGATACAGTTAATAAGGAAACTAACGTTTGTAAGGTTATAATTGAAGCCATAAGCCTGCTATCTCCACCCAATTGTCTTGCTAAGATAAAAGACGAAGGGGCTGTTGGCATACTTCCAAAGATTAAAAGCAGTGATAATAAAATACCCTCAAGACCAAATAGTCTTGCAATAATAAACATCACAATAGGCATAACAAGAAGTTTTAGAACTGAAGCTAATACTAATTCTAGTTTTGCTTCTTTTATTGAACTTAAATCAAGGGAAAAACCAATTGATAATAATCCCATTGGAAGAGCTGATGCACTTAATATTTTTAAAACATTTTCACCAATAATAGGTAAACTCAAATCAAGGTAGTTTATACCACCACCTATAAAACATGCTACAATCAATGGATTTGTAACAATTGATTTTAAAAGTCCAAATAATGTTGCCTTTTGATCACTTACATAAACAGCAAAAGATGTTATACAAATAAAATTTATAAAAGGTATTGCAAATGTTATAAGTAAAGCAGTTAAGGCTATTCCTCTATCTCCATATATTGCAGAGATTAAGGCTAAAAGCACATAGGTATTGAATCTAACTGCACCTTGGATAACAGAACTAAAAGCAGGTCCTGCAGTTTTAAACTTGAAGTTTAAAATTATAGTTATAAAAAGTAAAGTAGTAATTCCCAAAATACCAGTTAAAACAAAATCAAAAGCCTCTAAGCCATCTAAAGAAGCCGTTGAAAGTTTGTATATTAAAAGAGATGGCATAAGAACAAAATAAGTTAATTTATCTGCATTTGACCAAAATTCATTTGAAGGAAATTTTATCCTTTTAAAAAAGTATCCAATTAAAATAAGTAAAAATATTGGTATAAGTGCAGAAAAAATATGTTCCATTTTAAATAAGCTCCATTATAAATAAAAAAAAGAATTATACCATAATTTGACCAAGTGGTCATCTAATCTTTCTAGAAGTAAAAGTTAAGGAAAAACCTTAACTTTTAGATTTGAGATAATTTGTTTAATTGAGTAATCATATTTTTAGCACTATCTTCATTTAATGGTTTTTCATATGTAGTTAGAAGTTCTCTAGCTAAAATATTTGCACCTAGGTGTTGAAATTGTATTCTCATAGCTTGAAGCCCTTTTGCTCCACCTCCACCACTGTGAGTTGCAAGTCCTACGATTTTTTCATGGAAAGCATCTCTCCAATCTTTTGTAGATCTTGAAGTCCATGCCATAGCGTTATTAAGAACTGGTGGCATAACCCCATTATACTCTGGAGCAACAACAATAAATGCTTTTAACGATAATATCTTATCTGCTAATAATTTTACAGTTTCAGGAATACCATTTTTTTCCTCTTCAACTGTACTATAAAGTGGTAAATTTAAATCCACTAAATTTATAACTTCTGATTCTACATTTAGTTCATCTGCTAATTGAGATAGTTTTTCACCTAGCTTCAAATTATTATTTGAACTAGCAACTAAAATTCCAATTTTTGACATAACAATCCTTCATATTTAATTCATCAAACGCGAATTTTATAACTTTTAGTTTATGTAAATATTAAATTTATTCCTTAACCACTAACTGCAAGGAATAATTCTTGTATATATTTTTTAAAAGGCTATTAATGAAAAAAGGCTCTAAACCTTTCAATCCTAACGATTTTTTTACTACACAAACAGTAAAAGATATAGTACCAAAATTTGAAGAACTTTATTCTTTAAACTTTAAAGAGATAAGTTTAAATGAAGAGCTTACAAGAAGAAATTATGAAATTATTTCAAAAGAGTATAAAGATTTCATGTCTGCATCTTTGGCAGACTATTATGAGTTTGAGGTTGATGAGATAGTTTAGTGGAAATTACTTTTCCACTAAATCATACATAGCCTTAATTTCATCAGCCCAGATTGATTCATCAATTGTTTCTAAAACAAGAGGAATATCATCCATTCTTTCATCATTCATAATAAATTTAAAAGCATCCCAACCAATTTCACCTTCGCCTAAAGAGTGGTGTCTATCAACTCTACTTCCTAAAGGAGGCTTAGAATCATTTATATGCATACCTTTTAAAAATTCACGTCCAACAATTTTATCAAAGTCACCCCATGTTTTATCATAGGCTTCACGTGTTCTAATATCATAACCAGCAGTAAACATGTGACAAGTATCTATACAAACACCAACTCTACTTTTATCTTCAATTTTATCAATGATATAAGCTAAGTGTTCAAATTTATACCCTAAGTTTGTCCCTTGTCCAGCAGTATTTTCAATAACAGCAGTCACGCCACTTGTTTTATCAAGTGCTATATTGATTGATTCTGCTATTACTTCAAGGCATTGTAACTCTGCACTATAAATTAAATCATCATAATCTTCTGCTCTTTTTGAAAACTTTTGTAGGTGACTTCCTGGGTGAAAGTTTAATCTATCAAGTCCAAGAATTTCACATCTTTGCATCTCATCTATAAAAGCATTTCTACTTTTAATCAGTTTTTCCTCTTCTGGATGCCCAAGGTTAATTAAATATGAATCGTGAGGCAAAATATGTTTTGGCTGAACTCCACTTTCTTCTAGATTTTTAAACCAAAGGTCTAAAGTTTTACTATCAAAAGGTTTTGCATCCCATCTTTTTTGATTTTTTGTAAATAGAGCAAAGGCTTTTGCTCCAAGTTCTTTTGCATTTAAAGGTGCGTTAAAAACTCCACCTGTTGCACTTACGTGTGCTCCAACATATTTCATTAGATAGTCCTTGTTTACTTTTTTTGGGATTGTACTATTAATCTTTTTTGATTTTTATTAAGATACCATTTTCTTTATCCCTATGGATAATCTCTTTTTTATCACTTTCAAAAAGATTTTTCAAGAAGTTTTCATCATAACCTTTAGCTAAATATTCTTCATTAAAAACCCTAGAAGCTTGACATTCAAAAGTATCTCTACAGATTCTACCATCATAGATTTTCAGTTTTAAAACAGCAGTTCCTGCTGAAAGTATCTGAACTTCTGTATAGTTTTGAAACTTTGATATAAACCCTTTATCATAAAATTTTAGTTTAGGAGTTTTTATTAAAATTGTAGCACTTGATACAATTTTTGGTTGAGAAAAAGAACAACCTGAAATAAATAAAACAAAAATTAAAAAGTATATAATTCTTTTTATCTCTAATCCTTTTTATAAATATTTTCACTATAATACAAAAAAATAGATAAATTAAAAAATCAAAGGTTATTTTTGTTAGTTCATATTTGTTGCGCAGTTGATTCCCACTACTTTTTAGAAAAACTTCAAGAAGAATTTCCTAATGAAAAAATGGTAGGATTTTTTTATGATCCTAATATTCATCCATACAATGAATACAGACTTAGATACTTAGATGTAGAGTATTCATGTAAAAAACTAGGTATTGAATTACTTGAAGGTCCATACAATC
The DNA here is from genome assembly GCA_963676565.1 of Halarcobacter sp. Taxonomy (GTDB): domain Bacteria; phylum Campylobacterota; class Campylobacteria; order Campylobacterales; family Arcobacteraceae; genus Halarcobacter. The sequence goes on from OY781089.1 coordinate 419,863, forward strand.
TTGAAGAGTGGCTAAAGAAAGTAAAAGGCTTAGAAAATGAACCTGAAAAAGGTGATAGATGTACAGTTTGTTTTGATGATAGATTGGAAGTTAGTGTAAAAAAAGCTATTGAGTTAGGGCATGATAAGTTCTCAACTTCACTTTTAATTTCACCAAAAAAATCACAAGACAAATTGGAAAAAATTGGAGCTTCTTTACAAGAAAAATACAATTGTGAATTTATTTTTAGAGATTATAGAAGTGGAAGTGGTACACAAATCCAAGGGGAAGTTGTAAAAGAAAATTCCCTTTATAGACAAAATTATTGTGGTTGTTTATTTGGACTTACACAACAAAGGGAACAGCAAAAGAAAATTATGGATGAGATGTTTTCACCAATTTCTAATCAAATCCTACCAGAATCAATTGAAAGTAGATTAGAACTTTATAAAAAGAGGGATGAATTAGATGATAAAAAAATTCCATATAAAATCATTAAACAAAGATTTCTAAATTATAGAATTTTAAGTGGTAAAGTAAAAATTGATAAAAAAATTGTTCCTTCATATTTTTTATGTTATTCAACCCTAAATAGAAATAAAATGAATGGAAGGATTGATTACGAAAAAGATGAAGTTGCTTATTTAAATAGGGATGAAGTAAAGGTTCTAAGCCTAAATATTTTTAATGAAATAGGTAATAGTTTTTACAAATGTGTAAAAGATTTAATGTTTAATCCCCCTACTTTTGAATCAGAATTAAATATTAGACAAAAAATCACTCAAAATCCATATGGTCTTTCGACTATTGTTGTAATTGATGAAATAATTGATGGTAAATATGAAATAGAATTAGATGCAAAAATATATGAAGATGTTAAAGAAGTGATTATATGAAACTTTTGGTAAGTGCCCTTGAAACCTCATCAAATATTCACCTAAAAGAACTAAAAAAACACCTAAAAGATGACATAGAATTTTTTGGTGTTTTTGATAAAGAATTGGGGAATCCACTTTATGACCTTTCTCACCTTGCAATTATGGGATTTGTTGATGCCATAAAAAAATTAAGATTTTTCTTCAAATTAAGAGATGAGTTAGTTAAACTAGCACGGGATTGTGATAAGGTTTTACTAATGGATAGTTCAGGATTTAATCTTACCCTTGCAAAAAAACTAAAAGCAACTTATCCAAATAAAGAGATAATCTATTATATCCTTCCTCAAGCTTGGGCTTGGAAAAAAGGAAGAGTAAAAAAACTAGAGAAATATTGTACAAAATTATGTTCAATACTACCCTTTGAAAAAGATATATATACAAAAAAAGAGATGATTACTTATGTGGGACATCCACTTTTAGATGAGATAAAAGAGTTTAAAACCCAAATCTCAAAAACAAATAAAATTATATATATGCCTGGAAGTAGAAAAAGTGAAATCATAAACCATATGCCTATTTTCAGAGAACTTTCAAAAAAAATTAAAGAAAAAAAGCATATTTTGATTATCCCTGAAAAATTTGATGATGAATATATAAAAAAGATTTATGGAGATATTAGTTCTTTTGAAGTTTCAAGGGATTCACATAAAGAACTTAGAGAAGCTGAATTTGGCTTTATATGTTCAGGAACAGCAACATTAGAAGCTGCAATTATAGGAACACCTTTTGTATTAAGTTATATTGCAAAAAAGATTGATTACTTTATTGCAATAAAATTAATTAAACTTCCTTCCATTGGTTTGGCAAATATATTTTTTGAAAAAATGGGTAAAAAACCAATACATAAAGAGTTCCTACAAGATGAAGTTACAGTTGATAATTTATTCAATGAATACAACTTGATGAATAGAGATGATTACTTGAAAAATTCTCAAATTTTGAGAGACTACTTACAAGGTGGTAGTTCCCAAAACGTTGCAAACATAATCCAAAACTAATTTTTTTTTGGATAAAATATATGACTTTTTTAAACATAGAACACAATAGGAAACAATAATGTTAGACATAATGGAAATTCAAGAGATTTTACCTCATAGATACCCTTTTTTATTAGTAGATAGAATTACTGATATGGAAAAAGCAAAAAGTATCACAGGATATAAAAACATCTCTATTAGTGAACCTGCTTTTATGGGACACTTCCCAGGACACCCAATCTACCCTGGTGTATTAATTCTAGAAGGAATGGCACAAGCAGGAGGAGTACTTGCACTTAAGAGTAATGACCTAACACAAGAAGAATTGAAAAATAAAGTAATCTATTTTATGAGTATTGATGGTGCGAAATTTAGAAGTCCAGTTAGACCTGGTGATAAACTTGTATACAAAATTGAAGTTAAAAAATTAAGAGGAAACCTAATCGTACTTGATGGTAAAGCTTTTGTAGATGATAATTTAGTTGCTGAAGCAGAATTAAAAGCTATGATTGTTGATAAATAATATAGGGTTGTAATGAGTAATATTCACAAAACAGCAATAATCGAAGATGGAGCAATAATTGGTGAAAATGTAACTATTGGAGCATTTACAGTTATTGGGAAAGATGTTAAAATTGGTGATGGTACATCAATTGGTTCTCACACTTTAATTGAGGGTAAAACCACTATTGGTAAGAACAATCAAATATTTTCCCATGCAACATTAGGAAGTATTCCCCAAGATTTAAAATTTGATGGGGAAGATGTAGAGTTAGTTATTGGTGACAATAATAAAATTAGAGAATATACTCTTTTTAATCCTGGAACAAAAGGTGGTGGAAGTATTACTAAAATAGGTGACAACAATCTATTTATGGGATATACTCACGTTGCACATGATGTTATAGTTGGAAATAATTGTGTATTTGCAAATGTTGCAACACTTGCTGGACATGTTGAGATTGATGATAATGTAGTTATTGGTGGTCTTACACCTATACACCAATTTTGTAAAATTGGTTCAAACGTTATGGTTGCTGGTGGTTCTGTAGTTACTCAAGATATTCCACCTTTTTGTCTAGCTGAAGGTAATAGAGCAATATTGCGAGGACTTAATTTAAATGGTTTAAGAAGAAGATTTGATAATAGATCTGATATTGATGAAGTTAGAAAAGCATATAAGGCGATATTTGAATCAGGTAATCCTATTGCAGATGTAGCCAATGACCTTCTTGAAAATAATGACAATAAATATGTACAGGAATTAGCAAGTTTTGTAGTTAATACAAAACGTGGAATTCCTTTTAATAGAAAATAGGAGATAAGTTTAATGGCTAAACTTGAATGTGATTTTTGTGGAGCACCGGATACGGCTGATAATCCAATAATTTCTGGAGACAATGCTTGTATTTGTAAATCATGCGTTAACGCTGCTCACGAAATAATGGTAGGGAACCAAATTCCTGAACAAGATTCTAAAAACCCAGATACAATTAAAGAGCACTTTGAAATTAAAACACCTGCCCAATTAAAAGATATCTTAGATGATTATGTAATTGGTCAAAATAGAGCAAAAAAAGTTTTATCTGTTGCAGTTTATAATCACTATAAAAGAATTTTCAGACATGATGAACTTGAAGATGATATTGAGATAAATAAATCAAATGTACTATTGATTGGACCAACAGGGTCAGGTAAAACACTACTTGCTCAAACAATAGCAAAATATCTTGATGTTCCTTTAGCAATTGCTGATGCAACTTCACTTACTGAAGCAGGATATGTTGGTGATGATGTTGAAAATGTTGTTACAAGACTTATTCAAGCAGCTGATGGAGATGTTCAAAGAGCTGAAACTGGAATTATTTTTATTGATGAAGTTGATAAAGTTGCAAGAATGAGTGAAAATAGATCAATCACTAGGGATGTTTCAGGAGAAGGTGTTCAACAAGCACTTCTTAAAATCATTGAGGGGTCTGTTGTAAATGTTCCACCAAAAGGTGGTAGAAAGCACCCTGGTCAAGATGCAATTCAAGTTGATACTACAAATATTTTATTTATTTGTGGTGGAGCTTTTGATGGTCTTGAAGAGATTGTTAAAAAGAAAAAAGGTGGAAATGTATTAGGTTTCAACCAAGAGAAAAAAAGTAAAGATGATGATAGTATAATTGCCGATGTTGAAGCTCATGATTTAGTTAAATATGGACTTATTCCAGAACTTATTGGTAGACTTCATATGATTGCTACATTAAATGAAATCTCTGAAGATGATATGGTACACATCTTAACTGAACCAAAGAATGCATTGATTAAACAATATATCAAACTATTCCAAATGGATAATGTAACTTTAGAATTTGAAGATGATGCATTAAAACAAATTGCAAAACTTGCTATTGAAAGAAAAACGGGAGCAAGAGGTCTTAGATCAATTTTAGAAGATGTAATGCTTGATATTATGTATGATTTACCTGAATATAAAGATAAAACAGTAACAATCACACAAGATGTTGTTTCAAAAAAAAATGAACCAAAAATAGCTTAGAAGGATATAGATGTTATTAGATAAATTAATAGGTGTATTTTCAAATGATATGGCAATTGACTTAGGAACTGCTAATACTATTGTTTCTGTAAAAGGAAAAGGTATTATCATAAATGAACCATCAGTGGTTGCAGTACAAAATGACAGATATGGAAAAGATAAAATATTAGCCGTTGGACAAGAAGCTAAACAGATGATTGGTAAAACACCATTAAATATAACAGCTGTACGTCCTATGAAAGATGGAGTTATTGCTGATTTTGAAATGACAGAAAGAATGATTAGATATTTCATTGAAAAAGCCCATGCAAGAAAATCTTTTATTAGACCTAGAATAATTATCTGTATCCCTTATGGTATTACACAAGTTGAAAGAAAAGCTGTAAAAGAATCAGCTTTAAGTGCAGGAGCTAGAGAAGTATTTTTAGTTGAAGAGCCTATGGCTGCAGCAATTGGAGCAGGAATTCCTGTTTCAGATCCATCTGGATATGTTGTAGTTGATATTGGTGGAGGTACAACAGAAATTGGTGTAACTTCACTTGGTGGATTAGTTCTTTCAAAATCAATAAAAGTAGCTGGTGATAGATTTGACAAAGCTATTATGGAATATGTAAGACAAAATTACAATCTATATATTGGTGAAAGAACAGCTGAGAATATTAAAATTGAGATTGGTTCAGCTATAAAACAAGATGCAGAACTAAAAATCAAAGTAAAAGGTAGAGATAACTCTGGATTACTTTCAACAATTGAATTAGGAAGTGAAGGTGTTAGAACTGCTATTAAAGAACCTCTAAGAGAGATTGTTTCAGCAGTAAGATCAGTATTAGAAAATATGCCACCAGATTTAGCAGGAGATGTTGTTGATAATGGTGTAATGCTAACAGGTGGTGGAGCACTTATTAGAGGACTTGATAAATATCTTGCTGATATTATTAAACTTCCAGTTAGAGTTGCTGATGAACCATTATTAGCAGTAGCATATGGTACAAGCAATGTATTAGACCAGGACGCACTTTTAAAATTAATTACTAATGAATAAATTTCTATTTTTTATTCTTTTTTTAGCTATCTCCCTTGGATATATCTTTGATTTAGACAAGGTTGTAGCTAAAAATTTTACCCCTTTTACATCACTAAAAAAACTATATATTGATACAAAAACATCAATAAAAGAAACAAAAGATAAATACTTCAATCAAACAAAAACTATAGAGTTTTTACAAAATGAAAATAAAGAGCTAAAAAGCTTTAAACTAAAATATCAATCTGCAAAAAATGAATTAGACAATTTAAATAAAAATCTAAACCATACAAATGCAACAACGGAACAAATTAAATTTACAAAAGTTTTATCATATGTTGATTTTGATGACTATACAAAAATTTGGTTAGATATGGAAAAAAAAGATGACTCTATTTTAGGAGTTATTTCAGACCAATATGCAGCAGGAATTGTTGTAAATAAAGACAACAAAGCAAAAGCTTTATTAAATGGAAATGAAAAATGTAATTATGCAATTTTTATTGGAGAAAATGAAGCACCAGGAATTATCCATGCATCAAAAAATGGTCAATATTTAGTAGCTAAATTTATCCCTATTTGGTTTGATATTAAAAAGGGTGATGAAGTTATAACCTCAGGAATGGATAATATCTTTTTCAAAGGTTTAAAAGTTGGACGTGTTTTATCAATAAAAAAGATGCAAGATTTACAAGAAGCTACTATTTTACCCTATGCAAAAGTTTTAAAACAAAACTCATTTTTTGTTTATAAAAAAATTCAAAAAGAGAAAAAAGAAACTAAAGAAGTTAAAGAAGAGGAAACTTCTAATAAGAAGCCATAATCCCTTCTACTTTATCCCAAGTTAAACCAGAATCTTTTTGCCCTTTAAACATATTATAAATATATCGTGCGAACATGTCAGTTTCTAAATTTACTTTTGATCCAATCTTATAAGTTCTAAATAATGTATTTTCAACTGTATGGGGAATAATAGTAAGCCTAAAACTATCTTTTAAAACTTCATTTACAGTTAAAGAAACCCCATCAATAGTTACACTACCTTTTGGGATAATATATTTTGAGTAGTCATGTGGAAGTGAAATTATAAAATCAGTTGAGTTTCCATTGTTTTTAATTGATTTAATTGTCCCTAGACAATCAACATGCCCTTGAACAATATGCCCCTCAAATCTGTCACCCATCATCATAGCTGGTTCTATATGTACTTGACCTCTATAGTTTTCCATTGCTAAAATTTTTTGAGATTCAGGCGAAAGTTCAACAGTGAAAGTATCACTTGTATATCTTACAACAGTTAAACAAGCTCCATTAACAGCAATTGAATCTCCAATTTTTGGAGTATATTTTGCTTTTAATGTTAAAAAATTGTTTTTAAAGCTAATTACATTAGCCATTTCACGAATAAGACCAGTAAACAATTTATTGTTCCTTTAAAAAAATTTGTAAATTTTAAAATATTTGGTATAATACCGAAATTTTAATGAGAAGCTGATTTTACGTAGCTTCATATAGTCGGCTTTATTCAAGCAAACAATCAAGAAATTAAATATTGAAATTTTTTAGATAAGTGGAAGAAAACATTTATCTAAGAAATTTCCATCGAAAAAATAACGAAGGAAGAAAATATGTACGACATTATTGTTGTTGGTGGAGGTCATGCAGGTATTGAAGCCTGTTTAGCCGGTGCCAGAATGGGTAAAAAAACCCTACTTATTACCATGCTAGTTGAACAAATAGGTGCTGCCTCTTGTAACCCTGCAATTGGTGGTCTTGCTAAAGGTCATCTAGTAAGAGAATTAGATGCTCTTGGTGGAGAAATGGGATTATGTACTGATGCAACAGGAATTCAATTTAGAATTTTAAATGCAAGTAAAGGTGCAGCAGTTCAAGGCTCAAGAGCTCAAATTGATATGGACAAATATAGAGAGTATATGAGAAAAGTTTGTCATAGTACTCCTAATTTAGAAGTTTATCAAGATGAAGTAAGTTCACTTTTAGTTAAAGAAAATGAAGTTTATGGTGTAAAAACAAAACTAGGTGAAGAGTTCAAAGCTAAAAAAGTAATCCTTACAACGGGAACTTTTATGAGAGGATTAATTCATATTGGTGAAAATACTTATGATGCAGGACGAGCTTGGGAACTACCATCTTCAACACTATCTTTACAATTAAAAGAATTAGGACTGAAAGTTGGAAGACTTAAAACTGGAACTCCTGCAAGAATCGATTCTTCATCAATAAATTTTGATGTAATGGATGCCCATGGAGGGGATGAAAAGCCAACACCATTTTCATTTAGAACAGATAAGTCAACTTTTGAACCAAAACAATATCCATGTTATATTACATATACAAATGTTGGAACACATGATACTATTACAGGAAACTTCCATAGAGCGCCACTTTTTACAGGTCAAATTCAAGGAAGTGGACCTAGATATTGTCCAAGTATTGAAGATAAAGTAAATAGATTTTCAGAGAGAGATAGACACCAATTATTCTTAGAACCACAAACTGCAATGTGTACAGAATACTATATAAATGGACTTTCAACATCTTTACCAATTGATGTTCAAAAACAAATGATTCATTCTATTAATGGTTTAGAAAATGCAAAAATCATTAGATATGGATATGCTATTGAATACGATTATGTTGACCCAACAGAATTAAAACATACCCTTGAAACAAAAGATATAAAAAATCTTTATCATGCAGGGCAAATTAATGCAACAACAGGATATGAAGAAGCTGCTGCTCAAGGTATGATGGCAGGGATTAATGCCTCTTTAGCAATTGATGGTAAAGAACCTTTTGTATTAAGAAGGGATGAGGCTTATATTGGAGTTTTAATTGATGACTTAGTTACAAAAGGAACAAATGAACCATATAGAATGTTTACTTCAAGGGCTGAGTATAGACTTCTTTTAAGGGAAGAGAATGCTGACTTAAGACTTTCTCAATATGGATATGATTTAGGTTTAGTTTCTGATGAACAAATACAAAAAGTTGAACATAAAAGAAAAACTTTAAATGATGCAGTTGAATTTATGGCAAATGAATGGTTTACATCTAAAAAAGAAAACCTTGAACTACTTGAATCTTTAGGTGAAGACAAGATTAAAGATAGAGCACTTTTAATTGATATCGTTGGTAGAAGTAGTGTTGACGCATCAAAATTTGATAAATTAGTTCCAAGTTTAGCAGATACAGATGAATATTTAAAAGAACAAATTATTATTGAAGCAAAATATTATAGATATATTCATAAACAACAAAAACAAATAGAAAAAATGAAAAAAATGCTTCAATTAAAAATACCTGAAAACTTTGAATATAAAAATATTCCTGGATTATCAAATGAAGTAGTTGAAAAACTTGAAAAGTTTAGACCACCTACACTGTTTAATGCAAGTGAAATCTCTGGAGTTACACCAGCTTCATTAGATATTTTACATATGTACTTAAATATTCCAAAAAAAAGCAATGATTGAAAAAATAAAAAACAATAAAATTGCCCAAATAGTAATATTAAAATTACTAACAATCCTTGCTATTGCAGGGAACTTATACTTCTCATAAAAAATCACCTATTAAATTTTTCTTTTAATAGGTGAGCACTATATTTAATAATTCAAATGTTAATAACTAAGCATATAAATAATAATTATTTTTAGTTTTTAATCAAAAGATAAGTCTCATTTGATAAAACTATTCTATAATAATATATCTCTACTAAAAGGGAGAAAAATGAAAACTTATGACACAATTATAATTGGAGGAGGAAGGGCTTCTTCCTTAGCAAAAAACATTGGTAAGCTTGGTAAAAAAGTTGCCCTGATTGAGAAATCAAGCTTAGGGGGAACCTGTGCAAATAGAGGATGTGTTCCTTCAAAACTTCTAATTGGATATGCAGATGTTATTAGAAATATTCAAACTTCCCAAAGACATTATATATCAAGTAAAATAGAAGATATCAATTTAAAGGAGATTTTTGAAGATAATAACTCATTTATTCATAGTGTAGATGGAAATTATAAATCTCAATTAAATGATAATGTCGATTTATATAGAGGAGTAGGATATTTTCTTTCAAATAATGTAATTGAAGTAAACAATGAGATATTAACATCAGAGAAAATTATTATTGCAACGGGGACTTCCCCAAAAGAGCCTCCTTTTAAAGGAGCATGGACAAGTGATGATATATTTCCATTAGAAAAAATACCCTCTTCTATTTCTATAGTTGGTTCAGGTTTTATTGCTTGTGAACTTGCAAATGTTTTTGATGCATTAGGAATTAAAACAAAACTTCTTGTAAGAGGAGATAGACTTTTATCAAATGAAGATGAAGATATACAAGAAACTTTCAAAAAAGAGTTTAGTAAAAATATTGATATAGAGTTTAATACAACTATAAAAGATGCTAAATACAAAGATGGTTTATTTGAAATCACTCTTGAAAATAAAGACAAAAGTACAAAACAATATAAAAGTGAAGCTTTACTATATGCAATAGGTAGACAATCCAACGCACATAGTCTAAAGTTAGGAAATACAACTATTGAAACTGATGAAAGAGGTTATATAAAAAGAGATAATTTCTTTGAGACAAATGCAAAAGGTGTATATGTTGTAGGGGATGCAGCAGGAGAATATATGCTACAACATGCAGCAGCATATGAAATGAATTATCTTTTTAAAATTTTATTCGAAGATAAAAAAGAACCTCTAAAATTTAAATATATGCCCCATGCTGTATTTACTAGTCCAGAAATTGCAAGTGTTGGGCTTACTGAAAAGCAAGCACAAGAAAAAAACTTAGACTTTGTAGTATCAAAAACTTCATGGAAAGCAAGTGCAAAAGCACAAGCTATGAAACTAGATTATCCCTTTACAAAATTAATTGTTGATAAAAATACTTATGAAATCTTAGGTTGCCATATAATTGGACCACAAAGTTCGACGATGATTCACCAAGTATTGACAGTTATGCATATTGACAATGATATTAGACATTTAAAAGAGATGCTTTATATTCATCCTGCTTTAAGTGAAACACTTTTACCTGCTGCAATAAATACAATAAAAAATATTGAAAAAAGGAAATAGTTTTATGAATAATTTCTTAGAACCAAAAGTAACACAAAATTATAAAGATGAAATCAGACATATAGGTTTTGAATTAGAGTTTGCAAATATTGATATAGAAGATGTACTGTCTATTTTAGAAGAAAAATTTGGCTTCAATGTAAAAAAAGTCAATAATTACCTATTTAAAATTGATTCAAAATATGGTGACTTTATACTTGAACTAGATTTCGAACTTTTAACTCAACAAAAAATTCCAAAAAATATAAAAGAGTTATCAAAGAAAATAGGTGTAACGATAAAAGAAGAAGATATTGAAAATATTGAAAAAATAGTAGGTGACCTTTCAAAAGATATTGTCCCATATGAAATAAGTACACCACCTCTTCCTTTAGATGAAGTATCAATTATCGATAACATAATAAAAGAATTAGCAAAAAACCATGCAAAAGGAACTAAACATAAAATATATTATGCTTTTGGTTTACATATTAATGTAGAAGTTATCTCTTTAGATGTGAAAAGTTTATTAGACTATACAAGAGCATATTTAATACTTCAAAACTATATAAACAAAGATGCCAAAATAGACTTAGCAAGAAAAATCACACCTTTTATTGATAACTTTAAAGATGACTATATCAAGCATGTGCTAGATGAAGCATATAATCCATCAATTGATGAATTTATTGAAGATTATTTAGAATTTAACCCAACAAGAAATAGATCCCTTGATTTTCTTCCAATTTTAGCTTTTATCAATGAAGACAAAGTTAGAGCTAAACTTCCAAAAGAAAAGATAAAACCAAGACCTGCTTTTCATTATAGATTATCTAATTCAATGATTGGAAATGAAGGATGGGAAGTTTCAGAAGAGTGGAATAGATGGATTCTTGTGGAAAACTTAGCAAATGACAAGAAATCTTTAAATTTTTTAGCAAAAGAGTACTTAACACATTTAGATAATATTATAAACCTAACAACTTGGGAAGGGAAAATAGAATCATGGCTAAACCATTAGTTGGAATTTGCTTACCAGATAAAGGCAATTTTTTTGCATACTTATTTATAAAATGGAATTTAAAGATACAAGGTGCTACTAGCGTTAGACTAAGACCATCAAAAAATAATATTGATTTTAAAAGATTAGATGGAGTAATACTTAGTGGAGGGAATGATATAGACCCAACTTTATATGGTGCAAATAAAGATGCTCATAATACAGAACTTGATAAAAAAAGAGATGCTTTTGAATTAGAGATAATTGATAAAGCCTATAAGGAAGAACTTCCTATTCTTGGTATTTGCAGAGGAGCACAATTAATTAATATCTATTTTGAAGGTAATCTTTACGCAAAAATACTTGACTTGGATGAATATTTAATACACCAAAACTCTATTTTTCCAATAAAAGAAGCAAAAGTTAAAAAAAATACTGACTTGCATTCTGCTGTAGAAGAAGATGAGATATTAATTAATAGTATACATAATCAAGCAATCAATAAAGTAGGAGAAGATTTAGAAGTTTCATCAAAACATGAATCTATTATTGAATCTGTTGAAAAAAAAGATTACCCTTTTTTACTTGCTTTACAATGGCATCCAGAATACCTAATATATTTAAAAGAACATAGAAATATTTTCAAAAAATTTGTCAAAGCTTGTATCAATTACAAGAAGGAATACAGTTAAAATCATACCAGAGATTAATCTATGCATTTGAGATAAAAACTAAACAAATTAGTTAGTGATTTTTATATACATTTCAGTAATATAATAAATTATATTTTAATATATTTAATTACATTGATGGAGCATAAAATGAAAATTTACATATACGCAAAAGGAGATCATACTTTTGGTTTAGATGCAATAAGAAGATGTTCATATATTGCTAAACTATTAAATGAAAAAAGTTGTGAAGCTATTTTATGTGTAAATGAGTTTAGTGCTGGTGCATATGCAAAGAAACAATTAAATATAAAAAACTACATAATAACTGAAACATTAGATGAACTTTCAAAGGTTTTAAAAAAAGGAGATTCCCTAATCTATGAAAGTGATGAGATATCACAATTTATTGAAACTCAAGAGAAAAACTATTTCTCTTTTCTTTATAAAATCCCTGATGATATTCCTATTTCTATCATTGATAGTTTTTTATATAAAAAGCAAAACTCAAGAAAAGATGAAAAACTATTTTTTTATGGGGATGAAGACTACTCAAAGTATTTAATTAACTTATGTGAAAAAACTACAAAATACGATATTCCTATTCTTTTAGGAGAATACTTTTTTATTGGAGATGAAAAAAAATTAGAAAATAGATTTTCACAACTTATAAATTCCCAAGAATACTTAAAGTGCGTTCAAAATACAAAATACCTTTTAAGTGGTTCTTTAAACACATGTCTAGAATCAATTGAATGTGGGAATAAACCAGTTTTATTAAAAAGAGTTGATAAAAACTATGATGAAAAATTAATAAAAAATATCCACCTACCAACAATTGACTTTACAAACCTTGATGAAATTTTGGTAAAATTTGAAGACATCATTAGTAACTATCCTAAGTTGAACAAAAAAGAAAAGTTTAATCTTGATACAATTATAAATGATATTTTTATTAGAATCAATACTTACAGAAGACTAAACTTGTAGAAATATAATGCTAACTTATAATATTTTATGGTTATCATAAGTTTACTTTATATATAATTTGAAAAATACATAATGACAGGATAGTGACATGGAAGCGAAAACTGCTACAATGAAAAAAACTTCATTTAGAATTCAAAGATACTACGCTTATGTTGCTGCTACTGTAATAGCATTGGTTTTACCATTTATTAGAATTGATGGGAACCATATCTTTTTACTATCTTTTGATAAAAAGCAGCTTCATTTAATGGGTGTTGCATTTGATATGCAAGAATTATATTTAATGCCATTTCTACTAATGCTTTTATTCCTAGGAATCTTTGCAGTTACTGCAATTGGAGGAAGAGCTTGGTGTGGTTGGGCATGTCCCCAAACTATTTTTAGGGTTATATACAGAGATTTAATTGAATCTAAACTTTTAGGTTTAAGAAGAATTAAAAATAAACAAAAAGAACCAGATTGGAGCAAAGCAGAAAATGCTTCAAAAAAAGTTGTTGCAATCTTAATTTGGACTATTATATCTTTAGTTGCTGCAGCTGATTTTATGTGGTACTTTGTTCCACCTGAAGATTTCTTCAAATATATTATGAACCCAACAGAACATTGGTTCTTAATTGGTTTTGTAGTAGCAATTGCAGGTTTTTTAGTTTATGATGTAGTTTGGTTAAAAGAGGACTTTTGTGTTTATGTTTGTCCATATTCAAGGGTTCAATCAGTACTTTATGATGATGATACATATCAAGCTATCTACTCAACAAAAAGAGGTGGAGATATTTATAATGATAATAAAGAAAAAATTATCTTCAAAGCAAAAGATCTACCAAATGAAACAGATGAATGTACGGCCTGTGAATCATGTGTAACAGTTTGTCCTACACATATTGATATTAGAAAGGGTTTACAACTTGAATGTATTAACTGTTTAGAATGTGTTGATGCATGTACAACTGTAATGGGTAAACTTGGAAAACCTTCACTTGTTCAATGGACTAGTACAAGAGATATAGAAAAAGGTGAACCAACAAAACTTATAAGAAGATCAACTATTATGTATTCAATAGCCTTAATTATAATACTAGGTCTTTTATTTGTTATGGGTGGTAAAAAAGAGTATATGTTGTTAAATGTTAATAAAACAACACAACTTTATAAAGTAAAAGAGGGAAATGTTGTTTCTAACAACTTCTTATTCTTATTCCAAAATACAGATAATAAACCACATACGTATGCTTTAGAGATAATAGACCATGAAGATATAAAAATAAAAAGATTTAAACCTTTTAAATTAAATCCAAAAAGAATGGCTAAAAAAGTAGTTATTTTAGAAACTGATAAAATATTAGTTAACAACAAAACTAAAGATACACCAATTACTGTAACTATCAGAGCTTATGCCGTTGATGAACCAGAAAGAGTTACTGTAACTAGAAAAGCAGTATTTATCTATCCAAGATCAGATAAGCTTAAAAACTAAAAAACTAAAAGGGGTTTAATCTCCTTTTAGTTAACTTCTTATTTACTTACTATTAGCTATAATCGCGAATAATTTTATTTTATTTTTTCAAAATCACGGAGTTTCTTACAATGACAAAATTTATATTTGTAACAGGTGGAGTATTAAGTTCACTTGGTAAAGGTATTACATCTGCATCTATTGCAACTATTCTAAAACAATCAGGTTTTAATGTTTCAATGCTAAAAATTGATCCATATTTAAATGTTGACCCAGGAACAATGAGTCCCCTTGAACATGGTGAAGTATTTGTTACAGCTGATGGAGCAGAAACAGACTTAGACTTAGGAAACTACGAAAGATTTATTGATAAAACTTTAACAGCTAAAAACTCTTTTACAACAGGACAAGTTTACCAAAGTGTAATTAGAAGAGAAAGAGAAGGTGGATATCTAGGTAAAACGATTCAAGTAATCCCTCATGTTGTAGATGAGATCAAAGATAGAATCTATGCAGCTGCTGATGATAATGATTTCTTAATCATCGAGCTTGGTGGAACAGTAGGAGATATCGAAGGTTTGCCTTTTATGGAAGCAATTAGAGCTATTAGACATGAACTTCCAAAATCAAATACTATGAATATTCATGTAAGTTTAATCCCATTTATTAGAGCTGCAGGTGAATTAAAAACAAAACCTACTCAACACTCAATTCAAGAATTAAGAAGAATTGGTATTACACCACATATGTTAGTATGTAGAACAGAAAAACCTCTTCCAAAAAATCTAAAAGATAAATTAGCACTTTCATGTGATGTTGATAGAAATGCCGTTATTGAAGCAGGAGATGCACAATCAATTTATTCAGTACCTTTACACTTTATCAAAGAGGGAATTTTAAATCCTTTATCTGAACACTTCAATGTAAAACTAAAACCAAATATGGAAAAATGGGACACTTTAGTAAAAAATATTTTAGTTCCACAAGAAGAAGTAACTATTGCCTTTGTTGGTAAATATTTAGATTTAAAAGAATCATATAAATCTCTTATTGAATCACTTATTCATGCAGGAGCTCATTTAAATACAAAAGTAAATATCCATTGGTGTGACTCACAAAGGATTGAAGATAACGGAGCTTATGATGTTATTGGAAATGCTGATGGTATTTTAGTTGCTGGTGGTTTTGGACACAGAGGTGTTGAAGGAAAACTTGAAGCAATTAAATATGCAAGAGAAAATAAAATCCCATATCTTGGAATTTGTCTTGGTATGCAACTAGCAGTAATAGAATATGCTAGAAATGTTCTTGAGATTGAAGACGCGAACTCTATTGAATTTGATCCTGAAACAAGTGAACCAATTATTTATTTAATAGATGAATTTATTGACCAAAATGGTGATAAACAATTAAGAACTCACAAATCACCAATGGGTGGTACAATGAGACTTGGGGAATACCCATTTGAACCTCTAAAAGGTACAAACTTACAAAAAGCATATGGAAATGAAGAGGTTTATTACGAAAGACATAGACACAGATATGAAGCAAACCCAGCATATAAAGAGAGATTAGAAGAAGCAGGAATGATTATTTCTGGACAATCAAATGGTCTAATTGAAGCTGTTGAGATTAAAGATCATCCATGGTTTGTTGGAGTTCAATTCCACCCTGAATTTACTTCACACTTAGAAACTCCAAATCCAATTATTACAGAATTTGTAAGACAGGCTAATACACATAATTAATGACTAAAATCACTAAAAAAGAGTTATTTAATTTATTAAGAGCTAGACATCAAGGGGAAAAGTACACAAAACTTGCTGAACTTCCAACCCCTGATAGCTTCAAAGATATCGACAAGGCTTCAAAAAGAATTAAAGAAGCTATAAGAAGCAACGAACAAATCACTATTGTAGGTGATTATGATGTTGATGGTGTTGTTTCAACTACTATTATTGTTGATTTTTTTAGAAAAATTGGTGTAAATGTAAATTACATTATCCCTAATAGATTTGAACACGGTTATGGATTAAGCCCTAAAATAGTTGATATGATTAATGAAGGTTTAGTAATAACTGTAGACAATGGTATTTCAGCTTGTAAAGCAGCAATAAAACTAAAAGAAAAAAACATTGATTTAATCATAACAGACCATCATACAGTTGGTAGTGAAATCCCAAATGCATATGCTATTATAAATCCTAAACAAGAAGATTGCACCTTCCCTTTTAAAGATATTTGTGGAGCTCAAGTTGCTTGGTATTTATGTGCTTCACTAAAAAAAGAACTTGATCTTGATATAAATCTACAAGAGTTTTTTGATCTTTTATGTGTGGCTATTATTGCTGATATTATGCCAATGACAAGTCTTAACTATACCATGGTTAGACAAGGTTTAAAGATGATAAAAAAATCAACTAGACCTGCTTTTATGAAGATAAATGAGATGATGCAAAAAGACTTGTATGTATCAGATGACATTGGTTTTACAATTGCACCAAAGATAAATAGTGCAGGAAGAATGGATGACGCTTCAGTAGCCTTAGCTTTTTTACTTTCACAAAATCAATATGAAGCCAATGATGCACTACAAATGCTAGAAGAGCTAAATTGCTACAGAAAAACTTTACAAGAAGAGATTTCACAAAAAGCAAATAATGCAACAAACCCTCAAGATAATGCAGTTGTAGTTTGGGGAGAAGATTGGCATGAAGGTGTTATAGGTATTGTTGCTTCAAAACTATCAAATTCGTATAAAAAGCCTGCTTTTATTTTCTCAATAAAAAATGGAATTGCAAAGGGAAGTGCTAGAGCAAATGCGAATATAAATCTTCATACAATTATAACTGAAACCGCTGATTTACTTATAGGGTTTGGTGGTCATAAAAATGCTGCTGGATTATCCCTTGAAGCTAAAAATCTAGAAGAGTTTAAAAATAGAATAAACCAACTTTTAAATGTGGAGCCTGAAGAATTACATATAGAACATGATGTTTTAGGTGAACTTGATGTATCAAGTGTTGACTTAGAATTTTTAGATATTATTGAAAAATTTGAACCCTATGGATTACAAAACCATAGGCCTATTTTTAAAATTAGCAATTCAAAAGTGATTAGATCAGAGCTTTTTGGCAAAGATAAAAACCATTTAAAATTAACTCTAAATAACAATGGATATGTTTTTGAGGCTTTAAGATTTCATGCAGATAGAAAGATTTTAGCAGATTATATTGATATGGTTGTATCAGTAAATAAAAATGAATTTAGAGGGCAAATAAACCCTCAGTTTTTGATTCAGGATATATTATAAGACCATTGGTGTAATTACATGTGGTCTTCTACTTTCCTTTTCCATTTCTCTAATCTCACCATCCATTAGAGTTGAGCCTGTTGCTGAACTTAATATTGTTCCATTTTGGATATCAACTAATCTCATAAATACAATTAAACTCTCTTTTGTAAAAGTATAACTTCCAATAAGTGCATATTGACTATCTAATTCATTTTGAATGATTTCACTATGTTTTCTTGTAAGCATATTAAATCCACTTTTACCATATTGGAAATATCTACTTAGCTCAACTTGTTTAATTATAATTCCTCTATTTGAAATAGAGTTTTTTAAATTTTCAGCTAATAAAAAACCTAATTTTGATTTATTGTTTAATTTCTCAATATTTACAAAATCTGAAATTAATACAACCTCATCTTTTAATGTAGTTAAAATTTTCTTTTCTTGCTTTTTGACTAAACTTTCAACTAAAGACCCAAAACTGTTTGCGCCACTTAAATCTTTATGGTTTATAATTGCAAAATCTTTAACAACTAAATTAGGTTGTGAACAAGAAATGAAAGATATAGGAAGTATTAAAAGTGTAAAAACTTTTAATACTTTGAAAAATTGAAGTTTCATTAAATCTATTTTTCTTCTATAATTTTAATAGTTCTTGCAGGTTGACAATCTTTGAAAATTAAACAGTCATTTTTCATATTATGGTTATATGTTGCCCTTGCACTTGTTATTATTCTTCCTGTAATATTGTCCATTACCCTTGCGTTTAACATAACCTTACCATACTGTCTTGAGTAAGTTCCCACTACAACATAAGTATTTGGAACTTTATCTTTTAGTTTATGAGGGTTTCTTGTAATAAAATATTCACCTCTTTCATTAATTGAAACAGCCATTTGACCTCTATATTCAATTATATTGAAACCTCTATTTGACATCTCATTAATCAAACTTTCACTAACAATTCTTCCAAACTCAGTTGTTCTTTTAAAATTGTCTAATCTAACAAATGATGTGATTAAAACAGGTTTGCTAGTTGACATTTTTTGATTTCTCATCATTTGTGTAGCCAATGAATTAATTGTAGCTTCTAAAGTAGATTGAGAAGTGATATTCATTTGCCTATCATTTGCAATTTGAATATGTTGTTTTGTAATTTGAACATCTTGATTTTCTTTTTCAACATTCTTATCAACATACGTTTTTTGTTCAGTACTTTTTGTAGTATTTGTTTTACTTGTATTTTCTGAACTTGTAAGATTTGAAAGACTACATCCTGCAAATAAAGATACAGAGGCAATTACAAGACATGATTTAGCAAAAGTTTTAAGCATAAAATCCCCTTTTTATAGTTCTTAAGATTTTATTAAAAAATAACTTATATTTTCTTAAAAACCTAACCAAAAGACCCCTTACAAAGTCCCATTTTTTCAAACTTATGATAAAATCTCAATTATATTAGAAAAAGGAGTTTATATGTCAAAAGTTTTAGTAATAATTTCTAGTGGATTTGAAGAGATTGAAACTGTTTCAATCATTGATATTTTAAGAAGAGCAAAGGTTGATGTAACTATAGCAACAATCAATGATATATTTACACAAGGGGCTCATTCAATTACAATAAAAGCAGATGAAAAGCTTGAAAATGTTTCTGATTTAAATAGCTTTGATATGGTAGCTCTTCCAGGAGGAGCACAAAACTGTCAGAATCTAGCTAGCTCACAACTTGTAAAAGATACTTTACAAAAAATGAAAGACTCTGATAAATACGTAACAGCTATTTGTGCCTCGCCCTATGCTTTACATGAGGCAAAGGTTTTAAATAATACTTATACTTGTTATCCTAGTTTTGAGAAAAAAATTGATTCGGCTACATATACAGACAAACAAGATGTTGTAATAGATGAAAAAGTTATTACTTCAAGGGGACCAGCAACAGCAATGCAATTTGCTTTAGAATTAGTAAAAACCTTAGAAGGGGAAGAGACTTTTAAAAATATAAAAGATGGACTTTTAGTTTCACATTTTTAGTTTTTCTAAAATCTCTTGATTTTTATTCCAAAAATCTAAAAAACTATGGGAGATAGATTTATCTCTCATAAAATAATAGGCTTTTTCTTTTTTTGAATAATAAACCTCATCTTTTTTTGACATTTTTAAAATAGCTTCACTTAATTGGGTTTCATTATCTAAATCTATTATATATCCACAATCATCTTTTACAAAAGTTTTTGGTCCCCCTTTATTTGTAACAATAACAGGAATTCCTGATGACATAGCTTCCATAACAACTTGCCCTAGAGTATCTGTAGTTGAAGGGAAAATAAAACAATCACTTGAAGCATAAAGTTGAGATAATTCTAACTCTTGCTTCCTACCAACTAAAGTGATATTACTTTTTTTTAGTTCATCTTTATTTAAAAACTCAATCTCTTTATCTCCAACAAGAATTAATTCACACTCTTTAAAGAAATTTTCTTTCCAGACCTTTAAAAGAATATCAACATTTTTTTCAACAGAAATTCTACCTGTATATAAAAATTTAAACCTATTTTGTTGGATACCATACTTTTCCCAGATTGAATCATCTTTAAACTTTTTATCAAAATTTTTTATATCAATCCCCGCTTTTAAAATATATAAATCTTCTTTTTTGAAATTTAGTTGATCTTCAATGGTTTTAAAATATTCTTCTGACCTAGAAAAAAGAGCTTTATAGCTTCTATAAAATAGTTTTAAAAATAAAATAGTCCCATTTTTGACAAATTTACTTTTTGTATTTTTGTACATATAAGCAGGAAAATCTGTGTGATAAATCCCAACAACTGGTATTTTAAGTATTTTCGCACTAATAAGTGCACACAAACCAACAGTCCCTGGAGTTGATATATGTAACAAATCAGGGTTTAATTTTTTTATCTCTTTTTTTATTTTAAAAAAATTTGGCATAACTAAATCCAATGATTTATAAAAAGGCATTTTCATAGTAAATATAGGCTTGATATTTTTTATATTAGATATTTTTTCATAATGGTTTTTTTTAGTTGATGTAATAACATAAAAATCTTTTTTTAAAACTAAGGCTTCCTTTGAAAAATCCTGGATAAATCTTGAAACACCATTAACATCATATACAGTATCACTTACTAAACAAATTTTTATTTTTTCCATTTAAATATTCTATTACTTGTTGATTACATGGGTGTTACATGTTATTAAGTTGTAATCAAAGGGTAATAAAATCCATTTCATGAAATACAAAAGCATATTTATATCAGATGTCCATTTAGGGACAAAATTTTCAAATACGAAAAAACTTTTAGACTTTTTTAAAAATAATGAAAGTGAAAATCTATTTTTAGTAGGTGATATTATTGATGGATGGGCTATAAAAAGAAAATTCATATGGCCTCAATCTCACTCTGATGTTATTCAAAAAATATTGAAAAGAGCTAGAAAAGGTTGTAATGTAGTATTTATAACCGGTAATCATGATGAGTTTTTAAGACCTTTTGTTCCATTAGTTTTAGGAAATTCTTTGGATATAAAAAATGAGATTGAATACACTGCAATAAATGGAGAAAAATATTTAGTTACCCATGGAGACTTTTATGATTCAATCACTATGACAAAAAGATGGCTTGCCGTTATAGGTGATTATGGATATGACTTTTTATTAAATTTAAATCAAATATTTAATGTTATTAGATTAAGATTAGGTATTAAATCAAAGTGGTCCCTTTCTAAATATATAAAAGATAATGTTAAACAATCTGTTTCATTTATAACTGACTTTGAAGATACTTTAGCAAGCCATGCAAAACATAAGGGATACAAAGGTATCATTTGTGGACACATTCATAAAGCTGAAATTAAAGATATAAATACAATAGAATATATCAATTGTGGAGACTGGGTTGAGTCTTGTACTGCTATTGTTGAAACATATGAAGGTGAGTTTAAAATTATTAACTGGTTAGAGGATTAATGGATAAAAAATTAGCTATTACTTTAGGTGGAGGTGCTGCAAGAGGTGCTTTTCATCTTGGTGTCTTAGATTTTATGGAAGAGAATAATATCCAAATTGATGCCTATTCAGGTAGTTCAATTGGAGCTATTATTTCAGCATCACACTCATCAGGGGTAAAAGCAAAAGAACAATTAAAAATATTCTCTTCAAAAGAGTTAAAAAGTGTTTTAAAATTCAACTATTTTAAAAATGGTTTATTAAAAATTGAAAGAAACCACAAGATATTAAACGACTTACTTCCCGTTTCAAGACTTGAAGAAATGCCAAAAAAAGTATATGTGACTGCCTATGATTTGAAAAAAAGGCAATTACACTATTTTGATAAAGGGGATTCTCATATTTTATGTATGGCATCAAGTGCTTTAATCCCACTGTTTAAACCAATCTCTTATGAAAATATGTATCTAATTGATGGTGGACTTTTTGATTGTTTACCAATAAAAGTTTTTAAAAAAGAAGAATATGAAGTTTTTGCAATTGACCTTTTCCCAAAGGGTCATAGAAAAATTAAAAAATTTAAATTAAACCCTATTAAATATTTGAAAAAAGGTCTTTTCACACAACTTTATGCAAATCATTCATACTCTATTTTAAATTCAAATACATATCTAGGAAGTTATGAAATAAGAGATTATTCAATGTTTACCTTCAAAGAATTAAATGACTGCTTTAACTTTGGATATAAAGAAGCAAAAAAGATTTTTCTAACTAATAAATCTACTCTTAAAGTATAAAATTAACCCCTAGATTTTTTTAAGACTTTTATGTGTCATTGGATATAATCACAAAAAATTAAATCTATACAAAAAGTTAAAAACATGTCACAAACTCCACAATTTACACACTTACATTTACATACAGAATATTCACTTTTAGATGGTGCCAATAAAATTAAACCCCTTGCAAAAAAAGTAAAAGCAATGGGGATGACAAGTGTTGCAATGACAGACCATGGTAACATGTTTGGAGCCATTGACTTTTATAATGCAATGAGAGCAGAAGGTATAAAACCAATCATTGGTATGGAAGCATATATTCACAATTCAGAAGATGTTGGCGATAAAACAAATAGACAAAGATTTCACCTATGTTTATATGCAAAAAATGATACAGGATATAAAAACTTAATGTACCTTTCTTCACAAGCATATATGTATGGTTTTTATTATTACCCAAGAATAAACAAAAAACTTCTAAGAGAAAATAGTGAAGGACTAGTTTGCTCTGCTGCTTGTTTACAAGGGGAGATTAACTGGCATCTAAATTTGCAAAATGAAAGAAATGTTAAAAATGGTGCAAAAGGTTATGAAGCTGCAAAAAATATCGCTTTAGAGTACAAAGAGATTTTTGGGGATGATTTCTACCTTGAAATTATGAGACACGGTATTGGAGATCAACACTTTGTTGATGACCAAATCTTAAAAATTGCACATGAGACTGGTATAAAAGTGGTAGCCACAAATGATACCCACTATCTAGAGCAAAAAGATGCTGATGCCCATGAAGCATTTATGTGTATTGCCATGAATAAACTTTATGATGACCCAAATAGATTAAGACATAGTGTTCATGAATTTTATTTAAAATCTCCAGAACAAATAGCAAGACTTTATGCAGATATTCCAGAAGCAATTGAATCAACTCAAGAGATAGCTGATAAATGTAATTTAGAGATAAAATTAGGTAACCCTACTCCACCAAACTTCAAATTTACAAGGGATAAATTAAAAGAGCAAAACCTTGAAATACCATTTCCCGATGAGGAATACTCTTTAGAAAATGATAAAGCACTTTTTATTCATGAGTGTTGGAAAGGTTTAGAAGATAGACTTAAAATTGTACCTCCTGAGAAGCATCAAGAGTACAGAGATAGATTACAAGTTGAAATTGATATTATCAATAATATGAAATTCCCTGGATATATGCTTATTGTTTGGGACTTCGTTATTGTTGCAAAACAAATGAAAATCCCAGTTGGACCTGGAAGGGGTTCAGCTGCAGGAAGTTTAGTTGCATATTCTTTATATATTACAGATATTGACCCTATGCCATATGGTTTACTTTTTGAGAGATTTCTAAATCCAGAAAGGGTATCGATGCCAGATATCGATATGGACTTCTGTCAAAGTAGAAGAGGTGAAATTATTGATTATGTTGTTCAACAATATGGTCGTGCCAATGTTGCACAAATCATTACCTTTGGTAAACTTCTTGCAAAAGGGGTTATTAGAGATGTTGCTAGAGTTTTAGATATGCCTTACTCAAAAGCTGATGCCATGGCAAAACTTATTCCAGATGAATTAGGAATAAACCTAAGTGATTCATGGGAGAAAGAACCAAAAATCAAAGAGCTTTGTGAAACAGACCCTTTGTCAAAAAGAACTTGGGAATTTGCTTTAGCTTTAGAAGGATTAAATAGAAATGCTGGTACTCACGCCGCTGGAGTTGTTATTTCAAATGAGCCTTTATGGAAAAAAACCCCATTATTTAAACCAAGTGGATTAGATACACTTGCAACACAATATAATGGTAAATATGTTGAAGACGTTGACTTAATTAAATTCGACTTCTTAGGTCTTAAAACCCTTACAGTAATTGAAGAAGCAAATAAACTTGTAGAAAAAAGACATGGGAAAAGAATCAACTTCATACTTGAAGATGTAAATGATCCTGGAGTTTACGAGCTGATTCAGTCGGGAAATACAATTGGATTATTCCAGATAGAATCTGCTGGTATGCAAGACCTTGCAAAAAGATTAAAACCTTCAGGATTTGAAGATATTATTGCGATGCTTGCACTTTATAGACCAGGTCCAATGGAGTCAGGGATGCTTGATGACTTTATTGATAGAAAGCATGGACGAGCAGAAATATCTTATTTCTATGATGAATTTGTTGAGCCTTTAAAACCAATCCTTGAACCAACATATGGGGTTATTGTTTACCAAGAGCAAGTTATGCAAATTGTACAAACTATTGGTGGATTTAGCCTTGGTGGTGCCGACTTAGTTAGACGGGCAATGGGTAAAAAGATTAAAGAGGAGATGGATAGACTAAAAGGTGAATTTGCTGAAGGTGGAGTAAAAAAAGGTTATGTAAAAGAGCATTGTGAAGAGCTTTTCGACCTGATTGTAAAATTTGCCGGATATGGATTTAATAAATCTCACTCAGCAGCTTATGGACTTGTAACTTTCTATACAAGTTTTCTAAAAAAATATTACCCTACAGAGTTTATGGCAGCTTTACTTACACTTGAAAAAGATAATACAGATAAAGTTGTAAAGTATGTGGACGAAGTTAAAAGAATGGGAATTGAACTATTCCCACCTGATATTAATAAATCTTTCTCTGTATTTTCAGCAAGACAAACAGATGGACAAGAAGTAGTAATGTTTGGTATGGGTGCCATAAAAGGTGCTGGGGATGTAGCAATTAACCAAATTATTAAAGAAAGAGATGAAAATGGTGAGTTTAAAGATTTATCTGATTTTATCTCTAGAATTGATGGTAGTAAAGTAAATAAAAGAGTTATTGAAGCCTTAATCAAAGCTGGTGCTTTAGATGGTTTTCACTATTCAAGAAAAGCAATGTTAGAACAAATTGAGATAATTGGTGAAACTGTTGGAAAGGCAATGCTTGCTAAAAAGATGTCAACTGGTTCTTTATTTGGAGATAGCGAAGAATTAACAAGGGTAGAAATAGAACTTGAACATCTTCCTGAGTTTGAACCAAAGGAGATTTTAGAGTTTGAAAAAGCCTCATTAGGTTTTTATGTATCTGGACATCCCCTTGATGGATATAGAGATGAACTAGATAAAATTAAATATACCCTAAGTTCAGCAATTGACGAAGTTGCAGATGGTTCACAAGCTCTTATAATTGGAAAGATTGAAGGGATAACTCAAAAAATCTCTAAAAAAGGTAATAAATTTGGTATAGCAAATGTACTTGACCTTCACGGAAATATTGAGATTATGCTTTTTGAAAATAGGTTAAAAGAGTTAGAAGATGACTTTGGTATCGATTTATCTAATCCATGGGATTCAGAGCCAATTGCCTTTAAAGTAAAGGTTACTAAAGATGGTGACTTTACAAGAATGAATATTCTAAAAATCGAATCTTTAGAAGATGCAAAAAAAGACAAGATTAAAACAAAACGTATTGAAAAAGAGGAGCCCCCATTAACAATTGCACTTCCCCATACAGATAATGCAGATAGTGTATACAAACTATTTGATATTGTTGCAAATAATCAAGGGAAACGCCCCCTTAAAATTGTTGTAAAAGCAAAACTAGCTGACATAGAATTAGAAAGTGGCTTTAGTGTAACTTCTAAAGTAGAAGAATTAATAAAAAGTATTGATGGAGCATATGTAGTAGCATGAAACAAATCTTACTAACAAATGATGATGGATTTGATGCAATTGGTTTAAAAGCATTAATTGAAGCTTTAAGTCCAATTGCCAAAATAACAGTTGTTGCACCTGCAAAAAACAAATCTGCATGTGGTCACTCTTTAACACTTGACAAACCTTTAAGATTAGATAACTTTGATGATGATAAGTATAAAGTTGACGATGGAACTCCTAGTGATTGTATTTTTATCTCTCTAAACAATCTTTTTAAAGATAATTACAAACCTGATTTAGTAATTAGTGGAATAAATATTGGTGCTAATATGGGTGAAGATATTACTTACAGTGGTACAGCAGCAGGAGCCATGGAAGCAGTACTTCAAGGTGTTCCGGCAATTGCCATATCACAAGTTTGTAAAGATAGATGTCAAGATATAAAAAATGGTTTTGATTTTGCATTGGCAAAGAAAACTATTGCAGAAATCGCAAAGAAAATTCTTGATAATGAATTCCCTTTAGAAAAAAGAAAATTTTTAAATATAAATATCCCTCCAATTTCAATTGAAGAGTGTGAAGGAATAAGAATTACAAAAGCTGGATTTAGAGAATATGGAAACGATACCCATAGACATTATAACCCTAGAGGTGAAGAGTTTTATTGGATTGGCTTACATCCTTTAATTTGGCAAGAAAGTCCTGATAAAAACTGTGATTTTGAAGCAATTAAAGCAAATTATGTATCAATTACTCCAATAATGTTAGATTTAACTTCATATAATGATATTGAAAAACTAAATAATTGGTTATAATTACAAATCTTAAAAAAGGAATAAAATTGGATTTAAAAGAAGTTGTACTTCCACATATTGAAAAACTTGTTGGTGACTTAAAAGATAGTCAAGAATTAAAAGAAGTGCTAAAAAGAAGATTTACAAAAAAAGAATATAAAGTTTTTATTGCTCTTGAAGAGGGTGTTGAATCAGAAGATATAGCAAAACAACTTGGAGACAAAGTTGACAGAATAGAAGAACTTTATAAATCAGCTTGTAAAAAATTAAATCAAGAAAAAATAAAACAAGAATTAGTTTACTAATATTTTAAATTTTTGATAGGAGTATTCCTATCAAAAACTGCAATTACTAAAATTTTGTGTGTAAAAAAGACACAAAGTAAAAAAATTAATCATTTTCTCAAAAAAATTCTTTCTTATTATAAAACAAATAAAAACAAGTTTTAAACACATAAATTCCTGTAAAATTGTATTTTTCTAAACACTTTAATAAGTTAAAGTAATAATAGTAACATAATATATATTTATATAATAATGTACATAAATAAAGCTTATATTTATACTTATATGCAATTAATATTAATTTACTTAGAATCTTTAATAATAGATGTACAAGCTTTTTTAACTCCTAAGCTTCACTCATTTTGAATATTAGAAAAAGGAAAAATATGTCAGATTTTATTAAAGATTCTAATACTAATGAAACACAAAAAGTGATTAGTAGAAGAGACTTTTTCAAAAAAACTGGTGCCATGAGTGCAGTTGCAGCAAGTAGTGTTGTTGCTCCATCATTACTTAAAGCATCAGAAGATGACCCTGCTATTATGCACCACCCTAAATGGGGACAATCTTGGGGAGATCCAGTTACAAAAAATAGATATGGTATCCCTTCAGCCTATGAACACAATGTAACAAGAAGAAATACAAAACTTTTAGCTTCAGGTAATTATAGAGCTTCTATTGCTGTTGCACCAATTCATGAATCAGATGGAATTATCACTCCAAATGGTTTATTTTTCTCAAGATCTCACGGAGGAACTGCTCATGTAGATCCAAATGAGTATAGACTTATGATAACTGGACTTGTGGAAAAACCAATTGTTTTAACACTTGCTCAGTTAAAAAGATATCCAAGGGTAACAAGAACTCACTTTATTGAATGTCCTGCAAATGGTGGGCAAGAGTGGAGAAGACCTCAATACAACTCTTTACAATTTGCTAAAGGATTTATGTCTTGTGCTGAGTGGACTGGTGTTTATATTAAAACTATTTTAGAAGACTTAGGATTAAAACCTGAAGCAAAATGGATGTTAGCAGAAGGTAGTGATAACTCAGAGATGGGAAGATCTGTTCCAGTAGAAAAAGTTTTAGATGATGCCTTAATTGTTTGGGGACAAAATGGTGAAGCGCTAAGACCAGAACAAGGTTATCCAGTAAGATTACTTCTTCCAGGTTGGGAAGGAAATCTATGTGTAAAATGGCTAAAAAGATTAGACTTTGCAAGTGAACCTTGGTATGCAAAAGAGGAAACTTCAAAATATACAGCCCTTAAACCAACAGGAAAAGCTGTTCAACATTTCTATGCAAATGAAGTAAACTCAACAGTTGTAATCCCAAGTCCTGAAAAACCATGGACAGATTTAGAAGATGGAACAATGGTTGAAATTGAAGGTTTAGCTTGGTCAGGTATGGGAACAATTACCAGAGTAGATTTATCATTTGATGGTGGGAATAACTATGTTGAAGCAAATATTAAAGGTTTAGTTCTTCCAAAATGTTGGACAAGATGGAGTTATATCCATAAATACAAAAAAGGTGAAAAACTTTTATTAACTTCAAGGGCAATTGATGATGCTGGATTTATTCAACCAACTATTGACCAAGAAGTGTTTGGCTTTGATGTAAAAAAAGAAGATTATGGAAAAGATAAAAATAAGGGTATGGGTGTTGAATCTGTTTACCATAGAAATGCAATTGAAACTTGGGAAGTAAATGAAAAAGGGGAGGTGAACCATGTTCAAGTTAGAACAATATAAAACATTAGTAGCTTCACTTATAACTACTACAGCACTAATAACAGTTTCACAAGCAAAAGAATCTGAGACCTCAGCTTATAATGGCTTATGGAATGCAAAAAAAGATATTAGTGGTGGTGTTTATTACCCTATTAAAAATGGCCAAACAGGACCATATAAAGTAAACCCTCAAGTTTATAAAGACTCTGATATTTCAAAAGGTGAAGATGGAATAAAAGTATCATTCAACCATGGTAGAGTACCCACAAAAAATGAATACAATGCGTGGAATAAAGATATCAATGGTTTAAATGAAGGTCTACCTGATGGATATGGATATGTTGATGAAGGTGAAATCCTTTATGAGCAACAATGTATTATGTGTCATGGTGACTTTGGTAGCGGTGGAGGTGGATACCCTGCATTATCTGCTGGTAAAGCTAAAGAGATGAAAAGAACTCTTAAAAATAATAGATGGTTAAACCCAACTGCAGAAGGCCCTTCTAGAGTATTTGGTTCTTATTGGCCAGTTGCAAGTACTTTATTTTGGTATATAAGAGATGCGATGCCTCATACTAAATCTAAAACTTTAACTAATGATGAGACTTATTCACTAGTAGCATATATGTTATATATTAATGGAATGAAAGTAAATGGTGAGATTGTAAATGAGACTTTCAAACTAGATAAAGAGAAATTCAAGAAAATTTATATGCCAAATAGATATGGGTTTATCCCTGATATTGATGGACCTAATGGAATTGAAAATGTTAGAGCATTTTATGAAGTGCCATCAAACTATAGTGCAAAGAGATTGGCAAAAGGTGAAAAACCATGTATGTCAAATTGTCAACAAACTAAAAATATTGTAAGACTTGAAGAGGGTGCAGGTATTACTGATTTTGAGCCTCCTATTTCAGTGGTAAGAGATTTACCTGCTGTTGTAAAAGATGATGCACACAAAGTAAGTTTTGATCCAAAAGCAGCCTATGAAGCAAATTGTACTATGTGTCACAACACAGGAGTGGCACCAAAAGCAGGTGATAAAACTGCATGGTCTTCATACTTAGCAAAAGGGATGGATAAAGTATATAAAAATGCTCTAGAAGGTACTAACATGGGTATGCCAGCAAAAGGTGG
The DNA here is from genome assembly GCA_963676565.1 of Halarcobacter sp. Taxonomy (GTDB): domain Bacteria; phylum Campylobacterota; class Campylobacteria; order Campylobacterales; family Arcobacteraceae; genus Halarcobacter. The sequence goes on from OY781089.1 coordinate 450,159, forward strand.
TTCTTCACTTAATGATGAAGAGTTTAAACAAGTTGTTGACTACATGTTGAAATTTTAAAAAGGAATATTAATGAATAGAAGAAATTTTTTAACTTTTGCAGGAAGTTTAATTGCACTTTCTGTAGTTCCTATGAATCTTAGAGCAACTGATTATAGAAAACTAAAGCCAAAAGTATGGGAAGCTCATACAATTGATGATGCCACAAAAGCATTATATGGAGTAAAAGATGTAATTGAAACAGATAAAATTAAAATCAAAATTCCTAAAATCAATTCAAGTGGAGCAGCAGTTCCTGTTAAATTTGAAACATCATTGGATGCAAAAACAGTTGCACTATTTCAAGATGCAAACCCAGAAAGTGCAGTAGCAGTTTATGAAATAAACAAATATGATTTACAAAAATATGACGTAAAAATTAAAATGGCTGAAAGTGGTACAGTTATGGTACTAGTTGAAGCAAAAGATGGGAAAATATACATGGCCAAAGCTACAACAGAAGTTGCAGCTGGTGGATGTGAAGGGTAGGAACTTAAATGGCAAGAAATAAAATAACAGCAGTAAAAATTAAAATTAATGATGGTGTAGCAACTGCAAAAATGGCATTTTCTCATCCTATGATGACATATAACCAAGCAAAAGCTAAAACAGGGAATGCAGATGATGCAAACTTTATTACTCATATAACTGGAAAAGTTGGAGAAGAAACAGTTCTTGATATTTCAACAAGTCAATTCTTTTCTAAAAATCCTATTTTTAAATTCCAATTTAAATGTGATAGTTTCAAAATTGGAAAAAAATTAACAGGTAGAGAGTTAGACAATGGTGTTAAGAGAAAAGATACAGAATATGGTGATTCTCTAAAAATTATTGCAATGGACAGAAAAGGTGAAACTTACGAAAAAGAAGTTGAACTTACTGCAAGAAAAAGATAAAGGAAATATTATGAATAAAAGGTTTCTTTCAACACTTAGTTTTCTAAGCATCTTCTTATTTGCTAACTTATCACAAGCTCTGGCTTCTCAAGATGAGTTAAGGGAAGATATTAGAATTTATAGTATGAAAAACAGTGATGGTAAAATCACAGCAAAAACTATCGAAAAAGCTTTCAAAGATACTGGTTTTGAAATAATCGGTAACAATAATATGAATGTTGCCTTTGAAAAAAGATTTGGTGGTGGTAAAGATTTTAAAATCTATAGATTAATGTTTGTGCACAATAAAAAATATGGTGCTAAGCTTTTAAAAGATTTTCCAGAATTTGGTCTTTTAGCTCCATTAAGTACTTCTGTATATTCAAAAGATGGTAAGACAATAAATATTTCATCTTTATCTTTAACTGGAATGTCAAGAATTTCAGGAGTTCCAAAAACAAATAAAGACTTAATTGCATTACATGATCAAATGACAAGAGCTTTAAAAAAAGCACTACCAAAAGGTGAATTTATTGAACTAAGTTATAAAAAAATTAGACCTGATGGTGAACTAGTTACTAGATTTGCCTTCGAATTGAAAGTTGAAGATGGTGATGAAATTCAAGATGCAAAAGATAGTTATCAAGAAACAATGGAAGGAGAAATAGAATCCTTAGGATTTATTGTTGCTGGATTCTATCCTGTAATTGATGACTTATCAGAAAACGATGTAGATGATTATGAATTTTATGATACCTATTCTATTTGTAAACTAGAAGTTATCTATCCAGTTCATAAAAAACACCCTGAAGTTGGTGCATTTGCCCCTTGTACTATGTATATGTACAAGAAAAAAAATGAAAAACTTACTAGAATGGGATATCCTTCAGTTTATAACTGGATTATGTCTACAAATATTTATGATGATGAATCATTAACTCCACTTATTGATGCTCAAGATCAATTAGAATCTGCTATAGATAGTACCATGGAATAAAAAATGCCCAATTATTTGGGCTTTTTTATAATCTTTTTAAGAGGTAATTATGAAATATATATTTAGTTTTTTACTTATACTTTTTTCAGTGAATAGTTTTGCAGGCGATATAATAGATATTGATAAAAAAATACAAAAGGCAAAAAAACAGAACAAAGAACTTATGATATTTTTTCATATTCCAGATTGCCCCTATTGTGAAGCGATGCTTGATGGGAACTTTAAAGATAATTCAATAATAAAGTTAATTGAAGAAAATTTTATCTTAGTTGATATCTACACAGCAAATAAAGTAGATATTGTCTTTAAAAATTTTAAAGGCTCACCAAAAGAGTTTGCAAAACATGTAAAAGCAACTGCATATCCAGCTACCCTTTTTATGGATAGAAATTCAAATATATTTTATAGTGCCATTGGATATAGAAATATTCAAGAGTATATACATGAATTAAAATATATAATTACAAAAAACTATAAACAAATGCCTCTTGATGAATTTGTTGTAAAAATGGAAATAGAAGATGAGTTATAATGATAATATAAAATTTGATAAACTCCCAGCAGTTGATGATATTGCAGGTGTTTTAGAAGATATCTTTAGTGTAAAACTTGATGTTAATGGTGGCTGGGCTTATGATAATAACTCTGCTTTAGAAGTTAACTCTTTAACTATACCCATTGAACAATTTTTACATACATTTGCAGCAATGAGAGCAAATATTGAAATGAATTTAACACAAGATGAAGAAAAACGTTATGCGGGGATAAACGTAAGTCAATTAGAGCACAAAGAGTTTGAAGTAGAAAATAGAAGATATGACCTAGTTACTTTTAAAATAACTGCAATAAAAGAAAAAGATTACAATAATTTTATTCAAGAATATAAAGATAATTATGGAAAAGAGAGTTTTGATTTAAAAGAACACTTTGAAAATCGAAATAAGGCTACAATCGAAATTCATAGTGACTTTTGGTTTATTTTTAAGTTTTAAATTACATTACAGATAAAAAAGTAAGCTCTTTATCTTCATTTGAAGCTATAGAGTTTTTACTTTTTTTGAGTTTTTCTTTATCAAAGTTGATTAAAACCATACCTGCAAATTTATTCTCTTTGTAAAATTCTACTCTAAAAATTTTTCCTTTCTTATCAACAGAATAATCTTTTAGTATTTTATGTTTTTTAATATTGATGCCAACCTCATTTTTTTTGCCTTTTTTAACAAAACCAATCACATTAACTCTATAATCTTTTATAGGTTTAATTTCAAAATCTGAATCAACATTAACAATTGAACCAATCTCTACGCTTTTTTCTTCACCATCAATATTCATTAATATTTTTTCACTTAAATCTTCCATCTCAAAATAATCTGGTTTTAAATTTACTAATAATCTATTCCCGTAATAAATACTAAAATAATTATTCTCTCTAATAATAGTCATCAATGGGTTTGAAGGTTTGAAATCTAAAGTCCCATCTTTTTTCACGGGGAAATAATTTACTACGTTTCTAATTTCTGATAGAGGAAGTTGAATTTTATCATCATAAAAAGAGATATAAATATCATTATCTATAACATCTTTTATTGCAACTAAGTCCAAATCAAATTTTCTTTCAAACTCAATTCCCATAATATTCATATATTTTTCTAAGGCTAATAAATGATAATATGTTCTTTCATATAAAGGTAATGATTTACTTGCTTCATTTCCAAATGCAGCTTTTCCATTGTTAATTGCAAAATATGTTAGAGTTTTTTCCATCTCCTTATCACCCATTCTTGTATGAGTGTTTTTTACTCTATAGGCGTCTCTTTCTCTTAGCAGGTTCTTATTTACATGTTCACATACTTCTGTAGAGATCTCTTCTAAGTTCCCATAATGTTTAATATCTAAACTAGTTTGATCAATAATTGAACTTTGCCCCCATCTATCAGGAGAAAAAGTCCAGTTCGTATACTCTTTTCTATAAAAACCACTTCCATCATGCAGATTTAATATTAACTTTACTTCTGGTGCTTTTATATATTTTTTGATTCTTTGAACTAGGTTATAGTCAGGATCATTTTCATCTAAATGAGCAAATTTTCTATTCATATCACCAAAAGGACCTCTATCTCTTTTTATAATTGAATAAAAATTTAAATTTGGTACAACCCAAACAGAACCTTTTGTAATTTTATAATGAGTAGAAATAAGAGAAGCTGCCATAAAAGCACCAGGCTCATCACCTTGAATCCCACCTACTATTAATAAAGTATTATCATCTTGAATACCTTTTTTAATAAAATTAAAATCCATCACAGTGGTATTTGCGTAAAGGTTCTGTACAAATAAAATTGTAATTATTAATTTAAATAACCTTAACATGCCAAGGCTCATATCTTACTCCATCTTTGTTATTAATTGTATATCTCATATCTATATATTTTAATTTTCTCATAGCTAAAAACTCTTGAGTTAAGGCAAATCTTGATGTAAAGTTTGCATGACCAAATCCTTTTTTTCCAACATCAAAATCACCAACTGAATGATAAGTATATGCAGGAGGGGCTAAAGATTTTGCAGCAACTGTAAAATTTCCATTTTCAGAATTTAATTTGTCTAAAAATAGCTTTGTTTGTTTTACAATACTTCTAATTCCTGAAGTTAATACCATAGATTCACCAATATCTTCAACCATTTTATAATATGTCTCTTCTGAGTGTCCTTTAAATAAATAGTGTCCAGTATAAGGTATCTTTACAACTTCTTTCGTATTAATTTTATCTGTTAAATTTTTTGAAATTCTTTCTCCATAAAAACCATGCATTTTAGGGTCATAATAAAAAATAGATTCTAGAAATTCTAATTCTGATTTTGTAAATTCACCAATATTACTTACATTTCTTGCAATTCTCATACTATAATCAAAAGAAATAATATTGAAGTTTCCGTATCCTACATAAGATTGAATCGCTGCTAATTTTTTTCTTACTGAAACAAAATCTTCTTTATATTTATCTTCAATAAAAATATCTTTTTTAATAAAATTATCACTTTTTAAATCAGTTTTTTCCTCTTGAAGACTATCAACAATATTGACTTCTTCTTCAATTATTAATTCAGGAGTTTCTTTAATCTGCTCTTTGGGAACGATTATCTCTTTTTTTTGCAAAGTTTCTTTATCTAAAACAACATATTTTTTTTCATCATTATCAAAGAATAATTTTGAAAAAAAATCTGTAAAAACATTACTCTCATCCGCTAAAAGGTTTTGCTTTGATGCATATAATAATACTGCTGCTTTAAAAAAATCTCTTCTTTGCATATTTATAATACCATTTTAATATCTTTATGTTCGTCTAATAACTTATGTATCTCTTTTCTATCATCGTCACTATGAACTATCAATTCTATATTATAGCTTTTAAATTTACCTTTTTTACTAACTTTAGATTCTTTTATTTTATGATCTCTTTCCCCAAATATATCTTTAGAAATATGTTGTACATTTATACTTTCAATGATAACAATTTTATATTTCCAGTTACAGGGGTAATCTAATTCTAATTTATGCTTATTTAAATCAATCAAATCTATTCACCTCTTGTAAAATCTCCACTTTTCCCACCTGATTTTTTCTCTAATTGAACATCAGATATAACCATTGATTTGTCAATTGCTTTAACCATATCATAAATAGTTAAAAGTCCAATAGAAACACCAGTTAAGGCTTCCATTTCAACACCAGTTTGTCCAGTTAATTTTGCTGTAACAAAAAGTTTAAACCCAGGAAGGGTTGGTATCTCTTCTACATCACAATTTATTCCACTTAGTAAAAGTGGGTGACACATAGGGATTAAATCACTTGTTTTTTTAGTTCCCATAATTGCAGCAATAATTGCAGTTTGTAGAACTGGTCCCTTCTTTGTATTATTTTGAACAATTGCATCAAATGCTTCTTGACTCATACTTATTTTTCCAGAAGCAACAGCTATTCTTGTTGTATCTGATTTTGAAGAAACATCAACCATTTTTGGTCTATCATTATTATCTAAATGTGTTAATTCCAAATTATTAACCTTATTGTAAAGTACCCGATTATATCTTTATAATGATTAAATAAAAATTAAGCAAAGTTTAAATATAATTAGCGCCTAAATTTTAAAAGAAAGAAGGTGAACTTTATATGCCAGGCATTAAAGTAAAAGAAAACGAATCTTTTGACGAAGCTTATAGAAGGTTTAAGAAGCAATGTGATAGAAATCTTATTGTTACTGAAACTAGAGCTAGAAGATTTTTTGAGCCAATGACTGAAATCAGAAAAAAACAAAAAATTTCTGCTAGAAAGAAAATGCTTAAAAGATTATACATGCTTAGAAGATACGAATCAAGATTATAAGAATTCGTTTTCTACCCTAAAGGTCCGATTTTATCGGGCCTTTTTTTTACTCAAATTTTTATTCAATACTAAATATAAATACTTAACAATAATAAAATTAAAATAGGTCCTAGAAGCCCTGCAACTAAACCAATTAATATAAAATCTTTTGAATTCAATTTTCCAGATGAAAAAGCAATGGCATTAGGTGGTGTTGAAACTGGCAGAATCATAGCACATGAAGCGCATAATGCTACACTAATCACCATATAAGAAACGATTGAGCTTCCCATACTACTAACTAAAGCAACAACTAAAGGTAGGATGATATTTGTAGCAGCTGTATTACTCATAAAATTTGATACGAGGATTACAATAAAAGTAAAAATTGAAGCAATTAAAAATAGATCTAAGCCTTCTATACTAAATTGAGTTCCTATCCACGCATCTAAACCTGTTTTAGTAACCCCAGCTCCTAAAGATAATCCACCAATAATAAGGATAATTACATCCCAATTAATCTCTTTTATATCATCTGTATTGATTATTCCAAAAACTGTAAAAACAACAATTGGGAATAAAGATACAACAGGTGTTGGAATATGGTGTAATGGTCCAGTAAGCCATAATGATACAGTAATAATAAATACAAATATAACTAAACTTTTTTTCCAACTTGGAATTGTTGGAATTTTTGTAAAAGTACTTGTTGAATCATCAAAATGAGAAACTTTTTTCACTTTGTTTATATCAATAATATCTTCATTTGATTTATATTTTTTTATTATTAACCACCGAAATATAATAGTAAGTAAAATTGCTGGAGGTAAAGCAATTATCATCCACTCAACAAAGCTTGGTGCATTATCTCCTAGTATTCCAACTGCAATTGCATTTGGAGGAGTCCCAATAATCGTACCCATACCACCAATATTAGCTGCAACTACAATACCAAGTAATATTCCTTTTTGGAAAGGATTGTCTTTATTCATATTTTTAAGCATTGGAATAAGAAGAGTCATCATCATAGCAGTAGTTGCAGTATTTGATATAAACATTGATAATACAAAGGTTATTAACATCAATCCTGTTAATATATTGTGTGGTTTATTTCCAAAATAAAATAATACTCTTTTTGCTAACCACAAATCTAATTTTGTTTTAGATGCAGCAATTGCCATAATAAAACCAGCCATAAACAAAAATATTAAAGGATTTGACCACGCTTTTAGATAATAAACCCATTCTTTATTAGAAGAATCAAAATCAAAGTTGTGGTAACCTAATAGAAGTATTTCAAGGGCTATTATTAAAAAAGAAACTGCAAAGGCTGGGATTGCTTCAGTCATCCATAAAAAAGCCGATATAAGCAATATAAATAGCATTAATGACGCGTCATGTGATAAAAAAGAGTATTCTGGAATAAATGATAATAAATATGCACCAAAAAAAGAAAATATAAATTTAAAGACAGAATGTTTAACACTATTTTTAAGTTTACTTTTTAAATCATTAATTATTAGTTTTGACTGTTTTTTCATACATAATCTTGTAATTTTTATTTTGAGTATAATATTATAAAAAGGCTAAAAAAAAAGCTTCACCCAGATCAACTAAAAAAAGTTAACTAGAATGAAGCTTCAGAATTTGTCCCTGAAAAAGATGATAATCTTTTTTAGTACAAATATATACTCAAGAGCTGGCAGCGGCCTACGTTTCCACAAGGGGACCCTGCAGTATTATCAGCGCAGAAGTGCTTGACTTCCAGGTTCGGAATGGAGCTGGGTATTTCCACTTCGCTAAAACCACCAGCAATATGAGTAAAGAAAGTAATTAGTAATTGGTTACTAGTAATTAGTAACGTTACTCTCTTTACTCACATTAGGTTCTATGAGTTTTAAAAGTTAAATGTTAAAAGTCTTTGCGTTATTGCTAACGTCTTACACAATTTGTATTAAATGCTATACATTTAATAAGATAGTAAACCAAGAAATATATAAAATAAGCCAAACGATCTATTAGTACTGGTCAGCTAAACGTCTTACAACGCTTACACATCCAGCCTATCAACCAGCTAGTCTTGCTGGGATCTTCAGGGAAAGTTCATCTTAGAGTTGGCTTCGAGCTTAGATGCTTTCAGCTCTTATCACATCCGTACGTAGCTACCCAACGATGCCCTTGGCAGAACAATTGGTACACTAGTGGTACGTTCATCCCGGTCCTCTCGTACTAGGGACAAATCTCTTCAACTTTCCTACGCCCACGGAAGATAGGGACCGAACTGTCTCACGACGTTCTGAACCCAGCTCGCGTACCGCTTTAAATGGCGAACAGCCATACCCTTGGGACCTGCTCCAGCCCCAGGATGCGATGAGCCGACATCGAGGTGCCAAACCTCCCCGTCGATGTGAGCTCTTGGGGGAGATCAGCCTGTTATCCCCGGCGTACCTTTTATCCTTTGAGCGATGGCCCTTCCACACAGAACCACCGGATCACTATGACCGACTTTCGTCTCTGTTCGACTTGTATGTCTCACAGTCAAGCTAGTTTATGCCATTATACTCAACTGGCGATTTCCATCCGCCATGAACTAACCTTTGTAAGCCTCCGTTACTTTTTAGGAGGCGACCGCCCCAGTCAAACTACCCACCAGACATTGTCCTGAAGAAGGATAACTCCTCGCAGTTAGTAACTCAAATATTCAAGGGTGGTATCTCAAGGATGGCTCACTACGTACTGGCGTCCGTAGATCAAAGCCTCCCACCTATCCTGCACATGAATATCCAAGCTACAGTGTCAAGCTGTAGTAAAGGTGCACGGGGTCTTTCCGTCTTTCCGCGGGTAGGAGGAATTTTCACCTCCACTACAATTTCACTGGATCCCTGGTTGAGACAGCTCCCATCTCGTTACGCCATTCATGCAGGTCGGTATTTAACCGACAAGGAATTTCGCTACCTTAGGACCGTTATAGTTACGGCCGCCGTTTACTCGGGCTTCAATCAAATGCTTCGCTTGCGCTAACATCATCAGTTAACCTTCGAGCACCGGGCAGGCGTCACACCTTATACATCCACTTACGTGTTAGCAAAGTGCTGTGTTTTTGGTAAACAGTCGGGAGGGACTCTTTGTTGCAACCTCTTCCGCTTTCGAGAGCAAGTCTCTATACAGAAGTAGGCACACCTTATACCGAAGATACGGTGCTAGTTTGCAGAGTTCCTTAACCAGGGTTCTTCCACGCGCCTTAGAATACTCATCCCACCCACCTGTGTCGGTTTACGGTACGGGCAACAAATAATATACTTAGTGGCTTTTCTTGGCACGACAGTATCATCGATTCTCAATCTGCTCCGAAGAGCGTCAAGAGCCTGTAAGATCTCGGTCTAATGTTACCCGGATTTGCCTAAGTAACAACCTACGTCCTTCGACCCACTATTCCATCAGTGAGCTCGATTAACTCTATGCGTCCCCACATCGCGCTTATTTGTTGGTATTGGAATATTAACCAATTTGCCATCGTCTACCCCTTTCGGACTCGACTTAGGACCCGACTAACCCTACGATGACGAGCATCGCGTAGGAAACCTTGGGTTTTCGGCGAAGAGGATTCTCACCTCTTTTCTCGCTACTCATGCCTGCATGCTCACTTCTATCCGCTCCAACGCTCCTTACCGGTACATCTTCAACGCTGAATAGAACGCTCTCCTACCACTCAATAAATTGAGTCTAAAGCTTCGGTGCAATGTTTAGCCCCGTTATATTTTCCGCGCAGAATCACTAGACCAGTGAGCTGTTACGCTTTCTTTAAAGGGTGGCTGCTTCTAAGCCAACCTCCTGGTTGTCACAGTAACTCCACATCGTTTTCCACTTAACATTGACTTTGGGACCTTAGCTGTTAGTCTGGGTTGTTCCCCTCTCGACGATGGATTTTATCACCCACCGCCTGACTCCCTAGATTACACGTATAGTATTCGAAGTTTGATAGGGTTTGGTACCGCGGTAAGCAGCCCTAGCCCAGTCAGTGCTCTACCCCTATACGCTACTACTAGAGGCTATACCTAAATATATTTCGGAGAGAACCAGCTATCACGAAGTTTGATTGGCCTTTCACCCCTATCCACAAGTCATCCGAAGACTTTTCAACGCCTACCGGTTCGGTCCTCCACTAGCTCTTACACCAGCTTCAACCTGCTCATGGATAGATCACTTCGTTTCGGGTCTGCAGCATCTGACTAATTCGCCCTATTAAGACTCGCTTTCGCTACGGCTTCGCACTTGGCTTAACCTTGCCAGACACCACAACTCGCAGGCTCATTATGCAAAAGGCAGTCCGTCACCCTGATAAATCATAGGGCTCCGAATGATTGTAAGCTAATGGTTTCAGGTTCTATTTCACTCCCCTCACTGGGGTACTTTTCACCTTTCCCTCACGGTACTTGTTCACTATCGATCTGTAAGTAGTATTTAGGGTTGGAGGGTGGTCCCCCCATATTCAGTCAAGATATCACGTGTCCCGACCTACTCGTTCCTTAGCCTAGTACCATATTAAAGATTTCGAATACAGGAGTATCACCTTCTATGCTTTACCTTTCCAGGTAATTCTTCTATCTAAAATATTATCACTAAGTGCCCTAATCCGGTTTCGCTCGCCGCTACTACCGGAATCTCGGTTGATTTCTGTTCCTCTGGTTACTGAGATGTTTCACTTCACCAGGTTCGCCTCCTCGAAAGGATAACATGCATAACATGCTGGGTTGTCCCATTCGGAAATCTCTGGATCAAAGCCTCTTGACGGCTCCCCAAAGCTTATCGCAGTCTAGTACGTCCTTCATCGCCTCTTACAGTCTAGGCATCCACCATTAGCCCTTAATAGCTTATTAATAAAAGTATCTCTACTTCTACCTTATTTGAGAAATTAACTAATTAAAGTTAATTGCTTTTTTGAATAATTATTCCTTGGCTACTATCTTATTAAACATATTGCTATATTAAATAAAACAGTTGTGTCTATCATTAATTAGATATTTAATTAAAAATATCTGATTTAGATATGAAATTTTTTATTTTTTAAATCATCTTCATACGAAAGATTAATTTAAACGAAAAAAATTAAAGACTTTAACATTAAATTTTTAAATAACATAATCATTTTTCAATGATTGTTTAGATCATAAGATCTAATATAAATTCAAATTCATTTGAACTTATATTAAATCTATTTATTTGATTTTTACTTTTATAGTTTATTTAATAGATGGTGGAGATAAGCGGGATCGAACCGCTGACCTCCTGCGTGCAAGGCAGGCGCTCTCCCAGCTGAGCTATATCCCCACATATAATCTTATTATCAAAGATTATTTAATAATGGTGGGCCTACCAGGACTTGAACCTGGGACCTCACGATTATCAGTCGAGCGCTCTAGCCAGCTGAGCTATAGGCCCATTTGTCACCTATTTTTTAAATAATCTTTATAAACCGAACACAATAAACTATCTATTTTTTTTCTCATCTTATTTGCTACATTTGTACGCTTAAAAAATCTACGATTTTCCAAGGTAACTGTCGTGTTGTAGCTTCTGAGCTAAGAAACGAATCTTAGCTCTTTCTCTGAAAGGAGGTGATCCAACCGCAGGTTCTCCTACGGTTACCTTGTTACGACTTCACCCCAGTCGCTGAATCCACTGTGGAGGGTAGCTACTTTAGCATCCCCGCTTCGAATGAGTTCAACTCCCATGGTGTGACGGGCGGTGAGTACAAGACCCGGGAACGTATTCACCGTAGCATTGCTGATCTACGATTACTAGCGATTCCAACTTCAAGTAGTCGAGTTGCAGACTACTATCCGAACTGGGAGGCATTTTTGAGATTTGCTCCACCTCGCGGTATTGCGGCTCTTTGTATGCCCCATTGTAGCACGTGTGTAGCCCTGGACGTAAGGGCCATGATGACTTGACGTCGTCCTCACCTTCCTCCTACTTGCGTAGGCAGTCTCGTTAGAGTTCTCAGCCGAACTGTTAGCAACTAACGACGAGGGTTGCGCTCGTTGCGGGACTTAACCCAACATCTCACGACACGAGCTGACGACAGCCGTGCAGCACCTGTATATAAGTTTCTGCAAGCAGACACCAATCTATCTCTAGAAAGTTCTTACTATGTCAAGTCCAGGTAAGGTTCTTCGCGTATCGTCGAATTAAACCACATGCTCCACCGCTTGTGCGGGTCCCCGTCTATTCCTTTGAGTTTTAATCTTGCGACCGTACTCCCCAGGCGGTACACTTAATGTGTTAACTGCATTACTGCTATGTCTAGCATAGCAACAACTAGTGTACATCGTTTAGGGCGTGGACTACCAGGGTATCTAATCCTGTTTGCTCCCCACGCTTTCGCGTCTCAGCGTCAATAATGTTCCAGTAGATCGCCTTCGCAATCGGTATTCCTTCTGATCTCTACGGATTTTACCCCTACACCAGAAATTCCATCTACCTCTCCCATATTCTAGATAGACAGTTTCAAAAGCAGTTCTATAGTTGAGCTATAGGATTTCACTTCTGACTTATCTATCCGCCTACACGCTCTTTACGCCCAGTGATTCCGAGTAACGCTTGCGCCCTCCGTATTACCGCGGCTGCTGGCACGGAGTTAGCCGGCGCTTATTCATATAGTACCGTCATTATCTTCCTATATAAAAGGAGTTTACGCTCCGAAAAGTGTCATCCTCCACGCGGCGTTGCTGCATCAGAGTTTCCTCCATTGTGCAATATTCCCCACTGCTGCCTCCCGTAGGAGTCTGGACCGTGTCTCAGTTCCAGTGTGACTGATCATCCTCTCAAACCAGTTAGGCGTCATTGACTTGGTGAGCCATTACCTCACCAACTATCTGATACCATACAGTCCCATCCTCGAGCACAAAAGCATTTCCCTTGTAGACTTATGTCTTAAAGGCATATAGGGCATTAGCAGTCGTTTCCAACTGTTATTCCTTTCTCGAGGGCAGGTTAACTATACATTACTCACCCGTGCGCCACTTAGCTGACAGTTAAAGTAAACTTTAACCCGTTCTCGTTCGACTTGCATGTGTTAGGCACGCCGCCAGCGTTCACTCTGAGCCAGGATCAAACTCTCCATAATAAAAAGTTTAATCTTGACTTTATTTTAGTAACTCTAAAGTTACAAAATAAATCTCAATTTGTAAAGCTAAGCTTTATGTTAAATAGACAAGGATATGTTATTACCATATTCTTGTTTCGTGTTTATTTCTCTACATCTTCATGTAGTAAATAGTTTTATCATATTCGGTTTATAAAGATTATTATCTTAACAAACCTTTTATTGTTAAAGAACGTTTGAATCGATACTCTCAACCTTGTTTCGTTAAGTGTGTCACTCAAATTGGACGGGAATTATAATAGAATTTTTACCCCTTGTCAAGGGTTTTTTATTAATATTCGCTTAAATTTTGAAAGTTTTTAAAGTATTACTTTATGAAGCATCTTTTCTATAACTTTTTATATTTTCCATATTTAAAATATACCCTTTTTTATACGTAAATAGCTTGTTTAGAGGAATTAAGTATAAGACATCTAATAGGAGAGGAGTTGTTAAGTTCAGCGTTAAGATCAAATAGATGGACAGTAATGAGTATATAGAATTAATTTTAATGGATATGAGATACATTAATAACCTTGTTGATGAGAAGAAGGTAGCAAATAGTAAAAACTAATTACGAGAATATAAAAAAGATAAGAAGTAAAAATAAAAAAGATAAAGATTATGAGGGGGAAAAGGCTAAAAAAAAAGCTTCACCCAGATCAACTAAAAAAAGTTAACTAGAATGAAGCTTCAGAATTTGTCCCTGAAAAAGATGATAATCTTTTTTAGTACAAATATATACTCAAGAGCTGGCAGCGGCCTACGTTTCCACAAGGGGACCCTGCAGTATTATCAGCGCAGAAGTGCTTGACTTCCAGGTTCGGAATGGAGCTGGGTATTTCCACTTCGCTAAAACCACCAGCAATATGAGTAAAGAAAGTAATTAGTAATTGGTTACTAGTAATTAGTAACGTTACTCTCTTTACTCACATTAGGTTCTATGAGTTTTAAAAGTTAAATGTTAAAAGTCTTTGCGTTATTGCTAACGTCTTACACAATTTGTATTAAATGCTATACATTTAATAAGATAGTAAACCAAGAAATATATAAAATAAGCCAAACGATCTATTAGTACTGGTCAGCTAAACGTCTTACAACGCTTACACATCCAGCCTATCAACCAGCTAGTCTTGCTGGGATCTTCAGGGAAAGTTCATCTTAGAGTTGGCTTCGAGCTTAGATGCTTTCAGCTCTTATCACATCCGTACGTAGCTACCCAACGATGCCCTTGGCAGAACAATTGGTACACTAGTGGTACGTTCATCCCGGTCCTCTCGTACTAGGGACAAATCTCTTCAACTTTCCTACGCCCACGGAAGATAGGGACCGAACTGTCTCACGACGTTCTGAACCCAGCTCGCGTACCGCTTTAAATGGCGAACAGCCATACCCTTGGGACCTGCTCCAGCCCCAGGATGCGATGAGCCGACATCGAGGTGCCAAACCTCCCCGTCGATGTGAGCTCTTGGGGGAGATCAGCCTGTTATCCCCGGCGTACCTTTTATCCTTTGAGCGATGGCCCTTCCACACAGAACCACCGGATCACTATGACCGACTTTCGTCTCTGTTCGACTTGTATGTCTCACAGTCAAGCTAGTTTATGCCATTATACTCAACTGGCGATTTCCATCCGCCATGAACTAACCTTTGTAAGCCTCCGTTACTTTTTAGGAGGCGACCGCCCCAGTCAAACTACCCACCAGACATTGTCCTGAAGAAGGATAACTCCTCGCAGTTAGTAACTCAAATATTCAAGGGTGGTATCTCAAGGATGGCTCACTACGTACTGGCGTCCGTAGATCAAAGCCTCCCACCTATCCTGCACATGAATATCCAAGCTACAGTGTCAAGCTGTAGTAAAGGTGCACGGGGTCTTTCCGTCTTTCCGCGGGTAGGAGGAATTTTCACCTCCACTACAATTTCACTGGATCCCTGGTTGAGACAGCTCCCATCTCGTTACGCCATTCATGCAGGTCGGTATTTAACCGACAAGGAATTTCGCTACCTTAGGACCGTTATAGTTACGGCCGCCGTTTACTCGGGCTTCAATCAAATGCTTCGCTTGCGCTAACATCATCAGTTAACCTTCGAGCACCGGGCAGGCGTCACACCTTATACATCCACTTACGTGTTAGCAAAGTGCTGTGTTTTTGGTAAACAGTCGGGAGGGACTCTTTGTTGCAACCTCTTCCGCTTTCGAGAGCAAGTCTCTATACAGAAGTAGGCACACCTTATACCGAAGATACGGTGCTAGTTTGCAGAGTTCCTTAACCAGGGTTCTTCCACGCGCCTTAGAATACTCATCCCACCCACCTGTGTCGGTTTACGGTACGGGCAACAAATAATATACTTAGTGGCTTTTCTTGGCACGACAGTATCATCGATTCTCAATCTGCTCCGAAGAGCGTCAAGAGCCTGTAAGATCTCGGTCTAATGTTACCCGGATTTGCCTAAGTAACAACCTACGTCCTTCGACCCACTATTCCATCAGTGAGCTCGATTAACTCTATGCGTCCCCACATCGCGCTTATTTGTTGGTATTGGAATATTAACCAATTTGCCATCGTCTACCCCTTTCGGACTCGACTTAGGACCCGACTAACCCTACGATGACGAGCATCGCGTAGGAAACCTTGGGTTTTCGGCGAAGAGGATTCTCACCTCTTTTCTCGCTACTCATGCCTGCATGCTCACTTCTATCCGCTCCAACGCTCCTTACCGGTACATCTTCAACGCTGAATAGAACGCTCTCCTACCACTCAATAAATTGAGTCTAAAGCTTCGGTGCAATGTTTAGCCCCGTTATATTTTCCGCGCAGAATCACTAGACCAGTGAGCTGTTACGCTTTCTTTAAAGGGTGGCTGCTTCTAAGCCAACCTCCTGGTTGTCACAGTAACTCCACATCGTTTTCCACTTAACATTGACTTTGGGACCTTAGCTGTTAGTCTGGGTTGTTCCCCTCTCGACGATGGATTTTATCACCCACCGCCTGACTCCCTAGATTACACGTATAGTATTCGAAGTTTGATAGGGTTTGGTACCGCGGTAAGCAGCCCTAGCCCAGTCAGTGCTCTACCCCTATACGCTACTACTAGAGGCTATACCTAAATATATTTCGGAGAGAACCAGCTATCACGAAGTTTGATTGGCCTTTCACCCCTATCCACAAGTCATCCGAAGACTTTTCAACGCCTACCGGTTCGGTCCTCCACTAGCTCTTACACCAGCTTCAACCTGCTCATGGATAGATCACTTCGTTTCGGGTCTGCAGCATCTGACTAATTCGCCCTATTAAGACTCGCTTTCGCTACGGCTTCGCACTTGGCTTAACCTTGCCAGACACCACAACTCGCAGGCTCATTATGCAAAAGGCAGTCCGTCACCCTGATAAATCATAGGGCTCCGAATGATTGTAAGCTAATGGTTTCAGGTTCTATTTCACTCCCCTCACTGGGGTACTTTTCACCTTTCCCTCACGGTACTTGTTCACTATCGATCTGTAAGTAGTATTTAGGGTTGGAGGGTGGTCCCCCCATATTCAGTCAAGATATCACGTGTCCCGACCTACTCGTTCCTTAGCCTAGTACCATATTAAAGATTTCGAATACAGGAGTATCACCTTCTATGCTTTACCTTTCCAGGTAATTCTTCTATCTAAAATATTATCACTAAGTGCCCTAATCCGGTTTCGCTCGCCGCTACTACCGGAATCTCGGTTGATTTCTGTTCCTCTGGTTACTGAGATGTTTCACTTCACCAGGTTCGCCTCCTCGAAAGGATAACATGCATAACATGCTGGGTTGTCCCATTCGGAAATCTCTGGATCAAAGCCTCTTGACGGCTCCCCAAAGCTTATCGCAGTCTAGTACGTCCTTCATCGCCTCTTACAGTCTAGGCATCCACCATTAGCCCTTAATAGCTTATTAATAAAAGTATCTCTACTTCTACCTTATTTGAGAAATTAACTAATTAAAGTTAATTGCTTTTTTGAATAATTATTCCTTGGCTACTATCTTATTAAACATATTGCTATATTAAATAAAACAGTTGTGTCTATCATTAATTAGATATTTAATTAAAAATATCTGATTTAGATATGAAATTTTTTATTTTTTAAATCATCTTCATACGAAAGATTAATTTAAACGAAAAAAATTAAAGACTTTAACATTAAATTTTTAAATAACATAATCATTTTTCAATGATTGTTTAGATCATAAGATCTAATATAAATTCAAATTCATTTGAACTTATATTAAATCTATTTATTTGATTTTTACTTTTATAGTTTATTTAATAGATGGTGGAGATAAGCGGGATCGAACCGCTGACCTCCTGCGTGCAAGGCAGGCGCTCTCCCAGCTGAGCTATATCCCCACATATAATCTTATTATCAAAGATTATTTAATAATGGTGGGCCTACCAGGACTTGAACCTGGGACCTCACGATTATCAGTCGAGCGCTCTAGCCAGCTGAGCTATAGGCCCATTTGTCACCTATTTTTTAAATAATCTTTATAAACCGAACACAATAAACTATCTATTTTTTTTCTCATCTTATTTGCTACATTTGTACGCTTAAAAAATCTACGATTTTCCAAGGTAACTGTCGTGTTGTAGCTTCTGAGCTAAGAAACGAATCTTAGCTCTTTCTCTGAAAGGAGGTGATCCAACCGCAGGTTCTCCTACGGTTACCTTGTTACGACTTCACCCCAGTCGCTGAATCCACTGTGGAGGGTAGCTACTTTAGCATCCCCGCTTCGAATGAGTTCAACTCCCATGGTGTGACGGGCGGTGAGTACAAGACCCGGGAACGTATTCACCGTAGCATTGCTGATCTACGATTACTAGCGATTCCAACTTCAAGTAGTCGAGTTGCAGACTACTATCCGAACTGGGAGGCATTTTTGAGATTTGCTCCACCTCGCGGTATTGCGGCTCTTTGTATGCCCCATTGTAGCACGTGTGTAGCCCTGGACGTAAGGGCCATGATGACTTGACGTCGTCCTCACCTTCCTCCTACTTGCGTAGGCAGTCTCGTTAGAGTTCTCAGCCGAACTGTTAGCAACTAACGACGAGGGTTGCGCTCGTTGCGGGACTTAACCCAACATCTCACGACACGAGCTGACGACAGCCGTGCAGCACCTGTATATAAGTTTCTGCAAGCAGACACCAATCTATCTCTAGAAAGTTCTTACTATGTCAAGTCCAGGTAAGGTTCTTCGCGTATCGTCGAATTAAACCACATGCTCCACCGCTTGTGCGGGTCCCCGTCTATTCCTTTGAGTTTTAATCTTGCGACCGTACTCCCCAGGCGGTACACTTAATGTGTTAACTGCATTACTGCTATGTCTAGCATAGCAACAACTAGTGTACATCGTTTAGGGCGTGGACTACCAGGGTATCTAATCCTGTTTGCTCCCCACGCTTTCGCGTCTCAGCGTCAATAATGTTCCAGTAGATCGCCTTCGCAATCGGTATTCCTTCTGATCTCTACGGATTTTACCCCTACACCAGAAATTCCATCTACCTCTCCCATATTCTAGATAGACAGTTTCAAAAGCAGTTCTATAGTTGAGCTATAGGATTTCACTTCTGACTTATCTATCCGCCTACACGCTCTTTACGCCCAGTGATTCCGAGTAACGCTTGCGCCCTCCGTATTACCGCGGCTGCTGGCACGGAGTTAGCCGGCGCTTATTCATATAGTACCGTCATTATCTTCCTATATAAAAGGAGTTTACGCTCCGAAAAGTGTCATCCTCCACGCGGCGTTGCTGCATCAGAGTTTCCTCCATTGTGCAATATTCCCCACTGCTGCCTCCCGTAGGAGTCTGGACCGTGTCTCAGTTCCAGTGTGACTGATCATCCTCTCAAACCAGTTAGGCGTCATTGACTTGGTGAGCCATTACCTCACCAACTATCTGATACCATACAGTCCCATCCTCGAGCACAAAAGCATTTCCCTTGTAGACTTATGTCTTAAAGGCATATAGGGCATTAGCAGTCGTTTCCAACTGTTATTCCTTTCTCGAGGGCAGGTTAACTATACATTACTCACCCGTGCGCCACTTAGCTGACAGTTAAAGTAAACTTTAACCCGTTCTCGTTCGACTTGCATGTGTTAGGCACGCCGCCAGCGTTCACTCTGAGCCAGGATCAAACTCTCCATAATAAAAAGTTTAATCTTGACTTTATTTTAGTAACTCTAAAGTTACAAAATAAATCTCAATTTGTAAAGCTAAGCTTTATGTTAAATAGACAAGGATATGTTATTACCATATTCTTGTTTCGTGTTTATTTCTCTACATCTTCATGTAGTAAATAGTTTTATCATATTCGGTTTATAAAGATTATTATCTTAACAAACCTTTTATTGTTAAAGAACGTTTGAATCGATACTCTCAACCTTGTTTCGTTAAGTGTGTCACTCAAATTGGACGGGAATTATAATAGAATTTTTACCCCTTGTCAAGGGTTTTTTATTAATATTCGCTTAAATTTTGAAAGTTTTTAATTTGCCCTATTTTTAGCTATTTCTAATTTTTAACAATATTAATATATATAACTATATTTATAAAATGAATATAACTTCATTTGTTAAAGGATTTATTAAGACTAACATATTAAAATGTCAAAAAATTAGAAAGGAATACAATGTATAACAGAGATTATCTTACACAAGACACATCTCAATACAGCTCTAATGTAGATTCATCAAGAGCACAGTTAATGAGCTTTTTAAAAGCAACTTATCAGCTATTTGCTGGTTCTTTACTTGCTGCAACAGCAGGTGCTTATATCGGATTAGATATGGTGTCTACAATCGCAAGCTGGTATTGGGGGTTAGTAATACTTGAATTTATTCTTTTATTTGCACTTTTTGCAGTAAAAAATAAACCAGGTATAAATTTAGCGGTATTATTTGGATTTACTTTTATGAGTGGTTTAACAATTACACCATTATTAAGTAATATTCTTATGATGCCTTCAGGTGCTTCAATTGTAGCTCAAGCATTTTTAATGACTTCTGTTGCATTTGGTGGTATTTCAATGTTTGCAATGACAACAAAAAAAGATTTCTCAAGTATGGGGAAAATGCTATTTATTGCATTAATTATCTTAATTGTTGGTTCTATTTCAAACATTTTCTTTCAATCTCCACTTTTACAGTTAGGTATTGCGGGAGTTGGTGCATTATTATTCTCTGCATTTATTCTTTATGATACACAACAAATTATTAGAGGTGGATTTGAAACACCAATTGAAGCGGCTATTGCTTTATATTTAGATTTCTTTAATCTATTTGTATCTTTATTACAAATTTTCGGAATCTTAAATAGCGACGAATAACAAATATAAATAGCTTCGATTTTCGAAGCTATTTTATTCTACAATACTTTCTATGGAAGAAAAAAACAATCTAAGACTTATTGATGCTAATTTAAATCGCCTTCGTGAAGGTATACGTGTTGTTGAGGATATCTTTAGATATATCTATAATAACAAAGAAACAGCCCTTAAACTAAAAGAGTTAAGACACAAAGCAAGAACCTCAAACTATAATGAACTTTTAGAAACAAGAGATGTACAAAATGATGTTTTAAGAGCTTCAATAAAAAGTGAACAAAATCGTGATGATTTAACTTCCATATTAATTGCTAATTTCAAAAGAGCCCAAGAGAGTGCAAGGGTACTTGAAGAATTTTGTAAACTAATTTCAATAAAAGATAGTGAAAATTTTAAATATATAAGATATGAACTTTATATTTTAGAAACAGTTTTAACAAATATAACTTCAAACTCTAAATAATTTAAAGCATATTCTTTATAAAGTTTTTTGGCCATTTTAAAATCTAAATTTGAAGAGCCACCACTAACACCTGACTTTTTAATATAATCAAATAGATCTTTTTTATTATCAAACTCAATATTATAGTTATGCACTTCAAACTCACAATCAAAACTATTTAAAAATGCTTCTTTTATTTTCTCAACTGATAAAATTGGAGAAGCTGTTTTTGTAATCTCTTGAATTGTTTTAAAAGTATTAGAAGTAAATAATACAGCATTTATTTCATTTGAGGAAAGGCTAAGTTTTTTTACAAGCTTTTTTAAATCTTTTGACCATTGCATTGCAGAAGAGGATAAAATTATATCAAATTCTTTATCTTTCAAAAAAGTTTCAAATTCACTTGAATCAAAATCAAAACAATTTATTTCTATATTTTCACCCCTTGGATGAAGTTCACACATAGAAGGTGAAAAATCAATAGCATCATATTTTTCAATTTCCCAATTGATATATTTATAGACTTGTCCTGAACCACAACCAATTTCTAAGATTTTTTTTGGTTTTGATTTTATATCACGAACTAGGGCTTTTGCAGCTATTTGTTGGATTATATTGAAATTATTATACTCTTTTGCGTATTTAGAAAACTCGTTTTTTACAGACATAAAGAGCATTTTAACCTTTTTTTAATAAAATTTTAGTAAAATACAATCCATTTTTTTAAAGGAAACTTAATATGACATCAACACTATTGATAATTCAGTTCATTTTAGCAGTTGCAATTACTATTTCAATCTTATTACAAAAGAGTTCAAGTATTGGACTTGGAGCATATAGCGGAAGTAATGATTCATTATTTGGAGCAAAAGGGCCAGCAAACTTTTTAAGTAAAGCAACAATGTTTTTAGGACTTTTATTTGTTATTAATACAGTAACTTTAGGTTACTTATATAATCAAGAAAAACTTGAAAGTGCCGTTGATAGTGTTAAAACTGATACTTTAATTCCTACTACTCCAGTACAACAAACTGCTCCTGCAGCACCAGTTGCACCTGCTGCGCCAGTAGTACCAGCACAACCAAAAAACAACTAATAGACTATATAAAATATGATATGCCAATAAGGCATATCATCATAAAAACTCCTAAAATTCTTTATATAAAACTTATCATATGTTTAAAATGGTATAATCTTGTTCGATTTTTAAAAGCAATACAAAAAACAAAGGAGAGTATAAATGTTAAATGAAATATATTCAGAAACAAAAGATCATATGGAAAAATCTCTTGAAGCATTAAAAAGAGATTATAAAACACTTAGAACAGGAAAAGTAAATGTTACTGTACTAGATAGTGTTAAAATTGATTATTATGGAACACCAACTCCATTAAACCAAGTAGGTTCAGTTACAGCAACTGATGCAACAACAATTGTTGTTAATCCTTGGGAAAAAAACCTTTTAACTGATGTTGAGCATGCAATCAATGCAGCTAATATTGGGGTTAATCCAAATAATGATGGTGATGTAATAAAACTATTCTTCCCACCAATGACAGTTGAACAAAGAAAAGAGAGTGCTAAACAAGCTAAGGGTATGACTGATAATGCAAAAGTAGCAATCAGAAATGTTAGAAAACATGCAAATGATCAAGTTAAAAATCTTCACAAAGATAAAGAGATTACTGATGATGAAAATAAAAAAGCTTTAGATGAAATTCAAAAAATAACTGATTCTTACGTTGCAAAAGCTGATGCAATTTTAAAAGATAAAGAACAAGAAATTTTAACGGTTTAATTATGAACGTAGAACAAATTTACAAAGATGCGCAAGCTTTATTAGAGGGTCACTTTAAACTAAGTTCAGGGAATTATTCTAAATTCTATTTACAATCAGCAAAGGTTTTAGAAGACCCAAAAACTGCAAAACTTTTAGCAGAAGCTTTAGCAGAACAAATCAAAGAATCTGGAATAAAAGTAGATGCAATATGTTCTCCAGCACTTGGTGGTCTTATTGCAGGATTTGCACTTGCAACAGCACTTGATGTAAGATTTATTTTTGCAGAAAGAGTTGATGGTGAAATGACAATCAGAAGAGGCTTTGAAGTTAAAGAAAATGAAAACTACATAATTTGTGAAGATATCATTACAACTGGTGGTTCAGCATTAGAAGCTGCAAAGCAAGTTGAAAATGCTGGTGGAAATATTGTTGCTTATGCAGCTTTAGCAAATAGAGGATTTTGTTCTAGAGTAGGAAGTGATTTACAAGCACAAGATAATTGTAAACTTCCTTTAGATAAACCACTTTTTGCCCTAGAAGATTTTACATTTAAAATGTATTCTCCTGAGGAATGTGATTTTAAAGATATTGCTTATAAACCTGGTAGTAGAGGAAATTAAGTTTTACTATGAGTAGATGGAGAGATGTTAAACAAGGAAATACAAAAGAGGAATCTACACAAGTAGAGGATACTGATTGTTTAACATCAGCTCCAATTGGAAATAGAATTAAAGCATTTATTGTTGACATGTTTATGATAATGATGCCAATAATGTATGTAACTACTTATTTAATTATGAATGGGAAAGATGATTTTCAAGGTAGTGAAGAAGCTAGATGGCTAACAGCACTTACCTATGGACTTATTGTTGTTCTATTTTGGATAATAAAAGGTCAAACGCCAGGATATAAAGCCTACTCTGTTACCCTTGTAGATAATGAAACAAAAAATAAAATCTCTTTACCAAAAGCAATTCTAAGGTATTTGATATTTATATTCTCAGCAACAACTGTACTACTTGCATTTTTACCTTTTTTTAGGAAAGACAAAAAAACCATACAAGACTTATTAACAAAAACCACTGTTATCTCAGAAAAAAAATAATGCTTTTTTTTAAATTATCAGCATTTTATTTCTTTTATTTTGCTGCGGTTGGTGTTTATGTAATTTTTCTACCAAAAGTATTACACGATTTAGATTACACTGCATTACAAATTGGAATTGTATTTGCCTTAGCTCCATTAATGAGATTTTTAACACCTTTTTTATTTTTAAAACATATAAAGTTAAATCAATTTGTTTTTAAAACAGCACTATTTTTATCTATTTTTTGTTCTATTTGTTTTTATTTAACAATAGAAAACTTTTATTTATTTATGGTAAATAATGCAATACTAGGTGCTTCTTTATCTTTGATATTACCTTATTTGGAAGTAAATGCTGTAAAAATATTAGGTAAAGATAGATATGGAAAATCAAGACTTTTTGGTTCAATTGGGTTTACTGTAATCTCACTACTTTTGGGACAATTTTTAACTAATCCATATATAGCAATTCATTACTATTTAGCAGTTAATATTTTAACAGTTATATTCGCACTTTTACTTTTAAAATATGATGATGTAAATCATGATGAAAGTATAACAGATGAACCATTTTCATTTTTTAAGTATTGGCCATTTTGGGTTAGTTTATTTTTTATGCAACTAAGCTTTGGAGGCTTTTATAACTTTTTTACAATATATGAAACAGAACATGGGATAAGTCTACAAATGACCTCTTATCTTTGGTCTTTTGGTGTTTTGTGTGAAATAATACTACTTTATTTTCAAGCCCCTCTACTAAAAAGAAATCTTTTAAACATAATAAAATTTTCAATTGCTATTACCATAATTAGATGGTTTTTATTATTTGCTTATCCGGATAATTTAGCCTTAACCTTTTTTACACAAAGCATCCATGCCTTTTCTTTTGGTCTTTACCATAGTGCAGTTATAATATATTTGTACTCTTTATATTCAAATAAAAAACTAGCCCAACAATTTATGTATGGAGTAGCTTATGGTCTAGGAGGCTTTTTAGGAGCTTTAGTAGCTGGATGGTTATATGGGGAGTATTTATTCTTATATAGTTCTATATTTTCAGCCTTTGCCTTAGCTTTTTTATTCAATAAACGCTTACCCCATAAAGATATTTAAACAATATCCATAATTAGTGTTTTAATATTTTTCTTTTCTTGTATCTCATTTAGTTTTAGACCTGGTATTTGCATATTCATAAATTCACTATGATTTTTAATTTTATTTTTTGCAATCTCTTGTAAAACTTTTCCTCTATAAAACTTAGCCCAATGGGAAACAACTTTTCCATCTTTTATAAATTTAAATGTCAAAACATTAGCTTTTTTAGCTTTATAAAATTTTTCATAAAAGCCTGCTCTTAAATCTATAAGTTCATCTTCTATAAAATTATCTAAAGTATCAGTAAAATTATCTAAATAAAATTTTTCTACGTTAATACTTGGAAGCTTTGCTCCTTGTTTATATTTATAATCAGGAATTAAATCTTTTGCTAAAATTGGACCAAAAAGATTTGAAAATAAAACAACATTCTCATCAATATATTTTTGTTCATCATCTTTTAAATTGATATAATCAAGGGCATCAAAGGCAACTCCATTGTATCTATTTATTGCCTTCATAGTAGGTTTGTTAAGTAAACTCTCTTTATATTTTTCCACATCTTTAAGGTTTTTTAATCCAAACCATTTTGATAACTCTTCAATTGTAAAGTTTTTTAATAAATCTTCATATATATTTATAATCTCTTCTCTTTTTGAGAAAAGTTCTGGGAAAGAAAAATTTTCTTTTGAGAAAGATGGAGATTCCCCTCCACTATTCTTTGTCTCTGCAGGTGCCAATAAAATTTTCATAATAACTCTTTTTAATAAAATAAATAAGAGTTTATCGAAATTTTTATTTAAGATGTTTTATTTTAACCTATAAACTTTCCACTATGATAAAGCCATTTCCCATTAACTTTTACAAATTTACTTTTTTCAACAAAAGATGCATCAATTGCTCCTTGTGAAATAGTAGCTTTAAATGTAACATAGGCTTCATTCTCACCATCTATAAAGTCATAGATTTCTAAGCCTTCAAAGCTTGTATGATCAAAATAATCATGTAGTGTTTCTTCCCAAGTTTTAATATCAGAAGAGTAATCTGGGTTTTCCCTGTGTGTAGTTTCCATTAAATAACTTGCATTATTTGCAGCATATGCACTATATCTTGATTTCATAAGTTCTAATGCATTTTTTGCAGAATCACCTTCATGAAATACTTTACAACATTTTTTAAACTTTTTTAAACTTCCACATGGACAAAAAGAGTTACCTGATATCTTCATATTAAATCCTAATTTTAAGGTTAAAAATATTTTATCAAAAAATTGAAAAATTTGGAAGTGAAAATAATATAAATTATAATCACTTCTAATTCGTACTATTGTTTAACCTTAATCTCATTTTTTATATTTAAGATTAATTTTGGTCCAAAACCTTTTAATTTTGATAACTCATCTGCTGTCTCAATTTTTTTACTTTTTCTAAAAGTAATTATTTGCTCCGCTTTTTTTTCACCTATTCCTTTTATAGACATAAGTTCATCTTTTGTTGCAGTATTTAAATTTAATGCAGCAAACATAAACGATACCCCAATTAGTAATAAAACTAAAATCTTTTTCATTTCAACTCCTTAAATAAAATATTTTATATTATCTATAATAACTTTAAAGTTTATTTATAATTAATATGATTACTTTTATTTTACAAAATATTATATGTATCTAATCTCAATTATAATAAAATAATCCAAATCAATTTGAGGGAAGAATATGGATTTTCAGATTCCATTGGAATTAATAAGTAATTTAATCTCTGTAGCTATACTAGCAGTACTATTATATAAATATCTTCAATATAAGAAGAAGCTTGAAGTATTAAAAGGCTTAGATGTACTAAAACAGCAGAAGAAATTAACTTTAGAAGATAAAGAGTTTATAAAAAAGAATTTAAAGGATTATAGACTTGCTTTTGAGACTGATGAAGAAAGGATAAAACTTTCATATCCAATATTTATTTTAATTGCAGGTATTTTATTTACTTTTCTTTCTTTTCAAGAAGCAATGATTCATTTAAATTTAGTTGTTGTTGCCTATATATATTTACATATTAGTAAATTACACAATAGAAATTTTTTAAATTTCTTAAAAGAGTTAAGCAATAATATTGATTGATCCCAATAGGAGAAAAGATGTTTAGTAATTTTTTAGGTAAAAAAAATCTTAAAGAAGCGAAACAAGTAGACTCACAAAAAATAGACAAAGTAATAGATATAAAAGAAGAAGAGTCTAAGAAAAAAGAAAATGAACCAATGGTTATTAAAACTAATCCCGAAGAAGACTTTGAGAAAAGGCAATGTATTGATATGGGTTTAGATATTAAAGAGAATGTAAAAAAAGCAAGCCATGCTTTTTTTAATAGTAAGAATAACCAAAAAGCTGATGCTTATTTAATGTTTGAAGAATATCTAACTACCCTTTCAACTGAAAGAACTAGAGAACTTCAAAAAATGAAATACTTAGATTTTATAGAACAAGAAGAAAAAATCTTTACTATGCTTAAAAACGGTTTTGCACAATCTATTTCAAAGGGTGCATCACTTGATGAGAATACTAGAAAAATTATTGATTTTATATTCGGAGATATTAAAAAATTTCCATCAAAAGGCCATAGATATTGGTATTACAAAATCTATATTTGGCAAAAAAGAGAAATTGATTAGAAAAACTCTTCTAATCTTTTTCCACAATCGTTATTATAAACTTCAAAATCACATTTATATAAATCATTTGATTTTAAAAAATCTATACAATCATATATAGTTTGTTGAGTATCTTTACAATACACATAAAACTGCATTAAACCTTCACAAATATCAACAGCAAGAAGTGCTAACTTATTTTCCTCTTCTAAACTTTCTAAATGATTATTCTCAAAAGCAGTAAAAAAAGCTAAACAAGCTGGATCTGGAAACATAATATCATCAGCCACATGAAAATTATGTTTTAACAATACTAAATGAGGGAACTCTTCCATTGTTTGAGGTAGATCTATATCATCTCTTATTCTTAACATCTGGTTAATATTACCAGTGTTTTCTAAATACCATTTTTCTTCCATAAATCAACCTTGAATATAGGTATTCATCAAAGATGAATACCCTTTATAATTACATTGTACCTGCTAAAGATTTAACAAGTCCATCTTCTAAGAATGGTCTCGCTTGCTCAAACTCTAAACCAGGAGCATAAGCAGAACTTACAATTCTTGTTCTATATTTTTTCCATTGAACATTTTCCATAGTAGAACTTTGTTTACTTACAGAACCTCTACCCATTTGTCCTGACATACTATCATTTTGAGTTACAGTTTCACCTTTCATTGGTCTTTGTCTAATCTCTACATCAGTAACCATTGCGTAATGTACATCTTTAACTCTGGCTGCTTCTATTCCTAAACCTACTACTGCACCAATTAATCCAGCAGTTCCAGCTCTACCATATCCACCACCTGTTAACATTGTTACACCAGCTGCTGCTGCTCCTACTCCAAAACCAGATGCCAAATAATTCTTTTGTTCATTTTCATCCATTTGACCAACTTTAAGTAAGTTAGCTTGCACCATAAAATTAGCTTTTTTAGGATTTCTTGTTACAACGAATCCCATACTTTCGAATTTTGCTTTTAATTTTTGCATAATTTCAAGCTCTTCATCTGAAGTGTTTCTAAATTTGAAATAGATAATTTGATCTTTTGGATCAACTGGCTCTAAAAATATAGTTTCACTCATTTTTGTTTTTGCATGAACATCTTGTTTAGTTATAGCTACTTTTTCTCCAGTTGCAGTTGTTCCAACTTTTGTAAAAGATGGCGCTGCACAACCTGTAAATAATAAAGCAGCAAGAGAGATACTCATTAAACTCATTTTCTTTAAACTTACTTTTTTAATCATTCCTTCACCTTGTTATTAAATTAGATATTATTTTAGAAAAATATGTTTTAATGTTACATAAATATATTGATTTTTAGTTATTTATTTTAAAAGTTAAAGATTTTAAGACCAAAAATATCTTTATTATTTCTATTTATCCATCCATTTATAATTAAATCATCTTTTTTTGAAATAAATTGTGAAACGGAAGAATTACTATCAAATACATTAACACTTAGTGTCCACTCATTACCATCCTTATCGATTATTGTATCAACGAAAAACAATTCTTCATCAGTATACTCATCTTCATGGTCAAAAATCTTTTCTAGTATTCTTTGTAACATATAGTTATGTTTTAAACTATCATTTATCTCTAGTTCATTTAATGAAAGTTTATCTTTTAATCTATATAAAACTTTTCCATTTATATTTGATTCTTTAAGGACAAGAATAAATTTCTCACCTTGTTTTGCATTTAGAATAAACAAAGAACCAATAAGTGTAAAAACAATTACAAACCTCAAGAAAATATTCTTCATCTTTTTCCCTTTTACCAATTAATTGGCTTTTTCCCTAAACTTTTTAAAATCTCATTTGTTTTACTAAAGTGTTTACATCCAAAAAAGCCTCTATATGAAGATAAAGGACTTGGATGAGGAGCAGTCAAAATATGATGTTTTGATTCATCTATAAGTTTACTCTTTGCTATTGCAGGAGCACCCCAAAGTATAAAAACCACATCTTCACAGTTTTCTGAAATATATTTTATTATATTATTTGTAAAAGTTTCCCATCCTAACTTATGGTGTGATTTTGGTTTTGATTCTTCAACTGTTAAAATTGTATTTAATAAAAGAACCCCCTCCTTTGCCCAAGGATTTAAATCCCCATCTAAGCATGAAGAATCTTTTTTTAAATCATCTTTTATCTCTTTTAAAATATTTACCATAGAAGGTGGATTTTTTATCTCTTTAGGTGTAGAAAAGGCTAAACCTTGTGCTTGCCCTTTACCATGATAAGGGTCTTGTCCTAGAATAACAACTTTTAAATCTTTTAAAGAAGATTTAGAAAAGGCATTAAATATTTTATCTTTTGGAGGGAAAACGGTAGTCGTTTCATATTTTTTATCAATTTGCTCTTTTAGATTTTTAAAATAATCTTTTTCTTTTTCAATATTAATTACATCTTTCCAATTTTCCATTATATCTCTTATTAAAAATTCTTTTCATTATTTGTTAATCAAACTTTCAATACTATACCATAAAATTAAATAAAGGTTAAAAAAATGAAAGCTTTTTTAATAGGACTAGGTGTAATTGTTATTGCAATTATTGCCTTAATTGCAACAAATATAAATAATGTACCAAAATTGGATGAAAATGTTAAAGCATCTTGGTCTCAAGTTCAAAACCAATACAAAAGAAGAGCAGATTTAATTCCTAACCTTGTATCAACAGTAAAAGCTTATGCATCACATGAAAAATCAACTTTAACAGAAGTTACCCAAGCAAGAGCAAATGTTGGAAAAATCAACTTAACTCCTGAGATGTTATCTAACCCACAACTTTTCAAACAATTCCAACAAGCACAAGGAGCCCTAAGTTCTGCCCTATCAAAACTGATGTTAGTAGTTGAGAGATATCCAGAATTGAAAGCAAACAAAAACTTTCTAGCACTTCAATCTCAACTAGAAGGGACAGAAAATAGAATCTCTGTTGCAAGAAAGGATTATATAGAAGCAGTAAGACTTTATAATCTTGAACTTAGAACTTTCCCTGGTAAAATAGTTGCAGCAATAATATATCCAGAAGCACAAGTAAAGCAAACTTTTACAGCATCACCTCAAGAACAAGAAGCTCCAAAAGTAAATTTCTAATATGAAAAAAATAGTTTTAACAATAGTATCTTTTCTTCTTTTACAAAATATACTATTTGCAGCTCCAACTTTTCCTTCCCTTACAGGAAGAGTTGTTGATAATGCTCAAATATTATCAAAACAAGAGGAGACAAAACTATCTTCTATATTAGAAAATGAAGAAAAAAACACTTCTAATCAAATAGTAATAGTAACACTAACTTCCCTAGATGGTTATGATATAGCAGATTATGGTTACCAATTAGGAAGATATTGGCAAATTGGCCAAAAAGATAAAAACAATGGAGTTTTACTTATCATCTCAATGGCTGAAAAAAAGCTGAGAATAGAAGTTGGATATGGTCTTGAAGGAGCACTTACAGATAAGACAGCCCATGAGATTATAGAATATGTTTTAAAACCAAAGTTTAGACAAGGTAATTTTTATGGTGGTATTAGAGATGCAACAAATGCTATTATAAAAGCTATTAAGGGTGAATATAAACCAAGTGATTATGGAGTATTAAATGAAACTTCCGAAAATTGGTTTTTCCTATTTTTTGCAATAATATTTATATCTGCTATATTAGGTGGAGCTACTAGAAAATTTAAGAATATGCAGATTAGTAAACTATTTCATTCTAGTATGTTAGGGGGATTTGCAGGTACTTTTGCTATTGCCTTTACCCAAAGTTTATTATTTGCAGCTATTACATACTTTGTTATTGGTATTATTGTTTATTTAACTACAAAAAAAGTTTCTTATGATTCTTATTCTAGTACTCATCCCTCTTATGGTACTGGATACAATGGAGGTTTTGGTGGTTTCTCTTCAGGTGGAGGGTTTAGCAGTTCTGGTGGCTTCGGTGGAGGTGGCGGAAGTTTTGGTGGCGGTGGCGCTAGTGGAGGATGGTAATGTATTTAAACGAAAATGAAAAACAAAAAATCTCACAAGAAATTGAAAACCTTGAGAAACAAAGTTCAGCTGAACTTGTTGCAGTTATGACTAAAAAATCATCTTCATACAAGTTTGAAACCATAGCTTTAAGCCTATTTATCACAACTATTATTTCACTTATAACATTAGTTTTTGAAAACAATAGTATAAAACTATTTGAAATACAAACACTAAGTTTTATCTTCTTTTATTTTATTTTTGATAAATCAAATAAAGCACTTTTATCTTTACTTCCAAAATCATACAAATATGAAAAAGCATCTATTTATGCAAATAAACAATTTGCTAATCTAGGTTTACAAAAAATAAAAACAAAGCAGGCAATTATGTTTTTTGTTAGTTTAGATGAAAAATATGTGGAAATTATTACAGATAGTGTCATAAAAGGAAAAATTGATGACTCTTATTGGCAAAATATTGTTGATGAATTTATCAAAGATGTAAAAAATAACAATATTTCAAATGGTTATATAAAAGCTATAAAACAATGTAATGAGATTCTGATTAAAAATTTTCCTATTCAAGAAAATGATGAAAATGAATTATCAAATGAAGTGATAGAACTAAGAAATTGAAACCTTATATAAAACAGATTTTATCAGCTTTTTTAATTCTATTTTCATGTTTAGGATTTGGAAGATTTGCTTTTGGTATGATTTTACCAAATCTACAAGCATCTTTAGAACTCTCAACTACCCAAGTTGGTTTTATAGGTACAGCTAATTTTATAGGATACTTCATTGGTATTTTATTTGTAAACTCTTTATATACAAAATACCCAACATATAAACTTATCTTTGCAACAATGATTTTGCAAGCTTTATTTATGGTACTTATGACAGTTTTTTCAAACTACCTACTTATCTCTTTTTTCTATTGCCTTGCAGGATTTTTAGCAAGTATTTCAAATATCTCAATTATGTCTTATTTATCAAATGAGATTCCCAAAAATATAAGGGGAAAAGCTATAGGAATAGTAGTTAGTGCAAGTGGAGTTGCAATTGTAATTTCTGGACAAATTGTTCCATATATTGAAAATATTGTTAAAATAGATGCTTGGGAAACTTCATGGATTTTATTTAGTTGTATTATGGTTATTTTTGCTTTTGTTTCACAAATTGGAATAAAAAAAGACACCACACATCATTTGAGTGAATTAAAATCAAAAGCCTTTGAATACTTTTTTATAAGCTCCTTTTGGAAGGTTGGGATATTATATATGATATTTGGACTAACCTATGCTGTTTATGTTACATATTTTGTAAGTGCAGTTATTAGCAAATACGATTTTACTACTTCTATCTCTGGAGACTTTTGGGCTTTAGTTGGATTTTTGAGTATTTTTTCAGGTTATATATTTGGTATTCTTGCAGATAAAACAAGCGCCTATAAAGCTTTGATTTTGGTTTTTATTTTACAAACAATTTCTAACTTTATATTAACCCTCGACTTAAACTTTATTGCTGTTTGGATATCTGCTATTACCTTTGGAATATCTGTTTGGAGTGTACCTTCACTTATAACACTACTTACTTCTATCCACTTTGATGTGAAAAAAAATGCACAAGTTTTAGCCCTAGTAACTTTGCTTTTTGCCCTATGCCAAACAATTGCTCCTGTAGGAGCTGGTTATCTTTATGATTTGAATAAAAGTTATGATTTAGTCTTTTTAATAAGTTCCATGTTAACTTTCTTTGCTATTATTTTATCAATTATTTTTTCAAGACATATAATAAAAGAACATTAGGATTTATATGAAAAACAAAGCTATTATATTTGATTTAGATGGAACACTTATAGATTCTCTAAGTGATATAGCAATAAGTGCTAATTTAGTATTAGAAGAGTTTAATCTACCTGGACATGATATCTCTGAATATAAAAATTTTGTTGGAGGAGGAGCATCTGTATTAGTTAATAACTGTGTTCCCAAAAATAGCAATGAAGATTTAAAAGAAAAAATATTAAATAGATTTAAAGAGGTATATGATCAAGAGCATCATCTAAACACAAAACCATATGATGGTATAAATGAAGTTTTAGAACAACTTACAAAACAAAATATCAAAATTGGAATACTTTCAAATAAACCCCATTATTTTACATGCAAATATGTTGAAGAATTTTTTAGTGATTATAATTTCTTAGAGGTTCACGGACAAA
This sequence comes from Halarcobacter sp., assembly GCA_963676565.1. Taxonomy (GTDB): domain Bacteria; phylum Campylobacterota; class Campylobacteria; order Campylobacterales; family Arcobacteraceae; genus Halarcobacter. Next base: position 484,184 of record OY781089.1, read on the forward strand.
AAGAAAATATTCCTAAAAAACCTGACCCAATGGTTGCACTTGAAATAGCAAAATCTTTTAATATTAACCCTGAAAACATATTCTTTATTGGAGATAGTGATGTTGATATAAAAACTGCTATTAATTCAAAGATGATTCCCGTTGGTGTAAGATGGGGATTTAGAGGGCCTAGAGAGTTAATAGATAATGGAGCAAAATATATTGTTGATACACCACAAGATATTTTAAAGCTTTTTGAGAAGTAAGCTATAAAGCTTACTTCTTATTCAGGTTTTTTATATCCTAGTTTTGACATGATATCCATTGGACTCATGTCGTATTTTTCGGCAACTTGTTTAAATTTATCATCACTATTAGCTTCTACTCCCAAAGTTTTTAATTTTGAGATAAACTCATTTGTAGAAAGTTTTAAAGTCTGTGCAACCTCTTTTACAGTTTTTTTCCCAAGACCTGTTAGTTCAATAATCTCTTGTCCATTTTTTTCAAAATTAACTTTTAAAAGATTATAAATAAATTGAGGACTAACTGAGTTATCATGAGCTATTTGTGATAAACTCTGACTTGAGTCAAAAGTAATATTATTTGCTTTTAATATCTCTTCACTTTTTGTAATATCAAAGCCTAGTTTTTTAGAAAAACTTTTTAAAGACGATAACTCTGCATGTGAATAAGGTGCTGTTCCATAATCTTTTTCCCAAGAGTTTTTAATATCATCTCCAAACTCTATAAAAGAAGAAAAAGGGACGAAACCATTTAAAGTACCAATTAGAAAAACAAAAGTTAATAAAACAGCAACAAGCATATCTTTTGTAAATACTACCATCTGTTTTGCTTTATTTTTCATATAACTTGTTATTGGCTTCCAGTTATAAAAAAGATGTAAAATTGTCATAAATACAATTAAAACCATAAAGGTTGTATGTACTTGAGCATATTGTTCTTTAGAAAGTCCAATAATTTCCCAATTTGCCCAATTTGCAATTCTCCCTGGAGGTGCAATAAATAACATAACTCCAGTATAAGTCATTACAACAATTGAAAGTAACATTGTAAGTGAAGTTATTTTTTTGAGATTCATCTTAAATCCTTTAATTAATATACTGAAATTATAAAATATTTATTTTAACAGCTTATTAATAAGAGTGGAAAGTAAGATAGAGATTGATCTCTATCTTTTAAACTTCTAGTTCAAAAAAACTTTCATTGATTTTTTGATATTCAGCAATTGAACAAGTTATCTTCACTGCATTTTCATAATCTTTGAAATATTCTAAGAAAAGTTTTTTTAACTCATTTACATTTGCAGTTCTAAAAATAAAATATCCCACGATATTTTTGTTTCTAGAACCTGCTTTTTCAATACCAAAACTGTCAAATTTCCATTCAACTCCCCTAGAATAGAAAAAAACTTCTTCTAATCTTTTTTCTAATTCTTCTCTTACAGTATTAGTGTATTCTTTAAGATGAACATAAAAAGCGACATTTACATTATATTTTTCTTGTGTAAGTTTTTTTTCATATGTTGTTTTTGGTTCTTCTATTTTATTATCCATATCTTTCCCTCAATAAAATTCTTTCGTAATTATAGTAAATAAGATTAAAGGCTAACTAAAATACTACATAATATTTTTTTTTGCCCTTAATCTTAACATTTTTCTTCTAGCTACCTTTCTCATATCAACATGGGAATCTAGTTCATCTACAATTTCACGTCCAAGTAGAGTTTCAACTGCATCTTCTAGGGTAACAATCCCTTCTGTTTGTCCATAATTATCGACAACTAAATACATATGCTCTTTACTTTCTATAAACATATCAATCAGTTTTGATACAGGAACATTTTCGTTAACATGTAAAATTGGTTTTACAAGAGTTAATTTATTTTCAAGTTCATCGCTAATCTTTTCATAAAAATACTCCTTAGAGATAATTAATCCCACCATATCATCTATATTGTTTCTAAATATAGGAATTCTCGAATACTCTTTTAACTTTTTTAAATCAATGGAATTATTTTTAAGAGAATCAAAACTTGATAAATAATCATTTTCTTGAATAGAATAAACTACACTTCTTGGAGTTAAAATATCTTTGACTCTAATATCATGAAGTTGTAAAACATTTTCAATTATTCCACTGTCTTCACTTCTAATAATGCCATTTTCATCGGCTATTTTTGCAGTTGCTATAATCTCTTCTTTTGTAATAACATTCTTTTTTGAATCAGCAAGAAGTACAGTAATTTTTTTCATAACTATAATAATCGGATAGGTAATATAAACTAAAACTTTTATAACCCTTGTACTAAAACCAGCTAAATTCTTCCAATAATAAGCCCCTAGAGTCTTTGGAATAATCTCTGAAAATACTAAAATCAATATAGTTAAAACAGCTGAAATATAAAACATATACTCTTCACCAAATATTTTGGCAGCTTCTGCACCAACACCTGCTGCACCTAAGGTATGAGCAAAGGTGTTTAAAGTTAAAATTGCCGCAATAGAGAAATCAATATCATCTTTTTGTTTCTCCATTAACAATCCAAGTTTTTTGTTTTTTTGTTTTACCAATTCAATATGGGAAGCACTTATTGATAATAAAACTGCTTCAAGTATAGAACATAAAAAAGATACCCCAATAGCAATTGAAAAATATATAATTAATAACATATGAAAATCCTAAAAAATTTTCTTATTATAATAAAAACAGTTTAAAACATAAGGTTTTTAAAAGGTTGCATATGCAATAATTGCATACGCAACTAAAGGAGATTTATGAAGTATGCATTAAAAGATTCAATTGCTTATAGATTAATAAGAAGTTCAAATAATGTTGTTTATACATTAAACAAAGCATTACTACCTTATGAAATTGCGACTGAACAAAGGGCAACTTTAGAGATTATAAAATTTGAGCCTGATGTAAACCAGACAAAAATTGCAAAACTCCTTGGTAAAGATAAAGCAACAATAAGTCGCTCATTAAGTTCACTTGAAAAAAAAGAACTTATAACTAGAGTAAATGATGCTAATAATAAAAGATCTAACAAAATATCACTTACAAAAAAAGGTGAAGAGATTCTTGAGTCAACAATATCTTCAGTTACCTCATTTAGAGAAGAATTAAGATCTAAAATTAGCGAACAAGAGCATGAAATGTTTCTTAACATTTTAGACAAGCTTGAATTATAGGAAGGATAAACTATGAATAGATACGTAAATGTTTCAAACGAATTGTATGAAGTTTTTGAAGATGCTGCTGTTAAGCATGAAGAGTGTGATATTGTCTATAAAGATAATAAAAAAGAAAAAGAGTTACATAGTAAAGTAGTAGATATAAAAAATGTTAATCTACAAGAGTTTATTGAAATGGAAGATGGAACAGTAATTAGACTTGATAAAATTGTTGAGTTTAATGGAAGCCAAACAAAAGCTCTTAATAGATATCTTTAGATTAAAGAGGCTAACCCTCTTTAGTCTACATTTTCAAAACTATTAGTTTCTTTTTAAAAAACTATTAAAGAACAATCTACTAGATTATAATACCAAGCATTAATTTTTAAAGTTGATTACCTCTAATTAAATTATTGATTAGGTTCATACTTCCATATTGCAAGTCAAAACTATATGAAGTAGCTTGATGACTTATTTCCTTAGGAAGGGAGGAGCGGGAAAGCTGAATGGACCAGCTACTTCATATACATATTATAGTAGTGAAAAAAGATGTAAGAAAAATGTAAAATGAAAAAATTTTATTAATTAATCAAAAAAATATGGTTTTTCTTTTTTTAAGTCATCTATTTTAGAAATAGTTCTAGAAAGATGAGTTCTCATTGCCTTTTCTGCTTTTTTAAAATTTTTCTCTTTTATTGCCTCATAAATAGCTTTATGGTCTTCATAAAGTTTTTTACTTTTCCCATTTATTGGTAGTTCTAATCTATTTGCTCTTTTTTTATGTCCATTTTTGATATTAATAAATTATTTAATTCCTCTTGACCTATTGAATTAAACATAATAGTATGAAACTCTTTATCAAGTTCATCAAACTCATTTAGTCTAGTAATATCTTCTGAAATCTCTTCTTGTTTTTTTAGATTTTTTTCAATTTTTGCAAGTGTTTTTTCATCATAGTTTTCAATCATCTCTCTTAAAACTTCAATTTCAATTGCAACTCTAAAAAAGTTACTTCTTTTAATTTCATCAATATTTATTTTGGTAACTAAGGTTTTAGACTGAGGAAAGATTTTTACTAGTTTGTCTTGTTCTAAAAGTTGTAAAGCTTCTCTAATTGGTGTTTTGCTTATTTCTAATTGTTCTGCTAAGTCATTTCTTGAAATATAAGTACCAGGTGGCAACTCTAAATTAAGTATCCTTCTTAAAATTTCATTATAAGCTTTTTGAGTTGCATTTAACATCTCCTACCCTCCCACAAGTATTAATCTAATATATTAGTATATCAAACTATCAATTAATAGTTCAATCATAGAACTTCTAATACCTCTTTTATTTTTAAATCTATTTTTATATTCTCATCTTCTAAAAACACTATGATATAGACTTTTATTAAAGGTTTTATACTTAATAAAAAGCATTTATATAAAAAGATTAATAAGATTTTATTACTAGTATGGTATAAAAAGTGTATATAAATGAAAAATTGGAATTTAAAATGAGTATAGAACAAAGATTTTTACAAAAAGCTATAGAGGATAGAAACCTTATCAGCTTTTCATATGAAGGTAAATCATACAAAGAAGTTAGACCTTTGATAATGAGTGATGAAAAAATCACTTGCAATGTAGGAAATTTTGAGATTAGGAAGATAAAAAAACTTACTGTTTTAAAGGAAAGGTTTTAATCTATTTCCTTACTTTTTTTAGAAAAAAGTAAACAAAAAAGCGTTCACAAATTCCAAAAAAACTAAAAAATATATACAAATTCTAAAATTTGAAAACTCGGCTCGTGCCTCACCTCAGACAGTTCAAATTTCTTTACGAATTTTTATAGATTTTTATTAACGCTTTTTTGAAAATGCTCACGTTTCATAATCAATATTTATAAACCCATTATCAGTAAGAGTTGATTGTTTAAATTTTACATCGTAAGGAATATTATCAATTATATATTTTTTAACTTTTTCAGGCATTCTCAAACCAAATATAATGGATTCTATATTTTCTGAATTGTATTTTATTTTTAGAAATTTATCATTTTTTTCAATAGCATTTTCAATCATTTCATCTCTAGCATGTATTCTATATTCCTCTTCATATACCCATTCATCATATTTTGTTCTTACTGATTCCCATAATTCATTCTCATTTATATTGCAAGCTATATTAAATCCCTTTCCCTTAAATTCAGCTCTTAGACAATCAATCATCTTTAATGAAGGGGATTTATCTTTGTAAATAACTTTATCTATATCTCGAAAAGAACTATCTTTAAACTCTATACAAAATCCATAATGTGAATTTCCATAATGTGACCACATTAAATTACTTGTATCATTTTTTGAAACACAATAAAAGAAATATTCCTCATCAAAAAATTTATTTAAATGTATTTCATAATCTGCAATAAAAGTTAAACCTTTTGCTGTAAAATTATTTCCATTATAATAACTCTCAAACTCATATCTTAGATTAAGATTTTGTTTACCTATTTCATTTACAAATTCTTTTATTTCAGAAACAGTAGGCTCTACAAAAACTATTTTAGAATCTAGAGGATCATTGAAATTTATTCTTGATGAAAAAACTGCATGACAATTGAATAAACCATTTATCCGAGTATCTGAACTTAAATCTTTAGTATTTTTTATCATTTGATATTTATAAAACATATTTTCTCCCAAAATAGTAAATTTTGTTAAAGTTCAAGGCTAGAGGATAAATTTAGGAAGGAGTTTACTGTAGTAAATGACTTTCTAAATTTTGACGATAACGCAGAAATTTGACAAAAGAACTATTTTACTAGCGACTTTCCAGCTAAGTAACCACTAGCCCAAGCAAACTGCAAATTATATCCACCCCTATTCCCAACTATATCCAAAACTTCACCAGCTAAATAAAGCCCTTCACACTTCTTACTCTCATAAGTTTTATTATCTACCTCATCAGTTCTAACACCTCCGCCACTTGCTTCTGCGTGTTTAAATCCTTGGGTATCAGTTACTTTCATTCGGAGATTTATTAGTGAATTAACTATTGCTCTTATTTGTTTTGCATTTATATCTTTTGCTTTTAAATCTTTATCTATATTATTCATTTCAAATATTACAGGGGCAAGTTTATTTGAGATAATCCCCGTTAGAAGTTCACAGGCATTTTGATTTGGTAAAGATTTAAACAATGATTCAATCATCCCTAAAACTTCATTTCTATTTTGTTTTGGAAAAAGGTTTATTGAGATTTGTACATCTTGATATAAAGACAAAGGATAAACTGCATATTGGGAGATATCAAGTATTGCAAAACCACTAACTCCATATTTAGTAAAAAGAACATCCCCAAATATTTCATTCTCTTTTTGACCATCTATAAATAAACTAACTTGTGATTCTTTTTTTACACCTTGAACTTTTGAAGCGTATTCAAAAGAGGTTTGAAGCCCAACAAGCGATGGATAAGTCATATTAAAACTATGCCCAAATTTACAAGCTATATTCATACCATCTTCAGTAGCTTTTAGTTGTGGAGCCGCACCAAGACCAGAACTAATTAATACCTTGTCATATTCTTTAAATTCATTTTCTTCTGTTTTTATAAAAAACTTTCCACCTTGTTTTTCTATATCTAGTACTTTTTCATTTAAAATTAAATTTACACCTAATGATTCAAGTGAGTTTTCTAAAAGTCTTACAACTGATTTTGCTTCATTTGATAGAGGATAAACTTTCCCATCCTCTTTTATATCAAGTAAAAGTCCAATTGATTTACAAAATTTTTCAAAGGCTTTAAAATCAAACTGTTTTAGAGCATAGGAACAAAAAGATGGATTCTCACCTATATAGTTTTCAACTTTACAATCAATATTTGAAATATTACATCTTCCGTTTCCCGAAGCAAGTATTTTTTTCCCAATACCATTATTCACATCAAAAATATCAATATCTAATTTTTCATTTTCTCTTTTAGCTGTAATAGCTGCTATAATCCCCGCTGCACCTGCGCCAACAATTGCGATTTTCAATATATACCTTTCTTTATAAAATCTGATTATACAATTTTTAATGTAAATATGAGTTTTTAAAAAGCACTGGTACACTTTTTGCAAACATAGACTTAGTCCAATACTAAGGAACTTTATGACTCCTCAAAATACAAAGCATGCCATTTCACATCTTGTAAACAGAAAGATTCCTATTTTCTTGTGGGGTCCTCCTGGTATTGGAAAATCATCCATCGTAGCCCAAATTGCAAAAGACAAAGGTATTGACTGTATAGATTTAAGACTTTCCCTTCTTGATCCTACAGACCTTAGAGGTATTCCATTTTTTAATTCAAACAATGACTCTGCAGTTTGGGCTCCCCCTTCATTTTTGCCAGATGGTACGGTAAAAGAAGGAATTTTATTTTTAGACGAATTAAACACAGCTGCTCCAATGGTTCAAGCATCAGCTTATCAACTAATACTTGATAGAAAAATTGGTGAGTATCACCTTCCTGATGGTTGGTCAATAGTTGCAGCAGGTAATAGAGAAAGTGATAGAGGTGTAGTATTTAGAATGGCTTCACCTTTAGCAAACAGATTTGTACACCTTGAAATGGAGCCATATGTAGAAGATTGGCAAATATGGGCAAAACAAAATAATATTGATACTTCAATAATAGCTTTTATATCTTATAGACCCGATGCACTTTTTACATTTAACACCCAAAATGATGAAAAAGCCTTTGCAACTCCAAGAACTTGGGAGTATGTAAACGAAATCTTATTATCAGATCCAATTGATGACCTACTTCTAACAATGATAGCAGGTGCTATTGGTGAAGAATTAGCTGCTTCATTCTTAGCATTTAAAGCTGTTGAAAAATCCTTACCAAATATGAATGAGATTTTAAATGGAACGGGTGAAGATGTTCCAACTGAAACCTCTGCACTACATATTTTATGTACCTCACTATCTATGAGAATAGATGATGAATCTTCAACAGATGAACTAAACAATCTTTTAGGCTATACTTTAAAACTTCCTGGTGAATTTGCTGTTATGATAATCCAAGATTTAAGACAAAGAAATATTGAAGTTGACTATTTAAAAAATTGGCCATTGTGGTTAAAAAACTTTAATAAACTATTACACTAAGAGTTCCATTTATTATGGATGCAAATACCCTTTTAGTAAAAGCAAAAAGCCAACTAACAACCCAACATCCATATTTTGGAATGTTAGCTTCAAGATTAAAACATGAAGAGGATGAAAATATAAGTTATTACGCTAGTAATGGTGTAAGATTTAAATATAATCCTACATTTATAGAATCTTGTTCAAAAGATGAATTAAAATTTATCCTTACAAATTGTGTGATGCACCATATTTTATCCCATCAACAAAGAAAGTTAAACAGAAAAGGTATGCTTTGGCAACTTGCAACTGATTTTGCAATCAATAATCTTCTTAAAAAAAGTGGTCTTAAAATCCCTAAGGGTGCTAATTACAATAAAGAATTTAAAAATATGTATTCTGAGGAGATTTATGAAATACTAAAAGAGGAAGTTGAACTTCAAGGTGCAAATGCCTTTGATGACAAACTTGATAAAACAGATAATACTTTAGTAAACTCAAATGAAGAGATGAAAAATTCTATCTTTAAAAATATAGATAAAATAGATCAAGAACTAGATGAAAGAGATGAAGAGAATTGGGAATATGCAGCAACTCTAGCAAAAGAAGTAGCCCAAAGAAAATCTTTGATGCCTAGTGGCTTTGAACGATTTGCAAAAAAGATGAAGGCTAATAATATTGATTGGCGATTTGAACTTTATAATGCAATCAATAAACATATGAGAAACAACTATGCTTTTATGCCCCCTAATAAAAAACATATCCATAGAGGAATTGCCCTGCCAAGCCTTACTAGCGATACATTAAGTCTTGTGGTTGCAATTGATACCTCAGGAAGTATTAAAGAGGAATTATTAGGTCTCTTTACAGAAGAGTTTAAATCAATCATGCAAAATTTTCCAGCTATTTCAATTGAACTAATAATTGCAGATGCTAAAGTTCAAGGACACTATAGTTTTAGAGGTGGTGATAAATTAGATTTTCCACTAAAAGGTGGTGGAGGAACAGATTATAGACCTGTTTTTGAGTTTATTGATGCAAATTTACCAATGAGTTCTATGCTTTTATATTTTACTGATGGTGAAGGGATTTTTCCAAGAATCCCACCATCATATGAAGTTTTATGGGCATTAAGTGCAAATAAAAACAAAATACCCTTTGGAAGAAAACTACTTTTAATCTAATTTTTTAATTCAATCCCAAAATTTCAAACTGTAAATACCAAATTGCAATAGATACAAAATATCCTAACAAAATTGTCCATGCATATTTAAAATGAGCCCCAAAAGTGTAAATACCTTTTAATTTACCCATAACTCCAACACCTGCTGCACTACCAAAAGAGATTAAAGAACCACCAATACCAGCAGTAAGGGTAACTAACATCCAATTTGAAAGATCCATATCAGGATTTGCTTTTAAAATTGCAGACATAACAGGAACATTATCAACTAAAGCAGATAAAAAACCAACAGCTATATTTGCCATTGTAGGTCCTAAATAATCATCACGGTAAACAATCGAAGCAAGACTTAACCATCCAATAAAATATAAAGCACCAACGGCTGCCAAAATACCAAAGAAAAATAAAAGTGTGTTGTTTTCAATTTTTGCCATTGATTCAAAAACATTAAAATGCTCTTTCCCAAATCTTTTTGTTAATTTATATGAGTGTAGTTTTAGAAGCACTAAACCAAACATCATACCCCACATTGCAGGGAAATCTAAAACTTGATGAGAGATTACAGCACAAATAATAGTTACAATTCCTAAAAAGATAATAATTGTCGCACCCTCTTTCATCTCTGGCTTTTCCTCTTTGTCGGCATCAAAATGTGGTTTTGTATCAGGTACTACCCTTGAAAGTAAAAATGCCGTAACTAAATAACCCATAATAGATGAAGGGAATAAAAATAAAAAATCTACAAAGTGTGCTTTTCCTGCTGTCCATGCCATTAAAGTTGTAATATCACCAAAGGGAGACCAAGCTCCACCAGCATTTGCAGCAACAACAATATTGATAGCCCCAGGGACTAAAAACTCTTTTTTAGTTTTTTCAATAGTGATTAAAACAGTTGAAAGAATAAGTGCAGTTGTAAGGTTATCAGCAATAGGAGAAATGAAAAATGCTAAAAATCCAGTAACCCAAAAAAGTTTTCTATATGTAAAACCCTTTGAGATTAAATTATACTTCAATCTGTCAAAAACACCCATATGAATCAAAGACTCAATATATGTCATTGCAACAAAAAGGAAAAAAACGATTTCTGCTATCTCTAAGATAACAGCCTCTGCCTCATCATGGACATGATGGATATTTAATCCATTTATGTAATAGTAAATTGCAATTAATATAAATGAGACAATACCTATAAACAAAGCAGGAACAGATTTATCAATTTCATACTTTTCTTCATTCGCAATAAAATAGTACCCAATAATAAAAATGAAAAGTACTAAAAATCCAATCCAACTCATAGTTAAATTTAATAATTCCATAAAAAAACTCCTATTTTTTGTAGCCTCGTATAATTAAAAATGCTACAAATGAGATAAATGCTAAACTAGTTCCAATTGGGACAAGTGAGTCACCATGGGATAAAACTCCTAATGATGAAATAATAGCACCTAAACCAAATTGTAAAACACCAACTACTCCAGAGGCAACACCTGCATTTTTTTTAAAATGCTCCAATGCTAAAGCCATACAGTTACCAAATATAAATGCCATCATACTCATATACCCAGCCATTAAAGCCATTGTCAAAGGTAAGGTTTGAATATCAGCAGTTAAAGCCCATAAAATTGCAATAAACACTTGAATAATTAAACTAGTTTTGATTAAAAATAAAGGGGTATTAGATTTTAGAAAATATAAATTAACTCTTATCATTGCAATTAATATTACAAAATTAAACCCAAAAAAGAAAGGAAAATGGTCGGTTGAAACCCCATAATGTTCAATAAAAATAAAAGAGGACTTTGAAATAAAAATAAAAAATCCTGAAAATCCTAAAGATAAAGTCAACATTGCTTTCATAGCAGTTTTATGACTAAGAACTATTTTATAAGAGTTATAGATACCTTGTTTCACATAGGTAAAACTTTCATCTAAATCTTTATAAACTAAAAAGGCTACAAATAGAGCATACAAAGTTAAAAATAAAAATACAGCTTCCCATGAATAAAAATGTATAATTAAGGAACCAATTGCAGGGGCTATAAGTGGAGCAATACTTCTAATTGTACCAATTAATGATAAAACCTTTGCAGCTTCTTGTCCATGAAATCTATCCCTTACTGTTGCCATTGCATTAACAACTACTATTCCACCAAAAAATGCTTCAATAAATCTAAAAATCCATAGTTGATAAACATTTGCACTAAAAATCATAATAAAACTAAATAATGCAAACCCTAAAAGACCAAAAAGTGAACTTTTTCTTCTTCCTAATCTATCTGACATTGGACCACCAAAAATTTGTCCAACTGAAAAACCTATCAAAAAGATTGAGAGTGTTAATTCTATTTTTTCAATACTAACATGAAAGGCCTCAGCTATATTTGGGATTGAGGGGATATAAGTATCAGTTGCAATTGGTGCAACTGAAGAGAGTATTGATAATAATATAATTAAGTAGATATGATTTATCGCTTTTTTCATTATTCATAATCCTTTACACCCTCATCAACTTTATTTAAAAGTCTAAAAAGTGTTTCCCTTTCATCTTCATCTAATTTTGAAACTAGTGCTTCCCTAAACTTACGTGTACTTTCTTGAGAAGCTTTCAAAGTCTCTTCCCCTTTTTTTGTCAAAACAATAAAACTTACTCTTTTATCATCCTTACTTAATGCTTTTTTTATAAGTTCTTTTTTTTCTAATGTCCTTAATGTTCTGCTAATAGTAGTTTTATCTTTTGATAAAGTGTTTGAGATTTTTGTTAAAGTAGCCTCTTTTTCTTGAAATATAATCTCTAGTGTAACCCTTTGCTCAATAGCTATATCAAAAGGTTGAAGCATATGATTAAATAAACTATTCAAATTATTTGCAACCTTGTTAATTTTAAATCCTATTGATTTTTCTAAAGTAATTTCCATCTAAAACCTTTAATTGTATATACAACTATTGCATATGCAACCTTATTTCTTAATAAAAGTTGTTCATTAATTTCTTCATTTTATAGCTAATTAGAATACTATACTAATTTAATAAGGTATAAATTATAACCTCTAAAGTACCATAAAATAGTTATTTTAAATATTTAGTATCAATTTACTTGACATTTATTTAGAAATACTATACAATTTCAATAAGAATTAAAATAATAGACTTTACAAAAGGTAAATGGAGGAATATATGAGAAAAGAAACTATTGCAGTTCATGGTGGATATAACAATAAAGAAGCGTGGGGAACAATGAATGTACCTATTGCTCAAACAACTGCATATGCATTTAGAGATGCTGAACATGCAGCAAATTTATTTGCATTAAAAGAGTTAGGTTCAATCTATTCTAGATTAACAAATCCTACTACTGATGTATTAGAACAAAGATTTGCACAATTAGAAGGTGGAGCAGCAGCAATTTGTGTTGCATCTGGTCAATCAGCTATTTTTTATGCTGTTGCAAATGTTGCAGAAGCGGGAGACAATGTTTTAATCTCTGATAAGCTTTATGGTGGAGCAGTTACACTTTTAACTTATACTTTAAAAAGATTTGGAATCTCTACAAAAGTATTTAAAAGTGAAGATGCCTCTAATTTAGAAGAACAAATTGATGAAAATACAAAAGCTATTTTCTTTGAATCTTTATCAAATCCTCAAATTGCTATTGCAGATATTGAAAAAATTGTAGAGATTGGAAAAAGAAATGGTGTTTTAACTATTTGTGATAATACTGTAGCAAGTGCTGCACTGTTTAACCCAATTAAATGGGGAGTTGATGTTGTAGTTCACTCAACTTCAAAATATACAAATGGTCAGGGTTCAGCAATTGGTGGAATTATTGTTGAAAGAGATGGTTTAGCAGAGTTCTTTAAAGAGAATTCAAAAAGATATTATCACTTTGTAGAGCCAGATGTTTCATACCATGGTTTAGTTTATGTAGATGTTCCTCTACCAAACTTTTGTCTAAGAATTAGACTTAATTTATTAAGAGATATTGGAGCTTGTCAATCTCCTCATAACTCTTGGTTATTATTACAAACAATTGAAACTTTAGATATTAGAATGGACAAACATTCAAATAGTGCATTAACTGTTGCTAAGTTTTTAGAATCTAATTCAAAAGTAACATCAGTAAATTACCCAGGATTAGAGTCAAGTCCATATTATGAAAAAGCACAAAAATATTTTGAAGGTGGGAAAGCATCTGGTCTTATCTCATTTGAAGTAGCAGATTTTGAGACTGCTAAAAAAGTGATTGATTCAGCGAAGTTATTTAGTGTAGTTGTAAATATTGGTGATTCTAAGTCACTTATTGTTCACCCAGCATCAACAACTCACTCTCAAATGACTGAAAATGAGTTAAAAGAAGCAGGAATTAATCCAACTACAATTAGGTTATCTATTGGATTAGAAGATCCTCAAGATTTAATTGAAGATTTAGAGCAAGCATTAAGCTAAGAAGGTTTATTAATTATGCCACTAATTTCAACAAAAGGAGTATATGGTTTAACAGCCATGTACCAACTTAGTAAACATAAAGAGGATACTCCTGTTCAAATAAAAGAGATATCTTCTAGTGCTAATATTCCTCAAAATTACTTGGAGCAACTGCTTAGTAAACTAAGACGAGCAGAACTTGTGAAAAGTATTAGGGGTGCAAGAGGTGGTTATATTTTAGCAAAAGAGCCAAAAGATATTTTAGTAAAAGATATTTTAATTGCTTTAGAGGGTGATTTAAAAGTTATTGATAGTAGCACTGAAAACCCTATTTTAAACATATTTTTTGATGAAGCAAAAGAAAATACTAAAAAGATTTTTAATATCTCTTTAGCTCAACTTGATGATTATCAAGATAAATATAACGAATTTTTACATTATAGTATTTAATAAAAACATAAGGATATACAATGAAATTTGCAGAAAACGTAACAGAACTAATTGGAAATACACCACTAGTAAAGTTAAACCAAGCGAGTAAAGAATCAGGTGCAACTGTTCTTGGAAAATGTGAGTTCATGAACCCTACTCACTCAGTAAAAGATAGAATTGGTACAAACATGATTAAAACTGCTTTAGAAGGTGGTTTAATCAATGAAAACACAACAGTAATTGAGCCAACATCAGGAAATACTGGTATTGCTTTAGCTTCTGTTTGTGCTGGGCTTGGAATTAAACTTATTCTTACAATGCCATCTTCAATGAGTATAGAAAGAAGAAAACTTTTAAAAGCTTTAGGTGCACAGCTTGTTTTAACTGAGCCAGAAAAAGGGATGAAAGGTGCGATTGATAAGGCAAATGAATTAGCAGAGTCTACTGATAATTCATTTATTCCTCAACAATTTGCAAATAATGCAAACCCAGATATTCATAGAAAAACAACGGCTAAAGAGATTCTTGCAGATACAGATGGAAAAATTGATATCTTAGTTGCAGCTATTGGTACAGGTGGTTCTATTACAGGCATTGGAGAAGTTTTAAAAGAACATAATCCAGATATCCAAATTGTTGCGGTTGAGCCTGAAGCATCTCCAGTTTTAAGTGGTGGTAAACCAGGTCCACATAAAATCCAAGGAATTGGTGCAGGTTTTGTTCCAGATGTTTTAAACACGGATTTATTTGAAGAGATTGTTAAAATTTCTAATGAAGATGCAATTAAAGCTTCAAGAGAATTAGCAAAAAATGAAGGTTTATTAATTGGAATTTCTGCTGGTGCAAATGTTTTAGCAGCTACAAGAATAGCTTCTAAACCAGAAAACAAAGGTAAAACGATTGTTACAATTCTTTGTGACACAGGTGAGAGATATTTAAGTTCAGGACTATATGACGATGAGTAAAAACTCATCCTCTCATATAAACATTTAGTTTGAGAGGTAAAAATGGCAGAAAAGGCAAGACGATCCATTGCTAAAACTGTCTCTTGGCGAACTGTCGGAACACTTGATACTATAATCATCTCCTATTTTATAACTGGTAACCTTACTATGGCCGCGTCAATTGGTTCAATAGAACTATTTACAAAAATGGCCCTTTACTACTTTCATGAAAGAGCTTGGAATAAGATCTCTTTTGGGAAAGTTCAGGAACCAGACTATCAAATTTAATTGATAAAAAATAAATATAGGTAATAGATATGCATGAGATTAACGTATTAAATGAAAAGTTTGCAAGAGCAGAGGCAAATGAGATTTTAGAGTACTTCATAAATGAGTACAAAGACAAAACAGCTTTATCAAGTAGTTTAGGTGCTGAAGATCAAGTTTTAACTGATTTGATGTTAAAAATTGACAAAAATGCAAATATATTTACTCTTGATACAGGAAGATTGCATCCTGAAACATATGATGTTATGGATGCAACAAATCTAAAATATGGTGTAAAGATAAATGTTTTCTTTCCTTTAAATGATGATGTTCAAAAATTATATTCATCTCAAGGGATAAATGGACACTTTGAAAGTATAGAAAATAGAAAAAGATGTTGTGGTATTAGAAAAATTGAACCACTAAAAAGAGCTTTAAAACCTTTAAAAGTTTGGATTACAGGTTTAAGAGCAACACAAAGTGTCACAAGAGTAGATATGCCAGTTGTTGAATGGGACGAAAACTTTGAAGTTATCAAAGTAAACCCTTTAATAAACTGGAGTGAAGAGGATGTTTGGAATTACATTAAAACAAACAATGTTCCATACAACAAACTTCATGACCAAGGTTTCCCAAGTATTGGATGTGCACCCTGTACTAGAGCTATTAAAGATGGTGAAGATATAAGAGCTGGTAGATGGTGGTGGGAAAACCCAGAACATAAAGAGTGTGGTTTACACGCTAAATAAAAAATTAACGGAATTATAGATATGAATGAAATTAATATAAGTCAAGAAAGACTAACACACTTAAAACAACTAGAAGCAGAATCAATGCACATAATGAAAGAAGTAGTAGCAGAGTTTAGTAACCCTGGTATGCTTTATAGTGTAGGTAAAGATTCTTCAGTAATGTTACACTTGCTACAAAAAGCCTTTTACCCAGCACCACCACCATTGCCTCTAATGCATGTGGATACTAAATGGAAATTTAAAGAGATGATAGAATTTAGAGATAGACGTGCTAAAGAAGTAGGTATGGAATTAATCGTTTACTCAAACCCAAAAGGGATTGAAATGGATATTTCTCCCTTTGAGCATGGGTCTGCTTTACATACTGATATTATGAAAACTGAAGGTTTAAAAAATGCACTAAATATCCAAAAGTTTGATGCAGTGTTTGGTGGAGCAAGAAGGGATGAAGAAAAAAGTAGAGCTAAAGAGAGAATCTACTCTTTTAGAGATAAAAACCATAGATGGGATCCAAAAAACCAAAGACCAGAACTTTGGAATATATATAATGGAAGACATACCCAAGGTGAATCTATTAGAGTATTCCCATTGTCTAACTGGACAGAATTAGATATTTGGCAATATATCTATTTAGAAAATATTGATATCCCTGATTTATACTTCTCAAAAGAGCGTGAAGTGGTAGAGTATATGGGTACAAAAATCATGGTTGATGATGACAGAATACCTGAAGAGCTAAGACGTACTGCTAAAAAAGAAAAAGTTAGATTTAGAACATTAGGATGTTATCCTCTAACAGGAGCAGTTAACTCTGAAGCAACAACATTACCTGAAATTATTCAAGAGATGTTAGTTTGTACAACAAGTGAAAGACAAGGGAGATTAATAGATAGTGATGGTGATGCATCAATGGAGAAAAAGAAACAAGAAGGGTATTTTTAAGATGGCACATCAATCAGATTTAATAGCAACAAATATAGAACAATATTTAAAAGAGCATGAGAATAAAGAGATTCTTAGATTTATTACTTGTGGAAGTGTTGATGATGGTAAATCTACACTAATAGGAAGATTACTTTATGATTCAAAGATGATATTTGAAGATCAATTAGCCTCTATTGAAAAAGATTCTAAAAAAAGTGGAACTACTGGTGATAAAATTGACTTAGCACTTTTAGTTGATGGATTAGCTAGTGAAAGAGAACAAGGTATTACTATTGATGTTGCCTATAGATTTTTCTCAACAGATAAAAGAAAGTTTATTATTGCAGATACTCCAGGTCATGAACAATATACAAGAAATATGGCAACGGGGGCATCAACTGCTGATTTAGCAATTATTCTTGTTGATGCAAGACAAGGGATTTTAACACAAACTAAAAGACACTCTTATATTGCATCTTTATTAGGTATTAAAAATTTAATCGTTGCAATTAATAAAATGGACTTAGTTGACTTTTCACAAGATGTATTTGAAAAGATTAAAGCAGATTATCAAGAGATTATTGAATATCTACCTCATAATAGAGATTTAAATATTCAATTTATTCCTATTTCTGCACTTGATGGAGATAATATATTAACAAACTCTCCTAAGTCGCCTTGGTATAAAGATAAACCTTTAATGCAACTATTAGATACAACAGAGATTCATAAAAAAGAGAATAATAGTTTTAGATTCCCTGTTCAATATGTAATAAGACCCCACTTAAACTTTAGAGGTTTTTCAGGGACTATTGCAAGTGGTTCAATTAGTGTTGGTGATGAGATAACCGTACTTCCTTCAAGAAAGACTAGTAAAGTTAAATCAATAGTATCAAATGATATAAAAGATTTAAGACCAATAGGAAAAGATGAAGAGGTAGAGACTATTTCTAAAGCCTTTGCACCAATGACAACAACAATTACACTTGAAGATGAGATTGATATTAGTAGAGGTGATATGATTGTAAAATCAACAGATATCCCTAAAGTATCAAATCATTTATCAGCAATGGTTGTATGGATGGATGAAACTCCATTAAAGTTAAATCAAAACTATGTAATTAAAAGAGCTACATCAGTATTAAATGGAGCATTTAATTCTATTGAATTTAAAAAGAATATTAATACATTTGAAGAGATTGATTCAGATAGTTTAGAGTTAAATGATATAGCAAAAGTTACAGTATCTTTAGATAGAGAAATAGCAGTAGACCCATATCATGAGAATAGATATACAGGAAGTTTTATTATTATTGATAAATATACTAATTCTACTGTTGGTGCTGGGATGATTGTGAGTTCTATTGAAGGTTTTGCACATTTAGAAGAAGAGAAAAAAGTTTATACTCAAGCAGAAATTGAGTTAAATGCATATATTAGAAAAAACTTCCCTGAATGGGGTTGTAAAGAGATTTTAGGATAAATCAATGGCAGATAAAGAAACAAAAGCTCAAAGAGTTGAGCGTATAAAAAAAGAAAAAGATGGACTTGATGTAATCAAGGACATCTATAGATATGCCGAAACGGGAGAAAATGTACATCCAGAAGATATTGATAGATTTAAATGGTATGGAATGTACACACAAAATAGAAATCTTCAAGATGAAAACGATGAAACTTTATATTTCATGCTTAGAGTTAAACTTATTTCTGGAGAATTAACTTTACCTCAACTAAAAGTTATGGCTGAGATTTGTGAAAAGTATGCAAGGGGAACTGCTGATTTTACAACAAGACAAGATTTACAATTCCACTTTATAAGAGTAGCAGATTTACCTGAAGTTTTTAGATTGCTTGATACTGTTGGATTAAGTTCTATTTTTGCAGCAGGAGATGTTCCAAGAAATGTTGTTTCTTGTCCAGTAAATGGTATAGATCATGAAGAGATAGCTGATGTAACGCATATTGTTGAAAACTTAAATGCTTATTTCAAAGGGAATAGAGAATTCTCTAATCTTCCTAGAAAGTATAAAGTTGGTGTAAATGGATGTTCTAAAAACTGTATGCACCATGAGATGCAAGACTTAAGTTTCAACGCTGTAAAACTTGAAAATGGTGAAATAGAATTTGCAGTTAGTGTTGGTGGGGGATTAGCTTCAAATAGAAGAATTGCTGAACATATTGGATATGTAACTGAAGAGCAAATTATTCCTTTGACTGAAGCAGTAACTAAAATATATAGAGATTTTGGATTAAGAGAAAAAAGAACAAAAGCAAGACTTGGTCACTTAATTGAAGTTTGGGGACTTGAAAAGTTTGTTGAGACTTTAAGTGAAAGTATTGATTTTAAAATCAAAGAACCAAATGAGATTGAATACACACACTCAAAATATAGAGAACATTTCGGTATTCATGACTCAAAAGTTGAAGGTTCAAGTTTTATAGGATGTGCTTTAAATTCTGGACATATAGGCTTAGATGGATTAAATAACTTAATATCTATTTTTGAAAAATATGAAGCGAAAGCTTTAAAAGCAACAGTTACGCAAAATATTGTAATAACTGATGTTCCATCAAAAAATGAAAAAGATATGGCTAATGATTTAGAACAAGTTGGCATTACACCATTTCCATCTAATTTTAAAGCTAGAATTCAAGCATGTACAGGACTTGATTTCTGTAAGTTTGCCATCTCTGAAACAAAAGGTGTTGCTAAAAATTTAGTTGAACACTTGGAAACAAAATTTCCAGAATTTAATGAAAGAGTAACCATAAGTGTAAATGGTTGTCCAAACTCATGTGCACACCCTCACATTGTTGATATTGGACTTATGGGAACAAAAACAAGAGATGATGAAGGGAAAATGACTGAAGGATTTGAACTTCTAGTTGGTGGATTTTTAGAAGGTGTTAATTCACAATTTAATAAAAAAACTGGTATAAAATTTCCATTAAATAAAGTAAATGAAACTATTGAAGACTTAGTTATAAACTACCAAAATTCAGAGTTTACAAGCTTTAGAGACTTTTTATTAACAAAAGCAAAATAGATTTAGGAGTAAAACTCCTAGGTTTATTAATAGAATCTATAATAAAAATAAGTTAAAATTATTCTATGAAAAAAGATATTTTTAGACCATTTTTTGATGAAAATACAAATGTATTAGATTTTATAAGATATAACACAATTGGTAAAAGCAAAAAAGAGTACTTTGATTATACAGCCTCTGGACTTGGATTTAGACAAGTAGAAAATAGAATCAGAGATGTATTAGAAACCTATGCAAATACTCACTCAAAGGAATCTGCTAATGCCAATATTACTAATCAATATTATAATGAAGCCTTAGATTCTTTAAAAAACTCTTTAGAATTAAATGATGAATTTTCTATTATCCCTGGTGGTTGTGGAGCAACTGCTGCAATTAAAAAACTTCAAGAATTAATTGGAATATATATTCCACCAGCAACATTAAAAAGATTTAATATTACAGTTGCTAAAAAAAAGCTTCCATTAGTTATTGTTGGTCCATATGAACACCACTCAAATGAGATTAGCTATAGAGAAGCTTTATGTGAAGTAAAAAGAATCCAACTTGATAAAAATGGACTAGTTGATTTACGACAATTAAAAGAGATTTTACAAGAGAATAGACACAGAGAGATAATTGGAAGTTTTTGTATAGCTTCCAATGTAACTGGGATTGTAACACCATTTGAAGAGATTTCAAGATTACTTAGACTTTATGGGGCAACAGTTTGTTTTGATGCAGCGGCAAGTAGTCCATATATGAATATCCCATGTGAACTTTATGATGCTTTATTTATCTCTCCACACAAACTTTTAGGAGGTCCTGGAAGTTGTGGTATCTTAGTTGTGAGGAACTCTTTAATTGACAATACTCTTGCTCCATCCTTTGCAGGAGGTGGTACAGTTTCATATGTAAATTCTCAAATACAAGAGTATGAAAAAGAGATTACCGTAAGAGAAACAGCTGGAACACCAGGAATTTTACAACTAATTCGTGCAGCTCTTGCATATAAACTTAGAAATGAAATAGGGTTTGAATTTATTTGTAATCAAAAAAATATGCTATTAAAACATTTCCTAAATGAGATAAAAAAGATACCTAATATTAAAATCTATGGTAACCTTGATTCTAAAAATATTGGGATAATCTCTTTTAATATTGAAGATATAAATCCATATGATATATGTGAAAAACTATCACAAGATGACGGAATCCAAACAAGGGCAGGTTGTTCTTGTGCTGGACCTTATGGACACGATTTATTAGGCTTTAACACAAAAGAAGAAGTTCAAGAAAAACCAGGGTGGATTAGGATTTCAATACACTATTCACAAACTTTAGAAGATATTGATAATCTTCTAAAAGCTTTAAATAAATCTGTAGTAAAAGCAAGTAATCTAAAATAAATTAGATTACTTGCTTAACACTTTCTGTAACTTAGTTTCTTGACCATCACTTACTTGTTTATGTACATTTATTATAGGTTTAACATGGGCTTCTCGCCCTAAAGAGAAACTTTGTTCATCAACAATTACTTTATATGCTTTATTAAGCTGTAGAGCCCTTTTTGCACTTGGTACTATCAAATAAGCAATATCCTTTTTTAATTTTTCAATCTCTTTTTCTTTTAACTTCCAATACTGTTTTTGATAAGCAAGTGGATTTTCTAACTTTTCATCTAAATCTTTTTGAATATTTTCTTTATCTTCTTCCCAACCTTTGACAAAAAACTTTTCCATAATCTCTTTATTTTGTCTAAACTCGTCACCTGCATTATTCACTTTTAAATACTGCACATATTCAGTATCACCATTTTTAAGGAGTTTATCCTTTATACCTTCTAAGCCTTTTTGACTCCAATGATACCAACCATTTTGAAAACTATTACCTTCTAATTTTCTTTGAAAAACAAAAGTAGAGTCTGCTATTGCCCCAATATTATTATGACATCCCATACAAAAAATTGTTTCCTCATAACTTTGTGGTCTTAGCTCACCTTCTACATCTTCAATAAAACCTTGATATTTCCATCCTAAGGCATTATAAACTCCAAGTTCTGCATCCCCTAAAAATTCATCTAATCTATCGGGGTTATCATTTTTCCCTTTTAGTTTTGAAAGACCTAGATTTTTAAGTTCACTATATGAATGCCATCTTACTTTTTTCCCATACCTAAGCTCCTTCATACGTGGAGCCATAACTATTTTTTCATCTTTATCAACACCAATATATCTAACTGTATGTAGAAATTCTGTTTGTATAGGATAAAGACCTGGTGCTATCATTACTTTATTTTTTTCAAGAAGTTTTTTTGCTTTTCCAACATAGGTCATTGAAAAATCAGAAATTTTGAAAGTATCGTTATTATATTTTGGTTGAGTCCATTTAAAAACTATTTTATTTGCAATATCAAGTTTTCCATTTTGGTTTATATCAAAACCATATCTCTTTTCATCAGTTGCATCTATTTTTACGTCAGCTTGTTTAATTAAAGACTCAACAATAGAAAGATTTAATTTATAAACTTCTTTATTAAACTTTCCATTTTCATCTAATCTAAAATCTTCACCTAATCTAATAATTACATCATCAGTACTTCCATTTGTAGGCCAAAAAGTTCCTAAAAATGGTCTATATGCAAAGGATCTCCATCCTGTATAATTACCTTTTGGATCTTTATCAAAACCTTCATTATCAAAATTAAAGTAGCAATCAGGGATAAAACCATCCCATTTGGAGTTTTTATTATAATCCCATTTTTTAGGAATGTTTTTTAGTTTTTCTCTTAGTATAATTTTATTGTCTTTAATATAATTGTTTTTATTTATATATTCTAAAATCTCTTTATCGCTTATTTTTGAAACCTCTTTTGTCCTATCTTTAAAAAGATTTGTCCAAGGATTTTTTAAAGCTGGAGCTGGAAAATCATAAGCTTCTTGTAAATCATCATCACCCATAGTATAATTTGGTTCTTTATTTTTAGTATGGCATGTGTAACATGGATTATGTAATAAATTTTTGTTTTTGCTATCTTCAGTTTTTGTATAACATTGTGAACTAATATATGCTGAACCGTTTAATAATTTATTATGAAGTAAATCTACCTCTGCTGAAAAAAGATAGCTATTTAGTAGTACTAAAATAATAAGTTGCTTTTTTAACATTTAGATATGCCTTAGTTTAAAATCGTTAGAAATAGAAAAAACCTAAGGGGAATTCCCTTAGGTTTTTAATATATTTATATATTTATTTAAATGCTGGGAATGGTCCAACTACACCAATCCAAGATTCAGTATCTGCTGCTGAATCTTTCTTATCTTTATCAGATTCACCAAATGGATGTTGAATAACTGTTGTCATATAAGCATTTCCACCAATATTTGGATACCAAAATGGAGAAGTTGTTTCAGAACCATATGGAGAAGTTAAAATTCTTGTAATATCTTTAGTTTTAACATTATAAGCCCAAATATAATCAATTTGATGTGCACCTGTATCTTCACCAATAATTAAGATATCAGAGTTATCAATAAATGTTAAGTTATCTGGTTCTGCAATCTTATCAATTGCACATTTATTTCCATCAAACTCACTACCTTTTGGATATGATTTCATCTCACCCATAACTTCACCAGACATTGAAGTGATTACCATCTTAGAATCAATCTCAAGACCTTTTGAATCTTTTGCAACTCCAATAGGAAGTTTATAAACTCCACCACAACTATTTAATGGAAGTTTAATATCGTTGTTTCCACCAATATCATATTTATCATTTTTCTTACCTTTTTTTGCAAAGTCTTCCATACCATATTGGATTCTTGACATTGCTAAATAAACATTTCCATTAGTCTTATCAAATGTTATACCCTCTTTTTTTCTAAACTCAGTAGTAGCACCTCTTAAGGCTGCAAATCTTCTTGATTCTAACCTTGAAGCAATAATTCCCATACCTGGTTTAACTTTTAAACACTCGTGACCTGCTGTTGTGTTAATAGAACTAAATCCACTTGGACAAGTATCACCATTTGGTGTAGCCGAAGAGAATATATCTTCAAATGAAAGTCTTTTTTCAATAGCTTTTCTAATAGTTGCATCATCAGTTTTACCAAGATTTATCCAAGAAATATCAAACTCTCCACCATTTTTATCGCTATTTTGAGTAAGTTTGGCTGCATATAATCTACCAGAACTTAAATCTCTTGCTTCATCAGCAATAAACATAAATAAAGCTCCATTTGTACCATCATCACTTAAGTAAACAGTTTTTTCATCAGGCATTACATAAGCTAACTCGTGTGCAAATCTACCCATAGAATAATGTTTTACATATTCAGTATTTCCAGTTGCACTTGTAATTGTAACCTCTGGTATCCATCCCCAAAAATAAGGATTGAGTGCTGCTTTACCCTCTTTAAAATATAAATCAAAGTTTTGGTAATACTCATCTTTTTCAGCTTTATTAGCATTTGGTTCATACTCTTCAGACCCTAAATGTGAGCCCCAAGGAGTTTTCATACCAGCACAGTGAACCCATCCACCTTCGAATTTTGCTTGAGAAATATGACTAGTTGCAACAGCTTTTAATCCACCCTCTTCAGTTTTTTCTAATTTTGAGATATATATAGCTCCAGGTCCACACTCAAATTGAGTAATAGCAAAAAGGTTACCATCTTTTTCGTGAAGTGTTGTATGATCTGGTCCTGAACCATCTTTACTAGTCTTACAAATAAATGGGCTTCCATCTTTATGGTTTATTGCTTCTCCCATTTCATTTTTAACTTGTCCAAAAATCTCCATTGTTTTACCATCTAAACTTGGAAGTTTTTGTCCAGTTCTTGCAATTGTATGCCATCCAATTTTGTGAACTTCTCCATTAATAACAACTTCACTTGATGTCATAATCTTTTTCTTTTCGGCATCCAGTATAGGAGCTGCAACTGGTTTGAAATAAATTTCATTATGTCCATTTTTATTTACAGAAGCCAATTCTGGCTGGCTACAGGCTGTAAAAGTTAAAGCAATAGCAGAACTTGCAAGTAAACTTTTAATAAGTGCATATTTATGGTTCATTGTTTTCCTTTATTAATAAATTTACTGAAATATTACTTTTTGTGGGTTACTTCTAGATTACAGCCTTTAAACTATTTTCTATTATTTAATTTTTATTAATCTTGCTTTGATAAGATTTGCCTATGGGATTTTATATATTTATAACAACATTTATTAGTGTCATGACGATACTTACCTTACTTATTTCACGAAGATTAGTTAGAAAACTTCATTTTTCAAAAAAAGTAAAGTTCTTAATAAATATTTTTTTAGTAGTAAACCTTTTAGGTGTCATAGGATATATATTTGCAAGATACAATCCAACAATACCAAACTGGGCATATTTTTTACTATCAATTCCAATTGGAATAATCTTTTTATTATTTGTCGCAACAATTTTTTATGAAATTTTTTCAAGGCTTATAAAAGTAATTCCAGTAAATGAAAATAGAAGGGACTTTTTCAAAAAAACTTTAGATATAGGTGCATTAAGTGTTGCTACAAGTGTAAATGCAAAGGCGATGCAAAATGCAAAAACAGTAGAGATTGAAAAAGTTGATGTAAAAATAAAAGGTTTAGGGAAACCATACAAAATAGTACAATTAAGTGATATTCATATTGGTGGCTTAATAGATAAATATTTCATTGCTAATTTAGTTAAAAGAGTTAATCAATTAGACGCAGATATTGTTGTAATCACTGGAGACTTAGTTGATACAAGTTTAGATTTTGCAAAAGATGCTTTAGATGAACTTAAAAATTTAAAATCAAAATATGGAAACTATTTTATAGTTGGTAACCATGAATATTTTCATAATGTAACAAATATCATTAAGTACGTAAACACCTTAAATATAAAAACCTTAGAAAATGAAAATGTATATATAGGAAAAGAGGATGAAGGTTTTAATTTAGCAGGGGTTTATGACTTAATAGGTTCAAGAATAAATGCCTATGCCCCTGATTTAAATAAGGCTCTTGATGGAAGGATGGCAAATAATCCAACAATTTTACTTGCACACCAACCAAAATTTATAGAAGAAGTAAAAAATGTAGATTTAGTTTTAAGTGGCCATACCCATGGTGGACAGATTTTTCCATTTAATTATCTTGTAAAACTTCAACAGCCATATGTAAAAGGTTTACATCAACACAATGAAAATACTCAAATTTATGTAAACAAAGGAACAGGATTTTGGGGTCCTCCCATGAGACTTGGAGCTAGTTCTGAAATAACTTTATTAAATCTAAGCTAATCTGGATGTAATTTATTAAATACAGTGGAAAGAGGTAGCTGGAATAATGTTTTATAGTGGTATATAATTAGGGCTAAATAGTATGAATAAGAAAATCTAAAACATGTACAAATTTTTAAAATAAAATCTTATAAATTAAATTTATCAATGGAGAAAACACTACCTCTTTCCACTATCTTTTAAGGGAAGCTAAAAGCTTCTCCTTATTGAATACTAATAACCTTTTTACTTCTACTTTCATCTAGTTTTGGAATAACTAATTCCAATACACCATCAACTGATTTTGCTTCTATATTTTCTACATCAGCATTATCTGGAAGGGTAAAACTTCTTGAAAACTTACCAAATGAAGTTTCAACTTTATAATAATCTTCTTCTTTGACTTCTTCTTTTGTTTTTCTTTCACCAGAAATTGTTAAAACATTTTTTTCTAAATCTACTTTAATATCATCTTTTTTAACACCTGGTAAATCAACATCAATATGAAAAGATGAATCCTCTTCTCTAGTATTAACTACAGGAATAAATCCACTTACTCCTTCATTTGAAGGATAATTATAAAAACTTTTTTCTAATTCCCTCATTTGTCTAAAAGGGTCAAATCTTGTTAATAACATATCAAACTCCTTTAAATGAATTTTCTTGATATCTTTCTTATCAAGTTATTGGAATATTAACATATTTTTTAGCACTTGTCAAGTTTAATTGCTAAATTTTAAAAATAAAATATTTTCAATGTTTATATTTAGCCTATATTCTGGTAGTTTATATTGATTTAGTTTTTTTAGCGTTTAAGATATTTTAGTGCTAATTTTTAAAGTTTTTGTATTTAAAGTGGTATATTTATTGTGAAATTCACACCACTTCCCAACTCACTTTGGCAATCTATTGAGCCTTTTAAATTAGTTGTAACAAGATTATATATTATGTTCATCCCTAAACCAGAAGACCCTTCTTGTTTATTAGTAGTAAAAAATGGCTCATAAATTTTTAAAAGATTCTCTTTAGGAATTCCTTCTCCATTATCTGAATATTTAAAATTAAGCTGATTTTCCACTTTTTCTATTGTAAAACTAATTTTTCCATTATTTGAATTTTTAAAACCATGAGTAATGGAGTTAACAACTAAATTAGTGATAATTTGTGCAAAAAATCCTGGATAAGAGACTATTTCTAACTCTTCTTCACAATTAATCTTAATATCAATTTTTTTATTTTGCATTAAAGAATCAATACTTATTAGAATCCCTTCTATATAAGCTTTAACCTTAAATAGTCTTTTTTGTTCACTTGTTTGATCAACTGCAACTTGCTTGAAACTTCTAATAATATCAGCTGTTCTATTTAGATTTGAATTAATTACACTTACTAATTCTTTAGAACTTTCTAAATAATTCTTAAGGTCCTCTTGAGTCACTTTATCTAGTTCATATTTGTGAGACATATCCTCAGCTAAAAATTCAAGGTGAGAAGAACCAGTTAAACCAACACCTACTGGTGTACTTATCTCATGGGCAACCCCTGCAACTAAACGACCTAACCCAGCTAATTTTTCTGACTCCACAAGTTTATTTTGAGTTTCTCTTAAATTTTCAATTATTGTTTCTAATTCATCATTTGATTCTTGTAAGTCAATATTTCTATTGTATAATTGTTCTTCTAATTCCTTTTTCTCAGAAATATCTCTAACCGTACCATAAATTACGAATTGAGAATTTAGAACAATTTTGGAAAGAATAATTTCGGCCCAAAATTCTTGATTATTAGGTTTTTTATGAATCCATTCAAACCTAGCACTACCAACTTTATCAAACTCTTTTGAAACCTTTTTTAAAGCTTCTTTTGTAGTTAAACCATTTTTTTGATACTCTGGAGAAATATCATAAGGAGATTTCCCTATAACCTCACTTTTATCCTTTAATCCAAAAATTTCTAAAAAGGCTTTATTACAATCGATATACTTGCCATCTTCAAAGGAAAGCATAGAAAGACCATCTTTAGAATCATTAAACAGTGTCTCAAAAATCTCTTTTTGTTCTTTCAATTCCTGCGTTCTTTCTTCAACTAATTTTTGAAGATTTTTATTTAATCCTTCTATCTCATTTTCACTTTTTTTCAAAGCTTCCATTTCAAATAAAATATGGTTTCTCATTTTTTCAAAGTTTATAGATAACTCTTTTAATTCTCTTACACCATTTATCTCAATTTTTGTATTTAAGTTTCCTGATAAAATCTCTTTTGTTGCATCAGATAGATTATCAATAGGTTTCAATACATTTTTTACAATTAAAATGATAATAAGTGAGATTATAGATAAAACTATAAGTGAAATTATTAAAAAACTTTGTCCAAATTTATAAAGTTCACTATATTTCTCATCTAAATTAATTCTATAGCCAATAATCCAATTCCATGGCTCATAACTTTTAAAAATAATCCATCTTTCATCATTCTCCCTATTTATAACAAAATTTCCATTTTTTAGATTTAATATCTTTTTATATTCTTTTTGATTTTTATAAAGATTACTATTTTGAGCATTATATTTTCTATGTATAACTAAGTTATTATTTTCATCTATAACAAAAGGATAAATATTTTTTTCACCCTTATCAAAAATTTCTTTTATAGCTTTTAAAGTCCCCTCTTTAAAAGCTTCTTCATAGGATTCTACCATTTGTGTTTTCAAAAGTTTTTGGTATTTTTGATCAATTAAATAGATTATATTATCAATTCTCTCTTCATATAAAACAGTTTTTGAAGTATCAATCTGTTTTTTTAAATCATTATAAGATAAGTATAGTATCAACCCAATACCTATAATTATTGATAAAAGTATTGCTACTAATAATTGTGTTTGTAAAGAATTGTTTTTTATCATTGAACTATCTCTGCATGATCAATAAAGTCAAAAGGGAAAATGATATTAAGCTTTTTTGCTAAAGTTGTATTAATTATAATTCTAGCTTCTTTATTTTTAACTATTTTAATATCATTCACTTTTTTCCCATTTAAAATTTCAAGAGCAGTTTTTGCAACCCACTCTCCTTGCTCTTCAGGCTTATTTGCAAAAATCATTAATGCAAAGTTTTTTAAAGTTATATCCCAAGCAGCAGATGGAATTTTAGTTTCTTTTTTAACAAAAGCTTCTAACTCTTCTTTATTTTTATTCCAATCTACTAAAGCCCCACTATTTCCAAGTAACAATATATCAACATTGTTTTGTAAATATATAAAATTTTCTTTCCATTCTTCTATTGTTTTTGCATACTTTGTAATGATTTTTTGATTTAACTGTTTTTCAAAAAATTGATTCTGTAACTTAACACTATAAGAATTATCATCTAAACTGCCTATTCTAATACCTTTGGTATATTTTTTTAAAGTATCAACTATTTGAGGTATAAGCTGTACTTCTTCCATTCCTGTTATTTTATTAGGTAATTGTTCATATTTCTTTATAGTACCATTTATGCCACAAAAAATAATTGGAATAGTTGAATTTTTAAAATGGGGTAAAATAACATATTTAATAGCATTGTCATCGGAAGTAATAATCACATCAGGTTTAAATTTTTCAATTTGATTTTTAATCTCTAAAGCAGTTTTTATTTTATAGGATTCATTATTATTTCTTTTAGAATCCATCTCAACTCTTTTAAATTCAATTGGTAACTTAGATTTAAAAAGCACTTTTTTAATATTATTTTCAATTCCATCACTCCAATAAAGCCCAGTATGATAGGAGTTAATGTAAAAAACCTTTTTAGGAGAAACACTTTTGGCTCCTAAATAGGAAGTTAAGGTAAATAATAAAAAGAAAAGAACAAATAACTTTTTCATATAAGTACCTTTTCTTTTCATTATAACATAAAGATTTGATTTTGTAATAATAAAATACTATGCTATTGCTGCAAATGTAGTTGCTATTGTTAGAAAATAGATGATAATAACTATTACATAATCTTTTTTATTTGTATTAATTTCTGTTTTCATTTTTTTATCTCCTTCATATAGGAGATAAAAAATCTCCTATATTTTTTTTATTCTAATTAATCTCTTCGAGACATCATCGCTATTCAATCTTTTCCTTTTTTTTAAAATTTGGCATAAAAAAAGGGGAGAGCTAAGAAGCTCTCCCCTTTTCAGTTTAAAGTTAAGTTCTGCTATTCAGCGAACTTCGCCTTCTTAGCAGCCCTTTTCCTAACTGTAGGATCAAGCTCTCTTTTTCTAACTCTAATCGTTTGAGGTGTAACCTCAACTAATTCATCTTCTTCAATCCACTCTAGTGCATTTTCTAGAGACATAACTCTTGGCGGGATAAGCTTAATTGCATCATCAGATCCCGAAGCTCTTACGTTTGTAAGTGCCTTTCCTTTAATTGGGTTAACATCTAAATCATTTGATTTTGCGTGTTCTCCAATTACCATCCCTACATAAACCTTATCTTGAGGCTTAATGTACATTGTTCCTCTTTCTTGTAGGTTAAAAATAGAGAAACCTAGTGCTTCACCATTTTCCATGGATACAAGTGCCCCGTTTTTCCTTGATTCTACTGTTCCAGAATATGGCCTAAACTCTAAAAATGAGTGGTTCATAACACCCTCACCTTTTGTATCAGTTAAGAACTCTGTTCTAATACCAATTAAACCTCTTGCAGGAATTTCAAACTCTAACCTTGTAAATCCAGCACCCATAGGAACCATATTTGTCATATTCGCTTTTTTCTTTCCTAATTTTTCAATGATAGTTCCAGAATACTCATCAGGAGTATCTATTACTAAATGTTCAAATGGTTCCATTACTACACCATTTTCTTCTCTTGTAATAACCTCTGGTCTACCAATTGAGAACTCAAAACCTTCTCTTCTCATATTCTCAGCTAAGATAGTAATTTGAAGTTCACCCCTACCGTTAACTTTAAATTTACCCTCACCAATTTGCTCATAATTCATAGCAATATTAGTGTTCATCTCAGCTTTTAATCTTTCATCAATTTTATTTGAAGTAACAAATTTACCCTCAGTTCCAGCTAATGGAGAATCATTAACTGCAAATGTAACTGAAAGTGTAGGTTCTTCAATATGCATAGGATCTAGTGGCATTGGATTTGCAGGATCACAAAGTGAATCACCTACGTCAATAGTTTCAAATCCAGCAACAGCACAAATATCTCCAGCTCCAGCTTCTTTGATTTCAATTCTATCAAGACCTTTAAATCCAATAAGTTTAGTAACTCTACCTTTTACTTTTTCACCATCTGCTTTTACAAGCATTACAGTTTCACCCATTGAAATTTTTCCATTAAAAATTCTAGAAATACCAATTTTTCCAATGAAATTATCATAATCAAGAGTAAATACTTGAAGTTGAAGACCATTTTCTTCACTACCTTGTGGTTTTGGAACTTCATTTAAAATAGTTTCGAATAATGGTTGTAAATCTTTTTTCTCATCTTCAAGGGCATGCATTGCATAACCATCTCTTGCTGCTGCATAAATAACAGGGAATTCTAATTGCTCTTCAGTTGCACCCATTTGGTCAAATAGGTCAAATACTTCATCAACAACTCTATCAGGTTCCCCAGCTGGTTTATCAATTTTGTTTACAACAACAATTGGTCTATGTCCTAAAGATAAAGCTTTTTTTACAACAAATTTAGTTTGAGGCATAACACCCTCTTGTGCGTCAACTAGTAATAATACTGAGTCAACCATTTTAAGAACCCTTTCAACTTCTCCACCAAAATCGGCGTGACCTGGAGTGTCAATAATATTAATTCTAACTCCCTCATAATCAATAGCTGTATTTTTAGAAAGAATTGTAATACCTCTTTCTTTCTCAATATCATTACTATCCATTACTCTTTCATCGATTTGCGTATGAGCTGCGAAAGTTCCAGATTGTTTCAGTAATTCATCAACAAGTGTAGTTTTACCGTGGTCAACGTGTGCGATTACGGCAATATTTCTAATGTCTCTCATTTATTCTCTTTATGATAATTTCTTTTAATTTCGCGGATTATACTAAAACTTTGCTTAAAGTCTTAAAAAATTTATATTTTAGTTTCATTTTGATTATAAAGTTTTCGAAAAGAGTAAAAAAGTGTCTAAAAGATAACTTTTAGTTCATTTTAGAGGTTTACAATTACAACATATAAAAAATGAAGCTAATATAAATTTTTAAGCTTCAATTAAAAAAAGGAATGAAAATGACAAAAAGAATAGAACACGATTTAATTGGAGATAGAGAAATTCCATTTGAAATCTATTATGGTGTACAAACACTTAGAGCAAAAGAAAACTTTAATATAACAGGAATAACACTTTCAAATTTTCCTACATTTATTACTTCAATTGCAAAGGTTAAAAAATCTTGTGCTTTAGCAAACTATGAATTAGGAATGTTAGAAGAGTATAAAAAAAGTGCAATTTGCGAAGCTTGTGATGAACTTATTGCAGGTAAATATCATGAGCAATTTGTAGTTGATATGTTCCAAGGTGGAGCAGGAACTTCTGTAAATATGAATGCAAACGAAGTTATCGCAAATATTGCTTTAGAACTTTTAGGACATAACAAAGGTGAATACTCATTTTTACATCCAAATAATGATGTGAATAAATCACAATCAACAAATGATGCATACCCTACTGCATTTAGAATTGCTTTATATGAAAAAATTTATGAATTAGTTGATTCTATGACTATTCTAAGAAAAGCATTTAGTGATAAATCTAATGAGTTTAGTGAAATAATTAAAATGGGAAGAACACAATTACAAGATGCAGTTCCTATGACTTTAGGACAAGAGTTTCATTCATTTGCAACAATGATTGAAGAGGATATACAAAGATTACTTGAATCTCAACAATTAGTTAGAGAGATGAATTTAGGAGCAACAGCAATTGGTACAGGAATCAATTCACATCCTGAATATGCTCGTTTAGTAGAACAAAAACTTCAAGATGTAACAGGAAGACCATTTAAAACTGCAAAAGATTTAGTTGAAGCAACTCAAGATACAGGTGCTTATGTACAAATCTCTGGAGTTTTAAAAAGAATTGCTACAAAAATCTCAAAAATCTGTAATGACTTAAGACTTTTAAGTTCAGGACCAAGAGCTGGATTAAATGAGATAAATCTTCCAGCAATGCAACCAGGAAGTTCAATTATGCCAGGGAAAGTTAACCCTGTTATTCCTGAAGTTGTTAATCAAGTTGCTTTCCAAGTTATTGGTACAGATATGACTATTACAATGGCAAGTGAAGGTGGACAATTACAATTAAATGTTTTTGAGCCAGTTATAGCATACAACTTATTTAATAATATGAATATGATGAAAAATGCTTTTGAAACACTTGCAGATAAATGTGTAAAAGGGATTACTGCGAACGAAGAGCATTGCAAAAATTTAGTTCTTAATTCAATTGGATTAGTAACTGCTTTAAACCCACATATTGGATATGAAAACTCTACTTCAGTTGCGAAAGAAGCACTTGAAAGTGGGCAATCAGTTTATGACATTGTTTTAAAAAGAGGTCTTTTAACTAAAGAAGAACTTGAAGATATTATAAGACCAGAGAATATGATTAAACCTAGATTGGTTTAATGGCTTAAGTAAACTTACAGAAGGAGAAA
This sequence comes from Halarcobacter sp., assembly GCA_963676565.1. Lineage (GTDB taxonomy): Bacteria > Campylobacterota > Campylobacteria > Campylobacterales > Arcobacteraceae > Halarcobacter. Next base: position 518,375 of record OY781089.1, read on the forward strand.
AAATGTTAGGTTTAGAAATTATTGTTGTACTTGGTGCAATATTTTTAGGAGCCCGAATGGGCGGAATTGGTATTGGTTATGCAGGTGGACTTGGTGTTCTTATTTTATGTTTATTCTTTGGTTTAAAACCAGGGAGTATCCCTATTGATGTAATTTTAATTATTATGTCTGTTATTGCAGCAATTGCTGCAATGCAAGTTGCTGGTGGACTAGACTATATGGTTAAAGTTGCTGAAAATATTTTAAGAAAAAACCCTAAGCATATTACATATTTAGCTCCTACTGTTACATATTTCATGACAATTTTAGCTGGAACTGGACATACAGCTTATTCAACACTTCCAGTTATTGCGGAAGTTGCAAAAGAGCAAGGTATTAGACCGTCACGTCCATTAGGTATTGCAGTTGTTGCTTCTCAAATAGCAATTACAGCTTCTCCAATTTCTGCTGCAGTTGTATTTTTAAGTGGTATCTTAGAACCTCTTGGTGTTGGATATATTCAATTATTAGCTGTTTGTATACCTACTACATTTGCAGCTTGTATGATTACAGCTTTTGTTAGTAACTTTTTAGGAAAAGACTTAAAAGATGATTCTGTTTATAAAGATAGATTAGAAAAAGGTCTAGTAAAACTTAGAGGTGAAAGCAATATTGAAATTAAAAAAGGTGCAAAACTTTCAGTTGGAATTTTTATTCTTACTATCCTTTCAGTAGTTACTTATGCAACATTAATTAGTAAAAAAGTTGGGATTATTGTAGATCCAAGTTTACCTAGAAATGCTGCAATTATGGTATTCATGTTAGCTTGTGCAACAATTATTACCTTAGCTTGTAAAGTTGATACAGGAAAAATCATCAGTGCTTCAACATTTAAATCTGGTATGAGTGCTTGTATTTGTGTTCTTGGTGTTGCATGGTTAGGAACAACTTTTGTTGGTGCACACTTAGGAGAGATTAAAGAGTTCGCAAGTACTTTATTAAACCAATATCCATGGATGTTAGCTGTTGCCTTATTCTTTGCAAGTATGCTTTTATATTCTCAAGGTGCAACTACAAAAGCTTTAATGCCTGCTGCTCTTGCATTAGGTGTTGACCCAGTTACTGCTGTTGCATCATTTGCTGCTGTTAGTGCATTATTTGTTTTACCAACTTATCCAACACTTTTAGCTGCAGTTGAAATGGATGATACAGGAAGTACAAGAATCGGTAATTTAGTATTCAACCACCCATTTATGATTCCAGGTGTAATTGCTATTTCACTAAGTGTAGTGTTTGGATTTATACTAGGTGGAATTATTTTATAAAACAATAAAAATATAGGAAAAGATATGAAGAATTTATTAGGAAAATTAACGTTATTAAGTATGGTTGGAGCATCGCTTCTAATGGCTAAACCAAATATTACAATACTTGCTACAGGTGGAACAATTGCAGGGGCTGGTGATTCATCTGTAAAAAGTTCTTATTCTGCAGGAGCTGTTACAGTTGATAAATTATTAGCAGCTGTTCCAGATATCAATAATATGGCAGAGATTAAAGGGGAACAAATTTCTAATATTGGTTCTCAAGAGATGACAAATGAAGTTTGGCTAAAACTTGCAAAAAGAGTAAATGAACTATTAAAAAAAGATAATGTAGATGGTGTTGTAATTACACATGGTACTGATACTATGGAAGCAACTGCATATTTTTTAAATTTAACTGTAAAAAGTAAAAAACCTATCGTATTAGTAGGTTCAATGAGATCAGGTTCATCTATGAGCCCAGATGGACCACTTAATTTATACAATGCTGTAAGTGTTGCAACATCTGAAAAAAGTTTAAATAAAGGTGTTGTAGTTGTAATGAATGATGAGATTCACAGTGCAAGAGAAGTAACTAAAACAAACACTTCAGCAGTTAATGCCTTTGCATCAGTTAATACTGGAAAAATTGGAACAGTTTATTATGGAAATGTAAATTACTATATGACTCCAGTTAGAAAAAATACAATTGATACAGAGTTTGATATTGAAAAAATTGATAAATTACCAAGAGTTGATATTGTATATGGTCATGCAAATGATACAGCAGCATTCGTTGAAGCATCAGTAAAAGCTGATGCGCAAGGGATTATTCATGCTGGAATGGGTAATGGAAACTTATTCCCTAAAACTCAAGAAGCTTTAGCTATTGCAAGTAGTAATGGTGTAGTTGTAGCTAGAAGTAGTAGAGTTGGAACAGGTAGAACAAACTTACATGGTGAAGTTGATGATGAGAAGTTAGGATTTATTGCAACTGATAATTTAAATCCTCAAAAAGCAAGAGTTTTATTAATGCTAGGATTAACAAAAACTCATAACAAAACTCAGCTTCAAGAGATGTTTTTTGAATATTAATAAAAAGAAGAGAATTTAATTCTCTCCTTTTTATTTCTTAGATAAAATATCTAAAATATAAAGGATATCTAATGAGAATAAAAACTCTTCTACTACTTATAATACTAATAAATATATCCTTATTTGCACAATCAAATAAAAACGTACTTGTAATTAATTCTTACCATAGAGGGTTTGAATGGAGTGATAAAGTAATCAATGGAATAGAAAAAACTTTATACAATACAAAAACAAATGTAAATGTTTTATATATGGATTCAAAAAGAATCGCATCAGAAAAATATTTCAACAAAATGAAAGAACTTTATAAATTACAATTGGGAAAAAGTAAATATAATTTAATTGTTGCTGTTGATACTTTTGCCTATGAATTTATGCTAAAAAACTACAATGAACTCTTTAAAGATGAACCCTTATACTTTGTAGGGATTGAACAATATTCCCAAAAAGATGTTGACTTCTATAACTTGACAGATAAAGTATCTGGAGTATTAGAGAAAAGAGCAATTGACGAGACTATTCAAATTATAAATAAATCAATTCCAAAATTAAATAAACTATATATTATAAATGACAAAAGTAAAAATGGAGACCATACGGACCCATATATACGAAATGCTATAAATAATCTAAATAAAAATATTAAAATAGAATATATTAGAAGTTCAAACCTAGATAAATTAAAGAAAAAATTCTCAAAGTATAAAAAAGATGAAGCAATATTTTTTATACGTTTTTACAATAATGAAGATGGTTCTTTAAATAAAAACAGTGAAATTGCTTCAATGATAGATTCTTGTAAAATTCCTGTTTTCTCAACTGATACATTGTTTATTGGAAAAGGTTCAGTTGGAGGGAAACTTGTAGATATTGAAAAACTAGGAGAAAATGCAGGTGTTGATATTTTAAGAATTTTGAATAATCAATTAAAACTTTCATTTATAAAAACTAATACCTCATATGAATATATTTTTGATTACAAAAAAATTAAAGAATTTAATATAAACCTTGAAAGATTAAACTTAAAATATACACTAATAAATACCCCAATAACTTTTTTTGATAAATATAGAGAGTTTATCGATATTGTTTTTATAATCAGCCCATTTTTAGTTCTTTTAATCCTTGGATTAATTCATAACTTAAGATTAAGAATTCAAAAATCAAAGATATCTCAACAAAGAATAGAATTAGATAAGATTTTATTAAATGCTATAGATAATCCAATCGTTTGGCAAGACAAAGATGGGAAAATTGTTGAATATAATACTAAATTTGAAGAATTTATGAAATATAAAACACCTGATAATAAAGATTTGACTTTTTGTGATTTTATGAAAAACTATAAAAACAGACCCATAATTGATTGTTTAAAAAAATTTATAAATAAATCAGAAACTGAAAATCTATTAACAATAAAAACTAATACCCAAGAGAAATTTTACATAATAAATCAAACAAACTATACTGAAAATATTTATAATACTAGTGGTACAGTAACTGTTTTAACAGATATAACAAAAGAAAAAGAAGCTATAAAAGAGAAATCAAAACACCAAGAGTTTATTATCCAACAAAGTAAACTTGCTGAAATAGGTGAAGTTTTTTCATCAATAGCACATCAATGGAAAGCTCCTTTAGTAGAGATTGCAACCATTGCACAAGAGCAAGCCTATAATGAAGATAGTAATTTTGATGGAAAAAATAATATATATGTTAACGATATTATGGTGCAAGTTAAATATATGACTGATACAATAAATGACTTCCAAAAATTTATTATGCCATCTACTAAAAAAATAGCTTTTGATGTTCATGAATCAATAAGTGAAATGTTAGAGATTATAAATCACAATTTAAAATATAACTATATTAATGTAGATATAAATGTTCCTGAAGGAACCCATCTAACAGTATTAGGTTATAAAAATGAGTTTATGCAAACCCTTCTTAATATTGTAAATAATTCAAAAGATGCCATTATAAAACAAAAAAAGATTGGCAATATAAAAAAAGGAAAAATTACAATAAATCTAATCAATATTGAAAAATATCTACAACTTGAAATTATTGATAATGGAGGTGGTATCCCTGAAACATTTATTGAAAATATATTCAAACCATATTTCACAACAAAAGAGAAAGGGCATGGAATTGGTTTATATATGGCAAAACTAATTATAGAAGATAAAATTGGTGGAAAAATAGAAGCACAAAATTTAAAAGATGGCGCAAAATTTACAATTAGACTGGAGACTTACGATGAAGATATTAGTTCTTGAAGATAATGAAAGATTATCAAAATTAATAAAAAATGCCCTAAACAAACATGGTTATATTGTGGATTTAGTAAGTGATGGAGAAGAAGCCTTAGACAAAATTTTAGATGGATATTCTTGTTTTGTTTTAGATATAAATGTACCATCTTTAGATGGAATTTCAGTTTTAGAATCTATTAAAATGTATCACAAAAATGTGCCTACAATTATAATTAGTTCAAACCATGACTTAGAAAAAATTCAAAAATCATATGAAACGGGATGTGATGATTATATAAAAAAACCATTTTTTATGTATGAACTAATCCATAAAATCCAAAAATTATGTTTTAAAGAGGTTTCAAAAATAAGCCTTGGTGAAAAATTCATATATGATATTCCAAAAAGACTTTTAACACATGATGATAATAAAATTGAACTAGCAAGAAAAGAGATACTTCTATTGGAACTTCTAACAAAAGATATAAATAGAGTTTTTAGTTTTGATGAGATTGAGGAATATGTTTGGGAAGGGGAGCCTTCTACAATCATGAATATTAGAGCTTTGGTTAAAAGAATAAGAAAAAAAATACCCGAAAAAGCTATAAAGATTGTAAAAGGGATTGGATATAGCGTAAATGCAACAAAAATAGACGAATAAAAACCACTTTTTATACTCCATAGTTTAATATCATTTAGAAAAATTCTAAGGTGTGTTTATGGATTATCAAAAAATACTTGAAGAGATACAAGAAGAGATTCAACCTTTTATAAAAGAAGGGAAAGTTGCCGATTATATTCCTGCACTTGCAAATTCAAATATTAATGATTTTGCAATGAGTATAATTGAACTTGATGGGAAAGAATATAATGTTGGATGTACCCAAAAACTATTTTCTATCCAAAGTATTTCTAAGGTTTTTACCTTCACTATAGCACTTAAAATTTATTGTAAAAATTTATATAAAAGAGTTGGATATGAGCCATCAGGAAACCCTTTTAATTCCTTAGTACAACTTGAATATGAAAAAGGAATCCCAAGAAACCCATTTATAAATGCAGGAGCAATAGTAACTACTGATGCCTTATACTCAAAACATAAAAGCAATACCTTTTATACAATTCTAAATTTTATAAAAAAGCAATGTGGCTATGCCGGAGTCCAAGCAAACAATGAAATATTTGAATCAGAATTAGCCCATGGTTTTAGAAATCTATCCTTAATAAACCTAATGAAAAGTTTTGGCAATATTGAAAATAATATAGATAATGTAATTTCCACTTATTTTAGACAATGTTCAATCATGATGAACACACAACAATTAGCTAAGTCAATGCTTTTTTTAGCAAATCATGGTATTAACCCTCTAACAAAAGAGCTAGTTGTAAGTGCAGCACAAGCAAAAAGAATAAATGCCCTTATGCTTACTTGTGGACACTATGATGCCTCTGGTGATTTTGCATTTCATGTGGGACTTCCTGGGAAAAGTGGTGTTGGAGGTGGCATAGTTGCAATAGTGCCACAAAAAATGGCAATATGTGTTTACTCACCAGGTTTAAACAAAGTGGGTAATTCTTTAGTTGGAACAAAAGCTTTAGAACTTTTTACAACAAAAACAAAGTTATCTATCTTCTAAAGGAATATGAATAAAATTTCATATTCCATTCATAAAGGTGTCATAAATAAAAAATAAAATTCCTTAAAATACAAAAGGAATTTTCTTGATAGCTATTGCTTTAAAAGCGTTAAATGCAAATAGATTAAAAACATCACTTATCTATCTTAGTATCATTTTTTCAATTACATCAATTTTTTTAATAAGTTCTATATCTAATGGAATTATTGCTATGTACTCGAATATGCTTAAAACTGATGGGGATATCATAGTAACCCAAGCAAAGATCTCTGATACTTTTTTCTCAAATGTTGATATTAACTTACTTGAAAAAATAAAAAAAATTGAAGGGGTGAAAGAATCATCGGCAATTATAGTTGGTGCTTCACCCGTTGAAGATTTACCCATAGTGGCGATATACGGTGTTACAAAAAATAGATTTAAAAACTATAAACTTATTTTAAACAACTATCCAAAAGAAAATGAAGTCTTAGTAGGTAAAAGTATTTATGAACAATTAACAAATAAAAAACAAATAGAAATAGCCGATAAAACTTTTAAAATTGCAGGAGTTTTCAAAAGTGATATAGGCTTTGAAAATGGTGGTGTGGTTTTAAATATTGAAGATGCTGGAGAGATTTTCAATAAAAGTGCCTCTATTCTTATGGTAAATGCAAATATTCAATCAGATATCAACTCCATAAAATCTAAAATAAAAAAGCTAAGTTCAAAAATAGATGTAAAAACAACTGCTAATTTTGTGGACAACTATAATCAGTTTAAAATAATTCAAACCTCATCAAATACTATTTCATTAATCGCTTTTTGTATGGGTTTACTATCAATTGTAAGTATCATGAGTATAACTGTAAATCAAAGAAAAGATGAGTTTGGTATCAAAAGAGCCTTGGGAATACCAATAAAAAAGATTATTTTGCAAATTATGAGTGAGAGCTTTATTCTAGGTTTTTTTAGTTTCATTAGTTCGTTTTTTCTTTCTCATATCATTTTATACTTTATAAAAAATATTCAATTTTTACATGGTTATGTAAATGGTGAGATTTCATTGAACTTGGCATTTTTTATTTTTGTAACTTCTCTTTCTATGTCTATTTTAGGTTCTATTCTGCCTGCACTAAATGCAGCTAAAACAGACCCACTTATGCTAATTCAAGGAACTAGAATATGATAAAAGTAATAGATATATTTCATAAATATGAAAAAGAATTAGCACTGAAAAATATAAACTTTGAAGCAAAAAAAGGTGAGTTTGTATCAATTGTAGGGGAAAGTGGTAGTGGTAAATCAACTCTTCTTTCAATCCTTTCAACTCTACTTACTCCAACATCAGGAGAACTATTTTTTGAAGATATAAACTATAAACAAATAAAAGATATAGACCTATTTAGACAAAAGAATATAGGTTTTATTTTTCAGTTTCATTATCTAATAAACTATTTAACAGTTAAAGAGAATATTCAAATAGCAAATGAAAATGTAAAAGATCAAAAAATCATAGAACTATTAGACTCTTTAGATATAGCAAATTTAAAAGATAAATACCCAAATGAGATTTCAGGTGGACAAAGGCAAAGAGCAGCTATTGCTAGAGCATTAATAAATAAACCAAAAATCATTTTTGCAGATGAACCAACAGGAAACCTTGATTCTAAAAATGCAAAAAAAGTATTTGAACTTTTTAAAAGCTTATCAAATAAAGGGACAACAATAGTTATAGCAACACACAATAAAGATCTAGCACAAATGGCAGATAAAATATATGAGGTAAAAGATGGACAAATCAAATAATTTTAGTAATTTAATTAATAGACACTTTAAAATATCCCTAGTTTTTTTGTTTTTAGGTTTAACATTTGGAATTATATATTCAGGGAATTTATTAGGTTTTTATATTGATTCTCAAACTTTAGATCCTGCTAATATGCGCTCATTGCATATTAGTTTGATGCTTTATGGTTTTATTCCTTTAATGTTATCTTATCTTCCTTTTTTATTGATTGATAAAGATAGAGTTAAAAGTGATGAAGGATTATTCTATCTTAATTTATATACTCTATTTTGGTATATATTTTTAATTTTTATGATTAGTTCTTTATTATTTGGTAATCTTCGAGGTTTGGCATTTTATGATTTTCCATATGAATTAAATTTTATTTTAGCCCTTGCTGGAATATTTTACATACTCTCTTTATATAAATATATAAAAGCATATGAAGTGATTCCTTTATGGATAAAAGTTTGTTTATGGATTACAATTATTGCACCCGTAGCTCTTTTAATTCTAATGAATCCAATTATTGGTCAAGTTGAAAGTACAATTTCTGGACCCCATGGAGATAATACTTTGGGAATGAGTTTATCCTTAATACCTATTTACTATTTGATTTTTAAACTTTTAAACGAAACAGATTTTACAGCAAAATGGAATATCTTTTGGATAATACCAACAATTTTTTATTTTGCTTCAGTTTTATATAGAAGTTTTATTGGTCACTTAACATATGAACAAGAGTGGTTTTTACAATGGCTAACTTTAATGTATATCCCCCTTCTTTACAGATGGTATAAAGATTCAAAAATTGAACTTTTTGCAAAAAAAGCATTGCTTATTTCTATATTAGCTTTTCTTTTTGTTGATATTGAAGGAAACATTTTATTTATCCCTGAACTTAGATGGATATTTCATAGAAATGATTTAATAGTTGCCCATGCCCATGTTGCAATGGGTATTGGTGTATTTTTTATGGTTATATCAATGTTTGTTTCACAAATAAAAGAGTTAAAGAAAGCAAGCTTTTATACTATGTATTTAGTTGGATTATTAGGAATCTTTACAGTTTTAAGTATCTCAGGATTTATTCAAGCGGGAGTTTTTAACTCTATTTTAAATGTGGATATCCAAAAACTATGGGCATTTAGAACACTATTTGGAATAATAACTTTTTTATCTGTTTTAACTTTTATAAATATTAATTTGAAAATTACAAATATTGAAAAATACAATTTAATAGGAATCTTAGCTGATGGTTTTGGAGGAATCTTTCTAATTTTATTTGCAAGTTTTGCCTATCCCCTATTAGGTTTTAAATTTACAGGAGATTATGAATATATTGTTTTTGCCTTTGTAAGTATAACAGGAGTTATTCACTTTATGGCTATAAAATTTAAAGAGTATGAGATGATATTAACAAAACTAACCGTTTTGATTAGAGTATTTCTAAGCTCAATATTTTTTGCACTCTTTTACAAACATTTATTAGGTTTTGAGGCACTTATGATTTCACTATTTGATATTTCATTTGCTTCATTTTATCTTCTATTCTTCTATAAAAAGGATTTTTTATGTCAAAAATAGCACTTGTATTTTTTATAGGTTTTGAACTATGTTATTATCTACTTATTGCTCAAACAGGTATTATTGAATACTTTAATTCAAATATCTTCTTAATTGCTCCACTTCCAGTAGGAGGAGTTATTGGCTCTTATTTAAGTTATAAAATCTCTGCCAAAAGTGAAACAAAAATAAAAGTATTTTTATTTATTCAGCTATTATTGACATTTTTTTATCCAAACTTTAATTTAATAGAACTATTTATATTAGGTATTAGTGTTGGAGCATTAGCACCACTTGTAATAAATGAATTAAAAAAAGCCTCATATTTAGAAATAGGTTTAGCCCTTGCAATCTCTTATTCAGTTGGTACTTTATTGTTTAATTATGACCCAGCAAAAAGAGAATTTATTGCAATTTTATTTACCCTTATTGTTTTTATATCATCATTTTTCCTTCCCCAAGAAAAAGAAAAAATAAATAATAGTGTAGTTTCATCATCTTTACTAATCATGATTCTGTGGATTTTTTTAGATTCTGCACTTTTTGAAACTCTTTCAAGAAATAGTGATATTTCAATTTGGAGAAATGGCTATACTTTTGAAATTGTTCTATTTCATATCTTAGGGCTTATTAGTGCCTTTAAAATAAATCTACAAAAGTTCGAAAATGAGCTTTTTATAATTATACTATTTGCATTAAGTTACCTATTTTATTTTCTTGAAGAGAGTCTTTTATTATCAATTATTTATCCATTTGTAATCTCATATTACAATGTAACTATTTTAAAAGCTTTAAGAGAGGTTGAACTCAAAAAACTTTCTATATATATGATTTTTATTGGTTGGATAGCTTCGGGAGCGGGATTATTTACAGCTTTAGAAAATTTAACTTTATTTGTACCAACAATATTTTTAGTAGTTTTTATTCAATTCTTATACACGCAAAAAAATATTCAAACAAAGGAGAAAGAATGTATAAATTAGTATTAATTTTATTTGTAAGTTTATTAGCAAATGCAAATGAACTTTATTTAAAAGATGGTCAAATTAATGCCCATACAGAAGTTTTTGGAGATAGTACCATTGATCCCCAAACAAAAAAAATTGATCTAAGATTATCAAAAGATAAAGATATTGAATCAATAAAAGGTGTTTTTGAAATTGAGGCTTTATCACTTATTAGTGATAATGAAGATAGAGACAAACATATGTATGAAGTATTAAATGCTAAGTTATCACCAAAAATCTCTTTTGATATCACTTCGATTAATAAAAAAGAAGAGCTTTATCAGATAAAAGGGCTTTTAAAAATGAATAATATAAATAAAGAGATAAACTCTTTTGCACATATTACTCAAAATAATAAGGATATATCTATTAATGGTGACTTTTTTATTAATTTAACTGACTTCGGCCTTGAACCTCCAACAATGTTTTTTTTAACAGTAAGAGATCAAATTGATATTAAATATAGTTTTAATTTAAAGGAAAAATAGATGAAAAGAATACTTTTAAGTCTTTTAGTAATGGGTTTATCGCTTTTTGCATCAGAGTTTAAGATAGGAGATAAAATAGGAACTTTTTCTATTTTAAATCAACACGATAAAAAAGTAACTATAGATGATTCAATAGAAAAAATTATTGTATCTTTTGAAAAAGATACAGGGGCAAATATTAATGAGTATCTTTCAAAAAAAAATCCACTTTTTTTAAAAAATAACAAAGCAGTATTTATAGCAAATATCTCTGGTATGCCATCAATTATTACAAAACTTTTTGCCTTACCTAAAATGCGTAAATATGATCATGAGATTTTACTTATTTATGATGAAGATGACAAAAGATTTATATCTAAAGAGGAAAAATCTACTTTGTATACTTTAAAAGATGGAGTTATAAAATCTATAGACTTTATCACAAAAGATGATTTAGACAATATTTTTAAATGAAAATCAAAGAAATAAATCATGTAGATATTAAAACTATTCATAAAAGCATGGATGGTTTTACTATTTTGCAAATATCAGACCTACATATAAATAAAAAAACCACTAAAGCACAAATAAAAAACTTAGTGGAAACTTGCAATAATTTAGATTATAATATTTTAGTAATAACTGGAGATATCATCGATTGCAAAGTAAAATTTATAAAAGAAAAATTATCTATTTTGAACTTTCTAAAGGGGAAAACTTACTTTATTAGTGGAAATCATGATTTAGTTTATGGACTAAAAGATTTAATTAAACAACTTCAGAACATAACTTTTTTAGATAATAGCTATGAAAAAATTGTATATAAAGATGAAACTATCTTACTTGCAGGTATTAGTGATAGATTCTCTAAATTTTTCAAACATAAAAGAGAAGAAAAAAACCTTTTAAAGGTTTTAGAGAGAAACAAAAAAAAGATTTTGCTTGCCCATCAACCAAAAGACTATAAACTTGCGCTAAAATCAAATTGTGATTTATTTTTATGTGGTCATACCCATGGTGGTCAAATCTGGCCTTTCCATTATTTTGTAAGAATTTTTCAACCATTTTTAAATGGTTTACACTATATAAAAAACTGTCCAATTTATGTAAATAAAGGAATCGGAACATGGGGTATAGATTATAGATATAAAGCACATAGTGAGATTGCATTATTAAGGTTTACAAGTGAAAATACTTATAATTGAAGATGATGAAAAAATAGTAAACTTTCTAAAAAAAGGTTTACAAGAAGAATCATATAGTGTTGATTATTCATTAAATGGTGATGAAGGTATTTACTTAGCAAGTGTTAATACCTATGATTTAATTTTACTTGATATTATGATTCCTGTTAAAGATGGAATTGAAGTTTGTAAAACCCTAAGAGAAGAGAAAATCAATACTCCAATCATCATGTTAACAGCAAAAGATAGTATTGAAGATAAAATAAAGGGCTTAGATATTGGAGCAAACGATTACATTTCAAAACCTTTTTCCTTTAGTGAATTACTGGCAAGAATTCGAGTTCAATTAAGGAATAAAGATAATCTAGTTTCAACCACACTTCAAATTGCTGATTTAAAATTAGACTTATTAAAAAAAACAGTAACTAGAAAAGAAGATACCATTATCCTTACAGCAAAAGAGTTTTCATTATTAGAGTTTTTAATAAGAAACCAAAATAAAGTTTTATCTGAAACAGTAATTAGTGAATCTTTAAGTAATTTAGATGATGATAATCTAAGCAATATTATAAATGTTTATATTTACAGACTTAGAAATAAAATAGACAAACCATATGAGAAAAAACTTATAAAAACAGTTAGAGGAATGGGATTTAAGATAAGTGATGAATAATATATCTATCAAAAAGAAACTATTAATATATAATATTTTAATACAAGTTATCATTCTTGGAGTTTTTTCTTTCTCTTTATATAAAACATTAGAAATATCTAGCTTAGATAAGATTAAATCAACACTTAAAATTGTTCTTTTAGATGTAGTTGATGATATTATTGACCATAAAGATGAATTGACCAAAGATATATTCCATGAAGAAATAGAGTATAAATTTAAACCTTTATTTATAAGACTACTTGAAATAGATAAAAAGGTTACTAAAATCAATGGTACTAAATTTCCTAATATTTTTAAATACAATTTAGATGAACTTAATAGTCTAAAAAAAGATATTATCTATTTTGAAAAAAATGATACATACGTTTTATCAAAAATAAAAATTGCTTTAGATGAAAAAACTTATGTTGTTGAAGTAGCAACTGATTATAGACTTCTAAATTCAACCTTTGAAAATCTTTTATATATTTTAATTTTTATTGTTCCTATAATTTTAATCTTTTCAATAATTGGAGGATATTTTTTAATCTATAAATCTTTTTTACCTATAGAAAATATTCTTATTAGTCTTAGAAATATAAGTGCAAAAGATTTATCAAAGAGACTTGAAGTAAATAATAATAAAAAAGATGAAATTGATTTATTAAGACAAGAGATAAATAACCTTTTATCAAGACTAGATAATTCCTTTGAAAAAATTAGCCAATTTTCTTCAGATGCATCCCATGAATTAAAAACTCCTCTTACAATTATAAGGGGAGAAATTGAAATAGCACTAAGAAAAGATAGAGAAAAAGATGATTATAAAAAAACATTATCTACTTGTTTAGATGAGATATTATCAATTCAAGAAACAGTAAATGATTTACTTTTTTTAGCAAAAAATGAGTTTGTTATTGAAAATATAGATGATATTACATATTTAGATGAAATATCAATTGATTCAAAAAAAGAGCTTGAGAACTTTGCTAAAACAAAAAATATCCAGCTAATATTAGAAATTGATGAACCTCTTGAAATAAAAGGAGAAGCCAAATTTTTAAAAATAGCACTAAAAAATATAATTAAAAATGCCATTACTTTTAGTCACGAGAATTCTGAGGTCTTAATCAAAAATTATATATTAAATGATAAAATAATAATTGAAGTTGAAGATTTTGGAGTTGGAATAGATAAAAATAATTTGAATAAGATATTTGAAAAATTTTATCGTATAGATAAAAGCAGAAATAAAAACAGTGGTGGAACTGGTTTAGGTTTATCTATTAGTGAAAAAATTATCTCTTTACATAATGGAAAGATTGAAGTAGAGAGTATTGAAAACAAAGGAACGAAATTTAAACTTCTCTTTCATAGATAAAGGGGTTTTAAATGCACATTAAAAATAAAGTAAAGTATAGTTTTTTATTAATCACAATCCTTATATTAATGATATTTATAGCAAATAGTGTAATTTTATATCAAATAAATGAAAATGAAGAATCTAAAAAGAATATCACAAAACTAATCTTATTACAAGAAAATATGACCTCATTGACAAAAGATATTATAATATCTCAAAATGAGGATAGATTAAAACAAATAGAAACAAGATTTACTAATTATGAAAAAGAGTTTGAAACCTTACATTATCTGCTAATCAATGATACACAAAAAGATTTTATTGATTATGTTTTAAAAGATATGCATCAAGAAAAAAGTGTTCTTAATCAGTTAAATATTTTAGCAACAAATGAAAAACAAATTGAAACATCCTTTGAAACTCTATTTGAATTACAAAGAGAAAAAATAAAATTAAATGATGAGTTTATAGAAGCATACCCTTTAGAAAATCGTTTACGAAATAACCTTGAAGAGTTTATATTAGAGAAAAAAGATTTTAATCTACTTAAAAACTTTTCAGATGTTAAGTATTATAGTAAAGAAGTGCTTTTTCAAAAAAAATCTATGCAATATCTAAATAAATGGCTTGATAAAGTAAATGCTTTAAGTGTTTTTTTGAAAAACAAAGATTTAGAATCTTACAAAACAGTAATAAAACAATTAGGTGAAAATGCTATTAATTCTAAAAAATTACAAATAAAACAACAATCAGTTCAAGATACAATATATAACTCATTAAAACAAAACAAAAATATAAATGAAAAAATTCAAAATGATATAGACCTTTTATCAAAAGAATTTCTAACAACCATTAGGTCATTTATAACTATGATTTTATTTTTTACCTTAGCTTTTATAATCTATTTATCTATCAAAGTTAATAAAAATGTAGCATTAACAGTTGATGAGATTGAAGAAAAAGTACAAAATGGATTAAAAAAAATAAAAAAACTTAACCATGAAATAGAAGATACACAAAAAGAAGTAATTTTCACAATGGGTGCCATAGGTGAAAGCAGATCAAAGGAAACAGGGAATCATGTTAAAAGAGTTGCTGAATACTCAAAGCTTTTTGCCTTATATTATGGATTAGATGAGAAAGAAGCTGAGATGTTAAAGATGGCTAGTCCAATGCATGATATAGGAAAAGTTGCCATTCCAGATGCCATTTTAAATAAGCCTGGAAGATTTGATGATAATGAGAGAGAAATTATGAACACCCATGCACAACTAGGTTATGAGATGTTAAAACATTCAAAAAGACCTCTTCTAAAAATGGCTGCAACAATTTCAAAAGAGCACCATGAAAAATGGGATGGTTCAGGTTATCCAAAAGGTTTAAAAGAAGAAGAGATAAATATTTATGGACGAATAACTGCCATTGCAGACGTCTTTGATGCATTAGGTAGTGATAGATGCTATAAAAAAGCTTGGGATGATGAAAGAATTTTTAAACTATTTAAAGAGGAAAAAGGTAAACATTTTGACCCAAAACTTGTGGATATTTTCTTTAAAAATTTAGATGAATTTTTAGCAATAAGGGAAAAATTTAAAGACACTATTTAAAACTAAATCTATTTAGATTTAGTTAAAAATAAAAGTCCACTAATAGTTATAAACAATCCCAGCCATCCTATTGTGTTCGGGAAACTACCATCTAAAAATAAAACTTCTCCAAATAAAGCAAAGAATACTGAACCACACTGTGTGGCATCCACAAGCATAAGTTTTGTTGTTGTATTTGCATGATTTCTTGCATATAAAAAAAGTGTTGTAGCAACAATCCCTGAAAGAATAGAAACTAAAGCTACACTAATAAACTGCCCTGAACTTGGTGGTGTTGGATTTATAAAAAAATATAAAATCAACCAAAAAGGTGAGCTTCCTAAAATAAGCAGAAAAACCTTTGCAAAGCTATTACTTAAAACTTGTATATCTTCACCTTCTTGCTCTTTTTTTATTTTTCTTTCCCAAACCAATTGATTACCAATTGGGTAAGAAAAAGCTGCAATTAAAATTGGGACTGAACCTAAAAGAAGCTTATCTAGATTTGATAAATCAAAATGGCTAAGATTTACTAGCGTTACTCCAATAAAAACAACAAGGGTGAAAAACCAAATCTTTTTTGATAGTCTTTTACCAAAAAAAGTAAGTACAAAAAGTGAAGCTAAAATAGTCATCTGCCAAGTAGTAGCAACTACCCAAGCAGGTGAAAAATCAGCGGCATAACAAATAAGTGAATAAAAAAATCCAAAACCAATAGTCCCAGATATACTCCAAAATAAAATATTCTCAAAATACTCTTTTAAAATTGCTTTGTAAAAAGAAAAGCCTTTTAAAAAGACAAATCCCACACTCAAAAATAAAAGTGTATAGAGATATCTTAATGAAGCAGACCAATACCAATGCCCTCCATCTAAAGAAATACTTCTATTGATTAAAAATGTTGCTGAAAAAAAAGAGGCTGCTAGAAGTCCTACAAAAAGGAGGTAAATTGGTTCGTTTTGATACTTGATAAGTTTACTATTCATGATAAATTCCTAAAAAAAAGAAAAAATTATACAACAAAAACTATTGGTTTTAGTTTTTAAATTGTAAAGAAAATGTCAAGAAAGTTTAGACCCCAGCTTTAAAGTTTTTATTTATACTTTTAAAATGAAAAGGAGAAAAAATGAAATATTTATTTTTAGGATTATTTGTAATAAGTTTTGCAAATGCTAGTGTAGTTGATGACTATTTAAATAGTTTAAAAAAAGAGGTTCAAAGTCAAAACCCAACTTTTAAAGGTTTTGATTATAAAAGGGGTGAAGAGATTTTCACATCTAAACATATTGGTAAAAAAGGTAAAGAGATATCTTGCGTATCATGTCACACTGCAAATCTAAACCAAACAGGGGAAAACTTTTTTACAGGAAAAGAGATAAAACCCCTATCACCAAAAGCAAATCCAAAAAGATTTACAAAAGTTAAAACAATTGAAAAATGGTTAAGAAGAAACTTCAATGATGTTTATAAAAGAGAAGGTACAGCCCAAGAAAAAGGTGATGTAATAACTTACATCATAAATAAATAAGGAGACAACATGAGATATTTACTAATACTAACAATAGGATTTGCATCACTTATGGCAAATGAGATGAATACAAAAGAAACTCTTTTTAAAAATGAGTGTTCATCATGTCATATGGCATATCAAGCACAATTTCTACCAAAAAGATCGTGGATAAAAATGATGGATAATCTATCTGAGCATTTTGACACTGATGCTTCACTAGACAAAGAAGATACGCAGATGATAAAAGAGTATTTAGTTAATAATTCAAGTGATTCAACTAAAAGATTATATGGCGAGATTGCAGAATTTGCACAATCAATTCCAAAATCAAAAACTCTTTTAGCAATCACTGAAATTCCAAAATTTAAAAGAGAACACAGAGAAGTTCCAAAAAGATTTATAAATCAAAAAGAGGTGAAAAGTTTAAGTAATTGTATTGCTTGTCACACAGATGCAAAAAAAGGTTGGTATGATGAAGATAATATTAATATACCAAACTATGGAAGATGGGACGATTAATTAAAAAGGATAATATAATGCAAAAATCATATATCTGGAGTTTACCAACAAGAGTTTTTCACGCTTTATTTGCTGTATTTATTTTGTTGGCTTTTTTAACTGATGATGATAATTTATTACAATATCATGCAATAATCGGTTACTCTATTTTTATTTTGCTTTTATTTAGAATAGGATGGGGATTATTTGGTCCTAAACACTCAAGGTTTAAAGACTTTCCACTTAGTATAAAAAAAGCAAAAGAGTTTTTAGGTGAAATGTTAACAGATAAATCTAAATATGTAGGGCATAATCCAATGGCTTCATTTGTAATGATTGCTATTTTAACAACAGTTTTTTTAACTATTGTTACTGGTGTTTTAGCCTTTGGTATCCAAGAAGGTCGTGGAATAGCTTCAGGATTGAACAGCTCATTTTTTAAAGAGATGGAACTATTTGAAGAGATTCATGAATTTTTTACAGGTGTTTTAATAGCTTTAGTTGTAGCTCACTTAGGTGGTGTTTTAGTGGACAAAGTTTTACATGGGAAAAATAAAACTTTGAACTCAATTGCAAATGGTTATAAAATGACTGATGAAAAAGAGGATATCACTGTAAATTTTTATCAAAAAACATTTGCATTTATTATGGCTATTTTATTTATAGGATTTTTACTATTTAATTTAACAAGTCCTAAAAACGTATTAACTGCCTCAGTTTTTGAACCAATTGATTACAAAAAAGAGAACTCTTTGTTTGTATCTGAGTGTGCATCGTGTCACACTCTGTATCCCTCCCAATCTTTTACCTAAAAAATCTTGGGTGACATTAATGGGTGATTTAGAAAACCATTTTGGAGATGATGCTTCTTTAGATGAAGAGGATACAAAAATCATATTGGATTTTCTAGTAAAAAATAGTGCAGAAAACTCAACTATGCAAGGAAGTTTAAACTTTTTGAATTCAATTGAAGATAAAGATATAATAGCCATGTCACAAACACAGTTTTGGAAAAAAACCCATGAAGATATTCCAAAAGAGTTGTTTAATCATAAAGATATAAAAAGCAAAGCTAATTGTAAAGCTTGTCATACGGATATTGAGAAAGGATTAATAGAAAATGAAAATATTAAAGATATTTCTAGTTTTAATTAGTCTATTTGTATTTTTAAATGCAGATGATGATTATAAGGATTTTGAAGAATACAAACATAAATATTATAAAAATCAAAAATACAATCTATATAAAAATTTTGAATTTTTAAATTTAGACTCCCAACAATATACTCTTATGAAAGATATTTTAATCAATTACAAAAAAGAGTATAAACAACTTCAAAAATATAAACACGATATAAAAGAAAAGATTGAAGATTTAGTAAAAGAGGATAGTTTTGACAAGAAAGAATTTATTGCTTTGTTAAAAGATTTAAAGTATAAACATCTTGAAATTGAAGCATATAAAATAGAAAGAATTCATAATATTTTAAATAAAAAACAAAGAAAAAAACTAGCCCATTATGTTGAGGAGTGGGAACTTGACTAATAATATATTATTAATTGAAGATGATACTGCTATGAATGAACTCATAGTTGATTACCTAAAAGATTTTGATTTAAATTGTACTGCATTTGTAAATCCTATTAATGCCTTAGAAGAGTTAAAAAAAAACAGCAATTATGATATTGTAGTATTAGATTTAATGCTTCCTAATTTAAATGGATTTGATGTATTTAGAAAAATCAAATCCATTGTTGATGTACCAATTATAATATCTTCTGCTAGAGGTGATATTGGTAACAAAATCCATGGATATGAACTAGGAGCTGATGATTTTTTAGCTAAACCTTATGAGCCAAGAGAACTTGTTTTAAGAATCAACTATATACTAAAAAAATCAACTCAAGAGACTTTTACAATTGGTGACTTTGAGATAAATACAAAAGAAAGAGAAGTTTTAGTAGATAATTATCCAATCGATTTTACTAAAGTTGAGTTTGAAATTTTTATGTTTTTAGTTAATAACTCAAATAGAATAGCATCAAGGGAAGATATAATAGAAAACACCTCTTTAGAATCTAATACAAAAAATAGAACTGTTGATATGCATATTTCAAACATAAGATATAAAATAGGTGATGATTCAAAGGAACCAAAATATATTAAGTCAGTTTGGGGTGTTGGGTATAAATTAATCTCTTAGAAAAGGTTTTCATGTCTATATTTAAAAAAATTCTAATTTTATTTTCTTTTAGTTTTATTCTTATGAGTATTATTGGTTTTTGGATGGATACTATTAACTCAAATAGAATTGATAGCTTGATAAAAGAAAAATATGCAAAAATTTCTTACGAAATTTTAGATAACTTTGATGACATTAACAAAATAAAAGAATTAGAATTAAAATATGGACTAAAAAAAATTGACGATTTTAAAAGTTTAGAAAATGAGGTTTTATATGAAGAGAATCTGACATTTGGCTTTGTTAAGATTTTCCAAAAATTTTTCCAAGATGAGTTTATACTTCAAATAAAGTATTTAGATGATGAATATATTTTTCAAACTAAAGATGAAGGAAGTATTAACGACAAATTTATACTAAATATTCTAATAGTTCTTGATGTTTTAGCGTTAATCATTATCTTTTTATTTGTACTGAAGATTTTTTCACCTTTAAAACAAATTTCTAAACAAATTACTCAATTTGCAAATGGAAACTTCTCTACAAGAGTTGATATAAAATCAAATGATGAGATTGGGAAACTCGCAGATACATTTAACAATATGGCATCTAAACTTGAAAACCTTATAAATACAAGGGAAGAACTCTTAAGAGATATTGGACATGAACTAAGAACCCCAATAGCAAGAGGAAAATTTGCAATTGAAAAAATTGATGATTTTTCACAAAAAGAATTAATGAAAAAAATTTTCAGTGATCTTGAAATATTAACAAATGAATTAATAGAATTAGAAAGATTAAACTCTTCAAAACTAAACTTTGAAAAATTTACCAATAAAAAACTTATAATAGAATCCCTACAAAAAATACATTTTGATAATGAAGAAAAAATAAAATTAAATATAAAAGATGATTTTGAAATAGAAGGTGATTTTTACTACTTATGTATTGCTTTAAAAAACTTAATAGATAATGCTTTAAAATATAGTATAAAATTCCCAATAGAAATCTCATCATCAAAAAATAATATTCAAGTTATAAGTTTCGGTGAACCATTATCCCGTGAGATTGAATACTACCTTCAAGCATTTACCCAAGAACTTCCCCAAAGAAATGGCTTTGGATTAGGACTTAGTATTGTAAAGAAAATTGCAGATAAACATAATTTTAAAATCTCCTACAAGCATAATGAAAAAAATAATAGCAATAACTTTACTCTAGACATAAACTCATAGTTATTCTCACAAGTTTTATAAATAGAAAATAAGATATAATCTCGAAAAAACTTAAGGGATAAGATGACTGCACTTGAGATTGCTGATATTGTTGGTATCATATCTTTTGCAATTAGTGGTTTTTTAATTGCTGTACATATGAAACTAGATATTTTGGGTATTTTTATATCTGCATTTTTAACTGCCTTTGGTGGTGGAATGATTAGGGATGTTATTGCAAATAAAACACCATATATTTTTACAAATAACCTTCCTATTGTTTTGGTTCTAGTAACTATTGTTTTAGCAGTAGTATTTAAACTTCATAAAATACCAGATTTAGAAGGTAAAACTGCTTTTGTTGTTACAGATACCATTGGATTAGCTTCTTTTGCTATTTCGGGTGCATTAATAGCTATGAAGGCAGATTTTAATTTTATAGGTATTATTTTACTTTCACTTCTAACAGCTATTGGTGGTGGTACTTTAAGAGATGTTGTTATAAATAGAATTCCTGCAGTTTTAATAAGTGACTTCTATGGTGCAATAGCTATTATCATCTCATTTGTAATAATTGCAACTGATTACTTTTATGAGATAAACAAAGTTACACTTTTAGCAATATTTATTTTTGGTATTGTTTTAAGACTTGTGGCATATTATAGAAAATGGCATCTACCTACTCTTTCGTAGATAGATGTTGATTTAAATTAGTGAGAAACTGCTTCTAAAACAGACTCACTAAGTGTTGGGTGAGCAAATATCATTTTTGATAAATCTTTCATAGTTAGACCTGCATTTATAGCAACTAAAAACTCGTGAATTATCTCTGTTGCTTCATTCCCAATAATTCCCGCACCTAAGATTTTATCAGTTTCCGTACTATAAATGATTTTAATAAAACCACTATCATCACCTTTTATTTTTGCTTTTGCATTTGGTTTAAAAAATACCTTTTTAGCCTTAAAAGGCACTCCCTCTTCTTTTAAACTTACTTCACTAGCTCCAATACTAGCAACCTGAGGCGAGCAAAAAGTTACAGATGGCCAAATCGAATTTTGTTCAAATACTTCTTTTTTAAGTATTTGTTGTGCCACTCTTTTTGCTTCATAATATGCTACATGAGCTAAAGCAGGAGTTTTAATCACATCACCTATTGCATATACATTTGGATTTGATATTGATTTCAGATTTTCATCAACCTCAACAAAACCTCTATCACTTATGATATTTGCAAGCTCAAGATTTAAATCATTTGAGTTTGGAACTCTTCCAATAGATACTAAGATTTTTTCAAAAATCTCTGTTTTTTGTTTTTTCCCTAAATCAATTGTTACCTCAACACCCTCTTCTTTTATCTCAAAAGATGTGATATTTGCCTTTACATCAACTTTTATTCCAGCTCTTTCAAACTCTCTTTTTAAAGTTTTACCCATATCATCATCTTCTGCTGGAATTAGCTTTGGTGTGAATTCTGCTATTTGCGTTGTAGTTCCAAGACTACTAAAAAAAGTAGCAAATTCACATCCAATCGCTCCTCCTCCAACTACTAAAATAGATTCTGGGAGTTTTTCTAATTGAAATACTTCTCTACTAGAGATAATATTTTTACCATCAACTTTTAATAAAGGGTGTTCCCTATGTGAAGAACCAGAGGCTATAATAAAGTTTGTAGCAGTAAGTACTTCATCATTTACTTTAATTTTATTTGCATCAATAAATGAAGCTATACCATATTTGATTTCAACTTTCCCTTTTTTTAACATATTAAAAACACCAGTTTTTGTATCACAAATAAGTCT
Source organism: Halarcobacter sp. (assembly GCA_963676565.1). Classification (GTDB taxonomy): domain Bacteria; phylum Campylobacterota; class Campylobacteria; order Campylobacterales; family Arcobacteraceae; genus Halarcobacter. Next base: position 541,451 of record OY781089.1, read on the forward strand.
GCAAGTATTGGCTTTCAACTTACTCATATCAAAACCACTTATTGATACATCAACCCCACACTCTTTAAAATACTTAGCTTTTTTTACAAAAGTAGCGCTTTCTAAAAAGTTCTTTGCAGGAATACAACCTTCATTTAAACATGTTCCACCAACACTATCTTCACCTTTTTCAATAATACAAACACTTTTACCACCACTTCCAAGTAGTGAAGCCACTTCATAACCTGCTGGCCCTGCTCCAATAACTATAACATCATACATACCCTACTCTCCTACATACTCATGAGCTAAATAAGAACTTCTAGTATAAGGACTTGAATGAACATATTCAAAACCAAGCTCTAGTGCAATATCTTTATATCTTTTAAATTGTGAAGGTTTTACATACTCTTTTACTTTTGTAAACTCATTTGATGGAGCTAAATATTGACCAATACTTAGATAATCACACCCAACATCTCTTAAGTCTTTCATAACCTCAATCATCTCCTCTTCCGTTTCACCAAGACCAACCATAAGTGCTGTTTTTGTTTTTACATTTTTAGGAGCCAAAGTTTTTAGTTTTCTTAAGACTTGAAGTGACCTTTTATAGTTTGCTGCTTTTCTGATTTTATACAAAGAAGGAACCGTTTCCATATTGTGTCCTAAAACAACAGCTCCAGATTCCACTGCTATTTTAAGAGACTCCATATTCCCTTGAAAGTCAGGAATTAAAAGTTCAACTTTTGTATCAGGAAGCTCCTTTAAGATTTTTTGAGTTACCTCATAAAATTGACTTGCTCCACCATCTTTTAAATCATCCCTAGCAGGACTTGTTATAACCACATATTTAAGCCCTAATGCTTTTACTGATTTATAAACTTGTTCTATCTCATCTTTATTTACAGAGTTTGGCTTTCCAGTTTCAACATTACAATAAGAGCATCTTCTAGTACAAATTCTCCCAAGGATTAGAAAGGTTGCATTTTTCTTAGAGAAACACTCACTTATATTTGGGCATTTTGCTTCTTGGCAAATAGTATGGATACCCACATCATTTAAAAGTTGGTCCATCTCTTTTTGGGCTCCAAAGTTAAGCTTTTTTTGAAGCCATTCAGGTTTTCTCCCATTAACACTATTTTTTATAAATTCTCTAGAATTAATCTTTTTAGTCATCATCTAATCCTTAAAATACACTATTTAACAAGAACTACAAACATCAAGCTCTTTAATAGCCCTTGTATCATCAGGTCTACAAACACCTAATGTTTTTGGAAACTCTTTAAAAGCACTTGCATCTTCATGTGCTAACTTAACAGCCTCAATCATCCGGTCACAGAACTCATCTAAAGTCTCTTTATTTTCAGTTTCTGTTGGTTCTATCATAATTGCTTCTTTTACAATTAATGGGAAATAAACTGTAGGTGCATGAAGACCAAAATCAAGTAAATATTTTGCAATATCCATAGCGGTAACCTTATTCTCTTTTGCTAAAGTTTTAGCAGAGAATACACACTCATGCATACATAAAGTATCATATGGAGTATCTAAATGCTCTCTTAGTCTTGCTCTTATATAGTTTGCATTTAAAACAGCTTTAGAACTTGCGTTTTTCATCCCATTTCCACCTAAAACTGTCATATAAGCTAAGGCTCTTAAGCTAATTCCATAGTTTCCAAAAAATGGTGAAATTTTACCAATAGAATCAGCTCCACCTGAAGTAAATTCATAAACACCATCAACTTTACAGATCCCTAAGTCTGGTAAAAATGGTTTTAATTTTTCATTTACTCCAACAGGACCCGAACCAGGACCTCCACCACCATGCGGCGTTGCAAATGTTTTATGAACATTAATGTGAATAACATCAAATCCAATATCTCCTGGACGTGCAACTCCCATAATAGCATTCATATTTGCTCCATCATAATACATCATTGCATCATATTCATGGGCTAAATCACAAATCTCTTTAATTCTTTTATTATAAATTCCAAGTGTATTTGGAACAGTAAGCATAACAGCTGCTACCTCATCAGACATTTTTGCTTTAAAAGCATCAAAATCCATTGCACCATTTTCATCTGATTTAATAGTAATAACCTCATATCCAACCATTGCAGCAGTTGCTGGATTTGTTCCATGGGAAGAATCAGGAACAATTACATATTTTCTTTTATTTCCTTTGCTTTCATGATATTTTTCAATCATCATAATTCCAAGCATTTCACCATGGGCTCCTGCTTGTGGAGTAGTTGTAAAAGCTTTCATACCAGTTACTGCACAAAGCTTCTGTTCTAATTCATCAATAACTTGTAATGCCCCTTGAACATCCTCATTCATGTTATTTGTAACTAAATGTGGGTGAATAGATGAAAATCCTTCTAAACTAGCTACTTTTTCAGCTATTTTTGGATTATACTTCATAGTACAAGAGCCAAGAGGATAAAAGTTTTTATCGATTGCAAAGTTTTTAGTTGAAAGATTTGTAAAATGTCTAATCACATCAAACTCACTAAGCTCTGGTAATCCTGCTTTTCGTTCCCTTAATAATTTCTCATCAAGTTTTACCTTTGGAACATCAAGTTTTGGCAAAGGAATACCATCTCTTCCCTCTACACTTTTATCAAATATTGTTTTGGGTTTCATATTTATAATACTCATATTACTTCTCCTAAGGCACTTGCAAACGCATCCATTTGCTCTTTTGTTCTTTTTTCAGTAACAGATACTAAAATTGCATTTTCTAAACCTTCATAAATATTTCCAAGATTTATACCTGCATAAAAACCTTTATTGCTCATTTGTTCAATTACATCTGTTGCATCACATGGTGTTTTTATTACAAACTCATTAAATGTAGGAGACTCATTTAAAATCTCAACACCTTTTATACTTGAAAGTTTTTCTCTTAGGTATTCAGCCTTACTATAATTTGTAGTTGCTAATTCTTCAAAACCTTCACGTCCTACTAAAGAGATAAATATAGTACTTCTTAAGGCCAATAGATTTTGATTTGAACAAATATTTGAAGTTGCTCTATGTCTTCTAATATGTTGCTCCCTTGCTTGCATTGTTAATACAAACATCTCTTTGCCATCTTTATCTAAAGTTCTACCTATAATTCTTCCAGGTAAATCTCTAATGTAAGCCTGCTTTGTAGCAATCATCCCAAATGATGGTCCACCAAATGATAAATAGTTCCCTAAACATTGTCCATCTGCACTTACAATATCAACACCCATACTTCCTGGGTCTTTTAAAACTCCTAAAGAGATAGGATAAGCAGACATTACAGCTAAAGCCTTATTTTCATGAAGCTTTTCTATAATAGTCTCAAAATCACCTATTGAACCAAAGAAATTAGGATTTTGGAAGAGATATCCACCAACACTATCATCTATTTTTTCTAATACAGTATCAAGGTTACTCTCAACACCATTTAAATCAATAACTTCAACTTCAATCTCTCTAAATTTTAAATATGTTTGAACCACTTTTATATATGTAGGATTTACCCCACCATCTATTAGTATTTTATTTTTTTTAGAGATTCTAACTGCCATTAAAGCTGATTCAGCTAAAGCTGTTGCACCATCATACATAGAGGCATTTGAAACATCCATACCAGTTAATTTACATACTAAACTTTGGTATTCATATAAAACTTGTAATGTACCTTGAGAAGCTTCTGCTTGATATGGAGTATAAGCTGTATAAAACTCTGATCTTCCCGCTAATGCATCAACTGCACTTGGAACTATATGGTCATAGTAACCACCACCTAAAAACATAACCTTATCTGTAACATTTTTTGAAGATAGAGCTTTAAATTTTTCAAAAGTGGTAAACTCATCAACTCCGTCTTCTATATCTAGTGATGAAACTCTTAAGTTACTTGGTACTTGGTCAAAAAGTTGTGATTCTTCTTCTAAGCCAATTACATCAAGCATCTGCTTAATTTCATTTTGCGTGTGGGGAGTATATGGCATTTTATCTCCTATAGTGAACTTGTATATTCGTCATAAGCAGCTTGATCCATAAGTTCCTCAAGCTCACTCTCATCTGAAAGTTCTAATTTAAAAACCCAATTTGCATTTGCATCTTGATTTAGAATCTCTGGTGTATCTAAAAGTGATTCATTTACTTCTATGATTTTCCCTGATATTGGTGTATATATATCACTTGCAGCTTTTACAGACTCAACAAAAGCAGCACTATCTCCAGCACCAAACTCATCATCAATTTCTGGTAATTCTAAAAATGTGATATCCCCTAACTGCTCAATAGCATATTCTGAAATTCCAACTGTACCAATATTTCCTTCAACTGTTACCCACTCGTGCTCTTCACTAAATTTTTGCATTTCTCTCTCCTAATCTTATTTTTTTATAAATGGTAATGAGGCTTTATTTGCTTCAATAGCACCTCTTTTGTCTCGAAGTTCAAATGATTTTTCACCATCAAAACTATCAACATCAATCATTGCTAAGCCAATTCCAACATTTAGTGTTGGAGAAAAAGCAGCTGAAGTTACAAAACCAATTTTTTTATCATCTTGATATACTTCAAAATCTTTTCTAGCACTTCTTCTTGAAGTAGTTTTAAAAGGGATTAACAATCTTTTTAAACCATTATCTTTTTGTTTTTCTAATGCATCACGTCCAGCATAATCTCTTTTTAGATTTATAAACATTGAAAGGTTTGCTTCAAGTGGAGTTATCTCTTCAGTTAAATCATTTCCATATAAACTATAACCCATCTCAAGTCTTAAGGCATCCCTTGCTCCAAGACCAGCTGGTTTTACCCCATCATTTATAAGTGCATCCCAAATTTTTACACTTGTTTTATCATCAATATAAAGTTCAAACCCTAATTCACCTGTGTAACCTGTTCTACTTAAAAGACAATCTTCTCCAAAGATTTTTGTTTGAACAAATGAGAAAAATTTTAAATCGTCTAAATTTATATCGAAATATTTTTGTAAGACTTGTTTTGAGTTTGGGCCTTGAACATCAAGTTTTGCAGTTTCTTTTGACCTATCATCAAGTGTTCCAGTTTTAAGTCTGCTTGTAATTGTTTTAAAATCAAGTGCAGCCCTTGAAGCATTTACAACTATCATAAGTTCATCATCTGATAATCTATAAATGATTAAATCATCAATTACACCACCTTGGTCATTTAGTAAAAATCCATATTTACATTTACCAATATTTAGTGCATCTATATTTATTGAAGTTGCCTCATTTATACCTGAAGTTACTATATCACCTTTGAAGAAGAACTCCCCCATATGAGAAGTATCAAATAGCGCTACATCGTTTCTACAGTACCCATGTTCAGCTAAGATTCCATCAAACTGTATTGGCATCTCCCAACCAGCAAAGGGAACCATTTTACACTTTATTTCAAGCTGTTTTTCATAAAGTGGGGTTCTTAATAATGTTTCTTCCATATTCACCCTTTTAAAAATATTTATATGAATATTTTAAAGGACAAAAGGGGCAAAAAAGTATCAAAATTTTCTTGATTTTAGAATTTACTGTATATTTTTTAGTACAATTATTTCAAAACTTTTATAGTAAATAATGCTCCATTTTCAAAATTTCTAACATTTATAAAACCTTGCATATTTCTCTCAATAATATTTTTAGCCATATAAAGCCCAATGCCTGTTCCTTGTGTTTTGTGCCTAGTTGTAAAATATGGCTCAAAAATTTTATCTAGAATACTTTTTTCTACCCCACCAGCATTATCTTGAATTTTTACAATAGAATAATTTTCTCCTACTTTTATCTCTATCTTTATTTTTGGACTTTTTATTTTTCTCTCTAAGAAAATGTCTTTTGCATTACTTAATATATTCAAAATAACTTGTGAGTATTCATTTTTATATCCTAGAACTTCACTATCTTCAATAACATCAAATTCTAAATTTATACCATGATATTTCAATGATGATTCAATGATATAAAAGGCATCTTCACAAGCTTTTTTTATAGAGAAAAATTCTTTTTCACCTTGAGGTTTAAAGAAGTTTTGAAAATCATTTATTGTTTGAGACATATATGAAGTTAAAGTATTTGCTTCTTTTATCTTTTCATCAAGATATTTTTTATCAAATTTGTTGAAATCATATGTTACTTTCATATTCATATGAATCGCAGATATTTGTGCAAGTGGCTGTCTCCATTGATGGGCAATATTTCCAATCATCTCTCCCATTGAGGCTAATTTTGATTGTTGTATTAATATTTGTTCCTGTTCTAATCTTTGGTCTATCTCTCGTTGTATTTTATCCTCTAAATTTTCAATCATATCATTTATCATGATTTTTAATTCATTTAATGATTCATTATTTGTTTCTTGATTAATTCTAGTTCCTAGATTTCCACATTTTATATTTTCAAGTATCTTTGTAGCATCTTTAATTAAAGCTTCATTTTGTTCAATATTATTACTAATTAATTGAACATTTTCATTGATTATTGTTGCCATTTGCTTAAACTCATCTTCTGTACTTAATTCAATTTTACTAACCTTGGTTTTTTTATCATTTAAGTACTTAAAAAAATCATTTAATCCATTTTGAACTTTGTAAATTGAGTTTAAAATATTACTTGAAATTAGCCATCCTATAATCACTGCAAAAGAAAAAAGTATGGCAATACTTAAAAATATTTCTAACTTAATCTCTTTTGTTTTTGTAACTGCATCGTTATATGCAATACTTGAATTGTTTAAAGAGGTTTTTTGAAGATTTAAAAGTTCAATTATTAATAAATCAAATTGTTTTTTATTGATAGTAGTTACATTAATATATGCGCCCTCCTCAAACTCTTCATCTAAATATTGTTTTGTTTGATGAATATGTTTTTTGTAACTCTCCCACATCTCAAAAATCTTGAGACTAAATCTTTTAATATTTTTAAAGTTCTTGTCTAAATCGAGTTCAATCTTATTTATATCCTCTTCAATTTTTCTTCTTATTTGTTTATTGGGTGCCATAACTAAGGATTGATTTAACTGTCTTAAACTATATAAAGGAGTAATAACATTGTTTTGTAAAGATAAAACAGCTTGAGACTTACTATGAACCTCTTTTAAAGTATTTTTATTATCTTCACTAATAACTATTGTTTTATATCCTAATATAGCAATTGATACACATAAAATAAGAAATAAAATTCCTAATTTTATTTTAATATTCATTTTTTTTATAAATTTAATCATCTTAAAATCTTTTTGGTTTTATGGCTTTTTTTAAATCATTAGGGTAGTTTTTTTCTTCTCTAACAGACCAATGATTTTTACTGATTTCTATTTCCCAAAGTGGAATAATACCACCTTGGTAAGGCTTGTAAATAAGCTCTTTATTAACTGCAATCACTTTATTTAAAGATGGTACTCTTAATGTATAAGCTTCTTCTCTAGCTTGAAATAAAATATTTTTTACAACCTCTTTAAATTCCTGACTATTTTGTTTTGTAATAAAATATTTTTGAATATATTCTTGCATTTTTTCATCTTTTGGAATTGTTGACCAAACACTATTATTTTCATAAATAAAAAATACCGTCCAAGGATTTTGATAATACCAGTCATCATCTCCCCAAACTAAAATATCCCACTTTTGTGTATTTTTATTCTTATTGGTATTAAGTAATTGCTTATATATATCTTTTTCACTTGTCGTGATTTTGTAATTGAATTTAACCCCATATTTTTTTAATTGATATTCAATGCCTTTCAATAAGAATAAAAATCTATCTTGGGTAAAAATCTCTAATTCTAATCCATTTAATAGTTTATTAATTTGGTTTTGAGATAATTTTTTTTCATTTATTATATATTCATTAGCAATTTCTTCAACAACTTTATAATTTATTGATGTCGTAAAAGGGGAAACTCTACCTTCATTTTTATAAACAAAATTAAGTAAATTTTCTTGATTTAAGGCCTGATTTAAAGCAACTCTTACCTCTTTTTTTAAAAGCTTTTTATTTCCATTTATTAAATTAAAAAAAAGTACAAAATTATCTGTCGATTTTGAAACAATAAGTTTTGAATAAGGGGATAAAATAATTTCAAGTTTTTTATTAAATGGGATTGGCATTAAATCTAATTTCCCCTCATTTTTTGTAATATCTTCAATTGCTTTATTTATATCAAGTTGTGTATAAACTGTTATATTTTTTATTTTGGGGTAATTTTTATTCCAATAATAGGGGTTAGCAATTAATTCAATTTTATTTGTTTGTTTATCCCCTAGTGCATAACCACTTTTTATAATATATGGTCCCATTCCAAATTCCCCTGCAACTTTATTCGCAGTTCCAGTTTCTCCACCAACAGGATTATAGTATTGAATATACTCTTTTGTATAAAAATATACCCTTGCTAGGTCAGTTAAAAACATCTCATACTTTTGTTTTAATACAATTTTTAAATGTCTTTCATCTACTTTAAAAACATCAAAATCTATTTTGTTAATATTTGTATATAAAAAAGGATTCTTCTTAAAAAAATTAAGATTATAAATAGCATCTTCTATTGTAAAATCTTCTCCATTTTGGAATTTTAGATTTTCCCTAAATTCAAAAATATAAGTAAAATCATCAACTCTTTTATGACTTTTTGCTAAATCATATACCCAACCTTTTTCATTATCATAAGATCTAATAAGACCTGCATTTGTAGCTTTTGCAATATATGAATATGGAATTGATGGTAAAAATATATTTATATGGGATTTTGGATGAAGCTTTGATGCTATATTTTTTGAAGAGCTATCTTCTCTAAACTCAAACTCTTTTACAACATGAGATGAAGCTTCTAAATAAATAGTTAAAATTAAAATAGAAGATATTAGTTTAAAGATTTTAAACAAAACGATATCCTGAACCAGAGAGATTCATAATTATATCAGTTGGAAGTTTTTTTCTAAGATTTCTAACAAGTGAACGTAAAGCACTATCAGTCATAATATCATCACCCCAAACTTTTTCTTGAAGTTCTTCATAACTAGTAATTCTATTTTGGTTTTTTATCAAAACTTCAAAAAAAAGCATCTCTTTTTTATTTAAAACAACTATCTCATCTTTATAATACAATTGTTTTTTATCAAAATCATAACTATAATTTTCATCACTTTTTAACTTAGTAACTTTATTTATCTCAAGTAAATTTACACAAGACTCTAAAACTTCAAATAAAGGTTCTAATTCAACTGGTTTTACCAAATATTTTTCCATATGTAGCTCAACTGCTTCCATAAGATATTTTTTATCTGTATGGGCAGTTATCATAACTACAGGTGTTTGCCTATCTATTTTCCTAATTTTTTTTACAAGGTCAATGCCATTTAACAAGGGCATATGAATATCGCTAAAAATAATGTCAGGTTTTTTTTCATTATAAAGTTCAAAGGCTTCTACACCATTTGAAGCTTCAAAGACTTCTTTTACATAGTATTGTAAACTATCAGCAATATTTTTTCTTATACCCTCTTCATCTTCTGCATAAAGTATAGTTAATGTTTGTAATTTTTCTAATAACTCTTTTTGCATAATGACTCCTTGTAATGATTATATCAAATCTTAGTGAGAAGTTTTGATTAAACCATCTGATGCATTTGATTTTAAATATCTTAAAAGATATGCACTCTCTTCCTCGTCAAGTTTTGCAAAACCTTTCATAGGTGTAAATAGTGCTTCCCATTCAATCATAGTATGATGATTTACAACTTGTGCAGCATGACACTGGGTACACATTTCATAAAAAAACTCTTCATGTTCTTCCCAAACTTCTGCACCATTTTCAGTTAAATACTCCTTTTCAACCATTCCAACTAATTCAACTTGGTCAGAATTTTTCTTACTTAATTTAAAACCCTCATCCATTTTTGCAATTAAAAGCTCTTTTTCTTTTGTTGAATATACATTGTTCCCATCAATAAACCCTTTTATTGATACTTTTACCTCTTTATCCATATCCTTTAAAATCTGTACAGGAACACCAAGATAAAGTTCAACCATTTTTCCATCTTCACCTTTTAATTTTGTGTTTTGAAAGATGAATTGATTACTTGCACTTACTTGGGAAAAATACCCAAGTAAAATTGATACTAAAGTAAAAAGTTTAAATAAATTTTTCATATTATGCTCCAATAATCACTGGTGGTTGATAAGCCATATTTGGTTTAACAGCACCTGCTTTTTTTATCGACACTAAACAAGTATTTGCAGTTGTTGCTTGTGCCATAGATGAAGTTGGTCTAGATGAAGTTAAAAGATTTGCTTGACCAGAATTACATCTAGAACCTTTTTTATTTGGATCTTCAGGTGAATACCAAGCTCCCTCTTCAATTGCAACAACACCATCTCTAATTGTATTTGTAATAACAACACCAGCAAGTAAAGAACCTCTATCATTAAACACTTCAACAATTTCACCATCTTTTACACCAAACTTTTTAGCATCATTTGGAGATATTCTAATTGGTTCTCTACCTTGAACTTTATGAACACTTTGTACCCATGTATTATCTAATTGAGAGTGAACTCTATATGTTGGGTGTGGAGAAACTAAGTGTAATGGATATTTACTTACTAATTTTTTGTTTCCTAACCATTCAGCAGGTTCCATCCAAAATGGGTGTCCTTTAAAATCATCATGTCCAAAGCTTGCAAATTTTTCAGAGTAAATTTGAATTTTTCCTGTTTCAGTTTTTAGTTTATTGTTAACTGGATCTTTTCTAAAAGCTTCATGTCTAACATATTTTCTTGCACTATCAGGGATATCATATTTTACTACACCTTCTTTCCAAAAATCTTCAAATGAAATTTTCATATCTTTTGCAGCATATGATCTCTTGTATAGCCTTTCAATCCACTCTAAAGCAGTTCTTCCTCTAGTAAATTTTTTCTCTTTTCCAAATCTAGCTGAAAGTTGAGCAAAAATAACATAATCATCTCTTGATTCATACATAGGTTCAACCACTTTTTTCATAGCAAAAATTCTATCTTGTGAATAAGACATACCTGAAGTAATATCATCTCTCTCTAAAGTTGTAGTTGCTGGTAAAACAATATCTGACATTTTTGCTGTTGGAGTCCACCAAGGATCTACCGTAACAATAGTGTCAAGAGTTTTCATAGCTTCAACTAACTCATTTACATTTGGTTGATGCCCAATTGGAGATGAACCTGTGCAAAGCATAAACTCAACTTTTGGGTAAGTAATCTCTTTACCTTTATATGTAACTTTTTTACCTGGATTATTAATTAAATCACTCATTCTAGATGCAGGTATATTTAAATTAACTTTATTCCCTCCACCTTGACTCATACCACCAACTGTTGCTTTTCCAGAAGAAGCATCACCACCACCTGCATAATGCATAGAAAATCCAAAACCTCCTCCAGGAAGTCCAATTTGTCCAATCATAGAAGCTAAAGTGATTAAAGTCCAATCAACTTGTTCACCATGATGTGCCCTTTGCATAGCCCAGTTACCTGCAATAAAAGTTCTATTTGAAACCATAATTTCCGCTAATTCTTTAATTTTTGAAGCTGAAACTTCTGAAAGTTTTGATGCCCACTCAACAGTTTTATCAATGCCATCACTTTTTCCAAGTAGATATGGCAAAAACTTATCAAAACCATAAGTGTATTTTTTGATAAACTTATCATCATATTTTTTTGATTTGTACAAATGATTCATCATACCCAGCATTAAAGCAACATCAGAACCGGGTCTAACTTTTACCCAATCGGCATTAAACTCTTGAGCAGATTTAGTATAAATTGGATCAATTGAGATAAATTTGATACCAGCTTTTTTATACTCTTCATAGGCATCTATATTTCTATGATTTGGTACAGCCCAACCAATTCTATTTGTTTTATAAATATCAGCTCCCCATAAAACCATAACTTTTGTATTTGATATAATTTGCTCATGGGCAGTTTGAATTGAATAAACTTCCATGTCTCCAACAATAGCTACATTTGTAGGACCAGCTGCTCCATTTGAATACTCACCTGCAGTTCCAACTGCTCCACCAATTTGATTAAAGAATCTTCCTGCCATTGCATTTGGTTTAAATGCACCGGGGTGAGCCCATCCTGAATATGCAGAGTTATAAAGTGCCTGATTCCCACCACTTTTTTGAGCTTTCTTGATAGCTTTTGCAGTTAAATCTAAAGCCTCTTCCCAAGATACTCTAACAAACTCATCTTGCCCTCTTAAATCACCTCTTCCTTTTCCTTCAAGATATGATTTTCTTACAACAGGATATTTAACCCTTGAATTAGTCATAACTCTATCAGCTAATCCTTTTACCATTACCGTAGGATTTGCATCTGAATCTAATTGTGCAGTTATATCAACAATTTTTCCATCTCTAACATGGGCATGGAATGGACCAAAGTGAGAAGCATGTGGAATTTTTTCCGTTCTATTAGCAAATTCTTTTGCAACAATACCATTTAAACTACCACTTGCTGCAATTACCGCAGATCCAAGTGCTCCTTTTTTAAGAAAGTCTCTTCTTGAAGTTTTCATTTTCTAATCCTTTTTTGAACTTATATTGAAACTTTAACAAGAAAAAATCGAAAAAAAATCGAATCATATTATATTTTTAATCGATTATTTTCCCATTTATTTTATTTATCATTTCAAAATTTTAAATAAGGAGAAAAAATGAAAAGATTAAATTTAGGTTTATCTTTTGTTGCAGCATTATCAATTTATAGTACTGCAAACGCTCAAAGTTTGGCTGATGCTTTGACAAATGGAAAAATAAGTGGTGAAGTTACAACTACTTATGAAAATAGAGATTTTGATATAGATTCTGGGACTTACTACAGAAGCAGCGCTTATTCTGTTGGCTCATTTGCATTAAAATATGAAACAAATATTTGGAATGATTTTGCATTAACTTCAAAATTTAGAGCTTATGCAACTCTATTTGAAGATGATGATAATTCAAATACAGGAACTGGAAATGGAGATGCATCTGGAAGATTTTATGAAACTGGAACTAATAAAAATATTGATATTGAAGAACTGTTTTTATCATATGAACCAAATGATAATTTTTCAATAAAAGCCGGTAGACAATTTATCTCATCATATTGGATAAATAAGACAAATGATGCAATTAAAATTGATGCAAATATTGAAAATACTTCACTAGAAGCAATTTGGACACTAAGAAATGGTAGAGTTTATGGAAGGGATTATAGACCTGTAAGCAAAGTAAATAGTGATGATGGAGTTTTTCAAATAGCTTTAAATCATAAGTTTAATAATATATTTAGCCTTAGTGCCTATGATAGAATTGAACCAAATGTAAGAGATATTATGGGAGCAAAAGCTGATGCTAAATTAGGTGATTTTTCTTTTGGAATTCACTATGCTTCAAGTAAAGAGGATGATTCAACAATAAAAGATTCTAACTTAATTCATTTAACTGCAAGCACTACAATATTAGGATTTACTCCATATGCTGGTTTTATTAAAGTAGATGAAGAGGCAGCTTTCCCAGGTTGGACAAGTAGTGGCGAGACAATTGATCCGATGGAAGAAGGGGATTATATATATGAAAAAGATGCTCAAACTTTATATTTAGGTGTTAATAAATCATTTGGAGAATTAAGTTCTACATTATTATATGGACAAACTGACTATTTATCTGGAATTGATAAAAGAAAAGTAAAAGAAACAACATTATGGCTTGCTTATCCAATAACAAAAAAATTAAATGCAAACCTTGGTTTAACTAATGTAAATGAAGATGAAAATTCAACTGCTAGCAATTTAAATCAAATTAACTTTACATTATCATACTCTTTTTAAATAAAAAAGCCCCTCTAAGAAAGGGGCTTAATGATTTAATTTTAATTATTTAATTTTTTTAATTTTAGATCTTTCGATCAACAAAAATTTATATACTAATATTATTAGCAATAAATTAACCTATAAACTAACTAATGTCCTATGTAACTATTTTAATTAACAGTTAAGGAGGGAGAGAGTCAATTTTATAACTACATATTCCATTAGAAAATTTATTGTAGTAAATAAAAATCGCAAAAAAATCTATTTAAAAAAAATTTATTTATTCTCCATAAGTTAATCCCATAATTTCACCTGTTTTATAAACTTCATCATCCCTTGTTACTGGTTTTAATTTTGGTGCCATATATTCTAAAGGAGTTGCTTGAAGTTTATTATTTACAATTGAAACTGTATTTCCATATCTTTCTGATTTTATAAGTTGCGCTGCATAAACACCAAATTTTGTTGCTAAAATTCTATCATAAGCAGAAGGTGCACCACCTCTTTGTTGGTGTCCTGGGACTGTAACTCTAGTTTCAAAACCAAGTTGATTAAGTTGTGCTGCTAATCTATATGATACTGTTTCATATGGCATTGAAGCACGATATTTTTTAAACTCTTTTCTAGTCATTAAAGACTCATCTTTACTAATTGCACCCTCTGCTACAACAATAATTGAGAAGTTTTTACCTTTTTGTCTTCTATTATTAAGTGCTTCTTGAACTTTCTCAAGGGTATATGGAATCTCTGGAATTAAAACAACATCTGCTCCACCAGCAAGTCCTGCATATAAAGTAAGCCATCCAGCTTTATTTCCCATAAGTTCAATAATCATAACTCTATCATGAGAATCTGCTGTAGTATGAATTCTATCAATAACTTCTGTTGCAATATCAACAGCACTATGGAAACCAAAAGTTACATCAGTCCCATAAATATCATTGTCAATTGTTTTAGGTAAACCTATAACATTTAAGCCCTCTTCCCTTAAAAGATTTGCATTTTTGTGGGTACCATTTCCACCTAAGGTAACTAAACAATCTAACTTTAACTTTTCATAGTTTTTTATCATGTTTGCAACTTTATCAACACCATCATCTTCAATTCTTTTCATATATTTAAAGGGGGTTCTTTGAGTTCCAAGCATAGTTCCACCCCTAGTTAAGATACCAGAAAAATCACTTGGTAATAGCTCTTTGTATTTATAATCTATTAATCCTTGATAGCCATTGTAAATCCCCACAAATTCACAATCAAAAAGTTCATATGAAGCTTTTGCTACACCTCTAATTGCGGCATTAAGTCCTGGACAATCTCCACCACTTGTTAATATTCCAATTCTTTTCTTCATAGATTACCTTCATTTATGACTAGTGTCACATATAAATTATATTTTTAAAACAATTATACTCTTTATTAAATAATATTCATTATTTATTATGTAAAAAAACTATTTTATTGCTATATATATTTCAATGAAATCTTCTTTTGAATATTTTTCAAAATCAATTGTATATGCTCTTTCATATTCGCTCTCTTTTTCAAAATATTCCCAAACATCTTTCCAACAATCAATAACAACCTCAGGTAATTCACCCTCTTTTGAGAAAACTAGATATTTCTGATCTTTAATTACAATTGCATTTTTTGGTTTTGTTACTTCAACTGCAACGGTAACTGTATAATCTCCATTTACGTCAGATTCATAATCTGAATAAACTCCATACATTGAAGATTTATTTGCTTTATTAAAAGTTTTGCCTAAAATATTTTTATCCTGATAATCATCCCAAAGTTTAGCTATTTTAGATTTCGCTGGATTCATTTCATCATTATTATTAGTTCTAACACCAAGGCCTGCAACCATTAATTTTTCTACATATTTAATTTTCATTTTTTTCCTATTTATTTAATTTGTACCCTGCCCCATAAATATTTTCAATGGAGTCTTTTGGGATTTTTTTTCTAAGACGCTTTATTAAATCTTTTAATTTTGTGGCACTTGTTTCACAATCTTCAAATTGATTCCAAAGATAATCATAAATTTCATCAGAACTAAATACTCTATCTTTTTTTGATGTTAAAAGTTCAAGAAACAAGGTTTCATGTTTTGTAAGTTTAATCTCTTCATCATTGAAAATCAATTTTTTAGAATCTCTATTAAAAACATATCCATCTTTTAAAAAGAAATTTGAAGATTCGTCATTTAACTCTTTATATTGAATAACTGCTTCATTTAATGCCTCTTTTAATTTAATTCTAGAGATTGGTTTTGGAAGATATTTTGTTAAATTTAACTCCGCTGCAAAAAGTAATTTATCTTGTTCTAAATGGGCAGTTAAAATTATTATTCTTGTTTTCTTATCATTTTGTCTAATTTTTTTAGTTAATTCAAGACCATTTATAAAAGGCATATTAATATCCAAAAGCATAATGTTTGGTTTAAATTCTTCATAATACTCTAAGGCTTCTTCCCCATTTTGAGCGATATAAACCTCTTTGAAATTTCTTTTTAAATAGTTTCCATAGTTTTTTCTTGTTTCTATTTCATCTTCAGCATAAAGAATTGTTAAATTATTCATTATCTTTCCTTGCTAACAAAATTGAAAACTTAGCACCTTTTTTTTCATTTCTTACATCCAATTTACCATGCATCGATTTTTCAACTATCATTTTTGCCATGCAAAGACCATGACCTGTTCCTTGTGAATGGGGTTTAGTTGTAAAATATGGATCAAAAATCTTGTGAAAAAACTCCTTGGGTATCCCTCCACCATTATCACTTATTTCTAAAACTGCCTTTGAATCTTTTGTTTTAATCAGTATGTTTATTTTAGGAGATTTTATTTGATTATCTACTAATACATCTTTTGCATTATTTAAAATCACTAAAAGTGCTTGAACAAACTCTTTTTTCACTCCAAAAACTTTTGAGTCTTCTACAATTTCAAATTTACACTCTATTTGTTTTGATTCTAAAAGTTTATAAACTAAAGCAAAGGCATTATCAAAGGCATCTTTCATTGAAAAAATTTCTTTATCTTCATTTGGTTGAAGATAGTTATTAAAACTTTCAATTGTATCACTCATATAAAAAGTTAATTTTTCAATCTCATTTAGATGCTCTTCCAGTTTTTTAGCATCTAATTTCTTCTCTTCAAAGTCTGCTTCTATATTAAGTACCACAGAATTTATTTGAGATAATGGTTGTTTCCACTGATGAGCAATATGAGCTAAGGTTTCACCAACTGCAGCAAGTTTAGATTGGGCAACTAAAAGTTTATCCTTTTCCCTTAACTCCTGAAGTTGTTTATTAACCTCTTTTTCAAGTTTTTGATTATAATTTAATTTTGAAACTGCATAAACTAAAACAAAAACAAATAGTAAAAAAAATAAAATATACTGTTCATTGTTTGTTAATAGTTCTAGCATCTTATTTATTTGTTAAAGTTTTTAGTGCCTCAACAATTGTTTGAGACTCTAAAGTTTTAATTTTTTCCTCTAAAGAGTTTACTGTCTCATTCTCATCAAGTTTTATACTTTTTTGTAAAATAAATTTTCCCTCATCATAATTCTCATTTACAAAATGAATAGTACAACCTGATTCTTTTTCTTTTGCACTGATAACCGCCTCATGAACAAAGGTACCATACATCCCTTTACCCCCAAATTTTGGCAAAAGTGCTGGATGTGAGTTTATAATTTTATTTTCAAATGTGGTTACTAAATTTTTCTCAATTTTTTTCATGTAGCCAGATAAAAATATATAGTCTACTTTAAACTCTTTCATTAGATTTGTTATTTTTACGTCTAAGTTTTCTGTAGGAAATCTGTTAGCATTTATTATAAAATTTGGCACATCTTTTTTACAAGCTTTTTCTATAACCTTTGCATTTGAGTTATTTGATATTACTAATACTACTTGCGCATCTAAGATTTTTTCTTCACAAGCTTTTTGTATAGTATCAAAACCGCTTCCATTATGAGATGATAATATCCCAATTCTTTTCATTGCATATCCTAAGTTTGTTTCTTTGTTTGGTCGAATTATAATAGAATTTAAATAAATTTCAAAAGATAATTTAATTAAGTTAATATTCTACTTTTATGGAATCCTTAAAACAGCAGCATTACATAAATCATCACTTTCAAATTTTGTGATATCTCCTGCTTTTAAATTAGGTACTGGAAAAACTCTAACTGTTAATGGTTTATTTAATTTAAAAGCCATCATTCCAGTATCTCTACAAATATCTGCTATTTTTTCAATTGAAGAATCACCCTCAATAGGAACTGTATCAAGTCCAATTCCACAAACAGATGAATAAGTTAGAAGTGATCTTATATCAAATTGATTTTTCTTTGTAGCCTCGGCTAAACCTTCATCTTCAATAACTGCTAACATCAAACCAGAAAAGCCTATTAATTCACACCCTTGTATTGATTTAAATACTTTAGTTAACATAGCTGATGCCTCTATACATCCTGCTGCACCAAAATATTCAACTCCTAAAAGTTTATAAACATCAACCATAGAACTACAATTTTTAGAAGGAGCAGCTGAACTATCTATTCCTATAAATTTAGTTTTATTTTCATGTTGACAATTTTGCACAATTTTTAAAGCATTATCCACATGGTATTGTAAAGAGTTTTTCATCACATCAAAGGCTTTTTCCCATTTTTTATTATGATCTTCATTTTCATCTAAAGTTTTTAAAGCTTCAACTAATAAATCAGGGGATTCAAAACCTATAGCAAAACAGTCTTCATCACTACTATTATGATAAGAAGCTGGAAAATAAGGAATATGTGATTTACAGTTATAGTTTATAGTAAAATTAAAATTCCCCTCGGCGTTTGTTGTTATTTCTGAAATCTCTTTTACTACTTTTGCACACTTTAAAGTTAAATTATTATCTGGGAATCCTAGATTATCAGTTGGAACATTTACACAAATATTGCAAATATCTCCAAATGATTTAATCAATTGAGGAACCATTTCAATCTCTTTTTCACTTTTTGCTTCACCTATTGCAAACCTAATTCTTATATCTGGAAAAGAGTCACTATTAAGAAGTTTAGATAAATAATTCATATCTTCAATTGTAGTTTCTAAACTTGTTGTATTTAAATATTCTCCAAAGGCATTGGTTACAATTCTAACACTTTGAACCTCATATCCATTAGAAACAAAGTCATTTAATAACTCTTTACTAAATAAAGCTACTTTTTTTATAGTATCTTCCCATGTTTTTTTATCTTTTGACAAAGTTATAAACGAAGTTATGGTTCTTATTTTACATAAATCTTTATTTTTTAAATTTTCATTAATCATTTTTAACCTTTAATTCTTTGAGAGTGAGTAAGTGCTATTGCTATTGCATCTGTAATATCAAGTGGTTTTATCTCTTTTTTTATTCCAAGTAATCTTTTCACCATAAATGCAACCTGCTCTTTTTGTGCTTTTCCATTTCCTGTTACTGCTTGTTTTACCTGTAAAGGTGTATATTCTGCAAAATTTCCAAACTCTTGCAAAACTTTTAATGAAATTGCCCCTCTAAATTGGGCTAATTTTATTACTGTTTTTGGGTTAAAGGCATAAAACATATCTTCTATCGCAACTTCATCTAAATCATATTTTCTAAATATCATCTCTAAACCTTCACACATTTCAACAATTTGTTCTTGAAGGATTTTTGTTTTTATTTTCACAAGACCTGCTTCAAGTAATTTTATTTCTCTACCGTTTTTTTCAATTACTGCATATCCACAATTTCTTGTTCCAGGATCAATTCCTAAGATTTTCACTTTTTTCACATTTTCCTTTTTTTTCATTTCACATATAAAATGTACTTAATAATGGTATTAATTCCATAAATTTTCACTTAAAGAGAAAAAGTTATTCACATAACAATAATATATAGAAAAAAATATATAAACAATAAAATTACATAGATAAATATAAGTAAATAATTATAAATCATATAATAAAATAAAAAAATAAATGATTTATAGATAATTTTTATTTTTATTTAAGTTAAGTAAGGCAATAATAATGTAAGTAATTTAATTACTTAATTTTTTTATAAGGAAAGCGGAATGTTAGGATCTTTATTAGGTGGTTTATTAACTCCTGTGATCGGTTTAGTAGGTGGATTAATCTCAACTGTTGTTGATTTAGTTGGTGGATTAGTTGGTACAGTTGTAGGACTAGTTGGTGGTCTTTTAGGTGCTGTTACTGGTATCGTATCTGACGTAGTTGACTCTATTAGCATTGACGTTGATGCAGACGTAAATGTAGACGTTAACGGTGTTGACGATTGCGGAACTTGCTGCTAATTATTTGTAAGTAGGTTTTAACCTACTTACATCTCACTTAACTCTCTAATTAAGGTTTTCTTTGTCTTCAGAACACAAATTTTCAGAATTGAAATCTACACTTAAAAAAAATAAAAAAACGTTTTTAATTGTGGGTTTATTTAGCTTTTTAACTAACATTTTAATGTTAGTACCGCCTATTTACATGTTACAAATCTATGACAGAGTTATAAAAAGTAATAACGAAAACACACTTTTTGTACTTACTTTTATGATAGTTATCCTATTTATTACAATGGCACTACTTGAGATAGTTCGTTCTCAAATACTTATAAAAATTGGTAGTAGTATAGATAATGCAATAAGTAATAGAATTTTTGATTCACTATTTCAACTAGAGCTTATTGATCCCAAAAGTGCCAATTCATCATATTTAGATTATTTAACTAGAATAAGACAATTTATGACAGGGAAAAGTATTTTTGCTGTTTTTGATGCACCTTGGATTACTATTTATGTGATTATTCTATTTCTTTTTCACACTGCCTTTGGAGTTTTTGCAATTATCGTGATACTTATACTATTAGTTGTAACTGTAATGAATGAAGTTGCAACATCACAAAATTTAAATGAAGCAAGTAAAAATAATATTGCATCAAATATATATATTGATGCCTCTTTAAAAAATGCAGCAGTTATTAATTCTATGGGGATGAGGGAAAATATAAGAAAAATATGGCATAAAAAATATTATGGTTTTTTAAACTTACAAAATGATGCAAGTTATAGTGCTAGTATTTGGATTAATATCTCTAAAAGTATTAGACTTATGGCCCAATCCCTTACCCTTGGTATTGGTGCTTATCTAGCAATTGGATATGAAGTTACACCAGGGACTATGATTGCAGCTTCGATAATAATGAGTAGAGCCCTATCTCCAATCGATTTAATAATTTCTGGATGGAAAGGTTTTATTGCTTACAGAACAAGTCATAAAAGAATTGATGAATTATTAAATAAATTTCCAAAAAAAAAGAAAACTATATCTTTAAAAATTACAAATGCAGAACTTGTACTTGAAAATATAGTTGTAACTCCCCCTATGACAAAAAATGAAACAATAAAAGGTATCTCTTTAAAAATAAAGTCTGGTAATGTTGTAGCTGTAATAGGAAAAAGTGGTGCAGGAAAATCAACTTTAATAAAAGGTATTTTAAATATTTGGCCTCTATCTGGGGGAAAAGTTAAAATCGATGGTGTTGATGTTTCAATGTTTGATAAAGTACAAATAGGTCCTCAAATTGGTTATCTTCCTCAAGACATTGAACTATTTGAAGGAACAATTAGTGAAAATATCTGTAGATTTCAAGAGCTAGATTCAGAAAAAATTGTTTCAGCTGCAAAAAAAGCTGGCGTACACGATTTAATATTGAAATTTCCTAAAGGTTATGAAACAAAGATTACTAATTCAGGGGATAGTTTATCTGGTGGACAAAAACAAAGAATTGGCTTAGCAAGAGCAATTTATGATAATCCAAGTCTTGTGATACTAGATGAACCTAATTCAAACCTTGATAAAGAGGGTGAACAAGCTTTATTAAACAGTATAAAAAGTTTAAAAGAGAATAACACAACGGTGATAATAATTACCCATAAAGATAATATCTTAGATATTACAGATAAAGTTCTTTTGATTGAAAATGGTTTATTAAAAGATTATGGTAATACCCAAGAAGTTCTTAATAAAAATCAATTTTTTAAAGTAGACAATGATAATGTATAAAGCTCCCAATGATGATTCATCTAAAATAGCTAAATTTGGTTTTAGTGTTGTAATAGTTGTGTTTATAATATTTGGAGGATGGGCAACTTTTGCTCCCCTTGCTATTAATGTAACTGCACTTGGTAAAGTATCTGCTGGATTAAATAAGAAAAAAATTCAAAGTATTGAAAGTGGTATAATCAAAACAATTTATGTAAATGATGGTGATTATGTAAAAAAAGGTCAACTATTAATTGAATTAGATGATACCCAATCAAAATCAGAATTAGATACTCAATTATTCCAATACCAAACACTATTAGCCCTAAAATCGAGACTTTTAGCACAACAAAATGGTAAAAAGACAATCACATTTGATGAGGGTGTGAAAAATAAAAAACTTATCGCTGAACAGACAGATTTATTTAATAGCACCATAGAATCAATTAAAAAAAATAAACAAATATTAAATAAACAAGTATCACAGTTAAAAAAACGTATTGAAGCTATAAACTTCAAATTAAAAAGTAATACTTATATAAAATCATCAATCGATGAAGAGATTGCAGAATTAGAAAAACTATATGCAAAAAAATTGATTAATAAAGTAGATTTAAGAAAATTTAAAAGGGAAGCATCCCAACTAAGTGCTGAAATAATCAATAATGAAAAAGAGAAAACTGAATTAAAAGAGAAAATAAATGAATTATCTACAAAAATAGTACTACTTTTAAATGATTTCAAAAAAGATACTTTAGAGGAATTAACTTCTGCAACATCAAAAATCAATACTGTAAAATTAAAAATAGATTCATTAAGAAATAAATTAAATAAAACAAAAATCTATGCACCATCTAATGGTTATATAGTAGGTGTATCAGATTATACACAAGACTCTATTATAAAAGCTGGTGCTGATATTATGGAGATTGTTCCAAAAGATGCAGACCTTATAATTGAAGGTGCTATTAAATCCACAGATATAGATAAAGTAAAAATAGGATTAGAGGCAAATGTAGTTTTTTCTGCATACAACACCCAAAAATCTCATAAAATTCATGCAATTGTAACTTATATTTCTGCTGATACTCTTTATGATAAACAAAACCAAGAGTTCTATTATGAGATTAAATTAAAACTAAGCAAAGAGGGTAAAAAAGAGATTAAAAAATATAACTTTAATTTAGTTACAGGAATGCCTGCAGAAATAATGGTAAAAACTGGATATAGAACTGTTTTAAGTTATATGTTAAAACCTTTATTAGACAGATTTAATAGGAGTTTAAATGAAGAATAACTTATATTTAATAAGTTTTTTACTTCTTTTTATTCCATTTAAAATATATGCATTAGAGACTTTAAAATTTTCAAAAGCATATGAATTATCTTTGCAAAATTCTAAAAGAATACAATCTTTAGAATATAAATTAAAAGCAAATCATGAGAATCTGAATCAGGTTAGATCTATGATGTTACCTGAGGTTAATTTTTATGGATCATACACCCAAAATAATTATAAGGATATCCCTGTAAGTAATATATTTAAAGTAGATATAAAACAAAAAGTTAAAAACTATAATATTATTTTAAAACAATCCCTTTTTGATAGAAATCTTGCTTCAAAAATGGATATTGAAAAATCTAAATATGAATCTTATAGAAATGATTTAGATATAGAAAAACAAAAATTAGCAAAAGAGCTTTTAGATATATATTTAGCTCTTATAAAATCAAAAAATAAGATAACAATGTTATCAAAATTTAAAGAGTACTTGGACTCTAAAAAAGAGCTTTTAAAGACTAGATATGAGATGGACTTATCCACAATTTCGGAGCTTATAACTGTTGAATCAGATTTTAACCAAACTAACATTGACTTAGAAAAAGAGAAAGTTTTATTTAAAGTAAATAAAGAAAAACTAATAAGCTATATGGGAGAGGGACTTGATTTTGAAATACCAGGATTAGATGATATTGTATTTACCTCTGATAATCTAAAAAAGATTAGAAGAAATTTAGTAAAAATTGATGAAATATATTCAAATTTACAAGTTGATAAACTTGAGAATATTATGCAAATGCATAAGCATGAATTAGAAGATGCACAAAATAGTCATCTGCCAAAACTAAGTTTAAATCTTAAATATACAAAAAATGTATCTGTAGAAAATAGTTATACTTCAGATTCTAGTTATAAAGAAAATAGAGAATTTTCTATAAATCTTTTAATTCCTTTGTATAAAGGGGGATATTATACATCATTGGAGAGAGCTTCAAAACTAAATATCAAGTCTTCACAGAAAGATATCGAAGCTTTACTTGATGATTTAAAACTCCAATACAAAGAAACTCGTGCAAATATAAACTCTGCAATTAGATCTATTTCTCTTTATGAAAAAGCTTTAGAAGCGGCAGTACTAACAAAAGATATAGTAAACAAAGAGTTCTCGCACGGTATAAAAAGTATACTCGATGTACAAGAAGCAGAGTATAAAATAACGCAAATAAAAGATAAATCTATTGACAATGTCACAACCTTAGTTGACAACTATTTAGCCTTTCTAACACTAACAAACCATTTTGATGCACTTGAAGTAATTGATTCTATAATTAAAAATTAATATTTAATATTTTTAAATTTATATTAATTTAGATATAATCTTTAGAATTTATATACAAAGAGTACGGTTTTAATGACAAGTAAAGAGTTTTTACATATTATAGAAAAAGAAGCACATCCAGCTGATTACAAAAGATACCTAAAACAACTATCATACAAAAAAATTTCTTCTGATGACAAATTAGCAGTTTTTGAAGTATCAAATAAGTATGTAGGGGCATGGATTAAAAGTAAATATACACAAATTATACAACACTGCTTTGAGATATACGATGGCACTAAACCTGACATTGAAATAAAAATTGCAGGTGAGAAGAAAAGTAAAAAAGAGATTATTTCTGAAAAAGCCAAAAATGAAGCTACTGAAAGTACTATATTAAACCCTTCATATACTTTTGATTCTTTCGTAGTGGGAAGTTCCAACCAAATGGCATATAATGCCTCTTTGGCAGTTGCTCAAAAACCTGGTGTTCAATACAATCCATTATTTATTTATGGTGGAACAGGTCTAGGGAAAACTCACCTTTTACAAGCAATTGGTAATGATGCCATTGAAAAAGGTAAAACAATTATTTATGTAACTATTGAACAGTTTATGAATGATTTTACATTTTCAATTAAAAATAAAAATATGGAACACTTTAGAAGTAAATATAGAAAATGCGATGTTTTACTAATCGATGATATTCAATTTTTATCTGGAAAAGAACAAACTCAAGAAGAGTTTTTTCACACCTTTAATGAATTACATAATGCAAAAAAACAAATTGTTATGACGAGTGATAGAATACCTTCACAAATTGCAGGACTTGTGGATAGATTAAAATCAAGGTTTGAATGGGGTTTAACGGCAGATATTCAATTACCTGGACTTGAAACAAAAATTGCTATTATTGAAAAGAAAAGTGAACTTAATGGAATCCATTTAAGTAGAGAGATTATTAACTATATTGCAACAAACCTTGATAACTCTATTAGAGAGATTGAAGGGGTATTAATTAGAATTAATGCTAGTGCTTCTTTATTAAATCAAGAGATAAATTTAGAGTTAGCTCAAAATTTATTAAAAGAACAAATTAAAGAAAAAAAGGAAAATATCAAACTTCCTGATATAATTACCCTTGTAGCAAACGAATTAAATATTAAACCAAGTGATATTAAGTCTAAAAAGAGAACTGCAACAGTAGCAAATGCAAGAAGAGTAGTTATCTATTTAGCAAGAGAATTAACACACAACTCTATGCCTGATATAGCAAAATTTTTAGGAATGAAAGATCATAGTTCTATTTCTAAAAATATTCAAAAGACAAATGAGTTAATAGAAACAGATGAAAACTTCAAATTAATCATCCAAAATTTGAAGAATAAAATCATAAATTAGGGAGTGGTAAAAATAAGTTAGATAAGCAAATGTGAAAAGCTGTGAACTTTTATAGATACTTATTCACATACACAAAGTGTTATGCAGTAGGGTCTAGGATAAAGTTTTCATCTTTTCACATGAACTACTATTACCACTAATTAATATAATAAATAGGAGCTGATAAAATGAAATTCATAATAACAAAAAGCATATTTGAGAATATAATCTCATCAATGCAACCATTCTTAGAAAAAAAAGATGCAAGTTCAATTACTTCACATATATATTTAGAAGTAAATGATTCTAAACTTATTCTAAAAGCAACAGATTATGAAATTGGATTAGAATGTAGTATTGATACAATTACTGAATCACTTTACGGAAAAGCAACAGTAAACGGATCTAATCTACTAGGTATAATTAAAAGATTAAAAGATTCAGATATTATTATTGAAACTGCTGATAATAATCTTGTTATAAAACAAAATAAATCAACATTTAAATTACCTATGTATGATGCAGATGAATATCCATCATTAATTTTAAATCAAGATTTAAAAAATTTAGATGTTTCAACTGTTAATTTAATCAACTCTATTAGAAAAATTACACCTGCAATTGATAATAACAATCCTAAATTTGAATTAAATGGTGCATTAATAGATATAAAAAGCTCTAAAATAAATTTTGTATCAACTGATACTAGAAGATTAGCAATTTCATTTTTACAAAACATTTCAAATGCTGAAGCTCAATTTATTATTCCTAAAAAAGCAATAATTGAAATTCAAAAACTATTTTTAGATAATGCAACAATCTCTTATGATGAAAACAATCTAATTGTTTCAAATGCTAATATGAGATTTTTTACAAAACTAATTAATGGTAAATTCCCAGATTACGAAAGAATCATTCCACAAAATTTAAAATATAATTTAGAGATTCCAAAAAACATGTTAATTGAATCTATCAAATTAGTTACATCTTTATTTTCAAATATTA
Source organism: Halarcobacter sp. (assembly GCA_963676565.1). Taxonomy (GTDB): domain Bacteria; phylum Campylobacterota; class Campylobacteria; order Campylobacterales; family Arcobacteraceae; genus Halarcobacter. Next base: position 568,343 of record OY781089.1, read on the forward strand.
AAATCACATTTAAACCTCAATCTATAGTTTTTGAATCTTTAGATGAAGATACAGAATCAAAAACACAAATTGATATTGATTTAAATATTGACAATGAGTTCTATTTAGCAGTTAATGCTAAATATTTATTAGACTTTTTAAGTCAAACAAATAAAGAAAATGTAACTATTGGATTTAATGAATCAAATTTACCATTTTATTTAGAAGATGATAAATTCTTTACAATTGTAATGCCAATTGTTTTAGAAAAATAAGTAAGGATAAGAAAATATGAGTCAACAAGAATACGGCGCAAATAATATTAAAGTTTTAAAAGGCTTAGAAGCTGTAAGAAAAAGACCAGGTATGTATATTGGTGATACTAATATCAATGGTCTTCACCATATGGTTTACGAAGTTGTAGATAACTCTATTGATGAAGCAATGGCTGGATATTGTAGAAACATCAAAGTTACTATGACTAAAGATCACTGGATTAGAGTTGAAGATGATGGTAGGGGTATTCCTACTGCTATGCACCCAACTGAAAATATGAGTGCAGCAACTGTTGTATTAACAGTTCTTCATGCTGGTGGTAAGTTTGATAAAGATACATATAAAGTATCAGGTGGTCTGCATGGTGTTGGTGTATCTGTTGTAAATGCTTTATCTTCTGAACTTAAAATGACAATTTATAGAGAAGGTAAAATTCACTATCAAGAATTTTCAAAAGGTATTCCAAAATCTCCTTTAGAAGTAATTGGTGATGCTCCAAGAAAAACTGGTACAACAATTGAGTTTTTAGCAGATGATTCTATTTTTGAAGTTGCAACTTATGATTTTGCAACACTTGCAAAAAGATTTAGAGAAGTTGCATACTTAAATTCATTTATCTCTATCACTTTAGAAAATGAAATTACTAAAACAAAAGAAGTTTACCATTTTGAAGGTGGTATTAAACAATTTGCAGAAGATTTAAATAAAGATGTAGCAGTTTCAGATGCTGTAGCATTTTCTGAAAGAGTTGAAGATATAGAAGTTGATATTGCATTAATGTATAATGCAACGTATACAGAAAAAACATTATCATTTGTTAATAATATTAGAACAATTGATGGTGGTACCCATGAAGCAGGTTTTAAAGCTGGACTTACAAGATCAATTGTTAAATATGTAAACTCTAATGCAGCTGCTAGAGAAAAAGATACAAAAATTACTGGTGATGATGTTAGAGAAGGTTTAATTGCAGTTGTTTCTGTAAAAGTACCTGAACCACAATTTGAAGGTCAAACTAAAGGTAAATTAGGTTCATCTTATGTAAAACCAATTTGTCAAAAATTAACTTCTGAAGTTTTAGATAAATATTTTGAAGAAAATCCTGCACAAGCAAAAGCCATTATGGAAAAAGCTTTAATGGCAGCTAGAGGAAGAGAAGCAGCTAAAAAAGCTAGAGATTTAACTAGAAAAAAAGATGCTATGACTGTTGGAACTCTTCCAGGAAAATTAGCTGAATGTCAATCTAAAGACCCAGAAATTAGAGAATTATACCTGGTGGAAGGGGATTCTGCAGGTGGTTCAGCAAAACAAGGTAGAGATAGAGTTTATCAAGCGATTTTACCACTTAAAGGTAAAATTTTAAATGTTGAAAAATCTAGACTTGATAAGATTTTAAAATCTGATGAAATTAGAAATATGATTACAGCTATGGGTTGTGGTATTGGTGAAGATTTTGATGAAGAAAAAATTAGATATCATAAAGTAATTATTATGACCGATGCCGATGTTGATGGATCTCATATTCAAACATTACTTTTAACTTTTTTCTTTAGATTTTTAAGACCAATAATTGAAAAAGGGTATTTATATATTGCTCAACCACCTTTATACAGATATAAAAAAGGTAAAAATGAGACTTACTTAAAAGATGATACTGCCTTATCAAACTTCTTAATTGAAAACGGAGTTGAAAACTATGAAAATAGTGTTCTTGGTGTAAATGATATGGTAGACTTATTTAAAACAGTTGCTAGATATAGAGGTATGTTAAATCAATTAGAAAAAAGATATTCTTTAATTGAAGTTATCAAACACTTAGTTGAAAATTCTGATTTAGTAAAACTTGAACAAGATGATCTTTTCAAAGAAGTAAGTTCATTTATTGAAGACAAAGGTTACAATATCTTAACTACAAATAGAACTGAAGAGATGATTCAATTATTTGTTCAAACTAATGAAGGTTTAGAAGAATTAATTATTGATGATGAATTATTTGCATCTCCATATTTTAGTGAAGCAACTTATATTTATAACAAATTAATTGAAAGAGATGTTTCAATGTTTGGTGGAAGAGATTTAATCGAACTTCTTGAAGAAGTTGAAGGAGTTGCTAAAAAAGGTGCTTATATCCAAAGATATAAAGGTCTTGGGGAAATGAATCCTGAGCAATTATGGGAAACTACTATGACTCCTGAAGATAGAAGACTTCTAAGAGTTACTATTGAAGATGCTGAAGTAGCATCTGATACATTTACTTTATTTATGGGTGATGAAGTAGAACCTAGAAGAAACTATATTGAAGAGCATGCGAAAGATGTTGAACATCTAGATGTTTAATTAATTTTTAATTAATTTTTGAATGATACCTTTGTGAAATAATATTTTCACAAAGGTTTTTTTATGTTTAAACAAATCTCTTCATATAGAGTAATTCTTATTTGTTCCTTTTTATTTGCCCTATTTTATAACTATTCTTTTTTTAAAAATCTATTGATAGTTTATAAATTTAGTGGTATAAATATTTTTTATACCATAAGTGTTTTTTTCTCACTAATTGCTTTTATTGCCTTAGTTATAAATCTTTTATCTTCTAGATTTATATTTAAACCATTTATGATTTCCCTTTTAATTATTTCATCTTTTGTAGCTTATTTTATGGACACTTATAACATAGTTGTAGACCATAGTATGGTTAGAAATTCTTTAGAAACAAATTTAAATGAATCCCTAGATTTATTTAGTATAGAGCTAGTTTTTTATGTTTTACTATTTGGTGTAATTCCAAGTTTTTTAGTATATCAATCAAATATAAGTTATGGAACATTTAAAGAAGAAAGTATAAAAAAATTAAAAACAATCATTTTACTTTTAATATTTATAGCAATAAATGTATTTGGTTTTAGTAAATTTTATACATCATTTTTAAGGGAGCATAAAGATTTAAAATATTATGCAAATCCTACATTTTGGATGTTTGGAATTATGGATTATACAAAAAGAACTTTTTTTGATGGAAAAGTTGTTGTAAAAACTCTTGGAAAAGATGCTAAAATTGTTGAAGAAACTGATGAATATGAGAAAAAAGAATTAGTTATTATGGTTGTTGGTGAAGCAACAAGAGCTGATAGATTTTCTTTAAATGGTTATGAACGAGAAACAAATCCATTACTAAAAAAAGAAGAAATATATAATTTATCAAATGTAAGTTCATGTGGTACGGCAACAGCACATTCAGTTCCTTGCATGTTTTCTATATATAATAGAGATGACTATAGTTATAAAAAAGGTATTAGAACAGAGAATGTATTAGATATTTTAACTCATTCAAATGAAATAAAAGTTCTTTGGAGAGATAATAATTCTGATTCAAAAGGGGTAGCCTTAAGGGTTGAATATGAAGACTATAAAACTTCAGAAAAAAATACTATATGTGAAAATGGTGAATGTAGAGATGAAGGAATGCTTATAGGATTAGATAAATATATTGAAAAAAATAAAAACAAAGATATTTTAATTGTTCTTCATCAAATGGGAAATCATGGACCAGCTTATTATAAACGATATCCAAAGAAATTTGAAAAATTTACACCTGTTTGTAAAACAAATCAATTGGAAAAGTGTACAAAAGATGAAATAAATAATGCATATGATAACGCAATATTACATACTGATTCATTTTTATCAGATGTAATTAATTTCTTAAAACCATATTCTAAAGATTATGAAACAGCAATGTTTTATATGAGTGACCATGGAGAAAGTTTAGGTGAAAATGGAATTTATTTACATGGAATGCCATATTTTATGGCTCCTAAAACACAAACTCATGTTGCTTCACTAATGTGGTTTGGTGATAGTATTAAAGAAGAATTGGATGTAGAAAAGTTAAATATTTTAAAAGATAATTCATATTCTCAAGATAATTTATTTCATACATTATTAGGACTTTTTGAAGTGGATACAAATGTATACAAAAAAGATTTTGATATTATAAATCCAATAAGAAGAGATAAAAAATGAGAAATCAACCCAAATATAATTTTTTTAAAAATAGTTCTTATGCTTTAAATGGATTTGTAGATTTGGTTAAAACAGAAACTTCATTTAAAATAGAATTATACTGCGCAATTATTGCCTTTCCTCTAATTATTTTTATTGATACTTCACTAGTGAATAAATTGCTCATGTTTATTACCTTTAGTGGACTACTTTTAGCTGAAGTAATAAATAGTGCAATAGAAAGAACAGTTGATTTAGTGACACTTGAATACCATCAAATGGCAAAAAAAGATAAAGATATTGGTAGTGCTATTGTTTTTGTAAGTATTTGTATTTGTACTGTTACTTGCTTATCAATATTGCTTACAATTTAGTTATATAATACGGAAATTACATTTACACTTTGGAAGTATCAAATGTAACTGTAATTTTTGTTCCAATAGATGGTTTAGATTCTATATCTAGTTTACCTTTATGAAGTTCTACTATATTTTTAACTAAACTTAGTCCTAAACCAAAACCTTTAATAGATTTATTTCTACTTTCATCAACTCTAAAAAATCTATCAGTTATTTGATTTATATATTTTTCAGAAATTCCAATTCCTTGGTCTTCAACAATAAAACTAACAGAGTCATTTTCTTTGTATATTGATACATAAATTTTTTCATCATCATTTGAATACTTAATTGCATTTTCAATGATATTTGAAAATAAAACATTGATTAGAAGAGGATTTACTTTTTCTCTTGCTTTTTCAAAACGTGTAAATTCTATAGATATATTTTTTTCCTCTGCTTGCGGTAAGAGTTTTTCAACACTATCAATTAAAATTGAATTTAAATCATGAGTTTCAAAAGTCTCATTTATATTTTCTTTAGAGTATTTTGTTAAAAGAAGCAAATTTTCAACTATCTCTTTTATTTTATTTGATTCATATGAAATTTTTTTAAGGGAGTTTTTATAATAGTTTTCATCCCTTTGTTTTTTCAATGCAAGTTCTATTTGAGTATTTATAACTGTAAGAGGCGTTCTTAATTCATGGGAAACATCACTATTAAATCTATCTAATTTTTCAACTCCTTCTTGAAGTCTATTTACCATTAGATTAAAAGTTTTAATAAGCTCTTTAAATTCTTCTTCTTGTTTATCTATTTCAAGGTTATGGGTGAAATTGTCAATTGAGATTTTTTTTGCAGCTTCAGTGATATCATTTACAGGAGCTAACATTTTATTGAAAAATTTAATTCCAATATAAATTAAAAATATTAGTAAAATAGGATTTAAAACTAATAAAATAGTAATAATATCTTCAAGTTTATTGGCATTTTGTTTATTTGTTAATAAAATTTGACCAATAAAAGGTTCACTAAATTTATATATATAAAAGCCTTGATTTATCTCTTCATCAAACTCTTTCACAAAAAATGTTTTATCTGTATTTATAAATTTTTTAAAAGAGTCAATTGTAAAGTTATCTGTTTGATAAAGAATCTTTTCATCTTTTAGAATAGCTACTTGAGCATTTTCAATGTTTGAAAATAGTTCTTTAATATCTTCTTCTTTTAATTCATCAAGAACATTTTGTGCAATTAATTCTAGATTGGCTTTATGTTTTAGATTAATATTTTCATTTATTGAATAATACAAAGCAAAACTAAATGCTAATAAAACGAGTGTAATAGAACCAATAAACCAAAATAAGATTTTAAATTTTAAACTATTAAGCTTCAATTTTATACCCCAATCCTTTGAAGTTTTTAATCAATTCTTTTGAGAGTTTTTTTCTTAACTTGAAAATAGTAACTTCAATTACATTACTAGTTCTTATCTCTTCATTTGTCCATAATTGTTCTTCAATCATAAATTTTGATACATAAGAGTTTTTATTTTTTACTAAAAACATTAAAAGTTCATACTCTTTTGCACTTAATTCTATTGTTTGATTTTCTAAAGTTACAATTTTTTTACTTGTATCTATTGTAAAGTTTTGAATTTGAATAGTACTTGAACCCTTAAAAGATGTTCTTCTATACAAAGCTTCTACTCTTGCTTGAAGCTCTTCAAAGCTAAATGGTTTAGATAAATAATCATCTGCACCATGTTTTAAACCTTCAACTTTATTTTTAACTTCATCTTTTGCTGTTAACATGATAATAGGTGTATTAATATTATTATTTCTAAGTTTTTCTAAAATTTGAATACCACTTATCTTTGGAAGCATCCAATCTAAAACTATTACATCATAACTATTCATAGAAGCTAAATATAATCCATCTTCACCATCATCTGAAGTTTCTACAATAAAATCTTCTTCTTCAAATCCATCTTTTAGTAAAGAGAGGATGTTTTCATCATCCTCAATTATTAGTAATTTCATAAGCTACCTTTTATTTAGGTTTTAATTATAACTTTTTTTAGCTCCAAAATTTATACCAAGGTTCATTTTCTTCATTGTCATCATCTTCTTCATCTTCCTCACTTTTATCAACTTTGGATGCTAAGATTTTTCCATTTCCTGCATCAACTAATACATCTGTAATTTGATTGTTTTTTAATACTTCAGCTTGGTATACTAAATTTCCATCTTCATTTTCTAATTTTACTTGTATAACAGTACCATGATATTTTGATTTTAAAATATTTGTAACTTCTGATACATCAATCTTTGCCATACTCTTTTCATTAAGTTCAGAGATTTTGTCATCTACTTGCATTGAACTTTTAATTACTTTATCTTGAGTTTTATCATTGATTTCTAAATCTTTATCTGAAGCTAATGCTACAGATGACATTAAACTCAATGCAACAATGCTTTTTACTAAATAAGAATTGTTTTTCATTTTATATCCTTTTTTTGATTTGTTAAGAGAATTGTAAAGGCCTGAAATTAACTGTAAATTAATTTTTACAAAAAATTTTCTTTTGTTCATTTATTTGTATGTAACTTTCCTTATCCTATAATCCCAAATTCAAAATAAAACCATCCAAAGAAGAAACCAATGATAGAACTGATTAATATTTCAAAAAGCTACCCTACAAATGATTTGTATAGTGACTTAAACCTAAGACTAAATGCTGGTGATAAAGTAGGTTTAGTTGGAAGAAATGGTACTGGAAAATCGACACTTTTTAAACTTATTTTAGGGGAAGAGCCACAAGATAGTGGTGATATCAATTTTCCAAAAGGCTACAAAATTGGTGCTTTAAAGCAATATTTTAACTTTACTGAAAAAACTTTAATTGATGAAACAGCCTTAGCTTTAAGTGAAGAGGATAAATACAATATTTATAAAGCTGAAAAGATACTATTTGGTCTTGGATTTACAGATGAAGATTTAAATAAAGATCCAAAATCATTTTCTGGTGGTTATCAAATTAGAATAAATCTTGCAAAGCTATTATTAACTGAACCAAATATGCTTTTACTAGATGAGCCTACAAACTACTTGGATATCCTTTCTATTAGATGGTTAAAAGCATTTTTAAAATCTTTCCAAGGTGAAGTTATACTTATCACCCACGATAGAGAGTTTATGGATTCAGTTTGTACTCATACCCTTGGAATTATTAGAAGAAGTGCTTTTATGATTCAGGGTGGTACTAGAAAATTTTATGAGCAATTAATGGCAAATGAAGAACACCATGAAAAACAAAAAATTGCTCAAGAGAAAAAAATAAAAGACCTTGAAGAGTTTATTGCTAAAAATAAAGCAAGAGCGGCAACTGCAACACTAGCTCAATCAAAGGTTAAAATCCTAGAAAAAATGGAAGTTTTAGAAGATTTAGATTATGCTGCAAACCTTGATTTTGATTTTAACTACAAAGATACTGCAGCAAAATTTTTAGTTGAAGTAAAAGACTTAAGTTTTGGATATGAAAAAGATAAAATTTTATTTGAAAATATCACTTTCGCCCTTTCAAAGGGTGAAACAGTAGGAATTATAGGTAAAAATGGTAAAGGTAAATCAACATTACTAAATACTATTGCAGGTGAATTGCAACAATTAACTGGATCTGTTGATTTTCATCCATCATGTACTTTTGGACACTTTGGTCAAACAAATATCTCACATTTAAATCAAGATAACACTGTAATGGATGAGATTTATAGTGTAAATAACAAACTTGGCGAAGCTACTGTTAGAGCAATTTGCGGACTTATGATGTTTAGTGGTGACAATGCTAAGAAAAAAATCTCACTTTTATCAGGGGGAGAAAAATCTAGAGTTATGCTTGGTAAAATCATTGCTCAAGATGTAAACTTACTATTTTTAGATGAGCCTACAAACCACTTAGATATTGATTCTATTGATGCACTTACAAATGCAATTAAAGCTTTTCCTGGTTCTTGTATTATTGTAACTCACTCAGAAGAGTTATTAAGAGCTACTTGCGATAGATTGATTGTATTTACAAACAATGGGGCTGATTATTTCAATGGAACTTATGATGAGTTTTTAGAAAAAATTGGTTGGGACGATGATGACAGTGTAGAGGAAAAGAAAAAACCTGCTAAACCAAAAAGAAACAAAAAAGAGATTAGAAAATTAAGATCTATAATCGTAGCTGAAAAATCAAAAGAAATATCACCTATAAAAAAAGAGATTGAGGCTTTAGAACAAGAACTTGAAACTTTAAATGGGAACGAAAAAGTAAAAAAAGAATCACAACTTCTAGATTTACAAATAAAATTAGAAGAGCTAAATGAACTTTATCAAAAAAGAATGGATGAAGTTTAATATAATTTTAATAATTATAAATTTATTTATTTTTCCAAACTATGATATAATTTAATTTTTTACACAAAAAAGGATATTACATGAAATTTACTAAATTATTTTTCCTTTTATTTTTTTCAATAAATATTTTATTTGCTTCAAATAAAGATATCCCAACAATAGTTTCAAAAGATTGGTTAAAATCAAATTTTAATGACCCAAATTTAGTAATTGTTGATTTAAGAACAAGTGAAGATTATAAACAGCTTCATATAAAAAATGCAGTTAATGTTCCTGGATTAAAATCTTTGTTTGATGATAAATTTTTTATGCCAAAATTAGATTTTTTAAAAGAGTTATTTAGTAATGCAGGAATTGATAGTAATAGTAAAGTCCTTGCCTATGATAATGGAGATTTTATATGGGCCGCAAGATTTTATTGGATTTTAGAGACTTTAGGACATAAAGAAGTAGGTATTTTTAAATATGGTTTTACGAAAGATACAAAACTAGATATTCCAACTTCAAATAAAATAGTAAAACCTACTAGAAAAGAGTTTGTTCCAAGAATAGATAATAGTAAAATTGAGACAAAACTTGGAACATTAATGTCAATTGGAAATAAAACTATTATTGATGGAAGAAAAGAGTCTCATTATCAAGGAAAAGAATCTACTGCTAAGAGATTTGGACATATTCCAAGTGCCCAAAATTATGCTTGTACTCAAAATTATCAAGTTACCGAAAATGGAAATGTAATGAAAGATATATCGCAGTTAAAAGAGGTATATAAAAATATTCCAAAAGAAAAAGAGATAATTTTATATTGTGATGGTGGAGCTGAAGCTGCATTGAATTTTATAGTTTTAGAAGAGTTGGGATATAAAGCTTCTGTTTATGATGGATCATGGACAGAGTGGGGAAATGATTTAGAAGTACCAATACAAAACCCATCTAAAGAATGATATGAAATCCTTACCAAACTATAATGGTTCCATAAAAAAAAGATTAATTTTTATTATAATGTCAGTTACATTGTTAACTGCACTAATAGGTTATGGAAGTTTTGTATATTGGTATATGCAAAATCAATATGAGCAAAAAATTGAACTTTCTAAAACAGTTAGTTTGGTTTTGGCTCAAGATTTTGCTAAATTAATTTTACTAAATGATGTATCCGCAGCTGCTGATATTAGTGATTCTTTAAAATCTTTCTCTACTTTAGAGTCAATGGTTTTATATAAATTAGATAAGAAACCAATTCTTCAATACAATAAAGATGGTAAGAGTTTAAATCTTAAAACCCTACCAGAAATAGAATTAGATAAGCTATTTTTAGATGGAAATATATTAAAACTTTATAGTGATGCAGTGTATAAAAATAGTAAATTAGGTACTGTAAAATATGAATTTCAAGCACAAACTCTCTTTGATGTTATTAAAAAGAACCTTTCAACTCTAATAATTATTTTGTCATCAATGTTTTTAATTTCATATTTCCTTACACTCTATTTTGCAAAAAAATTTACTGATCCGATTTTAAACCTTGTTAAATTTTTAGAAAAAATTGAATTAAAAGATAGTTATAAAAAAAGAATTAAAACAAAAGAAAAAAATGAGTATGGAATTTTATATGAAGAAGTAAATCAAATGCTTCAAAGAATAGAAGACTCCTATAACGTTTTAAAAATTGCAGCAGTTACTTTTGAAACCCAAAATGGAATAACAATTACCGATAAAGATCAAAAAATTCTTTTAGTAAATAAAGCCTTTACTAAAATCACTGGTTATGAAGCTTCTGAAGTAAAAGGTCTAACCCCCAAAATTTTACAATCTGGTTTACATGATAAAAAATTTTATAATGAGATGAGAAACTCATTAAAAGAGAAAAATATTTGGGTAGGAGAAATTACTAATAAACATAAAGATGGAACTATTGTTAATGAGCATTTAACAATACAGTCTATCTTAGATAATAAAGGTGAAGTTATTTATTATGTTGCCTCATTTTTGGATATAACATTACAAAAAGAGATGGAGTTTAAACTAAAAGAAAAAGAGAGTCAATTAATTCAAAAGTCTAAAATGGCTGCTATGGGAGAGATGCTAGAAAATATTGCCCACCAATGGAGACAACCTCTTTCAGTTATTTCAGCAGCTGCTACAGGAATTTTATTAAAAAAATTATTACACTTAGAAATTGATGAAAAAGAGCATATTGAAAGCTTAGAGAAAATTAATAGTACAGTTCAATATATGTCAAATACAATTAACGACTTTAGAGATTTCTTCAAAGAAGATAAATATGTAACTTTTTTTAATTTAAAAAATAGTTATGAAAGAGTTTTAAGCTTGATTGGTTCAAAATTAAAATCCATAGATATAGAATTAATTGAAAATTTAAATGATATAAATATATCAGGAATAGAAAATGAGTTTACTCAAGTTTTGATGAACATTCTCTCAAATGCAAAAGATGCTTTAAATGAATGTGAAAATAGAAAATTAATATTTGTTGATATATTTGAAGAATCTAATAAAGCCATAATTACAATAAAAGATAATGCAGGTGGAATACCTAAAGATTTAATAGAAAATGTATTTGAACCCTATTTTACTACAAAAGGGAATGAAGGTACAGGAATAGGACTTCATATGTCAAAAGATATAATTAATAATCATATGAATGGTAATCTAAGTGTAGAAAATGAAAAATATACTTTTGAAGGTATAGAGTATATAGGTGCTAAATTTATTATAAAACTTCCAATTTCTTAAAATATAACTACGAAAAATAAAAATCATTACATTTTGACATTAAATTAAAACAAATAAATTTTTTATTCTATACTTTCAATATAAAGCAATAAAGGCAAATAAATTGAAAACATGTGGAATAGAATTAAAATCAAATGTAGCATCATTAGTTGTTTTAGAAGATGATGAATATATAGACTTAAAAATAAAAAAAATCACTTTAGAAAATGATGAAAATCAAGAAGATATTAGAAAATTTTGTAATGAGTTTTTACTTTTTTTAGAACAAAATCTAATTGATAAAGTAGTTATCAAAAAAAGAGCAAAAAAAGGAAATTTTGCAGGTGGAGTAGTTACCTTTAAAATGGAGGGTTTAATTCAATTAAACCCTTTATGTGAAGTTGAACTTATATCTGCTCAAACTATATCTTCCTTTGAAAAAAAGAATACAATTGAGAAACCAAGTGAGTTAAAAAAGTATCAAGAGCAGGCTTTTTTAGCTGCCCTTGCTTCTTAATTTTAAGAATTTATTTTAAAAATTGAATTACTAGTGGAAGTAAAATAGCTGTAAAAATACCACAAAGCCCCATGGCAAGTGCTGAAAAAGCTGCAGCTTTTTCTCCCATTTCAACTGCTCTTGCAGTTCCAATTCCATGGGAAATAAGACCAAGTGCAAAACCCTTTGAAGTATCATGTTTAATATTTATAATTTTAAATATAAGATTTCCTAAAAGTGCCCCAATGATTCCTGTTATTATCACAAAGCCTACTGCAAGGGAAGGAATAGCCCCAATTTGTTCTGAAGTTATAATCGCAATTGGTGCAGTAATTGACTTAGTTGCCATGGATAAAATAGTCGCCATATTTGCATCAAGTAAATAAAGCAGTCCTAGAGCTATTACAATTGAAAAAGAGCCCGCAATGAATAAAGTTAAGACAATAGGTATAAAAAGGCTTTTTATATGCTTTAAATTATTATATAAAGGCAATGCCAAAGCAACAGTTGCAGGACCAAGAAAAAAATGTATAATTTCAACACCTTTAAAATACTCTTCATAGGATTTACCACTTATTATTAGTGTACTCATAATAATTGCATATGCTATTATGATTGGTTGAAGTAAGGTATGTTTATTAAATTTTTCATAAATGATTATTCCTATTTTATAAGCACCTAAAGTTAAAATAAGCCATAAAAGTGGTGTGTTTGTTATATATTCATATAATGCTTCAAAATTCATTTTTTATTCTTCTTTATTTTTCTAATTGTTAAAATATCAATAAACTTTGCACTAAATGCCAAAGCAATTATTGTTCCTACTAAAAGTGAAATAGTTATAGCCCAAAACTCTTTTGAGATTATATCTGCTTGTGTAACTATCCCCATCGCTGCAGGTATAAATAAAAGTGGTAAATATCTTAGATGTAAAAATACTGCATTATCTAAAGATTCAAAGCTTGATTTTTTTATCATTAAAAATAGAAGTAATAAAAGCATACCAATTACAGGGCCTGGAACAATTAGTCCAAAAAGTTTTACAAAACACTCCCCTAGAAATTGAAATACTAGGAGAGTAATAATTCCTTTTAACATCTAATTTAATCTTTAAATAGTTGGTAAATAGAACAAAAATCCTCTTCACCTTTTCCATCTTTTTTCATTTTTCCAAATAGCTCTTTTGGAACAGCAGCAGAATATAGCGGTTGATTTAAGCTATAAGCTAAATCTTGTAAAGTGTGTAAATCTTTATAAATTGCATTATTTGAAAAGTGTGCAGAAAAATCTTCTTCAATCAATTTTTGAGTTTTTGCTTTTAAAACTAGTGATTGACCACCACCAACTCCAAGGATTTCAAGTAGTTTTGGTTTATCAATATCACACAATTCACCTAAAGCTGTACACTCAGCAATAGTTGCCATAAATGAACCTAAGCATAGGTTATTAATAAGTTTCATTTTTGAAGCTTTACCTGGCTCTTTTAGATAGAAAATCTCTTTTCCTATTTTTTCTAAATATGGTTTACACAAGTCATATGTTTCTTTCTTCCCTGAAGTAACTATTGTAACTAAACCTTGAAGTGCAGGAGCAACACTACCAAAAATAGGTGATTCTAAATAATCCCCACCCTTTTCATCTATTAGTTGATGGAAAGATAAAACTTGTTCATAATGATTTGTTGTTAAATCAATAATTGTTTTTCCCTCTAAATCAGCGCTTAATAATCCATCTTCCATTTTCAAAATATTTTCAACTGCACTTGATTCAAATAAACACATAAATACAACATCACATTTTTCAATTAATTCTTTTGGAGAATCTATAATTTCATAACCTAAATCTTCAACTTTTGATTTAGTTCTATTATAAACTTTTAGTTCTTCACCCATATCAGTTAGTCTACTTGCAATAGCTTGACCTAAATTTCCTAATCCAATAAATCCTAGTGCCATAGTAATCCTTTTTTGCAAATTATAGTAAAATTTTTTTAAAGCCTCCTAATAATATTGTTGATTACACTATGGTTTTTAGCTATGTAGAGACTTTATGAAGAGTAAATTAATGATATAATAAAAGCTTAAAAATATATATTGGGGTAAAACCATATGAGGCTAGTATTAACAATAAACTATTATTTAAAAAAAGGTGGATTAAAATTAAAATTTATTGGATTTACTATTGCTTTAACGGTTATAACGGTTTTTATATTAAGCTTTATAATTATTCAATTAATGAGTAAAACAATTGAAAAAAAAGCTTTTGAAGTAGCTAGTAGTTCTATTACACATATTGCAAACTCTTCAAGATTAGCCCTTTTAGAAAGAAACTATGAAAATAAAATCAATCTTAGTGAAACTATAAAAGTATTAAAAAATTCAAAAATTGAAGGTTTTTTGGATATTTCAATTTATGAAAATGATAAAAATAAATTTTTATATCTAAGTGGTTATAAAAAATATTCAAAACCAAAGTATTTAGAGGATACTAAGCTTATTAAAACTCTAACAGATACAAAACCAAAGTTATTAGTTGAGGAAAAAGAACTTTTAATAAATGGTGAGATGACTAGTGTTTATCAGTTTGCAAGTCCTGTTTTTTTTAAATATAAGGGGAAAGATATTCTTTTAGGGGTTGTTATTTTATTGTATGATAAAAATACGATTTATTCAGTAATTAATAAAGCTATAGAGGCATCTTTAATTATTACTTTTTTTATAGTGTTGATTTCTGTTTTTCTAGCATATTTGATGGGTGACAAACTAACAAAACCTATATTAAATATCTCGGATGGTGCTTTAAGTGTAGCTAGAGGTAATCTTGACATAAATTTAAAAATAGATTCCAATGATGAGTTGGGAATATTAGCTAGAAGCTTTAACAATATGGTTGATGGTTTAAGGCAAAGGGAAAAAATGGAAAAATTTGTTTCCACTTCAACTATAGATATGATACAAAAGGATAGTAAGGCTAAATTGATTTTAGGTGGTGAGTATAGAACTATCACTTTACTTTTTTCTGATATTAGAGGATTTACCTCAATGAGTGAAAGAAAAAAACCCGATGAAGTTGTAGAGATAATAAATTTTTATTTAAATCTTCAATCTGAGATTATTAAGGAAAATGGTGGAGATATAGATAAGTTCGTTGGTGATGAAGTGATGGCATCATTTAGTGGTGAGGATAGTTTACAAAGGGCAATAGCTTGTGCTGTAGAGATTCAAAACACTATTTTTAAAAGTAATGAAATTCGTTTAAAAGAAAACAATACTATCTGTAATGTAGGTATTGGTATAAACAAAGGTGAAGTTATTGTTGGAAATATTGGTTCAACTGATAGAATGGATTTTACATCTATTGGATCAACTGTTAATGTGGCTTCAAGATTGTGTTCATATGCAAAGGAAAATGATATTGTAGTTGGACAAATTTTAGATGAATCTTTTAAGAAAATGTATACTATTGAAGAAGAGAAATCAGTTTTATTAAAAGGGATTAATAAAGGATTGGATATAAGTTATATAAAGAGTTTGGAGCTTAATTAAATGAAAAAATATTTAATATTTTTTATAGTTTTATTTATATTTACTGGATGTAGTGAAAAAAATTTCAAGTTTGGAATAAATGAACACTTAATATATCAAAAGGTTTTAAATGATGTATTATATTATAGAAGCTATGGAAATGAGACCTATAAACAAGGCTTTTATAAAGAAACAGCAGAAGCTTATAAAAAAGTAAATATTTATGATGGTAAAGAGACCTATCCAAATGAATATATAAAAAATCTTGAAAATAAAGCTAAGATAAAAGGTGAATACTATTATAACTTAGCCCTTTTAGCAATTAATAAAAACAAAGATAAAATCAAAGCTATGGTTTTTTTAAATAAGATGAGATGTAATAATTCTACAAAAGCTGGAGAAAAGCAATTTAAAATTTTAAAAGAAGATGAAGAAGTAAAAAATTTTTTATTAGAAAAAGAAAAACAGGTTAAAAATGCTATTCATAACTATGAAAGATCAGTCAAAAGTATAGTAGAATTAAAAAAAGCTGTTGATGAACTAGCAAAATATGATTATTTTAGTGAAGTTGCTATGGAAGCAAGAGATATAATAAAAAATGATTTTAGCTATTTAGTCAATGATGCAGTTAAAATATATGAAAAAGCAGAATATGAAAAAGCAAGGCTATATTTTCTTTCTTTGCATCAAGTTTATATGAATAATAGGACAATTACAAAATATTTGAACTTAATTAGTTCAAAAAAAATTATTAAAAAACCATCAAATATCAAAAAAAATGAGGATTTACCTAAAGAAGTAAATGAAATTGATATCTCTAAAGATTTAAAAGAAGCAATAGCTTTTTATGATAAAAAGGATTTAATCAACGCAAGAAAAAAGTTTAAAAAAATATTATCAACAGAGCCAAATCATAAAGTAGCCTTGGTGTATATAAAAAAAATTGATCAACAACTTAAGACTCTAAAAAAGCTTCAAAAATAAAATTAGAGCAATATAGTATTATAAATAATTGAAAACCCTATTATAAGAAGTACTATTCCTGAACCTTTTTCTATATGGTTTGAATATCTTTCCATAAACTTACGGCTTTTTGAGTTACTTACAAGGTAAACTATAAATATATCCCAAAAAAGAACCGCTAAAAACATCCAAAGGGCATAAAAACTTTGGATAAAAAATGGTGTATGGTTTTGTATTGAAATAGAAAACATAGTGAAATAAAAAATTGAATTTTTTGGGTTTAAAATTGCTGATAAGAATCCCATACTAAAATATTTGAAAATATCTTTTCTATTTTTTTCTTTTTCTATTTTTTCATCAAAGAGTTTTCTTTTTTTTGCACTTAAAAGTAAATATCCAATATAAAGAAGATATAAAGAGCCTAAAATTTTCATAGAAGAAAAAATAAATTCATTATCTTTGATTAAAGTTATTCCAAATAAAGCTAACAAAATATAGACTAGATTTGCAAAGGCGATTCCAATTGAAGTTATAACTCCAGAAGCTCTCCCATGTTTTGAAGAGTTTGTAAGTATTAAGAAAAAATCAACACCTGGACTTAAAAGTGCAACAAAGTGGGCTAAGGCTAATGATAAAAAACTAATTAAATAAATTTCCATAAGTTATTATAGAAATTTATGAAAATTTATTCTTGTATAAAATTGACTTTGAAATTATCTTGATAAGATTTTGGAGTTGTTGCAACAATTTTTAAAAAATTTCTATGAAAGTGGCTTTGGTCACTAAAACCACATTCTAAAGCAGTATCAACAATACTTAAACCTTTTTTTAAAAGCTCTTTTGCCCTATTGATTTTTATATTTAGTAAATAAGCATGGGGAGTCATATTTATATTCGATTTAAAAAGTCTAATTATATAAAAAGGATTTAGATTAAATTGTGAAGATAATTCTTCAAGGGAAATATTCTCTTTATAATTTTTATTTAAAAAATCTAAAATTTTATCAAAAAGTGGGTCTTCAACTTTTGTTGCTGATTTATTTAGATGTTTTCCAAAAAGTTTAGTAAAAAAGTTTATAAGCTCATCCTCTTTTTCAATGTAGTCAATATCGCTAAAAATATTCTCACATAAAGTTTTAAATTTATTATAAAGATTTATATCGTAAATAATATTTTCAGGAAAAGCTTTAAAGGCACTTATTTCCTCACAAATTGAGTTTTGAATACCTGTACACCACTTTTCATCTAAATAGAGCATATAATACAAATTTGGAGTTTTTTTTATTGGGTTGCATGAGTGTACTTCATTTGGATTCACTACTGCAATCATCCCTACATCAAAATCATATTTTTTATCTTTGTTTGTATATATTGACTTATCTTCTAAATTTATCCCTAAAGAGAAAGTATCATGGATATGCTCTTTATAGTGTTTTGTATTATTTGAATATCTGAGTTCCAAAAATGGTAGTTTTTCATGGGTAAATATTTTTGTAAATGTATTATTAGATTTCATTTTTAGATTATAAACCAATAATATAAAAAAATAGATTATGATAAAATATCAAAATTAATTTTTAGGCATTTATATGAAAGATAAAAAAATAGGACTTTTTGGCGCTGTTTCAATTGGTGTTGGTGGAATGGTTGGAGGTGGTATCTTTGCTGTTTTAGGTGAAGCTGTTTCTTTTGCAAAGGGAGCTACTGTAATAGCTTTTTTATTAGCAGGGATAGTTGCTTTATTAACTTCATATTCTTATGCAAAATTTTCTGTAAAGTTTCCAAGCCGTGGTGGAACAGTGGTTTTTGTAGATAATGCTTTCGGTCATAATCTATTATCTGGAAGTTTAAATTTAGTCTTGTGGATTAGTTATTTAGTTACAATCTCTTTATACTCTATAGCTTTTGCTTCCTATGCTCAAACTTTTTTCCCAACTTTAAAAGGGTTTTATTTAGAGCATATTTTAATCTCCCTTGCTATTTTAATACCCTCTTTTATAAATGTAGTAAGTGCAACTTTCGTAAGTCGTTCAGAACTTATTGTAGTTATTATAAAAGTTTTGTTGTTACTTTTAATTATCTTTACTAGTTTTACATATGTGGATAGTTCAAGAGTTGCCATAGAAAACTTTTCTGACCCTTTTTCTATCTTTGTAGCAGGTATGATTATATTTGTTGCCTATGAAGGCTTTGAGTTAATTGCAAACTCCTCTGAAGAGATTGAAAATCCAGAAAAAAATCTTCCAAGAGCCTTTTATATATCAGTTGTTTTGGTAATTGTTTTATACCTTTTAATTGCCTATATAACAGTTGGAACTGTGGATGAAAAACAACTACTTGAAGCAAAGGATTACGCTTTGGCTGTAGCTGCTAAACCTGCTTTAGGAAATATTGGTTTTATCCTTGTAACTATTGCAGCTTTATTGGCAACTTTTTCAGCTATAAACGCAACAATCTATGGAAATGCAAGATTAGGTTTTACCTTGGCACGGGATGGTGAGTTACCTAAAAAATTAAATGAACAAAGAAATAATATTCCTTTTGCAGGGGTTGTCTCAACTGCACTTATTAGTTTGGTTATGGCAAATAGTATTGATATAACCAAAATAGCAATAATTGCAAGTGCAAGTTTTTTACTAATATTTACAATAATAAATATAAGTGCTTTGAAGATGTATAAAGAACTAGAGGCAAATAAATATCTTCTTATTTTATCAAGCTTGGTTAGTTTTACGGCACTTTTTACACTTTTATATAATACCTATGAAAAAAATCTTAATGCATTGATAATATTTTGCTCTTTTCTTTTTTTCTCTATTATATTTGAGTTTTTTTATGGAAAAATTGCTAGAAATGATAAGTTTTTAGAATCCAATTAGTAGCATATTTTCTACTAATTGAAACTTTTGTGATAATATCTATTTAAATCAAAAAGCCCTGCTCTATTAGGATTTATCTCATAAAATTTATTTTGAAACCAGTCAAATGTTTCCCAAAAGTTTTTATCACTTCTTCTAATAAAGAATTTTTTCAGATTCTCTTCATTTTCATTATAATTTAACAAGATATTGAAAAATTCACTTATTTCATCCTCTTCAACTACAACAAAATAGTTTGGATAAGAGCCAATAAAACCTTCAATTATGTTAATATTGTCTTTATTTTTATCTAATCTTTCATCCTCTTCAAACATAAAAGCAACATTATCATGCCATCTATTTATTACAGCAGTATAAATTAAGTCTTGTGTTTTTAGTTTAAATCGTATATAAAAAAGATTGAAATTTGTACTTGAGAACTCTTTATATTTTTTTAGATTGTCAACTAAAGTTAGTTTTTTCAAAGCTTGTTCAATATCTTTTTTATTTGAGTATTTGTCTAAAATAGGAGTTTCTAGATACTTTTCTTCAATAAAATTGATTTTATCTTTTTTTGTATTTGTTCTTTTTAAAATTTTTTCTATAAACTCTTCTTTGTAGTTTTTTGTTTCATATTTTATTGCAGTTTCATTCGATGATGGTGTGTATGTTACAAAATATTTTGCAAGAAAACCTTGGTACCAACTATCAAAAATCTCTTTTCTTGAGTTTTTAGGAAGATATTCTAAAAAGTTACTCTCACCTTCTATTCGAAGTCTATCCATATATTTTCTAACTAAAACTTTATGTTGAGTATTTCCAAAAACATCAAAACCTGCAACAAGTGAATAATATAACCTTTCAAGTAGTGGATAATCAATTATCCACATAGTCCTAGGCATATTTCCCAAGGCTCCCTTGTGAACAGAAGCTGAGTCAAAATGTCTATAAATAGTTAAAATTGCATCATTATCTTCTTTATTTACATCATTTCCTTTCCAAATAGAGTCAAGATCTAGAGTTTTATTTTTGTAAATTTTGTTCTTATTTTCATAATATTCAATTGTTTCATTATCATATTTAATAAAATTAAAACTTTTTACTAATGGAGTATTAGCACCATATTTATTTGGTAAGTTTAGATTTGAAGAATTCTCTTTTAAAAATTTTTTATTTAAAATTGTTTCATCATATTTTGGGTCTTTAAAGGCAATCCAAAAGTGATCATTTATCACATTTAATGCAATTTGTCCTTTGCAAACAGGTCCTCTAATAAAGGTCATTATAAAGTAGTGAATATCATCAAGCAAAAATTGATATCTTGATTCTGCAGGGATTTGATTAAATGCAATTAGAGCATTTGAAGCAATTTTTGGTTCATAACTAATATTTTGTGTGGGGAACCATTTTTTATCTATAAATAACTCTTTATATCTTTTTATTTTCTTATCATCAATTTCATAAACCATATGGGTTTTATGAACTATTGTAGAGCTAATCTTTCTAAAATTATAATAAAATTTTTTCTTAGGATCATCGTATGGAAGTCTTGTACTTACAGGTATTTTCCCTTCTTTATCATAGCTTCTTTGAATTTGATAAAAACCATCAGAAGAGCTAAATTTTATATGGGCTAAAAAAAGATGTTCATAGATATATCTTGCAGAGATTTTATGTTTCATATCTTTTCTATTTAGAAACTCTTCAAGTTCTTTTAGTTGTTTAGGGTATTCTAAATCTTTTTTTCTATCATCTAATGAACCATCTTTTAACCATTTTGTTATTATCTTATGCTCTTTTTTTGACAAAGCTGGAAATCCATAGGGCATTCCATGGTAAGGATTTTCTTCAAGATATTTTTCTAATTCATCCAAGTCCTTTGGGCAAGTCAAATCATCAAGTTCTGGGGCATAATCACCTTTGCTAATTGGAAGTTTTTGTTTTTGTTCTAAAAAAAGGCTCATAATACTAGTATTATTTTCATCAAGTGGTTTAGTAATAGAATAAAAACCCTTATCTCTCCACTCTTTTTCATCTAGTGCATCAACAAATAATCTTGTTGGCTCAATTGGTTCTATCCTATTTTCATAAATTGCAGTTTTAGTTCCACCTCTTTTAATTCCTTCAAATGAACTAAATTTCGTTTGGCAAGGTGAGTTATAACAAGAGTGGCATACAACACATCTATTATCTAAAATAGGTTTTACATCATTTTCAAATGATATTGGTTTAGCATATAAAAATAAACTAAATAGAAAAAATACAAGTATTCTATAAATCATTAATAGTCCTTCAAAGTAATACTTGATTATATCATAGAAATATTATGCTAAAGGGTCTTCTCCTGTAGCCCATTTATCTAGGTATTTTTCTATTAAATGAAAATCTTCCCCTGTATGTTGTGTAAAAGTAATATATTGGTTTCTATTATCAACTTTGAATATTTCATTTACAATTGCCATATATCTTAACGCTAATTCTCTTCTTTGTTGAATTGTTCGCCCTTCCCTAATATCTAAGTTCATTAAACAAATATCATCATTTGGATTTGCTCGCCCTATTGTAAGATTATATTTTTCATACTCTCTAATACTTATTGCTATATGGTCAGTTCCTGTATCCATAATTTCAGAAAAGGTTTTTCTTATCTCTTTAACAAAATTTTCTTTTGTCTCTTGTGATAGTTTTTTATTTACTTCGAATTGCAAGTGGGGCATAAAAACTCCTTTTTTAAATCATCTTATAATTATTCTAAAAATTATTTGAATAATTAATTTAAATCAATATTTTTTGTTAAATTTAAGAATATACTGAAAAATGTCTCATTTTTTCATGAATATTAATTCATAACGGTATATAATTTGCATTAGATTTAATAAAATTTTAGGATAAATAATGAATTTAGAACTGAACCAAACAAGTCAATTATTAGAAATAGCAAAAACGAGTACTTGCCCAATCGAACTTGAAAAACTACACGATTGTAGTAGTATGAATGTAAGAAGAGCAGTAGCAAGAAATACAAATATTACCACTGAAATTGCAAACAAATTAGTAAATGATCCAGTTTTAAATGTAAGTTTTATGGCCTCAAAAAATCCAAAGGCTAGTATAAAAAAAGATTTTGATGAAAATAGTTTAAATCATTGTGTTTTATGTGAAGAGGATGAAAGAAATATGAATTGTTCACAATGCTATGAAGCAAATAATTGGACTTTGTTAAATAGTTAATTTTTTTCTTTTAAACTTATAAAAATACCACCTAAAACTAATATAGTTGAAACAATTAAACTTATAGTTAATTTTTCATCTAAAAAAAGTATGCTTATAAAAATTGATATAACAGGTACAAGAAGTTGTAGAACGCTTGCTGTTACTATTTTTAAATCTTTTAAAACAAAATACCAAATAGAATAACCTAAACCAGAAGCAATAGCACCCGATAAAAATGCCCAAAATAAACCAGTTGATGTAATGTTTAAATCATCAATAAAAAGTAAAACAAAGAAAATAGTGATAATAAATGCTTTAAAAAAATTGTTTGAAGTATCTTTTATGGCATTCGTACTACTTCTACCTAACAAGGTATAAAAAGCCCAAGCAAATCCTGCTATTACCATTAAAATAAAATGAAAGATTGAGATTGAAAAATCTTTACTTGGATAGAGTAAAAAAAACAATCCACCTAAAGCTAAAGTGATTCCTAGTAGTTTTTTTAATCCGAATCTCTCTTTTTTTATAAAAGCAAAAAGTACCATTGTTATTTGAACAACTGCAAATAAAACTAAAGCCCCAATACCTGCATCTAAACTAATATATGAAAATGAAAAACAAATTGCATATAAAAAAAGAAAAAATCCATTTAACCAATTGCTTTTTAAATCTAAGGTGTTTTTTTTATTTATAAAAAGAGATATTAAAAATAGTGTAATAACTCCAAAAAAAAGTCTAAAAAAACTAAAAGAATAAGGGTCTATAGAGTTATTTTGTAAAGCAGCCTTACAAAATATTGAATTCAATGAGAAAAAAAGTATTGTTAAAGTGCTAAGTAAAAAAAGGTTTTGATTAACTAATTTTTTTACTAACACAATATTAACTTAGTGTTTAAACTCTGGATTTTTTTTGAAATATTCTTCCACTTTGTCAGTATGGGCATAAATTTTTCCAGTCCTTTTTAAATAAGAGTTCACAATATGGTAACCATGATTAAGTGCAGTTACAATTGAACCACCAGTATTAAATGCAATATCTCCTGCAACATACATACCTTTTACATTTGTTCTGTAGTGCTCATCATATATTGGTTTTCCTTTATCATCAGTTTGGATACCAACTTTTTTAAGAAAATCAACGGGTGATGTTCCACCAATTGCATAGATAATTCTATCATATATTGTGTAGTAACCATCATTAAAATTAACTTTTACTTTTCCATGTTCATTTTCCAAAGATTCAATATCTGTACCTAACCTTAGTCTTAATTTCTCTTGACCATTGTATTGATACAAAATATCTTCATTTTCAGGATTAAGTCTTGTAAATTCATCTTTTCTGTAAACTAAAGTTATGGTGTTGTTTTCATCAGCTAACTCATAGGCATACTCTGCTGCACTATTCCCCCCTCCAACAACAAGTATTTTTTCCCCTTCACTACATTTATCTAAATTAAAATTTACAAACTCTTTTATTGAAGGTGGTATTCTATAACTTGGTTTATTTGGTTTTCCCATTTTTCCAATTGTTATTACTACAGCTTTTGCTTTAAATCCTTGAGTAGCCGTTGAAATTTGAAAAATTCCATCTTCATCTTTTTGTATGTTTTCTACCTCTGTATTAAATGCTGTGTCGATTTTTTCATAATCCAAAAGTTGGTCAAAAAAGTTTAGAGTTGTCTCTTTTGTTCCATCCATAAATGGAATATTACCTTCAATCTCTACTGTTTGACCCTTCCAATCTTTATCAACTCGTTTATTATCTTTATAAAATTTTCTAATAGTACTTGAGTGATTATCTGCCTTGTCAATTAGTAGTATTCTCTCTACTCCATGTACCGCTGCTTCCACTGCAGTACCTATACCTCCAGGCCCTCCACCAATAATGGCAATATCATAAGTTGTATTCATCAGTCTTTCCCCAAAGTGTGAATTTTGACAACTATTATACTATAAACTATTCTTATAAAAAGGTTTTAAAAATTTATTAAGATATTTATCTAAATTATGTAAGTAAAATTATGATAAAATGGCACTTTTAACAAAAATGGATTTAATATTAAAAGGATAAGAATATAATGAAATATGGTGAAAAAGAGATTGTTGAATTTGACATCAACAATGAAGAAAACTTCTGGCCAAATAAAAATGAAAAAAACTATGTAATAAAAATCGAGTTACCAGAGTTTATGGCAAAATGTCCAAGAAGTGGATACCCAGATTTTGCAACAATTTATTTAGAATATACACCAGATAAATTAGTTATAGAATTAAAAGCATTGAAAATCTATATCAACTCGTTTATGCTTAGAGAAGTTTCTCATGAAAATAGTGCAAATGAAATCTTTGATACACTTTATGAAAAATTACAACCAAAATGGATGAAAGTTGTAGCAGACTTCAAACCACGTGGAAACGTACACACTGTTATAGAAATAGACAGCGACAAAATGTAAGGCATATTTTGGAGAGATTAGTTACTACAGCACAAGCTGCTGAAATATTAGGGATTTCTCTCCAAGGTGTACATTATAGAATTAAAAAAAACCAATTAAAATCTATCAAAAAGTCGGGTAAGACTTATGTCTATATAAACGATACCAAAAAAATCTCTCCAACTGTTACAAACTCTGAAGAAGAACCAAAAGTTGAAATGATTACTTTTAAAGAAACTATAAAAGAAGTAGTTAAAGCAAAAGATGAACAGATTTTATTATTGAAAAAATCTATTAAATGGATGAGAAAACAGCATGGGGCAGAGATTTTAAGATTAGAAAATAATCAAAAAAGAATTATTGGTGTTTTTAATAGGGAGATTGAACTTTTGCAAAGTGCTTTTAATGAGATGCGTTCAATATATAAACCCCAACTTTTAAACCAGCAAGAAAACAAAGAAAAAACTCAAGAGAAAACTAAAGAAAGTTTTAACGAAAAAGAAAAGTTTATCTCTATTGTTGATTTTACTTTATATCTAAAAAGACACAATAAAAGTGAAAGAGAGATAAAACTTATAATAATGAAAGCTATTGAACGAAAAGATTCAAGATTTATCTTTAATAAAAAAGATAAAAAACTTTTGATCTTAAATGAAGACTTTTCCGATTTAATATAGTAAATGCCACGTTTATATCATTTTGATTTTTTATACTTCGTTTATATAAAGTAAATATTTATCTTAAGAGCGTATGTAATTTCACTTTTCATGTACTCTCCTTTTCCCCCTCATACATTTTTTGATAAATATTTAACTTTATTTGGTTATCATTCAGAAAATTCAAGGCAGTGATTACCTATGACAACTAAATCAAAACATCTTTTAACTGATGATATCCCATCACTTTTAAAACAAATAGCAATCCCTGCAAGTACAGGAATGTTTTTTAATACAATGTATAATGTAGTTGATACATTTTACGCTGGACTTATTTCAACCCAAGCAATCTCAGCCTTATCTTTATCTTTTATGATATTTTTTACTATTATTGGACTTGGATATGGATTCTCTTCAGCAATTACTGCTTTAATAGGAAATGCATCAGGAAAAAGTAAAAAGTTTTTAGCCTCATTATATGCCCATAAAGGGATATTTTTTATGCAAATTTTAGCAGTAGCCCTAACTATTATAGGGTTTATAATATCTCCTTATTTATTTGAGATATTAGGGGCTAGTGGTGAGTATTTAGAAACCTCATTAAACTATATAAATGTAATACTTGCAGGAACAGTTTTCTTTATGACAAATTTTGCATTAAATGCGATTTTAGTTTCACAAGGGGATACAAAGTCTTATAGAAATACATTGATTTTTGGTTTCTTTGCAAATTTAATTTTAAATCCACTTTTTATCTATGGCTTTTGGTTTATCCCTGCAATGGGAATTTCAGGAATTGCCTTTGCAACAGTATTAATCCAAGTTTTAAACAATATTTATATGCTAAAAAAGGTTTTAGAAACAAAACTTATTCATTTTGAAAATTTAAAATACTTCTATCCCCATTTAAAAATCTACAAAGATTTTATAATTCAAGGTATTCCATCTTCAATGAATATGCTTATTATGGCAATTGGTTCTATCATTTTGATGTATTTTGTAACTTTATATGGAGTTAAAGCAGTTGCTGGATATGGAATAGGGTTTAGGGTTGAACAACTTATGCTTTTACCTGCCCTTGGGCTTAGTTCTGCTGTTTTGTCTATCATATCAAACAATTATGGTGCAAAAAAGTATGATAGGGTTCAAGATACTTTAAATACAGCATTAAAGTATGGTTTTTATATTTCAACTTTTGGGATTATCTTTTTATATATATTTGGGAAACTAATCATTTCACAATTTGATTCAGATGCAGAGGTTATTAGATATGGTCTTGATTATTTACTTGTTGAAGTTTGGATATTTTATGCTTATGTAATTTTATTTATTTGTGTTTCAACTTTACAAGCTATAAAAAAACCTAAAATGATTTTGTATATTGCTTTATATAGACAGATTATTGCAAAATATTTAGTTGCTTATATCTTAGTAGTATGGCTTGCTTTGGACTATTTTTATCTATGGTTTGGGGTTTTAGTTATGATTTATTCTGCTGCTATATTTGCTTACTTTTATACTCAAAATCTACTAAAAAAAGTACATGTCAAATAAAAACCTTATTTATATACAACTCATTTAGTGCAGGGGCTAACAAGTTTTTAGCCTCTTTAAAATCTATATCATTTTCTTTACAAAGTTGTTTTAGGATTTTTCCAATAGTTTGTTTAGTATCAACTCTTTTAAACAATTCAAAAATTAATTGATTTATCTCTCTATATACTACATCATCAGCTTTAAAATCATAATAAATTACTAAGAAATTGTCTCTTTTTTCTTGAATGTTTTTATTAATAATATCATATGTAAAAGCTCTAAATTTAGCACTTTTAGAAAGTTTATATCTATTTTTATAAGAAAAATTTCCTTTATTATAGATTTTGTACTCTTTCATAAAAAGTTCAATCTCTATCCAATCATAATACATAAGTTCATACAAATATTTTTTATTTTTAAAAGCTTTTATTCTCTTAACAAATTTTTTAAAATCTTTAGGAATTTTCCAAATAAAAGGAGAATAGGGGGTGTTTTTCATAAACTTATTGATTAATTCAATTAAGGTTTTTTGATTAATATTTTCTATTAAAAGGGGGAATGAGTTCTTTATAACCTCTTCATACCTTGTGAAGACAAGTTTTTGATAAACTTCTATATTTGTGTTTTCATAACCTTTTTCTTGTTTTACTAAAATGTCAAAGAATCTATTTTGAATATCTTTTTCTAAACTATTATTTTTTGGCATCTCTAACTCTTTTTACAATCTCTTCCATCTGATTATATTCTATTTCAAGTTCACTTAGTGGTGGAATATTATTATCTCTTTCAATCATAACTGGGGCATCAATTTGCTTAAGTGTATACTCTAAAAGTTTCCAAACTCCAGAGCATATAGGCATCCCATGGGAATCAATTTTTAACTTTGATTCTTCATCATTATAATGTCCAGCCATATGCATATAGGCAATTTTGCTTTTATCTATTTCATCTATAAATTTTCTAGCTTTAAAGCCATGATTAACAGAGTTTACAAATACATTGTTTACATCCAAAAGCATTTTTGCACCAGATTTTTCAAATACTTCATTAATAAAATCAACTTCTCTCATTTCTGCATAAGGAGTATAATAATAAGTGGCATTTTCAAGTATCAAATTTCTTTGAATAATATCCTCAACTTCTTTTATTTTATCACTTATAAAATTAACCATATTTTTTGTCATAGGAACAGGAAGTAATTCATAGGATTGTTTTCCTTCAAGTGAGGAAAAAGAAAGATGTTCAGAATAGTATTCTATATTATATCTGTCTAAAAAAGTTTTGATCTGTTTGACAAACTTTTTATTTAGCTTGTCAACAGAACCAATAGATAATGATAATCCGTGGGCTACAGTTGGTCTAGAATTAACTGCTTGCTCAAATGCTTTTTCATAAAGTTTTGGCATATGCATCCAGTT
This sequence comes from Halarcobacter sp., assembly GCA_963676565.1. Taxonomy (GTDB): domain Bacteria; phylum Campylobacterota; class Campylobacteria; order Campylobacterales; family Arcobacteraceae; genus Halarcobacter. The sequence goes on from OY781089.1 coordinate 597,173, forward strand.
TTCAGGAGTTACCTCCCACCAATCTGGTTGAAATTTACTCTTTTTTATATCAAGTAAAAAATCACTTCTTAAACCTAAACCGCAACCATTAAGATTTATCATTATTGTTCACCATTTCACCCACATTTACCAGCGCCACAAGCACCTTCAACTTTTTTCTTCATATTAGCACCACATTTAGCCATTTCAGTTTTTTTACCTGACTTTCCACTCATCTCATCAGCCATCTCTTTTTTCTTTTCTCCACCACATTTAGCAGAACCACAAGAACCTTTTTTTTCTATTTTCTTTTCTCCACCACATTTTGAAGATCCACATGACCCACTACCTGCATAAGCACCTGTACTTGATAAAGCAGCACCTAAAAGAACTCCAGCTAACTTGATTTTTGTATTTTTTTTCATTGTTTTTTCCTTTTTATATATAATTTTATATTATTTATTGTTCAACTGCTTGAACTTCTACAATTAATTTTACTGTTTCACCTACAGCAAAGCCACCAGCTTCTAAAACCTTATTCCATTTTAGATCATAATCCATTCTATTTATTTTTCCTTCAAGGGTAAATCCAACTCTGTTGTTACCTTTAAAATCTTTTATTGTTCCAATATCTTCAACTTTCAGTTTTACCTCCTTAGTAATTCCTCTAATTGTTAAATCTCCTACCATAACACCTTCATCCCCATCTGCTTTATAAGATTTCATTTTAAATGTTATATTTGGATATTTCTCTGCCAGAAAAAAATCTTCACTTCTTAGGTGATTATCTCTTTTTTCAATTCCTGTATCAACTGATATAGTTTTCACTGTTGCTTCAAGCATATTAAAAGATTTTGTTTTATAGTCAAAATCTATTTTTGCATCATAATCAGTAAAATTCCCCTTTACATTTGTAATCATTAAATGTTTTACAGAAAAACCAACTTCACTATGAGATTTATCTAAATTATGAGGTGTAGCATTTGCTAATGATAAACCTAAAACTGATGTAAAAAGAAAAGTTTTAATAAGTTTCATTTAGTGCTCCTTTTTGTTTTGTTATTGGAAGTATAATTGAGTTTTGTTAAGTAAGTGTGTAGAGTATGTGTGGATTAATTATTTTATTATGTGATATAATATTTGCCATGAAAATACTACTTTTAGAAGATGATTTAATACTTAATGAAATAGTTGAAGAGTTTTTAATAGACTTAGGTTACGACGTAACAGTTGCATATGATGGTATGCATGCCAGTGAGATTATTTATGATGAACATTTTGATTTACTTATTTTAGATGTAAATGTTCCTAATATGACTGGTTTTGAGTTTTTAAAATCCTTAAGGGATAATAATATCACTACTCCTGCTATTTTTACTACCTCTTTAGATTCAGTTGATGATGTTGAAGAAGGGTTTAATTCTGGGGCTGATGATTACTTAAAGAAACCCTTTGAATTAAAAGAGTTAGAGCTTAGAATTAACAATATAAAAAGACTTTTACATATGGAAGATGATGAGTTAGTTATTGGAGAGAATTTAAAATTTAATACAAAACTAAATTTTATTGATAATGATTCAATAAAAACTAAACTTCCATTAAAAGAAGCACAGATTTTAAAATACCTTTTAAACAATACTAATAGATGTGTATCTCAAGATGAACTAAGTTCAAATATTTGGTCATACGAAGATTCTCCAACTTCATCTACTATTAGAACATATATAAAAAATATTAGAAAAATTGTTGGAGATGAGTATATAGAAACTATAAAAGGGGTTGGTTATAGATTTAACAAGAAGTGAAAAAAATACCTTTAGAAGATTTTTAGGACTTTATCTAGGTTCTTCACTTATTTTACTTAGTATAATATTTTATTTATTTTATAAAATGGAATCTAAACTACAATACGATTTAATCACTTCAAATATGCAAAATGTGGCGAGTAAAGTATCCTCAAGTATAATTTATGCACATATGGCAAACCTAACAATTGATGCAACAAAATTAACAAATTTTATAAAATACGAATATGCTTTATATGATAAACAACATTCAATGTTAATAGGGAATCTTTTAGTTAGTAAAGGCAAAGAGATAGACCTATCAAAAAAACTTCAAAAAGTTGATGATAGTTATGTTTTAGTTGAAAGTTCACCTAAGGGGCATTTAGGTGTTTACCATATTGTAATTAAGGAAAATATTTATCATGGAAGAATAGAAGCCTTACTTGAAAAACTCTATTTTTATTTCTTTTTGACTTTTTCTGCTATTGCTGTTATTGCTTATTATTTAGCAGGGATGTTTATTGCCCCAATTATTAATGAGAGAAAAAAATTAAACAATTTTATCAAAGATACAACCCATGAATTAAATACTCCTATTACAGCTATTTTAATGAGTACAGGAAAAGGTGCACCAGCAACAGAAAAAAATCTACAAAGGATAAATCTAAGTGCAAAAAGAATTTCTGAAATCTATAAAGATTTAGTGTATTTATTTTTGCAAGATAATAAAAAATCTAAGAAGTTAACAGAGTTAAACCTTGATGAGATAATAGTTGAGCAACTTGAATATTTTGATTCTTTTGCTTCTAAGAAAAGATTAAAAATCACTTCAGATTTAGAGCCAACAAAATTTACAATTGATAAAGAAAACTTTATTAGACTGTTTAATAATCTAGTTTCAAATGCTATAAAATATAACACCATAGGTGGTTCGATTGATATAGAACTAAAAAATAGTGTTCTAAAAATCAAAGATACAGGTATTGGTATTGCTGAAGATAAACTTGAAGATATTTTTAATAGATATTTTAGAGCTACAAAAGAGCAGGGTGGTTTTGGTATTGGATTAAATATTGTTTATCATATTTGTAAAACTTACAATATAAGTATTGATGTTGAATCAAAAGAGAAAGAGGGTACTACTTTTACTTTAGATTTTAAAGGTTAAGTTTATACCCAATTGCTTTAATATTTAAAATTTTTTCTTTACCCAATATTTTACGAAGATTTTTTATATAAGTTCTAATAGTAGTATCAGTTGGAACTTCATCATAAACCCAATTATTGTTTGCAATCTCCTCTATTGATACAGCTTTATTTTTATTTTTTAAAAGATATTCAAAAACCTTTGCTTCCATTTTTGAAAGTCTTGTATTTGTTTCATTACTAAGTAATGTTTTACTATCAAAATCATATTCTATCGCATTTGTTAGTTTTGTTTTTCCATTGTTTTCTATTTGTCTTAGTCTTTTTATATTGTTTATTCTAAGCTCTAATTCACTTAAATGAAAAGGTTTTTTTATATAATCATCAGCCCCCGCATCAAAACCATTTTTCATATCATTAGAAGTGTGTAAAGAGGTGATATAAATAGTAGGGATATCAATAGAGTTTTCTTTTAAACTTTTTAATAAATCTAAGCCATTTATTGAGGGTACATTTACATCTAATAAAAGTAGATCAAAGCTATTTTCATAAATAGCTTCAAGTGCATCTTGACCATCATAAGTAGTTATAACTTCATAGTTTAAATCAAGTAAAAACTCTTCAATTATCTCATTTAATAAGGTGTCATCTTCAAGTAATAAAACCTTCATTTATTATCCTAAATTCTCCAATTTTTCTAAGTATATCATTAGTTTTATATTTAAAGATTAAATTTTCCATACTTTTTCCACGCTAAAAAGTCATAATTCCAAAGTTTTAATAAAGGCACTAAATGAGAAATCTATTAATTTTTTTTATTTTTGTAACAAATCTATTTTCCCTTGATGAAGGAGCTGTTTTATATAGTTCATGTAAATTTTGTCATGGAAATAAAGCAGAAAAGATTTATATGGATGCGATACCTTCACTTAGAGATTCAAATATTAACACTTTAATCAAAAAACTAGAAGGGTATAAAGCAGGAACTATTAACGACTACGGTTTTGGGGAGATTATGAAACAGCAAATGAAAAATATCCCGGATGAAAAGATAACAACTTTAGCAAAATATATAAAGAACTTATAAAGGAAATAAAATGAAAAAAACATTACTTGTAACTGTGTTTGCAGCTACATTAAGCTTCGCTCAAACTGCAAAAGAGATGATTGTATATAAAACTCCATATTGTGGCTGTTGTACAAAATGGACTGAAATAATGCAGAAAAATGGAATTAATGTAAAAGTAAGAATGGTAAACGATGTAAATAGGGTAAATAATAAACTTGGTATTGATTCATCTTTAGCTTCTTGTCATACAGCTATTATTGACGATTATATTGTAATTGGTCATGTTGATTATTCAGCTGTGAAAAAAATGTTAGAGGAAAAACCTGATATTTATGGAATCACTGTTCCTGGTATGCCAATAGGAAGCCCAGGAATGGAACAAGGAGATGTAAAACAAGCTTATAATGTTTTATCTATTAAAAAAGATGGTTCTACAGCAATTTATGAAAAACACTAGATAGAAAAGATTATGAAAAAAAAGAGATTTTGTAAAGCTATGAATACAAGGTTTTGTAGCGACACTTTTATACCAAATACTCTATTATGATATAATCTTCAGAAATTTTATTTTGGAGATTATTATCGATTTAACTAGAAATGAAAAGAGGACATTTTATAGGTTTTTTGGACTATATTTAGGTGGTTCATTATTTTTAATGATGTTAATAGCAATACTTTATTACCAAAATGAAAAAAAACTATATTTTTATTTAACAAAAACAAAAATGCAAAATGTTGTTTCAAATATCTCTTCAAGAATTATCTTTGCTCATATGAGCGATAGTTCTTTAGACTTAAAACAGTTTTTAAAAAACGATATTTATAAAATCTCTTTTTATGATAAAGATAAAAATTTGATTATTGGTAATTTAAATGAAAAAATTGATTTTACAAAACAATTTATTCAAAATGAACAAAATTTTACACTAGTTAATGACTCTACTTATGGGCATTTGGGTGTTTCTTATATTGTAATTCAAGAAAACCTTTTATTTAAAAGTTTAAAAAAAATGCAAGTAGATATTATCACTTTATTTTTGATTGTATATTCTATTTTAGCTTTAATCGGTTTCTTTCTTGCGAAACTTCTTATTAAACCAATAAAAGATGAAAGGGAAAAACTCAACAATTTTATAAAAGATACAACCCATGAGTTAAATACTCCTATTAGTGCAATTTTGATGTCAAGTGAGAGTGAAGAATTGACTAAAAAACAGATAAAAAGAATTCAATTAGCAGCTAATAAAATCTCTGAAATATATAAAGATTTAACTTATGTTTTTTTAGAAGATAATTCAGATAAGGAAGATTTTAAAGAGATAAATCTTAAAGAGATAATCACTTCACAGTTAAAATATTTTGAAGCCTTAGCAGAGAGGAAAAAAATATCAATATCTACTTTTTTAGAGGATACAAACTATTTTATTGATGAAAATGATTTTATTAGATTATTTAATAACTTGCTTTCAAATGCTGTAAAATATAATAAAATGAAAGGTTCAATTTTTATAGAACTAAAAAATAAAACTCTTACAATAAAAGATACTGGTATAGGTATAGAAGAGAAAAAAATTAATGATATTTTTAACAGATACTTTAGAGCTACAACTCAAAGTGGAGGTTTTGGAATAGGGCTTAATATTGTAAAAAATATTACTACTAAATACAATATTGATATTCAGGTTGATTCTAAAGTTAATGAGGGTACAACTTTTACTTTAAAGTTTTAATCTCTTTTCTTCCACACTTTTTCCCCATTAGATTTTTATACTTCGTTAAATTTTTTAAAGGAGTAAAAATGAAATTAGTAAAATTAATTTCTATTTTAGCGCTTACTGTTGGTCTTTTATGGGCTGAACCAATTAATCTTTCTGGTAAAAAAGATGGATATGATGTAAATTTAGTATCAGAAAAATCATTAGTTGTTGGGGATAATATCTTTTATGTAACACTTTCAAAAGATGGTAAAGCATTAGAAGATGCAAAAGTTAAAGCAAAATTTTTCATGCCAGAGATGCCAGGTATGCCTTATATGGAGCAAGTAGGAAAAGCAGAATTAGTTGATGGTAAATATAAAATATTAATCAACTTTTCAATGAGTGGAACTTGGCAATACCATTTAATGTTTAAAACAGCAGATGGCGAAGTTCATAAAATTAGATCAAGTGTAAATCTATAAGAGTTACCATGTTAAAAAAATCTTTAGTTATCGCTTCATTTTTTGTAATAACATCAAATGCCCAAACCCTTGACAATTTAGTTAACTCTTTACTTGAGAAAAACTATACGTTAAAAGAAATTAATAGCTCTACTGATGTTTTAAAAGAACAAATCTCTTTATCTTATAAGTGGAATAATCCAATTTTATCTTTTGGAGCTACAGACTTACAATTAAATGATATAACAAAAAGGGATAAAGAGCCTATGCAGGCACATTTTGTAGGAATTACACAAAATATACCCCTAGGCGATAAACTAGAGATTTCAAAAAATATTGCAGTTGATGATTATGAAATATCTAAACTTCAACTAGAAGATAAAAAGCTAGAGTTAAAAGCTTTAGTTTATGAATACGCTTTTAAAATTAAGCTCATTGAAGAGAGATTAGCTTTATTTGAAGAGTTTAAAACAAATACAAAAAAACTTGAATCTCTTCTTCAAAATCTTTATAAATATAATAAAGCTTCTCAAGAACAGATTATCAATACACAAATTATATATAAAGAATTAAAATTAAACTCTTCAAAACTTACAAGGGCACTTAATAGTTTAAAACTAAAACTAGAAAATCTTACCTATGAAAAAATTGATACAATTGATTTTGATACAAGTTTAGAAGAAAAGAATATTTCTATTGATATCTCAAGTCATCCAAAAATTTTAGAACTAAATAAACTTATAGAAAAAAGTTCAAAAATCTCTTCATTAGAAGAGGAAAAAAAATACTCAGATATAAAAACGAATCTAACATATTTCCAAAGGGATGAAAAATTTGAAGATTATGTTAATTTATCTTTTGCCATTCCACTTTCAGTTTATGGAAATGAAGATATAAAAGCTACAAAAGCAAAATTAAAATCTGTACAACTAAAACATAAATTAGAAGATATAAAATTTAATTTTAAAAATAAAATTGAAACAATTAAACAAAATTTAAATGACTCACTAATAACTTTTAATATTATTCAAAAAGAGATTCTTCCAAAACAAGAAGAGTTACAAAAAATACTTGAAAACTATAATACAACTTTAATGTATAAAAAAATCGATACAAGAGTATTAATAAAAAACCAAAATGAAATAATCAAATATAAATTAAAAGCCATTGATGAAAAAGAGAATTATTTCACTTCATTGGCAAAAACTTATTATTTTGACAAGGATTTATGATGAAAAGACTCATACTATCCCTAGTATTGGGCTTTGCAGTACTAAATGCTCAAATTCTTGAAGTTGAGCAGTTGTTCAATAAAAAGCTTACAGAAGTAAAAAAAGAGCAAATAGGTACCTTAAAAAGCTTTTATGGGCATATGAAGATTAATGAAACAAAAATTTATGATATTGTTACTAGATTCGATGGATATATAACAAAACTTGATGCAAATGAGCAATATAAATTTGTAAAAAAAGGTGAATCTTTATTTTCTCTTTATTCAGATGAGATAAACTCAATTTCGCAAGAGATAAAGATTGCAAAAAGAATTAACAAGAATTTACTAAAGGGAAATATTGAAAAATTAAAATCTTTAGATTTAGATAAAAAAAATATTAATAAAATTGTAAATTCAAAAAATGTAATTAAAGAAATATCTATTTATTCTCCAATTGATTCTATAATATTAAATAAAAGTATAAATAATGGAAGTTTTGTAAAAAAAGGGAAACTACTTTTACAACTTGCACCTTTAGATGAACTTTTGTTTATAGCTTCTGTTTATCAAAAAGATTTAACATTTTTAAAAGAGGGAATGGAAGCAAAAATCACTGTTGATGGATTTGAAAAACCAGTTATTTCAAAAGTTGATAAGATTTATCCAAATATTGATTTAAAAACTAAAACTGTAGATGTAAGATTTATTATTCCAAATGAAGATTTAAAACTGTTTCCAAATATGTTTGCAAAAGTTTTAATAAGAGATACCCAAAAAGAGATTTTAACTTTACCTAAAACTGCTGTTTTATCTAAAGGGGATAAATATTATGCTTTTGAACAACTATCAAAATCACAGTTTGAACCAATAGAAATAAAAGCAAAAAGAATCTCTTCAAATAAATATGAGATACTTGATGGTTTAAAAGAGGGACAAAAAGTAGTTGATAATGCATTATTCTTACTTGATTCAGATGCAATTACAAATGGACTATATAGTTCAGATGATGATGACTGGTAGGATTAAATCATGGTTGAAAGTATAATCTCTTATAGTATAAGAAATAAATTTCTTGTACTTTTTTCTGTAATAGTTTTAACATTTGCCTCTTTTTGGGCTGTTAAAAATACAAGTTTAGATGCATTACCTGATTTATCTCCACCACAAGTTATTGTACAAGTGAAATGGCCAGGTCAAAGTCCAAAAACAATTGAAGAACAAGTTTCTTATCCACTTATTTCAAATCTTATGAGTCTTCCTGATATTGATACAGTAAGAGCTATGAGTTCATTTCAAAATGCTTTGATATATATTATATTTAAAGATGGAACAGATTTATATGATTCAAGAAATAGGATTTTAGAACAGTTGTCTCAATTACAAGGAACTTTCCCTCAAGGTGTTAATGTTGCAATTGGTCCTGATGCTACAGGAGTAGGGTGGGCTTATGAATATGCTTTAAAATCTGATACAAAATCACTTGATGAGTTAAGATCATTACAAGATTACTATTATAAATTTGCCTTACTTGGAGTTGATGGGGTTAGTGAGATTGCATCTATTGGTGGTTTTATAAAAAACTATGAGATTACATTGGACCAAGATAAAATGGTTCAATATGATTTATCAATAGGTGAAATTAAAAATGCTTTAACTAAAAACAATGATGAAAAAGGTGGAAGAATTATTTTAGAAAATGGCTTTGAACATATGATTCAAGCTAAAGGGTATTTAAAAAATAGATTTGACATAGAAAATATTACAATAAAATCTATCAACTCTATACCACTTAAAATAAAAGATATAGCAGATGTAAATATAACATCATCAAATAGACGTGGAATGGCTGATTTAAACGGAGAAGGTGAAACTGTTGGTGGTATTGTTGTTGTAAGATATGGAGAAAATCCATATGCTGTTATAAAAGCAGTAAAAGAAAAAATCAAAACTTTAAAGGTTGAGGGTGTTGACGTTGTAGAAACTTACGATAGAACTTCTTTAATTGATAAAGCTATTGATACTTTAAAAAATACTTTGATTGAAGAATCTATTATAGTTATGATTGTTAGTGCTTTATTTTTATTTCACTTTCGAAGTGCACTTATTATAATTATTACTCTACCAATTACTGTATTATTAACTTTTTTACTTATGAAGGTTTTTGGCCTAGGGTCTAATATAATGAGTTTAGGGGGGATTGCAATTGCTATTGGTGCAATGGTTGATGCAACTATTGTTATGGTAGAAAATGCCCATAAATATCTTCAAGGTAAAGAGAATATTTCAAATGAAGAAAGAATACAGATAATAATAAAATCTGCAAAACAAGTTGGTCGGCCAATCTTCTTTGCTTTGATTTTAGTTGTAGTTTCTTTTTTACCAATTTTTGCTTTATCAGGTCAAGAGGGAAGATTATTCTCACCTTTAGCTTATACTAAATCATTTGCAATGATTGCAGGAGCTATTCTATCAATTACAGTTGTACCAATACTTATGATATTTTTTATTAAAGGTAAAATACTAAGTGAAGATAAAAACTTGTTAAACAAATTTTTTGTAAAACTTTATTCTCCTTTATTAAAAGTATCTCTAAAACTTAGGTTTTTAGTTGTACTTATTTTTATAGGAACTTTATTAGCTTCATATCCAGTATATAAAAAACAAAACTGGGAATTTATGCCAATGATGAATGAACAAACTTTTATGTATATGCCTGTAACACCATATGGTATTGGGGTAGATTTATCTAAAGAGTTAACACAAAAAACTGATAAGATTTTAAAATCATTTCCTGAAGTTGATACTGTTTTTGGTAAGGCTGGTCGAGCTGATAGTGCAACTGATCCTGCTCCACTTGCTATGATTGAAACAATTGTGACTTTTAAACCAGAAGATCAATGGCGTCCTGGAATGACATATAAAAAATTAATGTCTGAAATGGATAGAAAGCTTCAGGTTGCTGGACTTATAAATTCATGGACATATCCAATTAGAGGTAGAATTGATATGCTTCTAACTGGTATTAGAACACCTTTAGGGATAAAACTTTATGGTAATGATCATCAAGCTTTAGAAGATAAAGCAGCCCAATTTGAAAAGATATTAAAAAAGTTTGATAAAACTCTTTCAGTATCAACTGATAAAATCAACTCAGGATACTATTTAAATATAAATCTTGATGAAGAGATGATAAGTAGATTCGGGATTACAAAAAATGACATCCTTTCTACTATCTCTTTAGGTGTTGCTGGAGCTAAAATCTCTACCCTTTTAGATGGATTAGAAAGATATCCTATTAGTTTAAGGTTTGAAACAACACAAAGGGAAGATATAACTTCATTAAATAATCTTCAAGTTAAAACCAAACTTGGATTCCAACCTTTAAGTATGTTTGCTAAGTTAAAATATGAAGAAGGACCTTCCGTAATCAAATCTGAAAAAGCTTTAAATGTTAACTTTATTTATATTACTCCTAAAAGTGATATTTCTGCAACAGCATATAAACAAGAGGCTAAAAATTTACTAAAAGATTTAAAGCTTCCAGAAGGGTTTTATTATGAATGGGCAGGGCAAAGTGAGTACTTAGAATCTGCGATGGAAAGACTGACTTATATTATTCCATTGACATTCGTAATAATCTTCATTTTAATATATTTTGCCCTTAGAAATATTACATATACATTTATAATATTCTTTACCTTGCCCTTTGCCTTAACAGGTGGTATATTCTATTTAGAATATTTGAATTTTAATATATCAATTGCTGTTATTGTTGGTTTCCTTGCCTTACTTGGTGTTGCAGCTGAAACCTCAATTGTTATGTTAGTTTATTTGCATGAAGCTATGGATAATCTTGTAAAAAAATGTCCATTGCCAGAAAAAGAACATATTTCCCATGCTATTTATAAAGGAGCGGTTCTTAGATTAAGACCAAAACTCATGACTCTATTTGCAATTTTAGGGGGTCTTATTCCTATAATGTATATAGATGGTGTGGGTAGTGAAGTTATGCAAAGAATTGCCGCACCTATGATAGGTGGAATGGTATCCTCTGCATTTTTAACGTTAGTTATTATTCCAGCTGTATTTTATATATTAGCATTGAAAAAGGGTGGTAATATGGCAAAATGTGATTTATCTCATTGATTTGTGGATAAGTCCCACGTTTACTACACAAAAAAAGTCTATAATACTCTTACAGTTTTAGAAAAACGATGACAACAACCAACACAAATATAATGAAACTTGAAATTTATTTTGACAGTGTGACAACCAACATAAAATTCTTCTCCTTAATCAAGTTTCATTATATTAAACTTATTAAAAATCAAAATTTTACGTAAAGTTGCTAGAAAATTAAAAAAAGAAAAAGATTAGTATTGTCTTCTAGGTCTTTCTTCTCTTGGTTTTGCTTCATTAACTCTAAGCGATCTACCTTCAATTTCACTTCCGTTTAAAGATTCAATAGCTTCATTTCCAGCAAGATCAGTCATCATTTCAACGAAACCAAATCCTTTAGATCTACCAGTTTCTCTATCCATAATCACTTTAGCACTTTTAACTTCGCCAAATTTAGCAAAAACTTTCTCTAAATCACTATCACTCATTCTATATGATAGGTTACCAACATAAATGTTCATTATTCCTCTTCCTTAATTAAAGTAATGAACATTATGCCCTATTTATTGATAATTAGCAAGTATATTTTCTAATTATTTATCGAAATTTCGCTCAATTGCGTTGTTTATTCTCTTTTTTACCTCGTCAAAACCTAAAATTGCCATGATATCATAAACAGATGGTGCTTGAGTTCCTCCTGTTAAAGCAATTCTAATTGGTTGGAAAAGTTGAGGGAATTTTAACTCAAATTCTTCAATAAATGGCTTAGTAATTAATTCATAATCACATGCTAAATGAAGAGTATCTTTGTTCTTTTCTAAAAGTTCTAAGTATGTTTCTAAGATTTTAATAGTATTCTCTTTTACAAACTTTTTACTTCCTTTTGCTTCATACTCTGTTGGAACTTCAAGAATTTTATTTATTGCATCTTTTAATTCAACTAAAGTTTGAGCTCTTTCCTTTGAAAGATCTAATAACATCTCTTTTTTATCATGACCCTCTAAATGGCAATCAAAAAACTTTAACTCTTGAGCAAGTCTTTCATTAGAAACATTTTTAATATAGTGCGCATTTAACCATAAAAGTTTTTCTTCATTATATGAAGATGCCGATTTATTTATATTTTTTGGATCAAAAAGCTTTAACATCTCGTCCATTGAAAATATCTCTTGATCTCCATTCGACCATCCAAGTCTAACTAGAAAGTTCAATAATGCTTCAGGTAAATATCCTTTTCTTTTATAATCCATTACATCAAGTGCACCATCTCTTTTTGATAGTTTTTTACCTTGTGGATTATTAATCATTGGAACATGATAAAATTTTGGAACATCAAATCCTAATGCTTCATATATAATAATTTGTTTAGCTGTATTTGTTAAATGGTCATCACCTCTAATTACATCAGTCATTTCCATTAAAGCATCATCAATTGTTACAACAAAGTTATATGTTGGCATACCATTACTTCTTGCAATTACAAAATCATCAACTTCAGAACATTCAAAATTCATAATTGATTTAACACCATCAATAAAAGTGATTTTACCTTCTAGTGGAGCTTTGATTCTTACAACTGGCTCAACTCCCTCAGGAATCTCTGGTAAAGTTTTACCATCTTCAGGTCTCCATGTACCATCATATCTTGGAGTTTGTTTATTTGCCATTTGAGTTTCTCTTAAAGCATCGAGTTCTTCTTTACTCATATAACAATTATAAGCCTTACCCTCATCAAGTAATTGTTGAATATATTTTTTATAAATATCTAATCTTTGCGATTGATACTCAACTTCACCATCATAACTTAATCCTACCCAATCAAATGCTTCAAGTATTGCACTCATAGCTTGCTCATTGTTTCTTTGAGTATCTGTGTCTTCTATTCTTAATCTAAATGTCCCATTGTTTCTTCTGGCCCATAAAAAACTATATAAAGCCGTTCTTAACCCACCAATATGTAAATATCCAGTTGGGCTTGGAGCAAATCTAGTTATAGTCATAATTTTCCTTATTTATCTTTTTTGTTATTATTCATAAAAAAGCCTATTGCCGAAAAAATTGCAACGGCTGCAATAAAAATTAACATTGCATAATCAAGAGCTTGCATTAGCGTCCTTCTCTTTTAGTTGACCACATGCAGCTGAGATATCAAGACCTTTTGATTCTCTTATTGTACATAGAAGTCCTCTACTTGTTAAATAATCTTGGAATTTTAGCATATCGTTCCTTTCGGGTCTTTGATATGATGTACCTGGATAAGGATTAAAGTAAATTAGATTTACTTTAGCTTTAATCCCATCAAGTAAGTTTAAGAGTTTTTTAGCACTTGCTATATCATCATTTTTATCTTTTATCACTAAATACTCGAACATAACCTTTTTTCGAGCATCAACAGGAAATTTTCTAACTGCATCAATTATTGATTTGATATTGTATGCTTTATTCATTGGAATAAGTTCACTTCTTAAATCATCATCAACTGCATGTAAAGATATTGCAAGTTGAATACCTAGGTTTTCGTTACCTAGTTTTTCAATTTTTGATGAAAGTCCAGATGTTGAAACTGTTTGTCTTCTTCTATTTATTGAAAGTCCCTCTTCTTGAGAGAATACTTTTACAGAGTGAACAAAGTTATTATAATTGTCTAAAGGTTCACCCATCCCCATATAAACAATATTTAAAGATTTGTTCTCAGCAATGTCATTATCTCTTTTTATTTCTACTATTTGATCAACAATCTCACCCACAGTTAGGTTTCTTACAAAACCACCTTTTGCAGTTAAACAAAAAGTACATCCTACTTTACAGCCAACTTGTGTTGAGATACAAACTGTGTACTGTTCACTTCTTTCAATAGAACCATCTTCATTTATTTTTTTCTTCTTCATCAATAGCAAAACAGCTTCAACTGTATGTCCATCTCTTAATCTAAATAGATATTTTATACTTCCATCTATACTTTGTTCTTTTTTAACAATTTCAAGAATATTGATTGGGTAGTTTTCTTCTAATGTTTGTTTTAAATCATTTGGTATATTTTTCATCTCTTCATAAGAGTTTGCATATTTTTTGTATATCCAATTATAAACTTGCTTGGCTCTAAAGCTTGGTTTTAATTGTTCTTTTAATTCATCTAATGTGTAATCGTAAATTGAATTTTCCAATTTTTTCCTTTCATTTATAAAACGTTTTTGATACTGTTTCACGTGAAACGTTAGAAAACTAAATACTTTAGCTTATAACGTAAAAGTGTAATCTTATGCATCATATTTGATTATATTTTTATCAATAAGATATTTTGTCAGCTTTGACATAGCTTCTTTATGATTATTTATAAAATCTTCATGAGCATTTTTATTTGTGTAGTTAGTAATAACAAATATTCCTGCAGCGGGTATTCCAAACTCACGGGCAACTTGTACAATAGAAAAAAATTCCATATTTTCAATACCAATGCCATAATCACCATAGTTTTTCGCTAAATCTAAATTTGTAGATATATAGTTTGAACTATTTACAATTGTATCGTTTCTAACTAGTTCATTTTCTGATTCTAATACTTTATCTAAGGGAGTATAAGAATCATCTCTTAAAAAAGAGATTTCCACATTTGAAGCTTTTCTTGATTCAACTATATCAAGAATATTATAGTTCCCATAACTTCCTGCACTTCCTATAAACAATAAAAAATTTGGCTTATCAAATAAACATTTTTTTGTTAAATTTATGGCAGATTCAATAAGTCCTACTCCCATAGGTTCTGCAAATTTGAAAGTTTCATTTCTTCCAGCACAAACTATCATTCACATTCCATAGTATAATTTGTAAATATAACAATATTTTCTTGTTTTGTGTCAGGTATGGGTATACTTTTATTTTTTATATCGCTTGTTGAATATATTTTTCCTGTATTTGCATTCATTAGTTGATTGTCTTTATCTATCTCAATATTTTTTAAGGCACAATTTCTACCTAAATCGTTTGATATATTTTTGATGTAATTTATCCCCCAATTTATTGCTTCTAATCTTAATAAATCAAAAGTCACATTGTAAGTATCTTCTGGAACACTCCATGCTAGATTAGTTAATGAAATTTCAGTATCTCTATTTCTTTTAAGTTTTGTCAATTCTGAAATAAATTCATCCATGTAATTTGCTTTATATGAGTTAACTTTATATCTTAATTCACCAATATATCCAGATACTTTAGGTGTATTCATTGCATGCTTATATTTAGGCCTTATTGATAGGCTTATGAATTTTTTTTCAACTTTATCAAACTGTTTTATTGTTTCATTAAACTTGTTTAATCTTTGCTCCAGTCTATATTGTTTTTTGTCATCAATAGTTATTCTAATGTTTGTTGTTAATGTGTCATGTGGAAGTTCATGTATAAATTTTTTTTCAAATTTTAACTCAAATGAGAAAAGAAAAATTGGAAGAACAAGTAGACTCAATAGTTTCATTTTATATCCTTACAGGTATATTGTTTTCCCTCAAATAGTGTTTTAATTCCATAATATCAATTTCTTTAAAATGGAAAATTGATGCAGCTAAGGCAGCACTTGCCCCATGAGTAAATGCTTCTTTCATATGTTCCATAGTTCCTGCTCCACCACTTGCAATTACAGGAATATCTACTAGTGACGAAATTTTTTCAGTAATATTTAGTTCAAAACCAGACTTAGCACCATCAGTGTCCATAGAAGTCAAAAGTATTTCACCTGCTCCTCTATCATAAACTTCTTTTGCCCATTGTAAAGCATCAATTCCAGTATCCTCTCTACCACCTTTTACAAAAACGTGGTATGAGCCATCGTCAACTTTTTTTACATCAATTGCCACAACAATACATTGACTTCCAAATCTTTTTGCGCCTTCATTGATAAAGTCTGGATTAACAACTGCTGAAGAGTTTACAGAAACTTTATCACAGCCTACATTAAGTAGTTTATAGATGTCATCTAGCTTTCGTATACCTCCACCAACAGTTAATGGTATAAAGACCTCTTTAGCAACACTTTTGACTATATCAACTATAGTATCTCTATTTTCGTGGCTTGCAGTAATATCTAAAAAAGTAATCTCATCGGCACCTTCATTATTGTATCTTTTTGCAACTTCTACAGGATCTCCTGCATCTCTTAAACCTACAAAGTTTACACCCTTTACAACTCTACCATCTTTTACATCTAGACATGGGATAATTCTTTTTGCAAAATAACTCAAATTAGTTCCTTCATTTTTATGTAAAAATCTTATCTAATTGTAAGTTAAAAGCAGATATACTCTTAATTCTTATGGAAAAAGTTATAGCAAAAAAGAAATTTGGTCAAAATTTCTTAAAAGATCATACCGTACTTAACAAGATCATCCAATCGATGCCCAATAACAATAATCATATTGTAGAAATAGGGCCTGGCTTAGGTGATTTGACAAAAAATTTAGTCAAGTACAAAGACACGACTGCTTATGAAGTCGATACTGATTTAATCAGTATATTAAATTCTAAGTTTGCAAAAGAGATAGAAGAAAAGCGTTTTGAATTGATCCACACTGATGTTTTAGATGCTTGGGAGAAAAAAGGTAGTTTACATAATGGCAAATATGACTTAATTGCTAATTTACCTTACTATATTGCAACAAATATTATATTAAGAGCATTTGAAGATGTTAACTGTGAAAATATAATTGTAATGATACAAAAAGAGGTGGCTGAAAAATTCTCTGCAAATGAGGGTGATAAAGAGTTCTCTTCCTTAAGTGTTATTACAAAAATGGTTTCAAAAGAGTGTAGGCTACTATTTGATGTACCTCCAGAATCTTTTGATCCGCCACCAAAAGTTACCTCTTCAATTCTATATGTATCAAAAGATACTAGTGTAGAATTAGATAAAGACTTTATGAAGTTTTTGAAGGTTTGTTTTACACAACCTAGAAAGAAATTATCAAAAAACCTTTTGTCGGTTATTGATAAAGAGTTTTTATCTAATATCTACAATGAACTTAATATAAAAGAGACTTTAAGACCTCATGAAGTAAGTGCGTCTTTGTATAGCCAAATGTATACAAAGGTAAAGAATGGAAAACAACGAGGCTAAAAATCAAGAAGATATAGCTAAAAAATCTGTTTCTTCAAACGAAGAAAAACCAAAACAACAAAACAACAGAAGAAGACCTAGAAGTAATCAAGGAAATAAGCAAAACAGACAAGCTAATCCTAATACTACAAGTAATAATTCTTCTGAAGCAAATAGTGAAAATCAAAATAAAACTACAAATTCTCAACAAAAAAGAAGAAGACCTAGTAATGGTAGTAGAGCAAAAACTCATCAGTCAAAAACAAACAGTACATGGATTAATGACTTAAAAAAAGCTCATATCATCAATGAAAAATCTCATAAAGATAGATTAAATCCACACAATAAATTAAACCTTTCTACTAATGCAAAAGTTAGAATTACTCCATTGGGAGGATTAGGTGAAATTGGTGGAAATATGATGGTAATTGAAACTGAAAATTCTGCAATTATTGTTGATGTTGGTATGAGTTTCCCTGATGAAGATATGCATGGTGTCGATATTTTAATCCCAGATTTTACATATATTAGACAAATCAAAGATAAAATTGAAGCTGTTGTAATTACACATGGACATGAGGACCACATTGGTGCAATGCCTTATTTATATAAAGAATTACAGTTTCCAATTTATGGTACTTCACTACCATTAGAGATGATTGGTTCAAAATTTGATGAACATAAAATAAAAGATCATAGAAAATTCTTTAGACCAGTAGAAAAAAGAGTTCCAATTAAAATTGGTGATTTTGAGATTGAATGGATTCATATTACTCACTCAATTATTGATGCTTCTTCATTAGCAATCAAAACAGAAGCGGGAACAATTATCCATACAGGTGACTTTAAAATTGACCATACTCCAATTGATGGTTTTCCAACAGATTTACATAGATTTGCTCATTATGGAGAGGAGGGTGTTTTATTATTAATGTCTGATTCAACTAACTCTCACTCACCAGGTTTTACTAAATCTGAAAAAACAGTTGGCCCTACTTTTGATAGATTATTTTCTACAGCTAAGGGTAGAGTTATTATGTCAACTTTCTCATCAAACATCCATAGAGTTGCACAGGCAATTGATCATGCTATGAAATATGGTAGAAAAGTTTGTGTTATTGGAAGATCAATGGAAAAAAACTTAGATTTAGCAATGAGTTTAGGTTATATTAAATTTCCAAAAGATCAATTTATTGATGCTCACGAAGTTAATAAATATAAAGATAATGAAGTTTTAATTGTAACTACAGGTTCTCAAGGTGAATCTATGAGTGCTCTTTATAGAATGTCAATTCATGAACATAGACATATTAAAATTAAGCCAGGTGATCAAATTATCCTTTCTGCAAAAGCAATTCCTGGAAATGAAGCAAGTGTATCTCAAATAATCAACCACTTACTTAAAGCTGGTGCGCAAGTTGCTTATCAAGATTTTAGTGAAATTCACGTTTCTGGACATGCTGCACAAGAAGAGCAAAAATTAATGTTAAGATTAGTAAAACCTAAATTCTTTATGCCAATACATGGTGAATACAATCATGCAGTAAAACATGCAAAAACTGGTGTAGATTGCGGTGTTCTTGAAAGAAATACATATATTATGAGTGATGGTGAACAAGTTGAAGTTAGCCCAAAATATCTTAAAAAAGTTAAGTCAGTAAAAACAGGAAAAGTTTATATTGACAATCAATTAAACAACAAAATCTCAAATGATATTGTTATGGATAGACAAACTATGGCGAACGAAGGTGTTGTTATGATTGTTGCTCAAATTAATGAAAATGATAGAAAAATGGAACAAAGACCAAGGGTTTCATCTTTTGGTTTAGTACCAGATAAGTTGGATAAACAATTTTCAAAAGAGATTGAAGATTTATTATTAACTTTCTTAGAAAATGTAAAAGAGGGTATCTTCAAAAACAATAAAATTGTTGAAGATGAAATTAGAAAAGTTGTTAGAAAACATTGTGTTAGAAAATACAAAAAATACCCAGTGATAGTTCCAACGATTTTTGTTATATAAGGTAGAAAATGGATTTTAATAAAATTGCCCAAGAGGTATTAGATACTGAAGCAAATGAATTAATAAATGCTTCGAAAAATATTTCAGATTTTGATCTAGAAAAAGCTATAGAATTAATTGTTAATTGCAAAGGAAAACTTATAGTTACTGGTGTTGGAAAATCAGGACTTGTAGGTGCAAAGATTGCTGCAACATTAGCAAGCACAGGTACATCATCGTTTTTCCTACATCCAACGGAAGCTATGCATGGTGATTTAGGTATGATTGGTAAAGAAGATATTGTTTTAGGTATTTCATATAGTGGGGAAAGTGAAGAATTGATTCAATTACTTCCTCACCTTAAAAGATTTGATATACCATTAATTGCAATGGCAAAAAGTAAAAAATCTACCTTAGGTAAATACTCAGATTTCTTTTTTGATATCTCAGTTTCAAAAGAAGCTTGTCCTTTAGATACTGCACCAACTTCTTCAACTACATTAACTATGGCAATGGGTGATGTTCTTGCTGTTTGCTTGATGAAAAAAAGAAATTTCCAAAAAGAGGATTTTGCATCATTTCATCCAGGTGGAAGTTTAGGGAAAAAACTATTTATTAAAGTATCTGACCTATTAAGAACTAAAGATTTACCAATTGTTTCACGTGAAACAAAACTAAAAGATGCAATTGTAACTATGAGTGAAGGTAGACTTGGAAATGTATTAATTACAGATGAAGAGGGTAAACTAAGCTCTGTATTAAGTGATGGAGATTTAAGAAGAGCCTTAATGAACGATGACTTTTCAATGGACTGTGAGATTGAAGAGATTGCAACAAAAAATCCTAAAATTATTGATGACCAAAATATTTTGGCAAGTGATGCACTTAAGATTGTTGAAGATTTTAAAATTCAATTATTGATTGTTACTGATAAAGATAAAAAAATAGTTGGTGTTTTACACATTCATGACCTGATTGAAGCAGGTATAAAATAAACCAAAGGAATGCCATGAAAGGCAAAAATGAAGAGCAAGTTGAAGAAGAAACTAGATTAAATAAATTTATCTCTCATAATAGTAATTATTCAAGAAGAGAAGCGGATAAGATAATAGAAGAGGGTAAAGTTTCGATTAATGGTACTCCTGTAAAAAATCTTGCGACAAAAGTTAAACCTGATGATATTGTAAGGATTGGCAAAAAGATTATCAAAGAAGATAAAAATAGAATGTATACAGTAATTATGTATAATAAGCCAAAAGGGGAACTTGTAACTAAAAATGACCCTCAAGGTAGAAAAGTTATCTTTGATTCTTTAGATAAAAAATATAAACACTTTATGCCAATTGGAAGACTTGATTATTCAAGTGAAGGTTTAATACTTTTAACAGATTCAGTTGATGTTGCTAATAAATTAATGCATTCAAAACTTGAGAGAATCTATAAAATAAAAGTAAATGGTGAAATCCATAAAAAAGTAGAAGAGGCAATGTTAAATGGCCTTGAACTTGAAGATGCAACAACAGGTGCCCATGAAAAATCAAAAATAAAATCGATGAATTTTGAGCCATTCATTGCATATCAAATTATCTCAAATAATAAAAATTTCTCTAAACTGAAAGTTGCAATTGCAGAAGGAAAGAATAGGGAGCTTAGAAGATTTTTTGGACATTTTGGTTTAGAAGTTATGGACTTAAAAAGGTTTGAGTTTGGTGGAATTTCACTAAACAATCTTCCTACAGGAAAATCAAGATATCTTACAAAAGATGAATATAAAGATTTAAGATTATTCCTAAACGAAAATGAATGATTTAGCTAACAAATTACGTCCACAAAATCTAAATGATTTTGTTGGGCAAACTCACATTATTGGAAAAAATAAAGCCCTTTATAAACTAATAGAAAAAAAAGAGATACCCCATCTGTTTTTTTATGGAAAACCAGGGACGGGAAAAACAACTCTTGCCAAAATTATTGCAAAACATATTGGAACTGATTATTACTACTTTAATGCAACAACTATTAAAATTGATGATTTAAGAAAGATTTTTACAAGATATAAAGATTCACTAATAAAACCAGTTATGTTTATTGATGAAGTACATCGACTTTCAAAAAACCAACAAGAAGTTTTACTTCCCATTATGGAAAATTATGAAGCAATAATTATAGGTGCCAGTACAGAAAATCCTTTTTTTACTTTAACAAGTGCAATTAGATCTAGGTCTTTTTTATATGAGTTTAAAGCCTTTACAAAAGAGGATATGAATAAGGTATTAGACAAAGCAATTGCAAATACGCAAATAAAGATAAATGAAGAGGCTAGAGAGTACTTAATCTTATCAAGTAGTGGTGATGCTAGGGCTATGTTAAATCTTCTTAATTTTGCCATTAAAATTGATTTAGATGTAAAGTATGAAACATTGAAAGAATTAAGAGTAAATGTAATTGGTGATGGAGTTAGTTCTAAAGATTCTCACTACGATTTGGCAAGTGCAATGATAAAATCTCTTAGGGGTTCAGATGTCGATGCAGCATTATACTATTTAGCAAGATTGATTGATGGTGGAGAGAGTGTTGAATTTATTACAAGAAGGTTAGTGATTTTTGCTAGTGAAGATATTGGTAATGCAAATCCAAATGCACTAAATCTTGCAGTAAGTACAATGTTAGCAACATCAAAGATTGGATACCCAGAAAGTAGAATTCTTTTAGGACAATGTGCAATATATTTAGCATCATGCCCTAAATCAAATTCTGCATATATGGGAATCAATAAAGCACTTAATGAAGTAAAAAATGGTAAAATTTTGGATATACCAAAACATCTTGATAGTCAGCATGTTGGGTATTTGTATCCGCACGATTTCGGAGGATGGGTAAAGCAAGAGTATTTGGCAAAGCCTTTAAGAATTTATGAATCGCTAAATGTAGGGTACGAAAAAACATTAAATGAGTGGCTTTTAAAAATTAAAGGTCAAGATTAAAACTTAAAGGGCGAATAAATGGACGTTTTCTTAGAGTACTATCTATGGATAGTAGTTTTTCACGTTATGGCAATGATGTCATGGATGGCAATGCTATTCTATCAGCCAAGGCTTTATGTTTACCATACCGAACATAAAAATAAAAAAGACTTTGTAGATGTAGTAAAAATCCAAGAGTATAAGATGTACAAGTATATTGGTTTACCTGCTATGTGGGCAACTTTTATTAGTGGTATTTTTATGATTTACCTAAGACCAGATTTACTACAAGGTGATGGTTGGATGGTAGCTAAAATTGTAGCTGTATTAATCTTAATGGCATACTCTTTTTCATTGGAATATTATAGAGTTCAATTGGAAAAAGGAAACTTTTCTAAAAGTGGTAATTTCTTTAGAGCGTATAATGAAGTACCTACAGTATTATCAATTTTGATTGTAGGTTATGTAATTACAAAAACTTTTTCTATCTGGTTTACTATTATTACACTTCTTTTTGGAGCATTTATCATATACAAAGTATTAAAACAAACACCAAAAGATGCTGAATGAATTTTGAGAAAATTTATGTATTAGACACAAATATCTTACTTGAAGATGCAACAAATATCTTCAAGCTAAGTGATGAAAATAAAAATCTGATTGTATTACCTGAGACAGTTTTAGATGAGATTGATACAAAAAAAAGTGGTTTTGATGAGATAAACTTCCAAGCAAGAGAATTTGCAAGAATACTTGAAAATTCTGACATTATAAGTTCAACTAATCAAGACGAACATAAGATTGTAAGACTTGAAATTTATGGAAATAAAAATGCAACAATAGATGTAATCTCAAAAGAGAATTATGAAGTTAATACAAAAAATGTAGCATCCAATATCATAAATGATAGAAAGATTTTAGAAATTGCAAAGTATTGTTTTAAACACTATGAAAATTCTGATATAACATTTTTATCTTTGGATATTATGGCAAGAACAAGAGCTGTTAGTCTAGATATTAAAACAGATTCACTAATAGGATCAGATAAAGAAGAGTTTAATTATGAGTTTATAAAAACTATTGAAATACCCTTTGAAAAAACAGAATTTTTACAAGATTCATTAATTACAGATTTTGATGAAGATTATAAACCATACAATTTTTGTTATTGCTTCAAAGTTAAAAGTTCAGATCAAGTAATCTTAACATATATTCAAAATAAAAGAATCTATCTTTTAGATGAAACAGAGATTAGAAATCAAATAATTGTTCCACTAAATAAAGAACAACTTTTCTTTTCAAATGCAATACTTTCACACTTTTACAATGTTTTAATTGTAGAGGCTAAAGCTGGTTCAGGTAAAACTTTGTTAGCTTTAAGTGGAGCATTAAAGCTTATTAGACAAAAATTTTTCCAAAGAATTATATATATTAGAAATTCAATTGAATCATTAGATAAAGGTGAAGATGTTGGTTATCTTCCAGGTTTAGAAGAAAAATTTAAAATATATAATCATCCTTTAATGGATAGTTTAGATTATATTATAAGAACTGAATATAAAAAGAAACAATCAAATAGAAAAAACAATGAAAATATTCAAGAACTAGATGATCAAGAAGTTAATCAAAGAGTAGAGCAACTTATTCAAAATTATGGAATTGAAACAATGTGGGTTGGAGAGATGAGAGGAAGAACTTTATCAAATGCTTTTGTAATTATTGATGAAGCTCAAAATATGTCAAATAAAACTATGCAAATGGTGTTATCAAGAATTGATAATTCATGTAAAGTTGTTGTATTAGGTAGTAATAAACAAATTGATAACTTCTATGTAAATAAACACACAAATTCATTAACTACACTTTTAAACTCAACAAAAAATGGAAGTGAATTAGTTAACACTTTTGCAATTAAACTTCAAAAGGTTCTTAGAGGTCCAATCACTGAATGGGCAGAACAAATTTTCTCAACTAAAAACAAATAATAGCTTATTAAAATAAATTTTGGTACCTTTACTAAATAAAATATGTAAAGGTATACAAAATGAAAATCGTATTTTTAGACAGAAAAACAATTGGTTATGATATTGACATAAGTAAATTTGAAACTCTTGGTGATTTAACCATATATGACACTACAAATGAAGATGAGACTCTAGATAGAGTAAAAACTGCAGATATAGTAATTACTAACAAAGTAGTAATAGATAAAAAAATAATGGAAAATTCAAATTTAAAACTTATATGTATCACAGCTACAGGAACTGATAATATTGACCTTAAATTCGCAAAAGAAAAAGGTATAGTAGTAAAAAATGTTGCTGGCTATTCGACAGCTAGTGTATCTCAAGTAACTTTTGCTCATGTATTTCACTTTGTACAAAAGTTAAATTATTATATTGACTATGTTAAAAAAGGTAATTGGGGAGAGTCTGATATATTCACACATATAGACAAACCTTTTTACGAATTAAAAAACAAAAACTGGGGAATTATTGGTTTAGGTGAAATTGGAACAAAAGTTGCAACTATAGCAAAAAGCTTTGGTTGTAATGTAAGTTACTATTCAACTTCAGGTAGGAATTCTAATACGGATTTTAAACAAAAAAGTTTAGAAGATTTATTAGAAGAATCAGACATAGTAACTATACATGCACCTTTAAATGATTCAACTTTTAATTTGATTAATAAATCTAATTTAAATTTGTTGAAAGATGGAGCAATTTTAGTAAATGTTGGTCGAGGTGGAATAATAAATGAAAAAGATTTAGCTGATGCTATAGATGGAGATAAAGTACTATTTTGTGGACTTGATGTTGTGAGTAAGGAACCTATATTAAAAACTAATCCACTAAATTTTGTACAAAATAAAGATAGACTTATAATTACACCACATATAGCTTGGGGTTCAACAGAAGCAAGAAATAGAGTGATGAACTTAGTATTTGACAACATACAAGAATACATAGTATAATACATATTATAATTTGCATAGGAGTAAGCATGGATCCTTTACACTACACTTCAGAAGAGATGTATTCATCTACAGAGTTGATAAGAAAAAGTAAAAAAATCTTTGATAAGTTAAATAAAAAAGAGATTGAAAAAGCAATAATTTTGCGGGATGGGAAACCTGGTTTTATGTTATTGGAGTTTTCAGAATATGAAAAAATCATGAAAGAATATTTAACTTTAAAGCAAATGAATAGTAACTCAAATAAAAAAATTAATGAAGAGATAAAAGTTACAAAAGATGAGAAAGAAACTAAAATTGAACATCAAAAAGTTGAACTTAGTGAAAAGGATTTGGAAGAAGCCTTAAAAGAGATTGAGAATTTAGATATTGGAGATGAGTCTAACTTTATAGATAGCGATTCTTCAATTAATGAAAAAACAATAGAACAAAAAGAAGCCTTAAAAGAGTTTTGGGAGTAAAATGATTGATGTATTGATAATTGGTTCAGGGGGAGCAGGATTAACTGCGGCTCTAAAAGCAAAAGAAAATGGCAGTAAAGTATTAGTTGTATCTAAAACATATCCCACCCATTCACAAACATGTCAAGCCCAGGGTGGGATAAATGCTGTATTAAATGAAACCAAAGATGATAATACTCAAAATTATATAAATGACACCTATAAAGCTTCCCATAAATTAGCAAATCAAAAAAACATTAAATACTTATGTGAAAACTCAAAAATTACTTTAAAATGGTTAGACTCAATAGGAGTTCCTTTTAGTAGAAATGAAGACTCTGAAATCGCCCAAAGAAAATTTGGAGGTACTAAAGCTAAAAGAACTTGTTATAGTTCAGATTATACAGGCTTAAAAATACTTCACACCTTATATGATCAATGTATTAAAGAAGAAATAGAGTTTTTAAATGAGCACTATTTATTAGATTTAGTAGTTGAAGATAACTGTGTAAAGGGTGCTATTGTTCTTAATATGCAAACATCTGAACTTATTCAAATAAATGCAAAAACTGTAATTTTAGCAACAGGTGGATATGCTGGGCTTTATGATCAGTTTACTACTAACTCTTTTGTTTCAACTGGTGATGGTATAGCAGTAGCTTTAAGGGCAAAAGCAAAATTATCAAATATGGAATTTATCCAATTTCACCCAACTACATTAGAAAATAAAAATATTTTAATAAGTGAAAGTGCAAGGGGTGAGGGTGGTTATTTAGTTGATAAAGATGGGAATAGATTTATTGATGAATTAAAACCAAGGGATGAAGTAGCAAGGGCAATCTTTAAAAAGAATCATGATGGGAAAAAAGTATATTTAGACTTAAGACATCTTGGCCTTGAAAAAATAAAAGAGGTAATGCCTCAAGAAAGAAGACTAGTAATTGACTTTTTAAATCTAAAAATGGAAGAGGATTTAATACCAATCAATCCATCAGCACATTACACTATGGGAGGTATTGAAACAGATATAGATGCAAAAACTTCTATAACAAATCTATATGCCTGTGGAGAGTGTTCACAAAGTGGAATACATGGGGCAAATAGACTAGGAGGAAACTCTTTATTAGAGATTATCACCTTTGGTCAGGTTGCAGGAAAAAATGCAAGTCAATGTGCAAAAAATATCGATAATTTGAATATAAATGATACACAACTTAAAAAAAATAAAAAAGAAATAGAAGAGATATTTAAAAAAGATAGCACTATAGACTACTTAAAAATAAAAAAAGAGATAGGAAAACTTTTTTTTGTAAATGTAGGATTATTTAGGGAAGAAAGAAAATTAATAAAAGCATTAGATTATATATACAAAAAGAAAGAAGAAATTGAAAAAATAGGTATAAAAAATAAAGATAGAATATACAACAAAAACCTTATTGAACTACTAGAATTAAAAAATTTAATTACTCTTAGTGAACCTATCTTATTATCAGCAATTCAACGAAAAGAGAGTCGTGGGGCTCATTATAGAATAGATTTTAAAGAGAAATCTTTAGAGTATGAAAAAAATAGTGTCTGTTTACTAAAAGAAGGGAAAATAGAAAACTACTTTGAGGATGTTCTATGAATATCAAGATAAAAAGATTTAATAGCGAACAAGAGATTAATGAAATAGTAGATTATGATATTAAACATAATAAAACTATTTTAGAATCACTTATTGAAGTGAAAGTGAAATATGATGAATATTTAGCCTTTAGATGTGGATGTAGAACAGGTATTTGTGGAAGTTGTTCTGTAAGAGTAAATGGGGTAGAAAAACTAGCTTGTAAAAGTAAATTAAATGAAAATGATTTAATTGAACCAATTAAAAATACAAAAGTGATAAAAGATCTAATTATAGATTTAGAGCATGAATCAAAACTTTTAAAAAGTTCAAACTCTTTTTTAAATAAATTAGAAGAAACAAATATCACTAAAGAAGATGAAAAGTTAATAGATACACAAAGTAATTGTATACTTTGCCAAAGTTGTTTTAGCTCATGCCCTATATATGAAGTTAATGATAAATTCTTAGGTCCTTATGCTTTAACAAGAGTTTTAAGATATGTTGATGATAAAAAAGAATCAAACAAGCTACAAACCTTGGAAAAGGTGCAAGATAATGGAGTATGGGACTGTACTTTATGTGGAAACTGTACAATTGTATGTCCACAATTTATAGACCCTAAAACTGATATTATGAATCTAAGAATGAAATCTGTTCAAAATGGCTTTGAAGATAGATCAATGCAATATATGACAGGGGCAGGATTTGATGGTGGATTTGACACAGGTTTTGATCCAACAGGTGGCTTTAATCCAAATGGTTTTTAGTAAATAAAAAAGAATAAAAATGGAAGATACTGAACAAATAGACAAAATAGAATTGGTTTATCTAAAAAAAGAAGACCATTTAGAGATTGTACGATTGATGGAAAATGAATATAGACATCTTGATGATTCAACATGGACTCAAGAGGAGTTTTATGCATTGATTGAAAAGTTTCCAGATGGACAAGTTGGAATTAAAATCAATGATGAATTAGCAGGTTTTGCTTTATCCATTATTGTTGATTATGATAAATTTGATGACACTCATAGTTATAAAGAGATTACTGGAGATTATAGTTTTAATACCCATGATAAAAATGGAAATATGCTTTATGGCGTAGATATTTTTATAAATAAGAAGTTTAGGGGCTTAAGACTTGGAAGAAGACTCTATGAGTTTAGAAAAGAGCTTTGTGAGGAAAAAAACCTTAAGGGTATTATTTTTGGTGGAAGAATTCCAAACTATGCAAAATATGCAAATGAGATTAGTCCAAAAGAGTATATTCAAAAGGTAAAGTCACGGGAGATTTATGACCCCGTTTTAAATTTTCAGTTATCAAATGATTTTTATGTAAAAAGGGTTATTAAAAATTATCTTGAAGGTGATATTGAAAGTAAAGAGTATGCTTGTCTTTTAAGATGGGATAATATCTATTATTCAAAACCTACAACAAAACCTATGCAAGAAAAGTTAGTAATTAGGTTAGGACTTATTCAATGGCAAGTAAGACCTTATAAAAATATAGATGAGGTTTTAGAACAAGCAGAGTATTTTGTAAAATCTGTATCAAGCTATAGAAGTGATTTCGCACTTTTCCCAGAGTTTTTCAATGCCCCTTTAATGGCTAAATATAATCATCTTAGTGAAGCAGATGCCATTAGAAAACTTGCAGAATATACACCACAGTTTAAAGATGCTTTCTCTTCTCTTGCAATCTCTTATAATATAAATATTATAACTGGAAGTATGCCAGAGCTTGTTGATGGTGTACTCCAAAATGTTGGGTTTTTATGTAAAAGAGATGGAACTATTGAAAGGTATGCAAAAATTCATGTAACGCCAGATGAAGAAAAAGTTTGGGGATTACAAGGTTCAAATGAGATTAAAACCTTTGATACTGATTGTGGGAAAATTGGAATTTTGATTTGTTATGATTCTGAATTTCCAGAATTAAGTAGATTACTAGCAAATGATGGTATGAATATACTTTTTGTTCCTTTTTTAACGGATACCCAGAATGGTTACTCAAGAGTTAGGGTATGTGCACAAGCAAGAGCCGTTGAAAACGAATGTTATGTTGCTATTGCAGGATGTGTAGGTAACCTTCCAAAAGTTAGTAATATGGATATACAATACGCACAATCAGCGGTATTTACACCTTGTGACTTTGCTTTTCCCTCAAATGGTATAAAAGCAGAATCAACGCCTAACACAGAGATGATTTTAATTGCGGATGTTGATTTAGAATTATTAAAAGAGTTACATAATATTGGAAGTGTAAATAATTTAAAAGATAGAAGAACAGATATTTATGATGTGATTAGAAAAAACTAATCACATCAATAGATTAAATTTATATATTGTCTTTAATATATAAATAATCAGACATTTTTGTCCACTCTCTTACTTTTTTAATATATGCATCTTGAGAATCTAAAACCTCTTTTAACGCAGGAGATTTAGCTGATAACTCTTTTCTAAGTTCTTTGTTTGCTTTTTTCATTGCATCCATAACCTCTTTAGGAAAAGTTTTTACTTGAATAGAAGGAATCTCTTCTTTCATTTTTTTCCATGCAGTAGCATTCATATCATAATTTTGAGCATACATATTATAAGCTGCTAATTTCATTGAATTTTCTAAAATTGCTTGTAGATGTTTAGGTAGTTTATCAAAAAGCTTTTTATTAACTATAAAATGCATCTCTGATGCTGGCTCATGCCATCCTGTATAATAATATGGTGCAACTTTGTGAAATCCCATATTTATATCCATTGATGGTCCAACCCACTCTAATGCATCTATATTGTTTCGCTCTAATGCAGTATAAAGTTCCCCAGGCGCAATATTTGTTACTTGTACACCAAGTTTTGCCATGATCTCTCCAGCAAATCCTGGAATTCTCATTTTAATACCTTTTAAATCATCAACAGTATTAATCTCTTTTTTAAACCATCCACCCATTTGAACTCCAGTACTTCCACCTGGATAAGAATAAAGGTTATGTCTTGCATATACTTTTTGCATTAACTCTAAACCACCACCATAATAAAACCAAGCATATTGTTCAGGTGCAGTTAAACCAAAAGGCATAGAAGTAAAAGGTAGTGTAGCAATATCTTTACCTTTCCAATAATATGAAGCAGAGTGACCTAAATCATATTGACCACCTTTTACCATATCTAAAACTCCAAATGGTGCTTTATGCTTATTAGCAGCGTCAACTCTAATTTTTAATTCACCATTAGACATCTCTTCAGCCATTTTTGCCATATTTACAGCCGCATCAAACAATGGAGATAGTGTTGGTCCCCATGTGGTAGCCATTTTTAGTTTGTAAACTTTTTTTGCAGAAGAAAAACTTACAACTAAAGATACTATAACTAGTATTTTCACCAAATTTCTCATTTTTTCCCTTTTTTAAATAGATTAAAAAATTTTAACAGATTATTAATTAAGAAAGTTATTTATTTTCGAGTTCAAAGTTAGAAATTTCTGATTCTGTAAGGTCTGAACCTTTATTTTTATTATTTTCAATTTCAAAACCATTTTCATCATAAGTTGCAGTATCAGTGTCAATATTTTGTGAGGCAGTTGGATGTGTTTGAATTTCATTTTCAATCATTAATGCTAAGTGATCCTTAGATTTTTCAATACTATTAACTATAAATAGATTAATACCAAGAAATAAAGAGATGGCAAGTACAATGAATAAAGTAGTAATTTCAAAATATCTCAAGTAAGTCCTTAGTAATAAATAAAGAAAATATTACGTATTATTGTTAAATTTTACTTAAAAGAAAATATTATAAATATATAAATTTGTTATTAATAGATATTATATAAAGATGGTGGTCGTAACTGGATTTGAACCAGTGACCACCACCATGTCAAGGTGGCACTCTACCACTGAGTTATACGACCAGTTCGACGTTTGGTAGACTGTAAGTACTAAAGGTACACACAAACGATACACAAAAGGGCTTCAAGAATAAACACTTGGAGTTATTTTATGAGCACGACCCTATCATATTTGAAGTCATCAACTAATGGCTTTTTTAAGTATAGAAGAAGAACCCCTAAACTACTTGAAGAGATTATAGGTTCAAGAGAAGTAATTAAAGCCCTAGGAACAAATGAAACTCAAGCTATTACTAAAGCAATAAAACTTAATAACCTCATCAATGAAGCTGTTGAGTTAAGTAAGATACAGTCTATACCTAAAGAGACTATTATAGAGTTACTAAAGAGTGAACTAAAGTTAACCACAAAGAAAACAAAAGAACAGAAAAAGAAACTATCATATTTCATTAAGTTATATCTTGAGCAATCTAATGTGACAGATAAAGAGTATAGATATAGAGAGTATTTCTTTAATGAATACTTACCATTACTTATAGAGGTTTTATTCAAGAAAAGAGATTTAGATATAGAAGAACTTACTTACGACAAGCTCTTAAAGATAAGAACATTATTTATGAAGCTACCTAGTAGGAACTTTTATAAGTATAGAGTTGTAAATCAACTAGAGTTAGTCTCAAAGGTCAATAAAGGGACTCTAAAGATAGCTAAAGAACATTTACTATCAGAAGATACAATAAACAAGAACCTAAAGAGGATAAAGTCACTACTATTTTTTGCAAAAGAACTTAATTGCTATAGTCATAACATACCTAAAACACTTGTAATCAATCGTAAAGGAGATACCTCATCAAGAGGAGAGAAAGCAATACTAACAAAGGATGACCTAGAGATTGTCTTTAGTCACACTAATGATGACCTTAAGTACCTATATGAAGTATCTTATTACTCAGGGATGAGAAGGTCAGAGTTGTATAAATGTAATATAGTAGACTATGAAGGTGTCTTATGCTTTGACCTAAAGAACATTACAGAAAGACTAAAGACAAGTTCAAGTTATAGACTTATTCCTATCCATAGTAAGTTACTTTATAGAATAAATGAGTTTAAGGACATTATAGAGAATACTAAAGCTGGCTGGATTAGTAATAGTTTTAGTAGATTAGTTAAGAGGTCATTTAAAGATACAAAAGGCAAGTCTTTATATTCACTAAGACATACATTTGCTACTAATCTTATAGCCAATAAAGTTAATCCTGAGGTTATATCTGAACTTATGGGACACTCACACTCTACAATGACTATGAGTAGATATGTTAAAGGTTACCCTATTGAAACCCTTAGAGAGGCTATAGAATGTCTATAGTCTCTTATAGAGGTTAGGTTAATCAATGTCACTAAGACCAATAAAATACAAAGGATAAAACAATGATGTATATTGAATTAGAAAGTATAGGACAAATGTTAAGAGTTGTAGATGGTAGTCTATGTATTGGAAATGAGGATGGTGAAGGAGTTTATGTAGATGAGCTTAGAAGCTCTAAAGGTAGAGAAATATACAAAAAGGTTAGTGAGTTAGAAAAAGAGCTTGTAGGTGCCCTTACAGAGCTTAAAGATATTGCTATTGATAAGGTAAAAAGAAATGAGTTAGAGGGAGTTATAGAAGGCTTAGAGGCAGACTTTAAGAGTCTAATTGATTTTTAAATGAAAACATATATAATAATATTTATTTTTAAGGAGAAGACTTGGACAAATATTTAAGTATTGTACTTCCAATATTATCTGCATTAGTTATTTATTATACCTTCACTAAAAATAATGAAAATGAGGATAATAAAATATTAATCACAGAGTTTAATGGGCAAAAAGTTATTTTAGCTAACTGGAGTAAAGATAAATATATAAGAAGTGGCTATTATAAAGGACATTGTTATGTTTTTCCTATTGAACATAAAGTGACATATCAATATGTAAATACAGAATATAAAGATTTACTAGCAAAAGAAAATATGATTGGACTAAAAGAAAGTAGTAGAGATTGTTTTTCTAGAGTTAGATTATTATATGATAAACCTAACGAACTAAAACCTATGAAGTTTTAACTTCTAAGATAACTGTTCAGTTCAAAGCTTATCTACTTACTTAAAGAAAAGAGGTCTGTAAGTCCACTTTACAGCTCTTCTTTTAATTTACCCTAATACTTTTATTACCTAACAACTAAAAAGCCTTGTAGCCTCCTCACAGAATATTTATTAAAGATAACGACCTATAGGAGAGGACTTAATTTAGCAATCTCAGCAAATCCCTTAATTAAGGCTTTTTCTTAAGAGTGCCACCTATAGGAGGAAAACCAAGAATGGACACTCTAGGAATAAACTATCTAAAAACTAAAATCAAAATCATAAAAGGAGGTTCAGATGAACAACAATCAAACACAACTAAAAGAAGTTGTAATGTTTACTGATGGCTCTTGTTTAGATAATGGTAGAAATGGAACTGGAGGATACTGTGCATTACTACAGACACCAAACAAGAAACATCAAAAGATAATTAAAGGTAGTGAGTTAGATACTACGAACAATCGTATGGAGATAACAGCTATCATAGAAGGGCTTAAGGCAATTAAAAAGCCTTCTAAAGTTACAGTTTATAGTGACTCAAACATCACTGTAAGAGCTATTAATGAATGGCTTGAAAGATGGATAAGGAAGAACTTTAGGAAGGTTGCTAATGTTGACCTTTGGAAAGAGTATTTAGAGGTATCAGCTAAACATCAAGTTAAGGCTATATGGGTTAAAGCTCATAGTGGTATTTATGAGAATGAACTTGTAGATGATATAGCTAGAAGTGAGGCTATGAAGTTGCATGGCAAGAGAGGTATTCATTATGGGTACTAAGATTACTATAATTGATGGAGTATGTGGCTCAGGAAAGAGTCAAGGTATTATAAAACAAATGAAAGAACAAAGCTATAAGAAGTGGATTTGTTTTACTCAGTTCATTAGTGAATGTCATAGATACGCTGGAACTCAACCTATATCTAAGAAGAATGATGAACCAAAGAGAAGGAAAGATGGAACTTTAATCTATGATGAACCATCAGAGTTTAACTGTTCAGAGCTAGAGTTCAAACATCCACTGAGAAAAGGTAGAGGTCAGAAGAAAGAGGACTTAATAGAACTCCTTAAACAAAGAGAAAACATAGTTACAACCCATCAAATGCTTACAAACATAGGTTCAGATGTACAAGAGTTAATCTCTGAGTTGTCTTATGTAGCTGTACTTGATGAAGTTGTAGACCCTATACAAGAGTATAAGATTACATCAAACAACAAAAAGGAACTCTTTGAGCATGAGTATGTCTATCTATCTGATGATGGAGTGACCTTATGTTGGAACTATGAGAAATACCCTGATAGAAAGAAGGGAGATAACTTCTACAAAGAGAAACAGTTGATTGATAGTGGAAACTTAATCCTTTTAGATGGTAGTATTTATCTGTGGGAAATGTCAGAGAGTCTCTTCAACTCATTTACAGAGGTTTACATACTTACATATCAGTTTGAAGGTTCTCCATTGATGTGGTTCTTTAAAGCTAAAGGGATAAAGTATGAAGTACACTATAAACCTAAAGCTAATGTAAAGTATGGAGACCTAATCAATATCATTGAAGATGAAAGACTAAACTCTATTGGAGATAGTCCCAACTTCTTATCTTCAAACCGAACTAGAAAGTTATCTCAAGGAGAAATAAGAGACCTTAAAGCTAATCTAAACCATCTAAGAAAAAGAGTATGGAATGATGGGGAAGATAGAATGTGGACTTGTTTAGGTAGTGCTAAAGATGACTTAGGTGTTAATGGGTGGAAGAAAGGATTTGTACCATTCAACATTAGGGGCTCTAATGACTATAGACAAGTTAAGAACTGTGCTTACTTGTTCAATGTATTTCTAAACCCAAACATCACTAAGTACTTTAGTAAGTATGATGTGACAGTTGATGAAGATACTTATGCTCTTAACAGTTTACTTCAATGGTTGTTTAGGTCTAGGCTAAGAGATGGTAAGTCAGTTAGTGTCTATATCCCCTCAAAGAGGATGAGGGAACTACTTAAAGAGTGGTGTAGACATAACTAAAACTACTAATGGACACAAAGTGTGAAGCTAAAAGTGTCCAATATGAAAGTTAAACCCCTATTGATGGTATCTACAGAGGTTTATCTGTAAAGAACAACAATCTTAAATACTTTAAGTAGAGACTAACGGATAACTTTACTTGATGGTTAATCTAGATGACCTATAAATTAATTAATATAGAAATGAGTTTAGGTTAAAGGTATAGTAGTCCTAAATGTAGCGCTATAACTAGACCTTAATCTCATTTCTAAACAATCATAAGCTTAGAGTCAATACTTAAGAGATGACTATAGATTGACTTTAAGTAACTACTTCACTACGTGTGTCTTTTATACTATCTATTCTATTTCTTAATATTAATTCATTTAATCCTCTAAAGTCTTTTTTTGTCTATATTTAGAAATTAATATAGTTGCGACTATTGAACTTCCAACTCCTAAAATAAAACTTAATGCATTTTGTAATAGTATGTCATACCAAGATTGTGATTTAATAGCCTCTTTAAAAGACTCAATTTGTTGTTCAGTAAGCTTTTCTAATTCTTTTGCCTTATTATATTCTTGTTCAATTATTTTCTTTGCTTTTTGTGTTTTCTGCATATCTTCTTTAATATCATTTAGTTGAACCTCTAAGTCTTTTAGATTTCCTATTGCAAGTTCTACATTTTGTATTTTTTTCTCTAAAGTTGGTTTTTGGATTTTTAAAGTAAAAGAAAATAATAAAAGTAAAACTGAAATAATTGATACAAAAGAAGAAATAGTTAATATTCTATTTTGTGTTAAAGAACGTTTTTTTGCTACTTTAATCTGTTTAATATTTATTTTATCATTTTTAGTTAAAGTAATAAGTTCTTCTACATCTACTATCTTTATTTTTGCAATTGATAAAGCATTCTTTTCAACTTCCTTTTTTAATAAATCATCAGCTCTTTTTGTTAATTTTCCTGATGTTATCAATATAAAAACTTTAATTTTAGGAGTAAGTGAAAGTAACTTAAAAAAGATTTTAATATAATCAATATCAATACTCTTATGATGTTTAATTTCTATAGCAACTGTTCCATTATTTGCAATTAAGTCAAAACTGCCATCTAAGTTATACTCATAATTATAAACATCAGGAGCAATATTTTTAATATTACTTAAACAAAAATCTTCAAACTCTTCTCC
The DNA here is from genome assembly GCA_963676565.1 of Halarcobacter sp. Lineage (GTDB taxonomy): Bacteria > Campylobacterota > Campylobacteria > Campylobacterales > Arcobacteraceae > Halarcobacter. Next base: position 633,864 of record OY781089.1, read on the forward strand.
AGTTAATGCATATAAATCTTCTTTTGTGTATTTCATTTATTCTCCAATTATAACTATAAGTATTATAACTTTTAGACTCTTAATAATTTATACTTTATTTTAAGATTATTGTAGCGAAGAGGCTCCTATAAGTGACACCATAGAGACACTTATGACACAGTTGAAGATGACTGGAACTGTTCAAGAAACTCATGTGTGAGTGATTACAGTAGCTCTTATAGTAGTACAAGTGATTTCTAGGAGGTGACTATGAAAATATTAGAGATTGTAGATAAAAAGATAGCTGAACTTGAAGCAGAAGTTAAATACTTTGAGGAGTCATTTGAAGGATGGCATGAAGAGATTGAGAAGGAAGGTTACCCTATTGCTGGAGATTTCTTTGGTCATTCTGATGACTGCTTTGATATGGGTATAGAGTATGGTGAAGGTCTAAAAGCTAGAGAGACTTTAACGTTTTTGAAGAAACTTAGAGGAGGTGAATAATGGAGTTAATTAAAGTAGATATTAGTGAAGAAGTTGTAGTAGAGGTTCAGCCACACGAAGAGCATGAATGGTTGTTGTCAAGTAAAGATGTGGCTGAGGGTTATGGTTTGAGTGCTAGTGGTTTGAGAATGACTAAAAAGAGATACTCAGATGAACTAGAAGAAGGTGTACATTTTATCAATGTCACAAATAGTGATATTGGTGGCAGACCCTCAGTTTATTGGACTAAAGAAGGTGTAGTAATGTTAGGGTTCTTCATTAAGACACCTACAGCTAAAGAGTTTAGAAGATGGGCTTCAAACTTTATTGTTGAGAAGAGTAAAGAACCAAAAGCTCCAGCTGTACCTCAGACATACCTAGAGGCACTTCAAGCTCACTTAGAGTCAGTACAACAACTTGAAGAGGCTAATAAGGTAATTGCTTTACAAAAAATAGTAAAAATATCTGAAAGGACATATACGTATTAGAGCAGATTAATTTTCCCCCGTAGGGTATCAAAAGATACACACAAACGATACACAAAAATGCAAAAGGTACACAAAAAAGTGTGTATCATTCAGCTATAATTAAGTTTTTGTTAAGATTGTAAATGTTAAAGTTTTGGACTTGAAAGTCCTATTTGAAGGTATCTAGGAGTCAATCTTAAGTGGTGGTCGTAACTGGATTTGAACCAGTGACCACCACCATGTCAAGGTGGCACTCTACCACTGAGTTATACGACCAAAAGAGTGAAATATTATCTTATTAGAACTTAAATACTTAAATCATGCAGTTCACTAAATAAAAAAGCTTCTACAATCTCATCAATACTTCTTTGTTTTGGCGCAACTAAAATTGCAATACCTTCTTCTTGGAATTGCCATACATATTCAGCATCATTGATTACAACTACTGTTTCAACGAAAGCTTGAATATCATTTCTATCCTTATAAAACTTACAACTTGAAATTTGTCCTTCATCTAACTCTACAAAAGCCCAATATGATGACACGTCAAGTGTTGTAATAATAGCTTCGTGCCTTTTATTACTATCAACAGGGATTAATAAATTCATGCATCTATCCTTTCAACGTTAGATATTATATAGTTTTAAGACTTATTAAAAAATATAATTCTTTTTGTACCAAATTGAAAAAATAAATAAACTCCATAAATGTTGTTTAAATTTTTTATTTTTAGATAAATTATAGATTTGTTTTATGTATTCATCATTGAATAAGCCAGTTTCTTTGTTAACAAGTAAAATAGTATCTAAAATAGAATCTTTATATTCTTCATGAATCCATTCATTAAAAGGGGAATTAAAACCCTTTTTAGTTCTATGAATGATTTTTTCAGGTATATATTTAGATGCAATTTTTTTAAGAAGATATTTATTAGTATCTCCCACTTTTATTTTTGAATCAATTGAAAAAACTAAATCAACTAATCTATAGTCTAGAAATGGCGTTCTAAGCTCTAAAGAGTTGTTCATTGATATTCTATCAACTTTACTTAGTAAAGCCTCTCCTAGCCATATTTTTAAGTCTATATAGCTCATCCAATCAACGGGGTCTTTTTTAGGATTTTCAGATTTAAATGTAGGAACTTTATTAAATAACCTTTTTTTCTGTGAATCTGAAAAAATTTCACCAAAAGAGTTATATAGGGTTTGTTTTTTTACTATTCTTCTTAAATATTCACTCTCTTTAGTATTATTTTGTAAGGCACCAATTATGGAGTTTAAAAAATCATTTTGACCACTACTTAAAGTTTTTTCAAAATCATAATATCTTAAAAACTTTGCATAATTATCATAACCTAAAAAAAGTTCATCGCTTCCTTCTCCACTTAAAACTGTTTTTATTCCCATCTTATGGATTTTATTAGTTAAAATATTCAATGGAATTGCAGCACTATCACCATGGGGTTGTTCTAAAGCTAGTAAAGTGTTTTCAAAATACTCTATAAAATCATTCTTTGAAATAGTTACAGGATGGTGATTAGAGTTGATGTGTTCAGCTGTAATTTTAGCAAAATTAAGTTCACAATAGTTTTTATATTCATCATATCCAATTGAAAAGGTATTGATTTTCTTATTTGTAATTTTTGAATAAAGTGCAGAGATTAAAGAGCTATCAATTCCACCACTTAATAAACTTCCAACCTCTACATCAGAAACCAGTCTTGATTCAACACATTTGAAAAGAAGTTCCTCAATGGAAACTAAAGCTTCATCTTCTGTTTTTATTCTTTTGTATGTATTGATTTTATAATACTTCTTCATTGAGATTGTATTATTCTTTAAAATCATATATGTAGAGTTTTCTAAGGCATTAATCCCTTGATAAAAACTATTTTCACCTAAAGGGACAAAATATTGTAAATATTGAGATAAGGCTACTTTATTTAATTTTGGAGTTGTTCCAAGTATATTTATAATAGATTTGATTGAACTTGAAAAAATGAAACTTCTCCCATCAAAGTGGTAGAAAAAAGGTTTTTTCCCATATCTATCCCTAGCACAAAAATACTTATCCTCTTTTATATCGTAAATACAAAAGCTAAACATTCCATTTATTTTATTTAAAAATTTCTCTTGGTATTTTTGATAGAGTCTAATCAAAACCTCTGTATCTGAAGCAGTTTTAACTTCTAGATTTTCCTCTTTTATAAGCTCTTTATAGTTATATATTTCACCATTAAAAACAATTAATATATCGTCAAAAACCATAGGTTGATTTGCTTCATTGTCTAAATCAATTATTGATAATCTTGTATGACCAAAAAGTTTATCATCTACTTGAACTTTTTTATTAAAATCAGGACCTCTATTATTTAAGTTCTCTAAAGCTTTATCAAAATTTGATGAAAGGAAGTTACAACCTAATATACCACACATTTTTATAGTCCGAAAAAGTTATGAATTATAAGAATATAGATATAAATAAAAGCAACAAATACAGCAGAACTAATTAAAACAGAAAATGTTGTATCTATTGGTTTACAATTGTATAAAGCTGACAGATTTACATTATTTACAGCTAAAGGTACAAGAAGTTCTAAAAAGATAATTGCGCCAATAAATGGCTCTACATCAAATAGGAAAATTACATAAATACCAACTAAAGGAAGAACTATATGTTTAAATAAAGAGATATTTAATGCCAATTTCCAGTTTGCACTTCTAATTTTTACTTGGGACATAAATATCCCAAAAATTACTAATTGCATTACAATTGCTGCATAAGCACCCATAGTAAAAAATTTATCAAACTCTTCACTTAATGTAAAACCAAAGTGGTTAAAGGCTAAAGCAATTATTGTTACATGAATGGCAGGGATTTTAAAAACCTCTTTTAAGGCATCAATAAATCTAAATTTATCTCCAGCAAAAAAGTATACAGAGAAGATATAGATAAAAAATACATTTGCAATATTTAAAATAGAAGTATAAGGAACTGACGCAACTCCAAATAAAGCAATTCCTAAAGGAATCCCAAGATTTCCAGTATTCCCAACTAAAGATACTGCTCTGAAAATAGATCTATCTTGAACTTCGGTTTTAAAAATAATTCTTGAATAAAAAAGTGCTAAGGCTAAGGTTATAAATATTACTACAAAATATATAAGTGGTGATAGTATAAATTGTTCATTAATAGGAGCTCTAGTTAAACCCCAAAAAATAAGTATTGGTTGTAAAAAGTATAAGTTTAATAAAACAATCGTTTTTTCATTTACTTGCTCTTTGTATACAAGTTTAAAAATAAAACCTATAATAATAAATAAATAGATTGTTGCTACTGAGATTAGTGTTTCGATAAAACGTCCTTTTTTAAAAAGGACATTTTATCATAATGTAGTAGTACCTTAGCTTTTAAGCCATTATACCTTTTATCATAAAGAAAATCGCAGCAGATAACAATGCTGCAGCAGGAACTGTAATAATCCATGCAGCAATAATTTTTTTAACTGCATCTCTTTTTACATATTTAACTCTTTTTGCAAGTTTGAACTCTTTTTTCTCTTCTCTTACTTGATCTATTTTTTCATCAATAAGTTTGTAAAGTTCTGCAATTCTTACATAGTCTGATTTACTTTTTTTTTCTAATTTTTCTAGTCCTACTAATTCAAGTTCATAGTTTTCTAGAATTTTCTTATCTCTTTTAAACTTTCTTCTCGTATCTGCAATAAATTTTGATTCTGATGAGTCTAGAAATTCCCTTAAGAAACCAACACCAAAAACACCACCAACAGCAATATGTGTTGATGAAACTGGTAATCCTAGTTGAGAAGCAATAATAACTGTTATAGCTGCAGCCATTGCTATTGAGAAGGCTCTTACTTGGTCAAGCTCAGTAATTTCAGATCCAACAGTTTTAATCAGTTTTGGGCCATATAAAGCAAGTCCAATTGAGATACCAACTGCACCAACTGCCATAACCCAAAAAGGAATACCAACTTTAGTATTAATTCCAGCACTCATAACGGCATCACTAATAGCTGCTAATGGTCCTATTGCATTTGCAACATCATTTGCACCATGGGCAAAAGATAAAAGTGCAGCAGCAAAAATTAAAGGAATAGTAAATAAAGTATTTACACCCTCTCTATCATTTGAGATTTTTTTTGAAGCTTTTGCAATAGCTGGTTTTACTAATACATAACAAATTACAGCAATTACAATACCAATACCAGCTGCTGTAAAGAAATCAAGTTTGATAAGTTTTTTTATACCTTTTAAAATGATATATGTAGAAAATGCCCATGTCATGACAGCAACTAAAATGGGTACAAATTTATTTGCGGCTTCAATTAAATCTTTTTGATACATTATGTTGCGTTTAATATAGTATAAAAATGAAGCAGCAATGATCCCCCCTAATACAGGAGAAATAACCCATGAAGCAGCAATTTTTCCCATTGTTCCCCATGAAACAATTGCAAATCCAGCAGCAGCAATTCCTGCTCCCATTACTCCACCAACAATAGAGTGTGTAGTTGAAACAGGAGCTCCAATAGAAGTTGCAAAGTTTAACCATAAAGCAGCAGATAATAAAGCAGCTGTCATCGCCCAAATAAAGATATCAGGATTTGTAATTAAAGCTGGGTCAATAATTCCCTTTTTAATTGTTTTAACAACATCTCCCCCTGCAATAAAAGCTCCTAAAGCTTCAAAAACGGCAGCAATAACAATAGCCCACATTAATGTAATAGCTTTAGAACCAACTGCAGGCCCTACATTATTCGCAACGTCGTTTGCCCCAATATTCATAGCCATATATGCACCAAAAACTGCACCTATAACTAAAAACATATGATTTTGAACTCCACCATGAGAATTGTAAGACCATAAAAACACCACTACCATAAATAAAAGTGCTAGTGATAGTTTTGCAAACCCTGGTAAGGTTTTTTCCCTTGCCTTATCAAAACTTTCCATTGTGTTAATATCCAATGAGTATCCTTTTTTGTAATTGTTTTGTAATTTAATTTTGATAGGATTCTACTGGGATATTATTTACAAATTCTTTAATTATGCTTAAAATATTTATTACTAAAATACTTAAATACAATAAAATATCTATATTTTATTCCTTGCAAATTTTGAAATTTATCATTACTTTTTCCTTAAAAAAATAAATTTTTTTCTTAAAGCTTGACAAATTAAATTTTTTTATGTAATATAGGCATAAAATATAGAGAAAATAAATAAAAGGAGACAAAATGAGTATTTCAATCATTAGAGAACAAGATTCTAACACTATCTCTAAAATTAAAAAGAAGTATGATGTATTTAGAGTTATTACAATGAAAAAAGGTAATTTAAATATTATTGAATTTTTTAATAAAGATGGTGCATTTAGAGGATTTGGGAAAAGTTCAAAAGAAGCTTATAGAAAAGCTAAGAAAACACTTAAAAACTACTACGCAGCTTAAGCGTTAAAGAAGAAGAGCTTAAGCTCTTCTTCCTCTTCTTTCTGATGAATTTCTATCCGATGAGTTTCTATTTCTAGATCTTCCACCTCTATCATTTCTAGGTTTTCCACCTCTGTTATATCCACCTCGGCCTCTACCTCTTGAGTTTCTATCACCACCTCTATCATTTTGAAGTCTTTCAAAAAGTCTTTGGATGTCATTTTCTGATTTACCTATATAGTTCCCACCTTTAACATATGTCTCATTTGTTAAAATAGAAGCTAGTTTATGGGCAATAGTTGATAAGTCATATCCTTCTTTTAGAGATTCAACTAAATCAATCCCAGAATCATAAACTTTTTGATCTATAATTTTACTTTTTAATGAATCAGTTTTTTTCTCTTTTACAGAATTAATATTTGGGATAACTTTTGCTTCAAGTTTTCCACCTGTATCTTTTTGAATTTTTTGTAACATTCTAAATTCATGTGGAGTAACAATTGAAACTGCCATACCCTCTTTACCAGCACGTCCAGTTCTACCAATTCTATGAACATAAGATTCTGAATCAAATGGTAAGTGGTAATTAAATACGTGAGTTACGTCATTAACGTCTAATCCCCTTGCAGCAACATCTGTAGCAATTAAAATCTCTAATTTACTTTTTTTAAATGCTTTAATAGCTTCTTCTCTTTGTCTTTGTTCCATATCTCCATGAAGTCCCTTTGCTGAGAAACCTTGAGATACTAAAAAAGTAGAAAGTCTATCAACTTCTTTTTTTGTTCTACAAAAAATAATAGATTTTTCAGGGTTTTTAAAATCATACAGTCTAATTAATGCATCATCTCTTTCATGTTCATCAACAACATAAAAAGATTGAGTGATTTTTGAATTTGTAACTTCACTTTGTGTGATTGTAATAAACTCTGGCTCTTTTAAAATAGATTTAGCTAAATTTTTAATAGCTGTTGGCATAGTTGCCGAGAATAACAATGTTTGTCTTTGATCAGGAAGATATGTAAAAATCTCTTTTATATCATCCAAAAATCCCATATCTAACATCTCATCTGCTTCATCTAAAACAACAAAAGATGGTTTAATATTGATTTTTCCACCCTTTAAAAGATCTAGAAATCTTCCTGGTGTAGCAATAATTATACCTGCATTTTCCACATGTTTTAATTGTCTTGAATATGATTGTCCACCATAAACAGTTGCTGTATTAATTTTTAGATTTTTACCAAATCTAAATAACTCATCTGAAACTTGCATTGCTAGTTCTCTAGTTGGAACAATAACTACAGCTTCAACACTGCCATTTGCTTTCATCATATTTAATAATGGAAGTCCAAATGCAGCAGTTTTACCTGTACCTGTATGTGCTTGTCCAACAATATCTTTCCCTTCTAAAACTACTGGGATAGCGTCTTTTTGGATTGGACTTGGCTCTTTAAATCCAGCTTCATTGATCGCATCTTGCAATCTCTCTTTAAAATTAAACTCGTTAAAAGTCATTTGTTACCTTAATATGTAAATTTAATACACATCAATATAACCTTTAACTCAAAACTAAGTATTAAATTAAAAAACTGCGTAAATCGATATTTAAACAGGAGCTTGAATTGCAGACTCAAAGTAAACTATAGATTATATTTTCGTGTAAGTTGCGGATTATATCTAAATTAAGATAAATATAAGCTTTTATAGAATAAGAGTGGTTTCCCACTCTTATTTATAGGTCTTCTAAACCTTTGTAGTTTTCTAAATATTTTGTATCGTAGTTATTTGAAATGAAGTCTTTATTTTCCATCATTTTAATATGGAATGGAATTGTTGTTTTAATCCCTTCTACTTCAAATTCGTTTAAAGCTCTTTTCATAATATTGATAGCTTTCTCTCTATCTCTTCCCCAAACAATTAGTTTTCCAATCATTGAGTCATAGTATGGTGGAACTACATATCCAGCATAAACATGTGAATCAACTCTTACGTTTCTTCCACCTGGAACAAACCATTGTTTTACTTTTCCTGGACAAGGTAAGAAGTTATTTGGATCTTCTGCCGTGATTCTAACCTCAATTGCATGACCTCTAAATTTGATAGACTCTTGAGAAGGTAATTCCTCACCTTCAGCTACTCTAATCATCCATTCAACAATATCAAGACCTGATACCATTTCTGAAACAGGATGTTCAACTTGAAGTCTTGTATTCATCTCCATGAAGTATACATTTTGTTTATCATCAGCTAAAAACTCAAATGTACCAGCACCTTCATATTTTAAATATTTAGTAGCTTTTACAGCAACATCATGAAGATGTTTTCTTGTTTCATCACTTAATAAAATTGCCGGTGATTCTTCAATAACTTTTTGGTGTCTTCTTTGTAGAGAACAATCTCTTTCCCCAACATGGATTGCATTACCATGAGAATCACCAATAACTTGAACCTCAATATGTCTTGGGTTATTGATAAATCTTTCAAGGTACATAGTACCATCACCAAAAGCAGCTAAGGCTTCAGAAGATGCAGCTGTAAATAGATTTTCAAACTTTTCTTCAGAATCAATAAGTCTCATACCTCTACCACCACCACCAGCAGCAGCTTTAGCCATAATAGGATATCCAATCTCTTTAGCAACTCTTTTACCCTCTTCAACAGAGTGTACAGCACCATCAGAACCAGGAACAACAGGAACACCTGCTCTAATCATCTCATCTTTTGCTTTAGATTTATCAGCCATTTTTTCCATAACTTGAGTTGATGGACCAATAAACTTAATATTGTGTAATCTACAAATTTCAACAAAATCTTGGTTTTCTGATAAAAATCCATATCCTGGGAAAATTGCATCACAACCTGTAATTTCAGCAGCAGTAATAATTGCTGGAATATTTAAATATGAATCGATAGATTTAACATCACCAATACAAATTGCTTCATCAGCATGTTTTAAATATGCCGCATTTTTATCTCCTGCAGAATAAACAGCAACAGACTTTTTACCCATCTCTCTAATAGTTCTAATAGCTCTTTGAACTATTTCACCTCTATTGGCGATTAATATTTTTTTAATTTCAGCCATGTGAAACTCTCAGCTTATACTTTTTCAACTAAGAAAAGTGGCATATCATATTCAACTGGTGCAGAGTTATCAACTAATACTTTTAAAATTTTACAATCAAATTCAGCTTCAACTTCATTCATGATTTTCATTGCTTCTAAGATACATAAAGTTTGACCTTTTTTAACTGTATCACCCTCTTTAACAAAAGCAGGTGCTTCTGGAGATGGAGAAGAATAATAAGTTCCAACCATAGGTGCGTTAATAGTATCACCACAAACACTTGGATCTTCAGTTGAACAAGTTACTGTATTATTTGCAGTAGAAGCAGGCGCAGGAACTGCAACGGGTGCAGGTGCAGCTAAAGCAGTTGGTGCTTGAGTTACAACAGTACCACTTTCAAAACCTTTTTGCATAGATAATTCAAACTCACCTTCTTTTAATTTTAATTTACTTAATTCACTTTTATCAAAAATTCTTATTAATTCTTTTACTTCTTTAAAATCCATATTTAACCTTTTATTTTTAAATTTAGGCAATAATACCATAAAATTTGTTATAATTTCTTTTTTAAAAATCGATTTTTTTAAAAAATCTACTCTTTTTAAAGCAAAACTAGTATGAAATTGAATAAAATTAACTAAAAATAGATAAAAAAATAGCAGTTTGTATTTTTACAATTTAAATGAAATTTTAATGTAATTAATATGTAACTTTAAAGGATAAGTATGATTAGTGACCTGAACTTTATAAACATTGCCCATGAGATTGCAAGTGCATCAAAATGTGTATCTAAACAAGTTGGTGCAGTTATAGTAAAAGATGGAAGAATTTTATCAACTGGATATAATGGAACTCCAGCAGGATATACAAATTGTAGTGAACATTGGAATGATGAATATACAAAAGAGCATCATGATTGGTCAAAAACATATGAGATTCATGCTGAGATGAATGCAATTATTTGGGCAGCAAGAAAAGGTATAAGTATAGAAGATGGTACTATATACGTAACACTAGAACCATGTAGCGAGTGTTCGAAAAATTTAATAGCAGCAGGAATAAAAAGAATCGTTTATGATAAAGCGTATGAGCATACAAACTCAGAAATTGTATCTAAATTTATTAAAGACAATGGTGTTACAATAGAAAAACTAAATAGAGATGTCTGAGTTAAATCACAAATTTTATAAATCATCATATGAAACCTATGGTGTTTCAGCAAAGGGAGTTCACTGGAACTCAATGAAAAATCAATATATTAGATTTGAAGTGTTGACAAAATTTTTTCAAAAGGATTTAGAAAACTCTTCAATCTTAGATTTAGGTTGTGGCTTTGGTGATTATTTATATTTTTTAGAGAACAAAGAGATTATTCCAAAAGAGTATCTTGGTATTGATTGTGAAGAGTTTATGGTAGAAGAATCAAAAAAAAGATTCCCTAAAAACGAATTTAAAATATTAAACTTTTTAGAAGAGGAAATTCCTTCAAAGGATTATATTCTTTGTAGTGGAGCATTAAACATATTAAAAGAGAAAGAGTTTTTTTATGCAATAGAAAAATGTTTTAATTCTTCAAAAAAAGGTTTTGCCTTTAATTTTTTGAAAAAAGACTCCTTTAATAAGATAAAAGAGGAAACGATTATCGATTTTTGTAATAATTTAAGTAAAAAAGTAATCATCTCAAATCCTTATTTACCAAACGATACAAGTATATTTATTAAAAAATAGATTTCTTAACAATTATCAAACATATTGTATTGGAAGATATAAAGTTGCTTCAAACCTTCCACTTGAATGAGTATAATGGTTTTGTTTTAATATAGTATGTGCAGGATTTGTTGTAGTTTCAAAACCACTTTTTGGAAGCCAATCTTGATACACCCATTGTAATAATCTTAAGATATCTCCGTGAACTCCACTAATCTCAAAAGAAGCATATAATCCTCCTGAAATTTTAAAATAAGGTAAATTGGTATTAGATAAATCTATTTCCTCTTCAACAAAAACTGCTGCAACATAAACACAATCATTTGCTGGGGTAATTACAGGATTATCATGGTAAAAAGCCAATTCTTTGTATTTTGTTATGTTATTAGTAAAAATCCAAGCTTGAATCTTTTGCCATGTTTTTTTTAATGACTCTTTACTATACCCTTTGTTTCTTAGATAATAAATCTTCATAGGATCAACTTTTACAATTTTTGGTTCACTTTTGTCAAGATTTTTAATCTCATCAAAATTAATATCAATATTTTTTAAAATATTATTAGCATAATTTTTATATCCACCATCTCTCCAGCTTTTAGGGGTTTCATTAAATCTTAATCTAAAAGCTCTTATAAATGAAGTTTGTGAAGAGTAACCACACATAATAGCAATTTGTTTAATTGTAGATGATTTATTAGTAAGAAGTAGATTAGAAGCTTTATATAATCTAATATCTTTAATTGCTTCATATATGTTTTTTCCTATTTGTTCTTTGAATATATTTTGAAAATATACACGACTAAGTTCAAATTTAGCGGCTAGTTCGTTAATATTTATATCTGTGTCTATATTATTGTATATATAGTTCATTGTATAGTTTGCTATTTGAGTATGTTTTTTTTGGGTTGTCTTTTTTTGCATTTTTCCTTTATTATATTAAAAATAGATATAAAAAATATTAAAAATAGATAACTATTTATCCAAAATTATCACACTTTTCTTATACAATGATATTAGAATGATTAGATAATGTAAAAAAACCAAAAGGTACACTAGGAGAGAAGATGAAAGTAGGTTTGTTTATTCCCTGTTTTATGAACGAACTTTACCCTAATTGTGGTATTGCAACTTTAAACATTTTAAAGAAATTAGATATTGAAGTAGAATATCCAATGGAACAAACATGTTGTGGTCAAGCGATGTCAAATTCGGGTTGTTCAAAAGATATGAAGGTATTAGCAGAACAGTTTGTTGATATTTTTAAAAAATATGATTATGTGGTTGCTCCAACTGGGTCTTGTGTGGTAACAGTAAAAGATCACTATAAACCATTTTTTGAAGAAGATGATAAAGCTTATAATAAAGTAAAAACATCAATTTATGAGATAAGTGAATTTTTACATGATGTTTTAAAAATTGAAAAATTAGATGCTAAATTCCCTCACAAAGTTGGACTACACAATTCATGTCATGGACATAGAATGTTAGATTTAGGGACACCTACTGAGTTAAATATTCCATATAACAATAAACTAAGAAATCTTCTTGAAATGGTTGAAGGTATAGAGATCGTTGAGTTAAATAGAGAAGATGAGTGTTGTGGATTCGGTGGAACTTTTTCTGTAACAGAACCAGATATTTCTGTAGCTATGGGAAAAGATAGGATAAAAGATCATATTGATTCAGATGCTCAAATCATAACAGGTGCAGATATGTCTTGTTTGATGCATATGGAAGGTATCATTAATAGAGAAAAATTACCAGTAAAAGTTATGCATATAACTGAAATCTTAGTAGGGGAGTAGAAAATGAGCATACATAATCACCCACTTAAAGCAAAAGAGTTTGTTGCAAATGATGAGAGAATGCATTGGCACGACAAAGCCTTATGGTTTGTAAGAGAAAAAAGAGATAAAGCTTCTAAAAGTATTCCTGAATGGGAACAGTTAAGAACTTTTGCAGATCAAGTAAAAACCCATACTATGGCAAATCTTGATAAATATCTTTTAGAGTTTGAAAAGAATGCTTCTAAAAAAGGTATTAAAGTTCATTTTGCAAAGGATGCACAAGAGCATAATGAAATAGTATATAAGATTTTAAAAGAAAACAGTGTTAAAAAAGTTGTTAAATCAAAATCTATGTTAACCGAAGAGTGCCATTTAAATCCTTTCTTAGAAGGTAAAGGTTTAGAGGTTGTTGATACAGATTTAGGTGAAAGAATTGTTCAATTTAGAAAAGAGGTTCCTTCACATATTGTTCTTCCTGCAATTCACTTAAAAAAAGAGGATGTATCTGATACTTTTCATAAAGAATTAAATACCGAAAAAGGAAATTCAGATCCAACATATTTAACAAGAGCAGCAAGAGCTCACCTAAGAGAAAAGTTTTTAAATGCAGATGCAGGAATTACTGGAGTAAACTTTGCAATAGCACAGACAGGTGGAGTTGTAGTTTGTACAAATGAAGGAAATGCAGATATGGGTTCTTCTTTACCAAAACTACATATTGCATCAATGGGTATTGAAAAAATCATCCCTAGACTTGAAGACTTAAGTGTCTTTACAAGATTACTTGCAAGAAGTGCAACGGGACAACCTATAACTTCATATACATCACATTTCCATGGGCCAATTGAAGGTGGTCAGATGCATATTGTCATAGTTGATAACAAGAGAAGTCCATTTTTACAATCAAAATCGTATAAAAAAGCTTTAAACTGTATTAGATGTGGTGCTTGTATGAATACTTGCCCAATTTATAGAAGAAGTGGTGGACATTCATACGATTATGTTATCCCTGGGCCTATTGGTTCAACATTAGGAACATTTAGAGATCCTAAAAAACATAAAACTTTATCATTTGCTTGTAGTTTATGTGGTTCTTGTTCAAATGTATGTCCAGTTAAGATTGACCTTGATTCTCAACTATATACACACAGACAAGATTTAAGGGAAAAAGATATTATCTCAACTAAGAAAAAATTGATTATACAGGCAGCTGTTTGGTTAATGACAAAACCAAAACTATTTACCTTTGCAGGAAAAGTTGCAAGAAAACTAGTTCCTATTATGCCAAGGGCACTTTTATACAATAAATTTAATGTTTGGGGTGAAGGTAGAGAGTTACCACCTTTTCCAAAGAAAAGTTTTAAAGAGATTTACAAAGAAGGATTAGAAAATGACAAGTAAAGAGCAGATTTTACAAAGCATTAGAAATAATAATGTAGTTGTTGATACAGAGTTACCTTCTTATAAAAATATTGGGATTAAATATGAAAATCCCTATGATCAGTTTTCTACAATGCTAGAGAGTGTTGGAGGGAAAGCACTTTTTATAAAAAAAGAGGAATTAGATAAGACAATTTCAGAACTGTATCCTAATGAAAAACAAATAGCTTCAAATGTGGATGGCTTCACCCTTGGTAATTTTGATTCAAATGCACAAGATGATCCTCACAAACTAAAAGATATAGATTTAGCAGTGGTAAAAGGTGATTTTGCAATCTCTGAGAATGGTGCAGTGTGGTTAAATAATCCAGAAAATAGACATAGAAGTTTATATTTTATTGCACAAAATATTGTAATTGTAGTTGATAAGAAAAATATTGTTCATAATATGCATGAAGCCTATGAGCAAATAAATTTTGATAAATCAACATATGGTGTATTTGTAAGTGGCCCATCAAAAACTGCAGATATTGAACAATCATTAGTAATAGGAGCTCACGGACCAAAATCAGGATATGTAATTTTTATTGATTAATGATATAATCTTTTATGAAGAAAACAATCCTATTTTTATTACTTTTTATAAACTTTCTATATGCACAAAATAAAGAGGTGTTACTGATTCATTCATATCATAAAGGATATAAATGGACAGATGACATCTCTAAAGAGATAGAAAAAAACTTTGAACCCTATGATAATATTGAACTTACAACTTTTTATATGGATACAAAAAGAGTTGTAGGGGAAAACTATTTTTACAAATTAGCAAATTTATATAAAGAAAAAATCGCAAACAGAAATTTTGATTTAGTTATTGTAAGTGATAACAATGCCTTTGATTTTTTAGTTAAATACCACGATTTTTTATTCCCTTCTTCACCTGTACTTTTCTGTGGGATTAATAATTTTAGTAAATCAATTCTTGATGAGAACTTTGTAACCCATTATATGAGTGGTGTTGTTGAGCAAGTTGACTTAGAAAAAAACTTCGAATTGATTTTAAATCTTCAACCAAATTTAGAAAAATTAATGATTATAAATGATAAGTCTAAAACTGGTATGGCTATGAAAAAAGATTTAGAACCTATTATGAAAAGATATAAAGACAGAGTAAAAATTGAATATATAGATGACTTAGATATAAAAAATATTCAAAACGAGATTACAAAACTAGATTCAAATAGTGCAATTTTACTAGTTTTACTTTTTAAAGATAAAACAGGCAAATATTTCACCTATAAACAAAGTGTAAAAGCAATAAGAAAAGTAAGTAATGTTCCCCTTTATGGTTTATGGGATTTTTATTTAGATTATGGGATTGTTGGAGGTTTATTAACTTCTGCAAAAGCTCAAGGGGATGCAGTTTCTAAAATGGCTTTAGAGGTTTTAAATGGCAAAAAAGTTTATGATATACCTATTTTAGAAAAATCTCCAAACAAGTATCTTTTTGATTATAATGAATTAAATAGATTTGATTTAGATGTGTCGGAGATTTTAAAAGACTATACAATAATAAATGAACCACACACTTTTATTAGAAAATACACAAAATTAGTAATAATTACAGTAACAATAATTGCTATTTTACTTATCATGGTATTTTCAATGAAAGCAAATATTCAAAGAAGAAAAATTGTTGAAAAAGATTTACAAAATAGAATTAAATTTGATAAAGTATTACTTGATACCTTGCCAAATCCAATATATTATAAAAATAAAGATGGGAAGTTTTTAGGTTGTAATAAAGCTTTTTGTGAACTTCTAAGTGTCCCTAAAAAAGATGTAATAGGAAAAACTGCTAAAGATTTTTTTAGCCCAGAGGTTGCAAAGAAGAATAAAAAAGTTGATGAAGAGCTCTTAAAAACCCATGGAACTAATACTTCTGAAGTAACATTGCATCTTCCAAACAATCATATGAAACATATTATTATCAATAAAGCAGTATATTTAGATAATGATGGCTCAATTGGTGGAATTGTTTGTATTATGGATGATATAACTGAAAGAATACAGCAAAAACAGTTTTTAATACAGCAGGGAAAATTAGCAGAAATGGGTGATATGGTTGCAGCGATTGCTCACCAGTGGAATGAACCTTTAGTTGAATTATCTGCACAGGTTCAAGATATACAAACCTCATTTTTATTAAATGAATTAAAAGATATTCAAGTAAAAGAGTTTGTAAATGATTCTATGGTTCAAATAAAGTATATGTCAAAAACCCTAAGTGATTTTAGAAACTTTTTAAAACCCTCAACGAGTAAAAGACTATTTGCCATTAGAAAAGCCTTTGAAGATATCTTTGAAGTTATAGGTAAACAAATATTTTATTCAAATATAAACCTTCACTTTAATTATGAGTATGATAAAGAGGAACTTTTAATTTATGGTTATGAAAATGAGTTTAAACAGGTCTTATTAAACTTAATAAACAATGCAAAAAATAAAGTTTTAGAGAAAAAGAGTTCAAAAAAATACAATATAACTATTAATATTTCAAGTTGTAATACTTATACTACAATTGAGATTATCGATGATGCTGGAAATATAGATGAAAATATCATTGATAAGATATTCGAACCATATTTTACTACTAAAAAAGATGGTACAGGGTTTGGTCTTTATATGGCAAAGGTAATAATCGAGGATAAGATGAATGGAACAATTAGTGTAAAAAATAAAGAGAAACATGTTATATTCACAATTAAACTTCCTCACAATAAAAGGTTAGCAAATGAAAATAATGCTTCTTGAAGATAATGTTAAGCTAAATGCAACAATTAAGAAAAGGCTGGAATTAAAAGGCTACAAAGTATTTAGTTATGTGGATGGAAAAGAAGCCTTTAATAATATAACCGAAGGGTTCTCTTGTTTTATATTAGATATAAATGTACCAAATATTGATGGGATAAAGATTTTAAAGAAGATTAGAGAGTTTTATTCAGAAGTTCCAGTTATCATAATCTCAGCTTCAGTTGAACTTGATGTGATAAAGGAATCCTATGATTTTGGTTGTAATGATTATCTAAAAAAACCATTTTTTATAGATGAGCTTGAAATAAAAGTTGAAAGACTTTGTCAAATTACAAACGATTTAATTACCTTTGATGAAGATTGTTACTTTGATTACAAATCTTCAACAATAACAATTGATGGTGAAACTCAAAGACTTACAAAAAAAGAAAGGTTATTAATCAATCTTTTTTTAACAAAAAAGAATCAAGTACTTACTTATGAAGCAATAGAAAATTATGTTTGGGAAGGTTCTTTTGTTTCAATTGAATCAATTAGAAGTCTTGTTAGACGTCTTAGAAAAGTAGTAAAAAAAGATTATATTGAAACAGTAGTTGATACTGGATATAAATTTAAAGTGGACTAAATAGTCAAAAATAGCATAAAAGTAGCATTTTGCTATTTTTATGAACATATGCTCACAAAGCCCTATTTATAGGGATTTTATCAAAAAAAATTATGAAAATATCATATCATTATCATGTATGGCTGTTACAATTTTTCCGAGACACAAAAAAAGGAGATCACATGAAAATGTTTGGTAAAACTACTAAACTACTTGTAGCAACTGTATTAGTTGCTGGATTAGCAACAACAGATGCTATGGCAAAAAAAGTATACAAATGGAAACTAGCAACAACTTGGGGACCAACTTTACATCCATTTATTGATGCACCACTAAATATGGCAAAAATGGTTGAAGAGATGTCTGATGGAAGACTTAAAATTAGAGTTGATGCATCAAATAAACACAAAGCTGCACTTGGTATCTTAGATATGGTTAAGGGTGGACAATATGAAATGGGTCACTCTGCATCATATTATTGGAAAGGTAAAGATATCAATACATTACCATTCTCAACAATGCCATTTGGTATGACTACACCTGAACAATATTCTTGGTTCTACTACGGTGGTGGAAAAGAATTAATGGAAAAAGTTTATAAAAAACATAAAGTATTATCTTTCCCTGGTGGAAGTTCAGGAAACCAAATGGGTGGATGGTTTAGAAAAGAGATTAATAGTGTTGATGATTTAAAAGGTCTTAAAATGAGAATTCCAGGATTTGCTGGAGAGATCATGGCAAAACTAGGATTAACAGTTACAAACATTGCTCCAGGTGAATTATATACTTCACTTGAAAGAGGAACAATTGATGCTTTAGAGTGGGTTGGACCAGGTATGGATATTAACATGGGATTCAACAAAATTGCTCCTTACTACTATACAGGATGGCATGAACCAGGATTAGATTTACAATTTTTAATTAATGAAAAAGCATTTAATAAATTACCAAAAGATTTACAAGAGATTTTAGTTACTGCAATGAAAGCAAGTGCTTTTGATATGTATTTACAAAATTATCACATGAGTGCTGAAGCTTGGGCTTCAATTGAAAAAGATTATCCAAATATCAAAATCAAAACTTTCCCAAAACCAGTAATGGATGCTATGAAAAAAGCAAATGTTGAGTTAAGAGAAGAGATGACAAAAAATAATCCTTTATTAAAAGAGATTTTAGATTCTCAAGAATCTTATCAGAAAAAAGTTAGAAAATGGACAGAAATGTCTGATTATATCTACTTAAAAGATAACTTATAATATCTTTTTACATCAACCTCTTTTCCTAAGGAAAAGGGGTTGCTTAATTTAAAAATGGGTAAGATAAATGTAAGAAGGATATATTTTTCTTACCTATTAACATATTTAGATAACACCCAAAGGAATTTTTATGTTATTAAAACTAGAGCGTGGTTTTGATAAGTTTGCCGATTTTATCGGACTTATTACAGCTGTAGCAATGGTACTTATGATTTTAAATGTATTTTATGATGTTGTTATGAGATACTTTTTTAAAGCAGGATCTATTGCAATGCAAGAGATGGAGTGGCACCTATTTTCTGTAATTATATTAATTGGAATTAGTTATACACTAAAAGAAGATGGTCATGTTAGAGTTGACTTAGTATATGATAAGTTAAGCCCAAGAAAAAAAGCAATGATTAATATGATTGGTGCAATTATTTTTATTTTACCAATTTCTATTTTAGTAGGTATTGATTCAATTGCAAATGTTAAAGAGGCATTTAGCTCGATGGAAGGTAGTGGAGATCCAGGTGGGTTACCATATAGATGGATTGTTAAATCACTTATTCCATTATCATTTTTGCTTTTAATTATTACAACAATTGGATTTTTTATAAAAAATCTTAATATATATAAAGGTTATAGCGTACTTGATGAGTATAATCTAAAAGGTGAAATTGAAAATCTAAAATGTGATTTAGAAGAGCATAAATTTCATGTTGTAAATATAGATGGAAGTGATGATGAACCAAAAAAAGATGAGAAAAGAGATTTAAAATGATTGGTATAGTTATGTTCTTTACTGCATTGTTTATGCTAATCATTGGATTTCCAGTAGCATTTACATTTGCAGCTGTTTCAGTGTTTTTTGGAATTGCAGCAGGTTTTATTGAAATATTTAAATACGCAGAAGAGGGACAAGCCTTTATGGATCTTGTTCAATCAGGATGGTTAGAAGGTATTTCAATGTTTGAGTTTATGCCTTTTAGAATTTACTCAATTCAACAAAGTACAATTTTGATGGCTATTCCTATGTTTATCTTTATGGGAATTGTTTTACAAAAAACTGGGCTTGCTGAAAGGCTTCTTGAGTCTATGGGATTCTTGTTTGGAGAAATTAGAGGTGGTGTTGCAATTTCTACAGTTTTAGTTGGAACATTACTTGCTGCTTCTACTGGTGTGGTTGGTGCTTCAGTTGTGGCTATGGGAGTTATTTCTCTTCCTGTTATGCTGAAATATAAATACAATACCCCTATGGCTTGTGGAACCATATGTGCCTCAGGAACATTAGGGCAAATTATTCCACCATCTATTGTATTAATTATCTTAGGGGATGTTTTCCAAGTTCCTGTTGGTGATCTTTTTACAGCAGCAGTTTGGCCAGGACTTGCATTGGTTGGAGCATATATTGTATATATTTTGATTTTATCTTTTGTTAATAAAGATATGGCTCCTGCTATTCCAGCAGATCCAAGTAGAGGGAATAAAACAAAACAAGTTATTAGAGCCTTGATTGATATCATTCCTTCATTGACACTAATTATTTTAGTTTTAGGTTCAATTTTTGCAGGTGTAGCAACTCCAACTGAATCAGCAGCTGTTGGTTGTATCGGTGCAATTGCACTTGCCTTAATGTATAAAACATTTTCAGTGGGAATGGTAAAAGAAGCAGCTTTAGAGTCAGTTAAAGTTACATCTATGGTATTTGGTATTCTAATTGGTGCAACAGCCTTTTCAATGGTATTTTCATATACAGGTGGAGAAGAAGTTGTTGAGCATGTGATGCTAAGTTTACCAGGTGATGAAAAATGGGGATTTGTAATCTTTACAATGTTAGCAATTTTAATTTTAGGTTTCTTTATTGACTTTATTGAGATTTCATATATAATTGTTCCTATTTTAATTCCTGTTGCTGAAACATTAGGAATAAATCCTGTATGGTTTGCTATTTTAATTGCAATGAACTTACAAACTTCATTTTTAACACCACCATTTGGATTCTCCCTATTTTATCTAAAAGGGTGTGCCCCAGCTGGTGTTACAACAGGACAAATATATAAAGGTGTAGTTCCTTTTATTGCAATACAAATTATAGTATTGTTTATAGTTGCTTTCTATCCAGAATTTTTCGGTATGAGCGCTGATATGTAATTAAAAGAGAGTTTCAAAACTCTCTTTTTAAAGGTCAAAATGTCATTAGTTATTGATTTAATTGAAAATATTATCTTACAAATTTGTGATAGGATGAACAGTTTTATTGATGATCCTCAACAAAGAATCTACACCGTTCCACGCCTTGAATAGCCCTAAAATAACATATTAATATCACACAAAAAATATATAATTAACAAAATGAAGAAATAAGGAAAGATAATGTTAGAAGGGAAATATCTAGATTTTTTTAATCAAATTTCACAAAAACTAAAAAAAGAGAATATCTTTACAGATAAATTACACACTTATGCATATGGTACTGATGCCTCATTTTACAGACTAACTCCTAAAATTGTTATCAAAACTGATAATGCCGATGAGGTGGCGACAATTTTAGAATTAGCACATGAAATGGAATTAAGTTCTACTTTTAGAGCAGCAGGAACTTCTCTATCAGGTCAAGCAATTTCAGATTCAATTTTAATTGTTACTTCAAGAAATTTTAGAGACTTTAGAGTTTCAGATGATAAATCTTTAATCTCATTAGAACCAGGTTTAACTGGTCTTGAAGCAAATAATATCTTAGCACCATTTGGTAAAAAAATTGGTCCAGATCCAGCTTCAATTAATGCAGCGATGATTGGTGGAATTGCCGCAAACAATGCATCTGGTATGTGTTGTGGTATTTCACAAAACTCATACAAGACTTTATCATCAATGAAGCTTATTTTTAAGGATGGTACAAAATTAGACACAGCTGATGAAAATTCAAAGGCAGCATTTAGAAAATCCCATGGAGACTTTCTAAAAGGTTTAAAACAAATTGCAAGTGATACTGTAAATGATGAGGTTTTAAGAGCTAAAATTGAAAAGAAATTTAAAATCAAAAATACATGTGGGTACTCTTTAAATGCATTAATTGATTTTGAAGATGAATTTGAAATCTTACAACACTTAATCATTGGAAGTGAAGGTACATTAGCATTTATTGAAGAGATTACTTATGAAACAGTTGAAGATTTAAAAGATAAATCAAGTGCATTAATCTATTTTAAAGATGTAGAAGAAGCATGTAATGCTGTTACAAAATTAAAACTTGCACGTGAAGCAGGAACAATCATTGTTGATGCTGTTGAACTGATGGATAGAGCAGGGCTTAGAAGTATTGAAAATGACCCAGCTATGCCTGAATACATAAAAGATTTTGACGAAAATGTCACTGCACTTTTAATTGAAACAAGAGCAGTAAGCGATGAAGCTCTTGATGTTCAAATTAAGCAATTAGAAGAGTTATTAGCTGAGTTTGAAGTAGTAAGAGACATTTACTTCACTAAAGATGTTGCTGAATACACTTTATATTGGAAAATTAGAAAAGGATTATTCCCAGCAGTTGGAGCAGTTAGAGAGCTTGGAACTACTGTTATTATTGAAGATGTTGCTTACCCTATTGAAAGACTTGCAGAAGCAACTTTAGAGCTTCAAGAATTATTTAAAAAACATGGTTACAGTGAAGCACTTATTTTTGGACATGCATTAGAGGGGAATTTTCACTTTGTATTTACTCAAGATTTTTCAATTGAATCAGAGGTAAAAAGATATGATGCTTTTATGAATGATGTTGTAAATTCAGTTGCTGTTAAATATGAGGGAAGCTTAAAAGCTGAACACGGTACAGGAAGAAATATGGCAGCTTTCATTGAAGTAGAGTGGGGTAAAACTGCATATGAAATGATGAAAAGAATTAAAAATCTTTTTGACCCAAAAAATCTATTAAATCCTGGTGTAATTATTAATGATGATGCAGAAGCACATTTAAAAAATCTTAAACCTATGGCTGCTACAAATGAATTAGTAGACAAATGTATTGAGTGTGGATTTTGTGAACCAACTTGTCCTTCAAATGATATTACATTAACTCCAAGACAAAGAATTACAGTAAATAGACTTATTTCTCAACTTGAAGATGATGGGAAATTTGAAGAAGCTAAAGAGTATAAAGATTTATACCAATATGATGGAGTTGATACTTGTGCCGCATGTTCACTATGTGCAACTGCTTGCCCTGTTAAAATTGATACAGGAGCATTAACAAAACATCTAAGATATGAACAAATTAGTCCTAGAGCAAACTCTATTGCTACAAAAATTGCAAACAATTATGCCTCAACATTAAGTGGTATGAGATTTGGTTTAGGAGGAGCAAACTTAGTTCATAAAATTTTAGGAACTGCTTCTATGGGTTCTCTTACATCAACTTTTAGAGATTGGTCAGGAGGAGCAATTCCAAAATGGTCACCATATCTACCAAAGGCTACCAATATTGATATTACATTTGAACAAAAATCAAGTGATAAAAAGATTGTTTATTTCCCATCTTGTTTAGCAAGGTCTATGGGTAGAAGTAGCGAAAGTAGCGTAGAAGAAGAACTATTTGATGTAACAGTTAGAGTTCTTAAAAAAGCTGGTTTTCAAATTTTATTCCCTGATAATTTAAGTGAGCTTTGTTGTGGTACCCCTTTTGCTTCAAAAGGATTTAAAGAACAAGAGAAAATGAAATCTGATGAATTAGAAAAAGAGTTATTAAAAATCACAAATAATGGTGAAATTCCAGTACTTTGTGAAACAGGTACTTGTACTAAGAAGATGCTTGATAATTTCTCTTCAGATATGAAAATCTATGAACCAATTGATTTCTCACTTGAGTATTTAGTTGATGCTTTAGAGTTTGAAAAAATTGATGACCCAATCACGATTCACACAAACTGTACAACAAGAAAAATGGGATTACATGAAAACTTTGTAAAATTAGCTAGCATGTGTGCTAAAAAAGTTATTGTTCCTGAAAATGTAAAATGTTGTGGATTTGCAGGGGATAGAGGTTTTAATTTCCCAGAATTAAATAAATCAGCTTTAAGATTTTTAAAAGATGATATAAAAGATGCAAAATTTGCATTCTCTACGTCTAAGACTTGTGAAATTGGTCTTAGTGAATACTCAGGATTAGATTACAACTCAATTTTCTATCTAATTGATAGAACTTCAAAAGCTAAAAACATCTAATCTTTTTTTGGACAAAACAGATATTTACCTTTTCTTTGGTAAAATATCTGTTTTTAAGAAAAAGGATAAAATGATGAAACAATATGGAATTCTGTCAACAGGTAAAAAAGTATTTTTTACTCTTCTTTTAACTTCAAGTGTTGCATTTGCAGGGATGATAGATGCGATAGCTTTAGTTGTAAATGATACACCAATCACTCTTTACGATATTGAAAAAAGGAAAGTTGAACGAAACATTCCAAAGGAAGAAGCAGTTAGTCAATTAGTTGATGAAGCTTTATTTCAAGAATTAGTTCAAAAAAACAATATAACAGCTGACATTTTTGATGTTAATAATTATTTAGAGAAGATTGCAGCTTCAAATGGTATGGACCTATATACATTCAAATCAATAATTAAACAAAAATATAAAAACTATGAAGCTTATGAAGAACAAATAAAACAGCAAATTATTAGAGAAAAACTAACTCAAAAATTAGTTAGAGGAAATATAAAAATAGCTACTGAAGAGGATTTAAAAATCTATTATGAAAATAATCAAAATCAATTTAAAGCAGCTTCAAATGTAAAAGCAGTTCAATATGCTTCTGCAAATAAAGCAGATTTGATTAAAGTTACTCAAAACCCAATGGTAAATATCCCAGGGGTTACTAGAGCACCAATTGATTTAGACCAAACAACTTTAAATCCACAATTAAGATATGTGATTAATGAAACAAAGATAAACCAATTTACACCAATTTTTACATCAAATAAACAATTTGTTACATTAATGATTGTTCAAAAAGAGAATCAACAAACAATAGCTTTTGAAAATGTAAAAGATAGAATTTTTAACATAATTATGCAAGATAGAGAAAAAACATATTTAAAAGATTATTTTGAGAAATTAAAACTATCTGCAGATATAAAAATAGTAAGGTAGAGGAGAGATGTCATCAATGTTTGAAGTTATTATTGGATTAGAAGTACATGTACAGTTAAATACAAAATCAAAACTTTTTTGTTCTTGTGCAACGAGTTTTGGGGAAGAGCCTAATACAAATGTTTGTCCAACATGTTTAGGTCTTCCAGGAGCTTTACCTGTATTAAATAAAGAAGCAGTACATAAAGCAATTATGCTTGGAACTGCCCTTAAATCACAAATTAATAAAAAATCAATTTTTAATAGAAAAAACTACTTTTATCCAGATTTACCAAATGGATATCAAATTTCACAATTTGAAGTACCAGTAGTAGGTCTTGGTGAACTAGTTATTGATTTTGAAGATGGAACTTCTAAAACAATAGGTGTAACTAGAGCACACTTAGAAAATGATGCAGGTAAAAATATCCATGCTGGAAGCGTTTCACATGTAGATTTAAACAGAGCAGGAACTCCTTTATTAGAAATCGTATCTGAACCAGACATGAGAAATGCAGATGAGGCAATTTTATATCTTAAAAAACTTCACTCAATTGTAAGATACTTAGGAATTAGTGATGCAAATATGCAAGAGGGTTCATTTAGATGTGATGTAAATGTTTCTATTAGACCTAAAGGTGATGATAAACTTTACACTAGATGTGAAATTAAAAATATGAACTCATTTAAATTCATTGAAAAAGCTATTAAATATGAAGTAAATAGACATATTGAAGCTTGGGAAGATGGAATTCATGATACAGAGATTGTTCAAGAAACAAGACTATTTGATCCTGATTCTGGTGAAACTAGATCTATGAGAGGTAAAGAAGATGCCGCTGATTATAGATATTTCCCAGATCCAGACCTATTACCATTAATCATTACAGATGAAATGATGGAAAAATATTCACAAATTCCTGAACTTCCAGATGAGAAAAAAGAGAGATTTGTAAAAGAGTTTGGTCTTAAAGATTATGATGCTTCTGTAATAACTGCTTCTTTAGAGATGGCTAAGTATTTTGATGAGATGATGAAAGAGGGTATCTCAGGTAAAAATGCTGCTACATGGCTAACAGTTGAATTGCCAGGAAGATTTAAAGAGGGAGTTTCTATTGAAAATTCTCCTGTTGAAGCAAAAACATTAGCTACTCTTGTAAAAAGAATAGAAGATGGGACAATATCTGGAAAAGCAGCTAAAGAGGTTTTAGACTATTTAGTTGAAAATGATGTAGAGGTTGATTCAGTTATTGAAAAACTTGGATTAAAACAAGTATCTGATGATGGAGCTATTTTAGAGATTATTGATGGAATCCTAGCTGCAAATGAAGATAAAGTTGCTGAGTATAAAGGTGGGAAAGAGAAACTATTTGGATTCTTCGTTGGTCAAACAATGAAAGCTTCTAAAGGTAGTGCAAACCCAGCAAAAGTAAATGAATTATTAAAGCAAAGATTATCATAAATGACTAAAAAAACAATTGCAGTAATTGGAGCAGGGAAGTGGGGTCAAGCCTTACACTTTGCTCTTTCTCAAAAGCAAGAGTGTCTAATAACTTCAAGAACAAAAAAAGATATTAGAAATTTTGTTGATTTAGATACTGCTTTAAATTGTGAATATTTAGTTATTGCAATTCCTGCACAACAAATAAAACAATGGTTAAAAGACAACTTCATATATAAAGGTCAAAAAGTTTTAGTAGCTTCTAAAGGTATAGAAGCTACTAGTGGGCAGTTTTTAAATGAGATTTATGAAGAGTTTGTACCTTCAAAAAATGTTGGTTTTATCTCAGGTCCTTCTTTTGCAACTGAAGTTATAAAAGCTCTTCCTGCTGCTATTGTTATAAATTCTAAATCAAAAAAACTTTATAATGAATTTGAGCCTTTTTTCCCAAACTTTTTGAAAGTATATTATTCAAAGGATGTAATTGGAGCTGAAGTTTCAGGAGCATATAAAAACGTTCTTGCAATAGCAAGTGGTATTTGTGCTGGATTAAATCTTGGGAATAATGCAAGGGCATCATTAATCTCTAGAGGTTTAGTGGAGATGCAAAGGTTTGGAAAACATTTTGGGGCTAAAAAATCTAGCTTTATTGGACTTTCAGGAGCTGGAGATTTATTTTTAACTGCAAGTAGTACATTAAGTAGAAATTACAGAGTTGGACTTGGACTTGCCGAGGGTAAATCACTTGAAGAGATTTTAGAAGAGTTAGGGGAGGTGGCTGAAGGTGTAATGACTGCTGAAGCTATAAATAAACTATCTCAAAAACACCAAATTTATACACCTATTGCAAAAGAGGTAAAACTAATCTTAGATGGGAAGAATCCCTTAGATAGTTTAAAAGATCTACTTAGTTCAAACTAATGATAGTTTATGCAAACAATATCATTCTTTAATCTATCCCTTACCTTTATTCCTCTTATTTTTGTTTGGTATTTTTATAAAAAATGGACATTTAATAGTGATGAGATATTAATCTCAACACTTAGAATGGTTATCCAGCTAATTGCAATTGGGTACCTTTTAGTTTTTATTTTTGAAACAAAAAGTATCTATATTGATTTATCTATTATGCTTTTTATGATAAGTATCTCTGCTTGGATTACATTAAGAGTTACAAATAATAAATCCTTAAAACATTATGGTCAAATATTCTCTTCTGTAGCTATATCAGGTTTTATAAATCTTGGTATTATAATAATTCTTGTTTTAGAATTAAAGCCACCCTTTGAAGCAAGATATGTAATTCCAATTGCAGGGATGGTATTTTCAAATGCCATGAACGCTTTATCAATTGCAATTGAAAGGTTCGAAAAAGAGACTCAAAGGGGTGAAGAGTTTGAAAAAGCAAGGGAAATAGCTTTTAAAGCTTGTATGATACCTCAAATTAATTCCTTACTTGCTGTGGGGCTTGTCTCACTTCCTGGAATGATGACAGGGCAAATTTTATCTGGAGTAGACCCTTTAATTGCTGTACGGTATCAAATTATGATTATGACTATGATTTTATCAAATGCAGGAATTAGTTCAATAATCTATTTCACCCTAAAAAATTCAAAAAAGATTATTTAGGGAATTTCTCTTTGTGAATTTCACCCCATAAATACATCTGTTTTAAAATAGGTTTTAAAGTCTCTCCATATTCTGTTAAAGAGTATTCAACTTTTGGTGGTACCACTGGATAAACTTTCCTATGTACAATTCCATCTTCCTCAAGTTCTCTTAGTTTTTGAATTAACATCTTTTGTGTAACTCTTGGTAATAGTTTTTGAAGCTCATTAAATCTTAATGTTTTACTTCTTAAATACCATAAAATTAAGATTTTCCATTTCCCTGCTAAGATATCAAGTGCAGTTTCAACTGGACATTTTTCAAAATTTTCTTTTATTTCTATTTTTTTTGTCATCATAAACTCCATAAAATCACATAGTATACTTTTTGATAGTACCTGTTTTTTTTGTTAGTACTTGCAATTATATCATATATTTGCTAAACTTTTAAAAAAATTTAAAGGATATTACAAATGAAAGCATATGTTGTAGAAAAAATAGAAGATAAAAAATTCGATTCAGGTGTTAAAGAAGTAGAAAAACCAACGATTGCAGAGAATGAAGTTCTAATTAAAACAACTTATTCTTCTTTAAATTATAAAGATGCATTAAGTTCTGTTGGAAACCCAGGTGTTACTAGAGTTTTCCCACATGTTACAGGTATTGATGTAGCTGGTACAATTGAAGAATCAAACTCAAGTGACTTTGAAGTTGGTGAAAAAGTTTTAGTTACAGGTTATGATTTAGGGATGAATACAGATGGTGGACACTCTGAGTTCGTAAAAGTTCCAGCTTCATGGGTTGTAAAAATTCCAGAGGGTATTTCAGATAAAGAGATTATGACATATGGAACAGCTGGATTAACAGCGGCACTTTCTGTAAATGAACTTTTAAATAATAATGTTACTTCAGGTGAAGTTTTAGTAACTGGAGCAACTGGTGGGGTTGGTTCTATTGCCGTAGCAATTTTAAGTAAATTAGGATTTAATGTAACAGCTATCTCAGGAAAAGAGGACAAAATCCCATTTTTAAAAGAGCTTGGAGCTAAAGATGTAATCTTAAGAGCAGATTTTGATGTTGAAAATAAAAGACCAATGGGAAGTGAAAAATATGATGGAGTTATTGATACAGTTGGTGGAAATATTTTAGCAGAAGCACTTAAAGTGATAAAATATGATGGAGTTGCAACTTGTTGTGGTTTAACATCATCACATGCGTTACCAACAAATGTTTTCCCATTTATTTTAAGAGGTGTTAGACTTATTGGTATTGACTCTGTTGAGTGTAAAATAGAGAAAAAACAAGCTGCATGGGAAAAAGTTGCAGGAGATTTTAAAATAGATACATTAGATGATTTAACAAATGAAATCTCAATTGATGGAATTAAAGAAGCTTATGAAGCATTATTAGCAGGAAAAGCTGTAGGAAGATTCCTAGTTAAATTTTAAAATATTTATCAAAATTTTTTAAAGAGGAAAGATGAATCTTTAAGTATTCATCTTCAAAATCCTCTTTAAATCTATAAAACTTGTTCCCGTTAATCTCTATTAAAAATTCCAAATTTTCTTCTTTATTAAATTTCTCAAAATGAAAATGCATATTTATATATTTGTTTTGATAATCTTCAAAAACTTTATGTTCAAATGATTTTTCTAAGCTACCATTGCTTATTATTTTTTCCCCTTCATTTCCAACTGCTGGACACAATAGGTCTATAAAAGGAACATTTGTTAAGTGTGGACTTAAAGGATAAACTTTGCAAACAGAGGGTCTCTTTTCATAAATTGTGCATTTATTATTTAAAAGATATCTACAACTATCAATACCATTTGTAAGAAGTATTACAGGTTTTATGTAGTTTAAATCCCCTTTCATAAAAACAATTGGGAATCGTTCAAAAATCTGTTTAAAATCTTCAAGTAAGAGTTGTGAGTAAACTGTCCCATTAAATCCTTTACAACATGCAGCATCACATATATCGCATGAAGAAAAATAGTATGTTTTATTTAAAGTATTTTCAAAAGTTTTCATAATTACTCAATTATACAATTTGCATCTTTTATAATATTTATATCATTTTCCTTTGCAAACTCTTTTCCCCAATCATGTAATTGTTCTAATATAGGTATTAGCTTTTTGCCATTTACAGTTAATTTATACTCCACTTTTGGTGGAATAACTGGGTATACAATTCTTTCAACTATTCCAACATCCTCTAATTCTCTTAATTGTTGAGTCAACATTTTTTGAGAAATATTGGGTATTAACTTTTTTAGTTCACCATTTCTTTTGACATCTTTTTTCAATGCCCAAAGAACCATACCTTTCCATTTGCCACCAATCATATCAGTTGCCAATTGAAAAAAACAATTATATTCTTTAGCTTCCATAACAAACTCCCTCAATATACATATTTTACATAAAACTTTTTTATAGTTACCTAAAAGTAACTATAATACTATTTGGTATGTACTTGACTTTTGTTCACTAATCCGTTAATATTCATGCACAAAAAAATATAAAAGGATATTTAATGGCAGGATATGTTGAATTAACAGCTGATAACTTTGATGCAACTGTAGGAACTGGTGTTTCTTTAGTTGACTTTTGGGCTCCATGGTGTGGACCTTGTAGAATGATTGCTCCCGTAATTGATGAATTAGCAACTGAGTTTGATGGAAAAGCAAACATTTGTAAAGTAAACACAGACGAACAACAAGATTTAGCAGTAAAATATGGTGTTAGATCAGTTCCAACAATTTTATTTATGAAAGATGGAGAAATAGTTGACCAAGTTATTGGTGCTCAATCAAAACAAGCACTAGCGGATAAAATTAACGCACAACTTTAATAACACTTTTTGGCAGTGAAACATTCACTGCCACTTTCAACTAAACTCCCCTTTTCTTAGGCTTTTTTAGATAAAATATTCTCAAATGTAAAGAGTATAGGAAAATTACATGACACAATTCTTAGAAGAATCAAAAAAAATCAGTAGAGAAATAGCTACACTTAGTGGTGAAGTAAAGAACAAAGTTCTAAATGAAATGGCTGATGCTCTTATGGATCATTGTGACTTTATAGTAAGTTGTAATGATAAAGATATGAGCGAAGGAAAACTTAATAACCTTTCAGATGCTTTACTTGATAGATTATATTTAGATGGTGACAGAGTTAAAGGTATGGCTGATGCAATTAGAGAAATTGCAACACTAAAAGAACCAGTAGGAAGAACACTTGATGGTTGGGTTACTGAAAATGGATTAAATATTCAAAAAGTTTCAATTCCAATTGGTGTGATTGGAATCATTTATGAAAGTAGACCAAATGTTACTTCTGATACTGCAGCACTGTGTTTTAAAAGTGGTAATGTTTGTGTTTTAAAGGGTGGAAAAGAAGCTGAACACTCAAACAATGCAATTGCAAATGTTTTAAGACATGTATTAGCTAAAAACAAACTTCCAGAGCAAGCTATTGCACTTTTACCAGATTCAAGCCGTGAAGGTGTTGCAAACTTAATTAAACAAGATAAGTATGTAGACCTTATTGTACCAAGAGGTGGTGCAGCATTAATTAAATATGTAAGTGAAAATGCAACTGTGCCAGTTGTAAAACATGATAAAGGTCTTTGTCATATCTATATTGATAAAGATGCAAACCATAAAAAAGCGATTCAAATAGCAATAAATGCAAAGGTTCAAAGACCTGGAGTTTGTAATGCTATGGAGACTTTATTAGTTCATAAAGAAGTTGCTGCTTATATTTTACCACCTTTATATGAGGCTTTTATTGCAGAAGGTACTGAACTTAAAGGTTGTGAAGTAACTAGAGAATATATTGAAATTGATTGTGCTACCCATGAAGATTATGACACTGAGTACTTAGCAAATATATTAAATATAAAAGTTGTTAAAAATGTAGATGAAGCAATTTTTCATATAGGTAAATATGGTTCAGGTCATTCAGAAGCAATTATTAGTGAAAACTACTCAATAGTAAATAAATTTTTAAATGAGGTAGATGCTGCTTGTGTATATGCAAATGCAAGTACAAGGTTTACCGATGGTGGAGCTTTTGGATTAGGAGCAGAAGTTGGTATCTCAACAAATAAACTTCACTCAAGAGGACCAATGGGAATCAATGATTTAACAACATTTAAATATAAAATTTATGGTCAAGGACAAATAAGATAATGTCAAAAAAAATATACTGTATAGCTTCATTTAAAGCAAAAGAGGGGAAAGAACAAGAGCTTTTAGAGATTCTACAAAGTCTTGAACCTCAAACAACAAGAGAAGATGGGTGTATTCAATATATTGTTACAAAACATATTGAACATCCAAATGCAATGGGTAAATCATTTCCTATAGTATTTAATGAGATTTGGGAGTCTAAAGAGGCTTTTGAACTTCATTGCAATAAACCATACATAACTAACTTTTTTGAAGCACAATGTGTTGATAAAAACGGTTTAGTTGAGGATTTTAATGTATGTGTTTATAGTGATGAGGTAAACTAATGGCATAAGCCATTAGTTTAATCCTAATTTACTTTTCATCTTCAAATATTCCACCCATACTTTTCATCATCTCTTCCATCATTTTTTGTTGTTCTGGAGGTAAATCTTCCATTTGTTTTTGATTTTCTCTCATCATATCTTTCATGGTTCTAATAGGATAATTTGGTAATTTAAATTTACTATCATCAAGAGAGATATTTAATTTAACTTTTGTAGCTATTTGAGTCTCTTTTATACCCATCGCTTCAGTTTCTATTTTTAAAGGGATCCCTTTATAAATGCACATAGAAACTCCGCTTACATTCCATATATCACATCTATATCCAGCAACTTTTTCACTACCAACTTTTACACCGCCAAGGGATTCTAATCCTTTTTTCCCATCTTGATTAAAGTATATATCTTTTTGATCTTTTGGGATAGTTTGTTTATAAATAACATTCTCTTCATTATCAACACTATAAACTACACCATTATCAAATTTTGTAGTCTCATCTTCAATCTCTTCTTGTCCCATTATTGTTTGAACTCTATGTTCTTTAGCTAATTCAAGGGCACCATAATTTTTAAAAAAAAGTGATTTATTACCTATTAATTTTGTAGGCATACCCATCATAGAGCCACTACCTGAGATTTTGTAATCTATAGCTGCTGATTTAATCTCATAACGTTTTGTATCTGCAAATAAAGAACTAACACTAAATATTAAAATAATACCTATTAAATAGATAAAATGATTTTTCATAACTTCTCCTTTATGACAATCTTTATCTAATTATACTCCTCTATAATTAAATAGGTTATTAACTATTCTTTATCTTGAAGATAGGGCTAGTTTTACTGCAAGAGCCCCTAAAACAAAAGAGGTTATGATATTCATATATTTTGCAATACTTGGGTTCTCAACTAATCTTTTACTTAATACATTTCCAGCAATTCCAATTGAAGAGAAAACCACAATAGTCATTGCCATAAAAATCAGCCCTAGAAATATCATTTGTAAAGGTACATTACCATTTGCTGGTGTGACAAATTGAGGTAAAAAGGCTAAAAAGAAAATAGAAACCTTTGGATTTAAAACATTCATAAAAAAACCTTTTACATATAGTTTTTTTAGTTCACCACTACTATTTTGAACAGATAAATCAAGGGGTTCATTTCTATATCTAAACGCTTGATATGCTATATAAAGTAAATAAGCAGCTCCAGCATACTTTACGATATTAAAAGCTATTTCAGAGGTTTTAAAAATCACAGAGATACCAAAAGCAGCGGCACTTGTATGTATTATAATCCCTGTACAAAGCCCAAGGGTAGTTACTATTGCAGCTTTTTTACTTTTTGTCATCCCTTGCGTTAATACATAGATATTATCAGGACCTGGGGCAAGACATAGTAAAAATGAAGCTATTAAAAATAGATATATATTTGAAAGTTCTAACATGCAATTACCTTTAAATTGTCCCAATCTAAAGGGACCAATTATTATCTGTCTACTTTTTATCAATGGATGTAAAATCCATTTAAAAGTAGCAAAACACTAAAGGGCTTTAAGAATAAAGCCTAGTAAACTTGTCTTTGAATTATAACAAAAACTATAAAAAAATATTCCATACCACCAAATGAACACCATTTGTCACTAAAGTGTCACTATAAAAAAATTTGGAGAGAATTATGAACTATTCTGAAAAAAGATATTTAACTTATGGTGTAATTACAATCTTTACACTTCTGCTTCCTTTTATAACTATAAATGGAAACCACATGTTGCTTTTATCCTTTGATAAATTGCAATTCCATCTCTTAGGATTTGTTTTTAATATGAACGAACTATATGTGATGCCGTTTTTATTAATGTTCCTATTTATTGGCATTTTTGCCATGACAGCAATGTTTGGTAGAGTTTGGTGTGGATGGGCATGTCCTCAAACTATATTTAGAGTAATATATAGAGACTTAATTGAGACATGGCTTTTAGGGTTAAGAAGAATAAAGAATAAACAAAAAGATATTGATTATTCAAAAAACAATAATAAAATCAAAAAATATATTGGTGTAATTTTATGGACAATACTATCTTTTGTTGCTGCTTCGAACTTTATGTTGTATTTTGTTCCTCCTGAAGATTTTTTTAATTATATACAAAATCCAAGTGGACATCTTATCCTTTTCATGTTTGTTATAAGTATTGCATTATTCTTAGTTTTTGACATTATATTTATGAAAGAAGATTTTTGCACCTTTGCCTGTCCTTATTCTAGAATTCAGTCAGTTTTATATGATGATGATACTAAACAAGTTGTTTACAATACTAATAGAGGTGGTTCTGTTTACAATAAGGGTGAAAAATCTATTTTTGATGTAAAACAATGGGTAGCAAATGAAGAGTGTACAACCTGTGAAGCATGTGTTAAAATCTGTCCAACCCATATTGATATTAGAAAAGGTTTACAAGTTGAATGTATTAACTGTTTAGAGTGTTCTGATGCTTGTAGTACAGTGATGGGTAAACTTGGAAAAACTTCACTTATTGAATGGGGAAGTACAAATTCAGTAATAAAAAAGAGAATCACTACTATTTTTTCAAAAAGAAATATTGCATATTTAGCATCTTTAGTTTTTTGCATAGTTTTAGCAGGATATTTTGCATCAGGGAAAGAAGACTTTTTAGTTAATATAAATAAAACTACAAAACTTTACAATATTGAAGAAAATGGATTGGTTTCAAATAACTATCTAATTACATTACATAATACAAGTAGAAAACCTATAGATCTAGCTGTTGAATTGATGGATAAAGAGAAATATGAAGTGAAAAGATTTAGAGAAGTTAAACTTAATCCAAAACAAAGGGTGAAAACAGTTTTAATTATAAAAGTAAAAGAAAAAATGTTCTTATCAAATAAAAAAGATACACCATTAAAAACTAAAATTAAATTTTATGACAAAAACAATTCTAAAATTAGTGTGATAAAAGAAAGCTCTTTTATTTATCCAAGAAATGATTTAATTAAATAGCTTTTTCAATAAAGAGGGAGAAAACAGCTCCTTCTTTATCATTTTCTACTTCTATTTTCCCATTAAAACTATCTTTTATAATAATCTTTGTTAAATATAAACCAATTCCTGAACCATTCTCTTTAGTTGTAAAATATGGTTCAAAAATCTTATCCATAATTCTTTTTTTAATACCACCTGCATTATCCTTTACTTTGAGTATAACTTCAGCAGATGTTGAATCAACTTCAACTTTTATAATTGGTTTTTCTGTGTCTTTTAATGCATCATTTGCATTTGATATTAAAGCCAATAAAACTTGAGAAAGTTCATTTCTTATCCCAAACATTTTTATATCTTCACTTACTTTAAAATCAATAAGAAATTGAATATTCCTTTTTTTCAAATCTGCACTTAAAATTGTAGATACATTTTCAATTACTTCTTTAATACTAAAATACTCTTTTTTCTTAGAGGGTGCATAAAACTCTTTAAAATCGTCTATTGTTTTTGATAGAAAATTCAATTGACTATTTGCTTGATTTACTTTTTTTTCAAAATATTCACTATCTAGTTTTTTATTTTCATATTTTTTCTTTAGATTTATTAAAATATATGAAATATTGTTAAGTGGTTGCCTAAATTGGTGTGTGATATTTTCTATCATTTCACCTGATTTAGCAAGTCTTGATTGTTGTAAAAGCATATTCTCAAAACTTTTGTTTTGTTTTTGTAGAGTATTGTATTTATAAGCAAGAGATAAAGTAAATAATATTGCTTCAATAGCAAAAGCAACTAAAACTAAATCCATAAAACCTTGGTGCTCATAATAGGTTTTAAAATCAAAAACAAATACAATAAAACAAAAAAACGACCAACCTATTACATAAACAAAATTGGCTTTAAACCCATCTCGTAAATTAAAAGCAACAGATATAAATAAAATGGCATAGATAATTGTATATGGAAGATATTCAAAAAGTATATAATGATAAAAAGCAGTTAATATAATGATATTTAAAATGATGGTATTTATAACTAATTCTTTAAAGTTTTCTAATTTTGGAAAAAATTTACCTTCATAAAATCCAATTGCAAAAACTAAAGAACTTAAAGTTGCAAATAGTAATGAGATTTGCTCTACATAATGGGGTATATTAAACAATTTACTAGTAGAGAATATAAAAATTAAAGAGAAAATCTGGGTTAAACAATAACTAATATAAAATAGCTCTTTAGAGTAGATATATCTAACAAAAGTGTAGACTATAGTCATTATAACTATTCCAAAAGTTATACCATAGGCTAAAACTATATTTAAATCAGACATCAATTTTATACCCAGATCCCGAAAGATTTTGAATTATATCTTTTGGTATCTTTGTTTTTAAATTTTTCATTAAAGTTTTTAATGCATCTTTTGTCATTACGGAGTCTTTCCATACAAAGTTTTCAATTTCTTCATATGTAACATATCTATTTTTATTAGATAAAAGTAAAAATAACAGTTCTAGTTCTTTTGCTCTTAATTTTACAAGTTCACCGTTTTTTACTAAGGTTTTGTTATATAAATCAAAAGTAAAATTCTCAGGTAGATGAATAATGTTTGAATCATCATTTTCAATATATTTTATACATAGATTTAAAGCTTCATCAAACTCTTTTTCTTTTATGGGTTTGATTAAATATTTTACTAAACCTAATTCGATGGCTGAAAAAAGATAATCTTTATTAGAATAAGCACTTAATACAATAACTTGAGTTTTTTTATCTTTTTTTCTTATATTTTTTATAAACTCTAAACCATTTAATTTTGGCATTTGTATATCTGTAATTATAATTTCTGGTTTAATCTCATCATATAGTTTTAAAGCTGTTAATGCGTTTGATGCTTCATATAAGTTTTCAAAATAGTTTTCTAAGTACTCTAAACCATTTTCTCTTGCAATATCATCATCTTCAACATATAAAACTTTTATTCTTTTATTAATCTCATTTTGCATATGATATTATATCTTTTATGTTAAAATTCTCCCTTATTAAGGAAATTTCATGAGACCATATAAACAAACTGTAAAGAAAAATATTTTAGCAACATCTACCATTAAAACACCCCTAGGAGATATGTTTTGTGCCGCTACTTCTAAAGGTGTTTGTTTATTAAGTTTTTTTAACTCTAAACATCTAGAAAAACAAATTGAAAAGATTCAAAAGTTTTTTGATGCCCAAGTAATACCAGCACACAATAAATATTTTGAATGCTTACAAAAAGAGTTAGATGAGTATTTTGAGGGAAAAAGAAAAGAGTTTACAGTCCCTTTGCAATTAGTAGGTACACCTTTTCAACAAGATGTGTGGAAAGTTTTACAACTAATACCCTATGGTGAAAAAATATCTTATAAAGATGAAGCCTTGCTTCTAAAAAAACCAAATGCTTCTAGAGCAGTTGCCAATGCAAATGGTCAAAATATGATTTCTATTTTAATCCCATGCCATAGAATAATACAAAAAAATGGAACTTTAGGTGGTTACTCAAGTGGTATTGATAAAAAAGAGTTTTTGTTAAATCTAGAAGAAAAGAATTTTAGAGTATAATAATGGTTATTGTTATACAAAAAGAGATGCATGATTGATAAAACTATATTCAGACAATATGATATTAGAGGACTTGTCCCAACACAATTAGATTTTGAAAAAGCAAAATTGATTGGATATTTTCTAGGTGTTAAACTTAAACAAGAGATAAGTGAAGATTTATATATAGTTGTTGGGTATGATATTAGAACCCACTCTAAAGAGCTTTTTAATGGTTTAATTTCTGGATTAAATAAAGCATCTTGCAATATTCTAGATATAGGACTTGTTGCAACGGGTGTTAACTATTTTGCTTCATATCAAGAGTATGAAATAGATGGTGAAAAAATCAAGCCCCATGCTTCAATTATGATAACAGGTAGTCATAATGACAAAAAATATAATGGTTTTAAAATTACCTTTAAAAATGAACCTTTTTTTGATAAACAACTACTTGATCTTTATGAAGAGATAAATAAAAATAAAGATATTAAAATAGAAGATAATTTTAAAACTATAAAAATAGATGCAAAATCTTTATATATTGATTTTATGGTAAATGAATTTAAACACCTAAAATCACTTCCTACTTCCTTTGCAATAGATTGTGGAAATGGGGTAGCTGATACTGTTATAACTAAAATCTTTGATAAATTAGACTTAAATTATAAAGCTATTTATACTAAGCCAAATGGAGAGTTTCCAAATCATCATCCTGACCCTTCAAAAAATGAAAACTTAGTTGATTTAAAGTCTTTACTAATAGATTCAAATCTTGGTTTTGCCTTTGATGGAGATGCAGATAGAATAGCTGTATTAACTAAAAATCATCATATAAAAGGGGATACTTTAGCGTATCTTTTTTCAAAAACTATGAAAAATCCAGTAATTATTGGGGAAGTTACCTATTCCCAAAATATCTTTGATGAGATAAACACTCATGGTACAACTATTATGAATAAAACTGGTTATTCAAATCTAAGACTTAAACTAAAAGAGTTAAATGCAGATTTAGCAGCTGAAGTCTCAGGGCACATTTTTTTTAATGATAGGTATTATGGTTTTGATGATGCTATATACGCATCTTTGAGAGTTTTAGAATTGATTTATTTAGGGTTTAACTTAGATAAAGAGGTGGAAAAATTACCAAAAGTGTATACAAGTTCAAATATAGAAATTGAGGTTAAGGATGAAGAAAAATCTTTAATAATAGATAAACTTAACAAATTGATTACAAATCCTCAAAGGGGATTTCCTATTATAAATGATATAATTTGCGTTGATGGCATAAGAATCATTTTTGAATATGGCTGGGCATTGATTAGAGCATCAAATACAAATCCTGTAATTGTTACAAAATATGAAGCAAGTTCCCATGCAACAGCACTTACGTATCAAAATGCAGTAGAAAATTTGATAAAAAAGGTATTGAATGAAATTAATAGCACTTCAAACAAAAACTAAAAAAAATTTTAAAAAAAATCTTGATAACTTATTAGAACTTATTAACAAATGTGAAGAGGGTTCTTTTATTTTAGCCCCTGAAGTTTGTTTAACTGGCTTTTCATATGATAGGATGGATGAAGCTTCAGAGTTTACAAATAAAGCAAAGAAAAAGATAAAAAAGCTTTCATGCAATAAAACAATAGCTATGACTTTTATTGAAAAAGAGGATATTGAATTTTACAACACCTTGTATATTTTTCATAAGGGGAAAGTTGTACATAGACAAGCAAAACATAGATTATTCCCCCTTGGTGATGAACCTTCACACTTTGCAAAGGGTAAATTAGAAAATATGGAAATCATTGAGATTGATGGAATTAAGATTGCTGCATTAATCTGTTTTGAGATTAGATTTCCTGAATATTGGTTAAAGGTTTTAGGCGCAGATTTGATTTTAAATCCTTCAATGTGGGGACTAAAAAGAAAAAATCACTTTGAAACAATGACTAAAGCCTTAGCTGTAGCAAATCAATGTTATGTATTAACTGCAAATAGTGCAGATGACAATATGGCAAAAGGAAGTGGAATAATCTCTCCATGGGGAGATGAAATTAGAGATGATTCCCAAGAACTTATAAGTGGAGATTTAGATTTAGAAGAGATAAGTAAGGTTAGAAAATATATTGATATAGGATTAAAAAACAAATGAAATCGGTACTTTTTGTATGTTTAGGTAATATTTGTAGGTCACCATTAGCCCAAGGTATAGCAAATGAGTATTGTAATCAAAACAATATTGAATTGATATGTGAAAGTGCAGGAACTGGAAGCTGGCATATTGGTGAACCTCCGTGTGAAAACTCTATTAAAATTGCAAGAGATAATGGCATTGATATTTCTACTCAAAGGGCTAGACAAGTAAAAGTAGAAGATTTTGAAAAGTATGACATTATTGTAGGATTAGATGATTCTAATATTAAAAATCTAAAAAAATTAGGTTGTAAAAATCCTCTTAAATTAGGTGATTTTGGTTTTGATGGAGAGGATGTACCAGACCCTTATTTTTTTGATGGCTTTGAAGGGTTTGATAAAGTTTATAATATGATAGAAGTTTGTGTGAAAACTTTAATTAGGCAAAAGGTTATACAATAGTTGATAAGCCTTTTGCTTGCTCTACCCAGTTTTGTTCTTTAATTTGGTCATCTTCTAAAGTTAAATACTCTTCAATCCAATGGCAGTTTTTAGGACTCCATTTAGCAATTTGGTCAAAATGATAAATTCCTAATTCATTTAGTTTTTCTTCCAATTCAGCATCAATACCTTCAATATTTTTTAATATATCTTTTCCATTTGGTCTTGGGGCACTTCTAATTAGTGGTTTATTATAGATATTACCAGCTGCTGCACCACCATGGGCCGTTACAGTATTGTAAACAGGAGTTCTATCTCCTGCAAATGCTTTTCCTATTATAAATCCAATTAGGATACCAATTATCGCTGCAATTACTAAACATAAAATCATCTGAGATGCTATTTCTATCACTTTTTATTCCTCTACAATATTAAATTCAACTCTTCTGTTTTCAGGAGAATAAACATTTTTCGCATTTTTTGGGATACCTTCACCATATCCTCTAGCCTTAATTCTATTTTCATCAATTCCAAGGTTTTCCATAACTTTTACAACTGTTTTCGCTCTTTCAAGGGAAAATATTAAGTTCACATCTTTTGAACCTGCTGCATCAGTATGCCCTGCAATTTCTAATTTTATATTTGGATTTTCTTCTAAAATTCTAACAATCTCTTTTATTGAGTTAACACTTTTATTATTTGCAATTGTATATTTACCTCTTTTAAATGAGATTGGGTTGTTATCTATATATTCATTTATTTGAAGTTGAAGTTCCTGTGTTGGAAAAGATAAATCTTCAATTCTTTTTTCATTACCCTCTCTAATATAATCTTTTGGTGTTTTGATTAAAGGTTCTTTCGGTTCTTCAATAATCTCTTCAACAATCTTTTCTTTTAAAGTAGGGTCTTCTTTTACTACCTCTTGAGTTTCAACAGTAGTATCTTCTACTGTAGGAGTATCTTCTTTTGTTGTTTCATTAGGTTCAACTAAAGTTTCATTCTGTTGAATTGTAGGTTCTTCTAAATCTTTAGTCTCTTCATTTACTGAAGTTTGTTCTTGTGTATTATCTAAAATTACTTCTTGTTTAGGTTCAACTTGAAGCTCTTGCTGTTTTCTCATCATTTCAGGCAGATGATAATAAACACAGCCAACAATAAAGGCAATTAACAGTAAAAATAGAATTATTACTTTTCTTTCTGAACTCATTTTTAATCTTTATTTTATTTTTGTATAACATTCTATCTTATTGTTAATCAAAATACTTTAAAACAAGCCCTAAAATAAGAATTTTATTTAACAAAAAATTCTAAGTTTAATTTGTTTGCATTTAAATATAATCTAAAAATGCATTAAAAGGAGCAATATATATGAATAAAATTTTCACATTATTTTTTTTTATATCATTATGTTCATATCTATTTGCAAATGATATAGATGATGTTTTCAAAAGATGTGTTGCCTGTCATGGTATAAAAGGGGAAGTTCCCGCATTAGGTAGAAGTATTCTAATCTCAGAATTATCAAAAGAAGAGTTTATAACATCACTAAAAGAGTATAAAAATAGCAATAAAAATATAAGTGGTTTAGGTGGTATTATGCAAGCGCAAGTTTATAACCTAGATGAAAAGGATTTTAAAGATTTAGCCCAAATGTTTAATTTGTTAAATAAAAAGGAGAAATGATGAAATCTATAGTTCTATTTTTTTGTTTTGTTGGTTCTTTATTTGCTTTACCTGATGAATTTGATAGAGAATTATACAATGAAGGGGAAAAGATATTTGAAGCCAAGTGTAATAGCTGTCATCAAAAATCTATAAATATGCAATCACTTTTAAAAAACTTTTTAGAAGAGGATAACAAAACCCTAAAACTTTTAGCTCCAACGGGGAATCAAATTTCATATCGTCTGAAATCTCAAGTAGGTAGTCCTGATGATAGGGAGTTCCATTTGATGGAAACTGCTGATTTTTTAGTTAATTATGTAAATAATCCTGATAAATCAAAATCAATTTGTCTTGAGGGTGTTGTTAAACACTTTGATACGATGCCAAGCTTAAAAGGTCAAATTAGTGAAGATGAAATTAGAACTGTGAATCATTTTCTTTATTTTTTAGAAGGGTTTAATGGAGTAAATAAATACTACCACAAAGAGGATGAGTTTTAAACTCAACCTCCTTATGCTTTTGCAATAAGTACTCCACCTGCAGTCATCATAACAGAACCTGCCGCTACATTCATTCTTTTTTTAGCTTTTTTACTTTTAAACAATTTTTTTGCTCCACTTGCACTATAGGCATAACTTAATAATACTATTGCAATTACTGTTATTGTAATTATTGTAATTAAAACAATATCAATAGCTACCAAAGTTTGTAGATTAACAAAGGTTGGTAGAAAACCTAAATAAAAAAGTATAACTTTTGGATTAGACAAAGTTATTAAAAGTCCTGTTAAAAAGTTTTTCTTCCATGATAATTCTATAATACCGCTAACATCTATTTTTTCATCTTTTGAAGTTAGAATCTTATATCCTAAATAGATAAGATATGCTCCCCCAATAAGTTTAACAAAAATAAAAAAATCACCTAATACTAAAGCAATTGACTTAAGTCCAAAAATTGCTAACAATAAAAAGATTACATCTCCAAGTATAATACCTAATACTACAAAAGCTGCATTATTAAAACCTGAAGCCAAACCTCTTGAAATTGTTGCAAACACTCCAGGTCCAGGAGTGATTGCTAATAAAAACATCGCACCAGCAAATGCTAGCATAGTGTAAAATGTCATTATTTCCTCCTTATTTAATTTAAACTTAATTATAGGTCTTTCAAGCAGTTTTATCAATCATCTATGTAATAAAATATAAACAAATTTTGTATTATTTTCAAAAAAAACTTGACAATAGTTTGATATCAAACTATAATTCTTTTATCTATTTGGTTTGACATCAAACTAAATAAAAAAATAAAAGGGGATTAAAATGAAATTTTTTAATAGAAAAACAGTTATGTCATTATTTCTTATCACTTCTGTTTTTTCAGGATGTGCAATTTCTCAACAAATAGATGAGGGAAATATGATTACAAATAAACAAAAAGTTGTAGAGTTACTTAACTCTATAGAAAATGGAAATACAAAGCCAGCTAGGTACATAAACCCTAATAAATATATACAGCATAACTTATCTGCTAAAGATGGGATTTCAGGATTTGGAGAAGTTTTATCTAAACTTCCTAAAGATAGTGCAAAAGTTGAGGTAAAAAGGGTGTTTGAAGATGGTGATTTTGTATTTACACATACAAAATACAATTTTTTTGGTCCAAAAGTTGGTTTTGATATCTTTAGATTTGAAGATGGAAAAATTGTAGAACATTGGGATAACTT
Source organism: Halarcobacter sp. (assembly GCA_963676565.1). Classification (GTDB taxonomy): domain Bacteria; phylum Campylobacterota; class Campylobacteria; order Campylobacterales; family Arcobacteraceae; genus Halarcobacter. The sequence goes on from OY781089.1 coordinate 678,069, forward strand.
ACAAGAAATTGTAGAAAAAACTGCAAGTGGCAGAAGCCAGATTGATGGAGAAACTAATATTATTGATTTAGATAAAACTGGAGAAAATATACAGTTAGTCAAAAATTTTGTTCAAGATATATTACTTGGCAAAAATCCTAATAAAATCACAGAATATATTTCATCTAAAAAATATATACAACACAATCCATTTATAAAAGATGGTCTTAAGGGCTTAAATGAAGCAATTACGTATTTAATTAGTCAAAATGATATGTTTATTTATAAAAAAGTTCATAAGGTACTTGGGGAAGGTAATTTTGTTTTAACTGTAAGTGAAGGTTCTTGGCATGGAAAAGCACACTCTTTTTATGATCTATTTAGAGTTGAAAATGGAAAAATTGTGGAGCATTGGGATACAATCGAAGAGATTCCTCCACGAAAAAAATGGTTAAATGATAATGGTAAGTTTTGATAAAATTTCACAGTTTTAAAGAAATTATAGTTATTATTTTAAAAAAATAGTAGGATATAAAACTAATGATTAAAATAAATTCGATTATTTCAACAATAGCAACCATTGATAATAGTGCAAATAAGCTTATTGTTGATGAATTAAAAAAACATAATCTTAATGGTTTAGCACCCTCTCATGGAAGTATTCTTGTAGTTCTTTATGCTAATGAAGAGGGTGTTCCTATGAGTAAAATCACTCAAGAGATAAATAAAGATAAGTCAACAGTTACTGCCCTTGTTAATAAGCTAGAAAAGATGGAACTTCTTGAAAAGTTAAAAAATGCAGATGATAGTAGAAGTACTTTAGTAAGGCTTACAAAAAAAGGTCTTGATACAAAATATATAGTTATGGATGTGATTTCTAAGAAACTTTTGGATTTGACATATAAAGGTTTTACAGAAGATGAAAAAGAACTTGTATGTAATCTTTTAGAAAGAATTAAAAACAATTTTTTAGAAAAATAGTTTTTTGTAAATATTTAAATTGTCTGAATAAAAAGGGCAATTGCTATTAAAAAAAGTACACCTTTAACCATTTTTGCATAAGCGGTTGGGTTGATTTTATTTCTGATTTTAATACCAACGAATATTGCTATTGAAATAAAAACTAAAGGGATAAAAGAGTGCGATATTTCTGTTTGTGTAAAAATACCTGCACTAGTAAAAAGAATAATTTGAACTATTTTACCAAATAAAAAACAGATATTAAAAGATTGGACAATCTCTTTTTTTGTAAACTTTGATTCTAAAACATATATGATTAATGTAGCTGACATTACATTTGTAAGACCTCCAATTATCCCTGAGCCAATTCCAAATATAGTTTTAGATAGATTTGGATTTTCTCTAATAAATGGAAACTCTACTTTTCTGTAATCGAAAAACAAATATAAAAAAATAGCAAATACAAGAATAAACTTGAATAAATCAGTGTTAAAATAAATTATGATTTGAGTACCTATTGCACTACCAATCATTGCTAATATAGCTAAAGGATAAAATTTTTTTACAGCTTCAAAGAAGTTTCCTTCACTTCTAATACTAAGTATATTTACAAGTAATGTTGGAATAAGTGTATAGATAATAGCAGTTTGTAAGTCTGTAAACATTGCTATAAGTGGTGTTGCAATCATAGGGAAGCCAAATCCTACACTTCCATGTACAAAGGCTGCAGTAGTTAAAAAAACAGTGATATAAATTAAAATCTCAAATTCCATTCAAAATTATATCTTTTTAGTTCTTCACAAGAGTATTTTTGTAATATTACTTATAAAAAAGGATTTAAAATAGATACTATAAAACTAGAATACAAAGATATTTTTGATAATAATAAAACAAAAGAATTACTTATAAAAAAGCAAGCAATAGATGACGAGTATAGTGAAAAGTCTCTTTTTGCTCTAATTGTAGATGGAAAATCGATGCAACCAAAGATTTTAGATAAAGAGGTTATTGTTGTAGATTTGTCACAAAAAATGCTTTTAGATGAAAAAATTTATGTGGTACACTTTGAAGGAAAAATGTGGGTTAAAAAATATGATGAAACCTCTAAAAACTTTATTTCTATAAACCCAGAGTTTTCACATCTAGTTTATAATAAAGATGAGGTTCATATTGTGGGAAAGGTTTTAGAGATAAGTAGATAGCTCTATAAGATTTAAATCTGGGTCTCTTATATAAATTGATTGTATAGGCCCATTTGCTCCCGTTCGTTTAACTATTCCCTCTTCTATGTCAATATTTCTTGAAACTAAAAAGGCAAAGATATCTTCAATGGATTCTTCAACAATAAAGCATAGGTCTGCACTACCTTCTTTTACATTAAAAGCTTTTGGTTCAAACTCTTTTCCTAATAGGTGTAGGTTTATTTTTTGATTACCATATTTTAATGCAATTCGATTTTCTTTGAAAATCTCTTTTTTCATACCAAGAATATTTGTATAAAACTCTACAGTTTTGTTTATATCTTTTACTGTTAGAACTAAATGATCTAGTCTATTTATACTTATCATTTTAATCTCCTAATTCTTCTATCTCTTTAGGCCAAGCTTTTTGAAAAAAGTGTTCTTGTAATTTATCTTTAATATCATCAGGTATTTTCATTGATTGTTTCGTTTCGAAATTATAATGAACGATTATAGCCTTTCCTGTTGTACATAACTTATTGTCTTGATAAACGGCATGAACCAATTCAATTGAAGAGTTTCCAATTTTTGAAATTCCTGTTTTTATAACAACATCTTTTCCCCAAAAAACTTCATTCAAAAAATCAAAAGAGCTATGAGCCATAACTAGATTCCACTCTTTTATATTTGAACTAGGATTAAAAATACGAAAAAACTTATCCCTTGCAGCTTCAAACCATACCCCATAAGAATTATTATTTATATGCCCTAAGGCATCAGTTTCTAAAAATCTGGGTGTAATTATCTCTGTAAACATCTTGAACTCCAAAATAAAGTGATGTAGTTTATCACAAAGATTTTAAGAATTATTTGAGTTGTTGATTAAATATATTGAATAGGGATATAATAAGTTCCCTCAAATTTCTCATCCTCTTCTAAAAATTGGTTCTTTCTAAATATCGCATGAGATGGTTTTGTTGTAGTCTCAAAACCACTTTTAGGTAACCATTCATGATATACCCATTGAATAAATCTAAGAACATCTCCAATTTTCCCACTTATCTCAAAAGTAGCGTATATTGCCTCTGCAGTCATAAAAGATGGTAAGCTAGTATTTGATAAATCAATATCCTCTTTAGGAATAATCCCTGCCACATAGAAACAATCTTCATGGGGAGTTATAGCAGGATTGTCATGATAGATTGCTATTTGGGCGTATTCTTTAATATTATTTGTATAAACCCAAGCTAATAGTTGTCTCCATACTTTTTTTGCATCTTCTGTTATATAGCCTTTGTTTCGAATATAATACATTTTTTTTGGAGTACTCTTTACAATTTTTGGTTGAAGCATATTAAAATCGGGTTTTTTATAAAAAGAGATTATTGATTTTTCTAAAATCAATTTTGAATACTCTTTATATCCACCATTTCTCCAATCTTTTGGGGTTTGATGAAATCTTTCTTTAAAAGCTCTGATAAAAGAGGTTTGAGAACTATATCCACACAAATTGGCAACTTCTGTAATTGTAGAGAGTTTATTTGTCAAAAGAAGACTTGAGGCTTTTTGTAATCTATTTGATTTTATAGTTTCATATAGATTTATCCCCATAAACTCTTTAAATACTTTATGAAAATGAAACTTACTCATACCAAAACTTGCTGCTAACTCATTTATATTTATATCTGTATCAATATGCTCATAGATATAAAACATAGTGTCATTTACTATTTGAATATTTTTATTATATGTTTTTCTTTTTTGCAAAATAAACAACCTTAAGTAAAAAATAAAACAAATTATAGCACTTTTAATGACAAAAATAGATAACTTTTAGAACATTAATAGTATAGAGTAAAAAAAAATTAACTGCTAAAATATGTTTCCATTTTTTTAAAAGAGTATGTATGAAAGAAAAAGATTTTTTATTAGCTATATTAATTACATTTATTTGGGGAGTTAATTTTTCTGTAATAAAACTAGGATTAACCTCTCTTGATCCCTTTATCCTTTCAGGGATGAGGTTTTTATTATGCTCTTTACCTTTGATATTTTTTATTAAAAAACCAGATGTAAATATGAAATATATCATCACCTATGGATTACTTTTTGGAGTTGGTTTATGGGGAATCGTATCTTTAGGTATATATTTTGGAGTCTCTGCAGGAATGGCATCACTTATTTTACAGTTTAGTGCATTTTTTACTGTTATTCTTGCGGGATTATTTCTACAAGAAGAGATTGATATTTTAAAAAAATTTGCATTTGCAATAGCTATATTAGGTTTGACCTTGATTATTAGTGTAACTGATGGTTCAGTTACACTTATTGGATTAGTTTTGCTTTTAATTGCTGCATTATCTCTAAGCTTTACAAATATAATTATAAAGAAAGCAGGAACAAAAAACCTTTTTTCTTTTATGGTATGGGCTAGTATATTTTCTCCTATTCCACTTTTTGTATTAGCATTTTTAACACAAGGGGAAATTGTATTTACTAGTTTTTTTGAACATTTAGATAATACAGCAATATTTTCTATTCTTTTCCAAGTATATCCAACAACACTTTTTGGATATTGGGTTTGGAATAATTTGTTACATAAATATCCTGTGTCTAGTGTTGCTCCAATTTCATTATTGGTACCAATTTTTGGACTTATGGGCTCATATTTTATATTTCATGAACAAATTGGGCTAATAAAAATACTTGCTTCATTTTTAATTGTTTTGGCATTGATTGTCAACTCTTTTGGAGAAAGAATTTATTTAAAATTATATGGAGAGAAATAATGGAAAGTTTCTATACCCTTACTATGCTTTTTTCTATAGGGACATTTGCAATTACAAGTGCAATTACACCAGGGCCAAATAATATAATGCTTTTATCTTCTGGTTTAACCTTTGGTTTTAAAAGAACAATTCCTCATATAGGGGGAATTATAGTTGGTTTCCCTTTTATGCTTTTATTAATTGGATTAGGAATGGGAATAATCTTTGAAAAATATCCTATTGTTTTATCAGTATTAAAAATAGTTGGGATTTTATATCTTATTTGGATGGCATATAAAATAGCTACAAATACAAGCACTTATGATGTGATAGATGGGGAAGATAGTAAACCTTTTACTTTTTTACAAGCAGCTATATTTCAGTGGGTTAATCCAAAAGCTTGGATTATGGGTGTTACAGCTATTTCTATTTTTATAACAGCAAAAGAGGATAACTATGGACAAATTTTAATTTTAGTTTTTATCTTTTTACTTTCGGCCATTGTTTCATGTAATACTTGGGCATTAGGTGGAGTTGTTTTAAAAAAATTTATAAAAGAGGAAAAAAGCATTAGAATATTTAATATTTTTATGGCAATACTTTTAGTAGCTTCAGTTCTTCCAATTATTTTAGAATAGAGTATTGATGTGAATATTAATATGAAATTAAATAAAAAAATGCAGCTGATGCATAGTAACAAATAGATACAGCTACAAAAAATAAACTGTCTTCATATCTCTTTAACATAGGTTCTCCTTAAAATTATTTTCTTGTAAAATTAAACTCATACCAATATTCTATTATTGTTTTGTTACATTAAAGTAGCAATTCTTATTGGGGTTACTTTTTAAATTTATAGAATTAATTTAAGCTGTTATATCTGCACTTTTTTCATTTGATTCAGTATTATTTTGTTCATACTGATTTTTGGCATTTTGTGAATATTTATTCGATTCTAGCATTTTTTCTTGAATCTCTTGTGCAAATTCTTGTTGGGCTTTCATCAACATAACCCTAGCTTTTGATGCCACTGATAAATCTTGAGGGCTTGGGTCTGCGGGAGCTAAGGCCGTAGCAATCACTCCTTGTAAATTTGAAATACTCTCTTGTGGAGTTGAACCTGTTTGTATTCTAACTGGAACTTCTCCTGCAACAGCATACATAACCCCATCTGGACCTTTTTGATAGGTAAATGAAGCTCCACCTGAAGCTGCTGGTCCACTTTGGTGTGCTGCTTCGTGAGCTCGCACTTTTGTATCGGCTGCTTTTAGTTTTGTTAGTTCGACTTTTTCTTCTTGAGTTAATTGGGTATTGTCTTTATTAGATTGTTCTTTATTTTCTTCAGATTTTTTTGAGGCATCATTTTTTTCAAGACCTCTTGTATCTTCTTGTGTTCCATTCTTTTCTGACACAATTTGTTTTTGGGCATTTGCCCTTGAAAAATAGTCGACATTGTAGCCGAAGGTTGAAGTGTTGTTTCCTATTTCCATAATATAGATTTTATAACAACTTGAAAAAAATGTAAAGTAATGAAGATTTATTCAGTACTAGGTCTATTTTAATTTGATATTTTGGCTTTTCCCTTTGATAAATGATGTTGTATCATGTATTTCTCTTAAAAACAAAAGTAATGCAACAATCAATGAAATCATAGAAAAAATAAATAAAACTGATATCACAAAATGTGAGTCAAAATTCATCAATGAACTTGCAAAAATACTTAGGATAACTAAAGCAATCATAAAACCTGTAGTTGTACCAAAAAAGATTGCTCTATTTATATTTTGCATTCGTCTAACTAGAAACTTTCTTCTTTTTTCTTGTGCTTCTGTCATCTTGAAATTTGGATTTTCTTCTTCTGCTTGAACTAATGAGTTATCTAACTTCTCTAATCTGTCTATAATTCTTGCTAACCTTCCTGTAAATACATTTAAAAGCCCCGCAACACCTGCAATTAAAAATACCGGTGCAACTGATACTTGTATAAGTTGAGTGATTGTATCTATTGTAGTTTGTTCTTGTATCATTGTTTTCCATTTTATTTCTTCTTTTCTAAATAGGAAGAAAGTAAGTAGTCAAAGTTTTAAAGATTTTTGACTTTTTTCGTATTTTATCATATTTTCTAAACTGTAAGAGATATAAAAAGAGTGATTTTTACTCTTTCATACTTTTTTATTGAAAAAAGTATGGCCTGTGCTTGCACTCTCTTTGAGAAAAACAACAGCCAGGTTGTTAAACTCCATTATATTTATCTATTAAAGTTTGATTTGAACCAAAAGCATTAATATCATATTCTTTTAATGATTTTTCGATATCAACATTATAAGTAATATGTTCAAAAAATTCATATTTTTCTATTAATCCTTTAAATTTCCTCTTTCCTATATTCCCTAAACAATGATAAAACAATAATTCAAGTTCATTTTCTGTAAATTGAGCTCTAAAGATATTTATATATCTTTGTTTTGAATCAATATCACTATCATCTATAAATTTTATAATCTGGTATATTTGAGAAAAGTAACTACCAGTTAAACACTCATGACTATTATTAAATTTCTCATAATCTCCTAAATATTGTAGTTTAAGCTCATCTAAAAAACTATGAATTGTTTCATGATAAGTCATTTCTCTTATTATAAAATTGGTTGTAGGACTACCATTTTCAAAACCATCTACTCTTTCTCTACGACTAACTGTAAAGTTAGATTTTAATTCAATAAAAATACTTATAAGTTGGAAAAAAGTATTTTCAAATATCTGTAATTTTGTTGCTTTGTTTTGTAGTTTTAAAGATTTTGCTTGTTTTTTTTGTGCTGTCACAGTCTTTTTTAATTCTTTACGGGTTGCTTTTAATTCATCTGATTGAAGTTTAATTGTATATAGTAATGCAATCAATGCAAGAAAAGCAAGAATTGGATTTAATGTACCTCCAATAAAATCTCCAAAATTTGCAAATTTATTTATTTCAGTCGGAACAGTATCTCCAAATTTTTTTGTAAAAAAAGCTAATACTCCCCCAATAAAAAGTATGGCAATTATAAAAATTATAGTTAAAAAAATTAATGTATTATCATTTTTCTTCATTTTTCATCCAATAAATAAGATAACTTATTATAACTAAAAAGAGTTTTAGTGATTGCAATTTTTTAGGAAGTTCAAGGCTAGCGTGGAGATTTTATTAGGAGCTTACTGTAGTAAGTGACTGGTGAAATTTCCGCGATAACGCAGAAATTCCAACAAAGAGTTATTAATAAAACTCTTTTTAGAAGTCGTCGAAGTCGATAGACCCTTTCGAATAGTTAACTACGTTTCCTTCAAAGAAGTTAGTTCTTTGATCATTAAAACTCGCATACCCATCAACCCATGGTATTGGGTGCTTAACATTATACATTGGTTTATATCCAACTGCTTCAAGTCTTCTATCAGCAAGGTATTGAATATATTGTTCAATGATTTTATCTGTAAATCCAAGGATTTGACCTTGAGTTACATATGCTCCCCATGAAGCTTCAAGTTCAACTGCTTTTTTAAACATAGCTCTTACTTGTTCTTCAAGTGCTGGCGTGAATAAATCAGGTCTTTCTTTTCTAGTAGAGTTAATCATATTTTGGAATAAAAGTAAGTGAGTTACTTCATCCCTTTGAATAAATCTAATCATCTGTGAAGAACCTAACATTTTCCCAGATTTTCCAAGTGCATACATAGCAGCAAAACCAGCATAAAAATATAAACCTTCTAAAATTTGGTTAGCAAACATTGCAAGAACGATTTTTTCATCAGTAATATCTCCTGCAAGGTTTTTATATACAGCAGCGATATAGTCATTTTTTTCTTTTAATTTAGCATCTGTTTTCCACATATTGTAAATCTCATCTGTATTATCAGAAATTGACTCAACCATAACTGCGTATGATTTAGAGTGATTTGCTTCTTCATATGATTGTCTTGAAAGACAAGCATTGATTTCTGGAACTGTGATGTATGGATTGATATTGTCCATAAGATTGTTAGTTTGTAATGAATCCATAAAAATCAACTGAGATAAAACTAAGTCATACATTCTTTTTTCTGCAACAGTAAGATACTTATAGTCTTTTGCATCGCCTGTCATTTGAACTTCTTTAGGAAACCAAGTATTTGCTTCCATCGTATCCCAAAGATTTAATGCCCATTGGTACTTCATCTTAGTAAAGTTAATCATACCATCAGGGTTTCCACCAAAAATTCTTCTGTCGTTTAAGTTCTCTTTTGATTCTGGGTTATATATTGTTTTTCTTCCCACTTAATTTTCCTCTATATTTTTTGATATTTTATTTTATTTACAAAACTTTTCGTATATATAAAATGTAAGGCTATCTTATTGACAACCTGAACATTCCATACTTCTGTCTTCTACATCATTTGATGCTTCAGGTGATTGAGATCTTAAATAATATGTTGATTTAAGTCCAAGTTTCCATGCTAGCATATAAATCTCGTGTAAATATTTTCCACTTGCTTTATCTAAGCTCATAAAGATATTTAAAGATTGTCCTTGGTCAATCCATTTTTGTCTAACTGCACCAGCTCTAATGATATCTAATTGGTCAACATCATAAGCAGGAATATAATATGTCCATGTTTCTGGACTTAGGTTTGGTACAACTACAGGAATAAGTCCTGATAAGTTTTCTTCATACCACTTTCTTTTATAAACTGGTTCAATAGCTTGTGTTGTTCCAACAAGGATTGAAATAGATGAAGTTGGTGCAATTGCCATTAAGTATCCATTTCTCATACCATTTGTTTTAACTTGTTCTCTTAATGCATCCCAATCATATCCTGCATCAAAAAGGTCTTTATCTACAAGTGCATTAACAGCTTGTGGTGCATGGTCGTGTGGCATAATACCTTTTGACCAGTTAGAACCTTCAAATGTTGGATAAACACCTTTTTCAACACTAAGTTCGCTTGATGCTTTAATTGCATTGTATGAGATTGCTTCCATAATTGAATCAATCTTTTTAAAGTGGTCATTGCTTCCCCAAACAAGTTTTTGTTCAGCAAGCATTTGTGACTCACCCATTACACCAAGTCCAATAGATCTTGATTTTAGGTTTGTTGCTTTTACTTTTCTAAGTGGATAGAAGTTTAAGTCGATTACATTGTCAAGCATTCTAACTGCTGTTGGAACAACTCTTTCTATATCCTCTTTTGTATTTATTCTAGAAAGGTTAATTGATGCTAAGTTACAAACAGCTGTATCACCATCAGTTTTTTCTTTTTCAACAATAAATACTCTTTTTCCATTTATTGAATCAAGAGCAGTTACTTTATTTGCTTTTTTCTCTTGACCTGCATCTACTAAGATTAAATCTTCTTCTTCATAAGTTTCAATTGTACCATCTTCAAACTCTAACTTAATTTTATAGTGATTAGGGTTTGTATTTTGGAAAATCTCTGTACAAAGATTTGAAGATCTAATATGTCCAACATGGTTATTTGGATTAGCTCTATTTGCATTATCTTTAAAGCAAAGGAAAGGCGAACCAGATTCAAAATAAGAAGTTAGAATTTTTTTCCATAACTCTTTTGCTTTCATTCTTTCTTTTGTGATTGATTCATCATTTTCATATTGAATATATCTTTCAATAAATGCTTCACCATGTAATTCAGATAAATCTTTTACTTCATATGGATCAAATAAAGTCCAGTATGAATCCTCAGCAATTCTTTCCATGAAAAGGTCTGTAATCCAAAGGGCAGGGAATAAATCATGTGCTCTTCTTCTTTCTTCACCTGAGTTTTTCTTTAAGTCAATGAAATCAACAATATCCATGTGCCAAGGCTCAAGGTAAACAGCTATTGCACCTTTTCTTGTACCTAATTGGTCAACTGCAATTGCAATATCATTTGTGATTTTAAGAAATGGAACAGTACCCCCAGCAGCACTTTTGTGGTCATCGATAACTCCACCTAATGCTCTAATTTGGTTCCAATCCCAACCAATACCACCACCATATTTAGAAAGTAGTGCCATCTCTTTATATCCATCAAAAATACCTTCAATATTATCAGGACTTGAACCAATATAACAAGAAGATAATTGGTGTCTGTTTGTTCTTGCATTTGATAATGTTGGAGTTGCTAACATAACTTCAAATTTTGAAACTACATCATAAAACTCTTTTGCTCTTTGTTGTTTATTATCTTCATCTTGAGCTAAGAACATAGCAATCGCCATAAACATTTGTTGAGGAAGCTCTATTGGTATACCTTGTCTATTTTTGATTAAATATCTATCGTATAAAGTTTTAATTCCAAGATAATTGAATAAATAGTCTCTTGTTGGATCCATATAATCATTTAAATCATCTAGATCATAACCTTCACCTAAAGCAGGAAGTAGTCTTCCAGCTTCTTTTCCATATTTTAGGTAATCTTTTAAATGGCAGTATGGTTCACCTTTGATTCCATGAGTAGCTTTTCCAACTTTATGATACAGGTCAAATACAAAAAGTCTTGCGGCAACAAAAGTCCAATTTGGGACATCAATATCGATTTTTTCAACCGCAGTTTTTATTAATGCATCTTGAATATCTGAAGAACTCATTCCATCAATAAATTTAATTTGAGCATCAAGCTCTAATTCACTTTGAGATACACCATCTAAGCCTTCAGTAGCTTCAATAGTCATCTTTTGGATTTTAGTAATATCTAAAATCTCTTTTCTACCATTTCTTTTTTGAATCATTATTGCCATCTTAGTTTAACCCCTATCCCTTTTTAAGTTAATTATTTAAATACTCTTTTAAATATAGCATCCACATTTTTTGTATAATAATCGTAGTTAAAACACTCTCTGATTTGTTCTTCAGATAGTTTTGCTCTTAAGTCTTCATCTGCTAATAAGTGACCTAAGTATAAAGACTCACCCTCTTCATTTAATGTTGGTTTACCTTGTTGAATCTCTTCCCAAACCTTCATAGCGTTTCTTTGAACGATTTTGTAAGCATCTTCTCTGCTTACTCCAGCTTTTGGTAACTCTAGCAAAACTCTCTGAGAAAAAACTAAACCACCAGTTAAGTTTAAATTTTTCATCATATTTTCAGGCATAACAGTTAAGTTAGCAATTACATTGTTCATTCTATGTAACATAAAGTCTGTTGTAATAAATGCATCAGGTAACCAAAATCTTTCATTTGATGAGTGTGAGATATCTCTTTCGTGCCATAATGCTACATTTTCCATCGCTGGATTAGCATATGCTCTAATTGTTCTTGCTAAACCTGTGATATTTTCAGTTAAAATAGGATTTCTTTTGTGTGGCATAGCTGAACTTCCTTTTTGCCCTTTCGCAAAAAACTCTTCAGCTTCGTATACTTCTGTTCTTTGTAAGTGTCTAACTTGAACAGCAAATTTTTCGATTGATGATGCCATAGATGCTAAAGCAGTAGCAAGTCTTGCATATCTATCTCTATGAACTACTTGGTTTGAACAAGGTTCTGGTTTTAAACCTAATTCTGCCATAGCTAATTCTTCAAGTTCTAATGGAGCATGAGCAAAGTTACCCATTGCACCAGAGATTTGACCAACAGAGATAACTTCCATTGTTTGCTCTAGGTTTAATAGGTGTCTTGACATCTCATCATACCAAACAGCTAAAGTTAAACCAAATGTAATAGGCTCACCATGAATACCATGAGATCTTCCTACCATAAGTGTAAATTTATGCTCTTCAGCTCTTTTTTTAATTGATTCCATTAACATCTTAACATCATCAATAATAATATTTAAAGAGTCTCTCATTTGAAGGGCAACACCTGTATCAACTGCATCAGATGAAGTCATACCATAGTGGAACCATCTTGATTCTTCCCCTAATGACTCTGAAACACTTGTGTTAAATGCAATTAAGTCATGTTTTGTAACAGCCTCAATCTCTTCAATTCTCTCAACTGAAAATGTTGCATTATTTACAATTTTTTCACAATCATCATCTGGAATAAGACCTAATTTATTCCAAGCCTTTACTGCTGCTTTTTCTACTTCTAACCATGCTGCATATCTTGCGTGTTGAGTCCAGTGTTTTGACATCTCTTCTCTAGCATATCTTTCAACCATAAACAAATCCCTTGTATTCAAATATCTATTAGTTTTTATCAATTTTTTCTAATAATTTAAGTATGATATGCTATCTAAATAAGACAAAATATATGTTTAATTTTTGTTGAATTTTTACTTAATTTCAGGAAATAATATTGCCGTTTACTTTAAAAAAATTTGATGCCATAAAAGATAAAAAAATACAACTATTTATGTTGCAAGACTTGGGCTACAAGCCCCGTCCTGCCAATCGTTTGATAGCAAGATCAAGGGTTTTTGACTCAAACCATGTTCCCTATGAAATCAATGAATTAATAAAAGAAGATGTCATCTACATTGCTTTGTTTGAGGGGCATACAAGGGGCTTAAGACCTTTACATATTTTTAAAGATTTTGCAATCTTTGATAAGCCTTCAAATTTAATGATTCATCCTATTTCAAAAAACACTCCTTATTCACTTTTGGATGAGATTAGATACCATTTAGGAGAGAGTGCAAACCAAGCTCACAGAATAGATGCAGAGACATCAGGACTAGTATTAGTGGGAAAAAATGAGAAGGTTACAAATAAACTTGCAACCATGTTTGAGAACAAAGAGTATAAAAAATCTTATCTTGCAATAGTTGAAGGAAAAATAGAAAAAGAAGAGTTAATTGATAAAAATTTAAAAAAAGAGGGGAAGGCTATTGGTGTTAGAATGGCAACTTGCTCAAAAGATGAGGGTAAAGAATCAATTACAAAGGTAAAACCTTTAAAATACAACGAGAAAAAAGATATTACATTAGTTGAAGTTACTCCAATAACAGGTAGACAACATCAAATAAGAGTACATCTATACTCAATTGGGCATAAAATATTAGGTGACCCAATATATGGAATAGATGATGATATTGCAGAAGATTATCTAAATAAAAAGCTTAGTGATGATGATAGAATTAAAGCTTCTAAATCCCATAGGTTATGGTTGCAAGCAAATTACCTTGAATTTACTTACGATAAAGTAATTTATAAAATCTATTCTAAAAATAAAGATATATATAATGAGTTTAGCTCTTTAAGAAGCTAACTCACAATTAAAACAATTTGATATATCTTTACATGTAGAACAAGCTGGTGCAGTTTTACCTATAGAATCGTAAAGATATTTTTTCCATCTTACATCTTTTGGTTTTATTTTTGCCAAAGATGGAAAGTTGTTTGTCATTAACCTATTCATCTCTTTTCTACTGATTAAGCCTAAATCAGAGTACAAATGCCCCATTCTTAATGAAGTTTTAGCAATCCAAGGCGCCAATGTATTTTTTGCATAATCATCATCTGCATTTTTTTGAAGTAAGCTTAATACTTCAACTTCCATCATTTCAAATTCACTCATAGTTTTTTCCTCCTTATTTAAACTACATCACAATATTCAAGATCCATTCCCGCAGGTCTTGATAAATCTTTATTTCCGCCAATATAAAGATTTTTTAAATTCATTAACTCCTCAATTGAATCAGGTAAAACGCTAATTTCATTATCCTCTAAATCCAATTCTTCAAGCTTTTCAAGGTTTCCTAAATCATTTGGTAGCGAAACTAGAGAATTGGAACTTACACTTAAACTTGTAAGTTTTTTTAATTGACAAATTTCATTGGGTAGATAACTTAGGTTATTGTTATCTAAAATCAATATTCTTAAATCTTCTAATTTACTAATGTTAAAGTTTAAAGATTCAAGGTTATTATCACTTAAATCAAGTTTTATCAACATATCATGGGATTCCAACGAGGGTAGGTTTTTTAGATGATTCCCTTCTAAAAGTAGAGTTTCAAGCTCTTCAATACTAGATATTGATTCTGGAAGAAAACTTAGATTATTAAAAGATAGATCTAAATAATATAAAGATTTCATTTTAGAAAAAGAATCGGGTAATTCCTCTAGTTCATTGGTATCAAAAGATAGATACAACAACTTTGTAAGATTTCCTAAACTAGGGCTAACATTTTTTATTTTATTAGCAGCTAGGGTTAATCTAGTAAGTGAACTAAGATTGTAAATCTCTTCAGGTAATGTTTCAAGTCTATTTCCATTTAGATTTAAAATCATAAGTTTCTCTAGATTGCCAATAGACGAGGGTAATTCTTCAATAAGGTTGTTTTCACATTGAAGATTTTTTAGATTTTTTAATTGTCCAATTGAATTAGGTAATTTAGAAAGTCTATTGTTTGAAAGTTTTAAAACACTTAAAGATTTTAAAACATGAATAGACTCAGGTAATTCACGAATTTTTTTCTTAGTTAAATCTAAATGGGTCATCATAAAAATATCATCATCATTTGTTGAAATGGTAGATTCTAATCTATTAGTTCTAACCCATCTTACAAAATCATCAATATCACTCATGCTCATCCCTTTAACCTGTCATTCATTGCGTCAATTAAAAAAGAAATCTCTTCATAATCAATAAATCCAAAGTCAACCATATTGTATAAAGCCATTAAAGGCTTTCTACAACAAGTTTTACTACATCCAGTTACTAGTTTTTTAGCTTTTTTATATGGAAGATCTGTATCTTGAAAAATCTTTACTGCATCTTGGATAGTTTTCTCTCCACATTCGCAGATTCTTTTATTTTTTAAATCTTCCATAATATTTCCAAATTATTTTAAGTATGGATGTGCTTCTTTGAAAGTATTAACATCTTTCATAGCAACAGCAATTTTTTCACTTAATTCTGGTAATTTATCATAATCTGTCCAGATTGTATCTTCAACAATATCATGAACAACACCAGCAAGTTCAACAACTTTTCTTTTATACTTTGCTAGTTCTTTTTTCTTCTCTTTTTGTTCTTCTGTTAATCCTGCCATAATTTCGTCTCCTTTTTTTAAATTTATTGTCTATTTTTTATATATTTTATGATTATATTGCGTATAAATTTTCTAATTTTAATTGTGGTTTTTCCCCTAAATACATTAAAGAATAGGTACCATCTTTTTTAAATTTATAACTATCATAAAGTTCAGTTATCTCTTTGATATCTTTTGGGGTATAGGCAAAAATCTTTTTTAATCCCCTATAATATAAAACACCCCTTAGAAGTTTTTCTGCATCTAAATAAGACTCACTTTGCATAAGCCAGGGTGAAATTCTAATAAATCTTTTATTTACTACATATGAGTGTAAAAAGCCTGTTTGAGTTGATAGTTTTAAAGAGTTTGAGAAGGTACAATCAGTTTTTATATAATCTTCTCTATTGTCCATAAATACTTGTTTATCAATTTTTATTGAAATGTCATCATAGTTTTCACCACTTACTTGCTTTGCAATAGAGTTTGAAAAATTAAAGGGAACGGCTTCTCCACTATGCATATATCTAGAAAATAAAGAATGCTCTTGAAAATTAAAAGCTTCTACAAAGTGTTTTTTCTTAAAATCAATTAATACAAAAATATTCATACTAGGAGTATTTTGTATAAGAAGCTTTAAAAGTCTTGTTAAAACTTCTTCATGGGATTCTAATGCATTTATTACATTTATAAAAATATGTTTATGAAACTCATAAGCACTAACTACACCAACTATATTTCCATTTTCATATGCTGCAAAGCAATATTGAGGAAATACATTATAAGTTTGTTTCAATAACTCCAATTCAAAAAGCTTATCACTTTCTAATAAATCAGAGATATCATCTTCAAAATCGTTTCTTAAATATCCAACGAACATAGGTATAACTCTTTTAATTCAGTACTATCTAATACTTTTTTTCTATTTGTAACAATCTCTCTTACTAATGGTAAAAGTTCTTGCAGTCTTTTTTTGTCTGGATTAATCCCCATAGCTTGTAAGTGATATAATAAAGTTGAGGTTCCTGAATGTTTTCCAATGGGGAAAGCCCTTTGTAAACCAACCTCTTTTGGGGTAAATGGTTCATAGGCTGATTTTGATTTCATCATCCCATTTACATGAATTCCTGATTCATGGGCAAAAATATACTCTCCAATAATTGGAAGATTTGTATCTATTCTTCTATTTGATGCAAGACTAACACTTTGAATTAAAGATTTTAATTTTTCAGAGTTAATATCTACAGCTTTTCCAAAAAGTCTTGTTAAACTCATTAAAACCTGCTCGAAAGATGCATTGCCCGCGCGTTCACCTAAACCTATTACAGTTGTATTAGCACTCATTGCTCCTGCTTCAAAACCAGAAATTGCATTTGCTGTTGCCATACCAAAATCATTATGTGTATGCATCTCAATATCGAGCAGTTTTAATGAACTTAACTCTTTTATATTTTCGTATGTTTTTTGGGGAGTTAATATCCCAACGGTATCACAATACCTAAATCTATCAGCGTTAATAGATTTTCCTAAACTCATAATCTCTTTTAAAAATCCTAAGTCTGCACGGCTAGAGTCTTCTCCTCCAATACAAACAAAAAGCCCCTCTTTTTTTGCTTCTAAAACTACTGTTTCTAATTGTCTTAAAAGTTTTTCCTTGTCTCCTCCAAATTTTACATCAATTAAGATATCTGAGACAGGAATTGAAAGGTCTACTGCTTTTAATCCGCAGTTAATTGAAGCTTCTAAATCACTTAAGGTTGCTCTATTCCAACTCATAATTCTAATAGGTAAATTTAATGCTAAAATTTCTTTAAGGTCATCTTGCTCTTTTTGTCCCATTGCCGGAATTCCAACTTCAAGCTCATCGGCGCCTGCTTCATAGAGTTTTTTAGCAATATCTAATTTTTCTTTAGTATTAAATGCAACATATGGGGCTTGTTCACCGTCTCTTAAAGTTGTGTCGTTGATTAGAAACATTTAATTTACCTTTTTATTAGTATTAAACTAATATATGCAAAAAGTGTTCCTTTATGATTAAATTTTAAGTATCTCTAAACTATGGATTTTATTTAAATCCTCTTTTTCTAAAGAATCATATGAGTATACAAAACAACAAGGTTTGTCTTTTATTGTTTTTTCAATTTCCCAAAAAGTATCAAGGGAATCAACTAAGTAGATTTTATCTGCACGTAAAGATTTCAAAGGAAAACCAATAGCTCCATGACAGGTAGTTGCTGGGTATAGTTCTAATAATTCACTGTTAATAGATATAGGACCATTACCCTTTAGAAGTAAAACTTTTGGATTTTTCATTTGTTTTTTTGAAAATGAATTAGGGATTACCCTAATTCAGCTTCTAACTCTTTTTCTTGGAAAAAATATTTTTTTGCAGCTTCAAAAACAGATTTTTCAATTGGTTGAAGTGCATATGAATCATCTGAAATTAAATTAATAGTTGCTAATTCATCTTGTGGACAACCACCTATTTTTTCTGTTAAAAGAATATCAATATCTTTTAAAGTATTTTTAATTTCTTCAATTGGATAAGAACCATCACAATCTTCAGGACCTTTACAGTAAGCATTTTCTACTTTTCTGTGCATTACAAATTTAAGTGCTTTATCTCCAACTTCATAGATTAAGAACTCTGTTGCATTACCAAAGTGTAAATTAATTGTTCCCTCTCCAGCTGTTGTAACAGCTACAAGTTTAGTTTCACCTGTACTACTTAATTCCTCTTTTGTAGCTTGTTCGATTTTAATTCTATCGTTTGCAGCATCAAGTGCAGCTCTCCAGTTTTCAATAACTTCGTGTTTCTTTTTTCTACCTTCAATATCATATTGCTCTTCTAAAGCTTCCCAAGTCATATCTTGGAATACATCAGGAGTAAACTCTTCCCCTCTATCTTCACCAATTAAACCAACAGCATCTGCACGACATTGTCTACAGTGGCTCATTAGTTTCATATCCATACCACATGCTTCTTGTGCTGCCATAACCTCTTGGTCTGTAGCACTTCTTTGTCCATTTAATCCATAATATGTTCCATATTCTTCTTTTGATAAAAGTGGCATGATATTGTGTAAGAAAACACCTAATTCTTTTAGCTTTTTAGCTACATTTGGTAATTCTTGGTCATTTACACCAGGGATTAAAACAGAATTTGCTTTTACTAAAATCCCATTTTCAACTAACATCTTAATACCTTTAAGTTGTTGCTCTAATAAAATTTTTGCACCCTCGGCTCCAAATACTTTTTTATGATTCCAGTGAATCCATGGATAGATTTTTGCACCAATTTCACCTGTTTCATCAACAGAGTTTATTGTTACAGTTACATGGTCAACATTGTATTTAATCATCTCATCTACATAATCAGGAAGTTTAAGTCCATTTGTTGATAAACATAGTTTTTGATCAGGTGCTTTCTCGTGTAACATTTTAAATGTATCAAATGTTTTTTTAGGGTTTGCAAGGGCATCACCAGGCCCAGCAATACCAACAACTGAAAGTTGTTGAATATCTCCACCAACATATAATACTTTTTTAACAGCATCTTCAGGGCTTAATTTATTTGAAGTAACACCTGGTCTAGATTCGTTTGAACAGTCAAACTTTCTATTACAATAGTTACATTGAATATTACAAGCAGGGGCAACTGCTACGTGGATTCTTGCATAGTGTTGGTGGGCACCTTCACTATAACATGGGTGATTGTTAATCTTATCCATTACCTCTTGTTCTAAACTTTCTTGCGTGCTACTTGATGTACATGAACAACTCATCATCTCTCCTTTTCGCGTTTTTATATTGAAAATGAATAATGCACATAGTGTTCCATTGAAAAAAAATTAAAATTTAGGAATAAAAATTGCATATAAGTAGATAATTTTAAAAGGAATCTCTATGACTATTCAAGAACAAATAAAAGAACAATTGATAAAAGAAGTGTTTTCAAATATAGACAATATATACGAATTTATGGATACTAGGTACAATCTAGACAAACCTTGCAACGATGCGGTTGTAAAAAAACTTAATGAACTAAAAGATGTTATATATAAAGTTTCAGGACTTAGTGAATTAAATTAACTCCTTTTATTGACTTATGTCAATGATAAACATTATCAAAATAGCTATATTTACTTTATAATTTTTTATAAGGTAAATAAATGAAATATCCAAAGTTTTTCGATGAAATTGAAACAATAAAATTAAAAGATGACTTATCAGCAGTTCTTGGTTCATTAGAGGATGGAGTTGTAGAGTTTTCATATTTAGATATTGTAAAAAGTGCAGGGCACTCTTGCCCAACAGTAGCTGGAGCATATCTAATGACTCAAATTGCACTAAAGAATTTATACAAAAATGAAACTCCAAAAAGGGGAGAGATTTTTGTAAGTTTTAAAGAGGATTTACTAGAGGGTACTGCAGGAGTTGTTGCAAATGTTGTTTCTCAAATTACTGGGGCAACGGAGTTTTTAGGATTTAAAGGCTTAAATGGTAAGTTCACTAGATATGGTTTGATGCAATTTAATGATAAAATCACAACTAGTGCAAAGTTTACAAGAATAGATACAAAAGAATCATTGGAATTAATCTACAATCCAAGTATAATACCACCAGATGAAAAAATACCACAATTAATGGAAAAACTAATACAAGATAAAGCTTCTCTTGAAGAGAAAAAAGAGTTTGCGAAACTTTGGCAAGAACGAGTTGAAAAAATATTTAGCAATAAAAATAGGGTGATAAAAATATTATGACAGAAGAAAAATTTCAAAGTGAAATTGATACTCTAAATAGATTTTTTACAAAATATTGTAAAGATAAACATGAAAATCAAAAAAGTAAGCTTTATAAATTTGAGTATAAAAATCTTTCCTTTGAAACTTCTATTTCCCTTTGCGAGGAGTGTAATTCTCTAATCTCTTACTCTTTTGATAGATTAAAAGAATGTCCCCATGAAATAAAACCTAGATGTAGAAACTGTGAAAAACCATGTTATGAAAAAACTCAATGGAAAAGCTTGTCTAAAGTTATGAGATATAGTGCAATTAGATTAAATTTAGCAAAAAGAATAAAAAAAATATTTTCTTGACCTTAGTCTATTTTTTTTCCACAATTTTTTATTACAATTTTTAAACAATAAAAAAGGAGAAGAAATGAAGAAAGTTTTACTTTTAAGTTCAGTGTTAGCATGTGTTGCTTTTGCAAATCCATATGCAAAGTGTGTTGCATGTCATGGAGCAAATGGTGAGAAGGTTGCCTTAGGAAAGTCAAAAATCATTAAAGATATGACTAAACAAGAGATTGTAGATTCATTAAAAGGTTACAAAGATGGATCTTACGGAGGACCTATGAAAGCTCTTATGAAAGGTCAAGTTGTTTCTTTATCAGATGCTGATATCCAAGCTATTGCAGATAAAATTGGTAAATAAATAATTTAACAATAAAATCAATAGGTGATGAGTATAAGTATTAGTTTTAGTCAAAGGTACTGTAATTTATACTCATCACCAATTAATTCATAGTAATTTCTATCATCTTACCATTTAAAATTTCACCGAATTCTACCCCATAATTATAGCATTGGTTTAGCTCCTCTTTTGTAGGGATTAATTTTATTTTCATAGACTCCATTGGAGGCACTCTAAAACTTAATGATTTTAGTCTATGGTTAATCATATCAACAGCTTCACCACTCCACCCATATGAACCAAAGGCACCACCAGTTTTCCCCCGTTTTTCTAGATACATCATACAAGAGAGTAAATCCCAAACTGGTTTAGGAGCATCGGAGTTAATTGTTGGCGATCCTATTAAAATTCCATCACTTTCTTCTAATATATTTATCATGTTTGACTCTTCAAGTGAGGTCAAATCATACACATTTGCTATAATCCCCTCAACACTTTCTGCTCCATCGAAAATTGCTTCAGCCATATCTCTAGTATTTTTATAGCTTGTGATATAAAAAATTGATAAAATCTTATTTCCATGACTTATCTCTTTATAATCTTTTTGACTCCAACTTCTATAATACTCCATATATTTATAGGGTTTTTGTCTTAATATTGGTCCATGAAGTGGTGCAATCATTTCTATACTTAACTTATCATACAACTTCAAAGCATTTAAAACATAAGATTTAAAGGGTCTCATAATATGATCATAATAATATTTAAAAGCATAAAAGAAATCACTAACTTGGTCATCAAACAATCTTTTATCATGGTAATGGCTTCCAAAAACATCCCCTGAAAACAATAAACAATCCTCTTCTACAAAAGAACTCATTGTTTCAGGCCAATGTAAATAAGGAGTTGTTAAAAACCTAATTGTTTTATTTCCAAGTTTTAAACTTTTGTTTGTCCAAACAGTTTCAAAATCGATATTTTCCCTATGGGTAATTGCTTTTAACATTGATGTTGCTTGCGGTGAAATTAAAACTTTCACATCATCATTTACTCTATTCATTAGTTCTGGTATTGCTCCAGCATGATCTGGTTCCATATGGTGTAAAATCACATATTTTATCTCATCATATGAACACAAGCTTTCTATTTTTTTAAAAAATTCTGCTTGAAACTCTACTTTTACGGTGTCAACTATTATTACACCTTCATCAGTTTTTATCAAATAAGCATTATATGATGAACCATTTGCAGTTTTCATTATAATATCAAAGGTTCTAATATCAGGGTCAAAGGCACCAATAAAATATATATCGGGTGCAATTTCTATTGGCTTATTTGTATCCATAATCTATCCATTTTTTTTATTTTGCTATTAATCTTCTCATCCAAATTGGTGGATTTTCTTGCATCTTAATTAAAGAGTTTAAAACATCTTCAATCTTTTCATTTTCACGGCTTGCTTGCATAGGAAAAATTTGACATTTCTTTACCATCATTGCAGCTTTTGGTCCTATTTGTTGAACATATAATATATCACTATCTTCTAGACACTCGATTTTATATGTAAGTTTTTCAATCTCATCATCAATCTCAAGTGAAGAATCAATAGATTTAACAAAAGTATATTCATCACCATGAATCTCATAAATATAAAACTCTTTACACCAACCAAAATGTTGATTAACGTGAATATTATCTTTTGAAGCAAATGCAATTCTCATAATATAAATATCCTAACTCTTTCATCAATGATTTTTTGCATAGTGTCTGCAATCATTGTATATGTTCCAGTACTTGCAATAGAACATCCAACACATGCACCTTGATAAGCTAATCTAATCTCAACTTCTGGCTCGCTTATATAATCAATTAAAACAATATTTCCACCATCTTTTAGAAGTATTGGTCTAACAAATCTATCTAAGGCATCGTTTATAATTTCTAATTGTTTTTCTTTTGTTTGCGCTCTAAAATCTGTATTTAATTCGCAGGCATCATTTAAAGGTTTGTCCATCCCTGTTAATTGTACATTTGCCATAGCATGACCATTTTGTGCAGCCTTTAACATACAATCAAATCCCTCTTTAACTAAATCAAGTTTTGTTCTATCTTGTAGTAAAATTAAGGCTAATCTAAAACAAGCTTGCGTATGGTTTTTAGCTACGGCCCTTCTAAAGTAGTCAATAGCTTTATTTAAATCTTCTTCTACCCCAATTTTTGTTTGATACATTAAAGCTAAGTTGAAATTTGCTGAGTCATTATCGTATTTACTCGCTTCTTCAAACCACTCTTTTGCTTTTGTATAATCTTTTTGAACACCTTCACCTTTTAGATACATTAATCCAAGGTTTGCCATTGCTCTATCACTTTTTGTTTTTGCTTCCTCTTTCCAAATAGAAAGTGCTGTATCAAAATCTTTACTTTTGTATGCAGCTAATGCTTCTTTGTGTCTCATAAAATTTCTTCCTTCCCCTGGATTTGGAAGTTCTTTCCCCATCTCCAGTTGTTTATATATATGTTCTATTAAAAACTTATGGGCAAGTTCAACTGCTTCTTCGTAATCTTCACTTGCTGCTTTAATATCAAAATCTAAAAATTCAACTAAAAATGCATCACCAAGTTCATTTTCCCCACTATAACACTCAAAGGGATAATCTAAAGATGCATAATATTTTAAATCTTTTTCCAAAATAGTTCCTAAAATTCTAATGGTTTATGTTCTAGTCTATCTTCCATACTAATAAGCTCTCTAAAAGGCCTTGGTTGATTCTCAGGAGAGAATATACCTTTTTTCTTATGAACTCTGATTTTATAAGTTCCTTCCTCATGGCCACTTAAATAGTAGTCATTAAACTCTTGAGTATAAGGCATATCCCAAGCTATAGCTCCTGGTGTAGGACAAACGTCAAAACATTTTGGTACAGAACAATCTACACACTCTATACACTTTTCAGGTTTTACATATACATATTCTGCATCTTCAATGGGTGAATCATCTGCACTTACAATCGCCGTTGCAGGGCATTCATCAACACATGAATCACAACTGATACATTCATCTGTAATAACTACTGCCATATTTTACTCCTTAGAACCGCATGTGCAACTTGCACTACCTGAATCAAGTAGTGTTTTTGCATTATCCTTAGTTACAGCAATTGTTTCTTCATTTAAAAAGTTTTGGTAAATCTCATCAATTGAAAGAAAGTTCTTTTTTGAAGTGAATACTTTTACTTGCTCTTTATAAAGAGTATTAAATACACCTTCTCCCATATGATAAAAAATAGTGCTTGTAGCACCACTTTTTTTTACAAACATTGCTGTATCAGAACCGCTTCCACAACCATCATTTTTTTCAACTGTCATCTCTCCAGTTAAAGTATTTAAAAATGCAAAAAATGGTGCATTCCCATATAAATCTGAAATAGTTGTAGAACTACTTTTACTAAGTGGTATTGCTAACATTTTCTTCTCCTAAGCAATTATCTTATGAAGTTATATGCAAAAACTGTTCCGTAATTTATAAAAAACATTTAAAGGGAATAGAACTTGCATAGGTTAAGGAATAAAAAGCTAGCTGAAGGAGTAACCTTCTGTAAGGAGTAGACAATGGTAAATAAAAAACTAATTAGAGAACTATTAAGTGAAACTGCATGTTCACACAATAAGACTAAAAAATCTTCATGTGATAAACCAAAACCAGGGGCAACTTCTGGTGGTTGCGCCTTTGAAGGTGCTCAAATTGCATTATTTCCATATGCTGATGTTGTTCATCTTGTTCACTCCCCTTCAACTTGTATTGGTGCATCTTGGGAAACGAGACAAACTTTAACTTCCCACAAAGGGGAAAATAATACTGTAACAGGATATACAACAGATGTTAGTACAAATGATGTAATTTTTGGGGGAGATAAAAAATTAGAAGACTCAATTAATTATATAGTAGAACATAAAAATCCTAAGGGAATTTTTGTATATGAAACCTGCGTTACTGCAATGATAGGTGATGATATCGATAATGTTTGCAATAGAATGGAAACAAAACATGGCATACCTATTGTAGTTATTCACTCTCCTGGATTTGTAGGAGGTAAAAACTTAGGTTCAAGGCTTGGAGGTGAGTCTGTGCTTCATCAACTAATAGGAACAAAAGAACCTGAAGAGATACACCCATTTGGTATAAATTTAATAGGTGAATATAATGTAACAGGAGATATGTGGCAATATACTCCAATTTTGGAAAAAATAGGTATCAAAATTGTTTCAACTTTAGCTGGAGATGGAAGAATTGAAAATATACAGATGGCACATACTGCAAAATTGAATGTAATTGTTTGTGCTAAATCATTAATTAGTTTAACAAGAAAAATGCAAGAAAAATATGAAATCCCATATATATCTATTTCTTTTTACGGGAAAAGGGATACTACAAATGCTATTAGAAGTATTGTAAATGCCTTTGGAGATGAAGAATTAACTGCAAGGGCAGAGAAAGTAATCGCTGAAGAAGAAGCAAAATTAGAAGAAGCCTTAATCCCATATAGAAAAATACTTGAAGGGAAAAAAGCTATTTTAAATACAGGTGGAAATAAAACTTGGTCTATAGCTTCAGCCTTACAAGATATTGGTATTGATGTTGTTGCAACAAGTGTAAAAAAAGCAACCTTAGAAGATAAAGAGATTTGTGCAAAATATGTTGATATTTTGATGACAGATCCAGGAACTGAACAAGCAAAGTTAATTGATGAGCATAATGTTGATATTTTATTAGCAGGAGGAAGAAGTTTATATACTGCTATTAAGAAAAAAGTTTCCTTTGTAGATGTTAATCAAGAGAAAAAAGTTAGTTATGGGGCATATGCGGGATTAATTAATCTTGCAAAAGATGTTTCCGATGCAGTAAACAATAGAGTTTTTAAAATAGTTGCAAATCCAGAGCCTTGGAAATAAGCCTTTATCCATAAATACTTTCTTTAAAAGAATCTCGTTATAATTATTCTTTTAAAAGGAAGACCTTGGAAGTCACTAGTGTAAAAAACTATTTTTTCTATTTTGCAAGTTTAGTATTAATATTAGCAGGGATAAAAGCTGCAGCAGAAATAGTGATTATCCTTTTCTTGGCAATTTTTATTGCATCAATTATCTCAACATTTATTATTTTCCTTGAAAAAAAACATATACCAAAGATAATAGCTTATCTTTTTGTATTAGGTGGTTTTGTATTACTTACTATTCTTCTAGGGTATGTTTTAAATATCTCTTTAAAAGATTTTATATCAAATTTACCCCAATATGAAAAACAGCTACAAGCTTTAGTTGTAAAAGGGATTGCCTTTGCTGAAAACTATGGTTATGAGATTGATAAAAATACTATTTTAGATGCTTTAAGTCTTAATTCTTTTTTTGGGATTACAACAAATTTAATTGGTAGTATAGGAACTTTTCTTTCTAAATTTTTATTGATTATTATTGGAATTGCTTTTATTTTAGCAGAAGCTAAATCTTTTGAAAAAAAATTAAAAGTAATTTATGATAGGGATAGAAAAAAATTAGAACACTTTAAACTTTTTTCATCAAATATTCAAAAATACTTCTCTGTTAAAACAACAACAAGTTTCTTTACGGGCTTTCTTGTAACAATAGTTTTAATGTATTTTGATATTGAGTATCCAATTTTATGGGGTGTAATTGCGATGCTTTTTAATTTTGTTCCAGTTGTTGGTTCAATTATTGCAGCAATACCAGCTATTCTTCTATCTTTAGTTGGTGGGGATTTAAATACAACATTAATTTTAATTGTTTTATATGTCTGTATCAATGTGGGTATTAGTAACATTATAGAGCCAAAATTTATGGGAAAAGAGTTAGGTCTTTCGCCAATGGTGATTTTCTTCTCACTTATTTTATGGGGATGGGTTTTAGGACTAGTTGGAATGTTCTTAGCTGTTCCAATTACTATGACATTAAAAATAGCTTTTGATTCAGATAAATCAACTAAATGGATATCTTTATTAATGTCAAATGTTGGAAGTAGAAAATAGTTTTAATCTTTTTTAACCTTTCTACATAATCTCTCTAGACATATCAATAATAATTATCAAAATTAGTATATTTTAAGTTTTAAGTCGATAATATTTTGATATCTATTATCAAAAAGGAGAAGAGATGTCAGAATTATTGATAAAAAGGGAAATAAGAAAGATGTTGAGAAGTTCGGGACAAGATGTAAATCATAAAATGGTATGTCCTATTCTAAAACTATTTAAAATGAAATATGGAGAAGTTGATAAACAACATATTTCGTCAATTGCCGTTAAACTTATTAATGAGTATTAAAATGGAAGAAAATGAAAAATTAGATATTAATGTACTTCAGAAAAGATTTAATGAATTAAAAAAAGAAGTTATTAAGAACACCCAAAATCCATCTTTAATTAATCTTTTTTTGTAACTAAAGATAGATTATTTAAATCATATTTTTGTAGAGTATCAAGTATTTTTACAACTCTTTGATACTCTACATTTTTATCAATTCTAACTATTATGGTTCTTTTTTTATTATCAATTTTAGATAACTGTTTATCAAAATCTTCTAAAGAAATCTCTTCCCCAAACAAAGCTAATTTATCACTGCTTAGTTCTATGAAAATCTCTTTTTCTTTTATCTCTAAAGCTTGTGCCTGTGAACTTGGTAAATCTAAAACCAAGGCAAGCTCCTCTTTTTTAAAAACAGAAGATACAATAAAAAAAATCAATAAAATAAAAACAACATCAATTAATGGGGTCAAATCAGGGGTGATTGTTTCTCTTTTTGTTCTCATAATTTTGAAATAACTCTCTCTTCAATTTTATGTTCTATATTATCGATAAAACCAACTAAGTAGTTATATCCAATATAATGGGGGATTGAAACAATTAAACCAGCGACTGTTGTAATAAGTGCAACTGAAATACCTGTTGAGAAAATAGAAGGATCCCCAAGTCCAGATTTAGAAATGGCATCAAAAGAGTTTAAAACACCAACCACAGTTCCAAGTAATCCTAACAAAGGTGAAATTGAAGCAATTATTTTTACAGTATTTAATCCACTTTCAAGACCACTAAGATATTTATTTAAAGCATTTTGAATAGTTTTTTCTTCAAATCTTTTATCATTGTTTTCTAACTGTTGTACTATTTTTTGTGCTGTTGCTTCTTTTCTTAGTTTTGCTATCATTATTATTAAAAACTTCCATAACATAATAGAAAATCCAATAATATTTAATCCAATTAGGATATAAACTATAATCCCACCTCTATTGATGTAATCTATCAAATTTAATTCATTTACGTGATTTATTAAGCTAATTAACATATTTCTCCTATGCTCTTAAAATTTTATAACTTATGGGTATCTCTATTACCCATTTATTTTTTCCCAATTCATCGGGAATTTGTTCAAACCTTGAAATATTGTTTAAAAGTTCAAGGGCTGCTTTATTTAATTTTTTATATTTTGAACTATCTTTTAAAGAGATATTTTTAAAAGTTCCCTCTTTTGTTATTAGGAATGAGACAATAACTCTTCCTTGCTGTTTAAGTCTTTTTGCACTTTTAGGATAGATCTTTTTATCCTCAATTAAACTTCTTAATCTATTTAAGTACTTATTTTTAATAACATTAAGCTCTTCAACTGAAACCATCTTCTCAACTTTTTTAGGCTTTATAATCTTTTTTGTAACTTGTGGTTGAACTTTTGGAGTTGTTTTTTTTACAACTTTTTTATTGTTTTCTTTCTTTTTTATCTCTTTTTTTACAATTTTCTTTTTTGTTTTTTTCACAACTTTCTTAAGAACTTTTTGTTTAACAACTTTTTTTACTTCTTTTTTTTGCTCTACTTTTTTCACCTCAGGTTTTTTTAAAATCACATTTTGTAGTGAAATCTTTTGTACTGTTTGAGGTTGTGTAACTACGACTTTTTCTATCCTCCTTTCTGTAGATGCAAATAAAGTAAAATGGAGAAACAAAATAAAAAATACTGATGTAACCATTAGAAATTTATTTAACATTTTGGAATTTTATATCAATATTGATAATAGTTATCTTAATTGTAATAGAATTTATAGTATTTTCGATAATCATTATCATTGTTAATATAAAATTAAGATTTTTCTGTTAATATTCCGTTGGTTTTTAATTCAATTTCATTTAATATCGGAGAAAAATGGGTAAAAATATTGATAGCAAAGAGATTTTTAAAGATAAAAATACAGTAATAATTGTTCATGATGGACAACAATACTATCTACGAATTACAAAATCAAACAAATTAATTTTAACTAAATAAAAAACTAGCCAGCCAATCTTAAATAGCCAGCAATAATATACACAATATAAGGATAAATATGGATATTAAGTTATCAAGATTAACTGCTGCACTTTTAATTGCACAAGTTTCATTATTGGCAGAAAATACACAACTACAGGATTTAGAGGTGGTTACTTCAGCATTTGATGCACAAGTAAAATCAGTATCATCAAAACAACTTGAAGAGCAACAAGCAAGTGATATAAAAGATATTTTAAAATCACTTCCTAGTGTTATGGTAGATGGAAATGCTAGATATGGACAAAGGGTTTACGTAAGAGGTTTAGAAGATAAGTATGGAAATATTACTGTTGATGGAGCAAAACTTGGCGGGCAATTATTTCACCATTCAGGGGATCAAACAATTGATGCTTCTCTTTTAAAAATCACATCTGTAGAACTTGGACCAAACTCTGCTCTTAGTGGAAGTGGTGTTATAAATGGTTCATTTGTTTATGAAACAAAAGACCCAAGTGACTTTTTAAAAGAGGGTGAGAAATTTGGAGGGAAAGTTACTTTAGGATATCAATCTGGATATGAAAGAAAAAGTGGTACAGTCGCAGTATTTGGTAAGGTAAATGAAAAAATTGAATTTGTAGGAATTGGTACAATAGCTGCAGATGGTACACTAAGACTTGGAAATGGTGAAAAAGTAAATTCTAAAGAGAGTAAATTAGAAAGTGGTTTAGCAAAACTTGTTTTTAAACCAAATGATTATAATAGTTTTAAACTATCATTTAATAAATATAAAGATGGTGGGAATAGACAATTAACTGGTGAAAAGATTGGTACTGATATTAATGATAACGATTATAATTCAATTTCAAGGGATACACTTACATTAAAATATAACTATACTCCAGATAGTGAACTTGTAAATTTTGAAGCAAAGGTTTACACCAATAAACAATACCTTACAAGGGAAGCAACAACAGGTACAGATAGTACTTCAGGACTTACATATGAGGAGCCTGAAAGGGAAGATATAAATAGTTCTATGGGGTATGATTTTAGAAATAGTTCATTACTTGGAATTCATAAACTAACATATGGGACTGATTATACCCATGAAAAACAAGAGAAAAAAGCAGACTCATTAAGAGTTTATTCTGACTCATCTACAGAAGATTTAAATTTTGATGGAGGAGAAACTGATAATTATGGTTTATATCTTGAAGATGAGATGGCTTATGATAAAATAACTTTAACTTTAGGTGCAAGATATGACCACTATAAATTAGGTGGTATTTATGATGGAACATTTAATCATCTATCTCCTAAAATGAAATTAAAATATCAGGCTACTGATAACTTATCTTTTAGAGCTGGTTATGGGCACATTTTTAAAGGTCCTGCACTTAGTGAAACAATGTTGTTGTCTCCAACAGCAGTACAATCATCTAATACTAAAGCTCAAATAGGTAACAACTTTGAACTTGGATTTGATTACTCTTTAACGAATACTTTAAATGCTGATGATGCAATTATTGGGTTTAATGTATACAGATATAATGTAGATAACTATTCTACACTTGCAAGAAATAGTGCTTTAGAGAGTCAAAGTGACGTTATAATTTGGGGAACAGAAACAATGTTTTCTTACCAAAAAGGAAAACTAGGTCTTAATGCAAGTCATACCTATACAGATGGAAGTCAAAAAGATTTAGCAACTGGGATTAGTTATGACCCAAAAACTGCAAAAATTCATGTATTTAAACTTGGAGCAAACTACAAAGTAACAAATGAATTTAAAGTAAATTATAATGCTGAATTTGTACCTGGAAACAGTTGGATAAATTATTCATCAAGAAGTGGTCTTGTAACAGAGTATGATAGAAAAGCTTACGCAGTTCATGATGTAAACTTCACATACAATCCAAATAGTATGAAAAACACTACATTTAACTTTGGTATTGGAAATATTTTTGATAAATCATATGTAAGACATAGTGCATTCCTTGCTCAATCATCAACAACTGACAAATCTTATGAAGTTGGAAGAAATTTTAAATTCCAAGTCTCTTATAGATTCTAAGAAATTGTACAAAGGATGATAATGAACAAAAAAGCAATAATCCTATTTTCTTTATTTAGTAGTCAGATTTTACTTTATGGTGAAAAGTTAGAAGAGGTTTATGTAACAGTTGAACAAGAGTCTTATTTTGAGAATCTCTCAACAAGTAGTACAAAAAGTGAAAAAAGTGATAACAAAACACCAAGTAGTATTATTGTTACAAAAGAGAATTTAATAAATGACATACAAGCACAAAGAATAGAAGATACATATGACTATACAACTGGTGTAACAAAGGTTGGTAAAAATGCTGATGCTATTATGATTAGAGGATTTGAAACTAGTCTAGAAAATTTAAAAGTAAATGGAATGTCAGGTTCTATTAGTAGAATGGGTTCTCCCTCAGCCTCAAATGTTGAAAAAATTGAAATTGTAAAGGGACCAAGTTCTGTATTATATGGTTCAATGGAACCAGGTGGAATGGTTAACATAATTACTAAAAAACCTTATGGAAAAGAATCTTATTCTATTGAAACATCATTTCAAACATATATGTCTGGTGTATCTTCTTTTGGGGAAGATAAAGGAATAAGTACAAGTTTTGATGCAAATATTCCTCTTGGTGAAAATTTATATTATAGATTTATTACTGTATATGAAGATTTAAACTCTTATAGAGACAATGTAGATTTTCAAAATCTATATATCTATCCTAGCTTATTATGGAATGTAAATGATGAAACATCTTTATTAGTTTCAATGGAGTATGGAAAAGAAAAGGGTAGTGCAGATGATGGATTAGCTGTAATTAATCATGATATCTCTACAGCAGCAGCTATAAATACTGTTTATCAAGAAGAGAGTGATTTTGACAACGATGAAGGTTTTTCTCTTGATTTGAGTTTGGATCACTTTTTTAATGATAATTTATACTCAAAGTTTTCATGGAGAAGTGTACTTCATAATGATGAAAGAAAATTATATGAACAAACTGCCGTAAATTCAACAGCTGAAACTATTAAAAGAAGAAATAGACATCAATACAATGAAAGAGATTGGCATAGTTTTGATGCAACATTAACTTATGATAGCAAAATATTAGGTTTAGAAAATAGTTTATTAAGTGGAATTTCTGGAACATATAGAAAAACTGATTATGATAGGATTATTCAAGGAAGTAGTAATAATGTATCCCCTGATATTAGTATTTATAATCCAGTTTTAGGGGGAACAGCAGCTTCAAATGCAGGGAATAGAAGACTGACAGAATATTATAGTTCAGGGCTTTACTTACAAGATAGTTTATCTTTAAATGAAAACTTAACACTTATTGGTGCTACAAGGTTTGATAGAACAAAAATTGACTTTATTTGTAAAAGTGGCTCTTGTAATGATGATTCAACAACATATTCTAGTAATGTAACTGGTTCACTTGGATTAATCTATAATCTAAATAGCATAGTTTCTTTTTATGGAAATATTGCACAAAGTTATAACCCAATAACTGCAGAGAGATTTGATATTAATGGACAAGGTTTAGAAACAGAAAAATCAAATCAAATTGAATTGGGAACAAAACTAAATTTTTCAGAAAATCTAAATTCACATTTTGCTGTATATAAAATTCTAAAAGAAAATGTATCTGAAAAAGTTTCTGGACAAAGCTATTATGAAACAATTGGAGAAATTGAATCAAAAGGGTTTGAGACAGAAGTGCAATGGTTACCTACTAAAAATTGGCAATTATCTTTAGGATACGCATATAATGAAGCAGAATACACATCAGGATCTAGCATAGGGAATCAACCAAAAAGTACTCCAAAAAATACTGCACAATTATTTACAAGATATATCTTCCCAACAAAGATTTACAATGGTACTTTAGGTGTAACATCGGGAGTGGTTTTTAGAGATTCTATTTATACTAGTTCATCTAAAAATTCAAGGGTAAAGCTTCCTTCATACACTAGATATGATTTAGGATTAAGTTATACAAAAAGAGATTGGGAATTTAGTTTAAACATTGAAAATTTAACAGATAAAGTTTACTATGAATCAGGGACAAATGATTATAAAATTCATTCAGGCGAACCTAGAAAATTAACTTTAAGTGTTAGAAAAAGTTTTTAATAGGGATTTGAATGTATAAAAAAGTTTGGTTTAAAATTCATTTATATTTAGGTTTAATTGCAGCAGTAATTTTATTTACTGTTGCAATAACAGGGGCAATCTTATCTTTTCAAAAAGAGATTATTTATTTAATAAATAAAGATAGTTTTGTTGTAAAAGTTGAAGAAAATAAATTAACAGAAAAACAAATACTTGAAAAGTTTCAAGAAAAATTTCCAAGTGAAAAAATAAAAGCCTTATCATTTTTTAATGACCCAAAATCTTCTTATATAATAAACGTTGCTATAAAAGGTGCAAAAGGGAAAGCAGCTTTTAAAGGGAAAAACTATTATGTAAATCCTTATAATATGGAAATACTTCCTTTTGTAAAAGGGGAAGAGACTTTTAAATTTATTGAATTGATTCACAGAGGTTTAATTGCAGATAAAATTGGGAAACAAATAGTTGGAGTATCTGTAGTATGTTTACTTATTTTAATTGTAAGTGGAATAGTAATATATTGGGATAGGTTGAAAAAATCTTTTATAAAAAGTATTACGTTTAGTTTTAAATCAAAAAATAGAAAATTGTTATCAACTATGCATAGTTCAGTTGGAATGTGGATTATTCCCTTTTTATTATTGGCTAGTATTACTGGACTTACTTGGTCATATCCTTATTTTAAAGAAAATTTATTTACTTTATTAGGTGTCGAGAAAACTATAAAAAAAAGATTTAAACAGGATATTTCAAATACAAGTAGTTTTAACGATATACAAACCGCTATTTACTTATTTAAAAAAAATATATCAAATTATGATAATGCAAGAATTAGTTTGATAGAAAATAAAAACGATATCTATACCTTGAGATATATAAAAAATAATCCTATTCATAATAGAGCTAGAAATAGTATTTCAATTGATATAAAGAATCAAACAGTCTTAAAACATGAACAGTTTTCAAATCTTCCTTTTAATAAACAACTAACAAAAAGTATTTATCCTTTGCATACTGGTGAATATTTTGGTGTGATTGGACAAACCTTGATGTTTCTATCAAGTTTAGCATTAGGCTTACTTTGTGTAACTGGGGTATGGATGTATATAAAAAGAAAATTTTAAATATTTGTGTATCTACTTAAATGTGGATACACCTTAAAAGAAACACACCTTATTTCTTCCACTTTTTTTAGCTTGGTATAAAGCATCATCAGCACGTTTTATCACAGTTTCAATTCCATCATATTCTGTTGTTACAGTAATCCCAAAACTTGCAGTCTTTTTACCAACTTTTTCAAAATTAAAATTTTCAATTTTTACTCTTAGTTTTTCAGCAAAAGCTGTTAGATTTTCTTTATTTGTTTTTGGAACAATTATTACAAACTCTTCACCACCCCATCTTCCAACATAGTCAGTTTCCCTAACAGAGTTTTTAAGTAAATTTGCAAAAGAGATTAAAATTTCATCTCCTACTAAATGTCCAAAATTATCATTTGTTGATTTAAAATAATCTATATCTAAGATACAAAATCCAAAACTACATTCAAACCTTCTACATCTAGTTATTTCATCTAATAAAATTTCATCTAGTTTTGTTCTGTTATAAACACCTGTAAGTTTATCTGTAATTGCTAGTTTTTCAAGTGCGATATTTTTATCTTCAATCTCTTTTTGAGCTTTTTTTAACAAGGTATTAGTTTTTTCAATCTCTTGTTTAGCTTTGTATATTTTTATATTCCAATAAACAATTAAAAGAATAAAAAAAGTAGCTATAAAAATAACTTTCCATACAAGTGTATAGTCAGTGACTTTTTGTTGTTCTACAGCTATCCATTTTCTAAAAATACGATCTTTGTTTTCTTTGCTAATACTTGTAATTGCTTTTTGAATAATACTAAAAAGCTCTTTTTCTGTTTTTATAGTTCCATAAGATAAATTGTAATCAATGGGAAGTTTTCCAATAATTTTTAGATTATACATCTCATTTTTATCAATGGCATAACCAATAGAAGATGTTGAATCTATATAACCGTAAACTTTATCTTCTTGAACTAGTTTTAAACCCTCATCTATTGATTTAATTTGTATTATTTGAGTGTTTGGGTAGAACTCTTTTATCTCTTCTTCCACTGCAGAACTTCTTATAACTGCAAACTTATTGTCCTTTATCTCCTCAAAACTATCAATAAAAAATTTATCTTTTTTAGTAACAATTACATAAGGAATATTATAAATTGGATTAGTAAAGTTTAAATATTCTGATCTAGCTTTAGTTTTTTTAGATAAAGATAAAATCTCACATTTTTTGTTTTTAACAGATTCTAATGATTCTTCCCATGAGTTTGTCTTAACTAATGATATCTTTTTGGAAATTTTTTTAGAAATTAATTCCTTAATATCTGAGCCCATTCCAATATGTTTATTATTTTCATCTATTGCTTCAAAGGGCATCCAGTTAGGAGATACGCATATTTTTAATTCATCTTTTTTGTTTAAATATTCTTTCTCTTTTGTAGTTAAAAGGCTGTTATTATATGTTGGGGTTTCTTTTCTTGGTTGTATTAATCCTTTAGCGTTTAAGCCAATCCATTTATTTGTTAAATTTCTCCACTCTTGAGGCTCTATTGCTTCTAAGCCTTTTTGCATAATACTATATAGTAAAGGTTGATCAGTATTTACACCAAATCTTAAATCTTCACGATTTACAGTTTTTAAATTCAATTCATCAATTGCTTTGATATTTGATAATGCATTTTTCTTTATGTAATAGTTCATTGTTAAAAGATTCATTATGGCAATATCAATTTTTCCATAACTTAATGCTTTTGCCATCTCTTCAATACTCTCATTCTCAACTAAGGTAATTCCATCCATCTCTCCCACTTCCTTAGCATAGAAAATACTTTTTTGAACACCAACTTTTTTACCTTTAAAACTTTCTAATCCTTTGTATTCACCAAAGTCATCACGTATAAAAATTAATGTTGGTATCTCATAATAAGGTTTTGTAAATAAAGTGAACTCTTCTCTTTCTTTTTTGTGTGAAATATCAGCAATGATTTTTGTTTCTTTGGCTTTAAAACGTTGAAGATTAGGAACCCATTGTCCTATAACTCTTTTAAATTTTAAACCTGTTTTCCCTTCTATTAAAGATAATATATCATCTACGAAACCTTGATAAACTCCATTTCTTTCAAAAGAAAATGGTGAAAAATCTTGCATTACAGATATAGGTACAACTTTATTTTTTTCAATATAATTTATCTCTTGTTTTGTTAAATCTGCTATATTTTCTATTTTTTGAAACAAGATAGATTGGTATTCATAAAAAGGTTTAGTCATACCCTTTTCAATAAAAAAGTCTCCCATTTTTTTTACTTTTTTATAATCTACACTCCCTATTGGATAAATATTTGGAAGCATCATTTTTTTTGTTTCTTGTGCCTCAAAAAGAAGGTGTCCTTTACTCTTTTTTTGAGTGTTGTATTTTTCTAAAATTAAATCTACAACTTCTTCTTCATGGCTTAGGGCATATTCCCATCCTTTATTTGAAGCTTCAATAAAATTCTTTACAAGTTGGGGATTATTTTCAACAAATTCTTTAGATGAAAATAGATTTACATCATACATCTCAATACCATAATTGTTTGGGTCTAAGATATTGTGTCTAATCCCATCTTTTCTCAAAATATAAGGTTCATTTGTTAGAAAAGATGAGTAAGCATCAACTTTTTTATCTATAAAATCTTGGATGTTAAAAGATGAGGGAATAATTTCAATATCATTTATATTTAAACCAAACAGTTGAAACATTTGATGATAATTTACACTATCAAAATCAGACCTAGGAATCATTAGTTTTTTACCGGCTAATTCTGAAGGTAAAATTATATCACTTTGGGTGATTATTGCTAAAGGGGATCTTTTAAAGTAATTAGCCAATAAAACTAAAGGCCTTCCTTTCATTGCTTGCTCTATTACACTACTACCCCAAATACCAAACTCTTTTTCACCATTTATTACCTCTTGTGCAATGTCAATATCTGCATCATATTCAAAAAGTTCTACGTCAAGTCCAATATCTTTATAATATCCAACTTCCTTCGCTACATAAAAACCTGCAAATTCAAATTGATGTTTCCACTGTAAACGTAAAGATACTTTTTCTAAAGTAGTTGCATGAAGTGTAAGAAAAAAGAAAAAAGAAATTAGTAATATTTTTAAAAGCTTTTTCACTAATACTCCAAGGGTGATTTATTTTATTTTATAATAAATAAGATAAAGATATAGAAAGAAATGATTTTTGCTTTAGGAACACTTCTTGCATCTACTCTTAAAACTCTTTAGGAATAGATATGGAAGCAATTAGTTCAAAACCATTACAGCTTAATCCAATTAAACTATCTCAACCAATGGGCGCGATGCTTTGTTTTTTAGGTATAAAAAACTGTATGCCTCTTATGCATGGTGCGCAGGGGTGTGCTTCCTTTTCAAAAGTTTTCTTCACAAGACACTTTAATGATCCAATTGCTGTTCAAACAACTGCAGTTAGTGATATTACAGCAGTTATTGATGGTGGAGATTATTCTATATCTGAATCAATAAAAAACATTACGAAAAAAGTAAAACCAGATTTAGTAGGTCTTTTTACAACTGGTCTCACAGAAACAAAAGGGGATGATATAAGAGGTGCTTCCCTTTTAGTTAAAGACCAACAAGATATGGTTTATGTAAATACTCCAGATTTTGAGGGTTCTATTGAAAGTGGTTTTGCAAAATCTGTTGAAGCTATAATTGATCAAAAAGTAGAAGAAACAGAAAAGATTGATAAAACAAAAGTAACAATTATTCCAAATGTAAATCTAAAGCCAATAGAGGTTGAAAAAATCAAAGATACTATTTCTTTATTTGGTTATGAGGCTTTAGCCCTTCCTGATTTAAGTGATTCTCTTGATGGTCACCTAGGATTAAAACAAGGAGCTTTAACTTCAGGTGGAATAAGTTTTGATGAAATAAAAAACCTAGCTTCCTCTTCCCTTGTGATTTCAATTGGAAGTTCTGTAAAAAAAGCAGGGGAAAAACTCAAAGAAAAAAATGAAAATATAAAACTTTTTCATTTTGATTCACTTGGTGGATTAGAGGAAAGTGATAGGTTTTTTAAAGTTTTATGTAAAGAAAAAAATATATCACAACCCCATCCAAGTATTGTAAGATGGAGAAAAAGGTTACAAGATGCCTTATTAGATTGCCATTTTGCAATAGGAAGCTCATCTGTTGTTTTAGCCCTAGAGCCAGATCAGTGTATCTCAGTAGCTAATACAATTATTGAAGCTGGAGCAAACATAAAAGCAATTGTTACAACCCATAAAAACGACTTATTAGATGAAATTGAATGTGAAAATTTATTAATTGGTGATTTTGAAGATGTTGAAAAATATTTAAGTGATAGTGAAGTTTTAATCTCAAGTTTTCATGGGGAAAGATATACAATGAAACACCATAAGGCTTTGATGTTAAGAGGTTTTCCAGATTTTGAAGGATTAGGGAATCAGCTTAAAAATGATTGTTTATATGAAGGAAGTTCATATCTACTTTTTGAACTTGCTAATTTAATTAATACCCACAGGCATCATGGAGCATAAAATGAGCATAAATCTAAATAGACCTATAGTCCCAGCTATTGCAATTGAGATGATAAGTGGAAGAACAAGATTAATTGGAATTCCAAAAGAAAAAATCCAAGTGGTTATCACTCTACCAGATATAAAAGAGTTTAATAAAGAGTTAAATGAAGCCATAGAATTTTTTAAACATAGAGCAGATTCTTTTGTAATCACATCAAGCAAGAAAGAAGAGTGCAGTGATGTGATGGATAAATTTGATTTAAATGAACACCTAATCTCAAATGAACACAGAGATTTTTCAAAAATATTTAAAATGAGAGATGAAGCTAAAAAACTAAAAAAATCACTAATGATAATAGATACAAATTGTCAAATTACACATAAGGATGTTTTATAAATGGAAGTAACTTATAAAAAAGAGGTTTTCAGCCTAGGAAAAAGAGAAAGAAAAGTTGAGAGTGAAGCTCCAGCAGTTAGAGTTAAAATGATAAATGAAGATACAAAAGTGATTGGTATGATGGCACCAAAAATCCAAGTTATGATTACCTTACCTTGTATAAAAGCTTATAACAATGAGCTTCATAATATCTTAACAGAGTATTCATCAAAAATATTGGTTTATATTGTTACAAAAAGCAATGATGATAATTTAAAAAAGATAAAAGAAGAGTACTCAATAGAGGATGGATTTATCTCAAATGATTTTAAAAATTTTTCCCTTAAATTTGGAGTAAATATGAGTGATGAACTTATTGCAAAGTCTATTTTTATTGTTGATAAAGAAGGCATCATAAAATACAAAGAGATACCTTCAAATATTGAAACAAGTTTTGATTTAGAAAAGTTCAAAACTACTCTTACCGAAGTTGTAAACTTCAAACAAAAGGGTCATACCCATGAAAATTGGATGGGTGTATAATGTCTTTTTCTGATAAAACTAGAATGTGGTTATCTGCTAATGAATATGATTTAAATAATCTTAGTAAACAAGGAAAACATGGTAATTCTGCTGTAATGAAAGCAGCAAGGGAAGGTGAAACCCATATTGTAAGAGAGTTGATTGGATTAGGAGCAAATTTAGATCAAAAAAATGTTGATGGAAATTCTGCTTTGTGGAATGCATGTTTTGCTAACTCTTATGATTGTTTTTATGCCCTTATTGATGGGGGAATAGATATAAATTCACAAAATGTTAATGGTGTAACATCTTTAATGTATTGTGCAAGTGCAGGAAAAGAGGATTTTGTAAAACTCTTACTTGAATGTAATGCCAAAGCAGATTTAGAAAACCTTGATGGATTTAAGGCAATTGATTTAGCTGTAACTCCTAAAATATACAAAATGTTAAAAGCTGCAACAAAATAAAACTTTATGCAAATTTTCCATGATAAAACTGAAATAACGCTCAAAAACTCTTTTGAGCAAACTGCTTTTATTGATTGGAGAACGCAACCTAGAAATTATAAGAGGTATCCAGAGTTTTTTAGAAGATATAAAATTGATGAGTTTGATGAGCTTAAATTTATAAAAAATTTTGGAAAAATTACCCAGACAAAAAAGTATGGTAAAGAGGAAGTAAGCCTTCGAACAAATCCCAGTGCAGGTGGGCTTTATCCTTGTGAGGTTTATATTCAAATTAGAGGTGTGAAAGGATTTTTAAGTGGTATTTATCACTATGAACCTTTAGAAGACAATCTTGTTTTAATCCATGAATTAAGCAATGATGGACTGGAATACTATTTTGAAAAAAATAAACAATATAGATTTGTAATATTAATTAGTAATGTATACTTTAGAAGCTCTTGGAAATATGAAAATAGAGCGATTAGATATTTACTTCTAGATACTGGTCACCAAATTGGTTCTATATATTCTTCTTTGAAACTTGAAGATATTGATTTTAAAATAGAATTTGAATTTGACAGAAACCTTATAAATGAATCTTTCGGTTTTGAGGGGTTTGAGTTTTTTCAAGTTGCAATATTAAGTGAGTTTTATAAAGAAAAAGAGACAAAAGCTTTAAGGGAAAACCTTGTAAATGTTAGTGCCTGTGATTATCAAATAAGAAATAGTTTTATTGATAATTTTATAAACCATTTAGAACATGAAAACTTCTCTTCAACAATACATTTTGATTTTTTAGAAGAACTAGAGAAAAAGAATTTAGAGGATTCAATAAATAAAAGAAGGTCAATTAGAGCTTTTAAACAAGAAGCTATAACAAAAAATGATTTTAATCTTATCACTAAAGATATATTTGAATATTCCCACTCTTTTGGAATTGAAATATACATTATAGTCAATAATATTATGGGTTTACAAAGTGGTATTTACAAAAATGTAACATTGTTAGAAGAGGGTAACTTTATAGAACATTCAAAAAAACTTGCCTTTAATCAAAAACTTGGCGGCGCTAGTTGTTTTACACTTTTTTTTACTTCAAAAGTAGATTCCAATTATATACAAAACTATATCTTATGTGGTTTCTTAGCTCATATGCTAAGTATAAGAGCTATAAATTTAGATATCGCATCAAGTGGAATTGGGGCATATTTTGATGATGAATGTAAAAAAACATTTAAAACCCAAAACAATATTTTATATTTGCAGGCAATTGGAAAATGAGTAAAGAAACCTATTTAAACCTTTATAAAAAATATGAACTTTATCGAAGTGATATTTATATGCTTACAGAAGATAAACCTGCAGAGATTTTCTTTTTATTTGAAGAGGTATGTGAAGAGTTGGTTAAAGATAGAGCTATTAATAGACAACTACCACCAGAGTTTGTAAAAAATGCAAATCTTCTACTAGCACAAAACACTTTTGCAAATGTTTATTTCTCCTTTATTGATAATCGTGCTTTCTTTCTTAGTGATTTAATTGATTTCCTTGCCCTTATTAGAAGTGCCAAAAAATAGGCTATCTTTTATCTTTTTTTCTTGTGGAACACTATTTGCATATATACTCATAAATTTATGAGGATGTAATATGAGCAGTATAAAAATCACATCGAACACATCAAGTGAAGGTATGTTACAAGTAGCCTTTGCAACTAAAGACTTAGAGAATATTGATTCACACTTTGGAAGTGCAAAACAGTTTGCTATATATGATATTAGTAAAAACTCTATCTCTTTAAGCGAAATAAAAAAGGTTGAGGAGAAAGATACAGATAAAACTGTAGCTTTATTAAAAGGAGTTGATATTGTGTATTTTACAAATGTTGGAGCAATAGCTGCAGCTAAACTTATCAATTCAGGGATATTTACAATTAAGTATAAAGAGGTTGTAGGTATTGAGGAAGAGACAAAAAAACTTCAAGATATGTTAAATGCAAATCCTCCTCCATTTATCAAAAAAATAATTGAAAAGAAGGCTGCATAATGGAACTAAAAGAACTATTCTTAGACACACTAACGGGACAAATTAGAGCATTAGATCAATTTGGTACTTGGACTAATAAATCAGATGATGAACTTATTAAAGAAAAATATGTAAAAACAAAAGATGAATTAAAAGATATCCCAATTATTGCAGATATAGATGAGATGCAAATTAAAGATATTAGATTAATTTATCAAGCAGTTGCCCTTGCCTTTGAAAAAATTACAGGTGTTATGGCTTCTGTTGTTATGGAGATGAGTCATGAAGGTTTTGGTCGAGTTGTAGTATTTGCAGATGATATTGTTCTTTGTGAAAAATACTTCAAAGATGCCCATAGATTTTCATTTAGAACATATGAAAAACTTGAAGAAGAGGGTGAGAAATATCTTAAAAAAGCTCAAGAGAAATACAACAAATATAAATTAGAAACGGTGTAAGTAAAGTAAAAAAGACTATTTTGAAGGAGAAGAAAAGATGGCAAAAATGGGAATTTTTTGTGGAACAGCAGGTGGTACATCAATGGTTGTTGCAGATGCTTTGGCTGAGGCATTTGGTATAGAAGAGGACGATATTATCAATATGGAAGAGGATTTTGATGATATTGAACAATTTGAAGATTATGATGTTTTATTTATAGGTAGTTCAACTTGGGGACAAGGGGATGTTCACTTTTCATGGGTTGATGCACAACTTGAAATGGAAGATGAAGAGATGGATTTATCTGGTAAAACTGTAGCATTATTTGGTGCAGGGGATAGTGTAAAACATGGAGAACATTTTTGTTCTGCATTGGGAAAACTTCATAAAACATTTACAGGTTTAGGAGCAAAAGTTGTAGGTTATGTTCCTAAAGATGGATATAAATATGAGTTCTCTTTGGCACAAATGGATGATAAATTATGTGGTTTAGCTATTGATCAACATAATGAAGAAGATAAAACAGAAGAAAGAATTGAAAACTGGATTTCAAGTTTAAAAACACAAATTCCAGCATAATCTGTAAGAAAGGATATATCGTGGCAACAGTAGAAGAATTTTATAGATGTAGAGATACAGAAGATTACTTTAAATTTTTTGGGATTGAATTTGATCAATCTTTAATAAATGTAAAGAGATTTCATATGATGAAAGAGTATGGAACACTTATTAAAAATGGTATTAACAATATTAAAGAGGAAAATAAACTTTTAGATTTCTTGAAATTTTCACTTTTAAGGGTTTATGGTGATTATAAAAATGGACATGCACCAAGTGCTGCTGATGTTTGGAATATGTATGAAACTGGAAAACTTGAAGGTTGTTCATCATGTGGAACAACACCAGGTATGACTGGTTCAACTTCAACAGGTGGAAGTTGTGGCTGCTAAGGGCTTAGACCATGATTATATAGTCGATCCTAATACATTCTTTCATGATAATGTAACAGGTCCTAGGTCAGGGAAAGATGAAGATGAACCCAAATTTGGAGTTGGTCAAAAAGTAAAACTTATAAAAGAGATTGTAAACGATGGAACATATCCACATTCTCCAATAGGTACATTAATGATGCCAAAGGATTCAATTGGATATATAAAATCTGTTGGAGAATTTCTTCAGGTAATTAGAGTTTATGAAGTGCATTTTTTAGGTGTAGAAGAGGCTCCTGTAGAGATAGTTGGATGTAGAGAAAATGAACTTGAAGCTATGGAAGATTATAAAGATGAAGTTAGAGAAGAGATTGAGTGGATGAGAAAACACAGAGAGAAATACTACAGTAAAGATTAATCATATGCTCCAAGTCAAACGAAAGAATTTTTTGGAATTTTTTCGTATGACTTGGAGCATAATTAATTTAATAAAGGAGAAGAAACATGGCAAAAGTTATTT
Source organism: Halarcobacter sp. (assembly GCA_963676565.1). Lineage (GTDB taxonomy): Bacteria > Campylobacterota > Campylobacteria > Campylobacterales > Arcobacteraceae > Halarcobacter. Next base: position 722,646 of record OY781089.1, read on the forward strand.
TTATGCATTTTGATACTGAATCAGATGGTGTTTATGATGCAAAGATTGGTGAGCCTATCATTAGGTTAGCAAAGGAGAAAGGGATTCCTCTTCCTGCGGATTTAAAAGATTATTCTAAATGTTTAATTAAGGTTGAAAATTTGGCTGATGAAGAACCTACAAGCTATATGGAAGATGAAGAACTAGAAGTATTAGTTGAACTTGGTGCTATTACAGAAGATGAAGCACATCAGTGTCAACAATTCACTATAAGTCCAAAAATTAGAATAGCACCTATGATGTTAGTTAAGGGTGATATTTTAGTTAAACCATATTCACTATAGTAATAAATTGAAGTATTAAAAGAGTAACTCGCAACGGTACCCTTAAAAAATGTCCATTTTTTAAGGAATCCGATGCTCTCTTTAGGATTTTGCTACTTTTTATCTTCACTGCGTTTGCTACAAGACTGCGCTATGAAGAAGGATTTTTTATAAATCCTGCTAAAAAGTAGATAAATATGAAAAGGTCCCTTTAAAATTGGGACAATTTAAAAGGAAACAAAAATGACAACAAGAGTAGAGATAGTAAATGATTTTTTAGCTATTAATGTTAAACCAGGAAGTACAATTCAAGATGTAGTTGAAGCATCTGGTTCAGCTTTACCATTTGGGTGTAGAGATGGTGAGTGTGGAACATGTGTAGTTGAGATTGAGCAAGGTATGGAATTTTTATCTGATATCAATGAAAAAGAGATAAAAGTTATTAATGAAGTTTGTGCAGGAACTTGTACTGAAAAGACAAGACTTTCTTGTCAAATGAAAATAGTTAAACCTAACGGTATCGTTAGAATTAAGTATTAAAAAATATACACTTTTTTGTCTAAATTCGTTTAGAATTTAGGCAAAATAGGACTATGAGTATGGCACCTACATTATCAACATCAGTTGCACAAAAACAAAATCTTAATTTATCACTTAAAATGTGGTTACCAATGTTGCAGTCATCACTGCAAGACCTAGAGAAACACCTAACAAATGTATCTTATGAAAACCCATTTTTAGAGATTAAAAAGCCAAAAGAGTTTTATAATAACTTTATGCCACAAGGAACAAGTGGAGAGTTTATTGAATCTTTAGCTTTATATGATGAATCATTACATGATAAAATCAGTGAACAAATTTGTGCACCAAATTTTCCAACACCAAATTCACAAAAAGTTGCAATGGAGATTTTATGTGACATAAATGAAGATGGATATTTTGATGGAGATATTGAAAAGATTGCTGTAACATGTGGAGTATATAAAGAGTATGTTGAATCAATTAGACAAAGGTTTTCAAGACTAGAGCCATCTGGAGTTGCTTCAATGAACTTATCAGAATCATTTGAATTTCAATTAGATGCTTGTGATAAAGATATTGATGATGAGCTTTATAATTTTATTAAAAAAGTTGTAAAAGATATTGCTCACTTAGATAAATATGCTGCTCACCATAGATTTGATGATGCAAAGGATGTTATAAAATACTTTAATAATCCACCAGCAATCAATTATCTAAATACAAATACTCAGGTTATTCCTGATTTTTATGTGGATATTGGTGAAGATATTAATGTTAAGATTAATCACGCTTATTATCCTGATATTGAGGTAAAAGATCCTTTTTCTTCGAAGAATCAAAGTATAAAAGATAAACTAAAAGAAGCAAGGGATTTAGTAAATCTTTTAAATCTAAGAAAATCAACTTTATACAAAATTGTACTGTTAATTGTGGAGAAACAAATTTCATTTTTTGTTGGAGGAGAACTTAAACCTTTTTCAATGCAAGAATTAGCAGGAGAGCTAGGTTTTGCAGAATCAACAATAAGTAGAGCAGTTGCAAATAAACATATAGAGTGTAACCTTGGAATTTTTCCATTAAAACATTTTTTCACTAATGCTGTAAATGATAAAGATTTATCTTCATCTCAAATTAAAAGTTATATTAAATCTCTAGTTGAATATGAAAAAAGAGAAACACCACTTACAGATCAACAGATATTAGAAATGATTTATGAAAAGTTTGATTTGAAAATGGTTAGAAGAACTATCACTAAATATAGAAAGATGTTAAATATTCCCTCTTCAAAAGAGAGAAAGAAACTTTATAAGGTAGAAAACCTATAAGTATCTTAAGAATTGTTACTTTCTAATGTGGACAAAAAATCTTTTTTATAAGACTTGGCAATACAATCCAAGTTTAAAATCTCATCTATAATTCTTTTATCACTTGGTGGAGTTTTTAAATAGTTACTTAAATCTTTTATTGACAAATTTGAAACTCTTTTTTCTAAAACCATTTTATCTTCAATATTAATAACACCTTCTTTTAGTACTCTCACATACCAACCAGTTGCATGATGTTCATTTATGTACCTTTTAACCTCTTTTGAAAAAAGTGCACCTATTTTCCAGCAAGGTTGTCTTGGTTGGGTTACTTCAAGTTTAACTTCTCCAATTTTGTAAATATCCCCTACACAGATGTCAACTTCACTTACATCTTCAAGTAAAATATTACATCCTATAGCTAGTTTATCAAAGTCTTCATTTATTTGTAAATGTTTATATGCACCAAAATGTATTGCTTTATCAACTCCACCATGAAATCTTTTATCAACTTGGAAATCTCCTTCAAGTCCTAATTTATTTACTTTTATTTTATTTACAAAATTATCTTTTTTGTAGGCACTTTCAAACTCTTTTTGCCCAAATTTGTATTGTTTTGCTTTTCCAAATGCAATACTTTTAATTGTACTTTCCATATTATTAATCTACCTTATTATTAATTATTCACATTTAGTGTTCTTTAAAATCACATCCTCTTTTTTTAAACTCTCACATTGAGCTTTTGTTAAAATTGAATCTTCAAACATAGCTTTAAATCCTAAAATATTTTCTAAAGAAACTAATCTTAGATCGTTTTCTAAAAACTTAGCTTCGGCAATTCGTGAACCATTCATATTAACCTCTTTTAAAGTAGCTTCTTGAAATAGTGCATCCCATAAATTTGCATTTTTAAAAGAAGTATTTGATATCTCACTAAATTGAAATCTTACAGCTTTAAATATACTATCTTCAAAATTAGAGTTTGAAATTATAGCACCTTCAAAGTTTGCTAATCTAAAATTAGAGTTTATACCTTTTACATTTTCAAGTGTTGCTCCCCAAAAATTTGCAAAAGCAAAATTGGATAAAGAGATATTTGAACCACTTAAATTAGATTCACTTAGATTGGCTTTTTGTAAATTAAGTCCAGAAAGATTTGCATTGGTTAAATCACACCCTATACAAGAGTTAGTTTCTTTTAGTTTTTGTAAGTGTATTTTATCAAAAGAGAAAAGGGAACTAATTAAAAACAAGAAAATTAAAAGATATCTCATTGATTAACCTTTGATGCAAAATCTAAAAACTGTTCTTTTTTCATACCACCCATCTTTTTCTTTAAAACATTTTCTCCATCTTTAGAGATATAAAATCTAGGAATCCCCCAAAATTGCATTTGCTCTGGGATATTTTTGTCTTTAATATCAAGATCTACAGCTACATAATTTTTATTAATATAGTTTGAAACTTCATCCTGTGTGAAAATATGCTTTTTCATATAATTACATTCAGGGCAGGTTTTAGAACTAATCATTACAAGAAGTTCTTTATTTTCAGATTTTGATTTTTCCAATGCTTTGTTGTAGTCTTTTTCAAAATTAATTGAAGCTAACAAGGAGATAGCAGAAATAATAGATATTAATAAAAGCTTTACCATTTGTAGTCCCTTAATTGTTTTTTATAATCATAGGACTTATTTAATTAGGAAGTTTATAAATTGTAAAACTAAATAAAAATTTAAAGTTAAATATGAATATTTACTTTAACTCTTAAGAAGCAATTTTAAAAAGTAAGTCATCAACTTGAAGTTCTAGTCTTGCAATAACTTTTTTTATATCTGTATCACTAAGGTATTTATTATCTTCCATTGTTTTTTTATATCTATAGGAAATATAATTGATATCATTAACTAAATCATTTGTGATTTCAAAGTTTTTTCTTTTTAATAAATTGTTTAATTCATCAAATTTTTTTTCAAACATCATTATTTCTCCTTTTTCTTTTAAAAATAATATCATTAAATAATACTTCAAAAGTATCATTATAGATTTTTAAGGAGTACCTTTTTGATATTTTTTTAAATTCAAAAATTCAAAAATTTACACTTTTTTACAAAATTTACACTCAAAAAACAAATGTGTAAATAAGATAAATTTTATCTTATTTTAAGAATTTCGAAATTTTTTTTTAAATTTAATCCCATAAAATGGGGCTTTATTGAAAATTTCAAATTTTTTCTTTTCTTTTTTACTCTTGTGGAACACTTAGTGCATTAATCATTTTCGTAAATATGAAAATTTAAAGGAGATAGAATGTCAGATTTAAGACAAATAGCGTTTTACGGAAAAGGTGGGATTGGTAAATCAACTACTTCTCAAAATACATTAGCGGCAATGTGTCACTACTATGGTAAGAAAATTTTAATCGTTGGATGTGACCCAAAAGCGGATTCAACAAGATTAATCTTACATGAAAAAGCACAATCTACAATTATGCAATTAGCTTCTGAAGCTGGTACTGTTGAAGATTTAGAATTAGAAGATGTATGTAAACCAGGTGCTGATGAGTTCCACCCAGATAATGAAGAAATTACTGAAGGTTACATCATGTGTACTGAGTCTGGTGGTCCTGAGCCAGGTGTTGGATGTGCAGGTAGAGGTGTTATTACAGCAATTAACTTCTTAGAAGAAGAGGGTGCATATGATGATGAATTAGATTTCGTTTCTTATGACGTACTTGGAGATGTTGTTTGTGGTGGATTTGCTATGCCAATTAGAGAAGGTAAAGCTCAAGAGATTTACATTGTTATGTCTGGTGAAATGATGGCTATGTATGCAGCTAACAATATTTCAAAAGGTATTTTAAAATATGCAAACACTGGTGGAGTTAGACTTGCTGGTTTAGTTTGTAATGCAAGAATGACAGATAGAGAGTATGATTTAGCTAAACACTTAGCAATGCAAATTGGTACTCAAATGATTCACTTCGTTCCAAGATCTAACCACGTTCAAAGAGCTGAGTTAAGAAGAATGACAGTTGTTGAATTCTCACCAAACTCTGATCAAGCTATGGAATATAAAGAATTAGCTAGAAAAATCATTGATAATGATATGAAAGTTATTCCTGAGCCATTAGAAATGGATGACTTAGAAAATCTATTAATGGAATTTGGATTAGAAGAAGACGTAGAAGAAGATGCAATTGGACAAAAAGAAGCGTAAGCTTAGCCTTTAAAAGTCATTGATTTTTAAAGGGACTTTGTCCCAAATAAATAAGATTAAAAAAATAAAAAAATAGGAGAAGAAAATGTTTATATGTGGATACCACTTTCCAGCAAGTGAAGGAAATGATGTAGCTTTTGATAAAGTTGTAGAAAAAATTGAAGATGGTTTAGAGGCAACAGGTAAAACTGTAACTCTTACAAGTGAAACTAGAGAGGGTGTATTATTAGAAACTCTTGAAGTATCTGAAGGTACATTTCTTCATAAAGCACTAGTTGATTACTATGTAAACACTGAGTGTAAAGAAAAAGATGGTTTCAAAATGATGTATTATACAAACAAATACCAAATTGCTGAAATCTCTAAATCTGTTGATGGTGAAGCTACAAAAGAGCTTTGTAAAAAATTAGATGACATGAATCTATACAGGGTAAAAGTAGCTTAATAATCTTAAGCCTAAATATAAAAGGAGAAGAGATGGGACCAGAAACATTAGAGAGTCTACAACAAGAAGCTATTGCTGAGGTACTTGAAGCATATCCAGCAAAAGCTGCAAAAAATAGAGCAAAACACTTAGGTGTTGATACACCAGAAGGTGTAAAAGGTGCTTGTGATAAAACAAGATCAAACAAACAAACAGTACCAGGAGTTATGTCGCAAAGAGGTTGTGCTTATGCGGGTTCTAAAGGGGTTGTTTGGGGACCAATTAAAGATATGATTCATATTTCTCACGGACCTATTGGATGTGGACAATATTCAAGAGGTGGTAGAAGAAACTATTATATTGGTACTACAGGTGTTGATACGTTTGTTACAATGAATTTCTCAACTGATTTTAACGAAAAAGATATCGTATTTGGTGGTGATAAAAAATTAAAGAAAGCTTTAGAAGAGATTGATGAATTATTCCCACTAAATAATGGTGTATCTATTCAGTCAGAGTGTCCAATTGGATTAATTGGGGACGATATTCAAGCAGTTGCAAAAGTTCACAAAAAAGAAACAGGTAATCAAACAATTGCTGTTTCATGTGAAGGGTTTAGAGGGGTTTCACAATCTCTTGGTCACCACATTGCAAACGATATGATTAGAGATCACGTTATGCCAGATGCATCATATAGAAAAGACTTAGATTCTACAGAATATGATGTATCAATTATTGGAGACTATAACATCGGTGGAGATGCTTGGTCTACAAGAATTATCTTAGAAGAGATGGGATTAAGAGTTATCTCTCAATGGTCTGGTGATGCTACTTATAAAGAGATTGCAAATGGACCAAAAGCAAAATTAAACTTACTTCATTGTTATAGATCTATGAACTATATTTCAAGACACATGGAGCAAGAGTTTGGTATTCCTTGGATGGAATATAACTTCTTTGGACCAAGTAAAACTACTGAGTCTATTAGAAAAATCGCTTCATTCTTCGATGAATCAATCCAAGAAAAAGCTGAAGCTGTAATTGCTAAATATACTAAAATGACTGATGAAGTTATTGCTAAATATAAGCCAAAATTAGAGGGTAAAAAAGTTATGCTTTATGTTGGTGGATTAAGACCAAGACACGTTATTGGTGCTTATGAAGATTTAGGAATGGAAGTTATTGGTACTGGTTATGAGTTCGGACATGGTGATGATTATAAAAGAACTAAAGAAGATTTAGGAAGATCAACAGTTATCTATGACGATGCTAACGAATATGAGTTAGAACAATTTGTTAAAAAATTAAGACCAGACTTAGTTGCAGCTGGGGTAAAAGAGAAATATGTATTCCAAAAAATGGGTTTACCATTTAGACAAATGCACTCTTGGGATTATTCTGGACCATACCATGGGTATGATGCATTTGCAATTTTTGCAAAAGATATGGATTTAGCTATGAACTCTCCTGTATGGGCTCATACTACAGCTCCATGGGAAAAAGAAGCGTAAGGAGAAGTGTTATGCAAGACGTAGAAAATATAGTAAACGGACAAAAACTATTCTTAAAACCTGAATATCAACAAGTTTTAAAGAATAAGAAAGAATTTGAAGGGGCTGCTGGTGCAGTTGCTCCTGAAAAAGTAGCAGAAATTGCTGAGTGGACAAAATCTTGGGATTATAGAGAGAAAAACTTGAGCCGAGAAGCAATTACTGTAAATCCAGCTAAAGCATGTCAACCTTTAGGTGCTGTTATGGTTGGATTAGGTTTTGAAAACACTATGCCTTATGTTCATGGTTCTCATGGATGTGTTGCATATTTTAGAACATATTTTACTAGACACTTTAAAGAACCAACTCCATGCGTTTCTGACTCAATGTCTGAATCTGCAGCGGTATTTGGTGGTTTAGCAAATATGAAAGATGGTTTAAGAAACTGTAATGCTTTATATAAACCTGAAATGATTGCAGTATCTACTACTTGTATGGCAGAAGTTATCGGTGATGACTTAAATGCCTTTATTACAGGTGCTAGAGAAGATGCTGAAGGTGAATTAGATAATATCGAAATCCCTTATGCACATACTCCTTCATTTGTTGGGTCTCATATTACAGGTTATGATAATATGATGAAATCTACTTTAGAACAGTTAAACCCAACTAAATCTGAAGCAGTTTTAGATGAAGAAAGAATTAATATCATTCCAGGTTTTGAACCATATTTAGGATCTTTAAGAGAAATCAAAAAAATCTCTAAATTATTTGGTGATAAAATCATTATGATTGGTGACCATGAAGAGCAATGGGATACAGGAGCTGGTAAATATTCTATGTACGCAGGTGGTACTTCAATTGCAGATGCTAAAACAGCAATTAATGCAAAAGCAACTATCTCTTTACAAAAATATTCAACAGTTGCAACTGCTAAAACTATTAAAAACAAATGGAAACAAGACTTTGCTACTTGTAACCCAATTGGATTAAGTGGTACTGATGCCTTTGTTATGAAGTTAGCTGAATTAACTGGTAAAGATGTTCCTGAAGAATTAAAAGTTCAAAGAGCTAGATTAGTTGATGCAATGCAAGATTCATATCCATATATGCATGGTAAGAAAATTGCAATCTGGGGAGATCCTGATTTCCTATTAGGAATGGTTTCATTCTTAATTGAAATGGGTGCGATTCCAACTCATATCGTATGTCACAATGCTCCAAGAAAAGGTTGGGCTGATGATATGAATGCTATCATTGAAAAATCAAATGCAAAAGATGAAATCAATGTATGGCCAGGTAAAGACCTTTGGGCATTAAGATCGTTATTATTTACAGAGCCAGTAGACTTTATGATTGGTAATGTTTATGGTAAAGAACTTTACAGAGATACAAAAATTCCATTAATCAGAATTGGTTTCCCAATTTTTGATAGACACCATTTACATAGATACTCAATGAGTGGATATGAAGGTGCATTAAATCTATTAACATGGATTACAAATGGTATTTTAGATCAACTAGATGAAGAGACTAAAGATATTGCCGAAACAGATTATTTCTTCGATTCTGTAAGATAATCAAGATATTAATCTGAAAATTAACTAGAGGGATTCCCTTCTAGTTTTTTTTAATATACCGTTATATACTAAGGTAAACAATGGTATGATTTTGTTTCGAGCTTTTGCTCTTTTTTTTAATATATCGTTATATACCTAGATATATAACAATAAGGAAAAACAATGGAATTTACTTCATCACTTGCTATTTTAAATTCTCAAACCCCATTTCTTCTTGAAAAAAGAATTAAACTTTTAAAGGAGATTGCAATAGTCGGGTCAATCTCAAAAGCAGCTAAAAATGTTCCTATGAGCTATAAAACTGCTTGGGAAGCCATTGATACTATAAACAATCTATGTCCTGAAAAAGTTGTAACAAAAGAAACTGGTGGAGTTGGTGGAGGTGGAGCAAAATTAACACCCTATGGAAAAAATCTAATTGAAACCTATGAAAAAGTTCAATATGAACATGAGAAGTTTTTAAAAACTCTCTCAAATTTAACAGATTTCAACACAGGAAGTTTAAAATCACTTCGAAGGATAAATATGCAATTAAGTACAAGAAATCAAATACAAGGTATAGTTGAACTTATTAACAAAGGGGGAGTTAACTCAGAAGTTTTTATAAAACTTAAAAGTGGATATACCCTTGTGGCAATTATTACTAATAGTGCAGTTGATTCACTAGATCTTGCGATTGGAGATGAGGTGACTTCTTTATTTAAATCAAGTTCAGTTTTAGTAACTACAGATTGTAGTTTAACAATTAGTGCAAGAAATAAACTACAAGGAAAAGTTACAAATATAACTGATGGAGAAGTAAATTCAGAAGTTAGTATTGATATTGGTAATGGTGATATTGTTGCATCAATAATTACCTCAGATTCTGTAAGAAGCCTAGGTTTAAAGGTTTCAGATGAGGTTAGTGCTGTAATAAAAGCTAGTGATGTAATGATTGGAAAATAAAAAATAAGAAAAAAGGAAAATAGATGAAAAAGATTTTAGTATTTGTATTTTTAGGTTTGGTATCACTTTATGGTGAAAAGATAAATATAGCAGTTGCTGCAAATGTGAGTTATGCAATTGATGATTTAATAAAAGAGTTTAATAAATCAAATCCTGATACAGAAGTTCAAGTAACCCTTGGAAGTAGTGGAAAACTAACTGCTCAAATAAAAAATGGTGCCCCATACGATTTATTTATGGCTGCAAATATGAAATACCCTGAAGCTCTTGAAAAAGACGAGATTGCAGTTACAAAACCAATAGTTTATGCCCAAGGAAGTTTAGCAATGCTAAGTGCAAAAAAGATTGATTTTTCAAAGGGTTTAGCTCTTTTGAAAGAGGATAAAATAAAAAAAATTGCTATTGCAAATCCAAAAACTGCACCTTACGGAAAAGCAACAATTGAAGCTTTAAAAAATGCAAAGATTGATGTTACTAAAAAGTTTGTTTATGGTGAATCTATCTCTCAAACAGTAAGTTATGCTATTACTGCGGCTGATTTAGGTTTTATTGCAAAGTCTTCATTATACAGCCCAAAAATGAAAAAGTTTGAAAAAAACTCAAATTGGGTAGATGTTGACCCCAAACTATATACGCCTATAAATCAAGGTATAGTAATATTAAGAAAAGCAAAGTCATCAAAGGATACAAAAGCATTTTATGATTTTATCCTAAGTGATAGTGCAAAAAAAATATTTAAAGAGTTTGGTTATTTGGTTCCATGAATAAATTAGAGGTAATTGTCAAAAAAATTGACGCTGTAGAGTCTTTGCATATTGTGAGTTTTGATTTCTTTGGAGTCGAGCTTAAAATGATGAGTTTAGAACTTAATGAAAAAATATCTGTAGGAACAAAAGTTGTTCTTGCAGTAAAACCTACTCATGTTAGTTTTGCTAAAAACTTTGCTGGGCATATAAGTGTTACAAATCAGTTTAAAGCAAGAATTAAAGGTATAAATAAAGGTAAACTTCTAAGTAGTGCAATTTTTGAGGCAAAATACACTCTAATTGAATCTGTTTTTACAAGTGATAGTCTAAGGAGATTAAATCTTCAAGTAAATGATGAGTTTTTAATTCTTATAAAAGCAAGTGATATATCAATAAAGGAGATAATAAATGATTGAGAATTTTAATTTTGAACCCTTTCTTATCTCTTTTAAGTTAGCTTTTTTTACAACAGTAATATTGTTTATACTAGCATTACCCCTTTCATGGTATTTATCTCAAACCAAATCAAAATATAAACCTTTTATTGAAGCTATTACCGCATTGCCAATTGTTCTTCCCCCTTCTGTTTTAGGCTTTTATATCCTTTGGGCATTATCTTATAATTCACCAATTGGAAACTTTTTCGAAGAAACATTTGGCATAAAACTTGTTTTCAATTTTACAGGACTTATAATAGCTAGTTGTTTTTATTCTTTGCCTTTTATGGTACAACCCCTTCAAAGTGGCTTTGAAAGTTTAAATAAAAATATGTTAGAAGCTAGTTTTGTTGCTGGTAAAGGTAAAATTGAAACTATATTTAAAATAGCTATTCCAAATATAAAACCAGCATTATTAACAGCTATTATTGTAACATTTGCACATACTGTTGGTGAGTTTGGAGTTGTTTTAATGGTGGGAGGAAGTATCCCCGGAGAAACGAAGGTAGCCTCAGTTGCTATTTATGAATTTGTTGAGATTATGGATTATACGTCAGCTCACATTTATAGTGGGATTATGATTGTTATTAGTTTTTTAGTATTGCTTAGCGTGTATATCTTTAATCAAAAACAAAATAAAAAATTTGGTATTTAAAGAGAAAATTATGAAACTTGAAAATAAAAAACTTATTATATTTGATTTTGATGGAACTTTAATTGATAGTGCCCCTGATTTAACTGAGGCAGTTAATTATATGCGTGAGAAACTTCATATGGAGCCTGTTTCTATTGAAAGTGTAAGGCTATGGATTGGAAATGGTGCTTCAAAACTTGTAAAAAGAGCCTTATGTAGTAATGTAGTTGTAGATAAAGAAAAATTTAATGAAGAGGTTTTTACAAAAGCTTTAGGATATTTCTTTGACCATTACTCTTTAAATGTTGCAAAGCATACAACACTTTATGAGGGAGTAGAAGAGACCTTAGATGAGTTAAAAGAAAAAAAATATAGTTTTGCTATAGCTACAAATAAACCCCACGAATTTATTGAACCAATTTTAGAAAAATTTGAATTAAAATCATATTTTAAACTTTATCTTGGTGGAAATAGCGTTGAAAAGAAAAAGCCAGATCCTATGATGTTACTTAGAATTTGTGAAGAGTTAGGCCATTCAGTTGAAGAGAGTGTTATGATTGGTGATTCTAAAAATGACATATTATCAGCAAAAAATGCAAATATGGATTCAATTGCTATGACCTATGGTTATAACTATGATGAGGATATAAAAATTTATGAACCAAATATAATATGTGATAAATTCAAGCAGTTAAATGAGGTTTTATAGTTTAGATGCAAGAGAAGATGAAGATTGCAATTATTGGTGCAGGAATAGCAGGTAGTACAGCGGCAATTTATTTAGGAAAATTAGGTCTTGATATAACTTTATTTGAAAGGGGAAACTCAATAGTTAGTGGTCCTCCCTTTTGTCATCTACATGCAGGTGGTAACCTTTATCGTGAGATATCTGATGAAGCTTGTGTAACTTTATTAAAAGAATCAATTGAGTTATTAAGAATGTATCCACAAGTAATTGATTATAGACCAACAGTTTTAGCTATACCTACCGTTGATAATGGTGAAGCAAAAGATCTGTTTAAAAGACTTGATATTTTAAAAGAAGAGTATAGAAAACTTGTAGATGAAGATGTTAAAAATGAAGTTCTAGGGAAAGTTGAAGATTATTATAAGGTTTATTCAAAAGAAGAATTAAAAAAATTAAAAGAGAAAAAGACTGAAAAAAACCCTAAAAGTTTTGATGAGTGGATGATCCCTGTTGCAAAAAATGTAGACCTTGATAAAATAAAAGATACCTTGATAATGGTACAAGAATATGGTTTAAATATTTTTAGATTAAGTGCAAGTGCTAAAATGACCTTAGATGAAATGTCAAATGTAAATATTAAACTAAATACTACAGTTTCCAATATTATAGAAGATGAAAGTCTAAAAAACTTTGTAATTGAGTTTAAAAATGATGAGCTAATAAATGAACAAAGATTTGATTATATAATCAATGCCGCAGGTTTTAGAACAGGTAAGATTGATGACATGCTTAAAGTAAAGGCTAAAAGATTAGTTGAGTTTAAATCTGCATATGTTAGTAAATGGAATGACTGTGATACTATTTGGCCAGAGGTTATTTTTTATGGGACAAGGGGAACACCACAAGGAATGGCTCAATTTACACCATATCCAAATGGCCATTTTCAAATACATGGGATGACAGAAGAGATTACATTATTCAAAAATGGTCTAGCAAAAAGTTGTGAAAATAGTTCTCAACCAAAATTAGAAAAAAAGTTTGTGAAAAAGATTACCCAAGGTTGGGAAAAGTCTGACATAGAAAATAGAACAAAAAGTGCAATTAATTATATTAATCAATTTATCCCAAGTTTCAAAAATGTAGAGGTTGCTTCTAAACCTTTATATGGAGCTCAACAAATCCCAGGTGATGAGGTTAGTTTAAGAACCGCTGATGTATGTTTTGAGAGTGAAAGATATGCAAGATGTGAGATTGTAAAAGCCTCGTCGGTTTTAACCATGAGTGATATGATAATCAAAAGTTTAATAAATCTTTCTGCCCTTCCTAATGATATTTATAAAAATAGAACTCAAATTTTTGATAAGTTTCAAAATAAAGAGAAATTAGATTCTTTATCAAAAGAGATTGCAAAACAAAGGGATTATCCAGAAGACTTAGCAATGCTTATAAATGACAAAAAACTTAATTAGGCCTAATAAATGATACAAATAGATATAAAAAAACAGCTTCATGGCTCAAACGGTCAGATGCTTTTAGATGTAAACCTTGAGATAAAAAAAGGGGACTTTATAGCATTAAGTGGTTTGAGTGGAAGTGGAAAGACAACACTTTTGAGAATCCTTGCTGGACTTGAAGATGGTAATGGTGTAATTAAGATTGATGATAAAATCTGGTTAGATGAAAAAATCAAACTTCCAACACAAAAAAGAGAGATAGGTTTTGTTTTTCAAGATTATGCCTTGTTCCCTAATATGACAGTTCTTGAAAACCTACTTTTTGTAAAAAAAGATTTAGACTTAGCAAATCATTTACTTGAAATTACAGAATTAAGTGAATTAAAAAAAAGATTACCAAATATGTTAAGTGGTGGACAAAAACAGCGTGTTAGTTTATGTAGAGCTTTGATGAATCGACCAAAACTTTTACTCATGGATGAGCCTTTGTCTGCTTTAGATCCAGCTATGAGAACAAAACTTCAAAATGAGATCTTGCAACTACATAAAGAGTTTGAAACAACTACAATTATGGTAAGTCATGATCCAAGTGAAATATATAGATTAAGTAATCGTGTTTTAGTTTTAAATCAAGGAAAGATTATTGATGATGGTGATGCTAAAAAAGTACTTCTAAAAACAACAGGTAGTGCAAAGTTTTCCTTTGAAGGGGAGCTTTTGGAAATTGTGAAAATGGATGTGATTTATGTGGCAATTGTATCTATTGGACAACAATTAGTTGAAATTGTTATTAGTCAAGAGGAAGCTTCTAATCTTGAAATTGGACAAAAAGTAAATGTAAGTACAAAAGCATTTGCTCCAATAATCTCTTAATCTACAAAATTGTAAGTTAAAATAATAGTTCAAGGAACATCATTTGCATTATCCTTATTAAAAAAGGAGAGATGATGTTTTTACTTGAACAATTTCTATTACCTGGTATTTTAGTGTGTTACACAGCAGGTGTAATTATTTATACAAATTACAAATACAAAAACTCATAAATTCAGTGGAACACTTCTTGCATATATCTTTATAACCTTTTGTAAATTAGATTTCATTAGAGTAAGGAATTAATGTCTCCTTACTCTTTTGTTTTTATACAATATTTACATTAGTGAAAGTAGTCTCTTAGAATTGGGACAATTTATGAGGATATTTTTATGGCTGAAGCTACATTTGATGACACATTAAATTTTGCAAAAAAATTCAAAAATTATAAAGACTTTTATATAAAACACAACAATTTAATATTTTCTAAACTTGGTCTTGGAACTTTTAATAAAGAACCTTATAAAGAGGAGAATTATGTATTTCATTATATTGAAGGTGTAAAAGAAGCTATTAGAAGTGGAATAAATCTCATAGATACAGCAAGTAATTATAGATATGGACAAAGTGAAAAAGAGATAGGAATAGCATTAAAAGAATTATTAGATGAAGATGAGATTAAGAGAGAAGAGTTAATAATCTGCTCAAAGGGTGGTTTTATACAATTAGATTATCCCTTTCCTGAAAATCCTTATTTATGGATTGATGAAAATATTATACAAACTAAATTAGCAACAAAAGATGATATAGAATTAGACCAACACTGTATGA
Organism: Halarcobacter sp.; assembly: GCA_963676565.1. Classification (GTDB taxonomy): domain Bacteria; phylum Campylobacterota; class Campylobacteria; order Campylobacterales; family Arcobacteraceae; genus Halarcobacter. Next base: position 738,031 of record OY781089.1, read on the forward strand.
CGCCAGATTTTTTAGAGTGGTCATGTAAAAAATCATTAGAAAATGTAGCAATAGATTGTTTTGATATCTATTATTTGCACAATCCTGAGATGCAAATCTTAAAACTTGGTTATGACAAGTTCCTAAAAAAAATTGAATCAATATTTAAACGATTTGAAAAAATGGTAACTATGGGGCTTATGAAAAACTATGGTGTTGCTGTATGGAATGGGTTTATTAGTGAAATTAGTGGAGAAAATATCAATTTAGAAGATTTGGTTAATATTGCCAGAAAAGTTGGTGGAGAAAACCACCATTTTAAATATATTCAAACCCCTTTTAATATTGGGAAAACTACAATTTACACAATACCAACACAAAAAGTAAATGGGGAAGAGTGTACTTTATTACAAGCTGCCCATAGATTGGGAATAGGTGTTGTTTCAAGTTCATCTTTGCTTCAAATGAATCTATTTAAAAAATCATTCAAACCAGAAACTGGTTACCTATTAGATTCAAAAATGGTTTTAGAAAATGATATTCAATTAGCACTACAATTTGTACGTTCAACTCCAGGAATAATTAGTTCACTTTTTGCTTCAAAAGCCCCTATTCATATAAAAAAGAACTTAGAGATTACAAAAATAAAAGCTACTCCTAGAGCAAATTATGACTTAATGTATAGAGTTTAAGAAGTTTGCGATGATTTATGATGTAATTGTAGTTGGTGGAGGTGTAGCTGGACTTATGGCTGCAATTGAAGCTAAAACCCAAACAAATAAAGTGGCAATAATTACTAAAGGTAATATCTTTAAATCAAACTCCTCTATGGCAAGTGGTGGAATTAATGCTGTTTTAGATTCAAATGATAAAGAAGCAATTCAATCCCATATAAATGATACTTACAAATCTTCCAAAGGCTTAGGAGATTTAAAATCAATTACATATATGTGTAATCAAGCTTCAGAGATTATATCTAAACTGGTAAGTTTCGGAGTCCCTTTTAATAGAAATGAAAAAGGAGATATTGCACAACGTCCATTTGGTGGTGCAGGGAAAGATAGAACTTGTTATGTTGGAGATAAAACTGGTGGAGCAATCACACAAGCACTTATAAAAAAAGCTAAATCATTAGGGATTGTTTTTTTAGTAAATAGATATGTTTTAAATTTAACTACCCATGAAAAAACAATTAGTGGGGTTACTGTTTTAAGAAGAAGTGACTCAATGGTAATTGTTCATCCTGCAAAAGCAATAGTTCTTGCTGGTGGGGGTTATGCTGGGATTTTTAGAGGAAACTCGACAAATGCACAAGATTATACAGGTGATCTTTTAGCTGTTTGTTTAAGAGCTGGATTAAGTTTAAAAGATATGGAATTTATTCAATTCCATCCAACGGGAATTGCTAAAACAAATTATCTAGTTACAGAAGCTGCCAGAGGTGAAGGTGGTTACTTAATCAATAGTGATGGTGAAAGATTTGTAAATGAACTTGATACTAGAGATAAGATTGCAAAAGCGATATTAGAACAAAAACAAAAAGGACAAAAGGTATTTATTGATTTAAGACATTTACCCCTAGAAAAAATTGAAACAAAACTACCTTCTCTTTATTCTGTTGCTTATAATCAAGTTGGCGTAAATTTAAGTCAAGATTTACTTGAGATTAAACCAGTTGCCCATTATACAATGGGTGGTGTTGAAACAAATATGACGAAAACAAAAATAAAAGGTTTATATGCCTGTGGTGAGATGGCTTGTGAAGGTCTTCATGGTGCAAATAGACTTGGAGGAAACTCTTTATTAGAAGGAACTGTCTTTGGAGAACTAGCTGGAAAAAAAGCTTTAGAGTATTCTAAAAAAACTGATTTTTTACCAATAGATTACAATTATGTAATAAAAGATATTGAAAATATTGACAAGCTATTTCAAGGGGATACTTCAAAAAACTTTAATGCAATTAGAATCTCCCTTGGTAATTCTATGTTTAATGATGTAGGGATTTTAAGAACTAAAGATTCTCTTGTTAGAGCATTTGATTATGCAAAGTATTTAAGAAATCAGTCTTATTCTCTTCATTGTATAAATAAAGAAAAAAGAAATAATGTGGAACTTGTTTCTATATTAGAGTTAAGAAATGCACTTGAGGTATCTGAAGCTATAATTTTATCAGCTAAAAAAAGAAAAGAGAGTAGAGGAAGCCACCATAGAAGTGATTTTACTAAAACAGATGAAAGTTTTTCCAAGTCCATTTTAGTAAAAGAGTTTCAAAAAGGTTTTTTCAAAGTAGAACTTGAAGATAAAAGTTTTCTATCAACAGTTAGAAACCTTATAATAAATAAAGTGTAGATAAATTTTAAAAGGAGAAAATTAAAAATGGCAAAAGTTATGTTAAGAGAGAGTGAAGGGGTTATCTATTTTTATGTTGCAAAAAAAGATATGGAAGAGACAATAGAAACACTAGAGTTTGATAGTGAAGAGAAATGGGGTGGAGAGTGTGAATTATCTAATGGTGAAACATGGTGGATACAACCTGGACCTAAAAACTTACCTAAAGAAGAAGTTTGTAAAAAAATTGCTGACTAGTTGAATAAATATTCAGATTGACTAAATATTGAACAGTTTTTAATAACGAAACTGTTCACTTTCTTATATACTAATAATGTGTAGTAAAATCTAATTTAATCCCCAAAAAGGACGTCAAATGGCATTAATGGACGACAGAGGGTCATGTGAAACCTGTGTTACGACAAAAGAGTTGACAACTTTATATGATATTGCAGCGATGATTACAAATCAACACGATTTGCAAACATCAATTGAAAAATCTATGAAGATTTTAAAAAACTCTTTAAATCTTACAAATTGTTCAGTACATATCTTAGAAGATGAAGAGTTAAATGTTTTCGCTTCAATTGAGATGACAACAATTCAGAAAAAATTATCTACTTATAGAGTTGGAGAAGGTGCTACTGGTATGGCAGCACAATCAAAAGAACCTATAGTGATTGAAAATATACATAGTGATTCACTATATTTAAATAAATCAGGAAAAAAAGATTTTAATAACCTTTCTTATGTTGCTGTACCTTTAGTTGTTGAAGATACAACTATTGGAGTATTAGGAGCAACAATTACAAAAACAACAGAGATTGGGTTTGAAGATTGTGTAAGAATATTAACAATTATTGCATCACTTTTTGCCCAAGCAATCTATTCTTTTCAATTAAATACAAGTGAAAAGGAAAGATTAAAAGAATTAAAACTTTATTATAAAATGGAATGGGATTCAAAGGTTCATAATTTTGGAGATATTATTGGAGATAGCCAAAAAATGAATATAGTATTCCAAGTAATTCAAAGAATTGCACAATCAGATGTGACTGTCCTTGTTCGTGGAGAAACGGGAACAGGTAAAGAGTTGGTTGCTGCTGCAATTCATAAAAGAAGTAAAAGAAAAGAAGAACCTTTTATAAAACTAAATTGTGCGGCAATTACAGATTCTTTACTTGAAAGTGAACTTTTTGGTCATGAAAAGGGAGCTTTTACTGATGCAAGGGAAACTAGAAAAGGTAGATTTGAACTTGCAGATGGTGGGACTTTATTTTTAGATGAAATAGGTGATATTTCAGCTTCTGCCCAAGTAAAACTATTAAGGGTTTTACAGGAGCGAGAATTTGAAAGGGTTGGTGGAAGTAAGACTATTAAAGTGAATGTTAGACTTGTTGCTGCAACCAATCGAAATTTAGAGCAAATGGTAAAAGATGGAAAGTTTAGGGAAGATTTATATTACAGATTAAATGTTATCCCTATTGATTTACCGCCACTTAGAGAAAGGGGCGATGATATTAGACAACTAGTTGAATTCTTCCTAGAAAGGGCAATTAAAAACCATAAAAAACCTGTTAGCTTATTGCCTGAAGCAATGGATATATTATGTAAATATCCTTGGCCTGGAAATGTAAGGGAATTAGAAAATACTATTGAGAGAATTGTTTTAATGGGTAGTGAAGATATGAACAAGATGGATATGCTTTTCTTACTTCCAGCATTAAATGATTTAAATCTAAAAAAAGAGTATAAAACTATTCCAATGGAAAATAAAACATTAGAAGAGATTGAACAAGAAGCTATTGAAACAGCATTAGAAAACAATAATTTTAATCAATCTAATGCAGCTAAAGAACTTGGAATAACACTTAGACAAATGGGCTATAAAATCAAAAAGTATGGAATCTCAAATGAAATATAAAAATGAAGAGTTTCAACTAACTGATGAGTTTATAGATATTGGTTATATGGCTGAAGAGATTGAAGCAGTTGATTTAGAAGGTAATGAGATTACATTAAAAAAAGCAAGTGAAAATAGAATGATTCAAATCTTTCTATCTTTCCCTAGTTTTGAAGAGTTTAAAGAAGAAATTTTAGCTTTTGACGAATTTATGGATGAAGCACAAGTTGAAATATTTTCATATATTTTATTTAATGAAAAAATTGAACTACCAAAATTTAAAAAACTTATTCCAATATTTGATATAAACCAAGATTTTGCAGATATGTATGGAACAAAAATAATTAGTGGAAGTTTAGAAAATAAACTTACAAAAGCATTGTTTCTAATAGGTAAAGATGGAGCAATTTATCATATAGATATGCCAGAAAATTTAGAAACTCCTTTTGATATGGATAGAATCAGGATTGAGTTAAATAAAGTATATCAATCTTATACAGGTGTAGGATGTCACGGTTAGTGATTTAATCCCAACACTTATGCTATTGCCTGCTCTTTTAGATATTGAGCGTGGGCTTTAGGAGACATACCAAACATCCTTGAGTATTCTCTACTAAACTGAGATGGACTTTCATACCCAACTTCAAAGGCTACTTGCGAAGCTTCAATATTCTGATTTAAAAGCATCAATTTTGCTTCCTCTAATCTAATCTTTTTTTGAAATTGAATAGGGGTCATAGAGGTTATAGTTTTAAAATTATCGTATAAAGATGATTCACTCATATCTATTAATTTTGCTAGCTCTTTCACATTTAGTTTTTCATTAAAATTTTCTTTTATTTTTGAAACAACTTTTACTATTTTATTTGATATCGTTCCTTCCATTGCAAACTTATTTAAGAAATATCCACTTTCATCTTTTATCAAGATATAAAGTATCTCTTTTAAAATCAATGGAGAAAGGAAGTTAATCTCTTCTTCTGATTTATTAAGTAGTTTTACAAGTCTTACAATAGGCTCATAAATTCTTTCATTTAAATCATCAACAAATAAACCCTTTTCTATCTTTTTTGAAACATCAAATTTACTAGTATCTAATCTTTTTAGTACGTCATAAACCTCTTCAAGGGAAAATCTAATTCTTAGGGAAACATAGGGAATCTCTTCTTTTGTACCTTTTATTCTAATTTTAGCAAAAAGGTTGGATGCTGATAAAAGATATTTTTGAGTATCATACCCTAAGGTCTCACTTCCAAAATCTATTGTTTTACTTCCTTGTAGAATAATACATAATGAAGGTTCATAGGCAATTGTATTAAACTCTGTTTCCCCTTGTGCAAAATAAAAATCTAATGCAGAAATCTGACTTTGTAAGATACCTTCTAAATCTAAGGTATACTTGTTTTTAATGACATTTAAAAGTTCTTTTCTACTTTTTTCAATAAATTCTTTCATCTTTATCCTTCTAACCATGAACTTAAAGCTCTTGGTTTTCCAAGGTAATACCCTTGACCATAGGTTACACCAATTTTTCTTAACTCTTCGACATCCTCTTTTGTTTCCACATACTCTGCAACTGTTTCTTGATTTTTTAAACTAGCTATCTCTTGAATATATTTTATAACTGCTTTATCAGTTGGATCATTATGCATATCTTTTACAAAACTCCCATCAATTTTAACAACATCAAAGGGCATACTTTTTAGATATTCAAAGGAAGCCATACCTGTACCAAAGTCATCTAATGCAAGTCCTATTTTTTTTGATTTTAAATATGAAATAAATTCATTTGCCATATTAAAACTTCCTATTGCAGAACTCTCTGTAATTTCTAATTCTAATTTTTCCCATGGAAAATCAAAATATTCAATTGCCTCTTTTACTTTTGCTTGGAAGTCTGGATTATTTAAACTTGAACCTGCTAAATTTATATGAGCACTATGTAATTTATTTATATGGTTTTTATCTTTAGTAACTGTTTCTAAATATGTCCAAAGTACAAAAGAATCAATGGCACTCATAAGTTGATATCTTTCAGCAGTACCTAAAAACTGGTCAGGAGATATGAAATTGTTATCTTTATCCCACATCCGAATAAGTATTTCATATCCTATATTATCACTTTCATATTGTAAAGGAACAATATCTTGTGCAAAAAGTTCAAATCGTGCTGGGCCATTACCCAAGGCTTCTTTTATTTTTTTTGCTGTGTCAATCTCTATTGAAACTTGTTTTGTTTTTTCATCACTCTTGTCATAGATATGAGATTTATTTCGCCCTTTTTGTTTTGCAGTATAAAGGGAAACTGTAATCGCTTTTAATAATTCATTTAATGTAAATTCAAAAGCTTTAAAATGAACTAAGGCAATACTTGCACTTACACTATAGGTTTCATTGTTATGGGAAAATCTAAAATCACTTAATGCTTCAAGACTTTTTTGTAAAAATTGTTCCCCAAATTCCTTTGAAGTATTTTTAATTAAAACAGAAAAGCTATCCCCATCGATTCTTCCAAAAAGTGCATCTTTAGGGAGTATTTGTTTATAGTGATTTACAAGCATCTTAAGTAAATTATCCCCCGCTTCATTCCCAACTGAATCATTTACAAGTTTAAATTGGTCTAAATCTATTAAATATGCATTATTTCCTTTTGTGTTGTTTTCTTCTTTTAGAGTCTCTTGCAAGGCTTTATCCATATAAAATCTATTATAAATACCTGTTAATTGGTCATGGTTTGCTTGAAATTGTAGTTTTTTAGAAGCACTTGAGATTTGCTCCATTTGATTATTAAAACCTTGAAATATATCTTTTATCTCATTACTTGCATTTGTTTTTATATATTTAATATCATTTTTAGTTGGATCACTCTTTTTCATCGCCTCTAAAAGGTTTAAAAAAGGTTTAGTATAGGTTTTACTAAAAAACATAGCTAAAAAACTTCCAAAGATTAATGCAAAGGGGAATATTGCCAGAATAGTATTTGTTATTTGTTCTTGTCTCATTTTAAAGCTTGTTAAATCAACATCTAAAATGGTGTAACCAAAATTGTAATTATCAATTACTAAATTGTTTTTTATATATAATGATTCTTTGGTAAAAAAAGTGTTTGAAGTTTTTAAATACTTATTGGCAATATCTTTTTCTATATTTCCGTATTTGTAAATTGCATTATTTGATTCATTAAATACCATCATAGATTTTATATTTTTAAAGGCTTTTAGTCTAAAACTAATATCTGAAAGTAAATCAGCACTAGGGTTTAAAATATATTTCACAAAGTCATTATTTAAAGATTTTGTAATCGCTTTTGATTCAATAATTGCATTTTTGTTGTTCTCTTCTTTTTGTATTTTTAAAACAAAAAACATTGTCGCAGCTTCAACGGCAACAACAACAAGTGAGATAATTATAATTAGTTGAATCTTTATACTAAACTTATTCCACATTATTTTTAGTTTCCTGATAAATTCACTACAGGAAGAGCAAAATCATTTCCCCATTCTTTCCATGAAGCATCATAATTTGCTACATCAAAGCCTAATTCTCTTAGGGCAAAATAGTTTGTTGATGCAATTCGTCCAATTTTACAATATATAACTATTTTTTTGTTTTTATCTAAGTTTTTATAAACCTCTTTTAGTTCATTTATGTTTTTTAACTTGGAGGTTTCACCATTACTATTTATATTGTGTCCTGCTGGTATATTTATAGCTTTTGGAATATGTCCAAACCTTTTTGCAATAGACTCTTTTCCAATATAAGCTTCTTTAGGTCTTGCATCAATTATGATTTGAGAATCATTTCTCGTGGCAATTTGTGTTGAAAATTTTGTAGCTAGTCTTTTATTGTTTATTGAAACTATGTAATCACTTTTTTTTATTTTTGTTGGTTTTGTTGATATTTCAAAACCATTTTTCTTAAATTCACTAAACCCTGCATTTATAAGTTTTACATTTTTAAAACCATAAACTTCTAATGTCCAAAATACTCTAGAGGCATCGAAAAATATTCCATCATCGTAAATTAAAATAGAATCACTGACATTAATACCTAAATCTTGGATGATTTTTTGCATTTTTGTTGGAGTTGTTATTTTCCCATTTCTTGACATGTTTTCATAGGTGATACTTGCAGGTAGATTTACAGAATTTTTTAGATGACCCTTTAAAAATAAATCACTACTTCTAGCGTCAATCACTTTTGAAGAGGAAATAATTTTTGATAAATCTTGCAAATCAATACTTAATTTAGTGGCAAATAAGTTTGAATATACAAATAGTAGTGCTATTGAAACTAGAAATAACCTTAACATAAACATTCCTTTTAAGTAAAAATAGATTATAGCATAGAACTAAATAATTTTATAATAGTTTTATTGGAACACTTTTTGCATGTAAGTCTATAAATATTACTATAGGATATTAAATGGAAAATATAGTAGAGAAATTAAAAGATGGATCATTGGTTCCTTTTTTAGGAATGGGCGTCTTTGAAAATACAGTTGCAAAAGATGGTAGTCAAATGCCATTTGATAGTGATTCTATGATTTTAGCTTTAAATAATGGAAGGGCAATGAGCCCAAGACTTATGTATGAATATAGCCGTGCTGCTATGAGTTTAGAACAAAGAAAAGGAAGAGAATTTATTGTTCAAATGACAAATCATATCTACTCTTCTAAGGAGTATGATTTACCTCCTTCTTATAAATGGCTTTCACAAATAAAACCTAAATATGTAATTGATACAAATATGGATGATTCTTTACACAAAGTTTATGCTGATACTGAACATTTTTTAATAACTGGAGTTTCAAGAATTACAGCCGATTACGATAGATTTATAATATATAAATACGACTTAGAAAAAAAAGAATATATACAAATTGAAAAAGAGGCTTTAACTTTAGATTTGCCTATTTTATTTAAACCTATGGGGTCAACAAAGCCTCAAATGAACTTTATTGTTTCTGATGCAGATTTTGTTGATTGGCTAACTGAAGCAATGGGTGGTTATGCTTTACCTCCTCAACTTAAAGAGTTTAGAGCAAATAAAGAATATCTTTTTATGGGAGTTGATTTCTCTAGAGATACTTTTAGAATGGTAGCAAATGAAATAACAATAGGACTAAAAGGTGGAATCACACTTTTAAATAAAGAAGAACTAACAAAAAAAGAGGATAAATTTATTAAAACTCATAATTTAGAAAATCTAAAATTGAGTCTTAATGAATTTATAGAAAATTATGCCTAATACTACAAATTCATGTGACTTCTGTGGAAAAGAGATTAAAGAAGTAAAGAAAATATTTAGTAGTGAAACCTCACATATTTGTGATGAGTGTATCACCATGTGCTCAACTGTTTTAGATAAAGAGATGATGCAAAGTGCAAAAAAAGAGTTTCAAAAAGGACTCAGTGTTCCTATGAAAATCAAAGAGCATTTAGATGATTATGTAATTGGTCAAAATGAAGCAAAAAAAGTTCTTGCAGTTGCACTATATAACCACTACAAAAGAATCGATAAACCTATTATCAAAAATGTAGAGATTGAAAAATCAAACATTATGCTTGTTGGACCAACAGGTTCTGGTAAGACATTACTTGCCAAATCACTAGCTAGGATTATGGATGTACCCTTTGCCGTTGCCGATGCGACAGCTTTGACAGAAGCTGGATATGTTGGTGAAGATGTAGAATCTATTTTATCAAGATTATTAGCTGCCGCTGATTTTGATCTTGAAAAAGCAAAAAGAGGTATTGTTTATATAGATGAAATTGATAAGATTGCCAATAAAAGTGAAAGTGCCACAAGTGGTAGAGATGTTTCAGGTGAGGGTGTTCAGCAAGGACTTCTAAAAATACTTGAAGGTGCAGAGGTTTATGTTCCTGTAAAAGGGAGTAGAAAAAATTCAACTGCTGAAACAGTTCTTTTTGATACTACCCATGTATTGTTTATTTGTGGTGGTGCTTTTGTTGGATTAAGAAAAGACAAGACAAAAGAAAAATCTTCTGTAATGGGTTTTGTTAATGGAAAAGAAAAAGAGGAAGAGAAAAAAGAGATTGAGCCAAAAGAGCTTATTAACTTTGGACTTATTCCAGAATTTATGGGAAGAATCCCAGTTATTGCAGAACTTGATAAACTTACCCATGAAGATATGATTAGAATTTTAAAAGAGCCTAAAAATGCTATTACAAAACAGTATGAGATTTTGTTTGAGCTTGATGGGGTTGATTTAAAATTTACAGATGAAGCTTTAGAAGATATTGCACAAATAGCAATTGAAAAAGATGTAGGAGCTAGAGGTCTTAGAGGTATTATTGAAAAATATATGTTACCTTTACAATATACAATACCATCAGAAGAAAATCTTGCATCATGTGTTATTACAAAAGAGTATATCAAAGGTGAAGAGGAAGTGAATTTAGAGTATAAAAAACCATCGAATAAAGAACCTTCAAAAGAAGTACAATATAGTGATATTAAAAAATAATCTAGAAATTTCAAAGGGGGATATTTTAGATATCCCTCAACTCATTCCTTTATTAAAAGAACTTTTTACAATAGAAAAAGACTTTACTTTTGATAAGTCTAAACATGAAGAGGGATTAAAGCTTTTAATTTCAAACAAAAACTCAACAATTGTAGTGGCAAGATTTGAAAATGAAGTTATTGCAATGGTTACCATTCAAACTATTATTTCAACTGCCACAGGTTCTAAGACGGGACTAATTGAAGACTTTATTGTAAAAGATGATTTCAGAGATTTAGGAGTTGGTACACATCTTTTTAATTATTTAAAAGAGTATGCTAAAAAACATCATATGAAAAGACTTCAACTTGTTTGTGATGAAGATAATGAGGTAGCAAAAGAGTTTTATACAAATAAATCATTTAAAAAAAGTAATCTTGCAGCTTGGTATAATCATCTAGTGGAATAAAAATTGCATCTATCTTTTTATATTTTTATAGCGAAGGATAGAAAATGGCAGTTAGAATTACTGAAGAATGTATTGCATGTGAGGCTTGCGCTCCTGAGTGTCCAGTAGCAGCAATATTAGAAGAGGGACATGAAAAGAATCCTTATGATGATTATTTTTATGTAAAACCAGAGTCATGTGTTGAGTGTGTAGATCATGCAGATGCTCCAAGATGTGCTGAAGCATGTCCAACAGAAGGTGCTATTGTATGGGATATGCCATATACAGCAGAGTTCAATGAATATTATTCTTCAAGAAATGAAGATGGTATTTATAAAATTAGAGAACACAAGAAAAAAGGTTTAATGCTTCCAGAAGTTAAAGAGCAAAAATTTATTGCTGATATCGCGATGAGCGAAAGAGAAGCAGAAGCTAACGTTCAAGAGTTTTAATGTTTTTGTAAGAGCACTTGCTCTTACAAATTATAATTTACCGCAAGGGCTAAAAATAGATATCTAGAAAACTTTGCAATTGAAACTAACACTAAAAAATACTTCCAATTATATTTTAAAACTCCAGCTACAAAGGTTATAGGATCTCCAACTATTGGTAACCATGAAAACAAAAGTGTAATGGCTCCATATTTTTTGAAATATTTATTATATCTTTCAATTTTTTCTTTTTTTAAGTAGCCTTTTTTCTCTAAATACTCTTCACCTTTTAATCCTAAAATATAATTGATTAATGAGCCAAGAATATTCCCCAAACTTGCAAATAATAGTAAAAGATAAATATTGTAACCTTGGGTTATATCATATATTAGTAAGGCTTCACTTCCCATGGGAAATAGTGTTGCTGAGATTAGGGCTACAAAAAATAAACTAAGGTAAATCAAGCTTTTACTTTTCTAAATCTTTTAACTTTTAGTTGAGAAATAAATACCCCTATTAAAATCAAACCACTTGCTATTAACTCTTTTGATGAAAGTTTTTCCCCTAAAAACAGATAGGCTAACAAAACTGTAAAGATTGGGATTAGATATATGAAAACTGCTGCCTTTGATGCTTCTATTTTAGTTAAAGCAAAGTTATATAAACCATAACCACCTAAAGTTACAACTATCCCTAAATAAACTGACCAAGATAAGGCTTCAATAGTAAATTGCATATTCGAAGTACTAATCTCATAAATAAAAAAAGGAAAGAAAAAAACTGCTCCAATAAAAACTTGAATTGCTGTTATAAATAAAGCTGAGTATTTGTTGCTTAAGTATCTAGCTACAATAGTGTAACCTGCTGCACAAATCATGGCACAAAATTCTAAAAAATTTCCTAACATAGGATTAGGAGCGCTAAAAGATGTAGTTGCTTGAACACTTAACCAAACAGCTCCAAACATAGCAATTAAAGAACCAAAAATCAGTTTTCTTGTGATAATCTCTTTTAGGAAAAAGCCTGCAGCCATTGCTGTAATAATAGGCATAAGTGATGTTATCATCCCAGCTTGAGAAGCTGAGGTATATAATAAAGCTTTTGCTTCAAAAATAAAATAAAAACAAGGTTCAAATAAAGCTAGTAGAAAAATATACTTTATATCACTTTTAGTGAAATCGTATTTTAAAAAATCTTTTATAAAGTATAAAAAACATAATGAGGCTGTAACCATTCTTATAAATATAACTGTATATTCACCTAAATCTTGCATTGCAGATTTTAAGGCAATAAAAGAACTAGCCCAAATAAACATTGCAAAAACCAATGAAAAGAAACCGATTAGATTAAAATTTTTAGACAATTTATTTACTTTTTTTGTGAAATTAAGCGTGGATTATACTCTTTTAAAAAATAAAGTCAATAAATCACTTTAAAGTATTTTAAGAAAAGATTTAGTATAATTCGTTCCTTTAAAAGCAGAGCACAAAGAGTACACAGGTACTTTTGATGCTCTTCTTTAGCCCCTTACAATCGTTTTAAGAGACAACGCCCCAGGATGGGAACATAGCAAGGCACCTCTTTCTATGGTGTGTTTGGGTACCTGGAGAAGAGTGCTAACAGCACTCTTGCTTACTCAAAATCTATTCAAATATAATAATCAAAACTTTTTTTAATATGTAATTACTTTTTCTAAATTATATAAATGTAGTATTTCAAGGAAGAATAAAGACCCAAGAATTACTTGAGTCTTAGATTTTTGTTTAGTCTTCTATTCTGATCATAACTGGTTTTGCAGTAACAGCGCCAGCTTGTTCTATTTTTTCTAAGGCAGCAACTACATCTTTTTCTAATGATGTATGCGTTGCTAATAAAATGTTTGCATAAGTTCTATTAAGTGGCTTTTGAATCATCTTTTCAATAGAGATATTCTGCTCACCTAAGATAGTTGCAATTTTAGCTAAAACGCCAGCTTTGTCCTCAACTCTAAGTCTTAGATAATATTTTGTTTGAATATCATCTTTTGACATTAAAGTTAAATCTTCTGAGTTATCAAGTTCAAACCCTAACATTGGAGAGCCTTTCCCACGTCTTGCAATATCAACAATATTTGCAATTACAGCAGATGCTGTTGCATCACCACCAGCCCCAGCACCATAATACATAGTTTCTCCAACTTTATCACCAATTACAGAAACTCCATTCATAACACCATCAACTTTTGCAATCATTTCATCTTTTGAAATAAATGCAGGATGAACTCTAAGCTCAACTTTTTTATCAATTTTTTTAGCAATTGTTAAAAGCTTGATAGTGTAGTTAAACTCATTTGCAAAATCGATATCTTCTGGAGCAATATCTTGGATACCTTCAATCAAAATATCCTCAGGTTTTGCATCAATATCATAGGCAATAGATCCAAGAATTAGTAATTTATGTGCAGCATCAAATCCACCAACATCAAATGTTGGATCAGCTTCTGCATAACCTAAGTCTTGTGATTCACTTAAGATAGTATCGTAATCAACACCTTCATTAATCATTTTTGTAAGCATATAATTACAAGTACCATTCATGATACCTCTAATTGATTGGATATGGTTTGCTGTTAATCCATCCCTTAGGGCATTAATAATTGGAATACCACCAGCAACTGCCGCTTCATATTCAAAAGGAGTATCTCCTGCTAAATCTTGAAGCTCATATCTGTGATAAGCCAATAAAGCTTTATTAGCAGTAACAACTGCTTTTCCGTTTGCTAAAGCTTTTTTTACAATTTCATATGGTTTTTCAATCCCACCCATAAGTTCAACAATAATATCAATTGAATCATCATTTAACACTGACTCAATATCATCTGTTAGTTTAATTGTTACATCTCTTTTTTTATCTAGATTATTTACTACACCAATTACTGGTTCTATTTCACAACCTGATCTTTCTGTAATAATATCTTTATTATCTCTTAAAATATTAGCAACAGATGCACCAACAGTACCAACTCCAATAATTCCTACTTTCATATACTTATCCTATAAACTACTTAAATATCTTTTTATATTTTTTGCTGCTTGTCTAATTCTTTTTTCATTTTCAATTAGGGCAATTCTTACATATTGGTCACCATAATGACCAAATCCAATACCTGGACTTACTGCAACTTTTGCTTCAGTTAGAAGTTGTTTTGAAAACTCCATACTTCCAAGGTGCTGAGCTTTTTCTGGAATTTTAGCCCAAATAAACATAGAAGCATTTGGAACATCCATATCCCAACCAGCCTCTTTGAATACTTCAACCATTACATCTCTTCTTTTTCTATATTTTTCAATATGCTCTTCAACACATTCTTGTGGTCCATCTAAAGCTACAGTTGCAGCAACTTGAATAGGTGTAAACATCCCATAATCAAGCCATGATTTAATTCTTTTTAATGCACCAATTAGTTTTTCATTTCCAACCATAAAACCAACTCTCCATCCTGCCATATTATATGACTTAGATAAAGTAAATGATTCAACAGCTACATCAAGTGCACCTTTGGCTTGGAAAATTGATGGTGTTTTATATCCATCAAATGTAATATCTGCATATGCAATATCAGAGATGATATAAAATCTTTCTTGTTTTGCTAAATCAACTAATCTTTGGTAAAACTCTGGTGTAACCGTTGCACAACTTGGGTTGTGTGGAAAGTTAACTAAAACATATTTTACTTTTGGAATAGATTCTTTTAATGTTTTATTTAACCTTTCAAAGAATAGATCTTCATCAACTCTAAAATCTCTTCCAAATGGTAACTCAAAGTTATGAATACCCGCACCAGCAAGCATAAATGCATATGAGTGGATTGGATAAGTTGGATCTGGAACAACTGCCACATCACCAACATTTACAATTGCTTGAACAAGGTGAACATATCCCTCTTTACTCCCCATTGTTGCAACAGCATGTTTGTTTGGATCTAATCCTTCAACTCCATATTTTCTTTTATACCAATTACAAATTGCAAGTCTTAATTTATAAATCCCCGCACTTGCACTATACCCATGATTTTTTGGTTTATCAGCAGTCTCTTTTAGTTTATCTGTGATATGTTGTGGTGCTGGACCATCTGGGTTCCCCATTGAAAAGTCAATGATATCCTCACCGGCTCTTCTTGCTTCCATTTTTATATTATTAACTTCTGCAAACACATAGTTTGGAAGTCTTTTCATTCGCTCAAATTCAATTTCTGGAAACATTAATTTCACTCCTTATTTAATCATTACACTTAATCCACGCTTTATATTTTCAAGCGTGTATATATCATCTATTTTTACATATTTTGTATCTTCTGGAATAGCTAGTTTTATAGATCTTGATTTTTTATCATCTTTAACTATTTCCAAGATATTTAAATCTTTATCGTAAAACACTATATTCGGAAACCATTGATTACCTGGTTTTGATAAAACAATTAAGTCACTTGCTTCTTCAAAATTTATGAAATAAGGTTTCAATGGCTTTCTTAAATCAACTTTTTCCCCTACTATAAGCTTTTGAGATTTTGCTAAAGTTGAATTGGACGTATCAATTACATACGACCACTTAGTATACCCCTCTTTTTTGATATCAATAAATTTGCAATTACTTTGTGCTAATTCGATTGATAGCATTAGAGGGTCGATGGCGGCTTCTGTTTTTAGATTTATAATCCAAGTAGCGGTTCTATCTTCATTATAAACTAAACTTTTCGTAAAATAGTGATAATAGCCTAATCTTTTCAATGAATCAGAAATGATTTTCATAGATTTTATTGGCGCATTTGAAATCTTAAAACTAATAGTAATATTTTCTGGTGCATCTAATGAAACTGTCAATAATCCATTGTCTTTTAATCTTTGCATAACTGCTGGATAGTTTAAAGATTCATTTTGATAATAAGCAGATTTATCTTGAAAAATATAATTTATTAAACTTAAATTTTCATTGAATGTATCGTACCCAATGATATTTGCAATTTTTTCATTGAAAGTTGCCCCATTTAACAATACAGAACAAAAAATAAAAATAAATGATAATTTTTTCAAAATATTTTTCAACATAGTTTCTCTCTTATTTTTTTAAATTATAAATTAAAATTCCACCTGCAACAGAAACGTTTAAAGAATCAAAATCATTAAACATTTTAATTGAAACTGTTTTATCAAGTTTTTTAATAATTTTATTTGATAATCCAGCACCTTCACTCCCTAAAAGTAAAGCTGTTTTTTCATTTGTGTTATCAAACTCTTTTAAATCTACTCCATCCATCGCTGCACCAAATAGTTTAAAATCTTGTTGTTTTAATTCGTTTGCCACATCAAGAATATTTGGTACTTGGCAAAAAGGGATATCAAATAAAGCTCCACTACTAGTTCTTGCTATCCCTTCATAGTTTAGCTGTTTAACATTACTTGCAATAATTGCATCAACCCCTAAAGAGTATGCAGTTCTGCAAATAGCTCCAATATTCCCTACATCAGTTAATCCATCTAATACAACAATAAAACTTGAGTCTTTCAAATCTTTTAAAGCTACTGTTTCATATTGACTAAGTTTTAGAAAAAATCCTTGGTGATTTCCACCTTTTGCCAAACTTTGTGCTTTTTTGTTATCAAGTTTTATGATTTTTTTGTTTAGACTTGTAAACTTTTTAAAAAGTTTTGGTTCAATCTCTTTTGAGAACATAACCTCTTCAATAAGGTTTGGATGTCTCTCTAGTACATAAAGTACTACTTGTTTCCCATATATAATCATGGCAAGATTTTATCTAAAAATTGTTGATAAACTACTTTTGAAGATAAATAATATTTTTTTCTATAAAAAAAGATACACTCATGCTATAGTTTTTTGTTATACTATAGAAAATAATATTTAGTAAGAGGCAAAGTATGAATAACAATTTGGAATATATAAAAACAGTAAATACTACGGAATCTCAACTTGATGGAACACTAGCAAAGGGGCTGTATTTTGGTGAAGATGCCCCTGCTTTTATTTTGGGATATATCTCTCCACATATAAACTTTAATAGCGTTGCGCAAAAGGTGAAATCTTTATTTCCTAGTGAAACAAAAGTTATTTTGATTACAACAGCAGGAGAATTATGTTCTTTCAATATTGATGAAAAAAGAGGAATGCTATATAACGATGCAAGTTCAACTTGGGAAAATATTGTATTACAATCTTTTTCATCATCTATGGTTGAATCAGTTGAAGTTTTATCTATTCCATTATTTAGTGAGGATATGAGTCCCCAAAGTATGGATCACTCACAAAGAGTTGATAGAATTACACAAGAGATAAAAAGACAAAATATAAATACGAAAATACACCATGAAAATACTTTCGCTCTTACTTTAGTGGATGGGCTTTCAAGCTCTGAGAGTTTCTTTACAGAAGCAGTTTATAAAAGTGGAAAACTTCCATGTTTAATTATTGGTGGAAGTGCTGGTGGAAAACTAGATTTTAAAGAAACTTACATTTATGATAATTCTCAAGCAGTAAGACATAAAGCGGTTGTTTGCTTAGTAAAATTAAAACAGGGATATAGATATGGTGTTTTAAAATCACAAAGTGTTGAGGAAACAAATGTCTCTTATTTAGTTGCTGATGCTGATGTTTTAAAAAGAACAGTTTATAGTGTTTTAAATGAATCAACAAACGAGGTAGTAAATTTCTTAGATATGTTAAGTTATCAACTAAACTGTACAATTGATGAGCTACCAACTGTATTAGGGGATTATACCTTTGGGATTAAAGTTGGTGGAGACATCTATATTAGGTCAGTTGCAAATGTTGATGTGGAAAATAAATGTATCTCATTTTTCTGTGATATTGCTTTTGGTGACGTTTTATATCTTGTTAGAAATAAAGATTTTGTTTCTCAAACAGAAGAAGATTATAGAAGATTTTCATCTCAAAAAAGAGTCGCACCTTTAGGTGCCATGTTTAATGACTGTATTTTAAGAAGACTTTTAAATCAACAAAGACTAGGTGCCTTACAAACATTTAATGACTTCCCTGTTGCTGGTTTTTCAACATTTGGAGAGTTATTAGGGGTAAATATTAATCAAACCTTGACAGCATTATTTTTCTATAAAGTTGAAAATGAAGATGATTTCAAAGATGATTTCGTAGATAGTTTTGTTCAAAAATATGCGCAATATTCTGCTTATTATGAGAAAAGAGAAATTTATCAACTTCAACTAATGGCAAAAGTAAGACGTGCAATTATTGAAAAACTAAAAGAGGCTTTCCCTCTTATTCAAGATATGGTTTCTATTATCAATGATGTTTATGATAATACGCAAAAAGCGAATAAGATTATTGATGAACTTAATAACAAATTTGAAGTATTTACAAAAGATATTATGACAAATGTTGATACAAATACAAAACTTGTGTCAAATATGGAAAATCTTACATCAAATGCAGATGAGATTAAAAAAGTTCTTTCATCTATTTCAGATATTGCAATTCAAACAAACCTTTTAGCACTAAATGCAGCTATTGAAGCAAGTAGGGCAGGTGAATATGGAAAAGGGTTTAAAGTTGTTGCCGATGAAGTTAAAAAGTTAGCAAAAAGAACACAAGATGGGTTAAAATCAAGTAATGATTCTGTTGATGTAACTGTAACAGCAGTTAAAGATACAGCAGGAATGATAAATAGTGCAAGTAGTTCTTTGAAATCAATTTCTGAAAATACAGAAGTTATAAACGAATCATTCAATAACATAAAAGATAGTACTAGAACAACAAATAGTTTTATTGCTGACAAAAAAGATAAATTTGAAAGATTATCTCAAAGTATTAATAGAATTGAACAGATTCAAAATAGTTTAGAGCAGTTAGAAAGACATATGTAAGAAGATTTAATCTTCTTGCATCAGCTCATTATAAATCTCTTTAACATTTTTCCCTGTCATTTTAGCAAGTAGTTTTGCTTTTGCTTTTGGCGCGATATCTAGGGATTTTATATCATCTAAATCTAGGGTTTGACCTTTGAACTCAACGGGCTGAATTACAATTACCCATTCCCCTTTTATGTTTTCATCTTTAAATTTCTCAAATAGATTTTTTGCGCAATCTTTAAAAGTTTTTTGATGAAGTTTTGTTAGCTCTTTTGCTAAAAAAACAGTTCTTTCTTCATCTATATTAGAAATCTCTTCAAGTGTTTTTAAAAGTCTATGGGGTGATTCATATAAAATAGATAAAATTGAACTTTGCATAACTTGAGTAAGTTTTTCTTTTCTTTCTTTCCCTTTGTGGGCTAAAAAACCAAAAAACGTAAACTCTGTATGTTCAAAACCACTCATAGCAAAGGCTGTTAAAACTGCATTTGCTCCAGGAAGGACATCATAATCTAAGTCATTGTCAATGGCATATTGAACCAATGAAGCACCTGGGTCACTAACACAAGGCATCCCTGCATCACTAACATAAACAATATTTTTTTCAAATGTTTCAGGAGTTAAAGTTTTTAATACTTGATTTTCGTTGTGTGAATGAAAAGATTTAAATTCACTACATTTAAAAGTTATATTTTCTCTTTGAGATATTAGGTTTAGAAGTTTTTTTGTGACTCTTGTATCTTCACAAAAAATCAGTTCCGCTTCCAAAAGGGCATTTATTGAACGCTTAGAGATGTCCTCTAAATTTCCTATTGGAGTTGGAACTAATGTTAACACGCTATTTTATAATTATTTTTTAGCGTATTTAGCTTTGAATTTCTCAACTCTACCAGCAGCATCAACAATTTTTTGCTCACCAGTAAAGAATGGGTGACAAGCAGAACAAATATCGATTCTCATAGATTCAACATTAGACTTAGTCACAAATGAGTTTCCACAAGCACAAGTTACAGTACACTCTTTGTAATCTGGATGAATGTCTTTTTTCACTTGGTTTTCCTTACTTTGATTAATGCCTAAAAAAAGATCGAATCTCTTGTCGTCCTTTAATAAGCTCTTTAAATGGATTGGGATTATATCGAAAAATACTTAATAATATCTGAATTTAAGTTCTCTATAATATTTGAAGTTTTATCTTTGAATTGCCCTCTATTGAAAGTGTTTTGTCTTTTTGCTAATTTTGCAGTATTTTGTGCAATCTTCTCTTCGAGTTGCTTTTTATCCAGTTTTCCATCAAGATATTGCAAGGTTTCAACAATACCAATTGAAGCCATACAGTTTGGTTCTCTTCTGTATTTTTTTTCTAAAAAGATTACTTCATCGATAATGCCATCTTTTATCATTTGTGAAGTTCGTAGGTTAATTCTTTCTCTAAGTTTCTCTCTATCCCATAAAATTTCAAAGATTTTTAAATCCTTTGCAATAGGTTCTTTTTTGTTTAGTTCAAAATATTTTGATGGAGCCATATTACTTTGCTTGTAAATAGAGAAGGCTTTTCTTACTCTATAGGTATCATTTTTTGCAATTTTCCCCATATAGATTTTATCTAGTTCATACAAAAAATCATAGGTTTCTTCTAAACTCATCTCAAGGTCGTGTTCTTTTTCAATCCCCGTTGACAAACCTTCAGTTAAAGCTTTTAAATAAAAACCTGTACCCCCAACAATAATAAGATTTTTGCCATTTTCTTTGGCATAAGTTTTAGCTTTTTTGTACTCATCAAAAAACTGTATAACATCAAATTTTTCATTTGGATAAAGTACATCAATCCCAAAATGAACTATATCCCCACGCTCTTCTTTTGTAGGTTTTGCAGAAGCAATATCTATCTCTTTGTATACTGATAATGAATCAAGTGACAAAATAATAGAGTTTGTCTTTTGTGCTATATCTATTGATAGTCCAGTTTTTCCTGAGGCTGTTGAGCCAATAATTGCAATCTCTTTCATAAAAGTGATTGTAGCAAAACAATTGTAAATATCTTTTTTGATATACTTCATTCCATGAAAAAAATTACTACTATATTAAATGATTTTAATGAACTTGTTATGTTCAAACACTCAATATTTTCTTTACCATTTATATTTATAGCGATGCTTGTAGCATCTGTTGAAGTAAATGGCTCACCATGGTTTGGTTTCAAACTTTTAATTTTGGGAATCTTAGCTGCAATTACAGCTAGAAATTTTGCCATGGGGTTTAATAGATATATGGATAGAGATATTGATGCCTTAAATCCAAGAACTATCAACAGACCAAACGTAGATGGGAGAGTATCTGCAACACAGATGTTAGTTTTTGTAATAGCAAATGCCCTTGGGTTTATCATTGTTGCTTATTTTGTAAATGATTTAGCTTTTTATTTATCTGTTCCAATTTTATTTGTGATTGGTTCATATTCTTATTTTAAGAGATTTTCCTATTTAGCCCATGTAATACTTGGTATTTCTCTGGCTCTTGCTCCTATTGCTGGGGTAGTTGCTGTTAGTGAAACTATTACTTTATGGTCGATTTTACTTAGTATTGGGGTTATGTTTTGGGTTGCTGGTTTTGATTTACTTTATTCTCTACAAGATATTGAAGTGGACAAAGAGTTAGGACTTCACTCAATTCCAAGTAAATTTGGACCACAAAAAACAATGCTAATCTCTAAGGTGTTTCATTCCTTGACAGTATTATTTTGGCTTTTATTTGCAATAACTTCAAATAGTGGAATATTTGCTTATATTGCTGTGATAATTAGTGCAGTGATGTTGACTTATGAACACTACTTAGTAAATAAAGACTTCACAAAAATTGATAAAGCCTTTTTTACAGTAAATGGATACCTTGGTATTGTATTTTTCTTTTTAATATTAATTGACTCATTTTGAGACTATTTTAATACCAGTATTAAATAATACTTAATTAAATATTTAGATAATTTCTAGTAAGATTTTTTTATATTGGGGTGGGGACTACATATGAGCGATAAATTAAAACGAGTCACATACATGACTGTAAAAAACTTAAAAAATGAAGACATAATTTTACCTGGGAAATACTCAAGCACTTTTGAAAGCTTTGCAAGAGGTCTTGAACTAGATGTTAAAGATGAAAATGTCGTATTAAAAGAATTAAATAATGATTCTAACTATGTAAATAATATCGTTAAGAAAACAAACAAAAATTTAGATAATTTTTATAAATCGACAACTGATGCTCAAATTGCTATTAAAAATAATGATAAAGATTCATTAGAAAAAATCAATTCAGAAATAGCTCAAATGAGAAATGAGATTAACTCTTTGCAAAAACAACTTTTTTCTGATCCATTAACAGGTGCATACAATAGAAAATGGTTTGCTGATGAATACTTAAATGATGATATTTTTAAACATGATGGTTTTATAGCATTTTTAGATTTGAATAAATTTAAGGCTATAAACGATACTTATGGACATATTGTAGGTGACCAAGTATTAAAGTATCTTGTTAGATTTTTAAAAAAAGAGTTACAAAAACCAGGTGTTGATATCGTAAGATACGCAGGTGATGAGTTTATAGTTTTATTTAATAAAGAAAAAGCAACAGTTTTAAATGTAGATAGAACTATCTCTGAAACCCAAGAAAAGCTTTCAAGGCAAAAACTAAAATCTGCAAAAATAGATGAACTTCAGTTCTCTTTTTCTTTTGGGATTAGCCCTTTTAGAAAAGGAGATTTTGTGGAAGATATTCTTAATACTGTAGATGAACTTATGTATAAAAATAAACAGAAAAGTAGACAAATCTAAAACTCTCTAAAGCCTACATGAGAGTGTTTTCAGAGATTTTTAAACAAAATAAATGTATTATTCGCTTCCAATCAGTGTGAAACTGATAAAAGCGCGTCTGTGGCTCAACTGGATAGAGCACTGGGTTTCGGCCCCGGCGGTTGTGAGTTCGAATCTTACCAGGCGTGCCATCTAGAAGCTCGATATAATGGACTCTATAGAGTTTTTATATCGGGCTTTTTTTATTTCCGAAAATATGAGTTCTCAATTATTCTTATATAATCTATTTAGTATTTTTATTTGTTACAGTGATTTTTTTAATTAGTGGAGATTCAACCTCTGGGGTGTAGGTTTGACAAATCAATAAAAGCAGGAGAAAATTGGTTTATATTTGTATTCTTAGGTTCAGGAAAAAACTTCCAAGAAATTACAATTGAAAATGATATATACAAAAAAATTGAAACATCCTTTGATGAAAACAAAGAGATGATGCCAGAGTTCAAAGATTTTGTTAAAGACTGTAAGAAGTTATGTAAAGATATACCTTCTTCTGAACTACTTCAAAAATTATATGAAGAAGACAATAGAAATTCAGAGTATTTAGATTTAGAGACTTTTTTCAAAAAAGGTAGTGAATTAATTCAAAATATAGAAATGATTATTTTGCAGATAGTTTAATACAACAAGATATATTGAAAGAAAAAGAGAATATACTTTTATTTCAATTGTTATCAATGTATTTAATTTCACTTTATAGAGTGTCAATTAAATAATTATTTAATAACTAAATAGATAAAATCATTATTTGTTAATAGTTTAAGGATATATATGAAATTTATCGAACCTTTACGTTTAATTAAGGCAAATGATTTACCTTTTAAATATTGGCTATTATTTACTATTCTTGCTGGACAATCAGGAATAATATTAAATATAATTATAGGTGTATATAGAGATAATGAAAGTATTTGGTGTATATTAGAAGATAGTTATTTGAATGGTGAGTTCTATACGTATTCAATTGCTTTACTTTCTTCAATGATTGGGTTAGTATTTCTTGATTTAATTTCTGCAGACAGTCAACATTTTAGACAAATTAAATTAAATACAATAATTATTGGCGCACTATTGCTTGGATTTTCTGCTGTTACTTATCCATTTATGTCAAAGGGCGATTTGGAGTGGACACAATTAGTAATATATATACTTTCAATATCTTTAGCAATATATTTTTATGCACTTCTTAAATTAGAAGAAAATCATAAAAAGTTTGAACATTTGTATGATATTGATTATAGTAAAGCAGATGATGATACAGTTGATAATATTAAAAAAAGTGCGGAAACTACTAATACAGATAAAAAAGGAAATAAACTATGATTTTAGATTTTTTAGAAATTAATCAACCAATTGGAACATTTTATTTATCTAAAATGTCTGCATCTAATATTAGTAAACTTACACAAGTAAATCAACGTTCAGATGAAAATGGTACAAGTGTCCAAAGAGAAGATTCTGAAAAGAGAATAAAAGAAATATCAGCATATAGTAGTGATCCTGATGCTACATTCCCAACTCCAATTATTATTAGTATTTATGATAACTCAAATGTAGAAATAAAAGACGGTAAAATTGTTGTTCATAATGAAAATGAAAAAATTGGAGAAATTTTAGATGGACAACATAGAATTAGAGGATTAGAAAATTCATTATTTATAAGTGAGTTTGAAATGCCTATAATTCTTATGTTTAATTTAACTGAAGAAGAAAAAGCTTATGTTTTTTCAATTATTAACAGTAAACAGACTAAAGTTTCAATGTCATTAATATATGATTTATTTGCACTTTCTAAAAAAAGAAGTCCTCAAAAAACAATGCATGAAATTGCAAGAACATTTAACAATGATAAGAATTCACCATATTATAATAGGTTAAAAATGTTAGGTAAAAAAGAAGAAGGACAAGATTTAGCATCTTTATCTCAAGGTACTTTTGTTAATTATATAATTAAGCTAATTTCTAAAAAACCTGATGAAGATATGCGAAAAATAAAAAGAGAAGAACCTCTTACCATTTATAATGATTTACCATTAAGAGAATATTTTATAAATGAAGATGATGAGATAATTTATAAAATATTATTGAATTGTTTTAATGGATTATCAAAAGTCTTTATAGAAGAATGGCTTAATCCTGATACTTATATTTTAAGTAAAACTACAGGATTTGGTGCAGTTATTAAATCCTTCAATAAATTGTATCTAATAGGGGATGAACAAAATGATTTATCTGAGGAATTCTTTATAAATTGTTTTAGAAAGTTAGAACTTAAATTAAAAGAGAATAATCAAAAATTAACTTCGGAATATTTCCCTTCAAGTGAACATACACAGTCTAAGTTGTCAAAACTAATCATTGAATCTGTGACTTCATAAGTGTTCCAATAATGTTCCAAAATTAACTATAAATAATTGGTTTTTTAGAATTATATAATTTCAAGAAGTCTTTATTTATGGTTATATGTAGTTATCCTTGGTAAATATATCCGAATCCTACCAGGGGTGCCATTTTATAATTACTTTTAAACTAACTAAAATCAAAACAGAAATTAGATACTATTTAACAAAAAATTAAGATAAAAAATATATGAATTTAACTCAAAGAATTAAAGAAACAAAACAATTATTAAAAGCAGCGTAAAATAGTCATGGCTAAAAGTGATTGGATAGAAGTTGTTGAAATATTTAATACAAAACGTAAATCATATCTTGATGATTTTCTTACTTCAAGTGATAGGTTTTGTCCTAGTTCTAATCATTTAAATATTTTTGACAATAATCACAATGCATTTAGTTCTAAGTTACTTAATAAACCAAAGCCGGGTAATTGGATACCACTTTATCAAAGAGAAGAACTATCTGATTATTTAGTAGAAAATAATTTAATGCCAATACGATGTGGACAAGGAGAATTCTTTTTTTTCAAAGGAGATATATTTTATAATTTAAATGAACTTATATATTCAAGTATTGATATTAAAAACTTATCTCAAACAGACAGTTTTGTTCCTTTAACATTGAAGAATTTTCATAAGAATGAAAATGCTTATTTAAATAAGGCATTAGCAATTGGAATAATTAATGATTTTGTTGATAATGATAATATGACTGTTTTTCAGCAGCAATTATCTTATAGAAGATTATTATATGGACAATTTGGAAAGATTAAAACAAATTTTGATTTAGAATTCAAAACTAGCTTCGGAATTAAAAAAATAAATAAGGGTTTTCAATTTGAAATAGATTTAGTACTAGAAAATGAAGATGAAATTATAATTTTTGAAGCTAAACAAGGACTAAAAGCAAGAAAAACACTTGCACTGTTGCAATTATATTATCCATTGATTTATTTAAATATGATTACTAATAATAAGAAGAAAATAAGAACTATATTTATTGATATAATTTCACATAAATCTAAAAATGAAGTTTACAAATTAGTCGAATTTAATTTTGAGAATTTTGAGTTTGATAATTGTAAAGTGATTAAGAGTTGCGAATATAGTTAATTATCAAAATTTTATATTTACAACTTTTGACTTTTTTAAGTCTATTAGAGTCAATTTTATTTTTTTAACTATACAAATAACCAATTTAAAGATTCATATATACTTTTAAACAAAAAATAATTCTTAAAATAATAAAATAACTCCAAAGGAATAAGTATGATTAAATATATAAAATATGGATTTTTGACTCTTATCGTAGGAGTCATATTTAGTGGTTGTGTAGCAAAGCCTAAGATTGCCCTTGAATATAGACCTGCTTCTGTTTTAGAACTTGAGGGTAAAGTAAGTGTAAATGATTTTGGATATCTTCCAAAAGAAGGTGTAACTCAAAAACAAATACCTAACACAGCATTAGGAGAAGGGTTATTTCTAGATGACCCCATAGGTGTGTTTTTTGCAAATGCAGTAAGAAGAGAATTTAGACAGTCAGGATTATCTATTAAAACAGGTTCATGCGAACTTGATGGAGAGGTAAATGAATTATTAATTGATGATTTAGGATTTACAGTAGATTTAATCACTGATGTTAGATATATTTTATACAACAAAGATAAAAAAGTATTAATGGACAATACATATAATACAAAGCTTGATGGCTTATCAAAATTTGTGCAAGCATCTGTACTTTTTCAAAATTTAAATAAAATGTTTTCAAAAAATATTGAGTCATTTATGAAAGATCCTCTATTTGTTAAATCATTAGAAAAAGAATGTTCAGAAAATAATTAGGAGAGTATTTGAATAATAAGATTAGTCTTATTATTCCCCTCTTCAACTCTAGTTTATTAAATTCCCACTTTATTATGTATTTAGAATATATTCTAAAAATAACTAATAAATAATCATTTTTTATAGTATAATGAAATCATGGTATTTAATATATTAGTTATAGATGATGAATTTTCATCAAGAAACTTTTCTTTTATTACAGATAGTCTAGACAATACTAAAATAAGTATCTTAAGTGACTATAGCACTCTTAGTGCAGTTTTAAAAGAAGAAGCTATTCATATGATTATCATCAATCCTAATATCTTTTCTTTAGAAGAATTTAAAGAAATCATTGAAGAAAATAACTTAGATTATACTACAAATCCTATCTTGGTAATAA
Source organism: Halarcobacter sp. (assembly GCA_963676565.1). Lineage (GTDB taxonomy): Bacteria > Campylobacterota > Campylobacteria > Campylobacterales > Arcobacteraceae > Halarcobacter. The sequence goes on from OY781089.1 coordinate 765,954, forward strand.
CCAAAAAAAAAGATTTAAAAGTTGACTTTGATTTTATCTATGATTATATCAATTTTGAGATGTCTCAAGAACTGATTATTCGAAAAATACGATTTTGTAAAGAGCTTTTTGAGAGAGAACTTAATTATCAAACAAGCATAAATAAACTTTTATATACAGATTCCTTGACCCAATTACCAAATCGTGTAAAACTAATAAAAGATTTACAAAATGGTTCTTTTCATATAGATGCCCTTGCCATAATTGATATAAAAAACTTTAGAGGAATAAATGATTTTTTTGGTATTAGAATAGGTGACAAGGTTTTAAAACATACAAAAGAACTACTAACAAAATATATAGAATTGGTAAACAATCGTGCAGTCTTATATAAGTTTCCTTCAGATGTTTTTTGTTTAGCAAATAATGGATTATCAACAAAAGAGTTTCAAGATTTAGTTTTTTATATGTTAAGCGGTATAAATCATCAAATCATAAAAGAACATGAATATGAAATAGACATCGACGCAGTTGCTGGTATAACCTTTTCCAAAAAAAAGAACAAACTTATTACTGCTGATTTAGCTCTTCAAAAAGCAAAATTAGAAAATAAACTATATCTTGTATTTTATGAAAAACTTGACAATCTAGTAGAATATGAAAACAATATGTATTGGACAAAAAAGTTAAAAAAGGCATTGCTTGATGATGATATTATTGTTTATTTCCAACCCATTTTAGATAACCATACAAAAAAGGTTGAGAAATATGAAGTTTTAGTAAGACTATATGATAAAGAAAAAGATGAGGTTGTCCTTCCTTATCGCTTTTTAGAGATATCAAAAAAAGCATGCTTATATAAAGATATTACAAAAAATGTGATTGAAAAGTCTTTCAAAGAGTTTGAAAATCTTGATTATGAATTTTCAATAAATATTTCATATGAGGATATAAATGACCCAACATTTTTGATATATGTTGAAGAGATGTTAAAAAAATATCAAGTATCCAAAAGATTGACTTGGGAGATTCTAGAAGACGAAAATATAAAAAACTATGATGTTTTGATATGTTTTATTAAAGCAGTTAAAAAGCTTGGTTGTAAAGTTGCCATTGATGATTTTGGTACGGGATATTCTAATTTTGAGCATCTATTAAATATGGATGTTGACTGTCTAAAAATAGATGCTTCTCTTGTAAAAAATATCGTGAAAGATAAAATAAGTTACAAAATTGTAGAAACAATAATAAAATTTGCAAAAAATCTAAATCTAAAAACTGTTGCTGAATTTGTGGAAAGTAAAGAGATTTTTGACTTAGTAAATAAATTAGATGTTGACTTTTCTCAAGGTAACTACATTAGCGAACCTATAGAAAAGCCAAATTTCAAAGAGGATTTTATCTAAGAAGACCATATCTTCTATGATGGTTTTTCTCTCTTATTCTTTTTATTTTGTGAAAGTATCTATTGTTTTTTTGCTCTAATGCTTGTATCTTCTCCCAAAGTTTTTGAATTTTTATTTCATTGTGTCTGATTTTTTGTCTAAAGTCTGAGATTCTTTCTTTTTTTGGATTGACTTTTATAAAGTTGTCATAGTATCTATCAAATTGTTTTGCATTTAAACTTAATACACCTAAACTCATAATCAAACCTACAGCTAATAACTTTTTCATTTTTTACTCCTTAAAGTTTATATGTGAAAGTTTAAGAACAAAAAGTGAAACTATCGTGAATACTAACTTTTAGGAATCCTAATAGAAAAAACAGCACCATATTTATTATTTGATGCTTCTAGGTTTCCATTACAATGTTTATTTATAATTGTTCTACTCATATGTAGACCAAGTCCTGTGCCATCTCTATTTTTTTTAGTAGAAAAATATGCTTCAAAAATCTTATCAATTAACTCTTCTTTTATCCCACCTGCATTGTCATTTATTGTTAGGAGTATATAATTGTCTTCTTCTTTTGTCTCTATGAAGATTTTTTTATCTTCTATTTTTCTCTCTATTAATACATCTTCTGCATTTTTTAATATATTTAATATCACTTGTTTTACTTCATTTTCATATGTAGAAACTTTTTGCTTACAATTGTAGTTTTTGAATATCTTTATATCATTTGTTTCAAGGGATAGTTTTATGATATTTAATGATTTATCAGCTAACTCTTCAAAGGAAACCGTTGTTTCTTCTTTTTCTGCTTTGAAAAAGTTTCTAAAGTCATCTATAGTAGAAGATAAGTGATTTGTATATGTAGATATTAAGTTAAGTTCATCGTTAAGTTCTTTTGAATTTATCTCTTTCCCTACCATATTTTTAAGTAATAAAGCATTTGTAGTAGCTGATAAGGCAGTAAGAGGTTGTCTCCACTGATGTGCTATCATACTTAACATTTCTCCTTGTTGCGCTAGTTTTTGTTGGTGCATTATTAGTAATTGTTGATTTTCAAGTTTTTTTTGTGCAAGAACTTTTTCTGTTCTATTAATAATATATCCATTTATATGATTTAGGTTATTTTCATTGTCATAAGAGTATTGCCAATGAATAGATATGAATTTTAGTTTTGTTATGTCTGAATCAAGGATTAATCTAAATTCAAATTTACTAATATCTTGTTTTAAAAGTGCTTGTTCTTTTATTTTCAACATATCTTCTCTATCCTCTGGATGGACAAGATTAAAAAAATGTTCAAAACTAATTACATCTTCATCAACTTCATATATCTTTTTTGCAGGTTCATCTAAGTGTATAGTGTCATTATGCATATCGTATGTCCATATACCCATTTTTGCTAGGATTTGCATCTCCTTTAGTTTTTGAGCATACTCTTTACTTTTGTTCTTTTCTGTATTGATACGATTATAAATACGAAACAAGATTAAAGAAAGAAAAGCAAAAGATTCTATTATTGAACCAATTTGCATACTTACAAGTCCATAACTAGTATCAATAATTCCCGTAAAATATAAAGCACAATACATAGAGGTATTGATAAAAGTGAACATTCCAATAAAAATAAATAAACTATATTTTACTTTTTTAATAATCATATATAGTACAAATAAAAATAGAGATATCAATCCAAAATTTATTACCACTAGTTCAATAAAAAGATCAACATAATAACTAAAATTAAAAAGTAGTAAGATGATTCCTAATGAGCACATTGCTATTATTGCATGAAATAAATATTTTGTGAAACTGTATTTATTGACTTGTTTTTTAAAAAAGTTTTTAATAAATAAAGTAGTACCAATCAATGCTGCAAGTGCAAGAATCTCAGCATATTTAACTAAATTGGGGATATCTACGTACATTAAGATGTAACCAGAATGATATATCTGAAAAATCATAGTTATAAATATAAAATAAATATAATAGATAAATAGTTTCTCTCTAAATATAAAAAATATGATTATGGCACTAGTTAAAATCAATGTCATTATAGAAAGATATATCATAAAAACATTTTCATAAAAATCATTATATTTATCTACTTCATTATATGATTTAAAAATATCAAAGGCATAAGTTGCATTGTATTTAGGTAATATTTTTACAAAGACTGTTTTAGTACTATTTTGTTCAAGTTCTACTTTAAAAGTATCTGTTACATATGGAAGTTGTTTGTTTTTAAATGAAACGCTTGAACCGCCTTTTAGAATATTGTTTTCATCATAGAGTTCTATTTTATAAAGAAAGGCTTCTCTAAATCTAATATATTGGGAGGAAGCATATTTTAAGTCATTTTCCAAAGTGATACTTAGCCAGATTACAGATTGTGTTGCTGCAAAACTTGGTCTATTTGTTTTCTTAAAAATTGAATGTTGGTTTTTTTTGATATAGTCTAATGTTTTATTTCCATTTATATCTTCATATACTAAATATTCTGCATTTAAAAAAGAGAAAAAAAATAAAAGTATTAATAGTTTAAATTTCAAGTTCATAATCCGGAGTAATCAAAGGGTAAAGTTTTATAAGGGGAATATTACCATAAATAGGTTTATAGGAATAAATACTTAATTGATATCTAAATATGAAAAATAATATTAGTCAACAATTATTGCACCATGTTAAAATTTAAACATAGCATGTATAAAAAATAGGTATATTAAATGTACAATTAATGTTAAAAAATATCTTTACAAAAAAATCTCCAAGTTATAAAATACTTTTACGAAACACATGAGGTACTAAACAATACTAAAATTACTAAACTTTAGTATCTGTAGTTCCCTAACTTTTGATTTCATAGATTTTTAGAAAAATGTTTATTTATCTAAAAAATAAAAGTACCTCACTTTATGTTTTATACTCTATTTTGAAGAAAATGAGTTTAAATAATTGTTCAAAAATAAAATGAACTAAAAAAAATAATATTTTAAAGCTTATTTTCAAAAGAAAAGTCATGGTGGATTCATTTTGAATCTTAATTATGAAGGACTAAGGAAAAAAAATGACTAAGAACAGAAGAGATTTTATAAAGAAAACAGGTTTAGCAGGAATAGGTGCAGCAATAGCAGCTCCATCATTAGCAAACGCAGCAGTATCAGAAAAAAAATTTAGATGGAAGATGACAAACTGTTATGGAGCAGGGGCACCATTTTATTCTACTGGTCCTGGAAGTGCAAGTTACTTTTGTGATAGAGTTGAAGAATTATCTAGTGGTAGATTAAGAATTAAACATTATCCAGCAGGTGAACTAATCCCAGCAATGGAAGGGTTTGATGCAGTTTCTAAAGGAACTATTCAAATGAACTGGGGTAACTCATTTTTCTGGGCAGGTAAAACTTTCGCAGCTCAATACTTTACAGCAGTACCATTTGGTATGAACTTCCAAGGAACAAACGCTTGGTTACAATTTGGTGGAGGTCAAGAGCTTTGGGATGAGGTATATAAACCATTTAATGTTATTGGTCTAGCAGCAGGTAACACAGGTGTTCAAATGACAGGATGGTTTAAAAAAGAGATAAATTCTGTTGAAGATTTAAAAGGTCTTAGAATGAGAGTACCAGGTCTTGCTGGTAAAGTTTTAGAACAGCTTGGAGTGGGAGTTAAACTTCTTCCTGGTGGAGAGATTTTCCCAGCTTTAGAAAGAGGAGTTATTGATGCAGCAGAATTTGTAGGGCCTTTCCAAGATAGAAGAATGGGATTACATAAAGCTGCAAAAAACTACTATACAACAGGATGGGGAGAACCAAGTAATACAAGTGAGTGTTTAATCAACAAAGATGCATGGGATTCTTTACCAAAAGATTTACAAGTTATTGTAAAAGCAGTTGCTGCAGAGTGTAATCTTATGGGATTATCTTGGTCTGAAGCAAACAACTCAGAAGCATTAAAAGATTTAGTTGAAAATGAAGGGGTAATAGCTAGAACTTTACCTGATGAAGTAATAGAAAAACTAAGAGAAACTACCTTTGCTACATATGATAAATTAACAGCAAAAGATCCTTTAGTAAAAAAAGTTCACGACAGTTACTTTGCTTTTAAAGCGATGCATGATGATTGGCAAAATAAAAGTGAAGAAGTTGTGATGACTAAGTTATCATCATGAAAAACCTGGCTGTAATTTCAAATAAACTCGATGCGTTCGTTGAACGCATCGGTCAGATTAGTTCATGGTTAATATTTATTTTAGTTTTGATGGTTGCAGGAGATGTTCTTTTTAGATATTTTTTTCATATAAGTTCTATTGCAGAACAAGAACTTCAATGGCATATCTTAGCTGCTATTGCAATGTTTGGCTCAGCTTTTACTTTCCAACAAAAAGAACATGTTCGAGTTGACCTTTTTTATCATCACTACAGTGAAAAAGTAAAACAAATGATGGATATCTTAATTCCTCTTTTTATAATAATTCCTTTTTCAATTTTTATAATTTATTTATCAAGTGACTATGTAATGCAGTCATATCATAATGGTGAAGTTTCTCCTGATCCTGGTGGACTACCATATAGATATTTAGTTAAATCATTAATTCCAATTGGATTTACTTTGATTTTTATTCAAGCTTTAGCTGTTTTATTTAAAGCAGTCTCAAGATTTATAGGGGAGAGATAATTAATGGATCCACAAATTTTAGCAATTATGATGGTTGTATCTTTGTTTACCCTAATTATATTAGGAGTTCCTGTTGCCTTTGCTATTGCAGGTGCTGGACTTCTATTTGGAGTTATTGGTGTAGATTTAAATCTATTTAATCTTCTCCCTTCAAGAATTTTTGGAGTACTTACAAACTATACTCTTTTAGCAATTCCTCTTTTTGTTTTTATGGGAATACTTTTAGAAAAATCCCGTTTAGCTGAAAAGATGTTAGATGTTTTAGGACTTTTATCTGGTAAAAAACCTGGCGGGATGGCAATTGCAATTATTGTTGTAGGTATTCTTATGGGTGCTTCAACAGGTATCGTTGGAGCAACAGTTGTAACTCTTACAATGATTGCCTTACCAACACTTTTAAAAAGAAATTATTCTCATAGTGTTTCTTGTGGGACAATTTGTGCCTCTGGAACATTGGGGCAAATTTTACCTCCAAGTTTAGTGTTGATTTTACTTGCAGACATTAGTGGTGAAGCTATTGGCCCATTGTTCGCAGCAGCACTTATGCCAGGACTTTTATTGGCAACTTGCTACATTGTGTATATTATTATTTTAAGTAAGTTTGCACCACACCATGTGCCACCAATTGATGAAGAGGAAAGAAATACTTACACAAAAAAAGAGTTATGGATAGAGTTTTTTAAATCAGTTGCACCTCCATTTTTACTTATTTTTGCAGTATTAGGTTCTATTATTGGAGGACTTGCAGCCCCTACTGAGGCTGCTTCGATGGGAGCAATTGGTTCTTTGATAATTGTATTTTTAAGTAAAAGACTAAGTTTAGAAATTTTAAAAGAAACTTTATATGAAACTATGAAAGTGACTGGTATGATTATGTTTGTCCTTATCGCCTCTCAAGTTTTCGGATTAAGTTTTAGAGGATTAGATGGGGATTATTTAGTTGAAGATCTTTTTGATGCAATACCAGGGGGAATGTGGGGAGCAATTCTATTTATGATGGTGGTTTTATTTATTTTAGGGTTTTTCTTAGAATGGATTGAAATATCATATATTGTATTGCCATTAGTGTTACCTATATTTCATGCTTTGGATGTAAATATGATTTGGTTAGGGATTTTAATCGCACTAAATCTCCAATCATCATTTTTAACTCCGCCCTTTGGTTGGTCACTCTTTTTCCTAAAAGGTGTAGCACCAAAAGAGATTAAAACAATGGAAATATATAAGGGAGTTCTTCCATTTATTGCAATTCAAATTATAGTAATTGCACTTGTGATGGTCTTCCCAGAAATAGCCCTTTGGCTACCAAAAGCAATAGGATGGATGTAATATGAATATAAGTTTACCAAAAACTCAAACTTCAAAAAATGGGATGGTAGTTTCACCTCATTTCGCAGCTTCAGATGCTGGATTAGATATTTTAAAGCAGGGTGGAAATGCCCTTGAAGCAACAATTGCAGTTGCCTCTTCTTTGGCAATTCATTACCCACATATGACAGGGATTGGTGGAGATGCCTTTTGGTTAGTTTATGACCCACAAGAGGGTGTTAGTTTTATTGAAGCTTCTGGATACTCTGGGTTTGATGTGAATATGAGTTATTATGAAGGTTTAAAAACAATCCCTTTTAGGGGAAGATTGGCAGCAAATACTGCTGCTGGTGCAGTTTCTGCTTGGGATTTAGCTTACAAAAAAAGTAAAGATGAATGGGCTGGGAAAATCCCAGAATCAAAGCTTGTAGAAGAAGCAGTGAATTCTGCTAAAAATGGAATAGTTGTAACAAAATCTTTAAGTGAAACTTTAGAAGAGAAAAAAGAAGAATTAAGTGTTGATGAATATTTTGCAAAGGTTTATTACCCAAATGGAAATACTCCAAAAGAGGGTGAAAAACTTGTTCAAGAAAAACTTGGAAATACTTTAGAAACTCTTGGGACTAATGGTTTTGATGATTTTTATAGGGGTGAGTTAGCAAAAGAGATATCAAGTGATTTTGAAAAAAGAGATGCCTTATTAACAAGTAAGGATTTAAACGAACACAAGGCATCTTGGAACAAACCTTTGGAAATGAATATGAGCAAAGGAAAACTTTTTAATGCTTCTGCTCCAACGCAAGGTATTGCTTCCCTTATGATTTTAGGGCTTTTTGATAGATGGTGTGAAAAACTTCCATCAAAAGATTCTACAAACCATGTGCATCTTTTAGTAGAAGCTACAAAAATAGCTTTTAAACATAGAGACAAGATGGATACAAGTGCAAGTCCAGAAGAGCTACAAAAATGGATAGAACCAGAATACTTAGACAAACTAAGTTTAGAGCTTGATTTAGAAAAAGCATTTCCTTGGGGAGAAAACGCAGCTCCTGGTGATACAACTTGGTTTGGTGTAATAGATAGTGAAGGTAGAGTTGTAAGTGCCATACAAAGTATTTACCATGAGTTTGGAAGTGGTTTAACTCTTCCAAATACTGGTATTGTTTGGCAAAATAGAGGTTGTAGTTTCGCCCTTGATTCAACTCATATACAATCTTTAGAGCCACATAAAAAACCATTTCATACTTTAAATCCTGCAATTGCATTATTTGATGATGGAAGAGTTATGGCCTATGGAACTATGGGTGGAGATGGTCAACCTCAAACACAAGCAGCAGTTTTTTCTAGATATGCTTATTATGATGAAGATTTGTCAGCTTGTATAAATAACCCTAGATGGTTATTAGGAAGAACATGGGGAAATTCATCTCAAAGTTTAAAATTAGAGTCACGATTTGATAAAGAGTTAATTAATGAGTTAAAACAAAAAGGTCATGATGTTGAGATATTAAAAGATTTAGATTCTGCAGTTGGCCATGCTGGAGCATTGGTTTATCATCCTTCTAAAACGATAGAAGGGGCATTTGACCCAAGAAGTGATGGAAAAGCTTCAAGCTTTTAAGGATGTATATTTATGAATGAATTATTGATTTTAATCCCTATTTTACTTGCAAGTGGAGTAGTTGCTGGCTTGCTTGCAGGCTTACTTGGTGTTGGTGGAGGGATTGTAATAGTTCCGATGTTATATCATATTTTTATATATATGAATATTGATATCTCTATTGCTATGCCTTTAGCTATTGGAACATCACTTTCAACTATAGTTGTAACTTCAATTATCTCTGCACGTTCTCACCATAAAAAAGGTGGAATTGATTGGGAGTTAGCAAAAAGATGGATACCTTTTGTGATATTTGGAGTATTACTTGGAGCATCCTCTTCAAAGTTTATTGATGGGACAAATTTAAAATTTATGTTTGGTATTTTGCTTTTAGTTGTATCTTTACATATGATTGTTAGTAGCTTCAAAAGTTTAGTTATTGCCCAATCTTTACCTGGTAAATTTGGTCAATCGATTTTTGCAGTACTTCTTGGTGGCTTTGCCTCATTACTTGGAATTGGAGGAGGGACACTTATGGTTCCACTTCTTTCACTATTTTCATTTCCAATTCATAGAGCTGTTAGTACGGCTTCTTTGTTTGGGCTTATTATTAGTATCCCTGCAACAATTGGTTATATAATCGTTGGATGGGATGTTGAAAATCTTCCTTTAGCTTCAACAGGTTATGTAAACTGGTTAGCTTTTGCAGTACTTGTTCCCATGACAATGTTTTTTGCTCCTTATGGAGTAAAGTTAGCATATAAATTAAATGTAAAGCAGTTGAAACTAGCTTTTGCTATATTTTTATTATGTGTTGGAATAAAGATGGTTTTTGTATAAAACCATCTTTATCACTCTTCTTACCACTAGATTTTTTAATTATAAACATAGTATCTTTTTAACTTCTAATAAATAGGAGATAAAATGAAAAAATTAATTTTACTATTTACCTTAGCTATTTTTACTATCTCAGCAAATGCTGTTAGTTTTTCATGGCTTGAAGGAAAGTTCAAAAATGGTGGAACAATCGATTCAGTGATGAATGAAGTTGATGCCGCTGGATGGGATTTTAGAACTTATACTTGGATTGATGCTGCAGGTAGAGTTTGTACGGTTGTTTTTACAGAAAACAAAGGTGGAAATCCTGATTGTGATTTTCCTCCAAAAGATTTTGATTATGATGCTTTTTATAAAAAAATGAAATAAGAACTTAGGATAGATTATGAATATAGTTGTAATTGGAGCAGGTGGAATTGGTGCTTTTTATGGGATGATTTTAGAAAAGTTAGGTTGTAATCTAACTTTCGTGGCTAGAAATGAAACCCTTGAGTTTTTAAAAAACAACAAGATGAAAGTAACTTATCAAAATGAAGTTCTTGAAAAGAAGATAGATACTTACTCAATTGATGAATTAACCCAAAAATTTAGACCAGAAGATTTTGATGCAGTTTTTATAGCAACAAAGGCAATGAGTACAGAACAAATCTCAAAGAAACTTGGTACTTGGACAAAAGATAGTACTAAGATTCCATATTATATCTCTTTACAAAATGGTGTTGAAAATGAAGATATAATGGAAAAATATTACAAAAAAGAGTATGTAATAGGTGGATTAACTAGACTTATTGTATCCCATACAATCTCTTTAGGTCATGTTCATTGTGAAGGTGAGGTTCAAACTTTAATTGGGGCATTAAACCACACAAATGAAAATAAAAAATTTCTTGATGAATTAAAATTGATTCTTGATAAAACAGGAACAACAACTTTTATTTGTGAAGATATTAGACTAGAACTTTGGAATAAACTTATAATAAACAATGGTGTTAATGCTATTTGCGCTTTAGTTCAAGAAGAATCTGGACCATTAATAAGAGATGAAAAAACATCAAAATTAATATATGGACTTATGAGTGAAGCGGCAAAGGCTTCAAATGCTGTCGGGGTAAACCTTACTCAAGATGATGCAAAAAAGATGTTTGAACTTATGACAAATTTCCAATCTGTAAAACCTTCTATGTGGGTTGATACTGAAAATAATAGAGATTTAGAACTTGATGAGATTTGTGGAGTTGTTATTAGAAACTGCGAGAAACAAGGCTTTGATGCACCATATACAAGAACTATTTCTACACTTTTAGAGTTTACATATAATAAAAGAAGAGCTAAAATTAAGGCATAAAAAAAGGCTCCTTTTGGAGCCTTCCCTGATTTTTCGGAGAAATGATATTAATTCGCTTTTTAATATTTAAGATAGGAGTTCGCGGTTCCCTCTCAACCAATACTTATATTATAATGGATGAGAATTAATCATTTAGTAATGTTTAATTAATAAAAGGTTAACAAACTTACTTATTTGTAATTTTCTTCTAAATCTCTCCATGTTAAATCTTTTTCAATTTTCATTTGATAAATATGTTTTGGAGCTGGAAATTTAAGTTCAACTGGTAAAGAAGCCCACTCTTGTACACTCATATCATTAAAATGATCCATTAATTGATGTTCTAATTCATTTGAAATTTCAACCATTTTTACTGATTCAACTCTTTTCATTTTAAACTCCTTGTTTATTTTTATATGAAATTGTATTAGTTCAAAATGATATTAAAGTGATGTTTTGAACATATGCTCAAAACTTAAGTAAAAGTTTATTATTTTAAGGGATTTTTTAGGCAAAAAAAAAGGTTCCTATTGGAACCTTCAAATTTTGGAGAGTTTTAAATTCGCACATTAAACTTTATTTGAGATAGGAGTTCGCGGTTCCCTCTCAACCCATAAGAAAATTATAATAGATGAGAATTAATCATTAAGTAATAAATTGTTAATCAAAGGTTAACAATTGAATTTACTAAGAAAATAAGAGTAGATTTTTTATTTACATATATATAATAAATAGAAAAAGGAAAATAATGCAAACAAATTTATATGATGAACCACTAGCTGTATGCTCAACTTCTCCAATGACTGGTTTTTTTAGAGATGGTACATGTAGAGTATCATTTGATGATCAAGGAAGTCATAGTATTTGTGCTGTTATGACTGATGAGTTTTTAGAGTTTTCAAAATCTAGGGGAAATGATTTATCAACACCTATGCCGATTTATGGTTTTCAAGGATTAAAAGCAGGGGATAAATGGTGTTTATGTGCTTTAAGATGGAAAGAAGCTTATGAAGCTAATTGTGCACCAAAAATTGATGCTAAGGCTACATCTAACCAAGCAACTAAATTTATCCCTAAAGAGATTCTTTTAAAGTTTAGTATAAATTAAACCTAGTTTGATTTTTCTAAATACTTTATAATCTCTTTATTTGCTCTATTTGATAGAAAATATTGGTATAACATTTTATCCACATCAAAAAGTAGCTTACTTGTGTTTTGGATTTGAGTTGCAACATTATTTGAATCAACAGCAAGTTGAAGATACAACTCTTTATCTTCACTAATCCAAGTATTAACTACCTTTGAATAAGTCAGGGATTTTAGTGAAATATGTTCAGCAAACTTCTTTATATCTTTATCAAACACTTTAGGATTGTCTAGTTTTTCAGTATAGGCTTTATATAATTTACCTGTTTTAGAATAAATTCTTTTTAGTAGATTATTACTTGCAACAATAAGTGCCTTTTGTTTATAAAAATTTAGGTTTTCCTCTTTTACATCTTTTACAAAACCAATTGATGTGATATTATTTTTTATTTTAATATCAATTAACCATGCTGGAGAATTTGAAGGTATCTCAATCTCCTCTTTTTCTATCTTTTTTTTGGAGTCAGAAAAAGGATTGATTGAACTTAGTGAAAAACATCCAGTAAGCAAAAATGTCGAAATTAGAATAAAAAATATATTTTTTTTCATAAGTTTATAATTACCTAACAATCTGAAAATTTAGAGATAATCTCTTTTGATGCTTCAAGGGCTTTTTGGCTTGAGTCTTTATCAAAAGTTAATGCAACTGCCATTCTTCTTCCAACATGAGATTGTGGTTTTCCAAACACTCTTACAAAACTATTTTTTGTAAAAGCATCTTCTTCAATCTCTACAATTGGGTTAAAAGTATCATCTTTTGCTTTATAAGCAGCACTTGCTCCACATCCATAATCAATATAATCTAAAGGCAATCCTAAAACAGCTCTTACATGAAGGGCAAATTCACTTTGAGATTGAGTAATCATAGTAACCATTCCTGTATCATGAGGTCTAGGACTTACTTCACTAAAGAATACTTCATCACCTTGAACAAACATTTCAACACCAAAAATACCTCGTCCACCTAAACCATCAGTTACAGTTTTAGCAATTTTTTGTGCATTTTCTTTGGCTTTTTCACTCATATCCATTGGTTGCCATGAGAAGATATAGTCACCATCTTGTTGAATATGTCCAATTGGTTCACAAAATACTGTTTGTTTTTCATTTCTTACCGTAAGCATTGTAATCTCATAATCAAATTTTATAAATGCTTCAACTATTAATTCACTTGCATCACCTCTAGCTTCTTTAGCAATTTCCCAAGAAGATTCTAAATCAGCCTCACTTTTTGCAACACTTTGACCATGTCCTGATGAACTCATTACAGGTTTAATTACACAAGGAAATCCCATATTTGAAGCTGCTCTTTGAAGCTCTTCAAAAGTACTTACAAATTCATATGGACCAGTTTTTACCTTTAATTCTTCTGCTGCAAATTGTCTGATGTTTTTTCTATTCATTGTTTTATTAACTGCATCAGCATTTGGGATTACATGAAACCCTTCATTCTCTGCATCAAATAAAGCTTGGATATTAATAGCTTCAACCTCAGGTAAAATATATGTAGGTTTTTCTCTTCTAATTACATCTAATACTTCATTTTTATTTTTCATATTTATAGTATATGCTTTATTTGCAACTAATTGAGCGGGTGCATTATTATAACTATCAACAGCAATTGTTTCAATACCTAATCTTTGTGCCTCAATTACAACCTCTTTTCCAAGTTCTCCACTTCCAAGAAGCATGATTTTTGTTGAATTAGATTTAATAGGTGCAGTAAATTTCATTGTTTTCCTTTAGTGTAAATTTAACATTTTGTCGTTTCTTATCATGATAAAAAACTCTTTGTCATAATGTGCTAGGTGGTTTTTTCTAATAATTGATTGTAGAATTTTAACATAGTCGTGACCAATTCCAGAGTATTTTGTCATAGTTTTTGCTAGTTTCATACCATCAATAAACTCTTTTTTTAATCTCATTACTCTTCTTTTTGCCCTAAACTCATAATAAGCCTCTGTTCTATTTAGGTTTTTCATATATGCAGAAATAGAGTCTTGTAAAGTTGGAAAAATTCTAATAAAATGTTTTTTCCCTGTTTGTCTTTGAAGAGGAAGCATTCCAATTTTTGGATTATATGTCCAATGACCAAATATATTGTTCGCTTCTTTAAAAAATCTACTTGTTCCCCAACCACTTTCTGTTGCAGCTTGTGCTAAGGCTAGTGATGGAGGAACTATATCAATTCTTCTTAAAAACTCAGTATAATCATAGATATCTGAAACCTTATATTTTATTTGTAGTTCTTGAAGTCTTTTATACTCAAAAGAGTCTTCAATAAGATTTTTTCTACCTAATAATGATTTAATAAATTCTCTTTCTTTTAAAATCTTTCTATTTTCTAATTCTATCTCTCCAATAAAATACTCAAAGAAATATTTTTTCTTTTTAGCCAATGGAAGCTTATAGTAATTAGGTGGAAAACCAGTGGCTTTTAGTGAAACCAAAAGCAAACTAAAAACAAAAACTATTTTTAAAAATATATTCATTAAATAGTAGCCGTAAATACTTTTTTAACGGCACCTTTAAAATATAATTTGCCATTTGTTTTAGAGATAGTTAACTCTTCACCACTTTTTGGATATACAAAGGTTCTATCTTCAACAAGATTAAGATTATTTGCTCTTATAAAACATGCTACCATACCAGTTCCGCAAGCTAAAGTTTCACCTTCAACACCTCTTTCATAAGTTCTAACTTTAAGTACTTTACCATTTTGACCATTTTCTACTTTTGCAAAGTTTACATTTGCATTGTGAGCATATCTCATTTTTGCACATAAATCATGGTCATAATTATCTAAGTTATCAGTTAATGTAACTAAATGGGGAACTCCTGTATCTATTAAGTACCAAGTTAAACCATTCTCTTCAAACTCTTCTTTTATAACTTTTGGTTCAGTCATTTGTGTTTCAACAATATTTCCATCAACTTTTGACTCTATAATTCCAGCTTCAGTTAAAAACTTCATATGTGAAGGTGCTAAGTTATTGTTATATGCATAGTGTGCAACTGCTCTTGTGGCATTCCCACACATAGCTGCATCACTTCCATCACTATTATAAAACATCCATTTAAAATCAGCATCATTACATGGTAAAAGGGCAACAAGCCCATCTGCTCCAATCCCTTCTGTTCTATTGCAAAGTTCTATTGCATCTTTTGTGAAATCTCTTTCAACAAAAGAGTGAAAGATAACAAAGTCATTTCCACTTGCGCTATATTTTGTATATGTCATAAAATCTCCCCGATAACTTTTTTAACTTCTTCTTCAAGATTTTCAAGACTTGATGAGTTATCAATAATTAAATCTGCTAATTGTTTTTTTTCTTCAATATCCATTTGATTTGAAATCTTTAATTTCGCTTCTTCTTCATTTATATTGTCTCTATCCATAAGCCTTTTTATTTGTAAATTTCTAGGTATATAAACTACTAATGACTTTGGAATTGGATAATGCATTTTTTCAAAAAATAAAGGGATATCAATAAAATAAGGTTTCCCTTGCTCTTCAAGTTCTCTTGATTCTTTGTAAATTTCATCTTTGATTAAAGGATGAAGTAATGCTTCAAGTTTAAGTTTGTTTTCCTCATTTGAAAATATTATTTTTCCTAATTTTTTTCTTATGACTTTTCCGTTTTCAACATACTCTTCACCAAACATAGTGGCAATTTTTCCACTATTTTCATCAAGGAGTCTATGTGCGATTTTATCTGCATCAATTATCAAAAAACCATGAAGTTTAAAAAGGTTACAAACAGTACTCTTACCTGTTGCAATTCCACCTGTTAAGGCTATTGCGTGTTTAAAAAATTCATTATTCATATAAAAGATTTTACTATAATAATGATTTATTTAAGGTTTAAGAGGATAATTCATCTATATCTTTGTCAGTTTTCGATACAATATCTCAAAAATTTTAAATAACAATAAGGAAAAAAATGTCAACAGTTAGTTATAAAGACGCTGGTGTAGATATTGATGCTGGTAATCAGTTTGTAGAAAATATTAAACCACACGTAAAATCAACTTTAATTCCAGGAGTTTTAGGTGGAATTGGTTCTTTTGCAGGTGCTTTTGAGTTACCAACTGGATACAAAAACCCAGTATTACTTTCAGGGACTGACGGGGTTGGAACAAAATTAAAATTAGCAATTGATTCAAAAAAATATGATACTGTTGGTATCGATTTAGTTGCTATGTGTACAAACGATTTATTATGTAATTTTGGTGAGCCACTATTTTTCCTAGACTATTATGCAACTGCAAAACTTGAAGTTGATGAAGCAACAGATGTTGTAAAAGGGATTGCTGAAGGTTGTATTCAATCTGAGTGTGCATTAGTTGGTGGTGAAACTGCTGAGATGCCAGGGATGTACAAAGAGGGTGATTTTGATTTAGCTGGTTTTTGTGTTGGAATAGCTGAAAAAGAAGAGCTAAATAGAATTGAAAAAGTTAATGCAGGTGATGTATTAATTGCACTTCCATCTTCAGGAATTCACTCAAATGGTTTTTCATTAGTTAGAAAATTACTTTTAGAAAAATTAGGAATGAGCTTAGATGATGATTTCCAAGGAAAACCACTTAAAGATGTTTTATTAGAACCAACTAGAATTTATGTAAAAGAGTTTAAATCAAACAAAGAAAATATCAATGCTTTAGCTCATATAACAGGTGGTGGGATTACTGAAAATTTACCAAGAGTTTTACCTGATAATTTAAAAGCAGTTATTAAAAGAGATTCAGTAAAAGTGCTTCCAATTTTTGAATTTATGGGTGAGCATGTTGAACTAGAAGAGATGTATAGAACTTTTAATATGGGTGTTGGAATGATTTTAGTTGTAAACCCTGATAAAGTTGATGCAGTATTAGCTAACACTGATGGTTATGTTATTGGTGAGCTAGCTGATGGTGAAAAAGGTGTAGAGTACATCTAGATTTTCACTCATCTTCTTCGTTAAAGATCAATTGTTAAAATTGATCTTTGCCTTGAATCTAAATAAAACTCTAAATGTTTTCTTTTTTCTAATTATTTGAATAATATTTCATAATATCAGTAACTTTTGATGCATATCCCCATTCATTATCATACCAAACTAAAAGTTTAATCATCTTGCCATTTTTTACATCGGTATATCGATGGTCTATTATTGTAGTTTTATTCTCTTTTTTGAAATCACTTGATACAAGAGGGTCAAAATTGTTTAGAACAATATTAAATTTTTGATTCTTTTCATACTCATTAAAAATCTCAATTATCTCATCTTTTGTACAACTTTTTTCTACAAAAAGTGTAACATTTATTGCTCCCACTGTATCCGTTGGAACTCTTAAAGAGTTTGAAGAGATTAGTTCATGATTAAATTTTGAATCAACAAAAGAACATGCTTTTATAGTTGTTGTTTTATTTGGAATTATATTTTGTGTTGAAGATCGACCAAACTCAAAATTGTATTCAACATCTCTTGTTGAACTTCCAACAAAATGACCATCTAAAACCCTTTGGTGGTTTAATAATGGGTGAATTGTAACAATATCACCACAGGTAATTTTTTTTTCTTTATCAATAATTTTTAAAGCAGGTAATAAAGCAGTGGCATTGCATGAGCTTGTAGAGATTATTTTGTGTTTTTGTTTATCTAATTCATTTTCATTTACACCAAGAATTAAGTTTATATCTGCTTGAATATTTGGATGGGTTAAAAATACAGCTTTAACAGGTAAATTTCTAAGTTTTTCTATATTTGTTTTTACTCCACTTGAATCCACAATAATATCAATATCATTCAAATCTAAATCAAACAAACTAGAATGGTTTGTGATTTTTATCTTTGTTTGAGTATTTTGAATAAAGCTTTCTTCTACAACTTTAAATTTATCTTCTAAACTTCCATATGTTGAGTCATAATTTATTGAATAAACTATATTTTCTATATATGGATTTATCTCGTTTATTATAACAATTTCATATTCTTTTTTTTGAAGAAGTTGGATTAGAATAGACTTACCAATTCTTCCTATGCCATTTATAAGTACTTTTTCTTTCATAGGCGTATTGTATCATAGATTATATATATTATTTATAACTATTTAATAATCCATACTAAATCTATTTGCTTAATAAAAAATCCCTTTTAAAACCTTTTATTAGATTAATTTAGAATCTTGATTAATTTAATATATAATTATTACTTAAAGTATATTGAACTTTTTTATTAAACTAAATATTGTAATTTATAGTTTAATACCTTGATGATATGATTGATTAAATTAAAAATAGGAGATAGCATGAAATTTTTTAATTTAAAATTTTTACTAAGTACACTGTTGATATTGGGTACATTTGGATTTGCAAATGCCCAAACAGTAAAACAAAAAGTTGTTTATCATATCAACTATGATAATCCAAAACAACAAGAAGGTGCATTAAGAAATATTCAAAATCATATTAATGCAGTTGGAAAAGAGAATCTTGACATAAAAGTTGTTTTACATGGAAATGGTCTAAGTTTACTTCTTGACCCAGAATCATTGGCAAAAACAAAATTAAAGTATGGAAATGCAAATGAGCAAATGCAAGCAAAAATCTCTGGTTTAAAAGATCAAGGTATTAAATTCAATGTTTGTGCAAATACTTTAAAAGGTAAAAATATTAACTTTGAAGATGACCTTTATGATGTTACTGAAGGGGATATAGTTACAAGTGGAGTTGCCGAACTTGCTGTATTACAATCTCAAGGTTATGCATATATTAAACCTTGATTTTTAGAACTGTATATTCTGTATACAGTTCTTCCCTTGAAGAAATTGTAAGTTTACATTACAATTTAAACAACAAAACATATTAGAGGCTAGGCCTCATTTAACAAACTGCAAAAGCCGGCTAGGGTTCCGATCTATTTTTAGATGTCTGGTCCGAGAGCTAGCGACTCATGATTAGAGTTACACGGAGGGATAAAAGCCCGGGAGGTTTAAGCCTCTTGATGTGTTTTAAATTCTAATTAGGAGAATCAAAGATGAAATCATCTTCTTTCACAAAACTTTTCAAAGTACTGACACTGTCTGTTCTATTTTTAGGACTAACTACAAGTTCACTTTTTGCTGATACTAAAAAAGATTTTAAAGTTGCATGGAGCATTTATGTTGGTTGGATGCCATGGGATGTTATAGAATCACAAAAAATCATGGACAAATGGGCAAATAAATATGGTATCAATGTAGAGATTGTTCAAATCAATGATTATATTGAATCAATCAATCAATTTAGTGCTGGTGAATTTGATGGATGTACAATGGCTAATACAGATGCATTAGGAATCCCTGCAGCTGGGGGAGTTGATTCTACTTCATTGATTATTGGTGACTTTTCAAATGGTAACGATGTTGTTATTTCAAAAGATGCTAAATCTATTAAAGAGTTAAAAGGTACAAATGTAAACTTAGTTGAATTATCAATTTCTCACTATCTACTTGCTCGTGGATTAGAAAAAAATGGTATGAGTGAAAAAGATATTACTGTTGTAAATACATCTGATGCTGATATGGTTTCAGCTTATACAACTGCTGATGTATCTTCTGTTGTAACTTGGAAACCACAAGTAAGTGAAATACTAGCTATGCCAAAGGCAAATAATCTATTTAACTCTTCAAATATCCCTGGTGAAATCATTGACTTAATGGTTGTAAATACTCAAACTTTAAAAGATAATCCAGCATTTGGTAAAGCATTAGTTGGAGCATGGTATGAGATGATGGCTTTAATGAATACTGATACAAAAGAAGCGAAAGATGCTAAAACAATTATGGCAAAAGCATCGGGTACTGATTTAGCTGGTTTTGAAGACCAATTAAAAACTACAAATATGTATTACAATCCTGCAGATGCAGTTAAATTTAACAACTCTGAAGATATTGTAAAAACTATGGAGTTTGTAGCTAAATTCTCATTTGATCATGGATTATATGGTGAGGGTGCAAGTGATTACGGTTTTGTAGGAATTGAATTCCCTAATGGAAAAGTGGTTGGAGATAAAGGAAATATCAAATTAAGATTTGATGATACATATATGAAAATGGCAGCTGACGGAAAGCTGTAATTAGGATAATCAATGAAAAGGTTAATTAATCAAGTCCCTTCAAAAACAACAAATTTGTTTTTGGGGCTTTTGCCTTTTCTTTTGATTGCGGTGGTTTATATTGGAGCATCCAATGCAAGATTGGCTGAAAATCCAAATGATAAACTGCTACCTTCTATTGAAAAGTGCATCGATTCTATGAGTAAAATGGCTTTTGAAAAGAGCAAAAGAAGTGGTGAATATATACTTTTAAATGACACACTATCTAGTTTAAAAAGACTTGCAATGGGTGTAATTATAAGTGCTATGTTTGCTTTAGCAGTTGGTATTGCAATAGGAACTATTCCTTATGTGACTTCAACGGTATCGCCACTGATATGGTTTTTTTCTTTAATCCCAACAATGGCAATGTTGCCAATACTATTTATTGTATTTGGATTAGGTGAGGTTTCAAAAGTTGTTCTTATTATACTTGGAGTTGCTCCAATTATGACAAGGGAAATTTACCAAAGAGTAAAAGAGATTCCAAGTGAGCAAATTATAAAAGTTCAAACACTAGGTGCAAATACATGGCATATTATTTTAAGAGTTATAACTCCGCAAATATTGCCAAGATTGATTGATGCAATTAGAATTACACTTGGAACTGCATGGATATTTCTTATTTCAGCGGAAGCGATTGCTGCAACTGAAGGTTTAGGGTATAGAATCTTTTTAGTAAGACGTTATCTTGCTATGGATGTGATTTTACCTTATGTTATATGGATTACACTATTAGCATTTTTAATAGATTTTATCCTAAGACAATTTAACCAAAGACTATTTCCTTGGTTTGGTAAGGAGTAATTATGAGTTTGGTTAAAGCAAAGAATCTATGGAAAATCTATGGTGATAATATCATCTTAGAAAACGTGAATTTTTCAATGGAAGAGGGTGAGTTCTGCGCTCTTGTAGGACCTTCTGGATGTGGTAAAACTACATTTTTAAGAATGCTTTTAGGTGTTGAAGAACCATCAAAAGGTCAACTTTATTTTGAGAATAAAGATTACCCAAAGGAACCTAGTGATGAAAGGGGTATTGTATTCCAGCGATACTCAACACTTAGTCACTTAAATGTGATTGATAATGTAGTTATTGGTTTAGAGTTTGAAAAGTCAAAATTTTTTGGAAAACTCTTTGGAAATGAAAAGAAAAAAGCAATGGAAACAGCTGATGAGATATTAGAAGCTGTAGGTTTAAAAGATGCAAGAAAAAAGTTTCCCCATGAATTAAGTGGTGGAATGAAACAAAGATTGTCAATTGCGCAATCACTAGTAAAAAAACCAAAACTTTTACTTCTTGATGAACCCTTTGGTGCATTAGATCCTGGTATTAGTTTAGATATGCATGAGTTACTTTTAGATATTCACTCGAAGTTAAATTTTGGAGTTGTAATGGTAACACATGATATCTCTGAAGCTTTTAAATTAGGCTCAAGAGTATTAGTATTTGACAAGGTAAAAGTTGATAAAGATTACCCAAATAGATTTGGTTCAACAATTGTTAGTGATGCAGATGCAAGTAATAAAAGAGGAAGAAAATAATGATTAAAAGTGAAAAAATTGTATTAAATGAAATTTTATATTCAAGTGTGAAATGGTCGAAAATTATAAAAAGAGGACAAACTATTCAATTAAAAGCATTAGGAGATAATGCAAGTTTAAGTGCTATGTTTTACAACGCTTCAAACTCATATGAGAGATTTAATAGTGCCGATACAGTAAAGATTCAATGGAATGCCTTTTTAGGAAAAGAAAAATGTCTTTTTTCTGAAATGGGAAGGGTTTTATTTGCAATTAGTGATGATACAACTGATGGTTTACTTGATGCTTTAGGTGGGATTTCAAATCCTAGAATTATAAAAGAAAATTTTGGTGGTGAGGCAACTTATGATAGTTGTAGAAATGGTTACCATAAATCTGATAGAGAAAACTTTTTAATTGAACTTGGAAAATATGGTATGGGTAAGAAAGATATGATTCCAGCTCTTAATTTATTTAGAAAAGTAGATGTAAAAGAGGGGTCAAATTTAGTTTTAAGTGATAGAAGAGCCGTAAAGGGTGATTATATTGAATTAACTGCACATATGGATGTTTTATTAGTACTTTCAAATACACCACATGCTATGGATAAAAGTGGAACTTATAATCCAAGTGATGTTGAGATTACTATTTTTGATTCGGTTGAATTTAAAGATGAAGACTACGCAAGTTATTCAGAGGAAGCTAAAAGAGGTTTCCAAAATACTAATAGATATTTTGTATAAGGATAAAAAGATGTCAAAAAATATTGAAACTGCAATTTATAATGAAAAACTACTTTCAGGACTTCCATGGTCAGGTGTGATTAAAAAAGGTCAAAGATTTAGAATAGTTGATTTAGAAGGTTGTCAAGCTGTTGATACACTTTTTTACAATAATAATGATTATTCAGATAGATACAGTGCAACAGATACAATTAGAGAACAAGGTTCTATTTTTATAACAACAGGAACAAAACTAATTTCAAATGATGACAATGTTTTAATGGAAGTTGTAGAGGATACTTGTGGAAACCACGATACTTTAGGTGGACATTGTAGTGCTGAGAGTAACTCAGTTAGATTTGGACTTGATAAAAAGTATATGCACTCTTGTAGAGACAACTATTTAACTTTGGTTGGTGAGCTTGAAATGAGCCCAAAAGATATTACAAATAATATTAACTTTTTTATGAATGTTCCTGTTGAAGAGGATGGACACTTAGCAATTGTTGATGGTATTTCAAAGCCAGGTGATTATGTAGAAATGGTTGCAATGATGGATACACTTGTGATGATTTCAAATTGTCCACAGTTAAATAACCCTTGTAATGGATATAACCCAACTCCTATTCAATTACTTATTTGGGAAGATTAAAAAAAATATGGTTTAAAAGAGCCTTATCTTTTTATTTTGTGGGACGACCTACAAAATATAACTCACTTGGGACGGCCCGATATATAAACTAAAACTTAAGGATATAAAGTGTTTAAAAAAGTTTTAATAGCAAACCGTGCAGAAATAGCAAATAGAATTATAAAAACTTTAAAAAAAATGGGTATTGAATCAGTTGCTATTTATAGTGAAGCTGATAAACATGCTTCATTTGTGATGAATGCAGATATTTCAATCCCTTTAAATGGAACATCATTAAATGAAACATATTTAGACTATGAAAAGATTATAAAAATCTGTAAAGATAATGGTGTAGATGCAATTCACCCTGGATATGGTTTTTTAAGTGAAAATGTTGAGTTTGTAAAAAAATGTGAAGAGAATAATATAGTTTTTATTGGTCCAAACTCAAAACATATTGAAGAATTTGGTTTAAAACACACAGCAAGAGCTATTGCAAAAAATAGTGGTGTTCCTCTACTTGAAGGGAGCGAATTATTAGATTCACTAGAAATTGCTAAAAAAACTGCTTTAAATATTGGATATCCTGTTATGTTAAAAAGTACTGCCGGAGGAGGTGGTATTGGTATGAAGCTTTGTTTTAGTGAGGATGAATTAGTTGATGCTTTTGATTCAGTTATTAAATTAGCTGGCTCAAACTTTAGTAATAGTGGAGTTTTTTTAGAAAAGTATATCCAAACTGCTAGACACATAGAGGTTCAAATTTTTGGTGATGGAAAAGGTAATGTTAAAACTTTAGGTGAAAGGGATTGTTCTATTCAAAGAAGAAACCAAAAGGTTATAGAAGAAACTCCAGCACCTCTAATTTCAGATGAATTAAGAGAACAACTTTTTGAAGCTTCTTTTAAACTAGCAAAGGCAGTTGATTATAAAAGTGCTGGTACTGTTGAATATATCTTTGATACAAAAACAAATAAGTTTTACTTTTTAGAAGTTAATACAAGATTACAAGTTGAACATGGGATTACTGAAGAGGTTTGTGGTGTTGATTTAGTTGAATGGATGATAAAAATAGCAGCAGGTGATAATACTCCACTTATAAACTATGAACATAAGCCAAAAGGACATGCAATTGAGGTTAGGGTTTATGCAGAAGATGCAAGTAAAAATTTCCAGCCTAGTACTGGACTAATCACAAAAGTTGAATTACCAAATGATGTTAGAGTTGATACTTGGATAGAAGATGGATGTGAAGTTAGCTCTTTTTATGATCCTTTGCTAGCAAAAGTTATAACTGTAAGTGAAACTAGAGAAGAGAATATTTTAAAACTACAAGAGCTTTTAAATACAAGTAGAATTTATGGAATTGAATCTAACCTTTCATATTTAGAAGCTATTTCTAAAGAAGACTTTTTTATTAACTCAAAATTTTATACAAAGGTTTTAGATGGTTTTGATTATAAACCTTCAAAAGTGGATATTCTAAAATCTGGAACCTTAACAACTATTCAAGATTATCCAAGTAGACTTGGCTTTTGGGCAGTTGGTATTCCACCATCAGGAGCTATGGATAGTTTAACTCCAAGATTACTAAATCAACTTTTAGGAAATAGTGAAAATGCGCCATTTATTGAGATGACTTTTATGGGTGCAAGTTATAAGTTTAGAGCTAAAACAACTATTGCCATTGGTGGAGCTAATATGCAAGCCAAGCTAAATGGGCAAGATATAGATATGTTTAAAGCAATAGATGTAAAAGCTGATGATATATTAGAGTTTAAAAAAGTAGTTGGAGATGGAAATAGAACATACTTAGCTATTTTAGGTGGTTTTGATACTGCAAAATATCTTGGAAGTGCTTCAACTTTCACCTTAGGTGAGTTTGGGGGACATGGAGGAAGAGCTTTAAAAGCTGGTGATGTTTTAAGTTTTAATGAAATTAAAAATAAAGAGATTGTAGATTTAAAAGATACTCCAAGTTTAAGTAATGAATGGGAAATAGGTGTTGTTTATGGACCCCATGGAGCACCTGATTTTTTCACAAAAGAGGATATAGAAACTTTTCTAGATACTTCATGGGAAGTTCACTTTAATTCAAGTAGAACAGGGGTAAGACTTATTGGACCATCTCCAAAATGGGCTAGGGAAGATGGAGGGGAAGCTGGTCTACACCCTTCAAATATCCATGACAATGCTTATGCTTTTGGTACTATTGATTTTACAGGTGACCAACCTGTAATACTTGGACCTGATGGGCCAAGCCTTGGGGGATTTGTTTGTCCTGTTACAATTATTTCTTGTGAGTTATATAAAGTAGGACAATTAAAAGCAGGTGATAAAATCAAATTCAAGCCTGTTAGTTTAAAAAATGCAGACTTAATGAATAAAGCCTATGAAGAGGCAATTTCAACAAATGGATATTTACCAAAATTAAAAGAGTATATTATTGATTTTAATGTTGAAAAACAAACACCAATTATTGAGAGTATGAAGTTTAAAGAACTTGATATCGATATTACAATTAGAGCTGCTGGAAATGAGTTTATTTTAATTGAAGCAGGGGAGTTAAAACTTGATATTGAGTTAAGATTTTTTATTCATGCCCTTATGAATCGTTTTGAAGAGTCTAATTTAGATGGAATTATTGATTTAACTCCAGGAATTAGAAGTTTACAAATACACTTTAATTCACAAATAATTAGCCGTGAAAAGATTTTAAAAACTGTAATTCACACAGTAAACTCATTAAAAGATATTGAAAATTTAGAAGTTGATTCAAGAACAGTATGGTTACCACTTTCATGGAATGATCCATCAATTCAAAAAGCAATTGATAAATATCAACAGGGTGTAAGACCAAATGCTCCTTGGTGCCCTTCAAATATCGATTTTATAAAAAGAATAAATGGTTTAGAAAATAAAGATGATGTTAAAAATATTGTTTTTGAAGCTGATTATTTAGTTTTAGGACTTGGTGATGTTTATCTTGGAGCTCCTGTTGCAACTCCCCTTGATCCATCACATAGAGTAGTTACCACAAAATATAATCCAGCTCGTACATGGACAGCACAAAACTCTGTTGGTATTGGTGGGGCATATATGTGTGTTTATGGTATGGAAGGCCCTGGAGGGTATCAACTTTTTGGTAGAACTTTACAAATGTGGAACAAATTTAGAGCTACAAAAGAGTTTGAAAAACCATGGTTATTAAGATTTTTTGATCAAGTAAAATTTTATCCTGTAACAAATGAAGAGTTAGAAGATATTAGAGATAAGTTTTTATATGGAAAATTTTCTTTGACAATTGAAGAAAAAAGTTTTAAATTAAAAGAGTATAAAGAGTTTCTTGAGAAAAACAAAGAGAAATCAGATACTTTTCAAATAAAAAGACAAAAAGCATTTGAAGAAGAAAGACAAATGTGGAAAGAGAAAGGTTTAGATAGTTTTGACACTTCTATTGAAGCAGTTATGGATAAAGATGAGATTACCTTAGCTGATGATGAAGAGGCAGTAGAATCAATTATGGCTGGAAATATTTGGAAAATAGAAGTAAAAGTTGGAGATAAAATTAAATCAGGAGATGTTTTAGTTATCTTAGAATCTATGAAAATGGAAGTTGAAATAGAAGCTGAAGTATCTGGGACAGTATCGCAAATTCTTTATAAAGAGGGCGATAATATCAATAGTGGTGATGTACTAGTTGTTATAAAAAAGGATGAAAAATGAATTTAAATATAAATGAGTTAAGGTCTAAATATTTAAGTGGTGAGATTACAGTAAAAGAAGTAATCTCATCAATAAAAGAAAAAATAGAAGAGTATGAAAATCATAATATATGGATTTATACTTTAAGTGATGAACAATTAGAAACTTACATCAAAAATTTAGAAGATAAAGATATTGAAGATTATCCACTATATGGAATCCCTTTTGCCATAAAAGATAATATAGATTTAGAAAATATTCCCACAACTGCAGCTTGTAAAGAGTATGAATATGTTCCTACAAAATCAGCTTTTGTTGTACAAAGATTGATTGATGCTGGAGCAATTCCTATTGGAAAAACAAACCTTGACCAATTTGCTACAGGATTAGTTGGGACTAGAAGTCCATATGGGGAGTGTAAAAACTCAATTAATCCTGAATATATTTCAGGGGGCTCAAGTTCAGGAAGTGCAGTTTCAGTTGCCTTAGAAATGGCAAGTTTCTCCCTTGGAACAGATACTGCTGGAAGTGGTAGAGTTCCTGCTGCTTTTAATAATCTAATAGGATTAAAGGCAACAAAAGGAGTTGTTAGTACAAGTGGTGTTGTGCCTGCTTGTAGAAGTTTAGATTGCGTAACTGTTTTTTCTAAAGAGTTAGATTCTGTAAAAACTGTATTTGAGATAATTAATAAATATGATGAAGAAGATATATATAGTAGAGTTTACGAAGCTAAAGAAAATGGTGTAAAAGAGAAGTTTAAATTCGCAATTCCTAAAAAAGAGCAACTAATGTTTTTTGGTGATGGAGAGGCTAGAGTTTTATTTGAAAAAGCAGTTGAAAAATTTGAATCTTTAGGTGGGAAAGCTGTAGAGATAGATTATGAACCATTTAATGAGAGTGCAAATTTACTTTATAGTGGACCTTGGGTAACTGAGCGATATATCGCTATTAAAGAGATTATTACAAAAACTGCTGAAGTTGTAGAACCAACTGTTAGAAAAATCATTTCAGGTGGAGATAAAATAGATGCTATTAACTATTTTGAATCAGAATATACTCTAAAGAAAAATAGAAAATATGCGGATAAAGTTTTTTTAGATTATGACTTTTTATTAACCCCAACAACTGGAACTATTTATAAGATTGATGAGGTAAATTCTGATCCTATTGCTTTAAATACAAATCTTGGGTATTACACAAATTATATGAATCTTCTTGATTTATGTGCAGTTGCAGTACCTGCTGGCTTTAGAAAAAATGGTTTACCTTTTGGAGTAACAATAGTTTCAGATAAGTTTGAAGAAGAAAAACTTCTAGATTACTGTGAAACATATTTAAAGGACTAAAATGAGTGAAAATGAAATATTAGTGGGAGTTTGTGGCGCACATATGAGTGATTTACCATTAAACTGGCAATTAACTGAATTAAATAGTACATTTGTAAAAAAAACTAAAACAAAAAAAGGTTATAGACTATATGTACTTGAAAATAAAGACCCAATTAGACCTGGGATGATTTATGATAGCTCTGTTTCAACTCAAATTGAAGTTGAAGTTTGGTCAATGCCCGTTGAGAATTTTGGAAAATTTATGAAAATGATTGCAAGTCCACTTGGAATAGGAAGTGTTTATTTAGAAGATGAGTCTTTTGTTTATGGCTTTTTATGTGAAGCAGATTTTGTAAAAGGTGCAAAAGAAATCTCTAATTTAGGTAGTTGGAGAGCCTTTGTATGACAAGTGCTAATTTAGCTTGGGGTTTTCTTGTTATTGCAGGATTACTTGAAGCTTTATGGGCAATGGGGTTAAAGTTTAGTGAAGGATTTACTAAACCCTTGCCTACTTTTTTTACATTGATTTTAGTATTAAGTAGTTTTTTCTTACTTTCAAAATCAATGAAAGTATTACCCGTTGGAGTTGCTTATTCTGTTTGGTGCGCAATAGGTATCTCAACCCTTGTTATTATTGAATATTTTTATTTAGGCACCTCTTTTAATATACCAAAGGTGATCTCTATTTTATTAATAGTTTTAGGAATAGTAGGCTTAAAACTTTTCTCTTAAAAATGGAAGAAAGATTTTATCTTGCTTCCATTTCAATAAATAGAAAATGAGAGTTTTCTATTGCTTTTATTTTTAATAAGTTTTCTTCTGTAATTTCGCAGGCATCACCATTTTCTAAAACTATTTCGTTTACAGTAGAACTTCCCTCAATTTGGACAAAATATATTTGTCTATTTGGGGCAATCTCATAGTTTAACTCTTTAGAATCATTTAATTCACTAACATAAAAACTCACATCTTGGTATAGCTTTATTGGAGCATTACCATTTTTAGAAGAGACTATATTTAAAAGTTTATTTTCACGCTCTTCTTTTTTAAATCTATGGGAACCATATAATCTTTCTAAACCTTTTTTAGGAGGTATTATCCAAATTTGAAGTAGTTTTAAATCTTCTGTTTTATTTAGGTTATGCTCACTATGAAATATACCATTTCCAGCACTTAAATATTGAACTTCACCCCTTGTTAAAGTTTCTTCATTTCCCATGGAATCTTTATGGGTTAATTCCCCTTGGGTTATATAGGTTACTATTTCCATGTTTTCATGGGGATGTGTGTCAAATCCAGAATCTGGGTGAATGATATCATCATTTAAAACCCTTAAACATCCAAAATGGATGTTTTTAGGGTTATAGTATTGAGCAAAACTAAAATGGAAACGGCTTTCAAGCCAACCAAGATTGGATGTTCCCATATTTTCTTTATTTAATTTTTTTATCATGATTTACTCTTTTAATAATAAATAGTATTGGTCTAAAATTTTTTCTAAACTTTCATTTCCCATTGTAACTGTATAGCTTGTGACAATATCCCTAGGCATTACAATGGCACCTAGTCTTGTTAATTGGTTTCTAAATGTATTTAGAAAATCAACTCCATTACTTCCTGAGTGAGTTGCAAGTTGGATTTTTTTAAGGGCAAATAATGCTCTAAAATTATCACCTATTCTTGAAATCCAAGCTATCATATTTAATAAAACAGGGGGTGCACTAAAGTTATACTCAGGAGAAACAAAAATATAACCTTGTGCTTCTTCCATCTCCTTTGCTAAATCAAGGGCTTTTTGTGGTATTCCTTCATTTTGCTCTTTATTAGTATCATACATTGGTAAATCTAATTCAACTAAGTTAACAATCTTAGTATCATAATTTTTTCCATTTAATTCTTTTTCAATTCTTTTTGCAAGTTTTACATTTTCATTTAAACTTGATACAAATATCATAATCATTTTTTATCCTTATTAATACGATAATTTATATTTGACTAGCAAGTTCATCTGCTAGTTTTAACAATTCATCTTTTTCATTTAATCCATCAATAAATCTTTGAGGAATATTTTGAAAACCTACTTGTGCCCCAACTAAAGCACCTGTTAAGATAGATCTAGCTTGGTTTTGTCCTCCACCATTTAGAGCATGTAATATCGCAGATTCAAAATCATTTTTAAATCTTGCTGCTAAATAATAACAAGCAGGAAGCATATGATAAATAGCACAAGGCATACCATATACAAGTGAAACTTTCCAAGCTGGTTCTATTTTTATATCTTCATCTTGTGCAGCTTGTGCCATATATGATGGAGATAAAAGTGCATCAGGTGAAGCAAAAAGTCCAATATTTGAAGGGGCTTTGCTTCCAGGTTTTGGTGCTTGTAAATTATCAGATGTTACAGCGTGAAAGGGAAGGTCACCACTTTTTACCATCTTCATAAGTTTTGTTGAAATATTTTTGTCTAATACTTCACCTTTTATAAGTTGGGCTAAAACTGCTCCAAAAGCCACTGTCATTGAACCAACAATATCATCAACTTGTGTTAAAAATGTATTATGTGAAATTGTTTTTGCTAACATTTTTGGTTCATATGCATATCTAATTGCTAAGGCTAAAGTTCGCTCAATAGCTTCTGTTGTATCAGCACGACTACCAACTTCATCCCATGAGAGTTTTTGCTCTACTCTTTGTCTGTAAACTTCTCTTATTGATTGAGAAGTATATCCTCCAGGGCCACTCATTGGATTTCCATCTATTTTTGTAAATAATTCAGTATCTAGTTTTTTACAGAAATCCTCTTGGTTATAACCATTATTATCAATTATTGATTTAATCATCAATTTTAAAATATATCCTGATTGAGAAAGGTTACCTTTTTTTTCATTTTCATGGTATCTTCCTTTTTTAGGACTAGTAAAATCTGTTATCCATTTTCCATAATCTTTATATTGTTCTTCTAAATCATAATACCAGTGACATCCAAGTGCTATTGCATCACCAATAAAGGCACCTAGAATAGCACCTTTTGCTCTATCTTTTGTTGAGATTTCCATTTCTCATCCTTTAAATATTATACTATCCATAGATAAATTTCCATGCATATAAACGTTATTTGCACTTTCTCCAATTTTATCTTTAGAACTACCAATATTTATAAGTAATGGCAAAAAGTGTTCTAAAGTAGGGTGATTTTGTTTTAAGAGTGGTACCCGCTCAATTAGATTTTGATAATTTCCTACTTTTAAATTTTCTACAATAAAATCATGAAATTTTATTGAATAATCTTTTATATTTTTTGTATATTCATCTCTATGTCTATCCATAAGATTATGGGTTAATGTGCCACTTCCTATAATCAAGGTATCTTCTCTTAATGTTTGTAAGGTCTCACCCATTTTTAGATAATCTTCTTCAGTGAAATTTTGTGGAATTGATAATTGAAGAACTGGAATATCAGCATTAGGGTACATAAATCTTAAAACTGACCAAACTCCATGATCATATCCACCTCTTGTGGTGTCTTTTTCAATATTTATCCCATTTTGTTCAAAGAGTGAAATAATCTCATCACTCTTTTTTATATCATTTTTTGCTTCATATTTTAAACTATATAACTCATTTGGGAAACCATAAAAGTCATAGATTAAAGAGGGTGACTCTTCATATAATATCTTCAAATTTTTTGTCACCCAATGGGCAGATATTACCAAGATAAATTTAGGTTTTTTAAATGTTGATGGTAGGTTTTTAAAAAATTCTGTAGTACTATTATCTCTTAGCATCAACATTGGTGAACCATGTGACATAAATATACTTGGTAACATATTTAATAAACCCCTTTCTTAAGAAAATTAGTTAGATTGGATACCTTCTAAATCAATCATAATTTTTACATTTTCACTAACTACAACACCACCAGCTTCTAAAGCTTTGTTCCAGTTAACGCCATAATCTTTTCTATTGATTTCTCCAGTTATTGTTAAACCAGTTCTAACATTTCCCCATGGATCTGTAATTGTTGCCCCAGCTGTTTCTAAATCAAAAGCAACATCTTTAGTTACCCCTCTCATTGTAAATTTACCATAAGCTTTATTACCTTTTACCTCAGTTAATTCAAAAGTAATTGATGGGTATTTTTCTACAGCAAAAAAATCATCAGATTTTAAGTGTTTATCTCTTTTTTCATTGTCAGTATCTATTGAAGAAACATCTACTTTACCACTTAGTGCTTTAAGAGTATTCGTTTTTTCGTCATATTCAAACTTCCCTTCAAATTGATTAAAGCTTCCTGTAACATTTGAAATCATTAAGTGTTTAACTTTAAATTTTACATTTGAGTGACTTGGGTCAACAGTATAGCTTCCTGCATATAATGCACCTGCTGCTAAAATCGATGCCATTCCTAGTTTTATTAGTTTCATAATATATCTCCTTATTTTAAATTACTAATTAGTAATATTAAGTTAAAAAAAAGTTTACTAAGCTTTGTAAACTTTTCTCAACAAGCTGTATAAAGTATCTAACTCTTCCTCATCTAAAACATCCATATAATCATGGATATTTTTTGCATGTTGGGGGAAAAGTGATTTCATTTTATCTTTACCTTTTTGGCTAATAGATAAAATACTTGCCCTTTTATCTTCAGGGTTTGGAAGTGATGTAATCCATCCATCTCTTTTTAGGTTTTTTACAACAACTGTAATATTACCTGGTGTACTCATTGTAAATTTGGTAATAGCCCCAATAGATAAATCACCCCTATGATAAAGAACTTCAAGTACTTTAAACTGAATAAACGTCAAGTTATTTTCTGAAAAATATTTAATCTCTTGTGTAGCAAATCTATTATAAGTCTTTACTATTTGAACCCATGTTTTCATTGCTTGGTCGGTTTTTTTACCGTAACTGATTAAACTTCTTTTTTCCATTTGATAACTCCTGCTGAAATTATAATACTAATTAGTAGTATTTGTCAAGGGCTTTTAGAATTATAGTACTAATTAGTATTAAAATGAAAGTGAAGAAGTCCCATTATAAGAGACTTCTAGAAATTTTAAAATTTTTTAAAAATTTAAGCTTTTTTTGCTGTAGACATAAAAATAGCTGCTAAAATTAAAAAAGAACCAGTAATTCTATTTTGAATTTTCATCGCTTTTACATCTTTTATTAAGAATTTCAATTTAGAAGCCATAGATGAATAACCTGTCATTACAAATATGTCAATAATGCATAAAGTTGTAACAATGATGAAAAACTGTAACCACAAAGATTCATTTGGATTTAAAAACTGAGGAATGAAAGCCACTAAAAAAACTGTAGCTTTTGCATTTGTTAAGTTTATTAAAGTTGAGGCCAAAAATGATTTTTTAGCACTATAAGCTTTTAGTTGTTCACCCTCATCAACCATTTCAACTTTTTCAAAAATCTTTGAAAGTCCCAGATAAACTAAATAAATCACTCCAATCCATTTGATTATATTAAAAAGCATAACTGATTTTAAAATAAGTGCACCAAGACCAATCACAACCACAAAAGTTTGTATAAATAGTCCAAGTTGTAAACCAAAAATTGCAGCATAAGATTTCTTTAACCCATATTTAATTCCATGATTCATTGAAACAACTGCACCAGCTCCTGGTGAAATTGAGATTGCTAAAGAAGCTAAGAAAAGAGTTATCCAAACATCAAATTCCATAAAAAACCTTTATTAATTATTTAGGAAATTATATTTTAAATAGAATAAAAAGACAAAAAAAGTGTTTAACCTCTTCGTAATAAAATTTTAGCTAATATATCATGCTTTACTAAAATGAGATTTAATTATAGAGGATAGAAGATATGCTTTTAACACCAGGACCAACTCCTGTACCAGAGTTTGTTAGAAAGGCAATGGCTGATGTAACAATCCATCACAGAACACCAGAGTTTGAAAAAATATTTGAAGAAACTAGAAATTTATTATTAGAATTATTTGATATGCCTGAAGTAGTTATGCTTGCATCAAGTGGAACAGGAGCTATGGAAGCTTGTGTTACTAACTTAACAGCAAAAAAAGCTATAACTGTAAATTCAGGAAAATTTGGGGACAGATTTGGGAAAATCTGTGATGCCCATGGAATTGAAAAAATTGAAATTAAAAATGAATGGGATACTCCCGTATCTGTTGAAGCAGTTGTAGAAGCTGTAAAAAATGACAATGATATTGATGCAATATTTATTCAAATTTGTGAAAGTGCAGGGGGATTAAGACATCCTGTTGAGCAAATCGCTTCAGAAGTTAAAAAAATCAATCCTGATATCATGATTATTGCTGATGGAATTACTGCTATTGGTGTCGAAAAAGTTGATACTACATATTTAGATGCTGTAATTACTGGAAGTCAAAAGGCTTTAATGTTACCTCCAGGATTAGCAATTGTTGGTTTATCAAATAAAGCAGTAGAAAAAATTGAAGCTACAAGCAAAGGTTATTATTTTAATCTTGCAACAGAAATTAAAAAACAAAGAACAAATACTACAGCATGGACAGCAGCTACTACTTTAACAATTGGACTTAGAGCAATTTTAAAAGAATTAAAGTCAATTGGATTTGAAAATTTATATGCTAATACAGCTAAAAGAGCTGAAGCTACAAGAAAAGCTTTAGAAGCAATTGGATGTGAAATTTATCCAACAACTCCTGCAAATGCTATGACAACAATTTATACTGAGCATGCACCAGCAATTAGAAATATTTTAAAAACAAAATATGATGTAAATATTGCAGGTGGACAAGACCATATTAAAAAATTAATTTTTAGAATCAATCATATGGGATTAGTAGAAGATTTTGAAGCTTCTTGGGCAGTAAATGCTATTGAGTTAGCATACGATGAATTAGGTTTAAGAAAATATGATGGAACAGCAAATAAAGTTTTTGCAGAAAAAATGTTTTTAGGGTAAATATGATATTTGAACATGAAATACCAAAGGGAAGTAGACTTTATTTCGGTAAAGCTGCTAAGGCAAAAAGAGAATTAGAAAATAAAATTAGTAACATTTTAGATAAAGAAGGTTTTGAAGAGATTGTTACTCCAAACTTTTCTTACTCTCAACATCAGTCAATTGAAAATGATAGAAAACTGATTAAATTTTCTGATGAGAAAAATGAACAAGTTAGCTTAAGGGCTGATTCAACACTTGATGTAGTAAGAATTATTACAAAAAGATTAGGAAGAACAACAAGTCATAAAAAGTGGTTTTATGTACAACCAATTTTTACATATCCCTCTACTGAAGATTATCAAATTGGATGTGAATGGATAGACCATGATAATATTGTTGATATTTTAAATCTTACAGGTGATTTGCTGAAAAATATTGGTATTAATCCTATTTTACAACTTTCAAATATCAATATTCCAAAACTAGTTGCAAATGAGTTAAATATTGATGTTGATTTATTTAAAAATGGTGAAATAGCTAAACTTTTAGAGTTAAATATTCCTTGGTTGGAAGAGCTTATAAAAGTAAAAGATGTTCAAGAATTAGAAAAATGTATAGATGATGTTCCATCGTCAATTAAAGCAGAATTAGAAAAACTTTTAAAAAGTGCTAAAGAGGTTTCATATAAAAATTTAGTGATTGCACCGCTTTATCATGGAAGTTTAAAATATTATGATGATGTTTACTATAGAGTAATTCAAGATAATTATGTAATTTGCAAAGGTGGACAATATAGTTCTGAAGGGATTTCTTCTTTAGGATTTGCATTTTATACAGATAGTTTATTAAAAATTTTAGAGGATTAGGAATGAGCGCAGATTTAATTGTAGGTATTCAATGGGGAGATGAAGGTAAAGGTAAGATGGTTGACATGCTTGCTCAAAATTATGATGTTGTATGTAGAAGTCAAGGTGGACACAATGCAGGACATACTATTTGGGTTGATGGAACTAGATATGCTTTACACTTAATTCCTTCAGGGGTATTAAATCCAAAGGCAATAAATATCATTGGTAATGGTGTTGTATTAAGTCCTGAGTCAATAATTAAAGAGATGAGTCAATTTGAAAATTTAGAAGGTAGACTTTTTATCTCTGATAAGGCACATTTAAATTTACCTTATCATGCTTTAATTGATCAAGCAAAAGAGAGACTTAAAGGTGATAAAGCTATTGGTACAACAGGAAAAGGTATTGGACCAAGTTATGCAGAAAAGATTTCAAGAACTGGTTTTAGAGTAGGTGAGTTATTAAACCCTAAAAAATTAGCTTCTGGAATTATTGAGTATTTTGAACAAAATAAAGCTATTTTTGATGTTTTAGAAATTGAAACACCAAAAGAGAATGAATTAGTAGAATTGTTAGCTTCATATACAAAAGAACTTGCACCATTTATTGCAAATACTACAAATATGGTATGGAAAGCTTTAGATGAGAATAAAAAGATTTTATTAGAAGGTGCTCAAGGAACTCTACTTGATATAGACCATGGAACTTATCCATATGTAACATCTTCAAGTACAGTTAGTGCTGGGGCTTGTACAGGTTTAGGTATTAATCCAAAAGATATTGGTGTTGTAACTGGAATTGTTAAAGCATACTGTACAAGAGTTGGAAATGGACCTTTCCCTTCAGAAGATTTTGGACCAGATGGAGATACACTTGCAGAAGTTGGTCATGAAGTTGGAACAACTACTGGAAGAAGAAGAAGATGTGGTTGGTTTGATGCAGTTGCTGTTAAATATGCAAGTAGATTAAATGGATGCGATCAATTATCTTTAATGAAGCTTGATGTTTTAGATGGTTTCCCAAAAATTAAAATATGTGTTGCATATGAATTAAATGGGGAAAAACTTGATTATATGCCATCAGATATGGATGATGTAAGACCTGTTTATGAAGAGATTGATGGATGGGATAGTGTAGTTGGTTGTAGAGAATATGATAAATTACCTGAGAATGCAAAAAAATATATTGAAAGAATAGAAGAATTAACTGGTGTAAAAGTGGGGATCGTATCAACTTCACCAGAGAGAGACGATACAATTATTAGGGGATAAGCCAATGAGAATGAAGTTACATCACACACCATATATCTCTAGAAGAATATCAAGAGATTTGGTAAACTGTGATCTAGTAGAAGTTAGAAAAACTAGAGAAGAAATTGCAGACGAAATAGAGAAAATATTAGATCAAGATATTGAAAAAGAGCATGAATTAGATGAAAAAGTTGCGGATGTTTTAGAAGAGCAACAAGAAGAGATTGAGTATTTAAATGCTGATTACAGACAACTTTTTTGGCTTGCTAAAAAAAGAATGGCTAATGAGTTTGGAGTTATATTAAATAATGAAGACAGATATTCTGATATTGCACATAAAATATTAGATTATTTATGGGAAGAGGATTATATCCATTATACATGTTCAGATAATAAAATTAAAAATGTAATTTTTGAATCAATTGATGAGTTTTTAAAAGGCTTTGAAAGAGCTGATGATAAAGTTATGGAAAAGATTAAAAATTATAAAAGAAAACTTATTCCAGGAACAGATGAATACGATATTGTTTATCATAGATTATATGAAGAAGAACTAATTAAACGAGGGTTAATGTAAAATGCAAAAAGTATGGATTTATATTGAGAATGGTACGTTTTTAGAGGCTAACTCTTTTGGTGCTACTGGGACAACAGTGGGTGAGATTGTATTTAATACATCATTAACTGGTTATCAGGAGATAATAACAGATCCAAGTTATGCTGGACAATTTGTAACTTTTACAATGCCAGAAATTGGAAATGTTGGAGTAAATGCTGATGATATGGAAAGTAAAACTGCATACTGTAAAGGTATTTTAGTTAGAAATTATCACCATGAATACTCAAATTATAGAGCCGAAGGTGACTTAGATACATTATTAAAAGATAATAACGTTCTTGGAATTTGTAATATTGATACTAGATATTTAACTAAAATGTTAAGAGATGAAGGAGCAATGATGATGATTGCTTCAACTGAAATTAGTGACAAAGATGAGTTAGCTAAAAAATTAAGTGAATCTCCAAGAATTGAAGATATCAATTATATTAAAGAGGTTTCTACTAAAGAGGTTTATATCCATAAAAATGGAGCTTGGAATCATGAAGTTCAAGCTTACAATAAAGCAGTTATGAGTGATAAAAAAGTTGTAGTTGTTGATTTTGGTGTAAAAAGAAATATCTTAAATGAACTTGTTGAGTCAGGTCTTGAAGTTGAAGTAGTTCCATCTACATTTAAAGCAGAAGATTTAATTACAAGATTTGAAGCTGGTGAGATTGGAGGAATTTTCCTATCAAATGGCCCTGGTGATCCACTAACTTTAACAGAAGAGAAAAAAGAGGTTCAAAAACTTATTGATAAAAATATCCCAATGTTTGCAATTTGTTTAGGACATCAAATGCTTTCAATTGCACATGGTTTTGACACATATAAATTGAAATTTGGACAACATGGTGGTAACCATCCAGTTGCTAATAATGGAATTGTTGAAATCACTGCACAAAATCATAACTATAATGTTCCAGATAACATTACAGAAATTGCAGATATAACACATATAAATCTATTTGATAATACAATTGAAGGTGTTAAATATAAGAATAAACCAATATTCTCAGTTCAACATCACCCTGAAGCAAGTCCAGGTCCTCACGAATCAAAATATATTTTTAATGAATTCGCAAAAATAGTAAAATAAGTTAACTTATTTTACTATTTATCATAAATACTCTAATCTAAATTTTGGAAACTAAAAAAGCTATATTTATTTTTTTATTACTTGGGATTGTTTGGGGAAGTAATTTTATATATATGAAATTAGCTACTGTTTATATAAGTGATTTACAAGTTGTATTCTTAAGAGTTTTATTTGGTTTTATCCCAGTTTTAATCTATACAATATATAAAAAAACCATGAGAATAGAACACTTTAAATATGCTTTTCATTTTTTTATCATGTCCTTGCTTGGAGCATCTGTTTATTATTACTATTTTGTAAAAGCATCTTCATTACTTCTGTCAGGGATTACTGGTGCACTTAGTGCTTCAGTTCCTTTATTCGCTTTTATTTTAGCCGTAATCTTTTTAAAAGATGAAAAGCTAGATAAAAGACTATTTGGAATATTAATTGGCTTAGTAGGGGTTATTTTAATTGCAAAACCCTATGAGTTTAATGTTTTTGAATCAAATATAGAAGGGATTAAAGCTATTATACTAGGTTCACTAGTTGTTGGTTCATCTTTTGTATATGCAAAGAAGTTTATAAGTCCATTGAAAATACACTTTTCAGCACTTACAACTTATCAACTAGCTTTTGCTACTCTTACTTTATCTTTGTTTGTTGATTATAATGGAATATCTAATATTACTTCAAGTATGAATGTCTTATTAGGAACAATTATTGGATTAGGCTTGTTAGGGACTGGCTTAGCATTTATACTGTATTATTACCTAATTGAACATTTAGGTGCAGTTAGAGCTTCATCTGCTACTTATTTACCTCCAATTGTTGCATTGTTAATTGGTTATTTCATTGTGGGTGAAGATATAGATTTGATAGATTTAATGGGAACTGTTTTAATTTTATTTGGGGTTTATATGATAAATAGAAAAGTTTAAATTAAAAACTTTTCTATTAATTGATAAGTTCCTGCTGTAGCAATACCTGCTGCAATACCAGCTACAACATCATCTCCCATAACTCCCCAGCCACCTTCTACTTTTTCATCAATTCTTCCAATTATAGATGGTTTCCAAATATCAAATATTCTAAAGAAAATAAATGCTAAAGCAGCCATAATATAAAAGTTTTCTTCATTTATACCACAAATTGAAAGGGCAATCCACATACCAGCAAGTTCATCGATAACAATCTCTTTACTATCATGAACTCCTACTTCTTCTTCATAAATATTAATCTGTTTTACAGCAATAACAGTAATTAAAATTGCCAATAAAAAAAGTGTAGAAACATCAATTATTTGAAGTAGGGCTATACCTAAAATAAGAGCAAGAAAGCTTCCAACTGTTCCAGGTGCTTTTGGACTTAGTCCACTGTAAAATAAAGTTAAAAATAGTTTTCTCATTAGTTCTCTTATTTCTTTTTTTCTATACTAAGTTTTTTTCTTTTTTCCCAAAGAGACTTTCTTGAGATACCAAGTTTTTTTGATAGTTCTGTATCAGGGTATTTAGTTTGATAAGATAATACCATCATTTTTACATAATCGTTGATTGTCATAATAGAGTTTGTTGGCATCATATTGTCTTCTTTTTGGAAGTCAACTTTTGAATAAGGAAAATCTTCTTCTTTTTCCATTGAAACAATTACACACTTTTTATCTTCAACAAGTCTATTTAGACTCTCTTTCGCACTTCTTTTTAATGTTTGATATTCTGTTAAGTATAAAATACCATTGAATTTATCATTTAAATGTTTTTGCCAATTTTCATCGCTAAGTGAAATAAACTTCATATGTAAGTTTAGTTTTCTCGATAATTCAAAAGTTAGTTTATCCGCAGCAATTTGCGAGTTTGTTTCAATTAATATAGGAAAAGATGTTGGAAGTATAGTACCAGCTGTATCTACATCTTTAAATTGAAAATCAAGATATTCCCTTAACGTAAATAACTCTTTTCTAAGTGATTTGCATTCTCTATAGTGATAAATTTTTCTAATAAGCTCATCCATAATAAATGGCTTCATAATATAATCTTTTGCACCCTCTTTAATTGGGTCAGTTACAGTTTCATCTGAAATATATGAAACTAATAAAAGGATAATTGAATCATTGTATCTTCTAATAATTGTTTTACATAATGCAGCTGGTAGAGATGTTGATAAAAGGATAATATCATAATCCTTTGTTAAATTTTCAATGTTTGGTGATTCAACAAAATCACAATTATGACCATCATCTAATAATCTAGACACAACTTTTTGTGCTAAATAAATCTCACTCTCTATAATTAATATATTCATTTTCTTTCCCACTCATAATATTTTAACGTTGCAATACTTTGCACTGCAACCCCCTCACTTCTACCAATAAATCCTAATTTTTCTGCTGTAGTTGCTTTAATATTTACAAATTGTTTTTCTAAATTTAAAAGTTCTGACATAGTAGATTTAATTTGATTTTTATATGGATTTATTTTTGGTTTTTGAGCTATTATTGTCAAATCAACATTTACAATTTCATATCCCACATTATAAATAAATTTAACAATATGCTTTAATAACTCTTTTGAATCTACACCTTTATATCTTTCATCGGTATCTGGGAAAAATTCTCCAATATCCCCAGCACCACACGCCCCTAAAAGTGCATCTATAACTGAATGTATTAGTACATCACCATCACTATGTGCTTTAAAACCATAGTCTACATCTATATTGACTCCACCAAGCCACATTTTTTTATTATTTTCAAATGGATGTATATCAAAACCTGTTCCTGTGAAGAAGTTTTTTGATGGTGGTTTTATACATTCAATTGCTTGAATATCCTCTTCAAAAGTTAGTTTTTTACTTTTTAAACTACCCTGTACGTAATAAACACTACCGCCTATATTTTTAATAGCACTACTATCATCTGTAAACTCTTCGTTTGTATTAAGAGCATTTTTTAAAATATCTGTACGTGAGAGTTGTGGTGTTTGGATAAGTTTTACTTCATCTCGATTTATAGTGTCATTTTTAAAAACAACTGTGTCACTTACATTTAGTATTGGGACTATACAGTCTGCATTGTTTTTAGCATCTATTAAGTTTGAGATAACATCTTTTGGTATGCAAGCCCTTGCAACATCAGTTACCATCACATAGTTAGTAGTAACCTCTTTTAGCGCATTTTTCATAGAAGATTGTCTAGTCTCTCCACCCTTTACGAAAGTTACATCATCCGTAAAGTTTCTCATATAGTTTAATTCATCTTCATGGGAAGCAATTATGATTTTATTAAAAGAGTAAAAACTTGAAAGTCTTTTTGTAACAAATAACCACAATGGAGAGTTTTCAGTTCTTAACCATTGTTTTTTTGAAGAAAGCTCGAATCTTGTGGAGTTTCCTGCACAAAGTAATATTAATGAAATATCTGACACAAAGACCCTTTGAGTAAAATAGTTACATATTATACTAAATTGTAACTTATGAAACCTTAAAGGTCATTTTCTAATTTAAATTTAA
This sequence comes from Halarcobacter sp., assembly GCA_963676565.1. Classification (GTDB taxonomy): domain Bacteria; phylum Campylobacterota; class Campylobacteria; order Campylobacterales; family Arcobacteraceae; genus Halarcobacter. The sequence continues at coordinate 808,448 of OY781089.1, forward strand.
TAGTATCTATAGATTGTAATAAAAGGTCAACATCAAAGCCATATTCACTTGCTTTAGTTAATGCTCTTTGAACATTGTAGTCAGATAATGGGTTTTTAATATCTGTAAGTATTTTTATAATCTCTAAAATTTTAGCTTTTTCTACATAATCCTTTGGACAATGTTCTAAATCTTCAACAAAACCAATTGAAAAGATTAGGTTATGGCTTAAGTTCCAGTGTTTGAAAATATTAGCTGTAATTCTAGCACAAGAAAAACCTAAAAACTCTTTTTCAACTGCTGTTACATTTTTTGTAATTTTAACTTGCTCAATAAATTCTTCAGTTCTTCCACTTTCAGAAATAATATCAGCAATAATAAATTTCCCAACTTCTTGTAAAAATGCAGGGATTAGTAAATCCTCTTTTAAATCAAAACTAATTTTTGAAACCCATGAGTTAATTAATGCACTTGAAAGGTTTGCAGAAAACATAAAGTCATCAGTTGTTGCTTCATAACAAGATAGGTTAGTATCAACAAGGTTTTGAATAACAGTTCCTAATGCAATAGAGATAGTAAAGTTTATACCTAATAAAGAGATTGCTCTACTTGGCGTTTCAACTTCACTTACAAAACCAAACATAGCTGAGTTTGCAACCCTTAATACAGTAGTAATAATCAATGGATCTTGCTCAATGATTTTTAATAAATCTAAAGGTTCTTTATGTGACATTTTCCTAAACTCTTCAAGTTCTAAAACACTTTTAGGAAGAGGTGGTAATGTATCGATTTTTTCTACTATTAGTTTTTTCATTATTTATCCTGCATTATCAACATTAATCTTGCTTGATATAATATCAATTAATTGTTTATACTCATCTGTATTAAGTTGTAATAATTCAATTTTTTCATCTGTAATACCAATTCCATTTGCTTCTAGGTACTTAGAAGTTTTTATAAACTCTTGAAGTAAAAGCTTTTCAAAATTTTTTTCTTGAAAACTGCCTAAATCTTTTAAATTTGTAGTTTCATAAAAAAAATCAATAATTTTTTTGTAATATGGATTATTGTTAAATTTGAGTTTTGGGTTAAAATATTTTATTTTATAGTGCATTTGTAGAAGTAAAAAAGTAAAATTATTAATAAAGATATTTTTCTCTAGCCTTTTATCGCTATTCATATAACTCAAAAATGAACTATCCTTTGAAAGCTCAAATCCATGGACAATCTTTTCACATCTAGATTGATAATATTCAAAAACATAATTTATATCTTTTTTGCCAATTTCAAAATATGAAAGATGGGAAAATTTATATCTTGCTTGTCCTATATGATTGTTTAAGATATTGATTTTCTCTTGGCTTAATTGAAGTTTGATTTTTAAAAAAGTTTTTGATTCTATTAAAGCTTCTATTATAGGCTCTACAAGCTTTCTTTTAGAATCATTTTTTGAATAGATTTTACATAATTGATTAAATAAATCAATTAAATAAATATATAGTTTAAATTTAATCTCAAATAATTCTTCATCTATTAATAGTAACTTGCTTAGGGTATCTTCATTGGATCTAAATATTTGTAAAATCTGTTCTTCTTCAATACTATTTTTATTTATAGTTTTAATAGCTTGATTCATATTTATTTTAATAATAAGATTTATAATCTCTTGTTCCGATTGAATTTCACTAATTTTAATAGTATTTAATTCTTCAAATATTTCATAATATGATTTTTTTAGATTTTTATTATTTTCCATTATTTTGTCATCCCTAGTAGGACATTATAACCTATACATATAATAAAATCAAATTTACTCAGCTCTCAGATTTTCTATTGTTTTCTTAATATCCTTCGATTTTGTAATAGCAGAAATAACAGCAACACCATCACAATTATTTTTTAAGATATCCTTTGCTTTTAATTCATCTATTCCACCAATGGCAACTAATGGTTTTAAAATATTTTTATCTCTTATGTTTTTTATTAAATCTAAACCAACACTTTGTTTTGCGTCATTTTTTGAAGTGGTCTCATATATTGGCCCCACCCCAAAATAATCAATACCTTGTATACCTTTTGCTTTGATTGCTTGATCTAAAGTATTAATAGATAAACCTAGTAATAGTTTTCCATCAATGATTTTTATGACCTCTTTTACTTCTTTATCATCTTGCCCTATATGAATACCTGTGGTATTTAACTTCAAAGCAAGATCAATGTCATCATTTATAAAAAAAGGTACATTATATTTTTTACAAAGTTCTTGAGCCTTTTTTGCTAAATTAAAAATCTCCTCTTTATTTTGTAAAGAGTTTCTCCCTTTTTCTCTAAATTGAAAACAAGTAATCCCTTTTTTTAATGCCTCTTCTAAAATGAAAAGTAGATTTTCTTGTGGATTAGTTCCTAAATGAAGACAATCTTGCGTTCCTGCTATAAAATAGACTTGAAGCATATTTTTAATATTAAATATCTCTTTATTCAAAACTTACCTTTGCATATTCTTCTGTCATTTTGTCATCTATTATTGCTAAATTATCAAGTAGGTTAATATAAAAATGTCCAGTTTGATTATTCTGTAAATTTTTTTGAGCAATCTCTCCTGCAATGGCATAAGATGTACAAGCATTTAAAGTTAGATCAAAAGCATTTCCATCTAAAGTTAAAAATGCTCCACAAACTGCACTTAAAAGGCAACCTGATCCTGTGATTTTTGGAAAAAGTTCGCATCCATTTTCTATTTTTGCTACTTTAGTTCCATCACTTATATAGTCGGTTTCACCACTAATAGAAACAATACAGTCATATTTTAAGGCTACATCTTTAGCTATTTTGGATAAATTAGCTTCTCCACTTCCTGCATCTACACCTTTTGCACTCCAATTAACTTGGGCAAGATAGGCAATTTCACCTGCATTCCCTCTTATTAAATCAAATTTTATTTCATTTAAAAGAGTTTTCACAGTCTCTTGTCTAAATGTTGTTGCACCAACTCCAACTGGATCTAAAACAACGGGTGTTTTATTTTTATTTGCACATTTGCCTGCTTTAATCATAGCTTCTATTTGATCACATGTTAGTGTTCCTATATTTATAACTAAAGCTTGACAAATAACTGGAAGCTCATCCATCTCTTCAATAGCATTTGACATAATAGGAGAACATCCAATACTTAATAATCCATTTGCCACATAATTAGATACAACTATATTTGTAATATTAAGTACTAAGGGACTTTTTTCCCTTAGCTTTTCTAAATTATTTGTTTGCATTTGATGCCTTTACTTTATCTCTTTATTTTATTATCTCTTGAGCATACTCTTCTAGATTTGGTAAACTTTTAATAAGCCCATTATTTTTCATAAAAGTAGCCATATCTTCATAAACTTTTTTATCAAAAGTAGCAGGGGTATTTGATAAATAAGGTAATGTATCGCTCCATGCCATACGATTTAATTCATTATCTAATTCTTTTGGTTTATAACTTACAAAAGCTTCCCAAGATTTTTTAGGATTTTCTTTTAGGTATTTTGTAGCTTCCTCTAAAGCTTTTACGAAGTTTTTATATTTTTGGCTATCTGCATTCTCTTTGTTTGCTACAACTATTAGTTCATCATACTTTGGAACACCATATTTCTCAGGGAAAAATGCTTTTCCTCTCTCTTTTTCTATTTTTAATTGATTTAATTCAAAGTTTCTAAAAGCACCAATTACAGCGTCAACTTGTTTACTCATAAGAGAAGGAGATAATGACCAGTTTACATTTACAAGTTCAACATCTTTTACTGATAAATTTACAGATTTTAACATAGAGTCTAATAATGCTGTTTCAAAACCACTTACAGAATATCCTATTTTTTTACCTTTTAAATCTTCTATTTTTTCTATACCACTATTTTCTAAAACTACTAAACTATTTAGTGGAGAGTTTACAAGTGTAGCTATTCTAACTAAAGGTAGACCCTCCGCTACTTGCATTTGAAGTTGTGGTTGATAATCAACTGCCAAATCAGCTTTTTTAGCTGCTACAAGTTTTGGTGGCATTGATGGATCAGCTGGTTCTATGACTTCTACTTCAAGATTATTCTTTTCAAAGAAACCTTTTTGTTGTGCTATTATGATAGCTGCATGATCTGGATTTACAAACCAGTCTAAAAGTAGACTCAATTTTTCAGTTTGTGCAAAAGCACTTGAACCTAATAGCATTAAGCTAAGCGTTATTTTTGATATTATTTTTTTCATAATTTCCCTTATTAAATTTTTTATGTTTTATATTTTTTTAATCTTTTATGATAGGTCTAAACCCATTTGCCAAAAAGATATTTCCATTCTAGTTGCTGTTGTAAAAATATCTTGTATCTTTTGCATTTGTTTTTCGCTAAAATCTTCACAAAGTCCTTCAAAAAACTCTGTTGCACTTTTAGCTGCATCTTGGTACTCTTTTGAAGAGTACATATCTATCCATGATTGATATGGATTGTTTTCAACGCTTAAATTGTTTTGGGTAATATAATTAGCCACTTTAGCATAACCTAAAAAACAAGGTATTAAACCTGCGTAAAGTTCACTTAAATTTCCATTCATCCCACAATCAAGTACATATCTAGTGTAAGCAACACAAGCAGGGGATTCTTTTTGTTTATAAATAGACTTCTCATCTATTCCAAACTCTTTGCAATAGTTTATATGTAATTGAATCTCATCTAATGTAGCATTTAAAGCTTGTTGTGAAAAATTCATTTGCTCAAAATTTTCACTTTTATACATTGCAAGGGCAAAAGCTCTACAATAATGAAAAAGATAAATATAATCTTGCATCAAATAGTGTTGAAAGTTTTGAAGCCCTAGTGTTCCATTTGCTAATTTTTGTACAAATTCATGTTTGATATAGTTATCCCAATGTGGTTGAGAATTTTGAATAAGCTTTTGTGTGATTGTCATATCTCCCCTTTTGTTTTTAAATATATAGGAAGAGAAGTGTTTTATTATAAAGATATACTAAACTTGAAGTATAAAATACATTTGTAAAAACAAATCCCTACGTTAGAATTACCTAAATCAGGTTCAAAGGTCGAAGTTTTGAACTTCCTCTCAGCCTATAATATAAGCTCCCTATGTATTAAAAATAAAATTCTATCGGAATAAACAATTTAAGTCAATTTAATACAGATTAATGTAAGTGCGAAGCCCAAGGGATAAGTTTTTTTGTTAGAAAATCAGTTAAAAAATAAATACTTAAAGTAAGAATAATTAGTATAAATAGTGCTGAAAACATCAAATCAATTTGCATCCTAGCATTTGCATGAAGCATCAAATACCCAAGTCCTTTGGAAGAACCAACCCATTCACCAATAACAGCTCCAATAGGTGCAATACAAACAGCTATTTTAAGTCCTGAAGCCAAAGATGGCAAACTTGCTTTAAACCTTACTTTATATAAAATTTGAAAAGCAGATAGTTTATAGGTGTGTGCTAGTTGAAGCCACTGTTTTGGTGTATTTTTAAGTCCATCATAACAAGCTGTAGTTATTGGAAAATATATGATAATTACAGTCATAGCTATTTTAGAAGCTAAGCCATAACCAAACCATAAAACCAAAAGAGGTGCTATTGCAAATACCGGAATTGCTTGAGATATTACAAGTATAGGAAGTAAGTATTTCTCAAGTTTTTTAAAATAAAGTAGGGCAAAAGCTGAACTTAGACCAAAAAAACAACCAAGAATTATACCTATGATTATCTCTAATAGAGTAACTTGTGTATGCTCCCAAAGTAAATCATAATTATTCAAAAGTTTAGAAAATACATCAATTGGTTCAGGTAACATATAGTGAGGCAAATCAAAAACTATAATAATACTTTGCCATAAAAGGAATAAAAATATAATAGGAAGTAATACTTTAAAGATTTTTTTCATAGATTATTTTCTTTTAATTTTGATATTAAATTTTCTTGTAAATCCCATAATTTATTATTTGATAGTTTATGGGGTAGAACACCATCTAGTGAAGCAACTTTATTTATTTTTACTGGCTGATTTTCTAAAATATAAATATGATTTGTTAGCTTTATAGCCTCTTGGGGGTCATGGGTTACAAGAACTACAGTTTTATTTTTTAGCAATTGGCAAGTTAAATCTTGAAGTTGTATTTTTGTAATTGCATCCAATGCTGAAAAAGGTTCATCCATTAAAATAAGATTAGCATCACTCATAAGTGTCCTAGCTAGTGCTACTCTTTGTTTTTGACCGCCAGAGAGTTCATAGGTTTTTTTATCAAGGTGTTTTGACATATTAACTTGCTCTAAAAGTTTTTTTGCTTTTTCTAAAGTTTGTTTTGTTTTTTTCCCTTTTAGATGATTATATAGCTGAACATTATCCAAAATACTAAGCCAAGGGTACAATGAGTTTTCTTGACTAAGCCATGCTATATGTGTATCTTTTTTTAATATGATTTGGCCATTTGTGATATTTTCATTTTCAAGATTGGCAATACATCTAAGTAAGGTTGATTTTCCAACTCCTGAACTTCCAATTAAAGCACTGCTTGTATTTTCCAATATATCAAAGTTTAGATTTTCAAATAGTTTTTTACCTTTATAATCAAGGTCTAAGTTTTGTATTTTGGCAATAAAGTTATTATTCATGGTTTGAATAATATAATAAAAAAACTAAAAACAAAGGATTTATGTAATTTATATATCTTAAGGATATTTTTAATCATTTTTATAAACTTCAACTTGTAAAAAGCATAATTAAGACTAAAATTATCCTATATTAAATATAATACGTAAATTTTGAAACTTTATAAGGAAAAATTATTATGGCAAGTATCGCTGAAATAAAAAATGAATTAGGAAAAGTTTTATATCCGGGATTTCAAAAATCAATCGTTGAGTTTGGTTTTTTAAAGGATGTAGAGCTTGATGGAGATAAGTGCACTATACATTTAGATATAACTTCAAGTGCACCTGAAGTTGAAGAGGAATTAAAGAAAAGTATTTCAACAGTATTAGGTTCAATTGGAGTTTCAAATTTAGCATTTAATATTAAAAAGCCAGAAGCACCAAAACAACATAGCAACTCTCAAAGTGGACAAAATATTGCGCCACAGATTAAAAACTTTGTAATGGTTAGTTCAGGAAAAGGTGGAGTTGGTAAATCAACAACTACTGTAAACTTAGCTGTTGCAGCAGCAATGCAAGGTAAAAAAGTTGGTATTTTAGATGCTGATATTTATGGACCAAATATTCCTAGAATGATGGGATTAATAGGTCAAGAAGTTGAAATTGTTGGAAATAAAGCTAAACCATTTTCAATCTATGGTGTTGATGTAATGTCTATGGGTTCACTTATGGAAGAGGGGCAATCTCTTATTTGGAGAGGTGCTATGATTATGAAAGCTATTCAACAATTATTAAGAGATATTTTATGGGAAGATTTAGATATTCTTTTCATTGATATGCCTCCAGGAACTGGTGATGCACAATTAACACTTGCTCAAAGTGTTCCTGTAACATGTGGTATTAATGTAACTACTCCTCAACATGTAGCACTTGATGATTCAAGAAGATCACTTGATATGTTTGCAAAACTTCATATTCCAATTGCTGGAATTGTTGAAAACATGAGTGGATTTATTTGTCCAAAATGTGGTGAAGAGTCTGATATCTTTGGGATGGGAACATGTGATGATTTAGCTGATCAGTTTAATACACAAGTATTAGGAATGTTGCCAATTGAACCAGCTATTAGAGAGGGTGGAGATGCTGGAAAACCAGTTGTTTACTTCCAACCTGAATCTGAATCAGCAAAAAGATATATGCAAGCTACTGCTAAACTTGTAGCTTTTGTAGATGAAGTTAGTGAAAAAGCAGAGAATGCTTCAATTCAACCTACAACACCTCCAGGTGTATCTGCTTGTTCTTCTAAATAATAGATGCTAGGTTAGCATAACGATAATAAATTTGTTAGAAAGGAGATTATTTTTCTTTCTAACAAATAACTATAATTTTACTCAAAAAATAGAGCAAAATTAACTATCTAATTCATCTTTCAAATTGTAAAATAATACTAAATAATCAAAAAAAAGCCTAAAAACAACATTATCTTTATAAAAACATCAAGAAAGTATCATTCTGAAATTCTAAAGATACTTTTTCAATACACTCTTTACCTATAATTTTTTTATAACGAGAAAAGTAAAAAATAATAAGGGGATGTGATGAAAATAAAAAAAGCGATTTTGTTGTCTACTGTTACAGCAATTGTTTTAGCAGGATGTAGTGTAAAACCACAAATTATTAAAAAAGATGTTATTCAAGAAGATGCAAAAGTTACATTGAATGCATTAAACAAAATTTTACAACCAGTAACTAAACCTATAACTTTAGATGAAGCAATTCAAAGAGCAGTCGATCATAATTTAAATAGGAGAGTTGATATTTTAAATAGTGCTCTATCGGAGCAAAAAATAGATGTAATTGCATATGAATCATTGCCAAGTTTAACAACAAAAGCTGGCTACTCACAAAGAGATAGTTATGCAGCATCTCAAAGTACAACTTATGATGCGCAAACAGATACAACTGGAGCATTAAATAATTCATATTCAATTTCATCAAATAAAATTGATAAAACTGCAGGTATTTCATTTTCATGGAATATTTTAGATTTTGGATTATCTTATGTTAGAGCTAATCAACAAGCAAATAGATACCTAATTTCAAAAGAGAAAGAAAAAAAGTCTATTCATAATATAAAACAAGAAGTTAGAAATGCATACTACAAAGCAGTGAGTGCTGATGAGTTATTAAAAAGATTAGAGCCAATTTCACTTGAAGCAAAAAAAGCTTTTGAAGATTCTAAAAAAATCAATGCTTTAAAAATTGATTCACCAATTAAAACATTAACTTATCAAAGAGAGTTATTAGAGGTAATTAGATCATTAAATACTTTAGAAGAGAGTCTTATTAAATCTAAAACTGAATTGTCTCAATTAATGGGATTAAAACCTGGTACAAAGTTTGAACTTTCTGAAAAAATTAAAGAAAAATATCAACTTCCATCAGTAGATTTATCTATTGATAAGTTAGAAACTCTTGCTTTAGAAAATAGACCAGAATTACAAGAAACTAGATATCAAATTAAAATTTCACAAGATGAGATTCGAACAAATATGCTAAAAATGCTTCCAGGGTTAACATTCAATGTAGGATATGACTATAGTAATAGTGATTATTTAGCAAATAACCAATGGTTAAGTTATGGTGGTGTTGTTTCATGGAATCTTTTAAATGTGTTTAATGCTCCTTTACATAATAAATTAGCAAAAACACAAATTGAATTGGCAAAACAACAAAAACTTGCTTTATCAATGGCTGTTGTATCTCAAGTTCATCTATCTTTATTAGACTTAGCTCAAGCAAAGAAAGAATATAAGTTGTCAGAAACATATCACGGAGTTGCAAAAGAGATTTATGACATAATCAAAAATGAAAATGCTTTAGATGTAAATGGACAATTGTCTTTGATAAAAGAAAAACTAAATTTCTTAATTTCAAATTTAAGATTATCATCATCTTTCGCAAAAGTACAAAATGCATATGGAAAAGTTATATCTTCAGTTGGAAATGAAAAAGTATTTAAGAAAAAAGAGGCTCTAGAAAAGAAAGTTGAAAATGAACCTTTATTAAAAATTATTGAACCAAAAGAGGAAGTAAAAGAGACACAAGTTAACAAAGATGAAATTAAAACTGAAAATAGCTTTGATCCTTCAAAACCAGCAATCGAAATTATAAGAACTGCAAAATTAGTAGATAAAGCTGGAGGAGATTATACGATTATAAAAACAATTGAAGTGGGAACAAAATTAAATTATACAGATAAAACATACACTCATAATGGAGACTACTGGTATGAGATTGAAAATGGAGGATTTATTTATATTGGTAAAGCTATAGAGATAAATGAGAAAAAACCATTTGATGAAAGTCTTGATTCTATTGAGATTGTTAGTGAGGCAAAATTAGTTAATATGGCAGGTGGAAATTACCATGTTATTGAAACAATTCCAGTAGGGGAAAAGTTTAACTATATTACTAAAGTTACAAATGATGGTGAAAATTATTGGTATGAACTTACAAATGGTGGATTTATCCACGAATACAGAGCAAATAAAATCAACTAGGCAAAACAATGTTAAAAATATTTTTATCATTGACATTTTTGTCATTAAGTATTTTTGCTAATGAAACGCCACAAGCTAGAGCAGTAATAGAATCTACTGATAGAACTGTACTTTCAAGTGAAATTGGAGGGAAGATTTTATATTTAGAAAAAAATACTGGTGATAGTTTTAAAAAAGGTGAAACATTAGTAAATATAGAGTGTGATGTATATAAAGCTGAGAGAGATAAAATCGGTGTAAAAGTAGCACTTGCTAGAACTAAATTGAAAAAGAATAAACAGTTAAGTCAGTATAACTCAGTAGGAAAATTTGATGTCGAAAACTCAGAATTAGAATTAAGAGAACAACAATTATCTTATAAAATTGCATCAATAAATGTAAAAAGATGCAATGTTAAGGCTCCTTTTACAGGGAAAATTGTCACTAGGCTTGCAAATAAATATCAAACTATAAAACCTCAAGAAGAACTATTTGAAATAATTAATAGTGATTCTTTAGAAATTAAAACAGTTGTTCCTGCAACTTGGCTAAAGTGGCTTGCAGTAGGTCAAAAAATTGTCTTAAAAGTTGATGAAATAGGAAAAGAGATTAAAAGTGAAATACTACAAATTGATTCTGTAGTAGATCCAAAAAGTCAGACAGTTACATTAAGAGCAAAAGTAACTGATTCAAAAGATATTATAGCTGGAATGAGTGGAACTGTATTTTTCATTCCATCTTCACAGAATAAATAGGGATAAAGTATGGCAAAGAGAAGATCACAAAAAAGAAAACCACTAATTAGTGCATTAGAACCTAGAATCTTATTTGATGGAGCTGCTATTGCTACAGCAGTTGATGTATTAGATAATACAAGTTTTACAAATGATAATACAGATACTTCAATTGCAAATGATGCAACTCAAGATACAGTAGAAGTTCCAGCAACGCAAACTTTTGAAAGAGATAGAAAAGAAGTAGCGTTTGTAGATACTACAGTTGCTGATTATGAAACATTAGTTGAGGGAATTGATTCAAATATTGAAGTATTTGAAATAAGTTCAACAAATGAAATAGAAACAATTTTAAAAAATCTTGAAGATGTTGATGCTGTGCATATTTTATCACATGGTAATACGGGAGAGATTACTATTGGTGATGAGGTTATTAGTTCAGATACATTATCACAATTTGAAGATGTAATGAATTTATTAAAAACGTCTTTAACTCAAAATGGTGATTTATTATTATATGGATGTAATGTAGCAAGTGATGGTGAAGGTCAAGAGTTTATTGATGAGATTGCATCTTTGACACAGGCAGATGTAGCAGCTTCTGATGATATTACTGGTTCAGCACAGCTTAATGGAGATTGGGATTTAGAGGTTGAGTCTGGAGAAATCGAAACTGATGAGATTGTAATTGAGAATTATGATAATAAATTAGCATCTGTTTCAACATTTACTGTTGTTGATGGACCATCAAGCACACCATTAACTATTGCTGATTCTAGTAGTCTTAAAATAGGAATTATGGGAACTTATACATCCCCTTTAGCTACTTTTTATACAGATGAAGGTTTTGATGTTACATCATTTAGTACATCAACTGCACTAGATCAAATAACTTTAACTGATTATGATTTTTTTGTAATAGATTTACCAATTGATGAATTCACATCAGCAGAAGTAACTGCTGGAACAAACTTCTTAAATACGGGAGGAAGATTTCTTTTAATAGGTGAACATAGTGGATTTGCAGATCAAAATACTAGAATTTCAAATTTTGTTGCTAATTTAGGTGGTGCTTTAAGTATTACAAGCGCATCATTTGCAGGCTTGGCAGATGATACAGTTGGAAATTTGAACTTTACTGATTCAAACATAAATGCAGGTGTAGATCAAATGGATTATAATGCAGCATCTTATGTTAATATTGACCCAGATATTTCTGAGGCAGTTGTTGTTGATGAGTCAAATAATATTTTAGTTGGTGATCAAGCAATTGGATTAGGTAGAATTACTTTAATGGCAGATGTAAACCCTTATGCATCAGAATTGAATGATGGTGATAATAAAATTTGGTTTAGAAATATTGCAATTGATTCTGCAACAAATAGAGATATAGTAACAAATGGTGGTAACCCAAATGATGGCTTTGGTATTAATGCTGCTGCATCAATTGCTGAAGATACTGATAAAGCTGATTTTGTAGCAAGTGATTTTAGTGTAAGTGGTTCAACTGCAAATGCAATTCAAATCACAAGTGCTCCAACAAATGGTATACTTTTATATAGTGGAAGTGCACTAATATATACAAGTGGTATTGCAACTATTACATCTTTTGATGCAACACTTTTAACATATACTCCTGATGCAAATTACAATGGAACTGATTCCTTTTCTTGGGCGGGTTCAACTGATGGTGGGACAAACTACACTGCATCCTCTGCAACAGTTAGTATAACTATTGATCCTGTAAATGATAAACCAACTGCTTCAAATAATACACTTACTGTTTATGAAGAACACCCTTATACTTTTAGTGCAAGTAATTTTGGATTTAGTGATATTGATGGAGATACTTTAAGTAGTGTTTTAATAGCAAATACAAATATTAGTAATGGTACTTTAGAACTAACTGGTGGAGTAAATACTGGTGTAATTACTTCAACAGAAGTATCTGTATCAAAAGCTGATATTGATGCAGGATATTTAGTATTTACTTCTAATACAGATTACCATGGAACAGGAGATTACTTTAGATTTAAAGTAAATGATGGAACGGAAAACTCTGGTTCATATTATAATATGTTCTTAAATGTTACAAATACAAATGATGCCCCAAGTATTATAAATACAGATACAACTCCAACTTTTATTGAAGATAGTAATAAAACTACAATTACAAGTACTCCTGTAAATATTGTAAATACATCTGATTTTGTTTTAAGTGATTATGAAAATGATGGTATCTCTACAATTAAAATCCAAGTAGAGAATATTAGTGATAGTGGTGAAGAGTATTTAAATATTGATGGAAGTAAGATTGATATTACTACTGCATCAAGTTCTACAACAGCTACAAATGGATATTCATATTCAGTGACAATTAGTGGAACAACTGCAACTTTAACTTTAACAACAGCACCAAGTGTTCTTTTAGCTAATGCAACAGGATTTATAAAATCTGTAACATATCAAAATGATGCAGATGTTCCAACAACAAATCTTGATAGAGTAGTTTCTTTATCATTAGTTGATGATGGAGGAGTTGCAAACTCTGGAAATAATACATCAGCATTTGAAAAAGTTTCTGATATTACAATTTCTGCATCTGATGATAATCCTGAAGCTTACAATATGACTGCGCAAATTGGACCAAACTCTCAAAGAACATTTGCAGAGTTTGTCCCTCAATTTGATGATGTTGATGGTGTAAATATGGTAGGACATCCAAATTATGATTCAAATGGTGATCAACCTTATCAGATGGAAATTCTTTCATTACCTACTACAGGTACATTTGAAGTATATGATTATGCAAATGGAAGCGGAGTTGATGATAAAACAGACCCATCTAATTGGATAACTATTTCAGATATTTCAGCTATGACTACAACTTCAACATATACTTTGGTTGATGGAAGATTTGTTATTTCAATGGCTGATTTAGATAACTATAGATATAACGCAGGAAATAACTCAAATACTACTACAAGCATCTCTTGGAGAGTTATGACTTCTGGAGATACAAATGATTCAACAGGTTGGTCAAACAGCGCAAGTGGATTAATCACTATTATTGATAGTGCAAGTAATGCTGCTCCAAGTGTTGTTTCTTTTGTTGATACAGCTAATACAACTATTAGTGATGGTGGAACTTTTACAATTCCAGAAAATGGAACAGCAAATGATTTAACGAAGTTAACAATGGTATTTAGTGATGATTATACACCTGAAGATTATATTGATGTTGTAATTACTTCAAGTGATAATAGTATTATCGACCCGGCTAATATAGTTGAAAATAAATCAACAACAACTACTAGTGGAGATACTAGAACATTTAATATAGTTCCTGTATCAGATGCAACAGGAACTGTTACTCTTACATTTACTATGAGTGATGGTGATAAAACTACAACTTATGATGTTGATGTAGTTGTAAATGAAAACCCAGAAATCTATAACCCAGGAAGTGTATTAACAGTTCCTGATATTAACTCTTATGTTGAAATAGCCAATAGTGCTGAACTTCAGGTTCAAACTTATACATACTCTATTTGGGTAAAACCAGATACTATTTCATCTCAATGGCAACCTTTAATTATGAAAGCTAGTGATTCAGGTTTAGTTGCAACAAGAAACTTCTCTATGTGGATTAGACCAGATAGTTTACAACTTCATAATACATTTTTTAATACGCAAACAAATAGTCAAGTACACATTGATACAGATTCTTCTCATCAGCTAACGCAAAATGAGTGGAATCTTATCACAGCAACTTATGATGGAGCGACTTTAAAAACATATATCAATGGTGATTTAGCAGCTTCAATTGCAACAACTGGAACGCCTATAAATGACAGTAGCTCTCTTTTCATTGGAGGATTACCAAATGGATATAGTACTCTTGGTGCATTTTCAGGGGATATTGCAGAAGTTAGTATTTATAATGATGCCTTAACTGATGTTGAAATTAAAGATACAATGAAAACTCAATTGACAGGAAGTGAAGATAACCTTGTTTACTATACAAGATTTACAACTGATTCAAATGGAGATATTGTTGATTTAACTGCTACAAATAACAGCGGAGTATTAAATGGAAATGCTGATGTTTCAAAACAAGTAGACCTTGATAAAAATACATCTTATAGTACTTTTACTTCAACTGATTTTAGTACAAATTTCTTATATACTGATGCTGAAAATGATTCTTTTGCAGGTGTAAAAGTAGTAACTATTCCATCAAATGGAACATTAGAATTAAGTGGTGTTGCTGTTAGTGCAGCTGATGTTATTAGTTCAGCTGATATTGCAAACTTAGTTTATACTCCTGATGTAGATTTTTATGGAACAGATTCATTCTCTTATCAAGCACAAGATGATGTTGGTGGTTTTTCAAATACAGCACTATTTGATTTAACAGTTAATTATGTTGATACAGACCCAAAAATTATGGGTACTACAACACTAAGTGTAGATGAAGATAGTGGAGCAACTACAATTAGCGGGTTTACAGTAACTGATTATTATGGATCAAATGGTTTAGGTGATCATACATTAACAGCTAAAGTTGTTGCTACGAATGGAGTTTTAGCTATTGCAACTGCAGGTAGTACAACTGTTGTTGGAAATGGAACAAATACTGTAACAATTACTGGAACTGCTGCTCAAATTCAAAGTGCAGTAAATACTTTATCATATACTCCAGATGCTGAATATTCAGGAACTGATCCTTTAGATATCTCTATTAAAGATGATACAATTGGAGGAGATTGGAAGTCTTATTTTGCAAGCGAAACTGGTAAGTTTTATAATCCAAATAATGGACACTACTATGAGTATGTTTCGGTTTCTAGTGGAATTAGTTGGACTGATGCAAAAATCGCAGCAGAAAAAAGTACTTTATATGGATTACAAGGTTACTTAGCAAATGTTTCTACTCAAGCTGAAAATGATTATGTTAAATCATTATTAGGTGGCACTGGTTGGTTTGGTGCAAATGACCTTGAAACTGAAGGAAGCTGGGTTTGGGCTGGTGGTCCTGAAGAGGGACTTGCAGTTCCATTAAATCCAGATGTTTCATGGGATCCATGGAATAGTGGAGAACCAAATGACCATGGAAGTGGTGAAGATGCAGGTCAGTATAGAGATGATGGTACTTGGAATGATTTGCCAACAAGTTATAAATTAAATGGTTATGTTGTTGAATATGGTGGATTTAAAAATGATACTGCTTTAGAAGCTGCTCAATTAATAGTAACTGTAAATGGTGTAAATGACGCTCCAATAATCACTGCAACAGGTGTTGATGGAGGGGCAAATCCTGAGTATATTGAAAATGATGACCCAATTACTCTTTTAGACAATGTTGTAATAACTGATGCAGATAATACAACACTAAAAAATGCAACTGTAAGTATTAGTAATAACTTTACTCCTGGAGATATATTATCATTTACAAATGATGGTTCAACAATGGGTAATATTGAAGGTTCTTATGATGCAACAACTGGAGAATTAACACTAGTATCACCTTCTTATGGGGATAGTTTTGTATTTGATGGAAATGATGATTATATAGATATTGGAACGATTGATAATCTTTCAGGTTCATTTTCTATGGAAGCATCAGTTAAAGTAAGTGATAACACTCAAAACTGGGCTAGAATCTTTGATTTAGGACAAGGAAGTGAAAACGATAATATATTCTTTGGTTTTGCAGGAAGTACTGGAAAAATTACAATTGCAATTTATGATGATCAAAATGGTAATTTCAATGGAATTGAAACAGTTAATACTTTAGATGAAAATGCATGGGTTCATGTAGCAGGTGTTAGTAATGGTGATGGAACTTTCTCTATTTATTTTGATGGTGTAGAGCAAGATGTAACTATTAAAAGTGGTTCAACAACATCTTTAGTTTCAAACTCTGTTAGTAGAGATTCAAGTTATATTGGAAAAAGTAACTGGTCAGCAGATGCTGATTTTGCTGGAGAAATTAAAGAAGCTAGAATATGGAATGATGTTAGAAGTGAAGCTGAAATTAAAGCTAATATGAACCAAGCTTTAGATTTAAATGATTCATCAAATGATAATTTATTAGGATACTGGACTACAAGTACAAATGGAAACACAGTTTTAGACCTTTCTGGAAATTCAAATGATGGAACACTACAAGGTGATACTTCAATTTCATATAATGGAACAGGAACAGCTACGATACAAGAGTGGGAAAATGCTTTAAAATCTATTGAATTCTCATCAACAAGTTTCAATCCTGGAACTCAAAAAGATATTTCTTGGAGTGTTGATGATGGTCAAACAGTTGATAATGTAAGTAATGTTGAAACAACAACAATTGATATCAAAGAGCTTTATTCTGAACAAGAAACAAACTATTTAGCTATTGATAGTACTATCGATTTAAGTTCATTTAGTGGTAATTACGCTGGGGAATATATTGATTTTAAAATTAGTGATGAAACTTCAACTGAGAGTTTAGGATTCTTAACTTCTTCAACACCTAGTACAGTAAATGGTGATGTAACAATTGTAGGAAATAGTGTTTATTTAGGGAATGGGTCTAGTGCAAATGTTATTGGTCAAGTTGATAATACTTTAAATGGTCAAAATGGAAACAATCTAAGAATCAATTTTGCAGTGGATTTTGTAAATGGAGATTTTAACTCTACTACAACTTCAAGTGGATTATTAAGTTCAACAAAAGGTCAAACAATCACAATTGATGGATGGAATATCTATAATGGTAGAGTTGATTTTGGTAGTGATACAATTGCTGGACTTGCTATTCCTGAAGATAATGTATGGCCAAGTACAACACAAGGAACAGATGTAGGTAGAGATAGTAATACTATCACTGAAGATAAAGGTTGGCAAACATACTTAAATGAAGATGCAAATGGTGATACATCTATAAAAATGTACTCAAAAATGGTTACTCAAGATGGATATACAATTATCAGAGGACCATATATCTATTCTGATACATCAGTAAGTTTACAAGCAGGTGATTCTGTTCAGTTTGATTGGAAAGCTGAGGGTGGAGATGATGCTTATGATGTATTTGGATATATTGTAAATGTAAATGATGACACTGATTATCAAATCATTTTAAATGAAACAGGTGCAAGGGCTAGTTCTAGTACATCTTGGGCAACCGAAAATGTAACTGTTGATAGTGCAGGTGAATACAAATTTGTATTTGTATCTGGTTCTTGGGATGCAACAGGTGGAACATGGTTAGGTGCACAATTATATATTGATGATGTAAAAGTTACTCAACAAGCTCCAAGTTCAGGGCTTGATTATACAGTATTAGAATCAATTGCACAAAAAGTAACTTATACAGATAGTTCAGATTTAACTTATGAAAATGCATTAGGAAATAGAACTATAGAAATTACGGCACCAAAAGTTGCAACTTCTTTTGATACAGATAAACCAGTTGCTTCATTTAGTAGTGATAGTGGAGTTGTTACAATTACATTTGATGAGGCATTAAATGCTGGGGATGAGTTAAGTGAATCAGATATATCAGTTGCAAATGGAACTCTAAGTAACTTCACAAAAGTTTCAAATACGCAGTATACAGTTGAAGTAACAAAAGATAGTGGTTATACAGGAGATTTAACTTTAGTATTAGCTGCAAACAGTGTTACAGATACAGATAGTTCTCCTTTACAAAATGTTCAACAAACTTTTGTAATCAAAGACAATATTGATTTAACTAGTGATGCAAACTGGGTAAAACTTCTTTATGGTAACCAGTATGACTACTTTGATGATGTTCAAGCAAATAGAACAGGAACAGATTTAGTTGGTGATGATGACCATGTATTACTTTCAACTCAATATAATTCTTCAACTGATGAGTTAGCATTTAGATTTAGACAAGAATCATCAAGTGATGCTGGTGGAATATTCTATTTATTAGGTGTTGATGGAACTGGAAATGGTGCATTAGATTTTTTTGTTGGTGTAGATATAGATAACAAAGGTGTTGCAACAGTTGATTTCTATGAAGCAGGAAATGGTGGAAATTATTCTCCTAGTACTACTTCTTTTTCAAAATACTCAACACCAACTACATACGAAGTAGATGTATCAGCTGCAAGTGATGGTGATGATATTGATGGTGATGGAAATGTAGATGGTATTATTAGTTTTAAACTTGATGGTACATCATTTGTAAACTTTGCAAATGGTGCAGGTGGACTAACTGGGTACACGATTAATGACCAAGTTAACTTTATGTTATTAACAGCTACTCAAACAAACTCTATAAATGGAGATATTGGTGGAGTTGATGGAAATAGTAGTAAAATTAGTTATGCAGATATGGGAGCATTTAAACCTATTGTATTTAGTGGTGATAGTTCAGGTGAGAATAAAGCTACATTTACATTTGATAAAATGGAAGTAAATGACCAAATCTCTTTAGATGCAGTTTCTTCAATCAATTATGTTGATACTGATGGTGTTGATAACTTCACATCTCAAGGTGGAACAATAACTTCTAGTGATGTAGATGCTAATACTACACCTGTTTATAGTGTAGATGGTGGAACAGTAAACGGTACAACATTTACAAAAGTTGGAGATTATGGAACTTTAACTTTAGATAGTAGTACAGGCGTTTACACTTATGAGCCAAATGATAGTGTAATTGATGCCTTATCTGAATCAACATCTGAAAGCTTTACTTTAAGAGTATCAGATGATAATCCAAATGGACTTTCAACAGTTGATACAAAAACATTAACTATAAATATCACTGCAGTAAATGATTCTCCACTTTTAGGTGGAAATTCAAACTCTGTAACATTTACTGAAAATGGTTCAAAAGTTTTAATTGATTCTACAATTACAATTAGTGATCAAGAGGGTGAAAGCTATGATGGTGGATATTTATTTATTAAAAACCTTACAAATGGTGAAAATTCTGATCAGTTAGTTGTAACTGAGATTGGTGGTATCACTTTAAGTGGAAGTGATATTTTATATGCTGGTACTGTTATTGGTACAATTGATTCAACATATAATGGTGTTGATGGAAAAGATTTAAAAATCAATTTTAATACTGATGCTTATTCTGTTCAAGTTCAAGCTTTAGCTCAAGCAATTGCCTTTGATAATGCAACAGATGATATTAGCTCAGATGCTAGAACATACCAAATTCAAGTAAATGATGGTGGAGAGCCAACTCCTAGATATAGTACAAAAGATATTACAGTAAATATTGATGCAATCAATGACTTACCAGTAATTAGTTTAGATTCAAATGTTTATGAAGTGGAAAAAGTAATCTCTACAAATCCAGATGGAACTATGAATTTATCAGGAATATCTTTATCTGATGCAGACCATTCAACACTTACTGTTACATTTGAAACTTCGAATTATGGAACACTAACATTTAATGAAAGTGCAAGTGGAGGTATTACGACAGGTGATATTACAAACAATGGTACAAGTAGTGTAACTGTTACAAGTACAATTGCAAAAATAAATGCAACTTTAGCAAATGCTCAAGGTTTAACTTTTATAGCTGGAACAACAAATGATATTATAACTCCTGGTGCAACTTCACTTCAAATCACAGCAGTAGATGCAGAAAGTGGTCAAGATGTTTCTACAAAACAAATCATAGTACTTCCTGCTGTACCAAATGCATATAGTGGTAATATTATTGAAAATGAAGATACTGAAGTTTCAGTAAACTTAGAAAGTTTAATTGATGATGTAAATGGAACAAACAGAGGTATTACTATTGGAACTGGAACTGCAGATGTTGATCTAAATTTAGATGGAGATACTCTTGATACAAATGAAGTAGCTGGAAGTATTACTCCATTAGATGTATCAAAAGAGATTTTAGATAACAATGGAAAATTGATTGGATATCAATTAACAAATGGAAGACTAGTAGTTACTGAGGCTACTTTAGAGGATGCAAACCCATCATTTAACTTTATTTATACTCCTGATACTGCTGGATGGTCTGGAACTGAAAACTTTGTTTATCAATATAGTTCTGATGGTAAAACAAGTTTAATTGCTGAAATTAATATTGTAGTATTAGCTGTAAATGATGCACCAACAATCACTTTATCAAATGGAAATGCTGAAGCAATTGATGAAGATACAACTTTAGTATTTGAAGGTTCAAAAGCTATAACTTTAGCAGACCTTGATGATACAGGAAGTGAGACATTTGATTTAACATTAAGTGTGTCAAATGGTAAGTTAGACTTAACTCAAACTACTGGATTAACATTTATTCAAGGAAATGACGGAACTGGAAAAATCAAAGTTACTGGAACACTATCAGATTTACAAGCAGCTATTGATACTTTATCTTATACTCCAAATGCAGAGTATAATGGAAGTGATAATCTAGTAATTACATTTAATGATAAAGGAAATATTGGACAAGGTGATGTTTTAGAAGATACTCAAACTATTGCTATTACTATAAATCCAATTAATGATGCACCAACTATTCAGTCTTATGTTGATATAAATATCACTGATGGAAGTGGTGCGAGTATTATTGATGATACATATGTTAACTATTTAAAAGTTTCTGATGTTGATACTGCAAATTTAACATATAAAATTGATAATGATGGAAGCGAAGATGTTGATGTAAATGGTGATGTTACTAATAACTCTAACTTAGTTGATTCAAAAGTTGGAACTTACGGAACTTTAGAGATTGACCCAACAACTGGAAAATATACATTTACACCTGATAAAACTGCAATATCAGCTTTAAGCGATGATGCAGTTGAAAGTTTTGTACTAGATGTATTTGATGGAACAACTCACAAACAAGTTACTATAAATATCAATATTACAGCTGATGCACAAACTGCTTCAACTTATACAGAACAAGACCCTGCAACTTTAGTTTTACAAGATACTACTATTGATACAAATGAGTCTTATGGTGGTGGATTTATAGAGTTTGAAGTAAGCTCTCCTGAAGCTACTGAGATTATAAGTTTAGAAAAAGTTACAACTGCTGATACTACTGATGGAGTAATTAGTATTGTTGGTTCAACTATTTTCTTAGGTGATGGAACAACAGCTGCTGCGATTGGTCAAATTGATGGAACATATAATGGTGAAGATGGAGAGAAATTAAGAATTAACTTCTCTGTTGATTTTACAAATGGTGATTTTAATGCAACTACAACTTCAAATGGATTATTAAGTTCAACAAAAGGTCAAACAGTATCAATTGATGGATGGAATATCTATAATGGTAGAGTTGACTTTGGAAGTGATACAATTGCTGGACTTACAATTCCTGAAGATACAGTTTGGCCAAGTACAACTCAAGGAAGTGATGTAGGAAGAGATAGTAACACTATCACTCAAGATAAAGGTTGGATGACATATTTAAATCCAGATACTTCAACTGATAGTTCTATTAAAATGTATTCAAAAATGGTTACTCAAGATGGATATACAATCGTTAGAGGACCATATATTTATTCTGACTCATCTGTTAGTTTACAAGCAGGTGATAGTATATCGTTTGATTGGAAAGCTGAAGGTGGAGATGATGCATATGATGTATTTGGATACATTGTAAATGTAAATGATGATACAGATTATCAAGTGATTTTAAATGAAACAGGAGCAAATGCAAGTTCTGAAACTAACTGGGCAACTGTATCTCAAACTGTAGATTCAGCAGGTGAATATAAATTTGTGTTTGTATCTGGTTCTTGGGATGCAACAGGTGGAACTTGGTTAGGTGCTCAATTATATATTGATGATGTAAAAGTTACTCAAGCAAATCCATCAAGTGGAATTGATTCAAGTGTATTAGAAAAAATAGCTCAAAAAGTTACTTATGAAAACATTGGTGATTTAACAGCTACTAATGATGTTCAAAATAAAACTATCACTATAACAACTTCTTCAGGAGATAATACTCCAGTTGTTCATAGTGATACAAAAGCTCTTGATATTCAAGAAGTAAATGATGACCCAACTATGGTTCAACCAGCTACAATTTACTATACCGATACTCCTACAGTAGATGATTTTAGTGATGAGAGCGGAACTTTAATTGCAAATGATGTAGATACAAATACCACATTTACTTATGATATCACAGGTTCAACTGACAACGGTAATGGAACAGTATCTTTAGTTGGGGATAATGGAATATTAACTTTAAATAAAACTACTGGAGCTTATACATTTACTGTGAACGATAATGCAATAAATGCTTTAGGTGAAAGTATAATTGAGACATTTACTGTAACTGCATCTGATGGTGATGGTGGAGTTGTTACTAAAACAGTAATTGTAGATATAACAGCAGTTAATGATGGACCTATTTTAGGTGGAGCAAAACCAGGTGATACAAGTGGTGATACATATGGTGCTTACACTCCAGTTTCATATACAGAAAACTCTTCTGCTGTTGCAATTGATCCAACAATAACTGTAACTGACCCAGAGAGTAAAAGTTATGCTGATGGGCAATTAAAAATTAGTGTAATAGGAAATAAAAGTGCAGGAGATATGTTATCTTTAGTCTCTACTGGTGGAATTAGTGTTGATGGTACAGATGTACTTTATGGTGCTTCTGTAATTGGTTCAATTGATTCAAATTATGATGGAACAAATGGAACTGATTTAATTATCAATCTAACTGATAAAGCTTTCTCAAATGAAGTTCAAGCACTTATGGGAGCTGTTTCATATAGTTCATTAAATGATTACTTTATTAATACAACTAGAACTATTAATATGGAAATCAATGATGGTGGAAATGGTGGAACAGCTACTGCTGCATTAAGTTCAAAAGATGCAATAGTAGAAATCACTCCAGTAAATGACTTACCTGTTATTGATACTGGTGAAACAAAATTTGAAATGGAAAAAGTATTAGGTTCTACAACAGTTGGAACTAGTGAGGATGGAAGTTTATACTTAACTGGAATCTCATTTAGTGATGTTGATGAAACTAGTGATGTTACAGTTGTATTAAAAACAACAGATACAACAACTCAAACTGATACTATGAGTATCTCAAATGGAACTATAAGTGCAGGTGAAACATTCACTTGGGGAGATGGTTCTAACTCTGTAACTGTTACTGCAGCAGCAGGTGATTCAGCTGATAGTATCGCTCAAAAGTTAGTTGATGAAATAAACAATGACTCAAATTTAAATGGTGCTTATACAGCTTCTATATCAGGTAATTATGATGGAAAATTTAGTGTTTCTGCACTTGATATAGATAATATGTTTACAAGTACAGTTAGTGATAGTTCAACAAACACAGATATGACAGCTCAAACTACACAAGAGGTTTATGGATTATTAACAGTTAAGACAGGAGTTACAAATGGAGTAACTGATATAACTGGAAATGGAACTAAGAGTGTAACTTTAGTTGGAACTTTAGCTGAGATTAACACTACACTTGCTCAAAGCGATGGATTAAAATTTGTTGCAGGAAATGGAAATGATGTAGTAACTCCAGGAGTTAACTTCTTAAGCATGAGTATTACAGATAGCCAAAGTGGAAGTGAAAGCTTCAATAAAGAAGTTGTAGTTTTACCAGCTGTTCCAAATAGTTATAGTCAAAATATAACTTTAGAAGAGGATGGTTTTGCAACATTTGATCTTGGAAGTTTAATTACTGATATTAATGATAATAGTGGTTACTATACATTTGGATTAGTGGGAGAAGCAGGTGAAACAGAAGAGCTTCAAGATGGATCTATTAATATTTTAAATCTTGGAACTATTTCTTCAACTCCTACAGTTATTACAAATGGTAATGGTGATGAGATTGGATTTAACCTTGATAATGGAACTTTAATTTTAGAAAATGATGGGGTTTTAGGTTCTGATTTTGCTAAGTTTACATTTACACCAAATGAGAACTGGAATGGAACAGAAGTAATCTATTATCAATATACTTCAGGTGATGGAAAAACTGGACCTGTTTCAAAAATCCTTTTATATACAGGTGCAGTAAATGATGCTCCTGAGATTACATCTGGTGATATATTAAATGTAGATGAAGATACTTCAATCTCATTTGATAGTGCAAATGGAACTAGAATAGTAATTGATGATTTAGATGTAACAAGTGAAGAATTAGAAGTTACTTTAGATGTGACAAATGGTAAAGTTACATTAAATGATACAACTGGTGTTAGTATTTTAGAAGGAACAGATTCAAATGCACATATAAAAATTAGAGGTTTATTAACTGATTTACAAAATGCTTTAGACAATATGTCTTATCAAGGTAATCAAGACTTTTATGGAAATGATTCATTAAAAATTGAAGTAAATGATAAAGGAAATATTGGAGCAGCTGGTAATGCATTAGTTACAACTAAAACGATTGATATTACAGTTAATCCAGTAAATGATGCTCCTATTAAATTTTCTGATGAAAATCTTGATACAGAACTTAATTTTGGTGATGAATATTCTCAAGATATATCTTACATGTTTAGTGATGTTGAAGATAGTAAATGGGATATGGATTTTATTGCAACAGGATTGCCTTACGGGATAACATTAGATCCAAGAAGTGGGTTAATTAGTGGTAGAGCATTATCTTCAGGAGTTTATACTGTAGTTGTTACAGCATATGATACAGGTACGCCTGTTTTATCTGCACCAAGTAAAACTTTTGAGATGTTAGTAATTGCACCTCCAGCTCCAGAAGCACCTGCAGAAGACACTTTGGTTAATAAAACTCAAAATGACGAAGCTGATGAAGGTCAAAATGGATTTGGTAATGGTCAAAATCAAGAAGGTGACAATAATGGAGATGATGGTAATCTTGAGATTACAAGAACAGAACTTACTTCTATAGTAAGAGATGGTGGACAAGACCAACCTACTGTTGTATCTGCTGGATTTACTGTTGATGTATCTGATAGTGGGCAAATTAGATACAATGATGAATCCAACCAAGCTTTTGAAACTGTAGGATTAGTTGTTGAAAGAATGGAAATTATTCAAGACCAAATTGAAATTGAAGTTATTGATACAAAAGCTGGTCAAAAATATATTGCTACATTAGCTGATGGAAATGCTTTACCTCCTTCTTTATCTTTTGACCCAAATACAGGTGTAATCAAAGGAACTTTACCTGCTGGTGTAGAAGAACTTGAAATTAGTATCAGAGCTTTATCTGATGATGGAACAACAAGAATCCTTAATATTAAAATTGATATTAATGAGTTAAAAGAAAAAGCTAAAACAAACGCTGAAGCAGAGTTCGATACATTAAAAAATCAATTCAAGGCAGAAAGTTATAAAATGACTGAATATGGAAGTTATGTAACTTCACTTTTTAGTTAATCTTTTTAATAAACCAATAAAGAAAAAATTTCTTTATTGGTTCTCTCAAACTATTCTTTAATAAAATTTATATAAATAATAAAAATATATTTATAAATGATACCCTTGTAATACTATATTTATGTAAAGTAAAAAATAAAATAATGACTTAAATAAGGAAAAGATTTGAGTAATGATATTTCAAAATTATTACAGTATGAACATAATTTAAGAGAATGTGATAATGAAAAAGAATTATATTATTCAATTGTAAATCAAACTAGAGAATTAGTTGATTATGAACAAGCAATTTTATTTACTGTTGATTTAAGTAGAAAGCCTAAAGTTATTGGGATTTCTGATATTGTAACTGTAGATAATACTTCACCTTTTGTTCAGTTTATGCAAGATTTACTAAAAGATATATTGTCTAAATATTCTGATGATGAATTAAGATTAATAGATATAAATAATGATTTAGAGGAAGGTTTAAAAACTCAACTAAGAGAATATTCTCCCTCAAATCTAGTTTATATTCCATTGAAAATTATTAAAAATAGTATTGAAATAGAATATTTTTTAATTTTAACAAAAAATAAAATTTATGAAGATAAAGAATTAGAAATATTAAAATATATATCTTCTTCAATAAAATATTCTTTGTTTGCTATGAGTAGAGACTCTCTTTTAACAAAGTTAAAAAACTACAATTTTAAAAGTAGCTATTTTTTATATGGACTAGCTATTATCGTTCTAGCAATGTTTATTCCTGTAAAGATGAATGTTATAGCACCATGTACAATTGAACCTAAAAATCCATTTATTGTTACTTCTCCAATTGAGGGAGTTGTTAAAGATATAAAAGTAAATTCAAATGATTATGTAAAAGATAACAAATATTTAGTAAAACTAGAAGATATTGATTTAAAAAACTCTTACGAAGTTGCACAAAGAAGACTTGATACTATAAAAGCTGAATTATATAGTGCAAAGCAAGCAAGTTTTTATGATGTTGATAAAAAAAGTCAAATAAAAAGATTAGAAGAAGAAGTTAAACTAAATGAAGCAGAAGTTGAATATGCAAAATCCTTATTAGATAAAACAGATATTTATTCAAAAAAAGAAGGAATTGTAATCATTGACAATCCAAATGAATGGAAAGGTAAACCAGTTGTTACTGGTGAAAAAATACTTTCAATTGCAAATCCAAAAAATGTTGAGATTGATATTATGCTTTCTGTTCATGATGCATTATTTTTAAAAGAAGATGCAGATGTTTCAATCTTTCTTGATAATAGAGTTTTTGAATCATGGAAAGCAAAAGTAACTAATATCTCATATAAACCAGAATTGACTCCAGAAAATAGTGTTGTTTACAAAATTAATGCAGAGTTTATTGATTTATCACAAAACAATGAGATTCCAAAAATTGGTCTTAGAGGTACTGCAAAAATCTATTCAGAAAAAGTCACCTTGTTTTTTTATTTATTTAGAAAACCTATAACTAGTTTAAGACAAATGTTAGCGTGGTAAAATAATGTTTGGTGCACAAGAACAAGAAATAACTCTTCCTAAAATAAGAGAAGATATAAAACTTATGGATAGTGAACCAGCTGAAGATGGTACTAAACAATGGATGCTTTTTGACCCTATTCAAAACAAATATTTTATAATAGGAATAGATACTTTTGATTTAATAAACCTATGGGAAGATGGAATCTCAAGCACAGATTTTTTACAGAAATTAGAAAAAAATGATTATGAATTAGATGAAGAAGGTTTAAGTACTTTTATTAATTTTTTAAATAACTCTGGTCTTTCAAAAAGTAAAGATGCAAATGATGCAAAAAAATTGTATGAACAAAAGCAAAAAGCTAAACAGTCCCCTTTTAAATGGTTGATTCACAATTATCTATTTATAAAAATACCAATTTTTAAACCAGATAAATGGCTTACTAAGAACTATAATAAAATAGATTTTATGTATTCAAAAATTTGGAATTATTTAATACTTACTATAGGTTTAATAGGGATATTACTTGTTATTCAAGATTGGGAAAACTTTTCATCTACTTTTATGTATTTGTTTTCAAGTGAAGGGATGATGTATTATTTCTTATCTTTAGTTTTTGTAAAAAGTTTTCATGAATTAGGTCATGCTTTTACAGCAAAAAGATATGGGTGTAAAATACCATCAATGGGTGTTGCATTTTTAGTAATGTTCCCTGTTTTATATACTGATACAACAAATGCTTATGCTTTAAAATCAAAATATATGAGATTAAGAATTGCCTTAGCTGGAATGAAAGTTGAAATTTATTTAGCTATGATAGCAACTTTTTTATGGTCATTTTTACCAGAGGGTCCTTTAAAAAGTATAGCCTTTATTATTGCAACAACTAGCTGGATTACTTCTCTTTTAGTTAATATCTCTCCATTTCTTAGGTTCGACGGTTATTATGTTTTATCAGATTGGACAAATACAAAAAATTTACAACCAAGATCCTTTGCAATGGCAAAATGGTTTGTAAGAAAATATATCTTTGGTTTAGAAGAAGTTGAACCTGAAAATATGTCTATTTCTAGAAAAAGATTTTTTATAATCTATGCGATAGGTACCTGGATTTATAGATTCTTTTTATTTTTAAGTATTGCTTTTTTAGTTTACTATTTTGCATTTAAAGTTTTAGGAATAATACTTTTTCTAGTTGAGATTATTTGGTTTATATTTATGCCAGTATTTAAAGAATTGAAATATTGGTTTGAAAAAAGATCACAGGTTAGTTTTAACAAAAGAAATATCGTCTCTTTAGTTGTGGCTAGTTTAATACTTTTTGCTTTATTGGTTCCTTGGAGTAGTAAAGTTTATATGCCTGCTGTTCTAGTAGCTGAAGACTTAACGGATATATATAGTCCTAAAAATGGCTTTATTAAAGATATTTTTGTAAAAAATGCTCAAATAGTAAAAAAAGGTGATTTATTATTAGAAATAGAATCTGAAGAATTAGACTTTAATATTAAAAAAGTAAAAAAAGAACTTGAAATCTTAAATATTGATTTAAATAAAATTAATGTAAATAAAGACTTATTAAACAACAGATTTGTCCTTGAAGAAAATTTTTCTAAAATGAAAAAAGAGTTAGAAGGTTTATATAAATTAAGAGACTCTCTTAAATTAAAAGCACCTTTTTCAGGCACTATTTATTTTAATGATGATTTTAAAATAAAACAATATGTAAATAAAAAAGAAGCAATCTTAACTATATATAATAATAGAAGTTCAAAAGTTGTGGGCTTTTGTGAAGATGTAGATTATCAATATTTGAATGAATACAGTAATGGTAAGTTTATATCCAATATCCC
Source organism: Halarcobacter sp. (assembly GCA_963676565.1). Lineage (GTDB taxonomy): Bacteria > Campylobacterota > Campylobacteria > Campylobacterales > Arcobacteraceae > Halarcobacter. Next base: position 838,044 of record OY781089.1, read on the forward strand.
AAATGTAGATACAATAGAAGTTTTTATGGACAAAGTATCAAATATCTCTTTAGTAAATTTAGAATATGAAGAATTAAGTTCAGTTTATGGTGGAAAGATTGCAACTAGACAATCACAAGAGAAAAATCAAAAAGCCTTAGTCAGTGAAAAAGCCTACTTTAAAGTAGAGGCAAAGATTGAAAACTTAGATATTAATTTTAAAACAAGAGTTGTAGGTGAGCTTATAGTTGAATCTGAAAAATCAAGTTTCGTAACTAAAATTTGGAAGAAATTATATAATGTTTTAGTAAGAGAAAGTAGTTTTTAAAACTACTTTTCTAATCTAGAATTTTTTTCTTCAATCCCAGATAAACCAAATCTTCTAGCTATCTCTTGTTTAATTTGGTCTGGATTTATATTTTTAGAAGCAAGGGCAACCATACAGTGATAAACTAAATCAGCAGCTTCATAAACTATCTCTTCTTTGTCATCATCTTTTACTGCAAAGGTAAATTCTCCAGCTTCTTCAACAATCTTTTTAAGCATAGAGTTTTGTTTACCATTTAAAAGTTTTGCTGTGTATGATTTTGTTGGGTCATCATTTTTTCTTGACTCTATTACATGGTAAAGGTTATCAATAACTCCATATGCTGATGTTGTATCTATCTCTACTTCTGATGTTGTTTCTTTTGTTTCTAAGTTTGTAAAGAAACATGATTTTCTTCCTGTATGACAAGCAACACCAGTTTGCTCAACTTTTAATAAAAGTGTATCATTATCACAATCAATTAAAATATCTTTTACATCTTGAATATGTCCAGAGCTTTCACCTTTTTTCCAGATTCTTTGTTTAGTTCTAGAAAAATAGTGAGCTTGTTTTGTTTTTATTGTTAAATCTAAAGCTTCTTTATCCATATATGCCATCATCAATACTTCATTTGTACTTGAATCTTGTGTTATTACTGGAACCATGCCATCAACTTTTTCCCAGTTTATTAATTCACTATTTGTCATTTTTTACCTTAAAATTTTGATCCAATATTGATATTTACATTATCAATTGTTTTAGTTTCTTTATTTACACCAACATCCCCATCAATTTCAAGTTTCTTTTTTCTTTTTTGTTTCTGTTTTACTTGGGGAACTTCATTTAAAAGATTTTCTTTCTTTTCATAATACTCTTTTGTTTTTTCAAGTTTAATTGTATCATCAATAATAATTTCATCTTGCGAGTATGTTATGTTTAAGAGTATTAGAAAAAGAAATAGGGGTTTCATAGAAATAGCTTTTCAATAAGAGTGAAATTCACTCTTATTGATTATTAATTACAGTATCTCTTGTTTTACTTTTAGTATCAACCCAGATATTTGGAGTTGAACCACCAGGAGTTAAGAAAATTTTAGCATCTTTATTTTCTCTAAGTGCTTCGTTAAATTTACCTTGAACTTGAATTTGTTGCATTTGAAGTAATTCACCAGTTAAAGATTTTGCAATCTCTTTATTTGCTGCTGCTTGTGCTTTAGCTTCAATTGTTACAGCATCAGCTCTACCTTGTGCTTCAATTCTGTTTTTGTCAGCTTCACCTTGCGCAAGTGCAGCTTTTTTCTCAGCTTCTTGTTTAGCTCTTTCAACTTCATATCTAACTCTTTGAGCTTCTTGATTTGCTATTTGAACTCTTTCAATTTGATCTTTGATTTTTTCTGGAAGAACAATCTCTCTTAATTGAACAGATTCAACAGAAACAGGTTTGCTTGCAAGTGATTCAATTTGAGTTCTAATACCATTTTCAATCATTGTTGCAATTTCATTTCTTCTTGTTGGTAACTCTTCAGCGTTAAATCCACCTACAACATTTCTTACAATATTTCTAACAACCGGGTTAACAATTTTATCTTCCCATGCTGGTCCCCATGTAGCAATTGTTAATGGAGCACCATCAGCAGTTAGTCTATATTGAACAGTTAATTCAATAGAAACTGGTAAACCCCTAGCATCAAGAATATTAATTGCTGGGTTACTTCTAATACTTTGGTCAAAACCATTACTTGTTTCAACAGAAGCATAATTCATAAGTCTAACTTTTGTATCTACAACTGTAACTTTTTGGTATCCTGGTAGAATGAAGTGAAAACCTGGTCTTAATGGTTGCTCTTCATATTTACCTAATGTTTGTTTAATACCAACATTACCTGACTCAATTGTCATAAATGGTTTTGTTATAAATAAAATAGCAAAAATAATTACAATAGCGTAAATAAATCCTGCCTTTTTACCAAAACTTTTGAAGAATTCTGGCGGCTCAAAAGGTGGTTGATAATTTCCTCCACCACCATTTCCACCAGATCCATTACCATTACTTTTGTTTTGCTGTTGTCTATTTTTAAAATAGTCGTTATCAATTGGCATATTTACTACCCTTTTTTATTTTTTAGTTTACGTAAGTTAAATACTTAACATACTTTTCATTTTTACCTTGAACTACATCAAAGTAAGCCTTTTGAAGTGCTTCAGTTACGCTACCTCTTTCTCCTGCTCCAATAATTCTACAATCAACTTCTCTAATTGGAGTTACTTCTACAGCAGTTCCAGTGAAGAATGCTTCATCTGCAATATAAATCTCTTCTCTTGTAATTCTTCTTCTAACAACTTCATAACCCATATCTTTTGCAATATCAATTACAGTTGCTTGTGTAATTGATTCTAATGAGTTATCATTTGGTGGAGTAATAATAACTCCATCTCTTACAATAAAGAAACAAGCACCAGAAGCTTCTGCAATATAACCTTGGTCATCTCTTAATAAAGCTTCATCATAACCAGCTTCAACTGCTTCAAATTTTGCCATTTGAGAGTTTAAATAGTTAGCAACCGCTTTTGCTTTTCCCATACCTGAAGTATTAGGAGTTCTTGTCATAGATGAAATTTTTACTCTAACACCTTTTTTCATACCCTCTTCACCAAGATATGCTCCCCATTCCCATGCAGAAATCGAAACTTGTGCAGGAGCATCTTTGTGATAAAGTCCCATAACTCCATAACCAAGATATACTAAAGGTCTAATATAAGCACCTTCAAATAACTCATTTTTTTGTAATAATTCAACTTGAGCATCATTTAACTCTTTTGCTGAAAAAGGAACATCAATTAAAGTCATTTTAGAAGAATTTAAAAGTCTTTTTGTGTGTTCTTCTAATTTGAAAATTGCACATCTTCCATCATGAGTTTTATAAGCTTTTGTACCTTCAATTGCACCATTACCATAGTGTAATGTGTGGCTTAATACATGAACTTTTGCTTCATGCCAATCAACAAATTTCCCATCCATCCAGATGTATTTTGCTTCAGTCATTTTTATAATCCTATATATCGTTTGAAATTTAGCAGATAGTCTATCTAAGGTTTTATTAAAGTTTAGTGAGATAAAAGATTTATATAATTTGTAATAAGAGTTTTTTATATATGGTCTATTAATATTCCACCAAAATAAATAAGAAAGTGAAAAAGAGTAACTTGTTACTCTCTTTAGGATTTGCTTCTTTAAAGGGAATTTACTTCCCTTGGTAAAAGAAGTAATAAATATGTGGTCCCTAAAAAATGGGACATTTTTTAGGAGATTAGATGAGCCAACAAGAGTTTTGGAATAGTAAATTTTCAAGGGAAGGTTTTTTATATGGCTTAAAACCAAATGGTTTTATAGCTTCAAAAATCAAATCATTTCCAAAAGATGCAAAGGTTTTATGTTTAGGTGAGGGTGAAGGAAGAAATGCAATCTTTCTAGCAAGAAGAGGTTTTGATGTAACAGCAATTGATGCTTCTGATGTGGGGCTTGATAAACTAAAACAAAGAGCAAAAGAAGAAAACCTTGAGATAAAAACAATATGTATGGACTTAAATCATTGGGAAGATGATTCAAAATATGATGTAATAGTTGCTTCATTTTTGCATATGTATAAAAAAGATAGAGATAAATTGTTTGAAAAAATCGATGACTGTTTAAATGTTGATGGTTTATTTGTAGGGGAGTTTTTCTCTCAAAAACAAATATCTTATAGTAGTGGTGGACCAAAAGATTTAGACCTTTTATACACAGTTGAAGATTTTAAATCACATTACACTTTTAGTGATGGAGAAGTTAAAGAACAAATTACAATTTTAGATGAGGGTAAAGGTCACCAAGGTGAGGCTTGTGTGATAAGGGTATTTTTAGAAAAATAGCCTAAGCCCCCTTTACAAAATTTTAATCTAATTTTAAATATACTATAGACCTTTTACAATAACAAATTTAATAAAATTTAAGAAGACTTAATGACAGAAAAAATAAAAAAATTAATTGAAGAAAAAGTTTTAATTATCGATGGAGCTATGGGTACACAGCTTCAACTTGCAGATATCAAAAATGAAGAATGGCAATATGAAGGGAATGATTTAGAAGGTTGTAATGAACTTTTAAATTTAACTGCTCCACATATTCTTGAAACTATTCATGATAATTATGCCAAAGCAGGTGCAAATTTTTTAACTACAAATACTTTTGGTTCAATGCCCTGGGTTTTAGATGAGTATGGAATACCTGAAACTTCTTATGAATTATCAAAATTAGGTGCTCAAATTGCCAACAAGTCTAAAGAAAAATATAGCACTCCTGAAGATCCAAAATTTGTATTTGGTTCAATAGGTCCAGGAACAAAACTTCCATCATTGGGACATATAAAATATGATGAGATGTTTGAAGGGTATAAAATCATGGCTAAGGGTTTAGCTGATGGTGGGACAGATGTATTTTTATTAGAAACTTGTCAAGATCCATTACAAATAAAAGCTGCCCTACATGCTTTAAATGAAGTAGCTCCTCATATACCTATTATGGTAAGTGTTACTATTGAGATGTCAGGAACTATGTTAATTGGAACTGATGCCATGACAATTGCAGCTATATTAGAGCCTTTTAATATTTTATCTTTAGGATTTAACTGTGGAACTGGGCCAAAACAAGTTCATAAACATGTTAAAGCTTTAAGTGAAGTTTGTAAATTCCCAATCTCTGTTCATGCAAATGCAGGACTTCCTCAAAATAGAGGTGGACAAACTTATTATCCAATGGGACCAGATGAGTTTACAAAATTACAAAAAGAGTTTCTTGAGATAAATGGAGTTAGTTTTTTAGGTGGTTGTTGTGGTACAACACCTGAACATATTAAGGCTTTAAGTCAAGGTGTTAAAGGGATTAAACCTTTAAAACCTTGTGGATTTTTAAAAGCATCATTAGCTTCACTATTTAATGTTGTTCCTTTAAAACAAGACCCAGCACCTTTATTAATTGGTGAGAGATCAAATGCAACTGGATCTAAAGCCTTTAGAGAGCTTCTAAAAGCAAATGATTATGAAGGAACACTTTCAGTTGGTCAACAGCAAGTAAGAGCTGGTGCTCATGTTATTGATGTAAGTGTTGGTTTTGCTGGACGTGATGAAACTGGTGATATGGATAAAGTGGTTGAGCTTTATTCTCAAAAAGTTTCACTACCACTTATGCCCGATTCTACTCAAGTTCCAGCACTAGAAGCTGCCTTAAAACAAATTGGTGGACGATGTATAATCAACTCAGTAAACCTTGAAGATGGGGAAGAGAAGTTTGATATAGTTTGTAAGTTGGCTAAAAAATTTGGAGCTGCACTTGTTTGTTTAGTTATTGATGAAGTTGGAATGGCAAAAACAAAAGAGCGTAAGCTTGAAATTGCTGAAAGAATCTATGACTTATGTGTAAATAGGCATGGCTTTAAAGGTGAAGATTTAGTATTTGATATGCTTACCTTTACAATTGGTTCAGGTGATGATGAATATAGAACAGCAGGAATTGAGACACTTGAAGCTATTAGGGAATTTCAAATAAGACATCCAGAAGTTGGAACAACTTTAGGACTTTCAAATATCTCATTTGGATTATCTGTAAATGCAAGAATATATTTAAATTCTATCTATTTAGACCATTGTGTAAAAGCTGGATTAACATCTGCTATTGTAAATGTTAAACATATCTTGCCATTAAATAAAATTAGTGAAGATGATAAAAAAGCTTGTGATGATTTAATTTTTAATAACCAAGAAAACGGTGACCCATTATTTAAATTTATTGAACATTTTTCAAATGTTGCTGATATGGAAGAGCAAAGTGATGAAGAGTATCAAAAACTTGAACCAATTGATAAAGTTAAAAAACTTTTACTTGATGGTGATAAAGATAGAATGCTTCCACTTGTGGATGAATTAAGACACACAGTTAATCCTGAAATTATTGTAAATGAATGGTTGATTGATGGAATGAAAGTTATTGGAGAGCTATTTGGAAGTGGACAAATGCAATTACCATTTGTACTTCAAAGTGCTGAAACAATGAAAGCAACAGTTGATGCTTTAAACCCATATTTACCAAAAGAGGAAAAAGCTAGTGAAACAGTTTTAGTTTTAGGAACTGTTAAAGGTGATGTTCACGATGTTGGTAAAAACTTAGTTGATATTATTCTTTCGAATAATGGATTTAAAGTTATAAATATTGGTATTAAAGCTGATTTAAACGATTTTATAATAGCTGTACGTGAACATAAAGCCCAAGCAATTGGAATGAGTGGCTTACTTGTAAAATCAACTGCTGTTATGAAAGAAAATTTAGAAACACTTCAAAAAGAGGGGATTGATATCCCTGTACTTTTAGGTGGAGCTGCACTTACAAAAAGTTTTGTAAACGATTATTGTAGACCAATTTATGATGGACCAATTTTTTATTGTAGAGATGCCTTTGATGGTGTTGTTTCTATGCAAAGAATCGAAAGTGGAGAGCTTGATAATACAGCACTTGCAGCAGATTTAGTAGATGATGAAGAGATTGCCAAAAAAGAAGAGGCTGAAGTAAAAATCGATGAAGCGGATGTAGTTTTACCAGAACCAGGAACTTTTACATTCCCTCCATTATGGGGAAGAGTTGCTTTATATGGAGATTCTGTAGATCAAGATTTAATTTATAAATGGATAAACCATAGGGTTTTATTTAGACAAAGATGGGGATATAAAAGGGGTAAACAAGACTCACAAGAATTTTTAGAACATGAAGAAAATGTTGTGAAACCACTTTATGAAAAATTAAAAGATGAATTTTTTGAAAAGAAACTTTTTGACCCAATTGCTATTTATGCATATTATCCATGTATTTCAAAGGAGAATAAACTTTATATTTTCTCTCCTGAATATGCCTTCCATAGTGAAAAGGAAGCAAAAAATATTCCACCACTTGAAAAAGCAATCAAAGTTATGGAGTTTCCTAGACAAAAGAAAAAACCACATAGATGTATAGCTGATTTCTTTGCAAATGATAGATTAGATGTAGTTGCATTTTCATTTGCAAGTGCAGGGATGAAGTTAAGTCCATATGAGGCAGAGCTTTATAAAGAAAGTAAATTTACAGAATATTATCAAGTTCATGGATTAGGAGTTGAGTTAGCTGAAGCTTTAGCTGAGGTTATTCACAAACAAGTTAGACTTGATTTGGATATAGTTCCAAAAGAGGGAAATACTTTACATGATGTTCAAATGAAACAATATGTAGGGTGTAGATATTCCCCTGGATATGCAGCTTGTCCAGATTTAGAACAAAGTAGGGATATGTTTGATTTATTAAATCCTGAAGAGTTTGGGATAGAGTTAAGTGAGACTTTCCAGATTCATCCGGAGCAATCTACGTGTGCTATAATAGTTCCTCATCACAAAGCTAACTATTACAATATTTAAAAAATCATTTTAGTACGAGTATTTTTATCCAATTTCTGTGGTGGTATTTAGAATTTTAAATACCGCCTTGACCTTGAACAAAACTTCCTACACTACAACGATTTTTGAGTAATTTAAAAATTAAAATAATATCGAGAATATATGAACAACAATAAAAAAGGTATTATAATCACCGCTTTAGGTGTTTTACTAATGAGTTTTGAGTCTTTATTTATAAAGCTAACTTCCATCTCTGCTTTTACTTTTTCTTTTTATCTTGGAATATTTATGTTTATTTCAATGGTTTTCTTACTAATAATAAAACAAAGAGATGTCATAAAAGAAGTTGCCAAAACATCTTTTTATATCTTTCTTTTATGTGGAATATTAATGGGTAGTGCAAATATCTTTTTTATTTGGGCGATAAAAAGTACAACTGCTGCAAATGTTGTACTTATAATAGGAACAGGAGCTTTATTTACATCTTTTTTCGCATATTTATTTTATAGGGAAAAAATAAAATTGAATGTTCTTATTTCATCATTTTTTCTATTTATTGGTCTTTTTATAATCTTTAATGATAAGCTAGGAATGGGTAATTTAAAGGGTAATCTTTTGGCTCTCTTATGCACAATGACCTTTTCTTTGTCTTTTGTTTTAATGTCAAAATATACTAGAATAAATAGAATAGCAATGACAGCAATGACTGGAATATCATTGGCTACAATAGCTTATTTTGTAAGTGACACAATTAGCATAGACTTTTATAATCTTTTGGTAGTAGGAGCAATGGGATTAATTATAACTCCATTTTCAAGGGTTTTAATATTTACTGGAACAAAATTTATAAATGCTAGTGAAGTAAGTCTTTTAATGATTATTGAAACAGTTATGGGACCTATTTGGGTTTGGATGGTTTTAAATGAAGTACCAAGTTCTTATACTTTTATAGGTGGGAGTATTATTTTATTAACTTTAGTATTAAATTCAATGTATATCATGAGAAAGGGATAGTTTTAATTGTTTATCATGATATTTACTAAGTAAAATTAATGCAACAATAGCTCCTAGTAGTGCCAACCCCATATCGCTTTGTGTATCCCAAACATAACCTTGAGTTCCTAAAAAAGCTTCGGCATCTTCACCACTTAATAATGCCACCCACCACTCTATTAGTTCATAAAAAGCAGAAAAACCTAAGCAAAAACAAACTATAAAAAAATCTCTCCATTTTGCTAATGGAATGATATTTTTTCGTATAAGTATCTCCCTTGCAACCATTGCTGGAATAAAACCTTGAGCAAAGTGTCCTACTTTGTCATAATTGTTTCTATCTTGATTAAAAACCTCTTTTATTAAATCGAAAAAAGGAACTTGGGCATAGGTATAGTGGCCACCAATCATAAGTATAATGCAATGCACTAAAATAAGAGAATAAACTAGTGTTGTTAATTTAAAATTTTTGTATGTAATCACCAGGATAACTATTCCAATAATTGCTGGCAAAACTTCTAAAAACCAAGTAAATTGATCTTTTGGATTAATCCCTGACCATAATAAAAAAGAAAAAAATATTAATAAATATAAATACTTCATAAAATATTCTACTCTTTTTAATATTTGAATTAACTCATTGTTATCTATTTTTTGATAAAATCTTACTACTTAAATAAGGAACTTTGTAATGGAAAAAGAAAAAACACTTACTGATAAGATAATCAATTACATTTATATACTTTCAAAACAACCAATTTTACTAAGAGATTTACTTGAAGCAAATAGACAATTTAATGAAGGTATGCATGTTGACCCTGCGAAGTTAGGATTCAGATTAAAGCTTGGACGAGCTTATTTAGTATATATCTTGATTGTACTAGCTATTTTAGTTCCAATTTCAACAATCTTACATTATCCTTTAGCAAATATTGATCCACATATTTCTATTTTAGGGGCAATGATTATTACTGCTATAATCTTTATGGGATTTAACTTTTTTAGATCTAAAATGAGAGATATAATTTCATACAGACAAATTAAAAAATCTTGGCAATTAAGATTTCCATACTTCCCTTATCATGAATATAATAAAAAAATTGAAGAGATTTATTTACAAGCATTAAAAAATGAAGTTTCAAAAAAAGATTTAGAAAAATATATCTTAGATAATCTAGTAGAAGATTAAAAGAATTAAAGTTAACTTTTCAAAATAAGTAAAAAACAAGTACAATATAAAATCCCATAAAAAATGGATTTTTATGAAGTTTGAAAAGTTTGAAACAGGAAACCATTTCTCAATAGGAATAGAGTTAGAATTAAGAATATTAGATAAATTCACTTTATCTCCTAAGGATGAATTCGACTATTTTTACTCAAATCTTGATGAAAAATTCAAGGCAAATATTGCAAAAGAATTTTTAGGTTCTATGATAGAGATTAACACTCCCATTTTCCACTATGAAAAAGATTTAATTGAATATCTTAAAAATATAATCAGTGAACTTTCACTTTTAGCTTCAAAAAAATCTCTATGTTTACAAACAAGTGGAACTTATGCACAAAAAAGTGAAGAGTTTAATGTTAGCAATAATAAAAGATACGAAAAAATTTATGATGAACATAAGATTTTATTAGATAATTTTTCTATTTGTGGAACCCATGTTCATGTAGGTTTTGAAAATTTTGATAAGGCTTTAAAAGCTTATAATTACTCAATCTATTATTTACCTCTTTTTTTAGCATTAAGTGCTTCTTCTTTATATTACAATGGGATAGATACAGGTATCCATTCATATAGAACAAAGATTTTCTCAAGATTACCAAAGGCTTCTATTCCAGAATATTTTGATAATTATGAACAGATGAATCACTTATATCAATTATTGAAAAAATCAAATGTAATTGATTCTACAAAAGATATTTGGTGGGATGTTAGAATTCAGCCCCATTTTAAAACAGTTGAATTTAGAATCTGTGATGCAGTCAATGATTTTGAAAGATTAGAGCTTATAATAAAACTTTTTAGAGTGATGTGTCAATTATCACAGTTTTTCGATTTTGAAAAAATTCCAATGCAAATATTAAAACAAAACATGTGGAGTGCCACAAGATATTCAATGGATGGAGAGATAGTCGATGCCAATGGAAAAGTTAAAAAAATAAGAGATGAATTAAAAGATTTACTAAATAAAGCTTTTAGTAAAAATTTGATTGATAAGAGTTTTTTAGAGAAAGCCAAAACTCTAATAGAAAAAGAATCTATCTCAAAAAAGATGGAAAATTTATATAAAAGAACAAATAGTTTAAAAGAAGTAGAAAGGTTAGGTGTATTTGAATGAAAGGTGTAGTAGCAGCTGGAGATAAAAATTCTGCTCAAGCAGGAGCTGATATTTTAAAAGAGGGTGGAAATGCTTATGATGCAGCTTTAGCTGTAATGTTAGCTGCTCCAATTTGCGAACCATTATTTACAAGTTTAGGGGGCGGAGGCTTTTTATTAGGTTTAGAAGATGGTAAGAAGCCTGAACTTTATGATTTCTTTGTGGAAGTTCCAAAAAAAAGATTGGAAGAACCAGAGTTTTATCCTATATATGTTGATTTTGGTGCGGCTGTTCAAGAGTTTCATATAGGCGCTGGTAGTGTTGCAATTCCAGGTTTAATAAAAGGGATTGAAAAAGTTCATCAAGAAAAATGTACATTACCTCTTAGTAAAATTATAGAACCAGCAGTAAAGTATGCAAGAGAAGGTATCTATTTATCTAGTATGCAAGCAAGTTTTGTAAAATTACTAGAACCAATTTTTACATCAACAAAATCATCTATGGATGTATATGGAATTGATGATAAGAACTTAATAGATGAAACACATTTATTCAAAAATCCTCAATATGCAGACTTCTTAGAAGCTTTTGCAAAAGAGGGAGCAAGACTTTTTTATGAAGGGGAAGTTGCTCGTGAAATTGAAAAAATATCAAAAGAAAATGATGGACTTATTTATAAAGAGGATTTAAAAAACTATGAGGTTATAAAAAGAAATCCAATAGATTTTAAATACAAAGATTATGAAATCGTTACGAATCCACCACCAAGTGGAGGGGGAATATTAATTGCCTTTACATTGAAACTTCTTGAACAATATGATTTAAAAGATTTTAGAAGTTATGAGTATGTAAAAGGTTTAATAGAAAGTTTTAATACAACAAGTGATTTTAGGCGTGAACATGTTGATGAGTTTTTACACGATGAAAAATTAAAAGAGATATTATTTAATGATAGACTAATAAAAAATTACTGTACAACAATGAATAGTAGACTTAACCTTTGGGGAAATACAACCCATTTATCTGTTATTGATGAGAAAGGGAATGCCGTTTCTGTTACAACTACAAATGGTGAAGGAAGTGGTCATGTGATACCAAGTTCTGGAATCATGCTTAATAATATGATGGGGGAAGAAGACTTAAATCCCCATGGATGGTTTGCTTGGGATGAGGGGATTAGATTACCATCTATGATGGCACCCACAGCTGTTTTAAAAGATGGACACCCTGAATTAATACTTGGAAGTGCGGGAAGTAATAGAATACGTTCAGCAATTACTTCAACCATAATCAATAATCTTGAATATGGAATGAATCTTGATAAAAGTATCAATTCCCCTAGAATTCATTTTGAAAAAGGGGTTGTTTGTGTGGAACCAAGTTTAGATATTGCCATTAGAAATGAATTAGAAAAACATTATAAACTTCAATATTTTGACTCTTTAAATATTTTCTTTGGTGGTGTACAGGCCGTCAATGGGAACCTTGAAGGTGGGTGCGATAGTAGACGAGGAGCTTTTGTAATAAAAACATAATAAGAAAATAACTATTTGAGACAATACTGAGACATTCTTCTGTTACAATGATAATTGTTAGTTCTAGGGGGAGGTGTTTTATGAATGCAAGACTTGATAGTTGCTTCATCTCAATATGGAGTAATGCCTATTCAATAGGCGATGCAAAAATTGATGCTGAGCATCAAAAACTTTTTGATATTGCAAATGAGTTAAATGTATGCTCAACAAAAGAGCATTTAACAGTTATTTTAAAAGAACTAATTAAATATACAAAATTCCATTTTGCAAATGAAGAGAGGTTTATGAGAGAATTAAATTTCTCAAAACTATCTCAACACAAAATCTTACATAAAAACTTAGTCAATGCGTTAAATGAGGTTTTAAAAAAGATTAGTAATCAAGATGTTGAAGAAACAATTTCCCAATTAACTATATTAGTAAATAAAAATATTCTACAACATATTTTAATAGAAGATAAGAAAGTACACCATGAAATTAAACCAAGGGAACATTTAAGAGAAAGGTTTAAATGGAATATAGAGTATCAATTAAAAAATCAATTATTAGATGAAGAGCATGAAGGATTATTTGATATAGCTTTAAAATCTTTAAATTATCATGGAACTAATATAAAAACACATGTAAAAATCACAATCAATGAATTATATGAATATATGAAAACTCACTTTGTTCATGAAGAAGAGTATTTAGTTCAAATTGGCTATCCATTATTTGAAGAGCATAGGGCAATTCATGAAAATATTATTGATCAAATGAATGGTTTTATCAAAAAATTGCCAACTCTATCAATAATTGATTTTGAAAAAAAATTAATTGAATATATGGATATTTGGTTGATTAATCATATCTTATATGAAGATAGGAAAATTATTGATTTTGTTCAAAGGAATAAAGTTTAGGAAAATTAATTTCTAAATGAAGTTCTAAAAATTTAGTCAAAGCGCAAACCAATGCTTTGGCACACCTTTGTCTATTCTCTTTTGTGTCTCTACAATTTACATAGGGAAATTCTATTTGAATACCACTAATATTTCTTTTATCTAAAGAGCCATGTAGATATGTATTGTAAGCTCCTTCATAATAATTATTATCAGCCGCATATGGAAGTTTAACTGATGGGACTGAATCAAAGCCTAAGTTTGTCATCAAACTTCCCATAGAAGATGGTCCTTTTAATTGATCAATAAAAGATTGTTTTGAAAATTTAGCTAGGTTTTTTATACTTGATTGTTCTTGGTATTCTTTTAGTTGTGTTTCGTGTAGATTTAAAACTGAATTATCAAGCATATATCCAAACTCTAGATAATTGTGAGGATGAGATTGTCCATGGATATCAATATAAATCCCTTTTCCAAAATTTTTTTCAACTTCATTTTTAGAAAATTTAATTAAATTGTGAAAGGTATCATATATTTTTGATGCTTTCTTATCCTCAAAGGCTTCTATCTTTTTTCTATTTAAATCTATTTTTTCCCTTGAAATAGAAGCAATTATTGCATAAGGCGTTTCCCCTAAAGTTTTTTCAAACTCTTTAATTATCTCTAATGTTAACTCTTTTGTAAAATCATCTTTCTCAAAAACACCAGATGTTCTTGTTTTTATTTCATTTGGAAGTTTGTCTCCACCATGGGGAGCGGATAGAATAATTGGAAGAGTTCCTTCATAAAATTCTATATAATCTTGTGTATTAGAATTAATCATATATAGCTTTTGCTTCTTTATTTCTTTGTCTTTTTAGTTGCATATCAATATATTTTCCATCAATATCTTTTTTAGTTTTCAATGCTAATGTTTGTTTCTTTTTTTCAGGTGGCTTTATCTCATAAATCTCAAAGCCTGCTTCATTTAAGGATAATCTAACAGAAGTTGCAATGGAGTAGGTACTTAAAACGCAATCTTTAGAACTAATTTTATATATATCTTTAAAATACTCTACACTCCATAACTCACGATTAACTTCAGAACTAAAAGCATCTTGATAGATAATATCTATTGAATCAAGTGTTTTAATATATTCTCTTGCATCACCAACAAAAAGCTCTATTTTTATATTTTCATCTTCATATTTAAAGTTTTTTGATAATTCAAAAACTATATGTTTGATATCATCAAACTCTCTTGGATAATCAAATTCTATAAGTGATTTTATCAAATCCAAATCAAGCTCTGGTGAGAAAATTTCAAGTTGAATATCTAAAGAGTTTTTTCTAATATAATATATTGTACTTAAAGTGTTGTATCCTAAACCAAAACAAATATCAAGTATTTTTAGCTTTGATTTATTTTTATGATAATCAAATGTAGGGATTATATGTTTTATTAAAGACTCTTTGATAGCTCCTGTTTTTATATCATGAAAATGTTGTTTATACTTTTTTGAATATAAAGTATTTGAGCCATCATTAGTCTTAACAAATCTATCCATATGTTAAATTATTAACAACCTAGTGATTTTAGTTTTTCTTCTGGTAAAAAAAGTTCTTTGTTTGACATTACACCAATATCACTATTAATGATATCTTGAGCTATTTGTTTAGCCTCTTCAAGTGAATGCATTTTATAAGTACCACATTGGTATTCGTTTAATTCTGGTATATCATTTTGAGATTCAACTTTTAAAACATCTTCCATTGAAAGTTTCCAAGCTTTTGCAACCTCTTCTTCTGAAGGGTTTCCTAATAAACTCATATAAAAACCTGTTCTACAACCCATTGGAGATACATCAATAATTTCAACTGAATCTGAATTTAAATGTTCTCTAATAAAACCTGCAAAAAGGTGCTCTAAAGTATGAATACCTTTTTCACCTAACATTTTTTCATTTGGAACACAAAATCTTAAATCAAATACAGTAATAATATCACCTGAAGGAGACTTCATAGTTTTTGCAACTCTCACTGCTGGAGCTGGCATTATAGTATGGTCTACTCTAAAACTGTCTAATAATGGCATGATTTATCCTTAATTTTTTTGTGATTTTATCGAAAATTTTTTTCTATGTGCTTAAATTCCATAAGTAACTAAAAGTTTAGAGTTTCCTATTTTAATATCTTTTATAAAACTTCCTAAAATAGAATCTTCTGGTACTTTATAAACAGGGTATTCTTTAAAGATTTTATTTACAAGTGGCTCCATTGTAACTATGAAAGTGTTTGAAAATTGTTCACTCATTTTTAGTTTTCCAAAATGAAAATCTTCAATTTTTATATTTTTTAAGTAAATAGAAGAAACATCTTTTCTAAATTCTGGCTCACCACTTATTATAAAAGAGCCCTTTATTGGATTTGTAAATAGGGTTTTTAAACCTAAATTAATACCAACTTTTACACGGTTTTTCACCTTATGCATTTTAATTGTAGGCTTGTTAAGTATAAGTGAACCAAATACTAGATTTTTTTCAAAAGGGAATGATTCTTTAAAAGATTGTGAAAGTTCATATTCTGAAACTTTCAATACCAATCCTTCTTTTGATAGATTATTTACACATCCTGAAAGTAGAAAAATTATAAAAAAAGCCTTTAAAATAAGAGTAAATGTGTATTTCATGTTCATATTTATTATAAATCCTTTAGCTAAGTTTGATATTCTATAGTATAATGGATTAATTTACAATGCATTTTAAATAATAATAAAAATAACTTCTTATATTTAGATAATAATTTTATGAAATCTTGATATTAGTAATATAAGTTAAAGTTATTTTGACATATAATTGAATCTTAATTCATAAATAATAAGAGGGGAGATGAAAATGTTGGGGAATATTTCTATAAAAATGAAGCTTATTATTTCATTTACAATTATCGCATTATTGGTTGTACTTTCTTCTATAACAAGTATTTTCGATTTATCTAAGAGTTCAAAGGGTTTTCAAAGTTACAAAGGTAGTGTTCAAAATAGTTTATATTTTATACAAATAGAAGAAGAGGTACTAATTCTTAATAATAATCTAAAAAGCTATTTAAATAATCCAAAAAAAGAAGAAATTGATAAGTTTGCGAAACACTATAAAAATGTTGAAAATTTAATTAATGAAGCTAAGAAAAATAGTAATGAAATTCAAAAACAACAACTTTCTTTAATTACTAAAAAATTAGATAGTTATAAAACTAATTTTGATACTTTAATATCATTCATGGAAAAAACCGATGAAATTTATGCAAAAAATTTATCAGTAAATGGAAAGAGTATTGAAGAGTTACTTAGTTCTATAATGCTTACCTCTGAAATTGATGAAAAATATGAAGTCTCAGTTCAAGCAGGTTATGCAATTAGATTTATGTTATTAGCAAGACTATATACGATGAAGTTTATAGATACAAGTTCTAAAAATGACGTAAAAGAGATAAATAAAGAGTTTGACTATCTTTTAGAACAATTATCTGACTTAGATGATTTAATAGAAAATGAGATAAGAAAAAATAAGTTGAACCAAATTAGTAAACTTATCCCTTTGTATAAAAATGGAGTTGATGAGATTGTAAAAATTATCAATGAAAGAGATAAACTAATTTTAGAAAATGATATTTTAGAAAATGATATTGAAAAAGTGATCGAAAAGTTAAAAATTCAAAGTGAAAAAGCACAGAATTTGATGGGAGAAGAAGTAAGTAGTTTAAATGAAGGGATAAAAAATAAAACAATTATTATTGGACTAATTGTATTGATTTTAGTAATCTCTTTTTCAATTACAATAGCAAAGGGAATTACAAGTAGTTTAGAAGGTTTGAATAATGGGATATTAAACTTGCTAAATAGTAATGATACCTCTTCAAGAGTTGAAGTTAAAAATAAAGATGAAATTTCAAAAATTGCACAAAACTTTAATAATTACCTTGAATCTATAGAAAAAGGATTAAATGAGGATGCAAAAGTAATTGAAGATGTTAAAAGAGTTGTATTTTTAGTAA
The DNA here is from genome assembly GCA_963676565.1 of Halarcobacter sp. Lineage (GTDB taxonomy): Bacteria > Campylobacterota > Campylobacteria > Campylobacterales > Arcobacteraceae > Halarcobacter. Next base: position 855,540 of record OY781089.1, read on the forward strand.
AAGAGGGTAAAGTAAATCAAGAGGTAAAAATAAAATCTAATAACAAAAATTTAAATGAATTAAGGGTTTTATTTAATGAGATGTTAGAGGTTTTAAGCTCAAAAATTTCTAATGATATAAATAAGATAGAAAAGGCTTTAGAAACCTATTCAAAACTTGATTTTAGACATAGAATTGATAATGCAAATGCAAAAGTTGAAGTTGGATTAAACCAACTTGCAAACACAATAAATGAGATGTTAGTAGAAAATAGAACAAATGGACTGACGATTGAAGATAGTGCAAAAAAAGTTGTTGAAAATGTTAGAATTGTTAGTAGTGCTTCCAATAATGCAGCGGCATCTATTGAGGAGACTGCAAGTGCTTTAGATGAAATAACAGCAACAATAACAACTAATACTCAAAATATATTAAAAATGGCAAATTTTGCAAAGGAACTATCAAATTCTGCAAAAGAGGGTAAAGAATATGCAGGGAAAACTGCTTCCTCTATGGATGAGATTAATGATGAGGTAAATGGTATAAATGATGCTATTTCAGTAATTGATCAAATTGCCTTTCAAACAAATATCCTTTCACTTAATGCTGCTGTTGAAGCAGCTACTGCTGGAGAAGCAGGTAAAGGTTTTGCTGTTGTAGCTCAAGAAGTTAGAAATCTTGCAAACAGAAGTGCCCAAGCAGCTAATCAAATAAAAAGATTAGTTGAATCTGCAACAAATAAAGCAAATATTGGTAAAGATGTATCTTCACAAATGATAAGTGGATATGAAATTTTAACTGAAAATGTTTCTAAGACACTGGAACTTATAGTTGAAGTTGAAGGGGCATTTAAAGAGCAGAAAGATGGAATTGAGCAAATAAATTCTGCTATTAATAATCTTGATTCACAAATCCAAAAAAATGCATCTATTGCAAGTCAAACTGAAGAAGTAGCAAATGTTAGTGAAAAAGTTGCTTCTATAATTTTAGAAAATGCAAATGCAAAAGAGTTTATTGGAAAAGATAGTTCAGAAAAAAGAAAAAATCTTATTGATACAAAATTTGAAGGTGTTGAAAAAAGAGCTTTAGAAAAAAGAATTAAAAATGAAGATGATTGGGAAAGTTTTTAGACTTTCCTAAAAGTTAAGGTGCTTTCTTACCATTTTTTTGTAAGCTTTCATATGTACCTTTAACATGTTTGGCATAATCTCCTCTTTACAAGCATGAACGATATTTGCAAACTCAGGTTTTGAAAAAATTGTATCTCTATCTCTAGCTAAAAAAATCAATCTATTCATATCATCATTTAGTTGGATATCTTCTCTATCACAAATAGCATCATATACAAAAAAGAAAGTTTTTCTATCTTCATGGGTCATTTGACAAGAGTCATCTAACATTTTTAAAGCAAGTTTTGCTGCATATTCAATCTCTATTGGTTCAAAATTGTGGCTAAGTGCCCAATTGTAAGCTTTTTTATTTATATCCATTTGCATATCCTTTATAAAAAGTATGCAATATTTGTACCATTATTCCTTTGGAATATTGTCTAAGAGATTGTTTAGATATTTAGTAGTAACTGTTTTTTGATAAAAAACATAAATTATAACTAGAATTACTCCTATTCCGTAGGTAAATAAAATCCCTGTTACAACAAGAATAACTAGTATCCAAACATGAAGTAATTCACCAAAAATATTTAAGGAGATGCATCTTTTTGATTTTTCAATATCAATGTTTAAATCATAGGTAAGGAGCGAGCTTTTAGGTTTAAACCCTTTAAAGAATAAGGCGTTATCACTAATTGTTGAATCTTTACTAAAAGGAGTTAGCTTATTTTCTAAATAGTTTATAACTTCATCTTTTTGGGTTTGTATATCTTTTTTTATTTGAATATCAAAAAGTCCCATCTTTTTCCTTAAAATATTTCAATAAGTATAACAAGAGTTGATGATTTTATCTATAAATTTATGTTTATAAAATATACAGGTGTATAATGAGTTGTTTTAGATTAAACAAAGGAGTTTAACTCCTTTGTTTGGTTTTATTAAGCGTCTTGACCTTCTATTTCATCTGAATAATCAGCTGCTGCCATTCTAGTTAATTGTCTATATCTGTATTGAGCTTCTTTTTTATTTTGTTCTAATAAGAAATCAGCTTTTTCTGGATTTAACTTTTTAAGAGATCTATATCTATTTTCTCTTAATAGGAACTCTTCATATTTATCCCAATTTGGTTTTTTACCAGAAATTTTGATTGGGTTTTTACCCTCTTCAATTTTTCTTGGGTCAAAAGTATAAATTGGCCAATATCCACAATCTGTAGCCATTTGCCCTTGGTCAACTGATTTCATCAATCCACCTTGAATACCGTGAGCAATACAAGGAGAGTATGCAATAATTAATGATGGTCCATCGTACTCTTCTGCTTCTTTCATAGCTTGTACAGCTTGTTTTTGAGAAGCTCTTGAGTTGATTTGTGCAACAAAAATATTTCCATAAGTCATAGAGATATAACCTAAGTCTTTTTTCTTGTTTGGTTTACCATCATTAGTAAAGTCTGCAATTGAACCAGTTCTAGCTGATTTAGAAGATTGTCCACCAGTATTTGAGTAAACTTCTGTATCAACTACAAGCATATTAACATTTTCACCAGTAGCTAATACATGGTCAACACCACCATAACCGATGTCATAAGCCCATCCGTCTCCACCGATGATCCATTGTGATTTTCTTACTATGTATTTTTTAAGAGATAATAACTCTTTAACACCTGGTAAGTCTACATTTTGCTCTAACTGTGGAACTAATTTATCTCTAATTTCTTGAGTCATTTTTCCATTTGATCTATTTGCTAACCACTCTTTATATAATGCTTTAAGTGGATTAGATGCCGTTTCCATAGTCTCTTCCATGATTCTACCAATTCTGTTTCTGATAGTTTCATTTGCTGCATGCATACCATAACCAAACTCTGCGGCATCTTCAAATAATGAGTTTGCCCATGCTGGTCCTTCACCTTTTGCATTTTTAGTAAATGGTGTTGATGGAGCTGATGCTGAATAAATAGAAGTACATCCTGTAGCATTAGAAATCATCATTCTATCACCAAATAATTGAGTAGCTAATGTAATATATGGTGTTTCACCACAACCTGGACATGCAGAGTGGAATTCAAATAATGGCTGTGCAAATTGTGAACCTTGAACAGTGTCTGCTTTTACAAGGTGGTCTTTATATGTTACATCATTAAATAGGTAATCAGCATTTTCTTGTTCATTATTCCCATCTTCAACTTCATATGGAACCATTTTAAGAGATTTTTCATTTGTTGGACAAATGTCAACACAAACGTTACATCCTGTACAGTCCATAATTGAAACTTGGATTTTATATTTTAATCCTTGATCTTTAGTTCCTTTTGCTTTTGCATCAAGTGAGTGAGTTTTTACACCCTCAGGAGCTTTTTCAAATTCTGCTTCATCAAGTAAGAAAGGTCTAATTACAGCATGTGGACACTCAAATGCACATTGATTACATTGAATACAAGTATCTTCATTCCATTGAGGAACCATAGTTGCAATTGATCTTTTTTCAAACTTAGTAGAACCATTTTCAAATGTTCCACCTTCCATTCCCATGTTTACAATTGTTGAAACTGGAATCTCATCACCTTTAGCTGCATTAACAACTTTTGCAAAGTTTTCAACATATTCTGTACCTTTATATGCTGAATTTACAACTAATGCACCACCATCAAGATTTGACCACTCTTCTAATACTGGAACTTGCTCTAATCCCGCTTCACCAGAATCAATTGCTAAGTAGTTCATTTTAACAATCTCTTCACCTTTGTTTCCATATGCTTTTTCAGCATATTGTTTCATATATGTTTTAGCTTCTTCATAAGGAATAATATCAGCAAGTTTAAAGAATGCTGCTTGCATGATTGTATTTGTTCTAGTCCCAAGTCCAATATCCCTTGCAATTTTTGTTGCGTTGATGATATAAAAATTGATTTTTTTATCTGCTAATAGTTTCTTAACTCTATCAGGGATTCTTTGTTGAACCTCTTCAACTGAATAAATTGAATTAAGTAAGAATGTTCCACCATCTTTTAATTTATCAATAACTTCATATTGTTCTAAGTAAACCTCTTTTGAACATGCAACAAATCCAGGATTTGATACAAGGTATGTTGATCTAATAGGGTTTTTACTAAATCTTAGATGCGATCTTGTATATCCACCAGATTTTTTAGAATCATATGCAAAATATGCTTGTGCATATAAATCAGTTTTATCTCCAATAATTTTTACTGAGTTTTTATTAGCCCCAACTGTACCATCCGCACCAAGACCATAGAATAGACACTCATTTACTTCTTCTACCACTGATACATTTTCACCAACATCAATTGATGTATTAGTTACATCATCAATAATACCAACAGTAAATCTATCTTTAGGTGTTTGTGATGCTAAGTTATCATATAAAGCAATAATTTGTGCAGGAGGAACATCTTTTGAAGATAAACCATATCTACCACCAATAATTTTTGGTTGCTTATCTGTTCCATAAAATACTGATTTTACATCTAGGTATAATGGTTCACCAAGAGAACCTGGTTCTTTTGTTCTATCAATTACACAAATTCTTTCAACAGAATCTGGAAGAACATCCATAAAATATTTAGTTGAGAATGGTCTATAAAGATGAACAGTAAGAAGTCCTACTTTTCTTCCTTCAACTTTTGTTAAATAATCAATAGTCTCTTTAATAGTTTCTGTTACAGAACCCATAGCAATAATAATATCAGTTGCTTCGCTATCTCCATAATAAGTAAATGGAGCATAATTTCTTCCAGTTACCTTTGAAATTTCTTGCATATAATCATTTACAATATCAGGCACTGCATCATAAAATTTATTACATGCTTCTCTACCTTGGAAATAGATATCATCATTTTGTGCAGTACCTCTTGTAACAGGTGATTCTGGATTTAAAGAAGTATCTCTAAACTTTTGAACTGCATCATAATCAATTAATTTATCAAATACATCATAATCCATTACTTCAACTTTGTTAATCTCATGTGAAGTTCTAAATCCATCAAAGAAGTGTAAGAAAGGTACTCTTCCTTTAATTGCTGCAAGGTGAGCAACCCCACCAATATCCATAACTTCTTGAACTGAACCAGTTGCAAGCATAGCAAAACCAGTTGCTCTTGCACTCATTACATCTTGATGATCTCCAAAAATTGAAAGTGCATGAGCAGCTAAAGCTCTAGCAGATACATGAATTACACCAGGTAGTAATTGACCAGCAACTTTATACATATTTGGTATTTTTAATAATAATCCTTGAGATGCTGTGTAGGTAGTTGTCAAAGCACCTGCTTGTAATGATCCATGAAATGTACCTGCAGCTCCTGCTTCAGACTGCATTTCAATAACTTTTACTGTAGAACCAAAAAGGTTTTTCTTACCTTGTGTAGCCCACTTTTCAGTGTTATCACCCATTTGAGAAGAAGGTGTAATAGGATAAACCCCAGCTACTTCAGTGAACGCATATGATACATATGCAGCCGCTTCATTTCCATCCATAGTTGCAAATTGTTTTGACATAAACTATCCTTATCAATTGTTTTTATTGTTCATACTAATTAAAATAAACTTAGACTATCTTGAATATTACTCTAAATAAGCTTAGATTAATTAATTTTAAGAATTATTTAAAGCAATTTTGCTAATTCTAAGTTTAATTAAAATGTATGATAAACATATGACAATTAAAAGTCCCATTTTATGGTCATATGTTTATTATTATGATAAGTGTATAGAAAGTATATAATATAAGAACAGATTATAGTTTTGTATGTTCTTTAATAAGTTTGACTGCATCAAGTGTGTTTTTAGCTATATAGGGTGTATGCTTCTTAAGAATTGATTCTTCTCCATAACCACATAAAACTCCTACACTTTTAATCCCTGCAGAGTTTGCAGCGATTAAATCAAGTTCAGTATCACCTACCATCCAAACATTTGAGCTTTTATCTATATTCATTAATTCTAGAGTTTTATTTATTGGCTCAGGATGAGGTTTTGGGTTTTGAACATCTTCTCTACCTGTTAAATATTCAAAATAATGCATAACTTCCATATGCTCTAAGAGTTCTTTTGAGTAAGAACCTGTTTTTGTTGTAACCACTGAAAGTCTCGCAAAGGTACTTGCAAATTGTAAACTCTCTTTTGCATTTTCTAAAAGTTCAGTCTGTTGTTTTGAAATCACCTTATATCTTTTTTTATAAGTATCAACAAAGTCCCAAACAAAATTTTCTTTAATACCAAGTTCTAAATACATAATATCAAGGGGGTAACCAATTAAAGATTTGATATCTTCATCAGTCCCTTTAAAATCGTAGTTCATCTGTTTAAATGAGTGTTGAAAAGTTGATAAAATGGCATCCGTTGAATCAATTAGGGTACCATCTAAATCAAATAATATAATATTCTTCAAAATTTACCTTTAAATTTAATAGAAAATATTATAGTGTTTTAGGGTTTAATCCAATCTTTTTGGTTATGCATTATCCCTATAACAGAGGGCTCTATATTTTTTATTTGTGAGTTAACAACGGAGATAGAATTTGGAATATATAAAAATAAATATGGTAAATCGTCTGCGATAGTAGAATAAATCTCTTTATATATTTTTGCAAACTTCTCTCTATTTACTGTACCAGCACCTTTATCGATAAGAGCATCAATTTTTTTATTTCTATACCCAACTAGGTTAAATCTACCTAGTTTATCAGAATTACTATGCCATAGGGCATATGCATCGGGCATCAGTGTAGTATTCCATCCAAGTAAAATCGCTTCAAATTTTCTAGGGGTTACAATTGTATTTAAAAATGCTTGCCATTCCATAACTCTAATATTCATATTAATATTAGCTTTTTTTAATTGGTATTGAAGTATTTGAGCTGCATTTGCTCTAATTGGATTTCCTGTGTTTGTTATAACTTCAAAACTAAAAGGGTTATTTTCATCATAACCTAACTCTTTTAGTAGTTTTTTTGCCTTTTTTAAATCATATCTATAGGGTTTAAACTTTTCATCAAATACAAAAGAAGAGGGAGCAAATGGACCATCACATATCTCTCCATGTCCAAAATATAAAATATCAATCATCTCTTTTCTATTTGTTGCATATGCTATTGCTTGTCTTAATTTTTTATTTTGAAATTTTTTATCTCTTAAATTAAATCCAAGATAAGAGTATGCAAGGGAAGGTTGTTCTATGATTTTAAAATTCTTTTTAAACTTCTCATTTATTTGTCTTTCATATTGTAAGGGAGTTAAGCCACCTACATCTAGTTTTCTTTGTTTTAAAAATAAAAAAGAGGTATTAGTATCAGGAATAAATTTATATAGTATTTTATCAATTTTAGGACGTCCCTCAAAATAATCATCATTAGCAACAAGTTCAATATCTGCATTATTTTTAAACTCTTTTAATTTGTATGGACCTGTCCCTATTGGTTTTTTATTAAATTTTGAAGTCATAAGGTTTTTTTCATCTTTTAAGATATGTTCAGGTAGAAGACTAACCATCCAAGTAACCAAGGCTTTAAAATATGGTTTTTTAAATATTATTTCTACTGTGTATTTATCTAAAGCTTTAACACTTTCTACCTCATTAAAGTTTGACCTAAAGCTAACATATACTTTTGGGTCAATAATCTTTTCATAGGTGAAGATTACATCTTTTGAAGTTACTTCAACTCCATCATGCCAAAGCACACCTTTTTTTATTTTTATTATTAGTTTTGTAGGTGTTTCAAATTTATATGAACTAGCTAAATCAACTGTTGGATTTCCATCTTTGTCATACTTAAGAAGTCCATTAAAAATCCATTGACTAATTTGTGAACTTGCACTATCACTTGATAAAATAGGATTTATTCTACTTGGACTTGAACCCATACTTAGGTTTAAAGTCGAAGATAGTAAAACATTAAAAAAAAGGCTAAATAGTAAAAGAAATTTCATGGAATAATTTTAGTGGTTTTTTAATAAAAAACACTTCAAATTGGAAGTATAATTTTGAAACAAGCTCCTTTATATAATTTATTATTATGGGTAAACTCTTCATTTGAAACAATTATTTTACCTTTAAAATGTTTTGTAATAATTTGATTTGTCATATAAAGACCGATTCCCGTTCCCTGCGATTGGTGTTTTGTTGTAAAATATGGTTCAAATATTTTATCTATGATTTTTTCTTCTATTCCAATTGCATTATCTTTAATTGTTAATATATAGGCGTCTCTTTCTTTAATTAAATTTATAAAAACTAGTTTTTCTTTTTTTCCACAATTTTGATATGCATCCTTGGCATTATTTAAAATATTTAAGATTGCTTGAATAAATACATTTTCATTACAAACCATAGATGCATCTTCCATATTTATAATTGTTGTAATGTTATTGCTTTTATAAGAATCTTTTACTAAAGATAAGCTGGCTTCTAAAGAATTTTTTAAATTGATATTTGTTTTATTTTTTGTATCTTTTGCAAAAAAGTTCCTAAAGTCATCAATAGTACTTGAAAGATATTGTGCTTGATTGTTTATTGAATCCATTGTTTTATCAAAATCTTCATCATTAAAGACATTTAGTTCTTTTTTAAGTTTTGCTCCTGTTGCTAAAGTAGAGATTGCAGATAAAGGTTGTCTCCATTGGTGAGATATGTTCCCAAGCATCTCTCCCATTGAGGCTATCTTTGACTGTTGGTACATTATTTCTTGATTTCTAATTTGATTTGTAATATCTGTTAAGTAACCAATAAAATTAATGATTTCACCATCTGCATTTTTTTTAGTAACAGTATAATTTAAAACCCATTTTATTTCATTATTTCTTGTAATTATTCTATATGGTTCGAGTCTGAAATAATCTAAGTTTTTCTTAATTGCATTATCAATCTCTTTTGAAACTCTTTTTTTATCATTTTCATAGATGCAATCTATATAGTTTATATCCTTTGAGATGAAGTTCTTAACCGAATATGATAAAAGTTTTTCTACACTTTTTGAAACATAATCAACACTCCATAATGAATCATTTCTCCAGTTAAATAGTACAGAATCTCCTTTATCGAATAAAGATAATAAAGTTTTTTGATTCGAACTTAAATCTTGTGCTAAAGTATTTAATTTTTTTAGCTCTTCCTCTCTTTTTTTTCTTTGCGTAATGTCAAAACCTATTCCTAAAATCCCTATGATATTACCATCTTGATCTTTTATTGCTTGTTTTGATGTTTCAAGAAGATGTTTTTCTTTTGTTTCTTTATATTCAAGAAGTTCTTCATTTATACTTATTTTTGAAGAAGACATAGCCTTCATATCATTTTCTCTAAAAAAATCTGCTAACTTTTTATCAACAAAATCATAATCTGTTTTGCCTATAATTTCTTCCTTTTTTGCACCAAAGAGTTTTTCAAACTCTTTATTACATGTTATATAAACTCCATTTTTATCCTTTAACCAGATTAATTGGGGAATGGCACTAATTATATTTTTATTTAGAATCTCACTATTTTTTAACTTAATTTCATATTGTTTTCTTAGTGATATATCTTTTATAGACCAGAGGATACCTTTATCTAAATCAGGAGGTGTATTATTATCAAGAGCTTTGCAACTAAGTTCGCACCATATATGTAAACCATCAATTTTTTTTAGTGGATAATCGCAAGTGAAAGTTTTTCCTTGTTCAATTATATTTAAATATTTTTCTCCAAATTCATGATAATGTTTTTCTGATATGTGTAGTTTTTTTGCTTTTAAACCTACCATTTCTTCTTGAGTCTGAAAGCCAAATATTTTTGCAGAAGTTCGATTAGATCTTATAAAAACTCGATCTTTTGACATATATGATAAAGCGACAGAAGAGTTTTCAAATATATTTTCTAGTTCTTCTTTTGATTCTTTCAATTCATTTATATTTTGATGTTTTTCAATTGCTATTGAAGTAATGTTTGCATATGAATTAATTAATTGAATTTCAAATTTATTTGGAGTTTTTGGGACATTGTTATAGATAGCAAAAGTTCCTAGAACCTTTTTATTAGACGAAAATATAGGTTCAGACCAACATGATGCAAGGGTAGCCTTTTTTGCAAGTTCTTTATATGCAGCCCAATTTTCGTGTACACTTATATCTTCAACTATTACCCTTTTTCTATTAAAAGCAGCACTACCACAAGAGCCAATTTTATCACCAATCTTTACACCATGAATAGCCTCATTGTAAAATTTTGGTAAAGAGGGAGCCGCACCATTTAAAAGATGCTTTCCTTCTTTATCTAGTATTAAAATAGAACACTTTACATTTTCCATTCGGTTTTGTGCAAAGCTTACAATTTTATTTAGGGTTTTATCCAAAGATTTCTCAATTGCAATATATTCTAAAAGTTTTTCATTGTCTTCATAAAGTATATTCTTTTCTTGTTCTATTGTATTATCATCAATATAAACAAGAATTTCATCTTCATTAAAAAAAGTAAAAATTATCTTGTAATATTTAATACTTTTATTCGTTTGTATTTTTGATATTATCTTTTTATTTTCTTTTATTTGTTTTTTCTCAATTGAAAAAAAATCAAAAAAATTTATATTTTTTGATATAAATTCTTTACTGAAATCTAAGCTTTTAAAAGAGGTGTTGTATTTTTTTATTTTTCCACTTTTAAAATCAATTAAAGCAATAGAATAGGGCATTAAATCAAATGCTGTAAAGTTATTTTTTTCTGTGATATTTTCAATCATATTGTAATTATACAAGAAAAAGTTGAATAAATAAATGGCATATATTGAATGTTATATATTTAAGTTAAAAATAAGAATAGTCTAGTGTGTACTAGATTTTTTAAGAAATAAAAAAAGGAGCAACAATTGTTGCTCCTTTGATAATCGTATATATTTGTATATAAAATTTTGAATTTGCAGATTATCTTTTTGAGAACTGAGTTGATTTTCTCGCTTTTTTCTTTCCGTATTTTTTTCTTTCAACAGATCTAGCATCTCTTGTTAGTAAACCATAAGGTTTTAATACAGCTCTAAATTGCTCATCATAAGCAACTAATGCTCTAGAAATACCATGTCTAACAGCGTCAGCTTGTGCAGAATATCCTCCACCTAAAGTTTGAACAACTACATTTACTGAAGTTTCTTGTTTAGCAACTTCAAGTGGCTGAGTAACTCTTTTTTTAACTGCTTCATGTCCACCTAACCATGCGTCTAAAGATAGACCATTGATTGTAAGTTGACCATTTCCATTTTCTAACCATACTTTAGCGATGGCAGATTTTCTTCTTCCTGTTGCATATACTTTTGCCATTAGTCTTATCCTTTAATTTGCGCAGAGTGTGGGTGTTCTGAACCTGCGTATACTTTTAATTTTTTTAACATCTCTTTACCAAGTTTTGTTTTTGGTAACATTCCTCTAGTTGCTAATTTGAATAGTTTTTCAGGATTGTTTACTAGCATGTCAGACATTTTGTGTGTTTTAGTACTTCCAAAGTATCCTGAGTGCGTAAAGTAATTTTTGTCTTCTAATTTAGCACCAGTAAATTTAGCTTTTGATGCATTGATAATTACTACAAAGTCTCCACAATCTACGTGAGGAGTGAATGTAGGTTTGTGTTTACCTCTTAGAAGTGTAGCAACTTCAGTAATAATTCTACCAAATACTTTATCTGTTGCGTCAATTACTACCCAATCTCTTTCGATTTCGTTGGCTTTAGCCATTTTAGTAAATTTCATCTATTTTCTCCGATTTTGTTAATGAGGTGGAATAATAGTGTAGTGATGCTTAATATTTACTTAAATTAAGTGTAATTTAATATTTTATTATGAATTCTGAACCTTCAAGAGGTTTACTTTTAATTTCTAAGTCAAATTGGTGTAGTTTTAGTATAGATGTAACAATAAAAAGTCCTAATCCTAAAGAGTTGTTCCAACCATTTTCAGAGACTCTATAAAACTTTTGATTAATTTTATTTAAATCAGTTTCATTGATACCAATACCTCTATCAATAACACTTATAGTAGAGTTTTCAATTTTGATTACCACTTCATCCTCTGAATATTTTAAAGCATTTTCAACAAGGTTACTTAAAGCTAATGTGAAAAGGGTTTCATCTACATGAAGTTTTTTATCTTCTCCAATTATTGATATCTCTCTATCTTTATATTTTTCATTTAAATCAGAAATAATCTCTTTAGCAATCTCTTTAATAGAACATTCAGTTGTTATAACTTGTTGTTTGCCTTCCTCAAGTTTTAGTGTTAGTCGCAATTTATCAATAATTTTTGACATTTTTACACCATTGTTTTGAATCTTTCTAAGAAATTTTTCTTTCATTGCTTTAGGTAATTCATCATCATTTAAAATAGTTTCAGTGTATCCTGAAATAATTGCAATAGGGTTTTTAAATTCATGGGATAAAGCAGAGATAATCTCATCTTTTTGCCTATTGGCAATTTTTAGTTTTGCAGTTTGTTTAGCCTTTTGTTTCTCTCTTTTAGATAGTTTGCTAGCAACTTTATTTAAAAGTCTTGTTATTTTGTTAAATTCTTCAGAAAATTCAGATTGTATCTCTTTTGTTGGTTTTTTATTACTCATGTCAATTAAAAATTGTAAAATTGAATTTGTTTCATCTTTAATTTTAATACTTACAAAATAGGTGAAAATCAAAGCAACAATTATAAAAGCAGTAATAAAAGCAATAATTTGATAACTCAAAGAAGCAAAGTTTTCTTGTATCTTTTTTGTGTAATCTGCAAGTCTTATATAATATATATTATCATCAATTGCAATCTTTTTTGCTACATATAAAAGTTCTTCATTTACTGTTGTAGAAAACCTAATGATTTTCCCATAACCATCATATTTTGCATGAATTATCTCAAATCTTTTAGAGTGGTTTTCCATTATGCTTTTATCTTTATCGCTATCTGCAATAACAGTTCCATTTTCGTCAATAATTGTAATCCTGAGACCTGTTTTTGCTTTAAATGTTTTAACTATATAGTTTATATTATCTAAGGAGTGAATTGCAAATGAGATTGAATCTATATTTTGTGAAAGGTTCTTTTCAATTTGATCTAGATAGATATTCTTTGACCAATAATAAGTGGTGGTACTTAAAATAAGAAGTAAAAAAATAAATATTATAAGGAAAGTTCTAAAAAAAAGTTGATGAAGTTTTAACAAAATAGGTAACCTTCTCCTCTAACTGATTTAATATATTCTTTTTTATTTTCTGGGTCTATTTTAGCTTTTAATCTCTTAATTGCAACATTAACAGTTTTTAATTTCTTATCATATGAGTCTTCCCATACAGCTTCAAGTAGATGTTCTCTACTCATTAGAATATCTCTATTTTTTATAAATTCTAAAAGTAAATCGTGTTCAAGATGAGTTAGATCTACTTCATCTTGATCTATATAAAATTTCTTTTTTGCTGCTTTATAAACTATATCACGAACTTTTATTACATCTAAATCTTTAGTAGTTCTTCTAATAACTGCTTTAATTCTTGCAACTATCTCTTTTACATTGAAAGGTTTTGTAATATAATCATCAGCAAAAGATTCAAAACCTTCTAGAATATCTTCATCTTTATCTTTTGCTGTTAGATATATTACTGGGGTTGTATAACCTTTCTTTTTTATATCATTTATGAAACTAGTACCATCAATTCCTGGAAGATTTCTATCCATGATGATTAAATCTATGGTTTCTTCATCTAATACTTTTTCAAGTTTTTCATTTACACTTAAAAAGCCAATAGTCTCAAAGCCCTCCTTTTGTAAACTATATTCAAGAAGTTCTAAAATATCCTCTTCATCTTCCACTATTAGTATTAGTTTGTCATTCATCTTTTCTCTTTGTAAGTTGATATAGTATTTTATTGCATAAAACTTAAAAAAGAAATTTTTTAAGCTTGTTCAATTATACCACCAACTTCCGCAAAAACTAATAGATTAGATATTGATGCTGCTCTATCTGCAACTTTTTCTAATCTTCTTAAACTACTTAATACTTCAAAATAATCTTTTGAAAGTTCAATATTTTCAGATGCAAGTTTAAAGATGTTTTTCTCAACCATTGCATATAAATCATCAGTTTTACTCTCTTCTACAGTGACATTTTTGTATCCAAGTTCAACCTCTTTGTCATTTTCTTCTTTTACTAAATTTACTGCAGTCTCAAGTGCATTATTTGATGCTTTTAATAATGGGATTGCATATTCTAAAATTGTATGTTGGTCTAACTCTTCATTAAATGATTTTTTAAATGTTTTAACAAATGACTTAGAGTTTGTTCCTGCTCTTAAAAGTTCATTTGTAACTTTTAAAAATGAAACCATCTCCCTTAAATCTCTTGCTTCTGGTGAATATAAAGCTAAAGTTTTAACAATTAAGTTATCAATTTCATTTGCTTTTATTGATAAAGACTTAATCGAAAGACTTACATCTTTTAACATAGATAAATCGTTTTCTTTTAATGCAGATAAAGAGATTTTATTTGCATGAACAATCTCTTCTCCCATTGAATAGATTTCATTTTTTATTGTTTCAATATTTTCTTTGTATGGTTTTAACATTACCCAAACCTTCCTGTAATATAATCTTCTGTTTTCTTATTAGATGGATTAACAAAAATTGTTTCTGTCTCATCATATTCAATTAGTTTCCCAAGGTGGAAAAATGCTGTATAATCAGCAACTCTAGCTGCTTGTTGCATATTATGTGTAACTGTAATAATTGTATATTTCTTTTTAAGTTCTAACATCAATGCTTCAATCTTTTCAGTTGAAATTGGATCAAGTGCAGAAGTTGGTTCATCCATTAAGATAACTTCTGGTTTAACTGCAATTGTTCTTGCAATACATAATCTTTGTTGCTGACCACCTGAAAGTGAAGTTCCAGGATCAGTTAATTTATTTTTAACCTCTTCCCAAAGTCCAGCATCCCTTAGTGATTTTTCTACTAATTCATCACAAGCTTTTCCTTTTTTTACTAATCCATGTTTTAAAGGAGCATAAGCTACATTGTCATATATAGATTTAGGGAATGGATTTGGTTGTTGAAATACCATACCAATCCTTTTTCTTACTGAAACTTCATCAACATCTTTATCATAAACATTTTTCTCGTCAATTATAACAGAACCGTCAATTTTTACAATTGAGATTAAGTCATTCATTCTATTTAGACATCTTAAAAATGTAGATTTACCACATCCAGATGGTCCAATCAATGCTGTGATTTTATTCTCATATAATGGTACACTAATTCCATGAAGTGCGTGGTTTTCTCCATACCAAAGATTTAAATCTTTTACGTCTACTTTTACGTTATTATCTTTTGCCATTTTTATTTTTTCCTTAATTTTTACCATTTTACTTCATATTTCTTTCTAAGATAAATTGCTAATGAATTTAGCGAAATTAAAATTGTTAACAACACCATAATACCTGCGGCTGTTTTTTCAATATACATTCTTTCAGGCATACCAGCCCATGTAAATAATTGTGCAGGCATAACTGTTGCAGCTTCAAAAATTGAACCTGGTGCATCAGGGATAAATGCAATCATACCAATAATAATTAATGGTGCAGTTTCACCCATAGCTTGTGCTAAACCAATAATTGAACCTGTCAAAATTCCTGGGAAAGCTAAAGGTAATACATGGTCTCTTGTAACTTCAATTTTTGTAAGTCCTAAACCATATCCTGCTTGTCTAATTGAATCAGGAACTGCTCTTAATGCTGCTCTTGAACTAACTATGATAATTGGTAAAGTCATAAGAGCTAATGTTAAACCACCAACTAAAGGTGAAGACCTTGGTAAACCAAATAGATTAATGAAAATAGCAAGACCAAGAAGACCAAATAGAATTGATGGTATTGCTGCTAAGTTGTTAATGTTTACCTCAATAGTTTGGGTAAATTTATTGTCTTCTGCAAACTCTTCAAGATAAACTGCTGTCATAACTCCAATAGGAAAGGCAAATAACATTGTTATAATTAATGTTAGAATAGAACCAATAATCGCAGAGTTTAAACCAGCAAATTCAGGTGTTTTTGAATCTCCGTTTTTAAAGAAAATCTCATTAAATTTCAACTGGGCAGTTCCATCTTGTTTCATTTGGTCAATAAGTTTTTGATCTTTTGAATTAAGTTTATAGTAGTGACCTTTTAAATATTGGTCAACATTATCATCCGCAATTACCCATGTTTTGATAGTTTTACCAATTAATTCAGGATTTTTTTCCATCTCCATTGGGATAGTTCTTAAAAATGATCTTGAAACAACTCTTACATATTTTCTATCAACAGCTTTTCTATAATTTTTCTTTGTCACTTCTGAATAAGTTACATCAACTTGTAAATAAGCTTGTTGAAAAGCAGGAGAGCCTTTTGATATAATATCAAATAAAAAGAAAGCAAGAAATGCCATAGTAAAAACTAAAGAAGAGATAGTAAAAGTTTTGAATCTTTTTGAGCTTCTATGTCTTGCATTTAATGTAGGATCATAAAAAGGATTGTCTTTTTTATTTTTTTTATTTCTTTTAATCATAATGTATTCACTTTATATTTTTCTTTAAATTTTCTAATCATCATTAATGAAACAATATTTAGAGCTAGCGTTACAATAAATAAAACTAGTCCTAGGGCAAATGCAACTAATGTTTCAGGTGAATTGAACGCTTGGTCACCTACAAGTGCATCTACAATTCTAACTGTTACTGTTGTCATATCCTCAAGCGGATTAATTGATAGGTTTGGTCTTAACCCTGCTGCCATTACAACAATCATTGTTTCACCAATAGCTTTTGAAAAACCTAATAAACAAGCTGAAATAATTCCTGGTAATGCAGATGGTAAAACAATATCTTTGATAGTTTCACCTTGTGTCATTCCAAGACCAAATGCAGCTTTTCTTTGAGAATCTGGAACTGCTCTAATAACATCATCAGATAATGATGAGATAACAGGAATAATCATAATACCCATTACAACACCAGATGCTAATGCAGAGTTAAAAGTGGCTTCTAAACCAAATAATGCAGCAACTTTTACTACAAATGGAGCAACTGTAATGGCTGCAAAGAAACCATATACAACTGTTGGAATACCAGCTAAAATCTCTAATATTGGTTTTAAATAGTCTCTTGTTTTATTTGATGCATACTCACTCATAAAAACAGCAGAACCAAGACCAATTGGAATAGCAACTGTAAGTGCAATAATTGTAATCATCATTGTACCAGCAAAAATAGGTATTGCACCAAACTGACTTCCAACTTGTCCCGGAGACCAAACAGTCCCTGTTAGAAAGTACCAGAAGCTTCTAAGTTTAAAAAACTCAATTGCTTCAAAAAGAATTGAAAAAAGAATACCAAAAGTAGTTAGAATAGAAATAGTTGATGCAACTATTAATGCTAACTTAATTATTTTCTCTTTCATTTCATTTGATTTATTTTTTGATTCAAAAGAATGCAAGTCGTACCTTTATTTAATGAAATTTTGTACGAATTTTATACAGTTTAGGTTACAGGTAAGTTACATCCTAATTGAAATACCATAAGGAACATTGCAAAGCTTAGATTGTTTTTTGATTTTTCCTAAATTTTCATTAAACGTTTCTTCCGATGATTTCTCACAAATTTCTATAATGGCTGCACTAATACCAAGTAGATTAAAATTTCTTTCAACACCAAATCTATCTTTTGCAATAATATATTTTCTGTCTAAATCCTCTTTTGTATATAGACTTGAAACATTTACTTCAAAGCTTTCAGTGAGAAACTTTATGACTTCATATACTTCTTCATAAGTTTTATCAATAAAGCCTATAAAGAAATCATCACCACCTATATGTGCGACAAAGTCTTCATTTGAAATTGTTTTTTGAAGAAGCTCAGAAAAAATCAATATTGCTCTATCCCCTTGTCTAAATCCATATTTATCATTAAAGGGTTTAAAATCATTAAAATCAAAATAAACAATATGGGCATTAAGTTTTTCACTAAATATTGTATGCAGATAAATTTCAATCTGTTTATTCCCTGGTAGTTTTGTTAGTGGATTTTGGTTTTGTGCAATCTCCAAGTTTCTTTTATATGAAAGTGATAAAAGGTTATTAAGACTAATAAAACCAAAATATTTATTTTCTTTTGTAACAAAAATACCTTTTGCATCATTCATCATATGAAATATTTCAAGTGCTTTATCAATTCCCCATTTTATATCAATTTGGGGAACAGGTTTTATAAAATGTTTTAACTTTGCTCTAAAGGCATCATTTTTAGCTAATGCTAATCCATACTGTGAGTAAGATATCCTTTTTATATCAACTTCATAGATAGCACCTAAAATATTTAAATTTTTATCAATTATAGGAACAAAGGTATTTTGTGTATGCTCTTTGAAGTATATAAAAAGGTCATGTAAAGAGGAGTCATCTGTTATTGGTTCTATTTGTTCAATGTATGATTTATCAATTTTATCATTATTGATTAGTCTTTTATCCTCTTTTATAAATTCAAGTTTTGAATAGCTCTTTTTTATTTCATTTATCTTCAGAGTTGGTTTTGCAACAAGATACCCTTGAATAAAATCTATTTTTAGATCTTTACAAGTATAATATTCAGAAATATTTTCAACACCTTCTGCTATAACCTTTATTCCCATAATATGTGCCATATCTACTAAAGAAGCGCAAAAAAGTTTTTTCTTATGGTCTGAATTAATATTTTGTATAAAAAATTTATCAATTTTTATAAAGTTAGTGTCAGAGATATAAAGTAAATGAAGGCCTGAAATACCAGTACCAAAATCATCAATTGCAATACTATAACCATATTCTTTATAGGTATTTATTATATCTATAAAAAGTTTTTGGTCATCAAATTTAAAGTGTTCTGTTAGTTCAAAACACATTTTGTCTGTATCTATATTAAGTTTTTTTAAAAGTTCTAATGTTGTTCCAATTTTAAAATCTTTTACAGTAAAAAATCTATTGTCTACATTGTAAAATAGTTTTAAATCTTTAATTCCTATTGCTTTGTATTTTTTTAATGCTTTTTCTCTTAAGATATTATCTATTTCAAATAACATATCTTTTTTATATATGTAATCAAAAAAATCTGAGATTTCATTAAATCCTAGTTGTTGTGTATTTCTAATAAGTGCCTCAACCGCAAAAGTTTTTCCTGAGTATGTATTAATAATTGGTTGAAAAGCAAAATCTAGCTTATCAATTCTTGCTAGTATATTTTTCATAAAACATCCAAATTGAAGAGATAAAAAAAGAGAAGGCCTTAACCTTCTCTTTAAAAGTGAGAGTTATTATTTAATTAGTGTTTTTTTAAATCATCTAAAGTTAATTTTTTTCCTGCAGTAACAGATTTTCTTAACTCAGCTCTTTGTGCATCTGGTAAAGCAATTAATCCAATTTCAGCTAAGATTCCCTCAGAACCAATCATATTCTCAGACATGAACATATTTACATATTCGTTCATTGCTGGAACATCTTTTTTATGAGAGTTTTTAGTATAGAAGAATAATGATCTAGCAATTGGATATTTACCAGCTGCAATTGTTTCTGGGTTTGGTTGAACACCATTTACAGAAGCACCAACTAATTTGTCATCATTTTCCATTAAGAAAGAGTATCCAAAGATTCCGAATGCATTTTTGTTTTTAGTTAATTTTTGAACAATAATGTTATCATTTTCACCTGATGGTACATAAACACCGTCAGTTCTTATTACAGAGTATTTTTTATATTTTTTGTTAGCTTTTTTATCAGCTTCGTAAAGGTCAGTATATACTGCCATTTTTTTGAATGTACCTTGCATTACCATCTCTTCGAAAGCATCTCTAGTCCCAGAAGATTTTGGTGGTCCATAAACAATAATTTCTCTATTTGGTAAAGAAGCATCAATTTGATTCCAAGTTTTATATGGGTTTTTAACTAATGATTTACCATCTTTTGAAGGTACTTCTTCTGCAACTGCTAAAGCTAATTGAGCTTTAGTTACAGCAAATGCACCATTTGATTTATCTTGAGCAAATGCAATACCATCATAACCAATAACAGCTTCAGTAATATCAGTAACACCATTTTTTTCACATAATGCAAACTCTTTAGCTTTCATTCTTCTTGAAGCATTTGTGATATCTGGAGTATTTAAATCATTTCCAGCACAAAATAATTTCATACCACCACCTGAACCAGTTGATTCAACTACAGGAGTTGGGAATTTAGTTGTTGCACCTAATTCTTCAGCAACAGCAGAAGAGAATGGGTATACTGTAGATGAACCTACGATTTTGATTTGATCTCTAGCAGAAAGAGAAACAGTTAAAGCTGCAGATGCTAATAAAGCAATTGACGTTTTTTTCATTGTGAATGTCTCCGTAAATAAAATTTATGGTGAAAGTTTAATCATTTCCGATTACATTTTGGTGACACCTCTAGCTTAAATTCTTTAAATACCTATAAATAGAGCTTTGTGGATTTTTTGATTTTAGTTTAGGATTATTTTATTAATGTTTTAAAAGAAGTAAATGGGATTATAACCCATTTGCTTCTATAAGTCTAGCTTGATAGTCAGTAATTAATGGGTCAATGATTTCATCAAAAAGCCCATCATTCATAATTGCATCTAATCTATATAGTGTTAAGTTAATTCTGTGGTCTGAGACTCTTCCTTGTGGATAATTATATGTTCTAATTCTTCCACTTCTATCTCCAGTACCAACTTGCTCTTTTCTATCAGCTCCCTCTTTTTGCATTTTTTCTTGCAGTTCTAGGTCATAAAGTCTAGCTTTTAAAACTTTCATAGCTTTATCTTTATTTTTGTGCTGAGATTTTTGATCTTGGTTTGTAACAACAATACCTGACGGAATATGAGTAATTCTAACAGCAGAGTCTGTTGTATTTACAGATTGACCACCATTACCACTTGCTCTCATTACATCAATTTTTAAATCATTTGGATTGATATCTATTTCTACATCATCAACTTCTGGCATAACTGCAACAGTAATAGCTGATGTATGAACTCTTCCCTGAGATTCAGTAGCGGGTACTCTTTGAACTCTATGGGTACCACCTTCAAATTTTAACTTTGAATAAACATGGTCACCTTTAAATAAAGCTACAATCTCTTTAAACCCACCAGCTTCACTCTCACTTTGGTTCATAAGTTCTACTTTCCAACCATTTGATTCTGCATATCTTAAGTAGGCTCTAAAAAGGTCACCAACAAAAATTGCAGCTTCATCTCCACCAGTTCCTGCTCTTAGTTCTAAATAGATATTTTTATCATCATTAGGATCTTTTGGAATCATCAAAAATTTGATATCTTCTGCAATTTCAGGTAGTTTTTGTTCAAGCTCTTTTAGCTCTTCTTTGGCTAGTTCAGCTAACTCGTCATCATCAAGCATCATTTTATTATCTTCAATATCTTCTAAAGTTTTTATATACTCTTTAGCCTTGTTCACAATTGGTTCAATACTTGATTGTTCTTTTGAAAGTTCTGTCATCCTTTTTATATCAGATATGATATCAGGAGAGATTAACAATTGGTTAATCTCCTCATATCTGTCTATAAAAGGCTGTAATTTATCTTGTAGCATATTTGTTTAAATTTATTTGTTATAGACTAATTAATATTAAAAAATAAAATTATATAGCATTAACTTTTGTTTGCAGTCTAGAAACTTTTCTTGCTGCAGTACCTTTTTTTAGGATACCTTTAGAAACACAGTGGTGAATGTATTTGTTTGCAGCTTTCATTGCTTCGCTTGCTTTTTCTTTATCAGCACCTTCAACTGCAGATAATACATCTTTTGTTACGTTTTTAATTCTAGTTTTATAGAATCTGTTTCTTTCAGTTCTAACTTTAGTTTGTCTAGCTCTTTTCTCAGCAGATTTGTGATTTGCCATTATTTTTTAACCTCTTTATAAAATTTTTAAGGGTAGAATAATATCTAATTTTCTTTAAAATTGACTTAAAATAAGCAAAATTTAATAAAAAACATAGAAGGACTTTTATGAAACTGTTTGGAACAGATGGAGTTAGAGGTAAAGCAGGGGACTTTTTAGACGCTATTACTGTATTAAAGTTAGCAAAAGCGGCGGGTATTTATTTTAGAAAGAATTCAAGTACAAAAAGAATACTTGTTGGTAAAGATACCAGAAAAAGTGGTTATATGATTGAAAATGCTCTAGTTAGTGGCTTAACATCTGTTGGGTACAATGTAATTCAAATTGGTCCTATGCCAACACCTGCAATTGCATATTTAACAGAATCTATGAGATGTGATGCTGGAATTATGATTAGTGCATCCCACAATCCTTATGAAGATAATGGTATTAAGTTTTTTGATAATCATGGTGATAAATTAGGAACAGATGCTGAAAAAGAGATTGAAAATATTTTTAAATGTGATGAAACCTTAATGAGTGAACAAGTTACAGGAAGAAATATTGGCTCATCAAAAAGAATTGATGATGTTATTGGAAGATATATTGTATCTATTAAAAGCACTTTTCCTCAAGATTTATCTTTGGCAAATATGAGAATAGTATTAGACTGCGCCAATGGGGCAGCATATAAAGTAGCTCCTACTATATTAGATGAGTTAGGTGCAGAGGTTATTACAATTAATGATAAACCAAATGGATACAATATTAATGATAATTGCGGAGCTCTACATCCAGAAAATGTTGGAAAACTAGTTAGAGAATATAGAGCTGATTTGGGAATCGCTTTAGATGGTGATGCAGATAGATTAGTTGTAGTTGATGAAAATGGTGAAGTTATAGATGGAGATAAACTTTTAGGGGCTTTAACTTTATTTTTGAAAAATGAGGGGCAACTTAAAGGTGATGCTTGTGTGGCTACTGTTATGTCAAACAAAGCATTAGAAGATTTTTTAAATTCTCATGGGTTAAATCTACTTAGATCAAACGTTGGGGATAAAAATGTATTAGAACTTATGAAAAAAGATGATATCAATTTTGGTGGGGAACAAAGTGGACATATAATTTTTGCAGATGCTGCAAAAACTGGTGATGGACTTGCTTCTGCACTCCAAGTTTTAGCACTTATTATTAGAAGTGGTAAAAAAGCTAGTGAGGTTTTAAACCCATTTGATTTATATCCACAAACTTTAGTTAATCTAAATGTAAGTGAGAAAAAGCCATTAAATAAAATTGAAGGCTTAGAAGAATTACTTCAATCAATTAGAGATAAAGGGATTAGAGATTTAATTAGATATTCTGGAACAGAAAATAAAATAAGACTTCTTTTAGAAGGGAAAAATCAAAAAGATGTGGCTGAATCTATGAAGGAATTAGAGGCATTTATAAAAAAAGCATTATAAAAGATGGAAAAAAAATTAAAAATTAGTTTTACTATATTTACATGTATATTTATTTTTGATCAAATTATAAAATACGGTTTTGCAAATTATGATTGGAATATTGAAGGTCCTTATATGTCTTTGCAATTAGCATATAACTATGGGGTAGCTTTTTCAATGTTTTCTTTCCTTGATGGATATTTAAAGTATATTCAATTGGGCTTGGTATTAATTGGTTTAATTTATTTATATATAAATAAAGATGTATTTATACAGTATTATATTCCAATTGCATTATTGTTTGCAGGTGGTTTATCAAATATTTTAGATAGATTTACTTATGGTGGAGTTGTTGATTATTTTTATTGGCATTACGGTTTTGAATTTGCGATTTTTAATATTGCAGATGTAATTATAAATTTAAGCATTGCTATAATTATTTATATACAAATAAAACAAGCTAGATTAGAGAAAAAAAGCAAAGTTTAAACTCTTAAAAAAAAATTAGCTATAATCCAAGGCTAAAAGAAAAAGAAAAATTAAAAGTAGGTATTTATGGGTCAGACTATTACGGAAAAAATTTTTAGTGAACATGTAGGAAAAGAAGTATTTGCAGGAGAGATTGTAAGAAGTCCAATTGATATGGTAATTGGAAATGATATTACAACTCCAATCTCAATTAGAGCATTTGAAGAGGGTGGCTTTGAAAAATTAGCAAATCCAGAAGGGTTTGCAATTGTTCTTGACCACTTTATTCCAGCAAAAGATATTGCATCGGCTAATCAAGCAAAAATCTCAAGAGATTTTGCTATGAAACATGATTTAAAATATTTCTTCGATGAAAAAGATATGGGTATTGAACATGCACTTTTACCTGAAAAAGGGTTAGTATTACCTGGTGATGTAATTATTGGTGCAGATTCACATACTTGTACACATGGTGGACTAGGTGCATTCTCAACTGGTATGGGAAGTACTGATATCTCATTTGGTATGATTACAGGTGGAAACTGGTTTAAAGTTCCAGAATCTATTAAAGTTGTAATGACTGGAAAACCATCAGAGTTTGTATCTGGAAAAGATATTATTCTTGAGGTTATCAGACAATTAGGTGTTGATGGAGCTTTATACCAAGCTTTAGAATTTACGGGGGATACTGTTAAACATTTAAGTATGGATGATAGATTCTCTATTTGTAATATGGCTATTGAAGCTGGAGCTAAAAATGGTATCTTTGCATATGATGAAACAACTGAAGAGTTTTTAAAGAAAACTGCTGAAGCAAATGGTGGATTAAGAGCAGAGCCTAAAATTCATTATTCTGATGAAGATGCAATATATACAAAGGTTATTGAAATCAATGTTGCGGAACTTGAACCAGTAATTGCATATCCATTTTTACCAGATAATGGACATTCTGTTTCTCAAGCAGTAAAAGATAACATTAGAGTAGACCAAGTATTTATTGGATCATGTACAAATGGTAGATTAAGTGATTTTAAAATCGCAGCTGAGATTTTAGAAGGTAAAAAAGTTGCACGTCATGTAAGAATGATTTTAACTCCAGGTACTCAAAAAATCCTAAGAGATGCAACAAAAGCAGGTTATATTGATACTTTAGTTGACGCTGGTGCAGTTGTATCAAATCCAACTTGTGGAGCATGTTTAGGTGGATACATGGGAATCTTAGGTGATAATGAGGTTTGTATCTCTACAACAAATAGAAACTTTGTTGGTAGAATGGGAAGTAGATCATCTAAAATTTATTTAGCTAATAGTGCAGTTGCAGCAGCAAGTGCAATCTCTGGTTATATTACTGACCCAAAAAGTATCTAATTATGTTTAATTTGCCATGCGTAATTTTATGCGGTGGTAAAAGTTCAAGAATGGGAGAAGACAAAGCTCTTCTTCCATTTTCTACTTCTAAAACTCTTACAGAATATCAATACAAAAAATTAAAACCTTACTTCAAAGAGGTATATCTATCATCAAAAACTGAAAAGTTTAGTTTTGATAATAAATTAATTTTAGATAAAGAAAAAGAGTATTCTCCTATAGTTGCTTTAAAATCAATATTTGAATTTTTTAAAGATGAAAGTAAACTATTTATTATAACAGTGGATACCCCACTTGTAGAAATCTCAACAATAGAAAAATTGATAAGTAAATCAAAAGATTATGATATAACCCTTGCAAAAACAGTAAATAGAGAACATAATCTGTGTGGAGTGTTTTCCACAAAAGCTATAATTGAAGTTGAAAACATGCTAAAAAACGACATCCATAAAGTTGGTTACCTTCTAAAAAAAATGGATACTACTTTTATAGAATTTGAAAATGAGGATGAATTTATAAACCTTAATAATAAAGAAGAATATTATAAGGCAAAATCAATTATAAGCTAAAGTAATAATTATAATTTATTTATTCAGCATAATTTAAGTTTATTATTATCAAACATTTGGTATCTTAATGAATACAATTTAAATTAAGGACTTTTATAATGGGAAATAATGAGGAGCTAAAAAAAGCACTTGACATTCTAGATAGTGAGCTTAAAAAGAAAGGGATATCTAGAAGAGACGCACTTAAACTTGCTGGACTTGGTTCAGCTTCGTTTTTAATGGGAAATACAACTGAAGTTGAGGCAGCAACAATTGCACAAGCTAGTGAAGCAAAAGGTAAAATAGTAATTGTTGGTGGTGGACTAGCTGGTATTGCAACTGCTGCAAAACTTTCAAATAACTTATCAAATCCAGATATTACTGTTATTGAACCAAATCCAATTTCTGTTTCGTATCAACCTGGACAAACATTAGTTGCAGCTGGGGTATGGGAAAAATCAGACATTGTTTATAATACTAAAGATTTTGTTCCAAGTGGTGTTAAAATGATTAAGGATAAAGTTGCAGAGTTTGACCCTGAAGCAAATAAGGTAAAAACTGAAGGTGGACAAGAGATTTCATATGACTTTTTAGTTGTTGCAACAGGTTTAGTACTTGATTATGGAAAAATTAAAGGTTTAGAAGGTGTTGGTTATTCTGCAGAAGCAAATGAAACAGTATCTCAAAAAGTTGGTAAAAATGGAGTTCATTCAATCTATTATGCCGATGGAGCTGTTAATACTTGGAAAGGTATGCAAGAGTTTATTTCTGAAGCAAAATCTGGTAAAAAAGTAAAAGGTTTATTTACTCACCCAAATACTCCAATTAAATGTGGTGGAGCTCCAAAGAAAATTATGTATTTAACTGATGCGAGATTAAGAGAAGCTGGAGTAAGGGATAATGCAGAATTATATTTTTATCCAAATGGTGGAAAAATGTTTGGTGTTCCAGAATATCATGAAGCGATTGTAAAACAATTTGAAGCAAGAGATATGAAATGGGAATACAAAAACAATCTTGTTGAAATTGATGTTAATAAAAAAATTGCAACTTTTGAAAAAAAATGGTTAGAAAAAGGTGCATACGACGAGATTATTGAAGATTATGAGATGATTCCTATGGCTAAAAAAATTGAAAGAGAATATGACTTTATTCATATTACTCCTCCAATGAGAGCACCAGATGCTGTTAAAAATTCTTCTTTAGCATGGCAAAGAGGTAGTGCTGCAAAAGGTGGATGGGTAGAACTTGATAAAGAGACTTTACAACATACAAGATATCCAAATGTATTTGGTCTTGGAGATGTTGCTGGTATTGCTATGGGAAAAACTGGTGGTAGTGCAAGAAAACAATATGCAGTATTAGTAGATAACTTAATTGCTGCAATGGAAGGTAAAGAGATGACTTCTAAATATGCAGGTTATACTGTATGTCCATTAATTACTGGAATTGGTACAGTTATGTTAGCTGAATTTAATTGGACAGCAAAACCAACTCCATCATTTCCTCTAGACCCAACAGTTGAAAGATATATTTGGTGGTTATTAAAAGTTTATGCACTTAAACCTATGACTGTTTATGGAATGTTATCTGGACGAGCATAAAAGAGTAAAAATTGAAAAAATTTTTAATTAGTGGTTTGATTTTATCAATTAGCCTTTGTAGTTTTGCACAAGAATTTTCAAAAGACAATGCTCAAAAGTTAGCTCATGATTTAATAAAAGAGTATAACTCTACATTAAAAAAAGAATTAAAAGATTCAAAAAGAGCTAATAAATTAGAAGGTATGGTTAATTACTGTATCAATGATTCTAAATTGGTTGCAAAAAAACTTAATGATAAATATGGTCCAAAAGTTTCTGTAAAAAGAATAAGTCTTAATAACAGAAATGAAAAAGCTAAAGCTAATGAAAGTGAAGAAAAGATTTTAAAAGCATTTGAACTAATTGCAAAATCTGATGCTTATCAGCCAGATGAGATTGTCCAAATTGTTGATGATAACACTTTTAAAGTTTATTCACCTATTACTATGAATAGTAGAGACTGTAAAAAATGTCATGGGGTTGAAAAGAAAGTTGATAAAAAATCAAAAGATAGATTCTTCGAGATTTATAAAAATAACAATGCTTATGGATATAAAAGTGGAGATGTAAGAGGTGCAGTGGTTGTCACCATCTTAAAATAGGGGAAAGGGATTTATTATGGAAATTAAAAAAACAATTTTTTTAGGCTTTTTAGCAAGTTTAATAACTATCAGTGCTAGTGCTGCTGAAAAAAAATATACAAATGCAGAGATTTATACAAAAATGTGTTCAAAATGTCATGGTGTTTATGGGGAAGGAAATCCTGCAAAAAAAGGACCTGCTTTAAACGATATGACAGCTCATGAACTAGAGATAAGTCTTTTTGATCTAAAATCTGGGGGTTTAAATCAATCATCAGGAACTGACCATGATGTAATGGCGCACAATATGAAAAAAATTATTGAAAAGGGTATGGATTATAAACCAAATGCAATGGCCGAATATATTTTTGTTGCCTTTAATCCAGAAGCAAAATACTTTAAAATTGATAATGCAAAAAAATCATATACAATTTCAGAAATTTATACAAAAATGTGTTCTAAGTGTCATGGTGTAAATGGAGAAGGTAATCCTGCTAAAAAAGGTCCAGCATTAAATGATATGAGTGCCCATGAAATAGAAATGGAACTTTATAATATTCAAAATGGTGGAGCAGATCAATCTTCAGGAACTGATCATGAAGTTATGGAACATAATCAGAAAAAGATTGAGCAAAAAGGTATGGAATATACTCCAAAAGAGATGGCAGAATATATAGAAAGTAAATTTTATACTAAATAAGTAAAGGGAGTTTCTCTTTACTTATTATTTGAAAATAAGGGAAGGTATTGGTAAATTTAAAAAAAGAGATTACAATCTATATTGTTTTATTTATAGTCTCATCATTAGTTTTTCATAATAGTGTTTGGTTTTCTCATCCAATTGAGCATATAAGTGCTCTTTTTTCTCAGGGGATGCCTTACCATCCTTTCTTGTACACATTTTTAATCTATTTGGCACTTGGTATTATAAGACTTATTTTTGCACTTATAAAAAAAATATTCAAAAGAGGGTGATTTTTTTAGTTGACTTATTTGAATGAACAATCATTATATTGGATAAAAGATGAATAAAGAAAATAAAACATATGTATGGTCTTTTTTGGGAAGACTTAGCCATTGGCTACTAGTTGTGTCTTTTTTTGCATCTTTTATCACCTCTTTTTATGAAAATCTTTTAACTTTACATGTTACTTTTGGAATTATTGCTTTAGGGATGTTTATTAAAAAAATTGTATGGGGATTGATAGGTCCAAAATATGCAAGATGGAGTGATTACCATTTTGCCTTTAGTGATTTAAAGCTTTATTTTGTAGAAAAAGTTAAAAATAGATATAGACAAATACAAGCAGGACATAACCCTGCTTCTTCATGGTTTGCTTTTTTAGTCACATGGATTGGTATTATTTGTTGTCTACTTGGACTTGTTTTATATGGAGTTCAAGAAGGAAATGGAATTTTTTATTTTATGAATAATACATATTACATATATATGGAAGAGTTTTTTACTATTCATGAAGTTCTATCATATATATTATTAGTAATGATACTTACTCATATAACTGGAGTATTAATTGAACAATTTTATCATAAAACATCTATGCTCTTTGCCATGATAACTGGATATAAGAAATCAAAGGGTGAAGATATTAAACCAACATTTAGTATGAAGTTTTATGGCTCTATATATATTGTATTTGTTTTAGCTTTAGCATCGTATACATATTATATACCTAATAACTTTTTAGTAAAAAGTAAATTTGAGAAGATTGATTACAAAAAATTACATGCTGATTTTCAATTTGAGTGTTCTGATTGCCATAATTTAATTCCACCATTTTTATTGCCAAAGGAATCTTGGAAAAATTTGATGGCAAATCAAGAAGATCATTTTGAAGAGGATTTAGAGTTAGATAACTCAATGGTAAAATCAATAGAAAAATTTTTAATAATAAATTCTTCAGAAACATCAACAAGAGAATCTTCATATAAAATAACTAAAGAATTAGCTGATTCCAAAAAATTTATTATAACAAAAACTGATTATTGGAAGGAAACGCATAAAAATATTCCTGAAGAAGTTTTTAAAAGTGACACAATAGAAACAAAGTCCAACTGTGTCGCATGTCATAAAGATTTTGAAAAGGGAATTCTTTCTGACTCAAAAATTACATTTTTATCAAAATAGCACTTATTTTGATAACTTATTCTTATAATACAAGAAAAAAATCAAAAAATCTTATAAATTTAGTGAATATTCATTCAAGAATAAGAATAATTTATCAATTATCATGTTAAAATTATACAGTTAATATAAAATAATAAGTAAATATTAATAATAAAGAGGAGAGAGAAAATGCAAGTTGAGATTTCAAGAAGAAAATTTCTTCAAGGTACAGTTGCCTTATCAGTTGTAGCTGCATCAACTTCTGCACTTTCAAGTACAAAAACACATGAAGATAAAAAAACATTAGGTACAACAAAAGTTTCTAATGAAAAAGGACTAAAATTAGTTCCAACTTTATGTGAAATGTGTGTTAATAAGTGTGCTGCTTATGCAAGAGTAGAAAATGGAGTAGTAACTAAACTAGATCCTAATCCACACTTTCCAAAATCAAAAAACATGCTTTGTGCTAGGGGAAATGCAGGAATACAAGCTTTATATGACCCAGATAGATTAAAATATCCGCTCATTCGAACTGGTGAAAGAGGTGATGGTAAATATAAAAGAGTTACATGGGATGAAGCTTATACTTATATAACCCAAAAGATGACAAAAATCTTAGATGAAGAAGAAGATAATAGATCATGTATTGGTTATTGTGCCGGTGAAGGTATGGCAGAGCATACTTTTAAAACATTTATGTCTGACAAAATAGGTTCAACAAACTTTGTAAACCACGCATCAATCTGTATTCAAACAGCCGTATCAGGTTATGCCCTTACAATTGGTGGATATGGACAAGCAGATTTAGAAAATGCAAAATATGTAATTATGGCTGGAGCTAATAGAGCCGAAGCTTTTATCACCCCAGATACTATGGATATTTTTAAAAGAACAAGAGGTAAAGGTGTAAAATTAACTGTTGTTGATCCTAGATTCTCTAATACTGCAATCCATGCAGATACATATTTAGCAATTAAACCAGGTACAGATTTAGCATTTGTTTTAGCTTTAACTTACCATGTAATTAAATATGAATTATATAATAGAACTTATGTAAAAAATAACTTCTCAAATTTCGATAAATATAAAGAGCACGTATTAAGTAGTAATTATACTCCTGAGTGGGCTGAAGAGATTACTGGAGTTCCAGCGTATGAAATTAAAAAAGTTGCAGAAGAGTTTATGGCAAATGCTCCTCAATCAATATATTATCAAGGTAGAAGGTCAACTTGGGCGGGGAATGATTTCCAACTAAGACGTGCTCAAGCAATTTTCTCTGCACTTGGTGGAGGTATTGATGTTAAAGGTGGAATTGTATTTGGTAAAAAACTTCCTTTAGATTCACATGGAACAAATGCTCCAATGTATGCAAATGCATTAGGAAGAATTGAAAAAGATGCTGCTGCTGTAATTGGTGGTTCTGGTTCTTGGATTGCTTGGAGAAATAAAATTTTAGAAGGTAAATCTCCATATCCTATTAGAGCATTTTTTATTTATAAACAAAATCCAATGTTATCAGTTCCAAATACAGAAAAAACTAAAAAGCTATTAGAAAAAATGGATTTAGTTGTAGCTATTGATACTATGCCAAGTGATACAGCAATGATGGCAGATGTTATTTTACCTGAGTGTACATATTTAGAAAGAGAAGACCCAATAAAATCTTTTGCTGGTGTTGAACCATCTATTGCACTTAGAAAAGCTGCCGTTAAACCAATGTATGAAACTAAACCAGTTTTAGAGATTGTAAGAGGTTTAGCTGAAAAATTATCACGTCCTTTATGGGAAATAACAAAAAAATATGATGAAGATATTCAAGATGAACTTGATGGAATGTCTAAAGAAGAGATTGAAGAATATTATAAAGAAAATGGTTTTTATCTAGCAGATGTTTACCATCATACCCAAGAACAAATAAATAAAGATATGTTTGTTCCAAAATATGGTGAAAAAGCATGGAATATCTTAAGGGAAAAAGGTGTTTATTATCCTAAGTTCTCAGAGAGTTTCAAAAAACTTGATAATAATAGTTTCCAATACTACAATGAAAAAGACAAACTTTATACAGTTGTAAAACTTGAAGATGATTCAGATCATGAAGCGATTGATACTTGTATTAATCCAAAAGATATAGCAGAAGTAAAAAGATTATTTAAAACACCAAGTAAAAAAATTGAGTGTTATTTAGGGAATATGGCAAAAAAAGGTGTAGACCCAATGCCAATATGGAAAGATGAACTTGTTAAAAAAGTTCCAAAAGGAAAATTTAAATTTATTTGTGGAAGACATGCTCAGTTTACTCAAAATGCTACACAAAATAATGTAATGCTTCTAGAGCTTATGCCAGAAAATTATGTTTGGATAAATGATAAAGAAGCTGAAGAATTAGGTATAAAACATGGAGATTTAGTTCAAATCACAAGTAGTATAGGAATTGTAAAATTGAAAGCATTTCCAACAAATAAAATTATACCAGAAACAATTTTTTATGTTCATGGATTTGGTGCACAATCAAAAGCTTTAACATTTGGATACAGAAATGGAGCTAGTTGTAATCAAATAATTGAAGATGATATAGAACCTGTATTCGGTAGTGCAATTATGCATGAAACTATTGTTACAGTAACAAAGGCTTAACTATGAATTATGCAATGGCGTTAGATTACCAAAACTGTATTAATTGTAAAGCTTGTGAGACAGCTTGTAAAGAAGAAAATGGTGTTCAACTAGGAGCAGATAAACAAAGAATTTGGGTAGGAATTGTTGAAGGATCAATTTTTGATAAACCTTTTGTAAATTTATACCCATCTCAATGTAATCACTGTGTAGATGCACCATGTGTTAGTGTTTGTCCAACATTTGCAAGCCATATTATTGAAGGTGGGATTGTAAAAGTAGATGCTGACAAATGTATTTTATGTAAAGGTTGTATGGAAGCATGTCCTTATGATGCTAGATTTGTTGATGATACAAAATTAGCTGTGGATAAATGTACTTTCTGTGACCATAGAATTGAAGAAACTGGGACAACAGCATGCCAAGCAACATGCCCTACAAATGTTAGGATGTTTGGTGACTTAGATGATGAAAATAGTGATTTAGTAAAACTTCTGAAAAAAGAAAGATTTTTCTTCCAAAAAGAGGATGCTGGAACTTTACCAAAATTGTTCTATATTGTTCCAAGAACTGATAACTATGCAAGACAAAGTATCTCTCATGATACAAAAATATATACTTGGGACAGCTTTCAAACAGAGTTTTACCAACGAAGTTTAAAGAATAAAAGGAGCTAACAATGGAAAAATATACTATTGCAGGGCTTGAAATTAATAAGGTGTCATTCAAAGAACTTTTCTTTAATAAAACAATGTTTATTGCATATATCTTAATTGCTATTGCCATTGTTGGTGTTATAGAAATTTTTGAATTAAGATATTTTTCTGAAGTTGCAACTGCTCACTCTTTAGGTGTGGAACCTATTACTGACGAACTAAGACATGCTATGAGAAATGCAATATTTGGTGATGTGGGTGAGATTAGTAGAGAAAACCCATGGACTCTTTTCATTGCAAACTATATGTACATGATTTATACTGGAAGTGGAGTGATTTTTTTAGTTGCTTTAGCAGAACTATTAAATTTCAAAGTAGTTGAAAAAGTAGCTGCATCATTTATGGTAGTTGGTTTAGCAATGGTTTTTGCAGGATTATTTACTATCGCTACAGACTTAAATTTATTAAATATGCACTGGATGTTTTTAAGTCCAAACGTAAATACTGGTATGTGGTTGATGTTACCTTTATACTTGACATATATACCTTTTGTTATGTTTGAAATATACTTAATTTTAACAAATAAAAGAGAATTAGCAAAAAAATTAGCATTTCCAATTCTAATTATGAGTATTGGTGTTGACTTAGTAGAATATTATATACAAGCAAAACTGTTTTCTATGAATACAGCAAGACATTTATGGACTGAGTTTCCAGCTTTGATGTTCTATTTTATTATCTCTGCATTCGTATCATCTTTAGGGATAATGGGAGTACTTACTTATTTAGTTCATAGAAATAAAAGTGGATATCAAAAACTAATGGCTTTAATTAGAAAAGCTATGTTATTTTTTATATTTTTATTGGCAATATATGAAGTAATTGGGTATTTAATTATAGACAAAGATTGGGCATTTATTATATTATTTGGTGAATTTAGGTTATTATATTTTGGTGGATATATTTTATTTACTCTTGTTTTACCATTCTTATTATTATTTAGAATATTAAAACATTATATCCTTCCTGCTTGTATTTCAGCAATCATTGGAGGTTTTATAGGTAGATATTTATTTGTCTATGGTGGTAATGCAAACCCAATGTCAGACAGGTTTGGTGTAGGTTATGAAAAATATAATTTTTATGATATTTCAACAAATTTTAATTATGTGCCACCACATTTAGGTGAGATTTTAATTGTTATTGGCTCTATTGGTATTATTATAGCAGCTTACAAATTATTAGATACATTATTTTCAATTAATAAAGAAAGAGAATTACATTAATAAGGAGAAAAAAATGAAATTAATTCTAAAAAGTTTAGTAGTGGTTGGATTACTAGCTACAGGTGTGTTTGCAAACGACCCAGGGGCTTTAACAAAGCCTAGTGCAAAAGTTCAGGCAATGATTGATAAATTCAATCTTAAAGTTGTAGACTTTAAATATGTTAAAGCAAGACTTGGAAAAGGAACAAGAAATACGGCTAAAATAATTTTAGTTGATGCTAGACCAGCAAAAAAATATATGGGTGGAACAATTCCTAGCTCAATTAATATCCCAGATACTGATTATGCAAATTATATTGGACAATTAAAAGATACTCCAAAAAATAAAGAGATTGTAGTTTATTGTGGTGGATGGAAATGTGGTAAATCTCCAAAAGTTGCAAATATGCTTAAAAAAGATGGATTTACAAATGTTAAATTATATCAAGCAGGTGAGCCTGAGTGGAGTAAATTAAATTATAGAGAAGTTGGGCTTCCAGTTATTAAAGCTGTTCAAGCTAAAAATAGTGGTGTTATTATTGATGCTAGACCATTTGCAAAATATTTACAAGAAACAATTCCTGGAGCAATTGCTATTCCAGATACTCAAGTTGAAGAGTTAAAAGGAAGATTTCCTGTAAATCATAGTGAAAAAATTATCACTTTCTGTGGTGGATTTAAATGTGCGAAATCTCATAAAATTGCTAAAAAATTAATCTCTATGGGATATAGTGATGTAAATGTATATGCTGCAGGTATGCCAGAATGGAAAAAAGCTGGATTAGCTACAACTAAATCAGCTTCTACAGCTAAAGCACCTATTAAAGCAGAAGGTGCAAAGTTTTCTAAAAATGGTGCTAAATTAAGTATTGACGAAGGTGGAGTTGATGGTGAATGGTTCTATGCTTTATATAAAGATGGGAAATTACCAGAGTATATTCAAATTGTTGATATTAGAGATGCTGTAGAGTACAAAGAAGGTCATTTAAAAGGGGCTATTAATGTACCTGCTGAAAAAGCAAGTGCCAAAGATTTTTATGAAAAATTACCAAAAGGTAAAACTTTAGTATTCCATTGTAGTGCAGGTGGTAGATCTGTGGAAGCTTGGCAAAAATTACAAGGTGCAAAATACGATGTTTCTGAGATTTTCTATTTTGATGCAAATATAGATTGTAAAGGAACTGAGTGTAAAGTTGAGGTTAATGAACCTATTGGTTAATTATTAATATTTTACTTATTTAAAAAGGGAAGAGTTTAGACTTTTCCCTTTTTTTATTTTTTGTCATAAAAAAAGGCTGAAGTAAAACTTCAACCCTTTTAATTATTATTGCAAATTTATATAAATTATGCTGCTAATGCTTCTTTAGCTTTTGCCACTAAAGATGAAAAACCTTCAGCATCATTGATAGCCATATCAGCTAAGATTTTTCTATCAAGTTCAATGTTAGCTAATTTTAAACCGTTCATGAATCTTGAATAGTTAATATCATTTAATCTACAAGCAGCATTGATTCTAACGATCCAAAGCTTTCTAATATCTCTTTTTTTCTGTCTTCTATCTCTGTAAGCATATACTAATGAATGCTCTAATTGTTCTTTTGCTTTTCTAAAGTGTTTTCTTCTTCCTGAGAAAAATCCTCTAGCTTGCTTTAAAACTTTTTTGTGTCTTCTTCTTCTAACTACACCAGTTTTTACTCTAGGCATATCGTTTCCTTTCTTTACTCTATTTGTTTAATAGGTGTCAACTTCTTTGGTTGAACTTGTCCACTTTTTAGGTGGAGGGACTAAAAATTAAGTTTTTTTACTTAATTACGCTTTGTTTAACATTAATTTAACTCTACCAGCATCAGTGCTAGCAACAGTTTGTGGTCCTCTAAGATTTCTTTTTCTCTTTTGAGACATTTTTGTTAAGATGTGGCTTCTAAAAGCTGATCCTCTTTTGATAGAACCATTCTTTTTTACTTTAAATCTTTTTAAAGCTCCACTGTTAGATTTCATCTTTGGCATCGTACAGTTCCTTTCTTATAAATTTGCATTTTCAATTAATTTAAATATTGAAAAAGTTTGAGATTTTACTTAAAAATTGCTTTAATTAAGTTTAAGTGAATAATCAATAAGTGAGTGAGTGTTAAGAAAAAGAGAGAGTAGATTCTCTTTTTCTTATTTAGTTTTTGCTGTGTTCACCTTTTGGTGTAACATACATATTTACAAATCTTCCTTCTTGTTTAGGAGCAGCTTCTCTTTGTCCATACTCTTCTAGCATAGGCCATACTCTTTCAAGTACTTCTGCACCAGCTTCAGGATGAGCCATTTCTCGACCCTTTAGAAAAACTCTACATTTTACATGATAACCTTTCTCAAGGAATTCAATTGCATGTTTAACTTTATAGTTGATATCATTTTCTGCAATTTTAACAGAGAATTTAACCTCTTTAACAACAATGATTTTTTGTTTTTTCTTAGCTTCTTTTTGTTTCTTTTCTTGTTGGTATTTAAATTTACCATAATCCATAATTTTAGCAACTGGTGGTTTTCCATCAGGAGCAATAAGAACTAAGTCTAAGCCTAAGTCATCTGCAGTTTGTTGTGCATCTCTTGTTGAAATAATACCATAGTTAGTACCATCATCCCCCATACATCTCACTTCACTTGCAGTAATGTTTTCATTCATTATTGCTTCTTGTTTTTTCCCTCTACTCAAATTTTGCTCCCATTATTTATATCATTTAACATTTTTATGAACTCATCTTTGCTCATATTTGATTGCTCTCTTTTTCTTCTATCTCTAAGAGCTACAGTTTTATTTTCAACCTCTTCATCTCCAAGAACTAAAATCATAGGTACTCTTTTTTTCTCTGCCATTCTAATTCTTTTATTTAATGATTCATTCATATCAAAAACTTCTGAATCAATATCATCATAAAGTAATTCTTTTTGAATCTGCTTTGCATACTCAACATGTGTATCTGCAATTGGTACAATTATTACTTGTGTAGGTGCAATTACAAATGGGAACTCTCCAGCTGTATGTTCTGTTAAAATTCCAATAAATCTTTCAAAAGATCCAAGAATTGCTCTGTGAATCATAACTGGTTGTTCTTTTTCACCTTTGTCATTGATATATTCCATCTCAAAAGATGTTGGTAAGTTCATATCAACTTGAACAGTACCACATTGCCATTTTCTACCAATAGCATCTAAGATTTTAATATCAATTTTCGGACCATAAAATGCTCCACCACCTTCATCAATTCCATATTCCAAACCTTCTGAATCAAGTGCATTCATAATAGCCTTTGTTGTTGTTTCCCAGAACTCATCTGAGCCAATAGCTTTTTTAGGTTTTGTTGAAACTTCCATTTCATATTTGAAATCAAATAGTTTCATTAATGAATCAACAAATTCAAGTACATCAATAATAACATCTTTTACTTGTGAAGGTAAACAGAAAATATGTGCATCATCTTGAGTAAACTCTCTTACCCTAAACAACCCATGCATTGCTCCACTTAATTCATGTCTATGAACAACACCATATTCAAAAAATTTCTTTGGTAAGTCTTTATATGATACTAGGTCATTTTTATAAATTTGAATATGACCAACACAGTTCATAGGTTTGATACCATACTCTTGCTCATCAATAGTAGTGAAATACATATTTTCTTTATAGTTTGCATAGTGACCAGATTTAACCCATTGATTTGCTTTTAAAATCTCTGGACCACGTACTGGCTCATAACCTCTTACTCTATGCGCTTTATAAAGAAGTTTCTCAAGTTTTCCTCTCAGTCTTGCCCCATTTGGAAGCCATAAAGGAAGTCCTGCTCCTATATCTTCATTAAACGTAAATAGTTCAAGTTCTGTTCCAAGTTTTCTATGATCTCTTTTTTTAGCTTCTTCAAGCATTCTTATATAGTCATTTAGCTCTTTTTTATCAAAGAAAGCAATACCATAGATTCTAGTAATCATTTCATTTTCTTCATCACCACCAAGATATGCTCCAGCAACTCGTGTAAGTTTAAAAGCTCGAATCATTCTCGTATTTGGTAAATGAGGTCCTCTACATAGGTCTTCAAAGTCACCTTGTTTGTAAACCGTTAGTGTATCATCAGTAATATTTTTTAATACAGCTTGTTTTAATTCATCATTAGCAAACTTATTTTCAATCTCTTCTCTAGACTCTTGAAATCTTTCAATAGGAAGTTTTCTATTTGCAATCTCTTTCATCTTCTTTTCAATGGTTGGAAGATCTTCATCTGAGATTTTCGAATCTACTTTAAAATCGTAATAGAACCCTTCTTTTACAACAGGCCCTACAAAGAATTTTGCTTCAGGGTATAACTCTTTGATAGCTTGCGCCATCATGTGAGCACATGAGTGTCTGAGAATCTCAAGAGACTCAGGCGAATTATCAGCTTTAATTTCATCACCAGTGATGTTTAAAGCTTCAGCAGTCTGAAGGTCATATATATTCCCTTCACTTAAAACACCAATTTGTTCCAATAATTTCCTTTTTTTAGTTTATTTTTCGTAAATTTGCTACATTTTATCTTAAATGAACTTAAATTTATTCTTAAGTGTTATTTTTCAATATATTTTTGATAGAATTAATTATGATTTTAAATTTATCTAAAATAAAAACAGAGAGCTTATTATTGTTTTGTAAAGATTTAATTGCATCTTATAAAGATAAAGATGAAGTTATTTTTGAAATTGATGAAGATATAAATAATTATATTAATGATATTTCAAATGAGATGTATAAACAAATAGAAAAATGTACTTTCCCAAATGAACATTATATAAATAATAGAAACCATTATAGAATTAAGGCTGTTTTACAAGGATATAACTTTATTAATAAAAGAGTTTCAAAAGAGCTTGAAAATGGAAAGCTATTTAATCCTGCAATGTTATATTTTTCAATGCTTGCAGTTTGGTTTAAAGAATTAGATAAAGAATCAAAATCAAAAGAATATATCTACTTTACAATATATCCATATGCAAATGTTTACGACAAACTATTACTTAATATAAAAGATGAAAAATTTAAAAGATTAAATATTGAAATGATAGAGTTAGCCGAAAAAGTTGTTTTTGACTTAGATAAGGTTTCTTTTAGATAAAAGATAAATAAAAAGAGGAAAACCTCTTTTTATTTTTTATAAATTCTTAGAATTTATATCTTACGTAAGCTCTGATGTCAGTTGCTTCTGTAACTGCTCCTGCAACAGTATTTACATCCTGTGGAGTTCCATCTGCACCAAAGAAAGAATTAGAACCTGTATAATCATAATTTATATTAGTATAGCTTAAGCCCCAAGATAATGCATTGTTGATTTTTTGATTTCTATAAATCTCCCATGCTGTACCTCTTGCTGCAATTTTACTTCCTGCATATGTATCTTCACCATAAGTCATAGATCTCCAGTATTTAGAACCCTTGTTCCACTCAACTCCAATTCTAGCTGAATTAGGAGAAATAGGGCATGGTGCATTAATCCCTATCCAATATGAATGACCTGTTTCAGAATCAGTTGAACCTAACATTCCTCCTGGAACATTTGCATTTGGATCAGTCTTCGACATTGCATATGATGCAAATATTGTAGTATCATCTAAATAATCAGATATACCATCTCCTATACCATAAGCTTTAAAAAGAATAGTTGCATAATCAATATCTCCCACTGATTTAAAAGAAG
Organism: Halarcobacter sp.; assembly: GCA_963676565.1. Lineage (GTDB taxonomy): Bacteria > Campylobacterota > Campylobacteria > Campylobacterales > Arcobacteraceae > Halarcobacter. Next base: position 895,899 of record OY781089.1, read on the forward strand.
GTATTGCCATTTGCATTGCATATGCATTTGCAGCTGTAGGTGTAGTCATATATGTTTGGTATGCTGTATTAAATGAAGTTAATGAGGCACCATCAAATCCAATTAAGTCCCATGCATGAGCATAATTTAAGTGAATAGAATATTGACCATCATCATATGGTACTGCAATAAATCCTAACATATCAACATCAGCATTTTTTGAATCATCTGTAGAATAAGCCGGACTAAACATATCAAATCTTGGAGTTGCATTTGTTAAACCTCTACCTCCACAGATTTTAAACCATGAACCAGTTGCACCTGTAACTTTCTCTAAATCAAATTTTGCAGAAAATCCATCAAACTCTACATCAACTACATGTGATAGAGGAGAGTTTTCTTTTTGCATATTTCTCATATTAATTGGTAATCCATCAGTTGAAGGTCTTCTACCAACAGAAATAGTCCATGGGATTTGAGCTTCTCCAATAGTATCATCTTTATATAACCAATATGCTTCTTTTACTTTCATAGTATTATCTGTAGCATTTTCATTAGTTACCCAATCAAAATCTGCATATCCAGGAGTTGTATTTGATTGTGAGTGATTTGCAGTGTCTCCAAAAGCTTTGTTGTAAGATAACTTACCTTTAAATACTGTATTATCATTTGGAGCATATGCCGCACCTAACCATAATCTACTTGTAATTAATGCGTCATTTTTTGCATCAGACATTCCATTTCTTTTATAATTTATATTATCAATTTGTGTTCTAAAGTCAATATCCCATTTAATATTGTCAGATGCACTTTGTTTTTTTGCGCCAAGTGCAAGGTTTTTATTACTTTGAACTTGTTTTTCTAATTTTGTAAATCTTTCATCACTAACTGCTTTTTCAGTTTTGTCAAATTTACTTTCTAATACGGCAATTTGAGCTTTAAGCATCTCAATTTGTTTTAGCATAGCTTCATTACTAACATCTGCAGCGAATGAAGTTGTTGATAATGCAGCTATTGCTGATAGCACAACTATTGATTTTTTCATCTTTTTTCCTTTGTGTTAAATAGTTTAAAAAGATTATATAACATTTTATTTAAGTTAAATTTAAGTATAGATAATCATTCATTATGATAATTAAAACTTATACTTATAATACTTAATTATTTTATATAAAACTTTTTGTCAATCAAAAAAAGGAGAGCTAAAATAATCTCCTTTTTTTATAATATTAATCTAATTAAGAGTTTTATTTATCAGACTAACAAGATGGAACATTTCCTGAATCACTTGCATACTCAAATGAAAAATCATAAATATGTTGAATCCATTTCTCTTTAACATCGTCAGCTTTTACATTTGGACAAATTTTAATCATCTCGTCAACAAATTTACCTTCATCCATAATTGCTTTCCACTCACCTTGAGTATGTTTAACTGCAAATTTAGCGCCATTGAAGCCACAAGGCTTTTTAAATTTTTTGATAAAAATCTTTTGACCCTTTACTGGGTCTGCTGATGCAACAGTTGTTGCAACACCTAAAAATACTGTAGCTGCTAGAGCTAATTTAAGAAGTTGTTTCATAACTTTTCCTTTTAATTTTAATATAAGCTGATGTAATTATATAGTCTAAAAAATTAAGGTAAGATTAATTATGAATAAGTATTCATTATAATTCTTAAATTTTTGAAATAAAAAAAGGGAAGAAGTTAAACTTCTTCCCTTTTATAAGTAAAATTTATATTAAATATTAACAAGATGGAACATTTCCAGAGTCACTTGCATATTCAAATGAGAAATCATAAATATGTTTAATATATTTATCTTCTAAGTATTTATTGTCTGGTTTTACATTTGGACAAATTTTCATAAGTTCATCTGCAAATTTTCCTTCATCCATAATTGCTTTCCACTCACCTTGAGTATGTTTAACTGCAAATTTAGCACCATTGAAACCACAAGGTTTTTTGAATTTTTTAATAAAAATCTTTTGTCCTTTTACTGGATCTGCTGATGCAGTTGAAGCTGCAATACCTAAAAATACTGTAACTGCTAATGCTAGTTTAAGTAGGTTTTTCATTTAACTCTCTCCTCTTCTAATTATAATTTGGCTACAATTATAGCACATGTTGATAAAAAACTGCTGTAATCTTAATAAGTAAAAGTGAATTTATTGTGAAATACTATCTATTAAAAGAAGTCATTAACTATTTAAAAGAAAATGCCCAAAATATAAAGCTTTGTAAGCGAATTGATAACAATACAATTATAATCGAGTTTAATAATAAAAATATTGTTTACTTTGATATGAGCAAGGGAAATAGTTTAATTTATAAAAGAAAAGAAGACCCAAAATCAAAAAAAGATTTCAATGCGCCATTTGATGTAGTTCTTCAAAAAAGGTTCAATAAAGCAAAAATTGAAGACATTGAGCTTTATAATGATGATAAAATTATAAATATAAAAGTTAGCTCTTCCTCTTCATATAAAAAGCTTACAACAATATTGCAATTAGAATTTACAGGAAAACATACAAATATTATAATACTTGATGAAAACAGAGTTATCTTGGAGGCATTAAGACATATTGATGAGTTTTCTTCAAGTAGAGTTGTTAAAGTTGGAATAAAACTTGATGAGATTCCAAAACAAGACTTTGTACCTAAAATTGAAAAAGTAGAAAATATAGAAGAGTATCTTTTTAACGTTTATGAACAAATTGAACAAAAAAATATTCAAAATATAAAAAAACAAAAAATCACTCAAGTTGAGAAAAAATTAAAGAAACTTCAAAAAACTGTAAACTCTTTACCTAAAAAAGAAGACTTAGAAAAAGAGTCAAATGAATTATATGAAAAAGCAAATTTAATTCTTTCTAATCTACACACAATTAAGCCTTATCAAAAAAGTTTTAAAACATATGATTTTTCAGGAAATGAAGTTGAAGTAACATTAGATGAAAAATTTCAAGCTTCTACATATTCAAATGAGCTTTTTAAAAAGGCAAAAAGAGCAAAACATAAAGCAAATAATATAAAAATAGAAAAAGATAATTTAGAAGAAAAAATCGAATTTTTAAATAGACTTATTTTAAATTTACAAAATTCTAAATCTATTGATGAAATGGAATTTTTATATCCTAAAAAACAGAAGAATCAAACAAAAACAAAAAAATCTCAAATGTATGAAAGCTTCTTTTTTGAAGGATATAAAATCATGTTGGGTACTAGTGAAAGGGAAAATATATATTTACTAAAAAATAGTAAGGCAAGTGATTTTTGGTTTCATCTAAAAGATAGACCATCTTCCCATGTAATTGTTCAAAACTCTAAAAAAACAATTCCTGAATCTGTGATTGAAAAAGCAGCAATTATATGTGCACAATTTTCAACAGACCATAGTGGAACATACGAAGTTGACTACACACAAAGAAGAAATGTAAAAATACAAAATGGTGCAAATGTTCTATATAACCCTTATACAACTATAGTAATAAAAACTTAAGACAAGGCAAACTTTAGTATAATCAAGCTTTATTCTAATAATTAGGTTGAATATGACAGAGATAATAAAATCAAGTGGTACTAGGATCAAAACAGGTGTAATTCTAATTTTAGCAGTATTATTAATTGGGTATATTGACTCATTTTTTATTATGTGGCTTTTATTTGGAGGACTTCTTGTAATTTCAATAAGTGAATCAAAAAAGCTTTATAAAACACAGATTGACTTTGTTTATTTATATAGTGGTGTTTTGTGGTTTTTAGCATATTTTTATCCAAATCCTGAGGATTTGATATTTGTATTAGCTATTGTTTATGCTTCAGTTTTAGCTTATAAAAAAAGTATTGACACAAAAGCATTTTTGATTCTTTTATATCCAACAGCTTCTTTTCTTTTTCTATTTTCACTTTATATTGAATATGGTGTTATGTCTTTATTATGGTTACTTGTAATTGTTGCAGGTGCTGATATTGGAGCATATTTTGTTGGTAGAGGTATGGGAAAAACAAAGTTTTGTGAAACAAGCCCAAATAAAACTATCGAAGGTGTAATTGGTGGTTTACTTGTTGCAACTATTTTAGGAACTATTTTCTCAATTGATAATTTATCAACTTTTGGAGCAATAGTAATCTCTCTTATTGTAGCCTTAGCTTCAGTATTTGGAGATTTATTTGAAAGCTATTTAAAAAGAGAAGCAGGGGTAAAAGATAGTGGAAATATTTTACCTGGTCATGGTGGAATTTTAGATAGAACAGATGGTTACCTTTTTGGTGGAGTGATTATGTTAGTTCTTTTACGAGCAATAATGTGATAGTTTTAGGAAGTACAGGTTCTATTGGGGTAAACACCCTAAATATTGCAAGAAGATTTAATCTTAATATTGAAGTATTAGTGGCTGGTAGAAATATTGAAGTTTTAAATAAACAAATTGCTGAATTTAAACCTAAAAAAGTAGTTATTGCAAATAAAGAAGATATTTCTAAAGTAAATCATAAAAATGTATCTTTTGGTGAAGATGCAATTTTAGAAGCAATTGAACAAAGTGAAGCTAAAACTGTTGTAAATTCACTTGTTGGTTTTTTAGGACTAAAACCAACTTTAAAAGCGATTGAATGTGGTAAAAAAATTGCCCTTGCAAATAAAGAATCACTTGTTGTTGCTGGAAAATTTATAGACCAAACAAAACTTAGTCCAATAGATAGTGAACACTTTGGTTTATGGTATTTATTACAAGATAAAAAAATTGATTCCATGACAATAACTGCAAGTGGAGGTTCTTTTAGAGATTATCCCTTGGATGAACTTAAAAATGTATCAATAAAAGAAGCCCTAAATCACCCTAATTGGTCAATGGGAAATAAAATCACAATTGATAGTGCAACAATGACAAACAAGATGTTTGAATTACTAGAAGCTGCTTGGTTATTTGATATAAGTAAATTAGATGCAATAATAGAAACAAAATCGTTAATTCATGCAATGGTAAACTTTACCGATGGAAGTACAACAGCACATATTGCAAATGCTTCTATGCAACTTCCAATTGCTTATGCAATTTTAGGAAAGTGTGATGAAGAGATTTTAAAACCTGTAAATTTACTTGAAGTTGGAAGTTTAGAATTTAAACAAATTGAAACCTCTAGGTATCCAATTTGGGAAGTAAAAGATGAGATTTTAAATAATCCAGATTTAGGAGTTGTGTTAAATGCTGCAAATGAAGTTAGTGTTTATAAATTCTTAAAAGGTGAAATAGGGTTTTTAGATATTTCAAAAACAACATTAAATGCATTAAATAAATTTAATAGTGTAAAACCTCAAAATATTGATGATATTTTCGAAATAGATAAGCAAGTTAGGAGTTTTTGTGACTCTTGATTTATTGATCCCCTTTGGAATATTACTAGTTTTAGTGATTTATTTAATTTATTCAAGAACAAAGTTTGAAAAAAATGTTGTTGATGTTTATGAAAAAAAATTTGAAGAGTGGAAACAGCACGATAGTTCAAATGAAAAGAAAACAAAACTATGTAAAGAGCTTGTTGGATTAATTTATAAAGAAGAGTATAATATTACATTGGAACTTCTTGATGAAAGTGTAAAATCACAAATTCAAAGAGGAAAGTTTACTTTAAAGGATAAATGATGAAATATTTATTCTTGGTCTTACTCTTAATTAGTTTTAGTTTTTCTAACGATTTTAGAAGAGATGGCACAAGAAAAGTTGTAGTTGATTCAACTGCAAAATTAATGTGGATAGATAACTTTTCAAATGTAAAGAATAGATTAAATCACAGTGATGCAACTGATTATTGTGAAAGTTTATCTTATGCTGGGTATGACAATTGGAGATTACCTACAATAGAAGAGTTTGAACTTATTGTAGATAAGACAAATGAAAGAAGTTATATAAATAGGGCATTTAAATTTAATATGCCTGTAGGATATTGGGCGAGTAAAGCCCATTGGCGTACATTTTGGTTCTATGCTGATTATATGTTTTTTGTAAGTGGAACGCCATATTATGACAGTCGTCATAAAAAGAAATTTGTAAGATGTGTAAGGGATATTAATTAATGAAAGAGAAAAGAGTTTTAATACTTCATGGTTTAGGTGGGAGTGATTTTCCCCATTGGCAAGCAAATTTAGCAAGGGATTTAATAGAACAAAATACACCAGTATCATTTCCTACTTTGCCAAATAGAGACAATCCAAACCTAGAAGAGTGGAAAGAGTTTTTAAAAAAAGAGATTGAACATTTTAAACCAACTGTTGTTGTTTGCCACTCTTTGGCAAATCTTTTATGGTTTCATACTTGTGAAGAGTTGGATATAAAATTAGATAAGTTAATGTTAGTTGCACCAGTTAGAGATAAGGTTTTAGAGGCTGCTCCAACATTTTTTCCTTATCCCCTAAGTGAAGATTTAAAATCAGAAGAAATTATTATGGCAACTTCAACAAATGATCCATATATTACAGTTGAAGAGGCTATTAGATTAAGTAGTAAAATAAAAGTTGGAATGAAAATACTTGAAGATGCAGGACATATAAATGCTGATTCTGGATATGGAAAACTTGATTGTGCGTTAGAGTGGATAAATAGAGTTGAAGAGTGTGAGGAAAGTAAGTAGATGATTTTATCTATTGAAAGTTCATGTGATGATAGTTCAATAGCAATCACTGAAATTGAATCAAAAAAATTAATTTATCACAAAAAAATATCTCAAGAATTACAACATAGTGTTTATGGTGGAGTTGTTCCAGAACTTGCTGCAAGACTTCATGTTGAAGCACTCCCAAAAATACTTGAAGAGTGCAAAGAGTATTTCCCTAAACTAAAAGCAATAGCTGTAACAAATGCTCCAGGACTTTCAGTAACACTTATGGAAGGGGTAACTATGGCAAAGGCTTTAAGTCTTAGTTTAAATCTCCCATTAATTGCTGTAAATCATTTAAAAGGGCATATCTATTCACTATTTATTGAAAAAGAAGAAGTTTTCCCAACAACTATTCTTTTAGTTTCAGGTGGGCACACTCAAATAATTGAGGCAAATGGATTAAATGATATGAAATTAGTAGCTTCAACACTTGATGATAGTTTTGGAGAGAGTTTCGATAAAGTAGCAAAAATGATGAAGCTAGGTTATCCTGGTGGTCCAATTGTTCAAGAAAAAGGTTTAAAAGGGGATGAAAATAGATTTGATTTTCCAGTTCCTTTAAGACAAAGTCCAAATATTGAATTTAGTTATAGTGGGCTTAAAAATGCAGTTAGGATGCAAATAGAAAAACTTGAAAATGAAGGAAGTTTGACGGAACAAGATATCTGTGATATTTGTGCTTCCTTTGAAAAAACTGCAGTTGCTCATATTATGCAAAAAATGAAAAAGTATTTTAAAACTAAAAAACCAAGAAATTTGGCAATTGTAGGTGGGGCAAGTGCAAATATAAGACTTCGTACCGCAATTGAAGAGTTATGTTCAAAAAACAATACAAAACTATTTTTAAGTCAGTTGAAATACTGTTCTGATAATGCAGCTATGATTGGACGTGTGGCAATGGAACAATATAAAATAGGTGAGTTTACAACTATTGAAGATATTGATGTTCAAACAAGATTGAAAGGATTTTAATGATGGGTTTAGCAGACTTATTAGCTCAAAATATGGGTGCTTCTTTAGATGGAGATAAACATGAAACAAAAAAAGAGGATAAGAAAAACCCAAAAAAATCTTCAAATGAAATTATTCCTAAAAATCAACACCAATTAGTTTTTACCTTTGAAAAAAGAAAAGGGAAACCTGTTACTTTAGTTGGAAGATTTAATATTCCTGAAAATGAGAAAAAAGAAGTTTTAAAGCTTTTAAAGAAGAAACTTGCCTGTGGTGGTAGTATCAATGGTGAGTGGATTGAACTTCAAGGGAATTTAAAAGAAAAAATAAAACTCGTTTTAGAAAAAGATAATTGGAAGTTTAAGAAGTAATATAACTTTAGCTTATGCCTAATATAATAAAAGATTAATATAAAAGTAAATATAATCTTACTATTAATAATTGATATGCAAAATTAATCATTAGTTAAGGAGCAAAATCTGCTCTATTTTAAGGATTAAAAATGAGACTAGTATTCCCTACTAATGAAAACATGGGTTATTTAAGTAAAAGAGGTGCACACTTCGGTAAAGCAAAATTTTATACAGTTATTACATTGGATAATGAAAAAATATCTGATGTTGAGGTTATAGAAAATGCAGGTCATGATGGTGCTTGTTCTGGTGCTGTAACAAATATAATGGCATTAAATCCAGATGCTCTTGTAGTAAGTGGAATTGGAGCAAATCCTGCTAGAGGTTTCCATGAAGCTGGACTTGATGTATACTTTGACAAAGAGAGTAAAAAAGTTCAAGACTCGATTCAAATGTTTATTGAAGGTAAGTTAATTAAACTTCAAGATCAAGGTACGTGCACAGCACATTAATCTTTTATGAAAGATAAAAAAAGTATAAAAGAAGCATTTTATAAAGCCCTTAATGGTTTTACTTCTATGCTTCCTATACTTTTTGCTATTATTTTACTACTTGGTATTTTTGATACCTATATCACAAATGAAATACTCATTTCACTATTTACATCAAATAAATTCTTTGACACTATTATTGGTACAAGTATGGGAGCAGTTTTAACTGGAAATCCTATGGTTAGTTATATTTTAGGTGGTGAATTAACTACTGCTGGCGTATCATTGTTTGCTGTGACTGCATTTATTTTATCATGGGTTTCTTTGGGAATTGTTCAATTACCTGCTGAGGTGGAAATCTTTGGTGTAAGATTTACTTTTTTAAGAACCTTACTAACATTTATATTTATAGTTCTTATCTCTTTTGCAACTGTTTTAACTTTGAATTGGATTGTCTAATGAAACAAAAGGGGATAGAGTTTAAAGGGATTAAATTTCTTTTTTTTGTTATAATCATTCATATATTTATATTTTTGTATGATAAAACTAGTAGTAGTTTAGCTCTTACAAAAAGCTTTGAGGTATTATTAAAGTTATTACCTATTTTTGTTGTAATTATATTAATGACAACTTTAATAAACTATTTTCTAAAGCCAAAATCGATTATGAAGCATTTTGGTAAAGATAGTGGAATAAAAGGGTGGATATATGCAACATTAGGTGGAGTTATTAGTCACGGTCCTATGTATGCTTGGTATCCAATGATAAGTGAATTAAGACAAAATGGATTAAAAGATGGGCTTTTAGCAACTTTTATGTTTACGAGGGCTATTAAAATCCCATTTATCCCTATTATAATAGATTACTTTGGTGTATTATTTTGTGTGATTTTTTTGACAAATATTTTAATTGCAGGGATATTACAAGGACTAATCTTTGAGGCTTTAAATAAAAAAAGAAATTAGGATTTTCTATGCAAAAGATTTTTTATGAGGTAAACTTTTTAGACAAAAGATGTTACGAAAAGTTTGCTTTAACTGAAGATATACTTATGGAACATGCAAGTTTTTCAATGGCTAACTATATTGAAAACAATTTTGAAAATAAAAAAACAGTTTTAATTGTATGTGGAGTTGGAAATAATGGTGCAGATGGGATTGCCTTAGCTAGATTGCTTTATTCAAAATTTAATGTCAAACTATACATTCCATATGGTGTTAAATCACAAATGGCACAATTGCAACTAAAAAGAGCAAACTTGATTGGTATTGATATTGTTGAAGATATTTGCCAATGCGATATTGTTGTTGATTGTTTATTTGGAAGTGGTTTAAATAAAGATTTAGATAAAAGTTCCCAAGAGTTAATTGAAAGTTTAAACCTACTTGATGCTTTTAAAATTGCTTGTGATGTCCCAAGTGGAATAAGCTCAACAGGAGAGATTACAACAGTAGCTTTTAATGCAGATGTAACTATTACTATGGGTGCATTAAAGGTTTCACTATTTTCTGATATGGCAAAAGATTATGTTGGTAAAATTGAGGTTTCAAATCTTGGTGTTCAAAGGGAAGTTTATGAAGATGATTCAACTCTTTTCCTACTTGATAAAGAGGATATGAAATTACCTCTTAGAGATAAAAAAGATGCTCACAAAGGAACATATGGACATCTAAATGTTGTTGCAGGGGCTAAAAAAGGTGCAGGAGTAATTGCTGCTAAAGCTGCTTTTGGTTTTGGAGCAGGGCTTGTAAGTGTTATTTGTCATGAGTGTATAGATTTACCATATCATATAATGCAAACTCATAAACTAAGTGAAAATTGTACAGCTATAGCAGTTGGTATGGGACTTGGTAATTATGAAGAAAAAGAGATTGAAGTAATCTTAGAATCAAATATTCCAACAATCATAGATGCTGATTTATTTTATGAAGATGTTATTTTGAAAGCTTTAGATAAAAATGTTGTTTTAACTCCTCATCCAAAAGAGTTTTGTGCTCTTTTAAAACTTACTGGTATAGCTAATATTGATGTGCCTACATTACAAAAAGATAGATTTAAATATTTAAGTGAATTTTGTACTAAATATCCAAAAGTAGTATTACTTTTAAAAGGCGCAAATGTTTTAATAGGACAAGATAAAAATATTTATGTAAATACCTTTGGAAGTGCAGTATTAAGTAAAGGTGGAAGTGGAGATGTTTTAAGTGGTCTTGTTGCTGGATTATTAACACAAGGCTATAGTTGTTTAGATGCAGCTATTAGTGCAAGTTTAGCCCATACAATTGCTGCAAATAACTATAGAAAGAACAACTACTCTTTAATCCCATCAGATTTGGTTGAAGAGGTAAAGAAATTATGAAACCAATAATTGTTCAAACCACTTGTTCTGATAAAAATGAAGCAAAAAAAATAGCAAAAGTATTGATTGAAGAATCCCTTGCAGCTTGTATACAAATGGAAAATATTGAGTCATTTTATAAGTGGGAAAATCAATTTTGTAACGATAAAGAGGTTCTTTTAAACATAAAAACAAAAAAAGAAAACTTCAAAAAAATCAAAAGCAAAATTAAAGAATTACATAGCTATGATGTGCCCGAAATTATCTGTATAAAAATAGAAAATTTGAGTAAAGATTACAAAAAATTTATAAGTGAAAACTGTTAGAGCAGTTAAAATGGAGGAAAAATAAAGATGAGTGATATCCTAAAAATAGGTGAATACGAATTTAATAGTAGACTAATTGTTGGTTCTGGAAAGTATAAAGATTTTCAAACAACTAAAGATGCAACATTAGCTTCAGGAAGTGAATTAATTACTGTAGCAATTAGAAGAGTAAATATTACAAATCCAAATGAAGAAAATTTATTAGACTATTTTAAAGATACAAATGTAAAACTACTTCCAAATAGTGCAGGATGCTTTACGGCCGAAGAAGCAATTACAACTTTTAGACTTATGAGAGAAGCAACTGGAATTGATATTATTAAACTTGAAGTTATTGGTGATGCACAAAAAACTTTATACCCAGATGTTATTGAGACAATCAAAGCTTGTGAAGTATTAAAAAAAGATGGCTTTACAATTATGGCATATACTTCAGATGATCCAATTATTGCAAAACAATTAGAAAGCGCAGGGGCAGATGCGATTATGCCTTTAGCTGCACCTATTGGTTCAGGATTAGGTATTCAAAATCCATATAATATTGCATTTATTAGAGATGCAGTTAATGTACCAGTTTTAGTTGATGCTGGATTAGGATGTGCATCTGATGCTTCTTATGCTATGGAATTAGGAGCAGATGGTATTTTAGCAAATACTGCAATTGCACAAGCACAAGACCCAATGGCAATGGCTGAAGCTTTTAAATATGCAACTATTGCTGGAAGATTAAGTTATAAAGCAGGAAGAATCCCTAAAAAACCTTATGCAACAGCTAGTTCACCTGTTGATGGATTAATCCAATTTTAGGCAAAAAGTAGGAATTTTGAAAAAAAATCCTACTTTTCACAAAAAACCCTTGACAATGTAAAAAAAACATAGTATAATTCCGTCCACTTTTTGAAGAAAGAGTGACTGTTCGGGGCGTAGCGCAGTCTGGTTAGCGCACCTGGTTTGGGACCAGGGGGCCGGAGGTTCGAATCCTCTCGCCCCGACCATTTTTTAGTAAGTGGTAGGTATAGCTCAGTTGGTTAGAGCATCGGGTTGTGGTTCCGAGGGCCGTGGGTTCGAATCCCATTACTTACCCCATTTTTTATTTATTGCGTCTGTAGCTCAGCTGGATAGAGCACACGCCTTCTAAGCGTGCGGTCAAAGGTTCGAATCCTTTCAGGCGTGCCACTTTTATAGATTTGAGTTGATTTATCAACTGAATCTTTTTTTTTGTCTTTTTGAAGACACTTTTTTAATGTTGCGGATGTGGTGAAATTGGTAGACACGCCAGACTTAGGATCTGGTGCCTCACGGTGTGGAGGTTCGAGTCCTCTCATCCGCACCACTTTATAAAAACAAGCATTTCATATTATCTTGAACTGGGGTATCGCCAAGTGGTAAGGCAACGGTTTTTGGTATCGTCATTCACAGGTTCGAATCCTGTTACCCCATCCACCTTGGATAAAATCTTTCAAATCGCGGGATAGAGCAGCTAGGTAGCTCGTCGGGCTCATAACCCGAAGGTCAATGGTTCAAATCCATTTCCCGCAACCAATCAAAAAATTAAATATCAAAATACAAATCAATTACTTTAAGACTAATTTAAACGAATTTAAGAATTCTTTTAAATTAATCTTCAAAAAGCTTGCTATTTATACTTGATTCAGTTATGATGTCCGAACTTAAAGAAAATTAGTCTTATTTACATTGTTTGAATTCTATTAACATCTGCGTTGACATTAACTCTCAAATATTTAAAACTTGGTTTACACTTTACTAAAACTTCATAAATGAAGTATATACATATAAAAGGATCTCTATGTCAAATAGATACAATGGAACAGTTAAATGGTTCAACAATGAAAAAGGTTTTGGATTTATCCAGAGAGAAGATACAGGAACAGATATTTTTGTTCACTATAGAGAAGTAACTAACACTGGTTATGGAAGAGTTTCACTAGATGAAAATCAAAAAGTAAGTTTTTTAATTGGTAATAATACTAAAGGTGACTTTGCACAAAGTGTAGAATCTATATAACTATCTTCTAATACTTATATAATACTAAGTTTATAAGGCCACAAATAAAATGGCTTTGTAAACTTTTTTACTTATTTTAACTCTAATAAATTTTTTAATAAAACATTATTGATATATTAAATAACAGCATTGGTGAACAATAATATTGTTGAACATAATTAACTAAAGGAATAGAATGTACATTCTTACAAAAAAATACAAATATGAAGTTTTTCAAAGACTATTAAAAATTGAAGAAAATTTTGAAGTTGCTTGCTCAAAGTCAGGGATTACTCAAAGTCAAGGAAAAAGTTTTTTAGCTAAAAATTAAGTTTTAGCTAAACTAAAATGTAGAAATATCTTTACTTATAAATTTATACCCAACACCCCTAATATTTGCAATCATCCCATTTTTTAATTTTTTTTGTAACTTGTGAATTACACTTCTCATACTAACGGCTTCAACAGCTTTATTATCCCAAACATATTCATGAATCATTTCTGATGTAACTGTTTTATCAAGATTATCTACAAAAAGAGTTAATAGCAGTTTTTCCTTATGGGTTAAAACAATTTCATGGTCATGTTTATATAGGTTTTGATCTTTTAGATTAAATTTATATCCAAAACCTAATTCAATAACATCTTTATCTATATCATTTTTTAAAATTGTTTTAATATGATATTTTAGATGTAAAAGAAGTTCCTCAAGTTCAAAGGGTTTTTTTAAATAATCATTGCATCCAAGTTCATAAGCCTTTGAGATATTATCAATATCTAATTGGGCACTTACTATTATAACTGGCAAATTGTCATGCTTTTTTCTAATCTCCTCTAAGACTTCATGTCCAGAAAAACCTGGTACATTTATGTCTAAAATATATAAATCATAGTTGTTGTTCAAGATATTTGTCATTGCATCATAACCATTATCTACACTTGTAACAAAAAAACCTTTTTGTTCTAAGGCATTGCTGATTAATTTATTTAATGAAAAATCATCTTCTAGTAAAAATATTTTCATACACTCTTCTTTGTAATTGCTTCAATATCAAAAATAAATTTTGTTCCACAATTTTTTTCACTTCTAATATCAATAAGTATTCCATATTTATCACAAATCTCCTTAACTATATTAAGCCCTAAACCCAAACCTAGCTTTTTATTTGATTTTTGATAGTATTCCTCAAAGATAAGTTCTGTATCTTCAATACCAATACCAAAATCCTCAATACTTATTATGGTTTTATTATCTTCAATTCCAAAAAATACATCTATTTCAGATGATTCTTTACTATATTTTATAGCATTACTAATTGTATTATCAATTAATCTTTCAAATTCATATCTATTTATAAAAACCTCTAATTCATCTGAAAACTCAAGATTTATATGAATATCCTTTGTATTTGCTAATTCATCAAAAAATTGTATTCTTGAACTAATAAACTTCAAAAGATTTATCTTCGTGATTTTATACTCACGGCTTTCTTTTTTAACTTTGTAAGATAAATCTCCATATATGGAACTTAGTGTTTTACTTGAGGCTCTTATAGATTCAATCTCCTTTGACAAACCATATTTTTGTTCAATCAATTCAGTATTTAAAGATATTATTGAAACAGGAGTATTCATCTCATGCATAATTTTTTTTACAAATAAATCTTGTTGTTCTAGTAAAGAAGCAATGGTTATTTTACTTTTATATATTTCAAGTTGGGTTCTAACTCTAGCTTTAACCTCTTTTGGTTCAAATGGCTTAGTGATATAATCAACACCACCTTGGCTAAAAGCTTTAACTTTACTATCTATATCATCCAAAGCAGAAATAAAAATAATAGGGATATCTTTTAAGTTCTCCTCTTCTTTTATTATCTTACAAACTTCAAAACCATCCAAATCTGGCATTTTAATATCAAGTAAGATTAAGTGTGGAGGATTGTTTTTTGATGATTCAATAGCAAATTTTGCATCTATGGAAGCTTTTATCTCATAGTTTTCATCTTTTAATATCTCATTTAGATATTTTAAATTCTCTTTTTTGTCATCAATTATAAGTACTGTGTAGTTTTTAGTCATATATTAATCTTCTTAAACATCCTAGTTTGTTAAGATTATAGAATAATTAATGTAAAAAGCTATTTAGGATTTTTAGTGAATTTAAAAAGACTCTTCATGTTACTGTTTATTTTAAATACAGTTTCATTTATCTGTGTTGCTATTGTGATTAATAAATATCAAAAGGCAGCAAACGAATTGGAAAATGCATATAAAATGCAATACAAATCTTTGATTTTAACTCAAGAATTAAGACAAAGTAGTGATGACTTAACAAGGATGGCAAGAACCTATGTAATAACTGGTAATCCAATGTTTGAGGAGCAGTTTAAAACTGTTCTTGATATTAGAAATGGAGATAAACCAAGACCTAAAAGATATAATGGAATCTTTTGGGATTTTTTTACTTTAGGGGATAAAAAACCAAATTTCAATGGTGAAAAAATTGGTTTAAGAGATTTGATGATAAAAGCAAACTTTACAGAAGAAGAGTTAGATATGCTTTTTGAATCTCAAAAGGAATCTGACGATTTAACTAACCTTGAACATAAAGCTATGAATGCAGTAAAAGGGATTTTCCAAGATGAAAAGGGTGATTATACTATTTATGGTGAACCTGATTTTAAATTAGCTAGAGAGATTATGCATGGGGATGAATATCATAAAGCAAAAATTAGGATTATGAAACCCCTTGATGATTTTTATAGAGCCTTTGAATCAAGAACAAAACAAAAGGTTGATGATGCAAAATTAGTTTTGCAAAAACAAGAGTTTAATGTAAATGTTATTGTTCTTTTTTCTGTACTTTTATTTTTATTATCTTTCTTTATTATTCTTTTTAGAATCATTTACCCTATAGATTTACTTAGAATTGCCATGGTAAAACTATCTTCCAATGATATGAGTGTAGAGGTTGAAAAAAACAAATATGAAGATGAGGTTGGGGATATGATTGGTGCAGTTCAAATTTTCAAAGAAAATACTGAAAAACTAATTGAAAGTGAACAACAAATTAAAAAAGCAATGCAAGAAGCAACCCATGCAAACAAAGCAAAATCTATATTCTTAGCAAGAATGAGTCATGAGCTAAGAACACCTTTAAACGCTATATTAGGATTTACAAATCTACTAAATAAATCAGAAAATATCAATATACAAGAAAAAAAGAATTTAGATACCATAAAAAGAAGTGGAAAACATCTTTTAAATATTATTAATGAGATTCTTGAATTATCAAAAATTGAAGCAGGAAAAATAGAGCTAAATCCTAAAGCCTTTCAACTGCATGAATTGATTAAAGATATTGATTCTATGTTTGCTTTTAGATGTGAATCAAAAGGTTTAACTTTTAATCTAAATGTTGACTCAAATATTCCTAATATCATAAAAGCAGATGAACAAAGACTAAGACAAATTCTAATTAACCTTTTAGGCAATGCTTTAAAGTTTACAAAAAAGGGAAAAATCACACTAAATATTTATGAAAAAAACAAAAGATTGTTTTTTGAAGTAAAAGATACTGGAATTGGTATTGAAAAAGAGGATCAAAAAAAGATTTTTAAACCCTTTGAGCAGATTAAAAAAGATGATTATAAATCAAATGGAACAGGACTAGGGTTATCAATCACTAAAGAACTAATCACTTTAATGGGCGGTTCAATCTATGTAAAAAGTTTTGTAAAATCTGGTAGTGAATTTTATTTTAGTATTGATTATGAAGATTCAGATGAAATACAATTTGAAGAAAAAGGCTATTTAAAAGATATTGTAGGAATAGAAAAAGTTGAAGATGCTACTATCTTAGTTGTTGATGATATAAAAGAAAATAGAGATTTAGCAATTCAGATATTAGAGCAGTATGGTTTTATAACTTGTTCTGCTTCTTCTGGTGAAGAGGCAATTGAGATTGTTAAATCAAAAGATATTGATTTGATATTTATGGATACATTAATGCCTGGAATGGATGGACATGAAACTACAAAGGTGATTAAAAATCAATTAAAAAAACAAGATATACCTATTATAACCCTTTCAGCAAATGTTTTTGAGGATGATAAGCAAAAGGCGATTAAAAATGGTGCCGATGATTTCTTAGCAAAACCTATAGACGAAAAACAATTAATAAAAATACTTCAAAAATATCTTCATGTAGAATTAAAATTTGATGAGACAAAAAAATCACAAGAAGAAGATGAAGAGATTTTTACAAATCTATCAAAGGAGTTTTTTATTAGTTTAAAAAACTTTGCATTACAAATGGATAATAGCTCAATATATGAATTACTTGAAAAAAGCTCAATTGATGATAAAAGTAAACTACATATAAAAAACTTAATAGAGGAGTTTGATTATCAGGCACTTGTAAAAGTTTGTGATCAAAGGTTATAAACCTCAATGTATACTAAATATACAAATAAATTTTATAGTTACTTAAAAAAACAACACTAAAACAACACTTCTTTTTTATACTTCATCTCAAGAAAATATCAAACTAAAAAAACGCGAATTTTTTAGTTTGGTATTAAATCTAATAGGAGATCGTATGAAGAAATTTATAGCTAAATCATTGTCTGCTGCTGCAATCGTTGCAATGGCAACTGTAGCACACGCTGCTGATACTATTAAAGTTGGTGTATTACACTCATTATCAGGAACAATGGCTATTAGTGAGACAACATTAAAAGATACAGTTTTGATGTTAATTGAAGAACAAAATAAAAAAGGTGGGGTTTTAGGAAAAAAACTAGAGCCTGTAGTTGTTGACCCTGCGTCAAATTGGCCTTTATTTGCTGAAAAAATGAGAGGACTATTAACTAAAGATAAAGTAGATGTAACATTTGGTTGTTGGACATCAGTATCTAGAAAATCTGTTTTACCAGTTGTTGAAGAGTTAAATGGATTATTATTCTACCCAGTACAATATGAGGGTGAAGAGTCATCTAAAAATGTATTCTATACAGGTGCAGCGCCAAACCAACAAGCTATTCCAGCAGTTGATTACTTAATGAAAGATTTAGGTGTAAAAAGATTTGTTTTAGCTGGTACTGACTATGTTTACCCAAGAACTACAAACAAAATCTTAGAGTCTTACTTAATTGCTAAAGGTGTAGCAAAAGAAGATATCATGATTAACTATACTCCATTTGGACACTCTGACTGGCAATCAATCGTATCTGATATCAAAAAATTTGGGTCTGCAGGGAAGAAAACAGCAGTTGTTTCTACAATCAATGGTGATGCTAACGTTCCTTTCTATAAAGAATTAGGTAACCAAGGTATTAGTGCTGAAGATATTCCAGTTGTTGCATTCTCAGTTGGTGAAGAAGAGTTATCAGGACTTGATACTAAACCATTAGTTGGACACTTAGCTGCATGGAACTACTTCCAATCTGCAGAGTCTGAAGAAAATAATAAATTTATCGCTGCATGGAAAACATTTATCAAAGATGATAAAAGAGTTACAAATGACCCAATGGAAGCAACTTACATTGGATTTAATTTATGGGTAAAAGCTGTTGAAAAAGCTGGAACTACTGATGTAGATGCTGTTTCAAAAGCAATTATTGGTCTTGAAGTTCCTAACTTAACAGGTGGAACTGCTAAAATGCTTAAAAACCACCACTTAACAAAACCAGTATTAATTGGTGAGATTCAAGAAGATGGTCAATTTGAAACTGTATGGTCAACTGATGGTGAAGTAGCAGGTGATGCATGGTCAGATTTCTTACCTTCATCAAAAGATGTAATCTCTGATTGGACAGCTCCAATTAACTGTGGTAACTACAACACTGTAACTAAAAAGTGTTCAGGTCAAAACTACTAATAGAAAATCTAAAGAAGAGAGTTTTTTCTCTTCTTTAATCCTACAAGGCATTCTTATGAAAAAATCAAATTTAATCAAAATAATCTTTCTTAATTTATTTTTTTTAACTTCACTTTTTGCTTCTTTTGAGACTGATATTGAGGCATTAAAAACAAAATCTTTTAAAAAGAAACAAGAAGTTATAACTCAACTAGTTGAAAAATACTCTGATGATGAAAGAACAGAAACTCTTTTAAAGAAAATGGTCGATGGTGACCTTTTTTATACAGAAAAAGAGGGAACATTCGTAATCTTAGAAAAAAAAGAGGGAAGTACTTACCATACAAAAACTTTTTTAGATGGAAAAGTTTTAGAACCTCAAAATAAAAAAGAGTTTAACAAGGTAAAAACAAATAATAGATTAAGAAGTGTTATTAAGTCAAATCTTGCTGAAATGAATCTTTTTTCTAAGAAAAAGGAAGTAAGGCTAAAATCTGCAAAAAATATTCTTTCAAATGTTGATGAAGATTCAAAAGAGTTAATCAACAAAGCATTATCAAAAGAGAAAGATAGCGATGTAAAAGAGGTTTTACTTGAAGCAAAAACTATAATTCTTGCAAAGTATTCTAGTGGTGAAGAGCAACTACAAGCAGTTAAAGATTTAAGTGATTTTATCTCTTCAGATACTTTAGCAACTTTAAAAACAATTGAAAATAAAGAAGATATTTCAACAGAACTAAAAAAAGCTGTAACAAGCTCAATCTCTACTGTTGAAACTATTAGATCATATTATGGTGTTTTAGAAAAAGCATTTTTTGGTCTAAGTATGGGGTCTGTTTTATTACTTGCTGCAATTGGACTTGCTATTACCTTTGGTGTTATGAAAGTAATTAATATGGCACATGGTGAAATGATGATGATTGGAGCATATACAACTTATACTCTTCAACAAGTTATGCCAGGACTTATTGAGTATTCAATTTTAGTTGCTATCCCTGCTGCATTTATTGTAAGTGGTATTGTTGGGATTATTATTGAAAGACTTGTTATTAGACATCTTTATGGAAGACCACTTGAAACATTATTAGCAACATTTGGGATTAGTTTAATATTACAACAAATTGTAAGAACAATCTATTCTCCACTAAATCAAGAGGTTAAAACTCCTGATTGGATGAGTGGTGCATGGGAAATAAATAGTGCACTATCTTTAACATACAACAGATTATATATCATAATTTTTGCATTACTTGTGTTTGTTGGGGTTTTAATGGTTTTAAATAAAACAAGTTTAGGACTTAAAGTGCGAGCTGTAACTCAAAATAGACAAATGGCACAAGCTATGGGTATCAAAACTTCATGGATAGATGCAATGACTTTTGGTATTGGTTCTGGTATTGCTGGTATTGCAGGAGTTGCTTTATCTCAACTTACTAATGTTGGTCCAAATCTAGGGCAAGCATATATTGTAGATAGTTTTATGGTTGTTGTATTTGGTGGTGTTGGTAACCTTTGGGGAACACTAATTGGTGCAATTACACTAGGTGAGATTAATAAATTTATTGAGCCAGTTGCTGGGGCAGTTCTTGCAAAAGTAATTATCCTTGTATTTATAATTTTATTTATTCAGAAGAAACCAAGAGGTCTGTTCCCACAAAAGGGAAGAGATGCTCAAGATTAAGGTATAAAAATGGAAAATATAAAAAGAAAACCAATAATTTTACAAATTTTAAATAATGACCTTGGTGGGAAAATAGTTCTTGGTGTTTTAGCTTTGGTGGTAATCTATGTTTCCTTTGCAAATCTAGTATTACCAGAAGGTTCAACATTTCATATCTCAACTTATACAGTAACACTTTTAGGTAAATATTTAGCCTTTGCTCTTTTAGCATTGGCACTTGATTTAGTGTGGGGGTATATTGGAATACTTAGCCTTGGTCATGGTGCATTTTTTGCCCTTGGTGGTTATGCTATGGGTATGTACTTAATGAGACAAATAGGTGATAGAGGGGTTTATGGAAATCCTGAATTACCAGACTTTATGGTATTTATGAATCTAAAAGAGCTACCATGGTTTTGGTATGGTTTTGATAATCCTATTTTTACACTTATTATGATTATGTTTGTGCCTGGATTATTAGCTTTTGTTTTTGGATATTTAGCATTTAGATCTAGAGTAACTGGGGTTTATTTATCAATTATAACTCAAGCTATGACATATGCTCTTATGCTTGCATTTTTTAGAAATGACATGGGTTTTGGTGGAAACAATGGTTTAACAGATTTTAAAGATATCTTAGGGTTTGACTTGCAAGCTGATGGTACTAGAATCGCTCTTTTAATTATCTCATTTTTAGCTTTAACAGGTGGTTACTTAATATCTAGATTTATTATGAATTCAAGACTAGGACGTGTTTGTATAGCAATTCGTGATGGTGAGAGTAGAACTAGGTTTATAGGTTATAGAGTTGAACAATATAAGCTATTTATTTTTGTAGTTAGTGCAGCTATGGCTGGTATTGCAGGGGCTTTATATGTACCACAAGTAGGAATTATAAACCCTGGTGTTTTCTCACCATTGTTTTCAATTGAGCTTGTTATTTGGGTAGCAATTGGTGGACGTGGAACTTTATATGGTGCAATCGTTGGAGCTTTCATTGTTAATTATGCAAGTACATATTTTACATCAGCACTTCCAGAAGTTTGGTTATATGCTTTAGGTGGATTGTTTGTAGTGGTTACTTTATTCTTACCAAAGGGTGTGGTTGGGTTAATCTCACAAATAAAAGACAACTTAAATAAAGACAAAGGTGAAGTTCAAAATGCTACTGCTTAAACATGAAAATGAACAAAATGTAGGAGATTTAAAAAAAGGTGATAGAATCCTTTATTTAGATGATGTAACAGTAAGTTTTGATGGGTTTAAAGCTTTAAACTCTTTATCTTTATCTATTGAATATGAAGAGTTAAGATGTATCATTGGAGCAAATGGAGCTGGAAAGTCTACGATGATGGATGTTATTACAGGGAAAACTAGTCCAGATAAAGGGCAAGTTATATTTGGTAAAGCTGTAAATTTACTTGAAATGGATGAGCCAAGTATTGCTGAAATTGGGATTGGAAGAAAGTTTCAAAAACCAACAGTATTTGAAGGACACTCAGTTTTTGAAAACCTTGAATTAGCTATGAAAGATGATAAAAGGTTTTTTAAAACACTTTTTGCAAAATTAAGTGGTGAACAAAAAGACAAAATTGAAGAGACTATGGAACTAATTGGTTTAAAAGATTTTTATAATACCCAAGCAGCTATTTTATCTCATGGTCAAAAACAATGGTTAGAAATAGGAATGCTTTTAATGCAAAGCCCAAAGCTACTTTTAGTTGATGAGCCAGTTGCAGGTATGACTCCTGGTGAAGTTGAAAAAACAGGACAAATTTTAACAGAATTATCAAAATCACACTCAGTTGTTGTGGTTGAACACGATATGGAATTTATTAGAAGTATTGCAAAAAAAGTAACCGTTTTACATGAAGGTTCTGTTTTAGCTGAGGGTTCTATGAAAGATGTACAAGAAAATGAAAAAGTTAGACGTGTCTATTTGGGAGAGTAATATGCTAGAAATCAAAAAATTAAATCAATTTTACGGACAAAGCCATACTTTATGGGATTTAGACCTTGAAATCAAACAAGGAAGATGTACTTGTCTTATGGGAAGAAATGGTGTTGGAAAAACAACACTAATGAAATCAATTATGGGGCTTCTTCCAATAAAAGGTGGTGAATTACTTTTTGAAGGAAAAGATATTTCAAAACTTGGAAGTGAAAAAAGAGCAGGTATAGGAATAGGGTATGTTCCCCAAGGAAGGGAAATATTTTCACAACTAACAGTTAAAGAGAATATTGATATAGGATTACTTGGAAATAGAAATGGATTAAAACAAGTTCCTGATAAAATCTATGAACTATTTCCTGTATTAAAAGAGATGTTAAAAAGAAAAGGTGGAGACCTAAGTGGAGGTCAGCAACAACAACTTGCAATTGCAAGAGCACTTTGTCTTGAACCGAAGCTTTTAATACTTGATGAGCCAGCAGAAGGTATTCAACCAAATATTGTGCAACAAATTGGAGAGGTTATTGATTATCTTACAAAAGAGGAGAAGATAACAGTAATCCTTGTTGAACAAAAACTTCCTTTTGCTAGACGTCATGGGGATGATTTTTACCTTGTTGATAGAGGTAGAGTTGTAGCAAACGGTGAAATTGAAAATCTAAATGATGATATAGTAGAACAATATTTATCTGTATAAAAGTATAAGTTTTATACAAATGTAAAAATATTAATCTTTTATTTTTTGATATACTAAAAAATATATTTACAAGGGTAATAATGAGTATATCAATAGGTTTTGAAAAAGATGTTTTTTCCTTAGAAAAACTAAAACTTCCCACAAGACATTACTATTTTAACGATACAGAAAATTATGTAAAGTTATTAAGTATAGGGGAAGGAATCTTCCCCAAAGATAGAATAAAAACAAATATTAAATTAGAAGACTCAACGGCAATAGTAACAACAGAAAGTGCTACAAAAGTATATCCTTCAAAGAAAGAGTTTGGAATAAACTATATAAATATTGATTTAAAATCTTCAAACTTAGAAGTATTAAATGATGAGTTGATTTTATATAAAGACTCAAAACTTCTTCAAATATTAAGGCTTAATGCCGATAAAAACTCAACTTTTTTTTACTCAGATATTTTGACTCAAGGTAGAAGTTATGAACACTTTGACTTTGATTCTATGTTAGTTAGAAATAAATTCTTTCATGAGAAGAAACTTGAATATTTTGAAAATTTTGAAGTTTTAGGTAAGGATTTAAAAGATTATATAAAAAGACATGAAAGTCAAAATTATATATATTTAAAAATTTATATTAAAACAAAAGATGATGATAATTTTTTAAAAGAACTTCATAGTAATAACTTTAATTCCTTTACTTTTACAAAATCAAAAAAGATGATTTTAGGTTCAATTTGTGCAAATAGTATGATAGAGATAAAAAAATTGCAAATAGAGATTTGGAATTTATATAGAAAAAATTTAAATAAAGAGGAATTTTGTTTAGGCAAACAATAAGTTTTCCTAAATAGATTAAAAGATAAATAATTAAGGTGTTAGATGAAAATTGAAATAAAACCAAAACCTCTTACCCGAGAAGCTTTCAAAAAATTTGGTGAAGTAATAAGTAAAGAGGGTAGGGATTCAATAAGTATTAACAGAGATTCTGCCCAAAAATTTTACGAAATATGTAATATGGATACAAATGAAAAAAGTGGGATGACAACCTTACATATTTATATAGGGAATAAAAGAGAATTCCCTTTACAAATTGATATGTTAGAAAAACATCCATTATTTTCACAAACATTTATTCCAAGAAGTAAAGAGCCATTTTATTGTGTTGTTGCATTAGGTGGTAGGGAACCAGATTTATCAACTTTAGAAATCTTTGAAACTAATGGTGACCAAGGAGTTCATTACAATAGGGGCATTTGGCATTTTCCATTAATATGTGTTAAAGATAAAGAAGAGTTTATTGTTTTAGATAGAGCAGGATTAAATAAAGAAGAAAAAATAATAGTTGAACAAGTAGAATATAATATGAAAGATGAAGAGATTTATTTAGTAAGAGAATAAATCTCCATCTTTTTATTACTTGTCTAATAACAATTTATCATCATCTAACTCTTCACCATCTTCTCTTGCAAGGGCAAATAAATTAAGTAAATCTTTTACCTCATAATCAGATCTTTCTTTACCTTTTAAATCAAAGATAATTTTACCTTCGTGTAACATAATAGTTCGGCTCCCATGGTCTAAAGCTTGTCTCATTGAGTGAGTTACCATCATTACTGTTAATGATTTTTCTTCAATAATTTGTGAAGTAATATCCATAATAAGAGCTGCTGTTTTTGGATCTAATGCTGCTGTATGTTCATCTAGTAATAAAATACTACTTGGTTGTAAAGCTGACATTAAAAGACTAACTGATTGTCTCTGCCCTCCAGATAAAAGTCCCATTTGAGAATTTAATCTATCTTCAAGTCCAAGATTTAGTCTGCTTAACTGCTCTTGAAAGAGTTTACGTAAGTTACTATTTAGTGCAAAAGATAATGTACCTCTTTTACCACGACCATATGCTAAAGCCATATTCTCTTCAACTGTTAAATCACCACACGTTCCAGCAAGTGGGTCTTGAAATACTCTAGCTATATCTTTTGTACGACCAGTTGCAGGTAAAGATGTTACATCTCTATCATTAAAAAATATCTGCCCATGGGTTGCTTCAATATCACCTGCTATAGTATTAAGCAAGGTTGATTTTCCTGCACCATTTGAGCCAATAACTGTTACAAATTCACCTGTAGGTATAGTTAAATCAACACCTCTTAAGGCTAACTTCTCAGTTGCTAAGCCATGGTTAAAAGTTACATGTAAATCCTTACAACAAATCATACTTTTTTCCTTTTAGCTTTTTTCGCTTTATATTCACTTCGTAGTTTTGGGAATATTAATGATAAGGTAACAAGTACAGCCGTAAGTAGATTTAAGTCAGATGCTTGGAAACCTAAGAAGTCTGCATTAAGTGCCATTGAAACTGCAACCCTATATAAAATAGAACCAAGAATACAACTTAATACTACAACTAACATAGATTTTGTTCCAAATAAAGACTCACCTATAATAACAGCAGCAAGTCCTACAACAATAGTTCCAATCCCCATTGTTGAATCTGCAAAACCACTAGTTTGCGCAAATAAAGCTCCTGCAAGTCCTACTAAACCATTTGATAAAGCAAGTCCTACATACACTTTCTCTTTTACAACAATACCATTTGCTTGAGCCATTCTTTTATTAGAACCAACTGCTCTCATTGCTAAACCGTATTGTGTGTATAAGAACCATGCCAATAATAATCCACCAATAATTGCGCATACAGCTACAAATATAACTTTTAGATACATAGCTGGAATTCCTAAATCTTCAAATGGAGTTAACATAGTAGGCTCCATGATTAATGCAAGATTTGGTTTTCCCATTACACGAAGATTTATTGTGTATAAAGCTGTCATTGTAAGAATACTTGCAAGTAAATGAAGAATATTAAATCGTAAGTTTAACCATGCTGTAACAATACCTGCACATGCAGCTGCAAGTGTACCTAATAAAGTTGCTAAATAAGGGTTTACTCCTGAGACTATTAGAGCAGCAGTTGCAGCCGCTCCTAGTGTAAAACTTCCATCAACAGTTAAATCTGGAAAATCTAAAATACGAAAAGTAAGATAGACTCCCATAGCAACTAAACCATAAATAAACCCTATTTCAAGTGTTCCTAAAAAAGCATAAAGTGACAAGTTGACAACTTTTAATTATTTAACAATTTTAGTAGCTTTTTCAAGTACTGATTTTGGAACTTCAATTCCCATTCTTTTAGCCATTTTTGGATTAACATAAAGGTCAGTTCCCTTAGCCATTTTTACATCAATATCCCCTGGTTTTTCACCCTTTAAAATTCTTATAACAATATCTCCAGTTTGTTTCCCTAAATCAAAGTAGTTATAACCAACAGCAGCAATTGCTCCTCTTTCAACTGTACTTGTATCACCAGCAAAAACTGGAACTTGTGCATCAATACCAACTTTTACAACTGACTCAACAGCAGAGATAATAGTATTATCAATTGGACAGTAAATTGCATCTACTTTACCAACTAATTGTTTAGCTGCAATCATTACATCAGAAGATTTTGGAGCAGCTGCTTCTACAATTTTGATATCCATTTCTTTTGCTACATCTTTAGCACTATTTAACATTGAAACAGAATTTGCTTCACCTGGATTATATGGAATACCAATTGTTTTTAGATTTGGTATAAAGTTCTTAATTAAAGTAAAATGTTCTTTAATATTAGCCATATCTGATAGACCTGTAACATTTCCACCTGGTTTTTTAAGTGTTGGTACAAGTTTTGCCGCAAGAGGGTCTGTTACTGCTGAAAATACAACAGGGATTGTTTTAGTAGCAGTAACTGCTGATTGCGCAGATGGTGTTGCAATTGCAACAATTATATCAGGGTTTTCACCTACCATTTTTCTAGCAATTTGTGAAGCGATATCAGGTTTTCCCTGAGCACTTTCATAAGTAAACTTAAGGTTTTCACCACTGTAACCATTATCATTTAATGTTTGTTTGATACCATCTCTAACAGCATCTAAAGCAGGATGTTCTACAATTGCAGTTGTTGCAATATACACAGGTTTAGCTTGTAAAGCAGAAGATACTAAAAGTGTTGATACAAGAGCACTTTTAAAAATTGAACTTAATCTCATAATGAATTCCTTAGAATGATTTATTATTTATTTAAACTTAAAAATTTTTTTTAATAAAAATGTGAATTATTGTATATCTTTACAACTAAATGGTTACTTAGATGAAAAAAAATATAACTTAATTTTTATTTAATCCTCACTGACTAAAATATGCCCTTGCAAAAATTTATAAAAGTAAGGAACTTAAATGCAAAGTTCATCACTTAAAATATCATTTACTCTATTTTTTGTAGTATCAATAATATTTTCAACAATCTATACTCCACAAGCAATTTTACCCGTACTAAAACAAGAATTTAATATTAGTATTTTACAAACAAACCTATTATTATCTGGGATGTTATTTGTTTTAATGATAGCTACACCTTTTTATATCCCAATAATCAATCGTTTTGAGAAAAAGAATATTATGGTTGTCTGTACTTTTTTTCTTTTTATCTCTGTACTAATCTCTGCTTTTTCTACAAACTTTTATATTTTACTTTTAAGCAGATTTCTACAAGGGATATTTTTACCAGGAATTACAGCAATTATACTTTCATATATTCAAGAGGTTTACTCTGAAAAACATAGGGCGATGGGAATAGGAATATATATGGCAGGGACAAGTTTTGGTGCTGTAATAGGGAGACTTTTAGCTGGGTGGATAACATTTCTTTATTCATGGCAAAAAGCATTTCTTGCTTTTGCTGTTTTATTAGCAATAGCATTTATGATTACACTATTTACTTTCCCTAAAACAGAAAAAAACCACCATGAAAAAAAAGGAATTACTACAAAAGAGTTGTTAAAATATATATCAAATATAAAAGTCTTAACAGCTCTTTTAGTTCCAACTATAGTATTCTTTTCTTTTATGGCTATTTCCACTTTTGTGACATACCATTTAGTAGAAGAACCTTTTAACCTAAATACCCATCAAGTGGGAAATATATTTTTAGTATTAATATTAGGAATAATCATAAGCCCAATAGCAGGAAAAATCTCAGGTATTTTTGGGCACTTAAAAATCATATATCTAGGGATCTTTCTTTTGATTATAGGAATCTTTTTAACCTTGACAAGTTCAGTTGTTGGTGTTATTGTCGGTATTGCTTTTGTTACTATGGGTATGTTCTGTGCACAATCTGTAAGTCCTAGTTATATTTTTAAACTAATCCCAAATGAAAAAGAAAAGATAGCTATTGTACATCAAACTTTTTTCTATTTGGGTGGATCTTTAGGGACTTTTTTACCATCACTTTTATGGGAATATTACAAATATGATGGGGTTACATATTTTTGTATTTTCTTACTTTTATTTTTAATTACAATTTTGACTTTTCAAAAATTATATTATATAAAGCAGAGTAAAAATTAAGATTTACATCCTTATAAAATAGTCAAAATTGACTATTTTATAATACAGCTGAAAGGAAACCTTGCAACTCTTTTGTTTGAGGATTTGCAAAGACCTCCTCACTTTTTCCAGTTTCCCAAATTAAACCATCATGCATAAAAATAACCCTATCTCCTATGTCCCTTGCAAAATTCATTTCATGGGTAACTAAGATTAAAGTGATTCCTTCACTTGCAAGTTCTTCAAGTACTTTTAAAACTTCGCCAACTAATTCAGGATCTAAAGCAGATGTAATCTCATCACATAATAATACTTTTGGTGACATGGCTAAACTTCTTGCAATTGCAACTCTTTGTTTTTGACCACCTGATAAACTTTCTGGATATTGATTGAAAAAGTCTGCCATTCCAACTTTTTCTAAACATTTAATTGCTAACTCTTTTGCTTCTTCTTTACTTTTGCCAAGTATTAACCTTGGAGATAACATTACATTTTCTCCTGCTGTTTTATGTGGATAAAGATTAAAACTTTGAAATATCATTCCACAAACTTTACTTATCTTTTGTAATTGCAAATCGTTTGTAGTAACTTCTAAGTTACCTACAATTATATTTCCTTTTTGATGCTCTTCAAGACCATTTATACATCTAAGAAGTGTACTTTTACCAGAACCAGACTTTCCAATAATAGAGATTACTTCTCCAGCTTTCACCTTTAAGTCTATCCCTTTTAGGATATGTTTCTCTCCATAATATTTATGTACACCTTCTAAACTAACTAGAGACATTTAACTTCCTTTCTAAATATTTACTATATTTTGTAAGTGGGAAACAAATTAAAAAATATAAAATTGCCACAAAAGTGAATACTTTAAATGGTTCAAAAGTTGCATTATTTAACATTGTCCCAGCTTTTGTAATTTCAACAAAGCCTATAATTGAAGCTAACGCTGTTCCTTTAACAACTTGAACAGAAAAGCCAACAGTTGGAGCAGTTGCTAATCTTACTGATTGAGGAATTATCACATGAATCATTGTTTGATAATAGTTTAATCCCATAGTTTTTGCTGCTTCCCATTGTCCTTTGTCAACTGACTCAAGACAACCTCTCCAGATTTCAGTTAAAAAGGCACTAGTAAAAAGTGTTAATGCCAAACTAGCAGCTCCCCAAGCACCTAATTCTATGCCAATTAATGATAAACCAAAAAATGCAAGGAAAAGTTGCATAAGAAGGGGAGTTCCTTGAAAAACTTCCACATAGATTTGAATTAAAATTGTTAGAAATTTATTATTTGTCATTCTAAGAATTAATAAAACACCAGCAACAATACCTCCACCAATAAATGCAATAATTGATAAAAGTACTGTCCATCTAGCTGCTAATAATAAGTTTTGAAATATATCAAAAGTAGTAAATTGTTCCATTTTTTAACCTTTATTAAAAAGCTTATTACTTATAAAAGTCAAGATAAATCTTAATACAATTGCAAGTATAAGGTAAATTATTGTGATGATAAAATAAGACTCAAAACTTAAAAAAGTTCTAGACTGTATGAAGTTAGCAGTGAAAGTAAGTTCTTCTACTGAGATTTGAGATAATACAGCAGAACCTAACATTACAATAATACATTGGCTAATTAGTGCAGGAGAAACTTTTTTCAAAGCTTGTGGTAAAACTATATGAAAAAAAATCTGAGACCATCTTAATCCTAGAGTCTTTCCTGCTTCCCATTGTCCTTTTGAAGTTGATTCAATTCCAGCTCTTATAATTTCAGTGGAATAAGCACCTAAATTTATAATCATAGCAATCATGCCAGCTTCAAGTGCAGTTAATTTTATTCCCAATGAGGGTAAACCGAAAAATATAAAAAATAATTGAACAATAAAAGGGGTGTTTCTAATAACTTCAACAAACCCTCCAATAAGGGTTTGCAAAAATTTATTTCTTCCAACCCTACATGCTGCTCCTAAAACCCCAACAGCTACACCTAATATGGTAGTAGCTGTTGTAATTTCAATAGTTAATAATAAACCATTTATAATATTTTCATGGTATGGTAAAATTCCAGAAAAATCAAATTCATAATTCATTAATTACTCTTACAATTCTTTTGGTAAATCAATTTTTAACCATTTTTTAGATGTTTCATTTAATTTTCCATTTGATTTTAGTTCACTAATTAAACTATTTAAAAACTCTTTTAATTCAGGTTCTTTTTTATTGATTCCTACATAACAAGGTGAGTTTTTAATCATAAATTTTGTTTCAGGAGCAGTTTTAGGATACTTATTTGCTATTTCACTAATAATTAAATTTCCAGTTGCAATTAATTTAACCTGACCAGATACAAAAGCTGAAATTGTTGTGTTGTTATCCTCAAATCTTTTTAAAGTTGTTGTTGAATTAACTAATTTACTAAGTTCTAAATCCTCAACAGAACCTCTTGTTACTCCAACTGTTTTGTCATTTAAATCTTTTACATCTGAAACTGCCATATCTTTAGTTCCAAATACACCAAGGAAAAATGGTGCATAAGCATCAGAAAAGTCAATAACTTTTGCTCTCTCAGCATTTTTACCTAAACTTGAAATAATTAAATCAGCTTTTCCTGTTTTTAAATAAGGAATTCTATTTGCACTTGTTACTGGAATAAGTTCTAGTTTGACATTTAGTTTTTCAGCAATAAATTTTGCCATATCAACATCATAACCTTGAACACTCATATCTTTTGAAGCAGAACCAAATGGAGGAAAATCTTGAGGAACAGCTACTTTAACAACACCAGCTGATTTGATATCTTCTAATTGATTTGCATTTAACAAACTTGTTGCAACTAAGGCACCCATAGCTAAAACTTTAATTAATGTTTTTTTAAACATTTTTAATCCTTAATATTGATGATTTTTCATATAAATTGTAAACAATGATTGTTGACAATTTATTAGATACATTGGAATATTAGATTAATTAGTTCATATAGTCAACAAAATTTTGTCTATTAAATAAACATATAAAATTGTATTTTTCTAATATTAATTGAAAGAATGACCTTTTTATGGAGCTTTAATCATTTGTAATTATTAATAGTCAATTAAAAATTTTTTCCTAAATTATTTAATTGTATAAATTGTAAACAATTATTGTAAACAATCATTGTAGACAATGTGCTAACATGTTTTTCATGATTTATCAATGATAAATACTAATTAAAATTTAGGAGACGAAATGAAAAGGTTTATGAAACTTAGTTTAGTAGCTGGGCTACTAAGTAGTACACTTTTAGCACAAGACACAATTAAAATTGGTTTTGTTGGGACGCTTTCTGGAGCAAATGCTGCATGGGGAACTTCAAATGTAAGATCAATGGAAACATCTGCAGATATTTATAACGCACAAGGCGGAGTTGAAATTGGTGGAAAAAAATACAAAGTTGAAGTAATTCCATTTGATGATGCATATGATCCGAAAATTGCAGTTGCAGGTATGGAAAAAATGGCTCAAGAGCAAATCAAATATGTAATTGGACCAAATGATGATGCACAAGCAATTGCAGTTAGACCAATTGCTGAAAAAAATAAAATAGTATATTTCCCATATGCTTTTAATAAAAGTTTATATAAAAAACCAGCTAATTATGCAGTTTTTGGGATGATTGCTTCTTATCAATGGGAACCAGCAGTGTATAAATGGTTACAAGATAATAAAGATGTTAAAACTATCGCATTTCTTGCGGCAAATGCAGCTGACCCACTAAATCAAAGAGACAATGGTATTAAAATTGCCAAAGATTTAGGTTTAGATGTTGTTGAAGCAAAAGCTACATATAAAGCTGATACTAGAGATTTCTTCTCTGTAATTACTCCAGTTATCAAGAAAAAACCTGATTTATTAGTTCTTTCAGGAGTATCTCCTGCAACTGCACCGCTTATTATTAAAACTGCTAGACAATTAGGGTTTAAAGGTTTTATGGCAGCTGGAACTGCACTTGATGCTGGTATTTTAAAAGAGGGAGCAGGGGACGCTGCTAATGGATTTATTTGTCAAGGTGGAGCAGATGCTTCTATTCAATCTGAAGTTATGGAAAAATGGGTAGATACTTATACAAAGAAATTTGGTGAGTATAATGATGAATCAAATACAAAAGTATTTGCTTTAGAATACATTTTAGAAGTTATGAAGTCAAATCCAAAAGCTATTAATGATGCCGATGAGTTCTTAAAAACTGTTGATTCAGGATGGGAAGCTCCAAATAAATTCTTCAAAGATAAAGATGCAAAACTTAAATTTGTAGGTACTACTACATTTGGACAAGATAGACAATTAGGTGTTCCATTAACTCCAAAAATCTATAAAGATGGGAAGTTCGAAACACTATTTGTTGGTTCTGCAGACTAATTTAAAAGGGGCATCAAGTGATGCCTCGAACAATTAATTTTTTAGGAAAAGACTTTATGGAACAAATATTACTTAATGGTTTAATCTCAGGCTCACAATATGCTTTAATTGCCCTTGGATTAACCCTTATTTTTTCACTTATGAGTATTCTTAATTTTGCCCATGGGCAGATGTATGTTTTAGGTGCCTTTGTTACTTATTATGTATATGGAAAATTAGGATTACCTTTTATTGTAGCTGTTATTGCTTCAGGTTTAACGTTAGCACTAATAGGTGCGATATTCGAAAAATATCTTTTTAACACAGTTTTGAAAAGGTCAGTTAGGGAAGAAAGCTCAATGCTTTTGGCTGCTGGGACTGCTTTTTTTCTAGATGCTTTGATTTTAATTGTTTTTGGTGAAAAACAAAGAAGTGTTCCTGCCCTTGTAGATGGTGTATTTTGGGGTGAAGAATTTGGTTTAGATATTATCATTCCATACAATAGAGTTGTTATTGGGGTAATTGCAGTTGTAATGATTGTTTCATTTATTTTGTTTATGCAATACTCAAAACCAGGTAGGGCAATGAGAGCCTTAGCTCAGGATAAAACAGCTGCTCAACTTATGGGAGTTGATTTAGATAGATATAGTTTAATTGGATTTGCACTTGGTGCAATGCTTGCGGGTGTTGCTGGAAGTTTACTTGTAACTATTACAGGTGTTAATTCAGGTATCGGTGGAGGTATTTCAATACAAGCCTTTACTATGATTATGATTGGTGGTGCTGGAGTAATTTCAGGTGCCATTTTAGGTGGATTTATCTTAGGATTAGTAGAGGCTTTTGGACTTTATTACTTACCTGGAGATATAACATATCTTACGATTTTTGTTGGTCTTATGATATTTTTAACTTTACGTCCACAAGGACTTATGGGTAAACCTTGGGGGTGATTTATGGAAAATAAAAAATTTATAATACAAGTATCAATAGCATTAGTTTTTCTTCTAATTTTAATCCCTACAGTTTTGATTGCAATGGGAAGAAATGATTATCTTTATGGAATAACATCAGTAGCAATTTTAGCAATGATTAGTTCAGGTGTTTGGTTAACTTTTTACATGGGAAGAATAAATATTGGACAAGGAGCTTATGCTTTAATTGGAGCATATACAACAGCTGTTTTAGTTACCCAATTGGAATTATCTTTTTGGATATCTATTTTTGTGGCCGGTTTTGTAGCGGCATTTTTTAGCATCTTAATTGGTTTGCCAATCTTAAGATTAAAAGGTGTTTATTTTTCAATGATTACTCTAACTTTAACAGAGGTTACAAAACTACTAGCAATTGCATTAGTTCCTATTACAAATGGTCCTAGGGGAATTACAAATATTCCAGTTCCTGGTGAATTAAGTATTTTTGGACTAACAATTATTCCAGATTTTGCAACAATGGAAAATAGTAAAATTGGATTTTATTATCTTGCAGTTATTGCTATGATTATAACCTTTGCGATAATGTATAGATTAACAAAATCAAGAATGGGTATTCTGCTTAGATCCTTGCAACAAAATGAAGAGTTAGCTTCATCATTTGGGGTAAATATTGCGTACTTAAGGGTTATATCATATGCAATTGCTTCATTTTTTGGTGGAGTTGGTGGAGCTATATTTATAAACCTAACCCAATCAGTTTATCCAACAACTTTCCAAGTTGCTGATTCAATTAATTATATGCTTTATACATTTTTAGGTGGATTGGCATATGTCTTTGGACCTATTTTAGGAGCTTTTGTTTTATATTTTTCTTGGGATTTACTGTTTATTTTCAAAGAATATCAGTTATTAATTTATTCTGGAATTATGATTTTACTGATGATATTTTTACCAAATGGGATATTAAGTTTAAGGTTTAAAAAATGAGAAAAAGAATTTTAGAAATAAATAACCTAAGTAAAAAATTTGGTTCTTTATATGCAGTAAATGATGTAACCTTTGAAGTTTATGAAGGTGAAATTTTATCTGTAATTGGACCTAATGGAGCAGGTAAATCAACAACATTTAAACTAATCTCTTCATTTTTAAAACCAAGTTCTGGAGAGGTTGTTTTTAATGGTGAAAAAATATCAGGATTGAAACCACACTTAGTGGCTAGAAAAGGGGTTGTAAGAACTTTCCAAGAGACAACAGTTTTTAAAAGTATGAGTGTTAGGGATAATATAATTATTGCCCATCAATTACAAGCAAAATCAAATCTTTTAGGTTTTTTCTTTAATACAAAATTGGCAAAAGAAGATAATGAAAGATTTGGTAAGTCAGCCGATGAAATTATCGATTTTCTAGGACTTTCTGAAGTACGAGATGAATTAGCTTCTAATTTACCCCATGGATTATTAAGGGCTTTAGGTATTGCAAATGCTTTAGCTTGTAAACCAAAAATATTACTTCTTGATGAACCATTTGCAGGGATGAACCATGATGAAACAAGAAGATGTATGGATATGGTAAAACAGATTAAAAGTTCAGGAGTAACTGTATTATTAGTTGAACATGATATGCCAGCAGTTATGGAAATATCAGACAGAATTGTAGTTATTAGTTTTGGAGAAAAAATAGCTGAAGGAAAACCAGCTGAAATCCAAAAAAATCCTAAAGTAATTGAAGCTTACTTAGGTGTAGAAGATGAAGAGTTAGGAATTTAAAATGGCATTATTAGAGTGTAAAGATTTAGAGATAAATTACGACCAAGTTAGAGCTGTAAAAAAAGTAAACTTAAGTCTTGAAGAGGGTGAAACGATAACTTTAATTGGTGCAAATGGAGCTGGAAAATCTTCTATTTTAAAAGCAATTACAGGACTTAAAAAACCAAGTTCAGGAGAAGTTTTATTAAATGGTGAAAAGTTAAATGGATTAAGCCCATCTAAAATAGTTGAAAAGGGGATTGCTATGACTCCTGAAGGAAGAAGAGTGTTTCCTTATATGAGCGTAAAAGATAACCTTTTAATGGGTGCCTTTACAAGAAAAGATAAAGATGGAATAAAAGAGGATTTAGAGAAAGTGCTTGATAAATTCCCAAGATTAAAAGAAAGATTTAAACAACAAGCAAGCACCATGAGTGGTGGCGAGCAACAAATGATGGTTATTGGACGTGCTTTAATGTCAAGACCAAAAATACTTCTTATGGATGAACCTAGTCTTGGTATTGCACCAAAATTAGTTCAAGATATTGCAAGATCAATTGTACAAATTAATAAAGAGGATAAAGTTTCTGTTATCTTAGTTGAACAAAACTCAAGAATGGCACTTAAAATTTCTAATAGAGCATATGCAATGCAATTAGGGGAGGTTTTATTAAGTGGAAACTCAAAGGACTTAATCCACGATGAAAGAATAATTGAATTGTATTTAGGAGGAACCCATTAATGAAACTTGCAATAATAAATCCAAACTCAACAGAATCTATGACAAAAAAATGTGAAGAGGTTGCTTTAAAATTTAAAAATCCTGATACACAAATTTGGGCTTCAAATCCAAGTGATAGTCCTAAAAGTATTGAAGGTCATTTTGATGAGGTGAAATCTTTGATGGGATTAATGAGTGAAATCAAAAAAGCAAAAGAGTGGGGAGCAGATGCATATGTAATTGCTTGTTTTGATGACCCAGGATTAGAAGCTGCAAGGGAACTTGTAGATGGTCCAGTTATAGGTATTTGTGAAGCTGCTATGCATATGACTTCAATTGTCTCTTCTAGTTTTTCAGTTGTAACTACTTTAAATAGAGCCATTCCTATTATTGAAGAGTTAAGTCATAAATATGGTATGGATAAGTTTTGTAGAAAAGTAAGAGCTGCGAATATTCCAGTTTTAGCATTAGAAGATGGAACATGTAATGCAATGGAAAAAATAGAGAGTGAGATTTTAAAAGCAGTTAAAGAGGATAATTGTGAAGCAATTATTTTAGGGTGTGCTGGAATGGCTGATTTAACAATTGAGTTATCAAAAAGATGTAATATCCCAGTAGTTGATGGTGTTTTATGTGCAATTAAGATGGCTGAATCAATGGTTGGAGCAAAGCTTCAAACAAGTAAAATAAATTCATATGCTTATCCTATAGAAAAATAAAGTTTATAAATGGGGTCATTTTCAGAGTTTGTTTTATGGTTTGGGGTAATTTTTCCATTAGTTTTTAGTGCAGGCCCAGGAAATGTATTATGTGCAGTTTGTGGTGCAACAAATGGATTTAAAAATTCAATTCCTTTTATACTTGGATTAAATCTTGTTTATACCTTTTATTCTTTACTTGCTGGTTTTGGATTAGCTTCAATTTTAAACTCTTTTCCTAAACTGTTTTTTGTAATTCAACTTTTAGGTGTTGGGTATATTTTTTATCTTGCCTATAAGTTTTTAATAAGAAAAAATATTGAAAGAAAAGAGTCAAGAACAAAATTAGGATTTAAAGATGGTGTAATATCCCAAGCATTAAATATAAAAGGGATTTCAATAGTTTTTACTATGTATTCTCAATTTTTAAATAAAGATGAGACTTTAGTTTATGAAGTTTTAACTCTTAGTTTAGCTTTATTGGTTTTAAATCTATTTACCCATATGACTTGGGTCTATGGTGGATCTTGGATAGCAAAAAAGTTTGCGTCCAATTATGCTATTGAGTTACAAAGTAAAGTTTTTGGTGTGTTATTGATGTTAATTGCCTTATGGTTACTGTTTCAATTATTTAATTAATAGATTGTTTACAGAAACTAGAATGTAAATTATAATATAATAAATAAGTACAAAATGAAAAAAAGTGGGAGAAACTTTTAATGGATAAAAATGATTTATTTACTTTAGAAGATAATATAGTAAATTTTATATTTGATGCAATATTTACAAAAAAACTTCAACCAGGTACTAAATTATCAGAAAGTGTTTTAGCAAAAGAGTTAAACACAAGTAGGGATGTTGTAAGAAAAGCTTTTAGTAAACTACAAACTATGGGAATTTTGAGTTATAAAAAAAATCAAGGTTTTAATGTAGTTTGGATTAGTGAAGAGAATGCAAAAGATATTTTTGCAACGAGAAAAATAATTGAAGCAGGTATTGTTGAGATTGTTACAAAAAGACATGAAAAAGAAAATTTAGACCTATCAGGACTTTTGGAAAATATTGATACAGAAGAGTATCTAAAATTATCTCATAGAAATGGGGAATATGTTAAATCATCTTGTGATTTTCATTTAAATTTGGCTGCATTAAGTGAAAATGAGTTTTTAATTAATGCCCTAAAACCTCTAATCCCTTTAAGTATTCTTGCTGCTTTAATTTATGAAGATGAAAATACAGAGTTTTCTTCATATGATGAACATAGAGTTTTAAT
The DNA here is from genome assembly GCA_963676565.1 of Halarcobacter sp. GTDB lineage: Bacteria > Campylobacterota > Campylobacteria > Campylobacterales > Arcobacteraceae > Halarcobacter. Next base: position 934,334 of record OY781089.1, read on the forward strand.
TGAGACAATTCAAAGTAATAATGTTACTAATGCAAAAAATGTTATGTCAGAACATTTAGATCATTGTCTTGATATTTTAGATTTTGATTTGGATACAATTAATAAAAAGAATAAATTTCTTTTTGCCTAACTAAGTAGTTATATACTTAGTTAATCTTACATTTCCTCTATTTTAAAAACAATTGTATAAAAAATAAACACAGATTGTAGACAATCATTGTAGACAATCTGCTAGAATTCTCTTATAAATAAATTAAGAAGTCTTTTTGGCTTTTTTTATGAGAGAAAAAAATGATATATGAAAACTATCCAAGAGATTTAATTGGTTATTCAAATAAACCTATAAATCCAAAATGGCCTAACAATGCAAAAATAGCTTTACAGTTTGTTTTAAATTATGAAGAGGGCGGTGAAAACTGTATCTTACATGGTGATGAGGCTAGTGAGGTTTTTCTATCAGAAATGAATAACCCACAAGCTTTTTATAATCAAAGACACAAATCTATAGAATCACTATATGAATATGGTTCTAGGGTTGGTGTTTGGAGATTACTAAAACTGTTTAAAGATTTTGATATCCCCGTAACGATTTTTGCAGTTGCTATGGCAATTGCAAGAAATCCAAAACTTGCTGAATATCTTGCACTTAACAACTATGACATCTGTTCTCACGGCTACAGATGGATTAACTATCAAACAATAGAAGAATCGATTGAAAGAGATCACTTATATAAAAGTATTGAAATATTAGAAAAAATGATTGGTACGAGACCCCTTGGTTGGTACACAGGTCGTGATAGTGAAAATACTAGAAAACTTGTTGCCCAAGAGGGTGGATTTTTATATGATAGTGATGCTTACAACGATGACTTACCTTACTTTTCCCATGAAATTACAGATAAAAAACATTTAGTGATTCCCTATACGATGGATACAAATGATATGAGATTTGTATTTGGTGGATTTAACCATAGTGATGAATTTTTCAATTATCTAAAAGATAGTTTTGATTGTTTATATGAAGAGGGACAAACTAGTCCAAAAATGATGAATATAGGGATGCATTGTCGAATTTTAGGAAAGCCTGGAAGATTCCAAGCAATAAAAAGATTTTTAGAATATGTAAAACAATTTGATGATGTATGGTTTTGTAAAAGAATAGATATTGCTAATCATTGGCACAAAAATTTCAGTATATAGAGGATTTAATGAAAACAAATAATGAAGTGAATAATTTAACAAATGTATCAAGTATCGACCTTGGAGCAAATGTAATTTATACAACAGATGAATTTTTCGCTAGTGCAAATAGAATGTTAGCAGAAACAGAAGCTGTATTTAAAGATGAGTTTGATGACAATGGTCACTGGATGGATGGTTGGGAAACTAGAAGAAGAAGAGATGGCGGAAATGACCATTGTATTATTAAACTTGGTGGCTTATCAAAAATCGAAACTTTTTTAGTTGATACTTCACATTTTAGAGGTAACTATCCATTAGCAGTTTCAATAAAAGGATGTTGCGTAAAAGATATTGAAGATAAAGATTTTATTGATAAAAAAGATGATTTTGAATGGCTTGAATTATTAGAACAAAGTAATTTACAAGGTGATTCAAAACAATATTTTGATTGTAAATCATATGATGAATTAACTCATTTAAGAGTAGATATTTATCCTGATGGTGGAATTGCTAGATTTAAAGCTTTTGGAACTTTATGTTTTGATGAGAAACTTTATGAAAAAGAGAATGTAAATGTAACATCTATGAGTAATGGAGCTAGAGCAGTTTATGCAAATAATGAATTTTTTGGACCATTAAAAAATATCTTAAAAGATAATGTTGCAATTAACATGGGTGATGGATGGGAAACTAGAAGAAGAAGAGAACCTGGATTTGATTGGGGAATCATTGAGTTAGCACAACCTGCAATTATTGATAATATTATGGTTGATACAAACTTCTTCAAAGGAAATTTTGCAGATTCTTTTTCTATATGCGCCGCATATTTAGATGAAACAACTGACAGTGCAGTGGTTACTCAAAGTATGTTTTGGGAAGAGTTAGTTTCAAAGCAAAAACTACAAATGCATTCAAAACATGAGTTTGACAATTCATACATCTTACATAATAAACCAATAACACATATAAGAATTAATATTTATCCTGATGGTGGTATTTCAAGACTTAAAATGTTTGGAAAATTTGTAAAAAAAGAGAAATAAAGAATTATTATGAGTTTAGTTTTAAAACCAGAGTCTTTAACTAGTAAAAGTTTTAGTGAGTATGGAAAAGTTTTAAGTGTTGAAGAGACTCAATCAATAACTATAAATGATGGCTTTGCACAAAAACATTTTAATCTTTGCAATATAGATGCAAATGACAAAGGTGGTGTTGCAACTGTTCACTTTTATATAGGGAAAAAAAGAGAATTTCCTTTATCCATAAATATGATGGAGAAACATCCTTGTTTTTCACAAACTTTTATACCAAGAAGTAACAATCCTTTTTTAGTGGTTGTTTCTTTAGGTGATGATAAACCAGATTTAAAAACACTTAAGGTTTTTAAAACAAATGGAAACCAAGGGGTTCACTATAAAAGAGGAATTTGGCATTTTCCTTTAATCTCGATTGAAGACAATGAACAATTCGTTGTAATTGACAGAAATGATTTAGGAAAAAGTGAAAATAAATTGGATGACTGTATTGAAATAAATATTGATATGGAAATTAAAGTTTTAAAAGAGATGTAATGAAAGTAAAAGTTAATAAATCTCCACCATAAAGATGACTTTTAAGCTCTCACAAAAAAGTCATACGGGCAATGTGATTATAAGAAAACAAACGTAAAAAGTTGTTTAAGAGAGCCGGTTATTTGGGAAATGTTTATAAATTTATTTAAATAAAAAGGGAAAATAACATGATTGAAAATATCAATAATGATTCTTTGGCTCCAACATCAAAGAGTGAAAAAAAATGGAAATGGTTTGAGGTGTCTAATATTTGGGCAAATGATATACAAAGTTTATTTGGATATACCCTTGTTGCATCACTTTTTATAAGTTATCAAGTTACAGGATGGACTGCTTTTGCAGCACTTATAGTTGCAGGATTACTTGTAACTTTTTTAGTTAATATTTCAGGAAAAGCTGGTGTTGATTATGGAATTCCATATCCAGTATTAGCAAGATCTAGTATGGGAATAAAAGGGGCAAAACTATCAGCAATTATTAGAGCAATTGTTGCAGTGTTTTGGTTTGGTGTTCAAACGTATTTTGCTTCAACTGCACTTCATCTTTTAATTACTGCCCTTACAGGTATAAAATTAGAAACAACATATTTAGGAATTGATGCTATTGGATGGTTATCATTTTTTATTGTTTGGGTTCTTCAAATGGTTATTTTCTCAAAGGGTATGAACTGGGTTTCTAAGTTTTTAAATTTTGCTGCTCCTTTTGTTTATATAATTATGATTGGTTTATTAGTTGTTTTATGGAGTAAATCAGGTGGTGAGTTATTTAGTGTGGCTAATAATATCTTCTCAAATGAACAATCAAGTTTAAGTAGTGAAGTTAATGGTTTTTTTGCAATTTTAGGGACAATGATTGCTTACTTTGCAGCTGTTATGATTAACTTTAGTGATTTTTCAAGATATGCAAAAGATAATAAATCAATGGTAGTTGGAAACTTAGTTGGACTTCCTTTTAATATGGTATTTTTCTCTGCTTTAGCCCTTTTAATTACAGCTGGTTCAGTTGTTGTATTTGGTGAAAAACTTACAAATCCTATGGATATTGTTGAAAGAGCTGATAGTACAATTTTGAGTTTAATTGCTGCAATTACATTCTTTACTGCAACAGTTGGAATTAATTTAGTAGCAAACTTTATCCCTGCTGTTAATGGTATTTCAAATTTAGCACCAAAAAAACTGTCATTTAAAAAATCAGGGCTTATTACCTCTTTCTTTGCACTTATTATTGGTGGGTTTTGGGTAAGCTTTATTAGTCAAGTTGGTATTAGTCCAATTGTTAATACTCTAGGTGCTACATTAGCTCCATTGTATGGAATTTTAGTAATTGATTACTTTTTAGTTAAAAAACAAACTTTAGATATAGACTCTTTATATGATGAATCACAAAATAGTGAGTATTTTTATGAAAATGGATGGAATAGTAGTTCAATTATCGCTTTTATAATAGGTGCAACATTTTCTATTTGTACTGTATGGATTGAATCTTTAAGTTCATTAAATGGATATGGATGGATAATTGGAGCAATCTTAGGAGCAATAGTGCATTTAGTTTTATCAAAAAAAGCAACACAAAATCAATTAGCATTTAATTAAAAGAGGAAAAATGGGAAATAAAATTTTACAAGGAAGTTTAAAAGTAGATGAGTCTTTATTTAATTTAGTTAATGAAGAGATTTTACCAACGACAACTATTTCAAAAGAGAGTTTTTGGAATAGTTTTGAAAATATTATTGAAGAATTATCACGGGAAAACAAAAATTTATTAGAAAAAAGAGATACCCTACAATCTTTAATTGATTCGTGGCATCAAAATAATAAATATGATGCCAACAATTTGCTTGAATATAAAAATTTTTTAAAACAAATTGGCTATTTAATTGAATCAGATGAGAGTTTTAAAGTTGAAACTTCAAATGTAGATGAAGAAATAGCTATTCAAGCAGGTCCTCAACTTGTGGTTCCTGTTAAAAATGCTAGGTTTGCATTAAATGCAGCAAATGCTAGATGGGGAAGTTTATATGATGCCTTATATGGAACTGATGTTATCCCAAAAGAGGGTGATTTAGCACCAACAAAAGAGTATAACATCAAAAGAGGTGAGGCAGTTGTTTCCTATGCAAAAAAGTTTTTAGATGAATCAGTACCATTAGAAAATGGCTCATTTAAAGATGTAAAAGGGTTTAAAATTGATGGAAATATTCTTCAATTTATTTTAACTGATAACTCATCTACAAGTTTAAAAAATAAAGAAAAGTTTCTTGGATATATAGCAGATAAAGCAAATCCTAAAGCATTGATTTTTAAAAACAATAATTTACATATTCAGATTTTATTAGATAAAGAAAGCTTCATAGGAAAGCTTGATATTGCTGGAATAAAAGATATAGTTTTAGAATCAGCAGTTTCAACGATTATGGATTGTGAAGATTCAATTGCAGCAGTGGATGCTCTAGATAAAGTTGAAGTTTATAGAAATTGGTTTGGTCTTATGAAAGGTGATTTAGAAGAAAGTTTTACTAAAGGTGATAAAACAATCACAAGAAAATTAAATGATGATATTGTTTATAAATCTTTAGATGGGGAAGAAAAAATCTTACATGGAAGAAGTTTATTATTTGTAAGAAATGTAGGACATCTTATGACAAACCCTGCAATTTTAGATAAAAATGATGAAGAGGTTTTTGAAGGAATTATGGACTGTATGATGACAGTTTTATGTTCACTTGTTGATATTGAACAAAAAAATTCTAAATCAAATTCTAGAGAAAAAAGTGTTTATATTGTAAAACCAAAAATGCATGGTCCAGCAGAAGTTGCCTTTACTGTTAAACTTTTTGAAAAGGTAGAAAAAGCCTTAAATATTCCAGAAAATACAATTAAAATTGGAATTATGGATGAAGAAAGAAGAACAACTATAAATTTAAAAGAGTGTATAAAACAAGCAAAACAAAGAGTGGTTTTTATCAATACTGGATTTTTAGATAGAACAGGTGATGAGATTCACACTTCTATGTTAGCAGGGGCGTTTGTTGCTAAAACAAAGATGAAGGAACAAACTTGGATAAAAGCATATGAGAGTTGGAATGTTGATATTGGTTTAGAGTGTGGTTTACAAGGTAAAGCTCAAATTGGTAAAGGGATGTGGGCAATGCCAGATGAAATGGCAAAAATGATGACTGAAAAAATATCTCATCCAAAATCAGGGGCAAATACAGCTTGGGTTCCCTCTCCAACAGCAGCAGTTTTACATGCTATGCATTATCATAAAATAAATGTTTTTGAGGTTCAAAATGAACTAAAAAATAAAAAAAGAGCATCAATTGATGATCTTTTAACACTTGCACTTATGGATGAAAATGAAATTATAAGTAAAGATGAAATAAAAAAAGAGCTTGATAACAATGCTCAAAGTATTTTAGGATATGTTGTAAGATGGGTTGATGCAGGAATTGGATGTTCAAAAGTTCCTGATATCAATAATATTGCACTTATGGAAGATAGGGCAACCCTTAGAATCTCATCTCAACATTTGGCAAATTGGATTGAACATGGTATTTGCTCTAAAGAAGAGGTTATGGATTCTTTAAAAAATATGGCAGTTGTTGTTGATAAACAAAATGAAAATGACCCTACATATATAAATATGGCACCTTTATATGATGGCTTTGCCTTTAAAGCTGCTTGTGATTTAGTGTTTAAAGGAAAGGCTCAACCATCAGGTTATACAGAACCATTATTACATAAATATAGACAGGAGTTTAAGCAAAATAACTTATAAAACTGCTTATAAAATAAACAATTGTAAATATAGTAAACTATATTTTTTAGATAAAATATCATACAAAACAAAGGGGGTATTGGATGTTTTTAACAAATCGTGAACAAGAAAAATTGATGATTTATACAGCGTCAAAGCTTGCACTTGAAAGAAAAGAAAAGGGATTAAAACTAAATTTCCCAGAAGCAAATGCGATTATAAGTTCTTTTATACTTGAAGGAGCTAGAGAGGGTAAAAGTGTTGCTCAACTTATGGTAGATGCTACAAAAGTTTTAAAGGCAGATGATGTTATGCCTGGTGTTGCTTCTATGATGCATATGGTTCAAACAGAAGCTACTTTTGATGATGGTACAAAACTTGTTACAGTTCACAATCCAATACCTGTAAATCAAACTGAGATAACTCCTGGTGAATATTTTATTGATGAGGGTGAAATTGAATTAAATGAAGGTAGTGAAGTTACTACAATAGAAGTTGAAAATGTAGGAGATAGACCTATTCAAGTGGGTTCTCATTATCACTTCTTTGAAACAAATGCCTTTTTAGATTTTAATAGAGAATTAGCTTATGGTCAAAGATTAAATATCCCAAGTGGTACTTCTGTTAGATTTGAACCAGGTAGTAAAAAACAGATTGAAGTAGTTCCATTTAAAGGGAAAAGATATATAGCAGGATTTAATGGTTTAGTAAATGGTTATTTAGATGAAAAAGAGACAAAAGAAAAAGCAATGAAGAATTTAGAAACATTTATTGGAGAGAGATCATGAAGATAAGTAAATCAAAATATGCATATATGTATGGACCAACAACAAATGATAGATTTAGACTTGCAGACACCTCTTTAATTGCAAAAATTGAAAAAGATTATACAACATATGGAGAAGAGTCAAAATTTGGTGGTGGTAAAACTATTAGAGATGGAATGAGTCAATCTCCATTAGCTGTTGAAACTGCTGATTTGATTATTACAAATGCTGTTATTATTGATTATACAGGTATTTATAAAGCTGATATAGGTATCAAAGATGGAAAAATTTCAGCTATTGGAAAATCGGGTAATCCATACAATTGTGATGGTATAACTGAAGGCTTAGAGATAGGTGCAAATACAGAAATACTTTCAGCTGAGGGAAAAATTATAACTGCTGGTGGGATAGATTCACATATTCATTTTATAAGTCCTGGTCAAATTGATGAAGCACTAGCAAGTGGAGTTACTACTATGATTGGTGGGGGAACAGGACCAAACACAGGAACAAACGCTACAACTTGTACTCCAGGTGAGTTTAATATTCAAAAGATGATTGAATCTGTAGATGATTTACCATTAAACTTTGGATTTATGGGAAAAGGAAATAGTTCAAATTATGATGCTTTAAAACATCAAATTGAAGCTGGTGCCATGGGATTAAAACTTCATGAAGATTGGGGAACAACTCCAAATGCCATTGATACATGTTTAAAAGTTGCAGATGATTTTGATGTTCAAGTTGCTATTCATACAGATACTTTAAATGAATCAGGATTTGTAGATAATACAGTAAATGCTTTTGCTGGAAGAACAATTCACACTTTCCATAGTGAAGGAGCTGGAGGTGGTCATGCCCCTGATATTATGAAAGTAGCTGGTTTAGAAAATATCTTACCATCAAGTACAAATCCAACTTTACCATATACAAAAAATACAATAGAAGAACACCTTGATATGCTTATGGTTTGTCACCATTTAAGTCCAAAAATTCCTGAAGATGTGAGTTTCGCAGAAAGTAGAATTAGAGGTAATACAATTGCCGCAGAAGATGTTTTACATGATATTGGAGCAATTTCAATTACAAGTTCAGATTCACAAGCTATGGGAAGAGTAGGAGAAGTGGTTACAAGAACTTGGCAAGTAGCAGATTCTATGAAAAAACAAAGGGGCGCTTTAGAAGGTGATGATTCTTTAAGTGATAATGAGAGAATTAAAAGATATGTTGCAAAATATACTATAAACCCTGCTATTGCTTGTGGTATTGATGAACATGTTGGAAGTGTTGAAGTTGGTAAAATGGCAGATTTAGTTCTTTGGACACCTGCATTTTTTGGAGTTAAACCAGAACTTATCATAAAAGGTGGATTTATTGCTTTAGCTATGATGGGTGATTCAAATGCATCTATTCCAACACCTGAACCAAATGTTTATAGACCTATGTTTGGAAGTTTAGGGAAAGCCGCAGCTAACACAAGTGCAATGTTTGTATCCCATTTAGCAATTGATAGAGGACTTGAAGAAAAGCTTGATACAAAAAAAGTGATGCTTCCTGTTAAAAACACAAGAAATATTGGTAAAAAAGATATGAAGTTAAATGATTTTATCGGGGATATTCAAGTTGACCCTGAAACATATGATGTAACAGTAAATGGTGAAACTATAACTTCAAGTTACCAAGAAGAATTGCCAATGGCAAAAAAATACTTCTTGTTTTAGGAATAAATATTATGATTTGTAAAGTAACAGAAATTATTAGAGATGTAGAAGCAGATGATGAGGTACTACTAGATTGGTTTGATATGCAAAAACCGAATCTATGTGCAATAAGTAAAAATGGTTTAGAGTTTATTGTTAAAGCAAAATATACTCATCTTCATGAAAATGATATTTTAGTTTGTGAAGATGGGCATAAAATAAAAATCTCTAAATCAGAAGATGAGATTTATACTTTAACATTTTCTGACCATATCACTTTTGCAAGAATTGCATATGAGATAGGAAATAGGCATCAGCCAGTTTGTATAGAGGATTACAAAATCACAATTTTAGAAGATATCTCAACCCAAGATATTATTAAAGCGTGTGAATCTATTGATAAAGTAGAAGTAAAAAAACATAGGGGTATTTTTAAACCAAATGGTAATGCACACCACAGTCACTAATAGTAAAAATCAAGCAAGAGCTTTAAGTAGATTTTTACAACTTCTAGATGGAGTTTTCCCCTCTGGAGCATTTGTTCATTCCTTTGGACTAGAACCTCATATTGTTTTAGATTTTGTAAATGATAAAGAATCTTTAAAGCAATATCTAGAAAATATAGTAATAGATCAATATCAAAATCTAGAGTTTGTAGCTGTAAAAAAAGCATATAAACTATTAGAAGAAGATAGATTAAATCATTTAGTAAAAGAGGATGAAAAATTTTCTTCAATGCTTAGTTTTGAATATGCTAAAGCTTCAAAAGATTTAGGTGAAAACTATTTAAAGCATATAAATTTTGATATAAAAGAAAAGATTGTTCAAGAGTATTTTGAATTTGTAAAAAATAAAAAAAGTTTTGGGAATGAACTTTTCATTTTAAGTGCGTATGCTTATGAATTGGGACTTGAATGTGATACATTTTTACTTTTCTGGACAAAAAAGGCTTTGATAAATATAGCAAGTGCTAGTTTAAAAATATCTAGGATTAAACCAACTGAAATACAACAGATTTTGTTTTGGTTTGATGAGGTTTTAGAAGAGAAAATTAGTTCAAGTTCAAAGAACATAAGTAACTTCAATCCTTTATTTGAAGAAGTTATCTTTAGTCACTTAAATCTTGAACCAAAAATGTTTGCAACATAGGATAATTGTCTTTTTACACAATTTCTTCGTTAAAAGTTCATTCATTTACAGTAGTAAACTTCATAAACTTTTGCCTTGAACTTGCACAAAAAATTCAATTATCAAGTTTTTTGAAGAGAAGTATTTGGTATTTTTTTAGATAGAAAGAAAATTTATATTAACTACATAAGAAAACCTCTGCAATGGTAGGGTAAAAATCTTTGATTTTTGGGCACCCACCATGAAGCCGTTTTCATTGTGGTTGATATAAGTTTTTACAGGATAGGAAATTTTATGAGTATTAAAATAGGAATAGCAGGACCAGTAGGAAGTGGAAAAACTTCTATTATTGAAAAACTAACAAATATGTTAAAAGATGAACACTCTTTAGGTATTGTTACAAATGATATATATACAAAAGAAGATGCAAATTATCTAAAAAATAAACTTGATTTAAATAATGATCAAATCATTGGAGTTGAAACAGGTGGTTGCCCTCATACAGCAATTAGAGATGATATCTCTATGAATCAAAAAGCAATTGAAGAGCTTGAAGAAAAATTCAATCCTGATATTATCTTTGTGGAAAGTGGAGGGGATAATCTTAGTGCTACTTTTTCATATGAATTAATTGATTATTATCTTTATGTAATTGATGTGGCTCAAGGAGCTGATATACCAAGAAAAAAAGGTGCAGGACTACTATTTTCAGACCTTTTAGTTGCAAATAAAACTGACCTTTGCCCTTATGTAAATGTGGATTTAGAAAGTTACAAAAAAGATGTTCATGAAAGTAGAAAAAATAAACCAAGTATCTTCTTATCAAACCAAGATGAACAAAGTTTTGATAAATTAAAAGAGTGGATAAAAGCCTTAATATAAGTATTTTTTTAGACGGGATTTAAATAGTATAATTATTATTCAGAAGTCAAAAATGTTTTTAGTATTATTTGCGTATAATCTTATAACTTTAGAAACAAAAGGTTAAGTCTATATGAATACAAAAAATAATGATTCTTTATTAGATGAATATTTTAATTCAATTGAAAAAATAATTCTTTCAAGACAAGATCCAATAACAGGTTTATTACCAGCAAGTACCGCTATTACAGCACATGGAGATTATACTGATGCCTGGGTTCGAGACAATGTATATAGTATACTTTGTGTTTGGGGTCTTAGCCTTTCTTATAAAAAATATGACCCGGACCATTTTAGAACATATTATTTAGGACAAAGTGTTGTAAAACTAATGAGAGGTCTACTTTTATCAATGATGAAACAATCTGATAAGGTGGAAAGGTTTAAACACACCCTAAATCCAACTGATGCACTTCATGCTAAGTATGGTACTAAAACAGGACTTCCTGTTGTAGGTGATGATGAATGGGGGCATTTACAGCTTGATGCAACTTCAATTTTTATTTTAATGTTAACTCAAATGATTGCTTCAGGACTTAGAATAGTATATAGTATTGATGAGGTTAATTTCGTTCAAAACTTAGTACATTATATTAGTAGAACATATTGTACTCCTGATTTTGGTATTTGGGAAAGAGGACATAAAATCAATACTGGTAATGCAGAGATTAATTGCAGTTCAGTTGGTATGGCAAAAGCAGCACTTGAAGCAATAGATGGTTTTAACCTTTTTGGAAATGTTTCATCAAAAGAATCAATAATTCATGTTATTCCAAGTGATGTAGCAAGATCTAGATTTACTTTATATAATCTACTACCAAGGGAATCAAGTTCTAAAGAAACAGATGCAGCACTATTAAGTATCATTGGATTTCCAGCTTATGCAATTGAAGATAAGCAAATTGTTAAAAAAACAAAAGATAAAATCCTTAAAAAACTTCTTGGAAACTATGGTTGCAAAAGATTCTTACTTGATGGTCACCAAAGTTTTTTAGAAGACCATACAAGATTACACTATGAAGTTGATGAGTTAAGAGAATTTGAAAATATTGAATCTGAATGGCCATTGTTTTTTACATATTTACTTTTAGATTCCTTGATGCAAGGAGATAAAGAGGAAGCAAAATATTGGAGAGATAAGCTTGAAACTTTATTTGTGGAAGTTGATGGAGTTAAATTATTACCAGAACTATATATTGTTCCAAAAGATTTAATTGATGCAGAAAAACAAAATCCAGGTAGTCAAAAAAGAGTTCCAAATGAAAATATACCTTTAGTTTGGGCTCAAAGTTTATTTTTACTTTCAGATATGATTCAAAATGATTTATTAACTCCAAGTGACATTGATCCTTTAAATAGAAGAAAAAGAATTGGACATAAAAGAAAAACTTATCCAATGGTTACTTTCTTAAGTGAAAATGAGATTGTTAAACAAGAGTTATTAAATTTAGGTTTTGAAAGTGAAACTTTTGAAGACTTGAAACCTTTAAAAATAATGCATGCTTCTCAACTAAGTGAAGTACAAAATCTTATTGGGAAAAATGACAAATTAGGATTAAGTGGTAGACCATCGTGGGTACCACGGTCTATAACAACTGCAAGATTGTATATTTTAGCTGGTGAAAAAATATTATTCTTACCATACTATTTTAATCCAAAAGGTTTTTATTTTAGTCATGATAATAAATTTTTAGTTGAACAATTCAAAGCTTCACTAATATTTCTAGCAAATCATTGGGACCAAGCAGGTCAACCTATTTTGCCTTTTTTAATTAGGGAAGATATGTTAAATGATATTAACAGAGATAAGGTTCTAAAACTTTTAAATGAACTTCAAAATGGAAGTATTGAAGGTTTTGAGATAAAAACTGCTCCATTGGGACAACTTTTAAATACTGCTGCCGTTGAAAGAGTTCAAAACCTTCATGGTTTTGAGTTAAAAAGCTTTGAGGCAAACTCTGATAATAGAACTTTTTATAGTACCTCTTTATTAGGTTGTGATGCTAAAAATAGCGAAGAGAATTTAAGTTCATATAATTTTAAAGATGACAATGAATTACAAAATCTACTTAATGAAAATATTTCATTAAAGGCAAAAGCACATATTATTGAAATTTTATATTCAAGATTTGGGTTTGATTATAAAGTTCAAAGTGAAGATAAATATATAGATTTAAAATCATTGGCTCAATACTATTATGAAAATGGATCTAATTGTCATAATTGGGCTGTTGTAAGAAAAATGGCAGATATTTTAGAAATATTTGATGATAGATTAGAGGATTCACTTTTAGAAGTTATCATTAGACAAAAAAGATTAGCTGTTGGAAGAGCGTATAGCGAAAGTGCAACATTTTCAAAACCACTTGAAAGCTTCAATATTTTAAAAACTATAAAAGAATCATGTGGGGAAAATTCCGCTGAAAATGTTTTAACACAAGAGATACTTTTACATATAGGACATTTAATTAGAATTGAACCTAAACTTTTTGAAAATATGATTACAATTAGAACATGGTATTTAGTTCAACTTCTTGTATCAAATATTAGTAGAGAAAATTCTGTTCCTATTGGAGATGCCTATGAATATCTTCTCTCTTTGGCTCCCCATGCAGTTTATGATAATCTTAGGGTTATTTTAGAATCATTTTCAAATGAAGTTGGAATGATGAAACAAAATGAAAATATCCAAGCCTCAGGAGTAGAAGATATTCAAAAAATTTCTACACCTAATGAAAAAGTTGAAATAGAGATGGATAAAGATTGGGCCATTTGGAGAAAAAATATAGGGATGATAGGAAGTACAAATTCACAATTTTATAAAGGTGTTTGGTACTTACTTCAACAATGTAATGGTTTAGTTATTGGGGATAAGTATAATCAGTACAATAGAATGGGGTCTGATTTAACCCTTGATACAACAGCAGGGGAGAGAAACTTTGAATTAAGGGTTGATTCTTTGCTTCAAAGCATAAAGGCTTCAGAATACAGACAATTAAACATCGAAGCCTTACAATCTTTATCTAGAGTCTTTAAAGAAAATCCTGAAATTAAAATTGATTCAGACATTTTAATTGATGTATTAATAGGACATGCAGTAAGATTGGCTTGGCAAAAAGAGCATGAAAATGAAAATTATGATGAGCAAAAAGGTCAAGCATGGAGTGCCTTTTATGAACTTTCACCAAAGAAAACAGATGAGTTTTTTATTGAAAGTTTTATGCATTTACTAACATTAAAGGATTAGAGGTGATTTTAGCTGGAGATATTGGAGGGACTAAAACAAATCTTGCTTTATTTGAGTTAGTTGATGGAAAGTTAGAAACTATTGTTCAAGAACAATTTGCAAGTAAAGATTATGGTAAATTTATGGATTTAATCATAGCTTTTAAAGAGAAAAATGCCATAGAACAAATTGAAGCTTTATGTTTAGGAATTGCAGGTCCTATTATTGATGAAAGGTGTAGGACTACAAATCTTCCTTGGGATATAAAAGCAAGTGAACTAAAAGAAGAGTTTGGAATATCTAGCGTTAAACTTTTAAATGATCTTGAATCAACAGCCTATGGAATGCTTTATTTAGATGAAGAAGAGTTTATAAATCTAAATCCAACGGGAAGAAAGAAAAAGGGAAATATAGCTGTAATTGCCGCAGGAACTGGATTAGGTGAAGCGATTTTATATTTTGATGGTAAAGGTTACAACCCTATTGGAACAGAGGGAGGTCATACTGATTTTGCTCCAATTACATCACAACAAGATGAGTTATTAAGCTGGTTAAGACGTAGATATCCTGGACATGTAAGTTATGAAAGAATTGTTTCTGGAATTGGAATTTATACCTTATATGAGTTTTTAGCAGAAACAAATTTTGCTCCTCAACCACAAGCTATGTTAAACTTAGAAGATGGTGTAGATAAAAGTGCAATGGTAAGTTGTTGTGCTTTAGAGCAAAATGATCCATTATGTTTAGAAGCATTAAGAATTTTTGCAGAGATTTATGCCGCTGAAGCTGGTAATTTAGCCTTAAAATCTATGTCTTTAGGTGGAGTTTATATTGGTGGTGGTATTGCTCCAAAAATTTTGCCAATCATAAAAAGTGAGTATTTTTTAAATGCTTTTTTTAGCAAGGGTAGATTTGAAGATTTACTTAGGGTTATGGAATTAAAAGTATCACTTAATCAAGAGACAGCTTTAATTGGAAGTGCTAGATATGCCTTTGATAAATTAGTCTAAAGATAAATATAGTTGAAATTAATTACAAACAATCAAAACTCAAACTTTTATAATCATATCTCTTCTTTGTTGAGTGAGTGTGACAGTTTTATTTTTAATGTTGCTTTTATAAACTTTTCTGGTGTTCAATTACTTTTAGATATTTTTAAACAACTTGACAACAAAGGGATAAAAGGTAAAATCCTAAGTTCTACATATCTAAATTTTACAGAAGTTAAAGCCTTAGAAAAATTAAAAGAGTTCAAAAATATTGAACTTAAAATATATGATAGTAGTGAGATTGGTTTCCATGCAAAAGCTTATATTTTTGAATTTAAAGATGACTATAAAATTGTTCTAGGTTCTTCAAATATAACCTCAAGTGCTTTTAAAAAGAACATTGAGTGGAATCTTAAAACAATACTAAAAAAAGATGCCGAATTTTCAAATGAAATTTTAAATGAGTTTAATCAACTTTGGAAACAATCAACAATCGTTGATGAAGCTTTTTTAAACTCATATCGAAGTTATAAAAAACAAATTCAAAACAGTTTCAAAAGTTTTAGCTCTCAAAAACAGATTCTTGCAAACTTTATGCAAGAAAAGGCTTTAGAAAAATTAGATTTTTTAAGACAAAAAGGTGAAAAAAAAGCTTTAGCAATCGCTGCAACAGGTTCAGGGAAAACATATCTTTCAGCCCTTGATGTAAAAGCCTTTAAACCTAAAAAAATCTTATTTATAGTTCATAGAGAAAATATATTATTAAAAGCAAAACAAAGTTTTGAATCTTTGATTAGTGATTTTTCATGTGGTTTATTTACTGGAAATAAAAAAGAAAATTGTGATTATCTTTTTGCAACAATACAAACCCTTAGCTCAAATTATAAAAATTTTAAAAAAGATGAATTTGAATATATAATTGTTGATGAAGCCCATCACATAACAAGTGCTAGCTATGAAAAAGTTATTGCTTATTTTACTCCTAAATTTTTATTGGGCTTAACTGCAACACCAAATAGAATGGATAAAGAATCGATATATGAAGTTTTTGATGAAAATATAGCCTGTGATATTAGATTAAATGATGCCCTTGAATCTAATTTAATTAGTTCTTTTCACTATTTTGGAATAAGTGATATAAAGACAATTGATTATTCAAATATCAACTTAAAAGATATTCAAAGTTTATCAAAACTTTTAATGGTAAATTCAAGGGTTGATTTTATTATAGAGAAGATGAACTTCTATGGATACTCAGGGGAAAAAAGAAAAGTTCTTGGGTTTTGTGTGTCAAAAGAACATGCAAAATTTATGAGTGAAGAGTTTAATAAAAAGGGAATAAATTCAACATATCTTACTAGTAATGATAATATTTTGCATAGGGAAAAAATCATTGAAAGATTAGAAGATAAAGAAGACTCTTTAGAGGTTGTTTTTTCTGTTGATATTTTTAATGAAGGTGTTGATATCCCCTCTATTAATACTGTTTTAATGCTCAGACCAACAAACTCTCCCATTGTTTTTACTCAACAATTAGGAAGGGGCTTACGAAAAGTGAAGGGGAAAGAGTTTTTAACACTTTTAGATTTTATAGGAAATCATAATAGAGCATATTTAATAGCAATTGCTTTAAATGGCAATAGAATAATTGATAAAGAGAGCGTGAAGTTTTCTATTTTAAATGATTTTGCAAATATGAAAAATGCCCATATTTTGATGGATGAAATCTCTAAAAAAAGGATTTTGGAACAAATTAGTAAAGAAAATTTTAATGCCTCTAAGTATTTAAAAGAGCAGTATTATGAGTTTAAAGCAAATTTAGGAAATAAAATCCCTATGTTAGTTGATTATATAAATTATGATGAATTTATTTCTCCACTAAATTTCATAAGTGATTCAAAATCATATATTGAGTTTTTAAATAAAGTAGAAAAAGATGAAAATTTTAAACTTCTTTGTGAAGATGAAAATTTTTTAAAAGCAAGTAGATTTTTACAAGGATTACTCCCTATAAAAAGGATTTATGAGTTTGCCATTTTAAAATATCTTATTTCAAATGAGTCATGCGATATTGAAAGAATAAGTGGTTTTATAAATAAATATTTAGAAAAAGTTTCAAAAAGAACAATTGAACATGCCTTTTCTTTTTTAAATCAAGAGTATTTCGATTCAGCTCAAATCTCAAGATTTTTAAAACTTGTTGAATTAAGAGATAAAAAACTTTTTAAAACTAAAGAGTTTGAAGAGATATTAAAAGATAAAAGAAAAAAAGAGTTTATTGAAGATAGTTTAAAGTATGGGATATTAAGTTATGAAGAATCATTTGGAATAAAAGATTATGGGATGCCATTTTTAAAACTTTATGAAAAATATAATATGTTAAATATTGCCCAATTATGTAATTTCAATAAAATACATAGTTCATTTAGAGGAAGTGGTTTTTTAAAATTTGAAAACGACTTTTTTTTATTTATAACTTTAGAAAAAGATAAGTATTCAAAGGCATCAAAATATATAAATACTTTTTTTGATAAGCAACATTTCTCATATGTTAGTAAACCTTCCCATTCTCAAGATAGAGGGGATGGTCAAAGGTTATGTGATAATAAAAAATATGGGGTAAAACTTCACATTTTTATTAGAAAATTTTCCCATGTAGATAAAAAAGTTCAACCATTTATCTATTTAGGTTTAGCAAATTGTGTTGAGTATAAAGATAATAAGCCTATAAATACTATTCTAAAATTGCAGAACTCTTTAACTGATAGTTTATATCATGAATTTACTAAGATTCTGTAAGTTATTATGAAAGGTTTAATTTTATGGTAAAAATAGCTCCATCTTTTCCATTTTTAACTTCAAGTTTACCGTTTAAGTGTTTTTCAATCATTGTTTTACTCATATAAAGCCCTAGTCCTGTACCTTGATATTGATGCTTAGTTGTAAAATAAGGATCAAAGATTTTTGTCATGATATCTTTACTAATACCACCTCCATTGTCTTCAACTATTATAATTAGATAATTCTTTTCAGTTTTTTGAGTAATTTTAATCCAGCCATTATTGATTTTATTTTGAACTATTGCATCTTTTGAATTATTTATTAAATTTATAACAACTTGAGAAAGCTCGCCGCTAATCATTTTTAATGTTATTGGATTATCATAATCTATTTCATTTATCAATTTAATATGATGACTAGAAATTGTAGCACTAACAATGTTTATACATTCATCAAGTTTTTCTTGAATGTTAACATCTTTTAAAGCCTTTTCTTCTTTTATAAAATCTCTGAAAATATCTATGGTTTTTGATAGATGTTTTGTATTTTCAACTATTAGATCCATTTGTTTAGGTATATCTTTTATATCTAATATATTATATTCATAATTTATTTTTAGGCCACTTGCAACGGTACTTATAGCACTTAGTGGTTGCCTCCACTGATGGGCTATATTTCCTAACATCTCACCCATTTGGGCCAGTTTAGCTTGTTCTAAAATCTGTTTATCTTTTTGCATCATCTCACGAAGTTTTTCTTTATCCATGATATTGGTTACTTTTTGCTGATAAAATAGTAAAACTAATGCTAGATAAAACAGAATAAAAAGGGTTGAAAAGGCTTCATAATTATCATTAAACAATCCAATTGTTGAACCCTTTGTCAAAATAGATATAAACCCTTGATTTTTGTTAGTTATACTATCTATCAAAGGTATGATGGTTGCAATAGTTTTTTTATCTTCAATATAATAAGATCCAGGTACATTCTTTTTCCCAATATTGTATAGTATATTGGTGATTCTCTCTTCAGGTTTTAACCCATCAAGGTTTTTTGAAAATTTATTCTGAATCTCTTTTAAAATAAGAACATTATGTAAAAAACCTTTTTGGTGAGCATCTTTATATAGTTTTGATTCTTTTATATATTCTGCATTAAATAATTCTTTTCTTAGAATAATATTTGCTATAACATTGTATTGCTTCATCAATAAAGAACTTATTGCTTGCTCATTAAAAGTGATTATCATTGCAGCTAAGAGTTTATTCTCTTCTATTATTGGAAAAACGAATTTAAGACCTGAAGTATTGTCTCTAATTTCAAAGGTACTTTGGGGAACTCTAGTCCATTTAAGTTTTTTAAATAATGTCCTATTGTCTGAAATCTTATAATCATTTTTTAAAGGGTTTTTCATATCTAAAAACATTGTCCCATCATTGAGAATAAATTCGATATTTGAAACATGTTTTTGTCTTAAAGTTTTAAATCTTCCTAGTGTTTCAATAAAAATAAGTTTTCTTAATTGATCTTTTTCTTCTTTTGATTTTTCTTGTATATTTTCAAGTTTTTTATCAAGACTTGAATTGGTTAATATCCCAGAAAAGATTATATTTGCGAGCTCTTGATGTTGCTCATAAATGATTTTATAAACCTTTGTATAACTAAATGTTTTTTCATACAAAAATTTTTCTTTATTTAAATTTTTTACAAACTCTAAAAAATATAAGGTAGAAAAGCTTAGTATTAGAAAAATGATAAAATATTTTATTTTTGTTTTTTTTATGAGAGATTTAGAATCGATTATTTCCCCTTAATTATAATTAAACTAATTATAACTAATTTTGTTTAAAACTTTTTCTAAATCGCCATGAAAAATCTTAGAAATTGAGCATGAAAGCATAAGATTTAGTGGGTAGTTAAAATCCTCAATCGCTTTTCCATTTTTGTCATAAAAGGTATTGTTTTCAAGTACTTTTTCTTCTTCACTAAATTGATCTATATAGTTTTTTTCTCTTGATAAATAAGCATAAACTTCCTTCCCTAATGCATAAGCGTAACCACATTCCCAAACTGTACCACTATCGCTTTCTTTTCCTCTAAAAGAATCTAAGTTTGCAATCACAATATCACATTCATCAATCATTTTTTTATTTGCTAAAAAAATATCTTGGGCGATTTTTTGTTTCTCTTGATTGAAGTTAACTACATTATCAAGGGGATATAATCCTTCATATCCATATTTTTCACATAAATTAACATAATGTTTTCCAAGTTCAATTGAGTTCTTTTCAAAAACATCTGGACCTGCCAAATATATTTTCTTCTTCATTTTATTTTTCACTTTTATTTCTTTTTCCCATATTCTATTTTTTCCCCATTTTCATCAAAAAGTGGGTATTTTTTTTCATTTAGTTTCATTTTTTCTAATATTGCTTCTTCTAAATCAATATTCAAATCCATGCACATCCTAATTAAGTAAACAGCAATATCAGCAATCTCTTGCTTTGCATGTTCTTTTTTCTTTTCATCTAGGGATGAAGCTTGTTCTAAAGTAAGCCATTGGAAAATTTCTAGAAGTTCAGAAGCCTCAACACTAAGTGCCATTGAAAGGTTTTTAGGGTTATGAAATTTATCCCAATCCCTTTGTTGTGAAAATTCACTAATGATACTTTGAATTTTTTTCATATTCATTTTAAAGCCTTTGAAATAGTATGATTGTATAATAGCGAAAATTCAACTAAAGAAAAGTGATGACAAAAAGAGAATTTATCCAAACACATAAACCAATTGATTTTAAGTTTTATCAAAATGAAGATGACTTTAAAGTTTTAGAAAAGCCAATAAAATTTACAGATCGTGGTAATTTTATTATTATGAAAATTAAAAAAAGAAATCTAGGAACTTGGGATTTGTTAGATTCTTTGGCAAAAGGATTAAGAGTTTATGAAAGTGAGTTGGGTTATGCAGGACTAAAAGATAAAAATGCAACAACAACTCAATATATCTCAATTCCAAGAAAATATGTTAAAGATTTAAAAAAGTTTAGACATCCAAAAATTGAGATTTTAGAGACTTTTTTACATAGTACTAAATTAAATATTGGGGATTTGATTTCAAACTCCTTTGAGATTAACTTACATGAAGTTAAACAAGAAGATATTTACAAAATTGAAAAGTTATTAAAGCAAATTAGTAAAATTGGAATGCCTAATTATTTTGGGTATCAAAGGTTTGGTTTTGATGGGGATGAAAATCTTGATAAAGCAAGAAAATATATATATGAAGATTTGATTATTAAAGATAAAAAAATCTCTAAAATGCTAGTTGCTCAATACCAAAGTGATTTTTTTAATAAGTGGCTTGTCCAAAGATTAAAATTATCAAATGATGAGTTTAAAATTCTTTCTGGGGATGTATTTAGAGTTTATAAAACTGATAAGTTTTTTACCCCTAAAAATTTAACGGATGTTATTTTAGAAGATTTTAAAGATAAAAAGATAGTTCCAACTGGTTTACTTCCAGGACGACAAGCTTTTAGGGCAATAAATGAAGCTAGAGAGATTGAAGAAAAATTTGATGATACTTATATTCAGGAAAAAGGTTTTAGACGAGATGCGATAGTTTATCCAACAGATATAAGTGTTAAATTTGATAAGGAAACTTCAAAGTGTAAAGTTAAATTTACACTTCCTAAAGCTTCTTATGCAACTGTTTTAATAGAAAATATTGCAAATAGAAATCTAAGAGTTTAAACTCTTAGATTTTATCAGATAGATCAATATTAATCCCTGCATCAATTAATTCTTGTTGTCTAGGACCTAAATAATCTAAAAATGTTGGATATTCTTTATAGTATCCACCACTTACGTATCTAAATAGCTCTTTAAAGTGGAAACTAAATAAAAGTGCATCGATTCTTGCTATCTCTTTTTTATTGTCAAAAAGTAAAATTCCTGGTCTATAATCTAAAGTAATCTGCTTTGCCCAATCATATGGTGTTGTAGTTGTCCCATCAGGAGTTATAATCTTTTCTTTTGAGGTTGCATCAAGTCTTACAACAGTATATTTAGCCATCTCTTTTTGTACATCTTTATTTTTGTAAGTTGTGTTATACATATAGTCACATTGAGTACAACTTCCATCTTCAAAAATAACAGCTAAAGGTGAATCTATTTTTGATAAATCAGTGATATTCTTATAAATAGGATTATCTTTTAAAGTATAAAAAGTTTTGTTTTTAACTTTTTCTAAATAAGTTGTTAATTCCATATTTTTATACTCTTTGTTTTTTACATAATCAAGTATAAGTTTAAAGTTTGGTTCTGATCTGTAACCATTTACTCTAACAACTTGTTCATTATCTTGGTTTAGAAAGATAATTGTTGGTGTATACATAACTTTTAAGTAGTCAGCATACTCTTTTTCAGTCATTCTTTGATCTTCATTTAAAGCTAATTCTCTACTTCCTTTAATATTAATTCCAATTACATCAAAATTGTTTTCAATATATTCTTGGTTTTTTGCTCCCACTTTGAAGTTATCATCAAGCATCTTTGTACAATATGGACAAAAATCAAGACTTAAAAACAAAATTACATGCTTATCTTCTCCCTTTGCTTCTTCAATATCTTCCCCAATATCTAGAAAACTTTCTTTAAACCAACTTGGCCACTCATGGTAAGAACCACCAGTAACTTTCCCTTTTTCATTTGCGTTTAGATTAGTTAAGAACATTGAAGCAATAAAAATTAAAGCTAATAGTTTTTTTAACATTCCGTCATCTCCCTTTTTTAGTTTATAAGGAAAATAGTAGATTAACTCTACTTAAAAAGAATGATAAAAAATATTTATAAAACTTATATAAGTATAGTTTAAAATTAGTAGTGTCTTTTTGTATCAATTTTTCAAAAAGAAGAGTCTATTAGTTAGACTCTTCTTTAATTTTTAGTTCATATCTGGTTTTGGAGTTTTTTCAGTTATAACTGGTAACTGTGGATATGAGATTTCAGGTTTTTTACCTGTTAAAGATTTTAAGAATGTAACAATTTGAGAAGTCTCTTTATCTGATATTTTCATTCCTAATTGAATATCACCCATAAGTTTAACAGCTTGACCTAATGACCAAACATTACCATTATGGAAATATGGAGCAGTCTCTTCGATGTTTCTTAGAGTTGGAGTTTTAACCATCCCATCTTTTGTTCCTGTAAATCCACCAACATTTAAGTCGTATTTTGAAGCATCAAACGGCATCATTGTTCCACCTAAACCAATATCATTGTGACAACTTGCGCAACCTTTGTCAATGAATACTTTAAGACCAGTTTTCTCTTCTTTTGTTAAAGCAGCAGTGTTACCATGCATAAATGCATCAAATCTTGATGGAGTGATTAAAGTTCTTTCAAATACTGCAATTGTATCTGTGATTAATTCAAAAGTGATTTTTACATCTGGACCATATGCTTTTTTGAATTCTGCAACATAATCTGGCATTGATGTAACTCTGTCAAGAACTAAGCTTTTTGGAGCAGCCATTTCAGGACCTGCTTGAACTGGACCTTGAGCTTGAGCTTCTAAGTGTGGATCTCTACCATCCCAGAATTGAGCTTTGTTTAATACAGAGTTATAAACTGTTGGTGAGTTTAAGTGAGCTGGATTTGGAGTCCATTTATGACCAACAGCAGCTCCTACACCATCAACACCACCCATAGCTAAATTGTGACATGTATTACATGAAATAATACCAGATTTAGATAGTCTTGGGTCAAAGTATAGCTTTTTACCTAGTTCAATTTTACAGTCAGTAATAGGGTTTTTAGGATTGTCAACTAGTTTTAGAACTTCTAGCTTTGATTGTGGAATTGGTTTTAAACCTGCTTTTTTAGCTTGGTCTAATAAATCAGCGTCCCCCGCACCAAACATACTTGAACATGCGAAAACAACAGATGCCAAAATTATAGATTTTTTCATTTCTTTCTCCTCTTATGAAATATAATTACAATTTTAAAGAAAAAAAATGTGGAAATTATGGGAAAATAAAAATAAGCTAAAAATTCAATTCTATTTTTTAAATTTGATAATAAACAAAGCACCAGATTTTGTATTTGTTGCTTCTAGTTTACCATCACTTTTTTCAATTATGATTTTTGACATATAAAGACCAATACCTAAACCCTTTTCTTTTGTGGTGAAATATGGCTCAAAAATCTTTTGGAGGAGTTCATTTTTTATACCACCTGCATTATCACCAATCTCTAATTTAATCTCATTTTTTGAAATTTGAGTTTTAATTGTGATTTTTGGATTTTTAGTATTTCTTTTTAAAAACTCATCTTTTGCATTATTTAAAATATTAAAAATAACTTGTAAAAATTCTCCTCGATAAGCTTTTATCTCTATACTTTTGTTTAAATTGGTTTCTATTTCAATCTCATGGTGGGCAAAACTATCTTTTAACAAATTCATTACTTCATTTACAGAAGCACTTAAATTAAAAATCTCTTTATTATTAGTATTTCTAAAAAAATCTCTAAAATCATCAATAGTGTTTGACAAATATTTTATTTGTGCATTTGCCATTGTAGTTTTTTTATCAAAATATTCAGGTGTTAACATCTTCTTTTCATAAGCAGTTTTTAAATTCATTAATAGAAAAGAAAGGTGAGTTAGTGGTTGTCTCCATTGGTGAGCAATATTACCTATCATTTCTCCCATTGATGCAAGTTTACTTTGGTATGTTAAGTTTTGAAGTTGTTTTTGTGAAGTTATCAGCTTTCTATAAAATAGTGTAAAAAGTGATAGGAAAAGAGCAACTAAAACAAAAAGAATGTTTAGTGTTAAATATACACTATTTTGTGCAGATTCTCTTTGTTTTAATAAGGACTCTTTTGCATCCTTTAAAAGTATATCAATATTGCTGTTTATTGCAATATCTTGATATTTCAATTGAAAGTTTATACTCTCTTGTAAAGCTTCTACTTTTTGAATAAAGTTTTTAATAAAGATATTATCAATCTCAAAGTCTAAGTCATAGTATTTGACAATATCTATATTATAAGAGCCTTTATTCTCTAGACTTTCAAGGATATCAATTCTTATATTGTTTAGTTTATCGTTTACTTCTTGATCTAAATCTTTTAATTCTTTATATGACCTATCTAAAATGATTGAGATTATTCTTTTATTTGCTGCTTTTCTTGCTTTAAATCTTTCTAGCCAAATTGTTTTTTCATTAAATTGAATTAATAATTCATCTAAGATTTTGATATATTGGCTTTTAAATTTTGTTGAAACCGCATCGGTTTTTAATTTTTCCAATGAGTTTAAATTATAATTGATATCTTCATTTAAAATATCAAAATTGTTAATTTCACTACTACCTTTTATATAGTTATTTAGTTTATTATTTAAAGCAGTGATAATATTTATTTGGTCATTGTGATTAAAGAAAATTTGAGTATTTTTTTTATGAACTATAATAATATAAATCATAAATAAAAAAACTACAAGTAAAGTTACTAATACTATATAGATATTGTTTTTAATTAGATATTGTTTCATTGTACAATAGTAACTTTTCCATTTAAAGATTTTAAAAACTCTTCAATTAAGAAAATCTCCTCATCTGTTAAATCTAATCCTAGTTGAGCTTTTGCGATAGACCCAATTGCCTCTTTTAGTGTTTTAACTCTTCCATCATGTAAATAAGGAGCTGTTAATGCCACATTTCTAAGTGTTGGTACTTTAAAGTAGTACTTATCAAAATCATTTTTTGTAACATTGTAAAGTCCAAAGTGTGGATTGTCATTTTCATAAACCTCTTTTTTATCAAGGTTTTTAATTATGCTATTATCAATAAGTCCAAAACGTGCATATAGTCCTCCACCGATATTAATACCATTGTGGCAAGAAACACAACCTTTTTTTTGAAAAAGTTCATAACCTTTTTTTTGATTTTGTGTTAATGCATTTTTATCTCCCCTTAGATATTCATCAAAAGCACTAGGGGTTACTAGGGTTTTTTGAAACTCTTCAAGGGCATCACCTATATTCTCTTTTGTAATACCATTTTTATAAATATCTCTAAAGGCTTTATTGTATCCCTTGTCATTTTCTAAGGCCTTGATAATATTATCGAAACTATTTCCCATCTCTTTTGGGTTTGTTAAGGGAAATTGAATTTGGTGGGCTAAATCTTTTGCTCTTCCATCCCACATTTGTCTAAAGTTATAAATAGCATTTAAAACAGTTGGCGTGTTTATATCACCTTTTTGTCCCTCTACACCATAAGAAAATTGTAGGTTATCAACTCCACCTAATTCTAGATTGTGACAACTAGCACAAGAGACACTATTATCTTTTGATAAAATTGGATCAAAATAAAGTTTTTTACCTAAAAGTGCTTTTTGTTTATCGTATTTAATATTTTTTGGTATAGGTGTGATATTTTGAGAAGCATATAAACTCAATAAAAAAAGGTTAAGAAAAACTATTAATATTCTAAGCATATTTTACCTTACCAAATTTATCTGGTAACCGATGCCAGAAATATTTTTGATACTTTCTTTAGTTGTTTTCTTTCTAATCTCTCTAACAATAGAACGTAAAGCATCTTCACTCATATATCCATCCCACACATAATTGCTAAATTCATCATATTTCACTGCTCTATTAGAGTTTTTTATAAGAAGTTCTAGAAAAAGAAGTTCTTTTTTTGTTAATGGAATCTGCATATCTTTTTTAAAAAGTGTATGGTTTAAGATATCAAAAGAAAAACCTCCAAAGATATTAAAAATTGATTGTTCTTTTACTGCATCCTCTGTACATTTTTCTAAAACATGAAGCAAAGTATCTTCCATAATAGGTTTAACTAAATACTTAACTAAACCTAGTTCTATAGCATCCATTAAATAAGAGGTTTCTAAATGTGCAGTTGCAACTATGATTTTTGTAGTTTTATCCTTCTTTCTTATTTGTTTAATCATATCTAAGCCATTTAATTTTGGCATTTTTATATCTGTAATTATAATATCTGGTTTAAGTTCTTGATATTTTTCTAAACCATCTTCACCATTACAAGCTTCATAAACATTGTCACAATAAAAACGAAGATATTCGACAGCATCTTCTCTAATGAGAGGTTCATCATCAATATATAATATTTTTAAATCTTTTAAAATTTCCATAAATGTAACTTCTTAGTAATAAATTAATATATAAAACCAACTTATGATTGTGACATTTTATTTATGAAGATACTCTTAGATGATAAAAATTATTAAATGATAAGGAATTTATTTTATAAAAAGAATAAACTCCTTATTTGTTAGAGCGGGTGTTAAGGGATTTGTACATAGATTAGTTGATTTTCAATTTTTGTTTCATATGTTTTTGAACATTCATAATCTTCACCAATGGCTGAACCATTTTCTAAATTGATATCAGTATTATGAAGTGGGCAAGTTACTACATGTTCATGAACTAAACCATCATTTAATTTACCTTGTTTATGTGGACAAATATTGTTTATAGCAAAAATCTCACCATCTTTTGTTTTAAAAATAGCAAGTTCTAATTCCCCAAATTCTATTACTCTTGCACCCATTTCTGGGATATTTTCTACTTCTGTGATTTTATACCAATTACTCATGCTTCTACTCCTTTTGCTTCAAAACTATGTGAATCTTCTGGACTAATTACTATCTTGTCGAACTCTTTTGTAAAGCCATCTTCAATTGCTTTTTTCCATGGGTCAACTTGTGCTGTTCTTTGTGATTCATCAAATCTATCTGCGTAATATTTTCTTTTTTCTTCATCTAAAATTACATCTTTTATATATTGTAAGCCAACCCTTTCACACCAGTGGGCTGTTCTTTCTAAATAGTATGCATCTTCTCTATAAAATTGCATAAAAGCTTTTGTGTATTCAAATACCTCTTCTTCAGTTTCAACTTTACAAAGTAAATCGGTTATTCTAACTTTAATACCACCATTTCCTGCAATATGTAATTCCCATCCCGAATCAACACCAATTACACCAAAGTCTTTGATTGTTGCTTCTGCACAGTTTCTTGGACATCCTGATACTGCAATTTTGTATTTGTGTGGAGTCCATGACCCCCAAGTTAATTTTTCTAACTTTACTCCCATGCCCATAGAATCTTGTGTTCCAAATCTACAATATGTGTTTCCTACGCATGTTTTTACTGTTCTTAAACCCTTTGCATATGCTTGTCCTGATACAAAACCACAGTCATTTAAATCTTTCCACATAGGTGCTAATTGTTCCTTTGTAACACCAAACATATCAAGTCTTTGACCACCAGTGAATTTAATAGTTGGAACTTCATATTTAACAGCAATATCAGCAATATCTTTCAACTCTTTTGGAGTTGTTAATCCACCCCAAATTCTTGGAACAACAGAATATGTTCCATCTTTTTGTATATTTGCAAAGTTTCTATCATTTACTAAGGCACTTCTTTTGTCATTCATATATTTATCATCATTGTATTTAGCTAATAAATAGTAGTTAACTGCTGGTCTACATTTTGCGCAACCATCTTGGGTTTTCCAATCAGCTTTTTTGAACACATCGTAAACAGTATCAAATTCACCTTCATCAATGATTTTTTTGATTTCACCATGACCTTTATCTGTACAAGCACAAATTCCTTCAGGTGCACTATTGTATTCATCTCCTAAAGTATTTACTAAAATTTGCTCAACTAAACCAACACAAGACCCACATGAGGCACCAGCTTTTGTACACCCTTTTACATCCCCAAGTGATTTTAAATCTTTGTCTTTAATAGCATTTACAATATCGCCTTTACAAACACCATTACATCCACAAACCTCTTCATCATCACTCATTGAATTTACATCATCTCCACCATGTCCTGAATCACCAAGAGCTGATTTCCCAAATAAAATCTTTGTTCTTAGGTCACTTATATCTGTATGTTCTTTTAATAATTTTAAATACCATGAAGCATCGGCAGTATCACCATAAAGAACTATTCCTATGATTTTATTATCATAAATCACAAGTTTTTTATAAACTCCAACTTTTTCATCAAGTAAGATTAACTCTTCAGTTGTTTCATCTCCTAAATAATCTCCTGCACTAAATAAATCAACCCCTGAGATTTTAAGTCTTGTTGATAGTGTAGAACCAGAATATCCATCTACTTCTACACCAGCTAGTTTTTTAGCTAAAACTTTTCCTTGTTCATAAAGTGGAGCAACTAAGCCATAAGTGTTTTTATTGTGCTCAACGCATTCCCCAACTGCATAGATAGAATCATCAGATGTTTTTAGAAAATCATCTACAACAATACCTTTGTTTGTTTCAAGATTTGCATCTATTGCTAAATCTTTGTTTGGAATAATTCCAGTTGCAAATACAACTAGATTTGAATCAACAATAACCCCATCACTAAAAGTTACTTTTTCTACTTTTTTAGTTCCTAGAATTTGTTCAACTGTAGTGTTTAGTTTAAACTCTATTCCATAACTTTCTAAGTTTTTTTGTAAAAGTCTACCACCAGTTGAGTCTAATTGTTGAGATAAAATTGAACCAGACCTATGAACTAAAATAGTTTTAACGCCATGCATAGCTATACCATAAGCAGCTTCAAGCCCAAGTAGTCCACCACCAACAACTACAGCAGTTTTTTCTTTATCTATTGTTGACATAATAGTGTCAACATCAGCTTTGTTTCTAAAGGCGATTACATTTTCTAAATCACTTCCAGATGTAGTAGGGATAAAAGGTTTTGACCCAGTTGCTATTAGAAGTTTGTCATATGAAAGTTCTAATCCAGATTCAGATTTAACTTTTTTATTTTTTTTATCAATTGAAATTACTTTATCACCTTTGTGTAAAGCAATATGGTTTTCCTCATACCATGAACGATGGTTTATAATAGTATCTTCAAAGGTTTTTTCACCAGATAAGATATATGAAAGCATAATTCTATTGTAGTTTACATATGGTTCTTCACCAAATATTGTTATTTCATATTTATCTTTTGAATAGTCTAATAAGTCTTCAATTACACGAAGTCCACTCATCCCATTTCCAATAACTATTAGTTTTTCTTTCATGGTTTTTTTCCTTTATTTCTTATTATTTTATTATTACAAATTATGGTGGTTTTAAATACAAATAATTGTATATAAAACATACTATTAAACTTAAATATAAATTAAAATATTTAAATTTTGATTTTTAAAACCTTCTTTTAGGCTATTTGAAGCTTAAAAATACATTAAAATTAACTAAGTAAAAGTATACAAACTAATATGAAAAGTATTAGTGTACTACTTTGCCAAAAAATTAATGGATTTCTTTGTATTAAAGGTGGTTTTGTTTTTTTCAAAAAGTTTTGATTTGGATTAAATAAGTCATATATAAATTCAGATAGTTCAGAATATCTTTTTGAGGGCTCAATTTCACATGCTTTTTTAATAGCTTCATCTACCCAAATTGGAAGATTTTTTTTATCTTCATCATAAATAGAAATATATTTTAATTTTTTTTGTGCTGCTTTTGTAGTTGATTTTGATACATTAACTCCATAGGGAAAAGAGCCAGATAACATTTGGTAAGTTATAACTCCAAGGGCAAAAATATCTGACCTTGGAGTCCCTTCAAATCCTAAAAAATATTCAGGTGCTGAATACATAGCAGTCCCTTGAATATGAAACTGTTCAGTAAAAGTTGTGATATCATCAAGACCTGCAACCTTTGTAGAACCAAAATCAATAATTTTTACACAACCACTTTCATCTATCATGATATTTTCAGGACGAATATCTTGATGAATCATCTCTAATTTGTGAAATGCATACAAACCTTTTGCGATTTGTTCGATGATATCTCTTACTTTTTCTAGTTTTGGCTTTGGATTATCAATCATCCATTGAGTTAAAGTTTGTCCTTCAATAAACTCTGTTACATTGTATATATAGTTTTGTTTTCTTGTTTGAACAAAAGATTTTACAACATGGGGATTATTAATCTTTTTTGCAATCCAATCTTCAATTAAGAATTTTTCTAAGTGGGCTTTATCATCTTGTAGTTCTGTTGAAGGGATTTTTAAAACTAACTTTTCCCCACTTTTGATATCTTTTACCACATATGTATGGCTTCTACTACTTGATGTTAGATTTCTAATCACTTCAAAACCATCAAATTCTTGCCTTGCTTCAAGTAAAGATGGAACTTTTTTTTCTTCTAATTGTTCATTTATCTCTTTTATACTTTTATCTGGAAGATTTGTTATTTTAATAATTTGAAGAGTTAAATTATCATCACTTCCATTTTCCAAAGCTTTTTCAACTAAAACTCTAGCTGCTGTATCATAATAATCATCATAAATATTTAGTGTTTCATTTATAAATTTGAAATCTAAAAATTCGTAAACACCATCCGTTGCTAAAATAAATATATCATCTTTTTCAATTGCAATATGTTCGTAATCGATTGTTAACTGTGAGTCTAACCCCATAGCTCTACTTAAATACTCTTCTTGACTTGAAATTCTTATTCTATGGTCAGTTGTTAAAAGTTGCTCTTTTTTATCTCTTATTCTATAGATTCTTGAATCACCAATATGGAAAATATGTGCAGTATTTGATTTCAAAATCATTGAACTTAGAGTGCAAACGTAGCCTTTATCTTTGTCATAAGAGTGAATACTTTTTTTTGATTGGGAAAAAAGCCATGAGTTAGTTGGGGTTAAAACTCTCATGGCTGATTTTTTTACAGACCAAGTCTGCGAGGTACAATAGTAATCTTCTAAAAAGGAGTTTACGGAAATTTGACTAGCAATATCACTTACGTTACTTGAACTAATACCATCAGCAAGTGCAATTGCAATACCTTTGTATTTTAATTGGTGCTCATTTGGAATGCAAATACCATGGAAGTCTTGATTTACTTCTTTTACACCCTTTGATGAGTATTGTCCATAGCTAATCTGTAATATATTTTTCATACTATTAAACCTTAAGGAAGAACAAAAAATGTTCTTCGTTAAAGATTACTTCTACCAAGATTTGTATGGTAAAAATTTTCCATTCATAGTTATAACTACTCTATCACCAGCTTTGTTTTTTTCTTTATCAATATCCATTGAAAAGTCAATTGCACTCATAATACCATCACCAAATTTTTCACCAATTAGTTCTTTTATAGTATCTCCATAAACACCAATTACCTCATAAAATCTATAGACAACTGGATCAGTAGGTATACTCTTCTCCCAAGTTTTATATGGGAACTCTTGTAAAGTTTTTTCAACTTCTTTTCCTAGTTTTAAAACTTTACAAAGTTTTTTTGCAGGTTCTTTTGTTAGACTGTTTTGTCCTAAACAAGCTGAAGTTAAAAATACAGCTCCTAATTCTACTTTCGAAGCTATCTCTTCCCAAGAAAGACCTAAACTTTTTTTTGCAAATATAATCTCTTCTGTCATTTCAATTTTTGTCATATTACACTCCTTTAAAAGTGTCCCACTTTATAAAGGGACCGTATTGTTATTTAGTCTACTTTTTAGTAGGATTTGTAAAAAATCCTTAAAAGTAGAAAAACCTAAAGAGGCAAAGAATTGCCTTTTTTTAAAATCTAAAAGAGAGGTCTTAAGACCTCTACCTTTTTACGCTATTAAGCAGCTTTTTTTGAAGTATGGATATTTAAATCTCTTTTAGGACTTTGTTTATGGTGTGTATAATAAATCATTAATCCAACAAAGAATAGACCACCAACTAAATTACCTAATGCAACAGGAAGTTCATTCCATAATAAGTAATCAATAACAGTAAAGTCTCCACCCATAATTAAAGAGAATGGGAATAAAAACATATTAACAATTGAGTGCTCAAATCCCATAAAGAAGAAAAGCATTACTGGCATCCACATTGCTAACCATTTACCTGAAACTGAAGTTGAAATCATAGCTCCAACAACACCCATAGATACCATCCAGTTACATAACATACCTCTAATAAATACAGTTAACCAACCGTCCATTCCATATGCCGAATAACCTAAAGTTCTAGCTTCACCAATTTTTGCAACTTTTGTAGCAATTGCTCCACCATCAGTATTGAAACCCATTGTAAAGATAAAAGCCATCATACAAGCAACAGTAAAGGCTCCACCAAAGTTACCTAATGCAACTAATCCCCAGTTTCTTAACATCTGTCCAACTGTTACACCTGGTCTTTTGTCAATAAGTGCTAAAGGTACTAAAGTAAATACACCCGTTAAAAGGTCAAATTTCATGAAATATAACATGATGAAACCAACAGGGAATAAACAAGCTCCTAAGATTGGAGAACCTGATTTCATTGCAACAGTAACCGCAAAAACTGCAGCTAAAGCTAAAATAGCACCAGCCATATAAGCTCTAATAAGAGTATCCTTAGTTGACATGAAGACTTTTTCTTCACCAGCATCTACCATTTTGGTAGCAAACTCAGATGGGTTAATATACGACATCCAAACTCCTTTTTTTATGTTTAATTTTAAGATGTGGTATTAAATCAAAAGAAGTGAGGAAAAAAATAGGATTTTAAAATTTTTGTGTATAAATTATATACATATCTAGAAAAAATCAATTGTATAGAATAGATACAATTATGAAAAACAAAGGAAGAAAAATAAGAAAGTCAATTGTATATTTGTTTGTATTTTTTATACTCTCTTTATTTTTATTAATTGGAAGTACAATAAAAGATTCATATAAAGTTCAAGAAGATTTATTAGTAGAGAGTCTACGAAGTAAAGCAGAGGCTATATTTAATTTAATAGTTGATATGAGACATTGGAATGCTCAGTTTAATGGAGTATATGTAAAAACAGAAGAGCTAGAGCCAAATCCATATTTAAAACCAAACTTTATCAAATCAGAAAAAGGTGAAACCATGGTTTGGGTAAATCCTGCTTTTATGACAAGAATGATTTCAGATATTGCAAGTACAAGGGAAGGTTTTACTCTTAAAATCACTAGTAATAAGCTTATAAATAAACATAATGCACCAGATGAATATGAAAAATCTATATTAGATAAATTTGATGAAAATCCTGAAATACCATATTATTGGAATATAAAAGGTGATACTTTTAGATTTGTAGGTGCCTTAAAAACAGAACCAGACTGCTTAAACTGTCACTCTTTTCAAGGCTATAAAGTAGGAGATGTAAGGGGTGGTATTAGTGTTACCTTTGATGCAAAAAAAGAGTTTGCACAACTTGAAGAGATAAATGAAGATAAAGAACAAACAATAATGTTTCTTGTAATAGCCGCTATTGGTTCAATTATTACTTTAATACTATATCAAACAATGCAAAGAAGAGATGAAAGAAAAATCTCAAATCTAAATGAATCACTAGAAATAAAAGTAAAAGAGTTAGATGAGTTTAATAAAACACTTCATAATAAAGTAAAAGTTGAAGTTGATAAACAAAGGGAAAAAGAAAACTTACTAATCCAACAATCAAAAATGGCAGCAATGGGTGAAATGATTGGAAATATTGCCCACCAATGGAGACAACCAATTAGTGCTGTTAGTGCTATTATGATGAATATTAAATGGACTGCAATAGAGCAAGGAGCTGATAGAAATTTCCTTGATGAGAGAATGAAAGAGGCTAATGAACAACTTAAATATATGAGTCAGACAATAGATGATTTTAGGACATTTTTTAAACCAAATAGAGAAAAAGAGTGTTTTAATTTAAAAGATGAGGTACAAAAAGCATACAAAATACTTCAAGCATCTTTAGAAAATCAGAATATAAATTTACAAATTTATTGTAAAAAGGTGATTACAGTTTATGGATATTCAAATGAGTTTTCACAAGTTGTCTTAAATCTTATCTCTAACGCAAAAGATGTATTAATAGAAAGGGAAATAATAAATCCTAAAATTGAAATATATTTAGATGAAGATGAGGAAAATATCTATTGTGAAGTTAAAGATAATGGGGGAGGAATAGATCAAAAGATTATTGATAAAATTTTTGAACCATACTTTACAACAAAAGAAGGACATGGAACGGGGATTGGTTTATACATCTCAAAAGAGATTATTCATAAACATATGAAAGGCTTACTAATCGCACAAAATATAGAAAATGGCGCAAACTTTAAGATATCAGTTCCTAAAACAAAGGATATGTGTAATGCAAATATTGAGTAGATTAAAAGAGAAAACAATACTTTTGGTAGAAGATGAGGATGTTATTAGAAATAATATTGCATCGATGTTGAAGCATTTTTTTAAAGAAGTTTATACAGCAAGTGATGGTTATGAGGGTGTCGATAAATATGAAGATTATCTTCCCAATATAGTTATGACTGATTTAAAAATGCCTATTATGGGTGGTTTTGAATTAATTGAAGAGTTAAAAAAACGTTCAAGTAAAGCCTATACAATAATAGTATCAGCTCATACAGATACAGAACTTTTAATAGAAGCAATTAATAATGGAGTTGATAGATATATAATCAAACCTGTAACAGAAGATGAACTATTTGAAGCTTTTGAAGCTTATTTTAAAAAGCTTGATGAAACAACACCTAAAGTAGTTGAGCTAAATGAAAGTACAAAAATAGACCTTGATAAACACCTAGCAATAGTTGATGGTGTTGAGGTAAAACTAAATAAAAAAGAAAATCAACTTCTAACACTTCTTTGTGTGGATATGAATAAAGCAGTTTCATATGAAGAGATAGAATATCAAATCTGGGGAAGTGATTCTATGAGTTTATCTGCTATTAGAAGTGTGGTTAGAGACTTACGAAAAAAAATAGGTAGTGAATTTGTTGTAAATGTTTCAGGGATTGGGTATAGGTTGAAATAATCAAACTAATTAAACGGACGTTTCCCCACATCAAATATTAACTATAAAACACCACCTTTTTTCTGTGCAATATCGGTAAAAATAAATGGGTTTTTGTAGTTATAGTATATCTACTAGAACTTGGAATCTTGTAGAACTTGGAATCTTGAAAGTTCCAAATATTACAGGTTGTTGAACACTCGTTATTTTCAACTTCCTATCACGTTATAGCTCAACATTTGATATTTCTATGATCTTTTTATTACTATCTCTTATTATTATGATACACTGAATGTAATCTCAAATACTCAATCTGTATTTGACTTCGTTTTTATAATCCGTTAAAAACTCTATAACTACATCTAAAGCTTAGATCTATAACCGATAAAGAGAGAACTGACGCAATGAAAACAATTTTCAGTATACTTGAAAAACGTACTCCAAAAACCATTACAAAACTTTCATTTGTTTTGATATTGATTCTGGGTGTTATGCAATTTTTATTTAGGGAAACCGTCACAATCGCACCGCTTTATATTTTTCCAATCCTTTTCAGTAGCTGGTACGGCTCCAAGATAACCGGTATATTATCGGCTTTTTTGTCCACACTGGTCTTCGTCGTTATTGAAACGACCTATAACCGTGTACTTCCTACTTTTAACGAGCTGCTGCTTTTAAGTGCTCCCTATCTCACAGCCTACGTGCTGTTGGCCATTTTGATCATCAATTTCCGGGATGTGCACCGCATAGAAGTGTATGCAGCTGATACCGACAATTTAACAGGGCTTCACAGTGCTAGAAGTTTCTATGTGGAACTTGCCAATGAACTACTGCGTTCAAAACGTTACGATCACGTATTTTCATTAGCCTATCTAGATGTAGATAATTTTAAGAGCATCAATGATTCACTCGGTCATAGAGAAGGAGACAAACTTTTGAAAGAGGTGGCTAATTGTCTGGTCTCATCGCTTAGGGGTACTGATGTCATTGCGAGACTCGACGGTGACGAATATGCTTGTCTGTTACCAGAAACAAATCAGGAAAAGGCGAAATTGGCGTTTTTAAAAACCGTCGATCTGCTGAATAAGAGAATGGCAAAAAACAGATGGGATGTAAGCTTCAGCATCGGCGTCATGGCATTTGAAAATATTCCGGAAGATATTAAAGAAGCGATCGATCTTGCCGATAAATTGATGTATTCGGTAAAGAACGACAATAAAGACAATATTGCCTATCAGGTATATCAAGTAAAAGGCTGAAAAACAGCCAAAAAGACAAGGAGTCTTTATGATTAACTCAAAACATATCAGTGAAACAATAAGCGGGATTGTATATGGTCTTATTAGTCTATCGCTCGGACTTATCAGCCTCACGATGATAGGCACTGCCCTTTATGAAATATGGACTTCACTACACGAGAAGATACTGCTGGCTAAAGCCCTGCTAGACGCCGTTGGATTTATTGTGATCGGAGCGGCTGTATTTGACGTCTCGAAGTTTCTGCTAGAAGAGGAAGTACTTAAAATCCATGGTGAGGAAACAAATTTGAAACAGAGAACCACGTTAATCAAATTTCTCATCATAATTACCATTGCCGTTTCACTGGAAGCTTTGGTATTCGTTTTTACCGCAGCAAAACAAGATATTAGTCTGTTGGTCTACCCAACCTTTTTACTTCTAACCGCTGTTATGCTGGTAATCGGCTTGGGGGGCTACCAGAAAATGACCCGCGAGGAAAAGTGAGTATAACCATTAAACCATTATTGTTACCAAGGATTCTATTAAAACTTTAAAGTATAAGAATCATTCAGATAAAAAAAGACAGTACCCTTGTTACATAACAAATCAAAGGAGATCAATCATTTTAAACGTTATACGCACACCTGTATCTCTATCCAATAACCTCTTACTTTTTGAGAAGTTCTGAAAACAATAAGCTTTTCCCAAATAGACTTGAAATTTGGAACATGCTCCAAAAAGAACAGAGACTGTGAAAGAAGTAACTCCATATTTACTAAAAAGACCCGAGTTTAAAAATAAAATATTTCTAATTTATATACACTAGCTTAGTACAAAGATTTTAATAAATCTGTTATATCTTATAGTTTAGTTTGAATATATTGATTAAAACAGATATACTTTAATATGAAACATAAAATTGAAGACAAATTATTTTCTGTTATTAATGCTATTCCAAATCCAGTAATTGTCATAAGCTGTGATAAATTACAGAGTGTAAATAGTTCTTTTTTAGAATTTTTTGGAGTTAAGTCCATAAAAGAATTTAATAAAACTCATGACTGTATATCTAAACTTTTTGTACAAAATAATAGTTTTTTCACACTTACTGATGAAATAGAGGAACAATACTGGACTGATTACCTATTTATGCATCCAGAAGTCAAACGAATTGTATCTATTCTGAATTTAGATAATCAAATGATTGATTTTGAACTAACCATTAAAAAAATAGAAAATAAGTCAGAATATATTATTGTATTTAATGATATTACTTTATTTATTGCCCAAAAAAATGAGTATAAATATTTTGCATATCATGACCATCTCACAAAGATATATAATAGACAAATATTTGATGAGCTATTTTTAAAAGAGATTGAGAATAAAAAAAGATACAAAGATCATTTGTCTATTCTTTTATTAGATATAGATCACTTTAAAAAAGTCAATGATAATTATGGACATCATATTGGAGATTTAACACTGATTGCATTAACTAAGCTTATTAGTAAATATCTTCGTATTAATGACATTTTTGCTAGATGGGGTGGAGAAGAATTTATCATACTATTACCTAGAACACGAATTGATGCTGCATATACTAAAGCTCAGGAAATACGTGAATTAATTGAATCCCATGTTGATAAAGAACTCCCTCAAGTTACAATGAGTATTGGTGTAACTGAAGTTAATGAATCTGATACTACAAAGACATGTTTACAACGTGTAGATAAAGCTTTATATCTTGCAAAAGAAAAACGTAATGATGTTGTAAAGGTAATTTAGTTTTCTATAAAGATGAAAATATATAGACACTCTTTATGATTTATCGATTTAAAAAAGAGACTTTAAAAGAGAAAGGGCTTAAAAATATATTGATTGAGAAGCAATTTACTAGTAATGTTTTTTTTTGAGTTAGTTCAAGAAAGGTTATAAATTATGCAATCAAATCACTCTACATTTAATAGAAAACGTATGTTTATTACACTAAGAAAATTTATTAGTGCTAAATCATTTGGTGGGATGATACTTTTTTTATCTGCAATTATCGCAATGGTACTGGCAAATAGTACTTATTCTGAATTTTATTTTGATATTTTAAATGCTCCATTTGTTACTGGGGTTTCGTTTTTTCTCCTTAATATGGATTTGAAAACTTGGGTAAATGATGGACTTATGACAATCTTTTTCTTATTGGCTGGTCTTGAGATAAAACGTGAAGTTTTAATAGGTGAGCTTTCATCCTTTAGACTTGCAGCCTTTCCTATAATTGGAGCAATAGGTGGAATAATTGTGCCTGCTTTGATATATATAGTATTTAATTTAAATGAAAATATGCAAGGTTTTGGAATTCCTATGGCTACAGATATTGCCTTTACATTAGCTATATTGATGTTATTTGGAAATAGAATACCAATAGCTTTAAAACTATTCTTAATCACTTTAGCTGTAACTGATGATATTGGTGCAGTACTTGTTATAGCTCTTTTTTATACACAATCAATAAATATCTTAGGTCTTATATTGGCTATTTTTACAATTTTAGTACTGATCTTGTTAAATAAAAAAGATGTGAAATCCCTTTTGCCATATTTGCTTTTAGGTTTTATACTTTGGATTTTTTTCCATTTATCAGGGATACATACTTCAATTTCAGGAATTATATTGGCTTTTACAATTCCTATTACAGCATCAATAAGGACAAAAGACTTTGTGAGAAGAATGAAGTTTAGATTAAATTATTTTGAGAAACTTGAAGAGTCTAAGCATGAAAAAATATTATCACATAAACAAATAGGGGTCTTAGATGTGATAGGGAATACTTATGATTCAGTGCAATCTCCCCTGATTCGATTAGAACATAATATAATACCTATTAGTACATTCATTATTATGCCTATTTTTGCTTTTTTTAATGCTGGTGTTAGCTTATCTAGTATATCAATTTCACTTTTTCATCCAATAAGTTTAGGGATTGTTTTAGGTTTAGTAGTTGGTAAACCTTTGGGGATCTTTTTGGCTGTTTATATGGCTGATTATTTTAAAATAGCTAAGAAACCAGATATTTTACGTTGGGTAGATATTTTTGGTGTTAGTCTACTAGGGGGTGTTGGTTTTACAATGTCAATATTTATAAGTGGTGTGGCATTTGAAAATCAAGAGTTTGTTGATCTTGCTAAACTATCTGTAATAATTGGTTCAATTTTAAGCGCATTATTTGCAGTTTTCTGGTTATTTTTTTATAGAAATAAAAATCTAATTTGAGTGATTTGTATAAAGAATCTATTTTTTAATAGAATACTCTTTAGATACATTAAGTAAAAATACAATTTATATGATATAGTTATAAAGTCCTATTTAAAGCGACTTATAGTTACTAGCAGGCTTCACATTAAAAAGAGATAGCATATCACCCGATCATTTAAAATAAAACTTCTAACGCTTCCTCACAAATTACGAATACTTTTATAATTCATTTTAAACATGCACAACCTCTTATATTTGGAGCACAAAATATTAAAATTAATTTTCCGTGTTCCACAAAGTGTTCAAAA
The DNA here is from genome assembly GCA_963676565.1 of Halarcobacter sp. Lineage (GTDB taxonomy): Bacteria > Campylobacterota > Campylobacteria > Campylobacterales > Arcobacteraceae > Halarcobacter. The sequence continues at coordinate 975,005 of OY781089.1, forward strand.
AATGAAAAATACAAATTCTCACATATCTTTAAAAGATTTGGAGCATAGAATGTAGACCTTTATTGTAATATTTTAGACTAAAACACACAAGAAGAAATAAAAGCACTAAATATCAAAGAAGAGCAAGAGTATTCATTGGAAAGATTTATTAGTGAGGTAAAAGTTATAAACTAACAAGAAGTTTGTGGCTTTTTACCATTTACTTTTATAATTTTATCAAGTCTTATTTCTATTCCATTATCAAGTATCATAAACTCTTCTTTATTTAAAGTTCTAAAATCAACTATAAAATCTTCAAGTTCATTTTGAGTATGTCCATTTTGATATAAAATCTTTGTTTTTACTTTTTTTACTGCTAAGGCTTCCAATTCATCATAAAAATAGCAACTTATAGGTTTATATTTTTCATCCATATTTTAATCCTTTAAAAAGAAGATTATACCACGTATAATCATTTAATAGGTTACAAAAAATAATCATTACTAAAAGATTGAAACTAACTAACTTTTTGAAGAGAATTACTACAAAAATTATGTTATTTTAAAAGAAAACAAAGGATAAATTATGGCATGGGTTATTGGTGATGTTCATGGTTGCATCAAGACTTTAAAAGCCTTATTAAATAAAATACCAAAAGATGAAAAAATCATATTTGCAGGTGACTTGATGGACAGAGGTCCAAACTCAAGGGAAGTTATCCAATTAATAAAAGAAAACAATTACGATTGTGTAAGAGGAAACCATGAAGTAGCTATGTGTGATGTTATTTTAGATTTACTTGCGGATAACTCCTTAGTGAAAACTTCATATTGGGTGAACACTTGGGGAGGATTAGAAACACTTAAAAGTTATAATAATGCAAGAAAAGAAGAAGTGATATCAGATGTAGAGTGGCTTGAAAGCTTACCTTACTATATAGAGTATAAAGATATCAAAAATGAAGACGGAAGATATTTGGTAGTTAGTCATTCAAGTATAGGTGATGTTTGGGAGATGAGAAATTTAGATAAAGATAGTTTTGAGTATCAAGATTTTATTGCTCAAGTTACAAATAATAGAATCAATCACCCAAAAGATATAAAAGAGATTTATAATATCCATGGGCATACACCACATAAAGAGGCATTGATAACAGATTATTATGCTGATGCAGATACAGGAGCTTGTTATGAAAAGTTGGGTGTCTTAACTGCTATTGAGTTTCCAAGTTTAAAAACAATTAGCCAAGAAAATATTGATAACTAAAAATGTGAAAGTAGAAAATTAAATTTTTTCTACTTTTACTGCGCTATGGTTATAATCAGGTTCAAATGATTCTTTATCATAAAGATCAATTGTTAGATAATTTACATCTCTGTTGCTTACTGGAATAAAGATACATTTTTCTCTAATATCTTTTGTAATCAATGCTTTTGAAACAATTTCACCTCTTGAGGAACTAATTTTAATCTCTTCCCCATCAACTATTCCTAATTCCATTGCATCAACTGGATTAATTTCACAAAAATTTAACTCTTTATATCTTAACAAAGTTTTTGGAAGATTGGTTTTTGTACCGCTGTGCCATTGGTCTCTTGTTCGACCTGTTAAAAGTGTAAATGGATACTTTAATGATGTTTTTTCACTAAGAAGTTTATTTTCCACGAAAAATAGATTTGCTTTTTTATCAGGTGTTAAAAACTCTTTTTTTGAAATTATATCTTCTCCCCAAATGAATGGTTTGGCATTTATTTCATCATAATTTGCTTCATGAATATTCATATGGTCACTTAATTTTGTCATCTCTTGATACTCCTCAAAAATCTCTTTAGGAGTGGTATAATTAAATGTATGCCCAAACCCTAAACCTTGTGCAATCAATTGGAAAATTTCCCAATCAGCTTTGCAATCTATTGAAGTTCTAGTTAGTTTTTCTTGCTTTGTGATTGTTCTATCTAAGTTTGTTTGAGTTCCCTCTTTTTCTCCCCATGGAGCAGCAGGAAGTCTTATATGGGCAAATTTTGCAGTCTCTGAATTTTCATAGGCGTTTATTTCAACTACCATGGGAATTTTTTTAATTAACTCTTCCATTTTATTTCTATTTGGAAGATGATATATTGGGTCAGTGTGGCAAATTATCAAAATATCTAGATTCGCTTCAAGCATTTGAGTTGCTGTTAGTCCGGGTTTATTATCTATAGTTTTAGTTCCCCAAAACTTTGAAACCTTTTCAATGGAATCTTTATCAAAACCAAAATGCACTGCAAGCATAGTTGATAATCCACCAACTTCTCTTCCTCCCATTGCATTTGGTTGACCTGTTAGAGAAAAAGGGCCATTCCCCTCTTTAAATATTTTCCCCGTTAAAAGATGGGTATTTATTAGTGCTAGATTTTTATCAACACCTTGAACCGATTGATTTAATCCCATTGTCCAAGCAGTAATAATATTTTCACTATTTTTATAAATCTCCCAGAACTCATCAAATTCATCTTGTGTTAAGCCCGTTCTTTTTAACATCTTAGTAACAGGGACTCTTTTAAATTTATTTTTCAATAGCTCAAAATTGTTTACATATTTTTCAATGAACTCTTCATTTGCAAAACCTTCATCAATAATTCTTTTTGACAATAAATTAAAAAAATCAATATCACTTCCAGGTTTTATTGCTAGGTGTAAGTCAGCTAATTTAGCAGTATCAGTTTCCCTTGGATCAATAACAACTATTTGAAGACCTTTTTTCTTAGCTTTTTTTATTCTATTGTGAAATACAACATGGGCTTCTGCTGTGTTTGCACCTGCTAATATTAAAAGATTTGCTTTTTCAACATCTTCCATTCTCACTGGTACAAAGTCTGCTCCAAAGGCTTTTTTATGTGCAACAACAGCACTTGCCATACATGTTCTACTATTTGTATCAATATTATTTGTTCCTAAAAAACCTTTAACAAGTTTATTAGCAATATAATAATCCTCTGTTAAAAGTTGCCCTGATAAATAAAACCCTATTTTATTTTTTGGAGTCTGTTTCATCTTATTAACAATTGATTCAATTGCTTTTTCCCAGTTGGTTATTTTATATTCATTATTTATATCATTTCTTATGTGTGGTCTTAGAAGTCTTGTTGGTGTTTCTATACTTATTAATTCACTAACACCCTTTGAACAAAGTTTCCCTTCGTTTATAGGATAAGTAACATCTCCAACAAGGTTATTTGTATCAAACTCTATTCCACACCCAACACCACAGTATCCACAAACTGATTTAATCATTATATACACCTTATAAATATATTATACATTCATTTTTCTATAGAGATTATTATAGGATTAATTTTATGAAAAATTAAGAATTAAATGTATATAAAATATACTTTTTAATGGTAAAATAATGTTTGTTTTGTGTTAGAATCTTCATATTAAAACCAAATAAAGGTAAATTTAAGGAGAGTTCATGTTAAAACAGGTATTAAAAATTGGTTTAGGTGTTTCTGTTGTAGCTTCTACATTGTTAGCAGCTCCAGAGAAAACAAAATTAAAAATTGGTTTTATTGCACTTACTGACTGTGCACCATTAGTTATTGCAAAAGAAAAAGGTTTTTTCAAAGCTGAAGGACTTGATGTTCACGTTGCAAAAGAGGGTGGTGGATGGCCAGGTATCCAGCAAAAGGTTATCAATGGAGAGTATGACTTTTCACATGCTTTAGCTGGTATGCCAATTGCTGCAACACTTGGAATTAACGGAAATGCTAACTTACAAGCACTTTTATCACTTGATTTTAATGGTAATGCAATTACTTATGGTAATGACATTATTGATAAAATGAAAGAGTATGGACTTGAAGAGACAAAAAGACCTGTTTCAGCTGAATCTCTAAAAAAATATATTGATGCAAAAAGAGCAAAAGAGGGGGATAATTATCAACCACTTAACTTTGGTATGGTTCACCCAGTTTCAACACACAATTATGAATTAAGATATTGGATGGCTGGTTCTGGAATCAAACCAGACCAAGATTGTACAATTAAACCTTTCCCTCCACCAACAATGCCTTCAAACTTAATTGCTGGAAACATTGAAGGATATTGTGTAGGAGAGCCATGGAACTCAAGAATTGTACTTAAAGGTAAAGGTTCAGCACTTGTAACTAACTACGATATTTGGAACAATAATCCAGAAAAAGTTTTACAAGCAAGAGCAGACTTTGTTGAAAAATATCCAGAAACTACAAAAGCAGTTATGAGAGCAGTTATTAAAGCTCAAATGTGGTTAGATAAGTCTTGGGAAAATAGAGAAGAAGCTATTGGTTATTTAGCTCAAAAGAATTATGTAAAAGCTCCAAAAAATGTACTTAGAAAATCTATGTCTGGAACTTTCCTTTATAATAAAGGTGTAGATTCTGCAAACCCAATGTTTAATGTATTTGCTAACTATTATGCATCTTATCCATTCTATTCTCATGGTATGTGGTTTATTACTCAAATGTATAGATGGGGACAACTTGATAAGCCAGTTGATATGAAAGCAACTATTGAAAAAGTCTATAGACCAGACCTTTTTGAAGAAGTTGCAAAAGAGGTAGGATATACATTACCACCAAGTGCTTGGAAAAAAGATGGTGTTGATGAATATAATAAATTTATTGATGGAAAAGTTTGGGATCCAAACAAAGCTGTAGATTATATTTATGACTTTGATGTTCAAAACTCTTTAGTATCAAAAGAAGATTTAGCAAAAGCAAATAAATGGACAGTTGAAACTAAACAACCTGCATATGTTTGTCCTTATGGGCCAGCTGGATGTGCTGATGAAAAATATGTAATAAAAGGTAAATAATAAAGAACAATTTCTTGTTCTTTATCCTAATAGGACAAGAGTTTAATTAAGAAGGTAAATTTATGAATAAAGAACTGTACAAGAAGATATTTCTTCCATTTATTGTTTTAGCAATTATAATCCAAATTTGGTCAACACTTGCAAATGTAGTGGAGGATTTTCCAACACCAAGTGATACGTATGTTTATGCTTTTGGTGGTGTAACATCAGATGGAGAAGAACATGACGGTGTATTTTCAGATCCATTTTATATAGAAAATCAAGATGACAAAGGTATTTTTTGGCAAATCTTAGCATCTTTAGAAAGGGTATTTAGTGGATTTATTTTAGCTATTATAGTTGGTGTTCCAGTTGGACTTGCTGTAGGGATGAGCAAATCATTTCAATATGCACTTGATCCATTTATTCAAATTTTTAAGCCAGTTTCGCCATTGGCTTGGCTTCCGTTATTACTTTTTGTATTTCAAGATATTGATACAACGGCAATTTCAACTATATTTGTTACATCAATTTGGCCTATTATTATAAATACAGCACTTGGTGTAAAAAATGTAAATCAAGACTATTTAAATGTAGCGAAAGTATTACAGTTCACACCATTAGAAAAGATTACTAAAATCATTTTGCCTGTCGCAGTTCCATATATCTTTACAGGGATGAGATTATCTCTTGGAATTGCTTGGTTAGTTATTGTTGCTGCTGAGATGTTAACAGGTGGTATTGGTATTGGTTTTTGGATTTGGGATGAATACAATAACTTGGCATATCATAATATTATTATTGGGATTATTACAGTTGGTGTAATTGGATTTATCCTTGATATTATTATGGGGTTTATCGCAGATTTCTTTGATTATAGAAAAAAGATGTAAGGTAAAAAAATATTATGAGTAAAAACAATTTTTTAGAATTAGAAAAAATAAGAAAAGCATTCCCCCTACCAGGAGGAAAAGAGTATGTTGCAGTTGTTGATGTAGACTTAAATATTAAGAAAAATGAAATAATTTCAATTATTGGTCATAGTGGTTGTGGTAAATCAACACTTCTTAATATGATTGCAGGTTTAGATATGCAAACAGATGGTAATATTATTTTAAATAATAAAGAGATTAAAGGACCAGGACCAGAAAGAGCAGTTGTTTTTCAAAACCATTCTTTACTTCCTTGGTTAACTGTTTATCAAAATATTGAAATGGCAGTAAAAAAAGTGATGCCTAATTTAAGTAAATCAGAGTTAAGGCAAAGAGTTGAAAAATTTGTTTCTATGGTGAACCTTGATCATGCAAAAGATAAGTATCCTGGAGAGATTTCTGGGGGTATGAAACAAAGGGTTGGTATTGCTAGAGCTTTATCAATTAAACCTGAGGTCTTATTAATGGATGAACCATTTGGTGCACTTGATTCTTTAACAAGGGCAAATCTACAAGAACACTTAATGAGGATTCAACAAAAGGTACAAAATACTGTAATTATTATTACCCATGATATTGATGAAGCAGTATTATTAAGTGACAGAGTTATTATGATGACAAATGGTCCTGAAGCAACTATTGGTGAGGTTTTAAATGTAAACTTAGAAAGACCAAGGGATAGAGTAGCTTTACAATCTGATCCTGAATATATTAGATGTAGAGAAGCAATATTAGATTTTTTATACAAAAAATTTGCAAAAGATGATGAATAAACTGTTATAATCTTTTGATGAATTTACCATATATAACAGACTATAATTTAATCCAAAAAATATTGAGCAACAAGGCTGTAGAAATCCATCTACAACCTATTGTTTCAATTAGAACAAAATCGATTTTTGCCTATGAAAGTTTAACTAGATGTAAATTTGATGGCAAAATTATCCCTCCTCAAATTCTTTTTGAATTAGCAGACAAGGGGCACTTAAGTAGTCAACTAGATGAAATGACAAGACAATTATCAATTGAAAAGTTTTATCATTATTACAAAAACAATAACAAAGAACTTCTTTTTTTAAATGTTGAAGCAAATACAATAAATAACTTTGAGAAAGAAGAACTTGGTTTTATAAATTTAATAAAAAAATTAGACATCCCTTTTAAAAACTTTATTTTAGAGATAAAAGAGGATGAAATAGAAAATATAGAAGCTTTAGAAAAGTTTTGTAAATATTTTAAAGGTTTAGGTTTTGGAATTGCCCTAGATGATTTTGGTACAGGTAACTCTAATTTTTACAGACTAAATGTAATCAGTCCAGATATTATAAAGATTGATAAATCTTTATTTACAGCATCATCAAAAAGAATTATTAATAAAGAGATAGTTAAATCAATATCAAAAATGAGTCAAACTTTAGGAATAAAAGTATTAGCAGAGGGTGTTGAAGATTTTAATTCAATTTCTATGGCAATGAAAGCTGGAATAAACTTATTTCAAGGCTACTTCTTTAGCAAACCTAAAATCTCTTTTAACCATGAAGAGTTCTTAGAAATAATTGATTTGATTAATAAAACAGGTAATGAATTTAAAGCTAAATCATTAAAAAATATTAAAAAGAAAAGAGAAACTGTATGGAAATTTGATCAACTTGCAATGGCTATGATAAGGGGAAACAAAACTATAGAAAATATATACATGTATCTAAATAGAAATTTTAAAAACTACGATGAAATTGAAGCAATATATATCATTGATGCATTAAGTTCAAAACAAGTTAATGACACAATTATTGATGAATCTATTAGTGGAATGTATAATATAACTAACGATGGTGATGAACATTATTTAAAAGAGTATTTTTATATAACAATGGAATCTAAAAAAGGGATTTATTTAAGTAATAGATATGTTTCTTTTGCAACTGGAAATGTATGTAAAACCTTTGCAAAGAAGTTTGATTTAAATGGTGTAAGTTATATTTTGTGTTTGGATATTATTATAGAAAAAAACTAGATATTTAAACCCTATAAAAAAGGTTTAAATATTTTTGTTGATGTTTTATTTTAAGATGATATACTCATCATCATAATAGATTGTGTCACCTAAAGCGATAACTTTTCTTTCATTATCAAATCCAAAATCATAAATTGTATCAGATTTAAAATCATCAGAGATATTAATTAAATATCCTTGAGATTCTAAAGCATAAAGTGAAGTTCCATATGCAAGCGCATAAATTTTTGCATATTTATATTTTTTTCTTTGAATGATATTTAGTGAAATATCGGTTTTAATAATTTGTCCATCAATAGTAGCTATGTATATGTAGTCATCATGGGTAATAATATCTCTAACATTGTAATTTTTTAAGTTTAAAACTCCATCACCAACAGAGATAACTTTATTTGCTGTTGCTGCAACTAAAGTATCATTGATTACATCTAAAAATGTAATATTGTTAAATTGTCCATCAGGATCAACAACAATATTTTTTACAATCTTATTTGTAGAAGATACAACAATAATTCTACCATCTAAAGTCGGGAATAAAACAATATTACTCATAAAATATGGATTTGCAATTCTTGTATCATTTACAAAAGAGTGGTTAAAATACTCTTTTAATAAAGTTTTATCTTCAGCTAAGTCTCTTAATTCAATTGAATTATCAGAATATAATAAAGCTAATTTATTATCTTTTAATGATGCTGCAACAACAACTCCACTTACTTCAATCTCTTGTTTATCAACTAAAACTTTATCTTTGTAATTTGAAGAGATAACTTTATCATCACTAATATTTAAAAAATTATAACCTTCAGGAATTTTAAATTTTGATAAACCTCTTTTTGTAATTATTTCACCATTATCTAAAGTTGCACCATCTTTGTTCATTGATGTAATTTCAGCACTTAGATTTGCTTTTGTATTATCATAACTACCAATAGTATCTTCTGGTTCAAAATGCTCTTTTGTTGCACAACCAGCTAGGATAAATACTAAACTTACAAATAGTAATAGGTTTTTCATCTTTTTTCCTTATTTTGTTACTAAATAATGTTTTAAAACATTAACTAAATCATTAACTTTTGAATCTGCAGGAATCAATTGTAATGTTGCCTTTGCATCTTCATATTTCCCTTCGTTTGTTTGAATTAGTGCTTTATTAAAAATTGCAAACTCTTTTAAAAGGAAGTCATTGTTCATTGAAAGTTTGTTTAATTCTTCAATATTTTTATCACTTAATGCTTTTTGATAAGTTGTTAGTTCTTTTAAAAATTTAACTTGAATATCTGCAGTCGTCCCATCTTTTGAAGCTTGTATGAATTTTGCAACTTGAAAAAGTTGTTCATTTTTCTCTTTTAATAAATCAAGTGCTACTTTATCATTAGGGTTTTCTAAGACCTTATTGAAGGCAATATTTGCTTCAAGTTTAGTTTGTTGTTGAAAATAATTAGATACATAATACCCAATAGTCCCACCTACTATAACTACAACCGCAGCAATAATAATAAGTTTATATTTTTTGTAAAATCTTTCTAGTTTTACAAAACCTTCTAAAAATTTTTCTTCACTATTTAACTCTTCTTTAACGAAATCAACATTGTCTTTTATGCTCATTTAAAACCTCTTCTAAAAATTAAGTGTAAATAATACAAAAAAATTTATAAAACCTTACTTTTATGTATTTTTGATATAATACAAACTCTTATAAATAACACATATAAAGGTGAATAATGAAAAAGTTTTTTTTAGTATCTTCATTTTTACTAATCATCTCACAATCAATAATCGCAAAAGAACAAGTACAAGAGGAAGAATCGGGTCAAACAAGATTTGAATCACTTTCGAAATTAACTCAAGTTATAGGAACTGTTGAAAAATATTATGTAGATGACATAAAGCTTGAAGAGATAGTAAATAAAGCACTAAAAGGTTTAATGCAAGAGCTTGATGCCCATTCAACTTATCTTGATAGAAAATCTTCAAAAGAGATGAGTATTCAAACACAAGGTGAATTTGGTGGTTTAGGAATTACTGTTGGTATGAGGGATGCTGCATTAACTGTTATCTCTCCAATTGATGATACTCCAGCGTATGAAGCAGGTGTTAAGGCAGGGGATATTATTTTAAAAATTGATGATAAATCAACTTTAAATATGACTTTAGATGAAGCGGTTTCTTTAATGAGAGGAAAACCAAAAACTCCTATTGTTTTGACAGTTGTTAGAAAAGGTGAAAATAAACCAATTAAAATCGATATCATCAGAGATATTATCAAAATACAATCAGTTTTTGCTAAAACAATTGAAAATGAAGATTTATTATATTTAAGGGTTTCAAGTTTTGATAGAAAAGTAACTGACAGTTTGAAAAAAGAGATTAAAAATAGACCAAACGCAAAGGGTATTATCTTAGACCTAAGAAATAATCCAGGTGGACTTTTAACTCAAGCAATTGGCGTAACTGATCTTTTTGTTGATAATGGAGTTATTGTTTCACAAAAAGGTAGAGACATTGGTGATGAGGAAAAATTTACTGCAAAACCTATAAATACTGTTACTAATATTCCATTAGTTGTATTGGTTAATGGTGGTTCAGCATCAGCTTCAGAGATTGTTAGTGGTGCTTTACAAGATCATAAAAGAGCAATTATTATTGGTGAAAAAACTTTTGGTAAAGGTTCTGTTCAAGCAATTTTACCAATTACACAAGATAGAAAAGAGAATATTAAATTAACTATTGCAAAATATTACTTACCAAGTGGAAGAACTATTCAAGCAACAGGGATTACTCCAGATGTAATTTCATATGCAGGTGAAGCGGTAAAAGAGAGTGATAGTGAATTTAAAATTAAAGAAGCTGACCTTAAAAAACACCTTGAAGAAGAGCTTGAAAAAGACAATGGTGGGAAAAAAGTAAAAAAAGAGAAAGAAAAAGTTTCTAGTAAAAAAGTTATATCTGCAGAAGATGTACTTAAAGATAATCAATTAAATACTGCAATAGGTATTTTAAAATCATTAATTATTGTTAATAAATAAAATCAGGAGAATAAATGAACATTAGTGATATTGTTGCACTTGGACTTTGGCCAGAGTCAAAGAAAACTACGACGCAAAAAGGTATAAATGAACTTGAAGAATTAGGTTACAACCTATTTTATATTGGTAAAAATGCAGACCTATATACTTGTCCAGGTGATGAAGCAAAGGTATTATTAGTTAGAAGTGACAGATGTTCTGTTTTCGATATCCCTTTAAATCTTGAGATTGAGGGGAAAGGTGTTTCTCAAACAGCTATTTCAAACAATGGTGCAGCATTTGCTAAAGAAGCAGGAATAAGAACAGCAATTTTAGATGAAAAAGTTGACCAATCTTTAGAAGTTGCACCAAGATGTCAATTTATGGAATTATGTAAACCATTAGAAGCTGAAATTGATGGGGATGTGGTTCAATTCGAATTTATTTTTAGAAACTACTTAACAGGATCACTTTTTGATGCTTGTCAAAATGGTATTGATCCATATGGTTTAGAATTATCATCTGATTTAGAACAATGGCATAAATTTGAAACTCCAATTTTTACTCCAACAACAAAAGGTATTAAAGATGTACCTTTAAATTCTCAAGTTGTAAGGGAAAAATTTCCAGAGATTATTTCAAGTATGGAAAATCTATTTAAAAGTTTTACACAATTTGCCCTTGACAATGGAATTGTAATTGTTGACACAAAATTTGAAATTTTCATAAATTCAAAAGGGGAATGGGTTTTAGGTGATGAAGTATTAACACCTGAAAGTTCTAGATTTATTTCAAAAGAGGATTTTGATGCAGGTAATTATATCTCTATGGATAAACAAATCTTAAGGGATTTTGGAAAAGCACAAAACTGGAAAGAACAAGCTAAAAGTTTAAAAGCTGGAGAAAAATTAGAGGTTAATGTACCACAAGAGATTAAAGATAAAATCTTGAGTGGATATACAACTATTTTAAATAGATTAAGCAAATAAATTGGCAAATAAAACTACTAAGGCAGTTTTAGATATAATCCCAAAAAAATTAAATTGAAGGTAATAAATGAAAGCAATTGTAAATGTAGCACTTAAGCAGGGAGTTTTAGACGACCAAGGTAAAGCAACTCATCATGCTTTAGATACTTTAGGATTTAAAGAAGTTGTAAAAGACGTAAGAATTGGTAAACAAATCATTATGGAACTTAACTCTTCAAATGAAGAAGATGCTAGAGCAGAAGTTGTAAAAATGTGCGAAAAACTTTTGGCAAATACTGTTATTGAAGATTATGATATCGAAATTGTAGGTTAATATTATGAATGTTACTGTACTACAATTTCCAGGTACTAACTGTGAGTATGATACGAAATATGCTTTTGAAAAACTTGGATGTGAAGTAAAAATTTTATGGCATAAAGAAACAAAACTTCCTGAAGATACAGAGTTACTAGTTATCCCTGGTGGATTTTCTTATGGAGATTATTTAAGATCAGGGGCAATTGCTAGATTTGCAAATATAATGGATTCAGTTCAAGAATATGCTGCAAAAGGTGGGAAAGTATTAGGTATTTGTAATGGTTTTCAAATTCTTCTAGAAGCTGGATTATTACCTGGTGCTATGAAAAGAAATGATTCTTTACATTTTATCTCTAAATTTAATCATCTAAAAGTTATTAATAATGATAATATCTTTTTATCAAGATTAAAACTTGATGAAGTTGTTAATATCCCAGTTGCACACCATGATGGTAACTATTTTATTGATGATAAGGGTTTAAAAGAACTTGAAGAAAATGGTCAAATTTTATTAAAATATTGTGATGAAAATGGTGAGGTTAAAAACCTAAATGGTTCAGTTTCTCAAATTGCAGGTATTTGTAATAAAGAGAAAAATGTATTTGGATTAATGCCACATCCAGAAAGAGCGATTGAAGACCTACTTGGTTGTGATGATGGTGTTATTATGTTAAAAGGGTTTTTGAAATAGTGAAAAGGCTAATTGCACTATTTTTAATATTTTTATCTATATTTGCCTTTGCAAATGAACTTACAAATGAAGAGGCTTCAGCTTTTGGTGATCAAACTCAACCAAAAGCTCAAAGCTATTCAGGCACAACTTTTACAAAAAATTTATATTTATCATATTTAACTTACCCAAATCATGTTTTTAGAAATCAAAGATTTGCAGTTGAAATAAAAGCATTAATTACAAGAAAAAATTTCACTTCGATACAAACAGTTTTTTTAAATGAAAATGGCATTACTCCTTCTAACCCAAAAGAGACTTGGAAAAAAGTAGAGGCAGAAGATAATACATATACGAATAAATTCTATTTTAAGGCAAAAAATTCAAATTTTATAATGCCGACAATAGAAGTTAGACTATACAATGGTAATAGTTTAGTAGAGTCTAGACAAATTACAGGAAAAGAAGTAGGTTTTTCTGATATTGCAAAAAGTGATGAACGATTTACAAATGTAATCGCCTCACAATTAACATTAATTGGTACAAAAACAAAACAATATAATAATAAACAAGCTTTAACAATCATTGATATAAATGCAAAAAATTCAAATTTGGAAGATTTTAGTCTTAAGGGATTTGAAGAACAAGGGATTACAGTTTTTGAAGAAAACTTGCCCGAGCAACATATTATATATAATGTAACTATTCCTATCCATAAAAAAAACATCATCTTTAACTATTACAACACAACAAAAAATCAATTTGAAAAAGTTGTAGTCCCAATTACATTTGATGAAGAGTTAGTTAGTACTCAAACAGATTTAAATCCTAATAATTCAAGTTTTGAATTTTATAAAAAAATTGCAATGGGTGTTTTATCCCTTGTATTATTAATACTATTTATTTGGAAAAGAAAATATTATATCTTAATACCTTTTTTAATTTCACTTGCAATTTTTATTTTATTTGCAATGCCAAATAAAACAATTACATTAAAAGAAAATACTGTTATTTATATTCTTCCTACTAAAAACTCTACAATATTTCAAAAAGTAGAAAAAGAGTCTATAGTTGAAGAGATGAAAAGAAAGAATGGTTTTATTAAAATTATGTTTGGTAGTGGAAATTATATTGGATGGGTAAAAGAAGAAGATGTTAGCACAAATTAGGGGTTTATTTGTATTAGTTCAGTTTTCTATAACTGTTGCAATTGTAATTGCTGCAATGTACACATTTAGAAATCATGTTCATAAAATCATCAAAATCTGGATGAAAGTCCAAATCTATTTATTAGGAATAAAACTAGAACAGGTTGGGAAACTAGATGAATCATGTGATCTAGTTTTGATGAATCACCAAAGTTTACTTGATATTATTATAATGGAACACATTCATCCAAAACATTTAGCTTGGGTTGCAAAAAAAGAGATCACTGATTTACCATTTTTTGGGCATATTATAAAAGGGCCTAAAATGATCTCAATTAATAGAGAAGACAAAGCTGGTATTATTCATCTAATTAAAGAGGTAAAAGATAGACTTGGACGAGGAAGACCTATTGCTATGTTTCCTGAAGGAACAAGATCAACTGGTAAAAAAATGTTTGATTTTAAACCAGGTGCAAAGATGATAGGAAATAAATTTAATCTAAAAATTCAGCCAGCAATAATTATAAATACAAGGGCAATTTTAGATTCTAAAAAACTGACACAAACTCCAGGTGTTGTAAAGGTGATTTATCTAGATCCAATTCAAGCAGATAGAAAAACTGATTGGTTTGAGCAAACAGAAAAGAATATGAAAGCTGTATTTGAAAAAGAGATGAATAAATAATGACTCTTTCTTGGCAAACTATATTAGCAATTGGTTTAGGTGGATTCTTAGGTGCAATTGCTAGGGCTTATTCAGTACATATAACAAACAAATATGTAGGTTTAGAGTTTCCTCTTGGAGTACTAATTGTAAATATTTTAGGTAGTTTTATTATTGGTATTTTATTTGCTGTGTTTGCCCATTATACAATAAGTGATTCATTTAAAGCCTTTTTAACAACAGGTTTTTTAGGGGCCTTAACTACTTATTCAACTTTTGCAATTGAGAGTTTCTTTTTATTACAAACTTCTATATTCCTTGGATTAACAAATATGTTCTTAAATCTATTTGGAACAGTACTTGCCGCTGCGAGTGGATATAAGTTACTTCATTTTTTTCTGAAATAGTATTCACTTTAACTTAAAAAATTGATTTATATCATTTCATTTAAGCTTCAAAAAGATATAATAATCACTAAAAATTAGACAAGAAGGATTTAGAAATGGGTATGCCTGGTGGTATGGAGTGGATATTAATCGCTCTAGTTGTATTACTATTATTTGGTGGAAAGAAAATTCCAGAATTAGCAAAAGGTTTAGGAAGTGGTATTAAAAACTTCAAAAAAGCTGTAAAAGATGATGAAGAAGTAGCTTCAACTGAAAAATCAGAAGAGATTGAGAAAAAAACTGAGGCTAAAAAAGAAGAGCCTGCTGAAAATAAAACTGTATAATTTAAGAGACTAGATTGCAAAAATTAGTAAAAGATTATATTGAAGATATTTTAGAAAAAGAGGTAGTTCTAGAGAAGCCTAAAGATATTACTTTAGGACATTTTGCAACTCCTGTAGCTTTTTCTTTGGCAAAAGAGTTGAGAAAATCACCAATGATTATTGCTGAAGAATTAGCTTCGAAGTTTGAAGAATCGATTATTTTTGAAAAAGTTGAAGCAGTAAAAGGTTTTATTAACTTTAAACTTTCAAATGGCTTTTTAGAAAAACTTTCAAAAGATGCATTACAACTTGGAAGCAATTTTGCTAAATGTGAAAAAAGAAATCAATCAATACTTTTAGAATATGTAAGTGCAAACCCAACTGGTCCTTTACACATAGGTCATGCAAGGGGTGCAATTCTTGGTGATTCTATTGCAAGAGTTGGTAGACACTTAGGTTTTGATATCACAACTGAGTATTATGTAAATGACGCAGGTGCTCAAATGGATATGTTAGGTCTTTCTATTTCTTTAGCAGGTCGTGATTTTATTTTAAAAGAAGTTGTAGAATATCCTGAAACATATTATAGAGGTGAATATCTAGTTGATATTGCCCAACAAATTTTTGACAAACATGGAGCAGAAATTTTCCATGATGAATCAAGATTTAGGGAAATGGCTGACTTTGGAAAAAATATTGTAATGGATATTATTACAAGTGATTTAAAAGATGTAGGGATAGAATTTGATAATTTTGTTTCAGAAGCATCTTTGTATGAAGCATGGCTTGATACAAAAAAAGTTTTACTTGATAATGGTTCACTTTATGAAAAAGATGAAAAAATATTTTTGAAATCAACTTTACATGGCGATGATAATGATAGGGTTGTAGTAAGAGAAAATGGGATACCAACATATCTTGCTGGAGACATAATTTATCATAAAAATAAATTTGATAGAGGATTTGATCATTATATAAATATTTGGGGTGCAGATCACCACGGATATATAAAAAGAGTACATGCAGCAATTGAGTTTTTAGGAAACGATTCTTCTAAACTTGAAATTTTACTTTCTCAGATGGTTCAGCTACTTAAAGGTGGAGAACCTTATAAGATGAGTAAAAGAGCTGGTAATGTAATTTTGATGAGTGATATAGCTGAAGAGATTGGTTCAGATACACTAAGATTTGTTTTTTTAACTAAAAAAAGTGATACTCACCTTGAGTTTGATTTGGATATGTTAAAAAATCAAGATAGTTCGAACCCAATCTTTTATATTAATTATGCATATGCTAGAATTAATCAAGTATTCAAAAAAAGTGAAAAAAGTTTTGAATCAGTATTAGATGAAAACTATGAAGATCTTAATCAAGATGCTTTAAATTTAGTATATGAATCTTTATTAATGCCTTCAATTTTAGAAGAGGCATTTACAAAAAGAGACATGCAAAAGATTACTGATTATCTTTATTCTCTTGCATCATCAATACACAGATTTTATAATGAACATAAAATTGTTGGAAGTGATGATGAAAATAAATACTTAAAGGTATTAAGTCTTTGTGCTTTATCTATAAAAGTAACATTAGATTTATTGGGAATAAAAGCTAAAGAGGTGATGTAATGAAATGGTTTATAATTATACTTGTAATTGTAATTGGAATTGCAATTTCTACAGGGTATATGGGTGGAGCTAAAGATGCTGCATCAAACTATAATAAGTTATTAACAGGAAAACCTGCAGCTAAGTAATAAAAGGGGTTAACCCCTTTTATTTATTGTCTTTAGGCTTTAGCCTCAAGCTCACTTAAGAACTCTTCAATAGTATATTTTTCTCTATATTGTTCACTCATTAGGTGAATAAAAATATCTCCCATATCAATGATTGTCCAGTTTTCGTCATCATCAACTCTTAAGAACTCTTCACCTAAAGGTTTTAAATCATTTTTTAAATAATTTAATAGTGCAAATCCATGTTTTGGGTTTAATGTAGTTGCAATAACTACATAATCAACAATATATTCTTTGTCTGTTAAGTCAATAACTTCAATATTCTCAGCTTTTTTATCATCTAAAATAGCTTTGATTGTCTCTAATCTTTTGTTCAAATTTTACCTTTTTCTTTCCAGATGTTTTTTACATCTTTTCTTATTTTTTTTGGAATATAATCTAAACTAAAAGTATTTCTTAGTTCAGTAGAACTAATTTTAATGTCAACTTTTAGTCTTTTAACCTTTCCTTTTTTATTGTATTTTATACCATCCCTAGTAACAACAACAAGAGTAACTAGTTTCTCAATCTCTTCAAAACTGTCCCATAAATGAAAAGACTTATAATTGTCTGCACCTATAATTAAGTACAATTTTTCTGGTTTATACTTTTTTAAAACAAATTTAATTGTTTCAATAGAATAAACTGGTCTTTTCATATCAATTTCAAAGGAAGAAACTTTTACAGCTTCTTTTTTTGAAAAGAGTTTTTTTAGTAATTTAAATCTTGTTTGTGCATCCAAAAAAGATTTAACTTTAAGGGGATTTAAATATGCAGGAACAACAAGCAACAAATCTATGTCTAACTTTTTTAAAGCTTTTTTTACAATGGTTTGGTGACCAATATGTGGAGGGTCAAAACTTCCACCAAAAATTGCCATATGCACCTATATATTACCTTTATACAATGATTAAATAATATTATAGCAATTTTTGGATAAAATATCCACGATTTTGTTAATTAAGTGGGGATTTGACTATAAATTTATAGTTATTACTTTACTAGGTGTGTGAACAATTTTTGACACAAATTTAATACAGTTTAAAATGAGGGGAAAATGAAATTACAAGAGATTAAAAACATTGATATTGATGGGAAAAAAGTATTTATAAGATGTGACTTTAATGTACCTATGGATGAATATAATAATATTTCAGATGATAGAAGAATAAAAAGTGCGTTAAATACAATTAGATACTGTATTGATAGAGATTGTTCAATTATTTTGGCATCACACTTTGGTAGACCATCTGAACCAGGAGAGGAGAAATATTCTCTAAAACCAGTTGCAAAAAGATTACATACTCTTTTAAAACAAGAGATAAAAATGGCTAAAAATGTAATTGGTGATGATACACTTGAAACTGCACAAAATCTTGAAGCAGGTGAGATTTTATTACTTGAAAACCTAAGATATGAGCAAGGTGAGAAGAAAAATGATGAAGAGTTTGCTTCAAAACTTGCATCTATGGCTGATATTTATATTAATGATGCCTTTGGTGTATCTCATAGAGCTCATGCTTCTGTTGAAGCAATTACAAAGTTTTTTGATATAAATTCAAAAGCTGCAGGGTTTCTACTTGCAAAAGAGATTAAATTTTTCTATAAAATTATTGAAGAACCAAAGAGACCATTTGTTTCAATTATTGGTGGTTCAAAAGTTTCTGGAAAGCTTGAAGTTTTACATAATCTAATCACAAAAGTTGATAAAATATTGATTGGTGGAGGAATGGCCTTTACATTCTTAAAAGCTCAAGGTTATGAAGTAGGAAAATCATTAGTTGAAGATGATTTAATACCTGATGCAAAAGAGATTATGCAAAAAGCACAAGAGTTAGGGGTTAAACTTTATCTACCTGTAGATGTTGTTGCCGCTGAAGCTTTTGATGCAGATGCAATTGCTAAACATGTTACTGCTCAAGAAATTCCAGCTGAGTGGATGGGACTTGATATAGGACCTGCAACTGCTCAATTATTTAGATTTGCACTTTCAGATGCAAATACTATTTTATGGAATGGACCAATGGGTGTTTATGAAATGGAAAAATTTGCTAAAGGAAGTACTAGAATCTCTAATACTGTTGCACAATCTTTTGCAACAACAGTTGTTGGTGGTGGAGATACAGCAGATTTAGTTAGAGTAACTGGCGATGAAGAGGATATGACATTTATCTCAACTGGTGGTGGAGCATCATTAGAATTAATTGAAGGGAAAGTTTTACCTGGTGTTAAAGCTTTAGTTTTAGAGGACTAATTTAATGAAAATAATTGCATCAAACTTTAAAACTAATCACACTAGAAAATCTACAGCATCTTTTATAAAAGAGGTTAACAGTTTTTTAGTAGAAAATAAAATGGAAAATGAGGTAATAGTTTTCCCAACCGCTACCTCATTAGATACTTTTTCAACAGCTTCAAATCTAACTATTGGTGCACAAAATGCTTATGGGGTTGAGAAAGGTTCTTTCACAGGTGAAATTGGAACTGAACAATTAGATGAGTTTAATATAAAAACAATTTTAATTGGACATAGTGAAAGAAGACATATTTTAGGAGAATCTCAAGAAAATATTGCTAAAAAGTATGAGTTTTACAAAAGTAAAGGTTATAAAATTGTATATTGTATTGGAGAACCTTTAGAGGTTAAACAAAGTGGCCTTGAAAAAACATTAGAGTATATTTATGAGCAGTTTGTTGGAATTGATACAAATTATGAAAATTTAATTTTAGCCTATGAACCAGTTTGGGCAATAGGAACTGGGGTTACAGCAACAAAAGAAGATATTACAAAAGTACATAGTGCAATAAAAGAAAAAATTGATAAACCATTACTTTATGGTGGTTCTGTAAAAGTTGAAAATGTAAAAGAGATATGTGCTTTAGAAGGTGTTGATGGTGCATTGATAGGTACAGCATCATGGAATACAAATGATTTTAAACAAATTTTAGAAAATACAAAGGAATTATAAAGATGATTATGAAGGGTAAAAAAGGTGTAATTTTAGGAGTTGCAAATAATAAGTCTATTGCTTATGGTATTGCAAAACAATGTGCTGCACAAGGAGCAGAGATTGCATTTACTTATTTAAATGATTCTCTTAAAAAAAGAGTTGTTCCAATCGCTGAGGAGTTTGGAAGTGCAGATTATGTTTATCCATGTGATGTTTCAAAACCTGAAGAGATTAAAGCTTTAAAAGAATCAATTGAAAAAGATATGGGTCAAATTGATTTTATTGTTCACTCAATTGCATTCGCTCCAAAAGAGGGACTTTCTGGAAGATTTTATGATATTTCTAAAGAAGCATTTGATATAGCTATGGATATCTCTGTGTACTCACTTATTGAAGTTACAAGAGAGTTAAAACCTTTATTATCTGACAATTCTTCAATTTTAACATTAACTTATTATGGTGGAGCAAAATATATTCCAAACTATAACTTAATGGGTGTAGCAAAAGCTGCTTTAGAGATGACAACTAAATATTTAGCTGAAGATTTAGGGAAAGATGGAATTAGAGTAAATGCTATTTCTGCAGGTCCAATTAAAACATTAGCAGCAGCAGGAATTGGTGACTTTAGATTTATGTTAAAATGGAATGAAGCTCACTCTCCACTTAAAAAGAATGTTTCAATTGATGAAGTTGGAAACTCTGGAATGTATCTGCTTTCTGATTTAAGTTCGGCTGTTACAGGTGAGATTCATTATGTGGATTCAGGGTTTAATATTATGGGTATGCCAGCGGTTACTTTCGACGAAAATGGAAGACCTACAATTGCATGGAATGGTACAGACCGTTAAGAAAAAGCCAATAGTTTGGCTTTTTTAGGTCTGTACGAGATGATGGTCGGAGCTTATGCGAAGCCATCATGTCTGATACTGATAAATAATCAAAAGTTTTTATTTAAAATTTATTGGAATTTTGAATTAAAATTTTAAATTGTTATAGGAAAAAAATGAGTATTAATTTTAAAGAATTAGCAGAAAAATATCAAACACCATATTATGTATATGATTTTGATTATATTACAAGTCAATATGAAGAGTTAAAAACTGCGTTTAAAGCAAGAAAATCTTTAATCGCATATGCTGTAAAAGCAAACTCAAATTTATCAGTTATTAAACACTTAGCATCTCTAGGTGCAGGGGCTGATTGTGTTTCTATTGGTGAAGTAAAAAGAGCATTAAAAGTTGGAATTGCTCCATATAAAATTATCTTTTCAGGTGTTGGTAAAATTGATTCTGAGATAAAAGAAGCATTAGAACTTGGTATTTTAATGATAAATGTTGAATCAGATGCAGAGTTACAAAGAGTAGAAACTATTGCAAAAGAGCTTGATGTTGTTGCAAGAATCTCTATTAGAGTAAATCCAAATATTGATCCAAAAACACATCCATATATTTCAACAGGATTACATGAAAATAAATTTGGTGTGGATATTGACACAGCAAAAAGAATGTATATTCAATGTAAAAATTCGGATAATTTAGAACCAACTGGTATTCATTGTCATATTGGGTCTCAATTAACAGAGCTTCAACCAATTAAAGAATCTGTTCAAATAATTGCTGATTTAGTGAGAAATCTTGCTGCTCTTAAAATTGAGCTTTCTTTTATAGATGTTGGTGGGGGACTTGGAATTATTTATGATGATGAAAAGTTAATTGATACAAATGAATATGCACAAGCAATTTTAGAAACAATGTTTGGTCTTGATATTACAATTGTATGTGAACCAGGAAGATTTCTAGTAGGGAATAGTGGTACTTTTGTAACTAAAGTTTTATATGAAAAAATAAATGGTGAAAAAAGATTTGTGATTGTTGATGGGGCTATGAATGATTTAATTAGACCAGCTTTATACAATGCTTACCATAAAATTGAAGTTTTAAATGATAATAAAGAGTTTAGCGATTGTAATTTAGTTGGTCCTGTTTGTGAAAGTGGAGATTTCTTTGCTAAAAATATTGAATTACCACAAACACAACATAATGATTTGGTTGCTATATATTCTGCAGGAGCTTATTGTTTTACAATGGCAAGTAACTATAATACTAGGGGAAAAGTTGCTGAAATTGCATATGAAAATGGACAAGATAGATTAATCAGAAAAAGAGAAACTTTTGAAGATATAATTGCTTTAGAAGAAGAGTTTATAAAATAATAAAAGCAATAAAAAAGGTTAGGTTATGAGTGAGATTGGACTACAAGAATTAAGAGATAAGTTAGATTCAATTGATAATGAATTATTAAAACTTATAAATAAAAGAATGGAAGTTGTTCATCAAGTTGGAGCGTTAAAAGCACAAAGTGGAGGAGCAATATATAGACCTGAAAGGGAAAAAGCTATTATTGATAGACTTGAGTCATTAAATGATGGTAAACTAAATAGAAATGCAATTGAAGCACTTTTTTTAGAGATTTTTGCTATTTCTAGAAATTTAGAACTTCCAGAAAACATTGCTTATTTAGGTCCTGAAGGAAGTTTTACTCATCAAGCAGCAGAGGGTAGATTTGGTGCTATGAGCTCATATTTACCAATTGGTTCTATTAAAGGGGTATTTAGAGAAGTTAGTTCAAAAAAGGCAAAATTTGGAGTTATTCCTATTGAAAATTCTTCAAATGGAATTGTAAGTGATACTATTAGTTGTCTTTCAAATTATGATCTTAAAATTATTGCTGAAGTGGTTTTAAATATTCACCATACTTTAGCAACAACATGTGATAAGGTTTCAGATATAAAAAGAATTTATTCTAAAGATATTGCCTTTGATCAATGTAGTAGATTTTTAGAGAATGTTGGACTTGATGAAGTTGAACATATACCTGTTGAGTCAACAACCAAAGCTGCAAAATTGGCTTTAAATGAAAAAGGAAGTGCTGCAATTTGTTCTCATGTTGGAGCAAAGATTTATAATCTTCCAATTTTATTTGAAAACATTGAAGATAAAGATAACAATAAAACAAGATTTTTTATTGTAAGTGATTTTGAAAATGGTAAGAGTGACCATGATAAAACATCAATATTGGTTAAATTACCAAATACTCCTGGTGCCTTGGTTGAATTTTTAACAGATTTTGATAGAGCAGGGATAAACCTGACAAAAATCAAATCACATATTGTAGAGGGTGTTTCTATTTTCTTTATTGATTTCAATGGACATAAAGATGATGATAATGTAAAAACAATTTTTGATAAACATGGTGAATCTATAAAATTCTTAGGTTCATATGTTAAAGAAGTAGAGGATATTTAAAAATGAAATTTAATAAAGTTCTGGATGATTGTAAAATTTATGAAGCAGGTAAGCCTATTGAGCTTGTAGTTAGAGAATATGGAGTTGATACAAAAGATATTGTAAAGCTTGCTTCAAATGAGAATCCATATGGAACCTCACCAAAAGTAACTAAAAAAATTCAAGATATTTCAAAAAATATGTTTATGTATCCTGATGATTCAATGTATGAATTAAAAGAGGCCCTTGCTAATAAATTTAAAGTTACTAGTGAAAATATAGTAATTGGTGCAGGAAGTGATCAAGTAATTGATTTTTTAGTAAAAGCAAAATGTGATGAAAATTCTAAAATTTTAATGAGTAAAACTACTTTTGCTATGTATGAAATTTATGGAAGACAAGCAGGTGCTGAAATTTTAAGGACACCTGATGATCAACATAATTTAGAGCAATTTGAAGCTATGTATAAAGAACATGGTGCAGATATGATTTTCTTATGTTTACCAAATAATCCACTTGGGGAATGCTTGGATACAAAAGATGTTTATGACTTTTTAGAAAAAATTGATAGTGAAACTTTAGTTGTAGTTGATGGTGCTTATCAAGAGTATGCGGCATTTAAAGATTCAAAAAAGAGAATTGATCCAGCTGATTTAATAAATAAATTCCCAAATACAGTTTATTTAGGAACTTTTTCAAAAGCTTATGCTTTAGGTGGAATGAGAACTGGATATGGGATTGGTCAAGTTGATATTATAAAAACTATGTATAAATTAAGACCTCCTTTTAATATTTCTACACTATCATTAGCTGCTGCCATTGAATCACTAAAAGATGAAGAGTTTGTAAATGAGTGTATTAAATTAAACTTTCAGCAGATGAAAAGATATGAAGAGTATGCTTTAAATAAAGGTTTTTCATATATTGATAGTTACACAAATTTTATTACACTTAAATTTGAAGATAAGTATAGCTCTAAAGAAGTTGCACAAAGGTTACTTGAAAAAGGTATCATTATTAGAGATTTAACTTCTTATGGAGTTAATGCAATAAGAATTACAATTGGATCAGAAGAACAAAACACAAAAGTATTTAAAATATTAGATAAAGTATTGGACGAACTAAAAAAATAAAGAGTTTAGAATTATGGAAATAAAAGAAAAGAGCCTTGATGAGTTAGAAGTAGTTTGTCAAGATATCAGAGATAGGATTATAGATGTTGTATCAAGAAAAGGTGGACACTTTTCTTCTACACTTGGTGCAGTTGAGTTAACTGTCGCAATGCATAAAGTTTTTAATGTAAAAAAAGATCCTTTTATCTATGATGTATCTCACCAATGCTATCCTCATAAATTAATTAATGATAGATGGAATGAATTTGAAACAATCAGACAATTTGATGGTTTAAGTGGTTTTACTAAGCCAAAAGAATCAGATGCAGACTATTTTGTAGCTGGACATAGTTCAACTTCTATTTCCTTAGCAGTTGGAGCTGCTAAAGCAATAAAACTAAAGAATGAAGATAGAATCCCTGTTGTTATGATAGGTGATGGTTCTATGACAGCAGGGATGGTTTATGAGGCTCTAAATGAGCTTGGTGACAAGAAATATCCTACTGTAATTATTTTAAATGATAATGAAATGTCAATAGCAAAACCAATTGGTGCTATTTCTAAATATTTATCAAAAATATTAGCAGGTAAATATTATCAAAGTTTTAAGGATAGAGTAGACAGATTTATTAAAAATAATATGCCCGAAGGGACTACTTATATAGCCAAAAGAATGGAAGAGGCTATGAAGCTTATTACTCCTGGGATACTCTTTGAAGAGATGGGAGTTGATTATATTGGTCCAATTGATGGGCATAATCTTGAAGAGATTATTGAAACACTTGAAATCGCCAGAGATATGAAAAAGCCTGTTATTGTTCATGCAAGAACAGTTAAGGGGAAAGGTTATGCTCCTGCTGAGGGTCAACATGAATGTTGGCATGGGGTAGGTCCTTTTAATATTGATGATGGAAAGTTTGTTAAAAAAAATGCAGGGAAATCTGCAACGGCAGTTTTTGCTGATGCACTTTTAGACTTAGCAAAAAAACATGAAAATGTAGTTGGTGTAACGGCAGCAATGCCTAGTGGAACTGGAATTGACAAGTTAATGAAAGAGTTTCCAACTAGATTTTGGGATGTTGCAATTGCAGAACAACATGCAGTTACTTCTATGGCTGCTATGGCAAAAGAGGGATTTAAACCATTTATTACAATCTATTCTACATTCTTACAAAGAGGATTTGATCAAATTATTCATGATGTATGCTTAATGAATCTCCCTGTTGTATTTGCCATTGATAGAGCAGGGATTGTAGGAAATGATGGGGAAACTCACCAAGGAGCTTTTGATATATCTTATTTAAGGTTTATTCCTAATATGATTCTTTGTGCTCCTAGAGATAATGAAACATTAATATACGCATTAGATTTTGCATATAATGCTTCAAGTCCATGTGCTATTAGATACCCTAGAGGTGCCTTTGGTGAACTTGAATTTAAATCAACACCCTTTGAACTTGGAAAGGCAGAACTTTTAAAAGAAGGAAGTTCTGATAAACTTTTTATTGCATATGGTGCTGGTGTTAGTAGAGCCTGTGAAACTGAAAAACTTCATGAAGAAGATATAGCAATTTTAGATTTAAGGTTTGTTAAACCTTTAGATGAAGAAACTTTAAGAGAATTGACAAAAAAATATTCAAAGTGGTATGTATTTAGTGATTCACAAAAACAAGGTGGAGTTGCAAGTGCTATTTTAGAATTTTTAAATAAAGAAGAACTTTTTATTAGTGTTACATCATTTGAATATGAAGATGATTTTATTCCCCATGGAGATACAAAGAAAGTTGAAGAGAGCTTATTTTTACACCCTGCTCAATTAGTAGAAAAAATTAACTAGTATTTATTACTAGTTAATTTCCATAAAGTATTTTATTTACCCTTTGCTGATGTTTTTCCTCATCTGTTAATTCAACTTTTTCTTTTTTATTTTCTATTTTTTTAGTTGTTTCTGCAATCTCTTTCTCGTTTTCCATTTCTTCTTGATCTTTCAT
The DNA here is from genome assembly GCA_963676565.1 of Halarcobacter sp. Taxonomy (GTDB): domain Bacteria; phylum Campylobacterota; class Campylobacteria; order Campylobacterales; family Arcobacteraceae; genus Halarcobacter. Next base: position 1,001,341 of record OY781089.1, read on the forward strand.
TTTGTAAAGATTATTCTTTTGTTTACTATAATCTCTATCTTTGATAATGTTCATTTTTTTCTTTAAGATTTTTTTCTCATCATGGTTCATTGGATCAACTATTTCAGGGGTCATGAAAAATACTAAATCATAGTTCTCATCATTTGTTGATCTACTTGAAAATAATTGTCCTAATAAAGGTATATCGCCTAAGCCTGGGATTTTTTCTTTATCTTGACTATAATCAGCTTTTAAAAGACCAGCTAAAACAATTGTAGAACCATCTTCTATTAATACATTAGTTGTAACTTCATTACCTACTAAACCAGGGATGTCATCAACGGTATTAATATAATCAACATCATCAATTTTTGCCATTGCCTCAAAATCAATATATTGATTTTCAATAATCTTTTTTGCCTTCATTGAGATATTTAGACCATATTCAATCTCTTTTAATTCAGTTGATGGTACTCCCTCAGCTGTTGTAGTTGAAGATTTGATGAAAAACTTACCACCTGTATTAAATTTAGCTTCCTGATTCTCTTTCATAATCAAGGTACTTTCATTTACTATTCTAGCCGCATTGTTTTTTCTTAGGTAATTTAGTGTAAGACCTAAGTTAAAATCAGAACCTAATGTTTGCGCAGCAAGTGTTATTCCACCTGTTAAACTTGTAATATTAGCATTAAAATTACCAGTTAATGTATCATTTGTAGATTTATTACTAAATGTCCAATCATTGATAAGTTGTTCATTGTTATTATTATCTATTTGAACCACATAAACTTTCACTCTAACCATTTTAGTTGAGTAATTGTCTTTAATTAAGTCAATTAATTGAGCTTCTGTGTCAATTCCATATTTTTTAAATATTTCAATAAGTTTAGATTTTTGTGTTTGATTTTTTACATGTCCTTGTAGTATAACTGTATCATTGATTTGAGAGACTTGAACATTAGGGTAAAGATGATTAATTAGTTGAATTATATCATTCATATTTTTAACGATATTAAATTTAACTGTAACAACTGAATCATCTTGAAAAGTTACAATTGCACTTTGTTTACCAATTTTTTTCCCTTTTACTTTTAAGGTTGCTAGGGGGATATCGCTATCTTTTAAAAAATCAGCTTCAATATAATCACTTGAATCAAAATTAATTTTTTTAATTGTTTTAGTGAATTTAAGAATTTTATAGCCATTTAAATCTACAGTGACAATTTTATTTTCAAAATCTACTTGTTTTACAGCTTTAGTTTCTGATGCATTTAAAGAAATGCAAAATAGTAGTAGTAATATAATAAAATTAATTTTTTTCATCTTCTCTCCTAATTTGATAAAGTGATATTTAATGTACATGTTATTGTATTTGAATTATTTTCATTAAATACTACTCTTTTACTTACAAGATTATTACCAAAAAACTTATAAGAGTTATTTGTTGTTTGGGTAATAAAAATAACTTGATAGGCTCCATTTGCATTAAAACCACATATTGTATTTGTATCTGCTGAGACATTGTTTATAGCAGCTACTTTCATTGCATTAATGTTTGCCGTTAAATCAGCACCTATACCATTAATTGCTACATTTCTTGAACCATAATCAGATATTGCATCCATATTATCTTTTACTCTAACAATTGTTGCGTAATCTACAACAAAAAAGAATAGGGTAACAAAGCCTATAAACATTACCATCCATAAAAGAATGTTTTCTATATATGCTTTTTTAAAGCTTTGTTCTTTTTTTCTGATAGTTTTTTTACACATCCTTATTTTCTTAACCCTTTATACTCTTTAAATGATATCTCTTTTACATCTTTTTTCTGAATATAAGTTCCATCACAAATAACAAACCAACCTGGATTTATTTTAGATAAACCAGTGTGTGCCAATACATAGTTTTTATATATTTTATTATCTATTTTGGCTCTAATAGATGGTAATTTTCTTAGGTATGCTTTATTTGATATTACAATTAATAAATTGTCATTTTTTGAACACTCTTTTGTTAAATCATTTTGTAAATTAACAGTTTTTGATTTTTTCAAAGAGGGTTTGTCTGCATATTCAATTATTGCAGTTTTTTGTTCAGTATTAATTTTTGGATAATATCTTTTTATTGGATAAGATTTTTTTACATATGTTGGTTTTTTTAGACTTTTTGGTACTTCTTTTTTAACAATTTTCTTTATCTCTTCTTTTTCATCTTTTTCATCTTTTTTATCTTTTTCAGGTTCTAGTCTTGATTTTATCATCCAAAGCTGACTACCTTTATTCCAATCTTCTATTAAAGCTAACATATCTTTTTCTTTAATATCTAAAATTAACTCAGAGGCTCTTACATTTACAATCTCTTCAATTGTTTGTTTTTTTACAACTTTTTTTATCTTTTTCTTAAAAATTGCTTTTTCAGAGGGTAAACCATCAGCAAGAAAACCTAATACTCTTATATTTTTAATAACATATTGTACTGATACACCTTTTTCATTTGTAACAGATACAATTTTAATTAAATCATTTGGCTCTAATGTAAAATTGGGGTTTCTAAACATTTTGTATTGCATATTGTAACTATTGTATTTGAAGTCAATTTTCTCTTGTTTCTTTTCTTCAATTTTTGTTGTTAACTTTTGTTTTAAAAATGCTTCATTTAAGTAAATAGTTTCTTTTGCATATTTGTTAACTATTTCTTTTTGAAGTAGTGGTTTAGTTAATACAAATTGTCTTGCAATTGTAGTACTTTTAATATCTTTTTCAGTAATTAATGTACCCTTTTTAATATCTTTATTTGCAACAAAAATTCTAACTAATCTATTTTGTTCCTCAACCACTTTTTTATTTTCTTGATAAAAATATACTGATACTGCAATTGCAGACAGTAACATTGAAAGTAGAATTAATATTATTGCTACTTGTTTATTGAATTTCATATTTCCCCTTCATTTTACATTCCAAATTCTAATTTCCCAGCCATTAAAGGAAAGATTATAAAAGCCCCTAGTGATGGAAGTACAAATATAAAAATAACTAACATTAAGTACATATTTAATGTATTTACTTTACCTTTAATTTTATAAAACTTTTCTTGTCTCATTTCATCTGACTGTGTAGAAAATATATTTTTTACACCAATTCCAGCTTCTTCACTTAAAATTAAGAAATCAACTATTTTACCTACGTCATCGGAATCAACTCTTTTTTTTAGATTTTCATAAGCTTTTTTAGTAGAATAGTTTGTCATTTCATATTCAAGAATTGCTACTTCTTTTAACAATTCTTCATCTAATATTCCATGCGCTCTTGTTGAAACTGTAAAAAAAGCATTTTTTAATCCCCCTCCAGCTTCTAATATTACATTGATTAAATCTAAAAAAACACCTAAATCATTATTTATCTTTTCAACTCTTTCAGATTTTGATATGCTTATATATAGAGGACCTCCAAATAGTAAAAGAACTATTCCAACTGCAATTCCAATTATTCCTACAAGACTAAGACCAAATAGTATAGGCAAAGCTATTGATACAATTATGCCTATTAGTGCAAATACTAGTTTACCTTCATTGTATTCTTTTTTTGTAAGTCCAGCTTGAACTAGTTTAAAGTATAGATCTTTAGAGTGGTTTTCTTCTGTACCTTTATTCAACTCTTTTTGTTGATCAACAATACCAACTGCATCAAGTTTTGATAATAATACTATTTGCTTTTTTTGACCCTTTGAATCAAATAAATACCAAACTAGTATTCCTAAAATTACTAAAATAATCGGTGAAAAATAAATTAAATCCATTTTATCCCTTAACTTTTGTTAATAAGTTATTTACAAAAATACCAAAAGCTACCCATACAGCAATAAAGAACATTTGTACTTGCCCCTCACTAGTACCAAAGAAATGTTCATCTAGAACACCATCAAGTGAACTATCCATCATTTTATAAATAAAAATCACTAAAGCAATAATCATATAACTTCCCACTTTTATTTCTCTAGTTGAAGCTGTGATTTCTTGTTTTATTTCACCTTGGTCATGTAAAGTTTTTCTTAGTTTTTCTAAAGTATTTGAGAACTTACCACCTGATTGTCTACCAATTGAGATTGTTAAGTAAAAGATTCTTAATTCTTTAGATTCTACAAGAGTAAACATTTTTTGGAAAGCTTTATCTTCTCCTACAATATCTTTTTCAACAAGATATAAAGTAAACACTTCTTTTGCAAATTTAGATCTTGATGTGGCAACAGATTTTTTTAAAGCTTGCTCAAATCCAACACCACTTTTCATCATACTAGTTACTTTATCTATTATTCCTTTTAATGCAAAGTTAAATTCTTCTAATCTGTTGTCAATCAATTTTTTTAAAACCAATAAGGGGAAAAAAGAAAATATTATAGCACTAATAGCAAATACTACAGGGTTTGTAATTACAAAGTTTATAAATATTGCTGATAAGAAACCAAAGGCTACAGAAATTATTATAAACACAGTTTCAGAATAAGGGGATGAATAACCTGCATAAGTTAATCTTTTCCCTAACCAATTTCTTTCTTTTTTATTTAATCTTGATCTTTTTTTACTACCTTCTAATATTTCATTATTATCTTTTGATAATTTACTAATAATTCTATTTTTTTTATTATATTCTAAAGAAAAGTTATAAATTAAAATACCTATAAGTACTAATAAAATAGGTATAATAATAATTAAAACTATTGTTAAAATATTCACGTTATTAGTCTCTTTGTATTTTTTGGAAATGTGGCCATTTATGGAAAATTTGTGGATCTTGATGTAAAAAAATATCAACAAATTCATCTTTCCATCCACACATTTTATCTGGTAAATCTTTTTCCAATTCATCAATCAACATAGATTTTGGCATCTCAAACTCTTTATTAAAAATAGATATATCTATATCCACACCAAACATATTCATTTGATTGACTGTTCTTGAAGGTGTCGAGACAACTTCAAATTTACCTTTTGTTTTGGACATATCACTAGTATCTCTTTTAAATTCAAAAATATTGTTCAATGAGATTACTGAATTGTCTTCAATCCTTCTTTCAACTTCAGAGATTGTAATTACTTTTCTTGTTCCATCAGGGAACCTTACAAGTTGTAAAATCAAATCAACTGCTGAAACAATTTGAGCTCTAATAAAGTTAATATTTGCACTAGGTCTTGCTTCCAAATACATATTTTCAATTCTTACTAATGCTTCTTTTGTATTATCGGCGTGAACTGTTGTCATAGATCCAGGGTGTCCTGTATTCATGGCATTTAACATTACAACAATCTCGGCCCCTCTACACTCCCCAACAATAATTCTTCTAGGAGATGATCTAAGAGCTGAACGAAGTAAAAACTCTAATGGAATTGCACCTTTCCCTTCTTCATTTGCCATTCTTGCTTCATATTGTCTAATTGAGTGACATGGCATTTGAGGTTTCATCTCTTTTGTATCTTCAATTACCATTAATTGTTCATTCTCATCAATAAATCTAGTCATAGCATTAAGAAAAGTTGTTTTACCACTTGAAGTACCACCTGAAACAATGATATTACATTTGCCCTTAGCTACTTTAAGTAAAAAGTATGCCATTTTATAATCCATTTGTCCTGAATCAATCAAAAATTCTAAAAGTAGTGGAAGGTCATTAAACTTTCTTATTGTTACGCAACTTCCGTCATTTGCTGCGATTGGAGGGATTTGTACTTCAACCCTAGAACCATCTTTTAATTTACTTGACATAATAGGATGTGCTTCATCAATTTTTCTATTATTTTCAGCAAGCATTTTATCAATTACTTTTCGTAGTTCCTCTTCGCTTCTAAAGGTAAATGGTGTTTGGACAGTTTTACCTTTGTAAATAATATCAATATAATCTTTTGTATTTATAATTACATCATTTAAACCATCTTTTGCAATATTGAAAAGTGCAGTTATAGGGCCATATCCAATAACATTGTTTATAATAAACTCTTTGATATCTTCTAGAATATTTTTTGGAAGTTTAGATGCTTGTTTAAAAGATAGTATAAATTCTGGTAAAACATCTTCTAGTGAATCACGTGTGATTTTCTTATCAGACTTTAGATTTATCATAAAGTTATCATTTATTTCATAAGCTAATTCTAAAAGTTTAGCATCTAAATAAATTTTTGGAAAAACAAGTTCATTATGTTTATTTCTTTTTTTTACTTGCTCAATTTTTTCTTTTGCAATGGAATTTGTACTTGGTTCTTCTACAATAGATTCTTCAGTAGAAAAAGATTGTTTCTTTATCTCTTTTTTTTGTTCTTCATCTGCAATTAAGAGTCTTAAGTTTTTCAATTTTTATCCTTATTTAAAAAACCAAATAGACTTTTTTGTTTTTTTATCTTTTGAACTGTATCCCCTATATATTCCTTATCTCTTAAGATACTTTCTAGGTTTGTTACAAAAATAGAATCTGATGAGATACTAGAAGCAAGTTCACAGTAGTTCCAACATTTACCTAGAGTTTGATAATCATTTGGAATTTTAAGATAATTTATTTTATCTTCTTTCGAACTTGTATTCATAATTGAATCAAAATCTGAAGAAGAGATTTCATTTAATGAATTAACTCTATTAACTATAAAAGTAACTTTTTCTTTTAATCCAGCTCTTTTCATAAGTGAATAAAATGTTTTTAGTTTACTAACATGTGGTAGTGTCATTTCTGTTAATACCCAAATCTCATTTACTAAATCATATACTGTACTTTTAAGTGAAGAAGCATCAGCTTCTCCAGTATCTATGATTATGTAATTAAATTTTTCACTAGCTTTTAGTAAATAATCTAACATTTTTTCTATAAAATTATCTTTTTCAATTAAATCTTTATCAATATGCTTTTGAATACCATTAATTGAATAAAAGTTTTCTCGTACCTTTACTAATCCTAGTTCAAGATTTTTCTTAAGATTAAAATCTCCAAAATTAACTAAATCGATGATTGTTTCACTAGGGATTGGATTTTGAGATAAAAAAAGATTGCTTATAGCTTTAGTTGTAGATAAATCAACATATAAAACATTTTTGTTTGGATTGTTTTTTGCAATTAAATCTGCAGCATTCATTGAAACAGTAGTTGATCCAATACCTCCTGATACTCCACTAATAGCAATGATTTTATTATCGTTTTTATTTTTATTAATAAGTTTATATTTTGTATCTAAGATTATATTTTTGATTTTTTCAGGGGAAAATTCATCAATAGAGATATAGTTTTCAATATTTAGTTTTCCACAGGTAAGTGAGAGGTGGTGATCATTTGGGCCAACCACTATTACAAATTCATTAAAAGTTCTTAAAATATGCTCATCATCATTTATAAGTTCATTATTTTGCACTGTATAAATTATAATGTTTTTAGAATTTTTTAAATTTAGTTTATCTGAAACTTTTGCTATATCATGAATTACACTAATATCAGCGTTTAGTAAAATATCTAAATTTGTTTCTAACTTATTAGCAAATTTAACTGTATTCTTATCTGTAACTATGAAAATATTTAATGGTGTATTTTGAGATAAAAGATCTTTTTCTATTTCAAATATCTTTCTTAAAGCGATTTTTGATTTTTTTAGAAGCTCTCTTAAAACAGACCTATACCAAATTCTTTTGTTAAAAGTAATTTTTCCAAAAATTACATCACCATCTTTTAGGATAATAGAATATTTATTATTTATAAAATTGATATCATCATCGATTATGTCATATCCATCAATAGTAAAACCATATACAAAATTATTGTATTTAAAATCATATTTCATAAATGTTAGTTTTTGAATATTTGAGATTAGTACAAAAAGTTGTAGTATTTCTATTACATTTTCTCTTCTAATCTCAAGAGCACCTTGTATATTTGAATATTCTTGATACTGTTTATAATCCATTAATTTAAATCCTTTACTATTGTTTAACTATATTAATTTCATCTATTGCAACCCATTCATCATTCCAACTTGTATTAGGTCTAAAAGTGATTTTTAAGTTACCACTACTATCTGTAGTTCCAGAAAAATTTTTAGGAGTCCAATATCCATTTGTTTCATAGAATCCATAAGAGTAAGTATTATTCAAATAAACTTCTAATTTTTCATTACTTTCCCAACTAGTTGGTGTTGCATAGTTTAAAGATATTGAAACATCAACATTTTTACATCCATTTCCAAAGTTATATGTTTTATAACCATAGTCATCTCTTTCGATTACATAATAGGAATTATATCTATATCCCCCTGACCAGTATTCTGAGTTAGAAGAGAAATCATCAGTTTCATTTATTGTACATTCAACATTTGCAATTATGTTTAATATAAATGAGGTATTAGTAGAATCTGTACCATCTGTTGCTATTATATTTACTATAACTGGTGAATAGTGTTGAGTATTATCAGGAATAGTTGTACTTAATACAGCATTTGTTGTAGTATTATAGCCTAATGAAGCAGCTGTAACAGTATAAGTAACATCATCTCCATCAGAATCAGTGCAATAAGTATCTAAATTTAAACTAAAGTTTTCAGTTTCAGTTGCCGTTTGTGTTGGAATTGTTTGACATTGAGGCGCGTTATTATTTATATTTTCTGTAACATTTATTGAAAATGATGGCAATGAAACTGAAGTAAAACCATCTGATACAGAGATTACTATACTTGTATAATTTCCAACTTGAGAATTATTTGGGGCACCTGATAATTGTCCTGTATTTGTATCAAAATTTGCCCATAAAGGTTTGTTTGAAATTGAAAATGTTAAATTATCTCCATCTGGGTCAGAAGCAACAGGTACAAAAGAATAAATACTTCCAGCTTGTATTGTTCTCATTGGATTTCCACTAATTACTGGTGCTTGATTAATGTTATTAACTGTAATTGTACATGTTTGAATATTGCTTGAACCTTCATTATCTCTAGCAATTATAGTAATAATATCATCACCATAAAAATCTGTATTTGGTGTATATGTAATTGAATCAGTACCAACTAAAACTGAACCATTAATTGCAGAACCTGTAATATCAGATATCCACTTATCATCAGATGAAGTAAATGAAAAAGTTGATGTTGTATTTTCATCAATTGGAGCAGGGCAACTTAAAACTAAAGTTGGTTGAGCATTACCATTACAAGTTAAATTTATAGACCCATCACTTAAAACACTATAAGTGTTTAATTGGTTTGGAATTACAACTCTAGTAGTGTTTAAAAAGATGTCATTAAAGTCTTCATCTCCACCACCATTTAAATCTTCCATTGCATATCTATACTCATCATTTATATCATGAATACAATCATTAACACCCTCTTTATAACTTGTTGCAGGATCATTTGTAATATCAGGAATATTATTGAATTGATTATTATCATAATTAACTACATTACAGTGATCTATAAAATCATCATAAGTCTGTGTTCCTTGACCTGCAAAAGCACCATATCCTCCAACAAATTCATTATATGTAGTCCAAACACTTTCAGGGATAATTTGTATATGAGGATAACCATCTCCATTTAATTCATTATGCTCAAAATAAACATTGGCATTTTCTCTTTTTACACCATTAATATTAACAGTTGGATTTCCAGATACATTATCAAAACAATATGTTCCATTACCATTTTCTCCAAATGTCATAGTATCACCAACATTGGGTCTTGCATATCCATTTTTAAAAATATTATAACCATCTGAGATTAAAAAAACGTGAGTTGGTGGACTAGTTATTGCTGTTCCATTATTTAGAAGCGTTCCAACAAGATTATGATCATCTGAGTTTGCTAAAATTATTCTTGTGTTTGTAACACAGTTGTTTCTATCTAAATCATAAAGTCCCACCATATTTGTAAATCCAGCACTTTCTCCACCATAAGTTATTGTAACACTTCTTGGGGTATTAACTGCTTCTGTCCAAGAAAAAGGACCTACTGTAAAATCATTTTTATCAAAAAATCTATACCAAAAGGTATCATAGGGATGTTGTGCAATAGATGCGGTAACTTGATCAGGCTCACCATCTCCATCACTATCCCACCATCTGTAAGATACCAGTTGGTTTGATAAGGTTTCATTTCCTAATTTTTGTTGATTTAAAATTGAAGTAGTTATATTTTGTGCAGTACACATATCAATATTTGATTCATAATATCTTGCCATAGCATTTGCAGAGCTTTTTACTAGAGCTTTCAAATCATAAATATAATTTCTTGTTGAGGTTTCATCATTTACTGTTGCAACAAAGGTTACTATTCCCATAAGAAGTAGGAAGCCTAAAAAAAGTTGGTCTAATACTGCTTTTTTCAAAAAATCCCCTTTTTTAAATTTGATAAATTCCTATTTTATAGAATATTTCTGTTAAACAAACAGCTAAAAAAATAGCTGGAGCCATAGGCGCAACCTTGCGTCTTTTATATTTTTGAATAAAAATTAAAAATAGTGCTTGACAAAGACCTGTTAAAATTAAAAATAATGGAAATAATAAAGGTTCTAAATATATAGCCACAACCATAATATATTTGATATCCCCACCACCTAAAATTTGTTTAGGCATTATTAATAATATTATAACAAAAAATATTAAAATTACAAGTGAAATAATGAATGATATGTAGTTTAGTTTATCTTCAAGCAAGCCAAAGATTAGTAGAAATAAAAATAAGGTAGCAAGTGTGATATTTGGTATTTTAAATTTAGTACAATCAGTATATGAAAGTAGTAATGAAAATATGTAAAATGATAATGTAAAAATCATTTAATTAGGTGTTAGTAATTGAAATTATTCTTGTATTAGATTCATTTTTTAAAGTTTCTTTATGCTGTGAAAACCAAGATTCTATGGCAATTAATCCTACAATGCCAGCTATTACAAGAAGTAAAGTAACTAGGATTTTATCCATTGCACCTTTTTCTGATTTTAATCTTCTTTTTAAAAATTCTAACATTTAAATACTCCAACAGTGAATTTAAAAAATTATAGCACAAAAAAGCTAAAGTTTTCTAAATATAAGCTTAGAGTTCATTATTTTATAAAATTTATACCCTGAATCTCTAATTGATTTATCAGAAAATTTTAAGTTTGATGTCTTATTAGTATCGATTATAAAGTAATCTGGAGAATTTTTCTTTAAAAAACTATTAAAATCTTCTATAGTTATTTTTTCATTATTACTTAATAAATCAAAATAAATCTTTTTATCTTTTTGATTGTAAGTTACCCAACCTAAAGAACAACTTGGAATATAACTTCCTGTTGGATTTAAATAAGTTGACATATAACCATATGTACCAATAGAAGAGAAAAGTATCCTTTTCCCTTTATATTCATTTTCTTTTATAAATTGCATATCTAAAAAAGTTTTTTCAAGTAAATTTGTCTCTTTTTTATAATCATCAAATGTTTTTATAAAAAATAATATTGTAATTATAATAGTTATAAAAAAATAGAATTTTTTTGGAAAATCTAAAAAAAATGTTTTTTCTTTGAGATAGTTTTTAATTCTATCAATATAATTATTAAAGCCATTTTTTTCTATGAATTTAAAAGAAGAATAAAATAAATGAATTAAAAAGATATAAAATAGAGGTTCTAACAAATTTAAGAATCTTTGCTGAATAATAAATAATGGTATAAATAAAATTACATATTTTAGTAAAATTTCTTTAGGTTTTAATACATAATAAATTGTTAAAGAAAAAAATACTAATAATAGCAGTAAATTTGTAGATCCAAGACTATTCTTTAACTCTAAAGGGATAATAAAAGGTTTACTTTCTCCAACACTATATGATTGTGTTAAAAAGTCATTATTTAATACAAATTGAATAATTCTTAAATAACCATCCAAATCAAAATAAGAATAAAAAAGAAATCCAAATAATAAAGAAACTACAATTAAAATAGTTTTGTAGTAATCTTTTAATATTATAGTTACATAAGCAATAAAACCAAAGTAAAACCAAAAAACATAATAAAATGGTGCGTAAAGTAAAGGGATTATAAATAAAATTTTTTTATTTCTTAATGTGAGAAAATATAATATAAAAAGACCACTTAATAAATCAGGTCTTAAGAAAAAATACCTAAAACTAAGTAAAGGAAGACCAATTGAAAAAATTATTGTATAAATTGTAGAAACTTCAGTAAATCTCTTGAATGCTAAATAGTACCAAAAAGATAAAAGAGTATATACTATTGAGTTAACAAAAATTGGTACAGTAGATTTGTCCATAAAGTTTAATAAAAATGATAAAAGATAATGCCAGGAAAACCAAGGATCAAAATCATTATATAATGAAAAAGGGTACAGTCTCTCCCATGAAACTATTTTATCTGGATAAAATGCCATAGCTAAATGTCTCCATCCGTCATCTGGCATGGTTAATCCAAGGTTTTTAATAATCAATATTGAGCAAATTAAAAAAAGAAAAAATACTACAAAATTAAATTTTAGTGCTTTTGGTTGATTCATGATATTCTTTTTCTGTGTTTATATTCCATAAGGTATCTTTGTTTTTATTTTTGATTAAACAATCTACTGCTTCAAAACTTGTCATCATAGAATGATCCATATTATTATATCTATGTTGACCATTTCTTCCAATACAAAATAAATTATCAAAGTTATTGAGATAGTTCTTTATTTCATCAAATCTGTTATATGAACCAAAATAAGAAGGGTAGGCTTTTTTAACTTTTAATTGAACACTATCTAGCACCTCCTCTTTATTGATTAATTCAAGCTTTTCTAATTCATTAATTGCAAAGTTTTTAAAATCTTCTTCAGTCATTTCCCAAAGTTCATCATTTTCATTACAAAAATATTCTAATCCTATCCATGTTGTATTCTTATCTTTAACTAAAAAAGGTGACCAATTATTGAAAATTTGTAGTCTTCCTATTTTTACATCTGGCTCTTGAATATAAATCCAGTTATCTTTTAACTTATTTAATTTACTTTTATTTAGTAGTATTCCAACTGTTATAAAATCTCTATACTCTAAGTTATCTGCAAGTTCTTTAATCTCATAAGATACATTATATAAAGTATTAATTAAATCTTTTATTGGCATTGAAGAAAAAATATAATCAAATTCATATGTGTTTTTTTTGGTTTTTAATTTAGTGATTTTAGAATTATCTGTTTCTAAAGCAATTACTTTTTCATTAAATATTATATTTCCACCATTGGATTTAATTTTATCTGCTACAGACTCCCAAAGTTGGCCTGGTCCATATTTTGGATACTTGAATTGTTCAATTAAAGAAGTTTCAATATTTTTTGAATTAAGATTCCCAAAACTTTTCTTAAATATGTGAATTAAAACAGATCTAATTGATAATCCTTTAACTCTTTGATAGCCAAATAATGCAGCTATTTTATTGCAAGGAACGCCCCATACTTTTTCTGTATAGTCTCTAAAAAAAGTAGCATATAATTGAAATCCAAACCTATTTATAAAAAAATCTTCTAAAGTTTTTTCTTCCCTTTTAAGAATTATTGCTTTTAGATATGAAAGACCAATTTTGATAAATCTAGTAAAGCCTATATTTTTTATTGTATTTTTGTTTAATGTAACGGGATAATCGTAAAATTTTCTTTCATATAAAATTCTTGATTTTCTATCTCGTATTAAAAACTCTTCATCTAAAACTTCATTCCACCATTTATTAACTTTTTTTATTTTACTAAAAAATCTATGACCTCCAATATCAATTCTATTACCATTATGATAATAAGTCTTAGATATACCACCAATAAACTCTGATTCTTCTAAAATTGTAACATTATATTTATTCATTTTTAGTAGTTCATAAGCAGCAGTTAAACCAGCAGGTCCAGCACCTATAATTATAATTTTTTCTTTCATAAAGACCTTATAGTTTTATTTTCTTTTAGATAAAATAAGTGATTATACTTAAGGAATTATTATAGAATTATTTAATCGTACAGAAATAAAAAAGATAACTAATATATTGTTCTTTTTTCTTATTATCACAATTTTTTTATTTCATCCTGTACCAACTATTTTAGACTATAAAATAACAAGTTTTAAATTTGTCCCTTATAGTGAGATTATTTTTATATTGATAATAATATTAAGTTTTTTTTCTTTAGAAAAAAAAATATTTTTTGTAAATATTTTAAGGGATAAGATTTCAAGAGTTTTTATGTTGATGTTTTTAATATTTCTCTTTGGAATAACATGGTCAACAGATAAAACAAATAGTATAATAATTTTTAAATCAGTTAGTTATTTACTAATAGTTCCAATTTTAATAGTAACTTTGAAGAAATCAACAGCCAAATATTTACTTTTCTTTTTATTATTAATGACTATTGTTTCAGCAAGTATGACAAACATTTTGTATTTTTCTAATTTGAGTTTAGATTTGGAAATAAAATTAACGAATGTTTCCCCTTTTATAAATAATATGTATTATGGAACAATTTTATCTCTCTCTTTTATTTATTTTTTTATCAATTTTAATTTTAAAGATAAACTATTTATTATTTTAATCAATCTATTTTCAATGTTTGCTATTTTTACTTCAATGTCAATTATTTGTAATAGAAGTAGTTTAATAGGAATGTTAGTTGCCATTTCTATTTATTTATGGTTTAGAAATAATACTTATTTTTTATTAAAAAGGTTAGGGGTTATTTTAGTTACTGTTTTATCATTATTAATCTATAGCAATTTAATAAATCCTGGCTGTGGATTAAAGTTTTTCAATATGGAGAAATCACTTTCTAAAGAGATAAGTGGGAAAAGAACAGGTACAAGTTTAGGTTGCAGATTAAATTATATAGAAAATTCAATAGAATTGATTAAAGAGAATCCTATTATAGGGGTAGGAACTGGGGATAGCTTATATTCCATGAAAAATCATTTTGGAGAAGATGTCTATTTGGATATTGTTACTAAACCTTGTTATTTAGGGCCACATAATCAAATCTTTTATTTTGATAATCATAATATGTACTTAACAATGTTAATGCTTTTTGGTCCTTTAGGATTAATTGTTTTTATTTATTTTTTCTATGAGATTTTTAGAGTAGGTGTGATATTAAATTCATGGGAATTAAAGTCAATTATTATAATTGTTTCATTAGCCTCAATTCCTATAACACTATTTTATACAAGTAGTAATTTTGTATTATTTTTTTCTTTTTATGTAAGTCTTTTATATATTGTAAAAAAAGATTCATTTACCAATGAGAATTCTTAAATACTTTTTTGTTGGTGGAACTGCCGCAATAGTTGATGTAGGTTTATTTTTAATCTTTACTAAACTCTTTGATTACAATTATTTAGCTGTAGGTTTTTTTTCATTTATCCTTGCAACTTTTGTTAATTATTATTTGAGTATCAGATTTGTTTTTGAAAGTGGTAAAAGATTTAAAAAATCTCATGAAATTATTTTAATTTATATAGTGAGTGGAACAAGCCTAGTTTTAAATCTAGTATTATTATATTTAATCCATGAAAAGCTGAATATAGAAGTAGGGATATCTAAAATTATAGTAACAGGTATTTTATTTTTTTATAATTATTTAATAAGAAGATTTTTTGTTTTTCATAAATGATTTTTCAATTTCTCAACACAAAGTCCCATAGCAGTACTTTCATACCCCGTAACACTTTTAATATATGGTTTACAAAAGCCTTCCACCATAATAGCTCCTGCTTTTCCAAAGCATTCACCAGATTTGATATATTCCACCATATGGTTTTTATCAAATTTTTCAAATTCATAAGTTGTAATAGATATATCAATAACTTCTTTTTTTTGTGACTTAAAAATCATACAAGTTATAACAGAGGTTTCACTTCCACTTTGAAGTTCAAGCATTCTTCTTGCATCATCTTCATCTTTTGCTTTTCTTAAAAGTTCACCTTGTGAAGTTACAACAGAATCAGCAACTAACAATGGCATATCATCGCAACCATATTTTTTATATAGTTCATTATATTTTCCTAAAGTTGCTTGATAAACAAAAGATTTAGGATTGTTTGTTGTAATTGAATCTTCATCAAAATCTCCACCATTTTGTATAAAATCAATATTGTGAGTTCTTAAAATAAGTGCTCTAGTAGAAGAGTTTGAACCAAGTCTAATCAAATTATAACTACCTTTTTTTATTTGAAGTATACTAAAAAGTTATAAAATATTAACTTTCATATTTTCATAGAAGATAGGATATAATTTCCGATGAAAAAAATTAACACCATATCAGGCTTTTTAATATTCTTATCTTTTTTAGTAACTGTTTTTAGCTATTTTTTTTATTCTCAATTATTTATTTTATCTGGGATTTTAGCTTGGATATCTTTATTTTTATTGTTTAACAAAACTTCAAATAAAAAGTTACTAATCTCCCTTTTAGTTTTATCTATGATTAGTTTTATGTTTAGCTTTTTAAAAGGCTTTGATATTGATTTTCAAAGGGCTATTTTGGTTAATCAATACTTATTAGTACTTTTAATAGGAGTTGGTTTTTTAAGGCTTATTGCAAGCCCAAAGGAAACAAAAATAAAAGATTTACCAAGGGGCAGAAATTCATTTCTAAAAACATATTTTGGGGTACATCTTTTTGGTTCAGTAATAAACTTATCCTCTTTTATTTTAGTTGCTGATAAACTTTATAAAAAAGCATCATTAACAAAACTTCAAGTTTTAGTTCTTAGTCGTGCTTTTTCTTCCGATGCCTTTTGGTCACCTTTTTTTGTTGCCTTTGCTGCTGCATTAACCTATGCACCAAATTTAAAAGCTTCTACAATACTTCCTTTGGGGATTGTTTTGGCAATTATTGCCTTTGTAATAACATATTTAGAGGTTTTATTAAAATATGATTTTAAAGATTTTCAAGGATATCCTATAAATTTTGAATCTTTGTATATCCCTTTTTTATTAGCTTTATTTGTTTTAATAACAAATCATTATTTCCCAAATACAAAAGTAATATTACTTATTGCACTATTTTCTTTGATTCTAACAATATTGATTTTACCACTAAAAGAGGGATTTAAAAACTCATTTAAAATGTTAGATACTCACATTAAAACAGAACTTCCTAATATGAAAAATGAACTTTCACTTTTTTTAGTAGCTGGTTTATTTGGAGTTAGTATTAGTTCGATTATAGTTGGTTTAAATATTGCTTTCCCCTTAGAAAGTTTTGACGGAATAGGGGCATCAATATTACTTTTGGTATTTATTCTTTTATCTTTTATAGGAATTCATCCAATTATTACAATTGCAATTATAGGTAATTGGATTAATGAATTAAACCATACGTTACTTGCAGTAACATTTCTTATGTCTTGGTCTATTGCAGTATCAACATCCCCATTTAGCGGCCTTAATTTGACTATCCAGTCAAGATATAAATTAATTGCCTGGGATATTTTTAAAATTAACCTTCCATATACCATTAAAATGTACTTTGTGTGTGTTATAATCTTGAATATACTAGCTAAATATTTAGGAATTTAATGAACATACTTTTTATAATACTAGGGAAAATATTTCCTTTGTATCTAACAATTGCTGCAGGTTATATTCTAACAAGGTATTTTAAAATTAAAAGGGAACAAATAGCTTTTTTACTTGTTTATATATTAGGTCCTGTAGTTATCTTTTTTGCAGTTTTATCTATTGAGATTAATATTCAATTGGTTTTCTTACCAGTTTTTATTTTTCTTTTTGGAAGTTCAATAGCTTTTTTTATTCTACATAAATATAAACATACATGGAAAGATCCTAGTGTAAATACCCTGGCTTTTACTTGTGGTACTGGAAACACAGGATATTTTGGTATTCCACTTGCAATGATTTTACTTGAACCAAGCGCTGCAAATATATTTATTTTTGGAACTTTAGCTTCCCTTTTATATGAAAATACAACAGGTTTTTATGTTACTGCAAAAGGCAGTTTCACAGGTAAGCAATCTATACTTAAGATTCTTAAATTGCCACTTTTATACGCTTTTATTGCTGGACTTTCTTTTAACCTTGTTGGTTTTAGAACTCCTGAATTTATAATCCCATATTTTGAAAATCTAAAATGGGCATATGGACTTTTAGGTATGATGATGCTTGGAATGGGGATGAAAGGTTTTAATCTTCATGAGGATTTTGATAAGAAGTATATAAAAATTGCCTATTTTTATAAGTTTATTTTTTGGCCAGTAGTTGTATTGGCAATAATTTTTATTGATAAGAGTTTTATTCATTTTCTAAATGAAGAGATTTATCAAGTTATGTTTTTATTTTCAATTGTACCACTTGCAGGAAATACTGTAACTTTAGCAGTATTATTAAAAGCAAAACCAGAAAAAGCTTCTTTTACAGTACTTTTATCAACTTTGATTTCTGTTGTGTATATTCCAGTAGTATTGGCTTTATATGGAGGGTTTTAGTAAATAACTCTTTGTATTTTCCAAAATTTATCTTGATAATATCCATTATCCATATGAGATATAGTTACTCCATGTTTAGTTGATGCATGTAAAAACTTGCCAGATTCCAAATATATTCCCACATGTCTAGTATTAAAACCTGTTTTAAAAAATATTAAATCCCCAAGTTCAAGTTCCTCCATTGATATATTTTTACCAAATGAGGATTGATATTTTGTGGTTCTAGGGATTTTGATATGTAATTTATCTCTAAAAGTTCTTTGCACAAAGGCAGAGCAATCTATACCATTTTTGCTATTTCCTCCATACTTATATTTTACACCTTTCCATTCATTATATTGATTGTACAAAGCATCATATAGCTTACTATAGCTTAAGTTTTCAGTGATTTTATAATCGTAATTTGATTTAAGGGGGAAAGATTTGTTGTAGTTAAAACTTTCACTTCTGTAATGATTTTTTGTACTACAAGCTTGAAAAGTTAAAAGAATAAAAAATAGAGTAAAAAAAGTTTTTTTTAAAGCCATATTGATACCTAGGTTTTTTCTTTATTTTAATTGAATCTCACTTAAATTTTTAATATATTTGTTATAATCCAATAGATAACTAAAAAGGATATATATGCAAAACAGTATAAAACCAATGTTAATATTAGGTATAGCAATATTTTTAGGACTTTTTTCCTTAGGTTATTTTATCTTTACAAGTGTTATTAATTATAAGCAATATGACAGAACCGTTACAGTAAAAGGTTTATCGCAAAAGCAATACAATGCTGATGTTGTTTTATGGCCAATTAAATTTGAAACACCTGATACAAATCTTTCAAATTTAAATGAAAGAATAGAAAACTATACATCTATAATTTTAAAGTTTTTAAAAGAGAATAATATTTCAGATAAAGAGATAACTATAAAGCCGCCATCAATTACAGATAAATCAGCAAACGATTATGGAAACAAAAACTATCAATATAGATATTTAGGAACAAGAACCATAAATATTTATTCAAAAGATGTAGCTAAGATTCGAGAGACTATCTCTAAGTTAACAAAACTAAATAAAAAAGGGATTGTTTTTAAAATAAATGATTATGATACTAGAATTGAGTATATTTTTACTAGATTAAATGAAGTAAAACCTTTAATGATTGAAGAGTCAACAAAAAAAGCTAGAGAGGTTGCTTTGAAATTTGCTAAGGATTCTAATAGTAAATTAGGAAAAATTAGGAAAGCTAGACAAGGTCAATTTTCAATTTTTGATAGGGATAAAAACACCCCTTATATAAAAACAGTTAGAGTTGTTTCTACGGTTGAGTATTATTTGAGTGACTAAGAGGATTAAAATCCTCTTAGTGTAACTCCTAGAAAAATAGCTATAAGACCTAAAACTATATTTATAGGGATTAGATAATTTGCTATTGGAAGTAATTTTTCTTTTGCAATTGGTAATGCACCTTCATCAAAAGCTTTTTGTGCTTGTTTTCTTTTTATAAAAATTACAATAAATATAATTGTCATAACTGTCCAAATTACCTCTTTTGCAATAACAAAATTATATAAAGGTGTTCCTTTAAATCCTAAGGCAATTATCATAATTATTGCAGTTGCAAGCAAAATTATAATTGAAGGAATAACCATATTAAAAAATCTTCTTAAAGATTCTAATGTTCTTCCTAGTTTTATTTTTGGGTCATCTATTTCTTGCATTGAGTAGTGAACAGCAAGTCTAATTGCTATCATCCCTCCTACCCAAATCACTGCAGAAATTACATGTAAAAATACGATTACTGCAGAAAAATTTGCAAATAATGATTCCATCTTATAAGTTATCCATCACAAATTTTTTAGCAGCTTCTTTTGCTTCTTCTATTTTTGAAACATCTTTACCACCAGCTTGTGCGAAGTCAGGTCTTCCACCTCCACCTCCACCAACAACTGGAGCAACCGCTTTAATCCAATCACCAGCTTTTACAGCTGTATTTTTAGAACCAGCTACAAGCATAACTTTTTCACCTTTTGCTTGGATTAGTAAGATTGCAACTTTTTCATTTCCATTTTTGTAATCATCAACTATTTTTTTAATATCGCCATTTTTAACAATATCAACAACAACTTTTGTATCCCCTACCATCTCTTCATTAATAGGTGTTGCACTTTGACTTTGAGCCTCTTCAAGTTCTTTTTTAAGTTCTTTAATCTGATCTTTTAGTTTTTTAATTCCTAAAACAGCATCTTTATTTTTAACTTCGCTAATAACTTCATTTAAAGTTGAAAGAGCATCTTTTGTGTATTTTGTTGCTGCAAGTCCACATACTGCTTCTATTCTTCTTACTCCAGCACTTACACCTGATTCTTTTGTAATATAAAAGCTTCCAATATCATGGGCATTTTTAACATGTGTTCCACCACAAAATTCTACTGATACATCTCCAAAGCTAACTACTCTTACCATATCACTATATTTTTCACCAAACATAGCAATAGCACCTTTTTGTTTAGCTTCATCTATTGGTAGTTCTTCTACATCACCACTTAAGCCTCTTGCAATCATAGAATTTACTAAATCTTCAACCTCTTCAATTTGGTTCTCTGTCATAGCCTTAGGATATGTGAAGTCAAATCTTAATCTTGAAGCATCATTAAGTGAACCTGCTTGAGAAACAGTATCTCCTAACACCATTTTTAAAGCACTTTGTAAAAGGTGAGTTGCAGAGTGATGTTTTGCTATTTCGTATCTATTTACAACAACAGCATCAACATTTTCATCAACATTTAAATCTGAACTTTCTACTTTTACTTTTGAAAGGTTTATACCATGAAATTTTTGTGTATCTTCAACAATAGCAATATGTCTATTATCTTCTAATGCTCCAATATCTCCACTTTGTCCACCACTTGTTGCATAAAATGGAGTTTTGTCAAGCATTACCCAACCAGTTTGTCCCTTTGTTAGTTTTGAAACTTCATTAAAGCTTTCATCTAATAGTGCAACTATTTTACTTTTGTATGAGACATTATCATATCCAACAAATTCATTTACACCATATTTCTCAAGTAATGTTTTAAAATCACCTTCTAATGCAGCATCTCCACTACCTTTCCATGCAGCTTTAGCTTTTTTCTTTTGCTCTGCCATAAGTGCATCAAATTTTTCAACATCAACTTCAATGTTTTTATCCCTTAACATATCTTGTGTTAAGTCTAAAGGGAAACCTTTTTCGTCATATAATTTAAATGCAATTTCACCTGAAAATAAATCTTTTGTATTTGTTAATTCTTCATTAAATAGTGTCATACCTGAGTCAATTGTTTTAAAGAATCTTTCTTCTTCTAAAGTCATTTGCTCTTTTACATACTCTTTTTGTTCAACTAATTCACTATAGTGATGACCCATAATATCACATAAACTATCATAAAGTTCAGCCATAAATGGTTTTCTAAATCCTAAAAGATATCCATGTCTAACGGCTCTTCTCATAATTCTTCTATTTACGTAAGGTCTTCCTTCGTTTCCAAATAAAATTCCTTGAGAAAGCATAAATGCATTTGCTCTTAGGTGATCAGCAATTACTCTATATGAACCTATATTTTCTTTAGTAGCAGCTTTTCCAGCTAAGCTTTCAAGTTTTTTAATAATTGGCTGAAAATTTGAAGAATCAAAGTTGTTTAAAACTCCTTCTTTAATTGCCATAACTCTTTCAAGTCCCATTCCTGTATCAATTGAAGGTTTTGGAAGAGGAGTTCTTGTTCCATCACTGCTTTGTTCATACTGCATAAATACCAAGTTCCAAATTTCTAGGAATCTGTCACCATCTCCACCCATTTTATCTTCTGGACCATTGAAATTTTCTTCACCTTGGTCATAGAAAATTTCAGAACAAGGACCACATGGACCTGTATCTCCCATAGACCAAAAGTTGTCTTTATCTCCAAATCTTAAGATTCTACTAGAATCAATATGTTTAGTCCAAATATCAAAGGCTTCATCATCACTGTCATGAACAGTTACCCAAAGCTTCTCAATAGGTAACTCTAGATTTACTGTAATAAACTCCCATGCATATGCAATTGCATCCTCTTTAAAATAATCACCAAAAGAAAAATTCCCTAACATCTCAAATAATGTATGGTGACGTGCTGTATAACCAACATTCTCCAAGTCATTATGTTTACCACCAGCTCTTACACATAGCTGACAAGATGTTGCAGTTGGATTTTTAGGTTTTGGAACTGCACCTGTAAATATATCTTTAAATTGAACCATACCTGCATTTGTAAACATTAATGTAGGGTCATCAGGAACTAAAGGCATTGATGAGATAATCTCATGACCTTTACCTTTAAAAAATTCTAAATACTCTTTTCTTATATCCATTTATTCTGTCCATTTAATTAGTTTTTACTAACATTATAATTTGCGCCTATTGTAACCAAAATATTATTTATGAAAGATTAGTGAAGTCTTTATACGTTGATTTAAGTTTTATAGAGTATAATTTACTACTTTTACATAAAAAATACATAAATAAAGGAATTTAAAATGGGTAAATATATAGATTTAACTCCTGAAAACTTTGAAGAAGTTACAAACTCTGGTGTATCAATGGTAGATTTCTGGGCTCCATGGTGTGGACCTTGTAGAATGGTTGCCCCAATTATTGAAGAATTAGCAGAAGAGTTTGAAGGTAAAGCTAACATTTGTAAAGTTAATACAGATGAGCAACAAGATTTAGCTGTTAAATATGGAATTAGATCTATTCCAACTATTATCTTTGTTAAAGATGGAGAGATAGTTGATCAAATGGTAGGTGCTGCATCTAAACAAGCATTCGCTGATAAAATCAACTCATTTTTATAATAGTTATAAAAATCAATAAACTTAAGCAAGACTTAGTCTTGCTTTTTTTATCTATTTCTTAATTTGGATATTATTTATTAAATGATAAAATTTTTCCAATAAAACATAAAAAGGAAAAATAAAATGTCTAAATATATAGATTTAACACAAGAAAATTTTGAAGAAACTACAAACTCAGGTATTTCACTTGTAGACTTTTGGGCTCCATGGTGTGGACCTTGTAGAATGTTAGCTCCAGTGATTGAACAATTAGCAGAAGAGTTTGATGGAAAAGCAAAGATTTGTAAAGTAAATTCTGATGAAGAACAAGACTTATCAGTTAAATATGGTATCAGATCAATTCCAACCATGCTATTTATGAGAGATGGAGAAGTTGTAGATCAATTAATTGGTGCTCAATCAAAACAAGCTATTGCAGATAAAATCAACTCGTTAATATAAAACTTATTGAATAAATCTAAACAATTATTAAAAAAGGATAGTCTTTACTATCCTTTTTTTTTGCTTAAAATTTATAATTAAACTTCAAAATTACGGTAAATATTAAAAAAGCCACACTAAAGTCACATTACAATTTTAAAATTTCACTATAAAAAGAAAATTATATTGAAAGGATATATTATGAGCAATACAGTAAAAATGGTTATACCAATTTTAGTAGCCGTGATTGTTGCGCTTCTACCAACGCCAGAAGGTTTAGCTGTGAACGCACACTACTTCTTTGCAGTGTTTTTAGGGGTAATTGTAGGTTTAATTTTGGAGCCAATTCCACCAGCGTTAATTGGTTTAACAGGTGTAGCTTTCTGTGCTACTTTTGGTTTAGTTGGAGACTCTGCAAAAGCAGCAAGATCTTGGGCTTTAAGTGGTTTCTCTAATGGAGTTATTTGGTTAATCTTTGCAGCGTTTATGTTTGCTCTTGGTTATAAAAAATCAGGACTTGGTAAAAGATTATCATTGATGCTAGTTAAAAAACTAGGTAAAACATCACTAGGTTTAGGATATGCAGTAGCATTTGCAGATGGTATCTTAGCACCATTTATGCCTTCAAATACAGCAAGAAGTGCAGGTACTATTTTCCCAATCGCTATTAATATCCCACAAATGTTTAACTCATTACCAGATAATGAGCCAAGAAAAATTGGTTCTTATATCTCATGGGTAGCAATTGCAGCAACAACTGTTACAAGTTCTATGTTCTTAACAGCTCTTGCTCCAAACTTACTAGCAGTTTCACTTGTTGAAAAAAATGTAGGTATTGCAATTGAATGGGGAACTTGGTTTAGTACATTAGCTGTAATCATGATTCCATTGTTCTTATTAGTTCCAGTGTTAACATATATTGTTTACCCACCAGAACAAAAAACTTCTCCTGAAGCTCCAGCATGGGCAGCAAAAGAGTTAGAAAAAATGGGTTCAATTACTAAAAAAGAGATTTTAATGTTATGCTTTGGTCTTTTAGCTTTAGCTATGTGGATTTTTGGTAAACAAATTGGAGTTAATAGTACAACTGCAGCAATCGCAGTATTATGTTTACTTGTTCTTTCAAATGTAATTACTTGGGAAGATGTTATAACAAATAAAGGGGCTGTAAATGTATTTATTTGGTTTGCTACTTTAGTTGCTATGGCAGCAGGACTTAAAAAAGTTGGTTTCTTAAAATGGGCAGCAGGGTTAATCTCTGGAGGTTTAGTTGGAATGGATCCGGTTACAATTGCAATAGTACTTGTGATTTTATTCTTCTTGTTCCACTATTTCTTTGCAAGTGTAACAGCTCACACAGTGGCTTTATTACCACTTTTCTTAGGAGTAGCAACTAACCTTTTACCTATTGAGATGATTCAACCATTATCAATCTTACTTGTAGGTTCATTAGGATTAATGGGAATTATCACTCCATATGGTACAGGTCCTTCACCAATTTGGTATGGAGCAGGATATATATCACAAGCTAAATGGTGGTTCTTAGGAGCAATCTTCGGTGGTGTTTATTTACTTGCTTTAGTTGGATTAGGATTTGTTATCCTTTAATCTGAAGAGAAAAATTATGAAAAAAGGTGTCAAGGAATTGGCACCTTTTTTTTATTAAATTTCCACTATAATATTTCTAATATGAAGAAGTTAATTTTTTTACTAATTTTCCCAATTTTTTTATTTGCCAATAGTAAGATTCTTATTATAAATTCTTATCACAAGGGTTATGAATTTAGTGATAGTATTGTAAAAGGAATTGAAGAGGTTATTTATCCTCATACAAATATGGATATTAATACATTATATATGGACTCTAAAAGGGTTGCCTCAAAAGAATATTTTCAAAATCTTGAAAAACTTTATAGTGTACAATTAAAAGATAGAGAGTATGATTTAATCATTGCAATTGATAGATTTGCTTATGATTTTGTCTTAGATGTTCATAAAAAGTTTTTTAAAGGTAAACCTATTTTAGCTGTTGGTATAGAGAATTTTTATGAAGAAAAAGCAATAAGGTATGGTGTAAAAGATAAAGTTTCAGCTTTATTGGAAAGAAGAGACTTAAAATCTAATGTTAAAGTTATAAAAAGATTAATACCAAATTTAAAAAAGCTTTATATTATAAATGATAAAAGTGAAAATGCCTTACATACAGAACCTTTGATACAAGAACTTTTTAAAGATTTTGATGAAGATTATGAATTAATCTATTTAAAAGAGGATGATTTAGAAAGTTTAAGAAGAAGATTTTCCATTGAAGATGAAAATAGTGCAGCATTATTTATAAGGTTTTACAAAAATAAAGATGGTAAATTAAACAACAATAGAGAGATAGAAAACTTTATAGACAATTCAAAAATTCCTATTTTTATAACCGATTCTATTTTTATTAAAAAAGGTGCAGTTGGTGGGAGAATTGTAGATTTGTATAGGTTTGGTAAAACTTCTGGTGAAATGGCTCTAGATATTTTATATGGTAAGGGTCATAAGATTGTTACATTTGAAGATTTAAATTATGTATTTGATTCAAAAAAATTAGTACAATTTATTCTTCCTGTTGATGTTTTAAATGTTGATTATGAAATAGTAAATAAAAGGGAGACTTTTTATGATAAAAATAGAGGTTTTATAGAGGTTGTATTTAAACTTATCCCTTTATTATTATTCCTTATTTTAGGACTTATTCATAATATTTATAAAAGAAAACAAACAGAAAAAGAGTTAAGACAAAGAATTGATTTTGATGCAGTTTTATTAAATGCAATTGATAGCCCAATATTTTGGCAGGATGAAAAGGGTTTTATTGTAGATTCAAATTCACAATTTTGTTCCTTATTAAAAATTAAATGCGATAAAATATATGGATGTGATGAAATATATGGAAAAAAACTTGAAGATTTTTCTTCCAATCCAAATGTTTTACTTATAATAGATGTTTTAGAAAAATATAAACAAAATAAAAAAGAAAACTATGAATTTAAGTTTTATGATTTAATGGGAGAAAAGAAATTTTATCTTTTAAAGCAGGAAAAATTTGAAGATAAAAAGTCTAAAACAGAAGGTACTGTTACAATTTTTACTGATGTAACTAAAGAAAGAGAAGTTGCAATGGAGAAACAAAGAAATAGGCAATTTGTAATTCAACAAAGCAAATTAGCAGAGATTGGTGAGGTGTTTTCATCAATTGCCCACCAATGGAAATCTCCTCTTATAGAAATTACAGCAATTGCTCAAGAGCTTTTTTATTCTAGAAGATGTAATGATTGTAATAAAAATGAAAGAGAGGATGAAAGTTTTGTAAAAGATATTATGAATCAAGTTACATATATGACAAATACTATCAATGATTTCCAAAAATTTATCATGCCTTCTAATAAAAAGAAAGAATTTAACATTCATGATGCAGTAAAATCTGTTTTAGAGATTATAAATCATAATATAAAATACAATAATATTAAAATTAATATAGATGTGAAAGAGGGTACAAAACTAAATGTTATTGGGTACAAAAATGAGATAATGCAATCTTTTTTAAATATTGTTAATAATGCGAAAGATGCACTTTTAGAAAAAAATAATTATAAAAATAGAAATATTGAAATAAAACTTTTTAATGAAAATAGATATTTAGTTATCACAATAAAAGATAATGCAGGTGGTATTGATGAAAAATCATTAAATGAGATTTTTAATCCATACTTCACCACAAAAGAGCAGGGACATGGGATTGGACTATATATGAGTAAGGTTATCATTGAAGATAAAATGGGTGGAAGCATTTTTGTTAAAAATGTTGAAAACGGGGCAATGTTTACAATAAGATTGGATCAAAGTATATGAAAATATTAGTTTTAGAAGATAATAAAAGTTTGTCAAGTGTTATGGAAAAAGCGCTTACATCAGAGGGGTATAAAGTTGATTGTTTTTATGATGGTGATGATGCTGCAGATGCAATAGAAAATGGATATGGTTGTTTTATTTTAGACATAAATGTACCAAACTTAGATGGTATTTCAATCCTAGAATATATTAGAATGAACCATCCTGATACACCAGTTATCATAATAAGTGCAAATCATGATTTAGAAAAAATTGAGAAATCATACTCTTTTGGATGTGATGATTATTTAAAAAAGCCATTTTATATTTTAGAGCTTGTTCAAAAGGTCAAAAAACTTTGTGCTTTACAAGAACAGTATCTAAAATTTGATGATGAGTTTAAATTTGATTTTAAAAATAGAGTTTTATATAAAAATGGTGTAGAGTTAGAACTTACAAAAAAAGAGATACTTTTTATAGAACTTTTTTCAAATGATTTACACCGTTTGGCAACATATGAAGTTATTGAAGAATATGTTTGGGAAGGTGAAGAGACAAATTTAATAAATATAAGGGCAATGATTAAAAGATTAAGGAAAAAACTTCCTGAAGATGCTATAACTATTGTTAAAGGTTTAGGTTACTCTTTAAATAAAAATGTTTCATTTGAATAAATCTTATATTAGTTTTATTAATAAATGATTAATAATCCAAGTATATAATTCTCGTATATATTTGGAGGTTTCTATGATTGAAGCAAAAAACTTAAAAAAAGTCTACAAAGTAGGTGAATTAGATCTTACTGTAATTAATGATTTATCTATATCTATAAAAGAGGGTGAATTTATATCTTTAATTGGTCCAAGTGGAAGTGGAAAATCTACTGTACTTAATATGCTTGGTTGTTTAGATACTCCAACTTCAGGAAATATAACTATAAATAATCAAGATATTACAAATTTAAATAAAACGCAGCTTGCAAATTTTAGAGGTGAGCATATAGGTTTTATCTTTCAAAGTTTTAATCTTATTCCAGTTTTAACAGTTTATGAAAATATAGAGTATCCTCTTATAATGATTCAAAATTTAGCTGAAAATGAAAGAAAAATGAGAATAGAAAAACTTCTCAAAGAAGTTGGAATGTTTGAACAAAAGGATAAAACACCTGATAAAATATCAGGGGGTCAAATGCAAAGAGTTGCCATAGCTAGAGCATTAGTTACTAATCCTAAAATCGTTTTTGCAGATGAGCCAACTGCAAATTTAGATAGTAAAACTGCACATATGATTATTGATTTAATGAAAAAGATTCAAAAAGAGCATAATACTACATTTATATTTGCAACCCATGATGAAAAAATTGTTGAAAATGTGGATAGGTTAATAACTTTAATTGATGGTAATATTGTTGAAGATATTTATACTAAAAGTGGAGTGTCAAAATGAATAATATACTAAAAATTTCATATAGAAATTTAAAAAGAAACCATAGACGAACATTGTTGACATCAAGTTTAATTACACTAGGTGTAATCTTTGTATTAGTATATATAGCACTTTCTGGAAGTTTTAAAGCTTATATGGTTAGTCAGATTACTGATTCTTCAATGGGACATATACAAATACACAAAAAAGGATTTGTTGCTAGTGTTGAAAATCTTCCTTTAGATAAGAATTTAAATGAAAAAGCTTTAAATTTTATTGAGAAATATTTAAATGAAAGTAAATATGTTGAAAGTTATTCATACAGAATAAAATTTGGTGCAACTTTTTCAAATTTTGAAAGTACAACAAATATAAGATTAAATGCAATAGATCCTAAAATGGAGTTTGCTACACTTCCTGCATTAAAAGATAGATTAGTTGATTTTAAAGGTTTACAAAAAGGTGAGATAATAGTTCCCGACCTTATTGCAAAAGGGATGAAAGTAAAAAATGGTGATCCAATTGTTCTTGTTGCAAATAATAAAAAAGGTAGTGTTAACGGTATTAATCTAAAAGTATCAGGATTGGTTGAAAGAATTAGTGGTCCTGGAGGAAGAGATGGTTATATTCATCTAGATGATGCCAAAAAAATATTAAGAATTGATGGTGTTGAGGTCAGTGAAATTTTAGTTAGATTAAAAGATAACAATAAATTAGAAGAGGCAGTAAAAGAGTTGAATCCAATACTTGAAAAATTAAATCAAAGTGGAAAACCTGCTTTTGAAATTCATACTTGGCAACAGTTAAGTCCATTTTATAACATTATAAAGATGCTTGATATTATGAATATTGCCATACAAATTATTCTAATTTCTATTGTACTAATCTCTATTTTAAATGTGATGATTATGAGTGTATATGAGAGAATTAAAGAGATCGGAACTATTTCAGCTATGGGAACACCTCCAAAAACAATAGTAAAACTTTTTTTAACAGAAGGTTTATTACTTGGAATATTAGGGGCAGTTCTTGGTGGTATAGTTTCATTTTTAATAGTTCAAGGTCTTGATATGGCACAAATCACTTATAGTTTTGGTAGAGAAAGTGATTTAATACTTGAACCTATATTAAAGTTTAGTGATATAGTTGTAGTTGGAATGATTGTTATATTTATCTCATTAATAGCTTCAATTAGTCCAGCTATAAAAGCTTCAAAATTAGACCCAGTAGAAGCTTTAAGAACAAATTAGGAGTATTTATGAAAAATCTATTATTTATATGTTTATTTTTAGGTTCAATGTTTGCGCAAAATATACTTGAACAAGTTGATGAAAAAATGGCTCCAGGAAGCAGTGAAAGTTATAAAAAATTAGTTAATATTGAACCAGATGGAACCAAAAAAGAGTTTTTACTTTATCAAGCTAGAAAAGGTAGTAACAAAATGGTATCTGCTTTTCTAAAACCAGAATCAGAAAAAGGAAGAACAACATTAAGAGTTGATGATAATATGTGGCTTTATTTACCTGATGTTGGTAGAGCAATTAGAATCACTTCAATGCAAAGTGTGATTGGTGGGGTTTTTAATAACTCAGATATCATGAGACTTGATTTTGCAACAGAGTATGATATTGTATCTCAAAAAGATAATAATGATGAAATTCTAGTTGAAACAAAAGCAAAAACAGATACAGTTGCTTATGATAAATTATTAATGAAAATTGACAAAAAAACACTTACTCCAAAAGAGATTGAGTGTTTTGCTTCAACAGGGATGTTAATAAAAACAATCTATTATAAAGATATAAAAGATTTTGGAAATGGAATAATTAGACCAGCAGTAATGGAGACAAAAAGTCCACTTTATAAAGGATATACTTCAATTATGGTTTATGGAAAGATTGAACCAAAAGAGTTTAGTGATGAAGCTTTTACTTTGGATAATCTTTCAAAAGTAGAAAATTTAAGAAGATAAAAGGATGAAGAAAAGCTATTGTCTTCTTAGTCTTATTGTTTCTTTTAGTTTTGCAAATGATTATGAATTTAGTTTTGATGAACTTGAAACAATGGAGACAAAATCTTATGAATATAGTGGATATATACAAGGTGAATATAAATATCAATCACTAGATGAAGGTTCTCAAAATAGTTATTTAGGAGAACTTTTTTTTAACTATAAATATTTTGTTGAAGATTATTCTTTTTATATTGATTTATTAGGAAATTATGAAAATATAAATCATAAAGAAGATTTTGAAGCTTTAATTAATCAAGGCTTTCTTAACTATAAATATAATGAAAATCATCAAATATATATAGGTAAGAAAACTCCAAAATGGGGTAAAGGCTACTATGTAAATCCACTTGCTTTTATTGATAGAAAAAAAGATCCCAATGACCCTGAAGGAAGCAGGGAGGGGTTTAGTCAAATAAATTATCAATACAATAAGGTTTTTAATAGTACTTTAAATAATATTTCTTTTGACATGGTGTATCTTAAAACAACTAAAGATGTGAATGATTATTTTTATAATGGCGAAGATTCAGATATTTTGGCCTTAAAAACATATTTTCTTTATAATGATATTGACATTGATTTAGTCTATTTATATAGTAGTAAAGATGAAGATAAATTTGGTTTTGATTTTTCAACAAACCTTCAATCAAATTTTGAAATACATGGAGAGTATGGAAGATTTGATAATGGTTATTATTCATATCTTTTAGGATTAAAATATTTAACAGAAAATGATTTAACAATTCTTAGTGAATTTTATTATCAAAATGAAACTCAAAGTAATAATACAGCTTTTTGGGATAAAAGATATTTTATAAATTCATTTACCCAAAAAGAGCCACTAGATATTTTATATACTAGTATTTACTATAAAAATATTTTAAATATTGATGATAACTCTCATCAGAATAGAGCTGGATTTATATATACAGGTATTAAAAATCTTGATATTGATTTTTCTTTTACAAAAAATATTGGAAATAAAATAAGTGAATATGGGAAAAAACCTGTAAATGAAAATTATTGGCTTAGTTTAAAATATAGTTTTTAAATAAAAAAGCCTTGGAAAGAGAGAGTTTTCCAAGGCTATATTAAAATCAATAGGGGGTATATTTTTATTTTCTTTTTATCACCTCCTTGTTTTTGGGATGTGTCTTAAGAAAATCTTTTAATCTTTTAGATTAGATTTGTCTCCACTTTTGTGGACCTGTTGTATGAATAGAATTACCTTCTGTATCAACGGCAACAGTAACAGGCATATCTTTTACTTCAAATTCGTAAATAGCTTCCATTCCCATCTCTTCAAATGCTAGCACTTTTGCATCTTTAATAGATTGAGAAATTAAATAAGCTGCTCCACCAGTTGCAATAAGGTAAGTTGATTCATATTCTTTGATTAAATCAATAGTTGGTTGCTTTCTTTCAGCTTTACCAATCATACCCATGATTCCAATCTCCATCATATCTTTTGTAAACTTATCCATTCTAGTTGATGTAGTTGGTCCTGCAGGTCCTACTTTTTCATCTCTAACTGGATCAACTGGTCCAACATAGTAGATAAATCTATCTTTTAAGTCAACACCATTTGGAAGTGGTTTACCTGCATTTTTATACTCAACAATTTTTTTATGAGCTGCATCTCTTGCAGTTAAAATTTTTCCTGATAATAGTAAAGTATCTCCTGATTTAAACTCTTTTAATTTCTCTTTTGTTAAATCTTCAATATTTACTTTTTTAACACTATCCATTGGTAATTCTAAATCTGGCCAAAGGTCTAAATCTGGTTTTTCAAATTTTGCTGGTCCATTTCCATCAAGTTCAAAATGGATATGTCTAGTAGCTGCACAGTTTGGAATCATAGCAACAGGAAGTGATGCTGCATGACATGGATAATCTAAAATTTTAACATCTAGAACTGTTGTTAATCCACCAAGTCCTTGTGCTCCAATTCCCATTTTGTTAATATCTTCGAAAAGTCTCAATCTTAACTCTTCTAAAGCGTTTTGAGGACCTCTTTCTTTTAGTTCATGAATATCAACATGACCCATTAAAGCCTCTTTAGCTAATAGCATTGATTTTTCTGGATTACCACCAATACCAATACCTAAGATTCCTGGAGGACACCATCCTGCTCCCATACCTTCAATGTTTGACATAACCCAATCATATACGCTGTCAGATGGAGTTAATACTGTAAATTTAGATTTATTTTCACTCCCTCCACCTTTAGCTGCAATTGTAATGTCAATTTTGTCGCTTTGGGCATCTACACTAAAGTGAATAACTGCTGGTGTATTATTTTTAGTATTTGTTCTAGCTCCAGCTGGGTCTGCAACAACAGAGTATCTTAAAGTATTATCTGGGTCTGTATAACCTTTTGCTACACCTTCATTTAATACATCTTCAATTGGTCTTGAAATATCTAGATTTGCTTTTAAACCAACTTTTACAAAAAGATTTATACTTCCTGTATCTTGACAAATTGGTCTATGTCCTAGTGCACACATTTTAGAGTTAATTAAAATTTGTCCAATAGCATTTTTTGCTGCTTCTGATTCTTCTCTTTCATAAGCATCTACCATCCCTTTTACGAAATCTTCGGGATGGTAGTATGAAATATATTGACATGCGTCAGCAATACTTTGGATTAAATCCTGTTCGGTAATTACTTTTGTTTCTTCAGCCATATTATGCTCCTTTAACAGTTGCTAACTTTCTTCTCATATAAGCAATTTTGTTTTGTAATGGTAAGTGTTTAGGGCAAGTATCTTCACATCCAAGTAAAGTCATACAACCAAAGATACCATTATCATCACCAACTAACTCATAATAATCGTCAGCTGTTCTTTCATCATGTGGGTCACATTCAAATCTTGCAATTCTATTAAGACCTACTGCCCCAACAAAATCTTCTTTTATAAGTTTTGTACCACAACCAGCTACACAACATCCACACTCAATACATCTATCAAGTTCAAATACTTCATCTGCAACTTCAGGTTCAATTGGTTCTTCTAATTGTGAAATATCAACTTCATGAGAAGTGTGAATCCAAGATTCAACTCTTTTTGACATCGCATCCATCCAAACACCAGTGTTTACTGAAAGGTCTTTGATTAGTTTAAATGTTGGTAGAGGTAATAACATGATTTCCTCTGGTAAATCTTTTGTTAAAGTTCTACAAGCTAATTTTGGTCTTCCATTAATCATCATTGCACAAGAACCACAAATACCAGCTCTACAAACGAAGTCGAATGAAAGACCAGCATCCATTGATTCTCTAATTTGAGTAAGAGCCAGATAGATAGTCATACTATCTGTCTCTGTAATTTTATAATCTTGAAAATATGGTTTTAAATCAGTTCCTTGAGGATTATATCTAAGAACTTTGATTGTCAATTCTCTAGCCATTATTTTACTCCTAATCTTTGATTTTTTCTTTTATATTCTGGTTGTAGTGGGAATGGCATTAGAGCATCTTGAATCTCATATCTATCTTTACCCTCAGCAGTTAATTTATCTGTTAACTCATCAACCTCTTTTTGTCTAATTGCACTTAAATCATTTTCTATAATCATACCCTTAGCACCATAACCTCTAAATCCTGGAGGAATTTCCATAGTCATAATATCTAGATCTTCATACTCAACTGTTGGCATAGTATCACCTTCTTTCCATGAAGTAAGTGTTCTTTTTAGCCAATTTGCATCATCTCTTTTTGGATAATCTTCTCTTGTGTGAGCCCCTCTAGATTCTGTTCTATCTAAAGCTCCTTTTGCTACACAAAGTGCTACTTTAAGCATCATTGGTACTCTATATGCTTCTTCTAATTCAGGATTTGCACTTAATTGTTTATCTTTAATTCCAATATTTTTAGAAGCGATTAATAACTCTTCAAGTTCAGTAACAGCTTTTTGTAATCCTACACCATCTCTAAAGATACCAACATACTCTTGCATTAATTTTTTCATTCTATTTTTGATTCTAAACACATCTTCTGTTCCATTTCTTGAAGCAAGCTCTTTCATATAACTTTCTTTTTCATGAACAAACTTTTCAATTGTTTCAGTTTTAATATCAATTTGTGTTTCTAAACAATAATCTGCAAAATAGTTCCCAACAATCATACCTGCAACAACAGTTTCAGATACAGAGTTTCCTCCAAGTCTATTAAATCCATGCATATCCCAGCAAGCAGCTTCACCAGCAGAGAATAATCCAGCTAAAGTTGGAGATTCACCAGTTGGTTTTGTTCTAATACCACCCATAGAGTAGTGTTGCATTGGTAATACAGGAGCCCATCCTTTTGCACCTTCATCAGCTGGGTCAATACCTGCAAAGTATTCACAAATCTCTTGAACATCTCTTAGGTTTCTTTCAATATGTTCTCTACCTAAGATAGAAATATCTAACCATAAGTGTTTACCATATGGAGAATCAACACCTTTACCTTTTCTAATATGCTCAATCATTCTTCTTGAAACAACATCTCTTGATGCTAAGTCTTTTTTCTCTGGCTCATAATCAGGCATAAATCTGTGTCCATCTACATCTCTTAAAACACCACCATCACCTCTACAACCTTCTGTTAATAAAATACCAGATGGGAAAAGTGGAGTTGGGTGAAATTGAACTGCTTCCATGTTTCCAAGTTTTGCTACACCAGTTTCTAATGCGATAGCTGTACCAATACCTTCACAAATAACTGCATTTGTAGTGATTTCATAAACTCTACCATATCCACCAGTAGCAATAAGAGTACCTTTCGCAACGTAAGCCATAATATCACCAGTGATTAAATCTCTTACAATAGCACCATAACATCTATTATTTTGGTGAATAAGTCCAATAGCTTCTTTTCTATCTTCAATATTTACATCTCTTTTTAATGCTTCATTTGCAACTGCAAAAAGCATTGTGTGACCTGTTGCATCAGCTGTATAACAAGTTCTCCATTTTTTAGTACCACCGAAGTCCCTTGAATTAATAAGACCATGTTTGTCATCATCTTCATGGATAGTTGTTCTTTTTGTATTGATTACTGCTTCATGGTCACCTTTTTTAATTCTAGTCCAAGGCACACCCCAAGCTGCTAATTCTCTAATTGCTTTTGGCGCAACTGTTACGAACATTCTTGCAACTTCTTGGTCACATCCCCAGTCAGAACCTTTTACTGTATCTGTAAAGTGAACGTCTTCATTATCACCTTCAGACATTTTTGCATTACCTAAACTTGCTTGCATCCCACCTTGAGCTGCAGCACTGTGAGATCTTTTTACTGGACAAAGGCTTAAAACCGTTGTACTAAGTCCCTTTTGAGCACAGGCAACTCCGGCTCTTAAACCAGCTAGACCTCCACCTATAACTAATGAATCACAATATTTAATTATCATTTTTATACCTTTTAATACTTTTTTCTATTCTTATTTTTCTAAAACTTTTGAATGAGAAGTTGGTACATATTTTTCACCAACATTGTCACTATGCTCAATACCAATTTTGATATATGCTAATAATGTAATAACACCTAAAGTCATGAAGAAATAGCTAAGTAATTTTTTTACATTTAAAAGTTTTGCTCTAGTTTCTTTTGGATTAGCTCCATCAAACCATCCCCATTTCATTGCAGCTCTATAAAGCCCAACTGAACCATGGATTTCAACACAAATTAATAAAACCATATATAAAAGCCACATGTGCTCACTTACAACTCTATCTGCACTTGCATATGGTCCGATATTTTGTGGTTGTGTAAACATGATATATAAGTGAATAGTTGCAGCAAACATCATTATTAAACCTGAAATCCATTGGAACATCCACATTGATGTATCTTTATGATTCATTAATTTTGCATGTTCTCTAACTTTGATATATGTTTTATAAGATGTAGGGAATTTTCTAACACCTAAAATTGCATGAACAATAAATATTGCAGAAATTATTGCAACAAAAATAGAAACTATAAAAGGAATTCCTCCATCAAAGATGAAACTTAATTCAAACGCTTTTGTAACAGCGTGCATTACATCTTTACCTAATAATATTGTTGATACGAACATCATATGTCCCATCATAAAAAGTGCTAAAATCACACCAGAAGCTGTCAGCCATTTATCTAATTTAGCAGGTGTTCTACTTTTTTTACCTTCAGTAGTAACATCTGTATAGGCTTCAATAACTCTATCCATTTTGTCTCCTTTGAGAAATTTTATGTTTTGATTGTGGAAGTTTACATAGACAAAATGACTTTAAAGTGATGTCATTGAAAAAAATAAACTTATTTTTAAAATTAAGTTAGATTTTATTTTAAGTGAAAATTAGTTTTTATTGAGGGGTAATTTTATGTTTCAAAGTAGTATAAAAATACTACTTTGATTTAAAATATCTATTCGTTTCATCTGTTATTACTTTAGATAAAACAAGTAAAGCGATTAAGTTTGGAATTGCCATAAGTCCATTTGCTAAGTCAGAAAAGTTCCAAACAAGTTTAAGTTCCGTCATCGCTCCAACAACTATAAAACTTACAAAAATTATTCTATATATTTTTATAGAACTATCTCCAAAAATATATTCAAAGGCTCTTTCACCATAATATGACCATCCAAGGATAGTTGAATAACCAAATAAAACTGTAGCTAAAACTACAATAATAGCTCCAAAATCACCTAAGAAAAATTCAAAACTTTTTAAAGTTAATTCCCCTGCATTTACACCAGTTGTCCAAATTGGAGCCATTAATATAATTAAAGCTGTCATAGTACATACAATTAATGTATCAATAAAAGTTTGAGTCATTGATACTAATGCTTGTTTTACTGGATCATTTGTTTTTGCAGCAGCTGCTGCAATTGGAGCAGAACCTAGTCCTGATTCATTTGAAAATACCCCCCTTGCAATACCATATCTAATAGCAGCTGCTACAGCTGCTCCTGCAAAACCTCCACCAGCTGCTATAGGATTAAACGCATGATAAAATATAAGATAAAAAGCATCACCAACTTTGTCAAAATTTAAAATAATAATTGTAATTGATGCTAGGAAATAGACTAAAATCATAAAAGGGATTAAAAATGAGGTTGTTTTCCCTATTGATTTAATACCTCCAATTATTACAAATGAAGTAATCATTAAAAGAATAACTCCTGTCAACCACATAGGAATTGAAAATTGAGAAAAGATAGCATTTGCAACTGCATTTGCTTGAGTCATATTCCCAATACCAAAGGAAGCTAAAACAGTAAATATGGCAAAAAGAAAAGCTAATTTTGGCATATTTGCACCCTTTGTAAGATAATACATAGGCCCACCTTTAAAGCCGTTTTCCCCTTCTTCTCTATATTTAACAGCTAAAATAGCTTCAGAGTATTTTGTTGCCATTCCAACTAAACCTGTAACCCACATCCAAAAAACAGCACCTGGTCCACCAAAAGTAATAGCAGTAGCAACACCAACAATATTTCCAATACCAACTGTAGCAGCAAGTGCTGTCATTAAAGCTTGAAAGTGAGTAATATCACCTTCACCATCTTCCTCTTTTGTGAAAATCAATTTTACAGCATGTCCCAATGCCCAAAATTGCATCCCTTTTAATCTGATACTTAAGTATAAACCTGTACCTACAAGAAGAACTAACATTGGTACTCCCCAAACAAAGCTAGAAGCACTTGATATAATCTCATCTAAAAATTCCATTATACGTCCTTTTTTTATAAAGCTTTGATTTTAGCTTAAATTTAGTTAAGAAAAATTAAATAATAAAATTGTTAAAGAGAATACATACTAAAAAAATAGTTTAATACGATAAAAATTACTAAAGGAAAAATATTATCCATTAAATTGATTTTAATTAACCTATTACTTAAAAAAGATTAGGTATTATATCACCTTTCAAATAGGTGCTTGAAATTATGGACAATTTTTCATTAGTATAAACAAGAAAGGATTATTTTATGTTAGATTTAGCAATTATTGGTGGAGGTCCTGCAGGACTTACAGCAGGTTTATACGCAACTAGAGGTGGTTTAAAAAACGTAACAATGTTTGAAATGGGAATGCCAGGTGGACAGATTACTGGAAGTT
Source organism: Halarcobacter sp. (assembly GCA_963676565.1). Taxonomy (GTDB): domain Bacteria; phylum Campylobacterota; class Campylobacteria; order Campylobacterales; family Arcobacteraceae; genus Halarcobacter. Next base: position 1,040,452 of record OY781089.1, read on the forward strand.
CAGAGATTGAAAACTACCCAGGTCAAGGTGAGATTATGTCTGGTATGGACTTAATGGCTAATTGGCCAGAACAAGCTATGAAATTTGGTTTAAAGCATGAGATGAATCAAGTATCAAATGTAGTAAAAGAGGGAGATATCTTCAAAGTTACTACTGCAGATGGTAATACTCAAGAAGCAAAAACTGTATTATTAGCAACTGGTTCTGTTCCAAGACGTGCAGGATTTAAAGGTGAAAATGAGTTTTTTGGTAGAGGTATTTCTACTTGTGCAACTTGTGATGGTTTCTTCTACAAAGGTAAAGAAGTAGCTGTTATTGGTGGTGGTGATTCTGCTATTGAAGAGGCAGTATATTTATCTAAAATTTGTTCAAAAGTTTATCTTGTACACAGAAGAGATACTTATAGAGCAGCACCAAGTACAATTGAACACATGAAAGCTTGTGAAAATATAGAAGAAGTAACTAATGTTATGGTAGAAGAAGTTTATGGTGATGCAATGGGTGTTACTGGACTTAAAGTAAAAAATAGAGATACTGAAGAGATTAGAGATTTACCAGTTCCTGGTGTATTTGTATTTGTAGGTAGGGATGTTTTAAATGAACCAATCAAACAAGAAGATGGAAGCTTTTTATGTGATGTTAATGAACAAGGTGAGCTTATTGTTGATTTAAAAATGAAAACATCAACTCCTGGTTTATTTGCAGCTGGAGATGTAAGAATTGATGCAGCAAAACAAGTTGTATGTGCAGCAGGTGATGGTGCAACAGCAGCTGTTAATATTATTGAATATATTGGATAAAAGAAAAGGAAAATAACGTATGATTAATGTAGGTGTAGTAGGAAGTACAGGTAGAGTTGGTTCTTTATTAATTGATGATTTGCAAAGTGATGAACAAGCACAACTTTCTGCTTGTCATGTTTTTGATGAATTAAAAAAGAGCGTTCCAGAAGGTACAGTAGTGACAAATGAGATGAAAATTTTATTAGAATCTTCAGATGTTGTTATTGATTTTTCTGCTCCAGTTGCAACAGAAAGCTTACTTACAGAGATTGTTGAAAATGGTGGTAATAAACCATTAGTTATTGCTACAACTGGATTTAATAAACATCAGCAAAACTTACTTTTAGAAGCCAGTAAAAAAGTACCTATTTTATATGCAACAAACATGAGTTTAGGTGTTGCCGTTTTAAATAAGCTTGTTTCACTTGCAAGTAAAACTTTAAGAGAGTTTGATTGTGAAATTGTTGAACAACACCATAGACATAAAGTTGACTCGCCATCTGGAACTGCATTAACTTTAGCAGAACATGCTGCAAGAGCAAGAGATCTTGATTTAGATTCTGTAAGAGTTTCAGGCAGAGATGGAGTTATTGGTGCAAGAACAAAAGATGAAATTGGTGTAATGAGTTTAAGAGGTGGTGATATCGTAGGACGTCACACAGTAGGTCTTTACAATGATGGAGAGTTTATAGAACTTCACCACACTGCAACCTCAAGAAATACTTTTTCAAAAGGTGCAATAAAAGCAGCGAAGTGGCTTGTTAATCAAGAGCCAGGATTATATTCAATTAATGACTGTTTAGGTCTATAAAATTTAAATAGGATAAGATAAATCATATGTGCGCAATAGTTGGAATTTATGGAAATGATAATGCGGCAAGACTAGCTTCTTTAGCTCTTTTTGCAATGCAACACAGGGGGCAGGAAGCTACAGGAATCTCTTCTTCTTTTGAGGGTAAAATTTATACAAAAAAAGATAGAGGTTTAGTATCTGAGGTATTTGATGAGAAGGCATTGTCTTACTTAAAAGGTAATATGGCAATAGGTCATAATAGATACTCAACAGCAGGTGGAGATTCTATTTTAGATGCTCAACCTGTTTATGCGAAATATAAATTAGGTGAAATCTCAATTGTTCATAATGGAAACCTGATTAATAAAAATCAAGTTAGAAATGAACTAATTAACAATGGGGCAATTTTTCAAACTGGAATGGATACTGAAAACCTAATTCATCTTATTGCTAAAAACTCAAAAGATAGATTAAGAGATAGAATTGTTGAAGCTTTAGAAAAAACTATTGGAGCATATTGTTTTATTATCCAATCAAGAAATAAACAATTTGTAATTAGAGATAGATATGGAATTAGGCCTTTATCTTTAGGAAAATTAAAAACTGGTGGATATATAGTTGCAAGTGAAACTTGCGCTTTTGAACTTGTTGATGCTGAATTTATACGAGATATTAGACCAGGAGAGATGCTTATTTTCTCTGATAAAACAGATGAATTAGAATCAATTCAATTATTTGAACCAGAATTTAGACCATGCGCCTTTGAATATGTATATTTTGCTAGACCTGATTCTGTTATTGATGGGAAAAATGTTTATACAACTAGAGAAAATATGGGTAGAACATTGGCAAAAAATGATAAAGGTAATGGAATTAAAGTTGATATGGTTGTTCCTGTTCCTGACTCAGGAGTTCCAGCAGCTTTAGGATATTCAAATGAAAGTGGAGTGGATTTTAAATATGGAATTATTAGAAATCACTACGTAGGTAGAACTTTTATTGAACCAACTCAAGAGATGAGAAGCATGAAAGTTAAAATGAAACTTTCTCCTATGAGATCATTAATTGAAGGAAAATCTTTACTTGTAATTGATGATTCGATAGTTAGAGGAACAACTTCAAAAAGAATTGTAAGAATGCTAAAGGAAGCTGGAGCTAAAGAAGTTCACTTTAGAGTAGCGTCTCCTGAAATCAAATATCCATGTTATTACGGAATTGACACACCTTCAAAAGAAGAGTTAATTTCAAGTAGAATGACTAAAGATGAAGTTTGTGAATATATTGAAGCAGATACTTTAGAATATCTATCTATAGATGATTTAAAAAATTCAATTGGTACAGGTACAAATTACGCATTAGAGAGTTTTGACGGTGACTATTTCGTTAGAAAATAAGGGAAAGTCAATTAATAAAATCAAAAATAAAGAAGTTCTAACAATAGGAAGATACTTCAGAGAAAAATTTGGTGAAACAGTTTATAAAACTCCTATATCAATATCAGGATTTACTTGTCCTAATATTGATGGTACTGTTGCAAAGGGTGGATGCACCTTTTGTGAAAATGATTCCTTTTCACCAAATTTGCAAGAGAAAAAACCAAGCTTTAAACTTAATCCTAGAGTTAAAGAAAATCCTTTTTTAGATAATCAATTAAAACAATTAGAACTACAATTTAATGCAACAAAACAAAGACTTAGTAATAAATTTGGTGCAAATAAATTTATAGTATATTTTCAATCTTTTACAAACACTTATGCTCCTATTGAAACATTAAAAGCTTTATATACAAAAGCACTTTCTTTTGATAATGTAATAGGTCTTTCAATTGGAACAAGAACTGATTGTATGACAGATGAAATTTTAGATTTTTTGGAAGAATTGAATAAAGATAAAGAGATTTGGGTTGAATATGGAATTCAATCTTTTTATGATGAAACCTTGGAAAAAATTAATAGGGGTGATGATTCATCAAATATGTTTAAATGGATTAACAAAACTAAACAAAGAGGTTTGAAAGTTTGCGGGCATTTAATTTATGGACTTCCTGGAGAAGACCAAAAAATGATGTTAGATAGTTTTGAAAAAACCCTTGAGTTAAAAGTAGATTCCATTAAATTTCATCCTTTATATGTAGTAAAAAATACTTTATTAACAAAAGATTATAAAAAAGGAAATTTTACACCAATATCTGAAGACTTATATGTTGATACTGTAGTTAAATCAATCAAAAATTTACCAGATAATGTGTCAGTTCAAAGGGTTACTGCTGGAATTGATGATTCTACTTTATTGTCACCAATGTGGTGTAAAGACAAACATTCTCAAATAAGTAAGATTAGAAAAGCTTTAATAAAAGAGGGATTAAAGTATTAGAAGTAATACTAAGAGATAACTCTTAGTATTTATTTATCAAGTTTAAGTAGATAGTCAACTACATTTTCAATAAATGCATCATGCTTTCTATCTTTTCTATAGGCAATATATAACTTTCTTGTCATTTTGTGATTACCAATTCTTGATTCATATAACGCACCTGCATTAATTAATGACTCAATTGCATTTCTTGAAACAATTGAAACTGTAGGAGTATCATCTTTATCTGAGTGTAAAACTGTTTGAACAATAGTTGTTGCACTTGTAACTTCACTTGTTACATTAAATGTATCACAATCAGGATAATTAGCTTTATCTAAAACATCTTTGAAAATATGTCTTGTATGTGAATCTGGATTTCTACATACCCATCTATAAGATAATAAATCTTCTGCTTTTGCTTTTGCTGGAAGCTCTTGATTTGAGAAAATTACAATCTCATCATCCATCCATTCTCTATAGATAATATCTTCATCTGAAACGTAGTTTTCAACTAAAGCAATATCAATCTTTTTATCCAATAGATCTTCAATAGCTTTATGGGAAACTGAAACATTAATAGAAACATCATTATTGATATTTTCTTTTAACTTATTTAAAAATCTAGGTAAAATATAATTACCAATGATAAAAGAAGCACCAAATACAAAGGTAACATCTTTATTCATTATTTTTAATAACTCTTTTTCACCATTGTTAACACATCTTTCAATTTTTTGTGCGATAGCATATAGCATTTGACCCTCTTTTGTAAGTCTAATACCATTCTTCTTTCTATCAACAACTTGAACATCTAGATAGTTTTCAATATATCTCATTTGTTGTGTAACAGCTGGCTGAGAGATACCCAATTTAGAAGATGCTTTTGAAAATGATTTTTCCCTTACTACGGTCAAAAAAGTTTCTAATTTTGCGAAATCTGTAAGCATTCTTATAACCTTTAATAATATGTGATGATAATTATAACATTAGTTTATACATACAATTATTAAATGAATTAATTCTTTTATGAAAAATTTGTTATAATATATATAATATTGAGCTATTTTTCTGGGTTTAGTATTAATATTGGAGATAAAATGTCAGATAATTTTTTAAATTCGTTAAATGATTCACAAAAAGATGCTGCCGTTCATATAGATGGTTCATTACTTATTTTAGCAGGTGCAGGTTCAGGTAAAACAAAAACAATTACAACAAGGTTAGCTTATCTTATTTCAATAGGGATTGATCCCTCTTCCATATTAACATTAACCTTTACAAACAAAGCAGCTTCTGAGATGAGAGAAAGAGCATTTAGAATGATTGACCCATCTATGATTAATACACCTCCATTACTTTGTACTTTCCATAAATTTGGCCTTTTATTTTTAAAATTCCATATGACTGAACTTGGAAGAAAAAACTCTTTTATAATAATTGACAATGATGATAAAAAAAGAATTTTAAAATCGATAGATAAAGAGATCACAACTTCACTTTTAGTTTCAGAAATTTCAAAATATAAAAATACTTTAATAACTCCTAGTGAAGCTAAGGCAACTGCCCAATTAAAACTATATCAACAAATTGCAGATATTTATGAAAAATATGAAGCGTATTTATTAAAAAACAATCTTGTTGATTTTGATGACTTACTTCTATTACCATATATGATTTTAGAAAAAAATGAAGAGTTGGCAAAAGAAACTAGTCAACGATATCAATATGTTATGGTAGATGAGTATCAAGATACAAATGAATTACAATATAAACTATTAAGAAAACTTTGTTGTACACACAATAATATTTGTGTTGTTGGTGATGATGACCAGTCTATTTATGGATGGCGTGGTGCAACTATTAAAAATATTTTAAATTTTTCAGATCATTTTGAAGGTACAAAGGTTGTAAAACTAGAGGAGAATTATCGTTCAACAAATACAATCTTAGAACATGCAAACCAACTTATTGAACACAATAGAGATAGATTAGGTAAGAAACTAATTGGAACTAGAAAAAAAGGTGATTCAGTAAGAGTATATGAATCACATGATGAAAATGAAGAAACTAGAAAACTAATTGATGATATTAGAAAACTTGTTGCTTCAGGTGAATCAGCTAGAGATATTGCAATTTTATTTAGGGTAAATGCCCTTTCTAGATCACTTGAAGAGGGCTTTAATAAAGCTGGTATTAGTTACAGGCTTATTGGTGGAATGAAATTCTACGAAAGAGCAGAGATTAAAGATTTAATTGCATATTTTAGAATCTTAACAAACACAACTGATAACTTTTCATTAAAAAGAATAATCAATAAACCCAAAAGGGGAATTGGAAAAACTACAATTGATAAACTTGATGCAAAATCACTTGAAATTAAAAAACCAATTTTTACAATATTGGAAGAGTATAGCGCAGATGAATTATCAGCCATTGTTGGGAAGAAAAACTCAAGAACTTTAAAAGTATTTATGGCCTCAATTATGGATTTGAGAGAGGCTTTAGAAGAATCAAAAATGAGATTTTTAGATTCCTTTGAAGATACTTTTGATTACAGAGCTTCTTATGATAATGTACCTGATGGTTTTGATAGACAAGCAAATATTGATGAATTTTATGGATATATTAGAGACTATTTTATCCAGAATCCTCATTTATCATTGGAAGATTTTTTAAATGAGATTGCCTTAGATTCAGAAAATAGTGAATTAACAGACCAAGCTGTTTCAATGATGTCTATTCACTCTGCAAAGGGTTTAGAATATAAACATCTTTTTATCATAGGTCTTGAAGAGGGATTTTTCCCAATTACCGGAGATGGAAGTGATATTGAAGAGGAAAGAAGATTAGGTTATGTTGGAATAACTAGAGCTATGGATACTTTAACCATGTCTTTTGTTCATTCAAGATTTTACAAAGGGAAGAGGGCAACACTTTTAAAAAGTAGATTTTTAAGTGAAGCTGGACTTATAAAAGGTAGTTTGCAACTTGAAAAACACTCAAACTATAAAAAAGGTGATTTAGTTCAACATAAAATTTTTGGAATGGGAAGAGTTCAAAAAGCAACTAAAGCAGGAAAAGATTATAAGTTAACCATAAATTTTGGTGGACAAAGAAGAGATATACTTTCAAGTTTTGTTGAAAAAATTTAGAGATAAAATTTAAAAATTAATGCAAAAAAAATTATACGATAATAAACAATTAAATAAATTAATTGTTGTAAATAAACCTATTTTTAGAAGTTCAAATTCATATTTAAATGAGATAAAAAGAAAATATAGAAATAAAAAAGCAGGATTTAGTGGAACCCTTGATCCTTTTGCTTGCGGATGTTTGATAGTTGCCTTTGGACAATATTCAAAACTATTTCAATTTTTGAAAAAAACACCTAAAACATATTGTGCTGTTATTTGGTTGGGTGCAACTTCACACTCCCTTGATATTGAAAATATTATTGATATAGAAGATGAACAAAAAGTTGATAAAACTTTATTAGAAAAAGAGATTAAAAATTTAGTTGGTACCCATGAATATTTTCCTCCAAAATTTTCAGCTAAAAAAATCGATGGTAAAAGAGCTTATGATTTAGCAAGGGAAGGTGTTGATGTTCAAATGAAAAAATCAACTATGGAAATCTTTGATACAAAGTTTATCTCTTATAAACATCCTTTTATTACATTTGAATCAACAGTTAGCGAAGGTTCATATATTAGAAGCTTAGCTCAGATATTACTTGAAAGATTAAATAGAAGAGGAACACTTTCATATCTTAATAGATTAAATGAAGGTGAATTTTTTTATGAAAATGAAAAAGATTTAAATCCTTTAGATTTTTTAGATTTAAAAGAAAATAAATATTTTGGAGATAAAAGCTATTTTTATAATGGAAAGAAAATACTTGTTGAGTATTTTCAATATAAAGAAGATGGAAAATACCTTGTAAAATTTGATGACTTTTTTAGTATAATCCAAATTGAAAATAAAGAAGTGAAATATTTATTAAATAAGGTATTGTATGGTTCGTAAGAGTTTTGCAAAAGTTAATATATTTTTAAAAATTGCTGGCAAAAGGAAAACTTACCACGAATTAGTTTCTAGATTTGTACGAGTTCATTCTTTATATGATGTAATATCTTTTGAAGCAGGGGTTTTCAAAGACTTTACTCTTGTAGGAAAGTTTGGATGTGAAACTAAAAAAAATACAATATATAAAGCTTATGAAAAATTAAAAGAGATTTCGCCAAGTGTTGAAGAGTATTTTAAAAAAAATTGTGTGATTGTTGATAAAAGAATTCCAGAGTTTGCAGGACTTGGTGGTGGAAGTTCTAATGCTGCAACATTTATGATTATGGCAAATGAACTTTGTGATTTAAATTTAACTAAAGATGAACTTTGTAATATTTCAGTACAAATAGGTGCAGATGTTCCATTCTTTGTATATGAGTATGATAGTGCAAATGTTACTGGAATTGGTGAAATAGTAGAGAAATTTGAAGAAGAGGTTTTAGATATTGAAGTTATAACACCAAAAATTGAGTGTAATACAGGGCAAATTTTCAAAATATTTAGAGAAAAGTTTTATAAAGAGATTTCAGAAAATGAAAAAGAAAAACTTTTATCTATGAATTCTAAAGATATATTGAATCATCTAGATATTATTGAAGCAAATGATTTGTTTGCACCAGCTAGTGATATTTATCCCCAATTAAATAGCTATAATAAAGACAATTTCTACTTTAGTGGAAGTGGAAGTTCTTTTTTCAAAATTAAAGGTTAACAATATGAGTAAAAAAGAAGCTAATAAAAATCAAGTTTTTAAAAATAGAAAAGCCTTTCATGATTATGAGATTTTAGAGACTTTAGAGGTTGGAATTGTTTTAGAGGGAAGTGAAGTAAAAGCAGCGAGGGAAGGAAGAGTAAATCTTAAAGATAGCTTTGTTAGAATAATCAAAAATGAAGTTTTTGTTTTAAACATGCATATTACACATTTGAGTACAACTCATTCAACTTATAGACCTAATGAAAGAAGGGATAGAAAACTTTTATTACATAGAAAACAAATTGATAAGCTTTTTTCAAAGGTAACCAAAGATGGAATCACTTTAATTCCATTAAAGATGTATTTTAATTCAAAGAATATGATTAAAATGCAAATTGCAACAGCAAAAGGTAAGAAACTTCACGATAAAAGGGAAGACTTAAAAGAAAAATCAATGAATAGAGATATTCAAAGAGCCTTAAAAAACTATTAAAATATTATTTTTATGAAACTTTTATACAAAAAATAGGCTATTATCTAAAATTAAATAAAACTTAAAAAAAAATATTTAATAAATTATTAAATAGAAGTGTTAATTTTTTGTTAATTTTAAGTTTTTCTTCGTTAAGATAACCGGATAAGTGACAAAAAAGTGACTTTAAAAAAATTAGTAGGAGGAGATTGATGCAAAACGGTGCACGAATCGAGTATGATTACTCAATTGCAAAAGCGTTTACATTTGCAACAATTCTGTTTGGTATCATTGGTATGACTGTTGGTGTTATACTTGCATTTCAACTTGCGTTTCCAAGTTTAAACAACTTAGCAGGTGAATATGGTACATTCAGTAGATTAAGACCTTTACACACAAATGGTGTTGCTTTTGGTTTTACTCTTAGTGGTATCTTTGCTACATGGTATTATGTATCGCAAAGAATTTTAAAAGTATCTCTTAAAGAGTCTCCATTTTTATTAGCAATAGGTAAATTACACTTTGTTCTTTACTTTATTACTATTCTTTTAGCAGTTGTAACTTTATTTATGGGTATTACAACTTCAAAAGAGTATGCTGAATTAGAATGGCCTTTAGATATTCTTATTGTTGTTTGGTGGGTACTATGGGGTATCTCAATTTTTGGAATGATTGGTATTAGAAGAGAAAGAACTCTATATATTTCTATGTGGTACTATATTGCATGTTTTATCGCAGTTGCAATGTTACACCTATTTAATAATATGGAAGTTCCAACTGCTCTAGTTTCTGGATATGGTTCATGGATTCACTCAGTATCTATGTATGCTGGTACAAATGATGCCTTAGTTCAGTGGTGGTATGGACATAATGCTGTTGCATTCGTATTTACAACACCAATTATTGCTATGATTTACTATTTCTTACCAAAAGAATCAGGACAAAATGTTTACTCATATAAGTTATCTATTTTAGCTTTCTGGGGATTAATGTTCGTATATCTTTGGGCTGGTGGACACCACTTAGTATATTCTACTGTTCCAGATTGGATGCAAACTATGGGTTCTGTAATGTCTGTTGTATTAATTTTACCATCATGGGGATCTGCTATTAATATGCTTTTAACTATGAAAGGTGAGTGGCAACAATTACAAACTAATACACTAATTAAATTTATGGTATTAGCTTCGACATTCTATATGTTATCGACAATTGAAGGACCAATTCAATCAATCAAATCTGTTAATGCTATTGCTCACTTTACTGACTGGATTCCAGGTCACGTACATGATGGTGTTTTAGGATGGGTTGTATTCATGATTATGGCTGCATTATTCCATATGGCACCAAGAATGTTTGGTAGAGAGATTTACTCTAAATCGTTAATGGATACTCAATTCTGGTTACAAACAACTGGTATTGTTTTATACTTTACATCTATGTGGATTGCAGGTATTACTCAAGGTATGATGTGGAGAGCATATGATGAATATGGTTCATTAGTTTACTCTTTCATTGATACTGTAACTGTATTACATCCATATTATACAATTAGAGCTGTTGGTGGGTTATTATACCTAATCGGATTCTTTATGTTCGCATACAATATGTACAAAACTGCAACTGCAGGTAGAGTACTTGATAAAGAACCAGTAAATGCTTCGCCAGTAGCAGCGTAAGAAGGAGGGTAAGATTATGTTTCATTGGTTTGAACAAAGACCGTTTTTCTTTTCGGTACTATTATTTATATTCGTTGCGTTTGCAGGTATTGTAGAAGTTATTCCTGATTTTGCTAAGCAATCAAGACCAACTCTTGGTACAAAGCCATACTCTGTTCTTGAATTAGCAGGAAGACATGTTTACATTAAAGATTCTTGTAATGCTTGTCACTCACAGTTAATTAGACCATTTAAATCAGAAACTGATAGATATGGTATGTATTCACTATCTGGTGAGTATGCATATGATAGACCATTTCTTTGGGGATCAAAAAGAACTGGTCCAGATTTAATGAGAGTTGGTAATTATAGAACTACTGATTGGCACGAGAATCACATGATGGATCCAGCTTCAGTTGTACCAGGTTCAATTATGCCTGCGTACCCACATCATTTTACAAACATGGCTGATTTAGATACAGCTTATGGTGAAGCTTATACAGTTAAAAATGTATTTAATACTCCATATGATGTAGATATTGATGGTGATGGAAAAGTTGATGTAGAACTAGGTGATTATGAAACAGCTATTGCAAAAGCTAAAGAAGAAGCAAAAGCAATCGCTGCAGATATGAAAAATCAAGCTGTAAAAGACGCCGTAGCTAACGGTCAAGTTCCTGAAATTGTTGCATTAATTGCATATTTAAATTCTTTAAAATAAGAGGTTAAAATGGATCAAGAAACTCTGCTTACTATACAAGGATATGCGAAATTTTTCCTAATCCTTGTTGTATTCATCGTATTTTATTCTTATGCATTTTCTATGTATAGAAGACAAAAAAAAGGTGAAAGAGATTTTGAAAAGTATTCAGATCTAGTACACGATGATAGTATAGCAGCTGATCCTCTCGAAAAAAGAAAAGAAGAACAAGAGAAAAAAGAGAAGGAGATATAATTATGAAATCTATGGTTATAGGTGGAATTATTCTTATCGTTGCTCTAATCGCAGGAACTTACATAGTTGCAGGTGATGCTTTAAGCAGCGATATTTCAATAGAAAGTAGTTTAACATTCTTAGGTGCAATTTGTGTAATTACTATTACTGTATTTGTAGCACTTAAATATGTTAATCAAATTAAAAATGACACAGCTAGTGGTGAACTATCTGAAGAAGCTTGGGATGGAATTGGTGAATATAAAAATGAAATCCCTACTGGATGGGCTTTAGCTTTTGTTGGTACTATGGTTTGGTTAGTATGGTACTGGACAGTAGGTTATCCAACAAATGGTTTCTCACAAATTGGTCAATGGAATGAAGAAGTTAATGAGTATAATGCAAGATTTGAATCTAAATGGGAAAACCCAACTAATGATACTTTAGTTGCAATGGGTGAATCAACATTCTTAGTTCAATGTGCACCTTGTCATGGTGTTGATGCTGAAGGTATCAATGGAAAAGCTCATAACTTAACAAAAAGATTTAGTAAAGAGCAAGTTGTTCATGTTATTAAAAATGGTGCAAATAGTTTAAAAACTGCATATCCTGCAGGTATGCCTCCAATGATGTTAACTGAAGAGAAAGATATCAATGAAGTAGCTGAGTATGTTGCAGGTGGATTCAAAGGTGAACAACCAGCTATGTATTCTGTATGTGCTGGATGTCATGGTGCTGATGGTGCTGGTATGGCATTTGTTGCTCCAAATATCAAAGCATATGATGATGCTTTAGTTACTGCAGTTTTAACTGATGGTAAAAAAGGAAGCATTGGTATGATGCCAAGTTTCAAAGGTAGATTGAACGAAACTCAAGAAAAAGCACTAGCTGCTTATATTAGAAGTTTAGGAGAGTAAGATGGCTGGAAACACTCAAATGAATGATAACGAAAGAGGATTATTTTCTCTAATGCACGGAATCACAGGAATGTTAATAGCAGTAGTATTACTTTTAACTATTCTTGCAGTTTTAGTTTTCAACGCAGTTGTGGTACAACAAAGAGAAGCACAAAACTTCTATAAAGTAAACCAAGATTTAAATGGTTTAAAAGCTGTTGATAGAAGTAACCACAAGCAATATGAATTAGTTGGGAAATAAGGAGACACAATGTTATACAGATTAATTTGGCTAGGTATGGGAATCATGGCAGTTTTATCAATCTATTTAGGTTTCTTTGATTCAACTAGAGTATTCGTTGGTTAATGAAAAGTTTAAATATTAATATAAAAGTAGCAGTATTCTCACTGCTACTTTTTTTATCTACTCAATCTTTCGCAAGCAAATTCGTTTTAAATGATGGTGGTTTAATTGATCCAAGAACTATTACTAAAGTAGAAGAGATTGGAAATGAAACACAAGCAAAACTTGGTGTAAATATTTACACTTATGTAAAGCAATCATTTGGATTACCAGAAAATACACCAACAAAAGATAAAATTAAATATATAAAAGATTATGAGTCTCAAATTATTCCTAGTTTGAAAAGCCCTTATGTTCTACTAACAATGTCAGTGGAAGACACACATGTAAATTTAATTGTATCTTCAAACTTAAAAAAAATCGTAGATAAAAATGAGATTTTAAACGACTATGTTGTACCATTGCTTGCTTCAAAAGATAAGAACTCAACTTATGCAAAAGCAAGTGCTGCTATTTTAAATGGTTATGCTGCTATTGCTGATACTATTGCCGAATCAAGGGGAATAGAACTTGAAAGTAGTATAGGAAGTTCAGGTAAAGTAGCTGGGACTATTTGGAGAGTGTTTATGTACTCTTTAGTGGTTGTTGGGATTTTATTATATACTTTTGCGGTTTTAAGAAGAAAAAAATAGGATTTTAAAACAATGAAAAGAAATTATTGGCCTTTGTTTTTTATAGGTATATTTTCTTTTGTATTTGCAATGATTGTATGGACAATTATGTCAGCATCTAAAGTTCCAGTGAATAAAGATGAAACATTTTTAACTTCATATCAAGATGTTGATAACAATTACAATAAAATAGTACATTCAAATGAAAACTTTGAAAAAAAATACGACTTTAAATTAAATGTTAATGGAAAGCAGTTTGGCTTAGTTTACAAAGATATGTTCTTGGCTCAGAGAGTTATAGAAAAAGTATCAAAACATAAAGATATTTTTAACTTTGGATCAAATGAAATTAAAGTGACTGTTTTGGATAAAAAAACAGGAAAAACAATTGAAGATTTTGATGTTCGATTAAGAATATCAAGACCAACAAACCATGATGCAACTATGGATTTTAATGAAAAAGAATTTAAAGTTGATCTACCACTAAAAGGAAATTGGAATATCACAGGACAAGTAAAAGTTGCTGATGATATTGGATATTTTTATATAAAATCTAATGCAAGATAACTTACACTTAAAGAATCAAAAACTTTTAGTATATCCAACTTCAAGAGCAATTAGAGAGTATGTAAACTCACAAAAAGAGTTTGATACTCTGTTGCCTTCAATCATAACTATAGATGAACTTTTTAAAAAATCTTTATTTTTTGATAATTTAAAATTAATAGATGAAGAGGAAAGATTTCTTTTTTTAAAAAAAGCTGTTCAAAATATAGATTTAAATCAAATTGGTATCTCTAGTACCTTTACCCATTTTATAAAACAAAGTGATTATATATATAGATTTTTTTTAGAATTAGCAAGTGAGGGTGTTGATATTGATACAATCTCAACTTCCGATACCTATGGCTTTTATTCTGAACATTTACAATTACTAAAACAAATACAAAAAAACTATTTAAATATATTGGAAGAAAATAGGGCTATTGATAGATTAAATATTTCAAAATTCTATAACATAAATGAAGATTTTTTAGATAGATATCAATCAATAGATTTAGTTTTTGAAGGGTATTTTACATCTTTTGAGTTTGAGCTTATAAAAAGTATTTCTAAAAAAGTAAATCTTAATATTGAATTTATTTATAATAAATTTAACAAAAAATCAATTGAGAAATTTATTAATTATGGTTTTGATTTGGAACTTAATCACAAATATAAAATCGATTTTTCAAATAATAAAATTTTAGAAAAAACCAAACTTCTATCAAAATATGAAAGTCTTGAGATAAAAGGTTTTGCTTCAAGAATTAATCAAATTGCATTTATAAAAAAGTCAATTGTCACTTTAGTTCAAAAAGGAATTGAGCCATCAAAAATAGCTTTAATACTTCCCGATGAATCATTCGCATCTACCATATCACTTTTTGATAAAGAAAACTATTTTAACTATGCTATGGGTTTAAATATATATACTACAAATTTATATAAAACAATAGATGCAATTAATTTATATATAAATGAAGATGAGATAAAGAATATAAAAAATCTTGAGTTTTTAGGTTTAGATATAAATGAAATAGATAAGCTATTTAAAAATAATTGGAACAAAAATCTTACAATAGAAATATTTGAGAATATTGTTGGATTTTTCATTTCAAAGGAAACAAATAAAGAACTATTAGAAAAGTTCAATGAATCAATTTATAAATTATATAAACTCTTTTTTACAATAAATGAAAAAATCCTATTAAAAGAAGCATATAAAATATTTAGTCAAAAAATAAGTGAAATTTCTCTTGATGATATAAACTCTGGAAAAATTACAGTTATGGGATTACTTGAAAGTAGAAATATAAAATTTGATGCAGTTATAATTTGTGATTTTAATGAAAGTTTAATACCAAAAAGAAGTGTAAAGGATAAGTTTTTATCCTCTTCAATAAAAGAAAAATCAAATCTACCAACACCCCTTGATAGAGAAAATTTACAAAAATACTATTATGAAAGACTTATCTCAAACTCAAAAAATGTGATTATCTCTTATATTAAAAATGATAGTGAACAAATAACAAGATTTGCAGATATTTTATTTGATATAAAAATTGATGAAAAGCTTTATGATAATGAGTATAAACATATATTGTTTAAAAACCATTCGTTAAAACATTTTGATAAAGAAGTTGTGTTAAATATTGATTTATCAAAACAAACTTGGAGTGCGAGTTCTTTAAAAGAGTTCTTAGAGTGTAAAAGAAAATATTATCTAAACCATATACTTAAAATAAAAGAGCATGAGATAAGCTTAAAGCCAAAAGGGTATGAATTAGGTAATATCATCCATGAAACATTAGAAGAGTATTATAAACAAGATAAGAGGGCTTTAAAAGAGCTATTAAAAATATTTGATACAAAAAGAAGCTCAAATCTATTTTTAAATTTAGATTTGGAGCTTTGGAGAAAAAAACTTGTAGAGTTTATATCCTTAGAAGAGGATAGATTTAAAGATAATTTATCAGTTGTAGAACTTGAAAAACCTTTTTTATGTGAATTTGAAGGTATAAAAATTAGAGGTGTAATTGATAGAATTGATAAAAAAGCTGATAATTATCTTGTAATAGATTATAAAACAAGTTCTTCATTGAAAATTAATACAAAATCAAATTTTGATAAAGCTACTGATTTTCAGTTGGAGTTTTATTATTTAGCAGTGAAGGAGCTTTTTAAAGCTTCAAATATCAAAAGCTATTATTATGATTTATATAATATGAAACTTTTAGAAGAAACAATGCTTTTTGAAAAACTTGATGTTTTAAAAGAGATATTTAAAGAGTTTAAAACTATAAGTGTAAGTTTTGACAAGTGTGATAATAACCAAACTTGTCAATATTGTACTTATAAAACTATTTGTAATAGATAATTAGTTTGAAGATTGTGCTATAAGTACATCTTCAATAATTTTTGTGATATCCCCATCTAAAATTGCATCTACATTTGAATATCCAATATTACTTCTTGTATCTTTTACTTGTTGATATGGTTGAAGCACATAAGATCTAATTTGATGACCCCATCCAATTTCACTTTTTTCTACGCCATCTTTATCTGCTTTTTGTTTTTCAAGTTCTAGTTCATAAAGTCTACTTTTAAGCATCTTCATAGCACTTGCTTTATTTTTATGTTGAGACCTATCATTTTGACACTGAACTACAATACCAGTTTTTATATGTGTAATTCTAATAGCAGATTCTGTTTTATTTACGTGTTGTCCACCAGCACCACTTGCTCTATATGTATCTATTCTAATATCTTTATCTTCAATTTCAATATCGATATTATCATCAATCTCAGGAGATACCATAACAGATGCAAAAGAGGTATGTCTTTTTGCATTTGAATCAAAAGGAGATATACGAACAAGTCTATGAATACCATTTTCAGCTTTTAAATAACCATAGGCATTTTCACCTTTTATGATAAATGATACATCTTTTATACCAGCTTCTTCACCATCTTGATAATCAAGTAGTTCAATTTTAAAATCTCTTCTTTCTGCCCATCTTAGGTACATTCGGTATAATATTGATGCCCAATCTTGGGATTCAGTACCACCTGCTCCTGGATGAATAGAAACAATAGCATTTAAAGCATCATCAGGTGAACTTAACATAACAGAAATTTCAGTTGATTTAATTAATTCTTCTAAATCACTTGCTTCCTCAAAAAGAAGTTCAAAAGTATCTTCATCTTTTTCTTCTTGGGCTAATTCATATAATTCATTTGTCCCACTTAAAGCTTCATTTGCTTTATTAAACTTACTAAGCTTACTTAATATTCTATTTTTTTCTATACCAATTTTTGTAGCAGTATCAACATCACTCCAAAAATCTTGTGAAGATTCTAACTCTTCTATCTCTTTTAATCTTTTATTTAACTCTTCAGGCTTTAAAATATTTTGTATATTTTCAAGTTTAGTATTTAGAAGTTTTAAAATCTGTGAATATTCATAAGCATCCATTAATTAGAAGATTCCTCTTCTTTCTTTTCTTCCTTTTTAGGTTTCAAAGATTGGATATATGAGTATACTTCTTTAACTTTTGGTCCCGTCAAAAATGCAGCATATGGCTTCATAACATGGGCATTACCTCTATCATAATTATCATACATATAGTCATTTATAGATTGATCCATATCATCAAGAGTGAGTTCAACTAAAGGTCTTGATGTACCATAAGCTTTTTTTTCAGCTTTTTCTCCATGGCAAGATTGACATTTATCTATATATATTTTTTTACCACTTTTTGACATCATTAGTTTAAACTGAGTTATTTTTGCTTGTTTCTCTTCTTTTTCTCTTTTTTCAAGTCTTTGCATAATTCTTTGCTCCAGTTTCTCCTCATCTAATTTTGATAAAGTTTGAACCTCTTTTTTTAGAATATAGATATAGTTTTTACCATTTGCAGATGGTTCAATTTTGATATCATCAATACTCCATCCATCTTTTTTCATATCAGCTAATGATTTTGTTGAAGAGCATAAGCCACCATCTAAAGGTGTTGATTCAATTGTTGCCATAGAGCTATGGTTTTCTTTAAAACACATTGTTGTTTGAGCTAGTAAAGCTGTGGAAGATAGTAAGCCAAAAGCTAAAAAAGTTTTGATATTCATCTATTTTTATCCTTTTATTATTTAAAAGAATATTTTATCATAAAAAATCTTTTTTATACTTTTTAAGCCTAATATTGTAGTTTTTTCAGATATAAAAAAAGGGTTAGAGGAAAACCTCTAACCCTTTTGAGTTTAGCATAAGCTTTTATACAAATCTAGAATTAGAAAGTATATTTAACTTCAACTCTACCTCTATCATTTTCAACACCATTAAGTTCATATTGAGAGTATCTGATATAAGTATTTAAGTTTTTAGACATTTTGTAAGAAACTTGACCTAAAGTTTCAGTTACATCAACGTCAGCAGCAGTTGCTTCACCATCACCATAAGCAGCTCTTACAGAAACAGAATCAGTTACAGCAACAGATACATCTAATGCCCATGCATTTAATTCAGCTACACCAGCTGAACCCATTTGCCATAATAAAAACTCAGAAGCAGTTTCAACACCTTCATCAAGTGAACCAGAACCATTGTCTCCAGTTTGTACGTAAGCTAAAGAAGCAGATACGATATCCATTTTACCAGCTACATAAGCTTTAAATGTTGATCTTTCATCATCAGTAAGCGCACTGTATGATGGATGCTCATCATCTAATTCTTTTGCAGTATATTCTAAACCAGTAGTAATTGGTCCAAATGTTGCATCAGCTTTTAAGTTATATCCAGCAACTACATCTTCAGCTACAGCATATTGAGCTAATAAAGAAACAGGTCCAACAGAACCCATTGCAATTACAGAATGAACTGAAGCATCAACTAAATTATTAGTAACTTCAGTGTTATAGAAAGAAGCTGCACCAATAGTAAATGCACCTGCATTATATAAACCAACAATACCTTGACCAATTAAACCATCAGTCATTCTTCCTGGAATCTCTTGAGAACCTAAGTGTACAGTAACAGGACCGTTAATGTATTGGAAATAGTATTGATCTAATCCAAATGCAGAAGATCCACCTAAAGTAACATTTGCATCACCTTGGTCATCATTGTCAATGTTTAAGTTAGCAATAAAGTTAACGTTATCATTAACTGGAACTTTTACCATAATATCAATATTTACATCTTGATCTTCTTGGTCTGTACCAATAGCAGTTGCATTGTCTTCCATTCTGTATCTAACTTGACCAGAAATATCTACACCTTTAATTGCTTGCTCTAAATCAACAGCAGATGCACTTGAAGTTAAACCACCAACTGCGATTGCAGCTGCTAAACTCATTTTTGCGAATTTTTTCATTTGTTCTCCTAAATTTTCGAAAATTAATCAGTTAACCGGATGCGCGAACAACTTAGAAAGTAGAATTATCTAAGTACTATTCCGGATGACCGTTGCAAAATTTTACAGAAGTTAATTTTAAAGTATTCTTAAAGTAGTTTAAAAGTTACGAAATGGTGGCATATTTAAGGTTTTTTTTATGTATAGATTTTTGTTATATTAGAGTCACTTTTAGTAAGTTTTACAAAAATGTATACAAACTGTTAAAGTATAATATAAATAATTACGTATAAAACTTGGTTTAATCTCTTTATATAAGTTAATTTTCAAGTGATACTATACAATTAGACATAATATCTGGTTTTGAGATTTTTATTTTTAAATTTTTTATTTTGTAAGAGTTAGTAAGATGTTTTTCAATATAAAGTATTGCTTCTTCTAATAGTTCAAATTTTTTTTCACTCATAATAGTTTCAATATCATTTGAAACTTTTGAATAATCTATAAACTTATCTTTATTTGAAAATTCATATTCAAAAGATAAGTTTATAATTACTTTTTGAGCAGTTACTCTTTCAAAGTCAAGTATTCCAATAATACAATCAAATGTTAAGTTTTCTATATAAACTTTCATAGCAATTAGATAACTTTACCTTCTTCACCCTTGATTAGTCTTACTATATTTGGAATATGTTTATAATAGATAATAAATGCAATGATATACATAGGAGCATTTGAACCTACATTTAATCCATTGTTAAATAAAATTGCTGATATAACAACTGCTGTTAATCCTAATAAAGAAGATAGTGAAGAGATTTTTAAAACCTTTCCACAAAATACCCAAACAATAGCACCAATTATAGTTGGAATAGGAATTAAAACTATAAATGCCCCAAGTCCAGTTGCAACACCTTTACCACCTTCAAGTCCTAAAAATATAGAATAACAGTGACCAAGAACTGCTAAAACACCAATGGCCCAAAGTGTTGCTTCACTTGCACCTAAACCCATTGCTATTAAAATTACAATTGTTCCTTTTAAAGCATCAAGTATAACTGTAGCAATACCAAGTTTTTTTGCTAGGCTTGGATTTGTTTCCTTTACAACTCTTAAAACATTTGTTGCTCCAATACTTTTACTACCTGCCTCTTTTATATTAACTCCAGCAAAAACCTTTGCTAATATTAAACCAAAAGGGATTGAACCAGCTAAATAAGCAACTATGTAAAAAAGTACGTTGAAATTGAAAAGAAAATCCATTTAAAACCTTGTAATAATTTTATGAAAGAGGATTATAACTAAAATTTTGTTATATTCCCAAATAATTAAAAACTTAATGATATTTAAGGCAATAAATTGAATTTACAAATGAATTTAAAAGAAGAAATTTTAAAATTAAAAGATGAACTAGATGTTACATTAGTTGCACACTTTTATCAAAGAGACGAGGTTTTTGAATTAGCAGATATCACTGGGGATTCATTAGAACTAGCAAGAAAAGCAAAAGAAACTGCATCTAAGTATGTTGTTTTTTGTGGTGTTGGATTTATGGGAGAGAGCGTAAAAGTTCTAAGCCCAGAAAAAACTGTGCTTATGCCAAAAATTGCATGTTGTGCGATGGCAAGAATGATTGATGAGGGTTATTATGAACAAAACCTAAAAGTCATAAATGAAGCTGGAATATCAAATGATGATATTTTACCAATAACTTATATCAACTCTAGCGCAGCTGTTAAAGCAAAAGTTGGAGAGATGGGTGGTATGGTTTGTACTTCATCAAATGCATATAAAATCATCGAAAAAGGTTTACAATCAGGTAAAAAAATCTTTTTTGTACCAGATAGATGTTTAGGTCAAAATTTTGCAAAATCTTTAAATCTAAAATCAGCAGTTGTTGGTGATGGAAGCGATTTAAAAGAAGCAGATATTATTTGTTATAACGGTTTTTGTTCTGTTCATCAACTATTTACTACTGAAGATGTAGAGTTTTATAGAGAAAAATATCCTGATATTTTAATTGCAGTTCACCCAGAATGTGATCCAGCTATTTGTGATATGGCAGATTTTGTTGGTTCAACTTCTCAGTTAATAAAGTATATAAAAGAGTTACCTCTTGAGCAAAAAGTTGCTGTAGGTACTGAATACAATATGGTAAATAGATTAAGAGAAAAAAATACATATATTTTAAGTTCTACAAAACCAGAGTGTCCAACTATGAATGAAACAACTTTGGAAGATGTATATAAAACATTAAAATCAATTAAAGATAATAATATAAGTGAAGAGACATTAATCAAAGTTGATGAAAATACTATCAAATGGGCAAGAGTTGCTTTAGAGAGGATGCTTGAAGTATGATAAATATTAAGAAGTTTGTTAAAAATGCCATTATTGAAGATAATGGAAGAGGGGACTTATTTTATGATGTTGCTCCAAAGGGAAGATTTACAGCAAAAGTAATTACAAAAGATGATGGAGTTTTTGCGGGAGAAATTTATGCAAAAGCTTTGGCAAAGACTGAAAAGTTTGAGTGTAAGTTTTTAAAACACGATGGAGATAAATTAAAAAAAGGTGATGTTATAGCTAAACTTGATGGTAAGGCTTCAATTTTACTTTCAAGTGAAAGAACTTTTTTAAATATGCTTCAACATGCCAGCGGAATTGCAACTATGGCAAATAGATTTGTTTCACAAATTGAAGGTTTAGAGGTTGCACTTTTAGATACTAGAAAAACAAGACCCCAGTTAAGGGATTTTGAAAAATATGCAAGTAGAGTAGGTGGGGCTAGAAACCACCGACTTGGTCTTGATGACTGTTTGATGTTAAAAGATACACACCTAAGAACAATCAATGACTTAAAATCTTTTATTAAAGATGCAAGAAAAAGAATCTCTTGGGTTACTAAAATTGAAATAGAGTGTGAAACTTTTGAACAAGTAAAAGAATCAATGGATGCAGGTGCTGATATTATTATGTGTGATAATATGGTTCCTGAACAAATCAAAGAAGTTGTTGAATTTAGAAATAAAAATTATCCAAATGTATTATTAGAAGCTAGTGGAAATATCTCTTTAAGTACAGTTAGAGATTTTGCTTTAACTGGAGTTGATGCATTGAGCTCTGGAAGTATTATTCACCAAGCAACTTGGCTTGATTTTTCTATGAAGTTTGATTAATTTACTATTGGTTAATAAAAAAAAGGCATACTTGAACCTATGAAAAAAGACTTTATTGTAAATAATAAAATAAATATGAGTGATTTTGCAAAGGCTTTACAGCTTATTGAAAAAAGTAGATATATACTGATAATTACCCATGTTAATCCAGATGCTGATTCAATCTCTTCAGCTTTAGCATTATCAAATCTACTTTATGAAAATAAAATTAAACATAAGGTTTTTAATGTAAGTTCAGACCTACCTCAAAACTTGGATTTTATATCGCGATTTGATAAGATAACTGACCAATTGCCAAGTTTTTATGATTTGGTTATTTCTGTTGATTGTGGTTCTGAGAAAAGATTTGGGTTTAAAGTAGATAAAAATATACCATTGATAAATTTTGATCACCATGCTTCAAATGATAGTTTTGGAGATATAAATTTAGTTGATCCTTTTAAAAGTTCAACTGCAGAGATTGTGTATGATTTTTTTAAATTCAATGGATTGTATATTACAAAAAATTCTGCAACAGCACTTTACGTTGGTATTTATGATGATTCTTTGGCTTTTTCATTAGGACGTTGTGATGAACTTACTTTTGATAAAGTTAACCATTTAGTTGAATTTGGAGCAAACCCTTCAGAAATTGCTAACAAACTTAAAAGAAGAGATTCTTTAGCAAAATATAGAGTTTTACCAAAAGTTTTAAACTCTTTAGAATTGCATAGAGAAGGTGAGGTTGCAACCATTTATGTAAGGAATGAATGGCTAGATCAAACCGGAGCTCATACAAGAGATTGTGAAGATGCCTTAGATATGATTATGAGTATGAAAATTGTAAGGGTTACAATTTTTGTTAGAATTGTAAACGGTTCAAGTAGAGTATCAATCAGATCAAAGGGTAAAATAAATGTTGCGAAAATAGCTGCTATATTTGGTGGTGGTGGACATATCAATGCGGCAGGTTTTACAGTTGATTCATTAGATGTGGATGAAGTTAGAAATTTAGTATTAAAGGAAGTTCTTGAGAAGGCGAAATAGTAGTTTTAAAAATATTTTAACATTAATGATATTATCAATTATAGTTGCTATTGGAGCATTTATTTATTTTTCTCCTATATTTGAGAAAAAAAAGCCCATTATAACATTTATAAATAATGGATATTGGAATGCAAAAGATAAGTTAAATATTAAACTTGAAGATGAAAGTGGAATAAAGTCTTATAAAATCTCTTTTAAAATAAATGATGCAAGTGTAGAAGTTCAAAATAAAGTATTAGAATCAAAACAAGATAAACTATCTATTGATATAAGTCCAGTTAAAATTGACCAAAATGTAAAAACAATAAAACTTGCAGTTGAAGCTTATGATAATAGTATGTGGAATCTATTTAGAGGAAATACTGTTTATAAAGAGTTTACTTTAAATATAGATAGAAAAAGACCACTTGCAAGAGTTATAACAAATTCATACAATATTAAAAGAGGTGGAAGTGCAGCAGTTGTAGTTGAAGTAAAAGATGAAAACTTAAGAGAAAAATACATCACTTTTAATGATAAATATAAATTTGAATTAATCCCATATTTAAAAGAGGGATTTTATGCTGCAATTATTGCTTGGCCTGTTGAAGTAGAGTTTGAACAATTTGATATTGTAAATTTAGTTGCCATTGATGAAGCTAATAATGTAACTGTTAGAAAAGTTCCTTTATATATTAAAGATTTAAAAATAAAAAATGACAAACTAAAAATTTCAGATAACTTTATAAACAAAGTTTCAATTCCAGTATTACAAAAAAGTGATATGGAAATACCATCTACAAATGATGAAATTTTTATAAAACAAAATAGATTTTTAAGAGCAAAAAATGTTTCTACAATAAGAGATGAATCTATTAAAAATATGTCAAAAGAGATGATTAACAATTTCTCAATAAATCCATTTAAAAGATTAAGTGGTTCAAAAACTTTTGCAGGGTTTGCAGAAAAAAGAGAATATTTTTATGATGGTCAAAAAATAGATGAAGCATGGCACTTAGGAATGGATTGGGCAAGTATAAAAAGAGCTCCTGTAAAAGTTTCAAATGGTGGAACAGTTATATTTAATAGTTATCTTGGAATTTATGGAAATACTGCAATTATTGACCATAAACTAGGACTTCAAACTTTATATGCGCATACTAGTAAATTAAATGTTCAAAAAGGTGATTTAGTAAGAACAAATGACAATATTGCAAATACTGGAAGTACTGGTGCAGTATTTGGAGACCATTTACACTTTGGAGTTTTAGTTCAAGGTATTGAAGTAAATCCAATTGAATGGATGGATAAAAACTGGATAAAAACAAGAGTATTAGATATTTTATCTGAAGCAAAAAAAGAGATAAGAAGTAGTAAATGAGACAAAGAACAATAGCAAAAAGTGTAGAGATTGTTGGAATAGGGCTTCATAAAGGAGTTCCTGTTAAAATGAAGCTTGAACCTTTAGACTCTGATATGGGAATTATTTTTTATAGAGTTGATAAAGGGATTACAATACCTCTTAAAATTGAAAATGTTGTTGATACAAAAATGGCAACAGTAATTGGAAAAGATGATGTTGTTGTTTCTACTATTGAACATCTATTATCTGCAGTTTATGCCTATGGAATTGATAACTTAAGAGTTGTAATAGATAATGATGAGGTTCCTGTGCTTGATGGAAGTTCATCTGGTTATTGTATGTTGATTGAAGAAGCAGGTATTAAAGAGCTTGACAAAAGTAAAAAAGCTATAAAAATCAAAAAAGATGTTGAGATTGTAACTGAAGATGGTAAGAAAGTTGCCCTAAAACCCTCAAAACATATTATTTATGATTTTTCAATAGATTTTGAACATCCATCTATTGGGAAACAAAATTTTCATTTTGATTATTCAATTAGCGAATATAAAGAAAATATTTCTAGAGCTAGAACATTTGGTTTTTTACATGAGGTTCAATATTTAAGAAGTATTGGACTTGCACAAGGTGGTAGTATGGAAAATGCTATTGTTCTTGACCAAACAAAAATCTTAAATCCTGAAGGTTTAAGATATGATGATGAGTTTGTTAGACATAAAATTCTTGATGCAATTGGTGATATGGCTTTATTAGGATATACCCTTGTTGGAGAGTATGATGCCCATGCAGGAAGTCATCATCTAAACCATTTACTTACAAAAAAACTTTATGAAGATAAAGATAATTATGAAATTATAGATTTAGAAGAAGCTGAAGCAGAAGCCCATGTATTTGAGATGGCTTACGCAAAAGTTCAATCTTAGGAGAAAAGAATAGAAGTTTTAGTTATAAGTATATCTAAACCACTTTTGGTTGGAATCTATGAGAATAAAAAACTGATTAAAAGTTATGAAAACGATGGAGTTACCTCAGATGTTTTACCTTTAATATTTGAGAATATTTTAAATGAATATAAAATAAATAGAATATATTATGTAAATACACCAGGCTCTTACATGGCAATAAAAGTTGCTTATGTATTTTTGAAAACTCTATCAATAACAAAAAATATTGAATTAAAATCGTGTAGTGGTTTTGAATTTAATGGGAATTCTCCTATTAAAGCTTTGGGAAAAAAATATTTTATAAATGATGAAAATGGTATTAAAGTTGACTTTTTAGATAATAAGAGTACAATGTCAGACTTTAAATTACCAGATCTTTTAGAAAATATAAATTTTTCAGATGAGACTCTGCCAATATATAATTTACCTGCTGTATAAAAGGAAAGCGTTTGAGAATTAGTGTTCCAGCAACAAGTGCCAATTTAGGTCCAGGATTTGATACTCTAGGATTGGCAATTTCACTTCATAATCAAGTGAGTATAAAACCTTCAAAATTTCATAGTGTTAGTTTAAAAGGTGAGGGTTCTAATAATCCTGTTTTAAAAGACAATAATATGTTTATTGCAATTTTTAACGATTTTTATCATAATCTTTCACATAAAAAAAGACACTTTAGATTTGAATTCTCAAATGAGATTCCACTTTCAAGGGGATTAGGTAGTTCATCCGCTGTTATTGTTTCTGCAATTGCAAGCGCATATGCAATAGAGGGAATACAAATTGAAAAAGAGAAATTGTTAAATTTAGCCTTAGCTTATGAATCGCATCCTGATAATATTACACCTGCAGTTATGGGTGGATTTAATGTTGCAACAGTGCATGAAAATGAGGTTAATTTTATAAAAAAAGATATGCCAAGGTCTTTAAAAGCAATTGTTGTTATCCCAAATAGACCTATGTCTACACAATTATCAAGAAAGGCATTACCTTTTAAGTATTCTAAAGAAGATGCAGTATTTAATATATCTCACTCCTCTTTACTAACAGCAGCATTTATAAATGAAGATTGGCAAATGTTAAGAGCTGCATCTTTGGATAAAATTCATCAAAAATATAGAATGAAACAGATGCCAGAATTATTTGATGTTCAAAAAACTGCATTAAAACATGGATCTTTAATGAGTACTTTATCAGGCTCTGGCTCAACTTTATTTTCTATTGCATTTAATGAAGATGCAAAAAGAATTGAGAATGAATTAAATAAAAGGTTTCCTCATTTTAGAGTACTAACTAGAGGATTTGACAACGATGGCGTTGTTGTTAAAGATTAAAAAATATTTAAATTAAGCAAGATTTAGGTATAATATTGACTATTTTGAAAGAACCAATACGAACTTGTGTCATTTGTAGAGGAAAATATCCTCAAAATGATCTACTTCGTTTAAAGTGTGAGGATAAAAAACTTGTACCATATGATAATTATGGTAGAAGTTTTTATATCTGTAATGATTGTATTTCAATGCTAAATGATTCACAAATCAATCAAAAAGATTTCAAAAAGATAGAAAAAGCACTTTTTAGGGAGTGTAAAAATAAAGATGACTATATAGGACAACTTAAGGAGATATTAACGCATGTCAGATAATGTAAGAGTTTATGAAATAGCAGAAGAAGCTGGGGCTAGTAGCAATGAGGTTATTGCCAAAGCAAAAGATTTAGGAATAGAGCTTAAATCACCACAAACTGCAGTTTCATTTGAAGATGCTGAAGAGATTGCGAACTACATAATGACTGGTAAAAGTAGTAAGCTAAAGAAACCTGCAGCAAAAATCAAAAAAGCAACACCAAAAACAGAAGAAAAACCTGAAGTAAAAACAGAAGAAAAACCTGAAGAAAAGAAAACTATTGAAGAAACGCCTAAGCAAGAGGATGTTGAAGTAGAAGAGAAAAAAGAGGAAGAGAAAACAGAAGAAACTGTTGAGAAAACAGAAGATAAGCCTCTAAAAAGTGTATCTCCTAAGAAAATCATTCCTAAAAGAAGAGGTTTGAAAATCATTAAAAAGAAAAAACCTCAAGAAATTATTGAGACTAAAAAAGATGAGATAGCAACACCTAGTGCAACTCTTAAAAAACCTATGAAATCTCTTAGTGAGATTTTAGGTGGAAATGATTTAAATGATAAGTCAAATGAAAAATCAGCTCCAGGGTCTCAGTCAAAAGTACCAGTTAAGAAAAAAGAGAAGAAAAAACAACCAGCAAGATCTCATGATCATGGTAAAGTAATTGAGTTTGAAGCTAAATCTACACAAGATTTCAATGATAATAGTGATGAGTCATTATTAGGTGAAGAGGTTGTTTTACTTGATATGGATTTAGCAGATACATCAAAGTTATTTGATGAGCCAAAACAAAATCAAGATAATAAAAGACAAACTAGATCTTCTAGACCTGCTGCCTTTGGTAATAGACCACAAGGATTAAAAAGAGGTAAGAGAAAGAAAAGAATTAAAAAAGAAGTTGAAGAGGTAGAAATCTCTGAAATAACTATTCCTGAAGATGTTAGGGTATATGAGTTTGCAGAAGCTTGTGGAAAATCTCCAGCTGAAGTTATTACTGTATTATTTGGTCTTGGGATGATGGTTACTAAAAATGACTTCTTAAAACAAGATGAATTAGAAATTTTAGGGGAAGAATTTGGTATCGAAGTTACCGTAAAAGATGCCCTAGAAGATGCAAATTATGTTGATGATTATTTAGATGAAGAGATTGATGATTCTAACTTTGTAACAAGACCTCCAGTGGTTACAATCATGGGACATGTTGACCATGGTAAAACTTCACTTTTAGATAAGATTAGAAGTTCTAAAGTTGCTAAAGGTGAAGCAGGTGGAATTACTCAACATATCTCTGCCTATACAATTGAACAAAACAACCAAAAAATTACTTTTGTAGATACTCCAGGACACGCAGCTTTCTCAGCTATGAGAGCTAGAGGTGCAGATGTAACTGATATTGTAATTATTGTTGTTGCAGCAGATGATGGTGTTATGCCTCAAACAGAAGAAGTTATTTCTCATGCAAAAGCATCTGGATGTCCAATTATTGTTGCAGTTAACAAAATGGATAAAGAAACTGCAAACATGGATATGGTTAAAGCTCAAATGGCAGAAAGAGAAATGACACCAGTTGATTGGGGTGGAGATATTGAGTTTATTGGAGTTTCTGCTCATACAGGTCAAGGTATTGATGATTTATTAGAAAACATTCTTTTACAAGCTGAAATTTTAGAACTTCAAGCTGATCCAGAAGCAAAAGCTAAAGCAACTGTTGTTGAATCATTACTTGAAAAAGGTAGAGGTCCAGTTGCTACAATTATTGTTCAAAATGGTACTTTAAGAGTAGGTGATAATATTGTTTGTGATACTACATATGGTAGAGTAAAAGCAATTACTAACGATATGGGGAAACCAGTAAAAGAGCTTGGACTTTCAGAAACAGGAAATGTTTTAGGATTAAATGATGTTCCAGATGCAGGTTCTTTTATGGTTGCACAAAATTCAGATAAAGAAGCAAGAGAAATTGCTACAACTAGAGCTGAACATGCAAGAGCAAAAGAACTTTCTAAATCTACAAAAGTTTCATTAGAAGAGATGAGTGGATTAATTGCAGAAGGGAAAATCAAACAATTACCAGTTATTATTAAAACTGATGTTGGTGGTTCATTAGAAGCAATTAAAGGTTCATTAGAAAAAATTCAAAATGAAGAAGTAAAAGTAAAAGTAATCCATGCAGGTGTTGGTGGGATTACTGAATCAGACTTAATTTTAGCAAGTGCATCTGAAGGGTGTATTATCTTAGGATTTAACGTAAGACCAACTGGTTCTGTTAAACAAAAAGCTAAAGCTGATGGAATCCAAATCAACACTTATTCAATTATTTATGACTTAATTGACGATATCAAAGATGCATTATCAGGTATGATGACAGCAGTAATTAGAGAAGAAAATACTGGTCAAGCTGAAGTTAGAGATACATTCGTTGTTCCAAAAGTAGGAACAGTTGCAGGATGTTTTGTAACTGACGGTAAAGTTATTAGAGGTGGTCACGCAAGAATTATTAGAGATGGTGTTGTTACTTATACTGGTAAAATTTCATCACTAAAAAGATTTAAAGATGATGTTAAAGAAGTATCAAATGGTTATGAGTGTGGTATTATGTTCGATAAATTTAATGATATAAAAGTTGGTGATTTTATTGAAACATTTATACAAATTGAAGAGAAGAGAGAAATTGATTTATAAGGTTGATTTTTGAAAAGTATTAATCTTCAAAGAACTGAATCATTGTTGATGGAGCTTATTCCAGAAGCTTTATCAACACTAAATGATGTAAGAATATGCTCTTTACCTATTACAGGTGTAAATTGTAAAAATGGTAAATATGACGCTACTGTTTATTTTGATGGAAGCGATTTTGAAAAAAACGAAATAGCAGGTGTTATTTCAGCTTTGACAAAAGCAAATGGAAGAATCAAAGAGTATATACTTAGTGCTACTGGTTGGTATAAATGCCCAACTTTCAAATTTGTTAATGATACATCATTTGAATCTTCAAAAAACATTGAAGATTTATTTAGGCAAATTGAGAAAAAGAAAAAGGATCAATCATGAATCTTGAAGAATCTATTGAAATAGCTGTTCAAGGTTGTGGTGCAGAGGTCTATGATATTGTAACTTTAAAAGAAAATGATAAAAATGTTTTCAGAATCTATGTTACAGCTAAAGGTGGTATATCTTTAGATAAATGTGCAGAAATTTCAAGAATGGTTTCACCTATTTTAGATATTGAAGAACCTATGCAAGGTAATTATAACTTAGAAGTTAGTTCACCTGGTATAGAAAGAAAACTAAAAAAACCACAACACTATAAAGCTTCAATTGGTGAAAAGGTAAAATTAAAAGATTTTAATAAAGATACTATTAAAGGTGAACTTATTTTTGCCGATTATAATGAAATTAAAATCAAAACTGAACATGGTGAAGAGATTGTTGCTTATGATGAAATCTCTACTGCATCAACTTATTTTGAATGGTAGATTAACAAAATGATTATTAATGATAATTTCTTTATGAAGTTAGCCATTGATGAAGCTTGGAAATATCAACTTTTAACTTACCCAAATCCAGCTGTTGGATGTGTTGTTGTAAAAAATGGTGAAATACTATCTATTGAAGCACATAAAGAAGCTGGAATGCCCCATGCTGAAGTTAATGCGTTAAAAGCAGCATACTTAAAAAAATACCCAAATGATGTTATCAAAACAAAAAGAAAATCTGAGGATATACATGAGTATCTAATTAAAAATCATAATGGTTTTTTTAATGATTGTGAGATCTTTGTTACATTAGAACCATGTAATCATATTGGGAAAACTCCTGCTTGTGCAAATCTTTTAAAAGAATTAAATCCTAAAAGAGTAATAATAGCCCATGAAGATATTAATAAGATAGCTTCAGGAGGTTGTGAGACTCTAAAAGAAGCAAATATAGAAGTCAATCTAGGTTGTATGAAAAAAGAAGCCTATGAGCTTTTATACCCATTTATTAAATGGACTGAAAATACTTTTGTATTTTATAAAATGGCACAAACCTTAAATGGTAGTATTGATGGAAAAATATCTTCTAATCAAGCCTTAGCTTATGTACATACTTTAAGGGATAAAATTGATTTAATGCTCATTGGTGGAAATACAGTTAGAACTGATAAACCAACTCTTGATGCTAGATATATAGCTGGACGTGCTCCTAATGTAATGATTTATTCAAAAAATAAAATCTTTGATACAAATATTCCTTTGTTTAAAATACCAAATAGAGAAGTTACTATTAGTGATGATTTATTTAAATTACTTGATTATAAATTTATTATGGTTGAGGGAACTTATAATTTACTAGATAGTATAAAAGAAAGAATCGATTATTTGGTTTTACTTGTAAGTCCTAAGATTAGAAAAGGACTTAATGCTTTAAATGATATTGATATGGATTTTGAGATTGTTCATGAGAACTTCATTGGACAAGAGAAAATCATTTACCTAAAAAGAAAAAGTTAGATTTGAATTTAATAATTTAAACTATAAATATTTATTGTTAGAAACAAGAGAGAGGTTTTTTTGAGGAAGGAGCTTACAAATGTAAGTGACTGAAGAGAAAAAATCTCTATCGCCTTTTATAGCGATAAAGATTTATAGTTTTATTTTACTTTTTCTAAGTATTCACCAGTTCTAGTATCACATTTAATAACGTCACCTTCTACTAAGTGAAAAGGAATCTGTACAACAGCTCCACTTTCTAAAGTAGCAGGTTTTTTACCACCTTGCGAGTCACCTTTAAAGTTAGGTGGTGTTTCTACAATTTTAAGCTCAACAACCATTGGCGGTTCAACCGTAATAGCACTACCATTGAAGAACATCATATCAACTGACATTCCATCAATAATCCATTTTTCTGCATCACCAACTTGGTCATAAGTTAAACCAATTTGCTCATATGAATCTGTATCCATAAATTGAAGCATTTCACCATCATCATATAAGTATTGCATAGTTCTTTGTTGTAAGTCTGGAGTAGTACATTTATCACCAGCATGGAAAGTTTTTTCAATAACTTTTCCATTTAAAAATGATTTTATTTTACATCTAACAAATGCCGCACCTTTTCCAGGTTTTACGTGTTGATATTCAGTGATTTTATATGGAACTCCATCAATCTCAATCTTAAGACCTTTTTTTAGTTCACTCATAGAAATATTTGCCATTTTTTACCTTAATAATTATCTTTTATGTTTTTAAATTTCTGCATAAGATACTGCAATAGCATCTTGAATACTACCAATCTCTTCTAGTACTTTACTATTTATAGTATCATCAACTAAAATGATTGCTAAGGCATCTTTATTTTTGCCACGCGCAAGTCTAAAGTCAGAGATATTAATGCCTCTATCTCCAAGTAATTTACCAACATTTCCAATTACACCAGGAACATCATTATTTCTCATCATAATCATTTTACCCTTTGGTTCGATATCAAAATCAAATCCATCAAGTTCTACAATTCTTTGAACATCATCATCAAAAACTGTACCTGCAATAGAGTTAACTCTTTTTTCAGTTGTGATTTTAATCTCTACTTTATTACTATAACCACTACAATGTTCAACTTCAGAAGTTTCGAATTTAATACCTTTTTCTTCAGCTATAAACATTGCGTTTACATAGTTAACTTCATCTCCACCAACTACACTTAATGCTCCAACCGTAGCAAAAGTTAATAATGAATCAAGATACTCTTTAATCTCACCTTCTGCTTTAACACTAATAGATCTAATCGCTGATTTATCAAGTTGTGCAGATAAAAATGCAATTTTTTGAGTTAATTCAATATATGGTTTAACAAATGAAGGAATTTTGCTCTCATCAATTGGTAAGTTAAGTGCATGTGGATAAGAGATTCCTCTTGCAGATTCAATTGCATTTTCTGCAGCTTGAACAGCAATTTTCTTTTGAGATTCTTTTGTATTTGCACCTAAATGTGCTGTAACAGTAACATTTGGTAAATCTAATAAAGGATGGTCAGTTGCAGGTTCTTTTTTGAATACATCAATACCAGCCATTTTAATTTTTCCAGATTTTAGATTGTTATAAAGTGCATCTTCATTATAAAGACCACCTCTAGCACAGTTAATTAAAACTACACCATCTTTCATTTTTGCAATCTCTTCTTCACCAATCATATCAATTGTTTCTTGATTTTTTGGTGTGTGGATTGTAATAATGTCACAATCTAAAATGTCATCAAAATTTGTTGTATAAGTTACACCTAAATCAGTTGCTTTTGTTGAAGGAATATATGGGTCGTAAGTAATTACGTCCATTTCAAATGATTTAGCTCTTAGACCGACTCTATGACCGATGTTACCAAATCCAATAATTCCTAATTTTTTACCAAATAATTCGTTACCATACCAATCTTCTCTTTTCCAGATTCTATCTTGTTTTAATTGGTTGTGGGCATACGGAAATTTTCTCATACAAGATAGCATGTGAGCCATAGTAAGTTCAACTGCTGCAATAGTGTTAGCAGTTGGCACGTTCATAGCAATGATTCCTCTCTTACTACAACCTTCCATGTCAACATTATCATAACCTACACCAGCTCTGATAATTGCTTTTAAGTTTGTAGCTGCGGATAAAAATTTCTCATCAACATCAGTTGAAGATCTTGTAATTGCTACATCTGCATCTTTAATTACGTCTAATAACGCAACTTTGTCAATATCTGCAGCATATACATAGTTTACATCTTCTGTGTTTTTTAAGATATTTAATCCATCTTCATGGATATGGTCACAAACTACAATTGTATGTTTACTCATTTTTCTATGTCCCTCAATTATTTAATTTGATCTTTTAATAAGTCACCTAAAGTCATAGCTGTATCATCATTAACAGCTTTTAAGGCTTCTCTTTCTTGTTGTTGCTCTAATCTTTTTACAGATAATCTAACTCTATTTTTCTTAGTGTCAATATTTACAACAACTGCTTCTAATTCATCACCAACATTAACTTCTTCAGCATTTAATGGTCCAAAGTCTTCATTTCTAATTAAACCATCTAAGTTATCTTCTAGTTTAATAAAGATTCCGAAATCTTTTTTATCTTTTACAGCACCTTTTACAATGTCACCCATTTTATGCTCGTCTTGGAATTTTTTTGCAGGTGAATCAGCAATCTCTTTTACTGATAATGAAATATTTTCTTTTTCTCTATCAATTTTGATAATCTTAACTTCAACTTCGTCACCTTTTTTGTAAAGTGATTTGCATTTAGCATTTGATTCCCAAGAAGCTTCTTCGTTGTGTAATAAACCATCAACTTCACCAATAGTAACAAAAGCACCAAAGTCAGTTAGTGTTGCAATATTTCCTTTTACAACATCTCCAACTTTAAACTCTTTTGTAAATTTAGCAAATGGTTTCTCTTGTAAGTTTTTAAGAGATACTCTTAATCTTTTTTTGTCAACATCTAATTCAATAACTTCAACATTTACTTCTTCACCTAAAGTTAATAAATCTTTTGGGTTTTTTAAGTTTTTATTCCATGAAATTTCAGAGATGTGTAATAGACCTTCAATGTCATTACCTAAATCAACAAATGCACCATAAGATTCAAAGTTAGAAACTGTTACAGTGATTGTATCACCAACTTCTAATTCATCTTTAATCTCTTCCCATGGATTAGGAAGTGCAGCTTTAATTGATAATGATAAATGTTGTTTAGTTTTGTCATAAGATAATACAACAACAGTTACTTCATCACCTTCAGAATAGTAGTTTGCAGGATTAACAGGACCTTTGTAAGAGATTTCATTGTAGTTTACTAAACCATCAATTCCACCTAAATCAATAAACATACCATAAGAAGTGATTTTCTTAACAATACCATTTACTGGTTCATTTTTTTCTAAGATCTCATTAACTTTAGAATCTTTTTGTTCTTTTGATTCTTCAATAAGTTTTTTTCTAGAAACTATAATAGAGTTTTGAGCTTCGTTTACTTTTAAAACTTTTGCTTTAACTTTTTTACCTACAGCACCGTGAGCTTTTAAGTAAGATTGAGCCATTGGCATGAAGTATTCTAAACCAGAATCATCTTCAATAATAAATCCACCTCTGTTTTTAACAGAGATAATTTTACCTTCAATTGTTACATCTTCAACATTTTCACCATGCTCTTTTACAAATGCGTCAAATTTTTCTTTTTGAAGAACTTTTTTATAAGAAATAGATGGTCTTTCACCTTTATTTCCCATTAACATAACTGGAATAGTTTCACCAGCTTTGTATTTAACTTCTCCACCAATAGTGATTTCAGATAAGTTTAATTTACCTTCAATCTTTTGACCAACATCAACAAGTACACTATCACCAGTAATCTCAACAATTACACCATCAACTACAGAGTTATTCTCAGCATTCTCAAAAGACTCTTCAAGCATTTGCGCGAAATCAAAGTCTTCACCTAATTCTATATCATCAATACCCATTTTATTCCTTCGTATTTACCGTTTTTTATTAAATGGTGACGATTATATCTAATGCTTGCTTAAGTCTATGTTTAATATTTTTTAATTTTATCTACAACTTGTTGGATAATCCAGTCAGGAGTGCTTGCTCCAGCAGTTATTCCGCATAGTTTTTTATTGTCAAACCATGTTGAATCTAGTTCGGTTTCATTTTCAATTAGGTAAGAATCAGAGCAATTTTCTAAAGAAATAGTGTGTAATTGTTTAGTGTTTGAAGAGTTTTTCCCTCCAATAATTACCATTACATCCACCTCTTTTGAGAGATCTCTTGCTGCATCTTGATTTTCAAAAGTTGCATCACAAATAGTATTAAATACTCTCACTTCTTTATTTTTTAATATTAAACTATTAACAATATCCAAATAAATCTCTTTTTTTCTAGTTGTTTGAGCTACTGTTGCAATTTTATCATTCTTAAAGTTAATATTATCAAGTTCATCTTTTTCTAAGATTACATGTACATCATCCAAATCTTCGCCATATGATTTTACACCTTTTACTTCAGGGTGTTCACTATCTCCAAAGATTAATATTGAATATCCCTCTTGAGACATTTTTTTAACTATTTGTTGTGGTGTTGTAACAAAAGGACATGTGGCATTTATAACTTTTGCATCCTTTGCTCTCAAATCTTTTAAATCTTGTTTTGGAATACCGTGGGTTCTAATGATTACTGTATCATTTGGTTTTACTTCATTTAAATCTCTGTAAAGACCAACTTTATAATCATTTTGTAGTCTATCAATTTCATTTTTATTGTGGATTAAAGGACCCATTGTTGCAGAATTTTCATATTTTTGTGCAATATCTATTGCTCTTTTAACTCCAAAACAAAAACCATAACTAGATGCTAATTTTACTTCCATATATAAAACCTTTAAGTTAATACTATTTAAATATTTTTTCGTAAAGATAGTAAAACTATCTTAAACGAAATAATGAATAAGAAAACTACTTATTGTTTTTAAGCTTTTAAAGAATCTAAAATCTCTTTGAAATTTGGAAACGAAGTTAAAATACAATCAACATCTTCAATCTCCATACCACAGTTTAGTCCAGCAATTGAGAAGCTCATTGCAATTCTGTGGTCACCATGGGAATTGATTTTAGCCTTGTTTAAAGACCCCCCAACAATTTCATAGCCATCTTCAAATTCTGTGTATTCAACGCCACATTTTTCTAAATTTGAAACAACAGCTTTAATTCTGTCACTCTCTTTTACTCTTAACTCTTCAGCATTTTTTACTAGTGATTTTCCTTTAGCTAAACTCATAGCAACTGAAAGTGCTGGTAACTCATCAATAAGCCATGAGATATGGTTTTCAACAACAACCCCATTTAACTCTTTGTGTTTAACTTCTATATCACCAATTGGTTCATAGATGTCCTCTTTTTTAATAAAATTAACTTCAGCTCCCATTGCCTTTAAAATTTCATAGGCTCCAATTCTAGTTGGATTTAATGTTACATTTTTAATTAATACTCTTGAGTTTGGCGTGATTGCTGCTGCAACTGCAAAGAAAAATGCAGATGATGGATCAGTTGGAACAGTAATATTAAGTGGTTTAAGATGACCTTCTAAGGGATGAATATTTATATAACCTTCATCATCAGTTTCAATTTTTGCTCCCATACCTTTTAACATTCTTTCAGTATGATCTCTTGTTAACTCATTCTCTTTATATTTTGAAACTCCAGTTGCTCTTAATGCAGCCAAAATAAGTGCAGATTTAACTTGGGCAGAATCAACTGGTGACTCATAAACAAAAGGTTTTAACTCTTTTACTCCTCTAATAAATAAAGGAGCTTTATTCCCATTATCTCTACCATCAATATTTGCTCCAATACTTCTTAAAGGATCAGCAACTCTTTTCATTGGTCGCTCTCTTAAGTATTTGTCACCAGTTAGTGTAAAAGCACCATCTACTGAAGCTAAAAGACCACAAAAAAGTCTCATGCCTGTTCCTGCATTTCCACAATCAAGTACATCTTTTGGTTCTGTTAATTTATCAGCGGGAGTAATCTCTACGTTTGCACCATCTCTTTTAACTTTTGCTCCAAGTTGTTCAACAATACTTAATGAGTTTAGAGTGTCTTCAGCTGTTAAAAAGTTTTTTATATATGAAGTTTCATTAGAAAAAATAGAAAACATTGCGCATCTGTGTGATATTGATTTATCACTTGCTATTGAGTCAATCTCAATATCAAAAGCTTTATCTAATTTTTCAATATTAAAGTTTTCCATTCTTTCCCTTTTTATTAATCTCTTAGTGCTAAACCAAGCTCTTCATTTAATGAATTGATAATTTTATTCATTGAACTTGTAATATCTTCTTCCTCTAATGTTTTGTTATGATTTTGAAGAACAAATCTAATTGTTAAACTATCTTTATCACCTAATTTTTCATCACTATAAATATCTATTAAATTAAATTGTTTAATATTCTCATCATTTATAGAATTTATTACTTTTTTAATCTCTTTGTATTCTAAAGATTTAGGTACAACAATACTTAAATCTTTTTTTGAAGCTTGAAATTTAGAATATTTTTCAACTTTCGTTAAATCATTTTTGATTTTATCAAAATCAATTTCTGCTATAAAAGTATCACTTAGATCATAATCATTCGCAACACTTGGGTGAAGTTTTGAAATAAATCCAACTTTTTCACCATCTATTATTACTGAAGCATTTTGATATGGATGGATTAAATCATTTTCAATTTTTTCCATTGGTTCTAAATCAAATTTTCCAATTGTATTTAAAACTTTTTTAGCAAATAAGAAGAAATCAATATTCTCTGGTTTCCCAGAATTTGAGATTGATTCTAGCTCCTTTTGTCCAGAAAATACAAATGAAATCTTTGTTGATTCAGCTCTTTTTACATCAAATACTTTTCCTATTTCAAAAAAAGCCATAGATTTTAAACCAAATTTTATATTGTTTGCACATGCTTCAACAAGGTTAAGTAAAATTGTAGTTCTAAATGTATCTAACTCTTTTACAATTGGATTTAAAATATCAAGTTTTTCTTCAACAGTAGGAAGTGAATATTTTTGTAGTTTTTCTTTATCGGCAAATACATAAGTTAAAGTTTCATAAAAACCATTTGTAATAGCCTTTGCTCTTAAATCATTTTTCTTAATTAAATTAATTGAAGTTTGATTGATTCTATTTACTTCATCAATTGCAAGGGGTTTTGCTTTGATATTATCAATACCAATAATTCTTACAACCTCTTCAGTAATATCAG
The DNA here is from genome assembly GCA_963676565.1 of Halarcobacter sp. Taxonomy (GTDB): domain Bacteria; phylum Campylobacterota; class Campylobacteria; order Campylobacterales; family Arcobacteraceae; genus Halarcobacter. The sequence goes on from OY781089.1 coordinate 1,079,851, forward strand.
CAATATTTTTTATGTCATGTCTATATAAAGGAATTTTTATAGAAAGAACATCTTTATCTGTATCTTTTACCTCAAACCCTAATGAACTTAGAATTTTTTCAATTTTTACTTTTTCAATATTTTGACCAATAATTGCATTAATTTTATTAATATTTGCATCAATCATTAGCTCTTCTTCTGTATCTAAAGAAAGTTCTCTTCCATTGTAAATTTTTGCACCAAATTTAGAAATAAAAGTACAAAAAATATCCATCCCCATTTTGATATCTGGTTCACTTCCCCTTGAACTTTTATAGTAAACATCTCCAGTTTTCTTTTTAGTTTCAAATACTTTTTTAGATAAATCTTCAGGATTTGTATAACTTGCTTCAATTATATACTCACTATCTTTATCTTGATTTATGTCATTATGTAAGATACAAATAGTACTTAGTTTTTCATCCCCTGTAACTGTATCAAATCCATCTTCATCTTTATCAAGTGTAATTGTTCCAATAGAGTTTTGAGCTTTTGCATCAGATTTTGCATAAGCATTTAAAATAACACCTGTTGAGTGTGTTATGTATGTTAATGCATCATCTAAATCTTTTTCTTTAAATTTATCAAGAATTCCAACTCTTAGTCTTTGTAATGCTGGAAGTCTAAAATCTTTTGTATTAGCTACTGTATAAATAAAAATTGAGTCTAAGTCAGATTTAGTTTGTACTTCTAATACTTGTCCAATACCTAAATTGTTTGTTTCAATTTCGATTTCTTGTTCAATTAGTGGGATATTGTAAAATGCTCTTAACTCTCTTGCAACACCATTAATACTTAAACAATCACCTCTATTTGCAGTTAGTTCAATCTCAATAATGTCATCATTTAAAAGTGGATAATCACTTAATTGTTTACCAATAATTAATTCACCAATTGAATCATCTAGTTCTAAAATTCCATCATTTAATTTTGCAAGACCAATCTCAGTAGAAGAACAAATCATACCATTTGATTCAACACCTCTAAGTTTTGCTTTTTTGATTTTAAAACCGCCACCTAAATCACAACCATTTACAGCTACCGGTACATATTGACCTGCTGCTACATTTTTAGCTCCACATACAATTTGAACTGTCTCTGTTCCAATATCAACTTGGCAGATGTTTAATTTATCAGCATCTGGGTGTTTTTCTTTTTCTAAAACTTTTCCAATAACAACATTTTTAGGAATTTTTTGTTCTTCTAAACTATCAACCTCTAATCCAATTGAGTTTAAAGTTTTGCAAATATCTTCTGTACTTATTGATGAAATATCAATATATTCTTGTAACCATGCTCTAGTAACTATCATTTAAACTGTCCTAATAATCTTATGTCGCTTTCAAATAGAGATCTTAAATCTCCAATATTATGAATAAGCATTGCGAATCTTTCAACACCTAAACCAAATGCATATCCTGATTTATTCTCATAACCTACTGCTTTAAATACATTTTGATCAACTACTCCACAACCAAGAACCTCTAGCCATCCTGTGTGTGAACATACTCTACATCCATCACCTTTACAAAATACACATGAGATATCAACTTCAGCTGATGGCTCTGTAAATGGGAAGAATGAAGGTCTAAATCTAACATCAACATCACCAAACATATGGTGTAAGAACTCTACTAGTACGTGTTTTAAATTAGCAAATGAGATTTTATCTGCTTCATCAACAACTAATGCTTCAATCTGATGAAACATTGGTGTATGAGTTAAATCAAAGTCTCTTCTAAACACAGTACCTGGTGCAATCATTCTAATTGGAGTAGGTTGGTTTAACATAGTTCTTATTTGTGTAGGAGAAGTATGTGTTCTTAAAAGTGTATAGTCTTTGTTGTAAAATGTATCTTGCATATCTCTTGCTGGGTGGTACTTAGGTAAATTTAATGCCTCAAAGTTATGGAAATCATCTTCAACTAATGGACCTTCTTCTACTGCAAAATTTAAATTTTGGAAATATTCTATAATTCTGTCCATTGTTAATGCTATAGGATGAACTGCACCACATGAAAGCTCATTATTGAATTTTGTTACATCAATTTTATCAGCTTTTAATTTAGCTTCAAGTGCTTCTTTTTCTAAAACAATTTTTTTTGCTTCTAATGCTTCTGTGATTTGCGCTTTTTGTTTATTTAAGTTTGCTGCAAATTCTTTTTTTTCAGGACCTGGAATATCCTTCATTTTTGCAAACTGTGCAGTAATAACACCTTTTTTACCTAAAGTCTCAACTCTCAAGTTTTCTAGTACTTCAAGTGATTCGGCACTATTGATTTTTTCTAGCCATTGCGTCACTTTTGTTCTCCTGCTATATTGTGTGTATCTATAATTTTCAGGGATTATACTCAAAAATTTATTAGAGATTGGTTATAATATTTTTTAAACTATTTAAAGGGAAATCTATGTGTATTTTTTGCAAAATTGTAAATGGTGAAATACCGAACCAAACAGTACTTGAAGATGAAAATTTTTTGGCATTTAATGATATTAATCCAGCTAGAAAAATCCATGTCTTAGTTATTCCAAAAGAGCATTATGATTCATTTGATGTTGTGCCACCAAAGATTATGGCAGATATGACTGAGTTTATTCAAAAAACAGTTTCTAAATTAGGTATTAGAGAATCAGGTTACAGATTAATTACAAATATTGGAAGTGATGGAGGACAAGAGGTTCCACACTTACATTTTCATATTATTGGTGGTGAACCAGCTGGAAAATTAGTTAGATAGGAGTTTAATAAACTCTTATCTTAACTTTCAAATCTTCCTAAGTTCATAAGTTTTTCATATTTTAATTGAAGTCTTTGTGCTGGAGTTAATTTTTTTAATTCTTCCAAAGTAGAGATGAAATAATCACCTAAAGCTTTAATCGCCTCATCTTTTTGTCTATGGGCACCAATTAAAGGTTCATTTACTACATCATCAACTAATTCTAATTCTTTTAGGTTTTCAGCTGTAATTTTTAATGCATTCGCTGCAGTTTCAACTTTTGCTGGGTCATTCCATAAAATTGCACTACAACCTTCAGGAGATATAACTGCATATACAGAATATCTCATCATAGCTAATTTATCAGCAATAGAAATTGCTAAAGCTCCACCTGAACCACCTTCTCCAATTACAACAGATACAGTAGGAACTGTTAAATCAGAAAATTCATATAGATTTTTTGCAATAGCTTCTGATTGATTTCTTTCTTCAGCTCCAATTCCAGGATATGCACCTGGAGTGTCCACTAACATTAAAATCGGAATACCAAATTTTTCAGCTAGATTAGCAGCTCTTAGAGCTTTTCTATATCCTTCTGGACTTGGCATACCAAAGTTTCTTTTGATTTTTCCCTTTGTTCCTCGTCCTTTTTGCTCACCAATAACCATAACTTTTTCATTACCAATATATCCTAAATAACAAACAATTGCATGGTCATCAACATAATGTCTATCACCATGAATCTCATAGGCATTTGTCATTAATCCATTGATATAATCCATTGCATATGGTCTATCTGGATGTCTTGCTAATTGAAGTTTTTGATAATCACTTAAATTCTTAAAAGTTTTTTCAACTTCTTTTTCCAATTTTTTTTCTAAAATCTCTACAGCATGATCATCATTTTTAGTTTTTGCAACTATAATATCTTCTTCTATTTTTTTTATTTTGTCTTCAAAATCTAAATAAGTTGCCAAAATTCTGTCCCTTAAAATTACTTAATTTTCTTAAAAATTACTGATGCGTTTGTTCCACCAAAACCAAAGTTATTACTCATAACTATATCTAAATTACTTTTTCTTGCATTATCTGGAACATAATCTAAAGTACATTCTTCATCTTGATTTTGAATATTAATTGTTGGAGGAATAATTCCATCATTTAGTGCTTTAATTGCAAAAATTGCTTCAATTGCACCTGCTGCACCTAAGCAGTGACCAATTTGTCCTTTAGTTGAAGTAACAGGAGGAGCATTTTCAGCACCTTCAAATAATTCAACAATTGCTTTTGATTCATTTACATCTCCAACTGGAGTTGACGTACCATGAGTATTAATATAATCAATTTTAATTTTTTCACCAGTTGTTGCTTCTGCCATAGTAAGTGCAGCTTTCATTGCTCTTAATGGACCATCCATTACAGGAGCAGTAATATGGTTTGCATCTGCAGATTCACCAAATCCTATAACTTCACAATAGATTTTTGCACCCCTTGCAACAGCAGCATCATACTCTTCAAGAACTAGTGCTCCAGCACCTTCACCCATAACAAAACCATCTCTATCTTTATCAAATGGTCTTGAAGCTGTTTTTGGATCATCATTTCTTGTTGATAATGCTTTCATAGATGCAAATCCACCTACACCCGCACCACAAATAGCACTTTCTGCACCAACAACTAAAATTTTGTCAGCACCATTAATTTTAATCGTTTTTACTGCATCATTAAGTGCATGTGTTGAAGCTGCACAAGCTGTAACATGTGATAAAGAAGGACCTTTTAAGTTATGCTCAATTGAAATAAATCCACCTAACATATTAACTAATGAAGATGGAATAAAGAATGGAGAGATTCTTTTTGGACCTCTATTTGCACATACAACAGAGTTTTTTTCAATTGTAGATAATCCACCTATACCTGAAGCTGAGATAAGACCAAATCTATCAGCTATAGAATCATCAACTTTTTTATTTTCAGCATTTACAAATCCAGAATCAATCATAGCCTCTAAAGCAGCTTTAATTCCTAATTGAATAAATCTATCAGCTTTTTTTACCTCTTTTTTGTCCATTACAGTTGTAGGATCAAAATCTTTTACCTCTCCTGCAATTTGTACAGGATACTCACTTGCATCAAAAAGTGTGATTTTATCAATACCACAAACTCCATCAACAACCGCTTTAAACGATTCTTCTACACTATGACCTACAGAATTAATTGTTCCTAAACCAGTTATAACAACTCTTCTCATTAAACATGCTCCACATCAAATATTTTTATAATTCAATCTTTTAAGAAAAACTCAATAATAGAAATAAAAAGCGAGAAAAAAAGCCAGTAAAACTACTGGCCTTCACATAATTTACAAAGCTTATAAATTACGCGTTATCTTCGATGTATTTAATAGCGTCAGCTACTGTTAAAATACCTTCAGCATCTTCATCAGGGATTTCGATATCGAATTTTTCTTCTAACGCCATAACTAATTCTACAACGTCAAGTGAATCTGCACCTAAATCCTCAATAAATTTAGAATCCTCTTTAACTTCAGCTGGATCGCAATCTAATTGTTCAACAACAACTTCTTTTACATCATCTAATAATGCCATACTCATTTCCTTTTATAAATTTATCGCCAAATTATACCACAAAAAAATTTAATTAATCTTTCTTATACGTATAACCCACCATTTACTTTTAATATTTCACCCGTAATGTACGAAGAATGGTCACTTAAAAGAAACGCAACTGCATCTGCAATTTCTTTAGGTTGTCCAAATCTACTTAATGGAATATTTTTTTCATATTCTGCTTTAACTTCATCTTTTAATTCATCAGTCATATCTGTTTGAATAAATCCTGGAGTTACAGCATTATATCTAATTCCTCTAGCTGCCGCTTCTTTAGCAAAAGATTTAGTCATAGCATTTAATCCACCTTTTGATGCAGAATAGTTAGTTTGACCAGGATTTCCCATCTCTCCAACAATAGAAGAGATATTTACAATAGATCCAAATTTCTTTTTACCCATAGCTTTTAAAGCACCTTTACATCCGATAAATGCAGATGTTAAGTTTGCCGCAATTACATCATTAAAGTCTTCTACTGACATTCTTAATGCTAATTTATCCTTAGTAATACCAGCATTATTTACTAAATAAGATAGTTGTCCATCTGCATCAACTATTGTTTTAATTGCAGCAGTGAATTCATCTTCTTTAGTTACATCTGCTTTTACAATTGCAGCTTGTCCACCATCAGCTTCAATCTCTTCTTTGATTTTCTCAGCAGCTTCGGCACCACTTCTATAGTTAATCCATACTTTTAAACCATAACTTGCTAAAGTTTTTGCAATTTGTGCGCCAATTCCCCTTGATGCACCAGTAACAAGTACATTTGTTCCTGTAAAATTCATACTTTATTTCCTTTTAAAAATTTGATTTTGCACATTATATCTAAACGCCTCTTTTATTGTCCCAAACTCTTATATGAAGCCTATCACAATATTTAAAACCATTTTCAATTGCCATATCAATTACAGTTTCGCAATTTGAATTTATCTCATCAGCAGTATCTCCCATTGGCATTAAATATGTATCTATTTTAGGAATTTGTGATAATATAGAATTTATTTCTTTAGTTGCTTGTTCTTTAAAATCTTTATCAATAACAAATTTTAAATAGGAGTCTTTTGTTTTATTAATAATTGATGTTAAAGTATCAATATTAACTCTTTTTTTCAATGGCTCCAAAGAGTTAGATAGTTTTACACTCATTGAAAAAAGTATTTTTTTTTGATAATCTTGGGTGAAGTTTATATTTAATGAGGCATTTGTTTCAATTGTAACTTTGTAATTGTTTTCTACATAATATTTTAACAAAGATTGGAATTCTTCATTTTGCCAATAAAGTAGGGGTTCTCCCCCAGTTATTACGATATCAACATTATAATTTGGTTTTAATTCTTCAACTTTTTTTATAATATCTTGGCAAGACATTTTATGCCATTGCTCTTTAAAAGCTGTATCAACTGCATAATATGAGTCACATGAACATTTTTTAATACCACTTGGAGTCTCATATTCAACATTAAAACCAACACATTTCATATTACATTTCCCAACTCTAATAAAAATTGAAGGTGTTCCTATTAATTTACCTTCACCTTGTATGGTTGGTCCAAAGATTTCATTTATCTCAAGCATTAAATTGTATCTCTTTTTTATTTTTTCGCAATACTACCATTTTAAACTTAGTAGATTTTTATTCATCACAAGATGTAATTTTATCTTTTCCAGTTTTTTTAGATTTGTATAAGAGTTTATCTACTCTTTTATAAATAGTTTCAGCACTATCATTTTTAAGTACTTGTACAAGTCCCCCACTAATAGTTATAGGAGTTTTATCATCCACTTTTAGATTTTTTCTTAGTAATTGAAGTATTTTATATGAAACTATTTTTGCTGTTTCAAGTTCTGTATTTGGAAGTAAAATTGCAAACTCTTCTCCACCCATTCTATATAGTTCATCATTAACTCTAATATGCTCTTTAACTATTTCACAAAAGTTTATTAATACTTCATCTCCCTTATGGTGTCCAAAAGTGTCGTTTATTCTTTTAAAGTCATCTAAATCAACATAAATTATTGAAAAGTAAATATTATACCTTGTGTATTCATTTAAAAGTTCATCTATTTTTTCATTATAAGCAGTCCTGTTGTAAGCTTTTGTTAAAGAATCTCTTAATGCTTGTTCTCTTATCTCTTTGGTTTGCTCTTTTACTTTTTGTTCAAGGGTCTCATTTAATTCTTTTAATTGTATCTCTTGTTTCTTCTTTTGGGATATATCAATTATCATTCCAATAAATTCAAAATTATCCAATTCGTTAGAGTAGCTGTTCTCAAGTGCATTTGCAGAAAAATCAACAATTATATTTGTTTTATCTTTTTTTATTAAAACCAATTCCCCACTAAATGTTCTTTTTTCTTTTATTTGTTTAAAAAGTTTTAATTCTAGTAATTTGTCTTTTTTGTAAATTGTTCTAATATTTTTACCAATGATTTCATCTCTTTCAAATCCTAACATTTCACTAAACTTTTCATTTGCCCATAAAAAACTATTGTTTTTTATATGAAAAATCCCAGCGGTTTTTAATTGAATAAGTGCAGAATTTTCAGCATTTAATTTACTATTTAACTTTTCTTGCAATTTTAATTTTTCAATTTTTGTTAGGTGATACTTATATAAAGTGATAATTAAAATAAAAATCATAAACCAAAGAAGATATATTAATTGGGTATTGTTCTTTTCAACTTTATACTCTTTTAAAATATATCTTTGTCTAATTTGATTGAAATTTTTGTTTTTCTCAAGGTAGATAATTGTTTTATCCAAAATATTTCTAAATAAGCTTAAGTCTTTTTTTACAGCTAATCCACCATTGATTTTTGCATTTGTTAAAATTTCATTTACTTTAAATTTATCAAAACCATATTTCTGAATTATTCTTTCAGCATAAACTCCTAAAGATAACAATGATGAATGTTCATCTTTTGAAATAATATCCATAATCTTATCAATATCTTTTTCTACTACAATATTTAATTCAGGATAAAAACTATTAATAATTTTTTTGTGAACCTCAAAAAGTACATAAAAAACTCTATCTCTTGGTATTTTGTCAAGTATATTTATAACAGGTACTTTTATTGATGAAATAATCCAAAAGTCATCCCATAAGAATGGTGTTGTAACTTCATAATTTTTAAATCTTTTCGATTTTGGTGATACCGATGAAATTAAATCACATTCACCTTTTTTGGCTCTTTCATTTAATTGTGAATTTGATGTTGAGGCAATAGCTTTAAAGTTTATATTTAGCAAATTGGAAACATTATCTAAATACTCACCCATGATACCTATAACTTTTTCTGATTTTACACCATCAAAGGGGTAAAAATTGTATTGAGCACATATTGTGAAATCGGTATTTTGAGATAAAAAAAGTTGTTCTTTCTTGTTTAAATTTATATATGGGTTTATTTTATGTTCATAAATAAAGTTATCAAGTTTTTTAAAGTTTAACTTATCCTCAAATCTTAATGCAAAATTTGATGCAATTTGTCTTAATTTTAAAGGTTCTATTTTTCCAAAATCTTTTAAATCTCCTACTGCTAATTCTTTTAAACTTTTTGCTTCATAAAGTAAAGATTCTTTGCTTTTATTTTGGGTATTGTATTTTTTTAATATTATATTAACTGTTTCTTCAATATTTTCAAAGGCATAGATCCATCCTTTTATTGAAGCATTATAAAAGTTTTCCACTATTTCAGGGTTTTCTTTTATTAGTTTATTACTTGTAAAAACCATATCACCATAAAAATCTATTCCCCAATCTTTTGGATTTATAATTAAAGGTTCGAAACCTTTTTCTTTTAACAAATAAGGCTCATTTGAAATATATCCACTTATTAAGTCAGTTTTATTATTAACTAAATCATCTATACTAAAGGTTGGATTTTTTTTAATAAAATTTACCCCTGAATTTATGAGCAAATTTTGTATTGCTATATTTGCAATAGAATAATTTGGAATTTCAATAATTTTGTTTTCCAATTTATTGGGGTGGTCAAGTTGATTTTTTTTAATCCAACTAAAGCTAAAGGGGAGTGTTGAAATACTGAGAATAAAGCAGTTATCTCTTTACCATTCATTTTTTCAAAAATGATAGATGAATCACCAACACCAAAAGTATATTTATTGTTTAATACTGATTCAATAGGTCTTTGTTCTTTTAATTCATTAATTTTTACATTTAGATTAAACTCATCATAAAAACCCTTTTCCTTTGCCATATAAAATCCAGCAAATTGAAATTGATGTTTCCATTTAAGTTGGAGTGAGACATTATTCTTTCCATATAATAAATTAAATGGAGAAAAAAGAAAAATAAAAGCAAGGAAAAGTAATCTCATAATCAGTCCTTGTTACGATTTTTAATTATAGCACAAGAGTTGAGAATTCAATCTAAAATATTATCTTTTAATCTTATGCAAATACATGACTCTTACTTTTTGGAGTTTCTGCAAATTCTACACTCGCTACTTTTATACCTATTTTAGACATCTTCTTTTGAGCAATTGTTAAAAACCAAGCAGATAAATTTTCACTTGTTGGTACAAAATCAACTAATATATAACCTTCATACATCTCAATTATATGTTTTGGTTCCTCTTTTATTTTTGTTAAATCAGGAATATAATATCCCTCATCAAACTTAATTAATTCATCTTTTTTGTAATGAGGTAAAAGTGTTTCAAATAAGGGGTCATTTAAATCGAGTATAAATTTATGATCTAAAGTATCATCTAAAAACACTTTAAACCAGTTTAGATGTTTAAAATCTGTAACCATCCCATTTTCTAATTGAGATGATTCAAGATAAATTACAATTTTCCCTTGATGTCCATGAAGGTGTCTACACTTTAGACATGGGTCCAATGAATATTCTGGGTTCAATTCTTGAGACCAAACTCTATGACCATAACAAAAGTCAAATGATTTAGAAATTTTCCAAGTCAAAATTAAGCCTTATAAGGAATTGGGTCAGTTACATTTGCTTCTTTAAAACCATTTAGTCTTAATCTGCACGAGTCACAAACTCCACAAGCTTCCTCTTCCTCTTTATAACATGACCATGTATGTTTTAAAGGTACATCTAATTCAATTGCTTTTTTAACAATATCTTTTTTCATAAGTTTTACAAGAGGTGTTTTAATCTCTACTTTTGTTGTTTCTTTTGTCCCTTCATTTATAGCACTTGTCATTTTATAAATAAATGAATCTGTACAATCTGGATAACCTGAACTATCCTCTTCCACAACACCAATAAATAGTGCTTGTGCTTCTTCTTTTTCTGCAATTGCAGTTGCTATTGATAAGAATATACCATTTCTAAATGGCACATATGTAATTGGAACTCCTGGTTCAACACCACTAGTTGGTACATCTATTGAAGCATCAGTTAAAGCACTTGCTCCAATTTGCGTGAAGAATGGGATATCAATTTCATATTTTTCTTCTATTTGTAAATCTTCACAGATATCTCTAAAGGCTTTTAGTTCCCTTTTTTCTGTTCTTTGTCCATAATTAAAATGGACTGCAATAATCTCATAACCTTCATTTTTAGCTATATAAGAGCTAAGTGTAGAATCCATTCCTCCACTTAATATACAAATTGCTCTTTTAGTTAATTTATTACTCATATGTTAAAAAATCCTTACTAGTTTTTTCAAAAAAGTTCCAATTTATTGGTAGAATTTTTACTGGCGAATCTTTTTTAATATTTGAAACATTTTCATCTAAGACAATTAAACAATTACTTCTACTTAGCGTTGAAACCATTCCAGGGCTTCTTTTTTGATCACTAAAGAAATATTCACCATCAAAATATCCTGGAATAAGAGTGATTCTTCCTTTTTTATTATAAAAGTCCTCTCCCATTTTTGCATTTATAAAATTATGGTGTATTTTATTTGAACCTATTAATTTTTGAATTAAGATTTTCCCAAAAAATTCAAAAATCAGGGCACTAGCTAAGGGATTCCCTGGAAGGTTTAAAATATATGTATCTTTTATTTTTCCTAAAACTGTAGGTTTACCTGGTTTTACTTTTATTCCATCAAAAATATTTTTAAAGTCAAACTCTTTAAAAGCATCTTTTGTAAAATCTGCATCTCCAACTGAAACACCACCTGAAGTGATTATTAAATCAGCATCTAATGAGTTTGTAACTAATTCTTTAATTGATTCAATTGAATCCCTTGCTTGTCCTGTAAAATCAACTTGGCATCCAAGTTCTTTACATCTACTCATAAAAGTAGGGGTATTTGAATTGTATATTTGATAATCTTCTGCTTTTTCATAATGAAGTTTTAATTCTTCACCGCTTGAAAAGATTACAATTTTTGGTTTTTTATAAACTTTTATATGGGAAACCCCTTGACTTGCTAGCAAGGTTACCTTTGAAAAGTTTATCTCATCTCCAATATTAATTAATATTTCATCTTCATTAATATCTTCACCAATAAATCTTATATGTTGAAACTTTTTTATTGTATTTGGTACTTTAATTTTGTCATTATCTAAGTATTGGCAATCCTCTTTTGGAATAATAGCTGTACAGTTTTCTGGAACCCTAGCCCCAGTCATAATCTTAACAGCTTGAGAATTTTTTAGTAAAGTATCATTATCATCACCTGCAAAAATTGTATCTACAATACTTAACTCTTTATCTTTATTTTCATAAATTATTCCATATCCATCCATTGCAGAATTGTTAAATCTTGGTAAAGAGATTTTAGCAATAATCTCTTGTGCACTTATTCTTCCATGTGCATCTTCTATTGGAATAATTTCAAATTTTGGAGTTGTATTTATATTTGTGATTTTATTTAATGCTTCGTTTACATCTATAGCCATATGCCTATCCTTTTTTTATGACAACTAGGATATAATAGCGAAATTTTTTAAAAGTGAGATTAACGTATGGAATTGATGAGCGGGGCAATACAAACACATGTGATTGCTATTTATATATTTTTAATAATTATGATTTTAAATTTTTATTCAGTTATTAGTGCAAAAGATTTTATTAAATTAGCAAAAAGATTAAAATTTATGACTCCTTTATACCATTTTTCAAATGCAGTAATTATGTATACAGGTGCAATTATTGCTTTTTATGCAACTACATTCTCTTTTACAATAGGATTAATGATTCCTGCATCTATTTTTCTACTTGTGATTGAGATTAAAAGATATAAAAAGATGAGAGTTATAAAAAGTGATGATACTAAACTTCAAGAAGAGTTTATTGTTTATGCAAAAAAAATATATACTATTGAAATTTTGGTTTTAATCGCAGTTTATATTATAAGTAAAGTTTTTTAATATGCAATTTTCATATCATGAAAATAGTGGCCAAGAAATTTTAGAGATTGAAAATGACTTATATAAATATTTAATAAAAGCAAGACGTCATAAAGAAAATGACAAGATTGCTTTTAGAAATTTAAAAGATACAAAAATTTATTTTTATACTTTAGTGGAGATAAATAGACGAAATGCTATAGCAAAACTAGTTTCAAGTGAAGAAAAAGTTGTTGAAAATAAACATAAACTACATTTAGTATGGTGTGTAGTTGATCCAAAGACTGTAGAAAAATCAATTGCTTCATTAAATGAAATTGGATTAGACAAAATCACTTTTGTATATTGTGAATACTCACAAAAAAATTTTAAATTGAATTTAGAAAAATTAGAAAAAATATTAATTAATTCTTCTTCTCAATGTGGAAGAAGTTCAATAATTGAGTTAGAGGTTTGTGATAGTATTCAAAAATTTATTGAAACAAATGATAATTGTTATCTCTTGGATTTTTCAACTACTTCTGTAGAATCAAAAAAAGATGATATTAAAACAATTATTCTTGGGTGTGAAGGTGGCTTCTCTTCTGATGAAAGAAAACTTTTTGATGATGATAAAATTGTTGGATTTGATTCTAGTTTAATATTAAGAAGTGAAACTGCAGCTATTTCTTTAGCTTCAAAGATTTTGATTTAAGAAGAGAATAATCTCTTCTTAAATTACCAAGACCTTACAATCGAGTGACATCTAGCACAGGCATTTAAAATATCAGAATATGCATTTGCAGCATTGATATAAGCTTTACCTTCTAAGTTTAGTTCTAGAACACTTACATCTAAATCAATTCTTTTAGCTGCATTTTCAGCAACATTTACCATATGTTTTTTCTCTTCAGGTAAATAAGCAGAAATTACTTTTTTATCTGAAAACATTGAGTTACCTTCTTTTACAAGTTGTGCTCCACTTTTGATTAGCTCAAGATTGTTATTTAGAAAACCTTGTTGAATTTGAGTCATCCCCTCTGTCATTACAGACATTGACTTCTTCATCACATCCTCTGCAGATGCAACTGATAATGTAAGTACTGTTGCAGTTAATATACTTAATAGTTTCATACTATTTCTCCCCCTTATTAAATAGTCAATATCTATTATAGTATTAATAATATTAAAATAATAAAAAAAGGGATGACAAAGTCATCCCTTTTTGCATAAAAGTAACACTAGTGAATACCTATTCTTAGTGAACTTCTCTCCATTTACTAGCTTTCCATAAAAATGCAAAGATAGCAAAAATAACTAAGTAAATTAAGAATTTAGGTCCTAAAGCTTCCCTCTCAGCTTTTTTAGAATCACCAACTTCTTCCATATATGCAACAACTTGAGTTTCAGCTTCTTCTGTTAAACCAACTCTAGGCATTGCAGTACCCTCTAAGTGTTTTTGTGGGTCATTAATAAATTCATGTAAATATTCATGACCTCTTGATCTAATGTATTGAGATAAATCTGGTGGGATTTTTCCCATGTATGATTTAATATTTGCAGCAGGAGTTTTTGCTGCCATAGTACCATTCATCATATCACCATATTTAATTCCATGACATCTTTGACAAGCATCAGTAAATACTTCTTTATTAGTCATCTCTTTTGGTGCAATAGATTGTAAATAAGCTACCATGTCAGCAATCTCTTGTGGTTGCATCCAAGCATACCCTGGCATTGGATGAACTCTTCCATCTTGGAATTTATGCTCAACTTTTGAAGCTTTTGCAGGATTTTTAATAAATGCTGCTAAATAATCAGCATTGTAAAGTTTTCCAGCAGTACTTAAATCTGGTGGAACAACTCCATATGCTGCTGCAGAGCTTGCATCATCCATTAATTGTGGGAAACCAGCTTTTTCAATAGAGTGACAAGCTGTACAGTTAGCTTGAACTAAAGTAGCTCCATTTTCTACATTCCCAGTCATTCCATTTAATCCATCAACATCTTTAAATTTATAATCTGGAGCATCAACATGTGGGTGCATTTGAGAGTGTGCAAATGGCTCAACTCCCCAATATGTTATAAGTGTTAAAGCAGCAACAACTGCTAAAATTTTTAATTCTCTCATGCGTCACCCCTTTTTTTAGCATCTAGTTTCGTAATAATTGGTAATGCTAGGAATAGTAATATAAATACCATTGCTGCAGCGAAACCTATATATGCATTTAGACCTGTTGGTGGTAATTTACCCCAAATAGTTAATACAATTAAGTCTGCCATTAATACCCAGAACCAAATAAAGAATTTAGGTCTTTTATGTGCTGGTAAAATTTTTGAATCTCTATCTAACCATGGTAAGATTAAGAAAATAACATTTGCAAAACCAAATGCAGCAAGACCAATATCAAATGCTTTAATAGGACCAACATCAAAGAAGAATCCTCTTAATACTTCATATGACCATAAGAAATACCATTCTGGATAAATATGTGCTGGAGTAACCATGTTATCAGCAGGATCGAAGTTAACAGGGTCCATTGCAAAGTTATAATGGAAGAATACTAAATAGAAATAGAAAATCAAGAAAATACCAAGTACAGCTAAATCTTTTGAGATAAATACTGGCCAGAAAGGAATAACTTTTGATTCTTTTTTATTTCCAGATAAATATTTTTCAGCTTCTTCATCAAAATCAATATCTTCAGAACTTTGGTTGTTTACGTGTGGAATTCTTAATGTATAGAAGTGTAATACAATAATACCCATAATAACTATAGGTAATAAGAATACGTGTAACATAAAGAATCTAGTTAATGTAGCATCAGCAACGTTAAAGTCACCTCTAATCCATACAACTAATGCGTCACCAATAAATGGAACACCACCAAATAGGTTTGTAATTACCATTGCAGCCCAGTAAGACATTTGTCCCCATGGTAACATATATCCAGAGAATCCAGCAGCAGAGAATGTCATAAATAATAACATACCTGAAATCCAAATCATTTCTCTACCTTGTTTATAAGAACCATAATAGATACCTGTAAACATGTGGATATAGATAATTAAGAATACAACAGAAGCTGCAACACCATGCATATGTCTAAATAACCAACCAAATGCAACCTCTTGCATAATTGTGTAGTTAACTGAATCAAATGCTAAATTTACATCTGGTTTGTAGTACATCATTAAGAATAATCCAGAGATTACTAAGATACCAAATGTAGTTGCTAAAAGAACACCCATTGCCCATAAGAAGTTAATATCTTTTGGGATCCAGTATTCAGTCATTAAAACTTTGTTTAAAGTTGTAGTGTTAAGTCTTTGGTCTAACCATTCCCCAACAGAGTTTGCTTTTTCAAATTTTGCCATCTACAACCCCTTATGCCATCATCGCTGCAGCGATTTTTTTATATTCAGGACCTTCTTCACCAAGTACGATAGAAGTTCCTTTAACACTAAATGGAGGTAAATCAAGTGGTCTTGGTGGTGGTCCAAAAGTTTGTTCACCACTAGCATTAAATTCTCCACCATGACATGCACATTTCCATTGAGTCTTCTTCCATGCAGGAATACATCCAAGGTGTGTACATAGACCAATAGCTACAGTAAATTTATCATCTCCAATAACTAGATCTCTTTTGTTATCTTCCATTTCAGCTGTTTTCTTAAGAACAAAAATTGGTTTCCCTCTCCAAGTAAATGTTTCTGGTTGACCAGCTTTTAATGCACTTAATTCAATAGTTGTAAAACCACCAGCTAATACACTTGGTAACGGATCCCACACTTGCTTCATACCTACAAGTGAAGCCGCCCCACCAACTGCCGCAACAGCTGCAAATGTATAACCTAGAAAATCTCGTCTATTAGTTTCGTTAGACATTTAGCTTCCTTATTTTAAAATTAAATCTTTACATTATATTTAGAATTTACTTAAAAAAGTTTGATTTTGGTCAATAATGACGATTTTATGACAGATTTGTGCTTAAATTACACACTATTATTATAAGTAAAACTTATTAAAGACTATTTAGTCTTTAATAAATTTGATAATTTCTTCTTCTATTTTTTCTTTAGAAATCACAGTGTCATGATTTATTTTTGCAGTAAATAATTTTTTAATAGATTCTGGTTGAACTGCATTATATTCTTTTGAAATTATGTCTAAAGCTTCTTTATCTGGGTAAGTTTTAGTATCTTCATGTAAAGCTTGTAAAACTGTTGGTGAAAATTTAGTCCACTCAGCAGTCGAATAAATAACAGTTTTTAATGGTTTTTCTTTTAATGTCTCATAAGCTTTTAGGCATGTTGCTGTATGAGGATCCATAAGGTAGTCTTCTTTTAAAAACTCTTTAATTTTCTTTGCTCCATAAGAATCATCAGAGTTAACAGCATGGAAGTAATTTTGTAACACTTTCGTTTCTTCTTGTGTCATTTTGAAAATTTTTTTCTCATTTAAATCATCAAAAAACTCTTTTGTTCTTTTGGCTCCATATAAAGAGTAGATAACTCTTTCTATATTTGAAGATTTTAGAATATCCATTGCAGGAGATTTAGTTAATTTCAACTCTTTATCTCTAATATCATAAATCCCTGTGTTAATCCACTCTGTTAAGATATTATTTTCATTTGAAGCAACTAAAAGTTTTTCAATTGGAACTCCCATCTCTTGAGCATAAAAAGCACCTAAAACATTACCAAAGTTTCCAGAAGGAACAACTAGGTAAATTTTTTCACCAAAGCTGATTTCATCTTGTTTAAGAAGTTGTATATATGACCAGAAGTGATAGATGATTTGGAATATAATTCTTCCAAAGTTTACTGAGTTTGCTGCAGATAGTTTTATCCCATCATTTTCTAACTCTTCTTTAAAAGTTTTTGAAGCAAGTAGATTTTTAAGTGCTGTTTGAGCATCATCAAAGTTTCCGTGGATCCCTAATACTTTTAAGTTGTCTCCATCTTCACAAACCATTTGAAGTCTTTGAACATCTGATGTCCCTCCATCTGGGTATAAACAAGCTACTTGAATATTATCTTTATTTTTAAATGTATTAAGAGCTGCTGGACCTGTATCACCAGATGTTGCAGCTAAAATTAAGTATTTTTCATCTCTTTTTTTAGCAATCGAAGAAAGAATTGAACCAAATGGTTGTAAAGCCATATCTTTGAAAGCTCTTGTTGGACCATGGTATTGTTCATGGACAAATAAATCATCTTTTACTTTAACTACAGGACATGGATTTGAAGGATCATCAAAATTATCATAAAGTGCTAATGCTTTATTGATCTCCTCTTCTTCAATGTCTATTTCAAAGGCTTTTAAAATATCATAAGCTAATTGTTTATAACTTTTATCTATATGATTTTGTATAAAATTTTCTTCTAATTTTGGTAACTCTTTAGGTACATATAATCCTCCAAATGAAGCACTTGGGTTTAAAATTGCCTCACTAAAAGTTACTTCTTGTGGTTTAATCCCGTCATTACCTCTTGTTTCAATAAACATTAGTTTTCCTCACTTAATAGTTTCTCTAAATCAATACCATTATTTGGATTGTCTTTTCTTAAAAATTGAGTTCCTACTCCATCACTTGTAAATAATTCAAGTAAAATAGAGTGTTCAACTCTTCCATCTATAATATGTGCTTTATTTACGCCATTATAAATTGCATCAATACATGAATCAACTTTTGGAATCATACCTCCAGCAATTGTTCCATCTTTTTTATAATTTTCTATATCCTCTTTATCTAAAGAGTTTAATAATTTGCCTTCTTTATCTAAAACTCCAACTGTATCAGTTAAAAATAGAACTTTTTGTGCCTTTACTGCTTGGGCAACTTTAGACGCAGCAACGTCAGCATTGATATTAAAACCTGGATGATTAGGTTCGGCACTATCACCAATTGGTGCAATTACTGGAATAAATCCCTCTTCAACAAGTTTATTAATCATAGTTCCATTAACTTCTGTTATAACTCCTGTATATCCAAACTTTCCATTCTCTTTTGGTGTTGCTTTAATTATTGCAGAATCTTTACCTGATATACCAATAGCTTTTGCACCATGGTGATTTAAAAGTGATGTTATATTTTTATTTATTTCACCAGAAAGTACCATCTCAACTACTCTCATCGTATCTTCACTTGTAACTCTGTGACCATTTATAAATTCAGATTTAATTTCAAGTTTTTCTAATAGTTCAGAGATTCTAGCTCCGCCACCATGTACAATTATAGGCTTGATCCCCACTAAAGAGAGTAATACAATATCTTCTGCAAACTTTTCTTTTAATTCTGGACTTGTTTGTGCCGAACCACCATATTTAATTACAATTGTTTTTCCATAAAACTTTTTTATATGTGGAATAGCATCCAGAAGGGTTTGAACTTTGTGTTGTTTTTTTTGCATAGGCTTATAACCTTTTGAGTATTCAATTTTATTTAAATTTGGCATTATACTCAAAATTAGCTTATTTGCTAAATTTATTAGGAGTTGATTTCAACTCCTAATACTCATCTGTTAATTCTTTCCCTTTTAAAAGTTCTTTTGTAAATATAACAGATTTATTTCTACCATTTTCTTTTGCATTATATAAAGCCATATCTGCAAATTTAAGACATTGCCAAAAATTGTTTGTATGAATAGGAAAAAGTGAAGCACCAATACTAATTGTTTTATTAAAAGAAGTATTAGCAACAGGTATCTCTTTTTTAGAAAATGCAATTCTTATTTTTTCTGCAACTTCAAAAACAAACTTTTCATCACAATTATGAAGTAGCACAATAAACTCTTCACCACCAAATCTAATTACGATATCTGATTCTCTAGTGTTTTCAATAAGTGTTTGAGAAACAATCTTAATTGCTTCATCTCCTACATCATGACCATAGGTATCATTAATCATTTTGAAGAAATCTATATCAGCCATTAAAATTCCATAAGTTATATTAGCTCTTTTTGCTTGGGAAACAATAGTTTTTAAAGATTCTTCCAGATATTTTCTATTATAAAGACCAGTTAAAGGATCTGTTCTTGCTGTTAGTTCAAGTTTATACATAAGTTTTTTACTAACAATTTCTGGTTTTGCAGTATCGATATAATCTTGAACAGAAGGTAATAAATCTCTAACTCTTTGGTGCTCCTCTTCTGTATTACTAACAATAGAAACAATAAAATCTAAATCATTAGAGATAGAATATGGTATACAAATATGAAATTTTTTTGTTTCATAATTGAATTTATCACACATCTTATGAAATTGACAAGAATCAACTATTGTATTTGTTCTATCTGCTCTACATCCATCTTGTGCATTGCAATGAATCTCTTTTTCAATATAAATAACATTAGTATTTTTATGGGTTGTATCTGCTTCAATAAAATTAAAATCTGTTAATTTAAATTTTTCTCTTAAAATATAAGCTAGTCTTTCATAAACTTCATTTATATTTTCATCATGCTCTATGGTTTTTCTAAATCTATAAATGTCTGCAAGCCTATTTACTGTTATTTTTACATCTACTAAAGGATCAGTTCGTTTTCTTTTTTGGTGAACTAAAAATACATTAATTTTATGTTCAATATCTTCTAATGTAGTTTGAAGTTTTTCTAATAAGCCATCAATCCAATTTGCTACTTCATCACTTTCTTTTCCATTGGTTATACCAATTCTATCTGAGTAATCCCCAATTTGAGCTTTTTTCATAACTCTATTAATTGATTCAAAAAGAGTTAAGAAAGGTGAAATTAATTTATTAACAAATATCAAAATAAAAATTATTAGAACAAGGGCAATGACAGTTGTATTTGTAAGGGTTGTTATACCTACTTCTTTTAAATCATCAACTGACATGGAAATAGTAATTGCACCTAAAGTATCACCTGTTTTTGCTGTTGTATGACAAGATAAACAATCAATACTTCCATCTGAGGTTCCAATATATGGAATAGTTATTCTATAAGTACTTTTTCCAAAGATTTTTTCTTCAACAACTGCTTTTTCTTTACCAGTTTTTAGAACTTCTTCATCTATTTTATCCCGTGCAACTTCATTATTATAACCTTTCCCAAATTGTTCAATCACAGCAGGAGCTCTTGATAACCAGATATTATCAATATTTTCAAGTTTCTCAATTTGCTCTAAAAATAAACCTCTGTTGTCAATGACCCCATTAACCATATGGGAAGTTAAACTGTGTTTTACAGTTTGGGCAATAGCCTTTGCTTTGTTCTCAACAGTTTGTATTCCATACTCCCTAAAATTAATAAGGATATTAAGTATAAGAATAATAAACATCGCAGACATTACTAGTAGTAAAGACAAAGATATTTTTCTTTTTGAATTCATATTGCCCCTTTTGAAAAAATAAATAAAATTGTAACACTTATATTCTTAAAAAAATTATTTAGTTTGATATATAAACATAAATTAAGCAAAAAAGTTATTTTTTGCTTAATTAAAATTATTGTACAATCACATATGAAAAAATTTTTGGCATTAAAAGCTAGTGCAGGAAGTGGTAAAACATTTGCCTTAACTGTTAGATATATAACCTTACTTTTAAAAGGTGCAAAACCAAAAGAGATACTAACCCTTACATTTACAAATAAAGCTGCAAATGAAATGAGTGAAAGAATCTTCAAAACCTTGCAAAATTTGGGAGAAGATAAAGCTTATTTAGAACAGATAATAAAAAACTCTGGCTTTAGCAAAGAAAAAATCTTAGAAAAAAAAGAAAAAATCCTTGATGATTTTACAAATGCTTCCTTATCTATTTTCACAATTGATAAATTTGTGAATAAAATCTTAAGAGAGTTTTGTGGATATTTAGGGATAAGTGATGATTTTGAGATAAAAGAGGATGATATTGAAAACTTAAGTGCTAAGTTTTTAGAATCACTTTCTTTAGATGATTTTGATAAATTAATCGATTTTCAACTTTATGAGAAAAAGAAATATTCCTCTTTATTTGATGTTTTTAATGAACTGTTTGAAAAGAATGAGACTTTTAAACCTTTAAATATTGATGCAAGTTTAATAAATGTTCAAAAAGAACAGTGTATGAAATTTGCTTTTCAAGTAAAAGAACATATTTTAAATTGTCCAAGTGCTTCAAATAGTGCAATAAAAGCTGTAGATTTTGAAAATTTTGATGAGTTTATTGCAAAATCATGGATTACAAAAAATAGTGCAAGTGAATATAGCTATTTTAAAAAATGTTCAAACGAACATCTTGAAAATATATTTATAAACTTAAAAAATGAAGTTGAAGTTTACTATAAAATTAGAGCGGGATTTTCTTTAAGTAGATTATTTCATTTATTTAATTTGTTTAAAGAATATAAAACAAAATACAATAGGGCAAAAAACTATTTACACTTCAATGATATTTCAAATTTGGTATATGAGTTATTAAGTACAAGAATTGATAAAGAGTTTTTATATTTTCGATTAGATTCGAAGTTTTCTCATATATTAATTGATGAGTTTCAAGATACTTCTTTACTTCAATATAAAATTTTAGAACCATTAATTAAAGAGATTTTAGCAGGGGATAATAGCTTTAAAACTTTTTTTTATGTTGGAGACACCAAACAATCTATTTATAGATTTAGAGGTGGTAAAAGAGAACTTTTTGATTATGTACTAAAAACAAACACTCTAGTTGATGTTGAGATTTTAAATACAAACTTTAGGTCTTGTGAAAATGTAGTAAATTATGTAAATAATTCCTTCTCAAATTTAGCAAATTATGAATATCATGACCAAAATGCAATCCATAAAGGTGGGTATGTAGAAGTTTTCGAAGATGAACTTTTAGCAAATAAAGAGAAAAAAGAACAAGAGTTTGAAAATATTGCAAAAAAAATATCACAACTGATGCAAAGTGGAGTTAATAGTAATGATATTGCAATATTAACTTATACAAATGAAGATGTATTAAATATATACTCTTATTTAAAAAAGATGTTTCCAAGTTTAAAAATATCAACTGAAATGACCTCAAAATTAATAAATCAAGAAAATGTAAAAGCTGTAATAAATGCTATTAAATATTTTTATTTCAAAGAGGATTTATATAAAGAAAATCTTAATGCAATCATAGGAAATGAGCCAAATACAAGTTTTGATTTTGATGTAGATATAAAAAAGCAAAGTGTGCAAGAGATTATTTTACAAACAGCAGATTTATTAAAATTAACTGATGACAATGTTATTAAATTAATAGAAGAGTGTAGCAAGTTTAAAAACATAGTTGATTTTATTTATGAGATAGATAAAATGGAAACTTCAATTGAAAATTCAGAACAAATTGGTCTTCAAATTCTAACTATTTTTAAATCAAAAGGTTTAGAGTTTCATACTGTTTTACTTCTTGATAGAATTAAACAAAAAAATGCAGATAGAAACTCTTTGTTATTTGAATATGATGATGTTCATTTAAAAAATATCTATTATAAAATTTCAAATATTGAGAGTTTTAATGATGAGTATAAAAAAGCACAAGAGAAAGAAAAAGCTTTAGCAAAAGAGGATGAATTAAACATTTTATATGTTGCCATGACAAGAGCTAGAAAAAATATGATAATTTTTAAAAAGCAGAAAAAATCTGTATTTGATCTATTGTCATCAAATAAGTGTGTTATTGGCGAGATAAGTAAAAGCGATGAAAACAGTATTAACTATGAAAAAGCAAATAAGGTTATTTATAAACCACTTGATTTAGGAACACAGGAAAAACCTGTATCAAAAGAAAATGAAAAAGAATACTCTTTGTATTCTAGGTATTTTGGAATTGCAACTCACTATTGTCTTGAGATGATGAATCAATTTAATGAAAGCTCTTTAGATTACTCTATATCTTTAGTTAAAAATAGATTTTCTAGTTATTTACACAATAACGATTTTGAAAATATTAAAAAAAGAGTAAATAAATTAATTGAAAATAAAACCTTTAAAACTTTGGTTGAAAATGCAATATTTAATAAAGAACAATCACTTTTATATAATGGGGAATTGAAAATTATCGATCTTCTTGCAATCAAAGATGGAAAGTATTATATCTTCGATTATAAAACTACCAAAGAGGAGTTAGAAGAGCATAAACTTCAAGTAAATCACTATAAAAAAGCAATTAGTAAAATTGAAAATAGTGATGAGGTTTATGCCTTTATAATCTATTTAAATGAAGATGAAGCAAAACTTGTGGAACTTAAATAAAATATCTAATTGATGCAAAACCAAAGGCATCAGTTTTTTTTATTTGTTCAACTTGTTCATTGGTTATAATACCACCTAAAGCTATAATATCAAGGTCTTCAAATACTTGTACTGTTTCTCTTAATTTTGTTAATCCCTTTGGTTCACCTTTATTTGGTGTTTCAAAAATAGGAGAATATGTAATAGCATTAACATGATATTTTAAAGCCTCTTCTATATCTTTATAATTGTGGCAAGAGATTATAATATACAAGTCTAATTTTTTTGCTTCTTTAATTTTATCAAATTGTGTTGATTTAAGATGAACTCCATTTGCACCTAGTTTAGATGCTAATTCAAAATCAGAATTTATTAATATCTTTTCAATATTGTTTCTTTTACAAACAGTTATAAAACTTTTTGCTAACTCTTCAAAGTTTGAAGATTCATTATCTCTAAAACAAGCAATATCAACTTTTTTTGAGCTTAAAACCTCTTGTAGTTTTTTCTCAAATGTATCTTTTTTATTTGAGTAATATTTTGGATCAGTTATTAAATAACTAATCAAGTCATTGTTCATTTATCTTTTTTCCTAATAATATATTTCAATGATTTTATAATAGATTATATTAAAATTTAGGCATAAAAAAAGGGAAAGAATAAAAAATTCTTTCCCTTTTATTTTAAAAGCTTTATAAGTTTTTTTAGTGGTGGTCTTCTTCAGCCATCATAACTGAACCAGCAATATAAACATAAGTTAAAATTGCAAAAATAAATGCTTGTAAGAATCCAAATGCAGCAAGCATAAAGAAACCAGCCATAGGTACAATCCATGGAACTAACATTAATAAAACCATAGTAAACATATCATCCCCTCTAATTGAACCAAAAAGTCTGAATGATAAAGAGATGATTCTTGATAAGTGAGAAATGATTTCGATTGGGAACATTAATGGAGCTAATATTGGCATAGGTCCAGCAAAATGTTTGAAGTAGTTAACGAAACCGTTCATTTTAATACCAACATAGTTATAGTAAACAAAAACAATAAGTGCTAAACTTAGTGTGAAGTTAATGTTTGCTGTAGGAGATTCAAAACCTGGGATAATACCAAGCATATTACTAAAGAAAATTACTAAAGCTAATGAACCAATTAATGGTAAATATCTTCTTGCATTTTCTTCCCCCATTGTATCTGCACCCATAGAGATGATTCCACCAATAAATGTTTCCATTGCATTTTGTGAACCAGTTGGTACTAGTTGCATCTTTCTAGTTGCAGCTCTAGATAATAACATAACAATCCCTACCACTATAACAAAGTGTGATAAGATAATCCATACTTGGTCATGGCTAATAATTCCCAAGAATGTAAACAGTCTTCCTTCCATTGTCTTCCTTTTTTAAATCTTTTCTTTGACTAAAATATACCGCACATTATATATTTTGTTTACTAAATTTTTAATAAATGCAAAAAATCTTTTTATATTTGTTTAAATCTATAACCATTTTGTTTCAATTTTTCACGTATTAATTTTTGGTGTTCCTCACCTTTTGTTTCTAAGGCAATTGTAATTTGAGCCTCCCCAAATTCAAGTTTTATAGAGTCTCTATCATAATCTATTTGAACAATATTTGCTGAACATTCTTTAAAAATTTCGGTTAATCTAGTTAATGATCCTGGTTTATCAATTAATTTGATAATCAAGTTCATTTTTCTATTTGATTTAACTAATCCTTTCTCAATAATTTGAGCAAGCATAGTTACATCAATATTTCCACCACTTACTATTGCACAAACTTTTGAGTCTTCAAGTTCAATCTTCTCATGCATTATTGCAGCTGTTGCAACTGCACCAGCACCTTCTACAACAAGTTTATGCTTCTCAAGTAAAAATAAAATAGCATTTGCAATCTCATTGTCACTTACTTCAACAATATCATCAACATAATCAATAATTATATCTAGAAGTTTTGGTGTTACATCCCTTACAGCAATCCCATCAGCAATAGTTCTAACTGAAGTTGAATCAATTGGCATTTGTGAACGATAAGATTCTTTCATAGCCGCAGCTCCACTTGCAACTACACCAATAATTTTTATATCTGGGTTTATTGATTTTGCAGCTATTGCAATACCTGAGATTAAACCACCTCCACCAATTGGAACAATAATTTGTTTTAAATCTTTTATCTCTTCTAAAACTTCTAAGGCAATTGTCCCTTGTCCTGCTATAACATCATCATCAGCAAAAGGGTGAATAAATTCACAATCATTTTCTTCAGCAAATTTATATGCAGCTTCTTTAGCTTCATCAAAATTTTCACCTACTAAAACAACATTTGCACCATAAGATTTTACACCACTAACTTTTGTTAAAGGGGTTGCCTCTGGCATAAAAATAGTTGCTTCAATATCAAAATATTTTGCAGCAAATGCTAAACCTTGAGCATGGTTTCCTGCACTTGCGGCAACTACACCCTTTTTCTTTTTATCTTCATTTAGTTTTGCAATTCTATTAAAAGCACCTCTTAATTTAAAACTTCCTGTTAGTTGAAGGTTGTCTTTTTTTAAATAGATTTCACTTCTAAAGGTTTCACTTAGAATTGGAGCTTTTGTAATTGGGGTATTATTAGCTACATTTTCTAAATTTTTCTTTGCTTCTTTTACATCATTTAAAGTAATCATATTTTTTCTTTTCATCTAAATTGTTTGGAATAATATCTAAAAATAGTTTGTATTTCTTTGAATGGTTTTTTATAACAATTGAAAATACAAACTACTTTTAGATAGGGAAGACTCCCTATCCATTTTCCTTTCTAATTTGATTTACTGCCTCAACCATGTTTATTAAACTTTGTTTAGTCTCTGGCCACTTTCTTGTTTTTAGTCCACAATCTGGATTAATCCATAATTGCTCTTTTGGTAAAACTTCTAATAAAAGTTTTATTTGAGTTTTCATCTCCTCTACACTCGGAACTCTTGGTGAGTGAATATCATAAACTCCAGGTCCAACTTCTTGTTTATATCCTACTTCTTTAAATATTTTAAGAAGTTCATTTCCACTTCTAGCAGTTTCTATTGATATAACATCTGCATCCATATCTTCAATAGTTTTTATAATATCATTGAATTGGCTATAACACATATGTGTATGAATTTGCGTTTTTTCATAGGCTGTACTAACTGATATTTTAAAATCTCTAACGGCCCATGATTCATAATCTTTTATTTTATTAGCCCTTAGAGGGTAACCCTCTTTAAAAGCAGCTTCATCAACTTGAATAATCTTGATTCCTTTTTTTTGTAGGTCATCAATCTCATCACTTAAGGCAACTGCAATTTGTTTTGATACATCACTTCTTTGGATATCATCTCTAACAAATGACCAGTTTAAAATAGTAACTGGTCCTGTTAGCATCCCTTTCATGATTTTAGAAGTTTGTTTTTGTGCATAAGTAATCCAATCAACTGTCATAGGTTTTGGTCTACTTACATCTCCATATATAAATGGTGGTTTTACACATCTACTACCATAAGATTGCACCCACCCATTTTGGGAAAATGCAAAACCATTTAATTGTTCACCAAAATATTCAACCATGTCATTTCTTTCTGGTTCACCATGAACTAAAACTTCAAGGCCACACTCTTCTTGAAAAGCAATACAATAATCTATATATGTTTTCATATCTTTTTCATACTGTTCTTTTGATATGCAACCTTTTTTAAAGTCCCGTCTTGAATTTCTAATCTCAGGAGTTTGAGGGAAAGAACCAATTGTTGTTGTTGCTAAATCTTCATATTTTAAAAGTTCTTTTTGAACTTTTATTCTTTCTTCAAACGTCCCTTGTCTTGAAGTGTTTTTAAACTCTTTAGTTCTTTTTTGTACATTTTTATCATTTATTCTTAATGAACTTCTTCTATTATGATTTGCATTGATATTCTTATCATAATATTTTAAATCTCCATTTTGTAAGCTTTCAATCCCTGTTGAAAAAATCTTTGATATTAATCTTAATTCTTGGAGCTTTTCACAAGCATAACTCAACCAAGATTTAATCTCTTCATCAAGTTTTTCTTCATATTTTAGTGTAAAAGGTGTATGTAGAAGGGAACAAGAAGTTGAGATGATAATGTTTTCTTTTTTTATTTTTTTATTAAACTCTCCCAATAAAAGAAGAGTTTTTTGAATATCATTAACCCAAATATTTCTTCCATCTACAACCCCAGCAATTAGTTTTTTATCACTATTTGCAATTGCATCTAGAGATTTAAAGTTTTCCTTCCCATATAAAAAGTCTAAACCTAGAGCCCAAATAGGAGTATTTACCAAAATATTTGTAGCTTCATTTGAGTGCTCAAAATATGTTGTAACAATGATTTTAATATTTTGTGCAATATTTGCTAAGCAGTCGTATGTAGGTTTTATTAAACTTAATAGTTTTGAATCATTATCTTTTACAAAAATAGGTTCATCTATTTGTACAAAAATCTCATCATCTAATTTTGATATCTGCTCAATTAATTCTTTGTATATTGCTATAACTTTTGGATATAACTCAAAAACATCACCATTATCAATTCTTTTTGAAAGTCCTAAAAATGTTAATGGACCAATGATATTTATCTTTGTTTTTATCCCTAATTCTTTTGCTTCTTTGTACTCTTCAATTATTTTTTTAGCATTTAATTTATATTCATCCTCCAAGCTTAATTCAGGAACTATATAATGATAATTTGTATTAAACCATTTAGTCATCTCCATAGCTACACTTTCATCATTTCCCCTAGCCATAGCAAAATAAAGCTCTTCATCTTTTAAATCTTGAA
The DNA here is from genome assembly GCA_963676565.1 of Halarcobacter sp. GTDB lineage: Bacteria > Campylobacterota > Campylobacteria > Campylobacterales > Arcobacteraceae > Halarcobacter. Next base: position 1,108,538 of record OY781089.1, read on the forward strand.
ATCTTTTAGGAATAGCATTTAACATAATACAAGTATCTAAGATATTGTCATATAGTGAAAAATCGTTTGAACTGATAAATTTAATTCCTGCTTCTTTTTGATAGTTCCAGTGTCTTTTTTTAAGTTCACTTGCAACTTTTTTTACTTCATCAAATGAACAATTTTTTGTCCAAAAACTTTCTAGTACTTTTTTAAGCTCTCTTTGTTCTCCAATTCTTGGAAAACCAACTACGTATGAATTTACAGACATTAATATCCTTTAATATTTTATTTTGATTTGTTTTATGTGTTAAATATTAAAGTTAATGTGGTGGGTGTACTCCTGTTCGTCTAAATGCGAAACAAGTAGTATAATATGGACATCTAGGGATAAATTTGAAAAGTAAGACTGTTAGTTTTGTTTTTAATTTAAACAGACAATCACAATGACAAGGTTTATTTGTAAGAATAGATGTAGTACAAAGAAGAAGCTCTGGTGGATCTTCATCTAATTCATCTATCTCTTTAGATAGTCTATATTGTAAAGTCTTTTTCGCAATAGTAACTTGAGATTCTAGTTTTACTTGTACACTATGAGCTAAAATACTAACAAATGTAAAATATTTTTTTCCAAAACCTTTTGGTGACTTCACAACAATCCTTTCATAAAATTTTTAAGAGGTGCAATTATAGCAGAAAAATCTAAACTTAATTTAAAGTTAGATAAAATCGCAAAAACGTAAGGATAATTTTGAAATTTACATTTGTAACACTTTTTTCAAATCTGATTGAACCATATTTTTATGACTCAATTTTAAAAAGAGCTGTTGAAGCAAATTTTATAAGTTATGAATTTTATAATCCACGGGATTTTACTAAAAATAAACACCTAAAAGTAGATGCTCAAATGGTAGGTGGAGGTGCTGGAATGCTTATGACACCCCAGCCACTTTTTGATTGTTTAGATGAGGTTAAAAAGAAAAACCCTGATGCTTATATTATATTTCCTCTAGCTGCAGCAAAACCTTTTCGGCAAAATGATGCCAAAAGACTTGCAAAAAAACAGAATATTGTTTTTGTTAGTGGAAGATATGAAGGAATTGATGAAAGAGTTATTGAAAAATATGCCAATGAGGTTTTCTCAATTGGTGAGTTTATCTTAACAGGTGGTGAATTACCATCTTTAGTTATGGCAGATGCAATTTCTAGAAATGTTGAAGGTGTTCTTGGAAATGCTGATTCTTTGACTATGGAAAGTTATGAAAACAATCTTTTAGAAGCGCCTTCTTTTACAAAACCTGAAAAATTTGAAAATTTAAGTGTAATTAAAGAATTCTTAAAGGGAAATCATAGTAAAATTGCCGACCTAAAAAATAATCTGGCTATTTGCAAAACAAAATATTTTAGACCAGGTTTAGTTACGAACAAAAAAACAAAATAGAAGTGTGATACCCCGCAACTTGCAAATGCGGGCACTTTCACCAAAGGGAAATACAATGAAAAATAGATACATTGCGAGCTTTGAAGCAGCGCAAATTGCAGAAAAAGAGATTCCTCAGTTTAGAGCAGGGGATACAGTAAGACTTGGTGTTGAAATTAAAGAAGGTGAGAAAAAAAGAGTTCAAACTTTCGAAGGTGTAGTAATTGCTAGAAGTGGAAATGGAATTGATGCTACTTTCACTGTTAGAAAAATTGGTGCAAACTCAGTTGGTGTTGAAAGAATTTTCCCATTATATTCTGAGTCATTAAAATCTTTTGACGTAGTAAGAAGAGGTAAAGTAAGAAGAGCTAAATTACATTACCTAAGAGGTCTTACTGGTAAAAAAGCTAAAATTAAAGAGCTTAGAAAATAATTCAAATAAAAACTAAGACGTAAGTCTTAGTTTTACTCTCATGTCTAAGACATTTATACACACTGCGTTACTTCCTGAAGCACAAAGCTTAATCAACTTTCTAAAACTAAAACAAGATACCACAATAGAAAACTTACCAAAGGGTAATAAACTTTTTGTTGATAAAGATGATAAATATATATTAATAGTATCTGGAATAGGAAAAGAAAACACACTTAAATCTCTGGATTTTATATATCAAAATTATGAAATACAAAAGGCGATAAATATAGGAACTGCTGGATGTAGTGATTCATCTATCAAAATTGGAACATTCTTTTGTATAAATAGACTTTTACCAAATATAAATTTTGCTCCTATTACCACTGTTGATGAACCATTAGAAAGTGATGAAGAGTTACAAACTGTACTTGTGGATATGGAAGCTAAATATTTTTTAGAAAAATCAAAAGAGTACACAAAAGATGTTTATAGTTTTAAAGTTGTTTCAGATTATTTGGATGCAACAATTCCTAAAAAATCTTTTGTGATTGAATTGATTGAAAAAAATAAAGAGAAATGGAAAAAGTTTTTATGAGTTCACACCTTAACTATTTGGAAAAATTTGAATCTTCGATATTAAAAACAAATTTTGAAAAACTTTCAAAAGAAGAAAGACAGTTTATAGAAGAAAAAGCTTTTTTATATGAGTTTTCTTTTCAGGAATTAAAACAATTAATTGATTTTGCAATTGATTTTAGAATGTGGCATGAGAAGGATATATCAAAACTTTTTAAAGATGAATATCCTAATAGAAAAGCTGCTTTTAATGATATTAGAAACAAATGGCAAGAATTAAGAAATAGACCAAACTCATACTCGAAATTTTCAAAAGAGTTATATAAAGATGATGTAAGAAAGTTTTCATTTACTAAGTTTGAGGGTGAAAAAACTGGTTTTGGTTCTTGTCCTGTTGCAAGTCCAGGTACTAGATGTTGTAATCTTTTAACTTTAGATGCCGTTCAGTCATGTGGTTTTGATTGTTCATATTGCTCTATTCAAAGTTTTTATAATGAAGATAAAATAGGCTTTGATAAAAATTTTAAGAAAAACCTTGAAAATATTGTTTTAGACCCTAATGAAACTTATCATATAGGAACTGGACAAAGTTCAGATTCTTTGATGTGGGGAAATAAAGAGGGGATTTTAGATGCACTTTTTGATTTTGCAAAAAAATGGCCAAATGTGATTTTAGAGTTTAAAACAAAATCAAATAATATAAAATACTTTTTAGAAAATGATGTACCTAAAAATATAATTTGTACTTGGTCTTTAAATACACCAACAATAATTGAAAATGAAGAGCATCTAGCAGCATCACTAGATCAAAGAATAGAAGCCGCAAAAAAAGTAAGCCAAAAGGGTGTTTTAGTTGGTTTTCACTTTCATCCAATTGTTCAGTATGAAAACTATTTAGCTGAGTATGAAGAGCTTTATAAAAGACTAATTGATACCTTTGATTCTAAAAAAGTTGCTTTGGTTTCTATGGGAACTTTAACTTTTATCAAACCCGTTATAAATAAGATTAGAAGTAGAAACTTCAAATCAAAAATTCTTCAAATGCCATTAACTGATGCAAATGGAAAACAATCATATCCTCTGGAAATAAAACGTGAGATGTTCAAACATGCTTATAATACCTTTAAGCCTTGGCATAAAGATGTTTATTTTTATTTATGTATGGAAGATCAAAGTTTATGGAAAGATTGCTTTGGATACGAATATTCAAGCAATAATCAAATGGAAGAGTTTATGAAGATATCTTATTTAAATAAGATAAATCAAAACTCTTAATTTATTGAAAAGTTTATTATCTATACAAAATCATTTTATAAGCTCTTATTTAAATGATATACTTTAAAAGAGCTTATTTTTATCTTTTTTGACTTAACACTTAACTAATATTTTCTGCAGCTCAGTCCTTAGGAGCTGTATAGATGAAAAAACAATTTGATATTAAAGAAGCTTTAAAAAAAGCTATGACTCTTCAACAAACTGGATCAATAAATAAGGCAAAAGAGTTATATGAAAATATATTAAAAGAAGATGACACTAATTTTGAAGTTTATCTTGAATTAGGTAATTGTTATAAAGAAATTAAAGATTATAATAAGGCACTTTTTTATTTAAAAAAAGCAATTAAAGTAAATAATAAATGCCACTTATGCCATTTTCATATGTCTAAAATCTATGAAAAAATCAATAAATATGAATTCTCTCTTTTTCATTTAGAAAAGGTAATAAAAATTTATCCAGATTCTTATGAAGCACTTTTTTTAATAGCACAATGTTATAGAAAAATGAAAAATGAAGAGAAGATGATTGAATACCTTCATTTAACACTTGAAAAACTGCCAGAACATCCCGGAGCAAATCATCTATTGGCATCTTTTAATAAAAATACAACTAGTAAGTATTCATCTGAATATGCAGAAAACCTTTTTGATCGTTATGCTGATTATTTTGAAGATCATCTAGTAAACTCGTTAGAATATAAAGTACCATTTATCATAAAAGAAAAACTAAAATCATTAAACCTTTCAAAAGAGTCAAAATTTTTAGATTTAGGGTGTGGGACAGGATTACTAGGAAAGAGTATTGTAGAATCATTTCCTAATTTAGTTGGAGTTGATATATCTAAAAATATGATTGAAGAAACAAGAAAAAAAGGAATATATTCTTCACTACATGTTGGTGATATAGAAAAGTTTCTTTTAGATAATAAAGAGAAATTTAACCTAATAATTGCAGCAGATGTTTTCTTGTATATTGGAGACTTAGAGAATATTTTTTCTATTATAAAAGATTCCCTTGATGATACGGGATACTTTATTTTTACCATTGAATTATCTCAAATTAAAATAGAAAGTTATCAGTTAGCAAAAAATGGAAGGTTTTCTCATACTATAGATTATATTGAATCATTATTAAAAAAAAAGGGTTTGAAACTTTATGAAAAAGAGGAAATTATACTAAGACAAGAAAATAAAATTGGTCAGAAAGGTGTAATATTTATATTAGAAAAATCTTTATAATTTAAGCTTTTCAAACTAAACTACTCTAAACTTAAAAAAAACAATACAAAAAAACTCATATTTGCAACTAAGTTGCACTTAATATTTATCTGATAAAATTCCAAAATTGCAATTAGCTTGCATAGTTATTAAAAAAGGAAAGTCTTTAATGCAATTGGAAAAAAATATAATTGAAGTGAAAAACTTAAATTTTTCCTATGAAAAACAAAGAGTTTTAGAAGATATAAATTTTACTATTGAAAGAAGTGACTTTTTAACTATTATTGGACCAAATGGTGGAGGTAAATCTACTTTATTAAAACTAATTTTAGGAATAAATAAACTCCAAAATGGTTTTATAAAAGTTTTTGGAAAAAATCATTTAGAACAAATACAAAATATTGGATATGTTCCTCAAAATACAAATGTAAATTTAAAATTTCCAATTACAGTTTTAGAAGTTGTTATGATGGGACAAAATAATTTTATTAAAAGGATGTTTGGTTATAAAAAAGATGAAAAACAAAAGGCTTTAGAGGTTTTAAAAAAAGTTTCAATGGAAAATTTTGCAAATAATAGAATATCAAATCTTTCAGGGGGACAAAGGCAAAGAGTTTTAATTGCAAGGGCACTTTTCTCAAATCCTAAAATTTTACTTTTAGATGAGCCAACTTCAAATATAGATATAAATGGGTGTGAACAAGTTTATTTAACACTCCAAGAGCTTAATAAAAAGATACCAATAATTGTTGTAAGTCATGATATTTCTGTGATTTTAAAGTATGCTTCAAAAGCTTTTTATGTAAATAAAAGAATGACTCAACACGACTTGAGCAAAATGAAAGATGAGTTTAAATCTATTGATTCTCATGTTTGTGAAATCGAACTTTTAGAGATGTTAGGAAAATGTAGATGTTAGAGATACTATCGTATGAATTTATTCAAAATGCTTTATTAGCTGGAATTATTGTAAGTGCAATTACAGCTATTATAGGAACACTTGTAGTTGTAAATAAAATGGTATTTCTTTCAGGTGGAATTGCCCACAGTGCATATGGTGGAATTGGACTAGCTATGTTTTTTTCACTCCCTATGCTTTTAACAACTTCAGTTTTTTGTATTTTAGTTGCTATTATAATTGCTCTAGCTAGTTATAAAAATAGAGAAAACCTTGATATTATGATAGGTCTTATTTGGGCAGTTGGGATGTCCTTTGGTATTTTACTAGTTGATTTAACACCAGGGTACCAAACTGATTTAATGAGTTATTTATTTGGTTCATTACTTGCTGTAAACAATGAAGATATATATTATATGGGAACACTTTTATTTTCTATTTCTTTAATTGTAGCAATTTTTTATAGAGATATTTTAGCTGTATCATATGATAGTGAATATGCAAATTTAAGGGGTATAAAAACAAGATTCTTTTATACACTTATTTTGATTTTATCAAGTTTAACTATTGTTATTTCCATAAAAGTAGTAGGTTTAATCTTAGTAATTGCCTTACTTACAATTCCTATTTATATCTCAGGCTTTTTTTGTAGAAGTTTGATCTCTATGATGATAGTGTCTGCATTACTTTCTATATTGTTTACAATAATTGGACTAAGTATTTCTTATCAATATGATTTAAGTTCAGGGCCATCAATTATTATGTCCAGTTCAATTTTTGCATTAATGGTTTTCATTTATAAAGGAATAAAAAAATGAATATGAAAAAAAAGAATAAAAAAAATATAATTGAGTCAAATATTGCAAATCTTCCAACTAGATATGGAATATTTGATGTAAAAGCATATAAAGATGGTTGCCAAGAGCACCTTGCAATTATGAGCAAAGATTTTAAAGAGATTGAAGCTCCACTTGTTAGGGTTCATAGTGAGTGTCTGACAGGTGATGCAATTGGCAGTTTAAAATGTGATTGTAGTAATCAACTAAATTTAGCTTTAGAACTTATCTCAAAAGAGGGCGGTTTGGTTGTATATCACAGACAGGAGGGAAGAAACATAGGCTTAGTAAATAAAATAAATGCTTATAATCTTCAAGACCAAGGGTATGATACAGTTGAAGCAAATTTGAAACTGGGTTTTAAAGAGGATGAAAGAGATTATAGTGCAGTTGAGTATATTTTAAAAGATTTAGGTCTAAAAAAGATGAAGTTAATTACTAATAATCCAAGAAAAATTAATTTCTTTGAAAAAACTGGAATTGAAATTGTTGAAAGAATTCCAGCAATTACAAAAATAAATAAATTTAATGAAAACTATCTAAAAACAAAAAAAGATCAATTAGGTCATCTACTTTAAATTAAGGATTATGTTATGTTAAAAAAAGAACACATAGAAGAATTAAAAAACAAACTTTTGGATAAAAAACAAAAATTGTTTCAAGAATCTAAAATAAGCCAAAATTTTATTGAAGAACTTCATAGTGATACAAAAGGTGATGAAGTTGATATTGCAGAGATATCTTCAGATACATATAATCTGACTCTTTTAAGAGAAAAGCAAATTGAAGAGTTAAGAGAGATTGAACATGCTTTAAAGAAGATTGAAAATGGTACTTATAATATTTGTGAAATGTGTGATGATCCAGTAGGATTAAAAAGACTTAGGGCTAAGCCCCATGCAAAATATTGTATTGAGTGTAGAAGTGTTTTTGAAAAAGAGCAAAATTCATTGATTTAAAAAATAGAAGAATAGGAAGAAATGGAAGATATAAAAGTAGAATTAGAAAGTATAATCTTTGAGGTAATGTTACCTGAATCTCAAGCTTTTTTACTAGAGTTAAATGATGAGATTGATAATGGGAATGATGCAGAAGAGATTATTGAAGCAAAAAAAGATGTTGAATCTTTCTTAGAAGAATTAAATCAGATTCTGAAACTAATTGAAGAAGATAAAATCTCCGATGAAGATGCCCAAGTAATGTATGATAAAATAAGAGTTATGTTAGATGAGCATGAGGATGAAGAGGATTAATATTAATCCTCTAAAATTAATTTTAATGTTTCCTTTAGTTTCTTAGGATCTGAAAAATGATCGGCTTTTGAGATAAACTTTCCATTTTTATCAAAGAAGTAGATAAATGAAGTATGTGAAACAGAATACCCCATGGCAGAATTTTTTAAAGGTATTTTCTTATAGTAAGATTCGTATCTTTTAGTGATATCATCAATATTTGTTTTATTTGAAGTTGCCCCTATAAAATTTGGATGAAAATATTTTGAATATTCATTTAAGTTTTTAAGTGAGTCTCTATCTGGATCAACACTAATAAATAATCCAACAAAATCTTTTGTTTTTGCTTTATCAAAACTATTTAATGCTTGTGCTAAACTGCTTAAAGAAGTAGGACAAACATCAGGGCAATATGTATATCCAAAATAAACAGCTAAAGCTTTTCCTTTTAAACTCTTTTTTGTTAGTTCGCCATTTATTGTATTTACTTTAAAATCATATTTTTTTTCTTCTTTATAATCATCTACAAAAGGTTTTATTATGAGTATTATAAAAACTGCTATAAAAACTATAAGGCCAAATTTTATTATATTATTCATTATTTGTCCGTTTCAAATTGGAATCTTGCACCAATTGTTTTATCTATAGTCTCAAGTCTAATCTCTGCATTCCATTGCATGTCCCCTGTAGGACAAGTTGGAAGTGTACCTTTAGCTTCGTAATTTCCATTACCAAGATTTTTAATTGGAAGATTAAATTCTCCCATAAACATATTTGTTGCATAAATATCTAAATTAAGATTTTTTAAATTTTGATTATTGCTTTTTATTGTAAATGTCAAGGGTTTCATTAAGGGAATTGTTTTTGGTTCAACATCTAATTCAATACTAGTACCATCTTGAAGTATAATGTTACAAGAGTTTTTATGCAAATCACAAGTTTTATCTTGAGTTATAAACTGTACTTCACCCTTAAAAGACTGGTATAAGGTATTAAAATCAATTAAGAAGTATCCCAATACAATAGAAATAATTCCTATTGTTGGGAAAATTAGGTTTTTAATATTAGTTTTTTCTTCAGACATTTTTTAGTGATTATGCTTCATGTCATGGTTGTGTTGTTTCATCCCTGCCATTACTGTTTTGATTGGAGCTGTAACAGTTTTTGTTTCTCCATTTGAAAGTTCTAAGGTAAAGGTAACTTTTTCACCAACTTTTAAAGGCTTATGTAATCCTATAAGCATCACATGAAAACCACCTGGTTTTAAAATTGTTTCTGCTTTTGCTGGAATATCAATTTTTGGAACTTGATACATTTTCATAACTCCATCTTTCATATCATGGGTATGAAGCTCTACATTTTTTGAAACATTTGATGTAGCTTTTACTACAGAAATATTTTCATTAGAACTATTTTTTAATACCATAAATGCAGCCGAATTTGGAAGATTTGGTGGAGTTGCTCTCACATAAGCATCTTCAACTAGCAAATCAGTAGCAAAAACTGACATTACACTAAACAATAGTACTAAAGTGATTTTTTTCATAAACATATCCTTTTTTTGTTTTTTGAAGTCTATAATAAATGTGTTAACATAATGTTAATTATAAGTAAAGGTAAAGTAATAGTTAAATAATGGTTTTGAGAAAAACTAAGAAGATACTATTTCTTATAAACATATGCATCATAGGTACTTAAAAAATAGTAACCATCTTTTGTAATATTGAATTCTATTTTAAGATTACAAACACCATCATATTTATTTTTTTTAATAAACTTTTGTATTGTTGAGATATTTCTTAAATGAAACTCTTTAAAAGCTTCAGTCAAGGTAACATATTTATTTTTACCATTAACTTTTTTTATTTTTAATATAGTTGTAGTACTTGCACTTGTATCAACAATAGTCATTCTATTGTAATCAGGTTGTGAAGTTCTAATCCATATATCAGAAGTTTTTTGTGCATTTAAATTGGTTGATACGATAAGTATAAATAAAAATAGTAAAAGTTTTTTCAAAGTAAAGCCTCTTGTTAAAATTGTAAAATTGTATCAAATTAGATATTAAAGTTGTTTCTTTAATAGCTTGAATAATTTTTCTCTTTTTAAAATGTTTTCAATCTCTTTTTTTGCCTCATTAAAATTAGCTATTTTTTGAGGTTTTGTTGCTTCAACAAGAACTACTTGCCAGCCAAAATTATTTTTAACAACAAATAAATCTCCAGGTCTTTTAGACGCAAGGTTAATATTAAATAGTCTTTGGAATTGGATACTTGTAAGCCATCCATTATCACCACCATTTTTCTTATTTCCATCTTTTGAGTAAGTGTTTACTGCATATAAAAAAGATGATAGTCTCTCTTTCATAGGTGTGGCACTTAACCTTTTGAATAAATCAGTTGCGGCAAGTTTATTATCAACTAGAATATTTCTTAATCTAATTTGAGGTAAAACTTTTATCTTACCTTTATTTTTATTATACCAGTTCTTGATCTCTTTTTCAGAGATTTTAATTTCTTTAAGTATTTCATTTTGCCAATACTGAAAGGCTAGATTTTTGATATTTGGTTCAATAATTTTTTTAAAGTTATTATCATTTTTGTATTTAGAATAAGCTTTTTGTTCTAACTTTTCAATTTGCTTATCAGAAAAAGTGGGGTTAGCATTTAATAAGTTAAAAAGAACTAGAGTTATTACTAATAATATTTTCAAAATGAATTTTCTAAATTATCTTATTACCATGAATAAGATAATCCAGCTCCAATAGTATGTCTTTGATCTCCTGATTTTGCAGCACTAGTTTGAAAAATAAGATTATCATTTATTCTATATTTAGCACCTAATGCAAAACCATTATATCCATCGTAGTTACCAAAACCTAAGCCTAATGAAAATTTCTTATCAGGTTCAATTTGTGGAATATTTGCAATTGCAGTAACACTTGCTATTGCTCCACCTAATTGTCTTAAGTTAACTGCATCAAAATCACTTGTACCATCTGCTACACCATGAACTTGAACAGGTTTTCCTGTAGATGCATCACTAAAAGTTGCCCCATTATCATTTAGAGTTAAACTACTTGAAGTAGTACCCCCTGAAATCGTTGTTTGATCACTTGTTACAACAATACCATGGGTATTTCCTAAGTCATTTGTTAATGTTAAAGATGCAGAAGCTTCTGTTGACCCACTATTATATAATGCGCCATTTTCATCTACATAAGCTCCACCAGTATATGAAATATCCATAGAACCAGATACATTAGAAGAACCGCTACTTACTGTTGTAGTTGCTGCTGTATCTGAAGTATATGTTAGTGTACCATTAACATACATATTACCATCAACTAATGTGTCCCCTACAATGATATTATTAACGGTATTACCTGAAACTAAGCCTTGACTTGTTGCGTCACCATTTATAAGAATATAGTCTGTTCCTGCTGTTTGAGGAGAGCTATACGCAGTAAACCCACTTGTAGTACTAGAAGAGATTGATGCCCTTCCATCTTGAATAACAATAGAACTATTCCCACCATATATTAGTGTACTACTTGAAGTATTTGTGTTACCAATTGTTGTTGTAGTTGCATTAGCTGTAGTACCAATGTCTATTGTTGTACTATTTATTGTTGTTGATGCACTATTGATAGTTGTATCATTTGATGCATTACCAATAGTTGTATCAGCAGTTCCTGTAGTATTTATATTTGTTGTTCCAAGAATTGTATTAGTTGATGTACTATTACCAATGTTCGTATCGCCACCTGCAATATTTATATTAGTAGTTGTACTTACAATATTATTGGTTGTACCTGTTATTGTATTAGTATCACCAGTGATAGTATTAGTTGCGCTACTATTACCAATATTTGTATCCCCACTTGTAGTATTTATATTAGTTGTTGAACCTTGAATTGTAACACCAGAATTATTTGTAACAATAGAGCTACTTCCAGAAACTATTGAAACAGCACTTGTATTAGATGAGGAACCTATTGTTGTTGCAGCAGTTCCTGTAGTGTTGATATTTGTTGTTCCTTCTACATTTAGGTTATCTAGGTTTGTTGTTCCATCAACATCTAAATTGCCCGTGGTAGAAATGTTTCCAGTATTTGTTATATTTCCATCATTTGAAATACCATCAGTATTTGTCATTCCATCAACATCTAATCCACCTGTCCCAATATCAGCCGTAAGTGCTGACATAGTACCTGTAGTTGATATTCCCACAGAGTCTGAAATACCATCAGTATTTGTCATTCCATCAACATCTAATCCACCTGTCCCAATATCAGCCGTAAGTGCAGACATAGTACCAGTAGTTGATATTCCTACAGAATCTGATATACCATCAGTTGTAACTTGACCATTAATATCTACATTATCGGTAATATTTACATTTCCAGAAGTACTAAGTATGTTACCATTAAGATTTATATTAGTAGAATTAATTGTTGTTAGGGTTAGATTAGAAGCGATTATATAATCATATGAAGAAGTTGCATTATTATAATCTTCAACAAAAAATGTTCCAGTATTATCTTGGTTAGAATCAACTTGGATAGTATAATCATCTACTCCACTTGCATCTGCTGCAAAAGTATTTGAATAAGCAAATAAAGTAATAATAGCTAATGCCCTTAATGAACTTCTCATCATATTCCCTAAACGTTATTTAGGCTATTATATCAAATAAAATGAAAAATAACAAAAATTATAAATATATTTAGTTATTAATATAAAAAAGTAATAAAAAGAGAGTTTAAAAGAAAATAGAAACTTATTAATCTAAGTATTCTATTTTGTCTTTAATTAGGCTTACAATACCTTGTTTAACTTCATTTGCATTGTTTGGGTTATCTTGCATACTATTTTCAATAAAATTAATAGCAATATTGAATTTGTCTGCATCTCCATTAGCTAAATCTGATATATTTTCAACTGCTGCAGCTATAATATCTTCACTAGCTAGTTTTCCTGATTCTTGAATTTCATTATATTCAATAGCTTTAATCTCATCAACTATATCAGCTTGAAAAGATAAAAGTTCTAATTGATCTTCAGGCATAGAATCAAAAAGAATTGAATCCCCATCTTGTTCAGTATCAATTGTTTTTTGTACTGTTGGAGTCTCAAAAATTTTCTTAGATATTTCATTTTCAGAGTAAGTTTTCTGGGAAATATTATCAATAGTCATTTAAATCCTTTAAATCATTATATGGAAAAAAACAATAAAAACTACTGAAATTATATAACTAAGTTGATATACATCAATGAATCACTTTTCAATTTTTATTAAGATTCCATTAAATTAATTTTAGAGGAAATAAAAAAATGAGTATGTTTTGTTATCAATGTGAAATGAGTTCACCAAACGGTTGTGGTTCAAACGGAGCAAATATAGGAGTATGTGGTAAAGATGAAAATCTAGCAAGATTGCAAGATATTATGATTTTTGGTTTAAAAGGTTTAAGTGCATACAGAGAACATTTAAATGAATTAAGACCGCAAGAAACAAAAAATGTTGATGATGTTATGAGTGAGACATTATATTTTACACTTACAAATGTAAATTTTAATTTTGATGATCATATTAATCAACTTATGAAAGTAGGAAGTGCGGGTGTTGAGGTTATGGATAAATTATCAAATGCACACACCAATAAATTTGGAATTCCATCGCCAGTTAAAGTTACACAAAATAAAGTTGAAGGTAAAGCAATCTTAGTTTCAGGACACAATCTTGAGATGTTAGAAAAACTTTTAATTGCAACACAAGATAAAGGTATAAATGTATATACGCATTCTGAAATGTTACCAGCTCATGGATATCCAGAATTAAAAAAATATGAACATCTAAAAGGAAATGTTGGAAAAGCATGGTTTGACCAAGCTCAACTAATGAAAAGGTTTAATGGAACTTTTGTTGTAAACACAAATTGTATCGTACCTCCAAAATCAAATGCTGATTATGTGGATAGAGTTTTTACATATAAAATAGTTGGAATTGAAGGTGGAAATCAAATTATGGATGATAATTTTGATGAATTGATTGAGAAAACTTTACAATGTGAAGATACGAATATAGATGATAATCTAAGTTTAGTAACAGGACATCACTATAAGACTATTTTAACTTTAGCTCCACAAATTTTAGAAGCTGTAGAAGAGGGAAAAATTAGTCAATTTTTTGTAGTTGCAGGTTGCGATGCTCCTGGAAAGGCTGGAAATTATTATAGAGAACTAACTGAAAATCTTCCAAATGATTGTGTAATTATTACATCAAGTTGTGGAAAATTTAGATTTAATGACATAGATTTTGGAAATGTTCCAGGAACGCAAATACCTAGATATTTAGATTTAGGTCAATGTAATGATTCAAATGGTGCAGTAGAGATAGCAAAGGCAGTAAGTTCTGCACTTAATACACCAATAAATGATTTACCTATCTCTATTGTATTATCATGGATGGAACAAAAAGCTGTAATTATTCTTTTAGCTTTATTTAGTTTAGGTGTTAAAAATATCTATTTAGGACCAAAACCACCACAATTTGTAAATGAAGATATATTTAATTTCCTAGCTCAAACTTTTAATTTACATCTAACGGGTGATGCAAAAGAGGATTTAGAAAAATTATTGATTAAAAAAATCGCTTAAATAAAATGTAAAAGTTTAGTAACCTATTGATGATAAAATATTATCGTATATTATCTAAGTAGGTTCAATGGCAAAAGATAAAAAAGATTTAAATTTAAAAGAAGTGACATTAACCCTTTCAGGTGGTGGGATTAGAACTGCCGCCTCATTGGGTGTAATTAAGTATTTAGAAGAAAATGATTATGAAGTTAAGATGATATCTGGGACTAGTGGAGGAGCTATTATTGCTTTATTATATGGACATGGTTTTTCCATAAAAGAGATAGAGGAATTTTTCTTTACAGTAAACAAATGGGATTTGTTCAATTTTAAATTTAGATTTAACTCCATTCTTAGTTTAAATAAAATTGAAAGAAAACTAAGAGCTTTTATAAAAGATAAAGAACAAAAAATACCAATACAAATATGTGTTACAAATATTGAAATAGGAAAAGCAGAATACCATACAAAGGGGGATTTGATTAAATCAACTATTGCATCTTGCTCTTTACTTCCTTATTTTTCTTCCATTGAAATAAATGAAAAGTTTTTTGTTGATGGTGGATATAGTGATAATCTACCAAATAAAAAACTTTATAAGTTAAACTATCCAAATATTAGTGTAAATGTTAATAATCTACCTAAAATTTTTTCTCACAAAAAAGACTCATTACACAGAAGATCTCTTTTTATATTAACCCAAAGTGCAATGAAAAGGGCAAAAAAAAGAGCAGATTTTTTTATCAATATTGATAGTATTTCAGAAATAAAACTATTTGATTTTAAAAGTTTTGATTTTGTTTTAGAGCAAGGATATATAAAAGCAAAAGAGATACTAAGAAAAAACTAAAAAAATATAGATAAAAAAATCCAAAAAATTAAAAAGTACAAATCTGGTAAATAAAAAATTTAATAAAATAAAACCCTAAAAAAGCCACTTTATTTTTAAAGGAAAATAAATTAAGAAAATTTTAAGAAAATAAATTTTTTTTTGATTTATAATTTCGCTCACAAAACGATAAAAGTTTAAAGAAACTCTATTATAGCATTTGGCCGTGCAAATTGATTTCTTTATTTGTTGTACCAAAAGTACGTTTGTATTATTAGTTGTTGACAACTGGAGAATAAAAATGTTTAAAAAAATTGCATTATCTGTTTTATTGATTTCAGCTTTTGCATATGCTCAAGATGAGCAAATGAGTTTAGAAGATAAATACAATGCATGTAGTGAAAGCTATGAACAATGCTTAGTAAAATGTGAAGAATCTAACGCAAATGCAGAAGAGTGCGGGGTAAAATGTGAAGACTTATTTTATCAATGTAATGAAAAAGTTGATCAAGAATTAGATGAATCTAGTGAAAAAGTTGATCAAGAAGTAGTAGAAGAATCAAATAGTAATCAATAAGGTTAATATTTGAAAACAAACATCTATAAAAAACTTGTAAGACAATATTATGAAGAGTTATGGAATAAAAAGTCAAAAGCCTTGATTGAAGAGCTTTTTACTGATGATATAGAGTTTCATGGTTCTTTGAATATTGATACAAAGGGAAAAAAAGAGTTTGAAAATTATATGGATGCAATATTAAAAGGTATACCTAATTTACACCATGGAATTGAAATTCTTTTAGAGGAAAATGCAACAATTGCTGTAAGAGCTATTTATAATGGAACTCATAGTGGTAAATTATTCGATTATGAAGCTTCAAATAATAGAATAAAATACAATGGGGCATCTTTTTTTAAATTTAGAGATGAAAAGATTTCAAATATTTGGGTTTTAGGAGATCTTGCAACCTTACACAAACAGATTGTAAGTACTAAAAAATCCCAATAAGGTCCCATATAATAGGCCTTTGATAGGTTCTGCTTATTTTTTAAGTTTTTTTTTAGATTTTTTCTTTTTTTTATAGATTATAATTATGTAATTAAAAGTTAAAATGAGAATTTCTGAAAACCTATCAAAGCATTTGGCCGTGCATTTTTTTAAGATTTTCAGAAATTGATGTACCCAAAATTGAGTGTTTTAATACTAACACAATAACCTTAGTTTTTAGTTAATTGGAGTAGAAATGAAAATAGGTTATCTACATATGTTATTTATCAATTTATAGAGCCTAAGATGGTTACTAGATCTATTGATGATTTAATATCTAACTATATACTTGATGAGCCAGTACAAATATTGGTTAATGAAATAACAAATCATATAAAATTTTATAATGATTATGATTCAGCAATTAAATTAATATTAGCAAATAATCTAAATATAGAAAATATAGTTAGAAATACAGCACGACTTAAAACGAATCAGATTGTTGAATTAGCGTCAAAGCTAATTTCTATGAGATAATAAAGATATATTAGGAAAGGTAAAATGGATTCAATTATTTATGAATTAAGAGCAAACGATATCAAAGAAGATGATATTCAATTTATAATGGAAAAAGTTAAAAATCGAATATCAGAACAAAATATTGATATTGAACTTGAAAAATTAGGTTATCCAAAAGTTTTCACAGTTGATTATGATGATTATAGCTATGAATACGATGTGGATGAAGATGATGAGTTCTAATACAATAAATAATCTAAACACAAATGAATTGATTCATCAGATACTATATTTAGTTAAATATAAAAAAGATTTTAAACTAGCAGCACAGGTTATGAAAGATAATCTAATCTCAATAGAAGATTTGAGTGAAAAAACATTAAAACTTTCACAACTAGAGCTTGCAAAAATAGCTGATGCAATAATTGAGAATAAAAGATAATTTTTATCCACTAATAAAATTTATTTATGTTTGTCTAAGCAAAAATTCTTTACAATTTCTAATGGAAAAAAATTCTCCATTAGAAAAAATAGAAAGGATATAAGATGACAAATATAGTAGAAAATTTAAAACAATTACAAGCAGATGCACATGCAATGTATGTAAAAGTACACAATTATCATTGGAATATTGAGGGTATGGACTTTTATCCTGTACACAATCAAACAGAAGAGATTTATACAAAGTTTTCAATGCTTTATGATGACCTTGCAGAAAGAATTTTACAATTAGGTGCAAAACCATATTTAACTTTATCTGATTTAGTTAATACTACAAAAATAGAAGAGGAATCTAATTCAAGTTTTAGATCTAAAGAGGTTGTAGAAAAAATTGTAAATGATTACAACTATTTTTTAAGATCATTTAGAGCTTTAAGTGAAATTGCAGGAGAATCAGGAGATAAAACAACTGAAGCTTTTGCAGATGAAAATGTAGCTAAACTTGAAAAAGATTTATGGATGATTGGAAATATGCTTAAGTAATTTAAGTTTTAAGGATTAGTATGGAAACACTTGAATTTAACAATTATATTGTAGCTTTCCTACTAACCTTATTTGCAGGACTATCGACAAGTATAGGAGCAGTTATTGCATTTTTTTCAAAAACAAAAACTGAAAAATTCTTATCTTTAGGATTGGGTTTTTCAGCTGGTGTTATGATATATGTATCTTTTATGGAGATATTACAAAAATCTGCAGAGTCTTTTACACAATTAGTCTCAAGTGAAGTAAAAGGTGAATTTCTATCATTGGTTTGCTTTTTTTTAGGTATTGCAATTATTGCAATTATTGATAGACTTATCCCACAAGATGTAAACCCCCATGAACCAAAATCAGAAGAGCAGTTAGAAGAGTTAAAACCTGATAATAAAAACAATGTTATATTAGATAGTAGTTTAAAAAGAACAGGTGTTTTTACAGCTTTAGCAATAGGTATTCATAATTTCCCTGAAGGGTTTGCAACTTTTATTTCCTCTTTAGATAACCTAACCCTTGGTTTAAGTATTGCTTTGGCCATTGCTATTCATAATATTCCAGAAGGGATGGCAGTCTCTTTACCTATTTATCATGCAACAGGAGATAAGAAAAAGGCATTTTGGTATGCAACTTTTTCTGGCTTTGCCGAACCAATAGGAGCAGTGATAGGTTTTTTTATATTATTTCCTTTTATGGGTGAGGCTACTTTAGGTGTAACTTTTGGGCTTGTAGCTGGAATTATGATTTATATCTCCTTTGATGAACTTTTACCTGCAGCTAGAGTTTATGGAAATGCTCATACAACTATTGCTGGTTTAATCTTAGGTATGTTTATCATGGCAATTAGTTTATTAGCATTTAAATTTGTTTGAGTTTAACATAAAATAATACTTTTTGAAGACTATTTTATTATATACTTCGAATATATCTTATATCATGGGAGTATATAATGAAAAGTTTTAGTATTAGTACTAAATTAATGTTATTAATTATTGGAAGTTTAGTTTTTATGTCAGTAACTATTTTGTCAATAAGTATAAATGAAAGTATAAAACACTCAGAAAAAGAAAAACTTATCCAACTTAAATCAACAACCTATGCAAAAAAACAACATATACAAGAGTATTTTAAAACTATTGAAGGTTTGATTATTTCTATTGCAAATTCTGCTTCAACTCAAGAAGCTTTTAATGAGTTTATTAGAGGTTTTTATACTATTTCTAATCAATCAAGTGAAGAAGTTGATATGGCAAAAGTAAAAAATGAACTTCTAAATCACTATAATAATTTTTATATAAATAAGATAAATTTTGATTTAGCTAATATCCCTTCAAAAAAAGAAACTAGTAAATATTTACCAAAAGATGACAATGGAATTTTAGCTCAATATATGTATATTGTAAAAAATGAAGAGAAAATTGGTGAAAAAAATAAATTAACACAATCAAATACTTTTTTTAATAATTACGCCTTTGCACATACAAGATTTCATGAAACCTTTAATACAATTTTAGAAAAATTTTCACTATATGATATTTTCTTAGTGGATTTAAAAGGTACAATTATTTACAGTACTTTTAAAGAAAAAGATTTTGCTACAAACTTAAAAACGGGACCTTATTCAAATAGTGGAATTGCAAAAGTAAATGAAAAAGCATATAAGTTAAAAAAAGGTGAAGTTGCTTTTAGTGATTTTGAGCCTTATGAACCAAGTTATAACACTCCTGCTTCTTTTTTAGCTATTCCTGTTTTTAATAATCAAAATAGAAGAATCGGTAATTTAATTATGCAATTTCCAATTGATGTGATTGATTCAATTATGAATTTTAATGGAAATTATGAAAATGCAGGTTTAGGTAAAAGTGGTAAAAGTTATTTAGTTGGAAGTGATTATAAAATGAGAAATAATCACAGATATTTAAAAGACCTTGACCATAAACATGTAAAAAGTTCAGGTACTAGTATATCTATATATGAGATTAAAACTGAGGCAACAAAACTTGCTTTAGAGAACAAAAGTGGGGCAAAACTAATAAAAGATAATGAAGGTAAAAAATATCTAAGTGCTTATTCTGGACTAAAAGTTTTTGATCAACAATGGGGAATAATCTCTGAAATTGAAAATGAAGAAGCTTTAGCTGATAGTATTAGATTAAATATAATTTTAGCTTCAATTTCATTTGCTGTACTTATTTTGATAATTTTTATTTCAATTTTTATTTTAAGAAATTCAATAATCAAACCTATTAAAAATTTTGAAAATGGTTTAATGTCTTTTTTTAAATATATAAATAATGAAAGTGATGAAGTTATTTATTTAGATGATTCTAAAAGTGATGAAATAGGGGAAATGTCAAAAGTTGTTAATAAAAATATTAATAAAACAAAAGATGGAATAGAAAAAGATAGAGAACTAATAAATGAAACTGTAAATATATTATCTGAATTTGAAAAAGGTGATTTATCTCAAAGAATTAAAACTAATCCTTCAAATCCTTCACTGCAAGAACTAAAAACTGTAATAAATAATATGGGGAATAATTTAGAAACAAATATTGAAAACATCTTAAAAGTTTTAGAAACTTATACTCAATACAACTATTTGGAAAAAGTTGATCCAAAAGATTTAAAAGAACAGCTTTTAAAATTAGCTCAAGGGGTAAACCTTTTAGGTGATTCTATTACTCAAATGCTTATTGAAAATAAAACAAATGGATTAAAACTTGATGATAGTTCAGATAAATTAATAGAAAGTGTAGAAATTTTATCAAATAATACAAATTCTGCCGCTGCATCAATTGAACAAACTTCTGCTGCTTTAGAAGAGATAAATGGAAATATAGTTTCAAATAATGAAAATGTTGAAAAAATGGCTTCTTATTCCCAAGAAGTTAATAGATCTGTTAAAACAGGAGAAGAATTAGCTCAAAAAACAACTCAAGCTATGGATGAGATAAATGAACAAGTTAGCGCTATTAATGAGGCTATAAGTGTTATTGATCAAATAGCTTTCCAAACAAATATTCTTTCATTAAATGCTGCAGTAGAAGCTGCAACAGCAGGTGAAGCTGGAAAAGGATTTGCTGTTGTTGCCCAAGAAGTTAGAAATTTAGCTGCAAGAAGTGCAGAAGCTGCAAAAGAGATTAAAAATTTAGTTGAAACTGCAAATATTAGAGCAAATGAAGGGAAGCAAATCTCAGATTCTATGATTGAAGGATATAGTAGTCTTAGTAAAAATATAACTAGTACAATAGAACTTATTCACGCTGTATCAACTTCTTCAAAAGAGCAACAAATTGGAATTTCTCAAATAAATGAAAGTGTTGCAAGTTTAGATAAACAAACTCAAGAAAACTCAAGTATTGCTCAACATACAAATAGTATAGCACTACAAACAGATACAATTTCCAAACAAATTGTTGCTAATGCAGATGAAAAAGAGTTTTTAGGAAAAAATGATATTAAGATAAATTAATAAATAAACTAATTCTTTTCATTATTAAAAGATAAAATGCTACAATACGCCAATTTTTAAAAGGGATACAAATATGCTTCATAGTATTGTAGATTTTATAGTTCAGACAGTTGGCACTTTAGGTTATAGCGGAATTTTCATAATGATGTTTTTAGAAAGTACTTTTTTCCCTTTTCCTAGTGAGGTAGTAATGATTCCAGCTGGTTACTTAGTTCACAAGGGTGAGATGAATATGGCTATGGTTTTATTTTGTGGAATATCAGGTTCTCTTGCTGGAGCACTTTTTAACTACTACCTAGCTATTTATGTAGGTCGAGCTGTTTTAATAAAATATGGGAAATATTTTTTCATAAAAGAATCTACAATTCAAAAAGCTGAAAGGTTTTTCCAAAACCATGGACATATCTCAACTTTTAGTGGAAGATTAATACCTGCTGTTAGACAACTTATATCATTTCCAGCTGGATTAGCTAGAATGAATATTGTAAGTTTTTCTATATATACAACTTTAGGTGCCTCTATTTGGGTTGTTATATTAACTTTGCTTGGTTATTACATTGGAGATAATGAAGCTTTAGTAAAAGAGTATTTATCAACAATTATTTATGTATTATTAGGATTAATTGCCTTAGGTGTTTTCATTTATTATAAAAGAATAAACAAAGGTTTATAAAATGAAAAAAGCTATTGTAACTGGTTATTCTTCTGGAATTGGAAAAGCAATTTGTGAAATTTTAGAAGAAAATGATTACAAAGTTTTAAAGTTAAAATCAAGACTTGAAGATACTAAAGCACTAGAATCAGAAGTGAAAAAGCTATTAAAAGAAAATGAAATTGATTTGTTAGTTAATTGCGCTGGTCTTGGAATATTTAAACCCCATGAAGAGATTTCAATTCCAAAAATTCAAGAATTAATAAATATAAATCTTACTGCACCAATTATACTTTCAAGTTTACTTTTAAGAACTCTAAAAAAAACAAAAGGGCATATTATAAATATTGCTTCAATTGAAGCAACAAGGCATTCCAAATTTTCAGCACTTTACACGGCAACAAAATCAGGCCTTAGAAATTTTTCTTTAACTTTATTTGAAGAGTTAAGAAAATCAGATGTTAAAGTTACTACAATTAATCCAGACCTTACTAAAACAAACTTTTTTGATGAGTTTAACTTTGAACCTAGCGAAAATAAAAACGCCCATCTCTTACCTCAAACAATTGCAAATACAGTTTTAGATATTTTAAATTTTGATGGGGTTATCACAGAAATCACTGTTCGTCCCCAGCGACTAGAGATTAAAAAAAAATAAAAAAAATATTTTAAGTTATACAATTAAAGAATAATTTTTGTGTAATAAATGTACAAGAAATACTTGACAATGTAAAAAAAAGTAGTTAAGATTTACCTATATTTTTATAGGAGGCTACAAAGATGTTATTTATTAATTGTTCAAAATTAAAACATTTTATTTGCTTAGCCTTAATTAAACTCTTTAGAACTTTCAAAATTAATGTAAGACCTGTAAAAGAGATTCAAAACTTACTAATCCAAGAAAAAAGCTTTATTTTAACTGCCATATAGACCCTCGCAATTTATTTAGTGTGTAATAAATTGTAAGTCATTTAAATAATATATTTAAATATTTATTATTTAAATGACTTAGTAGGGTCTTTTTTATTTTAAAAAAATCAAAAATTATATTAAGGAAAAAATTATGTTAAACGATAAAACAGTATTTGAAGAGAATGAATCAGAAATTAGAGCTTATTGTAGAGCAGTACCAACTGTTTTTAAATCATCAAAAAATGCAATTATGATTGACGAAAATGATAAAGAATTTGTAGACTTTTTTGCAGGAGCTGGAGTTTTAAACTTTGGTCACAATAATCCAAAAATGAAAGAAGCGGTAATAGAGTTTTTACAAAGGGATGGAGTAGTTCATTCCCTTGATATGTTTACAGATGTTAAAAGAGATTTTATTTCAACATTTGTTGAAACAGTTTTAAAGCCTAGAGGAATGGGTGATTATAAACTTCAATTTACAGGACCAACAGGAACAAATGCAGTTGAAGCAGCACTTAAACTTGCTAGAAAAGTAACTGGAAGAACAGAGATTGTAGCTTTCCATAGAGGTTTCCATGGTATGACTTTAGGTTCACTTGCTTGTACTGCAAATAATGCCTTTAGAAGCTCATCAGGAGTTCCTTTAAATAATGTTATTAGAGGAACATTTAATGACATGGAAGCTCTAGATAGAATGAGAGAACAAATGTTTGATGCAGGATCTGGGATGTTACCACCAGCTGGATTTATAGTAGAACCAGTACAAGCTGAAGGTGGTGTTAGGCCAGCAACAAAAGAGTGGCTTCAAGCAGTACAAAAACTTGCACGAGATACTGGAGCATTATTTATCCTTGATAGTATTCAATGTGGTAATGGTAGATGTGGAAGCTATTTCAGTTTTGATGATTTAGATGTTGACCCAGATATTAATATTTGTGCAAAAGGTTTAGGTGGATTTGGTACACCAATTGGTATGTTAGTAAATAAACCAGAAATCGACAAAGCTTGGGGACCAGGACAACATACTGGTACATTTAGAGGACAAGGTATCTCATTTGTAGCAGGTAAGGTTGCCTTAGAATATTTTAAAGATGAGGAGTTTAATAAAGAGACTATTAGAAAAGGTAAAGTGATTAGAACCTTACTTGATGAGATGAATGAAAAATATCCTCAAGTTACAGATATTAGACAAAAGGGGATGATGTTAGCAATAAACTTTGATAATGCGGCAACTGTTAAAGAGATTACTGGAAAATGTTACGAAAATGGTTTAATTATTGGAGCTTGCTCAACGGGTGAGATTATTAAATTTATTCCACCTTTAACAATTGAAGATGAAGTTTTAGAAGAGGGACTAAAAAGATTTAAAGCTTCAGTTGAAGCTGTATTAGGTTAAAAGCAACTCGTTGCTTTCTTTAGAATTTCTCAAAGAGAGTACAAGTACAAGGCTTCTTTAGATGAGATTTATTCTCATTGATAAAAGAAGTTAAAAAATATAGGTCCCTGAAAAAATGGGACATTTTTTAAGGAGAAATTATGGGATATAGCTCAACACATTTTAAATCAATAAATCCATACAATGAAGAGATTGTATGTGAAGTACCAATGCATACAAAAGAACAGGCAAGAGAAATTATAGAAAATGCTCAAGAAGCATATGTTGGTGAGTGGATTAATACAAGTTATGAACAAAGAGCAAAGCTTTTAAATGCAGTTGCAAAAGAGATGAAAGATAACCTTGATTATTACGCTCTTCCTATGACTGAAGAGATGGGTAAACCTATTAATGAAGCAAGAGGGGAAGTTAATAAAGCTGCATGGGCAGCAGAACACTATGCAAGTTTTGGAGAAGAGTATTTAAAAACTGAATACTTAGAATCAGATGCAACTGAAAGTTATGTTCAGTATTTACCCCTTGGAGTAACACTTGGAGTGTTACCTTGGAATGCACCTTTTTGGTTAGCTTTTAGATACTTAGCTCCTGCACTTATGTCTGGAAATACTTGTATTATGAAACATGACTCACATACTCCATTATGTGCACTTAGAATAGTCGAAGCCTTTACTAAAGCAGGGTTTCCTACAAATGTTGTTCAAAATCTAATGGTAGGACATTCATTACTTGAAGATGTAATTAGACATGAAAATGTAATGGGAGTTTCACTTACAGGTTCATCAAAAGCAGGTGCTGCCGTTGGAGCTATTGCTGGAAGTGAAATTAAACCAGTTGTTTTAGAACTTGGTGGTAGTGACCCAGCTATTATTTTAGCAGATACCCAAGATTTAGAAAAAGCAGCTGATGTGGTTGTTTTATCAAGATATATAAACGCTGGGCAATCTTGTATTGCTGCAAAAAGAATTATCGTTGAAGAGCCAATTTATGAAAAATTTATAGAACTTTTAAAAGAAAGGTTTGAGAAATTAAAACTTGGTGATCCTAAAGATGAGTCAACAACTATTGGACCAATAGCTAGACGTGAGTTAGTTGAAGAGATGCATGAGCAAGTTGATAGATCAGTTGCAGCAGGAGCTAGATTAGTTCTTGGTGGTCAAAGATTAGATGATATGCAAGGGTTTTTCTTCCCTGTGACTATTTTAGCTGATGTAGAACCTGGTATGGTTGTTTCTTGCCAAGAAACATTTGGACCAATAGCATCCGTTATAAAAGTAATAGATGAAGAGGAAGCTATAAAAATAGCAAATGCAACAGATTATGGTTTAGGTGGTTCTGTTTGGACAGGGGATGTCGAAAAAGGTAAAAAAATAGCTTCAAGAATTGTAACAGGACAAGTTTCAATTAATGGAATAGTTAAATCAGACCCAAGGCTTCCAAGTGGTGGAGTAAAAAAATCTGGACTTGGAAAGGAGTTAGGACCACATGGAATTAGAATGTTTGTAAATACTCAACAAGTTTGGGTAGGTCCAGTTAAAAGTTAAGTTTTGGAGAAGAAAATGAATAAAACAAAACTTGCCTTTACTAAAAAGGAATATATTCAAAGGGTTAAAAGAGTTAAATCTTTAATGCAACAAAGGCGAATTGACGTCTTAGTTGCAACTGACCCAGGAAACATGAATTGGCTAACTGGTTATGATGGGTGGTCATTTTATGTTCATCAAGGGGTAATTATCTCATTAGATCATGAAGAACCTATTTGGTTTGGAAGACTTATGGATGTGAATGCAGCATTACTTAGATGTTACATGAGTAAAGAGAATATGATTGGTTATCCTGAAATGTATGTACAAAATCTAGATGAGCATCCAATGACATGGATTGGAGAAAATATTTTCAGAAAAAATAAATGGGAAAAATGTGTTATTGCAACTGAAAGGGACAATTACTACTATTCTGCAGAAGCTCATTTTAGATTAACTGCAACTTTACCAAATGCAACATTTGTAAATGCCAATAATCTAGTAAATTGGGTTAGAGGTAAAAAGTCAGCAAAAGAGATTGAGTATATGAAAATTGCTGGAAGAATTACTGAAAAGATTCATCAAAGAGTACTTGATATTGTAAGACCTGGTATTCCAAAATCCCATGTAGTTTCTCAAATTTATGAAACAGCAATTGCGGGAGTTGATGGTTATGGGGGAGATTATCCTTCAATCGTACCTCTACTTCCCTCAGGAAAAGAAGCATCAGCATCTCATATTACTTGGGATGATAGCCCTTTTAAAAGAAATGAAGCAACATTTTTTGAGATATCTGGGTGTTATAAAAGATACCATGCTCCTATGTCAAGAACAATTTATATGGGAAAACCAAATCAAAAATTTCTTGATGCAGAAAAGGCATTGCAAGAAACAATAGAAGCAGGACTTGAAATGGCAAAGCCAGGAAATACAACTGCTGATATTGCAAATGCAGCCCAAAAAGTTATGAATAAATACGGTATTGATAGAAACAATGCAAGATATGGATATCCAATTGGAGTTAGTTATCCACCCGATTGGGGTGAGCGAACTTGTAGTTTAAGAAGTACAGATTTAACAGTTCTTGAACCGGGTATGACCTTTCATTTTATGCCAGGGATTTGGCAAGAGGATTGGGGAGTTGAGATTACAGAAAGTATTCATATTACTAAAGATGGGGTAGAAACTTTTTGTAATTTTCCAAGACAATTATTTCTAAAGTGACACTAAATATAGGGGGTGTATCTATAAAAAAGCTTATATTTAAAACCAGACAGAGAAAAAGCGATAAAACAAACAAAGAAAGGAATTTGATATGAAATTATTTAAAGGATTGGTAATAGCAGGTTTAATTACTGCTACAAGTTTGAGTGCAGCAACATGGAAATATGCTTTTGGTGAAGGTACAAGTGACCCTCAAGGTATTTATGCAACTGCATTTAAGAGTTTTATAGAGGATAATTCAAGAAATAAAATAGAACTATATAAGGTTGGGTCTTTAGGTGAAGAAACTGACATGATGGAGCAAACAAGAGCTGGTTTACTTCATTTCTTAGGTCAATCAACAGGATATATGGGTGGAACTATTCCTGAGATGGATGTTTTTACAGTTCCTTATGTGATGCCTACAGATACAAAACAATTGGATTATTTCTTTAAAAACTCAAAAGTAATTAATGAGATGCTTCCAACAATTTTCCATAAACATGGATTAGAATTATTATCTATTTTCCCTGAAGGAGAGATGGCTGTTACAACTTTTGAAGAGTTTCATTCACCTGCAGATTTAAAGGGTAAAAAGATGAGAGTTATGCCAGGTTCTCCTATTTTGGTTGAAACATATAAAGCTTTTGGAGCATCTCCTCAACCTATGTCATGGGGTGATTTAGTTGGTGCACTTAAAACAGGAATGGTTGATGGACAAGAAAACCCAACAGTATGGATTGAAGCATATGGTTTAGATGATTTAACAAAAGTTTTAACATATACAGGACATGGACACTTTAATGCATCAGTTAGTGCAAATAAAAAGTTTTATGACGGATTATCAAAAAGAGATAAAAAATTAGTTCAAGAAGCTGCTAAGTTTGCCCATAAAACAATTTTACAAGAGGCTCAAAAACTTGATGCTTATGGATTAGGAAGAATTGTAAGAACAAATCCTAGTTATAAAATTGTAACTTTAACTGAAGATGAAAGAAAAGTATTTAAAGAAGAAGCAAAAGCTGTTCAAGAATCATTCGCTTCAAAAAGTGATTCAAATAAAAAAATTATGACTCAAATGATGAAAGATTTAGCCGAGGCTGAAGCAAATGCTAAATAATTTTTAATATATAGTAATCCACTTTTAGTGGATTTACTATAGTAGATTACAAAGTGTTGTAACCTACTATAGTAAAAGGAAGAATTATGGACACTAGTACAAAGAACCCAATACTAAAAGCTTTAGATTTTGTAGACAAAATGCTAAGCAAATTTGAAGGTATTATGCTTGCTTTAGGTGTAATTGCAATGGCAATAATAACTATACTTTCAGTTATTACAAGATTTATTTTTAATGATGCCTTAACAATAACAGATGAACTAAATATGATTTTTATTGTAATAG
The DNA here is from genome assembly GCA_963676565.1 of Halarcobacter sp. Lineage (GTDB taxonomy): Bacteria > Campylobacterota > Campylobacteria > Campylobacterales > Arcobacteraceae > Halarcobacter. The sequence goes on from OY781089.1 coordinate 1,136,907, forward strand.
TTACCTTTGCTGGTCTAAGTTACGCAGCTAGAAATGGAAGACATATTAGAATGTCTGCAATATATGATGCTCTTCCAACAAAAATTAGAAAAGTCTTTATGATATTTATCTCTTTAATCACTTCAATTTTTATGTTCATATTAGCAAAATATTCATATGGATATATAGTTGAGGTATATGAAAGTGGAAGAATATTGCCAGCAATTGGAATACCAGTATTTTATGTATATTTATGGGTTCCTATTGGTTTTACTGTTACAGGGCTTCAATATTTTTTTACAGTTATAAAAAATATTAGAGAAGATGATGTTTTTCTTTCAACAAAGGTAAGAGATGGATACAGCGATAGTAACAACGATATGGAAGTATAAGGAAGAAAGATGCAAAAGTTTATAAAACAATTTTTAATAATTTCTACAATTTTAGTTGGATTTTCCATATCTGCTTTTTCAAAAGAGAATATAATTTTATACTTTGATGAGATTGCTATTGAGGATAAAGTGAATCTTTCTATTTATGGTTCAGCAGAATCAGAAGATTTTTCTTCCCATAAATGGCAAATTATAAATGTAAAAGTAAAAGGTAGTAAAAATAAAGAGCTTCTTTTTAGTACTGAGACTGATAAAAAAGGTTTTTGGGAAGTTGAGAATATAGATATCAAAGATTTTAGTGATGGAAAGCTTAATATTGAAGTTAAAATGATGACAGAAGATGGTGAAGTTTTGGCTTCTTTAGTAGATAAAAACACTATAAAAGATACAAGTTTTAAAATAACTGAATTTCTAAAAAATCATTTATCAGCATCAATTTTTTCATTAATGGTGATTTTATTACTACTTGGTTTTCCTATGATGATTCCATTAATTGCAGGAACCTCATTGGGGGTTTTCTTACTTTTTGATGGAGATTTTTCAAAAATGGAGTTTCTAATTCAGCAGATGATGGGAGGAATTAGACCAGCTGCATTAATTGCAGTTCCTATGTTTATTCTATCTGCTGATATTATGACTAGGGGGAAAAGTGCAGAAAAGCTCATTGATTTAGTAATGGCTTTTGTAAGACATATTAAGGGTGGACTTGCAGTTAGTACAGCAGGAGCTTGTGCTATGTTTGGTGCTGTTTCTGGTTCTACTCAGGCAACTGTTGTTGCAATTGGATCTCCTTTAAGACCAAGACTTAAAAAAGGTGGATATAAAGAATCATTTATTTTAGCTCTTATAGTAAATTCAAGTGATATCGCCTTTTTAATCCCTCCAAGTATTGGGATGATTATTTATGGAATTGTTGCTAAAACATCTATTCCTGAACTTTTTATTGCAGGGATTGGACCTGGATTATTAATCCTTTTTCTATTTTCAATTTATAGTATTATTTATGCATATAGACATAATATCCCAACTGAACCAAAAGCTACATGGAAAGAAAGGGGTAGTGCTTTAGTAAATGCCTTATGGCCTTTAGGTTTCCCTGCAATTATTGTTGGGGGTATTTTTGGAGGAATCTTCTCTCCAACTGAAGCTGCTGCTGTTAGTGTAGCATATGCAATTTTCTTAGAAGGTATTGTTTTTAAAACAATGAAATTAAAAGATTTGTATGCAACTGCTAAATCAACTGGATTAGTAACAGCTGTTGTATTTATATTAGTTGGAGCTGGAGCTGGATTTGCATGGGTTTTATCATTTGCTCAAATTCCACAACAAATTTTAAGTTCTATTGGTATTACTGAAATGGGACCTTATCAAGTTTTATTTGTAATCTCAATCGCTTTTTTTGTTGGGTGTATGTTTGTTGATCCAATTGTAGTTATATTAGTTTTAGTTCCTATTTTTGCACCAATTGTAAATTCAGTTGGATTAGATCCAGTTTTAGTGGGAACTATTATTACACTTCAAGTAGCAATTGGTTCTGCAACTCCACCTTTTGGTTGTGATATTTTTACAGCTATTGCTGTATTTAAAAGACCATATTTAGAAGTAATAAAAGGAACACCACCATTTATTTTTATTCTTTTAAGTGTATCTGTTGCTTTAATTTTCTTTCCAGATATTGCACTATTTTTAAGGGATGTTGCCTTTAGAGAATTAAATGTAATCGACTATTTCCAAAATCTATTTGGTTTTAGTGCTCAAGTAATAGAATAATTTTAAGTAAAAAGGAGATGTGATGTTTAAAAAAATATTAGTACCAACTGATGGTTCAGAACAAGCAAATAAGGCTTTGGATTTAGCTTGTAAAATGGCCATGGAAAATGATCAAACTCAGATAAATATATTGTCAGTTTTTAGACATCATAGTTTTACAGAAGCTTCATTAGCAATGCTTCCAAGACAAGTAGATGATGAAGCTGCAAATTTAGATGAGGTTATGAGAACATATGCAAAGGAGTTAGTTGCCAAATCAAAAGAGCTTGCTATTGAGTATGGATTAGAAAAACATAGGGTAAGAGGTTTTATTAGAATTGGGCAAGTTGCAAAAGAGATTTTAGATTTTATAAAAGAGGAAGATGTTGATTTAATTATAATTGGGAAACAAGGAAGAGGAGATTTAAGTGGTTATCTTTTAGGTGGAGTTTCCCATAAAGTTACAGGTCTTGCAAAAATCCCAGTAATGGTTGTATGATGATTTTATTTGATATTAGAAAAATCAATAGTATCTATTGCTTTAATAGAGTCTATTCAAAGGTAGCTTACTCGTCCAGATTATAAAAGGATTAAAGTTTTTAATCCTGCAATATTTTATAAATAATTTAAATAAATTCTTAATCGGACAAAAAAATGAAAAATAAAACAATGAAAGCTATGGTTTTAACAGGCCATGGAGATATAAATAAAATAAAGTACAAAGATGTAGCAATACCAAAACCAAAAAAAGGTGAGGTATTAGTTGAAGTTCATGCCACTGCCAAAAATAATACTGATAGAAAAGCTAGAATTGGTGTTTATGGGGTGGATGATAAAAATAAAGATGAAATTACATCCTTTGATATGAGTGGGGATAACACTTTTACCTTTCCTAAAATTCAAGGTGCAGATATAGTTGGAACAATTGTAGCAGTTGGTTCAGAAGTTTCAACTAGTAGAATTGGAAAAAAAGGTTTAATAGATTTTAATATCTATTTAGACCTTGAAAAAAATGATAATTTAAATCTAACTCCTGATTATATAGGACATGGTTGTGATGGAGGCTTTGCTGAATATGTAGTAGTTCCCGATGAAAATTTTTATAATATGTCAAATCTTGATATAAGTGATGCCCAACTTGCAAGTTTAGGTATGTGTTCATATCAAACAGGACTTCGAATGCTAAATGCTTCAAGGGTAAAAAAAGGAGATTTAGTATTAGTTTCTGGGGCAAGTGGTGGAGTTGGAACTGCTTTAATTCAAATGTGTAGAATCTTAGGGGCAATTCCTTATGCCTTAAGTAGTAAAGAAAAAGAGGCGCAACTTCTAAAAATAGGAGCCGAAAAAGTAATTGATAGAGCAGATATAAATAGCTTAAAACAAAGAGTTTTAGAAGCAACAAATGGAAAAGCTATAGATGCAGTTATGGATATGGTTGGTGGAGAATACACAAATGTTTTCTTAGATTGTATGATTACTGATATGAAAAATAAAAGTGACTATCCAAGACTTAGTATTGCAGGAGCTAGTGGAGATAATCTAACACAAATTATGTGGTCAAAGATATATCTATATCAAATAGAGATTCATGGAGTTTCCCATGGAACTAGAAATGAAGTAAAACAATTAATGAAATGGATTAGAGAGGGGAAATTAAAACCTATGCTTCATGCCACATTTAAGCTTTCTGAGCTTCATAAGTGTGAAGAGTATTTTGCAAATAGGTCAAATAATTATCTTGGAAAAGTAGTAGTAATTCCTGATTCAAAATGGGATGAATATGGGAAAGAGTTTGCTCAAAAGGATTCTTTATGAGTTCAAAAGAGCATAAAATAGGTCTAATTGATACCCACGCTGGAGGTGATGTTAGTAGAATAGTTTTTTCTGGAGTTAAAAAACTTCCAGGGAAAACTGTAAGAGAGCAAATGGAATACTTACAAAAAAAGGCAGATGGTTTAAGAAAAACATTACTTTTTGAGCCATATGGAATCCCTGAGATGTCAATAGATTTAGTTGTTCCAGCTTGCGAAAGCGAAGCAGTTGCAGGATATATTATTATGGAAGTGATGGGATATCCTATCTATTCTGGGTCTAATACTTTATGTACAGCAACTGCGGTTATTGAAAAAGGATTAGTAGCTAAAAAAGAGGGAATAACAAATTTTAAACTTGAATCTCCTGCAGGTTTAGTTGATATTGAAGCAAATATAGTAAATGGTGTTGTTGAATCTGTAACTTGTCAAGGATTACCAAGTTATATTCATTCTTATAAACAGATAATTAATATACCAAATTTGGGAGAAGTTACTTATTCAATAGCCTATAGTGGTGGTTTTTATGTTTTAGTTGAAGCCTCGCAACTTGGTTTTAAATTAAATAAAAGTGAAGAGGAAGAGTTATCTAAAACTGCATATATGATAATTGAAGAAATTAGAAAAAAACAGGATTTTAAACACTATAGTTTAGGTGATGTGGGACCTATTCCTTTTTTACATTTTATGGGTGAAGTTACTAAAAAACAGGAAGGTTTATATAGCTCACCTTCAACTACTTATGTACACCCAGGGGTTATTTGTAGAAGTACAACAGGAACAGGAACTTCAGCTAGACTTGCATATTTATATTATGAAGGAAAGATAAAACAAGGGGATAGATTAGAGACTATTTCCTTAAGAGATACAAGATTTATTGGAGTTTTTGAAAGTGTTGAAAAACAAAAAAACTACAATGTTATTAACAACAAAATTTCAGGTAAAAGTTATATCATAGGTAAACAAGATATTTATATTAATTGTGATGATCCAATGTTAAATCATCTTAATAGTTTGAATGAATTAACAGATCTACTTGAATAAGATAAAAAGGAGAATTATATGTTAAAAAAATTTGAAGAGGTTGTAAACTTTGCAATAGATTTTAGACACAATTTACATAAACACCCAGAATTAAAATGGGAAGAAACTAATACAGCAAAATCTATTAGAGATATTTTAGATGAGTATGATATTCCTTATAAAACCTATGCAAATACAGGAACTTGTGGACTTTTAGCACAAGATAAAAAAGGCCCTCATATTGCAATTAGAGGTGATATTGATGCCCTTGCATTAGTAGAAAAAACAGATGTACCATATAAGTCAACAAAAGAGCAATGTATGCATGCTTGTGGGCATGATGGTCACACAGCAACACTAATGACGGCTGCCATTTGGTTAAAACAAAATGAACATCTATTAGAAAACCCAGTAACACTTTTATTTCAACCAGCAGAAGAGGGTGGTCATGGAGCTAAGAAAATGATAGAAGAGGGTTGTTTAGATGGTGTTGATATGATTTTTGGTTGGCATAATTGGCCTGCTATTAAATTTGGTCAAGCTGTATGTCCCGATGGTACTGTAATGGCTGGAAATGGAACTTTTCATATAAATATAAAAGGAAAGGGTGGACACTCTTCCCAACCTGAATTATGTCATGACCCAGTTTTAGCAGCAAGTGCTATGACATTAAATCTCCAACAAATAATAAGTAGACAAGTCTCTCCACAAGATAGTGCAGTTGTTTCAGTAACTTCAATTGATGGGAAAAGTGATTTAACTACAATCCCTGATTTTGTAAAACTTGAAGGAAGTATTAGAGTGCCAACTGATGAGTTAAAGAGTTTTGTTTTTAATAAAATAGATGAGATTGTAAAAGCAACTGCAAAAACTTATAACGTAGAGGTTGATGTTGAATTAAGAGATAGGTATGGAGCAACAATAAACCACAAAACCCAAGCGGAAATGGTTAGAGAAGAGTTAAAAAATCAATTGGGTGAAAATTGGGAAAGTGATATTCCAACACCTATTATGGCAAGTGAAGATTTTAGCTATTATTTAAACACAATACCTGGAGCTTTTGCACTTATTGGAAGTGATGATGGGGTTGAAAAACATCAAAAAGCTTGTCATAATGTTCATTATGATTTTAATGATAAATTAATATCTCCAGTTAGTAAAACTTTAATGAGATTAGCTGGTTACAAAGGAGAGTTTTAGGAGATACAATTAGGCAATTGGCCTATTGTATCTCATAAAATATATAGATGGAATTGCAAGTCCAAAGCCAATTCCCCCTAAAATAGTAATTGTTTTTAAACCATTTTCAACAAAAATAGTAATAAGTTCAGGGGTAACTCCATGGGCACTCATATTTATAAGATTTATAACAGCATTAAAAGCATATGTTCCGGGAATCAAAGGTATAATTGAAGCAATCGTATAAACAGGTCTTGGAATAATATATTTTCTTGACCAATATAGAGCAACTAAACCAACTATTGTAGAAGCTAAAAATGTTGCAAGTTCAATACTAAAATTTATATCCATTAAAATAGTTCTTGAAGTATATGCAATTGCTCCACCAAATCCACAATATATAAGTGTATGTTTAGGAACATTAAAAACCATACCAAAGCCAATAGCTGGAATGGCAGCAAAAATTGCATTTATAATATAATTAATTAATTCAGTACCCATATTACCAACCTTTTAAGTCTAAAATTACAAAGGCAAAAACAATCCCAATTGCAGTTGCTACTGTTAATAAAACAGCTTGCATCCAACGACCCCAACCCATGGCTAGATAACCTTTTACAGCATCTAAAACAGAATTGATAAAAGGGAAACCAGGAGCAAGTAAAATTACACTTGATGATAAAGCAATATCTATCTTATCACTTAATTCATATATATGGGCAAGTCCAGAGATTATTGTTGCCACAAAAGCAGTTGCAGCAAAGGTTATAATCATCACAAACTTTCTTTTTGCTAATTCTTGTCTAGTAAACATAGCTACACTTGATGCAACAAAAGTGACAAAAAATGAGATTAAATCTGCTCCGTTTAAGTATGCAAAAGAGGCACATGATAAACCAATCATAAAAACTACAAGCCATCTATTATAATAGTTTGCTTGAATCTCTTTCATTGTTTTTAATACAAAACTTACATCTTTTTTTTCTTTTTCTGTTTGATGACACATCCTTTGAACATCACAAACAATAGACATGTTTATTGGTTTATGGTATGCCCTTCTTGTTGTTGTAACAGAGTGTGTTTGATTGTTTGTTAGTGTTGTTAAAACAATAGCCGAAGGGATTAGAGAAAGTTCAACGGAATCAACACCTAAAGCCTTTCCTAATCTTTGAGCAGTTTGTTCTATAAGTCTACTTTCTGCACCATATTCAAGCATTAATACAGCAGCTTTAATTACAGCCCTTGTAATCTTTGTTTGTTCTTCGTAAGTTAGTTGTGTTTGTATCTCTTCCATTATTTTATAAAATCTTTTATTTTTAGTATATTTCCACCATCATCAGCAATATAAAGATTACCTTTTTTATCAAAGGTTATTCCTTCTTGATCATAATAGTTTGTTAGTTTGTATTCTTTTTTTGTCTTTTGTTTTTTTAAATCATATTCAATTAAAAGTGAATCTTTATCACTTACCATAAAAAGATTATTTTTATAAAAAGTTAATCCTGCAATATCTTTATATCCATGGTTTATAATCTCTTTAATCTTTTGTTTTTTCTTTTTCAAATCGTAATCAATAACCACAATTACAGAAGAGTCTTCTTTTGGATAAAGCTTATTAGATTGGTTTGATAAATATATTTTATCTTTTAATATGGCAATACCTTCAATACCATCATTACCTTTTTTTAAAACCTTAATTCCATCAAATTCTCTTTTTATTGAGATCTCTTTTTTCTTTTTAAAATTTTTTTTTGATAGGACTAAAATATTATCTTCACCTTCAATTGCTACTAATAAAATATCTTTTTTATCATCAACTGCAACACCTTCAAAATCATATTTCCCTATCTCTTTTTCCCTTAGAATTTTACCTTCTAAATCTAATTCATAAATTGAACCCTCATCTGCAACAACAAAAAGTGTGTTTGATTTTTTTGAGTAAGTGATACCAGAAGCCTCTTGAATTTTCGAAATTATAATCTCTTTTGCTAACATATTTTGAATTAAACCATTAAAAATTAAAACTATAAGAAGAAATCTTTTCATCCTTCTTTTACCTCTATTGGAAGAGAAAGGGTGAAAAGTGCGCCTTTATAATAGATTTCATCAACTAAAAAAGTACAATTAGATACTAAGATTCTACCCTTTAAATGTTTAGTAATGATTTCATTTGACATATAAAGTCCTATTCCAGTACCTTGTGATTTATGTTTAGTTGTAAAGTATGGTTCTAGAATTCTATTTATAATATTTTTAGGAATTCCCCCCGCATTATCTTTTATCTCAATGATTAGTGAATCTTTTTCTTTATAAGTATTTATACAAATTACAGCTTTTGATATTTTTTTTGATTCAATTGCATCAATTGCATTATTTAAAATATTTAGTAAAATTTGTACAAGTTCACTTTCTAAAGTTTTTATCTTTATACTTCTCATATCTTTTATAACTTCAATATTATATTTCTTTAGTCTTGAATCAACTAAATATAAAGATTTGTCAATGCAATCTTTTATATCAAAATATTGAACAAGTTTATTTGGATAAAAAAAATTTCTAAAATCTTCTATTGTTTTTGAAAGATATTGAGATTGTTTATTTATGGAGTTTATACTTTCAAGTAAAAACTTTTCATCCACTTTTTTATTTATCTCCAATTGCAATTGCATTCCTGTCGAGGCAGTTGAAATCACTGAAAGTGGTTGTCTCCATTGGTGAGCAATATTCTCTAACATCTCTCCCATTGCCGCCATTTTAGATTGCTGTGCAAGAAGTGTGTCTTGTTCCCTTTTTTCTAATTCAAGTTTTTTTATTTTTGTTAAATCAAGTATAGTCCCAATGATAAATAAAGGTTTACCTTCATTTGAAAATTTTGTTATTTTTGAGGTTAATTGAATATATTTAATAGTCTCATCTCTTAGTAAGATTTTAAATTCAAAGGAATTTTTTCTTTTTGTTCTAAAAGATTTTAAAAACTCTTTTTTTACTCTTTTTTTATCATCAGAATGGATAAAAGAGAAAAAAGTTAACAATGTTGGCTTAATTTCACCCACAAAAAGTCCAAAAATTTTATAGTGTTCATTACTCCATTTTAATTCTTTCTTTTTTATACTGTAACCAAAACTTCCTAGTTTTGCAATTGTTTGTGCTTCATCAAGTAGATAATTGGCTCTTCTTAATTCTTTAGTTTTTTCTTCAATTCTTTCTTCTAATTGTTCATTTAAAATCTTTAGCTCTTTAGTTCTTTCATCCACAAGAATTTTTAAGTTTTTGCTTTTTCGTAAGTTTTGTTGATTAAAATATATTAATGGAATAAAAAATAAACTTGTTAGACCAAGTAAAACCCACAGGGTTTTATAATCAAAGTTTTTCTCAAATTGAACATTTTCCCATCTTTTTATTATAGAGTTTACTTTCTCTTCATTTAATGAAATTATTGCTTTATTTAGTATTGATTGTAAAATTTTATAATCATCTCTAATCATAATACTCATATCATAATTTAGACCAGTATTACCTGTGATTTTTAAGGAGTCATAATTAAGTTTTCTAATGTTGTAAGCTAATAAAGGTTTAATATCAATAAAAGCATAGGCTTTTTTTTCATTTACAGCTCTTAATCCCTCATTGATATTTTTAACTAATAAAAAATCTAAATTTGGGTATTTCTCCCTTAAGATTTTGTGTGCAGTGAAGTTTTCTCCCACAGCAATTCTTTTATTAGAAAGATAGTTCATATTCTCTATAAAGTTTTCATCTTTAAGGGTAACTATAGACAAAGGAAAAGATGCATAAGATTTTGAAAATAGGGCATATTTTTTCCTATCTTTTGTTTCTCCGACACTAAATATTAAGTCTTGTTCTTTATTTTTTATTGCAAAGAGTTGTTTAGTAAAGTCATTATTAACAAAAAACTCATATTTTAAACCAAGTTTTTTAGCAATAAGTTCCCAAATTTCAGTTGAAATTCCCTCTGGCTTATTAACAGAAACAAAGGAAAAAGGTTCCCAAGATTTTGAAAGGGAAATTTTAAGGGTTTTTGATTTTATAAAATCTTTTTCCTCTTGGGTTAATTGAGTTAAGTTCTTGATATCCTCATAAATTCTTTGCTCGTTATGTATAATCCATTTACTCTCAACAGAAGCTAAATCTTCAGGTTTTAATTTTTCAAAACTTTCATTAAATATTTTTATAAGATTTTCATCTTTAGAAATGGCACTTATTTTAAAAGAATTAGATAAAAGTTTTATTGAACGTATTAAATGAAAATAGCCATTTTGCAAGGCATAATATTCAATTGCAATTTTATCATCATAAATTAAATCTATTTTTCTTGAAGTAAAATCTTTAAAAGCATCGGCATAGTTCTTGTAAATAATAATTTCAGAATTTATAAAATTGTTTTTTATAATCTTTTCATAATCACTTCCTATAATTCCAACTATATAAGGAGCGTCTTTACTAAATCCTTTGTCATTCTCTTTATGTATAAATAGGGAAGTATTAAGTTCATAGTAGGTTTTTGAACTTTTCATCCAATCTTCATAAGGATTTGTACCTAAAAAGAAATCAACTTTCTTTTCTTTTGCAAGATTTATTGAATTATCCCACGTAATTCCATTAATAAACTTTATACTATAATGATTTTCTTCTGCCCAAAGTCTCCAAAGATCTACAAAAAGACCCTCTGCTTTTCCATTTTGCTCATAGGAAAAGGGTGCATAATCTGGGTCATAAGAAACCTTAAATTGTTTTTGATTAGCATTTGATGGAATCAAAAGAATAAAAAAGAATAAAATAAGTATTTTTAGGAATATTTTTTTTGTGAACATTAATGATACCAGCTATTAAAATTGAAGGAAATTATAGCTAAAACAAACTTTTGTTATAATCTCAAATAATTTACAGGAGCATATTTGAAAGAATTAACAAAATACTTTTTAAATGAAGATATTTTATTTAAAGAATTAATTGAAATTAATCCAAAAGATTTAGGAAGTAGAAAAAAAATCAAAATCTATAAAGCCACTGCAACCAATAACTCATACTATGCAATATTTATCGTTGATGGTAAAAGTAGATTTATTAGAAAAAATGCAAATGATTTATTAGAGCTTTTTAATAAATTAGTCGAAAAAGAAGGGCATAACTTTAAAGAAAAAAAACTTTTAATCTCTTCTCCACTATGCTCAAAAGCAAAAAAGTTTTTAGAAGAAAACAAATGGAGTGTACGAATTGATTTTGTGTGATATTGGAAATACAACATTCCATTTTTTAATTGAGGGAAAACATAAAAGATATTTTCTTGAAGAAGAACTTCCAAAATTTAATGATGATATTTTTTATATATCAGTAAATAAAACTGCAACAAAAAAATTAAAACAAATTAATCCTCAGGCAAAAAATATTAAGAAGTTGATGGATTTTGAAACCTCTTATGTTGGTTTAGGAATAGATAGGGCGATTGCAAGTTATTTTGAAAAAGATGCAGTAATTGTTGATGCTGGTAGTGCAATAACTGTTGATATAATGGAAAAAGGGATTCATAAAGGTGGTTTTATTTTACCTGGTTTTAGGTCTTTTATGAAAACTTATCCCAAAATTTCTAAAAAACTAAAGTTTGATTTTGAAAAAAATATAAATTTAGATAAAATACCGCTTCAAACAAAAGATGCTATAACATATGCGATGATGAAATCAATCATTTTACCAATCAAAGAAGTAAGTAAAGATAGAAGAATTATCTTCACTGGTGGAGATGGAAAGCTATTAAGTAAACATTTTGAAAATAGCATTTATAAAAAAGATTTAATATTTGAGAACATGAAAAGGATAATTGATGCTAACAATTGCATTGCCTAAGGGTAGAATTGCAGAAGAGACTCTTGATAAATTTGAGAAAGCTTTTGGTGAAAAGTTTATTTTCGAAGATAGAAAATTAATTTTAGAAAAAAGTGGATTCAGATTTTTAAATGTAAGAAATCAAGATGTACCAACATATGTAATGCATGGTGCAGCAGATCTTGGAGTTGTTGGTTTAGATGTTCTTGAAGAAAAAGAATATGATTTAATTAAATTATTAAATTTACAATTAGGAAAATGTAAAGTTGCCTTTGGTCTAAGAAAGGGTGAAGAACTTGATATGACTAAGAGTAAAATTACAGTTGCAACAAAACATGAAAAAATAGCAAAAAGATATTTTGAAGAAAGAGCAATGGCTGTTCAAATTATCAAACTTTATGGCTCAATTGAACTTGCACCTTTAGTTGGTCTTTGTGATTGTATTGTTGATATTGTTGAAACTGGAACTACTATGAAACAAAATGGACTTGAAGTTGGACCAACTATTATGGAAAGTTCTGCTCATTTAATAGCAAATAAAAATTCATATTATTCAAAAAAAGATTTAATCTTTGATTTAAGAACTAAGCTTGAGGCAGTTCTTTAATGGGTTTAGACCTATATTCAAAAATAGAACCATATCTTGATTTTGATGAAGAGGTTTATAATTTAAATAATGAGTTTATGTCTAATATTATGGAAAAAGAACTTGATAATATTTTAGATATAGGGTGTGGTCAAGGATATTTCTTACAAATTTTAGAAGTTAATAATAAAACAGCTTTTGGAATAGATTTAAGTGAAGCTCAAATTGATGCTTGTAGGGAAAAAGGGATTGAGAACACTGCCTGTATTCCCTTAGAAAAAGTAGAAGAGAAGTATGACAATGCAACTGCTATTTTTGATGTAATAAACTATATTCCAAGAAATGAACTTAAAAAGTTTTTTACAGATATTGCAAGAGTTTTAAATGATAATGGATATTTTATATTTGATGTTAATACCTTATTTGGATTTGATGAAGTTGCTCAAGGATCTATTAGTATTGATAGAAAAGATAAATTTATAGCTATTGATGCCTATTATGAAGATAAAAAATTAATTACTTCTTTAACACTTTTTTCAAAGGATGAAAGTGGAAAATATATTAAAGAAAAAGATAAAATTACTCAATATTATCATGATAAAAAAACTTTAAAAGAGTTATTAAAAAAAGCAGGTTTTGAAGTTGAAGAAATAAAGGAATTCAATCTTCATGGATTTGATGAAGCTGATAAGCTAATCTACATTTGTAGAAAAGTAAATTAGTTTAGGTGTTCTAGTTCAACTCTATTTCTTCCTAACTCTTTTGCCTTGTATAAAGCCTCATCGGCTCTTTTAAAAAAGTTGGCTTTTGTATCTGAACTATGAAATTGTGAAATACCTATTGAGCAAGTTACCCTTCCAATATTTTTAAAGTCAAAGCTTTCAATTGAATCTCTAAGTTTTTCTGAAAAGATTGTTGCTTGTTCTATATTTGTATTAGGTAGAAGTATTACAAACTCTTCTCCACCCCATCTTGCAACAATATCACTTCCCCTTGTAGTAATTGTTAATATTTTTGCAATCTCTTGAAGAACCTTATCCCCTTCTAAGTGACCATGTTTATCATTTATTTTCTTGAAATGATCAATATCAAGCATTGCCAAAGAGAAACTGTAGTTACTATAGTTTTTAAAATTTTCAATTTGTTCAATTAAAAGTGTGTCAAACATATTTCTATTGTATAGTTTAGTTAAATAATCAAATGAAACCTCTTTTTTTAGTTTTGAAGTTGCTTTTAAAAGTTTCTCATTTGTTCTTGACATTTTTGAACCTTCTTCTTTGATAAGTTCAATCCATTTATTATAAACTGTTTTAAGTAACTCTTTTTGGGTTATAATCCCTGAAAGATATCTGTTCTCATCAACTACAACAATTCTTTTATAATGTTTATCTTTTATATATTTAACTGCTTTTGCAATAGTAGTTCTATCATCTAAAGTATTTACAGGAGATGTCATATAGTTTTTGATAGGTTTTAATAGGTCAAAATCGTTGTGAACTATATCGATAAAATCTTTTGTAGTAAAAATTCCAATTGGTCTTAAATCTGAATCTACTATAATAACGGCATCTCTAGAGCTTTCTTTTAAAAGATGAATAACTTGAAGAGTAGATGCATTTTCATCTGAAGTTACAGCTTTATATTGATGGGTTAATGAAGAAAGAGTTTGTTTCTTCATCATAATTTGTGGGTCAATATTATTAACTATATCAGTATAAGAAACTATTCCTATTAGCTTTTCATTTTCTGTAATAACCATATATTCATCACTTGAATCAATATCATTTAAAACAGAAAGAAGATTTATATTTTTATCAAGTTCTTTTACTTTAGGTATTTTAAGATCTTCTAAAATTGCACTTTTATCAATATTAGAAATTTTGAATTCCAACAGATGAGTTGTTGTTAATATATGATAAGATTTATCTTCATAATTTTTTAATATTATTGTTCGAAGATTATAATCAGACATCTTTTTTATAGCATCATCTAATGTTTTTTGAACATCTATAGTTAATACATCTTGAATACAAATATCATATACTGTTGGAATCAAACTTTATCCTTATAAACCTACAATCTCTCTAATAGCTTCCATCTTAGCACTCGCTATTTTTTTTGCTTTGTCTGCTCCAAAAGCTAAAATCTCTTTTACTTCTTTTGGATTGTCTAGTAAGTGTTGTCTTTTCTCAGCATATGGAGCAAAGTGTTCATTAATTTTTTCTAGAAGTGAAAGTTTAAAATGACCATACCCTTCGCCTGGAGTTGCATATCTTTGTTGAAGTTGCTTTAACTCATCTTCATTCATAAATAGTTCACATAGTTTATAAACATTACAAGTAGTATAGTCTTTTGCTTCATCAAGCTCTTTTGAATCAGTAACTATCCCCATAACTTGTTTTTTAATACCTTTTTTTGTTCCAAACATATCAATTGTATTTCCATAAGATTTCGACATTTTAGCTCCATCAGTTCCTGGAACTGTTGCAACCACTTCATCAACTTTAGCTTCAGGTAAAACTAAAATATCTGTGTTGTAGTGGTGATTAAAGCTATTTGCAATATCTCTTGTCATTTCAACATGTTGAATTTGATCTTTCCCAACAGGAACAATATTTGAATCATAAAGTAAAATATCTGCAGCCATTAGTACAGGATAAGAAAAAAGCCCATGATTTGTCTGAAAGCCACGAGCTGTTTTATCTTTATAAGAGTGTGCACGTTCAAGTAATCCCATTGAAGTATGGTTTGATAAAATCCAATATAATTCTAATACTTCTTTTACATCACTTTGAACCCAGAATGTAGACTTTTCTGGATCCATTCCTAATGCTAAAAAATTCACTGCAGCTTCAAAAATATTTTTTTCTAGAAGCTCTTTTTCTTTTACTGTTGTTAATGCATGATATGAAGCTATAAAGGCAAAAAGCTCACCATCATCTTGTGCTTCAACCATCTTCTTTATCATTCCAAAATAGTTACCAATATGAATAGTCCCACTTGGTTGAATTCCCGATAATATTCTCAAAATATAATTCCTTATAAAGCTCCCCATTAATAGGGAAATTATTTTTTTGCGAAATTATATCTAAAATTAGTAAAATAGCTTTTTAAACAAGTCCTTATATAGCTTTTTCAATCTTATTTATAACATGGTCAATATGAAGTTGAAGATTATAGTATTCCCCCATAAATGATAAAGGAACTTTTGTTTCATTACTAATTTCAATTCTTAACTTTTCAAGTTTCTCTAACTCTTCTTGATATTTTGTTTTATCGATATTTTCTAATTCTCTGTCGATAGCTTTAACTTCATCATACCATCTATAGATTTTTGATCTCATTGACCAATTATAAAGTGGGAAGAAACCTTTAAATAGTGGGAATAATAAAGTGATTAAAGGGATTAATAAAATCTTTAATCTATCTATATTTGAAGCTATCCAATAAGGAAAAATCTTCTCTAAAAATGTATCTCCATTTTCAAAATATCTTTGTGCCTCATCATCTAAATCAAGTTTCATATTTATTGTATTTGGAAAATAATTAGCCTTTGAAAATAGGTCTTTTTTATTATGAACATCAACTATTTTTTTCAAGAATAATCTTTTTAATTCTTCCGGAAAGTTTTCATTTACTACTAAATTTGCAGTTGTTGAAAGAAGATTTATATTTTGATCTGGAAGATTTCTATAAAGATCTAAAGTCCCTTCATATAGTGTTAAATCCTCTAAGAATGTATATTTTTGGCTATATGCCCTTGCTCTTTTAAAACTAAATACATTTACATTAGGAGAAGCTAAAAGTTCTTTTACTATTTCAGATTTGTGGGAAGATACAACAAACATAACATCAATATTCCCTTTTAGTAACTCATTTTTAGCTTCTTCATTAGTTAAATCTAGAATCTGAGAATTTGTGTTGTCTATGCCATTATCTGTTAAGATATTTGATGCTAAATCTCTTGTTCCACTTCCTTGTTTACCAATTGATATTTTTTTTGAATAAAACTGTATTAAGTAATCAACATTAAAACCTTCATTTTTATAAAATACCCAAAGTGGCTCATAATAGATTGAGGCAAGTGATTTTATACCTTCAGAAGTTTCATTACTAATTGTTCCATTTTGCATAAAAGCGATATCTGCTTTTTTCTCCTTTAGTAATTGAATATTTTCAATAGAACCAGCCGAATTGATTATGTTAACTGTAACATCCTCTTTTTCTAATAGTTTTTTATACTCTAATGCTGTTTTATAATAATTGCCAGTTTTCCCTCCTGTTGCAATTGTAATCTCTTTTTTTGGGCTTGGTTGTATAAACGATGCTGTAAAATAAAAAGCACCAAAAATTAGAAGAATAAACGGTATTGTAACCGTGAAAAATTTGTATTTCATCCATAAAGCTTTCATATTGGTATAGTAACATATTTTATTATAGAAGCCATTATAAAACACTAAAAAGTTAATTTTGGATATAATCAGCAAAAATTTATAAGAAAGATTGAAATGATTGATGTAAAGCAACTACAAAAAGAATTTGAAAATATGGCGAATGCCTTAAAGAGAAAAGGTGTTGAACAATCTACTCTTGATAAGTTAAAAGACTTAACTGATGATGCAAAGCAAAAAAGACAAGAGATGGAAAATGTTACAGCAGAGCAAAATAAGCTTTCAAAAGAGTTTGGAAGATATAAAAAAGAGGGTTTAGATATTGCTCCTTTGCAAGCTTCAATTAATGAACTTAAATCAAAAAAACAATTAATGGAAGAGGAGGTTAAAACTTTAGAAGATGAGTTAACTTCTATTGCTTTAGGTATCCCAAATCTTCCAGATGAAAATGTTCCTGATGGCGCTGATGAAAATGAAAATGTTATTTTAGAAATAATTGGTGAAAAACCTGAATTCTCTTTTGAGCCAAAAGAGCACTGGGACTTAGATAATGGATGGTTAGACTTTGAAAGAGGTGTGAAGTTAGCAAAATCTAGATTCTCTGCAATTAAAGGACAGGGGGCAAGATTAGAGCGAGCACTTATTAACTATATGCTTGATTTTAATAAAGAGCGAGGGTTTGAAGAGTGGTATGTTCCATTTATGGCAAATTCAAGTACACTTCAAGGAACAGGGCAATTACCAAAATTTGAAGATGATTTATTTAAAATTGAGGGTGAAGATTTATATTTAATCCCAACTGCTGAGGTTCAATTAACAAATCTTTACAATGATGAGATTATACCTGCTGATGAGTTACCTTTATTAATGACTTCTTATACACCATGTTTTAGAAAAGAAGCTGGAAGTGCAGGACGTGATACAAGAGGATTAATTAGACAACACCAATTTGATAAAGTTGAGATGGTAGCAATTACTAAACAAGAAGAATCAGAAGAAGTTTTTGAGAAAATGGTAAATTGTGCAAGTGATTTATTAACTTCACTTGGTCTTGCACACCAAAAAGTACAATTATGTACAGGAGATTTAGGATTTAGTGCTTCAACTACAATAGACTTAGAAGTTTGGCTTCCTGGTCAAGGAAAATATAGAGAAATCTCTTCTATTTCTAACACAAGAGAGTTTCAAGCAAGACGTGCAAAAATCAGATATAAAGATGGTAAAAAGAATATCTTAGCTCATACTTTAAATGGTTCTTCACTTGCTGTTGGAAGAACTTTATTAGCAATAATGGAAAACTATCAACAAGAAGATGGTTCTGTTAAAATTCCTGAAGTTTTAGCGAAGTATATGTAAGAATATTTTTAAATGCAAAAGTTTTTAATAAGTTCTATATCTTTATTAATTCTTATATTTTTATCTTATAAATTTTATTATTTAGATAAAAAAAATGAATATGAAAAAGATATTTATAATAAAAAAAGTGAAGAGATTATAGCTTTTTTTAGGGATGAAGTTGAAAAGAAATTTGGGAAAACTTTTGCATTAACAAATCTTTTAAGTAAAGATAAAAATCTAATTGAAGCATTAGTCAAAAAAGACAACTCTTTATTAGATTATTCAAAAATTATTGAAGAGACTCAAAGATTTGGGGAATATAGAAATTTATGGATTCAAATTATTGATAAAGATGGCTATAGCTTTTATAGAAGTTGGACAAATAGAATTGGAGACCATGCCGCAAGTGCTAGAATAGATATTGTTGATATGATAAAAAATCCCAGACCTATGAGAGGTATTAGTACGGGACGATTTGATATGACATTTAAAACAATGATTCCTTTATATGATAATGGTAAATTTATAGGGATTATTGAGATGATTTCTAAATTTAACTCAATAGCAAGAGTTCTTAAAAAATATGATATTGAACCATTAATGGTTCTTCATGAAGATTATACAACTAGATTTATAAAACCTTTTACTTCTTTGTTTATTGGTAATAATTATGTTGCAAATCTAAATGCATCTAAAAGTTTAATGAAGAAAGTTAAAATCTATGGTTTGAAAAAATTGATGTATTTAGAAAAACCTATACTTTTTGATAAATATTTAGTAACTACTACTCAAATTAAAGATATTCATGGTGGTGAAATGGGCTTTTTTATCTTCTTTTTTGAGGAAAAAAAACTTGATAAATCAAAAATTTATAACTTTAGATTTGAATATTCATCACAAGTTATTGTAGCTGTAGTAATCTATGTTCTTTTTATATTGTTTTTACTTAATAAAAATTATGTTGGAAGATTAAATAAAGAGGTTGAAAAAAAGACTCTTAAAATTGGTAGACAAAAGAAAAAGTTAAAAGAGTTATTAAATGTTTATGACAATAATGTAATTTTTTCAAAAACAGATTTAAAAGGTTACATAACTTATGTTAGTAAGGCTTTTTGTGAGATATCAGGTTATACAAAAGAGGAACTAATTGGTAAACCTCATAATATAATCAGACATCCTGATATGAAAAAAACTGTTTTTAAAGAACTATGGACAACAATTCAAAGTGGGAAAGTTTGGGAAAATGAGGTTAAAAACCTTAAAAAAGATGGGGGATATTACTGGGTTTATTCAAGGGTAGAGCCTGTTTATAGCCAAGAAAATCAAATTATAGAGTATATTTCAACTAGAACTGATATAACTGCTAAAAAAAAGTATGAAGAACATCAATTAAAAATGTTAAATCAAACTAGAATGACTGCACTTGGTGAAATGTTAAGTAATATTGCTCACCAATGGAGACAACCTTTATCAATTATAACTTCTGTAGCTTCATCTGTTTCATTAAAACAAGAACTAAAAATGTTAAAAGAAGTTGATTTAGAAAAAGAGATGAGTAGCATTATGGATAGTGCAAATTATCTTTCTAATATAATAGAGTCTTTTAGAAATTTTATAAGAAATGATAAGGAGTTTAAAGCAGTTAGTATTAAAAAAAGCGTAGATGATGTACTTCAAATCCTAGATACAACAATAAAAAGTAATCATATAAACATAATAAATAATATAGAAAAAAACGACATTGTTATTGGGATGATTTCAGGTGAATTAGAGCAAGTATTAATAAATATAATCAATAATGCTAATGAAATCTTTATTGAAAGAAATATTCAAGATAAAAATATAATATTAGATTTAAAAGTTGAAAAAGAGACTATTACTATAACTTTAGAAGATAATGCAGGGGGAATTCCCGATGATGTTATCAATAAAATTTTTGATGCTTACTTTACAACAAAACATAAGTCTCAAGGTACTGGCTTAGGACTTTATATGAGTTATAGAATTGTAACAGAAAGTCTAAAAGGTAATCTTTTTGTAAAAAATACTGATAAAGGTGCTAAGTTTTTTATAGAGATTCCAATAAAATATGATAGTTTAAAATAGACTATTTTTGATAACTTACCTTAAAAAAAAATATATAAAAAAAATTTACTTTTTGATTAAATTTAAAAAATTAAAATATACTTAATAAAAACTCAAGGAGGCTATTATGATTATCAAGATTATTGGTGCCTTAGTGTTAATAGGTTTTTTCTTTGTATTAAGTAAAGTTGGCATGGCAATGGTTGGAAAAGAGAATCCATTATCAAAAGCTTTTCCTATTGGTTCAACTGTAATTGTATCATTTATAATAGGACTTATGTTTTTAGGTGAGCCTTAAATTTATTTGACATAAACCTTAGAATCAAATATTCTATTTCTTAGGCTTACTTTAAGAAGTCCATTTTGGACATTTAAATGTTTATATGTTAACTCCTCACCGATTTTTATATTTCTTTTGTCATAAATAGGTTTGGAGTTAACATAATGTCCAATTGAATTACCAATTGAAACATCTGGTTTTACATTAAATGCGTTTCCATATAAAAATATTTTTGTGTAACATACTCCATTGTAATTATTTTTTGTTTTTCTTACATGTTGGATATTCTCTCCTCTACCTTGAGCATCAAAAATCCCAACTGCATAAATCCCTTTGATATTTGATTTATAGGCATAAACACTTGTAAAAGCAATGATAAATAATATAAATATTTTTTTCATACTAAAATAGTAACATTTTTTTGTGTAGAAATTGCAAATAAAAAACATTCAAATTTTTTTGATGATTTTTTAACAAATATTTCTAAGCACAGAAAGTGAAATTATGTTAATATAAATATAATTAATCAAAAACTTAGGAATTAACCCATGAATTTTTTTAAATATATTAAAGCAGTTGGAACTGGTCCAAAATCTAATCGTGATCTTACAAAAGAAGAGATTATTGAAGCTATCGATGGAATCTTACAAAATAAATGTGAGAGTGAACAAGCTGCAGCTTTTTTAATGCTTTTAAGAGTTAAATTAGAAAGTGATGAGGAGTTAGCTGGTTGTTTAGAAGCTTGTGAAAAATATATTAAAAAAGATGATATCCCTCAATCAGTTGAGCTTGGTTACTCTTTTGATGGTAAAACAGACCAACCTTATCTATTCCCTCTATTTAGTTCAGTTTTAAATGATTTTTTCAAAGAACACAAAGAGATAGAACCTTTTAAACTTGTGATTAGTGGAGATAAATTACAACCTGCAAAAAGTGGGCTTTTTGTAAAGGAGTTAGCTCAAGCAATTGAACTTGATGATAATATCATAGCTTTTTATGATAGAAAAGATTATTTTGAGGAGTTATCTAATTTAACACAATTAAGAAAAAAACTTTATATGAGAACTATTTTTAATACTGTTGAAAAACTTTTAAATCCTGCAAACTCTAAATATGCTATTACTTCAGCTTTCCATAGACCTTATGTGGAAAAGTATACAAAACTATTTGGACATAATTATGAAAATCTTCTTATTTTAAAAGGTAGTGAAGGTTCAACTGAAGTTTTCTCAAACTCAAAATATTGGATTAAAGAGGGTGAAGAGATTGTTGAAAAGCCAATTAAATTAGCTGACTTTGATATTAATTACACTGAAAAATATGAGAATATCACTTTAGAAGAGAATCTAAAAATATTAGAAAATCCAAGTGCAGAGCTTATGAAACTAGTTAAATTAAATGTAGCAATTATTCTTTTTACGGCAAAAAGAGTTGAATCTATTGAAAAAGCATATGAGATGCTTAATAAAAAAGATTGTTGTATCGTTAGATTTTGGAAGTGGCTATTAAAATAGTTTAGAAAGAAACAGGAGTAATAGCCGAAATATAAGAAGCTTTTTCATTACTTCTGTTTTCAATTTTATGTGGTATTTCAGGATTAAACCTAATGCAATCCCCTTGAGATAAAACAAACTCTTTATCATTTAATGTTACTACAATTTCACCGTTTAAAACATAATTACACTCTTCTCCACCCTTTGTATGAGGAATAATATCCTCTGTAACTCTTTGTGGTTCAAGATTAACTAATACAAACTCAATATCACCTTGTAAATCTGGCACTAGTAGTTCACAGTTGTAAAGTGGATCAGGAAAAGATATTTTTTTTCTATTTTTACTTCTTACCACATAAAAAGATTCATCATTTATAGCTTTGTTTGTAATCTCTTCTTCATTTGTAAATAGTTGTGCTAATGTGGTATTTAAAACCTTTGCAATTTTTCTGAGCGTTTCAACTGAACCTTGTGTAGAGCCATTTTCTAATTGTGATAACATACCAACAGAAATTTGTGCATTATTTGCTAAATCTTTTGCACTCATATTAAGACTTGTTCTAAGCTCTTTTATCTTTGTTCCTACGAAAAATTCATTTTCCATTATTTGCCTTTTTATAAATAAACACTGACATTTTAACAAAACTAATATTAAGTTTAATAAAACTAAATTATTTAATATAATTAAACTTTATTTCAATAAAAAAGGGGTAAAATTTAATTTAATTAAAATATCTAAAGGAAATTAAATGAAAATTGGTTTAATCAAGGAAATTAAAGTACATGAATATAGAGTTGGTTTAACACCAGATTGTGTAAGTGCATATGTAAACGCAGGACATACAGTATTTGTTGAAAAAGATGCGGGTATTGGTGCGGGTTTTGAAAATAGTGATTATGAAAAAGTTGGAGCTATTATAGAAGAGAATAAACAAAAAATCTTTGATGATAGTGAAATGATTGTAAAAGTAAAAGAACCATTACCTGAAGAGTATGATTTTTTCCATGAGGGACAAATTTTATATACTTATTTACATATAGCTGCTGATAAACCACAAGCACAAATGCTTTTAGACAAAAAAGTTAAAGCAGTTGCCTATGAAACTATTACTTCACCTGAGGGTGGACTTCCTTGTTTAACACCAATGAGTGAAATTGCAGGTAGACTTGCTGCCCAAGAAGGTGCAAAATATCTAGAAAAACCTTTTGGTGGAAGAGGGGTATTACTTGGTGGTGTACCTGGAGTACAAAGAGGAAATGTAGTAATTATTGGTGGAGGAATTGTTGGACTAAATGCTTGTAAAATGGCAGTAGGTCTTGGTGCAAATGTAACTGTTATGGATATTAGTGCTTCAAGACTTGCTTTTTACGATGATATTTTTGGTTCAAAGGTAACTACACTATTTTCAAATAGAACAAATATTATTAAAGCAATTAGTGAAGCTGATTTAGTTATTGGTGCAGTTTTAATTCCAGGTGCAGCAGCTCCAAAACTAATCTCTAAAGATGATTTAAAACTTATGAAGAAAAACTCAGTTATTGTTGATGTTGCTATTGATCAAGGTGGATGTTTTGAAACAAGTAAAGCTACATATCATAATAATCCAACATATGTTGTAAATGACGTAGTTCATTATTGTGTTGCAAATATGCCTGGAGCAGTTTCTTTAACTTCAACTTTAGCTTTAACTGCAACAACATTAAGACATGGATTGGCAATTGCAAATAAAGGTTTAGAAAAAGCTTTAGCTGATGATAAGCACTTATTAAATGGTCTAAATACTTATGATGGAAAACTAACAAATGAAGCAGTGGCAAAAAGTTTAGATATTCCATTTGAAAAAATTACATTTTAATTTGATTAAAATTATAAAGAAGGAAGAACTTTTCTCCTTCTTTTAAATATATTTAAATATAATCCAATTTTAAAGGATTATTCTTGGACTTAATAAACATAACTTTACTTTTAGTTTTTATTCCTACTTTCTTTTTTGTATCAATTACCCCTGGAATGTGTATGACACTTGCCCTTAGTATGGGGATGAGTATAGGATTAAAAAAAACTTTTTATATGATGTATGGAGAACTATTAGGGGTAGGCTTAGTAGCTACTTCTTCTGTTATTGGTGTTGCAACTATAATGTTAAAATATCCTACTATATTTCTTTTTTTGAAATATGGTGGAGGGGCTTATTTAGCCTATCTTGGTATTCAAATGTGGATGTCAAAGGGAAAAATGGCTTTAAAACTTGATAATAGTTGTAGTTTTGAAATCTCAAAAAAATCTCTTGCAATGCAAGGGTTTGTTACAGCTATTGCAAATCCAAAGGGTTGGGCATTTTTCATAGCATTGTTACCACCTTTTATAGATGATTCTTTACCTATGATATCCCAATTACCAATATTGATTTTTATGATTTTATCTTTAGAGTTTTTGTGTTTGATAATCTATGCATCAGGTGGAAGTACCCTTAGAAAGATTTTACAAGATAGTTCAAATGTAAGATTAATAAATAAAATTGCTGGAACTCTAATGATGGGAATTGGAGTTTGGTTGGCAAGTAGTTAAAAGCAAATAAGTAGCTTTTAACTATTTTTTACCTATAAAATCACTTTCATTTGCATTTTGAACAACTTTTGATGCAATAGAATTTGTATTTCTTGCTATCTCATTTGTTTTTTCCGCAACTAGCGCATTTTCTTGTGTAAATTTATCCAAGTTATTAATTGTATCACTAATATGTAACATAACTTCTGTTTGCTCTTTTGCTGCATAAGCTACATCATTTATCATTTGATTTGTTTCATTTATCTTCTCTTCTAACTCTTCAAAACCATTAATCATATTAGAACTAATTGTTTTCCCTTCTTGGGTTTGAATTGTTGCAGATTCTACTAATTGTTTAATCTCACTTGCTGCTTCGGCTGATCTTGCTGCAAGATTTCTAACCTCTTGGGCAACAACTGCAAAACCTTTACCTGCTTCTCCTGCTGTTGCTGCTTCAACTGCTGCATTTAAAGATAAGATATTTGTTTGAAATGCAATTTGGTCAATAACATTAATAGATTCATTTATGGTTTGTACTTTTTCATTTATCTCATCCATAGAACTAACTGTTTTGGATGCTAGCTCTTTACCTTTTGATGAAGATTCTTTTGTCGTTGAAGAAAGGTTAAACATATTTTGTGCTTTTTGACTTGTATTATTAATATTTTCAGTAACTTCTGTAATAGATGCAGCCACTTCCTCTAATGATGCAGCTTGGTTTGTTGCATTTGCTGATAGGGTACTAACATTAGTTGAAAGTTCTTTTGAAGTTTTTTCTAAAGTTATACCATCATTTTGGCTTGATATTAACATTTGAGTTATAATATTATTCATATTACTTATCTCTTTACCAATAATTCCAGCTTTATCTTTATCAAGTTGTTTTGTAAAGTCTCTTTTTCCATATGAATCTAAAACTGCAACCAAAGTATTTAAGTCATTACCAACAAATCTTTTAAGATTTGATAACATCTCATTGATTAAATCTTTAAGTTCATTTAACATCTCTGTAGAGGTTGTAGAGTTTATTCTTTTATCTAAATAACCTTTGTTTACCTCTTCAATAATAGTTTTAACTTCATTTATTAGAATGATATCTTCATTTATGGTTTTTTTGGTAAAGTTAATATTTTCATTAATAACTTTTGCCATTGTACCAATTTCATCATTTGAATTAATCTCTATTAGTTGAGCTTCCTTTGACTCTTTATTAACAAATTTAAAAAAGTTTAGAAGGCCATTTTCAAATTTTTCTAAAGGATTAGAAATAAGTTTGTTTACTAATACAAATATTATTGATAAAAAGATTATTGTGAGAATTATTGAACCTATAATAAACAGGTTTCCAACTTTTTTTGATATATCTAAAAATTCATCTTCGTATGAGCTAAGAACAATTGTCCAACCCCATTTATCATATTTTTTAAAAGCTGCAATTTTTTCCCTTGATTTGTTGTTCTCAAGCATATCGTAGTGAATTACACCCTCTTTTTTTTCTAAAATCTCTTTTATATAATAGTTTCCATCTTTATCTTTGAAATTAGATACATTTTTCCCTTCCAATGTTTTGTGGACTATTAATTTACCTTTTTCATCTAAGATATAAATAAAACCAGTTTTCCCAATAACAACCTCTTTTAGTTTTTTCTCTACAGCTATTAATCCATCGGTAAATTTGTATCCAACAAATAATGCACCTACAATCTCACCTTTTTGTTCAATAGGTTTATATGCTGAGATATAGCTCTCCCCTTCAAAATTCTCCAATGAGACATATTGTTCATTTTTTTCAAGGCTTTTATATATTTTACTATTAGGGGTAATTTTATGTAAAAGGTCTCTTTCTCCATTTTTTCTTATTAAAGATGAAGTAACACTTATAAATGCGTCATTTTCTTTTACATATACAGATGCCACAGCTTGAGTTTGTTCTGTAAATAAATCTACTGGATGAAAGTTGTTATTCAAACTAGCAAAACCATTATAGATATTTTTAACAGGCACACCATTAATCTTTGTAGTTAAATCACCTTTTATTTGTAGTTTTCTAAAGGATTTTTCAAAAATATTTATTAATGTAATTGAATTTTTTTCTAATGTATCATTATATAACTCTACTGTTTTATAATAACTTTGTGTCTGAGTTTGAAGATTTTTTTCAAGTTCTAATATAAGATTTTTATTTACTAGATTAATTAAAATAACTGCAAATATAGTGATTAATAAAAGTATAGTAACCCCAAATGCTAATAGAAATTTTTTATTAATTGTATTAAACATTGTGTGCCTTTTTTATGGAAAGATTAAGTTCTAAATAATATTATACTTAAGAAGCTAAAGGCTTCTTAAGTTTAGTGATCTAATATTTGTTCTAAGAACATTTTTAATCTATCGGATTGTGGATTTTCAAAGAATTCGATTGGTTCATTCTCTTCAACAATTTGTCCCGCATCCATAAATATTACTCTGTCTGCAACTTTTTTAGCAAATCCCATTTCGTGAGTTACACAAACCATAGTAATACCATCATTTGCTAGTTCAACCATTACATCAAGAACTTCACCAATCATTTCTGGGTCTAGTGCTGCAGTTGGTTCATCAAACAACATAATATCAGGATTTGAACAAAGACATCTAGCAATTGCCACCCTTTGTTGTTGACCACCTGATAATTGATTTGGATATTTATCTGCCTGGTCTGCAATTTTTACTCTTTCTAGATAATGCATTGCAGTTTCAACAGCTTGTTTTCTAGGAACCTTTGATACCCAAGTAGGAGCAAGTACAAGATTTTCTAAAATAGAAAGATGGGGGAAAAGATTAAAGTGTTGGAAAACCATACCAACGTGAGTTCTAACCTCTCTAATCCTTTTTACATCTTCTGTTAATTGTAAACCTTTTACAAAAATCTCACCCTCTTGGAAAGGTTCAAGTCTATTTATACATCTAATAGTTGTAGATTTACCAGAACCTGAAGGTCCACAAATAACAACCCTTTCCCCTTTTTTAACTTTTAAGTTAACATCTTTTAGTACGTGAAAATCCCCATACCATTTGTTAACATCGTTCATTTCTATCATATATTCTAATTCACTCATTCTATTTCCTATTTTATCTATGGTTTGTATTAAATTTATCTTCAATCGATTTTGCATATTTTGACATGCTAAAACAAATTACCCAATATACAAAGGTTATAAATACATAACCCTCTGTTTCAAATCCTAACCAATTTGCATCTGTTGTGGTTAACGTAACCATTGCAAGAAGGTCAAATAATCCAATAATCAATACTAGTGTTGTATCTTTAAATAATGAGATAAAAGCACCAACTATATTTGGAATTGAAATTTTAAGTGCTTGTGGTAAAATAATTAATCCCATTGATTGCCAATATGATAATGCCATTGAATCGGCTGCTTCATATTGTCCTTTTGGAATTGCTTGTAAACCACCCCTTACAACTTCAGCAATATATGCTGCTTGGAAAAGTGTAATACCAATAAGTGCTCTAAGTAATTTATCAAAATCAACACCTTCTGGAAAAAATAGGGGTAAAATAACTGAAGACATAAATAATAGTGTAATTAAAGGTACACCTCTAATAAACTCAATATACATAATAGATATTGTTCTAATAATTGGCATTTTAGATTGTCTACCAAGGGCAAACAAAATACCAATAGGGAAAGATGCAACAATACCAACAGAAGCAACTACTATTGTAAGTAAAAGTCCACCCCATTTAGTTGTAGGGATTACTTCTAATCCTAATCCTCCATATATTAAGAAAAATGAAACAATAGGGAAAAATGCAATAACTACAAATTTTAAAATTGTTGGCATTTTTCTAAATGTAAAAATAGATACAAAAAATAGTACTAAGATTAAATTTGGTCTCCAGTATTGATCTTCTGGATAAAAACCATAAATAAACTGATTGAATTTTTCATAAATGAAAATCCATCTAGCACCATTACCTGTAATCTCCTCTTTTGTTCCACTCCATGTGGCATCAAAAATCAACCAATTTAATAGTGGCGGTAAAACTATATAAAGAACATAAAGAGATATTATTGTTAAAATTGAACTTGTTACATTTGAAAATAAGTTCTCTTTAAACCAATGGATTAGTCCTTTTGTTCCAGAAGGAGCAGGTCTAGCTTCTTTTTTTTCATAAATAGCCATTATCTCTCCTTTATCTTCATTTTTTCATTAAAGTAGTTCATCACAACTGAAATGATAATACTTAATGTTAAATACACTGCCATTGTCATCAATATAATCTCAATTGCTTGCCCCACTTGATTTAGTGATGTACCTGCAAAAATAGTTACTAACTCTGGATAACCAATTGCTGTTGCAAGTGACGAGTTTTTTGTTAGGTTTAGATATTGATTAATAACAGGTGGAATAATTACTCTAAGTGCTTGAGGTAAAACAACTTTTTTTAAGATTACAGAATCTTTTAAACCTAAAGATGCAGCAGCTTCCTTTTGCCCTTTTGGCACAGCTTCAATACCAGCTCTTACTGCTTCAGCTATATAAGTAGCAGTGTAAATACTTAGTGCAAATGCTAAAGCAAGAAGTTCTGGAATCATTGTCCACCCACCTCTAAAGTTAAACCCTTTAAGTGCTGGATAATCTAAAGTTGCAGGCATCCCACTTACAAAAAATACAATTGTAGGAGCTAATACTAAAATAGCTATTGAAGTTGAAATAAGTGGAAACTCTTCACCTGTCTCATCATGTCTTTTCTTTGACCATCGTGAAAGATAAAATACTCCAACAATTGCTAATATAAATGCAATAATTACAGAAATAAATCCACTTTCTAAAACAGGACTTGGGATATATAATCCTCTGTTGTTAAAGAAAATTGTATCAAAATAAGAGAATGATTGTCGTGGACTAGGTAGTGAGGCTAATACAACATTATACCAAAACAGTATTTGTAATAAAATAGGAATATTTCTAAATGTTTCTACATAGACCATAGATAATTTTGAAATCATCCAGTTCTTTGAAAGTCTTCCAATACCAACTAGTAAACCAATTATCGTAGCAAAAAATATACTAATTGAAGATACTAAGACTGTATTTAGAAGTCCAACAAGAAAAACTTTTCCATGTGAATTTGATTCATCATATTCTATTAATGATTGAATAATACCAAATCCAGCTTCACTTCCTAAGAAGTCAAACCCTGTATTAATCCCACGTTTTTCGATGTTTATAAACATATTGTTTAAAACAAAATATGTAAATATAAAAATACCAGCTAGTGCTAAAACCTGATAAATTATTGCCCTTTTTTCAGGGTTATTATAAAAAGCTACATTAGCTTGTGGCTTTTTTTTATGTTTTGTCATTTTTCAACCTTAAAACAATCCTTAACAAGGATCAAGTTTTTTAATTGTTTGGAATATTTACTTCCTACAAAAAAAAAGGGAAGTAAGTCTTCCCCCTTTTTATTTAAATTAAATCAAGTTTAATTATCTAATTGGTGCTCCATATTGTAAACCACCATCTTTCCATAAGGCATTTAACCCTCTAGAAATTTTAAGTGGAGAACCCATACCAACATTTCTTTCGAATGCTTCACCATAATTTCCAACTTGTTTAATAATATTATATGCCCATTTTGGATCTAAACCTAAGTTTTTACCAATATCACCTGATTCACCAAGTAATCTTTTAATTGATGGGTTTGGAGATTTTAACATCTCGTCAACATTTGCAGAATTTACACCTAATTCTTCTGCATTTAACATTGCAATGTGAGTCCATTTTACAATATTAAACCATTTGTCATCACCTTGTCTTACAACTGGTCCTAAAGGCTCTTTAGAGATAATTTCTGGTAATACCATTGCAGAATCTGGATCTTTTAAAGTTGTTCTTAATCCATATAATTGAGAAGCATCTGAAGTTAAAGCATCACATCTTCCTGCAGCAAAACCTTCAACAGTTTGTGCTGATGTATCATAAGTGATTGGTTTATACTCCATTTTATTAGCTTTGAAATAATCAGTTAAGTTAAGCTCAGTTGTTGTACCCGCTTGAATACAAAAAGTAGCTCCATCTAGTTCTTTAGCTGATTTTACTCCTAAATCTTTTTTTACTAAAAAACCTTGACCATCATAATAGTTTACACCTGTAAAGTTTAAACCTAATGATGTATCCCTTGTAGCAGTCCACGTTGTATTTCTTGCTAAAACATCAACTTCACCACTTGCTAGTGCAGTAAATCTCTCTTTTGCATTTAAATGAGCGTATTTTACTTTTGAAGCATCACCTAACACTGCAGCGGCAACTGCTCTACACATATCAACATCTAAACCTTTCCAAACACCGTTTGAATCAGGAGATGCAAATCCTGGAAGTCCAGTATTTAGACCACAACTTAGAACACCATTTTTCTTTGTAGTTTCTAAAGTATCAGCCATAGATACAGTAGCAGTCATTGCTAAAGCAGCAAGACTTAAAGAGGCAGTTTTTAGTAATTTCATATTTTTTTCCTTATTATAGATTTGGATTACCATTATAAATACTGTAGATAGCAAATAAATAGCATTTGTGATTATATTACATAAAATAGTTGCTTTTAATACAATATATGTATAATTTATATGCAATTTTTGATTTTAGTTTTATTGAAATTAAATTGCTTTTTGATGTAATAAAAAGGTCTAAATATTGTTTTTATGGTGTATCTAGGAATATAACAATGAACTTATGATAATAAAATCTCGATAATTAGAAGAAGATAGATTAGATATAGAAAATTTACAAAATTTTAAGACTTTTTAAATAATATTAAGGTTATGGCTTCAAAAATCGATATAAATGTATATAGATTTTGTCAAGATAATAAAAGTTTTATTATATTTTGATTTATGGAAGAGGTGGTTTAATCAAACCACCTTAACTCTTCCCTTAATTTTACAACTTCACCAACAATTATAATTGCAGGACTTACTGCTTCTTTAGATTTTTCTACAATATCTTTTAAAGTTCCAGTTATTACTTTTTGTTTGCTTGTTGTGCCATTTGAGATAATAGCACATGGATAATTTTCACCTTTTCCAACTTCAAGAAGTTTTGAAACAATCAAGTTTATGTTGTGTAAACCCATTAAAAAAACAATTGTCTCATCTTCGATAAAAGATTGCCAATTGATATTTGCAATATTGTCACTAGATTTTCTATGACCTGTTACAACTCTAAATGATGGTGTAACTCCTCTGTTTGTAACTGGAATCCCTGCATAAGCTGGAACACTTATTGCCGAAGTTACCCCTGGGATTATTTCAAATTTTATATCCCTTTGTTTTAGATATAAAGCCTCTTCCCCTCCACGTCCAAAAACAAAAGGATCTCCACCTTTTAATCTAACTACGTTTTCATACTTTAAAGCACACTGGAAAATTAGTTCATTTATCTCATCTTGGGGAATTTTATGATTTCCTTTTTCTTTACCCACAAAAATAAGCTCTGCGTCTTTTCTTGCTTCTTTTAAGATTTCAGGGTTTGCTAATCTGTCATAAATTATTACATCGGCTTTTTGAATCGATTTTAAAGCTTTTATTGTTAAAAGTTCAACATCACCAGGCCCTGCACCTGTTAAATATACTTTACTCATGTCATATCTTTTTTTGGTGGAATTATAACCTATAAAAGTAGTATAAACCTTAACATTAAGGATAGTATTTATACATATTCTAGATTTAAGCTAGATTATAATAAGCTTCATAAATTTTAAAAGATAAGTAGGAAATTATGTTAATTGATGGACATGGTAGAAAAGTTGATTATCTAAGGGTTTCTGTAACAGAACGATGTAATTTTAGATGTCAATATTGTATGCCTGAAAAACCGTTTTCTTGGGTACCTAGAGAAAATTTACTATCATATGAAGATTTATTTAAATTTGTAAAAGTTTCAATAGATGAGGGTATTAGAAAAGTTAGAATTACAGGTGGGGAACCACTTTTAAGGGAAGGGCTTGAAAATTTTGTAAAAATGATTGCTGATTATAAAAGTGATATTGATTTAGCCCTTACAACAAATGCGTATTTATTACCTAAAGCTGCACAAAAATTAGCAGATGCTGGTTTAAAAAGAATAAATGTATCTTTAGATTCTCTAAATGATGAGGTTGCAGCAAAAATTGCACAAAAAGATGTTTTAAAAACAGTTTTAAAAGGTATTCAAGCCGCATCAGATGCTGGTTTAAAGGTAAAAGTTAATTGTGTCCCTATGAAAGGGATCAATGATGGTGAACTTGTTGAAATAATGGACTTTTGTAAAGAAAAAGGTTATCCAATTAGATATATTGAATATATGGAAAACCAACATGCAAAAGATACTGCAAAGGGTTTAAATTCTGAAGAGATTCAAGCAATAATTAGAGAAAAATACAATTTCAAGATGATTGAAAGGGAAGGAAGTTCCCCTTCTCAAAACTACCAGTTAGATGATGGGTATGTATTTGGGATAATTGAACCTCATAAAGATGATTTTTGTGCTACATGTAATAGAATTAGATTAACTGCAAGTGGTGTTTTAATTCCATGTTTATATTTTGAAGATGCTCAAAGTATTAAAGAAGCAATTCAAGCTAATGATATAGATAAAGCTGCAGCAATTTTAAAAGATGTATTAGCAAAGAAACCTGAAAAAAATAAATGGGCAGATGAAGAAGGAAATGAAACCTCTTCTAGAGCTTTTTACGAAACAGGTGGTTGATTTGAAAGTTTGATTGGATTAAAATCCAATCTTCTTTCTATGACCCATCTCTTTTAAGGTTTTAAACTCTTCAATTTTTGGCACATTATAGAGTTCTATAAATAAACCTATTGCATTTGATCTTAAATAAATAAAGCTATCTTTTTTATCGTGATTTTCCACTAAATACTCATTGTTCCCATTTTTAACAATTTTTTTGTAATCAGTATACCTAGCTTCAATTTGAAGTCTTAAAGATAAAAACTCTTTTTTATTCTTTGACAAAAAACCATAATAATAAGACTTCCCATCTTTTTTTGTAAATTTAAAATCCTCTTTTGTTAAGTCTATATTTTTCTCTTTTACTATTTTTGCAAATTTCACATCTTGGTCATGACCAATATCATTATCAAGTAAAAACCTACATAAATCTTCTGCTTTTTTTAATCCAAAATCATAAAAAATACCATCAGTTAAAACTACCTCTTCTTTACCGTCTAAAATAAATGTCACTGAAAAACTTGAATAAAAATTTCCAGTTAAATAGTTTATTTCTGTTTTTACTTCTTTTATATCATCTCTATTTATATGTTTTTCACTAACTAATTTATTATTATCAAATATCTCCCATGATATATTTTTCTCATCAATATTTAACTTTACACTTCTTTTTACAAAAGTAACATAAATTGCTGATGCTATTTGAAAAGCACAAAGAGCTAATGCCCCAAAAAATAAAATTGAATAAATACCACCACTTTTTAAATGACCTTGATACATAACAAGTGCGAAGATACCAAAAGCTAAAAGCATAAAAAGTTTATATGAAAACCCTTTATCTAAAATATATTTTTGCAAATTTAAACCTTAATATTAAATATATGTGCTTAAAAGTTTATCATCTTTATCATTAGGGTTTAAGTTTTTCTCAAATAGTTTTACGCCAGATTGTAATAAAAGTTTTTGGTGTGTTGATGAGATACTATCATCAGTATCTACAGTATCGTCTCTTCTTCTTCCTGTAATCTCATTTTTTCTTCTATCATTTAGTTCTTGATTAGCTCTTTTATCAATTTTAAAATTTTTTATAAATAGGTTTTTTTCCAATAAAAAAATTAATGAATATAATTCATCTTTTGAGATTTTAGATTCACTATTTTCATTGAATTCACTTTTCATCCAAAATAAGGTTGTAATTAAATCATGACTTACATGGTTTATTATCCCTAAAGTTTTTGCATATTCAATTAGATTATGTTCATTTATTTTTAACCATCGCTCTTTTAATTTTGATGATTGAAAGTTATATTCATCTGAATCTTTTAAAATTTTACTTATATTTTTTACTCCAAAAAATTCAATTCTTCTTTGAAGATTTATAATTACACAATCCCACAAAGTAAATAAAACAAAAGAAAACTTCTCTAAATCAATTAACTCCTTTGCCTCTTTTAATGAATAAATTTCGTTTTCTTCTAAATTATAAAGGGGATTATCTGGGTTATTTAATATATCAGGCGTATCACACATAATCTCTCCTTTTCTTTATTTTAGATTAAATTATATCATATTTATTCTCTTTATGCAAGAAAAGTGAGTTTAACTATTCAATTGACTTGATGTAATACCGTTGGTTTTCCTCTTCTAAGAGAATTTTTGATTCAAAAATTTTAGACAAATTCTCTGAATTTAGAATCTGCTTTTTTTCACCTTGTTTAAAAATAGTTTTATTATAAAGCATTGCAATATGTGAAATTTCAGGAAAAATCTCTTCAATATGGTGTGTAACTAATATGATTGAGGCTTTAGCTGAAAGTTTTCTAACTATTTGTAAAAATGAGTTTTGAGCTTTTATATCAAGACCAACAGTTGGTTCGTCTAAAATAAAAGCCTTAGGTTCATGAATTAATGCACGACCTATAATACATCGTCTTAATTGACCTGTACTCATTTGATGAACTTTTTTATCTTTTATATGTGGAATTTCTAAAAACTCTAAAACCTCTAAAGCTTTTTGGTGTTGTATTTCAGTAAAGTCTTGGTGCTTAAATACTCCAATTGTGCTGTAGAAGCCACTTAAAATAACTTCATAAGCACTTAAGAAATTTCCATGTTTTTCAAAATAGTTATGTAAATCATTTGTGATAATCCCTAAATTTTTCTTTAAATCAAAGATACTCCATCTCTCTTTACCAAAAATAAGTTTTTTAAATTTATATTTTGTATTTGGGTATAAATCATTTGAAAGAAGTTTAATTAAAGTAGATTTTCCACTCCCATTAGACCCTAAAATAGCCCAATGTTCTCCTTCTTTTATCTCTAAATTTATATTTTCTAACACAGGATTTACTTCATAACTTACATATATATTGTTAAAATCTATTATTTTCATTTCAATATCCTTAAAAAAACAATTTTACTTAAAGAATGTTTAAAGTTGTTTAATATATAATTCGCGTCCACTTTGAAAAAAGTGAAATTCATATACCTATTAGGAGGTCAATCATGGCTTTAGATCAGGACGTAAAAGCAAATATTATTGCAAAATACAGAAGAGATGACAAAGACACTGGTTCAGCAGAAGTTCAAATTGCTTTATTAACAGAGCAAGTAAAAGTTTTAACAGAGCATTTAAAAACTAATAAAAAAGATCACTCATCAAGATTAGGTCTTTTAAAAATGGTTGGTAAAAGAAAAAGACTTTTAAAATACCTTAGAAAAACTGATTATGAAAGATTTACTACGTTAGTAGCTGATTTAGGAATCAGAGCTAAATAGATTTGACATTAATTTGTTTTAAAAAAGGTTGCAAGAATTTCCTTGCAACCTTTTTTTTTGATAAACTAATAAATTAATTTACCAAGATAAACTTATTTAATAGTTGTTTTTGTAAAATAATTTAAAAAAAGATTAGGAACACTATGTTACTTACAAAAAAAAGTGAATATGCTTTACTTGCTTTGATATCAATTGCTAAAAGTGAAGAGCTTAAAAATGTTGATGTTTTATCCCGTGAACTTAATATTCCTAAATCTTTTCTAGCAAAAATTATGCAAAATCTTGCAAAAAATGATATTGTAGTTTCCCATAGGGGTGTAAATGGTGGATTTGTTTTAAAAAAACCATATGATGAGATTACAATTTTAGAAATTACAACTGTTGCTGAAGAAAAGATTCCTTCTGTATTTGAATGTTCTCCTTCTGTATCCTCTTGCCCTTCTGATATTGGAATGGTGTGTGGTTTATGGCCAGTTTTAAATAATCTTCAAACAAGAATAAATGGCTTTTTAGAAGGATTAACATTAAAGGATATTGCTTCGTGAAACTTTTTCATTTGTCTCATACGGATTTAGATGGTTACTCTTGTCAACTTTTGATAAAAGAGTATTTCAATGATGGATTTTATTTCAATGCCAATTATGGTTTAGAAGTAAAACTAAGTTTAAAGAAAATACTTCAAGATATTCAAGAGTATAAAGATGATGAGATTTTATTTTTTATTACTGATTTAAATCTTACTTTTAATGAAGCAAAAGATTTAGATAATGAAATAAACGATTTAAATGAAAATGGCTTTAATATAAAACTTCAATTACTTGACCACCACGCAACTGGTCAAAAGAGTGCAGATACATTCAGCTGGTATTATTTGGATACTAAAAGATGTGCTACAAAAATAGTTTATGATTATCTAAATACTACATACAATGGTTTTTCAGATGAAAAAAAATTATGGATGAAACCCCTTGTAGATGCAATAAATGCAATTGATATTTGGGTAGATAAAGAGGTTAAAAACTTTGAGTTTGGTAAGGTTTTACTTAGAATGGTTTCTCAAGTAAGAGAGATAAATAATGTGCTTTTCCCAGATTTAAATAGGGACTTTAGAATTTACCTACTAAAAGAATCAGCAAAATATATAAATGAAGAGAATGGAAATATTAAATTAGATAATGAAATCCATTTTTTAAAGAAAAACTTTCTTATGCAAGATGGATGTGATGACACTATTGATAATCTTAGTGCAAAATATTTAGTGTCTTGTTTAGATAAATTAAAAGAGAAATTAACAGTAACATATAAAGGACATAAAGGACTTTTAACTTATACTTTAGGTTCTATTTCAATCCCTGCAAATGCTTTTTTAGTGGCTAATGAAGACTATGATTTTTTTATTGATATTAGTAAGAAAGGAAATGCCTCTTTTAGAGCAGATGGAAAAGTTGATGTATCTTTAATAGCACAAGCTTTAGCAAATGGAGGAGGGCACCCAAATGCTTCTGGTTGTAAATTTGAAGACTTCAAAGAATCAATTGACTACAATGATATTAAATCTTATATCCAAGGGAAACTTGACAGCTTAGCATAATTCCTGAAATTTATTTTCTTTGGTATTATAAATCTCTATTCTTCCATCTTCAATTTTATAATACCAACCATGAATGTCCAGTGTTCCCTCTTTGATTTTTTTTGAACCTCAGGAAAAGTTAGCAGATTTTTAAGTTGATATTTTATAGAGCTTTTTTCAGTTTCTAAATCTAAATATAAAGATCTACATGCTCCATAATTAGAGTGACCACAAATTATTATGTGTTTTACATTTAAAACTGAAACAGCAAACTCAATAGCTGCTAATGTTCCATGGAAATCATTATCATTTTTATATGGAGGAACAAAGTTCCCCATATTTCTAATAATAAACATATCTCCTGGTCTTGATGAACTAATTAAATTTTGTATCTCTAAAAAGTTTATTTCCAATCTTTAAATCTTCAATTGTTATTTTAGTTCCTTACTTTTAATTTTTTTTCTTTTATATTATTAATTAATTTCATAATTCTTTGAACTTTTTCTTCTTCATCTTTTAAGTGGTCTTGAGCGCTTAGGGTAAATTGATCAAGTTTTGCATCTAAATAATTTGTTGTAAATCTTCCTGCCTGAAAATCTTCATCTCTAGTAATTTCTCTATGTAATTGTATATTTGTAGGAAAACCTTCAAGTACAAATTCATCTAAAGCCCTTATTGCTTTTTTGACTGCTCCTTCCCAATCTAATGCCCAAACAATTAGTTTTCCTATCATTGAATCGTAATTTGCAGGAACTTTATATCCTGTGTAAGCACAAGAATCTAGTCTTACCCCTGGGCCATTTGGCGTTAAATATTGTGTAATAGTTCCTGCTGATGGCATAAAGTTTTTTTGTGGATTTTCAGCATTAATTCTAAACTCAATTGCATATCCCCTAAATTTAACTTCTTCTTGCATATATTTTAATTTATCTCCTCCTGCAATTTCAATCATTCTTTGAATAATATCAACTCCACTTGTTATTTCTGTCACAGGATGTTCTACTTGAACTCTGGTATTCATTTCTATAAAAAAGATATTGTCATTTTCATCAACTAAAAATTCAATTGTTCCTACACTTTCATATCCAAGTTTAAACATTGATTTAGTTGATATCCTAAATAACTCTTTTCTTACTTCATTGTTAAGTAATGGAGATGGAGAGATTTCAATTACTTTTTGATGTCTTCTTTGAATAGAACAATCCCTTTCTCCTAAATGTACAACATTCCCATGTTTATCTGCAATAATTTGAACTTCAATATGTCTTGGGTTTTCAACATACTTCTCTATAAAACAAGCGCCATTTCCAAAGAATTTTTTTGCTTCTGTTGTGGCAGCTTCAAACATAGAATCAAACTCTTTTTCTTTTTTGACAATTCTCATTCCTCTACCTCCACCACCAAAGGCAGCTTTGATAATCACAGGAAATCCTATCTGTGATGCAACTTTTTTTGCTTCATTTTTATCTTCTATTGCTTCTTCTGTACCTTCTAAAATAGGAACGCCAACTTTTTTCATAGCATTTTTAGAAGCCATTTTATCTCCAAAAAGTGCAATATGTTCTGGCTTTGGACCAATAAATATAATACCTGCATCTTCACAAGCTTGAGCAAAATCCGCATTTTCACTTAAAAATCCATACCCAGGATGAATAGCATCGCAATTTGCTTTTTTTGCAATAGATATGATAGTTTCATAGTTTAAATATGCTTGAATTACATCACCTACAATTGGATAACATTCGTCAGCTTTTCTAACCCATAAACCCTCAACATCAATTTCTGAAAATATAGCTACGCTTGTTACATCTAATTCTTTACATGCCCTTATTATTCTAAGAGCTATTTCCCCTCTATTTGCTATTAAAACTTTTGATATTTTTTCCATTATTTTCCCTTTTTCTTAATTAATTAGCTTATTGTATGATTTAAATAAGAAAAATTCTTTATTTTTTGTGCTGAATTTATTGTTAATTTATGTTCTAAAAATTGTTCAAAAATGCTAAAAATTTATTCCATTTTTGATAGAATTAACTTTATGAAAAAAGAGACTTTAGAAAAAAATGTAAAAATTGCTAATAATATTATGTACTATATATACACACATATTGATACTACTATTAATTTAGAAGAGTTAAGTTATGACTTAAATATTAGTAAATTTCATATGTATAGAATTTTTAAAGATGCTTTTGGAATAAATATTTATGAAAGTATTAAATCAATAAGACTCCAAAAAGCTGCAAATCTACTCCTAACAAATAAGTACTCAACAATATCAAATATTGCAAATTTATGTGGATATAGCTCCCATTCCTCTTTTATAAAAGCATTTTCAAAAAGGTTTGAAATGTCGCCAAAGCAATGGCGAAAAGGTGGGTATAAAGAATATGCAGCAAAAATTTTGAAACAATCAAATAAAGCAATGAACTCAAAAGCAATTTTTTCTCATTTATTACCAACAATAGTAAAAATGCCTGAAATTGAAAGTTATTATATAAGAAATAAAGGTTATAACAAAAATATAAAACAAACTTGGCAAAAACTTCATACCTTGATTTTAAATAATGATATCAATGAATATAAACATATAGCATTACTTCATGATAATCCTGTTATTACTCCACTAGATGAGTGTCAATATATTGCTTGCGTGCAGACATCACAAAAAGGTGAAGTTTTATCAAAAAGAGTTCCTAAGTTTAGAATTGCAAGTGGAGTATATGCAAGGTTTGATTTAAAAGGTCATCAAGGGGATATTCTTAGATTTATTAATTGGGTATATCATGAATGGCTATTAAATAGTGATTATGAAACTACAACAAAACCTTCGTATATCATTTATCATAAAAACAACTTTTTATCTGAAGATGATGAGTTTGATATTAGTTTTTATGTTTCTATAAATTACTAAATTTATAAATTGATTAAAGAATTTTGATTATAATATAAGAAATATATAAAGGAGTAAAAATGGAGTGTGAATTTCCATCAGTTAATAGTAATATTGAAGAGATTAAAGAGATTTTTGAAAATACAAAAACGATTGCAGTAATTGGTTGTTCTCCAGACCCAAGTAAAGCAAGTAATATGGTTGCAAACTATTTAAAAAATGCTGGGTTTAAAATGGTACCTGTTTATCCTAAAGAGGATGAAATTTTAGGGGAAAAGGTATATAGAAGTTTAAAAGAGATCCCTTTTAAAGTTGACATGGTTGATATATTTAGAAAACCTGATGTTATAGGACAAGTAGTTGATGCAGCTATTGAGCGTGGTGATGTTGATACAGTTTGGACTCAACTAGGACTTGTAAATAATGAAGCGGCAAAAAAAGCACAAGAAAAAGGTATGAAGGTAGTACAAAATAAGTGTACAAAGATAGAGCATAGAGCTATTTTTGAGTAGACTCTTTTTTAGATTCTTTCTTTTTTGGTATGGTAGTGTTTGGCAATATTAATGTTGCCACACAACCGCTTTTATCATCTGTTCTATTTTTTAAACTTACAGTAGCTTCTAGTGAATCTGCAGCATTTTTAGCCAAGAATAATCCCAATCCAGCACCACTTTCTTCTCCCATTCTTTTAAATGGAGCAAAAAGGTCTATTGACTCATCAATACCTACACCATCATCAGTTACTGTTATTGTTGTTGTATCAGGCTCTTTTTCCATTCTAATGGCAATAGATTTTTCATCGGGTGTAAATTTAATAGCATTTTGAACAAAGTTTTGAATTATTTGATTTAATAAAGTTGGTTGAACATAAATTTCATGGTGATTTACATTTGAAAAAAATGTAATTACTATTTTTTTCTTAGCACTAAGCATTCTGTAATCATTAGTTTTTCTTTGTAGATATTTTACTAAGTCAATCTCTTCAGGTTTTTCAAATTGAGCACCTTCTGCACGACCAATATCTAAAATTGAACTAATCATTTTATTCATATCATTAATTTGTTCAACTGTTAATTTCATTGTTTCTTGATATTTTTCAGCTTCTCTTTTTTTCATAAGAGCAACTTCATTTTTTAGTTTCATAACAGCAAGTGGCGTTTTTAATTCATGTGCAACACCAATAAACAACTCTTTTTTAAATTTTATATTAGTTTCAATTCTTGTCATTAAAGAGTTTATTGAGTTTGCAAGTGGATGGAACTCAATTGGTAAATTATCTTTTTTTATTTGTGATAAAAAGTTTTCATCCATATTTGATAATTTGTTTGTAATTTGAATAATAGGTCTTAAAAGTGTTTTTGAAACTGTAAATGCATATAAAACTACCATTATCAAACCTCCAAAAGAGATCAATAAAAGGTTATTAAATATCTTATTTAACATCTCAATAGATGAATCTATATTTTTTACAATTTTTATATATTTATTTTTTGTTAAATCAAAGGGATAAAGAATTTGAATAAAATGTTTATTTCCTACTTTAAAGTATGTGTATCCGCTTTGTGGAACGTTAAGTAGTTCTACTATATCAACATTGATTCCATTACTTGTTATAAGATTAAAATTGTTTGTATTTACATCTGAAGTTTTACTAACTTCTAAAATCAACTGTGCATCAGCATACAGTGAATCTTGAATTTCATCAAAGATTGTTGATTTTGTATATCCATAAAAAATAAAAGATAAAATAATGATTAGTATTGAAGTAGCAATTACAAGCTTTTGATGAAATTGCTTGTAAATGCTCTTTGGTTTTAGAATACTCATTTTTTAAAAAATATTATGCTTCTTCTTGAGTATCTGGATAACAGAATCTATAACCTCTTCTTCTGATTGTTTCAATAGTAGAGATATTTAATGGTTTATCCATTTTTTGTCTAATTTGGTTAATAGCAACTTCAATTACATTTGGAGTTACTAATTCTGGCTCTTCCCAGATAGCATCTAGTAATTGCTCTTTAGAAACAATTTGATCTCTGTGTCTTGCAAGGTGAGTTAATACTTCAAAAGGTTTACCTTTTAATTCAATCTCTTCACCATTGAATTCAATTTTTTCTTCATCAGGGTTAATTGATAACTCATCAATCTCAATTATATTTGTTCCACCAAATCTTAATCTTGCTTCAATTCTTGCAAGTAAGATATCAAAATCAAATGGTTTTTTAATATAATCATCAGCTCCTGATTTTAATGCTTCAATTTCAGAATCTTTATCATCTCTTGCAGAAAGGATAACAACTGCTGTTCTTGAGCTTCTGTTTTTTACGATTTTACATAATTCAATTCCATCACCATCTGGTAACATCCAGTCAGTTAGAACTAAATCATAATTTCTAATGTCGATAAAATATTCGGCATCTTTATAGTTTTCAGCAGCATCTACTTGGTAACCAAAATCAGTTAGTCCCTCTTGTAGTGTTCTATTTAATGTGATTTCATCTTCAATAATTAATATTCTCATTTAGACATTCCTCTTATTAGTTTTTGTAAGCTTAAATTTAAGTTAAGTTTAAAATTGGTCGGCATTATAACACAAATTCAGTAAAATTTAAAGGTTTTCTAAGGTAAATTTTGAAATTCTTTGAAATAATGTGCAAATTTTATATTATTTAGACAATATTTTTAGAAAACTATGAAAAATT
Organism: Halarcobacter sp.; assembly: GCA_963676565.1. Classification (GTDB taxonomy): domain Bacteria; phylum Campylobacterota; class Campylobacteria; order Campylobacterales; family Arcobacteraceae; genus Halarcobacter. Next base: position 1,180,275 of record OY781089.1, read on the forward strand.
ATATTAAAATTGACTTAAAGTTTGAAGAAACAAGTTTTAAAGAACTCTTAATTTTGACATACTTTAATTAATTAAATACAACGTAGTTAACTTTTTATTAAATAAAAGAAGATAGAATATTGCCTATTAAAAAAAGAAGGAAAATAATGAGTTTATTTACAAAGAAAAGATTATTAACAAGTTTAATCGCATCATTGGCAATTTCGTCAATATCTTTAAATGCAGCAGATTATGGATCTGTAAATGGTGAGCAAATCACTAAAGAAGATATTGCAGTTGTGTTAAGAAATCCAAATGTAAAGTTTGATGATTTACCAAAAAAGAGTAAAGATAAGGTTTTAGAACAAGTTGTTGAGAAAAAACTATTAACACAAAATGCTGTAAAAAGTGGCGTTTCATCTGATGAAGAGTATAAAAAAGCATTAGAAAAACTAAAAGCAGATTTAGCTTTAGAAATTTGGATGCAAAAAGAGTTTAAAAAAGTTTCTGTTTCAGATAAAGATGCAAAAGATTTTTATAACAAAAATAAAGCAAAATTCAAAGTTCCTGCAACACTAGAAGCTAGACATATTTTAACAAAAACTGAAAATGATGCAAAAGCTATCATTAAAGATTTAGATAAAGCAAAAGATAAAAAAGCAAAATTTGTTGAATTAGCAAAATCAAAATCAGTTGGTCCTTCAGGTCCAAAAGGTGGATATTTAGGTAAATTTACAGAAAATCAAATGGTTCCAGAGTTTTCAAAAGCAGCAAAAGCTTTAGACAAAGGTAAATACTCTAAAGCTCCTGTTAAAACTCAATTTGGTTATCATGTAATTTATTTAGAAGATAAAAATCCTGCAAGTGATTTAGCCTATGATAAAGTAAAAGAAAAAATTAAACAAATGGTAGTTCAAGGTAAATTCCAAGAATATATTAAAAATAAAGTTGATGGCTTAAAAAGCAAAGCAAAAATTGTTATCAAGTAATTTAATTAAGGAGAAGAGATGGGTGTTTTAGAAGTTGTTAATGCAGGTGTATTAAGTGGTAGTGAAGCAAAAAAACTTTTTGCATATGCAAAAGAGAATAAATTTGCAATTCCTGCAGTAAATGTAGTTGGTACTGATTCAGTAAATGCAGTAATGGAAGCTGCAGCTAAAGTAAATTCACCGGTGATTATTCAGTTTTCAAATGGTGGAGCACAATTTTTTGCTGGTAAGGGATTAAAAACTGCCAATGCAGCTACAATTGGAGCAATTTCTGGAGCTATGCATGTGCATGCATTAGCAGAATCATATGGTATTCCTGTAATTTTACATACAGACCATGCTGCAAGAAAACTTCTTCCTTGGATAGATGGTTTATTACAAGCTGGAGAAACTTTTTATGAAAAGCATGGTAAACCATTATTTACGTCACATATGCTTGATTTAAGTGAAGATACACTTGAAGAAAATGTAGGAACCTGTGTTGAGTTTTTTGAAAGAATGAATAAAATCGATATGATGATTGAGATTGAACTTGGTATTACTGGTGGTGAAGAAGATGGTGTTGATAACTCTGATGTTGACAATGCATTGCTTTATACACAACCTGAAGAAGTATGTTATGCTTATGAGAAGTTAAGTAAAGTTGGAAAAAACTTTACGATTGCTGCATCATTTGGAAATGTACATGGGGTTTATAAACCAGGTAATGTTGTTTTATCTCCAAAAATCTTAGATAATTCACAAAAATTTATTGAAGAAAAACATTCAACTGTTGCACAACCAGTTGATTTTGTATTCCATGGTGGATCAGGTTCTGCTCTTGAAGAGATTAGAGAAGCTATTGATTATGGTGTAATTAAAATGAATATTGACACAGATACTCAATGGGCAACTTGGGATGGTGTAAGAGAATATGTGGCTAAAAATCATGATTATTTACAAGGTCAAATTGGTAACCCTGAGGGTGAAGATAAACCAAATAAATCTTATTATGACCCAAGAAAATGGGTAAGAGCTGGACAAGAGTCTATGATTGCAAGACTTGAAGTTGCATTCTCTGACCTTTGTGCACTAAATAAAAACTAAATAATATTTATAAAAGCGTGAATTTCACGCTTTTATTTTTCTCTATAATAAAATTATTGTAGCTAAACCTAAAAAAGAAAAAAATCCAACTACATCTGTTACTGTTGTTAAAATTACCGTTGAACCAATGGCTGGGTCAATATCAAATTTTTCTAAAACAATAGGTATCACTGCTCCAAAAAATCCTGCACTTAAAAGATTTATCACCATTGATAAAGCAATTACAACACCTAAAAGTGGCATACTAAACCAAATAAAAGCAATTATTCCTATAATAACTGCAAATAATAAACCATTAACAAGGGATATTAAAACCTCTTTTTTTATTGTTTTTTTTGCATCTGTATAAGATATCTCACCAAGTGCCATTTGTCTAACTGTTACAGTTAAGGTTTGAGTACCCGCATTTCCACCCATGGAAGCAACTATTGGCATAAGAACAGCTAAGGCAACTAAAGATTGTATTGTTGAATCAAAAATACCAATTACAAGAGAAGCTAAGATTGCAGTTATTAAATTTATTCCTAACCAAAATGCTCTATTTTTTCCAATGATTACAATATCTTCTTCATGTTCAGCTTCATCATTAACCCCAGCTAGTGAATAGATTTGTTTTGTATTTTGTTCTTGGATAATATCATGAATATCATCGTGTGTAATTCTACCTACAAGTTTTTCATTTTCGTCAATAACTGCTAGGGCACTTAAATTATAGTTTGTAAAAGTTTCAACAACATCAGAAATATCATCGTTATCTTTACAAGAATAGTTTTTGATTTTTTCTTTTGGTATATCTTCAAAATTTTGAGAATGTTCAAATAAGATAAGTTCTTCTAATCCTATTGTTCCAATAAATTTATCATCTTTATCAATTAAATAGGCATGAAAAATATTATCTAATTCATTTACCTCTTTTAATTGTTTTAATCTTTTTAATGCAAGACCTATATTTTCATCTATTTTAGCACTGAAAAGCTCACTTTGCATATGGGAACCAGCAACATTATCTTCATAAGAATTTAGTTTTTCAATTACTTCTTTATCTTCATTATCAAGTTTAGAAAGAATAGTTTCAGCTGCATCCTCATGATCTTGAGCAATGTTATAAATAAGCATAGATGCATCATCACTATCCATTTTTGATACAATATTTGCAATTTTCTTTTCACTAATTACTTCAGAAATCTCTTCTTGAACATAATTTGGCATTTCACAAAGTGTTTCAGCCAAAAGTTCACTTGGCATCTTTTTACAAATTGATTTATACTCTTCTTCATCAAGTTCTCTTAACTTTTCAAGTTCTTTAGCAATATCAAAAGGGTGAGGTGTCTCAATCTCATCTTTATAAGCAGAGATAATCTCTAAAAGATGGGATACTAACTCTTCAACACTCAAGTTTGTATCATTCACTTTTCTCTCCTTTTTCATTTGTAATTAGTGCAAGATTATTAAGATTATATTTTTGTAGAAGATCTAAAATAGTTACAACTCTATCATATGTTACATTTTTATCAATTCTAACAATAACTGCTTTTTTCTTGTCTTTTATCACTTTTAAACTCTCTTCTAAAGATACTAAATTTACTTCGACACCTCTAATTGCTATTTTTTCAGAACTTAGCTCTATAAATACTTGGTCTTCTTTTATTTGTGTTTCTTTTGCATTTGCTTCAGGTAAATCAAGCATTAAAGCTAATTGTTCTTTTTTAAAAACAGAAGTTACAATAAAAAATATTAATAGAATAAAAACAACATCAATAACAGGTGTTAAGTCAATTCCTAATTGTTCTCTTCTTTTCATCTAATCTATTAACTCTTTTTTCGCTTTTAATTCAATTGTATCAATCATCGAAATAAAATGATTGTATGCAATATGGTGGGGAATAGCTACAATTAGACCAGCAATTGTTGTTATAAGTGCAATTGAGATCCCTCCTGAAAAGACTGTAGGATCACCTAAACCTTTTTGTGTTATCTCTTCAAAGGCTTTATATACTCCAAATACGGTTCCTAAAAGTCCTAATAGTGGAGCAACAGAAGCAATATTTTTAATATAAGTTAATCCAATTTCTAATTTTTTCACTTCATATTCAATCTCGATTTTTATATTGTGTTTGTTTTGTTCATTAAGTTTATCTTTTATTTTTTTTACCATTGCATTTTTTCTTGGAATTGTTAAAAACTTCCAAATAATTATAGTAAAACCAATAATATTTAAAAAGATTAAAATATAAACTATCAAACCACCTTTATCAATATATTCCATTAAATTTAAATCCATAATACCTCATTATAAAATTTTTGTTTATTTTAGTATAATAATTTTAATGAATTATAAAAACTCTCCCATCACAAAAACAAAATTTAGAAATAGAACTATATATGTCAAAAGAGACGACCTTTTAGATGAACAATTTTCTGGAAATAAAGCTAGAAAATTTTACTATTTTTTAGAAAATGAATTTCCAAATATTAAAAAAATAGTAAGTTTTGGTTCTGCCCAAGCTAACTCTTTGTATTCTTTATCTGTTTTAGCAAAGTTAAAAAATCTAAAACTTGATTTTTATGTTAATCATATTAGTTCATACTTGAAAGAAAATCCTTGTGGAAATTATAAGGCAAGTTTAGAAAATGGGGCAAATATTATTGAAAAAAATGATGAAAATATCCAAGGGTATATTGAAGAAAATCTATTAGATGAAAAGAGTTTATTTATAGAAGAGGGTGGAAGAGTTCAAGAAGCCCAATATGGAATAAAAATATTAGCTGATGAAATAAACTCATGGGTAAAGGAAAACTCTATAAAAGATTTAAAAATATTTTTACCAAGTGGTACAGGAACAACGGCTCTTTTTTTGCAAAAAAACTTATCTTTTGAAGTTTTAACTGTACCTTGTGTGGGTGGGGAAGAGTATTTAAAAAATCAGTTCTTTCATTTAGAAAAAGATGAAAAATACCATCCAAGTATAATAAAGCTTGAAAAAAAGTACCATTTTGGAAAACTTTATAAGGAGTTTTTTGAAATTTATGAAGAAGTTCTTAGTGATACAAATATTGAATTTGATTTATTATATGATCCTTTAGGTTTTATCTCAATGTATTCTTCACAATATTTTAATAAAAATATAACAATTTTATATATTCATCAAGGTGGAATTCTTGGAAATAAGACTATGATTGATAGATATCAAAGAAAATATGAAAATAAAATTGACTTAAAAAATGGATTTAGATAATATAATATATTTACATTATTAAGGTAAAACTTTGAATATTATAAGATTAATAATCTTTTCTTTACTCCTTACCACTGAACTTTTCTCATCTCAAAACTTAGAAAAAGTAACTTTACAATTAAATTGGAAATATCAATTTGAATTTGCAGGTTTTATTGCTGCAAAGGAAAAAGGTTTTTATGAAGATTTGGGTTTAGATGTTCAAATTAATGAGTTTGCTGGAGATATTAATGTAATTGATGAAGTTAAAAATGATAGATCTACCTTTGGGATTTATGATACCTCATATTTAAATCTTTATGATCCCAAAAAGCCAATAGTATTAGTTGCTAATTATTTCAAAAAATCTGCTTTAGTTTTCGTAACAAATCAAGATATTGTTGTTCCTGAAGATTTAAAGGGTAAAAAAGTAATGTATTTAAAAAATGAATTAAGAGATTCATTACTTGGAGAGCTATTAAAAAAACATAAAATAAAAGAAAGTGATCTTATCCCTATAGACCATGATTTTACAGGCGAAAAGTTTATAAATGGAGAGGTTGATGCTTTTTCTGCTTTTGTTTCAAATGAACTTTATCATGTAAAAAAATCACAAGTACCATACCGAATTATTGACCCTCAAAATTATGGGATTATTGGCGGTGGTCTAAATCTATTTACTTCTTATAATAATGCCAAAAAAAATCCAATCATGGTACAAAAGTTTTTAGATGCAACTAACAAAGGATGGGATTACGCCTTTGAAAATAAAGAAGAAATAATAGATATAATTTTTGAAAAATATTCAAAATTAAAGTCAAAGGATGCTTTATTATTTGAAGCAATTGAGACTGAAAAATTGATGATGACAGGTATTTATAAAATAGGTGAGGTTATTGAAAATGTTGTTAATCAAGATATTTTAAGATCACATGTTAATATCTCCATTTCCAAACTTCTTTTTAATAAGATTTTTACCTATGACAACATAGATTTTTCAGAAAAAGAAAAAAATTATATAAAAAAGAAAAAAGAGATTAAAGTATGTATTGATCCAAGTTGGATGCCATATGAAATGTTTAGTGAAGATGGGAAACATATTGGTATGACAGCTGATTTTCTTAAATTGATTTCTGAAAAAACAAACCTTGAAATAAATACAGTTCTTACAAAGTCATGGTCTGAATCTTTAGAGTTTGCTAAACAAAGAAAATGTGATATTCTTTCCCTTGCACAAGAGACACCCTCAAGGTTAAAGTATATGAAGTTTACTAGTTCATATATTAACTTTCCAGTTGTAATTGCAACTTCAACAGAAAAACTTTTTTTGCCAAATCCTGAAGAGATTATAGAAAAAGAGAAAGTTGGTATTGTAAAGGGATATTCTATGGGAGAATATTTAAAAAATAAATACCCAAATAATAAAATTGTTGATGTAGATAATATAAAGCAAGGACTTGAAAAGGTTCAGTCTGGTGAACTATATGGTTTTGTAGATTCTTTACCAACAATTGCCTATCTACTCCAGCAAGAATTTATTGAAAGTTTAAAAATTACTGGTAAATTTGATAGAAAATTTGATTTAGGAATTGCTGTTAGAAATGATGATGAATTCTTATATGAAATAATTCAAAAAGCTGTGGATAGTATTCCTAATTCAACTATGCAGGAGATTTTTAGTAGATATATTTCTGTAAAGGTTGAAGAATCAGATGATTATAAATATTTATTTGAGATTTTAGGAGTATTTTTTATTATTATAATAATTGCTTATTTTAGAAACAGACAATTAAAAAAATATAATGATATACTAAGTAGAACTCAGAAGAAATTAGAAACCTCACTGGAAAGTTTTGAAAAACTTTTAGACTCAGTAAATGAAGGAGTCTTTGTATTTGATGAAAATGGAAAATGTTTACAGTCAAATAAAATCGCAGCTGAGCTTTTTGGTTTTGAAAATAAAGAACAAGTAACAGGACAACATATAAAAGATTTAGTTAGCCCTAAATCATATGCTTTAGTACTTGAAAATATAAAAAAAGACCTAGAAGAAGCCTATGAAATTGTTGTACAAAAAAGAGATGGAGAAGAGTTTCATGTTCTTGCAAAAGGGAAAGATGCTATTTTAGATTCAAAAAAAGTGAGAATCTCATCTGTTCTTGATTTATCCGAGCTAAAACAAAAAGACAAACTTTTATCACAACAATCAAAAATGGCAGCTATGGGTGAGATGATTGAAAATATAGCCCACCAATGGAGACAACCTTTAAGTTTAGTTTCTAGTATCTCAACTGGAATAATTGTAAAAAAAGAGTTAGGTGTATCAGATTTTGATGATGAAAAGAAAGACTTAGAAAAAATTAATGACACTGCACAACATCTATCTCAAACTATTGAAGATTTTAGAAATTTTTTCAAATCAGACAAGGAGAAAAAAGAGTTTTCAATTTTAAAATCAATAGAAAAAAATCTTATGTTAATTGAGGGGATATTAAAAAGTAATAATATTCAAATCGTTCTTGGTCAAAAAGATGATTGTAAAATTAAAAGTTATGAAAATGAATTTACACAAGCTTTATTAAATATTTTTTATAACGCAAGAGATGTTTTAATAGAAAAAAGCTTAGAAGAAAAATTCATTTTTATTAATGTGCAATCAAATAAAGAAAACATTGTTGTAACAGTATTAGATAATGGTGGTGGAATAGAAAACAGTATTATAGAAAAAATATTTGACCCATATTTTACAACTAAACACCAAGCACAAGGTACTGGAATAGGTCTTTATATGACCCATCAAATTATTGAAAAACATATGGGTGGGAAGATTATTGTAGAAAATGAAAAATTTGAATATAATAATATAAAATACAAAGGTGCAAAATTTAGTATTTATCTACCTACAAAAATGGAGTAAAGATTTAAATTTCAAATCCTATTAGAGCTATATCATCATTTCTTTCAAATTCACCTTGATACTCCATCATCTCATAAAGAAATATCTCTTGTTGTTTAGCTAATGGTAGTTCATAATTATTTTCTATAATTTTTTTAAATCTTCTTTTTCCAAATGGAAATCCTTTTTCCCCTCCATTCTGATCTAAATACCCATCCGTTGTGATATAAAATCTCATCCCTTTAGTTGCTTCTATAGTATATTCTGTAAATTTATAGTTTTTATTAGATTTTTTATATCCAATAGATTGTCTATCCCCTTTTAAAACATTTATTACTCCATCTTCTTCATAGAAAAGAGCTATCTCTGCTCCTGCATATTTAACTATATTGTTTTTTCTATTGTAATATAAAATTCCTCCATCAAATCCAGCATTAGAAATAGATGATTCATCATCTTGTTTTAATAGATGTTTCATACTTTTGTTAAAAATTGATAATATTTTTGCAGGACTTACAATCTCATCAGTATTTTTTATATTCGATATAATTTGTCTTTCTATTGCTTTTACTAACATTGTTACAAAAGCACCTGGAACTCCATGTCCTGTACAATCAATTACCATTAGAATACATTCATCTTCATCTCTTAGCTCTTCAAATAAATATATATCTCCCCCTACAATGTCTTTTGGATGCCAAATTGCAAAATAATCATTAAAATAGTTTTTAAAAGAAGAGTTTTCAGGAATTAATGCATGTTGTATTAAAGAAGCATATTCAATACTATCTTTCATTTGTTTATTGATTAGCTTTATCTCCTTTTCGATATCTTTTTGTTTTGTAATATCAACAACCATTCCAATATATGCATCTTCATCTTTATATTTAATAGGTTTAACTGAAAGTAAAGCAATAAACTCTTTTCCTGAATTAGTTTTGTATCTTTGTTCTAAATTTTCAACATAACCATATTGTTGCATTTTAGATAAAATTTCATCTTTTTGATTTAAGTTTGTATACACAGTATCTATTGATTTTCCTATTAGTTTTTCAACAGCTATTTCATATTGTATTGATGAGTATTCATTTGCATATAAAATTGTTCTATCTTTTTTTGAAGTTATCAACACAGGAAGCATTATATTTTCAAGAATAATCTCAATTTGTGCTTTCTGCTCTTCTAGTTCATATGTTCTTTCTTCAACTTTCAATTCTAGATTTTTACTTAAATCCTCAACAATTTTTCTATTAGTAATATCTTGACTTATTGCTTTATACCCTATATGATTTGAGTTGCTATCATAATCTAACTCTATTTTTGAATAAAGCCAATAAGCAGTACCATCTTTTTTTATATTTTTTATTTCACCTTCCCAAATCTCACCATTTTTTAAACTTTTCCAAAGTTCCTTAAATAGTTTTTGAGGCATATCAGGATGCCTTACAATATTGTGAGCTTTACCTACTAGCTCTTCATTAGAATAACCTGAGGTATTACAAAATGCGGTACTTACTTTTGTAATAATTCCTTTTTTATCAGTATTTGAGAAAATTACATTTTTATCTAAGGATATTAACGTATTTTCAAGTTGTTCTTTTTGTTTTTTTATGTCTGCAGTTTTTTTATCAACAAGTTGCCTTAATTTTTTATTCCAATATACGATAATTGATACGATAATTAAGATTATAATAATTACTGGTAATACATATGATAAAACTTTTTTAAGAGAAAAACCTTTGTTTTCTTCAACTTTTACTTTAACCCAGCCATTATAAATCTTTTCTCTATCTTTTTCAGATATTGTTTTAAAAACTTTATTTACTATGGAAAGCAATTCTGGCATTTTTGGATTTATTAGGTAGTGATGGTTAAAGTCTTTTCCTGTTTGACCAGTTAATTTAAGATTATCTTTTCCTATTTTCGAAATATTATAAAGTGCAGGAGCAATATGCCCTATAAATACATCTGCTTCATGGTTTGATACTTTTAATAAAGCTTCAAAGATACTTCTTGTTTCTATTATTTTAATATCAGGATATAAGTTTTTTAAATAATTATAGCTTGTATAGTATTTTGGTATTGCAAATACTTTATCTTTAATCTTATTTAATGACTCAACATAGTCTATAGTATCATTTGTAACTATAACCATTGGATAAGAAGCATATTTATTTGAAATAAGTCCTAAAAGGACTTCTTCTTTTGAATCACCAATTCCAGGAACTAAATCTATTTCACCATTTTTAAATTTTTCGAGTACATCAGGCCAAGAGTTAGAAGGTACAAATTTAAACTCAATACCTGTAGCTTCTGATACTAAATTTAAATAATCTCCCATAATACCTGACATTGAATCATTTTCAATAATTGATAAAGGTTTCCAATTTATTTCACTATATTTAACTACTATTTTTTTATCTAGCCATTGATACTCTTTTTTACTAAAATCAATTTTTCTTTTTTTGTCAAACCATTTTAATTTAAGTTCATCAATATCTTGAATCGATATTTTTTTCATTGCTTTTTTTAATATAGAGTGTAATTCAGGTGCATCATTTCTAACTGCAATATATAAATTTTCCATCTCGGGATCATCAGCTTTTACATCAGCAGTATATTTTAATCCCTTAATCACATTTTCTTGCATAATATTGTCTAATATGGCTGTTTTACCTAAAGTAGCATCGACTTCTCCATATACTACTGCTTTTATACTTTCTAAAGTGTCATTATATGTAAGAATTTCAATTTTGGGGTATTTGTCTTTTAAATATTTTTCATATATAAAACCTTTTATAACAGATACTTTTTTGCCAAAAAGTGATTCAATATCTGTTATATCATTTCTATCATCTTTTGTTAATATTGAAGTTACATTTCTTGCATAAACACCTACATAAGAGAGTTTTTCTTCTCTGTCTTTAGTCCTTGCAATGTTCATCATAACATCAATTTCTTTGTTATATGCCTTATTTAGAGATTCATTCCATGTTCCAGTGATAAACTTTACTTTAAATCCCGCAATTTTAGATAGTAAGTTTATATAATCTATAGAGTAACCAAGAGGTAGATTATTTTTATTAAAGTTAAAAGGAGCCCAATCGTATTCATTATGAACTTTTATTGTAGGGTGCTTGGTAAGCCAGTTTTTTTCTTCTTTTGTTAGTTCTATTCTAATGTTTTGTTTATTTGAACAAATATCCATTTTACCTATTAATTCATCTTTATGGGTAATTTCATATGTTTCTTTTTTACATTCTATTTGGAGATGTCCTTCATCAAAATTTTCTTGTACAATTTCATGTTCTCTATTTTTATATAAAAACAAAAATCTTTTGTTTGTCAAAGAATCATATAGCGTAATATATTTGATTTGATCATTTTTACTCATATGATTTTTTAAAATATTAATCACTTCATTTTCATCTAATACATAAAATGGACTAGCAATTTGATTAGCTATATCTTTGTTTGTAATTATGGCAAATGAGCTAGAAAATATAAGAATAATTGTTAAAAATATTTTGAGTATCATTTAAGAGGCTTTATATATTCGTTAATTAGTTTTATAGTTTCATCTGAAACATTTTTTGAACAAATTAGATATCGTTTATTTCCCTTTGGTATATTTTTTACACTAAAAAATTTTAGATCATTCATTGCTTTATTATTCAATAAAATTTTTGCTTCTTCTTCTGAAATAAATAAATAATCAGCCCTTTTTGCAACAATCATTGAAAGCATTTTTTTATTATTAGTATAAACTTCTTTTTTTATTGTTTTAAAGTTTTTTATTTTTTCATCTAAAAAAGAACCATATGAGTAAGAAGCTTTAGAAAGTAAGCTTAAGTTTCTATTTTTCAATAACTTATCGATTGGAATATTTTTTAATATATTTTCATTCTCTTTTCTTGAGATTATTCCTAAAGGCATGTCTTGATATAAAGGAAGTGTGAATTTTGCAAATTTTTCTCTTTGAGTATTTTTAAACCAGCCTACAGCACACATTTTATTTATATTAGCTTCTATCTCATACAAGTGTCTTTTTGATGGCTTTTCTTTTAATTCATATTTTATTTTAGAATATTGTAATGCTTTTATTATGGGAGTAGCTACTAGGCCTTTAATTGAATCTGAATATTTTTCTACATAGGGTACTCTTTCTTCGTATGCAATAATTAAAGAGTCTTCTGCTTTTAGTAATGTTATAAAAAGTATTGTTAAAAAGAAAAATATTTTAAACATATTGAACCTTTATTATGAAATCATATTATAAATTATATAAAAAGTAATTATAATATGATATTATTTATTATACAAAAGTTGAATTAAAGCTTACTTTTGTAATTATTAATTATAAAAGTAAAAATAAGGTAGCTTGTGAAATTTTTAATTGTTGATGATTCAAAATTGCTAGAAAAAGTTTATTTTTATATTTAAATGAATTAAACTATATGATTTTAAGTGAGCTAATTGATGGATATAATGCAATAAAAAAGTTATTATAAAACCCTTTTCAGTAGAAAATTAAAAGAATCTATTGATGAGATAAAAGGTTAAAAAATGAATATAAAAATAATTCAAGATATAGTAGAAGAAGACGGTATTATTTTCTTAACGTATGGTGGTTTTCTTTCTCAATCATTAATCTCTTCAATGATGGAAGCCTTGGAAAAAGAAGCAAAAGAACGTGACTTAAGTTTGGGTATTGCAAGTAATATATTTACTATTTTTATTGAATTAACACAAAATATGATGAATTATTCAAAGAGTAAAAGTATTGATTGTGAAGAATTAAAACCACAAGGTTTGATTGTGGTTACAAAAGATTTAGAAGAAAATTACTTTATACACAGTCAAAATATAATCACACAAAAAGATAAAGATAAAATTCAACCAAAATTAGAGGAATTGGTAAGTTTAACTAGAGATGAAGTTAAGAAAAAATATAGAGAATTAAGAAGAAGTGGTAAAGATAAACATGGTCAAGGGGGAGGAATTGGCTTTTATGAAATCGCAAAAAGAAGTGATGAAGTAAAGTTTAGTTTTAAGGAAATAAATAAAGATAAGTTTTATTTCCATTTTATTGCAAAAATTGTTACAAGTAAGGAGAAATAATTAATGGAGAATTTAATAATTGAGGAGACGAAATATACACCTTCTATAAAACTAGATGTTGAAAAAGGACTACTAGAGCTTGTTGGGAAATCATATCCTGAAAATACTTTTGAGTTTTATAAACCAATGTTAGAATGGGTTGAAAAATATTTTGAAATAAATGATAAAAAAACTGTTGTAAATATGGAAATTATTTACTTCAATTCAAGTAGTTCAAAACTATTTTTTGATTTTTTCGACCTTTTAGAAGATGCACACAATAATGGTAAATCTATTGAGGTAAATTGGATTTATGATGCAGAAAATGAAAGTGCATTAGAAGCGGGAGAAGATTTTAAAGAAGATTTTGAAGAGTTAGAATTTAACTTAAAAGAAAAATAATTATTGGAAATAAAATGCATGCAAATGAAAATAAATTAATTTTAGAACTCCACGAATTACAAGATAATTTTAAAAAAACAACTGATAGGTTGATTAAAGATATTAATCGACATGATAAAATTATGGCTCAAAGTGACAAAAGACAAAAACAAGAGTATGATGCCTTACAAGATAAATTAAAAGAGGTTGAAGCTTTAAGTAAAGAGATAGAAGAAACTCAAAGAGAAGTTGTCTTTACAATGGGTGCAATTGGAGAAAGTAGAAGTAAAGAAACAGGAAATCATGTAAAAAGAGTAGCAGAATACTCAAAATTATTAGCTTTATATTATGGATTAGATAAAGAAGAGGCTGAGATGTTAAAACAAGCTAGCCCTATGCATGATATAGGAAAAATTGCTATTCCTGATGCGGTTTTAAATAAACCAGGGAGATTTAATGAAGAGGAAAGAAAAATCATGGATACCCATGCTCAATTGGGCTATGACATGTTAAAACACTCAAATAGACCTTTACTAAAATGTGCATCGATAGTTGCCTATGAACACCATGAAAAATGGGATGGTTCAGGATATCCAAATAAATTAAAAGGTGAAGAGATTCATATTTATGGAAGAATTACGGCAATTGCTGATGTTTTTGATGCTTTAGGAAGTGATAGATGTTATAAAAAAGCTTGGGAAGATGAAAGAATTTTTAATCTCTTTAAGGAAGAGAGAGGGAAACATTTTGATCCAAAATTAGTAGATATCTTCTTTGATAATTTAAATGAATTCTTAAAAATTAGGGATGAATTAAAAGATGAGTTTTAGAAAATAAAATCTTAAGTACTTTTTTTAATCTCTCCACTTTATCCCCACTATTTTTTTATACACTTAAAAAGTATTTTACTCTGTTGATTTTGGTCATTTATACTTTTACTTTAATTTAGATATAATCTTACGATTTAATCATTTACAGGAAATTTCATTGGAAAGAAAAAACAATATAATATTAATTGGATTTATGGGCGTTGGAAAGGGAACAACTGCTAGAGCATTAGTTAAAGCATCTGAGTATTTTGCTATCGATACAGATGATTTAATTGAAAGTCTTGAAAAAAGAGCTATTAAAAAGATTTTCAAAAAAGAGGGTGAAGCTTATTTTAGAAATCTTGAAAAAAAATGTGCTTTATGGCTTGAAAAAAATGTTGATAATACAATTATTTCAACTGGTGGAGGTTTCTTTAGACAAGAAAATATCCACAATATTGGAAAAGTAATCTATCTTGAATCAAGTTTTGAAGGGATTTTAAGAAGAATCAATAAATCACCAAATGCAAAAGCAAAACTTAGGAAAAGACCACTTTTAAAAGATTTAAAAGAGGGTAAAAAACTTTATGAACAAAGAGTAGAAGATTATAAAAAAGTTGCCGATGTAATTGTAAATGTGGAAGATAAAGATATTGAAGATATCGTAAAAGATATATTAGGAAAGATATAATGAAGATTATTAATACAAATGATGCAAATTTCAAAAGTGAATTTGAAAATATTTTAAGTAGAGCAAAAACAGATATTAAACATGTTTCTGCAATTGTTACTGATATAATTGATGAGATTGTTGAAGAGGGAAATAAAGCAGTTAAAGCTCACATTGAAAAATTTGATAAATGGGAAGTTAAATCTGACGAGGATTTAATGATTTCTCAAGAAGATATGAAGAAAGCCTATGAAAATATCAATGATGATTTAAAAAAAGCTTTACATATTGCATACGATAGAATTAAATCTTACCATGAAAAACAACTACCAAAATCATGGATTGATTTTGAAAAAAACGGGACAGTTTTAGGACAAAAGGTATCTGCTGTTGATAAAGCTGGATTATATATTCCAGGTGGTAAAGCGGCATATCCAAGTTCACTTTTAATGAATGCAATTCCAGCTATTGTAGCAGGAGTTGAAGAGATTGTTGTTTGTACACCAACTCCAAATGACGAAATAAATGAATTAGTTCTTGCTGCATGTTACATCTGTAATGTAAGTAAGGCATTTAAAGTTGGAGGAGCAAGTGCTATTGCTGCTATGGCATATGGAACTGAAACTATTCCAAAAGTTGATGTTATAACAGGACCTGGAAATATTTTTGTTGCTACTGCAAAAAAGCTAGTATTTGGTGAAGTAAACATTGATATGATTGCAGGACCTTCTGAGATTGGTATTTTAAGTGATGAAACTGCAAAGCCAAAATATTTAGCAATTGATCTTTTATCTCAAGCTGAACATGATGAGATGGCAAGTTCAATTATGATTACAACTTCAAGTGAAGTTGCATCTAAAACTTCAGATGAGGTTGAAGCTTATTTAAAAACTTTAAGTAGAGAAGAAATAGCTAGAAAATCTATTGAAGAAAGAGGTGCTATTATTGTTGCAAACAATATGGATGAAGCAATTGAACTTATGAATGAAATTGCTCCAGAACACTTAGAAGTTATGACAACAAATGCCTTTGAATTATTACCGAAAATAAAACATGCTGGTGCAATTTTCTTAGGTGAAAATACACCTGAACCAATTGGTGATTATATAGCTGGACCAAATCATACCCTTCCAACTGGAAGTACTGCTAAATTTTATAGTCCATTAAATGTTGAAAACTTTATGAAAAAAAGTTCAATTATCAATTTCTCTAAACAAGCAATTGATGAACTAGGTGAAGCTTGTGCTATTTTAGCAGATACAGAAGGACTTACAGCTCACGCTGAATCAGTTAGAGTTAGATTAAGAGAAGGCAAATAGTTTATGTCAAAGGATTGGTTCTTAGAAGATGAAGATGATATCTTCGTAGGTAGTCCTAAATCAAAATATTTTGATGTGGCAAGAACTGCAAATAGTGAAATAGTAGAAGAGGAGTTTGATAAACTCCTTGAAAAAGTTGCAGTAATGGAGCTTCTTTTATCAAAAGATAAAGATTTAGATTTTGATATTAATGATGTGATAAAACAGTATGTTATACAAAACCTTGATGAAGTTGAGCAAATGAAAAAAGGTCTTTATGTAGAACTTACTGGAGATATAATTTGTAGATTAGATTCATAGAGGTTTTTGTGGAAGAGTTAGTAAAAGTTAAAGAGCAAATAAAAAAATTTGTAATCGAGTGTAATGATGAAAAAAGTTTAGAGCTTTTAGATTTACTTGCAACGGGAAAGATGTTAAGAAGTAAATTAGTATTAAAAATTGCAGGGGTAAATGAAGAGTCAATTAAACTTTGTGCAATCATTGAGATGATTCATGCGGCATCACTTCTTCATGATGATGTAATTGATGAAGCAGATACAAGAAGAGGAAAACCTTCTATAAACGCTATTTTTGATAATAAAACTTCAATTATGTTTGGAGATGTTTTATATTCTAAAGCATTTACAGAATTAAGTCAAATGGATAGAGAAGTTGCTTATTGTGTTTCAAATGCAGTAACGCTACTTAGTATTGGTGAGATGTTAGATGTAAATTTAACTGAAAACTTTAATACTTCATATGAAAAGTATCTTGATATGATTTATAAAAAAACTGCCTCGTTGATTGAAGCTAGTGCTAAATCTGCAGCGATATTAGCAAATCTAGATAAAGAAAAATATGCTTTGTATGGGAAAAATCTTGGACTTGCCTTTCAAATGGTTGATGATATTTTAGATATTACTCAAGATAGTCAAACTTTAGGAAAACCTGCTATGTTAGATTTTGTTGAAGGAAAAGTTACAATCCCTTATCTTTTACTACATGAAAGAATTGAAGATAAACAAAAATTAGAGTCTTTATATAAAAAAGAATTAAGTTCTGAAGAATCAGCATGGCTAAAAGAGCAAATGATTAATACAAAAGCTTTAGAGGATTCAATTAATCAAGCAAAAGAATTAGGACTTGAAGCAATTGAAGCAGTAAAAGCTGAAGAAAATGAATCACTAGTTCAAATTATGAGTGCAATGATAAATAGACAATTTTAAAAAAAATAATTAGATATGCGAAGAGAGAGTTACAAACTATGAGTTATTTAAGTATTAGTTTTTCACACAAAAATACAGATATTCAAACAAGGGAAAAATTAGCATTTCCAAATGAAGAAAATAAAGATAGATTCCTAAAAAAAATTTTAGAAGATCAACATTTAAAAGAAGCAATTTTATTATCTACCTGTAATAGAGTTGAGATAATTGCTCGGGCTTCAAATCCTACAAAAGCAGCCAAGAATATTATAGAGAGATTATCAAAATATTCAGCTTTAGAATTTGATGATTTATATGAAAGAGCAGATATCTCTACAAATGATAGTGCAATACACCATATATTTTCAGTTGCATCAGCTCTTGACTCATTGGTAATTGGTGAAACTCAAATCGTAGGTCAGTTAAAAGATGCCTTTAGATTCTCTTTATCAAAGGGGTATTGTGACCAAGAATTAAGTAGAGCTTTACACTACTCTTTCAAGTGTGCAGCAGCAGTTAGAAATGCTACATCTTTAGGTACAGGATCTGTTTCAGTTGCCTCAACAGCAGTTGCAAAAGCAAAAGAGATTATTCGGGATACAGCTGGTGTGAAAGCACTTGTAATTGGAGCAGGGGAGATGAGTGAATTAACTATTAAACATCTTCTTTCATCTGGTTTTGATGTTGTTTTAACATCAAGAGATAGAAAAAAAGCACAAATCTTAGCTGATACTTTTGAGGAATTTATCCAAATTGAGGATTATGTAAATCTACCTGAATTATTAAATGAAATTCCTGTAATGGTTACAGCAACATCAGCTCCATATCCAATTATTACACAAGATATTACTAAAAACTGCTCTTTTGAAAGGTTTTGGTTTGATATAGCAGTTCCTAGGGATATAGAAGAAATTGATTCTCCCAATTTGATGATTTATTCTGTTGATGATTTACAAGAAATAGTAAATGAAAACATGAGTTTAAGGGCAGAACAAGCAAAAACTGCATATCAAATTGTAAATAAAATGTCTTTAGAGTTTTTTGATTGGTTAAAGTCACTTGAAGTTGACCCTGTAATAAAAAACATGTATACAAGAGGTGATAATATAATTGACAAGAAAATCAAAAATGCTTTAAAAAAAGGTTTTATAGATAAAGAGAGTGAAGAAAATATTAGAAAACTTTGCCAAACTGTTTTAACTGAATATCTTCACCAACCACAAAAAAAGATAAAAAGTATCTCAAAAGATAACCAATGTGACATCGTTGTAAGTACAGTTCAATCTGTATTTGGGATAGATTCAGATACTAGTTTTTTATCTCATAATTGTAATAAAATAAATGAATAGGATTTAAATATATGAAATTTTCAAAAATGTTTATACCAACAACAAAAGAGACACCAAATGATGCAACACTGCCATCACACCAGTTTTTAGTAAGAGGTGGATTTATCTCTCAAACAGGTGCTGGTATTTATGATTATATGCCTTTAGGAAAAATTGTTCTTGATAAAATTAGAGCTATTGTAAAAGAAGAGATGGATAAATCTGGTGCAAATGAAGTTCAATTTGGTTTTGTAACACCACTTTCTCTTTGGGAAGAATCAGGACGAGCTACAACAATGGGAAATGAGCTTCTAAGATTTAAAGATAGAAAAAATGGTGATTATGTTTTATCTCCTACAAATGAAGAAGCTGTTGTAAATATGGTAAAAAATAGAATCACTTCTTATAAAGATTTACCAATTAACCTTTATCAAATTTATACAAAATTTAGAGATGAAGCAAGACCTAGATTTGGACTTATGAGAGGTAGAGAGTTTCTTATGAAAGATGCTTATTCTTTCCATGATTCAAAAGAAGATTTAATAAGAGAATTTAATTTAATGGAAGAAACATATAAAAATGTTTACAATAGATTAGGACTTGAATTTAGAGTTGTTGAAGCTGATAGTGGGGCTATTGGTGGTAGTGGTTCTAAAGAGTTTCATGTTTTAGCAAATAGTGGTGAAGATACAATTGTTGTATGTGATTCATGTGATTATGGTGCAAATATTGAAGCTGCAACTAGAAAAGCAAATAAAAAAGAAAAATTAGAAACAATTGCCCAAGAGAAAGTTGAAACTCCTAATTGTAAAACAATAGAAGAGGTTAGTAACTTTTTAAATGCTGATGCTTATTATTCAATGAAAGCAGTTATAAAAAAAGCAATTTTTGAAGAGAATAGTGAAATTGTAGTTTTCTTTGTAAGGGGAACTGATGAGCTTGAAGAGACAAAAGCTTGTAATGCAGTTGATGCACTAGAGTTAGAAGATGCAAGTGAAGAAGAAGTTTCTAATGCTGGACTTTGTGCTGGATACTGTGGAATTGTAAATCTACCTGAAAACATAAAAGTTTTTGTTGACAATGAATTAAAAGAAGATAATAATTTAGTTTGTGGTGCAAATGAGGAAAATTACCATTTAAAAGGTGTTGATTTAACATCAATGGAAAACATTGTATATAAAGATTTAGTTGCAGTACAAGAAGGTGATTTATGTTCTTGTTGTGGAGGGAAACTTTCTTATACAAAAGGGATTGAGGCTGGACATATTTTCCAATTGGGAACTAAATACTCACAAGCTATGGATGCAAAGTTTTTAGATTCAAATGGTAAGGCACAGCCTTTTGAAATGGGATGTTACGGAATTGGAGTTAGTAGATTAGTTGCTGCTGTAATTGAACAAAACCATGATGAAAAAGGGTGTATTTGGACAAAAGCAACTGCTCCTTATTTAGTTGATGTTATTGTTTCAAATGCTAAAAAAGATGATGAACTTGAAGCTGGAATGAAAATTTATGAAGGCTTAAAAGATGCTGGTATTGATACTATTATCGATGATAGAACAAAAGAAAGATTTGGTTTTAAAATGGGTGACTTTGAACTTCTTGGATTCCCATACGCAGTTGTAATTGGTAAGAAATTAAAAGATGGTATTGTTGAAATTGTTGATAGAAGAACATTAGAAAAAGAAGATGTTAGTCTTGATGAAGTTGTCGAAAAAATAGAAGAAAAACTTAAATAAGTTGTTATAGTTTTTTGCTATAATTCTTAAAATTATTAGGAGTGTACATGAATAGTGTTGAAACTGTTTCAGATATGATTGGCGTTTATGCTTTAAATATAGCAATAGCAATTGTTATATTTGTAATTGGTAAATGGGTAGCAAGAAAAATTGCTGATTTATGTTTTAAATTAATGATGAAAAATAGCAAGATTGATGAGACTCTTGCTAAATTTTTAGATGATATCATCTACTATATTTTAATAGTAGTGGTTGTTTTAACTGCCTTAAAACAACTTGGGATTGATACTACATCATTCTTTGCAATTTTAGGTGCAGCTGGTTTAGCTATTGGTTTAGCTTTAAAAGATTCTTTAGGGAACTTTGCATCAGGTGTGATGATTATTTTATTTAGACCATTTAAAGTTGGAGATTTTATTAATGCAGGTGGCGTTAGTGGTTCAGTTGAAGAGGTAACTATCTTCAATACAATTTTAAAAACGGGAGATAATCAAACTTTAATTGTTCCAAATGGAGCAATTACTGGTGGAACTATCACAAATGTAAATGCTAAACCTGAAAGAAGAGTAGATTTAGTTGTTGGTATTGGATATGATGATGATATCAAAAAAGCTAAAGAAGTTTTAACATCTATTTTAAGTGCAGATGATAGAATTCTTCAAGAAAAAGGTTTAACTGTTGCAGTATCTGAATTAGCAGATTCTTCGGTAAATTTTGTTGTTAGAGCATGGGTTAAAACACCTGATTATTGGGCAGTGAAATTTGATTTAACAGAAAATATCAAATTAACATTTGATAAAGAGGGAATCTCAATTCCTTATCCTCAACAAGATGTTCACCACTACAACAACGATTAATCTACCCGTTGTTTTAGAAAATATTTTAGATGACCTACTTAAAATTGGAGTTACTCCAGTTTTAGTAGGTGGTTGCATAAGAGATTACTTTTTTAAAATTCCAAATAAAGATTATGATATTGAATTGTTTGGATTAAACTGCTTAGATACTATAGAAGAAACACTAAAAAAATTTGGCGATGTTAAACTTGTAGGAAAATCCTTTGGTGTGTTACTTTTAAAAACAAAAGATTATGAGTTTGACTTTGCATTACCTAGAACTGAAAAAAAAGTTGGTAATTCCCATACAGATTTTGAGATTATAAGTGATGGGAACTTAACTTTTGAAAAAGCAGCATTAAGAAGAGATTTTACAATAAATGCAATTGGATATAACTACAAAGAAAAAAAGTTTCTAGACCCCTTTAATGGTTTAGAAGATATAAAAACTAAAACATTAAAACATATTGATGATAAAACATTTGTAGAAGATAGTTTGAGGGTTTATAGAGCTGTTCAGTTTGTCTCAAGATTTGCTTTAAATATTGATAATAAAACTAAAAAGTTGTGTAAACAAATAGTTGACAATGATGAGTGTAAATATCTTCCAAAAGAAAGAGTTTATGAAGAGTTTAAAAAACTATTTTTAAAATCGCCCAAACCTTCAATTGGCTTTGAAGTTTTAAAAGAGTTTGGTTTATTAAAGTATTTCCCAGAGTTAAAAAATTTAGTTGATTGTATTCAAGATAAAGAGTATCATCCTGAAGGTGATGTATGGGTTCATACTCTAATGACAATAGATGAATTATCAAAAATCATAAAAGAGCAAAATATAAGAGATGAATATAGAAAGCTATATCTTTTTTATGGGATACTTTGTCATGATTTAGGAAAACCCTTTTGTACCAAAGAGATAAATGGAAGAATAACTTCCCATAAACATGAAGCATTTGGTGTTGAACCTACAATTACTTTTTTAAAAAGATTGACTGATGAAAAAAAATTTATAGAAAAAATAGTCCCACTAGTTAAAAATCACCTTGCCCCATTTCAGTTATATAAAGCTGAGTCTAGTCTAAATGCAGTAAAAAGATTGTCTTTAAAATGTAATATAGAAGATTTATGTTTGATTTGTTTAGCTGACTGTAAAGGAAGAACAATTCCAGATAAAGACAAATGTGATAAAGCAGTTAATTGGGTTTTAGAAAAAGCTAGAGAAATGAATATTTCAGAAGAGGGTGTAAAATCACTTGTTCAAGGAAGAGATTTAATATCCCTTGGAATGAAACCATCTAAAGAATTTAAAGAGATTTTAGAATTTGCCCTTAATCTTCAAATTGATGAACATTTAGAAAAAGAGCAAATTCTAATAAAAATAAAAGAAAATTATATTAAGGTCTAATTATATAATTCTCACTTCCATTTATTTGATGGTAAATAGTTACTCCATACTTTTTTGCATAATATTTAAGTAATAGTTTTTGCAAAGTTGGCTCAATTGATGGTGTAAACCAAGCATTATTTGAAATTGCAATCATATATTTTGTATCTCCAAGATTTTCAAAAATCTTGTCACTTGTTGCCTCATAACATATTGCATTTCTAAACTTTTCACCTTTTATTACAAAATCTGTTGGTTTTTCAGCTTTTTTGTAATCTTGTGCACCATCATAAAAAATCTCATTTATAATATCTACTAAAAATTGTGGAAAAGGTATCTCTTCTCCAAAAGGGACTAAAACATATTTTTTTGCAATTTCTACTTTCCCTTTTGAAAAAAAGTATGTTGCATTATAAAAATTATCCTCTTCATAAAATAAACTACCCACAATAATATCAATACTAAAGGATTTTTCTATCAATTTTTCCATTAGAAAATCATCATGATTTAACAACATTGGAAAAACTGTTTCTGGTAAAATGATTAATTCATTTTTTTCTTTTATTGAATTATCTATGATCTTTAGATTTTGTTCAACAATCTTTGATAGATTATGTTTTAACCATTTTTTGTCTTGTGAAACTTGATATTTTGGCATATCAATTTTAATATCAGGAAGCATATTCTTTGAATTAGTATTTGAGTTTAAAATCACAAATATTAAAGGAAAAAGTGCCAGTAGCTTGTATCTTTTTAATTTATTAAACATCACTAAAGAAGCAATTATTACAGCAAAATATTCCTTTTCAATACTAAAATAAGTATCAATAAAAACAAGTTCTGGAACAAACCAATTAAAACCTAAAGGGTGAATAAATGAAAGACAGAATATAAATATTGCCCGAATGAAAATATTATCAATAAAATTTATTAGATAAAAAATAAGAGCGAATCCCAGTCCAAAAAGAATTACAACTAGAGGTGCAAGAAAAGTAAGTTCATAATATTGTAAAGAGATACTTACCCAATAAAACCAAAAAACACCTATAAAAAAACCAATATAAAAGGCTACTTGCCTAGAAGATGTAAGAATAAAATATAGTGAAACAATAGCAAAAATAGAGTTAATTGTTTTATTGAAAATATCAAAGTAGGCAAGATATATAAAAGCACTAAACCCAAAGGCTATTATCAAGCCTTTTATTATATTAGTTTTGTTAAAATATTCGCGTTTTACTAAAAACATAGAAAAAACTTTTTAAAAGGAAATTTGATGGAAGGTCAAAGCGCTGATTTAATAAGCTCATTATTACCCCTAGTTGCATTATTCGCAATTTTTTACTTTTTAATTATCAGACCACAGCAAAAACAAGCTAAAAATCATAAGCAAATGATTGCTGAACTGAAAAAAGGCGATAAGATTGTAACTAATGGTGGCTTAATGGTAGAAATTACTAAAGTTGATGAAGATAACTTAATCGTAAAAAACCATGACAACACTGAAATGAAACTTGTAAAAGAGTTCGTTGCAAAAAAACTTGACTAATCTTTAAAACATGTAATTTTTTACATGTTTTAAAATTCTATGTTTTACTTTCACTTAAGGACTAAGATTTGAAAATCTTTAATTACAGAATGATTATATTCGCACTAAGTATTATTTTTGGAGTAGTATTCTCTATCCCTTCTTTTTTACAAACTGATTCAGGTAAAAAAATATCTCTAGGACTTGATTTACAAGGTGGACTTCATATGCTTTTAGGTGTAAAAACCGAAGAGGCTGTAACATCAAAAATTAAATCAATTGCCACATCTATAAAATATTTTACTGATGATGAAGATATTTTAATTGATGGTTTATCTATTAGAGAAAAAAGTATTGTTTTTACAGTGCTTGATAAAGATGAAATACCAAGAGTTGATAAAATGCTTGCAGAAATAAAAGGGCTTAATATCACAAAAAATGATCTTGAGTATAAGGTTGAAATTACTTCAAAAGAGGTAGCAGTAACAAAAGACTTAGCAGTTGCACAAGCTGTTGAAACTATAAGAAATAGACTTGATCAATTTGGTTTAGCCGAACCTAATGTTATTAGACAAGGGGAAACTGACATTGTTGTTCAACTTCCAGGTATTAAAACTCAAGAAGATGAAAAAGCAGCTAGAGAACTTATCTCAAAACCTGCAAATCTTGAACTTATGGCTGTTGATGAAGAAAGAGCCGACCAAGTTTATACACTAAGTAGAGCACAAGCAGCAGAGTACGGTGATATTATTTTAGAAGATACTACTGATCCAAATAGAAAGTATCTTGTAAAAGAGATTCCAATTTTAAATGGTAGCCAAGTAGTTGATGCTCAAGTTGCCTTTGACCAAGGAAATCAACCAATTATTAATTTTACACTTAATGCTGCAGGTGCAAGAATTTTTGGTGATTTTACGGGTAAAAATGTTGGTAAAAGACTTGCTGTAGTATTAGATGGAAAAGTTTATTCAGCACCAAATATTAGAGAGAGAATTGGTGGTGGATCTGGACAAATTTCTGGTGGATTTACAACAGTTGAAGCTGGAAATGTTGCAATTGCTTTAAGATCAGGTGCACTTCCTGCAGGTGTAACTCTTCTTGAAAAAAGAAGTGTTGGACCATCTCTTGGAGCTGATTCAATTAAAGCTTCAACTATCGCACTTGTTTCTGGTTTTGCTTTAGTATTTATTTTCATGATTGCTTATTATGGATATGCTGGAGTTATCGCAAATATTGCACTTGTTACAAACATATTTATTATTGTTGCTGTAATGGCAATGTTTGGAGCAACATTAACACTTCCTGGTATGGCAGGTATTGTATTAACTGTTGGTATGGCAGTTGATGCGAATGTTATTATTAGTGAAAGGATTAGAGAACTTCTAAGAGCAGGAGCTTCTATTCCAAAAGCTGTTGAAGATGGTTATTCAAACGCAATGAGAGCAATTCTTGATGCAAATATTACAACACTATTAGTTGCTGTTATTCTTTACGCATATGGAACAGGACCAATTAAAGGTTTTGCTGTAACAATTTCTATTGGTATTTTAGCATCGATGTTAACAGCAATTTTAGGAACTCATGGTATTTATGAGGCAATTATGCCAAAAATATCAAGGGACAAAAACTTAAGAAAATGGTTTGGGATTAAGTAATGGAAATATTTAAAAGCGAAAAAATATATGATTTTATGGGAAAAAGAATCCCATTCCTTGGACTTTCAGGCCTATTAGTTGCAGCGTCTATTGTATTACTACTTACTAAAGGTCTAAACTTTGGTATTGACTTTGCTGGTGGTACATTAGTTCAAGTAAAATATGAACAAAAAGCACCAATTGATAAAATTAGAGAAGTATTAAATGAAACTCAATATAAGGGTTCATCTATTACTGAATTTGGTAGTCCTGAAGAAGTAGTAATTAGAATCACAGGAACTTCAACTGATTTAGCAACTGATATTGGTGACCAAATGCACAAAGTGCTTGATTCAACTGGAAACTTTGAAGTAAGAAGAGTTGATATGGTTGGACCAAAGGTTGGTGGAGAATTAAGAGAAAAAGGTCTTATGGCCCTTGGACTTTCTTTAGTTGTGATTTTAATTTATGTTTCATTTAGATTTGAATGGAGATTTGCAGTTGCATCTATTTTAGCTTTGGCACACGATGTTACTATAGCTATGGGTGCAATATCTTTATTTAGTGTAGAAGTTAATCTTGATATATTAGCAGCAATTCTAACTATTTTAGGGTATTCATTAAACGATACAATTATTGTATTTGATAGGGTTAGAGAAGGTATTCAAAGTTCAAAAGAAACTGAGTTAGAATCTGTTGTAAATGATTCTGTTTCTAAAACACTTTCAAGAACAACTCTTACTTCATTAACAACTTTCTTTGTTGTAATAACACTATTTATGTTTGGTGGTGAGATTATTCATGGATTTGCCTTTACTTTACTTGTAGGTATTGTAGTTGGTACTTATTCATCTATTTTTATTGCTGCATCATTCTTAGTTCAATTGAGATTTTCGATTGATAATTTTAGAGCTAAAGAAGCTGAGAAAATTAAAAGACAAAAAGAGAAAGATAAGATGAGAGCTATGTATGAGCAAGGAACTGTATAAACTGTTATAAAACAGTTCCTTTTTCAATAACTTTTCGTCATCAAGAAAAATTTAGTCGGTCATTTACTTTATGTAAACTCCCTTCTAAATTTTGCTTTCTTCCTTAATTTCTTAAAAAAACTCCAATTTTCTAACAGTTTATCTTTACTAAAAAATTAAAAAATATAATTCAAAAGATAAAATTCATTAAGTTCCTTAAACTTTTCTTGACATATGTTCATATATAATTATTGATATTAATTATTTATCGAGGATATCATGGCTAATAATAGCAAATTAAAAACAGTAAAACATGGTTTTGATAAGATTACTTCAGCTCATTCTACAAACTGGAAATTGGTTTTTGTATGGATTATAGTTTTTGAGATAATCGCCTCACTTATAGAGTTTTTTAATATAGAAAGCTCCTCAAAATATACAATTAAAATAGAACACACACTAACAACAGAGATTATATTAGGTATATCAGTTACTTTATTTATTTGGTTTTGTGTTTATAATATTATTTTTACAAATAAAGTATATATAAATAGGCTTCTCTTTATTGGAGTTATTGCCTCATATTTTATATTAACTGGTGATTTTACTTTAGGTTTTTTACTTCAAAATTTAAATCCACTTCATTTTTTTGATTTAGAATTTGGCTTAATATTTATTATTGAAATTGTTTTAAAACTAGTGATATTATATTTAATCTACCAATTTGTAAAAACTCTTAAAAACAATAATATAATTAAAGACAATTAAAATTTACCTCAAAAGTGATTTTTTAGCATTTCTTAGATAAAATCTAGCCTTAAAGAAACTTTAGAAGGATGATCATGGATTGGGGTAAGGTAACTTATATATTCTTTTCACTTATGTCTCTAACGACTACTGCAGGATTTTTATATGAACCAAATGCTGTTGCACTATTTTTAGCAGCTGGGGTAAATGTAATTTCAACAATTTTAAAAATTGGGGTAAAAAATCTTCTAGCAGCAGAATTACTTGCAAGTTCACTAGTTGCAGACTTACACCTTATACCTGCGTTTATGGTTTTAACTTTTATTGGTGATGAACCAATGGCTACATCTCTTGCAATTGGTGCAGTTGTAGCAAATATTTTCTCAATTGCTTTAGCTTTAATTGAGAGTGCAAAAAGTCAAGATAAGGATGATTATTAATGGAGTATAATCCAAAGAATATAGAAAATAAGTGGCAAAGCTATTGGAATGAAAACAATAGTTTTGAGCCAGATGATAGTTATAAAAAAGAAAAAAAATATATTTTAAGTATGTTCCCATACCCAAGTGGTAGGATTCATATGGGGCATGTTAGAAACTATTGTTTAGGTGATGCTTTTGCTAGATATTTTAGAAAAGCTAATTATAATGTTTTACACCCAATTGGTTGGGATAGTTTTGGTATGCCAGCAGAAAATGCAGCAATTAAACATAAACTTCATCCAAAAAAATGGACTTATGAAAACATTGATTATATGAGAGATGAGTTAAAGGCATTAGGTCTTTCTTTTTCAAGTACAAGAGAATTCGCAACTTCTGACGAACTTTATACAAAGTGGGAACAAGAATTCATTATTAAAATGTATGAAAAAGATCTTTTATATAGAAAATCTACAACTGTAAACTGGTGTGAACCATGCCATACTGTTTTAGCAAATGAACAAGTTGAAGAGGGTTGTTGTTGGAGATGTGACACACCTGTTGAGCAAAAAGAGATGCCAGGATATTATGTGGCAATAACAAAATATGCTCAAGAATTACTTGATGATTTAAAATCTTTAGAGGGAGAATGGCCTTCTCAAGTTTTAACTATGCAAGAAAACTGGATTGGAAGAAGTGAAGGTTTAGAGTTTACTTTTGATTTATCAAAAGACTCGAGATACAAATTAAATAAAAACTTTACTTCATACAATGTATTTACAACAAGACCAGATACAATATACGGTGTTTCATATTCAGCTTTAGCTCCAGAACACCCAATTGTAAAATATATAGTTGATAACAAACTTTTATCTGAAGAGAAAATAAATAAAATCAAGGCTATGCAAAAGGTAAGTGAAAGGGATAGAGCAACTATGCCTAAGCAAGGGGTTTCATTAGAGATTGATGTTATTCATCCTTTGACAGCTGAAAAAATCCCTGTATGGGTTGCTAACTTTGTATTAGCATCATATGGTGGTGGAGCAGTTATGGCAGTTCCAGCCCATGACCAAAGAGACTTTGAGTTTGCTAGAGAATATGATTTACCAATAAAACAAGTTATTATAGGACCTGATGGTTTAATTGAAAGAATGTCTGAAGCATATACAGGTGAGGGTGAATTAATCAACTCTGAAAGCTTTACAGGCCTAAAAAATACAAAAGCAAAAAAAGCTATTATTTATCACTTTGAACAAAACTCTAATGGGGTAAAACAAATCAATTACAAACTAAGAGACTGGGGTGTTTCTAGACAAAGATATTGGGGAGCACCAATCCCTTTTGTTCATTGTCCAGATTGTGGTTTAGTTCCAGAAAAAATTAAGAACTTGCCAATTGCACTTCCAGAAGATGTGGAGATTACAGGTGAAGGAAATCCTCTTGATACACATCCTACTTGGAAACATTGTAAATGTCCAAATTGTGGTAAAGATGCAATAAGAGAAACTGATACATTAGATACTTTTGTTCAATCATCTTGGTACTTCTTAAGATATGCAACAAATCCAAAAAAATGGAATAAAGAGGGAATTAACCAAGCTGATTCTGATTATTGGATGGATGTTGATCAATATATTGGTGGAATCGAACATGCAATTTTACACCTTTTATATGCAAGATTTTTCACAAAAGTATTAAATGATTTAGAGTATACCAATTCTAGAGAACCATTTAAAAGATTACTTACTCAAGGTATGGTTTTAAAAGATGGTGCAAAAATGTCTAAATCAAAAGGTAATGTTGTAGATCCAGACTTAATTGTAGAAAAATACGGAGCAGATACAGCAAGATTATTTATTCTTTTCGCTGCACCACCTACAAAAGAGTTAGAATGGAATGATTCTGCCGTTGATGGAGCCTTTAGATTTATTAGAAAATTTGCAGAAAGAAGTTCTCATGTAAGCAAAGATGCTGCTGAAAACTTCTCAAATATTGACCACTCAACTTTAAATAAAGAAGAGAAAGAAGCTAGAAAAAAAGTTTATGAAGCTTTAGAAAAATCAAATGATGTATTTGCAAAAACTTATGCTTTTAATACTTTAATTGCTGCTTCAATGGAAGCAATGAATGCTCTTCAAGCTCAAGATAATGAACTTGTATGGGCAGAGGGTTATTATATTTTAACAAATATTTTAGAACCAATTATTCCTCACCTTTCTTGGGAATTAGCAGATAAACTTTTTGAAAGAAAGAATTTTGATGCTAAACTTGAAGTAAAACAAGAGGTATTTACTTTAGATTCAATTACACTTGCTGTTACAATTAATGGTAAAAAAAGATGCGAAATTGAAGTTAGTCCAAGTGCTTCAAAAGATGAAATTCTATCAATTGCTAAAGAGAGTTCTTTAAAATGGATTGAAGGTAAAGAGATAATCAAAGAGATTGTTGTTCCAAATAAATTAGTTAACCTTGTTATAAAAGGATAGGTGTGAAGTTAAGTCAATTACTAGGTTCATTTTTTTTAGTAGTATTTTTAACTGCTTGTGGGTATAAACCATCAACTACATATGTAAAAAAAGAGTTGGGTGAAAAAATCTTTGTAAATCTTATTATTGATTTAAGAGACCCAAGAAATGCAGTATTGATAAAAGATGCTATGAATGAACTTTTAGTACATAGACTTGACTCAAAACTTGTTTATGATAGACGACTTGCTGATACTATTATGGATTTAAAACTTTCATCTGTATCTTTGCAAGTTTTACAAGATGATGATTCGGGATATAACAAACTTTATAAAGCAGTTGTAAAAATTGCAGTGGATTATAATAATGGTTCAAATAAAAAATCATTTAGCGTTTCAGGGGATTATGACTTTTCAATCGACTCAGGAACTACAATTACAGATACAAGAAGATTTGAAGCAATTAAAAGTGCTGCTAGTGAAGCTTTAGAGGATGTAATCTCAACTATTGCTGTTCAATCTTTTAAAAAGTAAACAATGGATTTCAAAACTGCCTCGCTAGCAGAGGTCTTAAACCATAAAACAATGTATTATGAAAAGATAGATTTTTCTATAGTGAAAAAATCTTTTCATCTAATCTCAAAGTATATCAACTTACCATATGTAATCCACATAGTTGGAACAAATGGTAAGGGAAGTACGGGAAGATTTTTAGCTCACTATTTAAATAAAAAATCATATAAAACACTTCATTATAGTTCTCCACATATTTTAAAATTTAATGAAAGAATATGGATAAATGGTAAAGATTCAAAGGATTTTGAACTTGAGTTTGCAAATAAGAAACTACAAGAATATTTGCCAATTAATCTTTTAGAAAAACTAACATATTTTGAATATACAACTTTGTTAGCTTTTATTTTATGTGATGGGTTTGATTATATAGTTTTAGAAGCAGGACTTGGTGGAGAGTTTGATGCTACAAATGTTGTAAAAAGTGATTTATCTTTAATCACAACAATTGATTTAGACCATCAATCATTTTTAGGTAATACCATTGAAGAAATTGCAAAAACAAAGATGCGTTCAGTGGATAGAAAAATGATTATTGGGTATCAAATTCATGAAGAAGTTTTTGAAGTTGCAAATAGTTTAATTAAAGAATTAAAAGATGAGTTTGATAAAAAAATACTTATACAAAGTGTTAAACAATTTGATAAATATTCATTAAATGAAAAGTTTGCAAATTATTTAAAACTAAATCTTCATTTAGTGATTGAAACATTAAATGAATTAAAAATTGATATAGATACAAAACTTTTTGATGATGTAAAACTTTTTGGAAGATGTCAAAGAATTAAACCAAATATCACAATTGATGTTGGACATAATCCTTTAGCCGCAAAAGTTTTAGTAAAAGAGTTTGAAAATAAAAAAGTAAATTTAATTTATAACTCATATAAAGATAAAGATTTTGAATCAGTTCTTACTATTCTCAAACCAATAATCTCTAAAATAACTATACTAGAACTTGATGATAAAAGAATAGTTGATAAAAATAATTTATTAGAAATTTGTAAAAATTTAAATATAATAATAAATAATAATCTAGAAATAAAAAAAGATGAAGAGTATTTAGTCTTTGGGTCTTTTTTAGTTGTAGAAAAATTTATTAAATATATGGGGTTTAATGAAAAATAGATTAATAATTACGATTTCAGATGTAAAAGGAACAAGAGCATTTAATATTCATCAAATTGCAAAAAAACTTATTGTTGTTATTTTTCTTGTTATTGCTTTAATTATAGCAGGAGCATTTTGGTTTATTAAAGAATTAAATGAGCAAATGGATGATTTAAAAACTCAAAAAGAAAGAGAAATTGAGTTAAAAGAGATTGAGATTGATACACTTAATGAAAAAGAGAAAAAGCTCCAAGCCCAAAACCAATTTTATTCTATGCAAATAAAAGGTAAAGTTGAAGATATTGAGGCTTTAAGTTCAAAGCTTGACCATATTGAAGAGATGATTGGTCTTAAAAATGAAGAAGATAAAAAAGAAGAGATATCAAAAGAAACATTAAATGCAATAAACCAAAAATTAAAACTATTTATGTTGACAACAATTCCAAGTGGGGCACCTTTAAAAGAATCAACTATAACATCAAGATATGGATATAGAGTCCACCCAATTACAAAGAAAAAGACTTTTCATAAAGGGATTGATTTAAGGGCAAAAAGAAAAACCCCAGTTTATTCAACTGCTGATGGCGTTGTAAGTTTTGTTCAGCCACAAGATAGAGGTGGGTTTGGTAGAGTTATAAAAATTCAACATAACTTTGGATTTCAAACGGTTTATGCTCATTTAAACAAGACAAATGTTAAAGTTGGTGATATAATAAGAAAAAATCAAGAGATTGGCTTAAGTGGTAATAGTGGAAGTAGTACAGCTCCACATCTACATTATGAAATAAGATTTGGTTCAATGGTATTGAATCCAAGAGAATTTATAAGATGGGACTTTAAAACATATGAAACAATTTTCAAAAAAGAGAGGAGAATTCAGTGGGAATCTTTGGTAAGGCTAATAAACGAACAGTACAGAATGGTGCAACAGTTATAGCACAAGGGACATGTATCATTGGTGGGATTACCACTGAAGGAAGTGTTCATATTGATGGAAAATTTGAGGGTGTAATCCTTGAAGCTGATTTAATTTCAATTGGTAAAACAGGGGAAGTTATTGGTGATATAAAAGCTAATAACTTAATTGTAAGTGGACTTCTTGATGGAAAAATTGATTGTAATGAAGTACAAATTTTACCTGAGGGTAAGGTAATTGGAAACATGAAATATAATGAACTGATAATAGAAGAAAATGGAAAATTTGAAGGACAAGGTGTTAGAAAAGGTTCTAAACTTGAAAGTAGATATGATGAAGTTGAAAATAAAATCAATAATATCATACTAAGTCCAGCTCATCAAATTAAGCATGATAAAAATTCATGAAAAATTAAAAAAGCTTTATTCTCAGAAACAACAAATAGAAGAAGAGATAAAGCTTCTTGAACAACAACTACATGAAAGTAAACCTTCAAAGCAATTAAACAAATTTGAAAAAATTGAACTTTTCAAAACTTTATTTATAAATAGAGAAGATATCTTTGCAAAAAAATGGATAAGTAAAGATGGACAAAAACAAAGTTTTTACCCAGTTACTAGAACTTTCAAAGGGAGTGATTATATTCCCATTTCAAATAAAGATATTGAAAGCCACTTAAGGGGACAAATACAATTAGCTTCATATTTAATTGATAGTGAAAATAGATCAAGTTATGTGGTTTTTGAAATTTTAGAAAATGATATATCAAAAATTTTAGAGACTTTTTCTATGTTAAAAACAAATTTTTTATTTGAATATAGCTCTTACAACTCTTGCTTTTTATGGATATTTTTTGAAGAGAAAATTGAAACAAAAAATGTAAAAAACTTTGCGGAGTATATTTTAAAAAAAGCACATATTAGTGCGAGAATTTTACCCAATAATGAATTTGTTACAAATGCTAATTTAGGTGATTATGTGGAATTACCTTTACATTTAAAATTTAGACAAGAGAATAAAACACTTTTTTTTGACCCACAAACAAAAAGTATATATAAAGACCAATGGGAAGTTTTACAGAAAATAAAAAAAGTTAGTAAAGATACTGTTTTGAAATATGTAGATTTTAAAAGGGTAAATAGTACAAGTTATATGTTTGAAGATATAGAATTTCCAAGTTTTAAATTACAAATCAGGCTTTATGACTTTGTTTATATCCCAACTAAAAACTTATCAAAAAGTTTAATAAACAAATTAAAAAGTTTTGCAACTTTTGATAATCCACAAGTAAAAGTCTTACTAAGTTTGAGAAAACCACTTTATAACACTCCAAGACAAATAAAAAGTTTCGAAGAGGATGATGTTTATTTAAAACTTCCTAGAGGTTTAGTTTATAAAGTAAAAGAGTTTTTTGAAGAAAACAATGCAAATTTTATAATAGAAAATAAAACACAATTTGAAGAGTTTGAAACAAAAAAGATAAAATTTGAACTTAGGGAAGAACAAGAAAAAGCAATAAAAGAAATTAGCAAAAAAGATTTTTCTATTTGTGTCGCACCTCCAGGTTTTGGGAAAACACTTCTTGGGGCAAAAATGTTTGAATTAAGAGCTTGTAAAACACTTATTATTGTAAATAAAAATATGTTGCTTACTCAATGGATAGATAGATTTGTTGATTATTTTGGCTATACAAAAAAAGATATAGGTTATTTAGGTAAGGGAAAAAATAAACTAAATGGTAATTTAGATGTTGCAACAATGCAAAGTTTAAAAAACAATACAGATGTAATAAATAACTACTCTTTTGTAATTGTTGATGAGTGTCACCATATCCCTGCAATAACCTTTGAGCAAATTGTAAAGCAGTTTTTTGGAAAATATATTCTAGGTTTAAGTGCAACTCCAAGAAGAAAAGATGGGCTTGATCCAATTTTAATTGAGCAGTTAGGTGAAATAGCTTATGAGCATAAGAAAAAAAGAACTTTTAAAAATAAATTAGAAATAATACGAACAGAATTTGAAAGTACAGCAGATACTTATGCAGAGATGATAAATGAGCTTTCAAGGGACGAAAAAAGAAATAATCTTTTAATTGATCAAATAAAAATAAATAAAAACAGAAAAATTTTAGTTTTAACTGATAGAATTGAGCATATAAATATATTAGAAGGTAAGCTTTTAGAAGAGAACTTAGATTTTGTTTCTATTCATGGAAGTTTAAATAAAAAAGAGCAAGAAGAAAAGATGGCTTTAGTTGATAAAAGTTCTCTTATCTTAGCTACAACTTCATATTTTGGAGAGGGGATTGACTTTCCCCATCTAAATACGATTATTTTTGCTACTCCAATCTCTTATTATGGAAGATTGGTTCAGTATTTAGGCAGAATTGGTAGAGGAAATCAAGAATGTTTAGCAATCGATTTTCTTGATAATAAAAATGCAATGTTGAACTCAGCTTATAAAAAAAGAGTTGAGGGTTATAAACAAATGCATTATCTATAGGGATAAAAATGTTAGGGATTATAGTTTCTACACTACTAATTGCAATAGTAGTAAATATTATATTAAAAAAGTTTCATTTACCAACAATTATAGGGTATATTGTTACAGGTACAATTATAGCTTATGTTTTTAATTTACATGATGCAGTTAATAATCATAGTTTAAAAGAAATTGCCGAATTTGGTGTTGTTTTTCTAATGTTTACAATTGGTTTAGAGTTTTCAATTGAACACTTAAAAAGGATGAGAAAAGAGGTTTTCTTTACAGGTTCATTACAAATATTTGTAACTACAGCTTTTGTGGTAATTATCTGCCAATATGTTTTAGGTTTTGATTTTCAAACTTCACTAATTATCGGTGCAGCTTTATCTTTATCTTCAACGGCAATTGTATTAAAAACCTATAATGAGACAAATGATATTAAAAAAAGACATGGGCAAAGGGTTCTTGGAATTTTGATTATGCAAGATATTGCAGTAATCCCTATTTTACTTTTAATATCTTTTTTTACAGTAGGGGATGATCAATCTGCATTAAAAATTATCTTTGATACAACTGTTGCAGCACTTGTTTTATTAGCACTTTTATATTTAGTTGGTAAATATTTACTAGAACCATTTTTTGAACATGTTACAAAAGCAGAATCTGATGAGTTATTTGTTGCTTCTGTTTTGCTTATAGCAATTGGTTCATCTTATATGGCACATTATTTTGGTTTTACCCATTCATTAGGTGCTTTTGTTGCAGGTATGATGATTAGTGAAACAAAATTTAAACATCAAGTTGAAGCTGACCTTACTCCATTTAGGAATCTTTTATTAGGTGTTTTCTTTATAACAGTTGGTATGCAAATAAACTTTACTGTAATTGCTGAAAATATCTTTACAATTTTGATTTTACTTCCTATCCTTTTAGTTCTTAAATATGTAATTATTTATACTATTGTAAGAATTGATGATACAAGAAGAGTTGCCTTTAAAACAGCAGTTTCTTTAGTTCAAATTGGAGAGTTTTCTTTAGCAATTTTAGAGCTTGCTAGAAGTAATAGTTTAATAGACCCAACATATTCTCAAATACTAATAGTAACAATTGTAATCTCAATGATTTTAACACCAATAGTTCTTAAAAATCTATCTTCATTGGCATCTACTTTAGTGCCAGAAGACCCAATGCAAATTCAAAATACTTATAATATTGATAAAGATACAAAAGGTCATATTGTAGTGATTGGATTTGGACATTTAGGGCAAGAGATTGCTCATAATTTAAGGGAAGATGGACACGAGTATATAATCATTGAGCATAACTTAAAATATTTCGAGATGGGGTATAAAGATGACGAGCCAATTTTATTTGGTAATGCAGCCCATAAACATATACTGGAATCTGTTAATATTAAAAATGCTTGTGCAGTAATTGTGGCAATTGATAATGCAGAGAAAGTACATCTAATTTGTGAAGTAATAGATGACTTAACAAAAAATACAAAAACAATTGTAAAAGTAACTAGATTTAGTGAAAAAGAGGAATTGAAAAATCTTCACTTAGAACATATTATTGTTGAAGATGATGTAGTTGCACGTGCACTTGTTAATGAAACAAAGGAGTGTAAATTAGACTTCTTACAAGAAGAAGCTAAAAAAGAATAATGATATATTGGAGTTTATTCTCCAATATATCTTTTTCTTGCACTTTGTTTTATTTTTTTGATATCAACTAAAATAAAGCCATCTACACAATCTGAAAAATCTGTATCTACATTAAATCCTAAAAATTTAACTCCACCCTCTTCACATATATCTGAGTATTGTTTGAATAAAGTTGGAACAGCAACACCCATATTTAATAGATTTGATTTTAATCTTTTAAAATCCTCTTTTTTATCATCAAGGACAAATATATCCTTTAAATCTTGAATATGTGAAGAGTATTGGTATGGTAGTTTTGCCTCAATTAGTTCTTCTTCATTTGCAAAATAGTGTGAGTAGTAAAAAATCATCATATCTTTTGCACTACTAGGAAAAGTCCCAGAGATTGATACTGGACCAAACATATACTTAATTTGTGGATTTGCTCTTAAGTAAGCTCCAATTCCATACCATAAATAATCTAAGGCTCTAGTTCCCCAATATTTTGGTTGTACAAAACTTCTACCAAGTTCAATTGAATCATCTAAATATTTGTCAAATCTTTTATTATATTTAAAAAGTGAATTAGAATAAAAACCTTTAATACCAATATTCTTATTTATAAAATCACCATTTCCTATTCTATATGAACCAACAATTTCTAAATCGTTTTCATCCCATAAAAT
Source organism: Halarcobacter sp. (assembly GCA_963676565.1). Lineage (GTDB taxonomy): Bacteria > Campylobacterota > Campylobacteria > Campylobacterales > Arcobacteraceae > Halarcobacter. The sequence goes on from OY781089.1 coordinate 1,218,359, forward strand.
TATATGTTGATAATAAATGTCATATTTATCTGTATCTCTTTTTTTATTTATACCTTCACCAACTTTTCTAAATGAAAGCTCCCTTAATCTTCCTAACTCTTTTAAAACAATAGAATCATCTTCATAATCATATAAATAGATTTTTTTACCATCTTTTGTTTCCCCAATTAATTTTGATTTTTTCAATTCTTTAATTAGTTGATCTTTTTTTTGTGGATGGGCTATGGCTTTTTGTGTTAGGAAATAAGACTTCTTTCCTTTTTTTAAAGAGTAAAGATGTTTTCTATAAAGATTAACAATAACTTTTTTATCTAAACCTCTAGGTTTGATATTGTCATTTGGAATCAATTCTCCAATTTTCATTTGTATTGTCATTGACTTTTTATTAAACATCTCATTTGATAAAAGTAGGGTTGAAAATGTTTTATTAATTACTGACATTGTATAAAATGTTTTAGAGTTTTTGCCACCAATAAATATTGGTAAAATTGGAGCATTTGAATTTATAGCAAAGTTTAAAAAGCCTTTATTCCAAATTGGGTCTTTAATCCCTTTAGCTCCTGCACGGCTTACTTCTCCTGCTGGAAAAATTATAACTGCACAATCATCATTTAAAGTATCATAAATAGCTTGAACATCTTTTTTTGATTGTCTAGCTTTAAAGTTATCAACTGGAACTAATAGTGATTTTAAGGCATCAATTCCATTTAGAAAATCATTTGCAACAATTTTTACATCAGTTCTTACAGTTCCAACTAGTTTTAATAGTGATAAGGCATCTAATGCTCCTAATGGATGGTTAGCAATAATTACAACTTTTCCTGTTGGTGGGATATTTTGAATATCATTACTTGAAACAGTATAATCAAAATCAAAAAAGTCTAACACAGCATCTACAAACTCAAAACCTTTTAGGTGAGCATTATTTTTTAAAAATTCATTTACTGAATCTTCATGGATTACTTTTTTTGCAATTTTAATCAAAGATTTACTTAAAAAGTTAGGGTTTTTCGCAAGTTTAGGAAACTTTTTTTCAATCTCTTTTTGCACATCAATCATTTTATCTCCTTAGAATATGCAATTCTAAATAAAATCCATTACATCTAAGTTACAAATGATTTTAGCTTCCCAAAATTAACTATTTACATACTTTATGTTAAAATCCAATTTTTATAAAATAGGAGGATTTAATGAACAAATCAGATATCACAAATATATTTACTATTCTTCTTTTAGCCTTTGGTTACAGTACTCAAAACGATACAATTTTTACTATTGGGCTTTTTGCTTTTAGTGGAGCTATTACAAATACTTTAGCTATTCATATGCTTTTTGAGAAGGTACCATATCTTTATGGAAGTGGAGTTATAGAAAAAAAGTTTGATACTTTTAAAGCATCAATTCATAATCTAATAATGGAACAGTTTTTTAGTCCTCAAAATCTAAAAAAGTTTTTTGAAGATGAGATGAGTAGTGTAAAAAATACTGTTGATTTTGAATATATTTTAAATAAAACAGATTTTACCCCTGCCTATGACTCTTTAAAAGAAGCAGTTATAGAATCACCATTTGGTGGTATGCTTGGAATGTTTGGTGGAGAATCGGCACTTGAGCCTTTAAAGGAACCTTTTACTAAAAAACTGCAAGTTTCAATTATAAAAATATCACAAAGTGATTCTTTCCAAAAGGTTTTAGAAGAAGCAATGAAAACTGAAGCTTTAAATGAAGATATCCATGAAAAACTAAGTTTAATCGTTACAAAAAGATTAGATGAACTAACTCCAAAAATGGTTAAAGAGATAGTTCAAGAGATGATAAAAGAGCATCTTGGTTGGTTAGTTATTTGGGGAGCCGTTTTTGGTGGACTAATTGGATTTGTTTCAACTTTAGTAATATAGCCCTATATAAAGGCTTTATGTAGAAAGCATGGTAGTTTTTTACTACAAAGTTTTACTACATTTTGTAATAAACCTGCTAATTTTTGATTGAAATTGAAAGAAAAGAGGATGCTCTGATATTAGTTTTAATCCAAAGCTTTACGTCCTGAACGACTTCCTCTTATAAGAAGAGAATAAATTTTAAGTTTAGACTCCCTAAATGTATATTATATCAAAAAGTTTATATTTTACTTCAACTTGATTTTGTATAGAAACTTGGTTCTTTTAATATTAAATCAAAAGACTTGGACTAAAGTTGAAAGATATGGAAGAACATTAGCTCAAAAACTAGGGTATATCAACTCTATTTCTATTGCTAGTTATGATAACATAAATCAAAAGATTGGAAATGATATTGTGATACCAACAAAGCTTTATAGAATTTATTTTAACAATAAAGAAAAATTTGAAAAGTGTTTTGAATATGATAATGTATTAGATGTTGATTATAAAAGTGATAAATTAAAAGATCATGAGATAAATTGTGATGTTTTAAAAATAAAGTAAAATGAAATTGTTTCTTAAGATAGGATATATATGTTAGTAAATACAGAGAGAATGAAAGTAAAATGTATAAATGTTTTTAGAGGCAATGGAAGAAGTTATTTAGTTGGAAATACGAGATGAATTATATAAATTGGCTTTACTTTATATCAGAATTTAATAGTAATAAAAAAAGAGTATTTACTTTTATTTATGGTTTATCGTTACCTACACAACAAGATATAAAGGACTTACCGATTAAGTCAGAAAAAATAAATAAAAAAATGGCACTTGTATGTTCTGCATCTATTACAAAAGAACCTTTGCCTATATCAGAAGAATTGAATTTTGATGGATTTATAGGTAAGGAAACTTATTTAACAAATATAGTGCATCACAAGCAAACTTTACATCTACATAAAAATAGAGACTGTTCAGAGTTTTGTGTCAGTAACTGATAGTTCCTAGAATTTTAGCATATTTAATCTTACTAATCCTAATTTGCGCCAAAAAGTACAGGTTGTTGAACTTATATTTTTTACCTCATTTATAGTGTCTAATAAAGTGTAGGCATTTCAAAGTAACATATGTCTTCTTATAAAACTCTATATAAAGACTTCTGCAATCATACTACAAATGAATTAAATTTCAGTTTTAGGTTCACTAAAATAATAGCCTTGTGAGTAGTCTATCCCTAATTCTTTAACTTTATTAAAAATCAATTCATTTTCAACATACTCAGCAATAGTTTTTATATTCATCTTTTTTGAAAAATCTACAATAGTAGACACTATTATTTGAGACTCTTTATTTTTATGCAAGTTCTTAATTAAAGAACCATCAATTTTTATATAATCTGTTTTTAATTTCATCAAATAAGCAAAATTACTATATCCTGTTCCAAAGTCATCAATTGCAATTTTACAATTAAATGATTTTACATTTTCTATAAACTCTATTACTTTATCAAAGTTTTCAATTGATTCACTTTCAACTATTTCAAAAACTACATATTTTCCAATATCATATTTATTTAAAAGATAAAAGAGATGTGTTTTAATATCATCATTTAAAATATCTTCAACGGTTAAGTTTATAGAAAACTCTTTTTTAGTCTCACAAAAAAACTCAAATGTTTTTTCTGTCATAATCTTAGTTATATTAATATATTGTTTAGTCTTTTTTGCAATATCTAGGAAGAAAAATGGAGTGACAAGTCTATCATTTTCTTTTAATCTAACCAATGATTCATACTTTTCATACTCTAATGTTTTATTATTAACAATAGGCTGAAAAACTGGAATAATATTATTTGTATCAATAGCTTTTTTAATAGATTTTGTCCATTTTATATTATTTTTATATTCATCATTTAGTGAAATTTCATCTCTATATATTATAAATGATTTATTTTCCCTTTTTGCAACCTTCAATGCCATATCTACAGTTTGTAAAATACTACTTTTCTCCTCTGTTGAAACAGCTGTTGTAAAATTAAGTAATATCTCTTTTGAATTTACTATAACATTTACTTTTTTTAATTTATTTTCTATTTCTAATAAGTTTTCAATAAATTCATCTTTTGAAATATTTTTATTATATATAACAAACTCATCACTATGTATATGATAAATTTCAAGTCCATTATAAGTTAATATAGTTTTAAGATTATTGGAGAATTGAATTAAAACATTATCTCCTGCTTCATGTCCATAAAGTTCATTAATCTGCGAAAAATCATCAATATTAATAACTGCCATTGCAGGATTAATAGATTCATCTAAATCATTTAATAGCTTATATCTGCTTCCTAATCCAGTTAAACTATTTGTATTTGCAATATTATCTAGTTTGTTTTTTTGTTCAATAGTTTCAGTTATATCATGTCTTACTGCAATATATTCATATATTTCACCTTTGTCATCAAGTATTGGTAAAATACTCAAATCTATCCAATAATCCCCAAGCTTTCCTCTATTTTTTAAAATCTTTTTAAATATATTTTTAGATTGTATAGTTTTCCACATCTCTTTATATAAAGATTTAGGGTTATCTGGATGTCTTAAAATATTGTGTGGTTTACCAATAACTTCATCTTGTGTAAAACCTGTAATTTGATAAAAGTTTTCATTTGCATATGTAATAAAACCATTAATATCTGATTTTGTAACGATATTTGAAGCATTTAGTGCATTTTGATGACTTTTTAAAAATGCTAATGTTTTATGCAACTCTTGCTGCGCATGTTTCTCTTTTGTAATATCAGAATAGACAGCCATTATATGATGACTATCTAGTTTATATATAATATTTTCTCTATATCCAGAAATTCTATCATCTTCATAAAATTTCAAAGGATGGCTAATAGTTTTTCCTGTTTTATAAACTTTATTAAATACATCTAGTAAGCCCATCTCTTTTATACCTGGAAATACATCTAAAACATCTTTACCTACAAGATCTTCTCTAGAAAGTTTTTCTAATTCCAAACTTGAAGTATTAACTTCAACTATCTTAAACTTTTTACCATCATTATCTGCTTTATAAATAACAAGACAATCTGAAATAGTATTTATCAAATTTTTATAAAAGCTTATATCCATTGAATCTACTTTATCATAGGTAATGTGATAGTGAACTTTGCACCTTTGTAAGACTTCTCTTCATACTCAAAGATTTCATTCTCTGCTTTAATAGTTCCTTTTAGGTTCTTAGTGATTATAGTATGAGTAATATATAAGCCCAAACCTGTTCCATGTATACTTCCTTTTGTAGTATAGTATGGTTCAAATATTTTTGGTAGAATATTTTCAGGAATTCCACCTGCATTGTCTTTTATTGTGATTACAATATGATTATGTTCATCTTCTTTAACTGTAAAAATAAACACTAATTTTTCATGTAAAGTAGATGCATCTTTTAATGCATCCTTTGCATTATTCAAAATATTTATAATAGCTTGTAAAAGTTGATTTGGGTCACCAAAAGAGTTTATTTTTTCATCTATTTCTTTTACTGTTTTTATCAAATTATTATCAAATGAAGCACTAACTAAATCAATACATTTGTTTAAATACTCATGTAAATTAAACACTTTAAGTTGATTTTTAGGAGAAAAAAAGTTTTTAAAATCTTCTATTGTATTAGATAAATATTGAGTATTGTCATTTATCACATCACAGTTTTTATAAAACTGTTCATCTGGTAAGTTATCCATCTCTTTTAACAGTTTCATCCCTGTAGCTGTTGTTGAGATAGCTGAAAGGGGTTGTCTCCATTGGTGAGCTATATTTGACAACATCTCACCTATTGCAGCTAGCTTTGATGATTGTAAAAGCATCTGTTCTTTTTCGAAAAGCTCTATTCTAATTTCAATATTATCAATAATATTTAAAATCTTTTTTTCTAAAAGTTCTAAACTAATTGGTTTTAGTAAATAACCTTCAACTTGCAATTCAATGGCATCTTGAAAATAATCAACATCACTAAATGCTGTTGTAAAAATAATAGGGATATCTTGGTTTTTTTCTTTTATTTTTTTACACATCTCAATACCATCCATTACAGGCATTTTAATATCTGTAATAATAATATCAGGTTTATATGCATCAAAATATTTTAGAGCTTGTATTCCATCATCTGCTGTATAAAGTGTCTCACAAAAAGTTTCTATAACTTCTGCTAACTCCTCTTGAATAGCTTTTTCATCCTCAACATACAAAATAGATTTAACTTTTTTAACCTCTGTCATTTTTTACCTTTGAAAAATTACTTACTAACTTGTTTCTTCCTTGAGCTTTTGCATTATACAATAATTCGTCAGCTTCATTATATAGTTTATTTGTACTTTCAATATCTTTTGCTTTTTTACAAACAAGTCCTGCTGATATGGTTAGATATGGTGATATATTATTATTTTCATGCTTAACTTTCAAATCTTCAATAGATTTTACTATTATTTTAGTAAATTCAATACCTTTTTCAACACTAAGTGGTTTAAATAAAACACCAAACTCTTCTCCACCAAGTCTAAATATATAATCATCATCTCTTTTAAGAGACTTTTTTACAGTTTGTGCTACTATTTTTAAAGCTTCATCACCTTTTTGATGTCCATAAGTGTCATTGTATTGTTTAAAATAATCAATATCAAACATCACAAAACATACTAGCTTATCATCTCTTTTAGCACCATCTATATAGCTTCCAAAGGTTTGATTGAAAAAATGTCTATTAAAAACTTGAGTCAAAGAATCTATAGTAGCCAACTCTTCTACTATTTTAAGATTTGTAATATTGTGGTGTATTGAACTGTATCCTATTTTTTCACCATTTTCATCATAGTTTGGATAAATTTTTAAATACACCCAATAATCTTCACCATTTTTATTTCTATTTTTTATTTCACCTGTCCAAATTTGATTTTGTTTAATTGTTTCCCACAACTGTTTATATACATTTTTATCTATTTGAGGGTTTCTTATTATATTGTGTTTTTTACCTATAAGTTCCTCTTTTTCATACCCTGTTACCTTACAAAAAGCACTTGATACATAAGTTATTACACCACTTAAATCTGTACTTGAAGTTACTACATTTTCATCTATTATTTGAATATATTCATTTATCTTATCTTTTGAATATATCTCTTTTGTAATATCTTTTGTAGCTATTAAAATCCTGTTTTTATCAGGCATTAGTGATAGAGAAATATCTAGGATTATTTTTTTACCATCTTTATTTATAACTCTTTGTTGAAAATGCTCCACATGATGATTTTTGATTACAGTTAATATTACCTCTTTAAATCTGTTTTTATCCTCATCTATTGTTATATCAATAGCTTTTAAGCTTTTTATCTCTTTTAAGTTAAACCCTACAATATGTTCAAAAGCATTATTTGCATATAAAAAATGTGTAGTAAAATCTAAGATTGCTATACCATCTAATGTTGTTGCTAATATAGTTTCTAGTTCAGCTTTTTTCTTAAGTTCATATTGTGTTTTTTTTTCTAATTGTTTATTTAAAAGTTCAATTCTAATGGTTTTTATCATCAAAGATTCTAACTTTTCTAAATCTATTGGTTTTATTATATAGCCATCTGCATGTATCTCTATGGCTTTTTGCAAATATTCTATATCAGTAAATGCTGTAAGAAAGATTATATGAATATCACTGTTTAATTCAAATAAGTTTTTAGCAAGTTCTATACCATCCATTTGTGGCATTCTTATATCTGTGACAACTATTTTGGGTTGATGTTTTTTATATAATTCTAAGCCTTCAAGACCATCATCTGCTACATATAACTTATCACAAAAATCTTCTAAAAACTCTGCAAGTTCATTTTGAACACTTTTCTCATCTTCAACATATAAAATTGAATTTATCTTTTTCATATCTTTCATACTTCTTTAACCCTTCAACTCAATAGTGATTAAAACACCATCATTTTCATTTTCAATTCTTAGTTTGCCACCCATATTATCTTCAATTATCATCTTTGACATATAAAGTCCCATCCCTGTTCCTTCACCTTGCTGTTTTGTGGTAAAGTATGGTTCAAATACTCTATCTATTATATTTTGTGGTATCCCTCCACCATTATCTTTTATCTTTATTATATCTTCTTTTATATCTATTTGGATTTTTGGATTTTGGATATTATTTTGTACTAGTGCATCTTTTGAGTTACTTATTAGGTTTATAATTACTTGTTGAAACTCTGTTTTAAACCCTACATATAAAAAATCATCTCCATTTAGTTCTAAATCTATATGGTGGTTTTTTAGTTGTGCATTTTGGATATTTAAAACCTCTTCTATTGCATCTTTTATATGAAAATCTTTTTTCTCTTTATCTATTCTAAAAAAGTTTCTAAAATCATCTATTGTTTTACTCATAAAATCTATTGTATTTTTATTCTTTTTTATAAACTCTTTTATAAACTCTTCATCTATTTGCTCTTTTGCATAGTTATATTTTAGTTTTTGTATTCTAATACTTAGTTCATTTAATGGTTGTCTCCATTGATGGGCTATTGCTCCTATCATCTCTCCCATTGAGGCTAGTTTACTTTGTTGGATAAGTGCTTTTTCTTTTTCTCTTCTTAGAGTTACTTCATTTTTAACTTTTTTTTCTAAATTTTTTTTATAATCTTCAGTTTGAAGCAATAACTCATTTGTTTTATTATTTAAAAGTTTAAACTCTAAAGCTGCTTTTATTAGTTTACCTATAATATCATCTTGCTTATATTCAGGTATTTTAACCTCTTTTTTATCTTGTAAAATATCCTCAAACATTAAAGTTAAGTTTTCAATTGGTCTTAATAAAACTCTTATTAGTAGGAAAAAACTTATAAAAACTAAAATAGTATAAATGATGCTCATAATAAGGTTTGAGTTTTTATTTATACTAAGTAAATGGTCTATCTCATTTTTTATTTCACCAATCTCTTTAAAACTAATTTGCTTAATACTTTGAGCATAATAGTCTATTTCATAAATATTTCCTGGCATTACAACCTTTGTAATCATAGAATAAGTTCTATAGTGAGAAATTGTTTTGTTTGATAGTCCTATAAGTTTTAAAACTTTTTTTTCTATAAATTTTTTCATCTTACTATCTAATTCTTGGTTACTTTTAAATAGTTCTTCTAAAAGATATTTTAGATTTAATTGCTCTTTTTTCAGCTTTATAATAAAACTTCCATCATCTGTTTCAAAATATCTAAATACAGCTTTTTCAATCTCTAAAATAGATTTTTTAAATAAAATTAAATCAAATAAAGATTTTTTAGATGAGATATCTATTTTCAAATTTTCTGCTATGTTTTCTAAGTTTTGAGCTTCTTGTCTCACATTTTTACGAAAATCAAAATTAAGAGGTATTTGTTCTTCTGCTATTTTAAAATCTTCTCTAAACCTATCTATATTTTGAATAATTTTTGTAAAAGAGTAATATAAATTTTTATCATCAATAAAGTTGATGTTCTTATCTATATTTTTAAAGTTATCTAAGGTTTGATTTATATATATTAATAGTTCATCATCTCCAAAACGAATAAATTCATAGACATTTTTATGAAGTTTTTCTGTTTGAGATACAAGAATTAATAAGTTTTGCAAAGAATCATTTTTTTGATTTAGTTTTTTTATATTATTTGAGATATTTTTAATATTTGATTGATGAATTATAGCTGATATTACAAAAAATGTCACAAGAAAGAAAGACAATATATATATTTTATAATGAAATTTTATATTATTCATAACTTACACTCTTTTACTTATAAAATGATACCATTTGTTTAAACTATAATCAAAATTTGGCATTACAGTATTCCAAACGGCAATATTTTCAAATCTATTAATATATGAACCGCCTGTTCTTTTTGTACCTTTTTTTACAGATATTTTTCCATCTGTTCCATATAAATCTTTTTTTGCAACTTTTCCATTATACCAATAATCCCATTCCTCCTCTTCCATAAATCCTTTTGAACGATTAGGATTTGATATATAATATCCTTGTTTGGCAATAAATGCTCCAGTCCAACCTGATAACCACCAATTCATATACTCATAAGCAGCATCTTTTTGTTCACCTTTTGAAGCACTTGACAAACTCATAACTCCATACCATGCACGGTAACCCTCTTTAGGTGCAGCATAAATACAAGGTATTCCCATACCCTTTAAACTACTAGCAGCTGGGGAGAACATACTTTCTATAAATACTTCATTGTTTTTCATCAACTCAACACTATGGGGAACAGAATTCCAAAAACCTCTAAAATGGCCTTTTTGTTTATATTCAGTCAATATGTCAAATAACTCATCAATTTCGACTCTTGTAAGGTTTCCTATATCTTTAAAAGTTGCTAATTTTTTTCCTTGCACAGCCAAAGCTAAATCAAATAATCCAATAGTTGGTTCATTTACAATTGCTACTTTCCCTTTATATTTTTCATCCAATAACCAACTCCAACTCTCTGTTTCATATGGTATTCCTTGAGTGATTATATTTGAGTTATAACCAAAAGAATCAACATTGTGAACATAAGGCATAAATGAGATGTTGTTTGTAGGGTTTGAACCTAGTGTATTATTTTCTTGTATATATAAAATCTTATTGGGAACATCTCCTGCTCCTTTTTTTGCATTTGGACTAATTTTTCCTGTTTTGGGTAAGGAGTTAATCTCATCCCAATACTTTAATTTATCTATTTGTATGGGTTGAATAGCACCTGAATCCCATAACAGTCTTGTACTATTTGACCATTGTTCATATATATCAAAAGTATTAGGGTTTGAAATTGCCCTTGTTAAAACCTCTGCACTTCCGCCTGGGTAAAACTCTACATTTATTTTTAGCTCTTCCATAGCTTTTTGTCTAATTTTCTCTTGTAAGGTAACATGTGTTCCTAAAACTTTTATAGTTGGGTATTTATTTTTTGCTGTTAATATAGCAGGAAAACCTATACTTGCAACAATTGCTGATGAACTTTTTTTTATAAAATCTCTTCTATGCATAATTACCCTTCAAATCAATAGTGATTAAAACACCATCATTTTCATTTTCAATTCTTAGTTTGCCACCCATATTATCTTCAATTATCATCTTTGACATATAAAGTCCCATCCCTGTTCCTTCACCTTGCTGTTTTGTGGTAAAGTATGGTTCAAATACTCTATCTATTATATTTTGTGGTATCCCTCCACCATTATCTTTTATCTTTATTATATCTTCTTTTATATCTATTTGGATTTTTGGATTTTGGATATTATTTTGTACTAGTGCATCTTTTGAGTTACTTATTAGGTTTATAATTACTTGTTGAAACTCTGTTTTAAACCCTACATATAAAAAATCATCTCCATTTAGTTCTAAATCTATATGGTGGTTTTTTAGTTGTGCATTTTGGATATTTAAAACCTCTTCTATTGCATCTTTTATATGAAAATCTTTTTTCTCTTTATCTATTCTAAAAAAGTTTCTAAAATCATCTATTGTTTTACTCATAAAATCTATTGTATTTTTATTCTTTTTTATAAACTCTTTTATAAACTCTTCATCTATTTGCTCTTTTGCATAGTTATATTTTAGTTTTTGTATTCTAATACTTAGTTCATTTAATGGTTGTCTCCATTGATGGGCTATTGCTCCTATCATCTCTCCCATTGAGGCTAGTTTACTTTGTTGAAGAAAAATAGCTTCTTTTTTCTCCTCCTCTTTTTTAGCTAAGGTTTTTTCTGTAATATCTTGTATTGTAACTTTTCTTTGACTAGCTTGAAAGTTTTCATCAAATTCACAAGATAAAAATAATTCAAGATATTTTATATTATGATTTTGTGTAATAATTTTAATTTCAATATTATCTTTATTTATAAAACTATTTTTATACTGTTCATTTTTTTGAAAAAATTTAATTAATCTATATTTATCATCCTCATCAACTCTTGAAAGTATTTTTTCACTAGTTATTTCACTATCTTGTTCAAACTCAAATATTTTATAAAACTGTTTAGAAACCCAATACTTTTCTGTTTTAAAACTCTTTTTTACAGTTGCAATTTTTGCTAACTCTTGAGTCTCTTCATGCATTTGATTTAACTCTTTTAACTCTTGCGTTGCAATCTTTACCTCTTTTTCAATTGCTATTTTTTGTTTTCTTAATATTATTTGTCTATAAAGGAAAAAAGAGATTATTAAAAAAGAGATTATAGCAATCCAATATGCTATTGTGTAATCTATTTTTTCTATTCTTGTGTTTTGTAGCCATTTGTTGATTATTTTTTGTTTTTCATTCTCATCAATATTATCAATTAATTTATTTAATATAGGAACTAATTGTTCACTTTGTTTATTTACCATAATTTGAATATCAAAGTTAAATTTACTAGTACCTGATATTTTTAGATTTGTAAACCCATATTTGTTTAATTCATAATTTATTACAGGTAATATATCAGCTGCTGCATAAACTTTTCCATTTGCTAAAAGGTCTAATGCAGTTTGAATATTTTTAACAGGTACAAAATCTATTTTAGGATAATGTTTTTGTAAAAGCTTATGGGCTGAATAGTTTTTTCCAACAGCAACTTTTTTACCCTCTAACTTTTTTAAATCAAGCAAAAAATCCTCTTTTGAATTTGTTGCAATGGCAATAGGAAAGGAAGCATAAGGTTTAGTAAAGGAAGCATACTCTTCTCTTTGTTTTGTCGCTGATGTTGAAGTTATAATAGTATTTGGTTTAGTTTTAATAAGTTCAAGAATTTTACTAAAACTATCGACAGCTTGATAGGTGGTTTTTATATTTGAATTTTTTGTAATCTCATCCCAAAAGTCAACTGATATACCTTTGACTAAATCATTTTCAGGGAAAATAAAAGGATACCAGCCTTTTGAATTATAATAAATTAAAAAATCATTATCTGATAAAAACTTCTTTTCCTCTTTGCTTAAAATATTATTATTCATACTATAATCAATATTATCATTTGTATTTAAATCATAATAAAGTGTCAAATAACCAATATTTTCATCTTTGAAAAAAATTGTTTGTTTTATTTCAAAATCATATTTAAGGTTTTTAGGTATCTTTTCAGTAAAAAATAAAACATCTTTATCCCTATAAAAAGAAAACATTATCTTATCTTCTAAATTTTCAGTAACAACTAATGCTTTGATTTTTTTATTATCATAAACTAAAGCATTTAAAGTATGAGATAACTGTTTTTCATCTAAAGTGTATACAAAACTTGAACTAATCTCTGCTATTATTTCTGCTTCATTTTTTGCAATATCTTTTGTAGAAGCATTTAATTGAAGTGCAAAAATAAAAAACAATACTAATTTAAATAAAATTTTTAAAATCATCTCCTACCTACTCTTTTAATCCATTCCATATTTTTTCTGCTATTTCTTTATTTTGATTATAAAACTGTTTTGAGAAAACTAAAAAATAGTTTTTCTGACGAATTGGATTTTTCTCTTTTACAATATTCTTTTTAAATGTAGGATACTTTTCTAAAAGTTCATCTATATCTTTTCCTACAGCTGCATAAGAAGAGAGTTTCTTTGAATAAAGTTCTCTAAGTAATGCCACTTTTGATTCCATCTGTTTTATTTCAATATTTTTATGCTTATTTAAATCTTCAATTACTGCAAAATTTGTTTCTACTCCAAGAGGAGCATCAGGATTTTTAAAAACATCTCCATCCCAAGATATTTTACTATCTTTATTTTTATAAATATAGTAACTTTTACCTGAATTTAGCTTTCTTTGATTATCAAGGGTACCTAAACTTGTTTTAGGGTATGCAGCATACAATGCTCTATCTTCTTTATAACTAGCATTTATAAGACCATCTGCCTTATTAACTTTTAACATTAATAAAGCTCTTTGCCAAGGTACACCTTGAAACTTTACACTTACTCCTATATTATTTGCAATTTTTGTTATTTTTTCTAAATATTGTACATTTGAAGTTCTGACTTTTCCATCAGTTGAACTATGCAGAATTAAAATATCTGACTTAAATTCGCTATTAGCATAAGACAAAATGGAAAAAAATAGTAAAATAAATATAATTCTTAAATGCATGTTTTTGCCTTAGGTCAAGTTAAATTTATTTTATAGTAATTTGTATAAAACTAAACATAGCTAAAAGCAAAACAGTATTAATCTTTAATCTAAACAATTTTTCATATTCAAATTACTCTTTAATTTTCAGAATTTTAAGAATTATTTTTATTTAAATCATATCTTCCTAATCCCACAAAACATAAAACTTATTGCCAATCATATAAAGTGAAAATACCAAAATATTGACCTATGTAGTATTATATTGTAGTTCAAGTGTATCAATTCTATCCTTGTCAACAAACTCTTATATTTGGAACAAAATTAGAAAATCTAACTTATTGGCTTTATAACCTTTGTTTAGAGATATAATTTGTTCCAAAAAGTGTTCAAGAAGTAGAATTTAGTGATTCTCTCAAATCCTAAGGACTTTTTGAACAACAAAAATCACTTTTTAAGTCATAAGTTTAAAGATTCATCTAGTCTACCCTCAAATAATATTGCCAACTGTGAAATAGTTAGCGACCAATTCCAAATAGGCATAGTCCATTTTTTAGAAGCATTCTGAATGCCCATATACAAAAGTTTGAGAAGACTATTTTCATTTGGGAAAGCACCTTTAGTTTTAGTAAGTTTTCTAAACTGCCTGTGAACTGATTCAATAATATTAGTAGTGTAGATGATGCGTCTTATCTCTTCAGGATATTTAAAATATGCAGATAGATGTTCCCATTTGTTCCTCCACGACTTAATTACAATAGGATATTTTTTACCCCACTTAGACTCAAGGTTGTCAAGTTCCATTTCAGCAGCTTCTTTGGAGATAGCTTGATAGATAATCTTCAATTTGTTTTATTATACAGAGTACATTTATTTTCTAGTACTTTATAGATTTTGCAATAATGAAATAATATAACTCAATACAAAATTTAATTAAAAATATTACATATTGTTAATTTTATTTATAAAACACCTTCAGCTTCATTTTATTTGATTTCAATCTTTTTTAATCATATATCATCAACATAGACAAAGTGAATCGGTCACTTTGAAAACTCAAGATAAGGAGCTATAACATGTTTCAAAAGTTAAGAAAGTTCTGTGTATTCACAACTAAGCCAAAATTCGATGATTTAGTTTGTGATGGAAGGAAATGGATAAATAGAAATAGAGGTGTGTCATGAAGATGAAAGAGCAACTTCAAAAACAGCAAGATGAAGAGTTTCAAAAGGATCTATCTTTTGCACAATGGCATGATTTCTTCTCAAAAGAGCCTACAAGTAAAGAACTTAACGATATGGAAGATGAAGCTTGTAAAAACAAACCTCAAAACAATCCATATTATCAACCACTACAAGGTGCTTAAAATGATTCCCAATAGCGTATTAATGGCAATTATCATTGCATCAGCAACAATATTTAAAGAGTACCTAGATTCAAAAGAAGATGATAAGTTTTAGTCAACTGACTTTCAACATAAAACAATAAAAAATAATAAGGATAAAACCATGTCAAAACCAATTAAACCATTAACAAATGAAGAGTTAAAAGCAAAAGCACCAAGTCTGTTCCAAGAACAACCATATCATGAAGTAAGTGATAAATATCACTTCATACCTACAATTGATATTGTAGAAAATCTAAGAGGGCAAAGTTGGTTTCCTGTTTCAGTAAATGAAGCAGGAGTTAGAGATATAGCAAAAGATGGATTCCAACAACACTATGTAAGATTCCAAAATTTCCAAGACTTAATTAACCCAAGTGGAAATGTAGTTGAACTACTTTTGTTTAATAGTCATGATAGAAGTAAAGCTTTTACAATTAGTGCTGGAATTTACAGATATGTATGTTCTAATGGTCTTGTAATAGCTGATAGTGTATTTGATAGCTATAAAATTAAACACTTAGGCGATAGAAACAATGATGTAGAAAATGCAGTTACAAGAATTACAGAAATAAAACCAAAACTACTTTCAAAAATTGCAAAATTTGAATCTATCAAACTAAACAAAAGTGAAAAAGAAGCTTTTATGCAAAGTGCTTTACCATTGCGATTTGAAAACCACTTAGAACTTGATAATCCAAATGATTTATTAAATCCACTACGAGCTGAGGATATGAAAGATGATTTATATACAACACTTAATGTACTTCAAGAGAATCTTTTATCTTCTAAAATTAGTGGTTATAACAAAGATACTGGAAGACGATTTACAAGTAAAGAGATTACATCTATTTCAAAAGATGTAGAGATAAATAAAGGTCTTTGGGATATAGCTGAAAGAATTGCTAGTATCAAAGACTCTTCTTATGCAATGGCTGCATAGGAGTTGAAAATGAAACTAGTTAATTATGCACTTCAAACACAAATAGAGACTCTTAGTGAAACTAAATCTCAAAAGTTCTTTAAAAGCTATATTCAACAAATTCTAGAAGATGACAGTAAGCCATATTATCAAAAAGCTGATTATGTTGGACTATCTCTAAATGAATTGAAAAACAAAATAGATTATCTGTCAACAAATATCAAAGAGCTACAAGCATTAAAACAAAAACTTAATGAATCATTAGAGATTGCCAAAGTTTTAACAGCTGATGTTTTAATTAAAAATGGTGTTGATAGGATAGATGGGAATATTTTGAGTTCATTAACTCTTACAAAAGAATCAACCACTATCAAAAAGAAAATCACAATCAAAGATGAAAATGCAGTTATGGGATTAGGATATGTGAAATTTAGTGTTGATGATGAAGCAATAGCAAAAGTTGTAGATGAAAACTCTGATGCAGTAAAAGAGCTAAGTGAGTTTATTACAGTTGAAAAGATTGAAACTACAAACCCAGCTAAAGTAAAAATCAATACAAAAAGAGCAGTTCACAATACAACAATAATAACTGATGAAATTTTAGAGTTAAAACAAGCATCATAAGGAGGTAAAAGATGTTTAATGATAAACAAATAAAGACATTAGAAGATGAGTTAGACTCTTCAAGAATTAAAACAAGAGAAAAAGGAAACATCAACCTCTCATATTTAGAGGGGTTTGATGTAATTGAAACGGCTAATAATGTGTTTGGTTTTGGTAATTGGTCTTATACTGTATCAAAGTTAGAGCAAGTATCTCAAGAAACAAATGTCAACCAAAACTATGTAGTATGCTATAAAGCAGTCCTTAGAGTACTAGTTTATAATAATACGCATACTATCAATGTAAATAGAGAAGATGTAGGATTTGGAACTGGAATTGCAAAGACTTTAGCTGATTCCCATGAAAATGGAGCAAAAGAAGCTATTACAGATGCATTAAAAAGAGCACTTAGGTCTTTTGGAAATCAGTTTGGTAACTCACTATATGATAAGAGTAGAAACCATAATAACCAAAATCTAATAAATCAACAAAATAAACAAGTAACCTATAATCAACAAACTCTACCTTCAAACAATCAAAATCAAAGAAGTACTAATCAAGGGTTTAATCAATATGAGTATCAATCCCTTTACAATCTAGGATTAAATATCATCGAACAAAATGGCTTCTTAATAGTTGTAGGTGATGATATTTTTGCTAAGAAAGATTCTATTAAGGCTTGTGGCTTTAGATGGGATGGAAACTCTAAGCAATGGTATAAATCACTAGAACAAGGGGCTGCTTAATGGAATTAATACCAAATGAAATAAAAGAAAAAATTCCTAAACTATATGATACAGAAAATATTTCAGACCCTATTGTTCATATAAAATTATTCTTAGATAGATGGACATGGTATATAATAGAGATATCAATTGATAATGATATTTGTTTTGGATATGTAGTTTCACCATTTGAAAGTGAATTGGGATATTTCAGTCTTAATGAAATTAAAGAAATAAAAGGAAGTCTAGGGCTTGGTGTTGAAAGAGATTTATTATTTAAACCTACTAATTTATCAAAATTAAAAAAAGCTTCTTAGATGGACAATTTATATATTAAAGATGAATCAGATATTGGTCATCTAAATTGGACAAAGGAAGGATGGGAATTTCTTCTACAAAGTAACGAGTTTAAAGAACTTGCGATAATCACACTTTCTAAAATTTTGGATCTGTATCAAAGAGTTGAATTTAAATACAATAATCTCTATTATGAAGTATTTGATTCTTCAAATAGTGGGTATATTATTAATGTATTTTCAAGTGATATTAAAGATGAAGGTGGATATTACTTGGAAGATAATTTTGTTGATGGTGGACTATGTACTGGTAGTTCTAAAGATGCAATTGAGTTTATGTTGTAAAAGGTATGTAAAATGAAACAGCCAACAATGCAAGAGTTAGTTAATCTCTTTAAAGAAAATGACTATATTGAGATTGGATATGTTGATGGTATGAAGAGAATATATCTATCTTAACATAAGTGCCTAAAACTCTACTTTATGGTTTTAGGCATTATATTTATTGGGTAAAAGTTTGGGTATTTTGTAATAAACTTTTTTCTTTTCTTTTTTTCAATATTTATTTATATTTATAATATTTCACACAAATGAGATTCCATAGGGGAATCTTTCTTTGGTGAATATTGTGAAATATAAAAGAACTGTAGACTGTTATTACAGTTTATGGGATATGTAAAAACTATGATAAAGATAGTTTTTACAGGGATGCCCAACTTTTTACCCAAAATCTCAAGATCTAACAGAATTAGTAAATCATTATGAATTCAATATAAGCTAAATAGCAATATTCTAGTTCTATTTTCCATTAAAACTTAAGCAAAATGCCTCTAGAATCCTATTAGGTTAATAATAGGAAAAGCCTCGTTTAGTAACGGGTTTTAGGCAGTTTTTGAGTAGGTTTTAATAAGTCCATCACTTAATCTCTAAAGATTTTGTATCTTTTTTTACCCTGATATTTGCTTTTATCTGTTGGTGTTTCATTATACATCCTTCCTTTTCCCTGTAAGATTTTAATAAACTCATTATTATCTGGGATTAGTTCTTCTTGATGAATAATATTAAAGTACTTACTAAGCATTGGCTGTGCAATCATCTCTTCTTTTAAATTGTATAGCAATTCATTATAGACATCTTCATCATATTGTTGTATAGATTGAAAAGCATCAATATTCCTTTTGAAAATATCCTCTACAAAACAATCAATCTTTCTATCAATTTTTGGTGTAATAAGTACACCATTTTTCATTGTACTCAGATAAGTTTTCTCATCAGTATTTAAGATAGTTAATGGATAATTGTCTTGAGCATATTGAACTAATCTACTGGTAAAATAATCAATATCATCAGTCATAGATTTTTCAAAATCAGAATAATCCATATCTAATTTATTTAAAATACTTTCAATATCTTTAACTCTAAGAACAGAACAACTACTTAAAATATTCTTCAAATATGAATAAGGGCTCTCTTTACTTGCTGTAACAAGAAGTTCACCGTAGATATATTGTTCATCATTATCCCAAGCTTCATTGGGTGTAATATGATTAGGCTTTACAATGCTTCTTATGAGTTTACTAACTCTTTTTGTATCAGTTTTACTGTTAAGGTTATTGATATGATAAAAAATCTTGTCTTCTAATAATTTTTCATTTTCACTCTCTTTTTCTAAAATAGTGTTACTAATGGTACTAAGATACTTCTTTTTTTTAATAAATATTGGTTTAACAATGAAGTCCATTATAATATCAGTAGTTTCCTCATCTCCTATAAGTACAAGTGCAATATTTGATTTCTCTAAAAACCAGAAGAAACCAGATAACCATGTTATAAAAAAATAGAACTTTTCTTCATTTTGAAAAACTAGTCTAAGAAACTGTTCTATAAAGCTGTTATCGTTAGTTACCAATGAATCCTTAATGAAGTTCAAGTTATTTTGTTTTTCTCTAAGTTGATTATTATAGATATCTTGTAGCAAAGGTAAATTTGGATAGTGAAGCTTTTGCTTTATATTATTTATTTCATGTTCTAATTGAACAAGATATGTAGGATATAATCTCTTCTCCAATAATTTTGTGTATTCAAAAGTGTTTCTATCATAAAGATTATTGCTGATAAATATAAACTCATTATTTGAAAATGGGTTGAAGATATTTTTTCTGACGGTAGGTAATAGCGAAATTATTATATAATCTGCATCTATAACCTGTACATCATTTGCAGAGTCATATATATTTATATAAAATCCTATTATATCAGCTATTTCATTCTTAGTGATTTTTTGTTCTTTTTCAAATGATTTTTGTCTATAGTAGAGTTTATTGTTTTGATCTTTCCATATTTTTAAGTCTTGATTGCCTAGTAAATCAACTGTTCTATTGTGGTTTTTAATAATTTTATTTTTTGTATCAATATCTTTTTGATAAAGAAAGTTTTGCTCAAACTCTATTATTTTTTGCTGTTGTGAAATAAGGGCTAAATCATTAATCCATTTTTCATTAGTTTTGATGATTTCTTTGTTATTGTTATTTGTATAAGTGGGAATTGATGACATGGGTAAATGTGTTGGGTTATAAGTTTGAACTGCTTGAGCAGATGTTGTATTATCAAGATTCAAAGTAATTTGATTAAAATATTTTTCTAAAAGTGTTATATTATCTAGATTATTTATATCTATATCCATAAGTTCACTACTATCTCGAAGTAAGGCTTTAAAGATTTCAAGAGCTAGTAACTCTTCTTGCGTGTAGTTATCAAAAAATCTCTCAGGATTCTCTTCTTGATTATTGTAAGAATCTATAAAGTTTACATAATCTTTAAAAAGTTTTACTATTAAACTATTGTGTCTTGTACTATTTGTGTAGTTAAACTGATTATTATCTAACATAAAGATTATTTCATCACAAATATCAATTTTCCAATTTGATTTATTGTCTACCATAGGGAAACTCCTTTGTATTGATAAGTTCCTCTATCTTTTTATACGAAAGGTATGTTGCGTCATATATCGCTTCTCTATCAAATTTAAATTCAGGTTCGTTCCCATATCTATTTTTTTGATTTTGGATGATCTCTTCTGCCTTTGCTATTTGTTTTGATTCTAGGTATCTCAAATCATAAGTAGCGTAACTTGAACTAGTATTTAAATCTCTACTTATGAAGTTTAAATTATTCAAATGTAGATTTTCACTACCTCCTAAAGCAAGTTTTTGACTAAAGAATTTAGCGATAGCAGATATATCTTTGTCAAACTCTAAAAAAGATAGTCTGTATATAATAATAGATAATCTATTTAATAAAACTTTTTCATTTACAAACATCTTAATATCATCAAGAATTAAATTTTGAAAACAGTACTTTTTTGAAGTATACTCTGTATCTCTAAGTATTTTGTTAAACATAAGAGGGTAGGGCTCTCTAATAATAGTTTCATAAATATAGTTACCAATTTTATGATACTCTTTATTTATCATTAGTGCCAATAATGGTAACTTTTTGATATAGTTTATGTGTTCTTCTTGTTCTGTTAACTCGGGCTTTGATAAATCATGATCTAATCCATTTGTGAGTTTATTCAAAAGTTGCTCGGTTAGAAAATCTTTTCTAAATCTACTGTTTAGATTAAGAGAATAACCTTTGAGTGAAACACATAAAATAGGTCTATATATTTCGATAAAATTAGGTGTATGTAGTGTTACTAAAATTATATTTCTATTTTGTTCATATTTAAGATCTGGTATGTTGATTGACCATGTAAAATATACTGAATATAATCTTGTTGCAAAACAGTTATTGTTATCTTCAAGAATTTCTTCTTGTTGTTCATTCATAATAGTTCTGATAAGTTTTTTAACTATTTGGAAAGTTCGCATTCCATGACTTTCTACTTGCAAATTTAATATTTCTTCATTATGTACATTGTTTTTTGTATTGACTAACCAATGTTCACATAGTTTAAAGCTATTATCATAGGGTGTTATAAACATTTTGGTACTCCTTGTGTATTTATTTTTTGTGATTAAAAAATAGCCTTAGACAATTAAGTCTAAAGCCATTTTATAAGTTAAAGTAGTATTCGTTAGATTTTTTTCGTAGCTCTCTTGAAAATTTTGTTGGTTCGTATATCTCAAGCTTATCAAGTAGTGCTTGAGTAGACATAGTAAAATCACCAGGATTTACTGCGATAAAGGCAGGTAACATATCTCTTTGATATATTCTTCCTTTTTTGAATCCAGAAATAATATTTGCATAGATGATAGAATCCTTCGCTTTTAATGGTTCTAAATACTCTATATCTTGAGTTAAGAGTGCATTAATGAACAATTTAAATCTATCATTCGTTCCTTTGACTAAAGCTTTTTTCTCAGGTGTATTGAGTGCTTTATTTGCAAGGTTTGTATCTATTGGATAGTTTTTCAAGTACAGTGCCAAATCTGGCAATTCTGATTCTAATTGTTTTTTGAAAATTTTAAAATCTCCAAATCCAAAAAAGTTACATTCTTCACTTGATATATTTCCAGCTGTAGACAGTACAGTGTATCTTCTATCTTCTGGTTCAATTTCAAGAATGTATGCTTCATTTGAAGTTATCAATATTTGAGCAGTTAACTTAATTGGTTTAGAAATATTTTCATATTTTTTTTCACCTGCAAACTCTGAATCAGTCACTAATTCTTTTAAAGAATTTTTATTTTCTTTATTAGATTTTATATCATGTGACATCTCATTGATATTGATAAAAAGTTTATTCTCAAATACACTACCTAGAAATTGTGATTTAAGAGTTTTGTTCCCTACTGTAAAACAGAACTCTTTGCCAAATAATATAGATATAATTTGATTAAAAAAAATACCTTTGCCACTTCCTTGTACACCTCGAAGTACAAAAGCAACCTGAGATTTATTTAAAAATACAAACATATGAGCTAACCAGTTTATAATATAATAAAATCTCTCTTCATCATAATTTACTAAGTGTGCTATTAGTTTCAACGAATATGTTGGCTTTTTGTAAGGTTTATTTTTATTTAGCATCAAAATTTTATTAGGCTTAAACTTATTCATTTTATAAATATTTCCTTCTTTAAAAAATTCAGCCATGACATTAATAGCAAAAACAACTTCAGTAACTAGCATAATATCATCATGAGTAATATCAGGTGGTCTTTCTTTTGAACCTCTTCCTATTACTACATATTCTCCAATAAGTTTACTTATTACGATACTAGCTTTATCTGGGGTAACTTTTTTAAAATCTGTATCAGGTGCTGATCTCAACATCAGATTGCCATCATCAAACATAATTAATGCTCCACCAGCTTTTTCTAATTTGATAAGGCACTCGTTATCATTAACTCTAAAATTATTGAATTTGTATTCTGAAAAATTAGGTGCTGGCTCCAATTTATCCTTTTTTATCCTATCTTGAAATCCCTTACCATCACAAATAATATTTGTATTTGTGATTTCTATTTTCTTATTTTTATCAAATATATTGTCAGTAGTATTTACCTTCTCTTGCAATATAATATTTTCATTATTTTCAGTAGATTTTTTATTATCTCTAAAAATTTTTTTTTCAAAAAAATTACTATTAAAAACTTCCAAAATATACTCCTTTATTAAGAATCTAAGAAAGATGCAATTTCTTCAAGAGTAAAGTAAATCCCACCTCCCACTCTTTTTGATGATATAGCGTTTTGCTTTCTAAGCCTGTCTAAAGTCGCTATACTACAGTTTAGCTCTACCGCTACTTCTTTTTTCTTTAATAACGACTTTGTTGGATATTTCTGTCGCAAATAGTTTAGATTTGACATAAGTTATTTCTCCTTTTTTTATATTGAGGAGAATTATTACATGAGAGTTTTTTTTGCGTACCCACTTTTTTTATAATTTTGTGGGTACAAAGTAGTCTAAAATAGTTGTTCTGAGTTTATTATATTAATGTATTTAATATCATCGATATATGGTTTTATCCATGTATAGTAATTATAGGCTGTGCCAGATGAAATAAAAGATTCTTTAAATTTAGTTTCTTTAAAAATATAGTGTTTTGATGTTTTATTAATAGATGGTACATTTAATGGCTTTAATTTTTCATGTTGTATAATTTCTTCATATGGAATTCTATCTTTTGCTTTTTGTTGATCTGTTAAATATCTGTCATCATTAATTTTTTTTATATTATTTATAGCCTCTTCTAAAATAACATTCTCTAAATTTTCTTCTTCTCGTTTTTTATTTTCTTGCTCTACTTCTTCTACTCTAAATTTGTAATAGTCATAGCAAAAGAATGTATCAGCAAGTGCCATTTGTTTTTTTATTTTTACTTCAATAATTTTGAAAAAATCTTCTAAAAATTTAATTACTTGTTTGTGAAGTATTAAATGGTTTGATGAAAACTTAAGTATATGATCTGTTAGTAACTTTCTTTTTGTTAGAGGATATAAGTTTCTTGTAATTTTGTTATTATCGTCATCAATAGTTGTCTCAATATAGTAAGTTCCTTTATATTCACGCTTTATATATAAAGATGTCGAAGGAGATTCTTCATATTCCTCATCATTTCTCTCTTCATTTTCTTTGTAGTAATAGAGAAGAAAATCTATATATAACTCTTTTTTAATTATTTCAGGTATAACTAATACAAAATCATATAACCAATTAAAATATTCTATTAAAACATTATTATTGCAATATTTAAAATCTAAATCTTCTATTTCGTCATTAGTATTTTCAATTTTTAATTTATTTTTTATTACATTTTTAAAATCATTAAAATCTAATTTAAAAATTTTCTGTTGTTCTCTATCAAGTTTTTCTAAAGGATCTTTTTCATATCTTTTTAAAGCTTCTTCAAAATTATCTTTTTCAGATTTTTGTTCAATTATTTTAGAACTAAAAGGGTATAAATCAATACCTTCAATAATAGTGGTATTGTTTTCATTATTTGTAAAATCTTTAGAAGGAATAGTTTCTAATTGAGCTTTGTTAATATTTTCATCTATTTTTTTATGTAATCTTTCACAATATTCAAATTTTTTTTCAAGTTCTTTAAACTTTTTTGTTCTTATAGCCATTTCATAAAAAACATTATTGATTAACTCAAAATCTTTAAAATTTTCTATTTCTTTATATATCTCATCATCTCGTCTAGGTATTCTTTCTTTTTGTTTATAGCCCATAGTCAATTATCTCCATATCATCTTCTATATTTAAATACTTCATTGTTGTATCAATTTCTGTGTGGTTTAAAAACCTTTTAGCATGAACGATTCCAAATTTTTTGTAAACCTTAGTCGCAGCAGTTCTTCTCATTGTATAAACGCTAACTCTATATGCTAAGTCATATGTTCCAATATTCTGATTAAAATGTTTATCAAATATTTTTCTTAATTGTTCTGCATATTTTTGATATCTTGTAGATTGGTTCTTGAATGCTTCTTTTTCATACTTTGTTGTAGCTCTTTTATATAGTTGTTCTGGATAGAATATACAATTATCATGTACTAGGTTATGTTGAGTAATCCAATTTTTTAACAAAGTTAATAACTCTTGGCTTACTCTAGCATCATAGGGTTTACCTTGTTTCATGGCTCTAATATGAATCGTTCCTTTATTAAAATTGATATGTTTAACTTTAATATCTATCACAGCTGATGGTCTTGCACCAGTATGATAACATGCCTTTAAGAACAATAATAATCTAGGTTTAGTGATGAAATCATCTAAGTTCCAAAGCTTTTCAAGCTCTTCATCAGATAAAACTCTACCTGCTTCATTTCTATCAACTTTGATTATATCTTTTATAATTACTGGATTTTTATCTGTATATCCTTGTTTTATTGCCCAATTAAAAAGTGCTCGTAAATAACCTATAACTTTTTTTACTGTTCTAGGGTTAAATGGTGTACCTTGCCTTGATGGAGTTTTTTTTAGAGTGTCGCCAAGGTTTTTAATATCTTCTGTTTTTATTTTAGTGATTTTCTTTTTTCCTATATATGGGTTGACAAGTCTATTATATGCAGATTCAATCATATCTGTTGATTTTGCTGTTTTAGTTGGGAAGTAAAGTTTTGCTACATCTTCAAGGTTTAAATTATTACTCATGACTTTTTGACGTAAAAGTGAAGAGTCTTTTTGTATCTCTTTTCTATCTTTTGATATTTCTATCTTTTTGTCATTTAGTATTTTTAAGGCTTCCTCTTTACTTGTTGCATCACATTTAACTTTTTGGGGTTTATTTTCAATATCCCTATACATGATATAATAGGCAATTGTTTTTTTATCGTGATCAGAGTCTTTATAGTATTCGTATATGCTATTATACTTTTTGCCTTTTACTTTTCTAAAACCCACTACTTTACCTCTTTACTACAAAATAAATGTTAATATGTCATCCATAATTTATATATTAACATAATAGATATAATGTTTTACTACAAAGTTTTACTACATTTTGTATGAAAATAGCAGAAAAATGAGAAAATATGAAAAAAATTAAGAAAATAAAAACTACTGTAAAGCTTTACTTTAAGGGATATTGAATGAGATTGATGAATAGTGATCAAAGTATGGGGTTAGTATTTGGTGGACTAATTGGATTTGTTTCTACTTTTCTTTAGGAAGTCTAGTTTCTAGGCTTTCTTTTTATATCACTTCTTTTTTTATATAAATTTTTGATTGATTTATCTTTTTGAACTTATGCAAGTTTCATGACAGACTTATTTTTTATAATCTCATAATATCTTTAGAAAGGATTACTTATGAAATATAAAAAACTATTTTTCCCTATTGGTGGTGGAGATGAATTAGAAGAGAGACTTTACGGAGCTTTCTTGATTGCAAAACATTTTAATGTCAGTCTTGAAGTTTTAAAATGTGGATTAAAAACGAATATGAGTATATATAAAGCACTATCAATACCTAAAGATATTATGCAAAAGATTGATGAAGTAGTTGATACGAAACTAGATGATGAAAATCATCAGATGCAAGAACTATTTGAGAAAATAGCAGCCGAAGTAAGTATAAAAGTTTCACAAAAAGCTCTTGAAAACGAAGCAAATACTTTTTTAAATATAAAAGAAGGTTTGCGAAGCTCCCTAGTTGAACAAGAGTCAAAGTTTTGTGATTTGGTTATAGCAGCAGCTCCTCCTTCTGGTGTTACAACTGCAACTTTTGAAACAGCAGTGTTAAAAAGTGGTAAATGTGTACTTATGTTCCCTAGAGTAATGAGAAATTTTAAAACGGACTCAATCATTATTGGATGGAACAATTCCCCTGAAGCATCACGTGCAGTTACTTCATCAATTGATATTTTAAAACAAGCTCAAAGAGTACACATAGTCTCTTCAGAAGAGTATACAGATGATTTAGAAAAAATGAATAGATTAAGAGAATACCTTTTATATCATGGAATTGATGCAAGTTATGAGATAGTTAAAACAACAAGGATACCAGGACAAGCGCTTTTAAATGCCGCTCTTGATGGAAATTTTGATTTAATTGTTGCCGGTTCTTACGGACATAAGGGCTTAAAAGAGCTTATGTTTGGTGGAGCTACAAGATATTTATTAGAAAAATCAACACTTCCTATTTTTATGTCCCACTAATTTATGGTAGAATCTACTTATGAAACTATTAATCCTTGAAGACAATGAAACTTTAGCAGATGGTATTTATAAAAAGCTAAAAGAGATAGGTTTTATTGCGGATGTTTTTTATGAGGGGGAAGAGGGACTTTTCGCTTTAGAAACATCTACATATGACCTTCTTATTTTAGACTTAGGTCTTCCTGGGATTGATGGAATCGATATTATAAAAAAGCTACGTAGCTCTCAAAAAAATCTTCCTATTTTAGTTATATCTGCAAGGGATAGATTAGATCAAAGAATTTTAGGTTTAGATACTGGTGCGGATGATTATATATGTAAACCTTTTGAACTAGATGAAGTTGTTGCAAGGGTACAAGCCCTTCTTAGAAGAAGTAATAATCAAACTTCAAATATCATAAAATATAATGACTTGGAATTTAACTCTCAAACTTTATCTTTAACAAGAGGTGAAGAAAAAATTGAATTAAGTAAAAGAGAATTAACTATCTTTGAATATCTACTTCAAAATCTAAATGCAATAGTAAGTAAAGAAAATATAGTAGAACATATAACCTCCATAGATGATGAATTTAATCCAACTGCCGTTGAAACTTATGTCTCAAGACTTAGAAAAAAACTGGGAGATTCCATAAATTTAAAAACAGTTAGAGGTTTAGGTTATATGATGAGTTAATATGGAACAAAACACAACATCTATTAAATCAAGCCTTATTGCTTGGCTAACTTTCCCACTATTTATATTCACCATGATTCTTTTTGTATATATATATTTTGTTTTAGAAAAAAAAGTTACAGATTTTTTTGATAATAGATTAAAAGCTAGTGCTAAAAGTATTGAATATAGTATTGGAATAAAGAATTCAAAACTTTATGTTGATATACCTAGTTTTTCAATTGAGTTGCTTTCTTCAAACGATAAAGGTTTAATTTATTACTCTGTGGTTGATGAAGATAATAGACTTCTTGTGGGATATGAGTCTTTATTAAATAAAAAAAGACTAGTAGATGAAGAGGTTATATTTTATAATACTAAATATAATAATTCCAATTTAAGAATAGTATCATATAAAATGTCCCTTTATAGTGCCGGAAAAGCTTATAATGCCTATATTACTTTAGGAGAGACTACAGAAGAAAGAGATGAAAATATAAACTATGTATTAAGTCTACTTTTAATTATAATGGTAATAGTAATCGTCTCAACTGTATTAATAACTCTTGTTGCAGTCTCTGAGGGATTAAAGCCACTAAATAGACTAAAGAAAATTATAAAAAAAAGAGATGAAAGGGATTTAGAACCCCTTATTTTTAATGCCCCTAAAGAGGTTGAAGATATTGTAAAAAGTATCAATATCTTATTAGAAAGAAGCAGAGATACTATTGATTATATAGAACAATTCAACTCAGATGTATCCCATCAATTAAGAACTCCTCTTGCCGAGATGAAAGTAAAATTAGAGTTTTTATATGATAAAGATGATAAAGATTATATAGCTTTAAACTCTCTTCTAAATAATATGTCACATATAACCGAGCAGCTTCTTTTATATGCAAAAACAAATCCTAATACTATAAATCTAAAACGATTCAAAAAACAAAGCCTAAATAAGATTTGTAAAGAGTATAGTTTAAAAACTGCCCCAAGAGTATATGAAAAAGGTTTTGAATTTGCCTTTGAAAATATGGAAGAAGAGATTTTTATTAATTGTGACCAAATCCTTCTTGAGAGTATGTTAGATAATATAATAAACAATGCTTTACACTATGCAGTTGATGAAAATGGAAATCCTATGGGAACAATTACCTTATCTTTAGAAAGACACAATAATACTGTTTGGTTAAATGTAAAAGATGAAGGGAATGGTGTGGATAAAAAGTTTTTAAAGACTATTTTTGAGAGATACTATAGAGTTGACTCTAAAAAAAGTGGTTCAGGATTAGGACTTAGTATTGTAAAACAAATAGCTATACTCCATAATGCAAAGGTTCAAGCAATAAATGAAAATGGATTAAAAATATCTTTAATCTTTGATTTACCAAAAGCTTAAAACTAATCTTCTATTAAATAGTTATATTTTTTAAAATCTTCATATGAGTTTTTTAAAATTTTTGTAGAATTTTTTGAACCTATCCATGAATAACCAATATTTTTTCTTTTTAAATATCTATGTACAGATTTTTTTGCCAAGGTCTTTTTAATTGCATTTTCTAGAA
This sequence comes from Halarcobacter sp., assembly GCA_963676565.1. Taxonomy (GTDB): domain Bacteria; phylum Campylobacterota; class Campylobacteria; order Campylobacterales; family Arcobacteraceae; genus Halarcobacter. The sequence goes on from OY781089.1 coordinate 1,248,127, forward strand.
TTCTAAATCTATGGGGAAAATCTTCTTTAAATTTTTTTGAAACAGCAATTCCTCTTATTGGTCCATTTATAATAGGCATTGTGATACCTGTATCTTTTATTGTATCATTTAAAGTTGGGGCATCCCATCTTTTAGATGGTTTACTGGATACAATAGCAAGTGGCTTTATATCTTCTCTATACTTTTCACTTCCTTGAGCTGCAATAACAAGAAGATCAACTTTTGATTCAAGTAATGCTTTTCTTGCACTTCCACCACCACTATAAAGTTTTATATTTACATCTTTAAAAGGGATGTTAAATTTCTCTAGTAATAGTTTAAAAAGAATATGTCCACTTGATTTATTTATTAGTGCTACTTTTAACTCTTTTGGATTCTTTTTTATATAATTTAAAACTTCAATTATAGAGTTAAATTCAGAGTCTTTTTCCACTGCAATGAAATCTTGTTCAAACCATTGAAGATTTATTATTTCAAAATCATCTAGTGAAAAATCTGTTTTTTTACTTATTATTAGATTTAATAGATATGGAGAAAAAGTAGAACAAAAAACCTTATATCCATCATGGGGTTCTTTTAAAACATAATTAGCAGCATCTAAAGAGCCATTTGTTTTGATTGTTTTCACATTAATATACACACCTAATTCTTCTTGAAGAAGTGATGCCATATTTCTTGTCATTCTATCTGCACTTCCACCTTCACCAAGACCAACTACAAACTCAATTGGTTTATTAGGATAATCAAGTGAAAAAAGCAAACTTTTTAACAAAATAAAAAATAAAAAGATAAATCTCATATTCAAACCTTACATCAAAACAATTCCATCATAAATTAATTTACTTCCTAGTATAAGTATAACAACTTTTAAAATCATTTTAAATAGTTCATTACTACTTTTATCAAGAAGTTTTTTACCTGCAAGTGTTCCTAAATATGAAAATAGGATTAACAAAAGAATTAAAAATATCCAAGGAGTATAATCAAATCCTAAGCCACCAAAAATAATTGCCTTCCCAAAATTTTGAAAAGATACACACCAAGCAAGAGTTCCAACTATTAGATGTCTTTTTGTTAAAATTGAAGATAAAAAAATTGCAATTAATGGTCCCATAACACCAACAAACATTGTTAAGAACCCTGTTATTATACCAAAAACTACAATTAGAAAATTAGATACTTTTTCAAACTTTAAATTAGGAAGTAGGTTTAATACAATAATTCCAACTCCCAAAGAAAGTTTCATTATATATTCAGGTAAAGATATCAAAAAGTAGATACTTAAAGTATATCCTATAAGGGTTCCAATCATAAAAAGAATGAAAAATTTTACTAAAAAAGATTTCCTAAATAGAAAAGAGCGTAAAAGTCCTGATCCCGATTGTGTAAGTGCATGAATTGAAAGAAGTGCAGTAGGAGGAAGAACCATACTCATCCCTCCTATTACTAAAAGTCCTCCACCAGAACCAACTGTTGTTGATATAGCTGCTCCTATAAAACAGCATATTATTAATATAAATATATCAAAAAGCTCTAGTGGAAGATAAAAAAAGTCCATCTTATACAAAAACCTCTCCGGCCATTAGAAGTCTAGCCGTTCTTGTTGTTTTTCCTTCCACATCTTTTATATCTGTTGTAGGAAAATTTACTCCAACATCGATTGTTCCTGAAGGTGTTTCTATTTTCACAATGTGTTCTCCAATTTCAAACTCTTTAGAGTTTATTTGATGTAAGATAGTCCCTTTTATAAAAGAACCAGCTGCTACACAAAAACCTGCACTCACTGCAAGAGCTGGGTGAGCAGTTGTAGGGGTAAAATATCGAATATTTATATCCCCATCATTTTTTGCCTCTGAAATAATTGCAAATTTTGGAATTACATTTCCTTTTGCATTACCTAAGCCCATCTTCTGTGAAGCTTGTTCTCTAATTGATTCTATTTTTTCAAAAAGCTCTTTTTTTGCATCAAGTTCATTTGGTGTTTCATATCCTGTTAAACCCATATCTTTAGCTTTTACAAAAACAACTGGCATAGAGATATCTAAACAAGTTGCCTTAACCCCATCAAAAATATCATATGTATTTCCAGTAGGAAGATAATCTCCTGTTTTCCCACCAGTTATATTTTTAAAAAACATTTTTATAGGAGAAGCTGTACCTGGAACTCCTGCTATCTCAAAGTCACCATGGTATTGAACTGTTCTATTTGGAGTTTGGATTACTTGGGTAATAGTTGCACCTGTATTTACATCATATACATTTACTGTTGTTTCACCATCTTCTACAGATACCAAACCTTTTTCAATCCCAAATGCTCCAACAGCTGTGAGAATATTACCGCAAGTTGGTTTATCATCTGCTATTGCTTCATCTATACTTGGTTGGATAAATTTATACTCTAAATCTATCCCTTCCCTTTTTGATACTGATATAATAGCAACTTTTGTAGTAACTGTTGTTGCCCCACCTATACCATCAATTTGTCTAATATCAGGGCTTCCCATAATCTTTAAAATTAAATTATGTCTTTCCTCTTTATCTTTAGGTAAATCATTATCTAAAAAATATGCACCTTTAGAAGTTCCTGATCTATATAAAATACAGCTAATTCTTTTTAAATCATTCATCATTTTATGCTCCTGTTATTGCATCATAAATTAAACCTGTTGGAAGGTGAAGTGTCATAATATGGCTTATAAATAGAAGAAACCCTATTGCCACACCAGTAATAATGAATATTTTTAACCAAGAAGATTTCATCTTTGTTCTAATAATTATTATAAAAAGAATTGCTAATGATGGAACAAAACCTAAAATCCAAGTTCCCAATAAGAAAATAGGAAGGATTAAAAAGTTTTTCCAAATATCAATCCATGTAGATGAAAGCTGTCCATTTTCAGTAATTGCAACTGATAAAATATCATTTTGTCTTTTTTTAGATGTAATTTGAATTGATAATATAACTCCAAAAAATAGAAGTAATGAACTAATTACTATTGGAAAAATACCACCTAAAAATTGGTGTCCCCAAGAGTCAATTAATGCAAATAAACCAAATGCCATAAGAAGCCAGATAAATAATAATTCTCCTGTAAAAAATGAGTACGGATAATTTGTAGTTTCTTCTTCATTTTGTATATTTAATTCTTTCTCTTTTTTAGAATCTCTATTTTTAAAATAAACACTAATTAAAACTGAAGCGACCATAAATACTATTAAAATAATTACACCTGGTCTTTCCATCATTTCCCAAGAATAAAACTGAACTGCTTGATAATAATATGTTTCAATTGTTCCAGCTAAAACAAAACCAATAAGTAGGGCAGGTCTTGGCCAATCAAAGTATTTAAATAGTGTACCTAATGCACCAATTGCAATTAAAAGCATTAAATCTTCTAAAGATCTTGTTGCTTGAAGTGCAGCAAAGAAGATAATCATTAACATAAATGGAGCAACATATCCATAAGGAATAGTTGTAATTTTTGAAATCTTATTTGATAGAAGCATACAAGTTCCAGTACCAACAACATTTGCAATTGCTAAAGACCAAATAATAATATATGAAACCTCTAAGTTCTCATTAACCATTCCAGGTCCAGGTTCAATTCCAAGAATTACAAGTCCACCTAAGAATACAGCCATAGAACCACTTCCAGGGATACCAAATAGAAGTGTTGGAACTAATCCTCCACCTTCTTTTGCATTATTTGCTGATTCAGGAGCAATAACTCCCCTTACATCACCTTTACCAAATTGTGATTTATCTTTTGAAGTTTGTACAACATGACCATAAGCAATCCAGTCAACAACACTTCCTCCCAGACCAGGAATAGCACCAATCATAGCACCAATTGGAGCACAACGTGCTACTATCCATCTTGAAATCCATACATCTTTAATACCTTGAACAAAACTTCCTCCAAGCTTTTCAGCTTTTGAAATCTTTTTGTTCTCAACTAATAAAGAGATGATTTCAGGAACTGCATAAACACCAAGTCCTAAAATTACAAGTTTAATACCATCATATAAATAGTAACTATCCATTGTCATTCTAAATTCACCAGTTGCTGGTGCTGAACCAACTGATCCTAAAAGAAGTCCAATTGCAGCAGCTATAAATCCTTTATATAAAGATTTACCACTTAAAACCCCAACCATACTAAGTCCAAAAATACCTAAAATAAATAGTTCAGCAGATCCAAGTTTTAAAATTAAATCTCTTGCAAAGATTATAAATATAGATAAAATTAAAGCACCTAATAGTCCTCCAATTAATGAAGCAGAAAATGCAGCTCCAAGTGCTCTTGCTGCTTCACCTTTTTTAGACATAGGATATCCATCAAGAACTGTTGCTTGAGAAGCAGAAGAACCTGGTATTCCCATAAGAACTGAAGTAAAAGTATCTGAGGTTGGAATAACTGCAACCATACCAATTAGCATTGCTAATGCTGAGGTTTGATCCATACCATAAAGAAATGGTAACATTATAGAAAAACCTACAATACCTCCTAATCCTGGTAAAATCCCAACTAAAATTCCTAAAAACACTCCACCAAGTAGATAAATCATATGATGAATTTGCATTAATTCAGAAAATGCATTCATAAGTGTTTCAAAAGCCATCTTAAATCCTTTCTCGAAGTACTACTACTTCTCATTTTATAAAAGAAGATTAACATTCTACTCTGGCATGAAACTTGCATTTTTTTGTAAAAAAAGTAATATTAAAAATCTGTAAAAATAAAAAAAGCCACCATCGTCAAATAGATGGTGGCTTTTAGAAGGAAGGGTTAAATTTTATGTTTAGAATCTAACGTTATAGTTAGTAGTAAGCCAATTTTGAATCCACTTTCTATCTTCATCGTTTACGTTTGTTGCAGTTGATTTAAGCTTGTCTGCTTTTTCTCCAACTGTTTGAGGATAAATACCAAGTTGTTGTTCACTCATTGCTTTAAATTCTGGGTCTGAAACAATCTTTTTCATCGCATTTTGGTAAGTTTCAACAACATCATTTGATACATCTTTTGGCAACATAATCATCTTTTGAGATGGGAATGAAGCTGTAAAGAATGTTTTCCATGCATTAAAGGCATCACCTGATGGTTTTTTACCATGAACTTTTTCATATACTTCACCAAAATGTGGTAAATTTGGGAAAGTTGGGTCTCTTTGGAAATCGCCATTATCATCTAGTGTTCCCCACGCAAATAAAGGAACAGCTCTACCATCTTTTTGTGCAGGTAATACATTTTTAATATAAGAAGACGTAGTTTGGAAATCAATATTTGTTTCCCCTCTTAAAAATGCAAGTCTTGTTGACTTTTTACCTTTCATACCAAATACTGGTTGAGTTTTAATATCTAATAAATCAAATGCTAGTAATGCAATTAAATCCATAGAAGTTGCACCTTGAGATCCAAACTTTAATTCTTGAGAACTAAGCTTATCTAAATCATCAATACTATTAACTCCTAGTTTAGATGATACATAAACAACTCCACCAGTTGGTGAAGAGATTACTGCTTTCCAATTTTTATAATCATATCTTACTCTTTTATCTCCAAGAAGAAATGGGATTTGAGTTGAAGCAGATGAAGCAAAAATTGTTAAACCATCTTTTGAAGCTCTTTTTGCAAAGAAGTTTGCACCTTTAGTTGAACCACCACCTGGCATATTTTTAATTACAACAGTTGGTTGTCCTGGAAGATTTTTAGAAATTAAAGGAGCATAAAATCTACTCCATTTATCAGTTCCTCCGCCAGCTTTATAAGGAACTATCCATTCAATAGTTTTCCCTTTAAAACTAACCTCTTTTGCTGTTGCAACATTTACTAGCATCCCTAGTGCTAGAGTTGAAGCTAAAATTGTCTTTGTCATTTTACCTGTAAACAGGATTCCTTTTCTAGTCATCATGTTAAATCCTTTTTTTGATTTTATGTTGGAAGATTAACATTGGATTCTGGCATGAACCTTGCAGAATTGTAAGTTTTATATTGAGATTTCAAATGCTATTTTATTGCTATGTTTAGGGCTTTTTTTGCAAGATTATTGACAGAATCCAATGTTAATATCACACATTGATTTTATTTAGTGACTGCTAGATAAAAAATCTACATAAAAAAGGAATAAAATGGGGAAATCATATAAAAGAAGCCTTATTGCTGCATTTTTAATAGTATCAACAGGTTCACAAGTTTTAGCTTCTGATTCAGTAGTAGAAGCTTTTACAAATGGAAAAGTGAAAGGTGAATTAAAATCATACTATTTTAATGAAGCTTATGATTCGGCAACATCATCAGATAATAATGTATGGGCGAATGGTATAAAATTAGGATATAAAACTGATTCATATAAAGGGATAAGTTTAGGAGCGACATTTCAAGGAGCGGATGTTACATCTATAGATGATGATGCCAATAAACAGACAAAAACTATGAATGCTGGTGGAGCAGTTTTATCAGAAGCTTATGTAAACTACAAATATAAAAATACACAGTTTAAAGGTGGTAGACAGTTTATCTCTTTACCTTTAATAAAAGGTTCTGGTTCAAGACTTATAAAAGAATCATTTGAGGGATATTTTTTATCTAACACAGATATACCTGATACACTTATCTCTTTAGGAAAAATCACTAAATATCAAACAAGAACAGATGCAGTTACATCAACAACTAATGCCGCATCATTTACAAACTCAGATTCAAATACAGGTGATGTTGGGGAATTTAATAAAATTGGAACAAATGGAGCTATATCTTTATATTTAAAGAATAAGTCAATTGAAAACTTAACTATTCAAACTCACTATGTTGATTTTATTGATGAAGTAGCTGATTTATATATTGATGCTAAATATAATTTTGGTGGAGAGTTTAAACCATATATTGCAGCACAATACTATAACTCAAACTATGATAATAGTGCAACAAAAGATAGCTTTATGACAGGATATAAAGTGGGTGCAACATTTGCTGGTTATAATATACATGCTTCATATACTTCAACAGATGATGATGGAAATGTAAATAGAGGTATTGGTGAAGCTGCAACAGCATCATTTACATCTGCTACAGCAACTACAGGAAACTATACAGCAGGAACAGATACTTGGCAAGTAGGAGTTTCTAAAAAGTTTGGTGACTTATCAGCGGAAGTGAAGTACACAAGTAGTGATGCTGAATTAAAAAAGAATGACTTAGACCAAATATATTTAGGGTTAAAATATAAATTCTCTGGTGAGCTTAAAAATCTTTCATTATCAACTGAATATACTATTTATGACTATGGACAAGGTAATGAAGCAAAAGAAAAAAATGAATTAAGAGCAAAACTAATTTATAAATTCTAATGATTATCTTCTAAAATTAGAAATCAATATGCGCGAACAAGAAAAAAAGGAGCTAAGACTCCTTTTTTTAATTTTATCTATACTTGCAAGATTTATGACAGAAAAATAAAGTACTATTCGAAAAAATTAAAAAGGATTAACATGAGACAATATAGAACAGCTGATCTTTGTGATGAAAATCAAGATAAAAAAATTCAAGTATTATCCCACAAATTCAAAAACTATGGTGGAAAAAAAAGATTTAAAGGAAGAGTAAAAACTATTAAAATTGAAAAAAGTAATTGGGCAGTAATTGATGTGCTAAAAAATGAACCAGGTAAAAATAAAGTTTTAGTTATTGATGTGGAAGAAGCTCCTTATGGTATTGTTGGAGATAAATTATCTACTCTTGCAGAAAGAAATCAATATGAAGCTATGATTATAAATGGATTTGTTAGAGATACAATGGAAACAAAAAAGTTTAATATTGGACTTTTTGCACTAGGGACTTGTCCTTTAAGAAATTTTGATAAAACGCCATCACAATTAGGTATTGATTTATACTTTGGAAATGTTTCTTTTAAAGAAGATGATTATATATATTGTGATGAAGATGGAATTATTGTTTCAAATGAAAAGCTTATGTAAGACGTGCTTTCTTCTTTGCACTTAGTCTTCTAAATCCCAAATTAAACCTTATTTAAATACAATACGCTTTTAATAAATTGTTGGCAAAAGTGTGGTTGTAGTCGTTACAGCTTAATTAATTGATTAGGGTAGTTATTACTTAAGGAAAAAATAGATTATGGAAGATAATGGAATAGAATTACTTGTTTTATTGGATATTTCAGGTTTAGAAGATAAACAAAGATTTGAAAAACATTTAAAAAGAGAAGGCTTTAAAACAGTTGAAGGGGAAGAGTTCGTTTATACAGCAAAATCTTCAACTACAACTTTTTCTACAAAAGCTTATATTTTAGAAGTATTTAAAGAAGGTCTTAGAAAACAAGAGTTTAAAGGTAGTGCAAATATGGTTTTCTTACTTAATGAAACACCATACCCAGCTTATTATTTTGATACAAATACAAATGAGTTTGAACTAGTAAAAGAGTAGTATTGAAAAATATATATGAATTTCTAAAGAATTTAAAAGATAATAAAGAGTTAAAAAGCTGCCAACTTTTACTTGTAAATGATGACAAACAAGCACAAGTTGCCAATGATATTATTTCATTTTTAGGGTTTGAATCTTTTGTATTATCTGATTTTAGGGCAAATTTTGGTGATGACTTACTCTCTTTTAGTGAAGAGTTACAAAGTATTACTAAAACTCTAAATGATTATTACTCTTATAAAAAAGAGAACAAAATCCTAATCTCACCAATTAGGACAGCATCTTTTCCTATGCCAAAGGATAGATGTTTTGATTCTTTTGAAATTTCATTTGCTGATACTTTAAAACTAGAAGAATTAAAAGATAAACTTCACAACTGGGGATACTATTTTGTTGATATAGTTACATCTGAAGCAGAGGTTTCAATAAGGGGAGATATCCTTGATATTTGCCCCCTTGGTAGTGAAAAAGGTTACAGGGTTTCACTTTTTGATGACGAGGTTGAATCAATTAGAGAGTTTGATATTGAAGACCAAAAATCTTCAAAAGAGGAGATTGAATCTTTTAAAATAACCCCTGCCTTTTTAGCTTTAGATGAAGAAACTTTAGAAGAAATAAATGAGCAAATAGAATTAGTTGAATCTGATGCTTTCATTAAAGATATACACTCTTTAGGTTTTTGGTATTTGGGAGAATTAGGTGAGTATTTACCACAAAAGTTAAACTCGTTTATTACCCATGAAGCCTTAGATGAACTCAATGAAGTTTATGTTTTTGAAGATAAAAGATTAAACAAAGATAAGTTTTTAACTATCCCTCAAATTACATATTCAAAAGATTATCAGGAAATTGCTCCTGCTAATGTAAAAGAGTTTCTAAGCTTCCATGAGGGTAAAAAAGTAACTATTATCTCATCTTCTGAAGCAAAAGTAAAATCTTTTGATTTAGATCTTTCAAATGAAAAAATAAACTATGTATTTAATAATTCAATTATAAATTTAGTTTCAAATAGTGAAGTGATTATCTCATTAAATAAAGAGATTAAAAAAAGAAGAAAAAAGAAAATTAAACTTGTGCTTGATGAACTACAAAATGGCGATTTTGTAGTTCATGAGAAACATGGTATTGGTCAGTACAAAGGGATAGAACCAGTTGTAGTTATGGGTGCAAAAAGAGATTTTGTAGTTGTAATGTATGCTGGCGATGACAAGCTTTTACTTCCAGTTGAAAATATTGATTTAATAGATAGATATGTTGCAGATGGAAGCTCTTATGCTGTTGTTGATAAGCTTGGGAAAGGTAGCTTTGCCAAATTAAAAGAAAAAGTAAAAGATAGACTTTTTGCCATAGCTAATGATATTATAAAAATAGCAGCTGCAAGGGAGCTTGTAAATGGTATCAAAATCAATACAGAAAAAAAGATTTTACAAGATTTTCAAAATAGTGCAGGTTTCGAATATACAAAAGATCAAAAAAGAAGTGTTCGAGAGATTTTTGAAGATTTAAGTAGTGGTCGAGTAATGGATAGACTTTTAAGTGGTGATGTAGGTTTTGGTAAAACAGAAGTTGCTATGAATGCAATCCTTGCTACAGTTCTAGATGGTTATCAAGCTGTATTTGTTTGTCCAACTACACTTTTGGCATCACAACATTTCCATAGTATGCAAAAGAGGTTTAAAGATTTTGATATAAAAATGGCAAAACTTGATGGGCAATCAACAGCAAAAGAGAAAACCCAAATTAAAAAAGATTTAGCAAGTGGAGAGTTGCAATTAGTTATAGGAACACACTCCCTACTTAGTGTAAAAACTCATAATTTAGCACTTGTGATAATAGACGAAGAGCATAAATTTGGAGTAAAACAAAAAGAGAAATTAAAAGCATTAAGAGAAGATGTACATATCTTTTCTATGAGTGCAACCCCAATTCCTAGAACATTAAACTTAGCCCTTAGTAAATTAAAAGGTATGAGTTCACTTTTAACTCCTCCACAAGAAAGATTAGGGGTTAGAACCTATGTAAAAGAGTATAGTGATAAACTTATAAAAGAGATTATTTTAAGGGAAAAAAGAAGGGGTGGACAACTTTTTTATGTACACAATAATATAGCTTCAATAGATGCAAAAAAAGCAGATATAGAAGAGATTGTACCAAATATAAAGATTGAAATAATTCACTCAAAAATAAAACCAGCAGATGCTGAAAAAATTGTTGAAAAATTTGACAATAAAGAGTTTGATATTCTTTTAGCTACTTCTATTGTAGAGTCTGGTCTTCACCTTCCAAATGCAAACTCAATAATAATTGATGGAGCAGATAGATTTGGTATTGCAGATTTACACCAATTAAGAGGAAGAGTTGGAAGAAGTGATAAAGAGGGCTTTTGTTATTATGTAGTTGAAGATAAAAAGAAAATTACAAATGATGCTATAAAAAGACTTGTTGCATTGGAATCAAACTCATATTTAGGAAGTGGTACAGCTTTAGCCCATCAAGATTTAGAAATTAGAGGTGGGGGAAATATTATTGGTGAAGCTCAAAGTGGTCATATCAAACAAATTGGTTATGGCTTATATCTTAAGATGTTAGAAGATGCACTTGCAACCCTTAGTGGAGATACAAAAGAGGAAGCTAAAGCCGTTGATATTAAACTAGCAATTTCAGCATATATTAGTAGTGATTATATAGTTGAAGATAGAGTAAGACTTGAACTTTATAGAAGACTTTCAAAATGTAAAGGAAAAGATGAAGTTTATGTTATAGAAGAAGAGATGGAGGATAGATTTGGAAAACCTGATACTCCAACAAAACAGTTCTTAGAACTTATTATTATAAAAATCCTTGCCATTGCAAAAGGGATTAAGACAATTAGTTCATATGAGATGAATATCACTTTTACAAAATCTGATGATATAAAAGAGACAATAAAAAGTTCTAGTAAAGACGATGATGATATTATCTCTTCCACTTTACAGTATTTAAGAAAGTAATAATTAATTATTTCCTTAAGTTATACCACTTTTTAATATGGTATAATCGTGACACTTATAAATCTAAATACAGTTTTATTCTATTTGTAAAAGGGAAGGGGTACAATGAAAATAAGGCTTTTGTTTCTATTCGTACTATCTTCAATTATAATTGTAGTATTAACTTTTTTTTATATTGAGTATGACAAAAATAGACAACTTAAAAAAGTTACAAAAGATTATGTTAAAGCATATAACACAGTATATAATGACCAAAAAGAATTAAGCTATGTAATATTAAAAAACTTTTTAGACTTAGGACATATACGAAATAGACTTTATGATTTTGACAAATTACCTAAAAATATGCAAGATTATATAAGAAAGGTAACTTATAAAGAGTTAGAAAATAGATACAATGAGTTTAAGTTCTTAGGTATTAGACAAGTTCATATTCATCTTCCTGATAATACAAGTTTTTTAAGAATGCATTTTCCTTCAAAATATGGAGATAATTTAACAGGTATAAGACCAACTGTTGAGTATGTAAATAAAAATAAAAAACCCATTGATACCTTTGAAGAAGGTCGTGTTCAATATGGCTTAAGATTTGTGTATCCAGTTTTTAGAGATCAAGAACATGTTGGAAGTATTGAAATCTCATTTGGTGCTTATGCTCTTATCTCAAAGCTAATAAATGAATATGGTGTTTTAAGTAATTTTTTCATTAAAAAATCAATAGTTCATGATAAAACCTTTGACTTTTCTGCTACTAGATATATAAGTTCACAACATGAAGATTATTATTTAGATAAAGAGATAGTTGATAAACTAAAAGAGGTTTCAAAAGTAAACTATGTAAAACTTCTCCCTTCCAAAAAGATAATAAATCAAATTAGAGAAATTGGTTCAGGAGACAAACCCTCATCTATATATGTTGAATCTTTTAATTCAATTATTACCGTAATTCCAATATTTAATAAGTTGACAAAGGAAAATGTAGCTTTTATAACAATCAGAAGTAATGATACAGTTATAAAAAGTTCTACGATTTATGCTTATATAACTATGATTGGGACAATTTTTTCCCTTGCTTTAATTACATATATCTTTTTTATTATTAGTTCTAAGGAAAGATTGTTTAAATCTATGCTTAAGTATTCAAGTGAAGAGGTTTTTATATTAGATTTAGATGGTAATTTAATTGATTGCTCTTTGAAAGCAGCTAAGAAATTAGGTTACTCAATGGATACTATGAAAACTTTAAATGTAAGCCATTGGGATAAAGATATGTCCATAGAAGATTTTAAAAAAGTTGCAGAAACATTAGGGGAAGAGCCTAAAACTTTTAGAAAGATATTTACAAAAAGAAATGGGTTTACCTATGATGCAGAGATAAGTACAAATTTATTTGATATTGATGGAAAAAAAGTAATCTATTCTTCTGTTAGAGATATCTCTGAACAAAATAGAATATTAGAGGTTTTAGATTATGAACGAAACAAGTATAGAAATATATTAGAGCTCTCTTCAGATGGTATCCATATTCTTGATAGAGAAGGAAGATTAGTAGAGTTCTCAAAAACCTTTGCCCAAAACCTTGGATATACAAGTGAAGAGTTAAAAGAGCTTAGTGTTTTTGATTGGGATGTTGGACTTTCTTATGATGAGTTAGTTAAAAGAACAAAAGACTTAATAGAAAATCCTGATACCTTTGAAACAAAACATATAAGAAAAGATGGTTCAGTTTTTGATGTTCAAATCTCCGCTAAGGATATTGAAATTGAAGGGGAACATTATCTTTATGCTTCCCAGCGAGACATAAGTGTATTAAAAAATAAAGAAAAAGAGATTAATGATATAAATAAAAAACAAAAATCTTTACTCTCTTTATTTGAGAAGGGTGATTCTGTTTTATTTAAGTGGAAAAATGATGATACTTGGACAACTGAGTATGTATCTTCAAATGTAAAAAATCTTTTAGGATTTCCAAAAGAGGAGTTTTTGTCTGGGAAGGTTAAATATATTGGTTGTATCCATGAAGATGATTTTAAAAAGCTTAAAAATGAAGTTGATTCTAGTATTAGAAAAAATAAAGACTTTTTTAAACATTCTCCTTATAGGATTATTACAAAAGAGGGGAAAATAAAATGGATATTAGATTATACAGTTACAGAAAAAAATAGCAATGGTGAAATAGAGTACTTTATTAGTTATTTAATAGATATTTCTGAACATGAAAATCTTATGTCAAATCTTGAAAAATTTGTTGATGCTCAAGAAAACTTAATCATCCTAAGTAATGGTGAAGAAATATCATATGCAAATAAAAAGTTTTTTGACTTTTTTGGCTTTAGTGATTTGGATAACTTCCACAAAAATCATAATTGTGTATGCGAAAGATTCTTAGAAAATGAGAAATTTTTCCATCCAGGGAAAATTGAAGCTTCTCAAAAATGGATTGAAGAAATAGAAAAATTACCTGACAATAAAAAAGTTGTCTCTATGTTAAGTAAAAATCTTGAAGTTCATGCCTTTTTTGTAAATGTAAATAAATTTGATGAAAATCTTTTAATTGTAAGTTTTACTGATATTACCCAAACTATGATAGAGCAAATTGCCCTTGAAGAGAAAATTGTTCATGACCAGTTAACTGGCGCATACAATAGAGAATATTTTGAAAAAAATTACAAATTACTTTTACAAAAATATAAAAAAGATGGCTTACTTGCCTTGGCTTTTTTAGATATTGATTACTTTAAAAAAGTAAATGATATGTTTGGACATGATATTGGGGATAAGGTTTTAATTAAATTTGTTGAAACTATAAATAAACACTCTAGAGAATACGATATCTTAATTAGATGGGGTGGTGAGGAGTTTATTTTAATACTAAAACTAAATAAAGAAGAAGACTTATTTAGAATCTTAGATAAATTAAGAAAAATTATTGAAACAACTTATTTCCCTCAAGTTGATACTATGACTTGTTCAATGGGTGCAACTATTCATAAAGATAATGAAAGTATCTATAAAACAATTAAAAGAGCAGACAAAGCAGTTTATGATGCAAAAGCTCAAGGAAGAAATAAAGTTATTATTGATATTTAAAGAGTATTGTTAATATCAAATTAACAACACTCTTGTTCACATTTATTTAGGGCATTAAGTCCTTGTTCATCTTCAGCTTTTTCAAATAGCTCATCTAAATAAAAACTATTAGAACAAACCAAATAAAGTAAAGCCTCTTTTTCATCATCCTTTGGGTCTCTAGTATAATAAGCTTTTGGAATCATAGGAATTACTTTTTTCCAATAAATATTCATATTCTTTGGATTTTCTAATACCCTTAACATATTGTCAATTACTACACAAGCATTTTCAAAACAGTCTATGTTTTTAAAACTTATATAACTTTCATCAACTCTTATTTGATTGTTTGACATCACTTCTCCTTGTTATATTTATATACAATTATATATTTCTATGTGTATATTTACTATGTTATAATATGAATAATTAGTGACATTTTACGAAAATTGTAGGAAATATGGCAGAGGTATCAAGTTTAACTTTTCATTATGTATTAAAATCTTTAGAAAAAATAACAACTATAAAAATTGAGGAGATGCTTCATATAGCTGATATTTCATCTGAAGTTATATCAAGTCATGAAAGTAAAATTGATAGTAATAAATTATCATTGATTTTTAGATATTGTGCCAAAAAATCAAATAATCCATATCTAGCTTTACATATAGGTCAAGCAAGTTCATATCAATCATTAGGGATTTTAGGTTATTTGCTTCTAAATACAAAAAACTTAAAAGAGATAATTGAAAAATTTAATACATACCAAAGATTAATAAGTGGATATTTCAAGTTTCATTTTAATGATGATGGAACATATTATAAGTTAGCAATTTATATAAATGAAAATCCAATGATACCAGTTCCTAGTTTTCATGCTCAGGTTCATCTATCTTCACTTGTTTCAATTCTTTCACAAATATTAGGTGAAAAAGTTATCCCTGATTTTACTTGTTTTTCTCAAAAAGAGGAAAAAAATCTTCATGAGTATAGAAAAATATTTGGAAATAATATTTGCTTTGAAAAGCAAGAAAATGCAATTTTCTTTAAAAAAGATAGATTAGATATCCCTGTAAAAAACTCAAATGCCTCTATGTTAGAGTATTTTGAAAAACAAGCAAATAAAATCTTAGATGAACAAAAACAAGAATCCTGGTATTTTAAAGTTGAAAAGGAGATATTTAAAAATATTGGTGTAAATGATATCACAATTGATATGATCTCAAAAAATTTAAATGTTACACCAAGAACTTTACAAAATTATTTAAAAGCAGAATCAAAAACTTTTCGAAAAGCTTTAGATAGTATTAGACAAAAACTAGCAAATCATTATATAAATAATACAAAAATGGACTTAGGAACAATCTCTATCTTTTTAGGATATAGTGAACCAAGTTCTTTTTTTAGAGCTTATAAAAGATGGAATAAAAAAACTCCAAAGCAAAGCAAAATAGCATCTTGTTAAAATTACGTTAATATAGAATTAAAATACCATTAAAAGCTTAGTGTCATAATTTCATTGTAAGAAATAAAAAAGGATTTACAATGAAAAGAAAAATTTTAGCAACGGTAGCTTTAACTACTTTATTAGGAACAGGACTTTACTCAGCAGGATGTAACTTTCAAGGCCAAAATATGCAAGGAATGTATGGAATGCAAGGTCAAGGTCAAGGTATGAAAGGTATGAATAATATGCAAGGTATTAAAGGGATGAAAGGAAATAAATCTTGCGGTATGTCAAAAAAAGGTTCAAAAGGTTCAAGAAATTCTGTTATGAATATTTTTAAAAAATTAAATCTATCTCCAGACCAATATATGAAAATGGCACAAATTAGACAAGAAGTATTTAAAAAATATGCAACTTTTACTAATGTAGCTTTTACAAAAGATTCATTTGATAAAGCAAAATATATTGAAATAATGAAACAAAAAAGAGATAATATGATAGAATCAAAAGCTGAAATGGTAGAAAAATCATATGCATTATTAACTCCTGAGCAAAAAGAGCAATTTAAAGTTCTTTTAGATTTAAGAGAGGAAAGAAGAAGCACAATGATGCAAAATAGACCGTATATGAAAAAAGGAATGAATTTTTGATAAAAATTGCAATGGTTGAAGATGATTTAGAACTTGCAGATGTTTTAACTCAATACTTAAAGCAATACAATATTGAAGTAACAAACTATGAGGAGCCTTTCTTGGCTCTTAGTAGTTTGAAGTTCAATAAATATGATTTGATTATATTAGATCTAACTCTTCCAGGAATGGATGGGCTTGATGTTTGTAAACTTATTGTAAAAGATTATGATATACCAATAATCATTTCAAGTGCAAGAAGTGATATAACTGATAAAGTAACAGCACTTCAATTAGGTGCTGATGATTATCTTCCAAAACCTTATGATCCAAGGGAGTTAGAGGTAAGAATTAAAACGATTCTTAGAAGATTTAATTCAAATCATGAAGATTCAGCTTCTCCCCAAGAAAAAGTAAAATTATTTAATTTAGATATTGAAAAAAGAGAAATTACAAAAAATGGAGAATATCTTAAGCTAACTGCTGCAGAGTATGAGGTTTTATCTTTAATGTTAAAAAGAGAGGGTTTTATAATAAGCCGAGAAGAGATTTTTGATAATGCAGATTTACTAAATTCAGACTTTGAAAGTTCAGGTTCTCTAGCTGTTATTATAAATAGAATAAGACATAAAATAGAAAATAACCCAAAAGAACCTAAATATTTACATACAATAAGAGGAATGGGGTATAAATTTACAAATGAATAGACAATCGATATTTTTTACCCTGACAATAAGTTTTTTAATAAGTATTATTTTAGTTGTTATAAGTTTTGGAATTTTGATGATAGGAAACCAAAAAAGATTGGACCATCATCTAGTAGACAAATATAGACCTCTTACAAAAATGCTTATGAGAAAAGAGTTTAGACAAGGTGGTTTAGATGAATTATTCGCACAAGATTTAAAAAGATTTAATTATCTTCTATATTTAGACCAAAATAAAATTAATGCAATAACATATAATCCAAAAACAAAAGTAATCGCACAAAGACAATTTAATGATATATTATTTAGAGTATTACAATTAAACGACAAACAGTTTTTATATTTAAAAAAGAATAACAAAACTTTTTTTGTAGAAGATAAAAATGAGATTACCAAAACTTCTAAAACATATATAATTTTAGGATTTGTGATAATCTTATTAACCTTGATTCTTTCATTTATTGTTACACTTAGAAAATTGATGCCATTAAAACTTTTAAAAGAAAAAGTTAACACCTTAGGTGATGAAAATTTTGATTTTGAATGTTGTAATATGGATGGTAAAGATGAGGTTTCACAGCTTGCTAGAGAGTTTAAAAATAGTGCAAAAAAACTTAAAGATATAAAAGAAGCTAGAAATGTATTTATTAGAAATATTATGCATGAACTTAAAACACCTATTACCAAAGGGAAGTTTTTAGCAGAACTTGAAAAAAGCCAAGAAAATGATGAAAAATTAAAAGAGGTTTTCAATAGACTAGAAGCTTTAATCAACGAGTTTGCTTCAATTGAAGAATTAATTTCTTCGAATAAAAATATTGATAAAAAACACTATTTTTTAAATGATATTATGGACAATGTAAAAGATATTTTGATGATTGAAGACGAGGAGATTATAAGTTCATATGATAATAAAAAATATGAAGTTAATTTTAAACTATTTTCAATAGCAGTTAAAAATTTAATCGATAATGCCATTAAATATAGTGATGATAAAAAAGTAGAAGTAAAAACTGATGGGAACGATATCTTATTTATAAACAGTGGTAAAGAGCTTGAATATGAGCTTGAACAGTATTATGAACCATTCTTTGCAAATGAAGAAAAAAGAAAAAACTCTTTTGGTTTAGGTTTATATATTATCCATAATATTTTAAAAGCAAATGGATATACACTGTTTTATGAATACAAAGATGGGAAAAATATCTTCATATGCAAAAAGGATGAAGAATAATCTACGATATAGCTATTATAGGAGCAGGGGCTAGTGGCCTTATGCTTGCAACTCAAATAAAAAATAAAAAAATCTGTTTAATTGATACAAATGATAAAATTGGTGCAAAGATAAAAGTAAGTGGTGGAGCGAAGTGCAATATCACCAATGAAAAGGTAAGTTTTAATAATTATCTAGGAGATGAAGAGTTTGTAAAAAATACTTTATCAAAATACTCAAATAAAGATTTACTAAATTTTTTAAATAAAAATGGTGTTTATCCAAAGGTGAATCCAAAAATAGTAAAAGGAACATACTTTTGTAATAGTTCAAAAGAGGTTATAAGTATGTTTGAAAAACTTACTAGCCATGTAAAAAAATATATGAATACAAAAGTTTTAGATGTAGACTTTGATAAATACTATAAAATCAAAACTAACAAACAAGAGATTTTAACAAAAAAGCTTATTGTTGCAAGTGGTGGTTTATCTTATCAAACCTTAGGTGCAACATCAATTGCCTATGATATTGCTTCAAAGTTTGGACACACAATTAATCAAACAAAACCTGCACTTGTAGGTTTTACTGTTCAAAAAGAGCAGTTTTGGTTTAAAAACCTAAGTGGTATATCAACAATGGTTGAAGCAAAAATTGGTGAAAAAAGTTTTTATGGAAGTTTATTATTTGCCCATAAAGGTTGCTCTGGACCTGTTATTTTAAACTCCTCTTTATATTGGCAAAAAGGCAAGATGAGCTTAGATTTCCTTCCAAATAAAAAAATAGAAACCCTTTTAAAAGGTAATAAGAAAATTAGTTCAGCAATCCCTCTTCCTAAAAGATTTATGACAGAGTTTTTAAACTCAATAGAACTAGAAGATAAAGCAGTTAGCACATTAACAAAAGAGGAAAAAGAAAAGATAAAACTTCTTAAAAATTATGAGTTTGCTCCTGCTGGAACTTTTGGATATACAAAAGCAGAGGTTACAAGTGGTGGAATAAATACCAATGAAGTAGATATTAATTCTTTTGAAAGTAAAAAACAAAAAGATTTATATTTTATTGGTGAGTGTTTGGATGCAACAGGGGAATTAGGTGGATACAATTTTCAATTATACTTTTCACAAGCATATGTATGCTCGAAGGGATTTAATTAAGTTAGTAAGATAATCTTACTAACTTAAAAGATGAATAAAGTGCATATGTTTTTGATAATGGTCAACTATATCATTTCTAATACCATCTTTTGACCATCCCATAATATCGTAGTCTTGTCCACCTTCAATTAAATGAACAACGGCACAATAATATAGTTCTTCTTCTGTTCTTTCTGCTTCTTCTTTTTCTTCAATTGCAAAGCTTGGTTTAACTCTAGGTACAACTTTGACTTTATAGATAAAGTTTTTGTTTTCTCCAAAGTTTCCTTCTTCTCCAAGAAAGACAGTTAGAGATATTCCATCATCACTTTCATTTATAGAAACATCTAATTCATGTTTTTTTAATTCTTCAGCAACATCAGTAATAGCAGGATATGCAATTTTTTGAATAAACCTTTTTACATTGTTTTTAGATGGAAAATCAATTATATTACTTAACCTTGCATCCCAATCAGCAGTATTACTTGTAGTTGTGATTTGAGTTGGACTATATAATAAACTCTCTTTTTTTGCTATATCTACTCTTAAGGCTTTCATTAAACCATAGCAAGCTATTAACAGGACAATAGAAAAGGGCAGGGCACTAGCAATAGTCATTGTTTGTAAAGCACTTAATCCACCAACTAAAATTAATATAGAGGCAATTACACCTTCTCCTACAGCCCAATAAACCCTTTGCCAAATAGGTGTATTATCATTTCCATTTGAGCAAAGCATATCAATAACCATAGAACCTGAGTCCGATGATGTTACGAAGAATACAATTACCATAATTGTTGCTACAATTGATGTTAAACCACTAAAACTAAAGTGTTCTAAAAATGCAAAAATTGCAACAGGTACATTATCTTTTACAATTTGACCAAATTGGATAAGTCCATCATCTAAAATTAAACTAATAGCAGAATTACCAAAAAAGGTCATCCACATCAAAGTAAATCCAGTAGGAACAAGAAGAACCCCAAGTGTAAATTCTCTAATTGTTCTACCCCTAGAGATTCTTGCAATAAATAAACCAACAAATGGTGACCAAGAGATCCACCATGCCCAATAAAGAATAGTCCAACCACCTATCCAATCTGTTTTTTGATAAGCAAAAAGATTAAAGGTACTTTTTAATAAGTTTGAAGCATAATCCCCAACATTTTGTACATATGCTTGAAGTAAGAAAATAGTATTTCCCGCAACTAAAACAAAAAGTAAAAGTAATACTGCTAATACAAGATTTATCTCTGATAAAATTTTGATACCTTTATCAAGTCCTGTTGTTACTGAAAGTGTAGCTAGAGCAGTTATTCCAATAATCAAAATGACTTGTGAAGTTGGGCTTACTGGAATATCCCATAAATAGTTAAGTCCTGTATTTACTTGAAGAACACCATAACCTAAAGATGTTGCAACCCCAAATAAAGTACCAATAACTGCAAAAATATCAACTGCATGACCAATAGGCCCATATATTTTATCTCCAATTAAAGGATAAAGTGCAGACCTTAATGTTAAAGGTAAATTATGTCTGTAACTAAAAAATGCAAGAATAATTGCAACAATGGCGTAAATAGCCCAGGCATGTAATCCCCAGTGAAAAAATGTAATCCTTAAAGCCTCTTTAGCAGACTCTATAGTACTTCCTTCTCCAACAGGAGGATTTAAAAAGTGCATTACAGGCTCAGCTACACCAAAAAACATTAAACCAATTCCCATACCAGCTGAAAATAACATGGCAAACCAAGAAAGATAAGAGTAATCAGCTTTAGAATGGTCAGGGCCTAATTTAATATCTCCATATTTGGAAATAGCTAAATATAAAACAGTAATTAGGATTATTGCAACAGTTAATACATAAAACCAACTACCATTTTGCACAATAACATTTTGCAAGTTTTTAAAAAAATTATCAGCCACTTTTGGAAATATAGAAGCAAACAATGTTAATAAAATAATTATTCCAGAAGAGGTGAAAAAAACTTGTTTGTTCAATTTCGAACTCATCAGTTTCCTTTTAGTAGTTTTATTAGTATACAAATTGTATACAATTTCCATTTTACAATTTTTTTCTTAATCTTCAATTCAATCATGTTGTAAGGCTTGATTTATAGGAAAAAATACTGATATAGAAAAGTAAAACCTAACCATATACTAGATACAATCTTAAAATATAAATATAAGGAAAAATTTGATGCGTATTGCATTTATAGGTGATATAGTTGGTCGACCAGGAAGAAGAATAATAAAAGAGAACCTTTCAAAAATAAAAAATGAATATAATATAGATTTTGTAATAGCAAATGCAGAAAATGCAAGTCATGGTTTTGGATTAACTGTAAAAAATTGTAATGAATTATTAAAATGTGGAATTGATGTAATTACAGGTGGTAATCACTCCTTTGATAAAAAACAAGAGATGTTTGCTTTATTAGAAACCTCTTATGTGTTAAGACCTGACAACTACCCAGAAGGTGTTCCAGGGACTGGATTAAAAATTTTTGAGATAAAAGATTCAGAAGAAAAAATAGAAAAGTTAGCGGTATTAAATTTAATGGGTCAGTTTTCTATGCCAACTGTTGAAAATCCATTTAATTGGGCAAAGAAAAAAGTTGAAGAGTTAAATCAACAAGGAATCAAAAATATTTTTGTAGATTTCCATGGGGAAGCAACAAGTGAAAAAAGAATCATTTTTATGATGCTTAAGGGTAAAGTTAGCGGAATTTGTGGAACACACACCCATGTTGGAACCGATGACTTACAAGTTATTGATGGAACCTCTTATTTAACTGATATTGGACTAACAGGTTGTAGGGACAATATAATAGGGATGAATGATAAAATTCCTATCCAAAAAGCTACAACAGGAATTGGTGGTCATTTTGAAGTACCAAATAACTGTAAAGCAATTTTACAAATGATGGTTTTAGAAATACAAGATGGTAAAACTGTTGAGTCTTTTAAGTTAAAAAAATATTGTGATAGAGCTGAGATAATTAAAACTGAGGCAATCTTTGATTAAGATAAAAGATAGTTTTGATTTATTGAAGTTTTTGAAAAATCAAAATTTATTGGAAAACTCCACTGAATTTTGGTGGCCAAATAACAATGATTTTGAAATCACTATTGGCGCAATTCTAACACAAAATACAAAATGGGAAAATGTAGAAAAATCCTTAAAAAATTTAAAAGATTTAAACCTTTTATCTTTGGATGCTTTAATCAAAATAGATATAGAAATATTAATAGAAGCAATAACTCCAAGTGGTTTTAAAAATCAAAAATCCCATAGAATTAAATTATTTGCAAAGAACATTCTTGAAGAGTTTGGTGATTTTGAAAGTTTTCAAAAAAATGTTTCAAGAACTTGGCTTTTAAACCAAAAGGGAATAGGGCAAGAAACCGCAGATGCAATTTTGTGTTATGGATGTCATAAAGAGTTTATGGTTGTTGATAAATATACACAAAAACTTTTATTATTATTTAACCATGAATTCAATTCTTATGAAGATTTATCATCATGGTGTGAATATGGAATTAATGAAAATTTAGATAGAATTTACGAACTTTATGGATATGAAATATCTCTGAATAAGCTATATTGCAGGTTTCATGGGAAGATTATCGAATATATGAAGCAGAATAAATCAAAGAGTTTCACAAGGGTTGAAGAATGATTATTATTCCACAAACAAAAGGTGGTGTTGGGAAGTCAACAGTTGCGATGCAAGTTATTGCACCTTATTTGTATAAAAAACATGGAAAAAAAGTAACATATATTGAGATTGATGATGAAAACAATGATAGTCAATCTTTTACAAGAACGCAAATTGTTAACAAAAGGATGTTAGGAACAAACAAACTAACTGAACTTGATGAACTAATTTTAATGGATGATAAACATGAGATTATTGTTGATGTTGGTGGAAACAAAACTTCAACTTTAGTTTTAGAAGAGATTAAAAAAGTTGGTTCTTTTGGAAATATAAAATGGATCATCCCTTTAGGTGATGGTGAACTTGATGGTAAAAATGCTATCGCTACAATGAAAAAAATCAAAAAAATTGAACAAAACATGGAAGACAATATTCTTTTTGCATTAAATAGAGCTATCTCTATGGATAAAGATTATATTGAAGAACAGTTTATTAACTTTTTTGGTCATAAATATTTAGATAGTAATTCTGTTATCTGTGATTTTGTAAAAGATCCTAAGTATTTTCCTGTTAAAAATGATAAGGTAATTACAATGAGTAGATATCTTGGAAGTACAGTTTGGGAAATGGCATACAACAATACTGACTTTGCAAAAAAAGCCATGCAGGCAAAAGAGTTAGGTGATATTGAAAGTGCAAGAAAATTTCTTTTCTTTAGAAGAATTCAAACTGAAGCAAAAGATTATGTTCTTGGAACATTAAACAAAATATTTTGTGATTTAGATAACTGGCTTGAAATTAAAAAATGAGTGACATGACTTTTAAACAAGCTAAGGAGATAGTCGAAAGACTTGAATTAGCTGAACTTAGTTTACGAAACTCTTTTGATAATATTGATCATGCAAGAAGATCTTTGGATGATTCGCTTATTGCACAAAAAAAGATTTTAAATCAAGTACCACAAAAAGATAAAAAAATTTCTATTTTATTTTTAATCATTATGTTAAATGTTGGTTTTATTTTAGGTCTTTTTGTTGGAAAATATTTAGTGTAGGTTAATTACTTCATTTTTTGAAGTATTTTAAATTTTAGAAATTTATAAGTCTCTTTTAAATGAGACATTTTTTAGGAGTTATTTTTGGGAAAACAAGAAAAAATTGTATCTATGTTTAATGACATTGCTGGAACTTATGATGTTGCAAATAGAGTTCTTAGTATGGGAATTGATAAGTCATGGAGAAATAAAGCTTGTAATTTAGCCTATAAATTTTATGATAAAGATTCAATTGATAAAATTGTAGATGTAGCTTGTGGAACTGGTGATATGATTGAGTTCTGGAAAAAAATTGCAAAAAACAATGCAATTGAACTTAAAAATATTGTTGGAGTTGATCCAAGTGTTGGTATGATGGATGTTGCTAGAGTTAAACTTCCAGAAGTTGAGTTTATTGAAGCAGGAGCAGCACAAATGCCTCTTGATAGTAATAGTGCTGATATTATCTCTATTTCATATGGGATTAGAAATGTTGTTCAAAGACAAGAAGCCTTTGATGAATTTGCAAGGGTTCTAAAAAAAGGTGGCTTAGTAGTAATCTCTGAGTTTACAAAAAATGAGAAAAATTCACCACTTGATTATGTAACTGATTTTTATATGAATAAAATTTTACCAACTTTAGGTGGATTAATTTCAAGAAATAAAGAAGCGTATACTTATTTACCAAACTCAATTGATGAGTTTCTAACAACTGATAATTTATGTAAAGAGTTAAAGCAAGCAGGTCTTGAGCCAATTCATACACAAGCTTTTTCTATGAATATCTCAACTTTAATAATAGCAAGAAAACTTTAGTTTTCTTGTCTTTAACAGGTTTTTGATGAATTCTCCAATTACAGTTTCAACTTTAAATACCCAAATTAAATCCTTATTAGAAACAACTTTTATAAATGTCTATGTTGAAGGTGAAATTTCAAATTTAACATATCATAATTCAGGGCATATCTATTTTTCCATAAAAGATGAAAACTCAACAATCTCTTGTGTAATGTTTAAAGGAAATGCAAAATATTTAAAATTTCAATTAGAAGTTGGACTAAAAGTTGTAATAACTGGGAATATAACTGTTTATACTCCAAGGGGAAGTTATCAACTTATGTGTAATAAAATTGAACCTTCAGGTCAAGGTGCCTTAGCTTTAGCTTATGAACAGTTAAAACAAAAACTTCAAGCAAAAGGTTATTTTGAGCCTTCGATAAAAAAACAACTTCCAAGATATCCAAAAAAAATTGCGCTTATAACATCTCCTACAGGAGCAGCAATTGAAGATATGAAAAAAGTTGCAAGTAACAGATGGCCTCTAACAAAATTTATTTTAGTACCAACTTTAGTTCAAGGTGAAGGTGCTAAAACTGATATTGTTAAATCAATAAATTATGCAAAAACTTTAGATGTTGATTTATTAGTAGTTGGACGTGGTGGGGGAAGTATAGAAGATTTATGGGCCTTTAATGAAGAAGTTGTTGCCGATGCAATTTATAATTGTGAAAAACCTGTTGTCTCAGCAGTTGGTCATGAAATAGATTTTCTAATATCTGATTTTGTAGCTGATGTAAGAGCTGCAACCCCATCAAATGCAATGGAAATAGTATTGCCAGATGCAAATGAACATAGAATCTATTTAGACAATTTACAAAATGAATTTACTAATAGAATAAAAAATACCATAGAAAACAAACAAAACTTATTAGATAATCTATCTAGACTTTTTGAACAAAACTCTTTAAAAACTAGATTTAATCTAATTGAAAAAGAGATAGTTTTTATGAAAAACTCTTTTAAAACAAATTTAACACAAATTTTTAATTCTTATCAAAATGAAATTAATTCATTAAAAAATAGTTATAAAACAAATGATCCTACAAAAAAAGATTTCAAAGGTTATGTTCAAATATCTCAAAATAATGAGATAATTAACTTAGATAAAACAAAAGTAGGTGAAAAAATAACTCTTCAAACACCTAATACAATCGCACTTTGTGAAATAAAAAAATTAAATAAACAATAATAATTTAAGTTTACACTCGATAGAATATCCCATTATACTCAAAGGTGTTTTATGAAAAAAGACTCGATTGCTGGTAAAATTATTATTAGAGTATTGCTTGTTGCACTTGTTGTTATTGTAATTGCTGGTGTAATTTCTTATTTCATTGTAAATTCAATGAAACAAGATGTTGAAGTAAAAACTAAAGAGCATTTTAAAGTTTTAATTGAAGAAAGAATTCAATCAAAAATGGATGTTGCAATTTCAAATGCAGTAACTTTATCACAAAACACAGATTTACTTTTAGCTTTAGAAACAAACGATAGAAGTATGTTAAAAGTTACTCTTACTTCTCTTACTGATACTATGAAAGATGGAACTACTTTTAACAATATAAAAATTCATGTACATGACAAAGATGTAAAATCTTTTTATAGAAGTTGGAAACCTGATAAACATGGAGATGATTTAAAATCTTTTAGGGATACAATTTTAGAGGTTAAGAAAACAAAAAAACCTCTTGCTGCAATTGAAGTTGGTAGAGCAGGACTTGTTCTAAGAGGCTTAGCACCAATATTTGATATGGATGGAAAGTATGTAGGTTCTGTTGAATTTATTCAAGGCTTTAATTCTGTGGTAAAAGATTTTGAAAAGGATGATGAGTTTTTAATTGTTTTAATGAATGAAAAATTAAAAAGAGGAGATGCCTTAACTTCACAAGATAAACTTGGGAAATACTATTTATCTCAAAAAACTTTTAACAAAGATTTTAGAGCATCTTTAGATAAATTAGATTTAAGTAAATTTGATAAAACAGGCTTTATTTCTGATGAAAACTATTTTTATTCAAGATTCCCAATTCTAGATTTTAAAGGTGAAAATCTAGGGTTTTATATTATTGCAGATCATATTGAACATGTTAATAACACATTTAATGAGTCTGCAAAATTAGTTTATATGATGCTTGGAATGATGGTTGTTTTAACACTTTTATTGGTTGTTACAATAATGTATTTCTTTAATAAAATTATTAGTGGTGGATTAAATAAATTTAAAAAATCTTTTGCTGAATTTTTAGAATTTATTACTTTTAAAACTAATAGCTTTAATAAACCAGTAGTTTATACAAATGATGAAGTTGCTGATATGTTAAAACTTCTAAATGAAACAGCAGACGTATTCGATAAAAAATTAAAAGATGACATGAGAGTTATTGGAGAGATTGTTCTTACTACTGATAAAGTTGAACAAGGTATTTATAAATGTAGAATCCATTCATCTTCAGATAATCCTATGATTGTAACTTTAAAAGCTACTATAAATAAGATGCTTGATACGGTTGATAAAAATATGATTGAACTTATTAGAACTGTTACAAACTATGCTAATGATGATTTTACTGATAAAGTTGAGATAAGTCCAAAATTAAAAGCTAAGATGTTAGAGGTTATGGAAAGTACAAATAAACTTGGACTTGCTCTAAGTGAAGGTGCAAAAAGAAACCTTAATAATGGACAAACTTTAGAAAAAAATGCTGATATTATGAATAATTCAATGAAAAATCTTGCAGCAAAGGCAAATGAACAAGCCGCATCATTAGAAGAAACAGCGGCAGCTTTAGAAGAGATTACTTCAATTACAAGAAGTAATGCAGAAAATGCTTCAAAAATGGCAAATCTTGGTGAAACAGTAAAACAATCAGTTGTCTCAGGTGAATCTTTAGCAACTAAAACAGCATTTTCAATGGATGAGATAAATGATAAGGTTAGTTCAATTAATGAAGCAATTACTGTAATTGACCAAATTGCTTTCCAAACAAATATTTTATCTTTAAATGCAGCTGTAGAAGCGGCAACAGCAGGTGAGGCTGGAAAAGGTTTTGCAGTTGTAGCACAAGAGGTTAGAAACCTTGCAAGTAGAAGTGCAGAAGCAGCAAAAGAGATTAAAAATTTGGTTGAAGATGCAAATTTAAAAGCTAATGAGGGTAAAAATATTTCTGATGAGATGATTCATGGGTATCAAGAGTTAAATACTCATATAAATGAAACCTTACAATTAATCGAAAATGTTAGTAGTGCTAGTAAAGAGCAAATGACTGGAATTGAGCAAATTAACGACACTGTTACTATGCTTGACAGAGTTACCCAAGAAAATGCAAGTGAAGCAAATCAAGTTAGAACTATTGCAAATGATGTATCATCAATGGCTAAAGATTTAGTTCAAGATGCATTGAGTAAAAAGTTTAATTAGGGGAAATTATGGCAATTGGACAAGAAATAGTATTAGATCATAATGCTTTTTTGGTAAGTGAAACCGATGAAAAAGGTATAATAAGATTTGCAAATGATGATTTCTGTAAAGTGGCAGAGTATACCCTAGATGAATTAATGGGACAACCACACTCTATGGTAAGACATCATGATATGCCAAAAAAAGCTTTTAAATCCCTATGGGATACTGTTCAAGCAGGTGAAGTTTGGACAGGTTACGTTAAAAATGCAACTAAATCTGGTGGCTTTTACTGGGTTTATGCAACTGTTTATCCTTTTGAAAGTTGTGATGGGTCAAAAGGGTATTTGTCCTGTAGAAGAAAACCATCAAAAAAAGAGATTGAAGAGATTGAAAAAGTATATAAAGAATGGAATAAAGAAGAAGGGAGATAATTAAATGGAAACAAATAACACAAATCAAACAGAAGAAGAGATTTTAAATTACGCAAACACAAGTGAGTTTATGACTTTTGAATTAGGTAGAATGAAGTACGCAATTGAATTACCTAAAATTAGAGAGATTTTAACCTATCCAAAAAATATAACAGTTTTACCAAACACTACAAAATGGGTGAAAGGTTTAATTAATCTAAGAGGTGAAGTTGTTCCTATTTTAGATATAAGAATCAAATTTCAAACAGGAGAAGCTATTTATAATGATAGTACTGCTGTTATTGCTGTTATAACAAAAGATAATAGAATGATAGGTATTGTTGTTGATAAAGTTGATGATGTACAAAGATTAGATACATCAAGCTTAGCTCCTGTTTCAGATATGGGGTCAGCTATACCATCTAAATACCTAAAAGGTTTTGTTAGACTTGCAAATAATCAAATGTTAGTTGTTATGGATATAGAATCTGTAGTTCATAAAGATGAACTAAAGAATTAAAGTAATAAAATACATTATGCAAGAAAAAATTGAAAAATTAAAAAAATTAAAGCTTCTATTTGTTGAAGATGAAGAGGATTTAATTGAGATCATAACTGATACATTAAATAAACTTCAAGCAAGTTTTCTAACTGCAAAAAATGGAGAAGAAGCTTTAGGTGTCATTAAACAAAATCCTGACATCGATGTTGTAATAACAGATTTAAATATGCCAATAATGAGTGGATTAGAATTAATCGAAAAGTTAAATGAAGATAATTTTAATAAACCTATTATTGTAATGTCTGCACACACAGAAGTTGATTATATAAATAAAGCAAAAGAGTTTGGTGTTGATAACTATTTATTAAAACCTTTTGATTTTATAAAGTTTATTGATTTAGTTACAACAATGGATAATAAATAAAGATGGCTTCAGTTGATAAAAAGCTTTTAAAAAGATTAACTGTTCTTTATGTTGAAGATGATGATAACGTAAGGAATGAGCTAACAAAACTTTTATCAAGCTTTTTTAATAAAATTTATACTGCTTGTGATGGTAAAGAGGGGTTATCTTTATATAGTGAAAAAAAAGATGAAATCGATATTATCATAGCTGATATAAATATGCCTAAACTAACAGGTATAGAGATGCTTGAAGAGATTAGGAAAGTCAATAAATCTATTCCTGTAATTTTCACAACAGCATATTCTGACACTAAGTTTTTAGTTGATTCAATAAAATTGAAAGTATTTGAATACATCATAAAACCAATAGATATAAGACTTTTGATAACTGTATTAGGTGAACTTGCTACAATACTTTATCATGAGTTTTTATTAAAACAACAAAATAAAGAGTTGAAAAAGTATAAAGATATTATTTATAATAATAATATAGTAATAAGAACAAATAAAAATCTTAAAATTTCATTTGTTAATGATTTATTTATTGAAATAACAGGTTTTGATAAAAAAGAGTTAATAGGAAAAGATTTATTTTATCTAAAGCATAAAGATTTAGATGAAGATGTTTATAAAAAGATATACAATAGTGTTTATAACAATAAACAATGGAATGGTATTTTAAAAAATATTACAAAAGATGGAAACTATTATATTGCAAATAGTTCAGTTATTACAACTTTGGATGACACAGGAGTTATGACTGGATGTTTAGTGATACAAAAAGATGAGACAAAAGAGGCTTTAAAAAGAAGAGAAGTTCAAACCTCATTAATCAGAGATAAAAGTGAGATTTTTAAAAGAAGTAAAGAAACTGCAACATCCCTTGAGCAAAAAATTAATATCTTAGAAGAAGAGATTAAGATATTAGAAACAAAAATAGAGAATGAACAAACTGAAAAAAATAAATATATTAGTACTTCTGACATCTATTCAAAAGAGAATAGAAAATTAAGATCAGAACTAGCACTTTATAAAAAAGATTTAGATGAAACTAAAAATTTTCATAAAGATAAACAAAAATATGTAAAACAAATAAGTGATTTAAAAGTTGAAGTGAAAAGATTATCAACAAAACTTGAAACAATAGAAGAAGAACATCAAAAGTATCTTAAACAACTAAGACTTAATTATGATATTAAAATTGATGATTTAGAAAAAGAACTTAGAAGAACTACAGATAAATACGATGATTTAGAAAACGCTGAAGCAATATCTCAAAAGTTGATTTATTGGAAAGAAAAAGCAAAAAGTGAAGCTAAGAGGGCTGAAAAACTTGAAAGGGATATTTTAACCCATGGGGATAAAACAATTCTTTCAAAACTATTTGGAAAGTAAAAACTTTCCAAATAACTTACTTAATAGTTATAGAAATAATCTTTTGATCATTTAATGGTCTGTTCCCCTGGTACTGGCTTGTAGTTGGAACATTTTCAATTTTTTTAACTATATCCATACCTTTTTTTACATATCCAAAAATTGTATGTCTACCATTTAACCAGTATGTTGCAACAGTTGTTATAAAAAATTGACTTCCATTTGTATTTGGACCTGCATTAGCCATTGCTAATATTCCAGGCTTATCAAATACTGCATTAGGAGCGAATTCGTCTTCAAATGCTTTACCCCAAATAGATTCTCCACCTCTTCCTGTTCCCGTTGGATCTCCACCTTGGATCATAAAGTTTTTAATAACTCTATGGAAAATTAGTCCATTGTAATAACCATTTTTTGCATGAGTTACAAAATTCTCCACTGCTTTAGGTGCAATATCTGGCCTTAATTCAATTTCAATTTCACCTTGCTTCGTTTTTAACACAGCAATTGGATTTGCTGCTTCTAAAAGTAACACTAAGCTGAAAAAAAGAAATAAAATCTTTTTCATTTTTAACCTTTCTATATGATTTATTTAGAAGAATTAGTATATTATGTAAGGTGTTAAAGATTTATTAAAAATCTATTTTTAGATACCTTTAAAAAATATTTGATAAAATCGCAACATAATTTACAAAAGCAAACTATAATAAAGGACTTTTATGGAAATGCCAGCAATTCCACAACCAACGTTTTACATTTTTAAATGTGAACAAAGTGCTCCTCCGGGTATGCCAAAACCTTCATGTGTAACTGATGAATCAAGGGATTTATTTAACCATTTAGCACAATCAATGATGCAAAAAGGTTTAATGGGACCAGTTCAACCAATCAGAACATCATGTTTAGGAAGATGCCAAATGGGACCTGTAATGTTAGTTGAGCCTGGACATCATATGTATTGTAAATTATCTAAGGAAAAAATAGATAAAATTGTGGAAGAACACATAATTGGGGGCAACCCTGTACAGGAATATTTAATACCTGAACAATTCTGGGGAGAGCCTATTAATTTAGCGCAATAGAGGACGTTATTGATGACATTTGATATGCTTTATAGCAAAATTCATAGAGCAACTGTTACAGATGCAAATTTAAACTATGTTGGTTCAATTACTATTGATGAAGATTTAATGAAAGCTTCAAAATTAAGAGTTGGACAAAAAGTTGAAATTGTAAATGTAAACAATGGGGAAAGATTTGCTACTTACGTTATAAAAGGGAAAGCTGGTAGCAAAGATATGTGCCTAAATGGTGCTGCTGCAAGAAAAGTAGAAATTGGTGATAAGATTATTGTTATTTCATATGCTTCATATTCTGAAGAGGAGTTGGAAAACTATTTACCAACAGTTGTAATTGTTGATGAAAAGAATAATATAGAAACAATTACAAATGAATTAGTAGGAAGTGATCATGTTTGATGGAATAGACTTAAGTAAGATAGACCTAAATCAAGTTATGGGACAAGTTCAAGAAATGGCTGAAAAGGCAAAAGAGGAAAATGCCCAAAAACTTTTCACTGCAAAAGCTGGTGGAGGAATGGTTGAAATATCTATAAATGGAAATTCTGAAGTTGTTGATTTACAAATTGATGACTCACTTTTAGATGATAAAGACTCTTTACAAATATTACTTATTTCTTGCATGAATGATGTAATTAAGCAGTCTGATGAGAACAAGAAAATGATGGCCATGAATATGATGGGTGGTTTTGGTTCTTTTGGACAAAAATAAAAAATGGAAAAACTTTTAAAAAGATTTGAAGATTATCTTCTTGATAATCTTCCTGTTTCAAAAACTTTTCACCCTTATTTTGAAGATGCTTTAGCTGATATGCTAAAAGCTGGTGGTAAAAGATTTAGACCAATGCTTTTACTTTCTGTTTTAAAATCTAAGAAATCTTTACTTATTCCTAATGCTATGCCTGTAGCACTTGGAATAGAGATGTTACATACTTATTCTTTAGTTCATGATGATTTACCTGCAATGGATGATGCAGACCTTAGACGAGGGTTTCAAACTTTACATAAAAAATATGATGAAGTTACGGCTATTTTAGTTGGTGATGCACTTAATTCAGAAGCTTTTAATTTAGTGGCTTCTGCACCTTTACATAATGATATAAAAATTGAATTAGTTAAATGTTTATCAACTAATGGTGGAATTGATGGAATGATTATTGGTCAAGCAATTGACTGCTATTTTGAAAATCAAAAATTGGAATTAAAGCAATTGGAGTTTTTACATATTCATAAAACTGCAAAACTGATTGCTGCAAGTCTAAAAATGGGTGCAATTATTGCTGAATATGATTTAGCAACACAAGAAAAACTTTTTAATTTTGGAATAGATATAGGATTATTATTTCAAATACAAGACGATATTATTGACGAAACACAGTCTTCAGAAGAAGCTGGAAAAACAACTCAAAATGATGAATCTAAAAATTCATTTGTAAATCTGCTTGGTCTTGATGGAGCAATTAAAGCAGCTGATGATTTAGCAAATAAGTGTGAAGAGCAGTTAAATAGTTTAGATGAAAATTTAAAAAATTCATTATCTGAATTACTTTTAATATATATTTCAAGACATAAAAAGCAATAAAAAGCAAAACTTTAGTCAAATTAACTCACACTACTTGACATTTAATCAAATTTTTTTTATAATTTGGCACTCTAAAAAAATGAGTGCTAAAATTTAATAAATATAATAACAAAAATTTATAGGAGAATAGAAATGGCTTTTAAACCACTAGGAAAAAGAGTTCTAGTTCAAAGAACTGAAGTAGAAGAAAAAACTGCAAGCGGGATTATTTTAGTTGATTCTGCAAAAGAAAAACCAAATACAGCAGTAGTAAAAGCAGTTGGTTCAGAAGTTACTGAATTAAAAGAGGGTGATACTATTATTTTTGAACAGTTTAGAGGAACTGAATTATCTTTACAAGGTGAAGATTATTTAGTATTAGATATTGACAATGTTATAGGAGTTATGTAATGGCAAAAGAGATTACTTTTAGTGATAGTGCAAGAAATAGATTATTTTCAGGTGTTGAAAAGTTAGCTGATGCAGTTAAAGTTACAATGGGACCAAGAGGTAGAAACGTATTATTACAAAAATCATTCGGTGCTCCAACAATTACAAAAGATGGTGTTTCTGTAGCAAGAGAAATTGAACTTGAAGATACTTTAGAAAACATGGGTGCACAACTTGTTAAAGAAGTTGCATCTAAGACTGCTGATGAAGCTGGAGATGGTACAACTACTGCAACAGTATTAGCACAATCTGTTTTCAAAGAGGGATTAAGAAACGTTACAGCTGGAGCTAACCCTATCACACTTAAAAGAGGTATGGATAAAGCTTGTGAAGCTATTTTAGCAAACTTAAAAGCATCATCAAAAGTTGTTGCTAATAAAACTGAAATTGAACAAGTTGCTACAATTTCAGCAAATTCTGACAGTGCAATTGGTGCTATGATTGCTGAAGCTATGGATAAAGTTGGAAAAGATGGAGTTATTACTGTTGAAGAAGCAAAAGGTATTTCAGACGAGTTAGAAGTTGTTGAAGGTATGCAGTTTGATAGAGGATACTTATCTCCATACTTTGTAACAAATTCTGAAAAAATGATTGCAGAGTTAGAAAATCCATATGTATTATTATATGATAAAAAAATCTCTAATTTAAAAGAGATGTTACCAATTTTAGAAGCTGTAAATCAATCACATAGACCACTTTTAATTGTTGCAGAAGATGTTGATGGTGAAGCATTAGCAACATTGGTTGTAAATAGATTAAGAGGTTCATTAAATATAGCAGCTGTTAAAGCTCCTGGATTTGGTGATAGAAGAAAAGCGATGTTAGAAGATATTGCAGTTTTAACTGGTGGTACAGTTATCTCAGAAGAGATGGGAATGAAATTAGAAACTTCAGGAATTGATGTTCTTGGAACTGCTGCTAAAATTGTAATTGATAAAGATAACACTACTATTGTTGATGGAAGTGGATCAAATGATCAAGTTACAGCAAGAGTAAATCAAATAAGAGCAGAGATTGAAAACACAACTTCTGATTATGATAGAGAAAAATTACAAGAAAGACTTGCAAAACTTTCTGGTGGTGTTGCAGTTATCAAAGTTGGAGCTGCTACTGAAACTGAAATGAAAGAGAAAAAAGACAGAGTTGATGATGCCTTAAGTGCAACTAGAGCTGCTGTTGAAGAAGGTATTGTTATTGGTGGTGGAGCTGCCTTAATTAGAGCTGCAGCTAAAGTATCTTTAGATTTAGAAGGTGATGAACAAATTGGTGCAGATATTGTACTAAGAGCTATTAAAGCACCAATGAAACAAATTGCAATAAATGCTGGATTTGATGCCGGTGTTGTTGTAAATGAAGTAGAAAAATCTGAAAATGAAAACTTTGGATTCAACGCTGCAAATGGTGAATATGTTGATATGTTCGAAGCAGGTATTGTTGACCCAGCAAAAGTTGAAAGAGTAGCAATGCAAAATGCAGTATCTGTTGCATCTTTACTTTTAACAACTGAAGCAACAGTAACAGATGTAAAAGAAGATAAACCATCACCATCTATGCCAGATATGGGTGGAATGGGAATGCCAGGCATGATGTAAGTTAGGGTAAAGAAAACGTGAATAGTTTCACGTTTTACCTAACGCAGACTAATGTGATGTGCGTAAGCACCACCGTGTCCGAAAAAATCTGTTAAAAAAACGTGACATGTGTCACGTTTTTTACTTTCTTAGTCATATAATAAACTACTTTTTTTCTAAAATATAATAAATCAATTAAGTGCAATTTCAAACCTAAATTACAAAATGTAATATTTTCTTTAATTTTTAATTTATTCAGTTAATATACGCCTATGAATTTAACAAAACAACAAAATGAAATAATAGAAGCAATTCCAAAATATAAAAATATAAAAATTAATGCCTTTGCAGGAACTGGTAAAACAACAACTTTAAAACTTATTGCAAATAAATATAAAGAAAAAAAGATTTTATATTTGGCATTTAATTCAAGTATTAAAAATGAAGCTAGTAAAATCTTTCCATCAAATAGTTATGTTAAAACTACCCATGGCTTAGCATATTCTGCAGTGAGTAAATATACAGATATAGACTTATCCACATTAGTAAATTATAGAGCAATTGATATTTCAAAAGAGTTTAAAATAAACTACAATCAAGCAATTAGTGCCTTAAAGATATTTGAGAACTTTTGTAATAACAAACATGATACCATTGAAAAAGATGATATTGAACATAAAACTGCAAAAAAGATGTTTGATAATATGTTGCTTGGTATTATGAAGCCAAGTCATAGTTTTTATTTAAAATATTATTACTTATTGCTGAAAAATGAGCAGATTCCTCAATTTCAATATGATATTTTAATGTTAGATGAAGCCCAAGATACAAATGAAGTAACATTAGGAATTTTTGAAAACCTTTATGCAAAAACAAAAATTTTTGTTGGTGATAAACATCAACAAATTTACTCATTTAGAGGTAGTAAAAATGCCCTTGAAAAAATAGATTGTGATGTAGAGTTTTATTTATCAACAAGTTTTAGGTTTAATGAATCAATTTGTGAATATGCAAATACTCTTTTAGATAATTTCAAAGGTGAAGAGGTAAAAATAGATTCAATTGGTGATAATACAGATATTAATATAAAATCAAGTGGATATATTTCAAGAACAAATGCTTCTTTAATTTCAATAATTGCAAAAAGAATTGAAACAAGAAAACCCTTTGTAACAGTAAGAAACCCAGAGGAAATTTTTAACCTTACAATTGAAGTTTATTATTTTTTGAATAACGATTCTAATTCAATAAAAAGGAATAGATTTTTAAAAGATTTTTCAAGTGAAGATGATTTGAGTGATTATGCTAAAGAGGCTGAAGATTTTGAATTAAAAGCTGCTATAAAGGTTGCAAAGGAATATAAAGAAAATATTTTTCATTTTAAAGATATTGCAACAAAGTTTTATAAAGCCTGGCAAAACAAAGAGTTAAATGGTTTTGAAAAAAGAGTAGAGGAGATTTTATTTTTAACTACAGCTCATACAAGTAAAGGTCTAGAATGGGATAAAGTGTTTATTGCAGATGATTTTAATGATTTTGCTGATTTAATTTTAGATATGGGATTTACTTCATTAGAAGAGTTTAAAAAAGAGCAAAAGAAAAATTCAAAGTTGGAACTTCTTGACGAATTTAATCTCTTTTATGTAGCAATTACAAGGGCAAGAAAAGTTTTAGTAAAAGATAGTGAAAACTTCCATTATCTTATGTCAAAAAATATAGAAAAATTAATTAATAGTAGAATTAGTGAATTAAATGAAAACATTGAATCTAATTTAAAAGATAAAAAAACAAATTTCAGGAAAATGGATCAAGAAGAAAAAAATGAACTTAGAAAAGAGAAAAATTTAAAAGAGGGTAAAGCAAAAAAAAGTGGCTTTAAATGGACTCTAGAAGAGAAAATAAAAGTGAAAAGTTTATATAAAAAAGATGAAACTATAAACAATATTGCAAATAAACTTGATAGAAGTACAAGTTCTATCTTAGGTGAATTATTAAAAAGTGAAGTTATTACCAAAGATGAACAAATAAACTTATCAAAAATTATAAAAAATGGGAAAATCGCAAAAAGAAGTGCTTTAGTATTTCTTTAAGGCATTAAAAAAGGGAAGTTGATTTCAAACCATCTTCCCTTTTTTTATATAAATTGTAAATAAACTTTCATTTACAAATTTACTTTGTAGTAAATTATTGTTTATCTAAATGTTAACAATAAAAAGTAGTGAATCGTTTGTCATTGACACCTCCACTAAATGTTCTTAAAAGTATTATACTCCTTTTTAAAATTAAATTTCAATTAAATTTATCTATTTTCTAAACAAATTTCAATATAATTTCAAAAAAATTAGGTTTTAGCAATGATAGATAGATTAAAAGATATAGTTAAAGAGGCTGGTGAGATACTAAAAGAAGGGTACTTTTCAACAAAAGAGATAAGTTTTAAAGCAAAAAAAGATTTAGTAACAAAATATGATGTAGGTATTGAAAATTTTTTAAAAGAAAAGTTCTCAAATGAGTTTAAAGAGTTCAATTTAATAGCAGAAGAATCAGATAATAGTGATATAAAGTTTAATAATTCAATAATTATAGACCCAATTGATGGTACAACTAATTTTGTAAATGGTGTGCCACACACTGCAATATCTGTTGGAGTATATAAAGATAAAAAACCTTTTTATGGAATTGTTTATAATCCTATTTTAAATGAATTATATGAAGCCCAAGTTGAAAAAGGTGCTTTTTTAAATGGAAAGAAAATTGAAGTTTCAAAGGAAAATGATTTTCAAAAGGCTTTAATTGCAACGGGCTTTCCATATACAAGTGGAACAAATCAAGATGATTTAGATTCTGTTTTAACAATGATGAAAAATGTTTTACCAAATTGCCAAGATATAAGAAGGTTAGGTTCAGCTTCACTTGATTTGTGTTATGTGGCAAAGGGTGTATTTGATTCTTATTATGAGATGAATTTAAAGCCTTGGGATGTAAGTGCAGGAATTATAATTTTAAGTGAAGCAGGTGGAGAGTTTACAAATGAAAAAGGTGAGCCTTATTCACTTTTTGATGATAAATATATCGTTGCTACAAATGGCTTTTTGCAAGATAAGCTAATAAGTATTTTAGAAGCAAAGTAAACTCATAAGATATTTTTAGTTAAAATATCCAATCAAAAAAAGAACTGTAAGGGTTGATTAATGTGTGGAATAGTTGGTTATATAGGTAAAAACGATACTACGAAGTTTTTACTAGATGGGTTAAAGGAGTTAGAATATAGAGGTTATGACTCTGCTGGTATTGCTCTTTTAAATTGTGATAAAATTGATGTTTTTAAAGCACTTGGAAAATTAGATAATTTAAAAAATAAAATAGATAGTGCTAAACTTTCACCTTCATATGATATTGGTATTGGTCACACTAGATGGGCAACACACGGAAAACCAACAGAATTAAATGCCCACCCACACCTTGGTGAATACTCTTATGTTGTTCACAATGGTATTATTGAAAACTACAAAGAGTTAAAAGATGAATTAATTAATAAAGGGCATAATTTTGTGTCTCAAACAGATACAGAAGTTATAGTTCATCTTTTTGAAAACTATAATAATGAATTTGAAAATTGTGAAGAAGCTTTTAAAACTACAATCTCAAGATTAGAAGGGGCTTTCTCTATCCTTTTAATCTCAAAAGCAGACCCTGAAAAAATATTTTTCTTTAAACATGGAAGCCCCTTAATTATTGCAAAGGGTTATGAAGATGGTGAGGTTTTATTTGCCTCTTCAGATGCTCCATTAATTGGTCTAGCAAATGATGTTGTTTATTTAGAAGATGGAGTTGGTGGAATTGCAACTTCAAGTGGGATTACTTTTTTAAATGACAATTATTCATGGTCAACTTTACCAACATCAAAACAGTTTGCTCAAAAAGATGGCTTTAGATTTTTTATGGAAAAAGAGATTTACGAGCAAAGTGATGTTGTAAGTGATTGTATGTTAGGGCGTTTAAAGGATGAAGAGATTTTATTTGATGAGATTGATAAATCTTTAATTGATGGAATCAAAGAAATTAAAATTTGTGCTTGTGGGACATCATACCACGCAGGACTTACCTCTTCATATCTTTTTGAAAGATTATCAAAAGTTAAGTGTAATGTAGAGATTGCAAGTGAATTTAGATATAAAGATCCACTTTTAACTAAAGACACTTTATTTATAGTTATCTCTCAAAGTGGTGAAACAGCTGACACTTTAGAAGCTTTAAAGATGGCTAAAAATGCAGGATTGAAATCACTTGTTATTTGTAATGTTGATAATTCTTCTATGACAAGAACAGCAAATAATACGATTTTAACAAGAGCAGGAATTGAAAAAGGTGTTGCTTCAACAAAAGCATTTTCAACTCAAACCGTAGTATTATGGATGTTGGCTTTATATTTTGCAAAAGCAAAAAATGTTATTTCAAAAGAGAAATTACAAAGTGAGATACATGCACTAAGAGAGGTTCCAAAATCTTTAAAGGTTTTAGATAAGGTACATGAAAAAACAAGAAGACTTTCAAAAAGATATCTTCATGGCCATGGATTTTTCTTTATTGGACGAGATGTATTTTTCCCACTTGCTTTAGAAGGTGCATTAAAACTAAAAGAGATTTCATATTTACATGCAGAAGGTTATCCTGCTGGTGAAATGAAACATGGTCCAATTGCCCTTGCTGACCCAGAGTTATTTACAATTGCATTGATGCCTGAAAATTTACTATATGATAAAATTAAATCAAATGTGGAAGAGCTAAGTGCTAGAGACAGTACTATTTGTGCTATCTCTCCGCTTGATTTTGATCTTGCAGATGATTTTGTAAAAACATGTAAAACAGACCACTATATGCTTGAATTTTTTGAGATGTTAGTGGTTCTACAACTTCTTTCTATGGAGATATCAATTAGACTTGGAAATGATGTTGATATGCCTAGAAACTTAGCTAAAAGTGTTACTGTTGAATAGTAACACTTAGTTTTTACTTTTCAAATTACTAAAAGAATAATTTAGATAAAATATGCGCTACTTTTTTGCAATTTTGTAGAAGAGTATTCAAACTTTTATTTTTTATTAATTTTTTAACTTATTTTTAGTTGGAAAACGAAGATGGAAAACAAAGGAATGGAAAACAATAAGGTTAAAAGACCTTTGGAAAACAAAAGGATGGAAAACAAAAATGGAAAACAAGACTCAATACTTATTTACTAGTGAAGTAGTAAGTCCAGGACACCCTGATAAATGTGCAGATATTATTGCAGACTCAATTGTAGATAAACTAATTATTGAAGATAGCGAAAGTAGAGTAGCTTCTGAAGTGTTTGTAGCAGGTAAACATGTTGTAATTGGTGGTGAAGTAAAATCAAAAACTCAATTAACTCAAGAAGATTATGAAAAGATTGTAAAAGATGCACTTGCAAAAATTGGATATGATGGAAAATCAAGCTTTACAAAAGAGCAATGCTTACATCCAGATGATGTACAAGTTCAAGTATTATTAAATCAACAATCTCCTGATATATCTCAAGGGGTTGATCAAACTACAGGTGAAATTGGAGCAGGTGACCAAGGTATTATGTTTGGATTTGCTTCAAATGAAACTGCTGATTTAATGCCAGCAGCTATCACATATGCTAGAATGCTTGCTGATAAAGTTTATAATTATGCTTTAAATCATAATCATAAACTTGGTGTTGATATTAAAACTCAAGTAACAGTTGATTATGGTACAAAAGAGAATTTTGAAAACTGTAAACCTCAAAAAATTCATACAATTGTTGTAAGTGCTCCTTCTGTTGAAGGAATGCCAATTGAAGAGGTAAGAGAACTTATTCAAGGTTTAATTGATGATACAGGATTACCAACTGATATGTATAAAAAAGATGAAACAATTATTCATATTAACCCAACAGGAAGATATGTAAATCATTCATCTTTACATGATAGTGGATTAACAGGAAGAAAACTAATTGTAGATTCATTTGGTGGTTATTCTCCTATTGGTGGAGGAGCACAATCTTCAAAGGATTATACAAAAGTTGACAGAAGTGGATTATATGCTGCAAGATGGATTGCAAAAAATATTGTTGCCGCAGGACTTGCAAAAAAAGCGATTGTACAAATTTCATATGCAATAGGTGTTGCAAAGCCTACTTCAGTTTCTATTGATACTATGGGTACATATACAAAGCTAGATGATGATAAACTATCAGAATTTATTATGAACGAGTACTCTTTAACTCCAAGATGGATTACTGAGAAGTTTGGTTTAGATAAACCTTCAGAGGAAACATTCCTTTATGCAGATGTTGCTTCTAGAGGACAAGTTGGTCAAAGTGATTACCCTTGGGAAAAACTTGACGAAGTTGAAAAACTAAAAAAACTATAATATAACAGGCTTTATTCTTAAAGCCCTTTAGTTTTTCTCAAAGAGAGTTTAGCAACAAGCTACTTTTAACAATTTTTTATAAATTGTGTTAAAAAGTAGAAGAATATAAAATGGTCCCTTTTAATGGGGACAATTAAAAGGAAAAAAATATGGATTTAAAAAACCTGTTTAGTAAAATTTCATTTGACAAAAGTGAGAAAGAACAACCAACACAAAAAGATGCCCCTACACACTGGGTAAAATGCCCAGAATGTGCTTCTTTAATGTTTTTTAAAGAGGTTGAAAATCAAAATAATATTTGTCCAAAATGTAATTTTCACATGAGAATTGGTGCTAAAAGAAGAATTGAAATTTTAGCAGATCTTGACTCATTTGTAGAATATGATGCTGAATTAAAACCCGTTGACCCTCTAAAATTTGTAGATAAAAAATCTTACAAAAAAAGAGTTGATGAAGCTGTGAAAAAAACAGGTAGAACATCAGCTGTTATAAGTGGTGAATGTACTATAAATGATGTTCCAGTTCAAATTGTTGTATTTGATTTTGCTTTCATGGGTGGAAGTTTAGGTTCAGTTGAAGGTGAAAAAATCGTAAGAGCTGTTGATAGAGCTATGGAGAAACACCAAGGTTTAATTATTGTATCTGCTTCAGGTGGAGCTAGAATGCAAGAATCAACTTTTGCATTAATGCAAATGGCTAAAACATCAGCAGCATTGAAAAAAATGGATAAAGCTAAGCTTCCTTTTATTTCGGTTTTAACAGACCCAACTATGGGTGGTGTTTCTGCATCATTTGCCTTTTTAGGTGATATTATTATGGCAGAACCAGGTGCACTTATTGGTTTTGCAGGTCAAAGAGTTATTAAACAAACAATTGGTGCAGATTTACCAGAAGGATTTCAAAGAGCTGAATTCCTACTTGAAAAAGGTTCAATTGATATGGTTGTTAATAGAAGTGATATGAAAAGAACATTATCAGATCTTTTAACAATGTTTAAAAAAGCACCTGTACACGCAAGCTAATTTAATATGAAGTCTTAGTTTACAGGTTCTAAGACTTCATTTTCTAATTTATGAATAAAATAAATATATACGCAATTGTAAAACCATCAAAAGATGAGTTTGACAAAATCTCCAACGATTTTATAAAGATGTGTTTAAAATATGCAAAGGTTGAAGTACATTGTATTTTTAATAAAAATATTGCAAAAGCCCAAACAATATCTGAATCTGAAGCTCAAAAGTCATATACCCAAGCCTTTGAACCATATATGAAAGGTTACTGTATTGCCCTTGATGTTTTAGGAAAAAAGCTTGACAGCTTTGAGTTTTCAGAAATTATTAGTAATAATAATGAAGTTAATTTTTTTATAGGTGGCGCATTTGGTTTTGAAAGAGATTTTTTAAAAAAATGCAATAAATCTATAAGTCTAAGTTCTTTAACAATGGCTCATAAAATCGTTACTCTTGTATTACTTGAACAAGTTTTCAGAGGATTGGCAATAAAAAATAATCATCCATATCATAAGTAATTTATGTAAATTTCAGTATAATTGCGAAATTTTTTTATAGGGAAAAATATGGCTAACACAAAACAGATTGATGAGTTAAAGATAATCTTACAAGAAAGAAAAGAGAAAATCACTAAGAATATTCAAGGAAGTAGGGACAGTATTGATTCTTTAAAAGATTCTGAATGTAAAGATGAGTATGATTATGCTGAAGTTTCTAGTGATAGTTTTAAAGAAGGTATTATTGCTAATCAGCAAATAAAAGAACTTGAAGAGATTGAGGCAGCGTTAAAAAGAATTGATAAAGGTACTTATGGTATTTGTGAGATGTGTGACGAGTCTATTGCAATTGGTAGATTAAGAGCTAAGCCTTTCGCTAAGTATTGTACACCTTGTAGAGAGATTCACGAAAAAGAACAATAAAAAAAAGGATTAAGCGTGGGACTTAAAAAATATATAGGATTTTCGTTATTATTGATTATTGCCGTAGGGCTTTATGTATTCAGTATTGAAAATGGAGATTATAGATTAACATTCTTAGATTTTTCACTTTTACTACCAACTGTAATTTGGATACTAGTTCCACTAGTAATACTATTTATTTTTTCGGTTTTACACCTTTTATTTTATGGCTCAATAAACTATTGTAAAAATAGGTCATATATTAAAGATGAAGAAGCGATAATTGATGTTTTAAAATCAATGCTACTTCAAAAGAATGACAAAAAAAGACTTAAGACTCCAGGTTTTAAAAATCTTAGTTCAATTTTAAAACAATTTAAACTTGAAGTTGGTGACTCAACATTTACTTCAACAAATGAAGGTTTAAATTTAGTTGTTTCTCAAATTAAAGATATTAAAGCTGGAAAATACGTAAATGAAAAAACTCTTAAATTAGATCCAAATAGTGAACTTGCTAAACAAAATCTAATTAATAAGATGAATGAACAACCTGATTTTTCGTTAGACATTCTAAAAAAATCAACTAACTATTCTACTGACATTGTTAATAAAGCTTTTGATAATGTTGTAGAAACAAAAACAATGACAACTATAAAAAAAGTTTATAACAATATCAAATTAGATAGAGAAAAAGCATATAAACTATTTTTAAAAGATATTGAAAATATTGAATTTGGTTTAACA
Organism: Halarcobacter sp.; assembly: GCA_963676565.1. Lineage (GTDB taxonomy): Bacteria > Campylobacterota > Campylobacteria > Campylobacterales > Arcobacteraceae > Halarcobacter. The sequence goes on from OY781089.1 coordinate 1,293,116, forward strand.
AAAGAAGAGATTTTAAAAATTACAAAATCACTAAATTATACTCAAGAAGAATATGTTAATTTGGCAAGACTTTACAAAGAAGTTTTATCTCCAGATAAATTACTAGAGCTTTTTGAAACATTATCAAATGAAAATGATGAAGCTACAACTGCATATTTTTATGTTTTATGTGAGCTTGAAATGATTGAAAAATTAAGAGATCTTTTAAGTGGATATAATGATGATGAGATGGTGCCATTTAGAGCTATTTTAGATCTAAAAGAGGCTGGTAAACACTACTCACTTGATGATATTATAATTTAATATATGACTAATAAAATTGATTTTAGCCAGCCCCTTATGGTGCTGGCTCCCCTTGCTGGATATACTGACTTACCCTTTCGTGCTGTTGTTAAAAAGTTTGGTGCAGATATTACAATATCTGAAATGATATCATCAAATGCTCTTGTTTATAAATCTGAAAAAACAAGAAAAATGATTGAGAAAGCACCATCTGAAGATCCATATATTGTGCAAATTGCAGGGAATAAACCTGAACTAGTTAGAGATGCTGTACAAATATTAAATGATATTGATGGTATTGACGGCATTGATTTAAATTGTGGTTGTCCTGCTCCAAAAGTTTTTAATCATGGAAGTGGTTCTAACCTTTTAGGTGATTTGAAAAAGCTTGAGGAGATTTTAACAACTGTAAAAAAATACAATAAAAAACAATACACTACAGCAAAAGTTAGAATTGGGGTAAATGAAAAAATACCAGTTGAAATTGCAAAAGTTGTTGAAGCTTGTGGGGTTGATTATATCGCTGTGCATGGAAGAACAAGAGCAGGTAAATATAAAGCACCAGTTGATTATGATGCAATAAAAGCTATGAAAGAAGCAGTTTCTATCCCTGTTATTGCAAATGGTGATATTACAGATTATGAGAAAGCAAAAGATGTTTTAGCTCATACAAATGCAGATGGTCTTATGATTGGAAGAGCTGCAATTGGAAAACCATGGATTTTTTATCAATTAAAATATGGTATTGAAAATATTACTGAAGAAAAGAAAAGAGAAATTATACTTGAACATTTTGATGAAGTTTTAAAGTTTCATGGAGAACATGGAGCAATTATGTTTAGAAAACTTCTTCACTCTTACTCTAAAGGCTATAAAGGTGCAGCTGAATTTAGAGATATTATAAATCGTGTAAATGATAAACAAATTATGCGGGATATGATAGAAAACTTTTTTTAAAAACTTTTTAGATAGAATATTAAACTTTTTACAAAGGAAATATTTGCCTGAATATTATTATGAATTAATTATTAAACCTTCAAATAACTATGAAATATTTGTTGATCTTTTAACATCTCTAACTGGCGATGCAATTGAAGAGTTGGATGACACAATTATTGCAAGAAGTGAAGAGGACTTAAGTGATGTAGAGTTTGGGATAAAACAGTTCTCAAAGGCTACTAATATAGAGTGTGAAACTATATTGTCAAAAAAAGAAAATATCGATTGGATAAAAAAATATCAAGAATCAGTTAAATCAATTGAGATTGATAGATTTTACATAAGACCATCTTGGGAAGAGCCTAAAGAGGATAAAATAAATATTATCATTGATCCTGCTTTATCTTTTGGTTCAGGTCACCATGAAACAACATACAGTTGTATAAAAGCAATCAATAAATATGTTGATGACAAAAAAAATGTTTTAGATGTAGGAACAGGAAGTGGTATTTTAGCATTAGCTGCAAAGAAACTAGGTGCTACAGTTGATGTATGTGATACAGATGAAGTTTGTGTAAAAGATACAAAATCAAATTTTGAATTAAATAATGAGACATTTGATGATTCATGGTTAGGTAGCGCAAATAATGCAACAAAAAAATATGATGTAGTTATTGCAAATATTGTTGCTGATGTTTTAGTCTTCATATCAAATGATTTAAAGAAATGCTTAAATGATGATGCTATTTTAATTGTATCAGGGATATTGGATAAACATATTGATAAGGTTTTAAGGAAATTTCAAGACTTAAAACAACTAGAACTTATTCAAAAAAATGAATGGGTTACTGTAGTATTTAAAAAATAAAGGGAGTTATATTTAATGAAAGACAAAAACAACAAAAATGGTGGAGATAATAACAATAATTTTTTTAATAACAATCCACTTTTAGTATTTGTAATTTTTTCTATAGTTACAATTTTTGTGTTTAAAGCAATTTTTCCAGAGGGAAGTTCAAGCCCTATGGATACACAAACAAGTTCATCTGCATTTGGACAAGCTGCTAAAAAAACAGTTCCATATTCTGATTTAAAGAAATTAATTGAAAATGGACAAATTGAGTATGTAGGTATTGGTAACACACAAATTAAAGCTGTTAGTAAACCTTCAGGTGGAAAAGTTACAACTTATACAGCAAGAAGAGTTATACCTGATGAAACATTAGTTCCTAGTTTAGAGAAAAAAGGTATTGCTTATGGTGGAATTAATGAAGAAAATCTAATTGCAGACATTCTTTTTGGATGGGTATTGCCAATTTTTATCTTCTTTGCTATTTGGATGTTCTTAGCAAAAAGAATGTCAAAATCAATGGGTGGAGGTTCAGGAGGAATCCTTGGAATTGGAAGCTCTAAAAAAATGATTAATTCTGAAAAACCAAATGTAAAATTTGATGATATGGCAGGAAATGTAGAAGCAAAAGAAGAGGTTCAAGAGGTTGTTGATTTCCTTTCTGACCCTGATAGATATGTTAAACTTGGAGCACAAATCCCTAAAGGTGTGCTTTTAGTAGGACCTCCTGGAACAGGTAAAACATTACTTGCAAAAGCAGTTGCCGGAGAAGCTAGTGTTGAATTCCTATCTGTTTCAGGTTCTGCATTTATTGAGATGTTTGTAGGTGTTGGTGCATCGAGAGTTAGAGATTTATTTGAACAAGCAAAAAAAGTTGCACCTGCAATTATTTTTATTGATGAGATTGATGCCATTGGTAAAAGTAGAGCTAGTGGTGGACCAATGGGTGGCAATGATGAAAGAGAGCAAACATTAAATCAGCTTTTAGCTGAAATGGATGGTTTCTCAACTGAAAGTGCACCAGTTATTGTACTAGCAGCTACAAATAGACCAGAAGTTTTAGACCCAGCATTATTAAGACCAGGAAGATTTGATAGACAAGTACTTGTTGATAAGCCTGATTTTGAAGGTAGAAAAGAAATTTTACAAGTTCATATCAAAAAAGTTAAACTTGGTCGTGATGTTGACTTAGTTGAAGTAGCTAAAATGACTGCAGGTCTTGCTGGAGCGGATTTAGCAAATATTGTAAACGAAGCAGCACTATTAGCTGGTAGAGGAAAAAAAGAAGAGGTTTCGGCAAGTCATTTTAAAGAAGCAGTTGAAAGACAAATTGCTGGACTTGAAAAGAAATCAAGAAGAATCTCTCCAAAAGAAAGAAAAATTGTTGCATACCATGAATCTGGACATGCTGTTATTGCAGAAATTACAAAGGGTGCTAAAAAAGTAAATAAAGTATCTATTGTTCCAAGAGGTCTTGCAGCACTAGGTTATACATTAAATACTCCAGAAGAGAATAAATACTTAATGCAAAAACATGAGTTAATTGCTGAAGTTGATGTTTTACTTGGAGGTCGTGCAGCCGAACAAGTATTTATTGGTGAAATAAGTACTGGTGCAGGAAATGACTTAGAAAGAGCAACTGATATTATTAAATCTATGGCTTCTGTATATGGTATGAGTGATATTGCAGGTCTTATGGTTTTAGAAAAAAGAACTAATCAGTTCTTAGGTGGTCAAACACAAAAAGATTTCTCTGATGAAATGGCTAAAAATCTAGATAGGTATGTAATTGATTTACTAAATGAAAGATATGAAGTTGTATTAAAGTCTTTAGAAGATAATAGAGATGCCATTGAAGAGATGACAGCTGAGTTATTGGATGTTGAAGTTATTTCAGGAGCTAGAGTTAGAGAATTAATTAAAGCTCATGGTGGAGTGGTTTTTGAAGAAGAGGATTTACATTCTGGTGCAATAGATGAAGAAACAAATGAAGAGAAAGATCCCCATACTCCTGAAAATGATGGTGAAGAAAAAAACCTAGATACAAATGAAAATAGTGAAGAAAAAACTGAAACTTCAGAAGAAGTATCTGAAAATAGTGAAGATAAAAAAGAATAATTATGTTTGATAATATGATAGCAAAAGAGGGACACAAGAAAATTTTAGTGGCATTTATTGCCTTTTTGTTTTTTACAGTTTTAGAGTGTGGTTTATTAACCTTTATCTCTTTTGCATCATTTATCTTCTTCCTTTATGCCTATAGGTATAAATATATAGATTTTAATACTTTAGAAAAGAATAAAATCTATGCACCTATATCAGGAAAAATTTCAGCTATAGATGTAAAAGATTTTAAAAAATCTATTTATATAGATGTTTCTTTATGTGATTCTCATATTTTAAGAAGTTTAGACTCTGGTTTAGTAAAAATTAAAATTAAATATGGTCTTAATTTAGTTTTATCTTCACTTAGAGCAAAAAAACTTAACAGTAAAGCAATCTTTGAATATAAAGATACAAAAATGGAAATTATTTCATCTTTATTTAATGACTCAATTGAAATAGAAAAAAAAGATGAATTTATCAAAGGTGAAAAAATAGGGACATTTTTAAATGGACAAGTGATTATCACTTTAGATGAAAAATATGAAACTAACTTAAAGATAGGGCAGAAAGTAGAATCTGGTATTACTATTTTGGCAATAAAATAATAAATCCTTGACAAAGAGAAATAAACACATTATAATTTCTAACTTAAAACTTATAGGAGAGTAAAATGAAAATATTTGATTTTTATAATAACCATTTCATCAAAAGTGTTAACTCTCTGCTGCTTCTTACAAAATCACTCTAATATTTAATTATAAATATTTAAAATAATCAAAATACAGTTTTTCTTTTTTTATAGAAAAAAAGATATAATAATCGACTTTTTAAAAGGTAATAACAATGGATAAAAATAAAATTATAGTTTTTGATACAACTTTAAGGGATGGTGAACAATCGCCAGGTTGTTCTATGAATACAGAAGAGAAAATTAAAGTTGCATTACAGTTAGAAAAATTAGGTGTAGATGTAATTGAGGCAGGATTTGCAGCGGCAAGTCCAGGTGATTTTGATGCTGTTAGTAGAATTGCAGAGATTGTTAAAAACTCTTCAATTTGTTCTTTATCAAGAGCAATAGAAAATGATATTAAACAATCTGGTTTAGCAGTTTCAAAAGCTCCATTACATAGAATTCACACATTTATTGCTACTTCACCAATTCATATGAAGTACAAATTAAAAATGGAGCCTGATGAAGTTATTAAAAGAGCAGTACATGCTGTCGAATATGCAAGAACATTTGTTGATGACGTAGAGTTTTCTTTAGAAGATGCAGGTCGTTCAGAAATATCATTTATGAAAGAGGTTATGGATGCGGTAATAGCTGCTGGTGCTTCAACAATTAACTTACCTGATACTGTTGGATATAGATTACCAACTGAATTAGGTGCTATGGTTAAAGAATTATCTGATTTTGCAGGAGATAGAGCAATAATCTCAGTTCACAATCATAATGACTTAGGTTTAGCAACAGCCAACACTTTATCCGCTGTTATTAATGGTGCAAGACAAATAGAAGTTACAATTAATGGTTTAGGTGAAAGAGCAGGAAATTCATCTTTAGAAGAGGCTGTTATGGCAATTAAAACTAGAAAAGATGCATTTGGTGAACTTTATACAACTATTAATACTCCGGAGATTTACCCAACATCTAGATTAGTTGCTACAATTACTGGTGTTGAACCACAACAAAATAAAGCAATTGTTGGTAAAAATGCCTTTGCTCACGAAAGTGGTATTCACCAAGATGGTGTATTAAAACACCAAGAGACATATGAGATTATGAAACCTGAAGATGTAGGTGTTTATAAAGATTCTACATTAATTTTAGGTAAACATAGTGGTAGAGCAGCATTTAGAGATAAAATTAATCATTTAGGTTTTGATAAAGTTAGTGATGAAGAGTTAAATGCAGCTTTTGAAAGATTTAAAGTATTAGCAGATAAGAAAAAAGAAGTTACTGATGATGATGTAAGAATGTTAATTACTGATGAATCTTTAAATCAAGATAAGACTTATGAATTAATTGGTTTACAAATCTCTGATTGTTCATCAGGTACTCCAATGGCAGCAGTTACAATTAAACATAAAGATGAGATTTTAAGTGATGCAAATATTGGTGATGGAACAATGGATGCAATCTTTAAAACAATTGATAGATTAACGGGGATTTCTGGTGATTTACAAAGCTATAATGTAACTTCTGTAACAGAAGGTAAAGATGCATTAGCAAAAGTTACAACCAGAATTGCCTTTGAAAAAAACACTCCATCTTTTGTTGGACATGGATTAAGTATTGATACTATGCTTGCAACCGCAAAAGCTTATTTAGGAGCTGTTAACTCTTATCTTTCTCAAAAAGAAAGATTATCTAAAAAAACAGAACATCAAGTATAAGAGAGTACGGGAGTACTCTTTTATACTATGAATAATATTCTTATATCCTTATCTTATAAAATTCAATCCTCAAGAGGATATAAGAGTTTTAAAAATTTTACTTATTCAATTTTAGAAGACAACTCATTCAAGTATAAAAAATACTTTGATATTTTTATGATTTTTTTAGTACTTAGTACTATTGGAATTTTAATTTTTGAAGTAAATCATCCAAAACAAGCAATATTTGATAAATTTGAATTTTTTGCAATTGTTATATTTATCATAGAATGGTTAGGAAGATTGTGGGTTTCTTCTGATATGCATACTGTAATAATAGACGATTTTGAAAAAGCAAATCTAACTGATAAAAAATATTATGTTATAAAATCATTAAAAAAAATTGCTTATCAAAAATTTGATTTTATACTATCTCCTATGTCTATTATTGATCTACTTGCTATTTTACCTTATTATAGACCATTAAGAGTTCTTAGAATATTTCTTCTTTTTAGACTATTTAAAATATTAAGATATACAAATTCAGTAAAACAATTTGGAGAGATATTCAAAGAAAGAAAGTTTGAGTTTTTAACACTGTCAATGCTTTATGTAATGGTTGTATTTTTTAGTTCAACTATTATGTATATTTATGAAGGCTCAGGTGTAAATGACAAAGTTACAAGCTTTCTCGATGCAATTTACTGGTCAATAATTACTCTATCAACTGTTGGTTATGGAGATATTACTCCCATGACTATAGAAGGAAAGGCAGTAACGTTAGTTTTAACTATTAGTGGATTTTTAGTAATTGCTTTTGGTACTTCTATTATTACCACAGGACTTAGTGATAGGATGCAAGTAATCAAAGAAAATAGAGTTGAATCAGAAGTTTCTAAAATGAGTAACTTTATTGTTCTTTGTGGTTATGGAATTATGGGAAAAAACCTTGCAGAACAGCTTATAAAATTAAAAACAAAGTTTTTAATCCTTGATATTGATAATAAAAACGTAACAGAAGCTAGAAAAAATGGCTATTTATGTTTAAATGCAGATGCAACGAACATGGAAACTCTTCAAAATGTTGGAATTGGTAATGGTGCTACAACTATTATTGCACTTACAAGTGATGATGCAGTAAATTTATCTATCATTTTAAGTGCAAGAACACTAGATAAAAAAATAAATATTATTTCAAGAGTTAATAGACTTCAATCAAAATCAAAACTTAAAATTGCAGGAGCAAATCATGTAATTTCAGCAGATGATATTACTTCATATGTTGCAACTGAATATGTAGGTCAACCCGTTGCTTTTGAAGCTATTGATGAGATTTTGTTAAATGATGATATTGGTGCAAATGTAGATGAAATAGAAGTTTTAGAAAATTCAAATTTCATTGATTATTCACTTGATAGAATTGATTTTAAAAAATATAATTTAACACTAATAGGAATAGTTGATAAAGAAAGAAATTTTATTTTTAATCCTGTAAATAAGGCTCATGTTATTAGAGAAAAAGATATATTTATTATTATTGGATATCCAGAAGATATTGTTGAGCTTAAAATTGATTTGATTAACTTAAAGCCAAAGGTTTAATATGAGTTCAAAAATTATAATTTATGGATATGAATCTTTAGGCTATAAAATAGCAAAACTTTTAGAAAAAAAAGATTATGAAATTATAATTGTAGATCCTATACAATCAAATTATGAGAAGGCCTTAGAAAATGGTTTTAAAAGTTATAATTATGATTTGATGGATGATGAACAATTACTTGATTTAGGAATTAAAAAAGATATAGATGCAATATTTTGTTTAAGTAAATCAGAAAACAATAATTTATTTGTTGTTTTATCTAGTAGAAACTTAAATAAAAAACTAAAAATAATCTCCCTATCAAGTACTAAGCAAAGTAGTAAAAAAATGATTCTTGCTGGGGCTTCAAAAGTTTTAAATCCTTATGAAGTTGGAGCTTTAAGAATTTTTAGACTTTTACACAGACCTTTGATATTAGAAGTACTAGATAATATTTTATTTAATAAAACAGATTTAAAGGTAATAGAATACCCTATAACAAAAGATTCAATTCTAAATGAAAAGTTTGTAGAAGAGGTTGATTTTTCAAGAAGGTATAATTTAGTCCTAGTAGGAATTATGGATAAAGAACTTAGTGAAAAATTTATATTTAACTCAAAAGGGATTAATCACAAAATCGATGAAGGCGATACTCTCGTTTTAATTGGTTATCAAAAAGATTTAGATATATTTAAAGAATTAACTAGGGGCATAGAAGGGGATAATGTATGACGCAATTTAATTTCTTTTTGAAATTATTGAAGGAATCTTTTAGAGATTTATTACCTATTATTATTGTAATCTTATTTTTTCAGCTTGCTATTATTCAAGCAGTTCCTGAAGGATGGGTTAGTACAGCGATTGGTTTAGGTATTGTTGGTGTTGGTTTAGCAATCTTTTTACAAGGTCTAGAAATAGGGGTATTTCCTGTTGGTGAAGGACTCGCTAGAGATTTTGCAAAACATGGAAACATGAAATGGGTATTGTTTTTTGGTTTTTTAATAGGTTTTGGTACAACCATTGCAGAACCTGCACTTGCAGTTATTGCTGATAAAGCAGCATCAATTTCAAGTGGAAGAATTGATGCAACAGTTTTAAGACTAGTTGTTGCTGGTTCAGTTGGGTTTGCAATCTTTTTAGGGGTCTTTAGAATTTATAAAGGTCACCCAATTCACTATTATATTATTGCAGGATATATTGCTGTTGTAGGTGTAACATTTTTTGCACCGCAAGAGATTATTGGACTTGCATATGACCTTGGCGGGGTTACAACTTCAACTGTAACTGTTCCGTTAGTTGCTGCACTTGGTATTGGTTTAGCTTCATCTATCAAAGGAAGAAATCCTGTCGTAGATGGCTTTGGACTTATTGCTTTTGCTTCATTAACTCCGATGATATTTGTGCAGATTTATGGAATAGCAGTTTATAATTTGGTTGAAGCAAAAGATGTTGCAGCTATCGCAATTGAAACAAGTGTTTCTGTTCCAACTGATATTACAATTAGTTCTATAATTACTGGAATTATAAATGTTGTAAAAGATGTTGCACCAATTTTATTAATTATTCTATTTTTTCAATATGCAGTTATAAAGAAAAATATTGAAAAAATTAAAACTGTATTTTTTGGGTTTTTCTTAGTAGTTATTGGTCTTTATGCATTTATTCTTGGACTTGAAATGGGTCTATTTTCTCTTGGTGAGACTATGGCTTATCAACTTACAAAAAGAGACTCTGTATTTGTAATTTATGCTTTTGCTTTTGCAATTGGTTTTTCAACAACAATGGCTGAACCAGCATTAATGGCAATTGCTAAAAAAGCTAGAGAGATATCTGATGGTAAGATAAACGATTTTGCCTTAAGAATCTTTGTTGCAGGTGGTGTTGCTATTGGTATTGCTTTAGGTGCTTTTAGAATTGTTGATGGTGGACATATCCATTACTATATCATTTTTGGATATATTTTAGTAATTGTTCTTACTTTTATTGCTCCAAAATATATAATTCCTATCGCATATGATAGTGGAGGGGTTACCACTTCAACAGTAACAGTTCCATTAGTTGCTGCACTTGGTATTGGACTTGCAACAAATATTGAAGGAAGAAGTCCTCTTATTGATGGTTTTGGACTTATTGCTTTTGCTTCATTATTTCCAATGATTACGGTTATGCTTTACGGTGTTATCACTGAGAAACTGGGAGTTAAATCTGATACTGAAATTGAAGCTCAAAATATCTTAAGAGATGCTCTTATTGATGCAGAGAATATGGACTTAGCAACTGTAAATATTGATGGTAGTGATAGACGACATTCTTTACCAATGGACTTTTCAGCAGTTGTTATATTAGTTCCAAAAGAGAAAAAAATAGATGCAATTCAAGCTGCCAATAAAGCAGGAGCTCCAGGGGTTACTGTATTAAGAGCAGATGGAATAGGGCTTGGTAAAATAGATAACTTTTATAGGTCTGGTTTTGAAGCAAATGATGTAATGTTATTATTCCTTTTACCTCAAAGTATGGTTAATCCTGTTATTAAATCGATTATTCATTCTTTACATATTACAACTACAGGAAAAGGTATTGCTTTTGCCTTCCCATTAACACATATGAAAGGGATTAGTTTAAGTAGACATGATATCTTTGTAAATAGAAAAGACCATAAGAATCTTGATAGTGAAGAGTTAATTAGACAAGAAGAGGAAAAATTAACAGAAAAGTTTAAAGAGACAGCAGTAGTTCATGAAGATATTAACAAGTAAGGAAGAACTAGATAGGTATATAAGTGAAGAGGATGCTTTACTTGTATACTTTTCTGGCGTTGATTGTTCCGTTTGTAAGGTTTTAAAACCAAAAATAGAATCTGAAATTTTAGAAAATTTTCCAAAGATTAAAACTTTTGAAGTTGAAGCTTCTAAGTATAAAGAGATAGCAAGCAATTTTTCGGTATTTTCTATTCCAACAATCTTGGTTTTTTTTGATTCAAAAGAGTTTAAAAGGTATGGAAGAAATATCTCTATAATGCAATTTAAACAGGAATTAAAAAGACCATATAGCTTATTTATGGAATAGGAAAATGAAAAGAGCAATTTTAATAATTTTTTCAATATTAGTGTTTATGCAGTTTTTTCAAATAGATAAAGAAAATAAAGAGATTGATAAAACTTTAGAGATAAAAGCTCCTGATAATATTATGGCAATGTTAAAAAATGCATGTTATGATTGTCATTCAAATCAAACAAAATGGCCATGGTATTCAAATATAGCACCATTTTCATGGGCAATAAACACCCATGTAAAAGAGGGAAGAAAAGCCTTGAATCTTTCAACTTGGGAAGAGTACTCTCCTGAGGAAAAGAAAAAAAAGATGAAAGAAATATTTAGAACTGCATATGCTTCTATGCCTTTATCTTCATATATTAAGTTTCATGAAGAAGCAGATTTAACAAGAGAACAAAGAACACAAATCAGAGATTGGACTGGAGTAAAAAAATAAATTGAGAGAAGAAGTTCAAGAACTATTAAATGATAAAAAAACCTTACTTACAATCACTTATTTTAAACTTCAAAAACTTTTAGAAAAAAAGTATGGGAACAATGCAGTTGTTCTTATGGAGATAGGAACATTTTTTGAAGTTTATGAAGTAAATAATGATGAGGAACAAGTAGGAAAAGCAAAAGAGATTGCAGAACTTCTAAACATCCAGTTAACAAGAAAAAATAAATCTATTTTAGAAAACTCACAAGAAAATCCTATTATGGCTGGAGTTCCAGCAATTTCATTTGAGAAACATTTAGCAAGAATAATTGCCGAACAAAAATATACAGTTGCAATTGTTAGACAAAAGGGACTTCCTCCAAATGTTAGTAGATATTTAGATACAGTTGTAAGTCCTGGTACAAACTTTGATTTTGTAGTTGACCAAGATGAAAACAATATCACTTCTTTAGTAATTGACCAAATAAGAGGTATCTATTTAGTTGGTTATAGTGCCATTGATGTAACAACAGGAAAGTGTTATTATAATGAAATACATGGTACTAGTGAAGATAAATTTTATGCACTTGATGAAGTATTTAATTATATGAATATGCATAAAACCAATGAAGTAGTAATAAGCTTTGCAGATAAAAATATAAATCAAAAAGAGGTTATTGATTACCTTGAATTAAAACTAAAAACTTTTCATATAGGAACTTTTAGACCAAAGATAAACTATCAAAATGAACTTTTTAAAAATGTATTTAGAATAGAGTCTTTATTAACAGCAATTGAACATCTTGATATGGAAAGGGTTCCCTTAAGTACAGAATCATTAGCTATTTTAATTGATTTTGTTATTGGACACGATTCAAATATTATTCAAAAACTTTCATACCCTCAAAAACTTGATGTAAGTAGATATATCTATTTAGGAAATAATGCCTTAGAGCAATTAAATATAATAGAAACAACCCACAATCCAAGTTTAATTAAACTGATTAATAACACTTCAACAGCTATGGGGAAAAGGCTATTAAAAGAGAGATTAACCCATCCTGTTAAAGACTCTAAAGAGATACTTAGACGATATGCCCTTTCAAAAGAGCTTTTTGATTTCCATACTCCAATTGAAAACGAGTTAGCAAATATTTATGATATTGAAAGATTAACAAGAAGAATAAAGTTAAATAGGCTACACCCTTTTGAGTTAAACTATTTATATGATTCTCTATTAAGTATTAAAGAAGTAGTTTCTTTTATGGAAAACTATAAGTTTTTAACTCCACCTTGTAGTAGTTCTGAATTACAACTTTTTATTCAATCTATTGATTCAACATTTGATTTAGCAATTAGTGGAAAATATATGCTAAAAGATGTTGAAGGAAATATGGTTTGTGAAGGGATTAATACCCAAATTGATGAACTAAATAAAGAAAATGAAGAGCTTTATACAAAACTTGAACTTCTTCAAAATCATATATTAGGATTTTTAAAAACAAAAGATCCAAACTATGTTGGAATAAATAGATTAGATAAAGAGGGTTTCTTTCTAACTCTAACAAAGAATAGATTTAATCTAGTAAAAGAGGAGTTATTAAACTCACATATTATTATTGATGATGAATTACATTTATTTAAAGATTTTAATATAAAAATTCAAACAAACAATGTAAAGATTTTTTCTAAAATTAGTGAAGATGTTTCTGACAAATATGTTCATAATTTACGAAAAATAGTTGAACTAAACAAATTAGTATTTAAAGAAAAGATTTCAGAATTTGAGAAAAAGTTTGCAACACTTTTAGAAGAGTTAGTTCAATTTATTGCAGAAATTGATTTAACAGTTTCAAATATAAAAACAGCCAAAAAGTTCAACTACACTTGCCCAAAAATTGTAAAAACAAAAGATGAAGAGAACTTTTTAGAGCTTATAGACTTAAGACACCCAATTATTGAAGCAAATGAAGAACAAGGTATTTATGTACCAAATGATATTATCTTAGGTGAACTTAGCCTTGCTTCTAAAGAGTATAAAGATAATGTAATAGTAAAAAACTCAAATCCAATTAATATGTTTAATAATAAGATGCATGGAGTTTTACTTTATGGTATTAACTCTTCAGGTAAATCATCTCTTATGAAAGCAATTGGTATCTCTGTAATTCTTGCACAAGCAGGTTTTTATGTGCCAGCAAAATCTATGAGATTTTCAATTTTTGATGCAGTTTATACTAGAATTAGTGGAGCAGATAATATTGCAAAAGGTTTATCTTCTTTTGCTGTTGAGATGTTAGAACTTAAAAATATTTTTAATAGAGCAACTAAAAACTCACTTGTATTAGGTGATGAAATCTCTCATAGTACTGAAACTATGAGTGGTCTTTCTATTGTAGCTAGTGCTATATTGAAATTGGCAAAATTAGAATCAATTTTTGTATTTGCAACACACCTACATCAATTACCAGAAATTGAAGAGATTCAAAAGCTTAAGAATATAATAGCTCTTCATTTATCGGTTATGTATAAAGATGAAGAGGATAAATTAATCTTTGATAGAAAGTTATCATATGGGAGTGGTTCATCTATGTATGGTTTAGAATATGCGAAATCACTTCATATGGATAGAGAGTTTTTATCTGTTGCCAATGATATTAGAAAAAGACTCACTGATGATTATAATCCACTTGAAAGATTGTCTCAGAGAAAGACCTCTAAATATAACAAAGATGTTTTTGCTGCATCATGTGTGATTTGTGGTAAAGCTTGTGATGATGTACACCACATAAAAGAACAAGCAAGAGCAAACAAAGATGGCTTTATAGGTCATGTAAATGCAAACCATAAATACAATCTAATCCCACTTTGTAAAAAACATCATAAGATGGTTCATGATGGAACAATAAATGTAAATGGTTTTGTTGCAACTTCGACTGGTCTTGAACTTCACTATACTATGGTAGATGAAGATAAATAATCAAATTACTAAATTTGTACATGAATGAGGCTCTTAGTAGCTATAATTTTTAGCTCAATTTATTTATAATAAAGTTATTACATTCTAATCAAAATACAGCTATTATAATAATTGAAACTTGTACTATGTTAGTAATAAAAATATAAACCGATTGTGAGTAATTTATGAGAACTTGTAAATATTTTCAAGCTAAAGGGATTGACTATAAAGGTCAATTACAAAAAATTCCTAAAGCTAGTGTAAAACTTCAACCTTTGTATGAGGCTTTAACAAATTCAATTGAAGCAATAAAACTTTTAAAAGAAAAAAATGATGAAGCAAAAATCATTTTAAGTTTTTTCTTTATTAATAATTTATTTGGAGATGATGATTCTCTTGAATTATCAAAAATAGAACTTTTAGATTATGGAGTTGGATTTAATGATAAAGAGTTTGAAAGATTTACACAACTACATGATAATACAAAAGGATTTCATAATCAAGGTTCAGGACGTATTCAATATATGCACTTTTTTGATGAAACAAAATTTGAAAGTGTATATCAAGATGATAGTTCAGAAACAGGCTTTTTAAAAAGAATCTTTTGGTTATCAAAAAATGATACTTTTTTAATCAATAAAGCTATAGTTTGTTTTGATGATCCAATTGCTGAACAATCTAAAGAATCCTTTACAAAGATTACATTTAAAAAATTTTTAGAGGAAGAGGATGCAAAATACTATAGTTCATTTTCTGCTGAAGAGTTAAAAGAAAAACTAATAGAACACTATTTATACTATTTTTGTGAGAATAGAAAGAATTTACCAAAAATAGAGATTAAAACCTTTGTAGATGAAAAAATAAAAGAGTCTGCTGAAATAACACTAGATGATATTCCTTCCGAAGATAAAAGTGATAATATTGAAATAAACTATAAAAAGCTTACAAGTGACAAAAAATTAATTACTCTAGAAGATGAAACTGAGACTTTTCATATTAAAGCATTTAAACTAAATAAAGAAGTCCTGCCAAGTAATGATTTGAAACTAACAAGCAAAAAAGAAATTGTTAGAGGTAAACTTGCCAAAAAATTTGAATTAAATGTTTTAAAACCTACTGACACAATTGATGACAACAGATATTTGTTTTTAGTTTCAAGTTCTTATATAGATAAAAGAGACTCTGACAACAGAGGTGACCTTAAACTTTATACAGATGAAGAATTTAAAGAGAACACTTCATTATTTATTGAAGATAAAATCATTTCCTTAAATGATATTCAATCAAATATTAACAATCATGTTTTAACACTTTATTCAGAAATACTAGAAAAAAAGAATGAACATAATACAGATATAGCTAAGTTACAAGAGATGTTTTTAATTGATGAGGATAATATTAAAAGTGTAAATATCAATGTTCAAGATACTGATGAGGAAATATTAAAAAAAGTATATAAACATAATGCAAAAAGAGCTGCTGAAAATGATGCCAAGCTAAAAGAGGAAATTGAAAAAATTAATAGTGAATTAGATGAAATGAATCCATCAGATAATACTTATAGGGATGATTTAAGTAAGAAAGTCACTTTATTAGTTAAGAAGATACCTTTACAAAATAAAAATGAACTTGCACATACTGTAGCTAAAAGAAAACTTGTACTAGATTTATTTGATAAGATTCTTGATAAGGAACTTAGTATTCAACAAGGTGATACAAGGAATATAGATGAAGAGCTTTTACACAACCTAATATTTAAGCAGTCATCAACTAATCCTGAAGAAAGTGACCTTTGGTTGGTTAATGAAGATTTTATATACTTTAAGGGTACCTCTGAAAAGAAATTGAGTGATATTACAATTGATGGTGAAACAATTTTAAAGGATTATGATAGTTTAACTAAAGAGCAAAAAGACTTTAGAAATTCTTTAGAAGAAAATAGATATTCAAAAAAACCTGATATATTACTTTTCCCTGATGAAGGTAAATGTATTATTTTAGAGTTTAAAAATCCAAAAGTTAATATTTCTTCCCATTTACAGCAAATTCAAAACTATGCAACTTTGATATGGAATTTTTCAAAAGATAAATTTCAATTCAATACTTTCTATGGCTATTACATTGGCGAGAAGATAAATAATTTAGATGTGAGAAGTAAATATCCAAGCTTTGTAGAGTCTTATCATTTTGATTATTTATTTAGACCAAGTGAAGTTGTTGCAGGGTTCTTTGGTAAAAGAGATGCAAATATCTATACTGAAGTTATAAAATACTCTACACTTTTAAAAAGAGCAAAACGAAGAAATGAACTTTTCATTGAAAAGTTAGGGATTAAATAAAAAAGGAATGGAGATATAATGTATTTAGAATCATTACAAGAAAAAGATTTATATCTTGCCTATAAAAAGACAAAATTTGAATTATTTAATGATAATATATCTACTTCTACCGTTCAACTATTTGAATATGAAGAGAATTTAGAAGATAATATTGATAAATTATATAAGAACATAAAAGAAGAAGGATTGTTTAATATTTGTTCTTATAGTTATTATGAAATACCTAAATCATATAATGAGAAGCAATCAGAAATTCAAGATGAAGTCCATTTCTTTTCAAGTTCTCTTATTCACCATAAGGGAAATAAACAAAAAAACATAGAACTAAAATTTAGAAAAATAATTGATGCTAATATTAATTTTCATATAATATCTACATTATGGATAGATAAAATAGGACAATACATAGATGAAAAGTTGTCTCATGATGTTTATGGTTCACGGTTAGTGAGAATTAAACCTGTAGATATTAGTTCCTGCGAATATGATTTGACAATGCAAAGTTATAATTTAGAAAGCCCAAGAATTTTTGAACCATATCAATACAAATATCAAAAATGGAGAAATAATAGTTTTAATACAATTAGAGAATTACATAAGTCTTCTTCTGTAATTGCAGTTACTATGGATATAACATCTTTTTATCACCAGATTGATATTGAGGAGTTTATTTCAAAAGAGTTTTATGACAATTTTGGATTAAGTGATTTATTTGAAGATAATGATGAATTAAAAATTTTTCATGAAGATTTTATTGCATTATTAAAAAAATGGAATAGTTCAATAAATTCAGAGGATGGACTTCCTATTGGTATTTCAGCTTCTCCTATATTAGCAAATGCTGTAATGAAAGAATTTGATAACAATATTGAAAATAAGTTAAAACCCACTTATTATGGAAGATATGTTGATGACATTTTATTAGTCTTTCCTGATTCAGGTAACATCCGAAATGGTGAAGATGTTATAAGATATTTAATATCAAAAGACATAGTAAAAAGAGATATAAAAAAAGATCCTAATAGTATCTTTTATAAAAAGTTCACTTTCAAAAAAAATAAACAAAAGATTTTTTATTTAGATAGAAACTCTGATTTAAGTATTATAGATGCAATTGAAAGTGAAATTAATTCTATATCAAGTGAATGGCGATTTATGCCTGATTTAGTTGATGACAACTCAACTTTTCTACAGAAAATTATAGGATTTTATGCTGATGGGAATGAGTTTAATGATGCTTTGAGAAAAGTTGATTCTACCACTATTAAAAAGTTGGGATTGTCTTTATTAATTGGACATGCACATTCTTTAAATGAATATATATCTCCATCAGAATGGAAAAATAAAAGACATGAAATATATGATTTAATAGAAAACCATATATTTATTCCAAGTAATTTTTTTAATAATTATATGTTTATAAGTAGAATCTTTAAACTAATGATTCATAGTGGAGATGGAGAAAGGGCTTATTGCTTTTTAGAAAAGACTATATCTATTATTGATTCATTTAGAGAAATCTCTTCTAAAAATTGTATAGCTTCAAATGGTAAAGATGTTGAGTTTTATAGATTTGAAAAATATCATTATTCTCTACTGCAACAAGTGTTTCTAGAAACTTGTAATATATTGTCTAATATCAAAAAAAGGCATCTTTTAAAGATAATTAATACTTTATTTAATCAAGAAGTCTTTTGCGATTATTCTAATGTACTGATAACTTTCTATAATAGGGTTATGACTAAAGAAGTTGATAAAGAAGGTTTAATAAGTTTTGATAATTTACATATACCTGCAACTGAAATAAATGAAGACGTAATAAAAGAAATAAATGCCCATTTATTTTTTAGGGATTTAGCTTTTAACTCTTTTTCAAGTTCTTGTACAGAATATGTTCTTACAAAAAACAATTATAATTTACTAAAAATGAATAGAAAGTTTTTATATAATAGATATAAAGACAGTAACCTTGAAATTAAACTTAGTGAAGAGGATACTTATTTACTAGTTATTGATAATTTTAAAGAAAAAATTATAGAGGGTCTTTCTAATAGTCCTTTTTTATTCCCGACAAGAGTTTTTTCTGCAAATGATATATCTATAGTAAGTTGTATGTCAGATGGGAATCAGAACTCATTATTAAAAGCTTATGTGAATTGTTTAAGAGGAAATCATAATAATTATTTTACAGATTCTCCCTTAGATAATAACAATAAAGAAGTTCTAACAATACCATATAAGAAATTTAGTAAGAGCGACAATATAAATATTGCAATTACTAATTTTAAAGTGGATGAAAGCTTTTGGAAAAAATCAGTCATAAAAAAACCTGTTAAAAGTTTATCTAGATATTTACAATTAGAGAGAATTATAAAAGATGCAGTTAAAAAGAAACCTGACTATTTAATACTTCCAGAGTTATCTATACCACAAGAGTGGGCTTGGAGAATATCTAAAAAATTACTATCTAATGGCATATCTTTGATTACAGGGGTAGAATATATTCACTCAGAAGTAAATTCTCAGAAATATGTTCATAATCCAATAATGATGTTCTTAATTTCAGATGATATTGGATTTAAGTATATGAAATATTTTAGACAAGACAAACAAGTTGGTGCACATGGAGAATCATTTGAATTAAAAAAGATTGCAAATATTGAACTTATTGCAGATAAGCTATATAAAAAGAAATATATTTATTCTCATGGTGATTTTTTCTTCTCATGTTTAATTTGTAATGAGTTAACAGATATTGAAAATAGAATGAGACTTAGAGGTAATATTGATACTCTATTTATAGTAGAATGGAACAAAGATATAAAATCTTTTAATTCATTAGTAGAGTCGGCTTCATTAGATATTCATTCGTATATAGTACAAGTTAATAATAGAAAATATGGAGATAGTAGAATAAGAGCACCTTTTAAAGATGATTTTAAAAGAGATATTGTACAAGTCAAGGGTGGAAAGCATGACTATCTAATAGTTGGTGAAATAAATGTTAATAGTTTAAGAAATTTTCAATCACACAATATTTCACCATCAGTACCTTTTAAGCCTGTTCCTACAGGGTTTAAAATGTTAAAAGCTAGAAAAAAATGGGAAAATGAAATAAAAGAAGATTTATAAGACTATTTATATTTTCAAGTAAATCTTGGAATATTCATATTATACCTTTATTGTAAAAAATATCATAAGATGGTTCATGATGGAACAATAAATGTAAATGGTTTTGTTGCAACTTCGACTGGATTAGAATTACATTATACAATGGTGGATGAAGATAAATAGAATAATATTTCTACAAAAAATTTAAAAAAATCATCTTTTTAATGTTAAAATACATAAAATATTTGTAGATTAAAAGGCTATTTTGTGAATGAACAAATAAAACATTATGAAGATAAATTAAAATATGAAATTGATTCATATGACCTATCAGTGCTTTTAGAAAAAAAAGAAAAAGTTATTGTAATAGATGCAAGGGCGACTGAAGTTTATAATCAATCACATATTCCAACTGCTATTAGTTTTCCCCACAGAACTATGAATGAAGAAACAACAAAAGATTTAGATAAATCATTTTTATATGTAACCTATTGTGATGGCATAGGATGCAATGCTTCAACAAAAGGAGCATTAAACATGGCAAAGCTAGGGTTCAATGTAAAAGAGCTTCTAGGTGGTTTAGATTGGTGGAAAAGGGATGGTTATGAAACCTTAGGAACAAAAGGAACTGCGAAACAAAATATTCAGTGTGGATGCTAATTAGTTTTAATCTAATTAACATCCTACTCTGAAGTTACATCAGGTAGTTTTGATGCCATAAAAACTCCAGCTAATCCTACAATTGCTAGTAGTAAAATAATTCCATTTAGACCAATAATTGAACTTAAAATACCAATAAATCCACTAAATAGTAAAATAAAACCAATAACAGTATTTGAAACAGCTACATAATCTGTTCTTTTATTTCCCCCTGCAAGGTCAACTAAATAGGTTTTTCTTCCTATTCTAATACCTTGATATCCAATAGTTAAAATAAAATAGATTAAGGGCATTAACCAAATAGTTGCAAAAATATTTTCAAAAAAAGTGTCTAAAAAGAATACTAGAAATCCTAAAATAGAAGCAATAGTTGCCCCAATAATCATAGAGTTTTTACTTGATTTATCTGATAGTTTTCCCCAAATAATTGAAGAAGAAAAATCAGCTAATCCTCCTGCAAGTATAAAAAGGCCAAGTAAGTAGTTATTTGATTCACTTTGTTGTTGGGCTAAAATTACAAAAAATGGAGCAGATAAAACAGAGCATAAAAAAAGTGCCCTTGATATTACAAAATTTCTAAAATCTTTATCTGTTTTAAGTAATTTTACTTTTTTTAGTGCAACACTAATTGCATTTCCTCCACCATCAGTTTCCCCTTCAAACTCATTTATTCTTGAATATATCAGCCCTGCTATTATCCAAAAAGCACCAGCAGAAAATAAAATTATTCCAAAGTTTTGAGGCGAAAAAGGCTTTTCTCCAACTATTAAAAAATAGATTCCAAGACCTATTATTAAAAGTCCAGCTAAACTTCCAGAGTATCCATTTAATACCCCTCGTCTAGTTTTAGGAATAGTTTTTCCTAAGACATCCTTTGCGGCAACTGAGCTAAGACCCCTTGCAAGTGAAAAAACAATAATTAATGCAATGATTGCAATTCCTGCATTAAGTCCTGTCATATTCCAAGCAACAATTCCAATTCCTATCATAGAAAGCGCTTGTAAAAAAGCACCACTCACCCAAACATATTTTCTAATAGGCATTTTTCTAACATAAGCAGCAATTAAAAGTTGAGGTAGAAGTGAACCTGATTCTCTAATAGGAACAAGGAAACTTATTAAAAAAAGAGGTACTGAAATTGATTCCATAATCCAAGGTATAATAACCTTCGTATTTGCAACTGAGTCTGCTAATTTATTAAAAAAGTAGCTAATTATTGTAAGAAAAAAGTTTCCAGGAACTACTTTACAAGCACTTTCATCAATTGCTTTACAAACTCTAGCATCTTCTTCATTCATCAGTTTTTCATAAACTGATTCAGTTTTTTTTCTAATTCTTTCTTTCATCTTTTTTATTTTCTTCTTTTCTTCGTTTTTTTTCTTTTAAAATATTTCTAGTCATTAGTAATAAAAAAAGTAGGGCAATTGAGATATTTATATAAAAGCCTAACATATTGTTTTCTATAAAAAACATATATGCAAGGCTAGAAAAGATTAGTGAGATTATTAAGCACATAAAGTATATGTGCCTATTAGTTTTCTAAAACTTTAAACCCTTCTTCTAAGTCTAAAGTTCCTTCGTAAAATGCTTTACCAACAATTACTCCAGCAATATTTCCATTGGCTTTACAAGAAGTTATATCGTTAATATCTTTTACTCCACCGCTTGCAATTGTATCAACACCACTAGCAAGGGCAATTGATTCAGTAAATTCTACATTTACACCACAAAGCATCCCATCTTTTGAAATATCAGTACAAATAATTGCCTCAACGCCAGCATTTGCAAACTCTTTGGCTAAATCAGTTGCCCTCATTGTTGAAACTTCAGCCCAACCTTCAACTGCAACCATTCCATCCATAGCATCGATTCCAACAGCAATTGGATATTTTGAAGCCATATCTTTTACAAATTGTGGATCTTTTACTGCAATTGAACCTAAGATAAGTCTGTCAATTCCTAGTTCAACATACATTTTGATAGTTTCTTCATCTCTAATTCCACCACCAACTTCAATATTTAGATTACAGTTTTCTTTGATTTTTTTGATTTGTTCTAAGTTTGCTGGTTCCCCTGCAAATGCTCCATTTAAATCAACTACATGAACCCACTTAGATCCTAACTCTTCAAATCTTTTTGCTACTTGCCATGGCTCATCTGAATAGATTTTTGCACTATCCATAAGTCCTTTACTTAATCTTACAGCTTTTCCATCTTTTAGGTCGATTGCTGGTAAAATATCCATTATTATATTTCCTTAATGTGTTAAATTTATAAAGTTTTTTAATATTTTGAGCCCATTGTCATGTGATTTTTCAGGGTGTGGTTGAAAACCATAAATATTTTCTTTATGTACAGCACTTACAAACTCATATCCATATTCAGTTGTTCCTATAACATTTTTTTTATCTGTTACTGCATGGTAAGAGTGTACAAAATATAAATAAGGGTCTTTTAAGCCTTCAAATAAAGTATGCTCATCTTGTGTTTTTATTACATTCCATCCCATATGAGGGATTTTAGTATCTTCATGCATTTTAGATTTATCAAATTTTATAATATTTCCATCTATTAGCCCAAGACCTTCATGATTTCCAAATTCCTCAGAGCTTTCAAAAAGTAATTGCATACCTAAGCAAATACCAATCATTGGTTTACCTGTCTTAGCAAATTCATAAATAGCTTCTTTCATCCCTGTTTTATTTAAGTGTTCCATCGCATCACCAAATGCCCCAACACCAGGTAAAATAACCCTGTCAAAGTTTTTTAAATCTTCTGGGTTTTTTACAAATGAAGCTTTAGTATCAAGTAAACTACAGGCATTGTATACACTTGCTAAATTCCCCATATTATAATCGATAATTCCAATCACATATAATCCTTTATTAAAAAGAAGATATTATACAAAAAAATTTCATTGCATAGAGTTAAAAGAAGATTTAAATTCTTTTTTGAGCTTTAATATAATTTTTTATATAATTTTATTTGAAAGGAATAAAAATATGTATATATCTTTTAAAAGATATTTTTTAATATGCTTTATTGTTGTATTTACAGGATGTAGCTATCAACAGATTGATAAAAAAACAATAGTTTCTCCCAAAGTAGTAGATAAAAAGCCTAAATATAAGTTTTGTCATAATCATATAGAAATTATGAGACATGCTTCAACTTATATTTTTAATGAGTTTGAAAAAGGGTATTTTGCTCAAGAGGATGATATTGGTGCGAAGGCACAAGTTTTTTTGATTGAAAATAGATCTCCTACACCATTTTCTAAAAACATCAATGCTGCGCTGGATTCTTATAAGAAACAGTACAATTTAGCAAAAAAATATAAATGTGATTTAAACGATTTTGGAATAAACCCACTTGATAAAATCAAAGATAGAATTAAAACTATTGAAGCAAAGAAAGAAAAGGATAATAAATGAATCCTTTAAAAATTTTTGCTTTTATAGTTTTTTTAGTTACTGTATCATTTGGAGAAGTTAAAGAGGTAGATAAACTATTTGAAAAGGTTAATCATGCGTCTGATCCAAAAGAGAAAAAACAATTAATTGAAGAACTTAAAAAAAAGTTAGCTCAAGAAAATATCAAAAAACGTGAAGAGGCTGATGCTATTTTAAAAGCAAAAGAAAAGCTACCTAATAAACCCTATAAAGATATCTCTTTATCTAAATAAAGAAGCATTATGAATAAAAAAATTAAAATTTTACTTTTAGAAGATGATACTATCTTAGCTCAAACAATGGTTCAAATTTTAGAGCAAGAGAACTATGATATTACCCTTGCAATTGATGGAGAAGAAGTTCTTGAATATACATATGAAAATAGATTTGATTTATATCTATTTGATATAAATGTACCATTGTTAAATGGAAAGGATGTCTTAAATTTATTAAGAGAAGCTGAGGATAACACACCAACTTTTTTTATTACAGCTTTAAGAGATACTAGATCAGTTTTGGATGGATTTAATTGTGGCTGTGATGATTATATTAAAAAGCCATTTGATATTGATGAATTATTAGCAAGAGTAAAAGCTACTTTAAAAAGAAAAAATCCAACACTTACATATAAAGATATAAGTTTTGATTTACTTGAGAATAGAGTTTTAAAAGCAAATGAAGAGGTTCCTTTGGGAAACGTTGAAAAAGATATCTTTTCTTTACTTATAAGAAATATTGGTATGACAGTTAGTAAATCTTCTTTTTTTGATTATATGAATAAACCTAGTGAACCAGGACTTCGAGTTTTGATTAGTAAGTTAAAAAAAGTTTTAGAAATAGAGATTACAAATACAAAAGGTATAGGATATAAACTTGAAAAATTATGAAAAAAAGTCTTTTTTTACCTCAGTTTATCTTTTCTTTATACCTTTAATGGTTTTTTCAAGTATTGTTTTATACATGTATCATCAAGATAAGGTCAAAGATTTGAATCAAACAATTCTTTATCAAATGAAAGATTATACTTTTGATTTTAAAGGGGATACTTTTTCTTTAGATATTGTTGAAGATAAAAAAGAGAAAGAGACTTTCAAAACATATTTTTGTGAAGAAGGACTTTGTGCATATTTTAAAACAAGCACTTCAGGACCATATCTTCTAAAAGTGATTTTTGATAAGCAAAAGTATAATGTTCTTTACAATGAGTTATTGCTTAGGATATTAAAATTTGCAATTATAGTATTTATCTTATTGTTTCTTCTATCTGTTGGTTTTGCAATGTACTCTTTAAGACCTATGAAAGAAGCTTTAACTTTATTGGAAACCTTTTTAAAAGATTTAATTCATGATTTAAATACTCCTGCCACATCAATTTTATTAAATTCGAAACTTTTAAGAAGACGTGGAGATTTTGAAGAGATTGATAGAATAGAACTTAGTGCAAAAAGCATTGCTTCTTTATATAAAAACTTAGAATTTATTAATCCTAATAATATCACAACAGATGAAAAAGTTGATGTTTCAGAGTTAGTGAATAATAAAATAGAAATATTAAAAAAAATATATCCTAATATTAAATTTATTAACAACATAAAAAGTTTTGTTGTAGATAGCAATAAAAATGGACTTGATAGAATAATTGATAATTTATTAACAAATGCATGTAAATACAATAAAAAAAATGGAGAAATAATTATCACAATAAAAGATAAAAAACTTATTATTGAAGATACAGGTATTGGAATTAAAAATACTAAAAAAGTTTTTGAAAGATATTATAAAGAAAACGATCGTGGATTAGGTTTAGGTTTGAGTATTGTAAAACAATTGTGTGATATTTTAAATATAAATATTTTTATAAAAAGTGAACTTGGTAAGGGTACAAGTGTCGAATTAACTTTTTAAAAAAAAGTATACAGATTACCTATTTTGGTAATCTGTATTTTTTATAGGGACTTAATTTTTTGTATAGGAAAGAGTGTTATGGGTTTAGTTGTTTTTTGTTGTTTCTACGGTTTTTAAGTTTTTGTTAACTAACTCATGTGCTTTTTTAAGATTTTTTTTCTCAACTTGTCCAATCTCAATATCTAATTTGTCAAGCAATTTAGCTCTTTCTTCTTGATTAGTTGTATTGTTAATTTTCTCAACTAACATACTAATACCTTCTAGTCCAGTAGCTGCAAATACTGTAGTAGCAGTAACTATTAATAGTAATGCTAAATTCTTTTTTAAATTCATCTTTTTTTATCTCCTTTTAATTTAGATGTATGGAATTATATATTTACAGTGTTAGTTAAGTGTAAGTTTATAAAAAAATCAAATTTTTTAGAGTTTTGCATCTGCTAAAGTAAGAGAAAATAGAATTTTATTGTTTCTTTTTTCTAAAACTTTTTTTGCTTCTAATATGGTAGTTCCTGTTGTAATCATGTCGTCAACTAAGATTATATTTTTATTTGTAAGTTGTGTATTGAATTTTCTTTTATTTTTTTTTCTAAATTCTAGGTCATGACCTGCATATTTTACTATATTTGTTGCTATTAGTTTTGAATATAAAGGTTTGATAGCCTTTGATTTTAAATGACGTGAAAGAATTGCTGTTTGAGAAAAATCATGGCGTGTATGTTCATCTATACCTATTGAGTAAATCAATTCATCAAATTCAAAATTTTGTGCAAATTTTTTAAATGAAAGTTTTGCCAAGATATTAAAAACTCTATCTCCATGGGAATAGTATTTTGAAGAGATTAAATCTTCGATTTCACTAAATGAGTAAAATGAATAGTTGAAAAAATCTTTTTCAAGTTCTCTTTTATGAAAAGAGGGTGAAAGTAGATTTTCTTGACAAGATTTACAAATGATTGATAAAGATAGGGTTTCACATAATAAACATTTCATAATAAAAAACATTATATCATCTTTTTAATTTTAGATGATACAATTTATTATATTTATGATACTATCCAATAAAATTTTTTAAAGATAAAAAATGCTTGATTCTAAACCTTTTATTTTATTTTTCAAATATGTAATCCCTTCTATGTTGGGTTTTTTAGCAATATCATCTGCAAGTATTATTGATGGATATTTTGTAGGTAATTATATTGGCTCAGTAAGTTTAGCGGCTATTACTGTTTCTTTCCCTTTATTTAATATTTTATTTGGCTTTGCTTTGATGTTTGCAGTTGGAAGCTCAGTTATTACAGGTAAATTAATGGGGGAGGGGAATAAAGAAGAAGCTTCTAATGTTTTTTCAAAAGCTATATATGTTATTGTTGTACTTTCAATCTCTTTGAATTTGTTACTTTATCTAAATATAGACAATATCTTAGACTTAATAAATGTAAAAGATCAATTAAGAGTTGAGACTTTAAATTATCTTCCTATTATTCTAAAGTTTTTACCATTTTTGATGATAGGAATTACACTTGATTACTTTGTAAGAGTAGATGAAAACCCAAACTTATCTTTTCTAGCCTTACTTGTAAGCTCACTTATTAACATAGTTTTAGATTATATTTTTATAGTAAAATTTGATTGGGGTATAAATGGTGCTGCATATGCAACTGGTATTTCACAAGTTTTTATTTTACTAGTATTAATTCCCCATTTTTTTCTAAAAAAGACAACATTAAGACTAGTAAAACCAAGGGGAAGTTTTTTGAGTATGTTTAATGCTTTGAAAAATGGTTCTTCAGAATTTGTTAATGAATCTTCTGTAGGTATTACTATTTTGGTTTTTAACTATATTTTATTAAAAACCTTTGGTCCTTTAGGAATTGCTTCTTTTACTATTATTGGATATTTTATAACTATTAGTATCATGACAAGTTTTGCTGTTTCTGATTCTTTGCAAGCTATTATTAGTAAAAATTTCGGCGCACAATATTTTAATAGAATGAAAAGTTTTCTAAAATTAGGAGTAGTAAGTATTTTATGTGTAGAGATATTTTTAACACTGTTTGCAATAATCACACCAGAGTCATTGATAAATATATTTTTAAATGATAGTGATATAAAAACAAAGCAGATAACAATAGAGTTCATCTCTTATGTCTGGCCTGCTTTTATTTTTTCAGGATTGAATTTATTAGCAAGTGCATATTTAACATCAATACAAAAGCCACTTTATTCAGGACTAATAGCTATTATGAGAAGTTTAATCTTTCCAATAATATTTATTTTTATATTGCCTCTTATTTTTGGAAATATAGGAATATTTATAGCTTTATCATGTGCAGAGATATTAACTTTTATTTTTGCATTTAGATTTTTTATGCTAAATAGACCAAGTGTACTTTCTAGAGTTTCTAAATGAAACTTGAAATATTAATTTAGGAAATAATGACTTAAAAAGATAGTTTTAATGTAGAAGATGTGCTGAAGATTAAATCTTCAACACTGCCATGAAAGCTTCTTGTGGTACATTTACTTTACCTATAGCTTTCATTCTTTTCTTACCTGCTTTTTGTTTTTCTAAAAGTTTTCTTTTTCTTGTAATATCACCACCATAACATTTAGCAGTAACATTTTTACCCATAGATTTTACAGTTTCTCTAGCAATAATTGTATTTCCAATTGATGCTTGAATTGCAACTTCAAATAGTTGTCTTGGGATTAATTCTTTTAAGGCTTTAATAAACTCTCTACCCCTTGAAACTGCTTTTTCTTCAGGAACAATAATTGATAAGGCATCAACAACATCCCCCGCAACTCTAACATCAAGTTTTTTAAGATTTCCTGGTCTAAATTCAATTGGTTCATAATCAAAAGATGCATAACCTTTTGTAGTTGATTTTAATTTATCATAAAAATCCATAACAATTTCATTCATTGGAATATCATAATCTAAAAGAACTCTTTTACCTAAGTAATCCATTTTATTTTGAACGGCTCTTTTATCATTTAACAATTTAATTACATTTCCTAAAAACTCATCTGGAACTAAAATTGTTGCTCTTACATATGGTTCAAATATAGTATCAATATAGTTTGGTTCAGGAAGTTCAGATGGATTTTCTATAGTTAATTTTTCTCCATCAGTTTTTAAAATTTCATAAACAACTGTTGGCGCAGTTGCTATTAAGTCAAGATTAAATTCTCTTTCTAGTCTTTCTTTTATAACTTCCATATGAAGCATTCCAAGGAAACCAGTTCTAAATCCACTTCCAAGTGCAGCTGAGGATTCTGGTTCAAAAGAGATTGATGAATCGTTTAACTGTAATTTAGTAAGAGCTTCTCTTAAATCTTCAAATTTATCTGTTTCAATTGGATAAAGTCCTGCAAATACAAAAGGTTTTGCTGGTTCAAATCCATCAATTGCAATTTTAGTTGGATTTTTTGCATCAGTCATAGTATCACCAACGGCAATTCCATCTAAAGTTTTAAGACCAAGAACAACAATTCCAATTTCACCCGTTTGTATTTCATTCGTTTTTTCTCTTTTTATTGGGTGAGGATACATTAAGTCTAATACTGGGTGTTCAACTTTTGTATTCATCATTTTAAGCATTTGACCTTTTTTAATACTACCTTCATAAACTCTTACTAGTGCTAAGGCACCAAGGTAGTTATCAAACCATGAATCGTATATCAAAGCTTTAGTTGGTGCATTTTCATCACCATTTGGAGCAGGAACTCTATCAACTATAGAATCAATTAATTCTTTAACCCCTAAACCTGTTTTTGCCGAGATTAAATTGTGTTCAGTACAATCAAGTCCAATTGCTTCTTCGGTTTCTTCAAGTACCCTCATAGGATCTGCACTTGGTAAATCGATTTTATTTACAACAGGTAATAGTTCTAAATCATTATCAAGTGCAATATAAACGTTTGCAATAGTTTGTGCTTCAACACCTTGTGTTGAGTCAACAATTAAAAGTGCACCCTCTGATGAAGCTAAAGAACGACTCACTTCATATGAAAAGTCAACGTGACCTGGAGTGTCAATTAGGTTTAAGATGTATGTCTCACCATCTTTTACATATTTTAATCTTACACTTTGAGCTTTAATTGTAATTCCACGCTCTTGTTCAATATCCATTGTATCCATCATTTGTGAAGTAAGTTCTCTATCTGTAACAGCTCCACACTCTTGAATTATTCTATCTGCAAGAGTTGATTTACCATGGTCAATATGAGCAATAATACTAAAGTTTCTAA
Source organism: Halarcobacter sp. (assembly GCA_963676565.1). Lineage (GTDB taxonomy): Bacteria > Campylobacterota > Campylobacteria > Campylobacterales > Arcobacteraceae > Halarcobacter. The sequence goes on from OY781089.1 coordinate 1,323,403, forward strand.
TATTTTTTTGCAAGGTTATTCCTATATGTTTATTAAGTTCGCGATTATATCTAAAAAATTGTTAGTAATGAGTTAAGAAAAAAAAGTAAGTTTTTTCAGATTTTAGACAAAAGCCTAAAATCTGAAATTTAAAATAAATTATTGTTGAATAGAACCTTCAACTCTTCTGTTTTGTGCTCTACCTTCAGCAGTATCATTAGATGCTTTAGGTTTAGTTTCACCATAACCAATTGCATTTAATCTATCAGTTTCTACACCGTAAGCTTCAATAGCTTTAACTGCAGATGCTGCTCTTCTTTCTGATAATTTTTGGTTATATTTTTCAGAACCAACTGAGTCAGTATGAGCTTCAATTTTTCCTTTTACAGATGGGAAAGCTTTCATAAAGTCAGCAAATTTTTTGATTTTTGAATCATAAGAATTGTTAATTACTGCAGAGTCAGTCTCAAAGTTAATATTTAAGTCAACTTTTAAAGAACAACCATTTTCATCAACAATATTACCTTTTGGAGTATCTGGACATTTGTCTTTTGAATCAACTACACCATCTCCATCAGTATCAATTTCACAACCTTTTGCATCAACAACTGCACCAGGTGCTGAGTTTGGACATTGGTCATTTGCATCAATTACACCATCATTATCAGAATCCATTGGTTTTGGCTCTGGTTTTGGTTCTGGAGCAGGAGCTGCTTTTTTACCAAATGGAATTGCTAAACCTACTGTATAAAGAAGGTTATTGTCTCCACCATCAAAAGAAATTAAATGTCTTACGTCAGCTTTTAAAGCCATTGCTTCAGAAATTTTATATTTGATACCAACACCGTAGTTAGCAAATAATCCATTGTCATTATTAAATTGCTCATCATCAAACCATTCAACACCAGCACCTGCTAATGCATATAAAGAAGTTGAATCATTTAATCCATAATCTTTTACTAAGTTAGTAAATACTCTAGTTACACCAGTATCATCACCATTGTCATAATCAACATCTTCAAAAGATCTTAATATTCCAACTTCTATTTGATCAAACATAGAATCATCTAAGTTAAATCCTAAAGATAAACCTGCATTTGCATAATTTTGATCATCAAAGTTTAAGTTACCCTCAGAATAAGTACCACCTATCATTGGTGTAATTTCATACTTATACTCACTATTTGCTGCGAACATCATAGAAGCACAAAGTGCTGCTGATAAAACAATTTTTTTCATAATTTGCCTTTGTTTTTTTGTGTGTTTTATTATTATAACTAAAATAAATTAATATTAAATTTATTATAAAAATTAATCTATAAAAATAGAATTAACTGATTCATTATTAGTGATTCTTCTAATAGTTTCACCAATAATTTTTGTTGCACTTAATACAGTGATTTTATCACATTTACCATGCATAGGTATTGTATCAGTAATAATTAACTCATCTAATGTTCCATTATTTATTCTTTCAAATGCTGGTCCACTTAATACACCATGTGTACAACATGCCATAACTGAAGTTGCACCTTTTGCTTTTAAAACTTCTGCTGCTTTAACTAAAGTTCCTGCTGTATCAACCATATCATCAACTAAGATAACATCTTTACCTTTTACTTCACCGATGATATTCATTACTTCAGCAACATTAGCTTTTTCTCTTCTTTTGTCAACGATAACTAAGTCATATCCTAATTTTTCAGCATAAGATCTAGCCCTTGCAACACCACCAATATCTGGAGATGCAATAATCGGATTTTTTAAGTTTTTAGCTCTTAAATGATCAACAAATAATACTGAACCATAAAGGTTATCTACTGGGATATCAAAGAATCCTTGAATTTGAGCAGCATGTAAATCAATAGTGATAATTCTATCAATTCCTACTGTTTCAAGCATATCTGCAACTAATTTTGCCGTAATTGGAACTCTAGGTGCTGCTTTTCTATCTTGTCTTGCATAACCAAAATAAGGCATAACTGCAGAAACAGATTTAGCACTTGATCTTTTTAGTGCATCTACAATAATTAGTAGTTCCATTAAATGATCATTTGTTGGAGCACAAGTTGGTTGTACGATAAACACATCTTGTCCCCTAACACTTTCATGAATTTGAACAGATATTTCACCGTCACTAAACTTATTTATAGATGCCCCACCAACATTTACATTAAGATACTTTCCTACTTTTTTTGCAAATTCAGGATTGGCAGTACCACTAAAAAGTTTAAATTTCGCCATTAGATTTTTCCTTGTGTGATTGTGTAAGTTTTGCTGATTTTATCTAAATTTATCTTATACAAAATTTAGTTGCTTTATTTTGCACTTTTTATCCAACCACTTCCTATTACTTTATCACCTTGATAAAACACTGCAAGTTGACCAGCAGCTACTCCAAAAGCAGGTTCTTCTAAGTAGATTGTTCCACTATTTTCTTCAAGTTTAACTTTACATGCAGTTGAAACAGCTCTATATCTTAGCTTTACATTACAAGTAAACTCTTTTTCATCAATAAACATATTTAGATTTTCAATTTTAACTTCATTTATCTCTAAGGCTTGTTTTTTTCCCACAACAATAGTATTGTTTTCAGGATTTAATTTTGTAACAAAATGTGGTTCATGGGCACCATGAACTGTAAAGCCTCTTCTTTTTCCAATGGTATAATGCATATATCCTTTATGTTCACCAATCTCATTTCCATCTTCATCTAAAACTTTTCCTGGAATGTCAATATTTGCATGTCTTTTTACAACATCTGTGTAAACTGTTTCAACAAAACATATCTCTTGTGATTCATTTTTTTCTGTAATTCTTTTATAGGCTGAATCTAATTTTGCTGCAAATTCAATAATATCTTCTTTTTTTCTTTCGCTTAATGGAAACATCATATATGGCAATGCTTCTTTATCAACTTGAGATAAAAAATAGCTTTGATCTTTTGTTTTATCTCCTGCTTCATAGAAAAATTTGCCATCGGTTTTTGCATAATGACCAGTTGCTAGATAAGATGCTCCATGTTCCTTTGCAAAGTCTAACATTTTTCCAAATTTGATTTGCCTATTACATTTAACACATGGATTAGGGGTTGTTCCTTCTAAATAAGAGTCTACAAAATAATCATAAACCTCCTTAGAAAAATCATCTGATAAATCTAAAATATGATATTTAATCCCGAGAAATTTTGCTACATCTTCAATATATCTAAGGTTTTTTTCATGATAACCATCAGTTCTATCATGAAGTTTTAAATAAACACCTTCAACTTCGTATCCATCTTTTTGTAACATATAAGCAGTTACAGAAGAATCAATTCCTCCACTCATACCCACTATTACTTTCTTTTTCTCACAACTCATTTTAATCCTACTTACTTATAGTCACTTATAAATCCACCACCTAGACAATAATTTCCATCGTATAAAACTAGACTTTGTCCTAAGGTTACAGCTCTTTGAGGGGTGTCAAATTTAACAAGTACTCTATTTTCATCTGCTTCTATTACTGTACAAGCTTGTTTGTGTTGTCTATATCTAACTTGTGCCATCAATTTTTCACCAACTTTTGGTGCCTCTTCTAATACCCAATGCATATGACTAGCTTCTGTATATTCACTCATAAGTAAAGGATGGTTTGTATCTTGAACTACTGTAAGTGTATTATTTTCAATATCTTTTTTAGCTGCAAACCATGGTTTGTGTGTATTGTTCTCACCTTCATTATCTTTAATTCCACCAAGACCAATACCTTTTCTTTGACCTAGTGTGTAACAAATAAGACCTTTGTGCTTTCCTAAAACTTTTCCATTTTCATCTATCATATCACCAGGAATAGCTTTTAAATGTTGTGTGATAAAATCATCAAATCTTTGATTACCAATAAAACAAATTCCTGTACTATCTTTTTTATCACTTACAGGAAGATTATGCTCTCTAGCTATTTCTCTAACTTCTTTTTTTGTTAAATCTCCAAGGGGAAACATCGCATGACTTAATTGTTCACTTGATAATGCATGTAAAAAGTAACTTTGGTCTTTTGAACTATCTTTGGGAGTATCAAGAACATAATGGTCTTTATAAAAAGCAATTTTGGCATAGTGTCCAGTTGCAATCATATCTGCACCCATTTTTTTAGCTTCATTTAAAAATACATTAAATTTAATTTCACGATTACATAAAATATCTGGGTTAGGAGTAAGTCCTTTTTTTAAACCTTCTAAAAAAACATCAAAAACTTTTGTTCTATACTCTTCAACAAAGTCTTTACCCTTTACCTCAATTCCTATTAAGGCACCAACTTTTTTTGCATCTTCAAATTCAATACGATTAGGGCATTGGCTACCTTTTATTCCATATTCCCAATTTCGCATAAATAGACCAACTACATCATAACCTTGTTGTTTTAACAATAGTGCTGTAACTGAAGAATCAACACCACCTGACATTCCTACAACAATTTTCTTTTTTTTCATTTTTTACCTTTAAAAAAGTTCTATTTTAAGAACTGTATTTACAACAATAAGTTGTTTTTTATAAATGTTTTAAAGGAATAAGCACAGACTCTCTATTTGCCCAATCTTTGTGAGGGATAATAAGTTTTTTAGTATTAATTTTTTTATTATCAAAAAAGATTATATCTATATCTAAGGTTCTAGGCGCATCTTGAAAGGACCGCTTTCTTCCAAATCTTTTTTCTAATCTATTCATGTTTTTTAAAAATTCATTTGGTGATAGATTAGTTTTAAGTATTATTATACCATTTAAAAACTCATTTTGTTCTAGGTATCCAAAAGGGGGATTAAGAAGAAGTGGGGAAGTTATAAGTAAATCAAATCTAGAATCACCTTTTAAACATAAGATTAACTTATCAAATAATTTCTTTGTATCCCCAATATTTCCCCCAATTCCAATAGTTACATGATATTTCTTATTTGATTGTGATTTAAATTTTTTTGGAAAATTAGGGGTTTTAAAAAGGGTTAAATCATCTCGTAATTTTTTTTTCAAATTTCTCCTTAAAAAGTAAACTTATTAAATAAGTCAAGTATAAATATTTTAAATTTTTATAATTTAAAGTATTAGTGCTTTACCATTTTTCATAACAACTGTATCTTCTATTCTAACACCAAACTCTTTTGGCAAATAAATTCCTGGCTCAATTGTAAAAACCATATTATCTTCAATAATTACATCACTTTTAGAGTTAATATTTGGGAACTCATGAATGTCAAGTCCCACTCCATGGCCAGTACTGTGAACAAAATATTTTCCAAAACCTGCTTTTTCAATTACATCTCTAGTTAATTTATCAATTTGAGAAGCTTTCATTCCAACTCTTGCATTATTAATAGCGTTTAATTGGGCTTTATAAACTAAATCATAAATCTTTTGATGTTTTTTATTTTTGAAAGTTTGTTCTCTTTTAAAAGAAAACTTTTCAAAATTTGCATTTGATGTGCAAGTTCTATCTGAACAATATCTTTTGTACTTTACCCCTGCATCAACTAGTATTAAATCATTTAATTTTAATTTTTTTGAAGTTGGTAGGGCATGGGGTTTTGCTGCATTTTCATTTATTGCAACAATTGGATCGAAACTTAAATCATATTTTCCAAATGAACTCATTTTTTCTATAGCTTTAAAATGTAAAAAACTCTCTTTTTCATTAAAGCCATTTTTAGCAATATATTTTGCAAGTTGCTTAAATCCATCTCTTCCAATACTAGCAGCTTTTTTTAAGTATTTTATCTCTTCATCAGTTTTTATAATTCTTTTTAGTTTAGAAAAATTTTCTTGAGGTTTAAAATCAGTTTTTAAATCAGCTGTCAATTTTTGATAAAAACTTAGGTTAAAATCGTTTGGATCAAAAACAATTTTTTTGATTTTATTTTTCTTTAGTAATAGTTTTGTATCTTCTATTAGATTTGAGCTTTCAATCACTTCACATTTCTTTGTGAACTCTTTTGCTTCAACTGTATATCTTGCATCTGTTATAAAATATTTTTCATTATTTAAATTTAAAAATACAACATTGTCACAAGAAAAACCACATTCATAAAAAACAGCATTTTCATTCAGTAATATATAGTTTTTCATTGGTATTCCTTTTAAATAGTCCCTATTTAAAAGGGACCTTATTTGTTTAACTTCTTTTATCAGCAAAAGTAAATTTTGCTTAAAGAAGGAAATTCTAAAGAGAACAACGAGTTGTTCTTGTGTTACTTTAACTAAAATTTCAATATAATCTTACCTAAAATTTATAAAAGGAAAATATAAAATGAAAATTGCAGTTATCCAAGGTCCAAATCTAAATATGTTAGGTGTAAGAGAACAACATATTTATGGTCCAATGACTTTAGAACAAATCCATGAACAAATGAAAGGTAGTGCACAACAAAATGGTGTAGAACTTGAGTTTTTTCAATCTAATTTAGAGGGTGAAATTGTTGATAGAATCCAAGAGTCTTTAGGTACAGTTGATGGAATTTTAATTAATCCAGCAGCATTTTCTCATACATCAATTGCTATTAAAGATGCACTAAGTGCAGTAAATCTTCCAACAGTTGAAGTTCATATTTCAAATATCTATAAAAGAGAAGAGTATAGACAAAAATCGATTACTGCAGGTGCAGCAACAGGTGTAATTACAGGTTTTGGACCTTTTAGTTACCATATGGGTCTTATTGCATTAACTCAAATTATTTCAGAAGTTAAGGCTGTTGAAGCTCAACAAAAAGCACAAGCTGAAGCTCAAGCTTAAGCCTTATTTTTAATCTAAAAAAATGAAAATATTAAGTGCATCTTGGGTTATTACTTGTGATGCAAATAGCACCATCATTAAAGATGGTGCTATTGTTTATGATAAAACAATTATAGAAATTGCTTCAAAAGAATTTATCCAAGAAAAATATAAAAATATAAAAATCGAAGATTTAGGTGAAAACTCTGTTTTAATGCCAGGTCTTATTAATTCACATGTTCATTTAGAATTCTCATCAAATAGTACAACATTAAAATATGGTAATTTTATGTTATGGTTAAACTCTGTTATAAAAAATAGAGAAACCTTGATTGAAAAAGCAAACACAAAACTTATAAGTACAAAATTAGCTAAGATGAAAAAAACTGGAACTACAACTATAGGAGCTATCTCTTCATATGGATTAGAGATTGAAGCTTGTCTTAAAAGTTCTATTAATACTGTTTTTTTTAATGAGGTTATTGGAAGTAAAGCAGAGATGATTGATAATCTTTTTGCAGATTTCAAAGCAAGATTAAACTCTTCTAAGAAAAATAAAAATAAAAATTTTATTCCTGCAATTGCAATACATTCACCATATTCAGTTCATCCAATACTAATTAGAGAAACATTAAAAATTGCAAAAGAAGAAAATCTAAGTGTTAGTGCTCACTTTTTAGAATCACCAGAAGAGTTTGAATGGTTACATAAAGATGAGGGTGGTTTTTTAGAATTTTTTAAAAATTTTTTAGGTCAAGAGAAAGCTGTTACTAAACCAATGGAGTTTCTAGAACAATTTAAAAATCTTGATAATCTTTCTTTTACCCATTGTGTAGAAGCAAGTGAAAATGATTTAGATAAAATTAAAAAATTAGGGGCGATTATAAATCATTGTCCTACATCAAATAGATTTTTGAATAACAATAAACTTGATTTAACTAAGTTAATAGATAAAGAGATACCTTTTTCAATAGGTACAGATGGACTTAGCTCAAATAATTCTTTATCTATGTTTGATGAGTTAAGAAACGCTTTAATGGTTCATGAAAATATTAATATAATAGAATTATCGAAGATATTAATTAAAGCAGCTACAAAAAATGGAAGTGATGCTTTGGGCTTAAATAAAGGTGTTTTAGAAGAAAATAAAGATGCAGATATAATTTGTATTAAGTTACCAGACATGATTGAGGATGAAGAGGATCTATATATGAACGTGATTCTTCATACTAAATTTGTGGAAAAAACAATTATTGGAGGTTTAGATGATTAGTATTATAAAAAAACTTTTTTATCCGATTATTGCTATATTAGATTTTATTACTAAATATTTTAAAACAGTAGTATTTTTAACTATAGTTTATTTCTTTGTTTCAAGTTCAAATGAGTCAGCAATAAACGGTGAAAGTTTTGAGATGGCAAATTTACAAAAAATAGAACTTGTAGGACCTATTTTAAATGTTGATAAAGTTCTAGAGCAAATAAATCAAGCAAAAAAGAATAACAACATTAAAGGTGTTCTTTTAATTGTAAATTCTCCAGGTGGAGCTGTTGCTCCTTCAGTTGAATTAGCTTATGCAATTAAAGAATTAAAACAATTAAAACCTGTTGTGGCATATGCAAGTGGAGTTATGGCAAGTGGTTCATACTATGCTTCAATTTGGTCAAATAAAATTATTGCAAATCCTGGGGCTATGATTGGATCTATTGGTGTAATTTTTCAAGGAACAAATGTAGAAGAACTTATGGAAACTATTGGTGTTAAGACACAAACTGTAAAAGTTGGGAAATACAAAGAAGTAGGGACACCTACAAGACCTTGGAAAGATTATGAAAGAGAAGAGTTAGAAAAAGTTATAAATGATACATATGATATGTTTATAACTGATGTAGCAAATGCAAGAAAATTGAAAAAAGAAAATCATACTCAATTTGCAGATGCACATATTTTTACTTCAGGACAAGCAAAGAAGCTTGGATTAGTTGATGAGGTGTCAACATTAAGTTTTGCAAAAGAAGAGATAATAAAACTTTCAGAAGTTGAAACCCCAATTTGGAAAAAAGAGGATAAGTTTGATAAATTCCTTGACAAAATAATGCAAGAAGCAGTAACAAACTTTAGTGTTTTATTTACAAGTGGATTAAAAGCTTATTAAAAAAGGCTAATTGTATATGAGAAAGCAAGACATAATTGCAAATAAGTTTAAACGTGAAAACTTAATTAATATAATGGCTACATATCAATTGTATTATCAAATTACCCTTGGTGAGATAATTGAAAAAAGTAGTTTTGACAAAGAAAAAGTTGCAGATCTTAATTTAGATATTGACCCAGAAAATGTATTAAATACTATGACAGAAGTTATTAATACATTTAGAAAAGAAGATGATTTTGATTCTATTTTTGAAGATAATATGAAAATAAATGCAATGATTCATGCTTTAAAAGATTTTACATTAAAGTATGAAGAATTAAATAAAAAAGAAAACATTTATGATGATTTCTATGAAAAAATCATGAATGATCAATTTTTTACTCTAAGTATGCAAGTATTTTTTTCTGAAGAATTAAAAAGTAGAATTGATTATTGGAAAAAATTAATTAGTAATGAAACTGCTAAAGAGTTAAAGCAATCGGCTTTAAAAATTATATAAAAAAAGGGGCAAGTTTTTCACTCCTTGCCCCTTTGTCTTTCCCTAGATTAGATATTGAGTAATTTCTACTCAAGACCCTTAACGATTTTATAAGTATCGTTTGCAATAACATATTCCTCATTTGTAGGAATAACGAAGATTCTACCTCTTGAACCATTTGTAGAGATATCTCTAGCATCACCAGATCTTTTATTGTTTTTAACTGGATCAATATTTAATCCCATATAATCTAAACCAGCACAAACTTTTTCTCTGATTAATGCAGCATTTTCACCAATACCACCTGTGAAACATAATGCGTCAACACCATCAAGTGCTGCAGCGTATGCACCAACATAATGTTTGATTTTATAAGCAATCATATCAACAGCTAATCTACATCTGTCGTCACCAGCTTCAGCACCTTCTAATACTTCTCTTAAGTCTGAAGATTTACCAGAAATACCAACAATACCAGATTTTTTATTTAATACATCAAGCATCTCTTTGATATTCCAACCTTCAGTTTCCATCATATACTGAATAGCACCTGCACCAATGTCTCCAGCTCTTGTTCCCATCATTAAACCTTGAACAGGAGTAAGACCCATTGATGTGTCAATACATTTACCATCAAATACAGCTGAAACAGATGAACCATTTCCTAAGTGACAAACAATAATTCTTGTATTATGTTTTTTATCTAACATTTTTGCTGCTTCATTTGATACGAAGAAGTGTGATGTACCATGGAAACCATATTTTCTTACACCATTTTTAGTATATTGCTCATGTGGTAATGCATACATATAAGCATAATCTGGCATAGTTTGGTGGAATGCAGTGTCAAATACAGCTACATTTGGCTTACCTGGCATTAATTCTTGACAAATTTCCATACCCATAATATTTGCAGGGTTATGTAAAGGAGCAAGTGGAATAAGTTTTTTCATAGTTTCAATTACTCTATCGCTTACCATAACAGAACCAGCAAACTCTTCTCCCCCGTGAACTGCTCTGTGTCCAATCGCCTCAATATCATCAATTGAGTCAATAACTTTACCTTCACCATCAGTTAATGTTTTTAAAACTAATTCAATAGCTTCTTTATGAGTTGGTAAATTTGAATCAACTTTAATTTTTTGACCATCACCAAATTCATGTTTTAATACACCATCAATACCAATTCTTTCACAAATACCTACTGCTAAAACTTCTTTATTAATTGGATTCATTAATTGATATTTTAATGATGAACTTCCCGCGTTTAAAATAAATACTAACATATGTCTTTTCCCTCTTTTAAATTAGTTTTTTTAATTAACATTGTGTTGCAGTAATTGCAACTAAATTTGAAATGTCTTCAACTGAACAACCTCGTGATAGGTCATTAACAGGTTTATTTAATCCTTGTACAATTGGTCCATGAGCTGCTGCCCCTGCAAATCTTTGAACTAATTTATACCCAATATTTCCTGATTGTAAATCAGGGAATACTAGTACATTTGCTTTTCCAGCAACTGAAGAATTTGGTGCTTTTTTAGCTCCAATAGCTTCAACGATAGCAGCATCAGCTTGCATCTCTCCGTCATATGCAAAATCAACTTCTCTATCTTCTAAAATTCCGCAAGCAAATTGTACTTTATCAACTAATGGATGTTTTGCACTTCCCATAGTAGAGAATGATAACATTGCTACTCTTGGCTCTAATCCAACAACGCTTTTTGCAGTAGCTGCTGTTGCACTTGCAATATCAGCTAATTGTTCCGCATTTGGCTCTGGATTTACTGCACAGTCTGCAAATAAAATTAAACCATTATCACCAAATTTTCCATCTGCAGTTTCCATAATAAATGTAGATGATACAGTGTTAATACCAGGTGCTGTTTTAATTACTTGAATTGCAGCTCTTAAAACATCTGCAGTTGGTGAATTTGAACCAGCAACTAAACCATCAGCATCTCCAAGTCTTACCATCATACAACCAAAAAATCTTGGTTCTGTTGTCATGATTTCAGTAGCTTCTTCTTTAGAAAGACCTTTTTTCTTTCTAAGCTCAACTAATTCATCAATATAAGCATCAATTTTATCAAAAGATTTTGGGTCTATAATAGTAGCACCCTCAATGTTTGCACCGCATGAAGCAGCATCACTTTTGATTGTTTCTTCATTTCCAATCAAAATAACATTTGCAGTTTTTTCCTCTAGAACAATTTGAGTAGCTTTTAATACTCTTTCGTCCTCAGATTCTGGAAGAACTATTGTTTTTAGCTCTTTCCTTGCATTCTCTTTTATACTTTCAATTAAACCCATTAAAGCTTCCTTTTTTGTAAAAATCATAAAATTATATTATTCAAACATAGCAAAAACATAGCATTAGTGTAGCATTTTGTAAAAAAAATTGTTCAAAAAAACCTAGTGTGTATCAATATTGTACATATTTGATCAACTAGTATAAGTTTTGTATAGTTTTGTTGTGTATATTAGAATTGAGTTTAGTAAAAGGATTAACCTTTTACTAACTCATAAGTGTCATGTGCGATTACATATTCTTCATTAGTAGGGATTACATAAATTTTAACTTTTGAGTCATCGCTATTTATTTCTCTAGCTTCCCCTGATCTAATTGCATTTTTTTCATCATCAAGTTTTATTCCCATAAATTCAAGATTTTCACAAACTTTTTCTCTAACTAAGTTTGCATTTTCTCCAATACCTGCAGTAAAGCAGATTGCATCAACACCACCTAGAATTGCTGCATATGATGCAATATATTTTTTAATTCTATTTGTCATCATTTCAATTGTAATAATAGCTCTTTCATTACCTTCTTCTGCTTCTTCAATAACCTCTCTTAAGTCTGAACTAATCCCAGATACTCCTAAAAGACCTGATTTTTTATTTAAGTAGTTATTAACTTCATCTCCACTCATCCCTTTCTTTTCCATTAAGAAAGTTACAACAGTAGGGTCTAAATCACCAGATCTAGTACCCATTATTAAACCTTCCAGTGGAGTAAGTCCCATTGAAGTTTCAACTGATTTACCATCTTTAATAGCACAAACAGATGAACCATTTCCTAAATGGCAAACGATAATTTTAGACTCTTCTTTATTTAATAGTTTTTGTGCTTCATTTGAAACATAATAGTGAGAAGTTCCATGGAAACCATATTTTCTTATTCCAAAATTTTCATAATCTTCATATGGTATTGCATACATAAAAGAACTAGCAGGCATAGTTTGGTGAAATGCAGTGTCAAATACAGCAACATTTGGTTTTGTTGGCATTAATTCTCTTGTTATTTTCATACCCATGATATTTGCAGGATTATGTAATGGTGCTAAGGGAATAATAGATTCAAGTTTTGCAATAACATCTTCATCAACTATTACTGATCTATCAAAAAACTCTCCACCATGAACAACTCTATGTCCAATTGCTTGAATATCATCTATTGAGTCAATTACTTTATCTTCACCATGGGTTAATATATTTATTACATTTAAAATTGCTTCTTTATGTGATGGCATATTATGATCAGTCTTTGTTTTATGGCCATTTGCTATGTGAACTATTTTACCATCGATACCAATTCTTTCACAAAGTCCAGTTGCTTTTACCTCTGCAGTTTGTGGATTCATTAGTTGATATTTTAGGGAAGAACTACCCGAGTTAAGTACTAAAACTAACATTTCTCTACCTTTAAAAAAATTTGGAATTATTATAACACAGGGATACTAAATTAATATATTAGTCTAAAATTTTTATTTAATTTTAACTTTGGGTTGATTTTTTAGTTTTAGGAACATAAGGGCAGTCATAGTTGCATCATTATAAGCATCATGTTTACCCATAATTGGAATTTTTAAGTCATTCATTATAGTATCAAATCTCAGGTCGATATTACTTTGAGGAATCATCTCTATTTTATAGTCATGGTATATAGCTGAAACTTCATATGTTTTGTTCGGTAGTTTTATTCCTAATTTGGGTTTAATATATTTATTAATCATAGCAATGTCAAATTCTAAATAGTATCCAACTAATTTCCTATTTCCTATAAACTCTAAAAAGTCTTCTATCACTTTATCAATCTCTTCAGCATTTTCTAAATCTATTTCTCTGATATGATGAACTTTAATTGCTTCGATTTGAAGTCTTGTTTTTGGTTTAACAAATCTAACAAATTTTTTACTTGCTACTATTGTATTATCTTTAATTATTACTGCTCCAATAGATATAATATCATCCTCTTTAGGATTTAAACCTGTTGTTTCACAATCAAAACAAACATACTCATTTTCCACTGGTTTGTCAAAAAGATATTCATATTTTAAATCTTTTAGATTTTTTTTATTAAAATGATTTTTGATTTTATTAAACATAATTCAACTTATAATGCATTTCTAGTTTTTTCTTTAATTTATTTACAATTTTAAAACTATCTTTTAAAAGATCTTTTTCCATTGTTGTTAAATTATCAGGATTAATAAAGTTATCTATTTTTTCTCCACTATCAAGTTTTTGTAAATTTGATTTTAATTTAATTGTTAGAAAAAAGTTAAATGCTTGACTAAGTTCTGAAGCGAATTCATCATCTAAAACATTTAGTTTATTTAACTCTTTTATTCTTTTCTGGGTACTTGACCTTAAGATTTTATTTTCTAAAGATAAACTTCTAATACTTTGAACTAGTATAAAGATTCCACCTTTTTTTATATCAATTTCATTTTTATGCTCTTTATCATCTGAGTTAAAAACAAAACCATCAAAAAAACCTAAAGGAACATCAAAATCCATAATGATTTTTGCAAAATGCATATAAAATGTTTTTGATGTAGAGCCTATTTTAAATAGGTATTCTTTTAGATTATCCAATAAGGTTCTGTCATCTGTTACAGCTAATGCATCATAAAAAATTGCAAGGTTCATAAAATTATCACCACTTGGTTTCATAATCCATTCATAAATTAAATCTTTAAAATCTTTTTCTCTTCTACACCAATATGGATTTGAAACCATAATATTACCTTCACATCTAGGAAAACCAAAATCAACTAAATGTTCAGTATACTCATGGGTATATTTTAAAATATCTTCATCACTTAAACTACAATCATCAGAAATAATAAGTGCATTATCTTGGTCAGTTTTTAAAATCTGCTCACCTCTACCTTCACTTCCCATTACTACTAAACAAGCTTTATCTTTTAGTCCATCAGGTGCAGTGATTTTAAAAAGTTTATTCATCATTTTTCTATTTAATTGATTAATTAATTTAGAAATAAATTCTACTTTTACCCCTTTTGCATTTAAAGATTTAATAATTTTAATAAATGACTTAGAAGCATTTTTTAACTCTTCAATAGTTTCAGCTTTGTCAATTTCATTTGATACAGAAAATGTATGTGTAGCAAAAAATGATGATAAGGAGATTTGGTCAATTATTCCAACAATCTCATCATTATTGTTAACAACAACCAATCTTTTTAATCCATGTTGAGACATTATTAATTGGGCATTAAATAAAAAGTCATTTTCATTTACATATTTAATTCCTGAGTTTGAAATCTTACCTACTATCTCATCAAAATCCATTCTGTTTAATATCACTTTTTCTCTAAAATCTGAATCAGTAACAATATGAATTTGTCCTCCATTGTCTCTTAAAAGTAGAGTAGGGACTTTTTCTTTTTTTATGGTTTTAACAGCTTCAAAAATTGAAGTTTCAAAGGGAACTATTACTGCTCTGTGAAGATTTGCATCTTTAACCTTTGCAACCATAATATTTGCAAGTTCTTTATTTTTTTCATAATTAATGTTTGCATTCAACTTTTGTGAAATAGACTGGAAGAAAAAACTCTCTAAAGCTCTATTTTTTCTAAGGGTTTTAATAAAAATATCTTTTGGCAAAGAGTAACAAATAGTTTCTTGTGCTGTTACGAAACTATTTTTTGAGAAGTCTTCAATTAATGAAATAGGGTCAAAAAACTCTTTATTTGAATATATTGAGATAACTTCATCTTCATAAAGTTCTTGAACTAAACCTTTTATAATAAAGTATAAATTTTTAGGCTCCTCTTTTTCTTTTTGAAGAACTTCACCTTTTTTTAAATATATAATATCTATATTGTTTGAAAACTCTTCTAGTTCAGCTTTTGTTAGGTTTTCAAAAGGGTGTATCCCTTTTATAAAATTACTTTGTTCATGTATACTCATACTGACTCTTTTTATGTAGATGATAAATTTTAACAGATTATTTATAAAATTTTATTATTTTTTAGTTTCACTAAAGGGCCAAAAACCCTTTAGTATTTGAAGTTTTTAGTAAAAGTACTAAAATTTAAGTTTAGTGGTCAACCGCTCCTGCTGAACCAATACCTGTATTTGCTCTAACATTTTGAGCTCTAAATAATTCTTTTTCTGCTTTTCCTCTTTCACTTGCATCAATTTTAGAGAAGAACCAAATTGAAACAAATGCAACAGTTACAGAGAATAAAGCAGGGTGTTTATAAGGGAATAATGCTTCAGCATTTCCTAAAATTTGTACCCAAACAATTGGCCCAATAATTACAAGTGTAACTGCAGTTAATAAACCACATAATCCACCTAAGAATGCACCTCTAGTTGTTAAACCTCTCCAATAAATTGATAAGAAAAGAATTGGGAAGTTTGCAGATGCTGCAATACCAAATGCTAATCCAACCATATATGCAATATTTTGTTGTTCAAAGGCAATTCCAAGTGTAACTCCAACAATACCAACAACAACAACTGTAAATCTAGAGATTTTAACAACTTGCTCATCAGTAGCATTTGGATTAATTACATTTGAATAAAGGTCATGGGCAATAGCTGATGAACCAGCTAATGTAAGACCAGATACAACTGCTAAAATTGTAGCAAATGCAACTGCTGAAATAAATCCTAAGAATGCATTTCCACCTAACATATGTGATAAGTGAATTGAAGCCATATTGTTTCCACCAAATAGTTTACCATCTGTGAAATATTGAGCACCATCTGCACTATTTAAAAATGCAATTGCACCAAATCCAACGATTGTAATAATAACCCAGAAATAACCAACAAAACCTGTTGCATAAACAACAGATTTTCTAGCTTCTTTTGCATTTCCTACTGTAAAGAATCTCATAAGAACGTGAGGTAAACCGGCTGTTCCTAACATTAAAGCCATACCAAGTGAGATTGCTGAAATAGGATCAGAAATAAAACCACCAGGTGCTAAAATAGATTCACCAGCTTTGTGGTTTTCAGTAGCTTTAACTGCTAAAGATTCAAAAGAAAACCCAAAGTGATATAAAACCATGATTGCCATGAAAGAAACACCAGTTAATAGTAAACATGCTTTGATAATTTGAACCCAAGTAGTTGCAAGCATACCACCAAAAGTTACATAAATAATCATCATTACACCAACTAAGATAACTGCATATTCATACTCAAGTCCAAATAAAACTTGGATAAGTTTTCCAGCCCCAACCATTTGTGCAATAAGATATAAAACAACAACAGATAGCGTACCAAATGCAGCAAGTGTCCTAATCTCTTTTTGACCTAGTCTATAAGCTGCAATATCTGCAAATGTAAATTTACCTAAGTTTCTTAATTTTTCAGCCATAAAGAAAAGAATAATTGGCCATCCTACTAAGAAAGAAACAGCATAGATTACTCCATCATAACCTTTTAAATAAATTAAACCTGAAACACCAAGGAATGCAGCAGCTGACATATAATCCCCTGCAATTGCTAAACCATTTTGGAATCCTGTAATTCCTCCACCAGCAGTATAAAAGTCAGATGCTGATTTTGTTTTTCTTGCTGCCCAAACAGTTAAACCTAAAGTAAAAACAATAAATGCAAAGAACATAACAATCGCAGGAATATTAAGTTCTCTTTTTGTTGCCTCAAATGTTGCATCTCCCGCTGCAAATGCACTTAGTGCAACAATAAAAATTAGTGCTAATATTCTCATTATATTAGATCCTTTACATCTTCTTTAATCTCATTATTTAAGTCTTCAAACTCACCATTTGCTCTTTTAACATAAATTAGTGTTGTTAAAAAGCTAATAATTAAGATTGCAAGTGCAATAGGAAATGCTATTGTAGTAACACCTTCACCAATTTTTGTAGCTAATATTTCTTTGTTAAATGCAATTGTTAAAATATATGCATAAAACATAACAAGTACAAAAATACCTAACTTAATTCCAAAGCTATTTTTCTTTGAAACAAGCTCTTGATACTTAGGATTGTTTTCAATCCTTTCAACTAGTTCATCCTTCATCTTTTCCCCTTCTATCTCTTATGTTTTCACGCCATAAGAGAACTTTTTTGATGATGTAAGTCAAAATATAAGCTATTTTTCTGCGACTCTATAGCACAGAAATAGCAAATTAGACAAAGTATTATTACATAAAAAATTGGTTAATGAACAAAAATTATACTAAATATGTAAAAAAGATGTAAAAGATGTAGAAAAGTAACAAGTAATAATATTTATAAGTAGCCCTAATAATGGGGCTTTGTGAGCATTTTTTGTTCAAAGAGGGTAAGCGTACCCTCTTTTATGTACAATAATTGTACAAAATGTATTTTTAATGGTCAACTGCTCCAGCAGCTCCAAAACCAGTTTCCGCTCTAATGTTTTGAGCTTCAAATGCTTTTTTCTCATCTTTTGCTCTTTGTGAATTATCAGTTTTAGAAAAGAACCAAATACCAATAAATGCAACAGTTACAGAGAAAAGTGCAGGGTGTTTATATGGAAATAAAGCTTGCTCATTTCCTAAGATTTGAACCCATACAATTGGTCCAATAATTACAAGAACTACAGCTGTAATAAGACCTAATAAACCACCTATGAAAGCACCTCTTGTTGTTAAACCTCTCCAATAAATTGATAAGAAAAGAATTGGAAAGTTTGCAGATGCAGCAATTGCAAAGGCAAGACCAACCATAAATGCAATGTTTTGTTGTTCAAAGGCAATACCTAAAATAACTCCAATAATACCAATAACAATTACGGCATATTTAGAGATTTTAATCTCTTGTTCTTCTGTACAATCTGGATTAATAACTGATGCATAAAGGTCATGTGAAATTGCCGATGCTCCAGCTAATGTAAGACCAGAAACAACTGCTAAAATTGTAGCAAAGGCAACAGCTGAAATAAATCCTAAGAAAATATTTCCCCCAACAACATGTGATAAGTGAATAGCAGCCATGTTATTTCCACCAAATAGTTTTCCATCTACAAAATATTGAGCTCCTGCATCAGAATTTAAAAATACAATTGCACCTAAACCAATTACTGCAATTACTAAATAAAAATATCCAATAAACCCAGTAGCATAAACAACAGATTTTCTAGCTTCTTTTGCATTTCCTACTGTAAAGAATCTCATAAGTACATGTGGTAAACCTGCTGTTCCAAGCATTAATGCTAGTCCTAAAGATATAGCAGAAACAGGATCTGAAATGAATCCACCAGGTGCCATAATATCTTGCCCTAATTCATGTGTTTCAACAGCTTTTGTTGCAAGTGCTTCAAAGCTAAATCCAAAATGACTTAATACCATGAATCCCATAAATGTTACCCCTGAAAGAAGTAAAACTGCTTTGATAATCTGAACCCAAGTAGTTGCAAGCATACCACCAAAAGTTACATAAACAATCATCATAATACCAACTAAGATAACAGCATATTCATATTCTAAACCAAATAATACTTGAATAAGTTTTCCAGATCCAACCATTTGTGCAATTAGATATAAAGTTACAACTGCTAAAGAACCAAGTGCTGCTAACGTTCTAATCTCTTTTTGAGCAAGTCTATAAGCTGCAATATCAGCAAAAGTAAATTTACCTAAGTTTCTTAATTTTTCAGCCATTAAGAATAAAATTACAGGCCATCCAACTAAAAATCCAACTGCATAAACTAAACCATCATAACCTTTTAAATAAACAAGTCCTGAAAGTCCTAAGAATGAAGCCGCTGACATATAATCCCCAGCAATAGCCATACCATTTTGGAACCCACTAATTCCTCCACCAGCTGTATAGAAATCACTAGCAGATTTTGTTCTTTTAGCAGCCCAATAAGTAATACCTAATGTACCACCAACAAAAATAAAGAACATAATAATTGCAGGGATATTAAGCTCTCTTTTTGTTGCTTCAAAAGAAGCATCACCTGCTGCAAATAGTGCAACAGAAAATATTGAAATAAGTGTTATTAATCTTATCATTATAATTCGCCCTTTACATCATTTCTTACTTTTTCTGTTAATTCTTCAAACTCACCGTTTGCTCTTCTTACATAAATAAGTGTAGTAATGAAACTAATTACAATAATAGCCGCTGCTATTGGAAAAGCAATTGTCATAACACCATCACCTGTTTTCATACCTAAAATGCTAGGTTCAAATGCAATAGTTAAAATAAATGCATAAAACATAACAAGTACAAAAATACCAAGTTTTACTGCAAAGCCAGTTCTCTTTTTTACTAATTCCTGATAATTAGGATTAGCTTTAATTTTTTCAACCAATTGGTCATTCATATACGCCCCTCTTTTAATAAATTTTCACCCACTTTAATACAAACGTAGCATTAAAGTAGCACCTAGAAAACATTTTTGATTATAACAGCAATTAGTTTTGTTTATAGTGAAAACGAATAGTTATTCATTAAATAATAAGTGAGATTTTTTCATAAAGTAACAGTTAAAGGAAAAATGCTACGTTAATGCTATTTTTCCCTATTTTTAGCCTGTGTAAAAGGTAGAATTAGCTGGAGACATATCCCTAAGTTTTAGAAAAATCATTGAGGTCATTAGTGCATCATTTAATGCATCATGTTTTCCTAATTCTGGAATATCAAGTTCTTTCATGATAGTATCAAATTTTAAATCTACAAATTCATAATCAGAACTTCTTTTTCTTGTTTTAAAATACATTGAACTAACTTCAACTTGATGATTTGGTAATGAAATACCAATATATTTTTTTGTATATTTTGAAATCATAGCAATATCAAATTTTATGTAATAACCAACTATTGGTCTATTTCCAATAAATTCAAGAAGTTCCATAATCGCAACTTTAGGTTCAACGGCATTTTCTAAATCTATAGGTCTTATTTGATGGATTTTAATTGATGCTTCTGTTACTTTTTGTGATGGCTTAACAAAAATATTAAGTGTTTGTCTCATTAATATTTTGTTTTGTTTTATAATAACTGCTCCAATTGACAAAATCTCATCTTTTTTGGGATTTAATCCTGTTGTCTCGCAATCTAGGCAAACATACTCATCAACAGGTGGCTCATCAAAAAGATAAAGATATCTTTCATCTTTTAGATTTCTAAGACGCCATTTGTTCATTAATTTCTTTAACATTATGAAATCTTATCTATTTTAAATGTGTAAGTTATAAATTTTTTAAAATCATTAACAATTTTAAAACTATCTTTTAGCAAATCCCTTTCAATTTTACCAAGTTTATGGGTATCTATTTCATTATTTATTTTTTGATTATCTTGAGCTTTTTGTAAATGGGCTTTAAGTCTTAATGTATTTAATACATCAAAAGCTTCCAGTAGTTCATTTGCCATTTCAGATTCTAAGATTTTCTTTTGTTCAAGTATTCTTATTCTATTTGTTGTTCTTGTTTCTCTAATTCTTTCCCTTAAAGCTAAACTTCTAATCCCTTGTACTACAGGGAAAACACCAGTTTTTTTTATATCAATTTTATGGGATTTTGTCATAAAATTAGCAACTGTACTTGGGGTATCAAAGGTTAAGGTTGCCTTTGCAAAATATGCCATAAATACATCTTTATCATGAAGTTTATTAAACAAATCATCTTTTAGATTAATTAAAAGTTCTTTATCCCCTGCAACAGCAAAAGCATCAAAGAAAATCGCTAAATCCATATAGTTTTGCATATCAGGATTTTCAATCCATTTTTTTGTTTCTGATTTATATTCACTAACAGTTTTACACCAAAATGGATTTGAAACCATAATATTACCCGGACATGGAGGATAACCAAAGTCGATAAGTGACTCAGTCATTTGTTGCATAAAAGGTCTATATTGTTCAATATCAATACCATCTTTTACAACCAAGGCATTGTCTTGGTCAGTTTTCATTATCTGTTCATTTCTTCCTTCACTTCCCATCACAATAAAACATGCACTTTTTTGAAGTTTTAGGGGAACAATAAACTTAAATAGTTTTTTATAAACTTTTGTGTTTAATTGACCAATTAAATTTGAAATATGATTAACTTTTACACCTTTTGCATTTAATGTTTTAATGGTATTTATAAATTCACTACTTGCTTCTTTTAACTCTTCAATTGTTTTTGCATTTTTTATTTTAGAATCAACCACATAAGTATGATTTGCAAAGTGTGATAAAACATCAATTTGCTCTAAAACACCTACCATTTGACAATCATTATCCACTACACCAACTCTTTTAATATTCTTTTTTATTAAAAGGGAAAATGCATCAAATAAATAATCATCCTGATTTACAGCAAGCAATGGAAAAATAGCAATATCTTCGACGTGAATGTTCAAATCTCTTCCTTGAAGTAAAACTTTCACCTTTAAAAGTGAATCTGTAATAATTCCATATTCTCCATTTTGCTTTTTTACAATAATTGTTGAAGTATGGAACTGCATTGATTTCTCGATTGCATCAATTAGTTTTGTTCCCTCTTCAACTATACATGGAGGGTGTAATACTGTATCAGCAACCCTTGCAATCATAAACGAGGATAATTCAGAAGTATATTTCTTCTCTTTTAGAGTTTGAAGTTTATTTACAAGATTATTTAAAAAGAAGTTTTTAAAACCTTCATTTTCTTCAAGTAGTTCTAAAAAAGCTTTTTTCTCTATTTCATAACAAATTAAATCTTCATATACTTTAAAGTTATTTTTTGTTTTCCCATAAATCAATGAGTTTGCATCAAATGAGTCTTGTTGATGGAAATCTACTAAAATCTCTTCATTTTCATTGTATTCATGAACAATACCTTTGATAATAATAAAAAAATGTTCAGGGATTTTTTCTGGGGTAATTAAAATTTCATCTTTTGGATAATACGCTATATCCATGTGTTTTATGCATTTGTCCATTTGTTTTTCATTTAATAATTCAAATGGATGGATTTGAGATAAAAATTCTTTTTGGTCTCTAAGACTCATTGATAATCCTTAGTATTTGTTAAATTAATTATAGTGAAAATATATATTAAAAAAGTATTAATTGGGAATGAAGCTTTAAATAAATTCATATATAAACCTTTTTTAAACAAAATGCTTATAAACAAATTTAGATAAAAAAAAAGCCAACCCGAAGGTTGACTTTTACTTTTTAGTGATCGTGTGCCTCACCAGCATTGTTAGGTAATCTAATAGATTCTACTAGATCTTGAATCTCTTGTGGAGGTTCAGGAGTCATTCTAGATACTACTAGTGCTACAATTAAGTGTAATATTGTACCTACTGTACCAAATGATGCAGGAGCAATCCCTAGGAAGTAACCATCAGGAGTCCCACCACCCCAGATGAAGTACCACGCATAACCAACAGTTGATAAAAGACCAACAAGAATACCTGCAATTGCACCTTCTTTGTTCATTCTTTTGTCAAATACCCCAAGGATAATTGTTGGGAAGAATGCCGCCGCAGCAATACCGAATGCTAATGCAACAACTTGTGCAACGAAACCTGGAGGGTTGATACCTAAGTAACCAGCTACACAAATTGCAGCGATTGCTGAGATTCTTGCCCACATTAACTCAGTTTTCTCATTTAATGTAGATTTACCAGTTGCTTTGTCTTTAAATATTACTTGACCCATTAAGTCGTGTGAAATTGCTGAAGCAATTACAAGTAATAGACCTGCTGCTGTTGATAATGCTGCTGCAAGACCTCCAGCTGCGATGAATGCAATTACCCAGTTAGGTAAGTTTGCAATCTCTGGGTTTGCAAGTACCATAATATCTCTATCAACATAAAGCTCATTTTCAATTTTTCCAGAATTTCCAGCTGGTTTACCATTCGTAGTCGCTCTCTCTCCGTTTGGTCCAACATTAGTTCCATCAAATTGTGGTTTACCTTTTGCTCCATCAAATGCTGCACCTGGAGCATATTGAATTTTACCATCACCATTTCTATCTGTCCATGCTAATAATCCACCTTGTTCCCAAGTTTTGAACCATCCACCATTATTTGGTGTTCCGTCAGCATGTTTTAATTCACCA
Source organism: Halarcobacter sp. (assembly GCA_963676565.1). GTDB lineage: Bacteria > Campylobacterota > Campylobacteria > Campylobacterales > Arcobacteraceae > Halarcobacter. Next base: position 1,347,062 of record OY781089.1, read on the forward strand.
GAAACAAATGCTTTATATTCAACATTTTGTACATTCTTGATTAAGTTTAATCTTGAGAATGCAGCAACTGAAGAAATAGTTGTATACATAATAGCAATGAATACTAATGCCCATCCAGCAGAACTTCTTGCATCTTGTACAGTTGGAACTGTAAAGAATCTAACGATAACGTGTGGAAGACCAGCAGTACCAAGCATTAATGCAACAGTTAATAAGAACATATTTGTTAAGTTTCCTGGATTAGTATATGCAGTAAATCCTAAATCAGTAACTGCGGTATCCAGTGCATGTAACAAGTAGGTTCCTTCTGGAATAACTTTAACTCCATCATGGAATGCAAATGAAGTTGTACCAAATAATCCTAATTGTGGTAAGAATGTATCAGTAACTTGTAATGAGATGAAAATTGCTGGAATCATATAAGCAAAAATCATAACAACATATTGTGCTACCTGAGTATAAGTAATACCTTTCATACCACCAAGAACTGAGTAGAAGAATACAACAGCCATACCAATAAGTACACCTGTGTTTACATCAACTTGTAAGAATCTTGAGAATACGATACCAACCCCTCTCATTTGTCCAGCAACATATGTGAACGATACGAAAATAACTGAGACAACCGCAACAAGTCTTGCAGTATCTGAATAATATCTATCACCAACGAAATCAGGAACTGTAAATTTACCAAATTTTCTTAAGTATGGAGCTAATAACATAGCAAGTAGAACATATCCACCTGTCCATCCCATTAAGTAAGCACCACCTGATGATCCCTTAAATGAGATAATACCAGCAAGTGAAATAAATGATGCAGCTGACATCCAGTCTGCAGCAGTTGCCATACCATTAGCTACTGGGTGAACCCCACCACCAGCTACATAGAAATCTTTAGTAGATCCAGCTTTTGCCCAAAGTGCTATACCAATGTATACTGCAAAAGAAATACCTACGAATAAATAAATTAATGATTGTAATTCCATTCTTCTCCCCTTCTATTCGTGAACGCCGTATTTCTCATCAATACCGTTCATTAATTTCACATAAATAAAAATTAATGCAACGAATACATAGATAGAACCTTGCTGTGCAAACCAGAAACCTAATTTAACACCACTAATTTCGATAGTATTTAATTCATTAATGAATATAATACCGCACCCATACGAAACAACAAACCAAACTACTAATAGTTTAAGAATTGTTGAAATATTTTCTTTCCAATAAGCCTGAGCTTTTTCTGGACTCATATAGTACTCCTTTTTTAAGTTCACTAAAAAGATTAATCTCTTTAGTCATTCAACATTGAAAGTTTAATAGCTTAAGGTTGCAAAAGCGTAGCAATGACATTTTTTTTACATAAATTTATTTGAAGAGTAGTATTAAAGTAGCAAATAAGCTCTAGACGAGCCTATTTAAGGGATTTTTTAAGCTGAATAAAATCTGTCAATTTTATACCCAAGACCTCTAATATTTTTAATAAAGTCTTCTTTTAATGCTTTTTTTAGTCTTGAAATTTCAGCTCTTATAGTAGGATTGTCAATATTCTCACCTCTCCAGATGTCAATTCTAAATCTTTCGAAGTCAACAATCATGTTTATATTAAGTGCTAAAATATGAATAATTTCAAGTTGTTTTTTTGTTAATGTTTGTGGTTCACCATTAAAATATAGTGTTTGTTTATCTTTTGAATATGAATAGTTCTCTGAAAATCTTATATGAGAAGTGTTACTTTGGTCTTTTTTAAGTATTTGATTAATTTTAATACCAAGTTCTTCTAAATGGAAAGGTTTTTTGATATATTCTCTACAACCTAAGTCGTAAGCTCTTGTAATATCTTCTATATCATTTAAAGCTGTTATATAAATAGTTGGAATATAAATTTTCTTTTCATTCAATTCTTGAAGTATTTCAAAACCATCTTTTTTTGGAACGTTAATATCAAGTATAAGTAGATCAAAACTCATATCAACTGTATTAACAACATCTTCACCATCTGTGAAACTTTCTACCATATGCCCAATATCTTTCAGATATTCTGAAATTGCATTATTAAGCATTAATTCATCTTCAAGAAGTAATATCTTCATTTATTTTAAACCTATAAGTGAATTTTGTATATTTATCGTTAGAATCCAAGTTAATTATAACTAAATTCTTATCACAAATCTCTTTTACAATTCTTAAGCCTAATCCAAAGCCACCTCTAGAATTGTTTTCCCTATAAAAATCATCAAAAATCATATCTATTGATTCAATTTTATCTGAATTTGTTTTTACACTAAACTCTACACAGTCATCATTAAAGTATGTTAGTCTTATATATATTGCTGATTTAGCATATGAATATTTTATAGAGTTTGAAATATTATTATCAACTATTCTTTGTAGTTCTGTTTTATTAAATTTAATATAAATATCTTCATCAATATTATTAATAAACTCCAAGTCATTTGCTGTTGCGATTCCATCAAAAAAGTTTAATCTTTCTTCTAAGTATTCAGAAAAGTTTATATACTCTTTTGGGTAATCTACTCTATCCTTTTTGATTAAGTATGACAAGTCATCGTAAATATATTGAATAATTTTTGCACCACTTTCGATATTTGAAATATATTTATTATCTGGGGTATGCCTTTTAAGAAGATCAATATTTGTTCTTATAATTGCAAGTGGAGTGTTTACTTCATGCACTGAGTTTTTTAAAAACTTTTTTTGTGATTCAATTAAGTATGTTAGTTCTTTTGTTTGGTGTTCAACTGTTTCTTGAAGATTTTTATTTAAATCTTCTAACATATGTGTTTTATCTTTGATATTATGCATTGCATCATAGGCATAGTTTGCAATTACTTTAAACTCACCAAAGATAAGTCTATCTTGATTTATTCTAGTATCATCTGTTTGTGTCTCTTTAAAATACTTTCCTATTTCTTTTACATCATTTACAATTAAAAGTGTTGCATTTTTATAAATAAATATAGAATATAAAACTAACATTATTGTTAAAGATAAAATTTGTAAAACATAATTTGAAATTTTTTCATCATATTCTATTTTCTTTTGTTTAACAATCTCTTCAATTTCATCTAGATAAATACCAGTACCTATTGTCCAATTCCAAGGTTTATAAGAAAGGGCATATGATATTTTTAGGGCATCATCTTTAATTATTGGTTTATACCATATATATTGTACAAATCCACCTTCTTCTTTTTGTGATACCTCAATTATTTCTTTGATAACTTTTTTACCAGAGGGGTCTGTAAATTCATATAGGTTTTGACCAATTTTTGCATTTGCTATTGGGTAGTAAAGTAGTGTACCCTCAAAATCATATACAAAAATGTAATCATCTACATCTTTTGTGTCTCTCATTAATTCTATTGCATTTAATAAATCACTTTTAATCTCTTCTTCTGGTTTTATGTCTTTAAATTTCTTATGGTAGTATTCTATAAACTTGAGTGTTTTTTTAATATCTTCTTTTATAAGTTCTTTTTTCTTACTTGCATGGTCAGTTTTTATAATTTCAATTTTTTCTTGAAACTCATCAAAGGCATTTTCAATAATAATAAAAGTAAAAGAAGAGGTTAGTATTATAATAAAAATAATACTATATAAAATCAAGTGATATAACGATTTAGCCTTAATCATAATTGCAACGCCCTAATTAATAATTAAATTAGCTTAACAAAATATAAATAAAAAACATATAAATTAAAGGGGAAAATAAATAAAAGTAAATGGCGCGGTTGACGAGACTCGAACTCGCGACCTCCTGCGTGACAGGCAGGCATTCTAACCAACTAAACTACAACCGCAACATTTTTAAATTGATGGTGGTCGATATAAGACTCGAACTTATGACATCTACCTTGTAAGGGTAGCGCTCTACCAACTGAGCTAATCGACCATGGTGACCCGTGAAGGATTCGAACCTTCGGCCACCTCCTTAAAAGGGAGATGCTCTACCAGCTGAGCTAACGGGTCGCTCATGAAATAAGTGTATAAAAGTGGCGCGGTTGACGAGACTCGAACTCGCGACCTCCTGCGTGACAGGCAGGCATTCTAACCAACTAAACTACAACCGCACACTTATACATATTGGTGACCCCTAGGAGACTCGAACTCCTGTGGCATGGATGAAAACCATGAATCCTAACCGCTAGATGAAGGGGCCAATATTATTAACAATAAACTTTAGTAAATGGTGGTCGATATAAGACTCGAACTTATGACATCTACCTTGTAAGGGTAGCGCTCTACCAACTGAGCTAATCGACCTTTATATGATGGTGACCCCTAGGAGACTCGAACTCCTGTGGCATGGATGAAAACCATGAATCCTAACCGCTAGATGAAGGGGCCAATATCAATATAAAAAATGGTGACCCGTGAAGGATTCGAACCTTCGGCCACCTCCTTAAAAGGGAGATGCTCTACCAGCTGAGCTAACGGGTCGCTCTAAAATTTAACTGCTTTAGTTAAATTGGAGTGGAAGTATACTGATTTATTTTTTATTTGTCAAGGGTTTTTTGAAAAAATTTTAAAATTTTTTTCAAAGAGTATTTTGCGCTTTGATTTTGCACCTCTTTTCTACTTCCTTCAAAGTGGCAAACTTCAATATTTTTTATTAGATTTTCATCACATACACCAATTACAACAGTACCAACTGGTTTATCTTTTGTTCCCCCATTTGGACCTGCAATTCCACTTATAGCTATTGCATAACTAGCATCAAATTTTTTTATTACACCCTCTAACATTTCATCTACAACTTCAATACTAACTGCTCCATGCTCTTCTAAAGTAGATTCTTTAACATTTAACTCTTGTGATTTTATTTTATTTGAATAACTAACTATTGCGCCATTAAAAATATCAGAAGAACCAGAGACTTCTGTAATCATTGAGGCAACTAATCCACCTGTACAGCTTTCTGCAGTTGTTATAGTCTTTTTATTGTCTCTTAGAAGGTTTTGTAGTAATAGAAGTTCTTTTTGTGTAATAAATTGAGATTCCTGCATTTATACTCTTTATATAATGTATAAGGAAGATTCCTTATACATATTATTATTGTTCGTCGTCTGTTAATTCTTCTTTAAATCTTTTTTCATCAAATGATAAATTTAAATGTTTACAAACGTGTTTAATATCTCTTTCTGCATTTCCTAAACATGATGTTGCTCCTGGAGATGGTGTCATATTAAATAAAATTCCATCACCTGGATTAATTGAAGCCTCTCCAAGCATTAGTTTTTGTTCATCTTTATTAAGAACTTGTGGTCTAACTCCTCCAAATCCTTTTGCATATTCAATATCATCTACACTTAGAGATGGAACAATTTTTCTAGCATCTTTTACAAATAGTTTTTTGTTTATTCCTGGAACTTCAAATAAGAAGTTTCTAAATACATAGTTTCTAATATCAGAGTCTTTTAATAAGTCCCAGAAAATTTTAATTGTATTTCCATCAATATTCATTGTTTTTAAACATTGACCAAGTGATTTGAAAATACCTTTATATCTTTCAAGAACTAATAAAGCTAAAGCTGTAGGTCCAAATCTAGTTTTTCCATCACAAAGAATATCTGGATCACCATGTAATGCAGCAAATGGTAATTTTGGGTTTTGTACCATATATACTTTACCATTTAAGAATTCACCACTAGTAATATAAAACGATCCAGCCATAGATAAAGATCCCATATGTTTACCATAACCCATTTTATGAGCTAAGTATAATGAGTGAGCTCCTGCATTTACAACAACAAAATCGGCAGTGAATACAGAACCACTTGTAGTTGTTAATTTGAACATACCATTAACTCTTTCTATCTCTTCTACTTCTGCATTATAAAAAATGTCAGTTTTTGTTTCTTCTTCTTGAGCAGCTTTTGCTAACTCTTTTGTCATAGCACCAAAATCAACTGTTGTATATTCACTTTGTGTTCCCATTGCGATGATTGGTTCAGGTCTATCTTTTGTTTGCTCTTTATTGGCATAAACAAGTTTTGGTTCAAGTTCTCTTAATTTCTCTTTGTCCCATAACTCTAAATAAGGGAAAAGTTCTTTAAATTCTTCATACCTATTTTTAATGAATTCAACTTCTTTCTCCCCAACACCTAATGCCATTTTTTGATGAGCAAACATAATTTTATCTTGTAACCCTCTCATTAAGTTAAACTTAACAATCATATTTGCAGTTCTTTTTGTAATTTTTGCTTTGTCAAGTGTATAGTTAGTCTCAATGTCACCAACGTGAATTGTTTGAGAATTACTAGTCCCTTTTGAATTCAAAGTTGCTAAATCTTCATATTTTTCTAACATACAAATACTTTTTGCATCTGTATATCTTGCTAGTTCATAGAATAAAGCAGCACCTGAAATACCACCACCTACAATAACTACTTCATAATGTTTAGTATCCATCTATACCGTCCCTGTTGTACATATTTTTTGATTTCAAAGATGATTTTAGCAGAATATCGAGTAAATTTACTTAGAAGGTTAATTCAATTTTCTTTTAATGCTAAAATTATGTGTTATGGTAACATTTTGTTCATTTTTCCTCAATTAATCTAATACACAATATGTGTACAAATGAAACAAATTAAGATTCATTTTAGCATAAATTTTAAATTTGTACAATTTTTGTACATGTATGTAAACTTTTGAGTATAAAACTATATAAACTTAACTTAACTAAGTGTTAGATATAATCTGCGATTTATAGAATTAAGAACAAAATACAATTTAAGGTATTAAACAATGGATTACAAAGATAGTTTACTATTACCAAACACAAAATTCCCAATGAGAGGGAATTTACCTCAGAATGAACCAAAGAGATATGAGCTTTGGGATGAAAATCAAGTTTATAACAAAATGAAAGAAAATAGAAAGGGAAAACCTTCTTTTACACTTCATGATGGTCCTCCATATGCAAATGGTCATATTCATATTGGACATGCATTAAATAAAATCTTAAAAGATATAATTGTTAAGTACCACTATTTCAATGGTAAATCAGTTAGATATGTTCCAGGTTGGGATTGTCATGGACTTCCAATTGAACAAAAAGTTGAAGAGAAAATTGGATCAACTAAGAAAAAAGAGCTTCCTAAGTCTAAAATTAGAGAGTTATGTAGAGAACACGCTTCAAGATTTATTGATATTCAAAGGGATGAGTTTAAAAAACTTGGAATTACGGGTGATTGGGAAAATCCTTATTTAACTATGGATTTTAAATTTGAAGCAAATATTTATAGAGAACTTTGTGCTATTGCAAAACAAGGTTTATTGGTTCAAAGAAGTAAACCAGTTTATTGGTCTTGGGCAGCACAAACAGCACTTGCTGAAGCTGAAGTTGAGTATGAAGATAAAACTTCGCCATCTATTTATGTCGCTTTTAAACATGAAACTATAGATGCAAGTGTAATTATTTGGACAACTACACCTTGGACATTACCAGCAAATACAGGTATTTCACTAAATGGTGAAGAAGAGTATGTATTAACAAGTGATAAATTCATTGTTGCAAAAAAACTGTATAATCAATTAATTGAAAAAGAAGTAATAAAAGGTGAAATAGTTGAGTCTATTAATCCAAATGATTTAGAGAATACTCATGCAATTAATCCATTAAATGGAAGAGAATCTAAAATTATTTTAGGTGAACATGTTGAAATGGATGCTGGTACTGGTGCAGTTCACACAGCTCCTGGTCATGGTGAGGATGACTATAAAGTTGGTCTTAGATATGGTTTAGATGTTATTATGCCTGTTGATGCAGAGGGTAAATATGATGAAACTATAGTTAGAGAAAAACTATTTAATGATACAGAAAAATATCTTGGAATGCATGTATTTAAAGCAAATGAGATGATTTTAGAAGAGTTAACAGCTAATGGATCTTTATTAAGTAAAACGGATATTAGACACTCTTACCCACACTGTTGGAGAACTCATAAACCAATTATCTTTAGAGCAACAAAACAATGGTTTATCTCTATTGATGATGAGTATGGTGAGCAAAATAAAACTTTAAGACAAAATGCACTTGATGTAGTTAATAATTTAACTTTTTATCCTGAATGGGGAAGAAACAGACTTAAATCTATGCTTGAAGGAAGACCTGATTGGTGTATCTCTAGACAAAGAGACTGGGGTGTTCCAATCGCTTTCTTTAGAAACAAAAAGACTGATGAGATTGTTTTTGATGAAAATGTATTAAATTACACAGCTAAGATTTTTGAAGAAAAAGGTTGTGATGCTTGGTATGACTTATCAATTGAGGAATTATTAGATCCTCAAAGTGGATTAAACCCTGAAGATTTAGAAAAAACTATGGATATCTTAGATGTATGGTTTGATTCTGGTTCTACTCAAAATGCAGTTTTAAGAAGTGGAAACTATGATGCTGGTACATTCCCTGCTGATATGTATTTAGAAGGAAGTGATCAACACAGAGGTTGGTTCCAATCTTCACTTTTAACAACTTTAGCTTCAAGTGAAGTAGCACCTTACAAATCGATTTTAACACATGGATTCACTGTTGATGAAAAGGGTGAAAAAATGTCAAAATCAAAAGGAAATGTTGTTGCTCCTGAAAAAGTTATGAAGCAATATGGTTCTGAGATTTTAAGATTATGGGTTGCAATGAGTGATTATCAATCAGATTTAAAAATTTCTGATAATATCTTAAAACAAAATGCTGAGCTTTACAGAAAGATTAGAAATACAGCAAGATTCTTACTTGCAAATGTTAGTGATCTTGAAGAGATTGTATCAGTTGATAAAATGGGACCACTTGATAAATGGGTATTAAGTAAAGCTAAAAAGACTTTTGATGAGATTGAGAGTTCATTTGCTGTATATGAATATTCTAAGGGATTAAATAAATTAAACAATTTCTTAGTTGTAGATTTATCAGGTATCTATTTAGATGTTTGTAAAGATAGATTATATTGTGATGATAAAAATGATATTCATAGAATTGCATCTCAAAGTGCAATGGCAATTATTCTTAAAAAATTAATATCTACTATTGCTTGTATATTAACTTATACAATGGATGAATTAATTGAATATGCTCCTTCATTTATTAAAGGTGATGCAAAAGATATTTTTGATTTTGATAGGGTTGAACTTCCTGAAGTTGAAAGCAATCTTAATGAAGAGATTTTATTATTAGCTAAAGAAAAGTTTAGTGAAGCTATTGATACACTTAAAAAAGATAAAGTTATTAAATCAACTTTAGAGTTAGAAATTTCTACTACTTCAAAAGATATTTTAGATTTAGAAAGAGTTGAGGCTGAAGATTGGTTCTTAGTTAGTTCTATCACAAGTGAATCGCAAGAAGATATTTTGGCAAGTTTTGAAATTGAAGATGTTAAGTTTACTGTTGCACGAGCAAAAGGTGCTAAGTGTCCAAGATGTTGGAAGTTTACTTCAAAAAGTGAAGAAGAACTTTGTTCAAGATGTGAAGAAGTAATAAACTAATATGTTTGAACAAGAAGTTACATTAACATTTATTTTTTCTACAATAGCAGTGATTTTAATTTTCACTGCTATTGGAATAGTTTATGTAAATAAGAAAGCAAAAGAGGTAAAAGAAAAAAATGATGCCATTTAGCGATGAAGACCTAAGACCACCAGTTACTTCTATAGTTGAGAAAAAAATAGCACCTATGCTAGCAAGAGATGGTGGGGCTATTCAACTTTTAGATATAATTAATGGAAAAGTATTTATACAATTACAAGGTGCTTGCGTTGGTTGTAGTGCAAGTTCTAGTACTTTAAAATTTATAGTTGAAAAAGAATTAAAATCAGCAATCCATCCTGAGTTGGAAATAGTAAATGTTCCTCAAGGAATGGAAAACAATTTACAGGAGCTTTAATGATAAATGAGAGTAGATTATTGAATGAAGCAAATTCATTTTTTCTAGAGAGGAAATTTGACAAGGCTTTATTTTTATATTCACAACTATCATCAAATTTTCCAAGCAATAAAGAATATCCAGTTTATGCCTTATTCTGTGATATTGCAACTGAAGATGAAGAAAAAGCTTTGTCTTTATTTGACTATTTTAGTGTTGCTAAGGATGAAAATATTGAAGAAGCACTTTCTTATGTAGAAGATACAATTAATGCATATGATGGTGATGTAGATAAGATGATGGAAATCCTCTCAGACTTAACTAATTCTACAGTTGATAATTTAGATGCAATTAGATATGAAGATTTTAAAAAATTGATTGAATCGCGAGGTTCTTTTAAAGTAGCTTTTGAAGATATTATGTTCTCTACAAAAGTTGCAATAGAATCAAAAGAGGATTTTTTTGATTTTGTTAATAGATTAATTGATAATGATTTTAATAGCACAGCATATTCATATTTGGATGGTTTCAATGAATACTTTGCATATGATACTAAAATTGAAGAGTTATATAAAAAATTAGAAGAGAAAAAATTTGCAACTAACCATAAACAATAAGATTTACACTGATAATTCACAAGAGGTGGATGAATCAAAAATATTTGTCATCTCTAAACAAAATGAAAAGTTTATTGAATCTGCAAAACAAAATGGATGTAAAGAGTTTGTTGAAGCTAAAGATTTAAAAAATCATCTTGATATGAGTAGTATCAAAGTTATTGGTATAACTGGGACAAATGGAAAAACCACAACAGCAGCTGCTATATATTCAATACTTCTTGACCTTGGGTATAAAGTTGCTTTACAAGGAACTAGAGGGTTTTTCATAAATGATGAAAAAATGGAAGATTATACCCTTACGACGCCAGTTCAATTAGGAAACTTTGCACACATAAAAAAAGCTATAGATAATGCTTGTGAATATTTTGTAATGGAAGTAAGTTCCCATGCAATTGAGCAAAAAAGGATTGAAGGCTTAGAGTTTGAACTTAAAATTCATACAAATATCACTAGAGATCATTTAGATTATCACAAAAGTATTGAAGAGTATATCAATGTAAAGAACTCTTTTTTAAGTGATGAAACAAAAAAACTTATTAATAAAGATGACCCAGTGGTTAAGTTTAATCCTAAAAATGGATACTCTTACGGTATGGAAAATCCATCAACATATAATGTATCAGCTTACTCATTTAAAAATGGTATGAATGTAATGTTTTCAAAAATTGAGGATATGTACTCATTTTCATCTCCTATGATGGGTATTTTCAATATTTACAATCTTTTAGCTGCAGTTGCTGCAGTTGATATTGTAAGTGAAAATAAACTTGAAGAGATTTGTGAAGTAGTTGATAACTTTGCAGGTGTAAGTGGAAGAATGGAAACTATAAGTGAAGAGCCTTTTGTTATTGTTGATTTCGCACACACTCCCGATGGTATGAAAGAGGTTTTACAAAGTTTTAATCATAAAGATATCATTGTAGTTTTTGGAGCAGGTGGAGATAGAGATCAAGAAAAAAGACCTCTTATGGGACAAGTAGCTTCTAATTTTGCAAAAACTATTATCGTAACAAGTGATAATCCTAGATTTGAAGATCCTGATTTGATTATTGAAGATATTTGTAAGGGAATTAAAAATAAAGATAATCTAATAATTGAAATAAACAGAAAAGAAGCTATTAGAAAAGCTATAGATTTAGGAAAAGAAAACTCTAATAGTGTAGTTTTAATTTTAGGAAAAGGTGATGAACCTTATCAAATAATTTATGATAAAAAGTTCTCCCTTATTGATAAAGAAGAGGTTTTAAAGCATATCTAATGGTATGCTCTTATTAAAACCCCTTTATTATTTTCTTTAGATTTTACATAATAGTTTGTCGGGGTTAAAACTATATCTTCCCCTAGAATATCTTTTATTTTCCAAGATACTTCAAGAACTCTTTGTCTAGAAAGTCCCCTTAACATATACTCTTTTACCTTTTCAACATAGTTCTTGTCATTATTGTTTAAAACTTTTTTCATACCTTCAAATAATTGATTATCATCTTTTGCCATTACTGGGATTACTTCAAATCTAATCGCATCTTTATTTTTATCTAAAAAAGGTTTAAGTTGCTTTAGGCATGATTCATCAGGTTTAGTATTAGCAGCCTTAAAATCGTAACATTTTAAGGTATTAAATTTTAACGAATTATAGAATTTCTTGAAATTTCCTTTTTCTAGGATAACTTCTTTTTCAACTATTTGTTTTTGAACAACTGTTTTTACAATCTCTTTTGGCTCTTTAATATTTTCCACAATAGTTTTAGAGTCATCCTCTTTTTCAGCTTTTTTTTCAATTTCATCACCAAGTTCTTTTACAACTTTATCAAGTTCTTCTTTTACAACTTGCTTGATTTCATTTGATTTTGGTTCTTGTGTGTCAGCAGTTTCTACATTGATTGTTTTTGTATTGAAGTTATCACTTGTAAATAAATATATTGTTAATATTAAAAGTAAAGCTGCAACAATAGAAACTAAATAAAGTAAAAGATTTGATTCTTTCTCTTCATCATGCTCTTTATCTTTTATAAAAGGTATTTTTACCTCTTCTTTAGTTTCATTCTCTTCTTTTTTATGTGCCTCTTTTTCATCAGAATCTTTTTCTTTTGTATTATTCTTTTCTTCTTTTATATTTTTTGTTTCTTCTTCTAACTTTTTTTGAATATCTTCTGTACTTAAAGTTTTTGTTAAAGCCTCTTTTAACTGTTCTTCTTTATTTTTTTGCATTAATTATCCTATTACTAATAATAAGCCTTTAATATAAATCCACTATTGTCTTGTTTTGATTTTACATAATAGCTATTTGAAGTCAATATTATATCATTTCCTAAAATTTTTTTCATTTCCCATAAAAGTTCAGAAACTCTTTTTATAGATACACCATTTAGTAGTAGGTCTTGAGTGTTTTCGTCAAATTTTTCAAAGGCTTTTATATCCTTTGAACTTAAAACAGGAATAACTTGAAATCTTAAGGCTTTTTGGTTTTCATTTAAAAACTCTTTAAATTTAGTAGAACAATTATTTGGAATAGTTGTTGATGCACTTTCATATTCATAACATTTTAAAATTTGCGAGTTTTCACTAAAATAAAGTTGTTTAAAATTTTTAGCTTCAACTTTTGTTACAGAGACATTTTGTTGAGTATTGTTAAGTTTTTCAATTTTAAGTTTTAATTGTTTGTTCTCTTGTTTTAGTTTTTCTAAATCTTGAGTATCTTTGATTTCAACTTTTTTTTCTACAACTTTTATAGTTTGTTTTTTTGTTTTTAATTCATCAAGTTCTTTTTGGATTTTTTTATTATTTTCATTTAATACAAGATTTTCTTTTATGATTTTTTTGTACTTTTGTGTATCACTTGGATTATTGTCTTTTTCATTTTTTATATTAAAATACATCACAGCAAAATAGACTGCTACAACTGCAAAAATTAATAGTAAGATAAAATTTAAAGGTGAACGGTTTTCTTCTACAGGGTCTTTATTTTCATTTAAAATTGAATTTAATTCTTTACTGATTTCTGCCATATCATTGCCTATTTTTTAGATATATATAAAGTATCAATGAAATGATAGCAAAAAATAATGGAAAAAAGAATAAATAATTTTTCAATGTGATTTTATTGTTTTCAATTTTACTTTTTTCTAGGTTATCAATCTCTTGGTATATTAGATTTAAATCCTCTTTAGAGTAAGCAATATATGATTTTCCATTTGTTTGTTCTGCAATAGTATTTAGCATAATTCTATTGGATCTTCCAATTCCAACTGTATAAACTTTTATTGAGTATTTTTTTAATAGTTTTACAATCACCTCTAAAGGTATTTTGCTTGAATTATCTTCTCCATCACTAAGTAAAATTATGATTTTTGATTTTGCTTTTGATGATTTTAATATTTTTGCTGAAGTTGCAAGGGAATCAAGTAAGGCTGTTTTGTCTCCAACAATCCCAACTTCTAAATAATCAATTATAGATTTTTGAGCTTCTTTATCAAAGCTTAATGGCGTTGCCATCATGACTGAACTTCCAAAAACTACAATGGCAACATTATCATTTGCCCTTTTAGGTAGGAAATCCTTTACAATATCTTTTACAACTGTAAATCTATTTTCATTTTGGTTATCTTTATTTAGTCCTAATTCTTTCATTGAGCCACTTGTATCTAAACTTAGAACTATATCTATACCATCATTTTTTATGATTTGGGTATTTAATTGTTTATAGGGTGAACTAAGTGCTATAACAGAACCAATGACAACAAAATATTTTAACAGATTTATTAATAAAACACTTTTATGTTTACTATTTTCAAAAATTGCTAAATGTGGAATTATATATGTAGGAATTTTTGCCTTACAATATATTGAACAGATTATAAATAAAGGTATTAAAACCAAAAAGAAAGGAAATTCAAAACGTAAATCAGTAAATAAATCAAACATCAACATTATCCATAAATCTACCAAATAGAATTTTTACTTCATCACTTAAAGGTTCAACCTCTTTTTTATATTTAAATGATTCTAACTCTTCAATAAGTTCACTTGATAGTTTCTTATCCCTTTGGCTAATTGCTAACAACCTTGCATACTTTGTAATAATATAGGCACTATTTTTTGAATCATTTAAATCTAATTTTTTTAAGATTTTATAATAGTGTTTCCTTTTATCTTTTTTTCTATATTTGAAATATTTAAAAAGTAAAAAAACTATTATACAAAATAAAATAACGCCTAAAATCCATAAGGTTAAATATATATACAATGAAAAATCTGGAATATCAACAAGTTGTTTTATATCATGTATTTCAATTTCATTCATTATTTCATTAACCTTAATAATTTAGGTAAAGGGTCTTCATTTGTATAGATTTTTACAAATTTTATCCCACATTTTTGAAAATGTTCATATAGAAGATGGTCATTATTTTTTATCTCTTTTTTATATTTTGATATTGTAGATTTATCTAATAATCCTTCAAATGTTTTATTTGTTGTTGGATCAATTAAATTTACATTTCCTAACTCAAAGGGATTTTCTTCAAAAGGGTCTCTTAGTATTATTGATATAATTTCATGCTTTCTACTTAAAACTCTTAAATCTAAATCTTTAATATTTAAAAAATCTCCAATCAAAAAAATGATAGATTTTTTTCTAATCTTTCTAAGAAGTTCACTACAAATATTTTTATAACTAAGATTTTGTCCTAAACTTGGATAATTAAATATCTTATCACACATTAAATCAACGGAAAAATTTCTTTTTGATTTTTTTGTACAAAGTTGTAATTCTTCATTTGCTATAAAAGAGCTAAATGGGTCACTTTGTTTTACACATGAATATCCTAAAATTGCACAAACCTCAGTTAATAAATCTTGTTTAAATCTTTTTGAGCCAAAATACATAGAACCATTTAAAATAGGGATAATATTTATATTTAACTCTTTTTGAGCATGGAAAACTTTTACATAAGGTTTTCTAAATTTAGCACTAATAACCCAATCGATTTTTTTTACATCTTCACCATATTCATACTCTTTTAATTCCATAAAGTCATAACCTTCACCTTTTAATAAAGATGAGTTATTTCCAATAATTTCCGAAAAGATATTTCTTCTTGTTTTAATAAGTATTTTTTTTAGGTGATAGTTCATATATTACTATTATGGAATGTCAATTTTTTCTAAAATTTTTTGAATTAAATCATCAACTTTTATATCCATAGCTTCAGCTTCATAACTTAGGATTATTCTATGTCTTAAAACATTTTTAGCAACTAAAGCAATATCAATAGGGCTTACATAATCATTTCCTCTTATAAAAGCCATAGCTTTTACAGCTTTAAACATATCAATAGTTGCCCTTGGACTTGCTCCAAATTGAATATAATCTTTTATCTCTTCAAGTCCGTAATTTTCTGCTTCTCTTGTTGCACAAATAATATCAACTATATACTCTTCAAGCTCTTTATCTATATGAACTTTTAAAACCTCTTTTTTTAAATCCCTTAAAGTATTTTTATCAATAACCTTATTCATCTCAAGAATCTCATTTGATGAAACCCTTTTTGCTATCTCATACTCTTCCTCTTTAGTATTGTATCCCACAACTATTTTAAACATAAATCTATCAAGTTGTGCCTCAGGTAAAGAGTAGGCTCCTTCTTGTTCTATAGGGTTTTGTGTTGCTAGTACTAAAAATGGTGCTTCAACTAAAAAAGTATCATCAGCAATTGTAACTTGTCTTTCTTGCATAACTTCTAGTAGGGCAGATTGAACTTTTGCAGGAGCTCTATTTATCTCATCTGCAAGTAAAAGGTTAGTAAAAATTGGACCTCTTTTTATTTTAAATTCACCAGTTTTCATATCATAAATTTGAGCACCAATAATATCACTTGGTAATAAATCAGGTGTAAACTGAACCCTTTTAAAGTTTAAATCAATTACATTAGCCACTGTTTTAACTGTTGTTGTTTTAGCAAGTCCAGGAACACCTTCTAATAAAATATGACCATTTGTTAAAAGTCCAATTAATATGGCATCGACCATATCACCTTGACCAATTATTACTTTTGAAATCTCATTTTTTATATTTGAAATTATATTGTTATCCATTAGTTCTCTTTTTTATTAATTGAGCGTATTTTATCGAAAGGAAAATTTAAAAGCAAAAAGATAAAAGTTTTTAAATAGCAATTTTAAAAGAGTGATTAAAAAGTAGACAAAAAATGTCCTATTTAATTTTATATAAGGTGTATAATCAAAAAAATGATTAATAGGTTTTACTACTTCTAATAATTGTAGTATTCTCAATTGTTCTTAAAAAGAACCACCCCTTTAGGAGGATGACATGAATAGAATTTATGACATAGCTGTGATTGGTGCGGGACCTGCAGGAATTGCAACTTCATGTGAAGCAGTAATTTTTGGTTTGAAAAATATTTTAGTTTTAGAGAAAAGTGATAACCACTCAGATACTATTAGAAAATATTTTAATGATAATAAACCAGTTGATAAAGACTGGAAAGGGATTCAAGTAGACCTTAAGGGTCATATTGACTTTGAAGATGGAACTAAAGAGAGTACTTTAGATCTTTTTGATGATGCTTTAGAAAAAAATCTTATAAATGCACGATTTAATACTGAAGTTTCAAAGGTTAAAAAATATGGTAACTTGTATAAAGTTATTACTACAAACAAAGAGATGTATTTAGCAAAAAATATTGTTGTTTCAATTGGTAAGATGGCAAAACCTAATAAACCAAGTTACAAAATACCATCAACTCTTAGAAAAAAAGCAAATCATACAATTGCAGATTGTAAAGGAAATGAAGAAGTTTTAGTTGTTGGTGGTGGAGATAGTGCCTGTGAATATGCATATTTTATTCATCAAGATAATATGGTTACATTTAATTACAGAAAAGAAAAGATAACTAAAGCAAATCCAAAAAACGTAAAAAATTTAATGAATTGTGCACAAGATGGTGAGATTAATCTGATGTTAGGAGTTGATATTGAAAAAGTTGAAGATGAAAATGGACAGTTCAAAGTGTTTTATACAAATGGAGAGATTAAAAAATATGATAGGATAATTTATGCTTTAGGTGGAATGACACCAAAAGAGTTCTTGAAAAATTGTTGTGTCCTTTTAGATGAACACGATAAACCAATTGTAGATGAACATAATTTAAACTCAGAAGGTATCTATTTAGCAGGTGACATTGCTGGGGATATTGGTGGCTCTATTGCTCTAGCATTAAATCATGGATACAATATTATTAAAGATTGTGTTTATGAAGATGAAATACACCATGCAATAAGTGCATAAACTTCACTATCCTTTAAGGATAGTGTTTATTGGAAGAAGTTTTTAAGCTCTTCGATAACTTCTTTTGGTTTTTCCTCAGGTAAAAAATGTCCACAGGGAAGTGTCTTACCCCGTACATTATTTGCATAATCTTGCCAAACTTTTATAACATCATAGGTTTTATTTACAAAACCTTTTTCTCCCCATAAAACCAATAATGGAGTATTTAATTTCCTATTTCTTGTCTTTTCATCATCTATCATATCAATTGTTGCACCTGCTCTATAGTCTTCACAACTTCCATGAATTGAAGCTTCATCATAACATTTTATATATTCTTCTACTGCTTTTTTATCGAATTTATCTTTAAAAGGAGTATCTTTATCACTCCACCTTTTAAGTTTCTCTTTTAAATAATAAGCTGGGTCATCTCCTATCATCTTTTCAGGCAAGCCATCTGGCTGAATAAGAAAAAACCAGTGGTAATATCCAGTTGCAAAAGATTGATTAGTATTTTTAAACATATGATATGTGGGAGTTATATCCATTATACAAGCTTTCAAAATTTTATCTTCATAATCTAAACACATTCTATGGGCAACTCTAGCACCTCTATCATGACCTGCTATATAAAACTTTTTGAAACCTAAATGATTCATTAACTCAATCATATCTTTTGCCATGACTTTTTTAGAGTAATTTGAATGGTCATCTAAGCCCTTTGGTTTAGAACTTTTTCCATAACCTCTTAAATCGGGACAAATTACATAAAAATATTTTGAAAGTTCATTTGCAACTTTATGCCACATAACATGGGTTTGAGGGTATCCATGAATTAGAAGTAAAGGTTGACCAAAGCCCCCATGTCTAAAGTTAATTTCTATTTTATTGGATTTGATTTTTTCTTCTTTAAAAGTTTGATTAAAAAGCATAAAAATCCTTTTTGGAAAATTTTACTTAAAAATCATAAAAAGTACAAAACTATGGATTGAATTCTGTGTTTTATTTAGTTCTATTAACTTTTCGTTCTAAATGTTTAGCGAAAATTGCTATTGTGTATGTCATTATAAAATAAAAAACTCCAAGTGTTAAATATATTTCAAAAGGTTCATAAGTTCGTACATATATAAGTTGACCTGCCCTTGTTAATTCAGTTATTGAAAGAACTGAAACTAGTGAACTATCTTTTAAAATAGATGCATAGGTATTTGTAAGTGGAGGTAAGACTATTTTAAGTGCTTGCGGATAGATTATATGTATAAACATCTGAATTTTACTAAGTCCTAAGGAATTTGAAGCCTCATATTGTCCTTTTGGTATTGCTTGAATTCCAGCTCTAACAATTTCAGCCATATATGCACCAAAATTTAAAGACAAACCTATAATAGCAGCTTGATGACTTGACATCGTAATACCAATTTGTGGTAGGCCATAATATATAAAAAATAGTTGAATAAGTAAAGGTGTTCCTCTAAAGATTTCAATATATGAGCTGATTAAAAACTTGATAAAATAGTTTGTCTTTAAGCTTCTTAGCGTACCCACAATTACACCAATAAATAGTGCAATTACAAAAGATACAAAAGAGAGATAAATTGTAAGCCATGAGGCTTCTAAAAGAAACCCCAAGTTATCAAAAACAGCGTTAAAATTCACTTATTTTACTGCCAGCCATTTGTTAATTAATTTCTCGTAAGTACCGTTATCTTTTAAAGTTTTTAAAGCCTCATTAACTTGTTTTGTTAAATCATCTTTTCCTTTTTTCATAACAACAACTAATTCTGCCGGTGCTAGTTTATCAACAATTTTATATTCACTATTAAAATCTTTTTGATTTAATGCATATGCATATCCAACTACAACAGCATCAATACGATTGTGTTTCAAATCTAAAAATGCTTCTGGATTATAGTTATATCTAGCTACTTTTCCAAGTCCAGTTAATTTATCAACAACTTGTTCACTTCCACTTCCAAGTTGAACACCAACAGTTTTACCAGCTAAATCTTTTTGTGAATTGATTTTATCATTATCTTTTTTTACTATTAATACATCATTTAGTAAGTAATAAGTATCTGATAAATTTACATTGTTTTCACCTGCTTCTTGTCTACTCATAGCACTTAATATAATGTCATAGTTGTCATTTTTAAGTCCACCAAGTAGAGCTTGCCACTCTGCATCTTTAATTTCAACTTTTTTACCAATGATTTTACCAATTTCATTTGCTAAATCGATATCAAAACCAACAATATTTCCACTTTTTTCATCTCTTGATTCAAATGGTGGATACGCTGCACATAAACCAACTGTAATAACATCTTGTTGAGCATTTGCAAATATACCAAATGTTAACAATAAGCCTGCAAAAAATTTTTTCATAAAAGTTCCTTTTGTATAGCCTTAACTAAGGCTGTTGGATTTTCTTCATCTAAAGCAAAAAAAGATAACTCTAAATTGTTCTTTTTAAGTAATTTAAAAAACACTTCCATAAAAACGCCTGCTTCATTCACTGTTTGTAAAGAGTTTAACTTTTTTTCTAAATCAAAAGATTTATCTATCTCACCTTTCCAATTAGCTCTGCAGGTTTTATTTATGCCACAATTTGGACTTCCATCTATACCAATGCAGCCTTTAATTTCATATCCATTATTTTTATAATCAATTATCTGATTTATAATAGGAAGTAGCATTTTTTTGTATTGTTTTTTATATATTGCTGTATCGTATTGTTCTTTTACCATTCCCCATCTATTAACCCCACAGGTTAGCATTTCTGGACATGGTAATTGCAAAATTCCGTAACCTTTATCACATAAAGAAGTAACAAGTTCAGATATACACCCGCTATAATTAGCTAAGGAATAAACTTTTGCATTAGAATTAAGTATACAATGACTTAAAAGAATGATTTTTTTGCTTCGATTCATGAAAACCTCAATTAAATATAAGTTTTCCTAAAAAGCAGTGTTGACAAGAAAAGCTATGTTGTCATTCCAAACCTTGGAACTTGCTTAATTTTAGAATATAGAATTTTAGTTAACAAAAACTTAATACTAGTTAAATTAATGACTCATTAATATATTTTTTATATTAATATATTTTATCAAGTGGATATTAAATCCACTTTTAATAATCTTCCATAATTTTAAAAAATAAATGGGTAAAAGATGCGACTTCTTGTTAAAAGTGTATTGATTTTAATGTTAATTTTCACATCGACTTTAATTTTAATAAAGTTTAGTGGAGTATTGACTGTTTCTGATATAAAAGAGGTTTTTGAAGTTTTAAAATCTCAACCATCATATATTTTAGGCTTTTTGATTATATTTTTACTTTTAGTAGATTTATTTATTGCAGTGCCTACAATGACAGTAATAATTCTTGCAGGGTATTTTTTAGGTTTTGAATTAGCATTTTTATACACCTTTTTGGGGCTTTTATTGGCTTCTTTTACTGGATATTTTTTGTCAAGAAAATATGGTTTAAAAATTTTAAATAGATTAACGTCAGACCAAGAACAAATTGAGCAAATGAAAGATTTATTTAATAAACATGGAATCCTAGTACTAATTTTATCAAGAGCAGTACCTATGCTTCCGGAGATTTCAGCTTGTTTAGCAGGAACTTGCAGTATGTCAATAAAAAGATTTTTCATTGCTTGGTCATTGGGAACAATACCATATTTATCTGTAATTGCATATGCAGGCTCAATAAGTGATTTAGAAAATCCTATGCCCGCAATTTACGGTGCCATTGGTATTACTATAAGCTTTTGGTTTTTGTGGATGATATTTTTAAAAGCAAACAAAATAAAATTAAAAAATCAAAAAAATTAATTCTTTAAACAAACTTACTTAAAGCTTAATTAAAGCTATTTTAGATAAAATCACGACTCTATTTTAAATAGAAAGTCACATGTGTCAATCCTGGTATGGGTTGTGACAAGTAAATTGTACTTGCCATTAAGGGGCACAGAGGCTAAACCCAGATTAAGTTTACTTAAAAGAACAACACGTTGTTCTCTTTAGGTTTTTGGTTCTTTTTAGCAAAACTTGTTTTTGCGCTATAAAAAGAAGACATACAAATTAAAACAAGGAAAAACTATGGTTACAATGAAAGACCTATTAGAGTGTGGTGTACACTTCGGACACCAAACAAGAAGATGGAATCCAAAAATGAAAAAATACATTTTTGGTGTTAGAAAAAATATTTATATTATCGACTTACAAAAGACGTTAAGATATTTCAGATATACATATAATGTAGTTAGAGATGCAGCTGCTCAAGGTGAGACTATGATTTTTGTTGGTACAAAAAAACAAGCTTCTCAAGCAGTTAAAGATGCAGCAATCAAATGTGGAATGCCTTATGTAAACCACAGATGGTTAGGTGGAATGTTAACTAACTACGGAACAATTAAAAAATCAATTAGAAAATTAGAAGTTATTAAAAAAATGAGAGAAGAAGGTCAATTAGATCTTTTAACTAAAAAAGAAGCTTTAATGCTTACTAGAAAAGAAGAAAAATTAGAATTATATCTTGGTGGAATCAAAGAGATGAATAAATTACCAGATATGATGTTCGTTCTAGATGCAGTTAAAGAAAAAATTGCTATCCAAGAAGCAAGAAGATTAGGAATCAAAGTTGTAGCTCCTTTAGATACAAACTGTGATCCTGATGTAGTTGATTTACCAATTCCAGGAAATGACGATGCTATTAGATCAATTCAATTATTCTGTAACGAAATGGCAGAAGCTATGTTAGAGGGTAGAGCTGCATTAGCTGAAGAAACTGGAGAAGAAGCACCAGTATCTGAAGAAGAGCAAGCAGAAGTAGTGGCAGAAGCAGTAGCTGAAGGTGAATCTGAAGCAGTAGAAACTGAAGAAACAACAGAGGAAGCATAATTATGGCAGGAGCAACTCCAAAATTAATTAAAGAGTTAAGAGAAAAATCTGGTGCAGGAATGCTTGATTGTAAAAAAGCATTAAATGAGTGTAATGGAGATTTAGAAGAAGCTCAAAAGTGGCTAAGAGAGCAAGGTCTTGCTAAAGCTGCTAAAAAATCTTCTAATGTAGCTGCTGAAGGTATTGTTACAATTTTAGTAAACGAAGACAATACTAAAGCAACTATGACTGAAGTTAACTCACAAACTGACTTCGTTGCTAAAAACGAACAGTTCCTTAATTTAACAAAAGCAATTACTGAGCATGCTCAAGTAAATGCAATTGCAGATGCTGAATCTTTAGCGTCTTCAACTATTGATGGACAAGATTTTACAACATATTTAAATGAAAAAATTGCAGTTATTGGTGAAAATTTAGTAGCTAGAAAAGTTGTAAATGTTGAAGGTACTGTTGTTAATGGTTATGTTCACATGGGTAAAGTTGGAGTTATTTTAGCTGCAAAATGTGATGATGCTGTAAAAGAAAAAGCTGCAGATTTATTAAAAAAAGTAGCTATGCATGCTGCTTCAATGAAACCAACTGTTATTTCTTACCAAGATTTAGCTGCTGATTTTATCGAATCTGAAAACAAAGCTATTATTGCTGATATTGAAAAAGAAAATGAAGAGTTAGTAAGACTTGGTAAACCTCTTAAAAATATCCCTCAGTTTGTTTCTAAACAACAATTAACTGATGATGCAATTGCAGCTGCTGAAGCTGAAATGAAAGAGCAATTATTAGCTGAAGGTAAACCAGAAAAAATTATCGGAAACATTGTTAAAGGTAAAATTGCTAGATGGATTGAGGATAACTCTCAATTAGATAAAGCTCATGCTTTATTATCTCAAACTTACGTTATGGATGACTCAATGACTGTTGAAGAAGCTATTAAAGCTTGTGATGCATCAATTGAGTTAGTTGAATATATAAGATTCGAACTTGGTGAAGGTATCGAGAAAAAAGAAGAAGATTTCGCTGCAGAAGTTGCTGCACAAATGGGTAATTAAAAAAGAAATCTAAAAAAGTGGAAGTAATGGGTGAAAATCAAAAAACAATCGAACCCATTACTCCAGCACAAAAAATACTCTTAGAAGCTAAAAACTTAACTCACGAATTTGATTATAAACTTTTTGAAAACATAACTTTAATACTTGAACAAAAACAAACTATTGCTATTATTGGAAAAAGTGGAAGTGGAAAATCAACTTTATTAAATATTTTATCCTCTTTATTAGAACCAAAATTTGGTGAAGTTAATTTTAATAATCAAAATATATATAAACTAAATAAAAATACTCTCTTAAAGATTAGGAGAGATGATTTTGGTATAATATTTCAAGCGCATTATTTATTTCGTGGTTTTTCTGCAAATGATAATTTAAAAATTGCAACACTTTTGAGTGAAAATGAGATTGATGAAGAGCTATTAAAAAAGCTGGAAATTGATTTTGTAATTAATCAAGGAGTTGGGGAATTAAGTGGGGGACAACAACAAAGATTGTCTATTGCTAGGGTTTTAACAAAAAAACCAAAAATTATATTTGCAGATGAACCCACAGGAAATCTAGATAAAACTACAGCTCAGATAGTAATGGATAGATTACAAGAATATGTTAAAGAAAACAATTCTGGGATGATACTTGTTACCCATGAAGATGATTTGGCTATGCAGTGCGATAAAGTTTATAAGTTAGAGAATTTAGAATTAAAAGAGTTAAAATAGATGAATTTAATATTAGTAACGAAAACTCCTATTATAGAAAAAATATTTACTTTAGTTTGTAAAAAACTAAATATAGTTTTAAGTGTGCAAGACTCATCAAAGATAAATGAAAAAGTAGATTTTATTATTATTGATGAAGCGTTTGTCGATGATGACTTCAATAGACTAAAAGCAAATACAAAAAAATTAGCTGCAATTGTAAGTGAAGAATTGCCATTTGATAAATCAAGAGATTTTATTATTCAAAGACCTTTTTTACCAAATCATTTAGAAAGTTTATTAAAAGAACAAGTAGAGTTTATAAAAGAGGATTTAAAAGAAGAAAACAAACCTAAAAAGTTTGAATTTGATGAGGAAGAAGTTATTTCAAGTTATGTGGAATCATTAGCAGATGATATTGCTGATACTATAGAAGAAGATAATGATGAATCAATAGTTACAATTGCTTCATTAAACAGTGGTGGTGTATTGGATAATCAAGAGTTACATAAAATTACAGATTTATTAGAAGAAAAAGAATTAGATTTTTCTGATGTAGTTTCTCAAAATGATTGGAAAGATATAAATCAAATAATAGATGATGCTTTAAATGAAGTTGAAGAGTATGAGTTTAATCTTCAAGAAAATAAAGAGCAACCAATTAAATTAATATTAAATAATTACAATATCTCAGAATTAAAACCTTTTTTACAAAAGTTTGATCAGGCAGTAATTGATAGACTTTCAAATGGTGAAGATGTAGATGTTACTTTATGTTTAAGGGTGAATAAATAATGGAAAATAAAGGTGCTATTTTAATTCTTTCAGGTCCTAGTGGATGTGGAAAGTCAACACTTTTAAAAAATGTTTATAAAGAGATTGATGAGTATTATTTTTCAATTTCAACTACTACAAGAGAACCAAGACCTGGTGAAAAACATGGAGTAGATTATCTTTTTACAACAAGAGAAGAGTTTCAAGAAGATATAAAAACTGGAAACTTTTTAGAGTGGGCAGAGGTTCATGGAAACTATTATGGAACATCACTTAAACCTATCAAAAAAGCTCTAAGCGAGGGCAAAATTGTAATCTTTGATATTGATGTCCAAGGTCATGATATAGTAAGAAAAAAAATGGATAAGGTTGTAACTTCTGTATTTATAACAACTCCAAGTTTAAAAGATTTAGAAGATAGATTAAAAAATAGAGCTACAGATTCTCAAGAAGTTATCGATAGAAGAATTCAAAATGCAAAAAGTGAGATTAGATTCTTCCAAAAATATGATTATTTTATAATAAATGATGATTTAGAAAAAGCAAGCAAACAGCTTATTTCAATTGCAAATATTGCTAGAGTAAAATCGAAACTTTTTGATAAAGATGAAACATTAAATAACTGGCTTAATTAGTTATTTAATCTCATCATAACTTAGGGGTGCATCAAAGTAATACCCTTGAGAAAAGTCAACTCCAATATCTTTTATAACCTCATAAATCTCTTTACTAGATACAAATTCCGCAACAGTTTTAAAACCAAACTTTTTAGCAAACTCATCTATAGTTTTTACGATGATTTTTTGATTTTCTGATTTATCTATACTTCTTATTAATGAACCATCAATTTTTACATATGAGATATTAAGATTTACTAACATATTAAAATTTGAATATCCCGCACCGAAGTCATCAACCCCAACTTTACAACCATATTCATTTACTGTATTTATAAATTTAAATACCTCTTCAAAATTTGATATCTCTTCAGATTCTAGAATTTCAAATTCTAATAAATGAGTATATTGGGCATTCTCTTTCAAAACATTATTAATATGTTTCATTGTTACTGCACTGGCAATATCTTCAAAGGAGATATTAACAGCAACTCTTTTATTTTTTGTTTTAATTAAGTTAAAAGCTTCATCCAGCATTATTTTAATAATGTGAGGGTAAAGTTTAGCTTTTTTTGCAATATTTAAAAAAGTATAAGGTGAAACAACAGTTCCATCATCTTCTATGTATCTAATTAAAGCTTCATATTTATAAATCTCTTT
The DNA here is from genome assembly GCA_963676565.1 of Halarcobacter sp. Taxonomy (GTDB): domain Bacteria; phylum Campylobacterota; class Campylobacteria; order Campylobacterales; family Arcobacteraceae; genus Halarcobacter. The sequence continues at coordinate 1,373,550 of OY781089.1, forward strand.
TGTCTTAGTATCTACGATTGGTTGGAAATATCCTTTAAAATCTCCATTTTTCACACCAGTTTTTATTTTTTTAATCCATTTAATATTTTCTTCAAAAGATTCTTGGATATTAAAAGAATCATTATAAATTAAAATTGGCTCAAATTTCTTTCTAGCATAGGTTACAACTCTTTGTGCATATTTATAAGCATTATTAGCATCACTCTTTGCAATACCAATTGTTATATTTAAATCAATCTCATGCTCATCAATATAAACAGGTTCTTGTTCTATAAACTCTTCAAATTTCTTACATAAATCATAAAAGCTATTAACATCTCTATCAAAATTTTTTGATATTACTGCAAACTTATCTGCTTCAATTCTATAAATAATAAATTCTTGATTTGAAAAATACTCTTTTAGAGCATCTGAAAACTCGATTAAAACTTTGTCTCCGTTATGTTCACCAAAAAGGTCATTAATAGTTGAAAATTTATCAATATTTATAATTGCCATTAAATCTTCGCTTGAGTTTTCTAAATCTTTTTTTAGTTTATTTCTATTTGGAAGATGTGTTAGGTTATCTGTATATAAATCTTTTAATTCATGGTAAAGTAAAGATTGACTCATTAGTTGTAAAAGTTTTTTCATATCAATTGGTTTTAATACATATTTATCTACACCAATATCAATAGCTTCAAGTAAATATTCTGTATTAGAAAATGCTGTTGCAACAATAATTGGAATATGAGGATTTATTTTTTTTATCTCCCTAATCATTTCCAGACCATTCATTATTGGCATATTTACATCAGTGATTATTAGGTCGATTTCAGATTCGTTTTGTTTAAAAAGATCAAGACCTTGTGCACCATTTTCAGCTACAAATTGTTTCTTTGTAAAACCTCGAAGGATATTTAAGGTAATCTCTCTTAATGCTACTTCATCTTCAGCATACAGGATTGTAATATTTTTTAGGATTGATACATTGTTAATCATTAAGAGTTACTCCAAACTTATTAGGATATAATATTATACTATCAATTAGATATATATTAAATTATCAAATATTAGTTATTTAAAAATTATTTAGGAAATTTAGTGGGTAAAGTTAAATGTAATCACTGTCATTTATCATTTGATGATGGTGTAATGATTAAAGAGGGAGAATTAAACTTTTGTTGTAAGGGTTGTCAAGGTGTATATCATCTTTTAAAGGATGATGGACTTGATTCTTTTTATGACAAGTTAGGTAACAAAACAATCTCCCCTCCAATTGAGATAAATGACGATGTACAGAGGTTTGATACAAAAAGTTTTGAAGATACATTTATTTCAGAAACTGACAATGGATTTAAACAAATTGATTTGATTATTGAAGGAATTCATTGTGCTGCTTGTGTGTGGTTAAATGAAAAAGTTTTATATGAAACTGAAGGAATAATTAGTGCAGATATAAACTTTACAAACAACAAAGCAAAAATTATTTGGGATAATGAAAAAATAAAATTATCTGAGATAATCTTAAAAATTAGAAGCATAGGATACAACGCTTATGCTTATGATGCAAGTGTAGCTGACGAACAAGCTGTAAAATCAAAAAGAGAATATTTTATTAGAATGATGGTTGCAGTTTTCGCAAGTATGAACATTATGATGCTTGCAGTTGCAAAATATACTGGTTTTTTTACAGGTATTGATGAGCAAATTAGAAATTATATCCATGTAGCTGAGTTTATTTTAGCAACTCCTGTTTTATTTTATTCTGGGTGGATTTTCTTTAGAGGCGCATATTTTGGATTAAGAAACAAAATCTTAAATATGGACTTTTTGGTTAGTTCCGGGGCATCTTTAACCTATATTTATTCACTTTTTGTGATGTTTGGAGCCAAAGGTGAAAGCTATTTTGACTCCGTTGTTATGATAATTACTTTTGTTTTAGTTGGAAAATATCTAGAAGTTATTGGTAAAAAAAGTGCAGTTGATACTTTGGATAAAATAAAAAGTTCTATTCCCCTTGAAGCTACAATTGTAGAAGATGGAGTTAAAAAAACTGTTGCACTAAATAATATCAAAGTTGGTGATACTATTGAGATTAGAAGTGGAGAAAAAGTTTGTATAGATGGTGTTATAACTTCAGGTGAAGGAAGTTTTGATGAATCAAGTTTAACTGGTGAATCAGTTCCTATATATAAAAAAATGGGAGATAATATTTTTAGTGGAACTATAAATAATGATTCACTTATTAGATATGAAGCAACTAAAACATACAAAGATTCAACACTAAGTTCTATAGTTACTTTACTTGAGGAGTCACTAAGTTCAAAGCCAGAGATTGAATATAAAGCAAATGAAGTTTCAAAGGGTTTTACAGTAACAATTTTAACTTTATCACTTTTAACTTTTTTAGTTTGGTATTTCTTTGGAATTAATTTAGGTTTTGACTATGAAGGAACTGACCATTTTGAAAAATCTTTTATTGTTGCAATTTCAGTTATTGTTATTGCTTGTCCTTGTGCCTTGGCTTTAGCAACTCCTATTGCAAGTTTAATTGGTATTTCAGAACTTGCAAAAAAAGGTTTACTTTTTAAAGAAGCAAAATTTATTGAAACCTTAGCAAAAGCAGATACATTAGTTCTTGATAAAACAGGAACTATTACAAAGGGTGAATTAAAAGTTAAAAAAGCCAGAATAAAAGATGATAATATACATAAATTAAATCTTTTATATTCACTACTTGAATCATCAAATCACCCAATTTCTAAATCTGTAAAAAAATATTTAGAATCAAAATATGATAATTTGCAATTAAAAAATATCTATGACGTTAAAAATATCCAAGCAAAAGGTATGATTGGAAAATATGATAATGTAGAAGGGAAAACTTTTCATCTTTTAGGTGGGAATATTGAACTTCTAAGGGAAAATAGAATCAATTATATATTTGATAGTTCAAACTCTGTTTATATTTTTGCAATCAATAGAAGGGTTATTGCAACTTTTGAGTTAGCTGATGAAATTAAAGAGGATGCAAAAGAGTTAGTTTCTTATGCGAAGGCTAATGATATTGATGTGATTATGTTAACTGGTGATAATGAAGATGTTGCAAAAAAAGTTGCATCTAAAGTTGGTATAAGTGACTTTGTAGCAAATGTTGACCCAATTGGAAAAGCAAAATATATAAAAAAATTAAAAGAGGAAAATAAGATAGTTATTATGGCTGGTGATGGGATAAATGACTCAGTTGCCTTAGCTAGTTCTGATATTTCTGTAGCAATGGGTAATTCAGCAGATGTAACAATTTCAGTTTCAGATGTAGTACTTTTAAATAATTCTTTGACAAGTTTAAAAGAAGCCTTTGAAATTTCAAAAAGAACATTTAAATTTATAAAACAAAACTTACTACTCTCTTTGGTGTATAATATGATTACTATTCCTTTAGCAATGGCAGGATGGGTAATTCCTTTAGTAGCAGCAGCTTCAATGAGTTTAAGTTCACTTCTAGTTGTAGCAAATTCGATGAGAATAAAAATGAAAAAATAGGAAAAAGAATGATTAATGATACACTTTTTATGATGCTAATGGTTGGACTTATTGTCTCTTTTGCAGTTTTAGGTATGTTTATTTGGGGTGCGAAAAAAGGGATGTTTGATGATAGTGAAAAGATGATGGGAGGACTTTTATTTGATAGCGAAGATGATTTAAATGATGCTAGAAGAAAAGAGGACAAGAAAAAAGAGGTTAAGGCTTCAGTAAAAAAAGAGCAAAAAAAAAGTGAACTACCATAGTAGCTCACTTTTCATTTAGGAATAATCGCTAATTAAAATGCAGCGATTTGTTTTGCTAAATCTTCAATGTCTGCATCAGAAAGTCTTGCAACTTGACCTTTCATAACACCTTTCATAGCTCCACCATAAGATCCATCTTTATAACCTTTTAAAGCAGCAACAGTTTTTTCAACTGGCCAACCTTTAATGATTTGTGATTTCCCTAAAGCAGCTTTTTCAGCAGTAGCTCCGTGACATGCAGCACATGGTGCAAAACTTGCAGCCATTAAAGATGCAGCAGCAATCATTGTTCCTAAAACAATCTTTTTCATTCAATCTCTCCTTAAATATAAAAATAAGATTTTAGCACTTTTAGCTTTTATTTAACTTACATTATCCATTTAATCGGGTATCTATAATGATAATCTTTTTCATTTATAGCTTACTTATCTTTTAAACTATTTTTTAATATAGTATCATCTACTTAATGGGAATAATAATGGAAAATAACACAGTATTAGAAATAAGAAATTTAGATTTTGGCTATAACAAAGATAAATTAATTTACAAAAATTTTAAACTTTGTTTACAAAAGGGACAACTAGTATCAATAGTTGGAAGTAGTGGTAGTGGTAAAAGTACGCTTTTTGAACTAATAAGTGGAAACTTAAAACCTTTAAAAGGGACAATTAGTGTTTCAAATATAAGTTCAATTTATCAAGATCCATATAGTTCTTTTCATCCTTCTTTTAAAATCATAGAGCAAATAAAAGATGTTTTAAATCTAAAAAGTTTAAATTTTGAAGAGGAAGTTAGTAACAAATGTGAACTTTTAACTTTAGAAAAATCACTTTTAGAGAAAAAACCACATGAACTTTCAGGGGGACAACTACAAAGATGTTCAATTTTAAGAGCCTTACTTATGAAACCAGATTTACTTTTGGTTGATGAACCAACTTCGGCTTTAGACAATATTATTGCAATGGAAGTTATGCAATTGATAATAAAACAACTTGAAAACTGTGGAATTCTTTTAATAACACACGACATGTCACTTGCAACTTGGTGCAGTGATGATATAATTAATTTAAATAAGATTTTGGAGAAATAGATGACTAAACAGTGCACTAAAGCATTAGTACTTTTAAATATGGGTGGAGCTAGAAATAAAGATGAATTAAAAATGTTTTTAACAAATATGTTCAATGATAAAAATATTTTAACTGTTAAAAGCAATTTCTTAAGATCACTTATTGCAAAATTTATAGTAAGTTCAAGATTAAATAGTGCTTGGAAAAACTATGAAGAGATTGGAAATCAATCCCCAATTAACCCTTTAACTGAAAAATTAGTAGATAGATTAAATGAAGAATTTGAAGATATTTGTGTTTATCAAGCTATGAGATATACTCCACCTTTTGCGTCTTCTGTTGTAGAAGACTTAGAAAAAAAAGGGATAAAAGATGTGGTTTTATTACCTTTGTATCCTCAGTATTCAACTACAACAACAAAATCATCTGTTGAAGATTTTGAAGAGGTGGCAAAGGAAAAATTTAATATTAAAGTTATAGAGCCTTATTACCAAAATAGAGTTTTTAACGAGGCTTTAGTAGATACTATAAAAAATACAGTTGAAAATCCAAATGAGTATAATCTAATTTTTTCAGCCCATGGACTGCCACAAAAGATTGTTGATGCAGGTGATCCATATGAAAAACATGTAAACGAACATGTAAAAATTTTAGCAGAAATTTTAAAAGAGCAGGGTGTTGAGTTTAAATCAATCTCTTTAGCTTATCAATCAAAAGTTGGTCCGATGAAATGGTTAGAGCCAGCTTTAGATAAAGAGCTTGAAAAATATAAAGACCAGAAGGTTTTAATCTATCCAATTGCATTTATTGTTGATAATTCAGAAACAGATTTTGAATTAAGTATTGAATATAAAGAGGAAGCTGATAAAATAGGTATTGCTGATTATAAAGTTTGTAAGTGTTTAAACTATGATGATAAATTTATAAATGCAATTAAAGATATAACAAAATTATAAAAAAGGAATAGTTTATGAATGAGGCCTTACTTTTAGAGATTGCAAAAACTGCAATTAATTCAAATTTTCATGATGATGTAAAAGTTGATAAAGAGAAACTTTTAAAAGAAAATTCTTTTTTAGGTGAAGAACAAGCTTGTTTTGTAACATTAACAATTGACCATAGATTAAGGGGATGTATAGGTTCCCTTGAAGCAAAAAGAAGTTTAATAGATGATTTAATATCAAACTCGATATCAGCAGCTTTTGGAGACCCAAGGTTTTTAGAATTGACTGAAGAAGAGTTTGAAAAAACAGATATTGAAATCTCAATTCTAACAAAACCTGAACCTTTAGAGTATGATAGTTTTGAAGATTTAGAAACAAAACTAATTCCTAATAAACATGGCGTAATTTTAGAATTAGAGGGCAAAAAAGCAACCTTTTTACCTCAAGTTTGGGAACAGTTACCAACTTTTAATGATTTTATGGTTCATCTATGTCAAAAAGCTGGTCTTGATCCACATAAACTTCCCGCACTTCCAAAAATTCATACCTATGAAGCAACAAAAATAAGAAGTTAAAATGAATTATTATGAGAAAAAAGACAATGGAAAATATATATGTCTTCTTTGCTCATATTACTGTGAAATAGATATTGACAAAGTAGGGATTTGTGGTGTAAATAAAAACACAGGGGAAGGGATAGATTGTCTGGTTTATGGTCATATTAGTGCTTTTAATATTGATCCCATTGAAAAAAAGCCCTTATATCATTTTTTGCCAAATTCAAACTCATTATCTTTAGGGACAGTAGGGTGTAATTTTCATTGTAACTTTTGTCAAAACCATGGTATTTCCCAAGAAAAAAATATTGATACATCAAACTATATAGAGCCAAAAAGAGTTGTTGAAATAGCATCTTTAAATGAGTGCAAGTCTATTTCATATACTTATAATGAACCAACTATTTTTTATCCTTTTGCTAAAGATATTGCCATAGAAGCTAAGAAAAAAGGTATTAAATCTGTTTTTGTTAGCAATGGTTTTGAAAGTAGGGAAGTAATAGAAGATATGAAAGGTATTATTGATGCTATAAATGTCGATTTAAAATCTTTTGATGAAAAGTATTACAAAACAAAACTTGGCGGTAATTTACATCAAGTTTTAGAAAATTTAATTATTTTCAATAAAAATGGTATACATTTAGAGATTACTACACTTTTAGTCCCTACTAGAAATGATTCAAAAGAAGAGATAACAAAAATGGTAAAATGGATAAAAGAAAATTTAGGGGTAGATATACCTTGGCATATTTCAGCTTTTCATCCTGATTACAAAGAATTAAAACTTCCTAGAACATCAATTGAAACTTTATTTATGGCAAAACAAATTGCTAAAGAGTATGGATTAAATTATGTTTATATTGGAAATGCAGGCCTTGATAATATAAGCTCTTGTCCTAAATGTAATGAAAATTTAATTAATAGAAAATATTTTGAAGTGCAATCTTCAAAACTAGTTGATGGCAAATGTCCAAAGTGTAATCAAGAAATATATGGAGTGTTTAAATGACCCAAAGAAAAACTGTAGTAGCAGGTTCTTTTTACCCAAATTCAAAAGAAGAGATTTTAGCTTTTATAGATAATTTTAATAAAAGCTTTAAACTAGAAAAAGCAATTGATATTAAACCAAAGGCAGTAATTGTTCCCCATGCAGGTTATATCTACAGTGGTTTTACCGCAAATTTAGCTTATAATTTATCTTCTTGTATATCTTCAAAGCAAAACTTTAAAAGAGTAATTGTAATAGGTCCATCACATAGAACTTTTATAGATGGTGCTTCAATTGCTTTATATGATGAGTTTGAAACACCATTGGGAAATATAAAAATTGATAAAGAGTATTCTTTAAAATTAAAAGAAAAATACAATTTTTTACATTTTGATGAGGAGTTACATTTTGAACATTCAACGGAGACTCAAGCTCCTTTTGTAAAAAACTATTTTGAGAATTCAAAGATTATAGAGATTGTTTATGGGAAATTAGATTTTAATGAGCTATCACTTTTAATAGATTTCCTTCTTGAAGATGAAGAAAATTTTATCATCATTAGTACAGACTTAAGTCATTTTTATTCACAAAATGAGGCAAAAAAGTTAGATAATATTTGTTTAAATGCAATTGTTGAAAAAAACCTTGAAATGTTTGACCAAGGTTGTGAAGCTTGTGGAAAGATTGGAGTAAAAGCCATAATTAAATCAGCTATAAAAAAAGATTTAAAAACACAACTTTTACATTATTGTACAAGTTATGATGTAACTAAAGATGATAAAAGTGTAGTTGGTTATACATCTGCATTAATAGGAGTTTAGGGTTTGTTATTTAGTTTAAAAAAATTATTATCTATTTTCTTGATGCCATTGTCTATTTCATTGATTTTGTTTTTTATTGGTCTTTATTTTCTTTTTTCAAAAAGTTATAAAAAAGCAAAACTATTTTTAAGTGTCTCTTTTCTTTGGCTTTTTTTAATCTCATATTCACCCTTTTCTAATGCACTTATTAAACCATTGGAAAATGAGTACAAAGCTTATTTAGATATTGATTCAAGTATTGAATATGTTTTAGTTTTAGGAAGTGGACATATTACAAATAAAGAGATTTCACCCCATTCTCAACTTTCTTCTTCTGCTCTTATGAGATTAACTGAAGGTATTAGAATATTTAAAAAACTAGATAATGGAAAACTTATAGTTTCAGGATATGGAGGAGATGATATAACACCCCATGCAATTATCTCAAAAGAGGTTGCTATTTCAATGGGAATTGATGAAAAAGATATCTTAACTCAAGAGGAAGCAAAAGACACTTACGAAGAAGCACAATATGTGAAAAAATTTGTAGGTGATAAAACTTTTATTTTAGTTACTTCTGCATATCATATGCCTAGAGCCATGAAACTTTTTAAAGAAAATGGTTTAAATCCCATTGCAGCACCAACAGATTTTTTACAAGAAAAAGAACTTAAAATATTAAGTAGTCCAAATGCAAATAATGTAAGAAAAACCCAATTGGCAATGCATGAATATATAGGTACTCTTTGGGCAAGTATTATTGAAAAATATAGATTTTATGTAAATTGAGTAATCATTATAGTATAATTCCCGAAATTACAATACTTAAAGAGTTATATGAATAAAATTATTGAGATAAAAAATCTTTTTTTCACCTATGATAAAAACAACGTTTTAGAAGATATAAATTTAGATATTTTAGATAATGATTTTTTAGCTATTATTGGACCTAATGGTGGAGGAAAATCTACTCTTCTTAAATTAATACTTGATTTATTAAAACCAAAAAAAGGGCAAATAAAACGAGATGTAAAAATTAGTTCTATTGGCTATGTTCCTCAGAATACAAATTTAAACACTGATTTTCCAATCACAGCTTTAGAGGTTGTCTTAATGGGACATGTAGGTAAGAAAAAATCTTTTTTTGGCCACTGTAAAGAGGATATATCATGTGCGATGAACTCTTTAAAGCAAGTGGGAATGGAAGAATTTGCTAATAGTAAAATTGGTGATTTAAGTGGAGGTCAAAGACAAAGGGTGTTTATTGCAAGGGCACTTTGTTCAAACCCAAAGGTTATGTTACTTGATGAACCAACTGCAAGTATTGATGTAAAAGGTCAAACAGAAATCTATGAACTTCTAAAAGAGTTAAATAAATCTATTTCAATAGTTGTTATTAGTCATGATATCTCTGTACTTATGAATTATGCAAAAAATGTTGCCCATGTAAATAAAAACCTTGTATATCATCATTTAAAAAATATTGAACAAACCTTTGATACTCAAAATGAGCATCTGTGTGAAGTTGAACTTTTATCAGCATTAGGGAAAAAACAAGTTTGTTGTAATCATACCCATGGAGATGAATAAATGCTAGAAGCTTTACAATATGATTTTATACAAAATGCAATAATTGCTGGAGTTTTGGTTTCTATTGCCGCAGGTATTATTGGTTCATTAGTTGTAGTAAATAAAATTACATTTTTAGCAGGGGGAATTGCCCATAGTTCTTATGGGGGAATTGGTCTTGCAATTTTCCTTGGTCTTCCTGTACTTTTTGGAGCAACTATTTTTGCAGTTACAACAGCATTTATAATTGCAGCAATAACTTTGAAAAATAGAAGTAGAATTGATTCTATTATTGGAATAATGTGGGCTTTTGGTATGGGTATTGGAATCATTTTTGTTGATTTGACCCCTGGTTATAATGTAGATTTGATGAGTTATTTATTTGGGTCTATCATTGCTGTTTCAAATGAGGATATAATCTATTTAAGCATATTAGATATGTTTATAGTCTTTTTAGTTTTATTCTTTTATAAACAAATTCTTGCAGTTTCTTATGATAGTGAATTTGCAAAATTACGGGGTATAAATGTAAGGTTTTTTTATACACTTATTTTGATTTTAGCTGCTCTTAGTGTAGTTGCTGCAATAAAAGTTGTGGGGCTTATTTTAGTAATTGCTCTTCTTACTATACCTACCTATCTAGCTGAGATGTTTGCAAAAAAACTTTCAACTATGATGGCTTTAAGTGCTTTACTAGCTACAAGTTTTACCCTTCTTGGACTTATGATATCATACCTTTATGATATTAGTTCAGGGGCATCAATTATTATGGTTGGAGTAGTAACTCTATTCATAGCAAAAAATTTAGGAAAAAAATGAATAAAAATATAATCTTAGGAGAATTAAACTCTTTAAAAGTAAACCGTGTATCAGAACCAGGTCTTTATTTAATTGCAGAGGATGAGGAAGAGGTTTTATTACCAAATTGTTATGTAAACTCTTCTATGCAAATAGGTAATGAGATTGAAGTTTTTATTTATACAGATAGTGAAGATAGATTAGTTGCTACTACACAAAAACCATATGCTATGAAAAATGATTTTGTTTCTTTGGAAGTTGTTGATATTACAAAGTTTGGTGCTTTTTTAGATATGGGCTTACCAAAAGATTTATTGGTACCAAAAAATAAACAAAGATCAACATATCAAGTTGGAAATGAAAAAGTGATACAAGTTGTTGAAGATGAAAAAACACATAGACTAATTGGAACAGAAAAATTCAAACTTGATAAAACAGCAACTGATTATAAACAAAATGATGAGGTTGAGGTTTTAGTTTTTATAAAAACACCACTTGGTTTTAAAGTTATTGTAGATAACCAATATGAAGGTCTTATTTTCCATAATGAGATTTTTGAAAATTTAAAAATTGGAGACAAAAAAAGAGCCTTTGTTAAATCTTTGAGAGAGGATGGGAAACTTGATATTTGTTTACAAAAAATTGGTGCAAAAAATAGTGATGATAATCCAAATAAAGTTTTATCAATTTTAGAACAAAATAATGGTGAACTTTCATTTACATATAAAAGTGATGCCCAAGATATAAAAGAGTTTTTTGGATTAAGTAAAAAAGCTTTTAAAGCAAGTCTTACAAAACTTATTGAAGATAAAAAAATAGAGCTTTTAGAAAATAGTATTAAGATTAAAAAGTAGTTTATTTTTAATTTTTTCTATAATAACTTAATTTTATTTTGTTATACTATTTTTCTAGTTTTATTTAAAACTCAAATTTATAATAATAGGGAGAAGATATATGGCAACAACTAAATTAAAAGGTAATATTGTTAATTTAGCAGGAACTGAAGTAAATGTAGGTGATAAAGCACCAGTTGTAAATGTTGTAGCACAAGATTTATCAGAAATTACTGTTGGTGGAAAAGCACAAGTTATTGTGGTAGTACCATCACTTGATACTCCAGTATGTGCTGCAGAAACTAGAAGATTCAATGAAGAAGCTGCAAGTTCAGATGCTGAAGTTGTAGTTGTATCTATGGATTTACCATTTGCAATGGGAAGATTTTGTACAACTGAAGGAATCGAAAATCTAAAAGTTGGAAGTGACTTTAGAAATAAAGATTTAGCAAATGCATACGGTGTTTTAATTGCTGATGGACCATTAGCAGGTGTTACTTGTAGAGCAATTTTTGTTACAGATGCAAATGGTGTTGTAACATATAAAGAGATTTGTCCAGAGATTACTGAAGAGCCAAATTATGAGGCTGCTTTAGCTGCAATACAATAATTTAAAAAAAGAAAAGTGAAGGATAACTCCTTTCCTTTTTCTTTTTAATTTCTTTTCTTACAATTCTAAAACTTCAAAAAATAACAAAAAATTATATATAAAGTAGAGAAAATATTAGTTCTTATATAACACTTTAAATCTCAAATATAAAATAGTGTTTATTTGCAATTAATTTGAATTTAAAATTTGTCTTAAATTGAAGCTTTAAAATGTATAAAAAGAATATAAGTTTAATCTATATTATATAATTACGTTTTAATTTTAAAAGGGTATAATTTTTTATAAAATAATTGAGGAAATAGTTTATTCCATGGGAGAGGATAGTATGAATAACTTTACTATAGGTAAAAAAATAGGGATAGTAGTTACTTTAATTTCTGTAATTGCTTTAATCATTGGAATTGTAGTTTTGCAGTATCAAAAGTCTCATCTAAAAGATGAAGTTTATGAACGAGATGCATTGAGTCTTCAGCATATGTCTGAAGATAATATTAATGCAAAGTTTGGTGTAGGTATTTCAAATGCAGTATCTATTGCTAATGATGGTATGTTAAAAAAGTCATTAAAAGAAAATAATAGAGAAATAGCTATTAATGCCTTATCTAAACTTAGTAAAGCAATGAAAGATTCAACTGATTTTAAAAACATTAAAGTTCATATTCATACAAAAGATAATAAATCTTTTCTTAGAGCATGGAGACCAGATAAGTTTGGAGATGATCTTAGTAGTTTTAGACATAGTGTAGTTCAAGTAAATTCAACAAAAAAAGCTGTAAATACCTTTGAACTTGGGAAAGCTGGATTATCTATTAGGTCAGTTATGCCAATTATGGACGAGGGAACTCATTTAGGTTCTTTAGAGTTTGTTCAAGGCTTAAATTCCGTTGCAAAAATATTTAACAAACAAGAAAAAGGTTTTCTTCTTTTAATGGATAAAAGAAAATCTTCAGTAAAACTTTTTAATGAAGAGTTAATATATAAGACTAATTATGTAATCTCACAAAATTTTTTAAATGAAGATTTTTTCAATGATGCAAAAAATATAAACTTAGATGAACTATTAAAAAACAAAACATATCTTACTGATAAATATCTTTATACATATGAAGTTGTTAAGGATTTTAGAGGAGAAGAGTTAGGTATTGTAATTTTAGCAGATACAATGAAACATGTAAATTCTGCAGTTGAAGATGCAGAAACTATAATCAACACTGCACTAATTTTAATAGTATCACTTTTAGTTTTCATTTTAATTTTTATAACTTTGACAATTAGAAAAATTGTAATTACTCCTTTAAATGAGCTAAGAAATGGAATTGATGAGTTAACTAACAATTCAAATAGTTCTTCTATGAAAATTACAAAAAAATCAGATGATGAACTTGGTTTAGTTGTAGATAGTTTTAATAATTATTTACAATTTATTGAAGATGGAATTAAACAAGATGGTGTAGTTATCAATGAAGCAATTGATATTATAGAAAAAACAAAAAATGGTTTTTATTCATATAATATTAATTCAAAAGCAAACTCTCCACAAGTTGAAGAGTTTAAAAATAAAGTTAACGAGATGTTGGATATAACAAAAGATAATCTTAGTATGGTTACAAAGGCACTTATCGAATTTGGTAATGCTAGATATAATTATACAATTGATGCAAAAAGTTCAGGAAATATAGGTTCATTAATTAAAGGAACAAACTCTTTAGGAAGTTCAGTTTCTGAAATTTTATGTATGATTGATAATACAAGTAAAAGAGTTTCAAACAATGCAGAAGAGTTAGCAGCAACTTCTGAGCAATTATCAGCATCTTCTACCCAACAAGCTGCTTCTTTAGAGGAAACAGCAGCTGCTGTTGAAGAGATAACATCAACAATTACTCAAACAGATGAAAAGACGAAAAAGATGTTAGAAATTTCAAGTGAATTATCTAATACAAGTAAAAAAGACAATGAATTAGCACATAAAACTGGTAGCTCAATGGAAGAGATTAATAAAGCTACAAATGATATTGTTGATGCAATTACAATAATTGACCAAATCGCTTTCCAGACAAATATTCTTTCACTTAATGCAGCTGTTGAAGCTGCAACAGCAGGAGAAGCAGGGAAAGGCTTTGCCGTAGTAGCTCAAGAAGTTAGAAATCTAGCAGCAAGAAGTGCTGAGGCAGCTAAAGAGATTAAAGATATTGTTACATTTGCCCAAGAAAAAACAAAAGAGGGTAAAGAAACAGCAGATATTATGGTTGAAAGTTTCAAGACTTTGAATAAAAGAGTTCAAGATGTTACTGCATTAGTTGGTGAGGTATCTACAGCTTCTGAAGAACAAAAACAAGGAATGATTCAAATTAATGATGCAGTAAATCAATTAGATAAGGCTACTCAAGAAAATGCAAATGCCTCTGAAACTGTTTCAAGTAAAGCTATGGCATTAAGTGAATTATCTGCACAACTTGTATCTATTATTAATAGAACTTCATTTGATAAATCAAAAGCAAATAGTGTTTGTGATGTAAACTTGGTTTTTGATACCACAAAATTAAAACTTGACCATGTAAATTTCAAAGAAACAAATTTTGTAAGACTTGGAGATGGGAAAAATTGGACAGTGAAAAATCACCATGAATGTGATTTAGGTAAATGGATTGAAGCTCATAAAAATGAACCATTTACTAATAATTCTGATTGGCAAGAGTTTTTAAAAGCTCATGAAGAAGTTCATTCAAATGTTCAAGAATATATCAATGTTGATAGTGTAAACAAAAGAGATGAAAGACTTCCTTCTATTGCAAGAAATATTGAAGAGAGCACTACTAAAGTATTTGATTATATTGATAAAATAAAAGTTCATAAATGTGAAGAGATGAAGATTGAACGGGAACGTGAAGTTTCAACTAAGAAAATAAATGACAATAAAAAATATGAATCAAGTCATGAGAAAAAAGAGTATTCTAAGCCTAAAACTATAGAATCTCAAAACAATAATAATGATGAATGGGAAAGCTTTTAAGCTTTCTTATTCTAGTGATTAACAATCTATTAACTTTTCATTACTTTATGATTAATACAAAACTATTATAATTTTCATATGGAAAGAGAAAGGACGTGCGAAATCCTTTCTCAGTTAATTTAAAAATAGCGAATTTTTAAGTTTTCCAAATTTGTTTCCTTGTGTGTGAAAAGGTTCCTTAGGGAACCTTTTTTTTTACCCAAAATAAAGTAGACTACTGCTAATATTCGCTCCATGAAAAACTACCTAAGACTTATTATCAATGCCTTTATCTAATTTAAACGAAGACCAATTAAGTGCTGCAACATGTGAAAAAGGGTTTAACCTTATTATTGCTAGTGCTGGTACGGGAAAAACTTCTACAATTGTAGGAAGAATTGCAAATTTAATTAATAATGGCGTAAAACCTGAAGAGATACTACTATTAACTTTTACAAATAAAGCAGCTGCTGAAATGGTTACAAGGGTTGCTAAATTTTTTGGAAAAGATACAGCAAAAAAGATTATGGCTGGAACTTTTCACTCTGTATCTTATAAACTTTTAAAAGAGTTAAATATAAATATAACTCTAAAGCAACCAAGTGAATTAAAGACATTATTTAAATCTTTATATGAAAAAAGAGTTTTTTATGATAGAAATGATGAGGCTAATCCATATGATGGGGGTTATTTGTATGACCTTTATTCTTTATATCTAAACTCTAATGATGGAGAAGATTTAGGAACATGGATTAAAAATAAAAATGAAGCCCATGAGATTTATACTCCAATATATGAAGATGTTGTTTTAGAATTTAATGAGTTAAAAGTAAAGTATGGATATGCAAATTTTGATGATTTATTAACTATTATGCTGGATACTTTAAAAGAAAGTGAATTTCCTTTTAAAGAGATACTTGTGGATGAATATCAAGATACTAACCCTTTACAAGGAAGACTTTTAGATGCTTTTAAACCAAAATCACTATTTTGTGTAGGTGATTATGACCAAAGTATTTATGCTTTTAATGGTTCAGATATTGGGATTATCTCAACTTTTTCAACTAGATATAACAATGCAAATGTTTTTACATTAAGGAAAAACTATCGTTCTTCTAGACCTATTTTAGATTTAGCTACAAAAGTTATTGAACACAATGAAAGAATATATGAAAAACATCTGCAGGTTATGAGAAATGATGTATCAATTCCACCAAAACTTTTAGCTTTTAATGAGCTTTTTGCACAATATCATCATATTTCTGATTTGATTTCAAAAAGTTCAACCCCACATAATGAGATTGCAATTATCTTTAGAAATAATTCAAGTGCTGATGGGATAGAAGCAAACCTAAGAGAATATGGAATCCCAGCTAAAAGAAAAGGGGGAATGTCTTTTTTTGATTCTGTTGAGGTTAAATTTGTTTTAGATTTACTAGTTATGCAATTAAGCCATAATGATATGATGGCCTTTATTCATATTTTAGAGCATGGGAAAGGTATTGGAAAGGCAATTTCAAAGGATATCTTTGATGCCTTAATTAAATTAGGCCATGGTGACATTTTTAAAGGCTTATTTCATCCAGATGATTCAATTTTAAATCCATACGAATCAAATAGAGTCAAAAATATACAACTTGGTCTTTTTGATGATTTTGTTGAATTAGGCTCAGTATCAAAATTTAAAGATTGTGGTTTTGAAGAGGCATTTTTAGGAAACCCAATTTTAAAACACCCAAAACTTACAGTTGATGGAGCAAAATATATTTATGATTTTTATCTACTAATAAAACAAATTAGAAGAACTAAAAATCCAGATTCATTAATTGCATCTATTACAGGATCTATGCTTTATTCAAGACTTAAAGATTTTCTTTCTATAAAAAGAGCAACCCAAAAAGATGGAACAGTAAATCCTGTACAAAAGGCAAAGGCATTAGCAAAATTAAATAGAAAAGTGATGCTTTTAAAACAGCTTTCAAGAAATTTTAATGACCTGTCAAAGTTTGTAAACTCAATGATTTTAGGTGGTGGTGAGATGAGTGAAGGTGAAGGGGTAAATCTTCTTTCTGTTCACGCAAGTAAAGGTTTAGAGTTTAAAGAGGTTTTTGTAATTGATTTGATGGATGGAAGATTTCCAAACAGAAAATTGATGAGTAAAGGTGGAAGTTTAGAAGAGGAAAGAAGACTTTTTTATGTTGCAGTAACTAGAGCAAAAGACGTACTTTATTTAAGTTATGCCAAGTTTGATAAAATCAAAAAAATGGATTTTATCCATTCTCCATTTTTAAAAGAAGCAGGATTAATTAAAAAAGAATCTGAATAAAATTAAAAAATAAACATAAATGAGACACTATTGAGACACTTTTGTGTTACCATAATAAATCACACATTAGGAATTTATATGCAAAAGATTGAAGTCTCAAAGTTAAGTAAAGTTATTGCAAATAAAGAGGAAAATGATTTAAAAGAAATCAATTTTGCAATTAATGAAGTAAATCAAATTCTTCAACTTGAGATGGTAAGAGAAACTCAAATAAAGCATAAACTTAATGAGGTTTTTAAACCTAGTACTATTTCTACTTTAAAAACTCATTTAGTAAATATTCAAAAAAATATTGAACATCTAAATATTTTTTTACTAATGTTAAAATCAAAAATCCAGATTGAAGTTTCAGAAAAAATAGATTTTTCAAAAGCAACTCCAATTTCAAAATTTTTATAAATATACTGCCTTAACTTATATAAATCAATATTTAGATATAATCGCGCATAATTTTTAACAAGGCTTTCTCGAAGAGAGTGCAAAGCACAAAATTCTTAAAGCCCTTTAGTTTTTACTACTTTTAAGTGGATTTAATATCTACTGATAAAAAGTAGACAAATTTTTAAAAGGTTCTCTAAAAATTGGGAATCAATTTTAAGGAATAAAATGAGTAATAAATACGAACCATCAAAAGTAGAAGATAACTATTATAAAATCTGGGAAGATAGAGGTTATTTTGAAATAGATGGAAACAAAGATATTCAGGAAGAGGGTAAAAATTTTGCAATTATGATGCCACCACCAAATGTAACAGGAAGTTTACATATTGGTCATGCCTTAACATTTACACTTCAAGATATTATTACTAGATTTAAAAGAATGGATGGGTTTAAAACTTTATGGCAACCTGGAACTGATCATGCTGGAATTGCAACACAAAATGTTGTTGAAAAACAATTATTAGCAGAAGGTACTACTAAAGAAGAGATAGGTCGTGAGAAGTTTTTAGAGAGAGCTTGGCTACAAAAAGAGACTAGTGGTGGAAATATTGTTCATCAAATGAGAAAACTTGGTGTTACTCCAGCTTGGAAAAGAGAAAGATTTACAATGGACGAAGGGCTTAAAGAAGCTGTTAAAGAAGCTTTCGTTTCATTATATAATGATGGGTATATTACACAAAACAATTATATGGTAAATTGGTGTACACACGATGGTGCTTTATCAGATATTGAAGTTGAGCATGAAGAGGTAAATGGAAAATTTTACCATATGAATTATCACTTTGCAGATGGTTCGGGACATGTAACTGTTGCAACAACTAGACCTGAAACATATTTTGGGGATACAGCTATTATGGTTCATCCAGATGATGAAAGATACACAGACATCGTTGGAAAAGAAGTTGTTCTTCCATTAACTGAAAGAAAAATAAAAGTTATTACTGACTCTCACGTTGATATGGAATTTGGAACTGGTGTTGTAAAAGTAACTCCAGCTCACGACCAAAACGACTACGAAGTAGGTAAAAGACACAATTTAGAGTTTATTACTTGTTTTGATGACAAGGGTATTTTAAATGATTATTGTGGAGAATTTGCTGGATTAGAAAGATTAGAAGCTAGAGAACCAATTGTAAAAAAACTTCAAGAAGAAGGTTTTATTGTAAAAATTGATGAACATGTTCATCAAGTAGGGCATTGTTATAGATGTAAAAATATTGTTGAGCCATTTATTTCTCAACAATGGTTTTTATCTGAAAAAGTAGCACAATCTTCAATTGCAAAAACAAAGGCACACAATAATTTCCATCCACAACATTGGATAAATTCATATACAGCTTGGATGGATGAATTGAGACCTTGGTGTATCTCAAGACAATTATGGTGGGGGCATAGAATCCCAGTATTTACTTGTGACTCATGTAATCACCAATGGGCAGATACTCAAGATGAACCAGAAGCTTGTCCTAAATGTGGAAATAAACACTATACTCAAGATCCAGATGTATTAGATACATGGTTTTCTTCAGCTTTATGGGCTATGTCTCCTCTTGGTTGGGGAAATAAAGGGAAACTTCCTGAACTTTATAATCTTGAAGAGGATATGAAAAACTTCTATCCAAATTCATTACTTATTACTGGTTTTGATATTATGTTTTTCTGGGTTGCTAGAATGATGATGATGGGTGATCACTTTATGGGTGAGTTACCATTTAAAGATATTTATATGCATGCCCTTGTTAGAGATGAACATGGTGCAAAAATGTCAAAATCAAAAGGAAACGTAATTGATCCACTTGATATGGTTGAGGAGCATAGTGCTGATATTATCAGATTTACACTTGCTTATTTAGCAGTTCAAGGAAGAGATATAAAACTTGGAGCAAAAAATTTAGAACAATTTAGAAACTTTACAAATAAGCTTTATAATGCTTCTAATTTCTTAACTTTAAATGTTGATACATTCCCTGATTTAAAAGATGTTGAAATTAAAACACCACTAGGTATTTATATGCAAAGTAGATTATCTCATGCAGTTGATGAGGTAAGAGATACTTTAGAAAACTTCAAATTCAATGAAGCTGCTTCAACACTATATAGATTTGTTTGGACAGAGTTTTGTGATTGGGGTATTGAGTACTCAAAAGCTAGTAAAGAATCAATTGTAGAACTAGGAGCAATCTTTAAAGAGACACTTAAAATGGTTTCTCCATTTATGCCTTTTATTTCAGATTATCTTTACCATAAACTAAGTGGTACTTCTTTGGAAAATGGAGATAAATCATTAATGGTTTCTACTTTCCCAAAAGAGGTTAAAAAAGATGAGCAGATTGAAGAGATGTTTGCAATTATTGAAGAAGCAATTACAGCTCTTAGACGTGCAAAAGTAGTTATAGATATGGGTAATTCTAAAATTGCAAAAGCTTATATAAAACTAGACAAACAAATAGATACTGAAGTAGCTAAGCCTTTTATTGAAAAATTAGCAAAGGTTGAAGATATTGAGTTTGTAGAAGCTAAAGTTGAAAACTCTATTACTGATGTAAGTGATAATTTAGAGGTTTATTTACCAACTGGTGAGATTGATATGACACCAATTATTTCAAAACTTGAAAAACAAAAAGAGAAAGTTGAAAAAGAAGTAAATAAACTAAATGGAATGCTTTCAAATGAAAGATTTGTAGCAAATGCTCCTGAAGCAGTTGTACTTGAAAACAAACAAGCTTTAGAAGATGCTAAAGCAAAACTAGAAAAAATTGAAAACGAATTAAAAACTCTTGGTTTATAAGGCTTATGATGGCAGTGAAAAATATATTAATCATTTTTATAACTTCACTGCTGTTTACAGCATGTGTACCAAAACAAGATGATGTAAAGTCAGTTTTTCAAACAAACTCTGCAACTATAATAAAAAAAGATTATAAAGATATTCAAAAACATCTAATCTCTTTAAAAAAGAAACTAGACCTTAGAAACCCAAAATCCTTTAGTAAAAAGTATGAAAAAAGAATTTATACACTACTAAATGAGATGGATGGAAGTTTTGTATTAAAATATAAAAATCAAGTTTTAACAAAATATAAAGATTATCTACAAATTGCTTTTAGTAAAGATGATATTGTAAATAGAAATGATTATTTGATTTTAGGTATTTATTATCTTATTCATGATACTTATAATTTAAATGATTCCCATAAAATTGGTGCTTTTGAATATGATGAAGAAAAACTTAAAAAAATGCATGCAAATCTACAAATTATTAGATGGAAGATTAAGTATGACAAAGATTTAAATGGAAACTATTTATTTTTAACTTGGCAAAATAACTGGCAAGTTGAACTTCAAAAAATCTTTAAAGAAGAGATTATTGATTACTCTAAAATTAAAGATTTAAAATATATAAAAGAAAACAAAGAGACTATTTTTAGTTCATCAAATTTTTCATTTGAAGTTTTATTAACTCAAATGATTGATGATGTTGAAAACTCTTTGCAAGCTTTAGGGGAAGAGCCTAAAGAACTTACAGTAAAAACTTTATTTTTATTCCTATAAAAAAGACAAAGCAATTAAACTTGCTTGTCTTTTTTTAATTTATGCGAAATTGAATATATAACTGGCAGATAGATTAGATTTAAAATTGTTCCCCATAAAAGACCAAACCCAAGTCCAATAGCAATAGGTTGGAAAATTACCGCTTGACCTGTTGGGAAGAATATAAGTGAACTCATACCAATAAGTGTCGTAATTGTTGTAAGAACAATTGGTCTAAACCTTTTTGTTGCTCTAACAAAAACATCGTGCAGATTTTTTGCTTTTTTAAGATAGGTCATCATAATAATACCATCATTTATAACAACACCAGCAAGTCCTAGTGCTCCAATCATTGATGGCATAGATAGATTAAGACCCATGATTTTATGACCTATTAACACCCCAAGAAGTGAAAATGGAATAACACTCATTAAGATAAATGTTTCCCTAAATGAATTAAATAAATACAGCATAGAAAGCATAATTAGTGTTAATGCTAAAGCTGTTGCTAGCAACATGTCATGTCTTAATGACTTTTGCTTTTCAGCTTCCCCTTTTAGGATAATTTTTACATCATTTTCTCTTATTTTATTTAGTAAAGGTTCAATTTTTTCTAAGGCTTCACCTGCTGTTAATATTTCTGGGTCAACATTAGCAAAGATATAGAAATTTTTCTCACCATTATCTTTTATAAGTTGCTCAAAACCTCTAATTACATTAAAGTCAACAACTTGATTTAATGAAATAAATGTTCCATCACTAAGTGGAACACTTAAGTTTTTAAAGTTTTCAAAATCATCTTTATTGATACTTTCTATTTTAATATCAAGCATATCTGTTGCATCAAAGGTTGTTCCTTTTTTCTTTGAAAGATACATATTTGATAGGTATGAACCTATAAAGGCTTCATCAATACCTAACTGTTCACCATAGGCATTTACTTTTAGTTTAATCTCATCAACACCAAATTTTAAAGAGTTTGATACTGTTTTAATCCCTTTCATATTTGAAAGTTCTTTTTGAAGCATCTCAATACCACCAATAATCTTTTTATTGTCATTTGATACAAGTCCAATTTTAAGGTCTGATTTTACTGGTCCAACTCTTCTTTCAAGTACTATTATCTCTTCAAGGTTAAATTTTTCTTTATAGTTTTTTTTCTCAATAAAATTTTTTAATTTTTTTGCAATTTGCCTAGATTTTTCTGTTCTTGTTCTTCCTTCATCATCATAATAAAATGATAAATAAGGTGTTACATATTTATCTAAGAAGTTTGCTTCTTTTAGTTTTTGAAGTTCAACAGTCATATACATAACATATGGATATCTTTCTGTATTTCCACCATTGTCCCTTCTAAATCCAGCAACAGAATCAATACTTCTTACAAAAAACTTATCACCTTTTTCCATAATGTCAGATTCAATTGATTGAACAATTTTAAAGGCATCTTCTAATCTTGTATTCTCATTTGCTTTAATTGAGATTTTTACATCCGTTCCATCAAATTTTGGGAACATTTGGAACTTTGAAGTTTTCATGGCAAAAAAAGTTGCTATTGGCACTCCAATTATAAATATAATTAAGAAAGTCTTTTTCCAATCCATAAAGAAATGTAATATAGTATTATAGATTTTATTTGCTTTTTCCCACGAAGTTACTTTTGCGCCATTTTTAAGTGTATGTGCTGCATGAATTGGTAAGAATACAAATGATTCTAGTAAAGAGGCAACAACAAGAGCCGAAAGGGCAATAGGAATAAGTTTCATAACCTCTCCCATGGTCCCACTAATCATTAAAATTGGTAGAAATGAAAAAAGTGTTGTAATTGAAGCAATAGTTACAGGTTTAAACATCTCTTTTGCACCCATAATAGCAGCTTCTTTTGGGGGATATCCCTCTTCAATGTGTTGTTGAATATTCTCACTTACAACAATAGCATCATCAACAACGATACCAATTGCAATTAAAACTCCAACTAGTGAAATCATATTTATAGTATAGCCACTTAGATACATATATACTGCTGCAATTACAAATGAAGTTGGTATCCCAATTGCTATAATAAATGACATTCTAAAGTTAATTAAAATCATTACTAAAATAGTAATAAGAATAATTCCAAGCATGATATTTGATACAACAATATTAAGTCTATCAAGGATTCTTTCAGAATTATCATCTGCAATTGAGATTTTAATATCTGGATTTTTTTTATTCATCTCAGGAAGGACTTTTTTAATATTTTGAACTATTTTAATAGCATCTGCACTATTACTTTGTTCAATTGCTAATGAAAGAGCATTTTGACCATTGAACGAATACATCGTTGAAGAGTCTTCATACTTTTTTGAAATAAATGCTATATCACTTAAATATAGATTTTGATCGTTGATTCTAATTTGAGTATTTGCAAAATCTTGAGCAGTTTTAGCTCCATTGAATGTAGAGATATAATAGTGTTTATTTCCCCCTTCAATTTTACCTACAGGGAAAATATACGAGAGGGTTGAAATTGCAGAAAATACACTGTTTTTATTTAGATTTAAAGCCTCAATTTTTCTATCATCTAATAAAATCTCAAAATACTTATCTGAATCCCCATAAATAGTAATATCATTAATTCCCCCAAGACCAAGAAGTCTACTTTTTAGATTGTCCGCAAAAGGTTTTAACTCATCCGTTGTATATTTTTCTGATGTAAGAGTGATATCAATAAGTGATCTTGAACGCTCTAAAACATTAACTGTTGGCTCATCCATGTCAGATGGTAAATTCGATTTAACATTTGCAATTGCATCTTTGATTTTATCTGCTTCATTAAATCTATTTTTACCTTTTTTTAATTCTAGTACAATAGAAAAGCTTCCTGGGCTAATTACTGTAGTCATAACATCAACACTATCAATATTTTTTAAATTATCTTCTATTTCAGCTACAGCCATTTTATCTAGAATATCAACTGATGCACCTGTATATGAACCTCTTACTGAAATCATATCCAAATCAAAACTTGGAAAAATCTCTTTTGGTGTATTATTGTATGACCAAATCCCAATGGCAAAAACTAACACAAAAAGTGTGTAGTTCATTCTTGAGTTCTCAACAAAAAACTTTATAAATTTTTCAAACATATATTTCCTTAATAAAAAAAGAATTATATTATACCTTCATTAATGAAAGTTTAATCCTAGTAATTTTAAAAAATTTGCTATAATAAATAATCAAATAGGATGCTAAATGGAAAACTTAAAAGAATTAAAAGAGATTTGTAAAGATTTTAAGGTGATGTATGTGGAAGATGATGAATCAATCGCTTCTACATTAGTTAATTATTTATCAAAATTTTTTAAAGAAGTTATTTATCTAAAAAATGGAAATGATGCTTTAGAGTTTTATCAAGATAATAAAGACTTTGATATTGTAATTAGTGATATAAAAATGCCTGGAATTGATGGTCTAGAGTTAACAGAAGAGATTAAAAAAATCAATCCAAATCAAAATGTTATTATTGTTTCCGCTTATTCAGAAATGGATAATTTTTTAAAATCTATAAAACTTGGTGTTGATGGTTTTATTACAAAACCTGTGGACTATGCAAATTTAAATAAAACACTTTTTAAAACAGCCGAAAAACTAAAAGCATTTAGAGATAATAAGATATTTGAAGAAAGATTAAAAGTAGAAAATAATAAGTTAAAGCAATTTTCTGAAGTTTTTGATAAGGTTGCAATTGTTTCTAAAACTAATACAAACAAAGAGATAATTTATGTAAATGATTTTTTCTGCGAAATTTCAGGGTATTCAAAAGAGGAACTTTTAGGAAAAGAACATGAAATTGTAAGACATCCTGATATGCCAAAATCTGTTTTTACTAAAATGTGGGAAGAGCTTGAAAAAGGTAACACTTGGGAAGGTACTATAAAAAATAAAGCAAAAGATGATACTCCTTATTTTTTACATTATGTAACTATTCCTTTAAAAGGTGTTGATGAAAAAATCTATGAATATATAGGAATAGGTTTTTTGACAACTCAAGAGGAGATTGAAAAAAGGGAATTCAAGAAAAAAGTTATGACAAACTACCTTGAGTTTAAAAAAACAAATCTAAATGCAATTGAAAGAATCTCTTCTTTAGAAAAAGAGTTGGAAATTGTAAAATCAAAGAATGAATCTTTAGTACTTTCAACTTCAAACGCTGAAAAAAGATTAAAAAAAGCAAATAGTGAAGTAGACTTTTTGGAAACAAAATTAAAAGAAAAAGATGGTCATTACAAAAGAATTCTTGAGATGCAGAAATCTAATTTAGTAAATATTACAAATGCTCATCAAAAAGCTTTGGCATTAAATGAAAAATATGAAAATGAGATTAGAAAAATCAATGAAATTGTAGAAGTTAAAACCCAAGAGATACTAAATTTAAATGGAAAATTAAATGAACAATCTAGTGTGGTACATGATTTAAGGGATACTATTAAAAATATCAATCCTTCAAATTAGGTTCTTTTTTATAGTTATAATAAATTGTGCGCCATCTTTTTCATTTGTAACATTCAATGTTCCTTTTAGATTTTTTTCAATAATCATTTTTGACATATACAAACCAAGGCCTGTTCCATTCATCTCTTTTTTTGTTGTAAAGTAGGCCTTGAAGATTTTATCTAGGTTTTCTTCTTTTATTCCACCTGCATTGTCTTTTACGATTATTTGAATATTCTCTTCTTCCTCTTTAAAGGTAAGTTCTATTATTTTATTATTGTTTTTATGTTCAAGAAGGGCTTCTTTTGCATTTTTAACAAGATTAAGTAAAACCTGTAACAGTTCTCTTTTGTGAGTACTAATACTTAGGCTTGGTTCATATTCAACTTTATAAATTATGTTATTGTTTTTTATTGAAGCTAGTAAAATAGAATCTAATTCATTTATTAGTTCACTAATTTTAAACTCTTCAATCTCTTTTTCTTCTCTAAAAAAGTTTCTAAAATCATCTATTGTTTTTGACAAAAATTGAGTTTGTTCACCAATATTGTGTGCAATCTCTTTGATAATATTTTCATCAAATTCATTTAACTCAATATCTGCAATAATATTATTTGCATTCATTGATATAGTTGTAATTGGTTGTCTCCACTGGTGTGCAATCATACTAATCATTTCACCCATTGCTGCATTTTTTGATTGAGCTAACATCATTTGTTCTTTTTCTTTTAACTTTTTTTCTAAGAAAACCTCTTTTGTAATCTCCCTCATAATTCCTAAAAAGTTTACAATTTCACCTTTAGTATTTATAATTGGAAGAACAGTTATTGTGACCCAGAAATCTTTATTATCTTTTGTTTTGTTTTTGAATATTCCACCCCAAGTTTTTTTGTTAGTAATTCTATCCCACATATTTTTTATTTTAAGTTCCGTTTCTTTACTAAAATCGCCTCTAAGTATACTTGGATTTTTCCCTATTAACTCTTCTTTTGAATAAGCACTTAATTGACAGATATATGGATTAACATAAGTCATTTTCCCATCTATATCAGTAATAATAATTGAAACTGGAGCACTTTCAATTATAAATTTAAATTCTAATAATTCTTTTTTTGTATTTTTTAAATCTATTTCTAAATTTTTTAATTCTGTAATATCAGAGTGAAAACCAACCATTCTTACAGCTTTCCCCTCATCATCATAATAGGTTTTCCCCCTATCAAGTATCCATACATAATAACCATTTTTATGTTGCATTCTATGGATATTTTTATAATAAGTAGTTTTTTTATCTTGGTTGTTTTTTATATCATTTATTGCATCATCAATGTCATCAGGATGAACTCTTTTTTCCCATTCTTTAAGTTCATTTGCTAACTCATCATCTTCAAAGCCTAGCATTTTTTTCCAGTTTTTAGAGAAAAAAACTTTGTTGTTTACTAAATCCCAATCCCACAAACCATCTCTACTTCCTTCTAATGCTCTGTCATATCTTAAAAGAACTTTTTCTTTATCTTTTTCTAGTTCTTTAATCTCTTTTAAGTTTTTAGTAATTTCTAAATTACTTTTACTTAGTTTATTAAATATTTTTATAAAAACTAAAATCAGTACAATTGTTAAAGAAGTGAAAAGTACAATTAAAATGTAACTTTTTTCTTCTATTTTATTAAAGGTTTTATAATACTCTTTTGTGGGGATAGAGATTCTAATCCCACCTCTTATATCTCCAATTTTATAGCCTTGATGAGCATGGCATTGAAGACATGATTCTGTTACTTTTAAAGAACCCATAAAGTCAAATTTTGTGAAATCATCTTTTAGTTTTGAATAGAAAGGTTCCTTTTTGTTCTTTTCAAAATAGTTTAGTGCTTCTTTTTCAAAATCATCGGGAGCATTTATTGGATTTATTGGATTTAAACTTGTCAATTTAAAATAGTTTTGATGGTCTTTATTTGCGATTTCTGAAATTTGTCTAGTCATCCAAGCAGGATTAATTTTAATAAGAATTTCTCCATCTTTTGTTTCTAAGGTATTATCTTTTAAGTATTTATTAGGTTTTATAGATTCACTTTGTTTAACATAAACTCCACCATGTAAAGCATTCCATTTTCTTGTATCTGTGATACTATTGTAATTTGAAACTGCTTCATTTATAATCATTTTTTTTAAAAAGGTTTCATTGTTTTTTGTGTTATCAATTATTGTGTAAATTACAAATATTGAAAATATCATTAACATAAAAATTAAAAGATTACGAATGTTTTCTATTCTTTTCATGAAACTACTTTTTAAAAACTTCTAAATGGAAGAGTTTAACTCTTACATTTACTTGATGCAAAAAGTTTAACTTTTTTTAAAATAGCTAAATCTTTTTCACTTTTTATATTCTCTGCGAAAATTTGAATATTTAATAGATTTGCTAAATCACAAATTGAATCTAAGAACTCTTGTTTAGATCTTTCTTTTTCAATATCTGTTGTATAATCCCTAGCAAGTCTAATATAATCAACATTGAACTCTTTTAAGTTTTCTGTTGGTATAAATTTACTTTCAAATCTTTTTATAATAACTTTAGCTCCACAATCATGGATTGAATCACAGAAGTTTTTAAATATATCCATATCTTTTGCAACAGAATATGCTGTTAATGAGAACACAAGTTGAGATGCAAGTTCTTTATTTCTTGATATTCTATTTTGAAGCCATTTTACAAAATCTTTTTTACCAATTGAATCAATTGATAGATTTATGCAAATCTTGTGATTTATATTGTTTAAAATCATATATGTAATAACTTTTTCAATAACTGCTTTATCAAAACTTTCAATCATCTCATATTTTTCAGCGATTGAAACAAAAGTACCAATTGGTATTTGATTATTCTCTTTATCTTTTGCCTTTGTAAATGCCTCTTGCATAACAATTTCATTAGAATCATCTTCTACTTTATAAGCATCATTGATAAAGTCAACATCAAAATCGCTATCAGTAATAATTTGCTTGATTAGTTCTCTCCAAAGATTCATATCCCTTGAATGCTCATTTTTTGCACCAATAAAGAATTCATTTGGTCCAATAATTTTTGCTTTTTCATAGGCTTCATTTGCTCCTTGTAAAAGTTCATCGATTGAAGCTAATTCATTAAATGGTGCTGCTCCAATATGAGCAACCTCAGTTAATGTTAATTCGTCACCTAATGCATTAAAGGCAAGTTTTAATCTTGCACAAATACCTAATGCACAATCTTTATCACAAGTTTTAGCCAAAAGTGCAAATTCAGAACCAAATACTCTATATGCATTAATATTTAAACTATTATCTGATCTAAGATTTTTTAATATATTTGAAAATCTAATTAAATATGAATCAACCTCTTCTTTTGTATGAGTCTTAGCGTATGCTGCAAGATTGTCAATCTTTATATTAAAGATAAAGCCATCCTCTTTTTTTATAAACATTTGTTTAAGATCAGTTTCCAAAGTTTGTTTTAAATCTAATCCTGTTAAGTCATCTTCTGATAATTTTTTTGATAAAACATTTATATTGTTTGTAAGTTTATTAATCATTGATTCAATTTTTCTTGACATATCATTCATTGCAATGGATACATTTTTAATCTCTATTGTCCAAGGTAAAGGGTCTATTACACCAAACTTTGCTTGAGCAATATTTTTAGCTAAGGCTTCAATCTTTTTAAGAGGTCTTAATAAGAATTGAACAAAAACTAAAAGAAAAATCATTGAGATTATAAAGGCAATAAAAGCATAAACAATTGAATTTTTTGCTTGCTCAAAAAGTTTTGCATAGGCTTCCCCTGGATTTGGACTTACATAAATTACTGCACTTGTATTCCACCCATCAGAGATTTCACTTCTTTTTTCCTCTAAGTTAATTGGAATTAAATTTATAAACCAGCTAGGAACATATTCAAATTTAATATCTCTTTTTTCTTCAATTAAAACTTTTTTGATATTTAGTTTTGCTGTTGTAATAATTCTATCATTAGGTTTTTTAGCTTTGATATTAAAAATTATCTCTCCACCTTGTTTATAAGCATTTGATGGAATAAATCTATACTCTTTACTTTTTACATCTTCAACAAAACCTAAGTCTTCAGTCTCCCCTTCAAGTTTTAAAAGTTGCTCATTTAAAGAACTATCATCACCAACTTTTTCAACACTACCAAATTTTGGATTAACACTTACAGATTCAATTTCCCAATTTGAATCATCTAATTGTTTAGCTGCACCAATTAGTTCACTTGATTTAATTGTAAAATCAGCATCTTCAAGTCTAATTTCATTATAAAAGCCACTATTTGAAATCACTTTAATTATAGATTCAATCTCTGGATCATTTTTATCTTTAATTAAAGGTCTTAAACTCATCCCTATGGATGTAGCTGTATCTTGAGCTTTTGTTGCGGATTCTACTTCAAGGTACTCTTTCATATTTTTAACACTTATTAAAAAGTTTCCACTAAAAATAATGAAAAAGATAATAGCGATAATTAAATATAGTTGTTTAGATAATGACATGACTTTCCTTTTTTATATTCTACTTAACATGGATTTCCAATTTCTTAGATTATTTGAACCCACTCTAACTGAAGTTTTACCTCTGTTTTTTGCTTGCCAAAGTCCCGTTGCATTGAAACTGTAAATTGGTCTTAAATCTGGCCTTTTACTAGCTAATTTCAGTGTTTTATTTACATTATCAAGTACAATAGGAGTAGCTCCAGGTTTATGGTAATAAGTTAATACCATATGAGCTTCTTCATATTTTGTTCTTGATCGTTTTAATTTTACATAAGTTATCCTAAGTTTGCTATCTGGAACTCCTAATTTTTTCAAACTATAATATTTTGCAATAGCATAATCCTCACAATCTCCTGCTCCTGTACCTAAGAATTCAAAAGGTGTTGCCCAGTAATCATTTTGTTTCCAATGAACAATATCTCTTTTATATCTTAATTTATTCCAGAAATCATTTACATCTTTTAACTTATGTAAAATATCTTTTGATTTAGCATTTTGGATTACATTATCCCAGATTTCAACTCTTTTTAGAGCTTTTTCTCCGTATTTAGCAGTGATTTTGGATAATTGATCTTGAGTGATATTATAGGTTTTTTGTGCAGAACTTGTTGTTAAAAAAGAAGAGAAAAGAAAAAAAGATAAAAAAAATATTTTTTTCATATTCTCTCCTATGAGTTTATTTATTATTTTAAGGTATTTAAAATTGAATCTTCCTGAAGTTTTTCACTATCATATTTTACAATAACTACATTTTCAGTTTTATTTATATACCACTCATCAATTCCTTCAACTGAATCTAACTTTGATGTGTTACTTGATGTCGTGTCATCTAATGGGATATAAGATAGTTTTTTCTTAGCTGGATTTGGCATAGTTAAGATTAAAATTATCCATAAAACACAAATTACTGCAATAACAATAACAAGTGATGATAATGTAACTTTTTCAAAAAATAAACCACCTAATAGTCCACCTAGGAAAGTTCCAAAATATCCAAAAGAGTTAAAAATACCTAATACTAATCCTCTTTGGTGAACTTTAGCAAATTTTGAAGCAAGAGATTGCATAATTGGTTCATGCATGTTAAATCCAATAAAGAAAATAACAACACCTATAACAAAAATTGTTGCAGATGAACTTAATCCAATAATTAAATATGAAACAGCAAAGAAAACAATACCAATCATAAGAATCTCTTTAAATTTACCTTTTTTCTCAGCTAAAATAGCAGCAGGTGCCATAGCTAAAAATCCAAATATCATAGATGGAAGGTAAACTTTCCAAAGTTCAGACATTTCCCATTGGAAGTTTTTGATTAAAACCATTGGAATAATCATAAATGCAAATGTCATCAAACCTTTTTGTAAAAAGTTTGTTATATTCATTTTCATTAAGTTTGCATTTCCTAATACTTCTGGAAGTTTTGACTTACCATTGTAAGAGTGTTCAATATGTGGTGGATTCGGTACTGCTTTTAATAATACTACAATTGAACCAAGTGCAATTACTGTAGTAATATAAAATAAACTTTCAACACCAGCAAATGAACTTATTGTTGGTCCTAAAATCATAGATGCAGCAAAACTAACACCAATAGCCATACCCATTACAGCCATAGCTTTTGGTCTTTGTTCCTCTTTTACTAAATCACTAATCATTGCTGTAACTACTGCTCCAATAGCTCCAGCACCTTGTAAAAACCTTCCTAACATTAAAGTTAAGATATCAGTTGCAAGTGCACAAAAAATTGAACCAATTGCAAAAAGTAAAAGGCCTGTTATGATAGTACCTTTCCTTCCTAATTTATCACTCATTATTCCAAATGGAACTTGAAAAATCATTTGTGTTAAGGCATAACCACCAACAACTACTCCTACAAGTGTTGTTGTTGCACCATGAAGATTTATTGCATAAACTGAAAGAACAGGTAAAACTAAAAATAGACCAAAGAATCTTAGCGCAATAATTGAACTAAGAGGTAAAATAGATTTAATCATATATAATCCCAGGTAATTTAAAATAGAGCAGATTATATTTGATTTAAGTTAAAATTACTGTTAAAGTCTGAAAGTAAAGGATATTTATGAAAATTGTTTTAGCTAGTGGCAATAAAGGAAAAATCGAGGAGTTTAAAAAGCTTATGCCAAATGATGAGGTTATAGCTTTTAAAGAATTAATTGGTGATTTTGAAGTTACTGAAGATAAAGATACTTTTCAAGGAAATGCTGTAAAAAAAGCTGTTGAGATTTATGAAAAAATTGTTTTAGAACATCCAGATGATAATATTGTAGTAATCTCAGATGATAGCGGTATTACAGTTCCAGCAATCAATAATGAACCAGGAATTTACTCAGCCAGATATGCTGGGATTGGTTCTAGTGATAGAGAAAATAATGCAAAGTTAATCTCAAAATTAAAAGAGAAAAATCTATCAAAAACGCCAGCTTATTATACAGCTTGTATAGCAATTATTTATAAAAGTGAAACTTATACTGTTCATGGATGGATGCATGGAAATGTTATAGATGAAGAAAAAGGTGAGGGTGGTTTTGGATATGACCCTATGTTTATCGCAAATGGTTTTGATAAAACATTAGGGGAATTAGGTTATGAAGTAAAAAAAGATTTTTCCCATAGAACAAAGGCTTTAAAATTGGCGAAAAAAGTTTTAGAGGTGATTTTATAAAAGTAGAGATTTCTCTACTTTTATTTTAAAATACGTATACTGCTGCAATCCATCCAAATATAACTAGTGGGATATTATAGTGTAAAAATGTTGGTACAACTGAATCCCAAATATGATCATGTTGTCCATCAACATTAAGTCCTGAAGTTGGACCTAAGGTACTATCTGAAGCAGGACTTCCAGCATCACCTAAGGCTGCAGCAGTCCCAATAATTGTTATTGTTGCCATAACTGAAAAGTCTAATTGTAAACATAAGGGTGCATAAATAGTTGCAATAATTGGAATTGTAGAAAAAGATGAACCAATTCCCATAGTAATAAATAATCCAACAAGAAGCATCAATAAAACTGCCAATGATTTATTGTCTCCAATAATATCTACAACTGATGATACTAAAGTTTCAACTGCACCTGTTGAGTTGATAACACTTGCAAAACCATTTGCTGCAATCATAATAAATCCAATCATTCCCATCATTTTTAAACCCTTAGTAAAAAAATCTTGGGTTTGATTTGCTTTAATCACACCTGCTACAATGAAAATAATAAAACCTGCTAATGAACCTAATATAATAGAATTTGTGTAAACTTGTAAAGCTAGAGCAGTAATAACTGAGATTAAAGCGACAAAGATATGAAAAAAGTTAATCTCTTTTTTCTCTGATTCAATTTCTAATATTTTACTTATGTCATATTCTCTTTTCTTTTTATATGAGAAGAAAACAGCAACTAATAAACCTAAAAACATACCAAATACTGGAATGGCCATAGCTATAGGAAGTTGAGCTGAAACTGCTTTAACACCATTATCAACTAGATTTTTTAATAATATTTCATTTAAAAATATTCCTCCAAATCCAACAGGAAGTAACATATATGTAGCAACTAAACCAAAGGTGATTAAACAAGCTATTACTCTTCTATCTAATTGTAGTTTTGCCATTGAATGAAGTAAAGGTGGAATTAAAATTGGAATAAAAGCAATATGAACTGGAACAAGATTTTGTGATGAAATTGCAGCAAATAAAATTAGTGTTAGCATTAAATATTTTACATAAATAAAGCCCAAAGATGATTGATCTGATGATACTTTTTTAATTATCATATTTGATAATAGATCAGTTATACCAGATTTTGAAATAGCAACTGCAAAGGTTCCTAACATTGCATAACTTAAGGCAATTGTTGCACCATCACCTAATCCATTGTTAAAAGCTTTTATTGTTTCATTTAAATCAAGACCTGCACTTAAGCCTCCAATTATCGCTCCTACAATTAAAGCGATAACTATATTTACCCTTAAAAGTGAGAGTAAAACCATTAAACTAACTGCAATTATTACAGAGTTCATATCTTGTCCTTCTTTATGAGTTTTATAAAAATTACATAAATATTTTATATAAATTACATTTTTTAAGGTGGAAGTTTACTCAAAAGATTGTAAAAAGAAACTAAAGTTAGATTATTTGATTAAGAAAATAGTTTTATATACTCTTACATTAAAATCAAGGGCTTTTACAAACATCTCAATCTCAAACTTTTTTTCTGATATTTTTTTAATCGATGCTATTATTTCAAATTTTTCGTTTTGAACTTGAATTTTATCTAAGCTTTCAAAATTATCGAGGGTATTGATATATTTTTCTAAAAAAAGAAGATGGTTCTTTGCTTGAATATACTTGTATTGGTTTTGAATATTTAAAGAGTTTATAGATTTTAATTCATATAAATTTATAGAGATTATTGAAAAAATAAATACTAAAATGATAGTTGAAAAAAGAGTAAAAGATTTAATCATTTTTAAATTCCCACTCTTGCGTAATCATATCTTTTAATGTGATGTTTATATTTATATGATTACTTGAACTATTAATTGAAAAAGAATTAATATCTTTTAACAAAATATTATTTTCAAAATATAGAGTATTGTTTTCAAATTTTAATTTACTTGATAAATTGCTTTTATGCTTTTCTAAAAAAATCTTTGTTGCATTTAAATCAATCTTTGATATTGCTAATTCTTGATTTTCTATTTGTGTTTCTTGAATATTTTTAGCAAAGGATAAAGATGTGATAATTACAAGAGAACTTATAAAAACTACAATTATTAGTTCAAATAAAGAAAAACCATTTTTCATTTAGTTTAACTCATATTTATAAAGATTTATTTTTTCATCTTTATATTCAATTTTTTTAACACTTAAGTTTTCTATTTGGGAATCATTTATTATGATTTTTATATTTTCAGTTGAGTTTATAAAATTTGACGAGAAAGTGTTTGTATTAAATGAATTTTCCAATTCATTTAATTTTATGTACTCTTCATCAAAATTGTCATAGTTGGAAACTTTTGAAAAGCCAACTATAACAATAGATAAAAGAAATACACTTACTAAAGTTTCAAATAAAGTAAAACTATTTTTTCCCAATTTCGCAAGCTTTTTCATAGGCTGCTTCAATTGTTTTAATCATAGAATCTCGTACAGCTCCTTCTTCCAATTTAGCATAACCAGCTGCAGTTGTACCACCTGGACTCATAACAGAGTCTTTAATAAGAGCAGGGTGTGATTTATCTAGTAGTTTTGCAAACCCTTCAAATAATCCTTGAACTAACTCATTGCTAATTTCCCTTTCAAGTCCAGCTTTAACAGCTCCATCACTTAAACTTTCAGCAATTAAACTTAAAAATGCTGGACCGCTTCCTGCGACAGCAGTTGCAATATCAAGTTGTTTTTCTGTATTTACCCAAACAGCTTTTCCTATATAAGAAAACAATTCAATTGCAAGATTCTTAGCCTCTAAATCACCTGTGATAGTTGTAGTTGAACTAGAAACTGATGCCGCTACATTTGGCATAGTTCTTACATAATATTTAGATTTTATTTGTTTTTTTAGTGTATCTAATTGAGTACCAGCTAATATTGAAAATAAAATATTTGCTTCCCCTTCAAGACGCGCAGCTACACTTTGTAGTGCATAGGGTTTTACACACAAAATTATGTTTTTATTTGTCATATCTTCATTGTCAGATATTTCTTTTATCTCAATATTAGGAATTTTTTCTTTTAACTGTTTTAATTTGTTTAAATCCCTTCCAATAATTTCAACTTCAAAATTATTTATTAAACCCTTAGCAAGAGCTTGTGCCATAAAACCATTTCCAATTAGAGTTAATTTCATTCTTATAAACCTTATTTAATTATTTAGTTTATTATAGCTAATTGATAATATTAGGTCAAAAAAAGTAAGTAAGTAGCAAGGATTTATTAGATAGAATATTGCTTTTACGATATAAGGATTGTTAAAATGAGATATCTTTTTAAATTTAGAAATTTACTTCTTGTCGCAGGAATAGCGTTTACATTCACTGCTTGTTCACAAAAATCAGAAAAAATTCAAGAGTATGGAAAGCCTGCATTATACTGGTATAACAAAATGATTACTGAGATCACTACTGGGTATTTAGAAGATGCGGATGACACATATACTTCTTTAGAGAGTGAGCATAGAAATTCACCTTTATTGCCTACTGCACTATTAATACTTGCAAATGGACATATGGATGAAGAGGAATATCAATTAGCGAATTTTTATCTTGATGAATATATCAAAAGATATGCTTTAAGTAAAAATATTGATTATGTAAGATATTTAAAAATTAAAGCAAATTTTATGGGATTTGCTTATGATTTAAGGGATCAACAATTAATCGAAGATACAATTGCTGATATTGACAATTTTAAAAAGACTTTTCCAAGGTCACCATATATGCCATTAGTAAATACTATGAGTGGAAGATTATTTATGGCAAAGGCATCTTTAGATAAAGAAATTTCTGATTTATATAATAGAATAGGTAAAGAGAAAGCAGCAATCTATTATCTAAAAAAAGCTAAAGATTCTTGGGTTGAACCAAAAGAGATTGAAGAAGTAGATGTTCCATTCTATAGATATCCATTTGAAAGAAATATGTTTTTAGATAAAGTCTATTTTAAATAGAAAATTAGGAGTTAGAATATATGGAATTAGAAAATTATGATTCTTTCCCACAACAAATACCACTAATTATTGAGGATGATGTATTTTTATATCCTTTTATGATTGCACCTTTATTTTTAAGTAATGAAGAAAATATTAAAGCAGTAGAAGATGCAATTGAATTTAATAAACTTGTAATAGTTAGTGTTAGTAAACCAGGGTTTGAGGGAAAAAGAGAAGAGGGTAGCTTCTATGATGTAGGAGTTATTGGAAATATTATGAGAAAAGTTAGTTTACCTGATGGTAAAATTAAAGTACTTTTCCAAGGTTTAGCAAAAGGAAAAATTGAAAGTTTTAATATTGAAAGTCCTATTTATGTTGAAGCTGATAAGTTACATGATGAAGAGTATTCAAAGGAAAGTGTAGACTCTATAGTTGATGTACTAAGAGAACAAGTTAAAAAATTATCAAGAATCAACTCGAAATTTCCAGCTGATTTAATAAAAACAATTGAAGAAAATGATGATGCAACTAGAATTGCTGATTTAATTTCATCTGTTTTAAGGGTTAAAAAAGAGGATGCTTATAATCTTTTTTCTGAAACAAATATTGAAAAAAGACTTCTTGAAGTAGTTGAAACAATCAAAAAAGAGATTGAAAGCTTTAAAATTCAAAAAGAGATTACTCAAAAAGTAAATTCTAAAATTGAAAAAACACACAAAGATTATTTCTTAAAAGAGCAAATTAAAGCTATACAAAAAGAGCTTGGTGGGGATAATCAAAAAGAAAATGAGATTAAAGCTTACAAGAAAAAGCTTAAAAAACTTAAAAAACATATGCCAATTGATGGTTATAAAGAGACAAAAAAACAAATTGAAAAATTAAGTAGAATGCATCAGGATTCTCCTGATAGTTCTTTACTTCAAACATACATTGAAAATGTTTTAGATATACCATTTGGTGAGTTTTCAGATGAAAAAATCACTGTAAAAAGTGTAGAAGATCAATTAAATAATGACCACTATTCATTAAAAGTACCAAAAGAGAGAATCTCTGAATACTTTGCTGTAAAAGAGATGTTAGAGCAAAGAAAGATTGAAAGTCTAAAATCAAAAGGAACTGTTTTATGTTTTGTGGGACCTCCAGGTGTAGGTAAAACTTCATTGGCAAACTCTATTTCTCAAGCATTAAAAAGACCACTTGTAAGAGTTGCTCTTGGTGGTATGGAAGATGTAAATGAGTTAAGAGGTCATAGAAGAACTTACGTTGGAGCAATGCCAGGAAGAATTGTAAAAGGTCTAACAGATGCTAAAAAAATGAATCCTGTAATTGTTTTAGATGAGATTGATAAGTTAGGTGCTAATCATAGGGGTGACCCAACTGCTGTTATGCTTGAGGTTTTAGACCCAGAACAAAACCATGAATTTAGGGATTTATACTTAAATTTTGCAATTGACCTTTCTCAATGTATCTTTGTAGCAACTGCAAATGATGCAAGAAGAATCCCAGCAGCATTAAGGGATAGAATGGAGTTTATTGAGATTAGTTCATACACTCCAAATGAGAAGTATTATATTGCTAAAGACTATTTAATTCCTCAAGAGTTAGAAAAACATGGTTTAAAAAGAAGTGAAATAACACTTTCAAAAACAACTATTGAAGCTATTATCTCTAAATATACAAGAGAAGCTGGGGTTAGAAACTTAAGACGTGTATTTGCAAAACTATTTAGAAAAGCAGTAAAAAAACTTCTTAAAAATCCAGAATGTAAAAAAGTTTCAATAAATACAAAAAATCTAAAAGAGTATTTAGATAATCCAATTTTTGAAATTGACCCAGCTGAAAAGAAAAACCAAATTGGTGTAACCAATGGTTTAGCTTGGACTGCAGTTGGTGGAGATGTTCTTAAAACTGAAGCTGTTAAACTAAGAGGTAAGGGTATTTTAAATGTAACAGGAAATCTTGGGGATGTTATGAAAGAATCTTCAAGAATCTCATACTCTGTTGTTAAACTTTTAATTGATGCTAAGAAACTAAAAATCAAAGATTCAATTATTCCTAAAACAGCGAAAGAGGAAGAGGAAAAAATTAAAGTAGACCCAAGTGAGGTTTATAAAAGATATGATATCCACTTACATATTCCAGAGGGAGCAACTCCTAAAGATGGACCAAGTGCAGGTATAACTATGGCTGTTACAATTGCTTCAATTTTAAGTGAAAGAGAAGTTAGATCTGATGTTGCAATGACAGGAGAATTAACTTTAACTGGAAAAGTATTACCAATTGGTGGATTAAAAGAGAAACTAATTGCTGCTTATAAAGCAAAAATGAAACTTGCTTTAATTCCAAGAAAAAACTATCAAAGAGATTTAGAAGAGATCCCTGATGAGGTTAAAGAAGCTATGGAGATTAAAGCTGTAGATACAATTGAAGATGTATTTAAAGAGACTTTAATCTAACAAAAATGAGACGTGGGGCAAGAGATAGTCAAGTTATCAATAACTTTTTTTCTTTTGCCACCATTGTTATAATATCTGTTGTTTTAATTTTATATAAAACTTTTATACTTAAAGATGAATCCCCAAAGATAGAAAAACTTCAATGTCAAAAAGAATCCCAAACAAGAGTCTTTGTAAATAATTTAGAAATATTAGAAAAATCATTCAATGCTATGGTTAAAGGTTATTACAAACTTGATGGGGGTATGATTGAATCTTCTTTAGAAAGTTCAACTTTAAAAAAAAGTATTTCATTAGATGAGATTAATGGTTTTTTTATTGAATCAATTGGTAATGAGCCTAAAAAAGATATAAAAAGTTTTTTGAAAATAAATTATGAAATAGTTGAATTTGATAAAAAAGAGAGCGAAAAACTAGATTATGGTGTTCTAATGACCTCATTTCGAATAAATTCAAATGAAGTTTTTAGGGTAAATACAAATATAAAATTTATGTACAGCAATGGTATTAAAAATAGAGTAGACTGTACGATGAAGGTTTTTAAAAATTATGTTGAATACTCAAGAAAATAAATGGACACTTACTAATATAATCATTGGTATAACTATTGTTTTATATTTAGTCCAAACTAATGTTTTTACTTATGGTTCTCTTTTAATGGGATTAAATATTTATTTTACTAGAGAAGGTTTTCTTTGGCAACCTTTGACTTCTATGTTTGCCCATGGTGGTTTAGGACACTTAGCTATGAATATGTTTGTTCTCTACCAATTTGGTAACTTAATAGAAAAATATAGAGGAAAAAAAGAGTTAGCAATAATCTATTTTGTTGGAGGAGTATTAACTTCTTTATTAAGTTACTTATATATTTACTATCTTGACTATCAAGTTAATCTTGTGGGAGCTTCTGGCGCTATTTGTGTTTTACTTGGGTATATTGCATATTTTGATAAGTATCAACGAAAAGGGATAATAACTTGGATATTAATAATCTCTGTTGCCCCTTTAATTATTGGACTTCCTATTGCTTGGTATGCTCACTTTATAGGTTTAGGATTAGGGTTTGTATTTGGAATTATTAGAAAAAAAACTTTAATTAACAGGTGATACAAAAAAGGAAACAACATACATAACTGCTAAAACAAAAAATATTCCTATAAAGATATCTTTGACTTTTACTGTTGGATTTAGTGTACCACAATATGGACATCTTCTTATTTTTGATTCTATATCTCTTTTACAGTGTCTACAAGGTTCTAAATTTATTTTTTATCCTTTATCTTAATCTAAATAGGCTTAGTTTGATATTTATTTATCTCACTTGATATAATTGTGAAACTATATCATAAAATTAAAAATATTTAACTTTCACAGTAATTTTTACTATTTAAAATAACTATAAATAATGAAAATATAATTTTCTTAATTTTTTTAAAAGAAACATTTTAAGGGACTTTATAAATATTATCTACTAGATATTAAAGTAAATAAATAATATATATACTCTTAAGTTCAATGATTATAGAATATTGTATTTTAACTAAGGTAAATGCTAAATGAGTTTTTCAAATATGCAAATAGTATCAGTTGATGATAATGAAAATAATCTTTTTTTGATTGAATCTATATGTCAAGATATGGATTTAAATATAAAAAGTTTTTCCCAGCCTTTAGACGCACTTCTTTACTCACTTCAAAATAATGTAGACTTAATTATTACAGATTATATGATGCCCGAGCTTGATGGTTTGGAGTTTATTGAAGAGTTTAGAAAACAAAAGAAAAATATACCTATTATTATGATTACAGCTGCTGGAGATGATGAAAAAATTCATAAAAAAGCTTTTGAATTAGGTGTTAATGATTTCTTAAGTAAACCCATTAATGCAACTTTATTTGAAGCAAGGGTAATAAACTTATTAACAAATCATCAAAATAGGATTTTACTAGAAGATAGAGCAAAACACTTAGAATCTGAAGTTTTAAAAGCTACTGAAGTATTGATAAAAAGAGAACATGAAACATTAAGAATTTTAGGTAAAACAGCAGAATATAAAGACCCTGAAACTGCATCCCATGTTGCAAGGGTGGCACACTATTCAAGAATGCTTGCTAGAGAATATGGTTTAAGTAAAGAGGAACAAGATATTATTTTCTATGCTGCACCATTTCATGATTTAGGAAAAGTTGGTATAGAAGATAAGATTTTATTAAAACCAGGGAAACTAGATTTTGATGAATTTGAGATTATGAAAACCCATGCCCAGATAGGTTATGAGATATTAAAAGATTCTCAAAGTGAGTACTTAAAAGCAGGGGCTATTATTGCAATTACTCACCATGAAAAGTTTGATGGGAATGGATACCCAAATAAAATTAGTGGTGAAGATATCCATATTTATGGAAGGATTGTAGCTGTAGTTGATGTTTTTGATGCCTTAACTTCCCATAGACCTTATAAAAAAGCTTGGAGTTTTGAGGAAGCATTAAATCTTTTAAGAGAGGAAAAAGGTAAACACTTCGACCCAAAAATAATAGAATTATTTGAAAAGAATATTGATGAAGTGAGCGAAATATACAATTCCTTTAAAGAAGAATTATAATAAAGGGTTAAAATTGAAGAATTTAAGTATAAAAGTAAAATTAATACTTCTTTTTATTTTTGTAAAAATTATTCCTTTATTGATTATTGCATATATTGCATATGTAGGCGTTTTAAAACTAGATAAATATATTCAAGATAGTACAAGATATTATTATAATAAAAACAAAGAGATTATTTTAAATACAGCAAATGAGTCTATTGAAGATAGTGTGAAGTTTTTAGATAAAAAATCACAACATGCCTTAGAAAGATTAACTTTTGAAACAGCAAATAAAATTGCTCAGTTCTTATATGAAAGGGATGATGATATTCTTTTTCTTTCAAAAATACAATTAAATGACGAGGTAATAAAAACTTTTTTTGAGAGTAAACAAAAAGAGATTTTAGTCCATGAAGATTATATCTTTAATGATAATACAAATAGATGGGAATCAACTAAAAAGCCTACTAAAGAGATTAGAGATTCACTTAATGCAGATTTAAAAGACAATGAAAAAGAGTTTAATTTTATTGATCCCTTAGAATTTACAAAAAAACAAATTCCTTTATATAAAGAGATAAACTATTTTGATTTAAATGGAATGGAGATTTACAAAACTTCATTGATAAATCAAAAGCTTTTAGATATTTCAAAAAAAGAAAATACATATATTAATTCTGAAAACTATTTTAATGAGATTTCAAATTTAAAAAAAGGTGAAATTTATGTTTCTGAAGTTATTGGTGAATATGTAAAATCAAATATAATTGGAACATACACAAAGAAAAAAGCCTCTAAAGCTAATATTGCTTTTGAACCAGAAAAAAGTGCCTATGCAGGGAAAGAAAACCCTGTTGGGAAAAGGTTTGAGGGGATTATTAGATTTGTAACTCCTATATTTAAAAACAATACTAAAGTGGCTTATTTATCTTTAGCTTTAGATCACGAACACCTAATGCAATTTACAGATACTTTAAACCCCACCGAAGATGATGCAGTACAAAATATCTCCGATGCAAGTATTGGAAACTATGCTTTTATGTGGGATAATTTAGGACGAAATATTTCCCATCCAAGGGATTATTTCATCTCAGGATTTAATAAAGAAACAGGGACAAGAGAGATTCCATGGTTAAGTAGTGATTTGGCATTGAAGTTTAAATCTTCACATAAACCTATAAATGAGTTTTTAAAAGATTATCCAACTTTTGAAGAACAATCACTTAGAAAAAAACCAAACTTGCCACAAATAAAAGATGGAACTCTAGGATTAGATTGTAGATATTTAAATTTTGCACCACAATGTCAAGGTTGGATGCAATTAACAAAAAATGGTGGATATGGTTCTTTTATTATATATTGGAGTAAGGTTTGGAAACTTACAACTGCAGCTGCAATTCCATACTATACAGGCAGATATAAGAATTCAAAAAGAGGTTTTGGATTTGTTACAATTGGAGCAAATGTAGATGAATTCCATGCTGTTGCAAATGAAACAAAAAGAAGTGTAAATAAAATTTTAGATGAACAAACTCAACATATGGAAGAGATTATTAGTGAGAATAAAACTGAAGTTAAAGAGTATATAAAATCGTTAATTAATGAACTTACTATTATAACTTTTTTGATGGTTCTTATTGTAATAGCAATAGCAATTGCAGTTTCAAATTATATAAGTGGAAAAATCAAAAAACTTCTAGTGGGTACACAAAAATTTATTAATAAAAAGTTTGATTA
Organism: Halarcobacter sp.; assembly: GCA_963676565.1. Lineage (GTDB taxonomy): Bacteria > Campylobacterota > Campylobacteria > Campylobacterales > Arcobacteraceae > Halarcobacter. Next base: position 1,417,234 of record OY781089.1, read on the forward strand.
TAGAATCAAAGTTGATTCAAATGATGAGATTGGTAATTTAGAACAATCATTTAATAAAATGGCTGACCAGATAGAAAGTTTAATAAATGAACAAAAAATATTAAATGAAAATCTTGAAGAAAAAGTAGAAGAGAAAACAAAAGAATTAGTTGATATAAATGAAAATTTAGAAAATCAAATCACACAAAGAACAGAATATCTAAAGCAGACACTAAAAAGAGCACAAAAAGCAGATGAAGCTAAATCTACGTTTTTAGCTAATATGTCCCATGAAATAAGAACTCCACTTAACGCAATTATTGGTTTTTCTGAATTATTAAGTCAAAAAGAGGAATTAGAACCTCAAGTAAGGAAACAAGCTGATGTAATACATTCTAGTGCAAACTCATTATTAACAATAATAAATGATATTTTAGATATCTCAAAAATAGAAAGTGGTAATTTTGATATTACAATTGAAGAATCAGATATATATTTTATTAGTGAACATGTAGTTGAGCTTTTTTCAAAAAGAGCAATTGAAAACAATATAAGATTAGTATTAAACCTTGATCATAAAATTCCACTGTGTCTAATGACTGATGGAGTTAGAATTAGACAGGTTCTATCAAATCTTTTAAGTAATGCAATTAAATTTACTCAAAGTCATGGCACAGTTGAATTAAATATCTTTGTTCTTGAAACAAAAGATGACAATGAAATAATAATTAGATTTGAGGTTATAGACAATGGTATTGGAATCCCAGATGATAAATTAAAGAATATTTTTCAACCTTTTGTTCAAATTGATCATAAAACAAATAGACAATATGAAGGAACAGGTTTAGGTCTTAGTATTTGTAGACATATTATAAATGCCTTTGGTTCAATGTTAAATGTTCAAAGCGAAATTGGAAAAGGAACTAAATTTTGGTTTGATATGGATTTTACAATATGTCCAAATACAATTTTTGATGACAAAGATTATTTAAGTAGTTTAAAATATACAATTGAAAAAGAGGATAATGACCTTTACCATTACTCAAAAAGATATCTTGATATTTTTGGAAAACCAACTTCAACTTTAAGTGCTGAAAATATTATTGTTTATCCATATGAAGATAAATTAGAATTAGATTCAATAAGAAAAAAATATCCAAATAACCCAATTCTGATCCTTTTAGAGTATGAAAAAGACTCAAGACAATTTACCATAAAAAGCGACGAGTTTTTTGTTGCCTTACCTTTTTATGCCTCAAAGATAAATGATGGATTAAGGGAACTTCTTAGAAAGAAGAATAAGAATATTCCAACTGAATACAATGGCGTAAAAGATAGTTATGATGCGAAGGTTTTAGTTGCAGAAGATAACTTTGCAAATCAAGAGTTGATCTCATATATTTTAGAATCTTTAGATATCGAGTTTACAATTAAAGAAAATGGAATTGAAACTTTTGAAGAGTATAAGAAAAATACTAATTATGATTTGATTTTCATGGATATAAATATGCCTATTATGGATGGAATTAAAGCCTTTAAAGAGATTAGAAGTTATGAGAAAGAAAGAGATTTAAAACAAACGCCAATTATCGCGTTAACTGCTAATGCAATTAAAGGGGATAAAGAAAAATTCTTAGACTTAGGGATGAATGATTATTTAAGTAAACCTATTAATTCAAATGAATTAACAAGGGTGTTTAAAAGTTTTTTAGGGGATAAATCTTTAAAAAATTTAGAAGAGACTCAAAATTTAAGTAATGAAAAACAAGAAGATAAAAAAATAGAAGGTTTTGGTATAGATTTAGAAAAAGTAATTGATAAATTAGGTGTAAATGAAAAAATAGCAAAAATGGTTGTGGATAAATTTTCAAAAGATATTACCAAAGATTTAAATGAGCTTGAAAAATTTATTAAAGAAAATGATAAAGCCAATATAATATCAAAGACGCATTATATTAAAAACTCATGTTTAAATGTTGCATTAGTTGAAGTTTGTGATATTTTACAAGATATAGAGCATGGAGATATAGAAGGTGATTTATTAGAGGAGAAGTTTGAAGAAATAAAAAAATTATTAGGAATTTAAAAGGAGATAAAATGAGGGGAGTCATTTTTACAGAGCTTATTGAATTTGTTGAAGAGGCATTAGGTTTCGAGGTTGCTGATAAGATGATAGAAAAAGCACACTTAGGAAATGAAGGTGTTTTTTCTCAAGGAGGGAATTATCCCTTTAATGATATGCAAAAGATATTAATGGCTCTTTCTGAAATTACAGGGAAAAAACCAAATGAATTATTATATCTTTTTGGTAAACATCTATTTAGTATCTTAGTAAGAATTTATGGACACAACATAAAAAATATTGGGAATTCCTTAGATTTTATTGATTCAGTAGATAAACTTGTTCATGCTGAGGTAAAAAAACTTTATCCTGATGCAGAGTTGCCAACTTTTGCAACTATTGAAAAAAATAGTAATTTATTGATTATGATTTATAAATCAGAAAAGCGTCTTGAAGCTTTTGCCCATGGATTAATTGTTGCTTGTGGAAAATATTTTGGTGATGAATTAAATGTAAGTTATGAAACTATAAGTCAAAATCCATATGAAGTAAAATTTATAATAAAGAAAAATGACAATCCTTGAAACTATAAAATAAATTTCATATTGTAATTTTATTGCAAAATGAAATTTATTGTGATAAAATTGCAATATGTTTATCCATATTGATATTGATTGTTTTTTTATTTTTCTTGAAAACTCACTAAAATTCAAAAAATCTAATAGATAGCCTAAAATAGGAGCTTTAAACTTATATTAATAACTCATGATGTATCATTGTATATCAGTGAAACTCATTTTTATTACGGTATCAATTGCGGTACTAAAAGGTATATAAATGGCAAAACTAGTTAAACAGTTAACAGATACAGAAATAAAGAAAGCAAAGTATACAAGTAAAGAAGATTTTGAAAAATTAAAAAAATTAAATTCCAATGTATTGAGAAAAAATAAACTATCTGATGGTAAAGGTTTGTTTTTAATTTTAAAATCAAATGGAACAAAATTTTGGCAGTTTGATTTTTCATTTGGTGGAAAAAGAAGGAGTATGTCTTTTGGTTCTTACCCTACAGTATCACTTAAAGAAGCTAGGGATAAAAGAGAAGATGCTCGAAATAATATTCAAAATAATATTAATCCAATTAATCAAAAAAAAGAAGATAAAGAAAATCAAAAACTTATATTTGAAAATATCGCAGAAAAATGGATAAATAATACTGCAAATTTATCTGATGAAACGAGATTAAATTATAAAAGAAGTTTAGATAAAAATGTAAACCCTTTAATTGGGAAATTAGAGGTTCACAATATAAAAAGAAAACATATTGTTAATGTGCTTATATCACTTCAAGATAGAACCACCGTTGCAAGTAGAATTTACAATCTTTTACAAAGAATCTTTTCTTATTCTGCAATTAATTATGATTTAGAATATAATCCAGTTGATTTTAATTTAAATGATTTAATAACAAGAAAAAAAATTTCACATCATAAAGCAATAATAAATGAAGATAAGATAAAAGAGTTAATTAGTGATATAAAAAACTTAAGTGTTGAAAATAGGGATTATCTTCATTACAGTGGAGTGTATGCTCTTAAAATGTTACCTTATATGTTTGTAAGGATTACTTCTCTCTTAAAATCTAAATGGGATGATATAGATTTTGAAAATGAAACGTGGCTCTTTCCTGCGAAAAATACAAAAACAAAAGAGGACTATCTCTACCCTATGCCTAAGCAAATTATTGATTTGCTTATGGATTTAAATGAAGACACAATAATTAAAAGTGAATATGTTTTTCACTCTGCTCAAAATAATCCAATGAAATATTTAAGTAGGGCTACAGTTTCAAATTATCTAAAGCAAGTACTTGGTTATGATGGAGAAATGACTCTTCATGGCTTTAGAAGTACATTTTCCACAACAACGAATAGAAAAAAAGGTGAACATGGCTATAGTGAAGATATAATTGAAGCTTGTCTATCTCATTCTGAAAGAAATAGGGTGAAAAAAGCTTATGATAGGGAGTATATTGATAAATATATAGATGAAAAACGCCAATTAATTCAGTGGTATGCTGATTATTTGGATAAACAATAATACTTATATATTACTAAAGTGATTCAAATAAGTATATTTTAGAAAATCGCTTAAGGCGATTTTCTAGGATTCTCTCTTTTCCCCTAGTTTTTCTAATAATTCTGCAAAAAGTTCTAATTTTTTATCATCAATATTATTTAAATGTGCTCTAGCACCTAATTTAAGGACTTTTAGTAGTTCAGGGTTTGACTGCTTATACCCTTTTATTGTTTGTTCATTCTTCCCAATTATTTGACCAATTTCAGCATATGTTATTTTTTTTGCCATAAGAATCCTTTATTAATATGAAGTATATATACTTTTTATTAAAAAAAGTATTAAAAAAATATTTTTTAAGAATAAAATAAGATTTCATATGTAATACTTTTATTAACTAAAAGTATCTAATTAGATACTTCTAATACTGATAATGGATGGAGAATAAAATATTGTTTAAGAAAAAATTAATATTTAAAGATTAATATTTTTTTCATAATGAATCACCAAGATTCACAAAATAAAGAAAAGGATGTTAAATGAGCGTAATTAACCTTGATCCATCTTTAAGGCTAGAAAAACTTGAGGAAAAATTAGATATTTCAATCTCATCAATTTACCGAAGAATAAAAGACCAAACATTACCCGCTCCTATTAAACTAGGTAGATGCTCACTTTGGTCTGAGATAGAGGTCGATTTTGCTATCGAAAATAAAAGATTGATGACAAAAGATGAGAAAAAAACTGAATTAGAGCGAAGAGAAAGATTGTATTACAGTATCAATTAAAAATTATATGCTAGATAAAAAGGATGTTTAATGATAATATTACAAAGTTTTAAAAAGTCATGAATAAATATATTAATTGTTTTTTAAATATTGAAAAATTAAAACATCTATTAGATAATTCTTTTTATGAAGTAAAGAAGCCAACAATTTCTATAGAACAGTTAGACAAAGTTGATAATTACTATTTTGATAATATAGGAAAATTTGCTTCATTAATCAATAACGCTTACAGTTACAATGATTTAGAGTCGCTTCTTTTAGATATTAACAATCAAATAAAAGAAAATAGACTTAATGCAAATAAGATGGATTTTAATAATATGTTTAATCCTGTTAAACTTATAAATAGAAAAATTGTAAGCTTGTCTTTATTTCACTATATGGAATTTAAAAATTCAAAAAAGATGATTGTGCTTATTTATATAAATAAAGAAACACCCCTAACAATAATTAGTGAGCAATTGAATCTTTTTTATAGTTTGTTAGATGATAAAATCGATTTGATTTTAGATATAAAAACAGTTAAAAATAAAAAAGATGAGAGAGTAGAGTTTTTTTATTGTTAAAAAACTTATAAAGAAAAATACAGGAGATAAAATTGAAAGTCGATTTCTTAAGTGATTTACATATAGATTTTTACTTTGACTCTAGACAGAAGATTAAAGATGAAAAGATAAAAAAACTATATCATCCAATTATTACAGAAAATGATAGAAAAATAGGTGATGTTCTTATTGTTGCAGGAGATATAGGACACTATAATCATCAAAATATAAGAGTATTAAAATATTTAAAAGAACACTACTATAAATATATTATCTGTGTTCTTGGAAATCATGACTATTACTTATTTGATAAAGATTCAAAAACACAGTTTAAAGACTCTTTTGAAAGAGTAGAACAAATGAGACTTAGAATTAATAGAGAAGAGAATATGTATTGTCTAAATGGTGACTTTGCAGAAATTGATGGAGTAATTTTTGGAGGTTGCGATTCATGGTACAATGATGGGTACTTTACAAGACAATATCCAACTCAGAATTTTCCTACAAAATCTACAAATATACAATGGAAAAAAACAATGCATGATGGAGAGATGATTATAGGAGTAGAAAACTTTGATGATATCTGGCATATAGAAAAACCAAAAATAGAAGCAGTATATGAACAATGTGATGTAATGATTACTCATATAAGTCCATCCTGTAAAGATGAACACTTTTCTCCAAGGTTTCAAAACTCTCCTTCTAATATATTTTTCTCTTTTGAAGGTGAAAAGTATTTAAAAGATGGTTCAATGAAATACTGGCTATTTGGACATACTCATGAAGAGTTAGAGTATGAAGAACATGGAGTACATTGTCTTTGTAATCCATTTGGATATCCAAGTGAGAGTGGTAATGGAGAATGGATTGTTATGCAAAGTTTTGAAATAGAAAAAAGAAATTAATTATGAAAGAATTTAGTCCTATGTTGTTATTAACAGTCAATAACTCCATAGGAGATAAGAATAAGCATTTTACAGTAGAAGAACTAGTTAAGCTATTTGATAAAAAACAAAAAGATTTTACAAATAGAGATAAGTATGGAATAGAGGTAATACAAACAAAAGCAGATGCTTTTGAAATTGATGATTTTATAAAAGAGCATAAAATATAAAAAGAAAAAGTAGATTATATATTATCTTGTAAACCTTTCGATTAAAAAGAAATGTGTACTTTGTTAGATATCTTAAAAGGCTATAAATGAGTGGAAAAATTTATATTATAGGTGATGTTCATGGTTGTTATAAAACACTATGTGCTTTAATAAAGAGACTACCAAAAAATGCAAGAATATGTTTTGTAGGCGATTTATGTGATAGAGGTAATAGCTCTAAAGAAGTAATAGAGTTTGTAAAATTAAATGATTATGACTGTGTTCTTGGTAATCATGAATCATTTTATATTGAAGGTGTTGAAAATATTCTTGAAGCTTCAAGAATAGATGAAAATACAACATATTGGCTTAATAGGTGTGGTGGAGAAAAAACTATTGAGTCATACAAAAAAGATGGTATTTTAGATGAAATCACTTTAAAAGTACATCTTAATTGGATAAGCCAATTACCTTTATATAAAGAGTATAAAGACATCAAAACTGAAGATGGAAGATACTTAGTTGTTTCTCATTCTCATATTTATAATAAATGGGAATATAGAAATTCACATGAAAATAGTATTGAATATAGTGATTTTACAAATACAGTACTCTTTTCTCGATACAAAAACTGTGACAATGAAGAGATTTTTAATGTTTTTGGACATACTCCAACATCTACACCAATAATGGAAAAACATAAAGCTTCAATAGACTTAGGTTGTATTTATACTAATGATGAAAGTTTAGAAAATAGATTATGTGCATTGGAATTCCCAACCATGAAAGTAATTACTCAAGAAAATATTGAGTAATTAAAATAAAGTTCTGATATAGATTGTAGCTCCTTCGCTTTTTATCTTTTAAAACTATAAATAAAAAGGAAGCCCAGTCAATAAAAATACCACTTAAATAACTGTTACAATCAACATAGTTCTTTATTTGTTTGTGGTTAACAAATAAATCAAACAAGTTTTAAAGTTTATTAAACTTGTAGGTAGTTAATCAGAAATATAATTATATTGAATAATAGTTTCTTAGTCAATATAATCGTCAACTAATTTAATATCACCTCTGAACTTAAATTTTAAGTTCACTATCCAATCTAGTCTCGAAAAATATTGTCAATTGTGAAAGTGTTAAGTTCTAAGTCCACATTAGCATATTCCATTTTTTTGTAGCATTTTCATTACCATATAAAGCAATTTTAAAAGTGATTTTTGTTGTTCAAGAAGTCTTAAGGGTTTGAGAAAATCTCAAAATTCTACTTCTTGAACACTTTTTGGAACAAATTATATCTCTAAAAAAAGGTTATTAAGCCAATAAGTAAGATTTTCTAATTTTGTTTCAAAATTTATAGATTATGTAATTCCATAAGTCTTTTTATTATTTTTTTGTACTTTTCGATGGCTTCAAACTTTTTGTATTACCTGGAGTACTTTTATTGTCTCTACGTCTTTGATCAGGTTTTCCAGTAGATTTTGCAATAGGTTTTGGTCCTGGTTTTAATCCCATAATATTTTACCTCCTTTCAAAAAATTTTAAATAGTTAAGTATTAATAAATTATTCAAATTCAATTTCTTCTTCTGCAATATTAAATATATCAATTCTTGTATCTATATCAATTTTATTAACTAACCAACCTCTTAATTGAGCGTTTTTAATGAATTCATCAATTCTATTAACTCCATTGATCTCTTTTAGAGTTATTACAATACCAAATTTAAGATTTTCTCCATATTTATCTTCAAGTCGCTCTTTTGTTTTGAGACTTAATCCCCATAAAGGGTTATTATAAGCTTTCAACTCTCTATTTTTACCTGTAAAAATATCTCGTATATGTTTTACATTATCCCATTTTCTGAATAGTCTACGTGCATCTTCTTCCCAAGTCTGATGATTATATTCCTCTGTTTGATAATTTTTATTAATTGATTGAATATTACCTTTGTTATTTAATCTACCAAACTTTATATCAAGTTCTGTATTAGTATAGTCTACACCTTGGTTTCTCGAGGATGCTGGGAAATAACAAAGGGTTGCTTTTGCAATAAATGGATGCTTTTCTTGAACTACAGGAACTGGTATATTATAAGTATAAGTATCATATTTTTCAGAAGTACCTTGTATTATAAATTGTATTTCATCAGATTTACAATATATAATATCATCTATTTTTTTTGGTACAACTCCATGCCCTATAAGTGTTGGATCATTCTGTTGTATGTCCCATCCTGTTGCAGAGTGAATAAGTAATGCCTTTGCAACATCTCTACTTAATCCTAATATATTAATCAAATATGATAATTTTCTAGAGATCCATGGAGCTGCAAATGAAGTTCCTTTTACCAATGCTTCGCCATTTGGAGTACATACTTTCATTGGATTTTTTGAATCACCACCATAATAACTAATATCAGGCTTAATAAAAAACGATAATACAGGTCCTTTTCTACAATAAGAAGAAGGTTGATTATTTTTATCTACAGAATTTACTACTAATGAATTTATAGAATCTGCAGGTGCACCAATTGATCTAGTTATAGTTTCTCCAAAAGATAAATTTGTTCCAGCTATAACAAATATAACATCATTCTCAAATTGAATTTTATCCAAGATAGCTGCTTCAGGAGATATAAAATTAGGATTTATATTGAGTTTTGAACCTAAAGATAAATTCCAAACTTTTATATCTTTATTCGCAGCTACTATTTCACTAATATTTCTTAATATGGTAAATGAGTTAAAACTGTTACCACTAGCTACACCGAAATGTCTAACTCTAAATCTACCACATCCATCATCCAGATCAGGATTAAAAGTTGGTCCATCTACAATTATAGAAGAAACTGCCGTACCATGCTCAAAATCATTTTGAGAAATAGGAATTTCACTTGACAACATATTTGTATACTCAACCCATTCCGAGAAATATACATTTTCATCAAATAGTGTATCAATAACACCAATTATTGGCTCATTTTTTGGAGAATCAATTTTTATTATTCCATCATCAATAAATTCAAAATCATCTTTTGTTATTTCAGATAGATCACTAACTGCCATTGATATTAAGAAAGGAGCTTTTGTTTTTAAGATTTCTAATTCATCAGGTCGTAATAAAATAGTAGTTTCATCCATGATACGGCTAGAAAGTATATTAATCCCTATTTTTTCTAAAAGTTGTATGGTTTTTACATCTGTTTTATATATAGTAATAATCGCATTTTTTTCAAACATTGCATCTTCAATAGATATATCAAATTTTTCAACATAATATGCATCTACAATGACATTAAGAAAAATTGTTTTAAAAATTGTTTTATGATTATACGGAATCTTTTTTTTATTAACTTTATTGATTGTGTCATAGTCAATGTTTCCATTAAACTGCTGATTTAAAATATTAATACTATCTGTTAATCTTTGTATTGATTCATTTAATATATCTCGTGATATATAATGTGTAATTATGTGCTTGGGAGAGGCATCAAGTGAAAACTTGGCACCTACTATGGAATTATTAGGTTTATTAGAACTATTTCCTAAAAGAGCTTGTATTCTGTTACTTTTGGCTGCAACTTTAATATAATGTACTGAAACAAGTGCTCCAGGAAGTAAGTTTTGACTTTTCCAATACTCTTTAAGCTCTTTTAAGTTTTTTAGTAAATCTTGTAATTTTGATACATCTATAGATTGTCCAGCCGGTAAATTAGGAGCTCCAAATCCATCTGCTGATCTAGATGCTTGTTCAAATCTTCCTTTTAATTGTAATAAGTTATTCAATGTTACTCCTTTAACTCTCTAGAAACTTGACTTTTTGATATGCCAGTTAAAATCTCAATTTCCCTTACCGTAAAGCCTTTACTTTGCATATGTTTTAAATCCATACTTTCATCAGTTTTAGTAACATTAATATATAGCTTTTTTAAGTAATCATATTCATTACTAGGATCACTAAATGCTATTGATGTCTTTATAAGATTTTTAAGTTCTCCTGGATATGGTATTACATCCATACTTTCAAGTATTTTTTTAAACAATCTAATATTTCTTCCTGTGAATTTAAATTTCTGTAACATGTCATTTAAAATCGCTTCACCAACTTCAATAAGATCTTGTTTTGTATAATTACTAAAATCTATAATAGCATCAAATCTTCTAGATAATGCCTTATCAAATGCTTTATATAAATTAGTAGTTGCAATTAACACAATATTATTATTTAAATTATCTAATCCTTTTAAAACAGAAGAGGTTGCTCTACCCATTTCTCTTAAATCATTAGAGTTAATTCTATCAATGGCTATAGAATCTATTTCATCAAAAAGAATAATAACTTTATCTGGATTTGCTACTGAAGAAATTTCTTTGAAAAGCAATGAAATATTTTTAGAAGTTTGTCCCAGTTTACTATCTATGACAGAATCAAAATCTACAATAAATAATTCTCGCTCAAGTATTCTTGCAATTTGTTTAGCTGTTTCAGTTTTACCTGTGCCAGGAGGTCCTTCAAATAAGAATTTATTTACTCCAGCATTATGTCCAATAGCATTTATCAGCCCTAAAATATTATTTTTAATTGAATTGGGCAGAGGTAATGGATTATTTGATGTTTCAATTCTCTTAACAAAAATATTTTCATTAGAATCTATTTGAGGGGAAAAAGTATTGGTATCTGATAATAAAGCCATAATATATTCAGAAAGTTGATAGTCATTACTTTTGTCAAAATATTTTGCAATTTCATATGCTTCATTTCTAAAAGCATCTTCATTTTTTTCTGCATGATATTTTATTAAGTTTAATATATTTTTTTTCTTCATTTTAATTCCCTTTTAAAAATATATTATATCTTGTTCGGGACATAAAATCAATAGTTGGGACAAAACATTAATAATTAATTTATATGAATTTGAAAATATTCGCTTTAATTTCGCCTTAAAAAATTCACTTCAACATATAGTTATTCAAAAAGTAGTTAAAATAAAAGCTCTTTAAATTGGCATGTTTTCAGAAGTTAATATAAAAAAAGTATCTTCATAATAGATACAAACCTAAAGTTCCTTAACCTGTTATATTTGGAACTTTTAACTAAAACTTAAAGTCGTGTTCCAAATATAAGAGGTTTAGGTAAAGATTATCCAAAGTTTTATGTCAATTTATTATTGTTCGGTCAAAATATATTGGATTGTTTTATTAAAATTCTATTCTAAAAACTGCTCCCATTAATTCTTTATTTTTAAATAAATATTTTTCATTAGATACTGATATATTGCCATGAAATTGTTTTGTTATAATTTGATATGTCATATATAACCCGAGTCCTGTTCCCATTGATTCGTGTTTTGTAGTAAAATATGGTTCAAATATTTTTTCAAATATTTTTTCATCTATTCCACCTGCATTATCTTTTAACTTAACAATATTTTTATCTTTGTATTTTTCTAATGATATAAAAAATAGTTTTTCTTCTTGTTCATTTTCTTTTAATGCATCAATTGCATTATTATAGATATTAATAAGTGCTTGGATTAATAAGTTATCATTTCCTTCAATATATATATCATCTAATAAGTTTTTATGGACTTTAATAAAGTTATGATTAAAAGAATCAGCTGTCAATTCTTCAACTCTTAATAAAGTTTCTTTTAAGTTAAACTCTTTTCTAAGTGAAATATCCCCTTTAAAGAAATTTCTAAAATCATCAATAGTTTTTGAAAGGTGTTGTGTATGTTCATTAATTTTGTCAAGAGTATTCATGACTTCTTCTTTTGGGAATAACTCTTCTGAAATTTCTAAAGAAAGTTTTAAACCTGTTGAGGCAGTAGAAATTATTGAAAGAGGTTGTCTCCATTGATGAGCAATATTGCCAATCATTTCACCTACAGCAGAAGTTCTTGCTTGTTGTAATAACATCTTTTCTTGTTGTTTTTGAGTAGTTATATCAGAAAATATACCTACGTAGTTTTCTATTTTATTGTTTTGTTTAATAGAACTAATTGATAGCAACTCTTCATAGGTATTGCCATTTTTATTTTTATTTATTATTTCCCCAGACCAATGACCTTCATCATAAATCTTTTTCCACATATTTTTATAGAAATTACTATCATGCTTATTTGATTTTAAAATTGAAAGATTCTCTCCAAGAACCTCACTCTCTTTATACCCAGTTGTTTGAGTAAAAGCTGGATTTACACTTATGATTTTATTATTACTATCTGTAATCACAATTCCATCATGGGTATTTTTAAATACTAACAATGCTTGGTGCATGTTTTTTTCATAATTTTTTCTATTAGTAATATCTTGAATAGTTCCAAATAATCTTTCTGGTTCATTTGTTTCTTTATTATTAACAAAAATACCTAGTCCATGAACCCATTTTGTTTTTTTTGTTGTGTAGTCTATAATTCTATATTCTTTATCAAACTTTTCTTGATTCACTATTAACTTTTGAAAATAATTATACATCATTGTCTTATCTTCTGGATGAATTAAATCAATCCATGTATCAAAACTTTTTTTATAATCATTTGATATTCCAAATATATTATCTAATATTGGTGATGTAGTAAATGAATTATTTTGTATATCGTAATCATAATGACCAATCTTTGAAATACTTTGAGCTTCCAATAACTCTTTTTCTTGCTCTTTTAAATATGTTATATCTTGAACTGCTCCAATTAATTTTATAACTTTACCATTTTCTATAATTGGATTACCTATTATTGTTAAAGTTTTAACTTCGCCATCTTTTTTTATTCTATATTCAAAATGAAAGGAAGTTTTTTCTTTTAAAGCAGTTTCAACTTCTTTTCTATGTTTTTCTAAATCATCTTTTAAAATTAATGATTCAATTACTTCAATATTGACTTTTTTCTTATTTTCTATACCGTAAATATCATAAGTGATGTCTGACCAAGTAAAAATATCATTAATAATATCCCATTCCCAAGTTCCAAGGTCTGCAATTTTCACAGCATTGTCTAGCGTATTTTTTAAATTTAATACTTCTTGGTTCTTCTTTTCTAGTCTTTCATCGTTTAATTTTTCATCATTTATATCTTGTATAATTGATATGAAATAGTTAGGTTTTCCATCTTCTTTTAAAATCATAGTTACTGTAAGTTTTATCCAAATTAAAGAACCATCTTTTTTTATGTATCGCTTTTCCATTTCATATGAGTCAATCTCTTGATTTAACATTTGATTGACATATTCTAAATCTTTGTCTAAATCATCAGGATAAGTGATATCTTGAAATGTTATATTTAATAGTTCTTCTTTTCCATAACCAATTATTTGACATAACTTATCATTTACTTCTAACCACACTCCATTTAAACCTACTCGTGCTATCCCTATACCTGAATAGTTAAATATTTTTTTTAGTTTAACTTCACTCTCTTTTATTTTTCTATCTTTTATATTTTGTTCAGTAATATCACTAAATACACCAATATAATTTAATACATTTTTATCTTTATCAAATATAGTATTTATTGTTAGCCATTCTGTAAATAAACTTCCATTTTTAGTTTTATTAGTTACTTCCCCTTCCCAATAACCATCTTTATTAATTTTATCCCACATATTTTTATAAAATTCGCTTGAGTGTATATCTGATTTTAAAATATTTGTTTTTATGTTTAATATCTCTTTTTTACTATACCCTGTAATTTTAGTAAATGCTCTATTTACATCAATAAGTTTTGTATCCTTATCAGTAATCATAATTCCATCACGAGTATTATTAAATACTGAATATGTTTGTTTTAATCTTTTCTCTCTATCTTTTCTTTGGGTTATATCTTGACCAATAACAATATAGTTATATAATCCTTCTTTATGAATTGTTGATAAATTAAAATCTATAATGGCTTCTTCTTTTTTTGAAGTTAAAGCTTTTAATTCTTTTTGAATATTCTTTTCACTATCACCAAATAATAGGATTTCTTCTAAAAAAACTTTTTCACTAATATCCCAGCAATCTAAATCCCAGAAGTTTAATCCTTTTAAGTGTTTCTTTTTTTCATTTAAAAACTTTGTTGAGATATTATTTATATCAAGTATCTTTCCTTTATTATCTAATACTGTTGCTAATAAATGTGAATCTTCAAAAAGTAATTTAAACTTTTCTTGTTCTTCTAATTGTTGTTTGTGTAGTATTATCTCATGTTCTCTTGTTCTATTGTAAAGATAGAATAAAAATAGTGCTATTAAAGTTGTTAAAACAATTGTTATAATTGTAATGATAAAAAAGTCATATTGTTTTTTATCCCAACTTATTAAACTTTTATCATAATCTAATTTTACAGATAAATTAATAGGAAAGTTATCAGTTAAAATATAAGTTATAATGTATTTTTTGCCATCAAGTATTTCTATTCCTGTTATTTCACTTTTTTCTATTGTTTGTTCAAGTAACTTATCTTCTTTTATTTTCTTACCAATGGTTTTTGATTCATCTGTTGAAAGCAATAGTATTCCATCTAATCTAACTAATTCAAAAATCACTTCATTTGATTTTATATTTGCAAGGAATCTATTTTTAAAATAATCATTATTTAAATTAACAATAACAGTAAAATTACCTTTTTTTGCATTTATTTTTTTAGCAATAGGTATAAAAAAAGATTCATTCTTTTCGATTTTATCCTCAAAGGAATAAACATCATTTCCATTAATAAAATCTCTTCCTATCCAAGGAGTAGATATTTTTAGTATATTATCTTCAAATATTGGTTGAGGAAACAAATTAAGGTTATTTACAACTAAACCTAAATTAGTTGTATTAGAACTATATTCAACAGTATCATTTTTTAGTATATTTATTGACCTAATTTGAGGATAGTTTCTTTGAGTATCAATTAATCTTGAATTTATCTTATCTTTTAGAGCATACAAATCGATAATCGAAGGTATATTATTGATAACTTGTTCAATATTCGTAAGGTCTTGATTTAATTCTTTTGAAAAAGATTTAGCATTTAATTTAGATATTGTAAGATAGTTATTAACAGCTTCTTCTTTTAACATGGAAGAAGCCATAAATATAATTGATAAGATAATAGTAAAGCCAGCTACTATTCCAATACCTAATTTATAATTCATATTTGTACTTATTTTAATTTAGCAATAGGTTCCAAACCATTTTTCTTTGCAAGTTTTAAAAGTCTTCCATCTTTTTTTATATCACTAATAAACTTTTCTACTCTTAGATGAAATTTATCATCACCATATGCCATTGTCCATGCATAAGGAGTTAAGTGATATGTTGTTTCTGGGATTATTAACTTTGCCCAATCAGTTTTTGCAAGCATTTTTTTACCGTATGGATAATCTGTCATAAAAACATCAGCTCTTCCAGATTGAACTTCTTCTTCTCTTTGTTTAAAACCTTTTATAACAAGAAGTTCTGCATTTTTAAGTTTTTCTTTCACAACAGGTTCATGGTAAGTTCCTTTTGCAACGGCAACTACTACACCTTTTTTATCAATATCATCCCATGATTGAATTTTTTTATTTGTTTTAGTAGTTACTGCATAAATATCACTTTCTAGGTGAGGAGTTGTAAATCTAATTTTTGCACGTCTTGCTTCTGTATTACCAATTGCAAACATTGCAATATCACATTTATCACTAGTAACGTCTTTAATTAAAGTGGGAAATGAACTTTTTACAAGTTTTAATTTTACACCTAAATCTTTTGCTAATTCTACTGATAAATCACTATCTATACCTACAAGTTTTTGAGTTCTAGGGTCAATATATGAAATTCCATAATACTGGGGCCATATACAAACTCTTAATTCATTATTAGATTTTATTTTATCAAGTCTATTTTCTTGTGCATTTAATAAAATAGCACTTAACATTATAAGAAAAGTTAATTTTATGAAATGTTTCATTAATTATCTCCATTTTAATATCTTTTAATTATTATAATCATAACCAAATATTCTATAATAATTCTTAACTATTTGAGTAAGTATACTACTATTAACTAAGATAAATGAGCTTTAAAAATAAATCCCACAACCTGTAATATTTGGAACTTACTTTATATCATGAGCAATTGTTTTAATGACTATAAGTTACTGCCATAAAACTCTAAGTAGTCTTTATAAAATTCACAAATACAATAAAATTTTATACTAGCTATTATGTAATTTTTTAATTAACAGATAAACATATAAAATACTGATTTTTATAATGTTAACTCTCTTTAATCTATAGTTTATTTTAATTACAGAGAATATAACTTTTGAAAGAAACGTAGAATTTTTTAATAATCTTACTATGTTAAGTATATATAAAGTACTTTAGCCCTAATTTAGGGCTATTCTATATAAGTGTGAGTAACTTTTGAGAAAAAACTACAAATTGAAAGTGTAAGTTAAAATAGTAACAATTATTGCCCTGAAATAGGTCATCAAAACAAAATCTAGGTAACTTTTGAAAGAAATGTAGGGTTTTTTTTAAATTTCACTATGTTAAGTTTAGATAGAAAAATACTACACTCCTAATTTAGGGATATTCTACATACGTGTTAGTAACTTTTGAGAAAAAACTATAAATTGAAAGTGTAAGTTAAAATAGTAACAATAATTACTCTGAAATAAGCCATCAAAACAAAGTGTATGTATTTTTTCAAAAAAATAAAAAAACTTTTAAGAAAAGAAATACCATATTTTAATGTGATTTTAAAAATTCAATAACTATTCTAGGAGATATTTAGAAATGAATAAGTCAATTTCTATTTGCAATTGAAAATAAAAGAAGAAAATGATTTACACTCTGTTAAAGAGTGAGTTCCCCATAATGAAATAATAAATCGATAAGATTTTATGGAATAGTTGTATATAATTTTGCCTTCGGCTAAATTGTAATACAAATGGGTAACTCGCTTACAACTACATATTCCTAAGTATTGGTATTTAAAGATAGTAAAATTTTATTAAAATAAACTAGGACATAATAAATAGTGTATAAAACCTAATTAATTCATAGATAAATTTATATTAAGTTAATAATAACTATCTGATAAGTTTTGAGTAAAGATAAAATAAAAACTTTATAGGAGAAGTCTAGTTTTGTATTAATTGTACTAAATTCTTTTCAAGTAAATAAAACTGGGTATTTAGTCAATATGATAGTTCAATAAATTTATATATAAAACAAGTGCATTTTATATTAAAATTAATAACATACTATTAGTATTTTTAGTTTATATTATATATATTTTATCATTTTCTTTGTATCTTTTTACTGAATCAATTGTTTTTAGCTACGATAATTTGGGAAGCTAGTTGTAAGCGAGTTACCCATTTGTATTACAATTTAGCCAAAGGCAAAATTATATACAACTATTCCATAAAATCTTATCGATTTATTATTTCATTATGGGGAATTCGCTCTTTAACAGAGTGTAGATCATTCACTCTTTTTAATTTCACTTTGCTTAAATAAAAACCTCTTTATTTCTTATCTTATAGTAGATAGATTATACTAAAATTATGTAAACAGATTTTGAGGAAAGTGGTAGAAGTTTTTTGTCACTTTGATAGAGTTTATTCAAAAGGAATGAACAATAAATCAAATGCTTGATATGACAGATGTGTATGAATATCTTCAGATACTTATGTTTAAGGCATTGCTATTTTTTATCCACGCAATTAATGATATTTGATTTACTCTAAATCTTTCTATAGTTTCTAAAATTTCATAGCTATTTTCAGTAATGTTTTATACTTCATCTATTCTAAAATAATCAGCATATTATAGGGATATTGTTATTCCTTTTTATCTCAAAATGATTTTATTATTATGAGTTAAATTAAAGAATTAGAGTTTAAAGCTAATTCTTTTATAGTGGTTTTGGAAAAAGTATGACTTATAGAATTTTTTGATTCCATCCAAGTTTCATGCATGGCACATTTGTTTTTTTCACTGCATAAACCAAGACCTAATATACATTTATCATCATCTAAATCATTCATAATTATCAAAATGTCTTTTATTGATATTTCACCACTGTCTTTTTTTAGTGTAATACCCCCATTTTTACCTTTTTTTGAAATTATAAGTTCATTATTAGACAATAATGTAATTATTTTAGTCATATATTTATAAGATATATTTAAAGTTTCAGATATTTCTTTTGTGTGAAATAATTCATTTTGATTTTTTGCCATAAATATCAAAATCCTAAGTGCATATTCAGTTGTAGTATTTAGTTTCACAATCAGCTCTTTTTTATTTATATTTTAGTTAATAATTAGTTAAACTACAATGTTTTTTATAATCAATATTTATTTTCTATATCTAACACAAGGAATAGCATTATTTTTTACTGACTTTTATCAAACTCTTTTTTTGGAAAATGTAATGATATCAGTTTTTCTAAAACTTCCAAAACATCATCTTCATCACTTAAAGACTCTACTAAAGAGTGAATACAAGCACTGTATGGATTAAACCCTTTGACAATAAGTTTTGCAGCGTAAACAAGTAATCTTGTTGATACAGCTTCTTGAATATCTGTATCACTTAATTGTCTAATCTCATGTGCTATATCTACTAACTTTTGTGCAATATTTTCATCTACACCACTTTCTTTGATAATTATCTTTTTTTCCACTTCTTTTTCTGGATAACTAAAACTAAGGGAGATAAACCTTTGTTTTGTGCTTGGTTTCATACCTTTTAAAACATTTTGATATCCAGGATTATATGAAACAACCAACATAAAATCTGGATGTGCTTCAATTACTTCTCCTGTTCTATCTATTGGTAAAACTCTTCTATAATCAGCTAAAGAGTGTAAAATTACAGTTGTATCTTTTCTAGCTTCTATAATTTCATCTAAATAACAAATACCACCATTTCTAACTGCTTTTGTAAGTGGTCCATCTTGCCAATATGTTCCATTTTCGTCTATTAGATGTCGTCCTATTAAATCAGCAGCACTTAAATCATCATGGCAAACCACTGTATAAACTTCTCTATTTAGTTTTTCACCCATATGTTCAATAAATCTAGTTTTTCCACATCCTGTAGGACCTTTTATAAGAATAGGTAAATTCATAGAAGCTGCAGCTTCAAAAAGTTCAACTTCATTTGTTTGTGATAAATAGTATGTATTTGACATTATCAATTTCCTTTTTATTTTGTTAAATTTATATATACTTCAGGCATAATTTTTGGTAGTTTCTTACTATCTCTTACTACTGTATAGCCATTTTTACCAAATAAATATGAGAGATAATCTTTTGCTTCAATATCAATTGTTATACAAAACGGAATTATCCCTTTTTGTTTAACTTCTTCAATCGCTTTTTTTGTATCTTCAATGCCATATCTTCCATCGCATCTATCTATGTCATTTGGTTTTCCATCACTTATGATTAATAAGAGTTTATTTTGATTTTGTTGCTTATTTAAAATCTTAGTTGATTCCCTAATAGCTGCACCTAATCTTGTGTAATACCCAGGTTTTATTGCTTCAATTCTTCCTCTAATTAAGTTTGAATATTTCTCTTTAAAGTTTTTAATAATATGAAATTTTACATTTGTGTTTTTATTTGATGAAAAAGCATATATTGCGAATTTATCTTCAAGTTTTTCTAAAGCCTGTGAAAAAACCATAAGTCCATCTTTTATCATATCAATTACCCGTATCTCTTGTGTAATTCCAGCTTCTGTAGATAATGAGATATCTGCTAAAATAAGAGTTGCCATATCTCTGGTTTTTTTCTCAAAATTCTCATAAAATTTTTGATGATGTAAAGATTTATTTTGATGTCCTTTATAATCAATCCATGTATCAATGCAAATCTCATCTCCATAAGGTAAATGATTGTTTTTAAATCTATTGATTTCTAGTAAATCAAGTTCTGACTGTATTTTTTTAACAGTTTTTTGAAGCCTTTTTGGTAAATGTATCTCTTCTGTATTCACTGAAATAATTGGTTTTATACGTACATAGTTTTTCAAATAAGTTTTTTTTGTATAATCCCATTCATCTAGAAAATGACCACGTCCAATAGGGTACTCTTCATTTATACTAGCTTTAATATCCAAATCCATTTTTAATCTAGAATTTAAATTTGCTTTTTTCTGTCCTAAAGTAATCTCATCTAAATCTTGGGCATTATATAAAGCATCTTCATCAAAACTATCATCTTCTGCTCTATCAACATTTACTTGTTCTAAAATACTCATCATTCCTTCAGGAATAAAAGCCATAAAACCATCTGTCTTTTTTTTATCATCAATTTGTTTAGCTTTTTTCTTCATCTTTAAAGATTCAGTTTTTTCATCTTTTCTTTGTGATTGATTTTCTTCCTCGTAAGAATTGCTTAATTTAGAATTTTTATTCAAAGATGGATAAATCCACATTATAAATGGATAATTATTATTAAATTCTATATTCTTTTTATCAATATATACAAGTTCTGGTATTTTTGAGATAAGATACTTTTTTGCTTTGATATAAAATGTATTAAAACCAGTATATTTATCACAAAGATACTTTGATACTTTTTGATTTTCATCTATCATATTTGAATTATCTACATTTATATTTGTAGCCATTGCAACTAACCAAAAATAAAGCATTATATTCTCTTCTTTTGTTGGTAAAACATCAAGTTTTGGAGGGAAATAAATTGCATCTTCATCTTGCCAAGTTAAAAAAAATGATTTTCCATAACCAGATATTTTTTGCAAAAATGTTATTGACTTTTTTATATCTCTTTTATCAGTTATTTTTAACTCTTTACCTTTATCACCTCCTAAAAGGTGATAAAAGATTTTTAATTGTTTGGAAAGAGTTTGGAATTCAACTTGGGCTTGTTTATTTGAAATAGTAGTTTTTTTGCGTAAAAAATTATCCCAAGCTTTTCCTGCATCTTCTTCCCATTCAAGCATTTTAAGCCTTTGCAGTTTTTGTTTTTACAAAAAAACTATAAAGATACATTAAAAGACCAACAATAGTTAAAACACCAAAGAATAGTCTAACTCCATAAACAGGAATAATCTGTTCTTGAGCATCCATAAAACTTGAAGGAGCAAGACCAATTCTTTGATAAATTATTTGCATAACACCAGCAATTGTAAGTGCAGCCGTAATTCCTAACATACCAATATTCATAATCCAAAAACTACTTAACTCAACTTTTTGTGATTTTGGACAATTTCCACCATTTCTACCTCTTAAAATTGGCATTGCATAAGAAACAATTGTAAATATAATCATAATATAAGCGCCATAAAATGCTAAATGTCCATGGGCTGCTGTTAATTGTGTTCCATGAGTATAATAGTTAACTGGTGCTAAAGTATGTAAGAATCCCCAAACACCTGCACCTAAAAATGCCATAACTGCTGTACCTTTTGCCCATGTTAAAGCAATCTTATTTTCATGTTGGATCCTTCTTTGTTTTGTCATAGCAAAGGCAAATAAAATCATCATAAAAAATGGTAAAGGTTCTATAGCTGATGCAATAGATCCAAGCCATAACCAATATTCAGGTGTTCCAATATAAAAGTAGTGATGTCCTGTTCCAACAAGTCCAGAGATTAAAGTCATAGCAATAATTAAATATAACCATTTATCAATGTGTTCTCTATCTACACCTGTTACTTTAATAAGTACAAAGGCTAAGATTGCACCCATAATTAATTCCCAAACACCCTCAACCCATAAATGCACTACATACCACCAAAAAAACTTATCAAGTACTAAGTTTTCAGGCAAATAAAATGCAAATAAGAAAAATACTGCAAGACCAATAAGTCCTGTTAATAATACAACTGTAACTGTTGTTTTTCGTCCTTTTAAAACTGTCATTCCCACATTTAAAATAAATGCTAAAGCTACAATAACAATTCCAATCTTTGTAATAGTTGGTTGTTCTAAAAACTCTCTACCCATTGTTGGTAATAAATCATTTTGAGTAAGTTTTGCTAATTCTGCATAAGGAACTAAAAGATAACCTAAAATTGTAGCAACACCTGCTGCTGCAAATATCCAAAATGTGATAATTGCTAATTTAGGACTCCATAACTCTCTTTCAGATTCTTCTGGAACTAAATAATATGTTGCTCCCATAAATCCAAATAAAATCAATACAATTAATAAATTTGTATGTACCATTCTTGCTACATTAAATGGAATATGTGGGAATAAAAAATCACCAAAAATATATTGAGTACCTAAAATTAAACCAAATAGCATCTCACCTGCTAAAAGTAATAATGCAAAAATAAAATATGGTTTTGCTACCATTTGTGATGTGTATTTCATAATTCTCTCCTAACCTTCAATATTTGGTGGCCATTCATTATCATCAATCTTTGATGTCCAAATTAGAAAATCTGAAAGATTGTCTACTTCTTCTGTTGACAGGTTAAACTGTGGCATTTTTCTTCTATTTGGGGCATGTAATGGTTGTGCTGCCATCCATCCTTGCATATAACTTTTAAATGTTGCTTCATCAGAATTTCCTCTTCTGTTAAATACATTTGCTAATTCAGGTGCATAATAAGCTCCTTCACCCATTAAGGTATGACAACCTACACAGTTATTAACTTCCCATAAGTTTTTACCCATGGCAACAGATTCTGTTATATTTTGGGCATTTGATCTTTTTGGAACTTGTTTTACAGTGTCCATTGTTAATCCTGCAAAAACTAAAATAGCAAAAAGACCTCCACCAAAGTATATGTTTCGTGCCATACTTTTGGTAATTCTTTCTTCCATACATTTCTCCTTTTATATTTCTACTTTGAAGTAGTATTTTGGAATCATAACTTATGTTTTATTAATTCTACCTTTAGATAGAATACATTAAATCAAAAAAGCCATTCCTATTAAAATAATTACTATAGACAACCATAACGAAACAATCAATCTATATTTTAACTTCACATCTTTCAAACCCATGAAAAAGTCAATTATTAACTGTCCTTTTACAAATGTAGTTAAAAGAATTAACGCAATAAAAAAATAAGGTGAAAGCTCAACTTTTCCCAATATAAAAGTAAGTGTTGTTAAAAAAATAAGAAATATCCATATTGTTTTTAATTTCATAATTTACCTCATAATATAAATTAGTGGAAATAAAATTATCCAAACCAAATCAACCATATGCCAGTATGAAGCACCTGTCTCTAACCCCTTATGATTTGTTTTCGTATAAATGCCTAATTTAGTATTTTTATACATAACTAAAAGAATAAAAACTCCTAAAACAACATGCAAAAAATGAAAAGAGGTCATGATAAAATAGAACATAAAAAATTTGTTAGTGCCTAGATTTATACCTTCGCTAAACTTTTGATAAAACTCAATACACTTTAATATCAAAAATAATGAACCTAAAGAAATTGAAACTAAAAGATAATCTGAAGCTTTAGAAGTTTTTTCTAAATTCTCATCTAATTTAATCAGCTCAATTGCTTTAACAACAAAAAAACTGCTAGTTATGAGTGCCAGTGTATTTACAAAACCAAACCCTTTATTTAATAGTTGTTGTGAATTATTAAAAAGGTCTATATCTAATCGTCTAGTAAATGCATAGCCAATAAAAAAGGCTCCAAAAGTAAGTAATTCTATGTGTATTACTAACCAAATTCCAAAATCTCCTGGAGGATAGTTATTCTTTGAACTCTCCAAATATTCCCCTTTTTATAAAATTATACTTATAAGTAGAATTATATTTAAAAATTTGTTTATTTTATTGACTTATGTCAATGAGAAACATTATCAGTATTGCTATAGTTACAAAAAACAAAAGGAATTATCATGGAAAAAATAGAAGTTTTAGGTGCTACAGTTGATTTTTTCAAAGAGATTAAAGATGGTTTAACTACTTATCAATTTGACACAAGTATGTGTGGGCCACCAGATCCAATGGTAAATGCTATGGCTGGTTTACAATTATTGGATGAAAATTCTCAATTAGTTATGATAAATCATAAATCACCAGGGGGATTATTCCCAAAAGTTGAAGAAGATTTTAATTTTTCAGAAGAAGATACAGATGATGGGAAAATAAAGATCATTTTTACAAAAAAAGTAAATGCTTTAAATTCAACAGATTTTACACAAAATAGTTGTCACGGATAAAAAATGAATATCTCTCAGCAGTTTGCTCCACCATTTAAACTTATATCTCCATATTTTATTATTGGGATATTTGTTTTAACATTTAGTACATTTTTATTATTTGGAATGGATATATCAACTGCACATAGTTTAAATAGTAGTATTCTAGCTTGGGTACATATTTTTTTACTTGGTTTTGTGATGATGATAATCTTTGGGGCTATGGCACAATTAGTGCCAGTTGTACTTGAAGTAGGACATTTTGCTGTTGATTTGTATTATATAATATATCCTTTATTATTTATTGGGACAGTTTTAATGGGAATAGGTTTTTACTATTTCCCTACACTTTTACCTTTTGGTGGAGTAATAGCATTTGTAGCTTTTTCAATATTTTTATTTGAGACTTTTTTGACAATTTTGAAAGTGAAAAAATTAAATTTTATAATTACTACAGTTTTAATTGCAAATATATTTTTACTTTTTGGTTTGATTATTGGAATTGTTCTAGCTTTAGGTTATAGTGGAGTTTTAGATGTAGAAATCTATAAGTTTCTTAAAGCACATGTTTTTTTGGTACTAGTTGGTTATGTAGGCATAACTATTATGGGAATGTCGTTAGTTTTATTACCTATGTTTTGGCTAAGTCATAGTTTTTCTTGGATTTATGTAAAAAGTGCATTAACAATTTTATGTTTTGGAGTTCTACTTATTGTTTTGTCTTCATTTATAAATATAAAATTTATAGAATATTCAGGATATATTTTAAGTTTTATTGCCTTGATTTTATATTTTTTCCAAATATTCATAATTTATAAAACTAGAGTCAGATTAGAAGTTGATATTTATTTTAAAAGTATGGTTTTTTCATATTTTTGTCTATTGATTTCAATTATTATAGGAATAATTTATATTTTTAATCCTTATCACAATTTATTATTAACTTTATCATGGCTTGCTATTTTTGGTTTTATCACTTTTGTCATAACAGGACATATGTATAAAATAGTACCTTTTTTAGTGTGGTTTGAAAGATTTTCACCTTTTGTTGGAAAGAAAAAAGTACCTATGCTTTCAGATATGATTCCAGTAAAAAGCTCAAATATGCAATTTTTCTTTTCAACATTGGGCGTTATGCTTTCTGCAATTGGTATATTATTTGGTGTGGATTCAATCTTTAAAAGTGGAATTAGTTTATTAAGTATTGGTGCAATTTTTTTGTTAAAAGATATTTTATATATGATAAGGTTTAAATAAATGTATAGTAAAGAAGAGATTTTTAAAGCAGTATCAACTGTAAATGATCCAGAAGTTGGTTTTAATCTTGTAGAAATGGGACTTATTTATGATGTTTTTTGTGATAAAAACATGAAAGTAACTGTTACAATGACACTTAGTACAAAAGCTTGTCCTCTTCATCAAATGATTATACAATGGGTT
This sequence comes from Halarcobacter sp., assembly GCA_963676565.1. Classification (GTDB taxonomy): domain Bacteria; phylum Campylobacterota; class Campylobacteria; order Campylobacterales; family Arcobacteraceae; genus Halarcobacter. The sequence continues at coordinate 1,443,342 of OY781089.1, forward strand.
GAAGAGGCGGTTTTAAGAGAATTACCAAAGGTTCAAATCGCAAGTGTAGATTTAGTTTGGGAACCAGCTTGGAATATCAGTATGGCATCAGATGAAGTTAAAGCAAAACTTGCAGGTTCCCTTTGAAAACATTTTTTAAACAATTTAAAAAAATAAATACAGAGCCTCTTGAAAGATCAAATATAATTTGGTCCTGGATAGGTTCTTTTGTAGGAATATTAAGTATAGCTTTATTTCATAGAGGAGTTTTAGGAGATGAAGATTTAGGTTTAGTTATTGGTTCTTTTGGTGCAAGTGCTGTTTTAGTGTATGGAGCAATACACTCACCTCTTGCACAACCTAGAAATCTTATAGGAGGACATATTTTATCTGCTATAGTAGGAGTTATCTCTTATAAACTTTTTTTTGATAATCTCTTATTGTGCTCTGCATTTGCAGTAGCAACTTCCATTCTAGTTATGCAGCTTACTTTAACTTTACATCCTCCAGGAGGAGCAACGGCATTAATAGCAGTTTTAGGAAGTGAAAATATACATGAACTGGGTTTTCTTTATGTTTTATATCCTGTTGCAACAGGTGCTTTTATCCTATTTATTATTGCACTTTTAGTTAATAATATTTCTAAACATAGACACTATCCAGATGGAGTAAAATTTAATAAATTTATAATAAACCCAAAAAAAGGTTCTAAAAAAAATGAAGACATGTTTTAAAGTATTAATGCAAATTATTGATAAATCTAGAAAGGAAATTTTTTGACATATTTAATTATAAAAATTCTTCATATTTTTTCAGTATTAATTTATGGGGGTTTCTTATTTACAGACAATCTTATTTTAATGCGTATGCAAAAAACATTATCAAAAGAAAAGTATGATGAAGTTAGATCTTATTTTAAAGAATTTACAAGAGTTTTAGTCCCTAAAGCTCTAGTTGTTGCAGTGATTAGTGGTATTCTTTTATTCCAGAATAGTTTTGGAAGTGTAGGGGAAAATGGGTTTTCAAATTTTCAAATACTATTGTCAATCAAAGGTATTTTAGGCCTTTGGTTAGGTGCTAGAGGTATTCTCCAGGTTTTTTTTGGAATACAGCCTTTTGTTTTTAAAAGTCATATATTACCATTTATGTTAGTGATAATTATTGTATTTTTATCACAATTTATGTTTTACATTTAAGGAAAAATATGCACTTCTCAACAAATCAAAATGGTTTTACACCAAAAATAGAAGAGATATGGTGGGATAGATTTACTTCCCAATCTCATCAATTATATTTTACAAGTTCAATATTTTTTGCAATAGTAGTAATGATATTAACTTTTGTATCCTTTCTTGGAAAATTACATCTTGATTTTTCTTTGATTCATGGGTTTGGATTAAATTATGCAGTTTTTACTAATGCATTTTTAGGTTTTTTAATTACTGTTATACCTAAATTTAATGGGGCAAAAGTTATATCAAAAGAAAAATATTTAAAACCTTGGTTTATTTTTCAAGGGGGTATAGTTTTATCTTTTTTGGGTGCAAGTTTTTTAGGAAAACTTTTAGTTTCTTTTATAATGTTATATTTTGTTAAAGTTTTTTATGAAACTATAAAAGAGGGCAAAGCTTCTTACAAGAAAGATAGCATATTTTTAAATTTAGTATTTTTATTTGGAGCAATATTTTTGCTCATGGAAGTACTTTTTCAAACAAATTTATCTTTATTAATATTTTTTGGATATTTAATAAGTTTAGTATTTTTAGTTGCCCAAAGAATGATTCCTGCTTTTTATAGTTCGTATATGAAAGTTATGGCGTGGGAAAAGCCTAAATATATAAGAGAAATTTCTGTTATGCTATTTTTAGGTTTAGGTATTGCTTTAGAGTTTGAATTATTATTACTATTAAAATTAATATCTTTTGTTGCTATGTTATTTTTTGGATATATAGTGATGAATCTAAATATTTATAAAAAAACACCTGCTATTATCTCTATTTTAGTGGTATCATTTATTTGGCTTGAAGTAGGCTTTATAGCTTTATTTTTAGAGTCTATTTACGAAGTATATTCATTAAAGTTAGCACTTCATATTTTTGCTTTAGGATTTGTGGCTACTTTATTAATAGGTTTTGGAAGTAGGGTTGTTATGGGTCATGCAGTTCCTGCTCAACAAATTGTTGCAGATAAAATCACAAAATTTATATTTGTATTAACTCAAGTTTTAGTTGTATCAAGAATTTGTGCTTCAATTTTGTTTTTAAATGATTCAACTGTTTATATGGGAATTTTACATTTAAGTTCTTGGCTTTGGATAGTTATGATTATTATATGGACGATTCGTTATGCTAAGACTTTAATAAGAATAAAGTCTTGATAGGATGAAAAATGACAATAGAAAAGTTTCAAACAGAAGTAGCGACTTTAAAAAAGTTCTTTACTAAATTTTGTAAAGAAAAACATGAAAATCAGTATTCTAAAACTTATGATTTAGAATACAAAGAAAGTAATATAAATGTTGAATTAAATTTATGTGAAGAATGCCATAGTTTAATCTCTTATTCTTTTGACAGATTAAAAGGATGTCCCCATGAGATTAAACCTAGATGTCGTCAATGTCCTAATCCATGTTATGAAAAACAAGAATGGAAATCTTTAGCAAAAATTATGAGATATAGTGGAATTAGACTTGGATTAAGTAAAATTAAAAATAAATTAAAAAGAAAAAAATAGTTTTTTGACCTAAGTCTATTTTTCTTTTACAATTATGATATATACTTTTCATTACAATTTAAACAAAGGGGGGAAAATGAAAAAAGTTTTACTTTTAACTTCAGTATTAGCATGTGTTGCTTTTGCAAATCCTTATGCAAAGTGTGTTGCATGTCATGGAGCAAATGGTGAAAAGGTTGCTTTAGGAAAATCGAAAATTATTAAAGATATGACTAAGCAAGAGATTGTAGATTCCTTAAAAGGCTATAAAGATGGATCTTATGGTGGAGCTATGAAAGCTCTTATGAAAGGACAAGTTGCCTCTTTATCAGATGGTGATATTCAATCAATTGCTGAAAAAATTGGTAAATAAATTAAGTAGTAAGAGCTAATAGGTGGTCTTTTAGATCTAACAAATTTAAAATTAAAATAATTAAAATTAAATCACTAAGCCTCTTCTATAGAGGCTTTTTTACTTTTTAACTATCCAAACAAAAAGTAATGGAATAAAAAGCAGTGTTAAAAATGTACCTACAATTAGTCCTCCTATAACAACAGCGCCTAGTGGAGCTAATCTTTCCATCCCTATTGCCCAACCAAAGGCAACTGGTATCATTCCAACACTTACACTAATTGCAGTCATTAAAACAGGTCTTGTTCTTACTTTTATACTTTCTATCATTGCTTCTTTCGAGCAAGTTCCAATTTTAAGTTTTTGGGATGCAAAGTGAATTAGTAAAATTGCATTATTTACAATAACTCCTGCAAGAAGTATAAAGCCAACCATAGCACTCATTGAACTATGATAATCTAAAAGTAATAAAATCCATGAAGCTCCAGCAATAGTTAATGGAATTGAAAAAATTATTACTAGTGGAATTTTTAGTGATTCAAACATTGGAACCATTACTAAGAAAATTAAAACTAAGCCGATTGCAACACTTTTTATAATACGTTTAGAAGAATCTTCAAACTGTTCAATATCTCCTGTGTGCTTCATTTTTATATCATTTGGCAAAATGATATTTTGTGAAGCTTTTTCAAAATTATCCATAAGTTTTGAGATACTTTGATTTTGTCTAAACCCAAATATATCAATAGTATAATAAAGGTTTTCCCTTGTAATAATATTTGGTTGTTTTACTGTTTCAATCTTAGCAATAGCACTTAAAGGAATACTCATTTTTGGCGTATGTATTAACATGTTTTCTATTTTTTTAGGAGTATTTATTTGTGAATTTTCTACTAAAATACGTATGGGAAGAGGAGTTTCATTCTTTCTTTTATATGAAGAGATAATTCCACCTCTTAAAATTGATTGTAAAGAGTTTACTAAATACTCATTTGAAATACCATATTCTAAAGCTTTTTGCGTATCTATATTTAGTTTGTAAATTTTAGAATCCATATGCCAACTTTTTGAGGCAGTTACTATTCCCCTTGTGTTTTTCATAGCCTCTTCATACTTTAAGGCTTTTTCATAAAGTTTTTTAAAATCTTCACCATATAGTGTTACATCAATATTCGCTTTTATACTAGCCATTGCAGTTGCTCCTGCATCACTTATCTCTAAAGTTTTAATCCCCTTTATTTTTGAAATCTCTTTTTTTAATTTTTCTTCAATTTCCCAAATTGTTTCGTCTCTTTCAAATCTATTTATATAATTTACAGTAATTAAAATATCATTTATTCCTCCACCACTTCCTAGTGTTAAAACACCTGCTTCTGAACCAATTGAAGCTGAGATAGTGTCAACTTGAGCAGTTTCATAAGATATCTTTTCAATTTTTTGCAGAATATTTTTTGTCTCTTTTATAGAGATATTTGGAGTTGTAGCAACTTTTATTTTAACAGCTCCTGTATCCATAGCAGGCATAAGCTCTTGACCAACTAAAGGCATAACAACTTTCGCACTAACTACAAATAAAGCTAATAAAGCAAAAATATAAGAAAAAAGTACAAGCTTACTTTTTAAAGCATTTTTAAATGCTTCAATAAAAAAGGCTACAAAAATCCTATTTATAAAATCACTTATTTTTTTAAACTGTTTTTCTATATAAATTATCCATTTAAAGTCTAATGCTAAAACTTTTTTTGAGATAAGAGGAACAAAAGTAATTGATACAAAATATGAAGCAGTTAATGCTAAAAGAAGTGTAGTAATTAATGGACCAAAAATAGTTTGAGGATAATCCCCTACAAATAAAATAGGGAAAAGTGCAATCATAGTTGTTAGTGTTCCTGAAAAGTCTGCAAACATAATCTCACTTGTACCATTTTGCACAGCTTCTTCCATATCCTCATGGAACTGTTCATAATGTCTTTGAATATTTTCAACAACTACAACAGTATCATCAAGTAATAAACCAAGAGCTAAAATAACACCTGTAAGGGTGATAATATTAAACTCTAATCCAAAAAGCCACATTAAAGCAATTGTAGAAAGATATACAATGGGAATTGTAAAAAGTACAATAAAAATTTGTCGAATAGAAGCTAAAAACAAAAATACAACAAGGGTTGACATTATGATTGCATCCCTTAAAGATTCAATCATATTTTCATTACTTTGAACAATTGTAGTTTTTTGAGTATCTGTTATTTCAAAATTTAAATATGGATATTGTTCTTTTAAAACTTTTAATTTATTTTCAACAGTCTCAATAGTTTTTACAACATCAGTATTTAGATTTCTTTGAATTGCTAAAGCAATAGAATCTTTGCCATTTCCTCTATATATTGCACTATTGCTAAAATGGTTGAAATCAATTTTTGCAATATCTTTAAGTCTTATATTTGGAGCAATTAATAGATTTTCTAGTTCATTTATATATAGTTTTTTATTTGTACTTTTTAATAAAATTTTTGAGGAATTGCTTTCAATATTTCCAATTGAAAAATCTTTATTGTTTGAATCAATTATATTAATAACTTCATTTAAATTAAGATTTAAAGAGTTTAATTTGTTTATATCAAAAACAATTTGAATCTCTTTTTTATATCCACCAAAGATATCAACATTTGCAATTCCGTCAAGTTTTAGAAACTCCTCTTGTATATTTGTCTCTATTAGTTCACGTAAATCAATAAGAGTAAGATTTTCTGAGCTTACTCCAAGAGTTATAATTGGAGCAGTTGCTGCAGTGATTTTATTGATTTGAGGTTCTTGAATATCTTTTGGAAGTTGTGAACGAACCTTATTTAAAGCATTTGATACATCATTTGCAGCATCATTAATATCTTTCTCATAGTTAAATTCAACTCTTATCACACTTACTTCATCTATTGTTGAAGAGGAAACTCTTCTTACATAATCAATTGTATATAACTCTTTTTCAACAACTGTTGCAACATCTGTTGCCATATCTTGTGCACTTGCACTTGGTTTTACAATAACCACTGCGATTTCTGGTCTATTTGAGTTTGGAAACAGTTTTTTATCAAGCTTGAAATAAGCATTTATTCCCAAAAAAACAAAAAGTGCTAAGAAAGAGAAAATAAAAAATGGTCTATGCAAAATTGTTTTTACTAATTTATCAATCATTTTATTCTCACCTTAATAGAGATTAATGAATTTATAGGATTAGATAAGTTTTTATCTAATTTAATGTTTGCTTCTTTCATATAGTTTTTTGCACTTATATTGATAGATTCAATTACACCTATTTTTTTATTATCTATATAAACTTCTTGATTTTGTTTTATATCTTCACTTGCAAATAAAAAACTAAGTTTCTGCTCTTTTGAAACTAATGATAAAATAGGTTTATTTACAGAACTTAAATCTCCAATATCAACAGAAATCTCTTCAATAAAACCATCAATAGGAGATTTTAAAGAGTAATATTCTTGAAGATTATTCTTAGAGTCTAGAAATGCTTGTTGTGAATTTAGTTCATTTTTCTTTGATTCTATTGTTTTTAGAGTTGAGTCATATTTTGCCTTTTTTTGCTCATAAATCACTTCAGAAAAATTTAACTTATCTTTTGAAATACCACCAATTTTATATAATTTTTTATTTGTTTCAAACTCTTTAAGTGATAATTGCATATCAAGTTTTAAAGAGTTTAAAGAACTTACAAAAGAATCAACTGATGATTTTAATGCATTAATTGAATAACTAAGTTGTAAAAGAGTTTGTTTATACTCCAAATCATCTATAGAAACTAGTTTTTGTCCTTTTTTTATCTCTTGATTCTCTTCTACAAATATCTTTGTAATATGTCCTGAAATTTTTGTAGAGATTTTTGGATTTTGCACTGCTTCAAGCTTTGCACTAAAAGTTTCAAATTTATCCAAACTTTCTTTTTGTTTTGTTTCTAATGGTTTATATACATGAACAAAGGCTTTTTTCTCATTTGAAATTTCCTCTTTTTTTTCTTTTATTAGTTTAAAACCACCAGTTATAAGTAAAGCCATAATTATAAATAAAGCTATTTTTTTCATGAATATTATTCCTTAGTTAGATATTGGTAATAGAATCTTGATTTAAAAAGATTGTTATTAGCTTGAATTTGATTTGCAAATATTTGTTGCTCATTTGAAAAGGCTAAAAGATAATCATTTATACTTATTTGATCCTCTTCATATCGTATTTTTTCTATTTGAGTTGTTTTTTGTGCTAGTTTAAATTGTGATATTGCACTATTTAATAGACTCTCATTTTGTTTTATTAATTCTTGTGATTCTATAATCTTATTTTCATAATCATTTTTTAGTTTTTTATATTCTAATGATGCTTTTAACTTTTCAATTTTTGCTTTTTGCAGATTTTTTTCTCTTACATTAAAATCAAAAATATTCCAGTTAAGTTGTAAACCTATATTTGAAACAGTCTCTTTTTCACCTTCGCCATAAGTGTTGGAATATGCTGCTTCTAAGTTTATTGTTGGATAATATGAAGATAAAGCTTTTTTATAACTCTTATTTGATTTTTTTTCTAAAGATTTGGCAACTTTTATTTGAGATAAATTTTCTAAATCATACTCTTTATCCTCATCTTTTAAAGATATATTTTCTAGCTTCTCTAGATTTTTATTTTCCCCATAAATCAATAGAGACAAACTATTTTTTAGTATATTTATTTTTGATTTTAGTTCAATTATTTTTGCTTCATTTTTTTTAATATCTGATTGGATTTTAAAAATATCAACTTGAGCTTTTTTACCATATTCAAACTCTTTTTCAATAATTTTTTCTAGAGATATTAAAGTTTTTTGGTACTTTTCATAGGATTTTTTAATATTTTGCAAAGATAAAATATCACTAAATAGACTTTGAGTGTTATATCGCATTTGATTTAAAGTCATTTTCTCTTTTTCTTGTGAAACAAAACTATTTAATTTGGCTATATCAATCTCATTTGTTAAAGCAAAACCATTAAATAGCGTGACTTTATAAGAAACTCCTATTGTAGATAATTTATCACTTGTAACCACATCACTTGAAATAGGAGGTGCTAAGGGAGCTAGGGTTCTTTTTTCATTATATTTTGTGATTGAACTATTTAAATTAAATTTTCCAAATTGTGAAGCTTTTTTTTCCTCTTTTGATAAAGATGAAATTTCATTTTCATTTTTAGAGATTTTTATATCAAGATTGTTTTGTTCTAAAACTTCTAATGCTTTATCCAAAGTAAGTGCATAAGTTGATGCTAAAAAAGTCAAAGTTAAAATAATTATTTTCATTGAATCTTCCTATATATTTTTTGGAATCTTAAATAAGAAGTGTTAATAAAGTATAAATATAAACACTTCATTAACAAAACTACTCTAAAATTAAATTATGAAAAAGATATTATTGGTTGAAGATGACACTATTTTAGGTGAAACTATTGTAGATATTTTAGAAGATAAAAACTATGAAGTGATATGGGTAAAAGATGGAAAACAAGCACTTGATAAAAGTTTTTGCACTAAATATGATTTATATCTATTAGATGTAAATGTACCTTTTATAAATGGTTTTGAGCTTTTAAAAGATTTAAGACAAAGTGCAGATATGACACCTGCAATATTTATAACTGCATTAGTTGATATAAATAGTTTAGAAAAAGGTTTTGATGTTGGAGCTGATGATTATATTAAAAAACCTTTTAATGAAAAAGAATTACTAATAAGAATAAATGCTCAAATAAAAAAGAGTTTTAATTCGTATGAAGATATCTTAAAATACAAAGATTTAGAATATGATATAGGTTCAAAAATATTAAGAAAGAATGGAAAAATAGTACATTTAAGTCCAAGTGAAAGTGAACTTCTAGAACTTTTTTTAAAAAACCAAGGTAAAATCATCTCAAAAGATGAAATTCTTTTTACTTTAAAAGATGGAGAAATAGGAAGTGATGCCTCACTTAGAGTTCAAATCTCAAAACTAAAAAAAATTGGTCTTGAACTATCAAATATAAGAGCAGTAGGATATAGATGTGAAAAATTATGAAAAAAAAGCTTTAATAAAATTTACCTCTATCTACTTTTTTTTAGTTGCTATTTTAGTTTTAATACTTGGATTTTTATATTATTGGCAGCAACAACATCTAATAATGAAAAAAAGTGTGATGCAGATGCTTCAATACTCTCAGGTTTTAGTTAAAACAGATTTTAAATATTCTCAAGAAGGTTTTTCTTATGAATTAAAGAAGAACCAAAAAATAGTTTTTGATATACCAACTAAAGAAGGGAAGTACTATACAAAAGTATTCCCTATATCAAAGAAAGAGGGTTTTATAAAAGTAAGCACTTTAGCAAAACCAATTGATGAGGAAATTTCTAAAGTTAAAAAATTTACAATATCCTTGCAAATTATACTTTTAATAGTTTTTCTTACAGTAAGTTATTTTCTTGCAAAGCTCTCTATAAAACCCATGAAAGAAACAATTTCACATCTTGATAGGTTTATTCTAGATATTATACATGATTTAAATACTCCATCAACTGCTATTATTCTAAATAGTAATTTACTTTTAGAAAAAGAAGATGATGAAAAAAAAATCAAAAAGCTAAATAGAATAAAAATGTCTGCTGATACAATATCTTCTTTATATAAAAACTTAGAAATAATTTTAAATCAAAAGTTGTTAAAAGAAAAGATTGATATTGAAAAAATAGTTAAAAATAAAGTTGAAGATTTTAAACTTCTTTTTCCAAAAATAAAATTTGTAATTGATATAAAACCAAATAGTTACATAAAAACAAATGAAAATGCATTAATTAGAATTTTAGATAATCTTTTAACTAACAGTTGCAAATATTCTAATGAACAAAATCCTGAAATATATATAGTCTTTGAAAAACAAATATTAAGTGTTAAAGACAATGGTAAAGGTGTAAAATATCCTAAAAAAATCTTTGAAAGATATTATAAAGAGGATAATTTAGGCTATGGAATAGGAATGCATATTGTTCATAGACTTTGTGATAATTTAGATATAAAATTATTTATTCAGTCAATTGAAGACTATAAAGGCACTGAAGTAATATTAAATTTTGACACAATTAATTAGTGAGGAAGACTAATAGTGAATTTTGCTCCATTTGCTATATTTTTTGCGTTTATTGTCCCATTAAATTGATTTTTAATTATCATTTCTGACATATATAAACCAATTCCCGTTGATGTTTCTTCTTTTTTAGAATTAAAAGGTTTAAAAATATCATCAATAGGGTCAACTTTAATTCCTCCTGCATTGTCACTGATAGTTAAAATAATATTATCTTTTGTATCTTTTAGTGTAATTTTAATAAAAGGGTTATCTATTTTTTTTGCTCTTATAATATCTATGGTATTTTGTATTATTGATAAAACTATATGTGCTAAACTATTTGAATTACCATAGATTTCTATTTTTGAGTCAATCTCTTTTTTTAATTTAACTTGGTTAAGTTCTAAAATTGAATCAACTATTTTAAGTGCTTGATTGATTGAAACAATTGGATTAAAAACTGTATTATCAGTTTTTTTATAAAAGTCTTGAAAGTTAGTAATTGTTTCAGACATAAATTGAATTATCTCTTCATTTTCAATACTCTCTTTTTTTATCTCCTCATCTTTTGTTTTTTTCTTTATATACATGTTATTAAAACTTAGTTGTGTAAGTGGTTGCCTCCATTGATGAGCAATTATAGCAATCATCTCTCCTAAAACTGCAAATTTAGATTGTTGTTCAAGAAGTTTACTATTTAGTTTTTCATTGGATATATCTTGGATATTTGCAACAATTGCAATATCTTTATTTTCTCCACTTGAGCCAAATGATATACGAATTGGAAAATTAATTCCTTCTTTATTAACTGCAACAATCTCTTGAACTTCTCCAATATTAGGATTTTTAGAAATATCAAAATTGGGAATTAGTCTTCCAAAAAGAGGCTTATTTAACATCTCTTCTTTAGTATAATGAAAAATATTTTGAGCTTCTTTGTTAAATGTTCTTATTCTTAAATTACTATCTAAAGTGATAATAGCATTTGTACTTGATTCAATTACTGCATTTGAGAACTCTTTTTGAGCAATTAACTCATTGGTTCTTTTATTAATTCTTTTATTTGCTGGCATAAAGATAAAAATAGCTTCAAAAAGCAATGTTGTTAGTGTCATTATTAGAATGTAAGATTCTACTTGCTGTACTTTTTTTGTATTTTCTTGAGCTTCATTTAAATAAATTAAAACAGCTTTTTCTAAATCTAAAATAAGATTTTCTGAGTTTTTTAATACATAGTTTTGACTTCTTCCATCTCTATTTATATAAAACCTTTTAGCATGAAATAAATATTTTTTAACTTTTTTATCTAGATTAGTTTCTGAACCATAATAAATTTTAGATAACTCTTTTGACATATTAAATGAAGTTAACTTTTTGTGTGTTTCTTCCATTTCTGTAATTTTATTTTTTAATCTATCAATCTTATAGTAAATTGCAAAAAAAGCAATCTCCCTTGTAATAATTTTTTGATTACCACTCATGTTTACAACTTTTGCATCATTTGATTGTATAGTTAAAAGTTTACTAAGGTTAAAAAATGCAAGTATTGATAAAATAGCAATAATACTTAGTGCTAGTATATATCTTTTTGTAAAACTAAAATTTTCAAACATTGATTTACCTCAATTCTTTTTTGAAGTAATAATGCTATCATAATTTTCTAAATAAAATTTCTTGGGAATTGGAAAATGATAGAAAAATATGAAATAAAATTAAAAAAATCATCTATTCTTTTGGCTGAAGATGAAGATAAGTTAAGAGAAAGTTTTAAAAGAATTTTATTGCTTTATGTGGATAAGGTTTATAGTGCTTCAAATGGGGAAGAAGCTTTAGAATTATATAATAAATATAATCCTAATATTTTAATTACAGACCTAAAAATGCCTAAATTAAATGGTTTAGATCTAATTAAAACTATAAGAAAAGAAAACGAAGCTATACCAATTATTGTAACAAGTGCTTATACTGATCAAAACTTTTTATTAGAATCAATTAAATTATCTTTAATTGAATATGTAGTTAAACCAATAGCAGAAGCTAATCTTTCAAAATTATTAGAAAATTGTGCAAAACAATTGTTAAAGAATTCGAAGACTATTATTACTTTTACTGATGAATCTTCATATGATTATGATAATAAAAGCTTTAAATTTAAAAATGAAACGGTTCTTCTTACTAATAAAGAAGTAGAATTTATTGAAATATTACTAGCTCATAGAGGTTCATTAGTAACTAAACATGAGATAGAAGATAAATTATATATTTATGAAGAAGCCCCTTTAAGTGCTCTAAAAAATCTTGTTTTTAAACTTAGAAAAAAACTAAAAGTTGACATAATTCAAACTGTATCAAAACTTGGATATATGATTAAATAGAAAATTTTATAAAAAAAAACTACAGCGACTCAAAAGAAACTCAACATAATATACAATTCATTTAAGATTGATAGTTAATAATATAGATTAAGTAAATATTAAATTTACAATAATTTATTTATTGATTTTAATCAATTAAAAAGTTTATCAACTTGGTAAACTTTTAAGTGTCATCTGACAAATAGTATAGAAGGAGAAGTTAAGATGAAGAAATCACAAAGTAAATTTTCTTCAATGCTTTTAGGTACTGCACTTGTAGCTTCAGTTGCTTCTGGAGCTACAAATGAATTATCTAAAGTAATGAAAGAAAGAGGCTTATCTGAAATTGATGTTATCAGAGCAGCTAAAACTTATAACCCTACAGGGGTAAAAGATAAATATGTTGTATTTTCATCTGGTGGACAATCTGGACAAGTAATTGTTTATGGTGTACCATCAATGAGAATTCTAAAATACATTGGTGTATTTACACCAGAACCATGGCAAGGTTATGGTTTTGATAAAGACTCTTTAGAAGTTCTTAGACAAGGTAATATTAGAGGAAGAGAGATTAACTGGGGTGATACTCACCACCCAGCACTTTCTGAAATTGATGGAAAATATGATGGTAAATGGCTAGCAATTAATGATAAAGCTAACCCGAGAATTGCAATTATTGATTTAGCAGATTTTGAAACAAAACAAATTGTTCCAAATCCAGTATTTAAATCAGATCATGGTGGAGCATTTTTTACTCCAAATTCAGAGTATATTATTGAAGCATCACAATATGCAGCTCCATTTGATAACAATTATCACCCAATTGAAGAGTACAAAGAGACTTATAGAGGTGGAGTTACAATGTGGAAATTCGACAATAAAATTGGTCGAATTATGCCAGATGATTCATTTACAATAGAGTTCCCTCCATATCACCAAGATTTATCTGATGCAGGTAAAGGTATAAGTTACGGTTGGGGATTTACAAACTCATTTAATACAGAGATGTATACAGGTGGAATTGAAGTTGGTATGCCACCAAATGAAGCTGGTATGTCAAGAAATGACACTGACTTCTTACATGTATATAACTGGGAAAAATTAGCTAAATTAGCTGAAAATCCCAAAAATGTAAAAGTTATAAATAATCATAAAGTTGTTCCTATGGATATTGCAGTTAAAAATAATGCTTTATTTTTAATTCCAGAACCAAAATCACCTCATGGTGTTGATGTTGATCCAACAGGTCAATACTTAGTTGTTTGTGGTAAATTAGACACTCATGCTTCAGTTTATGATTTTAAAAAAATCAAAAAATTAATTGATAATAAAGAATATGCTGGTAAAGACCCATATGGTATTCCAATTTTAGATATGAAAAAATCTTTACATGGACAACTAGAATTAGGTCTTGGGCCTTTACATAACCAATATTCTCCAGTTGATGGTGAAATTTATACATCTTTATATGTTGATTCACAAGTTGTAAAATGGAACTTTAAAGATCTGAAAGTTATTGATAAAGAAAACGTTCACTACAACATTGGACACTTAGCTGGTATGGAAGGTAAATCTGCGGATCCTCAAGGGGACTATATTATTGCATTAAATAAATTAGCAATTGATAGATTCCAAAATGTTGGTCCTTTACATCCTCAAAATCACCAGTTAATTGATATTAAAGGTAAAACTATGGATTTACTTGTTGACATGCCACTTCCTTTAGGTGAACCTCACCAAGCGGTTGCAATTAGAGCAAGTAAACTTCATCCTCATGTAAGATATAAAATGGGTACAAACTCAAAAACTGGTAAAATTCATAAAGGTAAAACACTTGCAGGAGAAGAGAGAATTGAAAGAGATGGTAAAAATGTAACTGTTTATGCTACTCTTGTTAGATCTCATATTAATCCTGAAAGAATTACAGTTAACAAAGGTGATAAAGTTACAATTCATATGACAAATCTTGAAAGAGCTCAAGATGAAACACATGGATTTACAATTGATAACTATGATATTCATGGCTCTCTTGAACCAGGTGAAACTACAACATTAGAGTTTACTGCTGATGTTGAGGGTGTTTTCCCTTATTATTGTACAGAGTTCTGTTCTGCACTTCACTTAGAAATGATGGGTTATATGATGGTTAAAGACCCAGACAAAAAATATGTAAGCGCTCAAAAACTTAAAATGAAAACAATGTCTCCTGAAGAGTTAAAAGCTGAATATGATAAAACAGTTGCTGTAAATAATGCAACTGATGCAGTTATTCAATCAGTTGTTAAGTTCTTAAAAGACAACAAGTTCCAAGATCATAAAGTTGTAGCAAATCTTGTTACAGATGCACTTGACCAATATAATAAAATTCCTGAGCAAAAGAAAAAAGCAGATGAAGCATTAAAAGCAGGTGATACTGAAAAAGCAATTTTATTTGAAAATATGATTTGGCAATTAATGGTTAAAACTGCGGATGTTGGTATTAGAGCAAAAGATACATTAGTAAGAAAAATATCAACAAAACAAAGTGCTGCTGCTGCAAGAGGTGAAGTAGCATTTGCCGAAGGTGGTTGTAATGGTTGTCACGTGATTGGAAAAGTGTCATCTGGTCCAGATTTAACAGGTGTACTTCAAAGACATGAAAATGGTGAACAATGGGTAAGTAACTTTATTTTAGATCCAGAATCTATGTATGATGATCCATATGTAAAAGGTATGATAGATTATTTCAATTTAAAAATGCCTAATCAACATATGAGTGAAGAAGAAACTAAAGATATTATTGAATATCTAAAATGGATTGAAGAGAACGCTAATCTTTTCTAAAAAATTCAAAAAAGAGAGGGAAAAAAGTCTTAAGCTTTTTTCTTCTTTCTTGATTACCATCAATGAGTAAATTTATCAATTTTGGTAATCTTTTAAATAAGAAATTTTAAACTATAAATTATAAAAATAATTTATAGTTTAAAACTTAAAATGAAGGACAAAAATGCATACTAGTTTTATTAAATCAAAAATTTATGCATCTTTAGCATTAATATTGCTAACACTGGCATTTACTTTTCCTATGATTGCATTTCATGGAACATTAAATGCAATTGATGAAGATAGAATTGAAGAAATTTCTCCTCTATCTATAAAAACTTGGAATTTTTATAATCAAGGAAGATATAAAAGTACTACTACTCCTTTAGAAGCGCATAATGATTTAGAAAAGATGATAGAAAACTCTGCTGAAATTGGTGTTGCTTCACTTCCCATTTGGTCTTGTTCTTTAGAAGCACCTAACTACCCTAAAAAAGCATTTCCTGAAGGTATCCCAGTATTTTTCCATTTTGATGGTTTTAGTGGAGAAGTTCATGAAATGAATACAATTAATCATTATGTAGGAATGGACCCAATGTGGGCAGGAGGTCAAATTGAAAGAGAAATAGGTATTTATGCGCTTTTAGGACTTTCTTTATTTATGATTTATTTTATTTTATTTCATAAAAAGATATTAACTTATATTATGTATATTCCAGCTGCATTACCTCTTCTATTTATTGCTGATTATTCTTATTGGCTTTATTGGTTCGGACACAACTTACATGATTGGGGAGCATTTAAAATAAAACCTTTTATGCCAACAGTTTTTGGTGATGGAAAAATTGCACAATTTACAACACACTCTTATCCAACAATTGGATTTTATGTAATTTTAGCAATTGGATTTTTCTCATTATTATCAATTCTTTCTAAAAATAAAGCAATGAAAGAAACAGGTATTAACTATAAGGTTTAATGATGTTTAGATTTTTTGTAGCCATTTTCTTATTATTTGTTAATTTTTCTTTTGCAAACCTTTTACAAGAAGCAATTAATAAAGCAAAAGCTGGTTCGATTTTAAAACTTCCAAAGGGAGTTTATAAAGGACGAATTAAAATTGATAAACCTTTAACTATTATTGGAAAAGAAGAGGGGGTTATAATTGATGGACTAGGTGTTGGAACTGTTGTTTCAATAAACAGCCCTTATGTAACACTTAAAAACTTAACCATACAAAATAGTGGAAGTAGACATGAAAATTTAGACTCAGGTATTAAAATTGAAAATTCTAAGCAATCAGAAATTTCAAATTGTATTATAAGAGATTCATTATTTGGAATTGATATGTCTACAACAAATAACTCTATTATCTCAAATAATTATATAACTTCAAAGGATCTGTCTCTTGGATTAAGAGGTGATGGACTTAGAATTTGGTATTCAAATGACAATATAATCAAAAAAAATAAACTTGTTAAATCAAGGGACATGGTTGTTTGGTATTCCCATGGTAATCAAATAGTTGAAAATTATGGTGAAAATAATAGATATTCTCTACATTTTATGTATGCGGGTAAAAACTATGTTCACAATAATACTTATAAATTTAACTCAGTTGGAATATTTTTTATGTATAGCAAAGATACTATTGCAACTGGAAATGTTATAAAAAGTTCATTGGGAGCTACTGGTATGGGCATTGGACTTAAAGATGTTTCAAATTTTACACTTAAAGACAACACGGTTATTTATAATGCAATTGGAGTATATATTGATAGATCTCCTTTTGAGCCAGATACAAATAATTGGATAGAAAACAATAAAGTTTTATATAACTCTGAAGCACTGCATTTTCACTCTTTATGTGAAAATAATATTATAAAAGGAAACTCTATTATAGGAAATATTGAAGATATTGTAAACGATAGTAGGGGTGCAAAAACATATGAAAATGAGATAGTAGGAAATTATTGGGATAATTATGAAGGATTTGATAAAAACGCAGATAATATAGGAGATACTCCTCATAAAGTTTATCAGTATGCTGATCAATTATGGGTTTATAATACAGATGTAAAATTTTTCTACGGTTCTCCTGTTATCTCATTACTAAACTTTCTTGCAAAATTGGCTCCATTTAGTGAACCAGTTTTTTTAATGGAAGATTTAAAACCGAAGTTAAAGTTATAAGGATTTAATAATGGCAAGTATAAAAGAAGATAGAAGAGATTTTATTAAGTTTTCAACATTAGGAATATTGGGATTAACTCTTGGAGCAGGGGTAGTTATAAGCCCTTATGCTTTAAATGCAGAGATGAGATTAAGACCACCTGGTGCAGTAAATGAAAAAGAGTTTTTAGCATTATGTATCAAATGTGGACAATGTTTGCAAGTATGTCCTTATCATTCTATAGAATTAGCAGATATGGCAAAAGGTCATGGAGTTGGAACACCATATATTGATGCAAGAGAAAGAGGATGTTATGCATGTAGTGCTGTTCCTTGTGTTTTAGCATGTCCAAGTGGTGCACTCGATCATAAAACAGAAAAGCCTGCAGATATAAAAATGGGAATTGCGGTTTTAGAGTTTCCTTACAGATGTTTAGCACGAACAAATACACCTGTTCCAAAAGGGCATAGTAAAAGAATACATGATTTTACAAATGCTCAAAATAATGTAACCCAATTAGAACTAGATATGCTTGAAAAACTTGATGAGTTTGAAGGAAAGCAGTGTACCATATGTGCGGATATGTGTCCAATTCCTAATCCATTAAGTGCAATTTCTATGGTTGGTGACGGTGTTGGTAAAAAGCCTGAAGTTTATGATGGTTGTATTGGATGTGGTGTATGTGAAGAGTTATGTCCAGCAAGTGAAGCAGCAATTGTAATAAAACCTAGAATGTTATATGAAGACTATTATGAAAAAGGAAACAAATCATGATAAAAAAATTATTATTACCATTAGTAATTATTCTATTAGTTTCAGGATGTTCTGAAAAAAAAGAAGAGAAAAAAGTAGAACAAAAAGTTACTCAAAAACAAGAATCTCTCAAAATAGAAATAGAAGAAAATGAAAATGCAAAAGAGATTAAAGTAGCTGAAAAAAATGAAAAATCAGATAAAAATGAAACATATTATTTTAATTATGGTGTAAAAAGCGAATATGATCCAAATTCAAAACCAGCGAATGAAGATGCCTCAGTTAGAGTTAAACCTAGAACTTCTATTGATGCAAATATGCATGTTAGAAGTCCCTATGAAAAAGTTAAAATTTCAATGTTAGTAAAAAGACTTAGTAAAGAGTTTATTGTTAAGTGTTCAGCTTGTCATAATGATTATGCTAATGGGATTATTGGTCCATCATTACTTGATAAAGATGATAAATTTATTTATGAAAGTATTCTTAAGTTTAAAAATAATAAAGATGCAAATGTTTTAATGACGGGTTTAGTTAATCAAATGGATGAAGAAACTATTAAAAGAATTGCAAAAGAGATATTTGAATTTAATAAGCAAGTTAAGGAAATGCAATGAAAAAAGTAATAGCCTTAATTTCTACAGCTATTGTTTTGGGTCTTATGGTTTTAACATTTTTTAAGGGACCAGCATATCAAGGTGGTAAAGCAGGTCATATAATTGAAGACTTAAAGGCTTTAGAGCAAAAAGCTAAAATTGAACCAATTAAAGAGAAAGATGTAGGGGCCGAAAAATTAAAAGCCCTTAGAGACAAAGCTGGTAATACCTCTAGTTTTGAAGTTAGTGATGCATATAAAAGTAAATGTGCTTCATGTCATGGAGTTGATGGAAGTGGAACTCAAAATGGTAAAAAACTTATGGGACCTGGTTTAATTGGCCAAAGTGAGGATAAGCTTTTAAAAGATTTAGTTGATTTTAAAGCAGGTAGAAAAGAGAATTTTATTATGAAAGGTTTATTAATGAATCTTTCAGAAGAAGATTTAAAAAGTTTTGCAAAAGAGATTTCACAGTTTGAAGCACGAAAAAATGCTTTAAAGTAAGGATTAAAAAATGGATAAATGGAATAATAGAGAAACAATAAAAAAATCAAGCTTTATATCGACATTTTTTGATAAAACAAAAGATGGAAAAACAATAATTTCATATAGAATGAAGAGGTGGATAGTAATTATTTCAATTCATTTATTATTTTTCTTATCTTTTGCTATTGATATTCAAACATTAGAAGGAACATTAAATGGTTCAAGATTCTTAGGGTTTCACTTAATTGACCCTTTTACAACTATTCAAATGTATCTTGCAACATATCATATGCCTGTAAATATTGTAATTGGTACGGTTACAATTTTATTTTTTTATCTACTTATAGGGGGACGAACTTATTGTTCATGGGTTTGTCCTTATGGATTATTAAGTGAAATTGGTGAGAAGATTCATAATACACTAGTTAATAAAAAAATTATTAAAGAGAGAAAATTTGACCATAGAGTAAGACATGTCTTTTGGGCAATGTTTATGGTTATGGCATTTACAAGTGGATATTTAGTATTTGAAACTTTTAATGTAGTTGGAATTTTAAGTAGATTTATTGCTTATGGATGGAGTTTAGCTTTATCATGGGTTTTAATTGTTTTTTTAATTGAAGTATTTTATTCAAGACGTGCTTGGTGTACATATATTTGTCCTATTGGAACAACATATGGGTATATAGGAAAAGTAAGTGGTCTTAGAATAGAGTGGAATGATAGTTGTGATCATTGTATGGTTTGTCATGATGTTTGCTTTGAAAGTCAAGTTTTAGAGTTGACAAAAGGTAAATATGATGAAGAAAGAAAAGAAAAAGGAATTAAAAAGCAATACGTAACAGGTGCAGATTGTACTTTATGTGGAAGATGTATTGATGTTTGTCACTCTGATGCTTTAAAATACGACTTTAGGTTAAAAGGTTTAATTTAAAATGATTAAAATAGATAATTTAACAAAAAGATTTGGCTCTCACATATCTTTAGATAATGTAAGCATACAATTTGATAAAAATGATCATATTGCAATAATGGGACCAAATGGTGCTGGAAAAACAACTTTAATTAGATCAATTATGGGATATTATCATCCAAATTCAGGGGAGGTTCTTATAAATGGATTGAATCCAATTAAGAATAGAACAAAAGTTTTAGATTCTATTTCTTTTGTTCCTCAACTTCCACCACCTATTAAACTTAGCTTAAATGAGTTAATGAAATATATTCAAGCTAGTTCTAATGTAGATATTGCAGAGATTATTCATTATGCAAATGAGATGAAATTAGATATTAATGCAAATTTAAATAAATCTTTTTTCAAATTATCAGGTGGTATGAAACAAAAAATGTTAATTGCAATAAGCTTAGCAAAAAAAAGTGAAATCATAATTTATGATGAACCAACGGCAAATTTAGATCCAAAGGCAAGGGATGATTTCTATAGATTATTAGAAAAGAATGAAAAAGAAAAAATTTCACTTTTTGTAACCCATAGACTTGATGAGGTTAAGGATATCGTTAATAGACAGATTTATATGGATTTAGGGAAAGTTATTTCTGATGAAAGAGTAGGAAATTAATATGAATAATATATCGCGTCGAAATTTTATTTTATTATCTGGTCTTGGTATCCCATTATTCTTTAGTGCTTGTGAAAAAGAGAGTTCAGGAGAAATACAAGAAATTAAATGGGATAGAGATATGTGTGATAGATGCAAAATGGTAATTAGTGATAGAAAGCATGCTGCGCAAGTTATAAATATGAAGAATGGAAGAGTTTATAAGTTTGATGATATAGGCTGCGTTCCTTTATGGTTTAAAGAAGAAAATATCACGTGGAAAGATAATGCAAAAATTTGGATTACAGATGTTGACACAGGAAAATGGATTGATGCAAGAAAAGCATTTTATGATGGTATGACTATAACACCAATGGGATATGGGTTTGCAGCTCATGAAACAAAAAAAGCAATAAAGCCTGACCTTGAAGTTTTTACTTTCAGTGATATGGAAAAAAGAGTTTTGGCTAGGGGACGATAAGGTGAAGAATTTATTACTAATAGCTTATTTAGATCTAAAAGAATCGATTAGAGCAAAATGGTTTATTGTTTATTCTCTTGTTTTTGGAGGAATGATAGCTTTATTTTTTGTAGCAGGTGTTACACAATCACAGGTTATGGGATTTAGTGGATTAAGTAGATTATTACTTATGTATATACAAGTTACAATTGTAATTTTACCTATATTTATATTAATAACAACAGTACGGTCTATTTCTGGAGATAGAGATACTCATATTTTAGAATATATGTTATCTTTTCCAATTTCATTAAAACAATATTATTGGGGTAAAATTTTAGGAAGATTTATTACAGTTTTTTTACCTGTATTTTTTGCAATGGTTTTTGCAATAATCTATGGAATCTTTATCGGCGCTGATATCCCTTGGGATATATTTATTTTGTATACAGGTTTATTGTTTTCACTTACTTCAGCATTTTTAGGTATAGCATTTTTTATCTCTTCATTTGTAAAAACAAGTGAAATTGCTTTAGGAATATCATTTTTTATATGGATATTTTTATTAGCCTTTTTAGATATTGCTTTAATCTCTTTAATGATGCAAAATAGATTTGATGAGTCACTTATTATTACAATTGCTCTTTTAAATCCTATGGAGATTTTTAGAGTTGCAGCAATCTCTTTATTTGATCCATCCTTAACCGTAATGGGACCAGTAGCATTTTATATTTTAGATACGTTTAAACAAACTACTTTTGTATTGATTTCTATAGCTTACCCAGTTATATTAGGATTAGTTTTTGCCTTTTTAGGTTATTTTATATTTGCGAAAAAAGATTTAGTTTAAAGGATATTCATGAAAAAATTATCGACAATTATATTAAGTTGTATGTTTGGCTTTCTAGCTCTTAATGCAGAAGTTACGTACTCTATGAATTTTGACAAAGAAACAAAAAGTTTAGTTAGAAAAATGTATGTTTATAAAAATCCTGCTTGGGTTTCAAAGGTTGTAAATAAAGACTTTAAAGAACTTTATTTTGTAAGTCCTAAATCTATGTTTGAATTCTATTTCAATCCTGAAAAATGGGAAGAAGCTAATACCAAAGATTCAACAGAATTAAAAGAACTTATTGTAACAGACTTTAAAACTCACAAAGTAATAAATGCTAGGGGTGCTTTTTATGTATATGGAAGTAATAAAATCTCACCAGCAGGGGATGATTTACCAGCATTTGAAAGCTATGATGATGCCGAATCATTTGCAAAAAGTAATAATGGTAAAAGAATTTTTTCATTTAAAGAAATGAAAAAAGGTTTGATTGAATTATTAAATGGAGACATTTAATAATTCATAAAGTTTTAAAGGAGTAATTATGAAAAAATTGTTAATCATATTTGTAATGGGATTATTGTTGTTTTCTTCATCCTCTTTTGCTAAAGATATGGAAAAAAAATTTAGTAAAGTTGCTTCAGGGAAACCTGAATTAATCCAAGAAGGTGCAGAAAAAGGTTTTTGTCCAGTATGTGCAATGTCTATTAAGCACAACTACAAAACGAGTCATGGAGTTGTTGCAAAAAAGGCTAAAGATAATAGACAATATTGTTCTGTACGATGTGTTCTTGTTGATGGGAAGCATGCAAATGAGGGGAATAAGCATGTTGTAGTAGATGCAAAAACTGAAAAAATTATCGATGCCAAAACGGCATATTATGTATTAGGAAGTAAAGCACCTGGAACTATGTCAAAGATTAGTAAGTATGCATTTGCTTCAAAAGATGATGCTAAAGCTTTTAATTCTAAATTTGGTGGAAAAATTGTTTTATATGATGAAATGATAGCTAGTGCAAAAGAGTCGTTAAATAGTGATATTGCAATGGTAAATATGAAGAAAAATAAAATGATGTACCCAATGGGCAAAAAACTTTATAAATCAAATTGTAGACCAATTAAAGATTTTTCTTCTTATAAAAGAATCAATGAGTTAAAAACTGACATTATGAAAAATAAAATATGTGATGACTCAATTAAGATGAAAAAACTTCAAGCAGTGACTTTATATCTATGGGAAATTAAAAGATTAGGTAAATCTTTATAAAAAGTAAAAAAGAGATGTGTCTTACCTTCTCATCTCTTTTATCAGCATTTTGAGGAATACTATTATGAAAAAACTATTACTAAGTGCCTTAATTATACAGTTTCTATTAATAGGCGTGAGTCAAGGAAATAATTTTAATAAAACAGTTAAAAAAGATATAGAGCTTGTACAAAAAGAAGATATAAAAACTTGGTGTGCAGTTTCAGGTGAAGAACTTTATAAAAATTATAAAACTTCTCACACTGCCCATGACTATGATGGTAAACCAAGACAATATGCTTCCCTTAGTTATTTAGTTTTTGATGTAGAGGAAAACCATGTAAAGCTTCAAAATTCTAAAGTAGTAGATGTAAGTTCCAATAAATTAATTCCCACAAAAGATGCATATTATGTAATGGGGAGCAAAGTAAAAGGAACAAAAAGCAAGATAAGTAAACTTGCTTTTGCAAAAAAAGAAGATGCAAAGATATTTGTATCTAAAAATGGTGGTAATATTGTAAGTTTTGAAGAAGCTTTTGCAGAAGCAGAAAAGAGTTTAAAAGAAGATATGAAACCTTCAAATCCAAAAAAAATACAAAGAGAATATCGTAAAGGCAAAAAGATTTATGAGGCCAAATGTAGTAATAAAGAGATTGATTTAAAAGCCTATAATTGGATTAATTACTTAAAAGCAGATTTAAAAAATCAGTGTAAAAAACTTAAGGAAAATCAACTTCATTCTGTAGCCTTATATCTATGGAATGTTAAGCGTATTGAAAATAGACTAGTTAATAAAATAGTAGAAGTAAGAAAAGAGGATAAATGTCCAGTTTGTGGAATGTTTGTGTATAAATATCCAAAATGGGCAGCTAAACTAGAGTTTGTAAAACATGAGCATAAGCACTATTATGTTTTTGATGGGGTTAAAGATATGATTAAATTTGTTCATAATCCTAAAAAATATAATGAACACGAAAAGATGACCGAGCAAAAGCTGTTAGTAACAGATTATTATACTCAATATGCAATTGATGGGAAAGAGGCTTTTTATGTAGTTGGGAGTGATACTTTAGGTCCTATGGGAAATGAATTAATACCTTTTAAATATGAAGAAGATGCAAAAATTTTTTTAAAAGATCATCAAGGAACTTCAATTTTTAAGTTTAGTGAAATTACTTCAGAATTAATATGTAAATTAGATGGCCTAGAAACATGCGAATAAGTTCAAAAAAAATTTTCTACTGTTTTGTTAGTGTAGTAATTGCTTCTTTAATATTTCAATTTGTGTTTTTATCCTCAAAAACACAAGACAATGAGACTAAAGTGCTTTTTGTCAAATTAAGTGGAATACCTGACTTAGCATTTAATAGTAATGTTCCATACCTAAGACACAGATCATTAAGTGTAGTGAATGATTTATATTTTTTACATCCTGGAATTGAACCCCTTGGTCTTGGAATATTTATTCAACAAACTTCTTTACAAGTGAGGTAATATGAATACAATATTTGATTACACCTTACGTTCTTTAAAACGATTTGGGATGAAAAACATTTCTATAGCTTTAATTTTTATGATTTTAGTTTGGCTTTTATCTTCAGGAATGATGATTAGCCATTCTTTAAATCATGAACTAAAAACTCTGTCAAAAGGTCTACCTGATATAGTTATACAAAACTATAAAGGTGGAAAAGTAAAACCTTTTGATGAAGAAATTGTTGAGCAACTGTGGGATATTAAAGGAATAAGTAATGTAATGGGACGTATTTGGGGACAATACTACTTAGAAGATGCAAATATTTATGCCTCTATTGTAGGTGTTACTGCTTTTGAAGAACAGTATAAAAAAAGCCTAACAAAAATTGTAGAAGATTTCCCAGAAAGTGATGATGCTATTCCTTCAATGATGATATCAAAAAATCTAAAAGAGTTATTGTTTAAATATGATATGCAGGAGTATGTAAGCTTTAAGCAAAATGATGGAACTTATCTTAAAATGAAACTTGGCGGAACTTTCAAAGCAGATACCCAAATGGAAAGTAATGATATTATCTTAATTCCTACAGAAATTGCTAGAAACTTATTAGCTATTGAAGAGGGAAGTTTTACAGATGCAGTAATAAGTGTAGCTAATCCTGAAGAAGTAGAAACGATAGCAGCAAAAATTGCTTTTGAATATCCAAGTCTAAGGGTTATTACAAAAGCTGATATTATTAAGGGTCATCAAATTTTATATGATTATAAAAGTGGTTGGTTTTTAGCTTTACTTATTACTACATTTATTACCTTTGCAATTATACTTTATGATAAAGCAAGTGGACTTAGGAGTGAAGAAAAGCAAGAAATAGGTGTTTTGAAAGCTTTAGGTTGGGAAATTGATCATATTATTAGACATAAACTAACTGAAGCTTTAATACTTTCCCTTTCAGCTTTTTTTGTAGGTGTTAGTTTAGCAATCTTCTATGTTTTCATTTTAGATGCACCAATCTTAAAATATATATTTACTGGATTTTCTAATTTAAAACAACCTTTTGATTTAGTTTTTGTATTAGATATAAAAATGATTGCACTACTATTTTTTACAACTGTACCCCTTTATTTAGCAGCATCAATTATTCCATCTTGGAAAGCAGCAGTTGAAGATGCTGGAGAGGTAATAAGATGATTCAAGTTAAAAATGTTTCAAAAATATTTAATGAAGGAACACCAAAAGCTTTTAATGCTTTAGAAGATATTTCATTACATGTAAAAAAAGGTGAAGTTGCATTACTTAAAGGAATTAGTGGTAGTGGGAAAAGTACTTTACTATCTTTGTTTGCAGCACTATATCAACCATCAAAGGGAGAAATTTTAATTGATGGAGAAGCAATTTCCCAATATCCTGAAAATTTTGCAAGTAGATTTAGACGTAATAATATTGGATTTATCTTTCAAAAATTTAATTTGATTTCTACTCTAACAGTTCTTGAAAATGTACTTCTTCCAACTTTACCTGATGATATTGATAAACTTGAAGAGGCAATGGAACTTCTAGAGTTATTTCATATTTCGCCAAAAACGAATGTTGAAGTTAAACATCTTTCAGGTGGTGAACAACAAAGAGTTGCAGTTGTAAGGGCTCTTATTAATGATCCAAAACTAATTCTCGCTGATGAGCCAACTGCAAATTTAGACCAAGCTCTAAGTATTAAGATATTAGATTATTTTGAAAAAATAATTAAGCAGGAAAAAACACTTGTTATTGCAACCCATGATCCACTATTATTAGAATGGGGAATGTATGAGACTTGTTTTGAAATGAAAAATGGGAAATTATTATGATTTTACTCTCTCCATATATTCAAAGTGTTTTGATTGTTGAATCTATAATTTTTCTTTTATGCTTAGTTGGACTCTTCTGGGCAGTTAAAATATCATTATATTTTAATCCAAAGTTAACAATTTCAAAGCAGTATAACCTTAATAAAAAGAGTTATTTAGTTGCTACAATTATAAAATTTGCTATAACTGTAAAGCTTCCACTTTTCTTGTTTTACATCTGGACTATGGATACCATTTCAGAAATAGTGCCAGGTGCAATGTGTGCAGCTGGAATTGTGAGTGCTACAAAGTTTGGACCAGAACTTTTAATGATTAAAGTGTTGATTTTATTTGGTTTATTTGCTTGGTTATTACTTCACTCTCTTGATATTAATGAAGTAGATTATCCATATACGAAATTAAAGTTTATAATATTTCAGCCTATTTGTATTCTAATAGGAATTGAGCTTTTTATGGAAGTTTATCATTTTATGCAAATAAGTACTGATGTTCCTGTTCACTGTTGTAGTGTTGTATTTGAACAAAGTTCTGCTGGAACTGCTTCTTTGATGCAAAATGAACCTTTACTATTAGTTCTATTTTACTCTATATTTATTGCAAGTTTAATATTTGGACTATTTAAAAAAGCGATATTATTTAGTATTTTTTCTCTTGCTTTTATGTTTGTAGGAATTCAAACTTTGATTAGGTTTTTTTCTTCTTATGTATATGAACTACCTACGCATAAATGCCCTTTCTGTTTACTTCAAAGTGACTACTATTATGTGGGATATCTAATCTACATATTATTTTTTATAGGTGCTGCACTGGCCGTAAATGTATTTATTCTTTATTTATTAAAAAAAACACCAAAGAAAAGCTTTTACAAAATATCAATAATAGCAAATACTTTACTAGTAGTAATCTTGAGTCTCTATCCAATTATATACTATATAAAAAATGGTGTGTGGCTTTAAAGGGGAGATGATGAAAAAAAACTTTTTATTACTTATATCTTTTATTTGTTTTTTGCAAACAATAAGTTTTGC
Organism: Halarcobacter sp.; assembly: GCA_963676565.1. Classification (GTDB taxonomy): domain Bacteria; phylum Campylobacterota; class Campylobacteria; order Campylobacterales; family Arcobacteraceae; genus Halarcobacter. The sequence continues at coordinate 1,471,119 of OY781089.1, forward strand.
ACAGAATTTTCAGAAATATACAAAAAACATTAAGCTTTTACAGAAAGGGAAACATTCTGACATTTGTCCAGAGTGTGGAATGAAGCTATCAGTGTTTGGAAAAACAAATCACGCAGTTAAGCTTAAAAATGGAAAATATATTCAGTTTTGCTCAATAAGAGATTTAATTAAAGCTGAGAGGGAAAAAGGTTTCCCTATTGAACAATACTTAGCAGTAGATGCAAAAAATGAAATTTTTAAAGATGCTACAAAAATGTGGTACGTTGTAGGAAGTAGTATAAAAGGAACAATGTCGACTGTAAGTAAAATATCTTTCAGTGAGAAAAAAGATGCTATAGAATTTAAAAAAGAGTTTGGAGGAGAAGTTATGTCATTTATAAAAGCAAAAGAAATTTCAGAAAAAATTCTTGATAAAGATATGAAAGAAATAAATAGAAAAAATGCACTTAGTTCTAAATTTCATGGAAATATACATTTAAATTATTAGTTAAAGAGATTTATATTGATTTCTATAATTTTTTCTAAGAATAAGTTTATTTTTATATCATTAAAAAAAGGGGCTAAAATGATGATTGGCACCATAAATCTTTTAAATGGTATTATTACATATGAAAATATTTTATTAAAAAACTATGGTGAAAAAAATAAAACTCTATACATATAATTAAAATGAATTGAAAATTTAAATATTTAACTACAATATTAATATTGCAATTTGTAATATTTTTAATATTTACTCTTCGAAAAGTATATAATAACTACATATAAGGAAAATTTTTTAACGGTACTTTATACGGTACATATTAAAAAATAACTTTTAAAATCCTCATAAAATAGGAGTTTTTTTAAATGTTTATCCATATTGATATTGATTGTTTTTTTGTATCAGCCCATAGAATCAAAGATAAAAATCTAAAAGGTATTCCAGTTGCAGTTGGAGGAAGAAGCAACTTAAATATCTTTTCAGATAAAAAAGAGATTCGAAAAATAAGTGAAAATAGTGGTGCCTTTGTAAGTACCATCTTAACAAATGAGGGTGAAAAAACCTTTAATGACTATTTTGTAGATAAAGATGGAAGAATTAGAGGCATTATAACAACTTGCTCATATGAAGCAAGGGGATATGGTATTAAAACTGCCATGAGTGTAAATGAAGCTTTAAGATTATGCCCACATCTAAAAATGGTTCCTCCAAACTACCCTTTATATCACGAACTCTCCCATAAAATGCTACTTATCTTAAAAGAAGAAATACCTTTAGTTGAACAGTTTTCCATAGATGAATTTTTTGGCGATTTAAGGGGATATATAAGTAAAGATGAGATTGTAGATTTTGCTACAAAAATAAAAAAAAGAATAAAAAATGAATTAGATTTACCTGTATCAATAGGAATAGCCCATTCTAAATATCTTTCAAAACTTATGACAGAATTTGCAAAACCTGATGGAGTGAAATATGTTTCTAAAGAGCATATGAAAAGTTTTATAAAAGATATTCCCATTGAAGAGTTTCCTGGAATAGGGAAGGGATATCAAAAAAGACTTAAAGGTTATGGGATAAAAACTTTAGGGGATATTGAAAGAAGAAAAGCATTGTTTTTTTCTTGGAAAAAACCTGGAATTGAACTTTACAATAGAATTGTTGGTGAAAACGATACTAATATTGTTGAACATAGGGATAAAAAATCTATTGGTATTGGAAGAACTTTTGATTGTATTTATGAAAGGGAAGAGTTAAAAAGAAGAGTTATGATTCTCAGTCGTTATCTTTGCTTTTTGGTTAAAAAAGCTGATGTAAATCCACAAACATATCATATAAAAATAAAATATGATTCAAATATAAAATCAAAAGATTATGTAAATGTTAATAGAATATTTAATGAAACTGATTTTAAAAAAGCTATGGTTGAACTTTTTAAAAAAAACGATATACATATGAGTCATGGGGTTGTACAATTAAACCTTACTGTTTCAAATTTTGCAGATAAAAATAGTTTTGTTTCCGATATTTTTGAATATGAATCAGATATTAAAAAAAGAAAGCTAACACAAAGTTTGCAAACCCTGAGGGAAAAGTATGGAGTTGATATTATAAAGAACTTTAGCGAGCTTCAAAGTAAAGATAAAAATAACCATTAATCTAAAGATGATATAATACTCCAAATTTTAATTTTGGAATAAAAATGGGTTTAAAAAATAGAATTAAACAAAATACAACTAAGTTATTTGATTATCCTTCTTTAAAAGGGAAAGAATTAAAAGCAGCAGTTAAAAATAAGATAAGAGAAAAAGCTATATTAAGAACTAAAGCAAGACTTGCAGAACACCATAAAACTTTTGATGATTATACAGATGAAGAGCTTGAGATAATAATTGTTGATGAAGAGAATAAATTAAAAGATGATTTAAAAACAAAAAGTTTAATTGGTGCCTTGGCTATTTTAGGTTTAGATTTTTTTATATAAGAATAGAATATGTTTAAACAAATAAAATCAGCGCTATTTTGGTATTACTTATATAAGTTTAGAAGAAAAGTTATATTTATTGCATTTTTATGGATAATTGCAATTTCTGCAAATGCAATATACTCTGATGTTGTAGAATACTTGACTTTAAAAGAAAAATTAGAGTTTTTAGAGATGGCATTAATCTCAAAATGGATAATAATAATTTTTAGTATTTTGGCTTCAATTTATTTAATTGTTTCGATTTTTAGTATCTTTAAACCTAAAGAAGAGAAGTTTAAAAAACAAGAGAATCAGAAAAATAATGATATACTTTCAGCCAAAGAAAGCAAAAATTCTAAATTTTCTAAAAGAGAAGAGGAGTTTTTAAAAAAAGATTTAAAAAGTAAAGCAGATTTACTTGTTGAAAGATAGTTAATGTCAAACGATTTTGAAAATTTAAATACGATTATAAAAGAACAAAAAAGTGTAATAGATAATCTAGGTAGACACTATAATAATTTATTTGAAGGTTCAAAATTAGGTATTGCTTATCTTAACAAAAAAGGTGGCTTTATAGATGTAAATGAAAGATTTTGCAAAATTTTTAAGTATGAAAAAAACGAACTATTAAATTTAAGTTTTCAAGAAGTAACCCACAAAGATGATAGGTTTTATGATATTGAAACAATTAATTCCTTATCAATTACAAACTTTGAAAAAAAATGTGTAAGAAAAGATTCTAAACTCATATGGATAGAGATTTTTATAAACCACATAAGTGATAAAAATGGAGAGTATTTATACTCCCTTGTCTTTATAAATGACATATCTAAAAGAAAAAAAATACAAGATACAATTTTAGAACAAACAAAAACAATGCAATTATATTTAGATATTGTTGATGTTATTATAGTAGCCCTTGATATAAATGGTCATGTAACTTTAGTAAATAGAAAAGCTTGTGAGATATTAGGCTTTGAAGAGTATGAAATTATTGGTAGGAACTGGTTTAAAAACTTTTTATTTGAAGAGGATAGTCTAGGTGTTCTTGGACATTTTAAAAATCTTTGTAGTAAATCAAGAGAATTTGAAGATAAGTATACTAATAGAATTAAATGTAAAACAGAAGAAAGAACAATATCTTGGCGAAATAAAATATTATTAGATAGTGATAAAAAAGTTATAGGGATGCTTTCTTCAGGAGAAGATATTACGGATATCTTAAGATTAGAACAAGAGAATAAAAGAACAGAAGAAGCTTTATATAATCAATCAAAACTAGCTTCAATGGGTGAAATGATAAGAAATATTGCCCATCAATGGAGACAACCACTAAGCACAATCTCAACAGCAGCCTCAGGCCTAAAAATTCAAAAAGAATTAAGTGTTTTAAAGGATGAGGATTTAACAAACTCATTGGGCGTGATTATTGATACAACAAAATACCTTTCACAAACAATTGATGATTTTCAAAACTTTTTTAAAATAGATAAAAATAGTTCTATTTTTGATTTATATGAGTTTACTAGTAGAATTAACAATCTAATCACAAGTAGTTATAAATCAAATAATATAGAACTAAAAATTGGAATTAAAAGTAAAAGAAATTTTACAGGCCCTTATAATGAAATCTTGCAGACAACTCTAAATATTTTGAACAATGCAAAGGACGCTTTTAATGATAAGCCTTTTGATGAAAAAATTGTTGAATTAATAGTGGATATAACAAAAGAAAATAATTTAGAAATTCAGATAAGAGACAATGCAGGGGGAGTCCCTGATGATATTATAAATAGAATATTTGAACCGTATTTTACAACAAAACATGAATCATTGGGAACAGGAATAGGGCTTTATATGGTAAAAGATATTGTAGAAAATAGGTTAAATGGAAAAGTAGAGTTTAAAAATGACCTTTTAGAGTTTAATAATATAACAAGAAAAGGAGCTTTTTTTAAGCTCACTATCCCAAGTACTTTATTTGGTGATTAAAGTACTTTTTAGTTTCCTTTTCTTTTTTTAAATTCTAAATCACAGTTAAACTCTTTTATATCATCTAATAAAGTAAATACTTTTTGTACATGTTTTTCAAGATTTTCTGTTACAGAAATAATTTCATCATTTTCGCTCTCATCTGCATATAAATCAACTACATCTTTTATCTTTTGATGAACTAAGACATGTTCCTCTTTCATTTTTTTCCATGCTTCACATTGAGCGAATTCTGAATTTTCATTCTCAATTATCCATTTACCCATATCACATTCTGTATGTGATTTAACAGCAAACTTATCTCCTGCTTTACAACATGAGAAGTTATGAGCTTTGAAGTTAATATGGTCAGTTTTTAATTTATTTAAATCAAAAATCATATTTGCATTACAAACTCTTCTTTTTGCTTCAGGGCTAAAAGTTGTTCTATCAACTGCACTTTGAAGTTGAAGAGCAAGATCTTTTGTGTGTTTTGCAATATCACTTAAATTTGTAGCTTCAAGGGCATTTTTTTGTGTCTCTCTATCTAGTGAGTTAATAGTATCATTAATTTGAATCATTGCATGTTGTTGCTCTTTTGAAGCATTTGTAACATCTTCAATAATCTCCATTGTCATAGCAATATCATCATCAAGACCTTTAAACCCTTCAATCATTTGATCCGCAACTTCTTTACCAGCTTTTGCTTTAACTGTTGCACTTTCAACTAATTCTTTAATCTCTTTTGCTGCATCAGCACTTCTTGCTGCTAGATTTCTAACTTCTTGAGCAACTACTGCAAAACCTTTACCCGCTTCTCCCGCAGTTGCAGCTTCAACTGCAGCGTTAAGTGAAAGAATATTTGTTTGGAAAGCGATTTGGTCAATTATTGTAATTGCTTCATTAATAGTATTAACCTCTGTACTTAATTCATCCATTGATTTTGTTGTTTGGTTTGCAAGGGCAACACCTGTTTTAGATGAATCAGAAACACTTTTTGCAAATTTAGCCATTTTTACTGCATTTTCATTGTTTGATTCAATAGTTGAAGTAACCTCTTGTACTGCTGCAGCTGTTTGCTCTAATGCTGCTGCTTGTTCATTTGCAGAGATACTTAAACCATTTGCAGATTCTGCCATATCTTGTGCTTGGAAAGTAAGTCTTTTATTGGCATTATCAATTAAAGCTAAAACTTCATTTGATGTTGATTGAACAACCCTTGTCCCATCAAGTAATACTGCAACTAAACCTGTAACTCCTTCTAGTCTTGGAATTTCAGTGTCATATTTTGCATTTGAAAGTTCATTTAATACTTTTGAGATTGATTGCATGTTTTTTTGTGATACTTCAATCATACTATTAATTGAACTAATTAGTGTATTAACTGCTTCTGAACTTCCTTTAATGTTAATTCTGTCATTAAATAAACCAACACTAACTTTACCCATAACTTTTCTTGCTTGAATAATCGCTTTTTCATCAAGGATTTTTCCTTCTTGAATTTTGTCAATGTAGGTATTAAAGTTTGTAGAGATTCTACCAATCTCATCATTTGTATTGATATTAACTTTTGTTTCAGAGTTTGAATCTAATAATCCAGCAACACCAATATCAAGTTTTTGGATATTAGACAATATCCCTTTAATAATAAATGCTAAGAACACAACTGCTATAAAGAAAACAACTCCAAGGATAAATAAAATATTTCCAGCCATATCAATTGTTTTAATATCTTCTTTGATACTAATGTTCATTAATTTTTCGATATTATTTACCGCTTTAATGGTATGTTCTTCTATAATTTCATTCTTTTTATCTACAATTTCCATATTTTTTCTAGTAAGTTCAATTTGAGAATGGAATATTTCACCTTTAGAAGCCATTTGTTTACCAGTACTAATCATATTAGTAATATTGTTTGAAAGCTTATCAATTTTAGATTTTAGTTGTGGAAAAGCATTTGAAATTTCAGCAAAGATTGTAGATGTTTTCTTTTGTAGTTCATCAACTTCACTAAATCCACTTGTATCTCCAACAGCTAAAGCATCAGTTAAAATCTCTTGAATAGATACAATATAATATTTTAGTTCAAAAATATTAGCTAAATTAAGTTCTTCCAATGAATTTTCAATATCCTGCACAGATTTATCGAAACTTGTCATTTGTGTTTCAGAATCTTCTCTAGATTTTACTCTAGTTATACCTGCTTTTGCCATGTTTAAAAGTGCATTTGAGTATTCTTCAAAATTTACATCTATTGTTTGAAGATGTTTTTTATTCTCTTCACTAATTTTAAATTTAGAAATTTCAATACGTTGTTTTTTATAATCCTCAACTATATTGTTTATCTCTTTAATTCCTTCTTCATCACCCATTAATGCAATATCAGTTGAAATTTCTTGTAACTGTTTAATCTTATATTGTAAGTGTAGAAAAGATTTTGTTAGATTAGCTTCTTCAATTAGATGTTCATTTGCTTTTTTAATTTTATTTAGTGAAATAAAAATTCCCGCACCATTTAAAATCAATAGTCCAACAAATGAAATTACTAAGAAAAGGGACTTGTTTTTTATGCTCATGCACCGCCTTTGATTAATTTTTTTTATAAGAAAAAAATATTATAACCAAAAAAATAAAATAATTTTTTTAAAATCTCATTATTTTGAAAAAATTATTAATTAAGTTTCAAATTATATTAAAAAAAGTAACAAAGGCTATATTCATGCTATTTTCTAAGGTGTAATGTTTGTGTTGGATATGCAAAGTCACAATTATTTTTTTCAAATAATTGATGAATTTTTACAATCACATCCTCTTTTACAGCTAACCAATCTTCCCAGTCTGGACTTCTGGTAAAACAATAAACCATAATATTTATAGAACTAGCTCCATATTCATCAACATATACCATAAGGTTTCTTTTTACACCATTTAAATCATCCCTAGATATACCTTCAAATCTTTTACTTTTTCTTACAATATGTTCTTTTTCTGTTGCAATACCTGGGTGGTTTGTAAGCATTTCATAAATATCATGTTTTAAATTTACTATATCTTCAATTTTATTTTCATAGGTAGCCCCCAAAGTCATTTTTATTCTTCTACCAATTTTTCTTTTAGTATAGTTTTTAATATGGGCATTTGCTATTTCTGAATTTGGAACTGTAATCATTGCATTATCAAAGGTTCTTATTCTTGTAGTTCTCATTCTTATATCAACAACTGTCCCTTCAATATCATTTACAACTATCCAATCTCCTTGAGAAAAAGAGTTATCAATCATAATACTAAGGGAACCAAAGAAATTAGCTAAGGTATCTTTAGATGCTAAAGCAATAGCAATACCCCCAACTCCAAGTGAGGCTGCAATAGCTTTTATATCAATTCCCAACTGAGTAAATAAAAATAAAATCACAAGTAAAATCAAGATGATTTTTATAATTCTCATTATAAAAACAATCATTTCACGTCTTACATTTGGGTGGGTTTCAACTAAATGTTGAGCATAGTTACTAATACTATTTGTAAGAAGTGAATAAACTGCCCAAGTTGCAATACCTAAATAAAAAGTGTTTAACCATGGGATTATTTTGTTTAAAACTTCAGGATCTTTTATAAGAATATATATTGAAATATGAATTGATAAAGTATATAAAGCTATAAGTAAAGGTTTTTCAATAGATTCTTCTAAGTATGTTTCTAATCCAAGACTCTCATCATCATCTGCATCTTCATCATCCTCATTATCATCTTTTTTATTTTTTCTACTTTTGACAATTATATAATTTATAATAGTAATTAATATATGAATAATTTTTGCAATAAATAATTTAAATATTAGTAATATTGCTAACACAATAACAATATCACCAATAGAAACTTTAAAATAATAAGAACTAAAATCTGTAATTGTAGATATTACAGGGTATGAGTCTATTATTGAACTTAAATATTGAAGGTTGAATTTATCAACAAAAAAGTTTGAAACTCTAATTGACGATAGGTTTTCTTTTAGAAAATTTAGTGTAAAAAGTTGCTGTGCACTTTGTTCTTGTAGTTTAAAATAGTTTTTAATTAGTTCATTTGAGATATAGTTATTACTATCTTTTTCACTCTCATAATATGTTTTAAATTTATCAGCTGAATTTTGTTTTAGAAGGTCAATATTGTTGTTTAAAACGTTAATAAAATATTCTCTTTCCTTAAAAAGTTTTTTTGCATTTGTTAATTCTTTTAAAGTGTTGTAAAAAAATCGTTCCTCTTTTATTTTTAAAACAGCAATCATATCTCTTATCATGGCAAGTTCATTATTTGCACTTTGGTTTGCATTGATTTTTGTTTCAAGGTAGTTTATTTGTGATGAATAATTTATTTCATTAAAATTTGAACTTAAATAAAACTCATCATTTATATTTTTTAAAACATTTTTAGCAAATTCAATTTGCTCATTGAGTTTTTCTTCTCCACTATCTAATGGCTCTGAAATATTTTTAGTATTTTCAATATTACTATTTTCAGGTGCTTGTGCAGTATTTGTATTTTCTTGAGAAAACATAAATAAAGGTAATAAAAGAAGTAAAAATAGTATTTGTCTAGTTTTCATAATCTCTCCAATTTAAAAACGACATTATATAAAAAATGAACTTATTTGTAGTTTTATGATAATAGTTATCAAAATTAGCAAACTTTAAGTTAATTTACTTTAATATACTGATATTCATTATCATTAAGGAGCATTTATGTCAGTTTTAATAATTGGTGGGGATAAGATTAATACGATTAAAAATATATTAGATAGTTTAGGAAATTTTTCTGTTACTCATTGGGATACAAGAAAAAAATCAAGCGCGTGTAAAAAAGAGATTCCACATGATTCTGATTTTGTATTGATGATTACAGATTTTATTAATCACAATGCTATGTATAAATACAAAAATGAAGCAAAAAAGAAAAACATCCCTTTAATTTGTACTAAAAGAAGTGCAAGTTCAGTTCACTGTGAAGTTTGCAAATTTTTAAAAATGAATAAATGTGAAGGATAAGTGATGAGTGAAATAATAATTAATGAAATTAATAGATTTAAAAGCTATAGATATGAACCAAGTACAAAAAGGGTTGTTAATCTAAAAGGGTGTGAAAATGCTGATTTAGAAGAGTTTCTAGCGATAGCACATATTTTAGATAGTAACTATATCAAATACAAATTTACAACAAATATAGATATTAGAATTCTAGATAGAAGAATATAAAAGGAAATAAAATGAAATATTTTGGTTTTTCAAGTGAAAATGAATACTTACCATCTTTTGATAAGTTTCAAAGTGAAATAAATAAAAGACTTATGTTTTTAAAATTTTTTAATCAAGAGGTTGATAAAAATTTTAGATTTTCAAAGAATGAGATGAAAGAGTGTAAGAAAAATACACTTTTCGAACTTTTTTTAAAAAAGATTATAAAAAATTTAAAATATAATGCTTATTCATTTTCACCAATAAAAAAAATAGATGTTGAAAAAACAAATAAGATAAATAAATTCGTAAAAGGTTTAAATCAAGAGCTAAAATTTGAGTTCAAAAATTTTGATATAAAAAACTCATTGGAGTTTACAGACATAAATAAAGCATATTTTTTGATTAATATTTTAGAGAATAAAGATTTCTCCTTATTTTTAGAGGGTGAAAAAATATTTAAAAACTTTGTTAGCAATAAAATTTTAAATGGTGGTGAAAATAGGGAGGTTTATATCAATGATGATTCTATTGATATTAAATCTGAACTTCACAATTTTAGTACTAAAATTTTTACATTTTGGGAATTTATTGATGCTAAAAATTTAAATATAGATTCACATATCAAAAAAGCAGTTGAGTGTATTGAAACTACAGAGTTTAAGCAAGTTTATTTGGTATATCCTAAAAATGAAAATTTTAATAAACATATACAAGTAAAAACAAATGATGTAACTTGTGGTGAATATGAGATTAAGTTAATTCCATATTCATTACGTTCAACATTAAGATAAATTTAGAATAAAAAAGGATTAATATATTATGAAAGCAATTTTCTTTGCAACAAGTACTGGAAATACTGAAGAAGTAGCAAATAAAATACATGAGAAGTTAGATGGATTTGAGATTGTAGATATATCAAAAGATGGAATATCTAAATTAAATGATTGTGAAGTGGCAATTATTGGAACTCCAACATGGGGAGATGGGGAACTTCAAGATGATTGGGAAGATTGTTTTGATGAATTTAAAGAAATAGATTTTAGTGGAAAAACAGTTGCCTTATTTGGTTTAGGAGATCAAGACTCTTATGGAGATGAGTTTGCAAATGCTTTAGGAACAATCTATGAAGTTGTATCAACTAAAGGTGCAAATATTATTGGATTTACTTCTATTGAAACTTATGATTTTGAAGAATCAACAGCAGTTGTTGGTGAGGAGTTTGTTGGACTTGTGATAGATGAAGATAATCAGCCTGAACTTACAGATGAACGAATTGATTCTTGGTGTGAAAACATCTCTTCATCTTTTTAATTAAACCCGTGCCAAAATAGAATAATTCGTGTTTTCATCATATTTTGGCACCTCCTTTGAATTTTTTTGATTTTTCGCTAAAATAAACGAATTTTAATTTTAGGAAAATAATGGGAAATATTAAATTTCTTTTTTTAGTGTTAGTATCTTTAATTTTTATTTCTTGTACAAAACAAGTACCAAGTGATAACTTAACAAAAAAAATAGACCAAGAAAAACAAAAAAACAATCAAACAGTAGAAAAAAAACTAATAAAAATCAATGAATATAAATTATCAAAAAATGAGTTAGAACTTTTAGATATTTTAAAAGATGACAAATACGCTTCTTTATGTGCACAACAAGATAATTATATCTCAATTTTAAAAATGGAAAACTCAAAAGAAAAATCTAAAGCTTTGGAAAACTTATTTTTAGAATATGTTAATAATTTAGAAAATTCATGTATTGATCAAATCTCATTTAATAGTGTTTTAAAATCACAAAAATTTAAAAAAAGAAAACAACACTATGAAATATATAATAAGAAAATAAATAAAGAAGAGGTTTTAAAAAAGTTTAATGATAATTCAATTTCTGTAGAAAAAATTTTATCAGATTATGCTCCTAAACAACCAGTTTTTTTTCAATTGGTAGAAAAACTTGATATTGATAAATTAAGTGCTAAAAACTACAACAAACTAAGATTAAACATAGAAAGATTAAAGCTTTTAAAAGATTATGACGATGAATATTTTATTAAGCTTAATATCCCTTCACACAACTTTACACTTTTTGAAAATGGTGAAGTCGAAAGAACTTTTGGAACTGTTGTTGGGGATAAGGATAATCAAACTCCAATTTTATCAAGTGAACTTTCGTACTTTATTATAAACCCTCAATGGAATATTCCAGATTCAATTGCAAAAAATACAATTATCCCAAGAGCATTAAAAGATAAAAACTATTTAAGAAAGAAAAATATAGTTATTAGAAAAAAAATCTATGATATAGATGCTCCTAAAGTTAGTTTCAATAGTGTTAAGTGGAAAAAATATTTAAAGAAAGATGTAAAATATATACCTTATAAGTTTATTCAACTTCCTTCACCAACTAATGGGATGGGAAAGGTTAAATATATGTTTCAAAACGATTATGCAGTTTATATGCACGATACAATTGGAACTTGGAGATTCAAAGATAATAGAGAAAAAATTAGATTTTCAAGTCATGGATGCGTAAGGTTAGAGCATCCAATTTCATTAATGAAACATCTAACAACTTATTACACACCTGAAAGTTATAAAAAAATTAGAAAAACATATCTAAAAGGGAAAATGGATACTGTAAATCTTAGTAAAAAAATGCCTTTACATATCACATACTTAACTGCAAATATTGATGAAAAAGGGAAATTGAAATTTTATAACGATGTTTATGAATATGACAAAATTCAAAAACTAAATTTTATTCCCCATAAGAATGCAGTTGAGTTAGCAAGTTTACAAAAAGAGGAAAACTTTACAAGTTTTTAAAAACTTAAAATATATTTAACTTAAATTTAACTGCTAAGTCTTAATGACAAAGATTATCGTTTAGTATATAATACCCCATGAAAAAAATTATTTTAATTTTATTTACAATATTTATTTATAGTGCAAATGCAAAAGAATCAACAATTCTTTTTTTAGGTGATTCATTAACTGAAGGACTTGGAGTTAGTAAAAAAGAAGCATATCCATCAATTGTTGAAGATATGATTCAAATTAAGCTTAAAAAAGATGTTGAAATCATAAATGGTGGAGTTAGTGGCTCAACTACTAGTGATGCACTTTCACGTTTAAAATGGTACTTAAGAAAAAAACCTGATGTGGTATTTATTGCCCTTGGTGCAAATGATGGACTTAGGGGATTAGATTTAAATCAAAGTCAAAAAAACCTTCAACAGATTATTGAAACTGCACAAAATGCAGGCTCAAAAGTATTACTTGCAGGGATGTTGATTCCCCCAAATTATGGGGAAGAATATTCAGAACAATTCAAAAATATGTTTAAAACTGTTCAAGAAAAGTATAAACTAAAATTTATGCCTTTTTTACTTTTAGATGTTGCTGGAGTTCAAGAACTTAACCAAAGTGATGGAATTCATCCAAATACAAAAGGGCATAAAATTATTGCAAAAAATGTATTTGAATTTTTAAAAAAAGAGATTTGGGGAGAACTATGATGTTACAACTAAAATCATTAAAGAAAACATACCAACAAGGTGATGAGAAAATAGAGATCTATAATGATTTGAATTTTTCTTTAAAAGAAGGTGAACAAGTTGCCATCATGGGAAAATCAGGATCAGGGAAATCAACTTTTCTATCGCTGGTTTCTGGAATTATAAAAGCAGATAGTGGAGATATAGTTTTAAATAAAACTTCTTATAATGATTTACAAGAGGGGGAACTAAATGACTTTAGAGCCTCAAATATTGGATTCATCTTTCAAAATTTTCATTTGGTTTCATATTTAAATGCTTTAGAAAATGTAATGCTTCCTGCAAAGGTATGTGGTATCTCAAAGCCAAAGGAAAAAGCAATTGAATTATTAAAAGCAGTTGGTTTAGAACATAGATTAAATCATGTACCTTCTCAATTAAGTGGAGGAGAAAAACAACGTGTCGCAATTGCAAGAGCATTAATCCATAATCCAAAAATTATACTTGCTGATGAACCAAGTGGTAACTTAGATGAAGAAACAGGCATTGCCGTTATGGATAAGCTTTTTGAACTAATTAAACAAAATAACACTACATTGATTTTAGTAACTCATTCAAAGGATGTTGCAGCAAGATGTGAAAAAACTTATCAGTTAGCCCATGGAGTTTTACGTTTATGCTAATTTTAGAACTTGTATCAAAAGCTTTAAAAAGATCAAAGTCCTTTTCTATTATTTTTATCTTGAACTTTTGTTTGGCTATTGCTTCTTTATCATATTTACAATTTTTTAAACAAAGTGTTGATAGTTCATTAGATAGTAAGGCAAAAAGTTTATTGGGTGCTGATTTAACGGTTAATTCAAGATTTGCAATTACAGATAAACAAATTGAAGATATAAAAACTAAACTTCCAGAGATAAAAAACTTTTCAAAAGGAATATCAACTGTTAGTATGGTAAGTTCTGGTAAAAGAGCTAGACTTATGGAGCTTGTAAAGATAAATGAATCTTTTCCATATTATGGTGGTCTAGAGTTTGAAGATAAAACTACTTATCCAAAAGGAAACCTCATACCTAAATCAAATGAAGTATGGGTTTATAAAGAGGTTTTAGAACTACTTGGCTTAAAAAAAGGTGATAGTTTAAAAATAGGGAAAGAGAATTTTCTAATTAAAAAAGTGATTTTAGAAGATAGTTTAAAAACTGTTAGTTTTAGTGGTTTCATGCCAAAAATTTACATGAGTAAAGAGGCTTTACATGCAACAGGTCTTTTACAGTTTGGCTCAACAGCAAGATATAAACTAAATTATCAATTTAAAGAAAATTTTTCAAATGATAAATTAGAAGAGATAGAAAACAATTTAGAAAAAACTATTGATAAAAACTTACGAGCCCTTTCTCCTAATGATGGTAGAGATAGACTTCTTAGAGTTTTAAACTTTATTACAAACTTTTTATCTCTTGTTTCTTTAGTATCATTTTTCCTAGGATTAGTTGGACTTATCTATTTATACTCTGGTTTTTTAAAAAAACACCAAGAGGATATAAATATATTAAATGATTTGGGATTAAAAAAATCAACAATCTCCTTAACCTATCTTAGTCATTTATTTATCCTGATTTTAATTTCCAGTGTTATTGTTTTTTCTTTAATACTTTTAAGTGCAAACTTTTTAGCTCCAATAGTACAAAAACTAATTGGTTTTGAATTTGATTTTACTTTTGACTTTTCATTCTTTTTAAAATCTGCACTTTTACTTGTATTAGTAAGCTTAAGTGTTGGAATACCATTAATTACTCCGCTTTTAAATAGAAAAAGAATAAGCTTTTTGAAAATGATTCTTTGGTTTATCCCTTTTATTACTTTATTATTAGTGATATCTCATTTTGTAACACCAAGTAAAAATATAGGTTTATTTTTTGCATCAGCAGTATTAATTTTGATTTTCCTATTTTTTGTAATTGGCTCTTTTATCTTAAGAAAATTTGACTTTTCTGGTCATTTAGAAAATCTTTCTTTAAGTCTTGCTATGAAAAATATTACAAGGGAAAATAAAACCTCTTTGACCTTATTTACTGCAATTTTATTGTGTACTATATTCTTTTCTTTAATCCCTCAAGTTGGTTCTTCCCTTTCATCTGCTTTAACACAAAGTGCAAACGAAAGACCAAGATTTTTTGTGATAGATGCAAAAGAGGAACAATTAAAAGATATTCAAAAAAGCTTAGATAGTTTTGGTGCAAAATTAGAAAATACTGCACCAATGATAAGAGGAAGAGTTCTTAGAATCAATGATAAAAATATAGATGAAAACTCACAAAAATCAAATGAAGCAAATAGAGCTGCTGTTAATCTTTCTTATCGAAAACAATTAAAGGAAAGTGAAACAATCATTGAGGGAAGGGCATTTAGTGGAGTATATGATTCAAGTGATTTTTCTAAACCAATTGAGTTAAGTGTTGAACAAAGATATGCTTCAAGAAGTGGAATAAAACTTGGGGATACAATTGTATTTGATGTTTTAGGATTAGAACTTCAAGCAAAGGTTGTAAATATAAGGTCTGTTAATTGGATTGAATTTACACCAAATTTCTTTTTTATCATGCAAGATGGAGCTATAAATGATGCTCCTAAAACTGTTTTAGCAACAATCTCACAAGGTGATTATGATGCTTCTAAACTTTTATTAAAACTTACAGATACTTTCCCATCTTTAACAATTTTAGATGTAAAAAGTTTATTTGAGACCTTTGCTGGTTTAGTTAAAAATGTTACTAAAATAACTGATAATATGAGCTTTTATTCTATAATTATTGGACTTCTTATGAGTTTTATTATTATTCAGTATCAAATGAATTTACAAAAAAACAATATACTAAGACTTAAGATGATTGGAGTTAAAAACAAGGTCATAAGAAATTCATTTTTGATTGAATATGGACTTATCTCTTTTGCAGCAAGTTCATTAGGAATTATATTAGGAAGTGTTGCTTCATATTTTATAAGTGATATTTTATTTGAATCTTATTGGGATTTTAGAGCAGATGTTTTAATTTTATATTTTCTTTTAATACCGATTTTAACTATGTTAATAGTTGGCTTATTTACTTCAAGAATAATAGGTCAAAAGGAAAATGTTTTATTTGGGGAATAATTAGATAAATAAAAGGAAAAAATCCTTTTATTTATTCTCTTCTAAAAGATGTTCGTATCTTTTATCTGTTAGTAGTTTCATAAAGGCAACTAAAGCATCTATTTTTCTATCATTTTGTTTTTTTGCTTTTAATTCATCCAATGAAATAGTCTCTTTTACTTCAGGTTCATCCCAAGGTTTTTTAGTTTCTGGGTTGATAGTTCTATCAGAATTATTGTATTTGTCATAAAACTCAACAACAGTTCTTAAGTCTTTGAAAATACCATTATGCATATAAGGAGCTGTAACAGCAACGTTTCTAAGAGTTGGAACTTTGTGCTTACCTTTATGGATTTCCTTGCTTACTTTTGGATTTGCTAATAATCCCATATCAATATCTTTTACACCATTTTTTGATCTTAATTCATGATTTATTGGTGTTCCAATATTATGGTACTCATGGTTTGTAAAAGTCTCACCCATTGCATCTTCTTTTTTTGATAAGTGGCAAGTTGCACAAGAGTTATTTGCTTGTGAGAAGAATAAAGACCTTCCTAAATCCTCTAAAGGTGTTAAATCGTATTCTCCTTTTAAATATCTATCATATTTAGAATCAAAGGGTGAAAATTGTTCTGTCATCTCAAATTTTTCAATTGAGTCAGTCATTGCAAAATATGCTTTGTTAATGTTTTTAAAGATATCTTCACCATAAATATCTTTAAAAGCTTGAATATAATAAGGGTTTTCTTTTAATCTTTTAATAACTTCTTTTTTTGAACTCATCCCCATCTCAATTGGGTTTAGTGGTGGACCACCAGCTTGTCCTGCTAAGCTTGCTTCCCTTCCATCCCAAAACTGACCACCAATATATTTTTTCTTCTCTTTGTCATAATGAAATTCAGGGCTAAACATTGCATACATAGCAGTTGGAGCTTGTCTATCTCCCAATGATTTTCCATCATCACCTAATGATGCCATTTTAGAGATACCGTTATCTCTATTATCCGTAAAAGCAGTTTCAGGGTTATGACATGTTGAACAACTTTGTGTTCTGTTTTTAGATAGGTTTTTATCAAAAAATAAAGCTTGTCCTAAAGCCTCTTTTTGTTTAGTTTGTTTTACCAAGTCTTCTTTAGATAATTCTTGGTTTGTACATCCTACAAATAAAATTAATGCTGTTGCGACAGTTGTAGCTGTTTTTAAATATTTCAAAATAAATTTCTCCTTCTTTAAAATATTTGAAAATGGAGTGATTATTAGTTTAGTTAAACTATTATAATCTTCCATTTGTTCTTTCCTAAGACCAAATTTTAAAACCTTCACATTTTTAGAAAGTTCTAAAGTTCCAAAAATATAATCCCAAAGAGCTAGATACCCACCAAAGTTTTTATTAAAATGTTTCTTACTATGGTGTATTTGATGCTGTTTTGGAGATATAAATATTTTTTCTAAAAAACTAAAGTATGCTAGTGGAATATGAGAATGCCTTAAATTAGATCCAATGATTGAAAAAACAAAGATAAAAGCATTTGCTCCTAAAATCTCAACTAATCCAATTTTTGAACCAAAAAAGTATATAAATATTCCAGTTACAAAACCAATGGCAAAAGAGTATCTTAATCCAAAAAGAATATTTTCAATTGGATGAACCCTATAAAATGTTAATGGGTTTAAAACTTTTGCACTATGGTGTACCTTATGAAACTCCCAAAGAAATGGGATTGTATGTAAGAATCTATGTAACCAATATCTTGTAAAATCACTTACAATGAATAAAGATATAGTATATAAAATCAATATATTCTCATATGAAATTGTTTGAATTTGATTAAAACCAAATTGGTAATAGATGTTTTTACTAACAAAAAATGCAATTGTTTTTGCACTAATTATAATTGGAATAATCATAACTGTTTTTATAAAATATGAAAGGATAAAGTAGTAATAGTCTAACATGGCACTTTCATGAAGCCAAAGTTTTGAACTAAAATTTACCCTTGAGGCTTTTTTATTAAAATAAATATATATAAAAGCTATAAATATTGATGATAAAATATAAACCCAGTATGTTCTTTTTGATGGGTTAATTATATATTCCAAAAACAGTAGATCTTCCAATTTATTTAGTCTCCATCTGCATCTAAAATTTTTGCATTAATTGAAAGCTCTTCAATCATCTCAACAAATAAAATAACATGAATATTTGTAACTTCTTCATATATAATATTTGCATTAGAAAAATCATCATTTTTGATTTTTTTTACTTCACTAATAGAATTGTTTATTGCTTCTTTTAAAGTATTTAAAATCTCACCATCAGTAATTGTTAATAAATAATCACCATAATCATAGATTTTATCATTATCAAAAATTTTTTTGTATGTTTGCAAGATAGATAATATTGCATTTGCAGAATTTTTACTTATGAAATATTCTGCTCTACTATTATCTGCTTTATCTTTATATTTTTTTGTTTTACCCATAACATCAGCAACTCTCCATTCTTTTAGTTTATAAGAGTTTGCTACAACTCTATTGATAATAATAGAGTTTGCCTTTTCTATTTGTTTAAAAAGTTTTTCTTTATTTTCTTTATAGCCCTTTTGTATATCACTTAAGTGCATTATGATTCTATTGATTATTGCAATTGAGATTTCATTTACTCTTTTATTTGAGATATCTTTTTTATAAATAATATATTCAAGTGCATTTATAGATTTTAGTGAGTTTTTAAATAAAGCAATTCTAAGTTCATCACTACTTTTAATAGCACGGTCTAATTGTTTAGTTATATCTTCATTTCCATTGTGAAAAATATCGATGTATCTAGGAGTATCAATATACTCTTCATCTAAATCACCTAAAATATAAAAACTTTCAACACTTTTCCAAGAGCTAACAAGTTTAGAAAACTCCTTTTTTATTTTTTGAGTATTTTTACTTTCTAGTTGTTCTTTTAGTTTTGTTGCATCGTTTATGGCTACTTCAATATCTTTTAAAATAACTTTTTCATACAAAGTTTCAATAGCTTCAATGTTTTTTTTATCTGTGTTAGCAATTAAACTAATTGTAAAAACAGTAAGTAAAACAATACTTTTTAATAATTTCATTTTATACCTCTTTTAAGAATTCTATTAATTCTTTTCTATCTTCTTTTTTTAAATTCATATATGTTTCTTTGGCCTTTTTTGCTTCACCGCCATGCCACAAAATAGCTTCTTGAAAAGTTCTAGCTCTACCATCGTGAAGAAGTCGTGGTTTTTTATTATTTATTTTTTCATGAAGTGATAATCCCCATAAAGGAGCAGTTCTCCATTCACTACCACTAGCTTTACCTTCAATTTTTCCATCAGCTAAACCCTCTCCCATATCATGTAATAAAAGATCGGTAAAAGGGGAAAACTTTATTCCAGTATTTGTTTCAAAACTATCCATATGACAATTGACACAACCAATTTTTTTGAAAA
Source organism: Halarcobacter sp. (assembly GCA_963676565.1). Lineage (GTDB taxonomy): Bacteria > Campylobacterota > Campylobacteria > Campylobacterales > Arcobacteraceae > Halarcobacter. The sequence continues at coordinate 1,490,864 of OY781089.1, forward strand.
TTTCATAACCTTTATTATTCTTAGTTAATTTTTGACTGTAGGTTTTTCTTTTTTCTAAATAAAATTGAATAGCTTCAAGCCTTTGATCTGTTAAATCAAATGCATCTCTTGGCTTTGGTGCTTTGTTACACTCTTCTTGAAATTTTGTACAGTTTTCATTTTGATAATAGCTTGTTGTTAAACCCATATCATTATTAGCTGCATCTGCTATTTGGTGTTTCAAGCTTGTAATATTTGCTTTCCAAGAGAATTTTCCAAGTTCATGTTGTTTTGTAATAGGTGAGTAAATAAAATTTGCACGACCTGAAATCCCATCACCATCTTTATCATTTGGGTCTTCATTTTTTAATATATCTTCATCACTAATTTGAGAAATAAGTCCAAGTCCATTTAAACTTGGAGCTAATCTAAAACTTAAAACTGTTTTTTCATCTAAAGGTCCATATTGTAAATCCTTCAAACCATAAATTGGTTTTAAAAGTGTATCAATCTCACCATCAGGAAAAGCAACTTTAATCTCTTCAAATTTTATATCAGTTTTTGCTTCATATTTAACACCATGGATCCCATTTATAGCTATTTGTGAACCATAAATAGGATCATAAGAAGGTTTTGGAATTAAACTTCTAGCAAAACTTCCATTTTTATTATAAAGGGTACCTCTTCCATTACTAGGATGACAAGAAGCACAGGTATTTGCATTATAAAGTGGTCCTAAACCATCTCTTGCTGTTGTGGCACTTGGAGCTTCAACCCACGGGATTCTAAAAAAACTTTTACCTAAGATAAATTTATCATATTGCTCATCATTTAATCCATCAATTGGTTTTAAAAGTATAGATTTACTTTTATTTGATGTTATATCATAAGCACTACAATTAACCGCAAAAAGCCCTATAGCAAAAATTGCTACAAGGCTCTTTGTAAAAGTATTTTTAAAAGAGAAAATATTATAGTTTAGTTTCTTCAGGATCTGTAACATCATCTTCACTTAAAGAGATTCCATTTGCAGCTGCAACTGTAACCATTTCATCACCAAGTTTTCTCATCTCATTTTTCATTTTAACTATCACTTTTGCTTGTGGATTATCTGGCTGAATTTGATAATCAAAGTGTGCTGTTGTCATTGCAGTTTTATTTACACTTGCAATTTTTTTCTCAATAGATTTCATAAGTGTAATAATTCTTTCTCTATCTTCACTAGATAGGGCATCTAATAAAGAAGGCCCAAAAGATTTACCCATATATGTTCCAGTTAAAACATTTCTAAATCCAAGGTAATTTGCTGTTATATCTCTATGTGTATTGTCAGAGAAGCAAGAGTGCTCATCCTCTTCTGATGGAGTTAAAACTGCAACTGCAATTCTTTCATTTGCTAATTCAGATTTAATAAATACACCCATTCCAGCAATAATTTGTTTTAATGCATCTTGTGTTGGTATATTTTTTGATTTATTCTCACCAGTTAATTTTCCTAAAAATGCGTTTTTATATAAACCATCATCTGTCCAAGCTTTATTAATAACTTCTAAATCAGCAACAATTTTACTAGAAGCGGCTTTTAAGTAAGCTAGTCTTCTAGGTGCATTTGAATCGCTTGTAAAATCACTTAGTGGTCTTTGTCCAGCAGTTAAAGGTCCATTTGTGATACTATCCTTTACAAAATTTGAATAGTCTTGATCTTGCCCCCATAAAATAAACTCAATGGCATGGTATCCTGTTGCAACATTTGCATCTCCACCATTTTCATTTAAAGCTGTGATTGCATCTACCGTAATATTTGAAACATCAACTGTGCTTGCTTCTTCTCCACCTGGATTAAAAGAACCAACTGTATCAATAATATTTCCTGATGTCTTGTTTCCATCTGCATCAATAGTATAATCAATCATATTTTCATCTAGTGGCCAAGCATTTAATTGCCCTTCTAATGCACCATAAGTATCTGCTACCCATCCTTCTTCTGCATCAATTGGACCATTTGAAAGTCTAAATATTTCAGTTTGACCATATGATTCTCTTGAATCTAACCATGCTTTTTTTGCATCTGCTAAAGTACTATTTGTTGGATTAGCTATAAATTTATCAATTGCAAGTTCTAAGTTTTTTGCATCTTTTAAAGCATCTGAGTAATTAGCATGTGCAATTTTTGCATAAGTAAGCAATGCAGAGTTTTCTTTTTTAATCTCCATTTTATTTGAAGTCTCTACCCCTTGGTTTGAGGTAGAACAACCTGCAAATGTTAAAGCTGCTGCTAAACTTAAACTTGAAGCGATTAATTTTGTTTTAGACATATTTTTCCTTTTAGTTTTTTAAAATGATACTTATTATCAATTGAATTTCGAAATTGTAATTCAATGTTCCTTAAGAGATACTTAATATTAATAATGGTTATCATTAAAATATATCTTGAGATTGATTTTCAATTTCTAAAACCAAGGAATGCAATTTGCATTCCTTAAAAGTAGTTTCTGAAAAAGATGTCATTATTAAAACAATAATTGTTATCATTAATAATTAATTAAGCTATAGGTAAGTAATATACCGATATTCATTATCAAAAAAGGATAAAATGTGAAAAATGTTAATACAATAGAAAATTCAGTTTTTTATAAAACTAATTTAAAAATACAAAACAATTTATGGAAAGCATATACTATAACTCTAGCAGTAAGTTTTATGTTAGTGGGAATTAAAGGTTTTTAATAGTTTAATCTTTACTCCAGATTCTTCTATTTAGTTTTAATTCTTCAACGCAACCTATTACAAGGCTTAATATCTCTATATATTCGAAGATAAGTGTTTCGTTTAACAAAGATGTAAAAACAGTAGGCTCAAATAAATCTTTTTTGTAATCAATTGCAATATGTAACTTATTTTTTGTAAATGATATATAAATATCATTTTTAGATTTTTTCTTAAAATTTAAAATCAACTCCATAAGATTTTGAGTTAAAATATATCTTACTTCAATTTGGTCATCGGAATAAACAACAAACTCTTTTTCAAAATCAACACTATCCATTTTTACAAGTTCACCCCTTGAAGAATTTTTTGATTGAAGCCAAGAACCAATTAAATCTCCAAAACTATTTTGTGCAAAATCTGGAAGAACGAGTGTAGTTCCATAAAAGTTTTTATTAAAATCAGCAGCTATAAAAAGTCCTTGAAATATAGTTGAGTACTTTGTTCTTCCCTTGGAGTCCTTATATTTTTTTTTGGCATGAATATCAGAAAATTGTATTTGTGTTTTATCAATTGTCCCAATTGTAAAATCATTTCCTGTGAACTTGTCAGGGTAACTAAAAAGTTTTGAATCAGTGAAAATAGTTTTAGAGATATGAAGATTTGAAGAATAATTCAAATTGGAATCAATCTGCTTTATTAAAGGTTTTATTACATATTCTTTAAATTCACTTCTATAATCTTTTTTCATATATTTATATAAAAAAATTCCAAGTGAAACTAAAATAGCTATTGTTATGAAAATTCCATCTTCTTTATTTGAACTATTATAAAAAAAGATAAAGTAGATTGCAATTGCATTCCAAAACATTATAAAGTAGATAAAAAGAAGTTTGTTTTTTAATTTTTTTCTTTTCTCTTCAAGTTTATTTACATCTTTTACTAAAGTATTTTTATAAAACTCTTTTAGTTCATCAACACTTTTATTTTTTTGCAAAACTTTACTTTATTAGATTATTTATTGCTAAATAGCTCTTCAACAAGAATATTGTCTTTTTGTGTATCTTCTATTTCAAATAGTTCTTTTTCTTTATAGTTCATTATTTTAGCCATAAAATTTGTTGGTATCATCTCAATTGCATTATTATAATCCGTAACAGCTTGGTTGTATGCTCTTCTTGATGCTGAGATCTGTTCCTCTATTTCATTTAATGATTTTTGTAATTCAATTATATTTTCATTGGCTTTTAATTCTGGATATTCCTCAACTGTTACCATTAATCCAGCTAAAGCTTTTGAAAACTTTTTATCAATACTCATTTTTTGTGAATTATCAATATTCTTTCTTATACCTTGTGATCTTAATGAAGTTACTTCTTCAAGGAGTGACTTTTCATGTTCCATATATCTTTTAACACTTGCTACAATGTTTGGAACTAAGTCATATCTTTTTTTTAATTGCACATCAACTGAGGCAAAGAGGTTTTCCACTTGATTCTTTTTTGCAATAAGTGAGTTATACATTAAAACAAGTATGATTATAAAAATAATTAATATAATAATTGTTGTGTTCATTTTAATCCTTTTATTAGCTAGTAGTTTAACTAAAAAAATAAAAAATTGAAATAAAAAGTAAAAAAAGCTAGAATTCAAACAATATAATTTTGGATGTGTTATGAATGAAAGAACTTTAGTAAATATTATAAAATACTCTCCATCTATATTTATACTTCTTTTGACAATTATTATTTCAATCTTAGTTTACAAAGAACACAAATCAAATATAGAAGCTGAAAAAAATCTTATAATGACAGCTCAAATAGAAGATGAAAAAGATGAAATCCAACTTTGGATAGATTCAATTGCTCAATCTATGATTATGATGAAAGAAAATACTGAAAATGATTTAAAAAATAATTTAAGAAATCAAGTTCATAATGCATATGAAATTGCCTACAGAATATTTAATAAATACAAAAATGAAAAAACAAAAGAGGAGATTACTGATATTATAAAGGCCTCTCTTCGTTCAATTAGAAATAATGATGGAAGGGGATATTTCTTCATTTTTCAAATGGATGGTACAAACATCTTAAATAGTGATTTCCCTGAGATAGAAGGTAAATCTTTATGGAATTATAAAGATTTAAAGGGAGTTCTTTTACTTCAAGAGATGAATAAAATCTTAAGCCATAAAAGTGAAACTTTTTATGATTGGTATTGGCACAAGTCAACTGACAAGGAAAAAGAGTATAAAAAAGTTGGTTTTTTCAAAAAATTTGAGCCTTATGATTGGTTCATAGGAACAGGTGAATATGTTGATGATTTTGAAGACAGTATAAAAAATAAAATTTTAAATTATGTAAGAAAAATAAGATATAAAGATGATAGGTATATATTTATAACAAATGATAAAGGTAAAGTTTTATCCCATAAATATGAAAAGTTGATTGGTTTAGATATTACCAAATCAATAGAAGGTTTCAAACAACATTATGAAAATAAAGAGATGTTTGCAAATGGAAAGTTTATAGAATATGCTTTAAAAGAAGAGAATATAAACAGAAAAATCACCTATGCAAGATGGATTAAAGAATGGAATTGGGTTATAGGAACAGGTTTTAACTTTGACAAAATCAATGATAGAATCATAGAAAGACAAAATCATTTAGAAATTAAATATAATGAATATCTAAAAGAGACTATAGTTTTAAGTTCAATTTTGATTTTTATTTTATTAGTTATTTCCCATATCATTTCAAGGTTTGTAGAAAAAAGTTTTTATCAATACAAATCAAGTTTAGAAGAGAAACATAAAACGTTAGTAAAAGCTCAAAGGACTGCAAGTATTGGAGACTGGAAATTAGATATAAAAACCCAAGAAGCATATTGGTCTGATGAGATTTTAAATATTTTAGGAATTGAAGAGCTAAAAGAGAAACCTAGCCCTGAATTTTTAAAAAAACTTATGCATCCAGATGATTGGGAAGGATTTAAATCTTCACTAGAAAATACCATGAGTAAAAAAAGTGACCATGCTTGTGTTTATAGAATAATTAGGCCTAAAGATAAGAATATTATTTGGATTGATTGTAGAGGGCAATTAAGTGAAGACAATCAAAAAATCTATGGAACAATACAAGATATAACAAAAAGAAAACTTCTAGAAGATGAAAAAGATCAAAAAGAAGCACTTCTTTTTCAACAAAGTAAATTAGCTTCAATGGGGGAGATGTTAGGAAATATTGCCCATCAATGGAGACAACCTTTATCTTTAATAACTAGTACAGCAACTGGGGCACAAGTACAAAATAAAATAGGAGTTTTAGATAGTGAAACAATTGATAAAAACTTAGAAAGTATCACTGAAACAGCTAAACACTTATCTCAAACAATTGAAGATTTTAGAACTTTTTTTAAGCCTAAAGATGATGAATTTAATAAATTTAGTATAAAAGATATTATCTCAAGAACATTAAATTTAATCAATGTTCAATTCAAATCAAAAAATATTATAATTATTGAAGAAATAGAGGATTCAAATATTGTATCTTTAGAAAATGAATTAGTTCAGGCTTTAATCAATATATTAAATAATGCAAGAGATGCTTTATGCGATATAAATAATCTTGAACAAAAACTTATTTTAATCAAAACATATGTAAAAAAAGAAAATTTAATAATAGAGATTCAAGATAATGGTGGAGGAATACCAAAAAATATATTAGACAGAGTGTTTGAACCTTATTTTACAACTAAACATCAATCCCATGGGACAGGTATTGGACTATATATGACACAACAGATTGTAGATAAACTACTAAAAGGTTCTATAAGAGTTAAAAATAAAGATTTTAGTTTTGAAACTAAATCTTATCATGGAGCAAATTTCAAAATAATTCTTCCTCTTAAATAATTAGTTTAATTTTATTATAATATTATTACAATAGTATTACTATTAAGGATGATAAATGATAACTGATAACTCGAAACTTGGATATTTTATAAAATCTTTACTTGTTATTTCATTCATTAATATAATCATCACTGGCTTGTTGTATTTATTATTGGTAAATAAAGCTAAAGATGATATCTATAATGAATTTAATACTATTGCTAATTATGAATTTACGCAAACAAAAAAATTTATAAATAATAAATTCACATACTATAAAAATGTTTTAGATTCTTTAGAGTCTTCAACAGCTTTTTCAAACTATCTTAATACAAATGATTCAAACAATTTAAAAGAGCTTATGTCTACAATTACAAAAGCTAGCTTACCTATTTTTCAATTAAGGTTTTTAGATAAAAATGGAATAGAAAAAATTAGAATTGATAAGGATAAAAATAATAAGGTTATTGAAGAAAAAAATCTACAAGATAAAAGTGATAGATACTATTTTAAAAAAACTATTTCGCTAAAAGAAGGGGAGTATTACATATCAAATCTAGATTTAAATATTGAACAAAAAAAAATTGAACTTCCATATAAACCAACTATTAGAATATCAAAGGCAATTTATAGAAATAATCAACTTCAAGGGGTTTTGATAATTAACTATAATGCAAAAGAGATTATAAATAGTATTAAAGAAAACAAGTTTTTCGATGTTTATTATATGGATAAAAATGGCAATTTCTTTTTGCATCCTAATAAGTCAAAAAACTATTCATCTCAATTAAATACGAATTATAAAGTGATAGATGAAATTTCTTATATCAATGAGTTAATAAAATATAATTATTTAGATAAAAATAAAAGATATTATGTAAATAAAGTAGTTCTAACTGATGATGATTTTTATGTAATCTATTCTTTGAAAAATTCTATTTTTGAAGAAAAACTTGCTTTAGTGGAATATGATATATTTTTACTTTTCCTTACTGTATTTATTATAACAATACCAGTGATTTTTATTGGAATATATATTCAATCAATGAATGCAAGGATATTAGACACAATAATTGATAATACTCCTTATCCTGTGTTTTTTAAAAATTCTTCAAGAAAATTTGTAGTTGTTAACAATGCTATGGTGAAAATTCTTGGGGCAAAAAGTAAAAAAGAGGTTATTGGTAAGAGAATAGAAGATTTACTTGAACATAAATATGCTAATACTTTTAGAAAAAATATTGATAAAGCTTTTGCCCTTGGAAGAAGTGAAGAGGAGATAGAGTTTGTTGATGCAAATTCAAAAAGACATTTCTTTGATACAAAGCTAATCAAAATATCGCTATTGGGGAAATTGAATAAAACATATGTTCTTGGAATTGCTATTGATGTAACACAATTAAAATCTTTAAATCAACAATTAGAAAACTTAGTTGATATTGAAATCAAAAAAAGAATCTCTTTAGAAAAAGATTTAATACAAAAATCAAAAATGGCAGAAATAGGAAATCTTTTAGCAAATTTAATTGATCAGTGGAAAAATCCTTTAAATATTATAAAAGTAATATCAAGTGGAGCAAGATTAAATATAGAAGCAAATAATATAAATATTGAAGAGATAGATAATCATTTTGAGCAGATTGATACTCAAGTAGAAATAATGGTAGAAATCTCAAATGAATTTAAATACTTTTTTAATCCAAATGAAAAAGCAAGTAAGTTTATCATTAAAAAAGTATTTGAAAGTGTTAGAAATATTTTATCAACAAGATTAAAACATAATGAAATTGAAATTATTTATGATATGGATGAAACCTTGTCTATAGAAGGTTATACAAATAATTTTGCACAAGTTATATTATCTATATTAAATAACGCAATTGATGAGTTTGAAAGAAAGAAAGTAAATGATAAAAAAATATTTATAAATGCATTTAAAAGTAATTCAATTGTAATTGAAATTATTGATAATGCAGGGAAAATAGATGAATCTTTATTGCCAAATAAACTTTTTGAAGAATATGAAACAACTAAAAAAGAAAAGAATTTAGGACAAGGCTTACCTATATGCAAAAAAATTATTGAAGAAAGCTTTTCAGGAAAGATAATGGCATACAATATTAATAATAATGCTGTATTTAAAATAGAGTTACCTTTAGTTTAAAATTTAATCTTGAGTAAGATAGTATTTTTTAATTAATTTCAAGTTAATATATCAGAGATTTTATATTTAGGAATTTTAAATGAAAATAGTTTTCTCTTTACTTGTTTTATCAGTATTTAGTTTTGCACAGTTTATAGGGATAGATCCAACTACACTAAAAAATAAAATTGATGAAAATGTAGTTGTAATTGATATTAGAACTCCACCTGAATGGGTACAAACAGGCATTGTCCCTACAAGTAAGACTTTAATGTTTTTTGATCAAAATGGTAATTATGATGTTGAAAAGTGGCTTCAAAAATTTACATCTTACGTAAAGAATAAAGACCAAGCCTTTGTTTTAGTTTGTAGATCTGGCAACAGAACAGGTATGCTTGGAAATTTCCTATCTGAGAAATTAGGATATAAAAAAGTATTTCATTTAGAAAATGGGATAAAATCATGGATAAAAGAACAAAGACCAACTATTAAAAACTAATTATAAAACTACAAATTTTATTAAAATCATTAGGTTAGGGAGAAGTATTGTTAAAAGACACAAGAATACAAGGTATGATAATAGCTACCTTAGGTGTTTTTATAATTAGTTTTGATGCATTGATAATCAGATTAGCAAACACAGATGCCAGTGTTGTAACATTTTATAGAGGCTTATTTATGGGTATTAGTATGCTTCTTTTATGGCTTGTAAATAATAAAGGCAAAATAACATTTAAAATAAAACCAAAAGAGTTTTTAACTTTTAGTCTTGTAACAATTTTTTCTAGTGCAGGGACTTGTTTATTTGTATTTTCAATAAAATATACTATTGCTGCAAATACAGTTGTACTTCTTGCAACAGCAGCATTTTTTGCAGCGATATTTAGCTATATATTTTTAAAAGAGAAAATTAAAAGAAATACTTTAATTGCAATAATAATATCATTTTTAGGAATAGCAATTGTTTTTGGAAGTAGTTCCTCTTTTGGTTCTTTAGGGGATTTATTAGGGATTCTTTTGGCAATTGCAATTGGACTTGAATTAACATTGTTAAGAAAATATCAACATTTTTCAAAGGTTTTGATTATATCATTAAGTGGTTTTTTAATTGCAATAATAATGTATTTTTCAAACGACAATATTTTTGATATAACATTAGAAAATCTTCAATGGCTTTTTTTGATGGGCTTTATACAAATTCCATTGGCAATGTATTTGATTTTTTTAGCTACAAAATATATCACTTCAGCTGAGGTTAGTTTATTTTCTATTATTGAGACAGTTTTAGCCCCTGTATGGTTATGGCTTGTTTTAGGTGAATTAGTACCTAAAATGACAATTATTGGAGGAGCATTAGTTGTAATCGCAATATTTATTAATGCTATGCCAAATAAAAAGTATAATTGAAAATTTTATAAGAACATACTATTTTAGGTCAATCTTATAGTAAAAATAACTCTTTTTGATATTTAAAATCTTATATAATTAACTTTTAATTTACCACTGCCTTTTACAATTTCATTATCACATTTAAAAAGGTTGATAATGTTAGAAGAACAACTATTTGATATTGAAAGTATCCATTACTCTTATAAAAACGGTACAAAAATCGAAGATATCGTAAAAGAAGTTTATAGAAGAATTGAAAAAATTAATGATGAAGGAATTTTTATTTATCTTCAATCTTTAAATGAAATTTTAGAAGAAGTTTCATCTTTTGATAAAATGGATTTAAAGAAAAAACCACTTTGGGGAATCCCTTTTACAGTTAAAGATAATATAGATGTAAAAGGTATTCCTACAACTGCTGCTTGTAAAGCATATGAATATATTCCAACAGAAGATGCCTTTGTTGTAAAACTTTTAAAAGAAGCTGGGGCTATTTGTATTGGAAAAACAAATCTAGACCAATTTGCTTCAGGACTAGTAGGTATTAGAACACCATTTACTCCTCCTAAAAATGCCATTGATCCAAAAATTGTTCCTGGTGGCTCAAGTTGTGGTTCAGCTGTTGCTGTATCACATCAAATAATAAGTTTCTCTTTAGGAACTGATACTGCTGGTTCAGGAAGAGTCCCTGCTGCATTAAATAATATTGTAGGATTTAAGCCAACGCTAGGAACCTTATCAAAGCAAGGAGTTGTTCCAGCTTGTTTAACCCTTGATACTGTTTCAATTTTTGCATTAAGTCTTGATGATGCTAAAAAAATTTATGACATCTCTGCAATATTCAATGAAGAAGATCCTTTTTCAATAAAAAGAGAAATAGAACATGTAAAGGATACAAAAGATTTAGTAGTTGGTATACCAGATAAATTTTCAAAAATATTTTATGGGGATAGTATTGAAGAGGAATCTTATGAAAAGACTTTGAAAACTATAAAAGATAAAGGCTTTAAAACTAAAGAGATTGATTTAGAAGCATTTTTTGTCGTTGGAGAGTTATTATATGAAGGTTCATGGATAGCTGAAAGATATACTGTTGTAGGTGATATGATTGAAAATAATCCAGAAGATATGCTAGAAATTATTAGAATGATAATTTCAAAAGCTAAAAAGTTTTCATCAAGTGATGTATACAAAGATATATACAAATTAAAAGAATTAGAAAGAGAAATAGAGATTCTTATGGAAGAAGTAGATTTATTAGTTCTTCCAACTCTACCAAAACCATATAGTCTAAAAGATTTAGAAAAAGAGCCACTAGAAGCAAACTCAAGGCTTGGCTTATATACAAAGTTCGTAAATTTACTCAATTTCAGTGCTATAGCAATTCCCGTCGAAAAAAGAACTGATGGATTTGCAAGTGGAGTTACTGCTATGTCCGTTGCCCAAAAAGATGAGACACTAACATCTTTTTGTAAATCTTTACAAGAGGGAATGGAATTATTTTATGGAAATTCAACAGTAGTTCAAAAATAGTTATATTTGGTGGCATAGCCCAACAAAAAAATAAATTTTATATAAAGGAAAGAAAATGCAAAGAAGAGATTTTATGAAAGTTGCAGCTGCAGCATCAGTTTTACCATTTTTAAGATATTTACCAGTTGAGGCAAATGCTGCAACTAGAGATGGAATTTTAGTTGTTATTTCAGGTCATACAATTAATAGTTTAGACTTACATAGAAAAGGAACAAATAGACCAAGTTATGAAGTTACAGTTAACATCTATGACAGACTTGTGAAGTTTGGAACAAAAACTTTAGCTGATGGAACAATTGCTTATGATTCTACAAAAATTGAGCCACAAATTGCAAAATCATGGGAGTTTTCTGAAGATAGAAAATCTATTACATTTAAAATTGATGAAAGAGCAAAATTCTGGGATGGTACACAAGTTACTGCACATGATGTAAAATGGTCTTTTGATAGAGCAGTAAGTCTTGGTGGTTTCCCAACTGTTCAAATGAAAGCTGGATCAATGACTGACCCAAAACAATTTATTGTTGTAGATGATATGACTTTTAAAATTGAAACTCCTGTTGCTTCTAAATTAACACTTCCAGATTTAGCTGTTCCAATTCCTTTTATTATAAATTCAAAAGTTGCTAAAAAACATGCAACTGCAAAAGATCCTTGGGCAACTGAATATTTACACAAAACACCAGCAGGTTCAGGACCATATAAAATTGCTAGATGGGATGCTGGACAACAATATGTTTATCAAAGAAATGAGGATTATGCCGTTGGACCAAAACCTGCAATTCAAAGAGTTATTGTAAGAGAAGTACCTTCAGCTTCAACAAGAAGAGCATTACTTGAAAGAAAAGATGCTGATTTATATACTGATATTCCACCAAAAGATGTGAAAGAGTTCAAAGCCGAAGGGAAAATAAAAGTTCAAGGTGCACCAATTGATAACTGCTTACATGTGCTAGGTTTAAATGTAAAGTTCAAACCATTTGATAATAAAAAAGTAAGACAAGCTATTGCTTATGCAGTTCCATATGAACAAATTATTAAAGCTGCTGCATATGATAGAGCTGTTCCAATGTTTGGTGCAAAAAGTGCTAAGCCATCTGATATTTCTTGGCCACAAGCTTTCCCTTATGATACTAATATTGAAAAAGCTAAAAAACTTATGGAAGAAGCTGGTTTCAAAGATGGTTTTGAAACAACATTATCATATAACTTAGGTATGGCAGATTGGCAAGAACCAACCGCATTACTTATTCAAGAAGCATTGAAAAAAATTGGTATCACTGTTAAACTTGATAAAATTCCAGGGGCAAACTGGAGAACAGCAGCACTTGTTGAGAAAAGACTTCCAATGCACTTAGATAACTTTGGTGGATGGTTGAATTATCCTGATTATTACTTCTTCTGGGCTTATCAATATGGACATTTATTTAATGGGTCAAATTACAAAAATGAAAGAGTTGAGGAGTTAACAAATAAAACACTTCATATGGAAGTTACTAATCCAGATTATGAGCCAATGATTAAAGAGATGATAGAAATCGCTTTTGATGATGTTCCTAGAATTCCATTATATCAACCATATTTAGATGCTGCAATGCAAAAAAATGTTGATGGATATTCTTCATGGTTCCATAGACAACTTGATTGTAGTACTATTACGAAATCTTAATATTATGAAAAATCGTGTAGCTCAAATAATAAATAGACTATTTCAGTCAATACCTTCAATCATAGGTATCATAATAATTTCGTTTTTATTAACAAGAGCCTTACCAGGTGACCCAGCAGTTTATTTTGCTGGGGCTATGGCTGATGAAGAATCAATTCAACAAACAAGAATTGCCCTTGGTTTAGATAAAGGTATTATTGAACAGTTTTTTATTTATGTACAAAATTTATTTCAAGGTAATTTAGGGATGTCATTAAACACTGGACTTCCTGTTTTAGAAGAGTTAGGTACAAGATTGCCAGCTTCTTTGGAATTAACATTTTTAGGTCTTACATTTGCCGTATTAGTTGCTATTCCATTAGGAATTTTATCTGCAACTAAACCAGGAAGTTTAATAGACCATTTAACAAGAGTTTTAGTAACAATGGGAGTTTCCCTTCCAACATTTTTTACAGGATTATTTTTAATTTATATATTTTATTTTATTTTAGGAATTGCCCCTTCACCTATTGGAAGGTTAGATATTATCTATTTATCACCTCCTCATGTGACAGGGTTTTATACAATAGATTCATTATTAGCAAATGATATGGAAACTTTTTGGGCTAGTGTTAGACAGCTTATTTTACCATCTTTAACATTGGGAATTTTTGCTCTAGCTCCAATAGCTAGAATGACAAGAGCTTCTATGTTAAATGCCTTATCAAGTGATTATGTAAGAACCGCAAAGGCAAATGGTTTACCCCAAGGAAAAGTTTTGATAACTTATGCCTTGAGAAATTCTTTCCTTTCAATTCTTACAACACTAGGGATGGTTTTTTCATTTTTGCTTGGTGCAAATGTGTTAGTTGAAAAAGTGTTCTCATGGCCAGGAATTGGTTCTTTTGCAATTGAAGCACTAGTTGCCTCAGATTATGCAGCAGTTCAAGGTTTTGTTTTAACAATGGCATTACTGTTTGTACTAGTAAACTTATTGATAGATATTATTCTTACTCTAATTGATCCTAGAGTTTCAATCGATAATTAAGGAAAAAAGATGAATCAATTTTTTAAACATTTTATTTATGTATTAAAAGAAAACCCAGTTACTGCCTTATCTTTTTTTATGTTTTTTGCAATTGTATTTTTATCAATATTTGGTTCTGCAATTGCTCCATATGATCCACTCTTGACAGATGCAAAAGCAATACTCCAAGCTCCATCTTGGGCTCATCCATTTGGAACTGACAATTTAGGTCGTGATATTTTAAGTAGAGTTATTGTTGCCACAAGATTGGATTTATTTATTGCATTTTCTGCTGTATTTTTATCATTTTTTATTGGTAGTGCTTTAGGAGCTATATCTGGATATTATGGTGGGTGGATAGATAAGATTATAGGAAGAGTAAGTGATTCTATCATGGCTTTTCCCTTATTTGTTTTAGCTATGGGGATTGTAGCAACTATGGGTAATTCAGTAGAAAATATCATCTATGCAACTGCAATAATCAATCTACCTTTTTATGCAAGGGTAACTAGAGCAGAAGTTTTAATTAGAAGAGATGCTGGATATGTTTTAGCGGCAAAATTAAATGGAAATTCAAACATGAGAATATTGGCTTTACAGATTTTTCCAAATTGTCTACCACCTATGATGATTCAAGTATCTTTGAATATGGGATGGGCAATTTTAAATGCAGCTGGTCTTTCATTTATTGGTTTAGGCGTTAGGCCTCCTGATGCAGAGTGGGGGATTATGGTTGCAGAAGGTGCAACTTATATTGTTTCAGGTGAATGGTGGCTCGCACTTTTCCCAGGATTAGCATTAATGCTTGCAGTATTTTGTTTCAATCTTTTAGGTGATGGTTTAAGAGATTTGGTTGACCCCAAAAAGAGAACATAAAATTTAAAGAACATAAAGGATAATAAATGTATTCATTTTTAAATATTGATAACCTAAGTGTCGATTTTAAAACTAGAAATGGAATTGTTCATGGGGTTAAAAATGTCTCAATGGATATAAAAAAAGGTGAAATTCTTGGTGTAATTGGTGAAAGTGGTTCAGGTAAATCTGTTACTGCTTTTACAGTATTAGGATTATTGGATTCTGCTGGATATGTTTCAAGTGGGGATATCTCTTATGAAAACTTTTCTTTAACAAAAGCAAATGAGAGTGAATTAAGATTATATAGAGGTAGAGAGATCTCTATGATTTTTCAAAATCCTAGGGCTGCATTAAATCCAATTAGATGTGTAGGAAAGCAGATTGAAGATGTTTTAATTTGTCATAAACAAGCTTCCCCTCAAGATGCAAAAGAAAAAGCAATAAAAATGCTTGAAAAGGTAAAAATTGTAAACCCAGAACAAAGATATTATTCTTATCCTTTTGAGCTTTCTGGTGGTATGTGTCAAAGGGTTATGATTGCAATTGCAATTGCTTGTAGACCAAGACTTTTAATAGCTGATGAACCTACAACAGGACTTGATGTAACTACTCAAAAAATTATTATGGATTTAATACAAGAACTAGCAAGAAATGAAGGTATGTCTGTAATGTTAATTACCCATGATTTAGGTATGGCGGCATTATATTGTAATAATATTTGTGTAATGCAAAAGGGTGAAATAGTTGAAAAAAATAGTGTAATTAATTTATTTCAAAACCCAACACATCCTTATACAAAAAAACTAATAGCAGCTTCTCCCGGACCCAAATCTAAGCTTGAGGATTTAACAGCAATTCCTGAAGAGATGGAAGATTCAAATGTAGAAGTGGTAAAAATAAGTAATAAAAAACATATAAAAAGTAACAAAGTTGTTTTAGAGGTTGTTGATTTAGTAAAAAAGTTTCCAATTGGTAAAAAGTCTTTTTTTAATTTTAAAAAAGAAAAAGAGGAAATGTTTACAGCTGTAAATGGGATTTCATTTACACTAAAAAAAGGTGAAAGTTTAGGTTTAGTTGGAGAATCTGGTTGTGGTAAGTCAACAACATCAAGTATGATTACAAAATTACTAGAGCCAACTTCAGGAGATATTATTTTAGATAAAGAAAATATAACTGCATATACAGCAACACAATTTTCATCTATGAAACAAAGAAATAAAATCCAAATGGTTTTCCAAGACCCAACTGAGAGTTTAAATCCAAGATTTACAGCATATGATTCTATTTCAGAGCCTATAAAAAGGCTTTTAAATATGAAAAGCAAAGAAAAAATCAAAAAAAGAGTTGAAGAGTTAAGTCTAATGGTAGGACTTCCTATTCATCTTCTTTCTAGATTTCCCCACCAATTATCTGGTGGACAAAAAGCAAGAGTAGGGATAGCAAGAGCTATTTCAACTAATCCAAAGGTTTTAATACTAGATGAGCCAACTTCTGCCCTTGATGTATCTGTTCAAGCAGTTGTTTTACAACTTTTAGAAAAATTAAAAATTGAATTACAAATGAGTTATATTTTTGTATCTCATGATTTAAATGTAGTTAAATTATTGTGTGAAAGAGTTATTGTAATGAATAGGGGTGAAATAGTTGAACAAGGTGATGTTTATGATATTTTGGAAAATCCAAAAGAGGAGTATACAAAAAAACTTATAGAGTCAATTCCCCATTTTGAACCAAATAAATTGATATCTTGATAATAAGTTCAATTGGATATAATTTTAGCCATGAAAAATATTTTAAAGTATCTTACTGTTTTATATGTCGAAGATGATGATGAAGTAAGAGAAAATATAACAAGTTCAATTTCAAATATTGTTAAAAAAGTTTATTCAAGTTCTAATGCTAAAGATGCATTAGAACTTTATGACTCTATAAAACCTGACATTATTTTTACTGATATTGATATGCCTGGAATAAATGGTTTAGAGTTAGTAAAAGAGATAAGAGAAGAAGATAGTTCTACTCCTATTGTTGTTTTAACGGCTTATAAAACTGAAAACTTTTTATTAGAAGCTGTTTCTTTACACCTTGAATCATATATAATAAAACCTATTTCTTATCAAGATTTAAAAGAAGCTTTGTTTAATTGTTCCCAAAAATTGTTAGAGCGAAATAGATTTGAAATAGTCTTTCCTAATAGTTCTAAATACAATCTTCATACAAATATTTTTACAAATGAAAATAATGAAATTGAAAAACTACAACATAAAGAAAAACTTCTTTTAGAAATTTTAATCGAGTTTAAAAATGAACTTGTTTTGTATGATATTATTGAAGAAAATGTTTGGGAAGGTGATATCCTAAATAAAGGCACATTAAAAGTTTTGATTGGAAAACTTCGTCAAAAAATTGGAAAAAATTCAATAATAAATGAAAATGAACAAGGTTATAGGCTTCTCATTTGATAAAAAATAAATACAAACTGCATGTTTCATCTATAATTATTATAGGTTTTTTACTCTCCTTGACTATTAGTTATTTTATAAATAATATTGAAGAAAAAGCTATAAAAAATAGATTTGAAAATGTTGTTGATAACAAGATGAAATCTTTTTATCGAGGTATCTTAGTAAATCTAGAAACTCTATATACTTTATCTATTTTATTTAATGAAGATAAAGTTCCTTCGAGAGAATTATTTGATAAAGAAGCAAAAAAAATCATAAAAAGACACAATGCCTTACAAGCTTTAGAATGGATTCCAAAGGTTCAAAATGAACAAAGATCATTGTATGAAAAAGATTTCTTTTTTACAAAACAAAATTCAAATAAACAAATGGTAAAAATAGAGACAAAAGATGTTTATTTTCCAGTTTTCTATGTGACTCCTTTGAAAAATAATGAAGCAGCTCTTGGTTTTGATCTTTCAAGTAATCCAAATAGAAATATAACAATTCAAGAATCACTTTCAACTAAAAAACCTCAAATTACAAAGGCAATTGAACTTGTACAAAACCAAAATAAAAAAGGTTTTCTAGCTTTTTTACCAATATATGAAGAAGACAATCAAAATATAAAAGGGTTTGTTTTAGGAGTATTTGTGATTGAAGATATTTTTATGAAAACTATTTTAGATGATAAAATCTCTAAACAAATAAACTTTAATATTTTCGATACAGATAATAATGAATTAATATTTAACCATAGTGCAGAAAATAAACCATATAAATATCTAAATTATAGAATCAAGTTTCCTAGTATTTGGGGAAAACAATGGGAAGTTGAAGCAATACCAAATATAGAATATATAAATGAAAGAAAAAGTTTGGCTTTTGAATTAAGTTTGATAATTGGAATTTTGTTAACAATAATTGTTTCATATAAAATAAATAAATTTCAAAATCAAAAATTTGAGTCTCAACAAGAACTAAAAAATAAAGATGATATTTTATATATACAATCAAGGTATGCAACTATTGGTGAAACCTTATCCAATATTGAACATCAATGGAGAACTCCTTTATCAAAACTATCTTCAAATATTATCTCAATTCAAAGTGAAATAGAATTTAAAGGGATGCCCCAAAAAGAGAACTTGCAAACCAAGTTAGAAAATATGCAAAAGACTTTGGATTATATGAGTAATATTGTTGATGAATTCAAAAATTTTCATATTCAAGATAAACATAAAACAGATTTTTCTTTTGATGATACATTAAATGTTGCACTTAAACTTTTAGAACATGATTTTACAAAACTTAGTATCAAAGTTGTAAAACAAAAAAAATTCAATCAAACTTTATATGGATATCAAAATGAATTTTCGCAAGTACTAGTAAATATACTCTCAAATTCTAAAGATGCATTTATAGAAAGAAAAGTTCACAATCCTTTAATACAAATACAAACATACGATAAAGAAGGTAAGGTCTATATAAAAATTAGAGACAATGCAGGTGGTATTGAAGAAAAACATATAAAAAACATATTTGAACAATTTTATAGTACAAAAGAAAGTTCAGGAATAGGGTTACATTTGAGTAAAATGATTGTTACAAAACATATGGATGGAAAAATTGAAGTTAAAAACTCTAATTTTAGTGTTCATTCTGTAAACTATTATGGTGCAACTTTTATTATCGAACTCCCAAAAAAAGTTTAGTGGTGTGAAGAAAGGGATTTGAACCCTCTCATCAGTTGTGGCATTTATCAAGATTTTTTAAGATATTTTCTAACTTGTCTTTTTTTATTAAAGAGTTTTCATCAAATTGTATATTCATTCTTTTAAACTTTTTAGAAATTCTTTCACTTACCCCAACAATAATTAATTTTTTATTATTTTGCTTGAAATTATCTATTATAGATTTAAATGCTACTAAAGCTGTCATATCCATTATCGAAACATTTTCTAAATTTATAATAACAGTTTCTATGTCTTTTTTTGTATCAAGTAAAGTTTTTAAAGCTCTTTGTGCTGCCCCAAAGAACATAGGACCATTTATATCGTAAATTGCTACATTATCTGGAATTTCAAAATGAGCTAATGAGTGTTTATTATTAATCAACTTTATTGAATATAAATCTATTGTTCTTTTTATAAATAAAATAGATGCTAATCCCATTCCTACACCAACTGCAATTTGCATATCAAGTAAAACTGTTAAAATAAAACAAGTTAATAGTACATATATATCATGTTTTGGAGCAACTTTTATAATATTTATAAAGTGTTTAATTTCCGACATATTATAAGCAACTATAAGTAATAAAGCTGATAATGAAGCCATTGGTAAATATGATAAATATGGAGCCAAAATAATGATACACAAAAATATAAATATCGCATGAATAACTGAAGAAAGTTTAGAATTAGCTCCTGCTTTTACATTGGCAGCACTTCTTGCAATTGCTGCTGTTGCTGGTATTCCTCCAAAAAAAGGCACAAAAATATTTGCTAATCCTTGACCTATTAACTCTTTATTTGGGTCAGTTCTATATCCAGTCATACCATCAGTTATTACTGCGCAAAGTAATGATTCTAATCCTCCTAATATTGCAATAGCAACTGC
Source organism: Halarcobacter sp. (assembly GCA_963676565.1). Taxonomy (GTDB): domain Bacteria; phylum Campylobacterota; class Campylobacteria; order Campylobacterales; family Arcobacteraceae; genus Halarcobacter. The sequence continues at coordinate 1,511,108 of OY781089.1, forward strand.
ATGGGGTAAAATCTTATAAAACATAGCTAATGATAAATCATCGACAGTATAAGCACTCCAAGGAGCTGAAAATTGCAGAGGAATAGAAGGAATACCATTACCAACTATTCCATTTATATCATATTGAAAAGTTGAATAAATAGTTGAAATCTGATTTTGAGGAAATGTTAAATTATATAATACAACACTAATAGTTACTATTGATAAAGCAATTAATGCAGCAGGAATTTTACTTTTTGTTTTACCCCATAAAATTAATATTGCTAAAGTTGATATACCTACAATTAATTCTTGAATTTTAAATGTTGGCAAACTCGTTAACAATAGGTATACTTTTTGATGAAAATGTCCAGAAAAGTTCTCAATAGTAAGCCCAAAAAAATCTTTAACTTGAAATGTTGCAATTACCACTGCAATCCCTGTTGTAAATCCTACTGTTACTGGGTAAGGTATAAGTTCAATTAATGTTCCTAGTTTAAAAAGACCCATTAATAAAAGAAAAAATCCTGACATTAATCCACAAATTAATAATCCTTTTAATCCAAAATCTTGAACAATTGGTATCAATATTACTACAAAAGCAGCTGTTGGTCCTGATATGCTAAATTTACTACTTCCAAATATTGCTGCTACAATTCCAGCAACAATTGCAGTATATAAACCGTTTTGAGGAGGAACCCCAATGGCTATTGCTAATGCCATTGACAAAGGTAATGCAATTATTCCAACTGTGAGGCCTGAAAAAATATTATTTTTAATCATTTACTTTTCCCCTAATTTTAGATTTTCATGTATAGAAATAAACTGATCGGGTATTTATAAATCTCGGTCTTTAATAGTAGATTCTATTTCAAGAAATATGTTGTTGATTAACTTAGAATACTTATTAAATGGTGCGAATGGAGGGATTTGAACCCTCACACCAGTACTGGCATTAGCCCCTCAAGCTAACGTGTCTACCGTTCCACCACATTCGCACATAACAATTTCAATAAGTCTTTATACTATTGAAAATAAGGGTGAAATTATACATCAAAAGAGCTAAAATATTTAATAAATATCTTTAACTTTCTAATTAATATAAAAATTTTGATATATACATTAAGTATCAGATTTAAAATAAAGTATGCTCAATCAAAATTTTTAAGCCTATAATAATAAGTATCACACCACCTAATTTTTCGGCCTTATCTTCTAGATATGAACCCCCTTTGGTTCCCATATATACGCCAAAGTAGCTAAATAAAAATGTTGTAACACCTATGATTATCATTGATACAAAAGGATTAAGTGCCATAAGATTTAAGGTAAATCCTGCTGCCATAGCATCAATACTTGTAGCAATAGCTAAAAGTAAAAGAATTTTATTTGATGTTGATATTATCTCTTCTTCTGTATTTTCACCAAAACTGTCATATAGCATTTTACCACCAATTAAACTTAATAGAATAAATGCAAGCCAATGATCAATTGCCTCAATAAAATTTCCCATACCTATACTTGCTAAATATCCAAATAAGGGCATTATTCCTTGAAATAATCCAAAAAGAATAGATGCTTTTAAAGCTAGTCTTTTATCAAATTTAATTGATTTAACTCCCAAGCCAACTGAAACTGCAAAAGCATCCATAGAAAGTGCAAATGCTAATAGTAAAACCTCAATCATTATATATTCCTATTTCAAATAAGTTTTTAATAAATTTGTTACGTTTTCAATCTCTTGGGTTCTTTGTTCTTCACTCACGTGGTTTCCTAAATGTTCTTTTATATGATCGTTAAGTAGTTCATTCATTAAAGATTGTATAGCTCCCCTAGAAGCAGAAATTTGCTGTAAAACTTTAAAGCAGTCTTTTTCATCTTCTACTGCTTTTTCAATACCACTAAGCTGCCCTTTTATTTTTTTTATTCTCATAAGTATTTTATCTTTATTTGCAATTACATGAGCCATATTAATCCTTTAACGCAATTTTTAACTATACTGAGGTATAGTATCAAAATATTATTAATAAGAGAATAAAATGAATACATTAAAAACATTAAAAACTAATTCCCCGTCACATAATTTTGATAGTTCAAATCCAATTGCCAAAAAAAATGTATTTTATGCAACACTTTTAACATTTGTAACAATGTTAGTTGAGATATTTGGAGGATTATATTATAACTCTATGGCACTGTTAGCAGATGGTTGGCATATGAGCTCCCATGTACTTGCTCTAGGAATGGCATATTTAGCTTATGTGATGGCAAATAAATATGCAAATGATTTTAGATTTAATTTTGGAACATATAAGATAGAAGTATTGGGTGGATATACAAGTGCAATATCACTTTTAGCAGTTGCTTTTTTTATGGCTTATCATTCAGTTGAAAGGATATTTAATCCAGTAGAAATAAGATATAAAGAAGCAATTGCTATTGCAATATTAGGTTTAATAGTTAATTTAATTTGTGCTTGGTTATTAAAAGATGATCATCATCACCATAATCATGAACATCATGAAGAACATCACCATCACGACCATCATCATGACCATGATATGAATTTAAAAGCAGCATATCTACATGTATTAGCAGATGCCTTAACCTCAATTTTAGCAATTGTTGCTTTAGTAGGTGCAATGTTATGGGAAGTTACATGGCTTGATCCTGTTATGGGTATTGTTGGTTCTATTTTAGTATTTATTTGGGCAATAGGACTTATCAAACAATCTGCAAAAATTCTTTTAGATGCAGAGATGGATAATCCTATAGTTGAAGAAGTAATAGAATCTATAAACAACATAAATAAAAATATTCAAATAAATGATTTACATATATGGAAAGTTGGAAAAGGAAAGTATTCTTGTATTTTATCTATATCTGTTGAAGAAAATGAGATTAATATAAACGAAATAAAAAAACATCTTGCAAAAGATCAAAAATTAGTTCATATAACTATTGAACAATCTATCAAAGGAGTGTAAAACAGATTGTTTAATATTTTCCTTAATTAAAATAACTTGAATTAGATAACTTTTAGTTCATTTTGAAAATATATATTTAAAGAAAAGTTTTTTTAAGAGGAAATAAGATGAAAACAAAGAGTATCAAAACAAAATTAACAGTGCTTGTTATGTTAAGTATTGCCTGTTCATTTATTTTTTTAGGTCTAAAAAATACTCAAAATGCCTATGAATTAGAGCATAAACTTATAAAAGAGGAAGAATTAAATTTAGCAAAAAATATTTCTGCTTATTTGGGAAACTATTTTAAGCTAAAACTATTGGTTATGGAGGCAACTGCAAAAGGCTTAATAGTTGAACCTCAAAATCTGTCAAATAAAAATATAACTGAAAAATTAAAAATTGGACTTGAAGCTAGTGCTTCTGCTTTACTTTTTTATGGCTTTGAAAAAGATGGTTACTCTATGTTATCTACTGGCAACTATTTAACTCCACAAAGGGATAATTATGATTCTAGAAAAAGAAGTTGGTATAAAGAAGCTATTGCTAAAGATGGTTCTGGTGTTACTCTTCCTTATCTTTCTAAATCTTTACAGAAACTTGTTGTATCTTTATACACTCCTGTAAAAAGTGCTGGTCAAACAATTGGAGTTTTAGGAAGTGATATTCTCCTTGATAGTGTTGTAGAGATTGTTACAAGTGCAAAAATTGGTAAAACAGGATATGCCTATATAGTAAATGAAGATGGACAAATACTAATTCATAAAGATAAAAAGTTCTTGATGAAAAAAAGCAAATATTTTACTGATATTAAAACAAAAGAAAAAGTTAAATTTGCAGAAGTAAAATATGATAAAGAAGAATATCTTGTTTCTTATAGTAAGATTCCCAATACCTCTTGGTATATATGTGTCAAAGTTGATAAAAAAGAGGTTTTTGAAGATGTGAATAAAAATATCAAAAATGAAATTCTACTTTATACTATTTTACTTATTTTAGTACTTCTTGTAGTTTATTTTTCTCTTAAAAAAGTGTTGTCTCCTTTGCAAACTGTTGAAAAGGGTTTATCAAACTTTTTTAAATATTTGAAAGGTGAAGAGAAAAATATCAATAAACTAAATATAAAAACCAATGATGAGTTTGGTTTAATGGGAAAACTTATTGATGAACAAATGCATTTGGTCTCACAACAAATAGAAAAAGATAAACTATTAATTGATGAGGTAAAAAGTGTTGTAAATAGGGTAAAAGAAGGGCATTTAGATATTTGTGTAGAAAAAGATTCAAGTAGTAAATCTTTGGAAGAGTTAAAACAAAGCATAAATGAAATGATAGAATTTATAAGTTCAGATGTAAACAAAGATATAAATACAATTTTATCTACTTTAGAAAAGTATTCAAGCCTTGATTTTACAACACATGTTGAAAAAGCTAATGGTAAAATTGCTTTAGGGTTAAATAATTTATGTGAAATTATTACAAAAATGCTAAAAGAAAATAAGTTAAATGGCTATCAATTAAATGAAAGTTCAAAAAATCTTCTTGCAAATGTGGATATTTTAAATAGGGCATCAAATGAAACAGCTGTATCTTTAGAAGAAACAGCTTCTGCATTAGAAGAGATTACAAGTACAGTGATTAGCAATACAAGTAAAATAAAAACTATGCAAGATTATTCAGACGAATTAACAAGTTCAATAGATCAAGGAAAAGAATTAGCTAGTTTAACAGTAGAGTCTATGGAAAAAATAAATGAAGAAGCCTTAAGTATTTCAGAAGCAATTACAGTAATTGATCAAATAGCCTTTCAAACAAATATTCTTTCACTAAATGCAGCAGTAGAAGCAGCAACAGCAGGGGAATCTGGTAAAGGTTTTGCAGTTGTAGCTCAAGAAGTTAGAAACTTAGCTGCAAGAAGTGCCCAGGCAGCAAAAGAGATTAAAGATTTAGTTGAAAAAGCAAAATTAAGAGCTGTTGAGGGGAAAGAAATTTCAGGTAAGATGATTAATGGTTATATTAAAATAAATGAGAATATAAATAAAACTAATGAGATTATAAAAGATATCTCAGATTCTTCTTCTGAACAAAAATTTAGTATAGAACAAATTAATGGTGTAGTTAATACCTTAGATTCCCAAACACAAAATAATGCATCAATTGCTAATCAAACACAAGAAATAGCAAAACAAACATCTAGCATTGCAAAGAAAATCTTAGATTCTGCAAGTGAGAAAAAGTTTATTGAATAGATAAAAAAAGATTAGAAGTTTTACTTCTAATCTTTTTCATTACATAAAAATAACTTAATAGTTTTCATTTACTAGTAGGTCTAATATAAAATATAAGTATTAGTGTTATAATAATCTATCAAAGATGGTGGGATTATTACAATGGAAAAAGATGAAAAAAAGTTTATTCAGTTAATTAGCGAAATTCCAAATATTGCAGTTCAAGGTTATAACAAAAATAGAGAAGTGATTTTTTGGAATAAAGCAAGTGAAACTATATATGGTTATTCCATAGATGAAGCAATTGGAAATAAACTTGAAGATTTGATTATTCCTGACTTTATGAGAGATGATGTTATTGCTGGAATAAATAATTGGTATAAAAATAAAGTTCCAATATTAGCAGAGAAATTACCACTACGTAGAAAAAATGGAACTACAGCATATGTATATTCTTCCCATGTAATGTTAAATGAAAACACTAAAAATCCTGAGATGTTTTGTATAGATATAGATTTAACTGAACAAGTAAAAAAAGATGAAGAGTTAAAACAAAAAGATAAAATTTTAGCCTTTCAATCTAAAATGGCTTCACTTGGAGAGATGCTTGAAAATATAGCACATCAATGGAGACAGCCATTATCTAGTATCTCTGCTTCTGCATCTAGTTTAAAACTTAGAAACACGCTTAATTGTTTAGATGAAGAGAGTTTAAATGATTCAATAGATTCAATAATTAAAGCAACTGCATATATGTCAAATACTATTGAAGATTTTAGAAACTTTGTTAAAGGAACCCATGAAAAAAAGAGTTTCAATTTATATGATATTATAAAATATGCTTTAGAACTTCTTGATGGAACTATAAGAAAAAATGACATTAATATAGTTTTATCTACTACTTACAGTGAAATAAAACTAACAAATTTCCCAAATGAACTTGTGCAGGTCTTGATTAATATTATTGGAAATGCAAAAGATGCTTTGATTTTAAATGAGATTGAAAAAAGGTATCTTTTTATTACTATTAAAGAAGAAAATAAAAAAATCTATATAGAATTAAAAGACAATGCAGGTGGTATAAAAGAGGATATTTTACCAAAAGTATTTGAACCATATTTTACAACTAAACATAAATCAAGAGGTACAGGAATTGGTTTATATATGGCATATAAACTTATAACTGAAAGTATGAATGGTGATATCGATGTTGAAAATAGTTCTTATATATACGAAGATATAAAGTATACTGGGGCTTTATTTAAAATAGTACTTAATTTGGAATAGGTTTAGTTAATTTTAGGCATAAAAAAAGGTTAGAAGAAAACTTCTAACCTTTCGCAGTTTATATAAAAAATCTGTTAAAAAAGATCTTACATAAATGGGTTTGCATATAATGCGATCATCGCAATAACTAATGCATAAATAACTTGAGCTTCGATCATCGCTAATGCAATGAACATAGTAGTCATTAATTTTCCACCTAATCCTGGGTTTCTAGCAGTTCCAGCGATTGTTGCAGCAGCAGTGTTACCCATACCAATAGCACCACCAAGTGCAGCTAAACCAAGACCAATACCTGCAGCAACTACAGAGTAAGCTTTTAACATTTCACCCGCAGCAGCGTCAGCAGCGAATGCAAAACCAGCGAAAGCTAGCATTAAAAGAACGATTTTTTTCATTCTAGTATCCTTAATAAATATTTTCTACAAAGTCTGTTCGGCTTGCGTATCCCTACTTAACACCTCGTATTGGGCAGAATTATACACAACTATTATTTAAATTTCCATTAGATTAACAATAATTTACACAATGATTACTAAATGTAACAACTTAAAAAAGATAATCAGCTTTTTAATTTTCTTTATGTATAATCACTAGACTTTGATAAGAGAGGACTTTATGAAAAAACTATTTTTTGGACTTACGGCATTTATATTAATAGTAATTGGTGGGATTTATGGAATCCTTTTTACAAGTGCAGGTAATTCTTATGTTGCTTCAATAATTGAAAACAAGGTTAATGAAGGGCAAAAAGATGTTAGTATGAAAGTAGATAACTTCAAACTAACTATGAATGATATACTTTTTAAAGCTACTATTGATGATAACTCTACAATAAATGTAGAAGGAGCATTAAATATTTTTGCTCAAACAGTTGATTTAAAATATGATGTAAATGTAGCAGACTTAGCAAAATTAGAAAATTTAACAAAACAAAAACTAAATGGTTCTTTTTCTACAAACGGTATTGTAAAAGGTGATTCAAAACAAGCTGTTGTAAAAGGGCTTAGTAAAGTTGCTTCAAGTAATACAAGTTATGATATAGAATTAAAAGATTTTAATCCAAGCAATATTTTATTTACTATGAAAGATGCAAAAATTGAAGAGTTACTTTATATGGTAAATCAACCAATTTATGCAAAAGGGATGCTTAATATTGATGCAAATATAAAAAATGCCGATATTGAAAACTTAGATGGAATTATTACTACTACTGTTTCAAAGGGTATTTTAAATGCAAAAGCTATTAATAAAGAACTAAAAGAAGAACCAAAACTTCCTATTGTTTTTACTTCAAAAAGTGTTAGTAATCTTGTAGGAAATGAGATTAATTCAAATATAAATTTTGATAGTACAATTGCAAAACTTGATGTTAAAAAAGCAAATGTAAATATGAAAACATCTGTAATAAAAAGTGATTACAAAGTTTTTGTTAAAGATTTAGCAAAACTAGAAACTTTGATAAATCAAAAACTTAATGGTTCATTTTCAACAAATGGTGATGTTGTAGTAGATAATGGAGTAATTACAGTAAATGGAAACTCTGATATTTTTGCAAGTGATACTAAATATGAAGCAAAAGTTTCTAACTCTAAACCTGAATATGTAAATTTAACAGTAAACAAAGCAAAAATCGAAAACTTATTAAATCTTGTAAATCAACCAAATTATGCAAATGGATTATTAAATATTGATGCAAAAATTAAAAATGCTGATATAAATAATCTTGATGGAAAAGTTTTAACAACCATTTTAGATGGGAAAGTAAACAATACAGTAGTAAATAAATCTTTTGAGCAAAAATTAAAAGATGCAATCACTTTTAAAGGTGATATTGTTACTGATTTAGTTAAAACTCAAGCAATCTCTAAAATTAATTTAGATACTTCACTTTCAAATGTAGATATGACTAAGGCAGTATATGATATTGCAAAAGCTGAGTTTACAAGTGATTATACTGTTGATGTGCCAGACCTTTCTAAACTTAAAGATATTACACAACAAAAAATGAGAGGGGAAGCTAAGATTGAAGGGAATATTAAACAATCTCCTGAGCTTTTAAGTGTTGATGGTAAATCTAAACTATTTGGTGGAGATATTGATTTCAATCTTTTAAATGATAATTTCAAAGCAAAAATTGATGGCGTTGAGATTAAAGATTTAACTCATATGATGTATTATCCAGAGATTTTTACTTCAAAATCTAATATTGATATTGATTACAACCTTGCGACAAAGATAGGAAAAATAGGTGGTAACTTATTAAAAGGTCAGTTTATTAAAAATGAATATTCTGATTTAATCAATGCCTTTGCACAGTTTGATTTAACAAAAGAGATTTATGAAAAAGTAGAAATCAAAAGTGATATGAAAAAAGATATTATTAATACTGTTGTAGATATGACAAGTGAACATACAATTATAAAAGTACCAGCAAGTACAATTAATACAGCAAAAGATAGTGTTAATGCTTTAGTTCAAGCAAAAATTTTAAAATATGAGTTTGATACTAAAATTTCTGGGAACCTTTCAAATCCAAAAGTAAGTATTGATAAAAAAGCATTTTTAAATAATACTAAAGCGGGTCAGAAACTAAAGAAGAAAACTGATGAAATTAAAAATAAAATTGAAAAAAAATTAGGAGACAAATTTAAATTAGATCAACTATTTAATGAAGCTCCAAAACAAGAAAAGAAGAAAGCTTCTAGAGAAGAGATAGCTGCAGCTTTTAAAGAGATGTTTGGAAATTAAATATTAGAGGCTATTTTATAGCCTCTATATTCTTTGTAAGAGTTAAAGAAACTCCTACCCACGATGCAATACCACCTCTATACCACAAAATTTTTTTCTTAGGGTAACCCAATCTAACTAAGCTATCAATTGCCCTTTGTGATTGGGCACACCATGAACCATTACAAAAAAACATTACTGTTTTTGCATTGGAAAAATCATACTTTTTATTTTTGATTTTAACTCCCAAAAGTTTATAAGCTCTTTTATATTCCTCTTTAAAATCCTCATCAAATTTAAATTCATCATAGGGGATATTTACAGAACTTGGAATTGTTCCCATATCAAACCAATCACTTCTTCTACTATCAACTAAAATATAATCATTAGGTTTTTTCATAGTCTTTTCTTGAATAAACTCTAAGACTTCTAATTCTCCAACAGTTTTTGTCCCTTCATATAAAGTAAAAGGTTGAATAACACCTTTTGTTGTAATAAATGTTTTTTTACATTGTAGGGGTATATTTTTTGAAGCAATATTACCACTTTGAAAGTTTTCAGGTGTAATTCCAAATTGGGAACAAATAAGAGGATCTTCCCTTTCAATTTTGATACTTTCTTTTTTGCCATTTGAGTATGTATGAACTACATCAACACCTTTTATTGGTAAAATCATAGGATTTAAGGCAAATAAAAAAGAAAAACTAAAAATCATAGAAATAAATAACTTCATGTAAAACTCCTAAATAGTTTATAATAAAACATTACTCAAAAAATCATAAATTTGTCATTTAAATTTGGTTATAATTTTTTAAAACCATAAAAACAACTTTGTTGTATTAAAAAAGGAAAATTATGTTGAATAGAGTATTAGTAACAGGTGGAAATAAAGGGATTGGTCTTGAAGTTGTAAAAAAATTCTTAGAAGTTGATTTTGAGGTAATTGCAGTTGGAAGAGATTTTTCAAATTTTCCTCAAGAATTAAAAGATAATGAAAAAGTAAAAACTATTGAATATGATTTATCAAATTTAGATGGTCTTAAAGATTTAGCAAAAGAGGTTGGTGAAATTGATGTTTTAATCAACAATGCAGGATATATGCAACCAAAGTATACTTATGATAACTATCCTTTAGAAGCAAAAGAACATATTATGAATGTTGATTTATATGCACCAGTTGAACTTATGACTATTTTTAGTGAGGGTATGAAAAAAAGAGGATATGGAAAAATTGTAAATACTGCTTCAATTGCTGGTCAAATTGGGCATCCTGATATTTGGTATGGTATTGCAAAAGCTGGACTTATAAATGCTACAAAAATATTTGCAAAACTTTTAGGAACGAATGGTATTACTGTAAATTGTATAGCACCAAGTCCTGTTGAAACTGATATGCAAAAAGATAATTCAGAAGAGAGAAAAGCAGAATTTAAAAAAGCAGTTCCTTGTGGAAGATTTGCAGAACCTGATGAAGCTGCTGAGGTTATTTTTTGGTTAGGTACTGATTGTCCAGAGTATGTAAATGGTACAACTATGGATTTTAATAATGGTTCTTATGTAAGATAGATAATAAGTCAAGTTAGAAATTCATTTGATTTAACAAACTTTCTTAATTTTATAATAAAAGCAACTAAGTTGCATATAAGCGGAAATATATATAATTCCACTTCTGCAACTTTGTTGCATTTTTTTAGAATCATTTATTGATTTTAATTATTACAATTAAGAAGGATAGGTATGACAATGAAATTTTTTAAAGGGGTACTTGTATTAAGTACATTGTTCGTTTTTGCATTTGCAAAAGAATTAAAAGTTATTGGACCTTGGGAGATATCTGGAATTGAACCAAGCCAATCGGGGTATATTTTTTCAAGAATGCAAGTTGCTGAAACATTAGTTACAATTGATGATAAAGGTGAATTAATACCATCTTTAGCAAAGAAATGGAGTGTTTCAGAGGATGGTTTAGTTTGGAAATTTGAAATAAAAGATAATGTAAAATTTCAAGATGGAACTTTATTAGATGCAAAAATAGTTGCTTTTAATTTAAATAGAGATGAAGTTCTTAAAAAAAGTGTATTAAGGTATTTACCACTTAAAAGAATTGAGGCTAAAGATAACTCTATTATAATCAACCTTGATTCACAGTTTAGTTCACTTCCAGCATATTTAGCTCACTACAGTACAATTATAATTTCAAAAAACTCTTTTAATTCAACAACTGGAAAAGTTGAAAAAATTATAGGAACAGGGGCATATAAAATAAAAGATATAACTGCGCCTTTAAGTATAAAACTTACAAGAAATGAAAATTGGTGGAATGGAAAAGCAAATATCAAAGATATCTCTTATTTAGCAGTTGGAAAGGGTGAAACAAGATCACTTATGATGAAAAGTAAAGAGGCTGATATTGCCTATTCAATTTTACCAATTTCACTTAAATCATTAAAGAAAAATCCAAATTTTGATATTCAAATTGTTTCAATACCAAGAACTAGAATGTTAAAAATTAATTCAGGCTCAGAGTTTTTTAATACTTCAGAATTAAGAGAAGCTATCAGTTTAGCAATACAAAGAAAAGCTATTGCAAAAGCAATACTAAAAAATGAAAACTTAGCAGCTACACAACTATTTCCACAATCATTAAACCTTTGGCATAATAAAGAGATTTCTCCTTTAAAAACAAACATTCAAAAAGCAAATGAGATTTTAGAAAATAATGGATGGAAATTATCAGATGATGGATTTAGATATAAAGATGGTAAAAAATTCGAAATCACTTTAAATACTTATCCTTCATGGCCTGAACTTCCAGTAATCTCAACAGCAATTCAATCTCAATTAAAAAAAATAGGTATAGATGTAAAAGTTTTAGTTGGAAGCTATACTGAAATAATTAGAAAACATAAAGATAATACTTTACATTTAGGACTTATTTCAAGAAACTTTGCATTAGTACCAAATCCCCTTGGAACTTTACTTCAAGATTATGGAAAAGGTGGTGCAAACTGGGGTGCTATGAATTGGGAAAATGAAACTATGTTTCAATATTTAAATGAATTAAAAAAATCAGAAAACCATGAACTTCAATTTAAAATAACTAAGCTTTTACAAGAAGAACTTCCCTCTATCCCTGTTGCTTGGTCTGAGATGGCAGTAGTTTCAAACAAAAAAATTAAAAATCTAAAACTTGATCCCTTTGAATTAAACTACTTTTTATCTGATGTTAAGTGGGTTAAATAATTAGATGTTGAAAATTTTATCTTCTAGAATACTACAAATTTTTACTTTGGCAGTATTTTTAAATACTATTTGTTTTATTATGATTCATGTTTTACCAGGAGACCATGCAATGAGAATTGCAGCAGGAAGATATGGTCCTGATGGAATGACAGCTGAGATTGCTCAAAGTGTTGCAGTAGAATTAGGTCTTCATAGACCTCTTTATGAACAATATTTTGATTCACTTTTTCAGCTTTTTTCTTTTGATTTGGGTTATTCCTTGGTAAGTGGAGAAAAGATTATTCATGAATTGCAAACACAGTTAGGTTATTCTTTGTATTTAGCATTATTTGCTTTTGTATTAAGTTTAGTTATAGCCTTTCCTTTAGGTATATACTCAGGGGTTAAGAAAAATGGTTTTATAGATAAAGTAAGTTTATATTTTTCTATTTTATTTAAAGCTATTCCTCCTTTTATTTTAGCCTTATTGTTAATACTTATTTTTAGTGTACATTTAAATATTTTACCTCCAGCTGGCTTTGATGATTGGACATATTTAATTCTACCAGCTTTAACACTAGCCCTTGGATTAGCTGCTGTTTCAAATAGACTTATAAAAGAATCTATGAATGAAGTATCTAACTCTACATATTTTACCTATGGAAAATACAAAGGTCTTTCAAATATAGTTTTAATGAGAAGGCATGGTATAAAAAATGCTTTTATTCCAGTTTTAGCCTTCCTTGGACTTCAGTCTATTTATTTAATTGAGGGTGTTGTAATTGTTGAATCAATTTTTGCTTTTCCTGGAATTGGCCATGCTTTAGTTCATGCAATTATCGCTAGAGATGTACCTATGATTCAAGGTACAGTTTTAATAATGGGAATAAGCTTTGTATTTATAAATCTATTTGCAGATATTTTATCAAGAGTATTAGACCCAAGATTAGGAGCTAAACATGAATAAAAGTATAAACTCAAAATATATAGGTTACACACTTTTAAGTTTTTTATTTTTATTTGCAATATTAGTACCCTTTTTAACAGGAGTTGATCCCCATGAACAAGATTTAATGAAAAGTTTTGCACAGATTAGTTCTTCAAATCTATTAGGTGCTGATCATTATGGAAGGGATATGTTAACAAGACTTGCTTATGCAGTTCAATTATCTTTTTTCTTAAGTTTTATCACTATGTTAACATCAGCTATACCTGGTGTTTTATTAGGGATTTTAGCTGCATATAAAGGTGGTATAATTGAAAAGATTTTAGTAGTTATATCTGATATTATTCTAGCACTGCCTGGATTACTTTTAGTTTTAGTTTTTATTGCTTTTTCACCAGGAAATTTCTTATTTTTATATTTAGGATTATCTTTATCTTTGTGGGTTGAGTTTTTTAGAGTAAGTAGAGCAAAAACAAAATCTATTTTAGTTGAACCTTATGTTGAATCAACAAGACTTTTAGGTTTTTCCTCTTTTTATATTTTAAAAAAGCAAATCCTTCCTAGCTTGTATCCTAGTATTTTAACCTTGAGTACTTTTGCTATGAGTACAGCAATAGTTGCAATTTCAACTCTAAGTGCTTTAAATGTAGGAATTAGACCACCAACTGCTGAACTTGGAAGTATGATTGTTGAACTTATGCCTTATTTTGATGAAGAGCCATTTTTGATATTCTTACCATCTTTTTTTATTTTCTTATTGGTTTTGTCACTTCAATTAATATCTAGAAAGGAACACTAATGTATAAAAAGCTAGAAATAAAAAATTTAACTATTTCATCAAATGATTCTATATTAGTAAAAGATATAAATTTAAGTGTTGAACAAGGTGTTCCTTTGGTTCTTTTAGGGGAATCTGGTTCCGGAAAATCTTTAATTATCGATTCAATTATGGGAAGTTTAAGTCCTAACTTAAAAGTTGAAGGTGAAATATTTTTAGATAAAAAAGATTTATTAAAATTAACATATAAAGATAAAAGAAAAATGTGGGGGAAAGATATATCATTACTCCCTCAAGAACCTTGGAGAGCTTTAGACCCAACTATGAGGATAGTTGAGCAAGTTAAGGAAGTTCATGAATATATCCACAATGATAAAAAGAATGCGAGAAAAAAAGCATTAAAAGATTTAGATGATGTTGTTTTAAAAGAGTTTAGCAATTCATACCCTTTTGAAATTTCAGGTGGTATGTGTCAAAGAACAACCATAGCAATTACACATGCTTTTAATTCACAATTACTTTTAGCTGATGAACCAACAAAAGGGCTTGATAAAGAGTTATGTATAAATGTTGCAAATAGATTAAATAAAGAACTTGAACAAAATAGACTCCTTTTTGTAATTACCCATGATTTAGATATTGCAAAAAATATAAAAGGAAATTTAGGGGTAATTGTTGATGGAAAGCTAATAGAGTATGGAAAAACAGAAGAACTTTTTTCAAATCCAAAGCATCAATATACAAAAAGACTTTTTAAGAGTCAAAGTTCATTATGGGATATAGAAAAATCCAATAATATAAGTGATGAAGTGATTAAGATAAAAAATCTATCTAAACAATATTCAGATAATAAGCTTTTTGAAGATTTAAACTTTACTTTGAAAAAAGGTGAGATCACTTCAATTGTTGGAAAAAGTGGAAGTGGAAAAAGTACCTTAGGGGATATAATTCTTGGTTTAAAAAATCCAACTGCTGGCGAAATAATAAAATCTAAGGGTTTAAATAATTTAAAATTTCAAAAAATCTACCAACAGCCGCCAAGTGCATTTTTACCTAATCAAATTTTAAAAGAGGGTTTTGAAGATTTAGTAAAACTCCATAATCTTTCTATGAAAAAAGTTTATGAGCTTTTTGAAAAAGTAAATTTAGAAAAAGAGTTATTGTATAGAAAACCAGATGAGGTATCAGGTGGACAACTTCAAAGAATGGCGATTGTAAAAGTTTTACTTTTAAAACCAGCATTTATCTTTGCAGATGAAGCTACCTCAAGGCTTGATTCCATAAGTCAACAAGAAGTTATATATTTGCTAGTTAACATCGTAAAAGAAGAAAACTTATCATTGCTTTTAGTAACCCATGATTTAGAAATGGCTCAAAAAGTTTCTAATCAAATTATTTATTTAAAGTAAAAAATTTCATTGAAGAACAAGTTTAAAAGGATATAGTATTTAAAACACTAAAAGGTTTTGAATGAAAAATAAAAAAACTGTATCCCTTGTTCTTGGTAGTGGTGGAGCTAGAGGTTATGCTCATATTGGTGTTATAAAAGAACTTGAAGCTCAAGGTTATGAAATAAAATCTATTTCTGGTTCATCAATGGGCGCATTAATTGGGGGACTTTACGCAGCAGGGAAACTTGGAGAGTATGAACAGTGGGTTGAAAATTTTAATGTTTTAGATATCTTAAAACTTGTTGATTTTACCTTTTCAAAGGATGGAATGATAAATGGTGAAAAGGTATTTCTAAAAATTGAAGAGATGATTGGTGATGTAAATATTGAAGATTTGGATATTTCATTTACAGCAACAGCAACTGATATTTTAAATAGAAAAGAGGTATGGCTTCAAAGAGGATGTTTAAAAGATGCAATACGTGCTTCAATAGCTATTCCAACCCTTTTTACACCTAAGCAATTAAATGGGAAAACTCTTTTTGACGGAGGGATTTTAAACCCTGTACCAATTGTTCCAACTATTTCAGAGTTTACAGATTTAATAATTGCTGTAAATTTAAATGATGATATTGAGATAAAAGAGGAACATAGAAAGCTTTTGGAAAAAGAGAAAAATAAATTCCATCAAACAGTAATAGATTTTTTCCAAAAAAATATAAAGAGAAAAGAGAATTTAAGTTATTTTCAACTAATAAATAAATCTATTGAAACTATGCAAGAGGTAATAGCAAGACATCAATTAGCTTCCCATAAACCTGATATCATGGTGAATATATCTTCAAGGGCTTGTGAATTTTATGATTTCCATAAAGCATATGAAATGATAAAATATGGACAAGCTGTCACAAAAGAAATACTAGATAAAAAAGAAGAAAAAAGGGATTAATCCCTTTTTTTTAAATATGTGTAAATAAACAAAGCAATAATTACAGACAAAATAAAAATATTTGAGAATAGTAAAATTATAAAAAACAAGAAAGCTAATAACATAGCACTGTTTCTTAAAAATCCTTTTTCAAAAAGTATTATTGCAGTTATTAAACCAATTAAAGCATTTGAAATGAAAAATGCATCAGAAAAAGCTACTAGATTATCCAAAGTAAGATAACCCATATAAACTAAAACTAAAGTGATAATATAAAGCACTGAAAGGGAATTTAAAGCTCCAATTGGAACTTTCTTTTTTGTTACTGTTGAAGTATATTTTGTGAAATTTAGTGAAGAGATTAGTCTAGAAACACCACCAACAAAAAGAATTAGTGTACCAATACATAAAATCACAGATATAGTTGCAAGTATAAAGTTTGAACTGCTTCCAAAAATTGGAATAATTAACCATACAAGTTTAAACTCTTCATCTTTTGGAAAGTCTCCAAAACATATAGCAAGAATTATTAAAATATAAACTGTTGAGATAATAATTGCAGAGACTTTTACTGCATTTGTTAGTGTTTTTGTGTCATCAACATCTTGGGAATAGTTTCCAATAACTTCCCATCCAACTATTGACCAAAACACAATTAACAAAGAATAGCCATACTCTTTTATAGAGATGTTTGGAATACTTAAACTAAAATGTTCCACATTTAAAAGGATAAAAATACTTGAAACAAAAAATATTATTGTAATAGCTGAACTAACTATTAACATCAATTTTCCTAAAAAACCTATTCTAATAAGCAAGGCTAAATAGGTAATTACATAAATAAAAAAGCCTAAAAGTTCTATTGAAATATTTGGAAAATAGGGTAGTAGAAATTTTGCAGCAATTATTAAAACTGCAACTGGACCAAAAAAAACTGCACATATTAGATAAAAGGAGGTTAGTATTTGGTACTTTTTACCCATAGCTTCTTTTGTCGCTAGTGAAACTCCTCCATCTCCTGGGAATAAAATTGAGAGTTTACCAAAAGTAAGAGCAAACAAAAAGCCTAATACTAATATAGTCCCCCATGTAAATATAGAAGCATTTCCAATCATATTATATAAAAGTGCCGGAAGTAAAATTACACCTGAACCTAAAATTGGGCCTATTATTAGACCTGAAAGAGTTAATGTATTTAATTTATTTTGATTCAATCTTTTTCTTTTTTAATATTTTTATATTATTTAATACTTTAACGGCTATTATAGTTAAAATTGTCCCAAAAATAATTGAAAAACTAATATTTTCTTCAAGAAATATTGCACTTAATGTAATAGCTGCAAAGGGAACTAAAAATACAAAGGAACTAACTTCACTAGCTCCAAGTTTTTCAATACCTAAAAAATAAATAGTATTTGCAAAGGTTGAAGCTAAAATTGAGATAGACAACATATTTATCCAAAATATTGAATCAAGTTTTGAGTACTCAATCGAACTTAAATCAACAAAAAATAAAAGATTTAAAACTGATGTCACAACATACATATGAAAAGTAAAAGTTATAGGTGATATTTTTATTGCCTTTGAACTAAGAATAGTAACAATTGGCCAAAATATAGAAGCTATAATAAAATATAGATTGTATGTTACAAAGATTTTTTCACTATCAAATGTCCAAACATGAAGTATTGTCATAACACCAACTGCTCCAAGACCTAAAGCAAAGGCATCTTTTTTTGTAACAGTTTTTGCTTTTAATAAAGCCATCATAATAAAAGTATTTATTGGAATTAAACTAGTTACTAATGAACCACCTAATGATGCAGTCCCAAGCTTCACTCCTAAATAAAAATATTTCATATAAGCAATTAAAGCTATTGAGGTAATAGTTACTAATATAAAGTTTCTAAGACTAATTTTAAATGATTTTTTTAAAATTATCATAAGTGGAACCATAGATATTGCTGTAATTATATATCTAAAAGTCATAGTTTCAAATTCATCCATATAAAGACCTAGAAACTTAACATTAACCCATGAACCACCCCAACAAACCATTGCAAAAAATAGTAGGATGTAAAATATATTTTTATTTGATTCTGTCATAATATCTCTTTTTATTTTAGTCTAACAAAATTTTTTGGATATTGTATAGAATAAAATTGCTAGATAAGAAGTTTAGAGGGAGTATAACCGTAAAGCTTTTTAAAGTTTCTTGTAAAATGAGATTGGTCATTAAAACCAACTTCTAAACTAGCTTCAGTGATATTTTTACCACTTAAGATTAAATTATGAGCTTTATTTACCCTTTGATTAATAATAAAGTTATGGGGTGTTTGCCCAAACTCTTTTTTAAACATTCTTAGAAAATGGTATTTACTTAAAGAAGAGTTTTGTGCTAGCTCATCAAGAGTAAATTTCATATCAAGGGAATCTTTTATATATTCATAAGTTAATTTTACAATTTTTTTGTCATCAAAAATATTGTCTATGTTTTTATGATAAGAGGTGTAATTTATAACTAAATAAGTTAAGGCTTCATGTAGTTTTGTTTCTATATCCAATTCGTCAAATCTATTAAAATATGATATAAAAAAGTAGTGAAGTTTTAAGAAAAGTATCTCATCTTTTATAATATGATTTAAAAAATAAGGGATTCTTTTTTCTCCATAAATGTTTTCATAAATTGAACTTAATAATTCAATAGTAGGGTAAAAGTTTGCGTGACTCCAAGATTTAGAAGCCCCACCATGAATATCACCTGGATTATTTAATCTAACTGATTTTTGATAGAAATAAAAATCTTTATTTAAACTAGTTGATTTAAAAATACCATCATATGTTATACCCAAAGTATAAGTATCATGAAAATGTTTTGAAAAGTTTTTATTAAGTGTTTTGATATTTTCAAATGAGATATTTTTTAACATGTTGTTCATAATAAATTATATCTAAATAGAAAGGGAAAAAATAGAACAAAATTGCTCTTTTTTAAATTTATAAAAAAGTATAGAAAAAGTCTATACTTTTTTTATAGTAAGTAGAAGTACTACACCAATAACAGCAGCGATAAATGAAGCAACAAAAACTCCTAATTTAACTGCAGCAATTATTCCTTCATCAATGAATGCTAAGTGTGTAATGAAAATCGACATTGTAAATCCAATCCCAGCAATAAAACCAACTGCAATAATCTCTTTCCATGAAATATCATCTGGTTTTTCTACTAGTTTCAACTTTGTTGCAAGATAAGTTAATCCTACTATTCCTATAGGTTTACCTAGTATTAGACCTAATACGACTCCTAAAACAATCATTAAATTTGCATTTACTGTTGAAAAGTCAATTATTACCCCCGCATTTGAAAAAGCAAATAAAGGCATAATAAAAAAAGCAGATAAACCATGTAATCCATGCTCAAGTCTTACAAGAGGATTTTGAACTTTCTCATAGTTATGTGCTATATGATCAAGGTTATGTATTTGTTCATCATTTAAAATGGGGAAATCTTCTTCCATATTTTCTTCAAATTTATGTATATCTTTTTTAGTTTTCTTTACAAATTTTTTCTGATCAATTTTTGCTTTTATTGGGATAGTAAAGGCTAATAATACCCCTGCAATTGTTGCATGAATACCAATTGCATGAACATAAATCCATAAAGCTATTCCTAAAAGAAGATAAGGGGTTAAAGCTGTAACTTTAAGTTTATTAAGGGAAACTAAAAGAGCCATAATCAATATAACATGTACAAAATATTCAGAGTGTATTTCACTTGTATAAACTGTTGCAACAACAAATATAGCACCTAAATCATCCACCACAGCTAAGGCAACTAAAAATACTTTTAAAGCTGGGTTAACTTTATTTCCAAGTAACATCAAAATACCTAAGGCAAAAGCAATATCTGTTGCCATAGGAATACCAAACCCTAATGGATTAGATGGATTTAAACTCACATAAATAAGTGCAGGAATTATCATACCACCAACTGCTGCAATAATAGGAAATGTAGCTTTATTTATTGTTGAAAGTTCCCCCACTAACATCTCTCTTTTAATTTCAAGACCAACCATTAAAAAGAATAATGCCATAAGACCATCATCAATCCAATAGGTTAGAGTCATTGAAACACTCATCTCTCCTAGATTTATTCCAAGGGGCAAATGCCATAGGTCATAATAATCTTGTCCTAAACTTGAATTTGCAATAATAACTGCCAAAACAGTTGCAACAAAAAGTAAAATACCACTTAGGGCTTCTTTATTAATAAATTTTTCAAAGTTAGTTAATATAGCAGGTTTAATCATTATAGTCCTTGATCCTTACACTTAGGGCAAATACCTTTTATAATAATATTATCAATCTCATAATCTGGAAGATTTATTTCAAGTTTTTCATGGATACATTCAATTTTCGAACATGTATTACAAATAAAATGGGAATGTTTTTTATTTTTTATTTCATAATATCTTTTTTTATCATTTGATTCAAAAGCATTTATTATACCTTCCTCTTCAAATTTTATAATATTTCTATAGAAAGTAGCTTTATCCATTGCTAGGTTATTTTTAACCTCTTCATAACAAAGTGGTTTGTTGTATGAATAAAGCAATTCTAAAATTGCTTTTCTTGCTGTTGTAAGTTTTATGTTTTTTGATATGTTTTCTAAATTCATATTCTATTATATCAACTTGAATTTAAAATAATATTTGAAAAAGCAATTTTAGATATGCAATTAAGTTGCATTTAAAAAATTGGTGGTAAAATTCCACAAATGCAACCTAATTGCAAAAAATAAAAAAAGGATTTATAGATATGATGAAAAAAATCTTAATTGCTTTAGCACTATTATCAAGTTTTGTAGTAGCAAAAGAAGTAACTGTTTCAATTTTACCTCAAAAATTTTTCGTAGAAAAAATTGCAGGGGATAAAATTGATGTGAATGTAATGGTTAAGCCAGGAGCATCACCAGCTTCATATGAACCTAAAACATCTCAAATGAAAAAATTATCAAACTCTTTAGCATATTTTTCAATTGGAGTACCTTTTGAAAAATCTTGGTTAGAAAAATTTGAAGATGCAAATAAAAAAATGTTAGTTGTTGATACTACTAAGGGTATTAAAAAACAAGAGATGGAAGCCCATGAACATCATGATGAAGAAAAACATGATGAAGAAGATAGCCATAAAGACCATGACCATGAAAAAGAGATGCATGAAGATGAAGATCATGCTGGACATGATCATACAGGTTTAGACCCTCATGTATGGCTAGATCCAATTTTAGTAAAAAAACAAGCAGAAAACATTTTAAATGCTTTAATAAAAGTTGATGTACAAAATAAAGATTTTTATACTAAAAACTATCAATCATTTGTAAAAGAATTAGATGAATTAGATAAAAAGTTAGAATCAATTATTGAACCTTATAAACATAAAGCATTTATGGTTTTCCATCCATCTTGGGGATATTTTGCAAAAAGATATCATTTAGAGCAAATCTCTATTGAAATTCAAGGAAAAGAACCAAAACCATCACAATTAATTGAACTGGTTGAAGAAGCAAAAAAACATGATATAAAAATTGTTTTTGTTGCTCCTCAATTTTCTCAAAAGGGTGCTAAAACTATCTCAAAGAGTATTAATGGTAATGTTGCAGTTATCAATCCACTATCAGAAAAATGGGATGAAAATCTATTAAAGGTAGCAACAGAAATTGCAAAATCTTATAAGTAAAGTATTTATATTTCTTACACTTTTTACGCACACCCTTTTTGGGTGTGCCCTATGTACAATCTATTCACCTGAAACCAAAGTATCAATTAAAGTTCAAGCAGATGAACATAAAATAAAAACAGCAGAGATAACTTGGGTTCTTTCAAAAGAATTTACTAATATGTTAAAAGAGGTTTATGATACAAATCAAAACAATTACCTCGATAAAAATGAATTGATTCCTGTAGAGCAATCATTATTGGATTATATTGTTCCTAGAAACTATTTAACCCATATTTCATACGACAAAGTTATCAACAAAGAAGAGAGTTTAAAAGCTAATGTAACTAAAATGAAAAGTTATATAAAAAATTCATTACTTCATTTTAATTATATAATAAAACTTGATTATGATTTAGATAAAGAAAAGATTTTATATCTAAATATTGATGATAAAGAAAATTACTTTATACTATTATTGGTAAAAAACTCTGTAAAAATTGATGCGCCTTTTGATGTTAAAAAAATGGTTGATAGAAAAAGTGTTGTTTTCTATCTAGATGGTGTATTAAAAGATGAAAAAATAAACGAAGATAATTTAAAAGAACAAGAAGTTATAGAATCTAATATCGATGAAACAAAAAAATTAGAAAAATTAGATGAACCAAAACAAATAAAAGAAGAAACATATCTAGCAAAGTTTTCTAATAAGGTAAAAGAATATCTTATCAAAATTGAAAATGGTGATGATTATGCTTTGTTTATTTTATTAGGAATATCTTTTCTTTATGGAATCATTCATGCCCTTGGGCCTGGACATGGTAAATCTTTAGCCTTTTCTTATTTTTTAGCAAATAAAAGCTCTTTTACAAAAGCATTTTTTATATCTCAAGCTAGTGCTTTTATTCATATAGTTGGAGCTTTAGTTTTAGTTGTTATTTCTGTTTTTATTCTTCAATCAGTTTTAAACAATTTTGTAAATGATTCAGTTGAAATTTTAACAAAGATAAGTGCTTTTATGATAATAGCTTTAGCTGCTTTTATTTTATATAATAAGATTACAAAAAAAAGTTGCTCTTGTTCATCATGTTGTTCTTCTACTTCTTCTCAATCAAACTCTATGTGGAGTACAACAAAACCTAAAAATACAACAACATTAAAACCAAACTTTATGAAAAAAGATTTATATTTTGTATTAACAGCAGGACTTATTCCTTGTCCAGGTACTGTTATTCTTTTTATCTATGCTTTTATGTTAAAAACTTATTTTGCAGTTATTTTAGCTTCTATTTTTATTAGTTTAGGGATGGGATTAGTGATTTTTGCTTCTTCATTTTTAGGAGTATCAGTTCAAAAAGTTAGTGAAAGATCTCATAAGTTAACTAATTTTTTAGAATATTTATCACCAGTAGTGATGTTATTATTAGGTATTTTACTATTTTTAAATGCTCAAATGCTCTAGTTATAAGAAGAGTTTAAAAAATTATTTCATTTTTTGTCTAGTTTTTTAAACTCATTTATTATCTCTTTTATTGGTTCAAGACCTACTGAAATTCTAATTATATTTATTGGTAAATCAATTTTTTCTAAAAAACTATTACCTTGCTTTGTTTGTATCATGTCATAGTGGGCAAGATAGGTATAAGGCATTAAAAGAGTAAACTCAGTACCCAAACTTGGACCCTTCGCAAAATTTAGATTGTCATATATCTGTGTTAATGGCTTTTTAAAAGTAACAGATACAATCCCTGTGTATGAATTTTCATCAATAATTGTTTGTGAGTAATTTTTTTTATTCTCTTCACTTAAACAGTGATATATTTTATCAATGTAAGAACATGTTTTTAAATACTCAACTAAAGCTTTTGTGTTTGAAGAGATTTTTTTAACTCTAGTTTTATAATCTTTTATTTCAAAAGCTAATCGTTGTTTATCTTTTATATAAACAGGCTCACAATGTTTGAAAAATTCTTCTGTCATATGAGATAGGGTATGTTTTTTATTTAAGATGATGGCACCCATTAATACATCAGCATTTCCACAAGCAAATTTTGTAAGGGATTCAACAAAAATATCTGCATAAGCAGTTAAGTCTAGATTATATGGTGTAGCAAATGTTGTATCAATGATTAAAGGAATATTGTATTTATCACACAAAGCTCTTAATCTTTTTATATCAACGGTTTTTAATAGAGGATTTGTTGGGATTTCAGTAATTATTGCACTTACTTGAAAGCCATTTTCTTTTAAATACTCTTCTAATAAATCTATGTTTAAAACATCAGTAAATATTTTTGATTCTTTATAATGATGATTTACTATATTCATAGTATCTAAATATAACCATCCAAATTGAACTAAAATAGATCTTCCATTATGGGATTGAATAGAGTTTATCCCTCTTATTATTGAATATATCGCATTCATACCTGAAGGAGTAAGATAAACATTTTTCTTTGGCTGTTTATAGGCACTAGCAAGTGTAGATATAATAATATCTTCAGCAATAGCCTCATCTTCAATCTCTTCTTTATGAAGTTTGTTTATTAATCCAAGTTCAAAAAGATATTTTTCTGCAAGTCTAGAAGATAGATTACATCCTGAATGTTGAATATAGGTTAAAACCTTTTGAAGTTGCGACGTTCCATTTTGAACTAATATAACTCCAAAGGGTTCATCAATCTCAATTTTATTATGGATATAATATTTATCACTCACAAGCTCAACTGCTTTTTGTGATGATAAAACTACAACTTCATATGAGTCTGGAACATTATATTTCTTTTTTAAATATGTTGCCAATTTTTTTAAATAAGGGTGTAAAATAAACCTTGGATAACCACTTTTAATCACTTCTAATATTTCAGGAGTTTGTTCCTCATAATCAATCACATCTTGAATCTTTGGCATAGATACAGATACTGCATGAATATTTTTAGGTGGAATTGTTTCCCCACAAGAGATATGATTAAAGTAATTATCTGACATCTATTTTACAGCCTGCTTAATATCTTCAATTAAATCTTCATAATTTTCTAATCCAATGGAAAATCTAACAGTACCTTCTGCTATTCCAATTGCTTCAAGCTCCTCTTTTGAAAATGATGCATGGGAGATCTTGGCAGGGATTTCAACCCTTGAATCTGGACTTCCAAATGAACATTTTTCACCAAAGATTTTTGTATTTTCTATAAATTTTTCTGCTAATTCCAAACTTTCAAAATCTGCACAAAAAACACCAGGGATATAATCCATTTGCTCTTTCGCTAAATCATACTGAGGGTGTGATTTTAAAGCAGGGTGTGTAACTTTAGTAATATAATCTTGATCTTCTAAAAATTGTGCAATTTTAATTGACACCTTTTCATGTTCACTCATTCTAACTTTTAGTGTTGGAATCCCTAAAGAGATTAAATATACATCCATTGGATTTTGACTTCTACCATGGGCATTTGCGTAGTAATGAATCTCATCAGCTAATTCAGCAGTTTTAGCAACTATTGCTCCAGCAACAACAGCTCCATGTCCCGAGATATATTTAGTTGTTGAAAAAAGACTAAAGTCAGCTCCTAAGTCAAGTGGTCTTTGTGAGATAAAAGTAGCTAAAGAATTATCAACTGCAAATAGTGCATGGTATTTTTTAGCTAAAAAACTTACTTGTTTTAAATCTATGATTTTAAGACCTGGATTAGTTGGAGACTCACATAAAACTAAATCAATAGGATTTTGGCTTAATATTTCTTCTAATTTGTCAAATTCTAAAAAGTCAGCAAAATGCACTGTAATATTGTATTTTTCTTTAAATACTTTTAATAATCTAAATGTTCCACCATAACAATCTGCTTCTACTAAAATATGAGAGTTTGCTTTTAAAACTGTTTCAAAAAGTAGAGCAACTG
The DNA here is from genome assembly GCA_963676565.1 of Halarcobacter sp. Taxonomy (GTDB): domain Bacteria; phylum Campylobacterota; class Campylobacteria; order Campylobacterales; family Arcobacteraceae; genus Halarcobacter. The sequence goes on from OY781089.1 coordinate 1,537,177, forward strand.
AAGCAATTCCTGTATGTGTACATACACATCCTGCTCCACCTTCAACTTGGGTAAATAGATTTTCTAACATCTCTCTTGTTGGATTATCACTTCTTGTGTAGTCATAAATTTTAGAGCCGTCTGAAGAGTCTTGTTTTTTTAAATCAAAGGTTCCTGTATTGTAAATAGGGAAATGTGATGCCCCAGCTACATCCTCAAAGGGAGCATATTTTGCCAAGTGACTTAATTTTGTTTCGATTTTTTCTTGCATATATATCCGATTTTGTCCAATTTTTTGGAATTATAGCTTATTTTATATAAGAATTAAAATTTTCAAAAATGAATTATTATTATTTAAGCTTACAAAATATCATTAAATGTGGATATCAAAAGTTATTTTTATGTTTGCAATGCTAAAATAATTGTTTATTGAAAGAAATTAACTCAAAGAATTTAATATGCAAAAAGATTTAGCTAACCCAAGCAAGCATTATAATAGAAATTTGTTATTGATATTACTTTCAATTGTTACTCTATTAGTTTTTTCAATATATATAGATATTAAATATAAAAAAGATGCTATTGAAAAGGAGCTAATCTCTTTAGAAAAAAGCATTATTTCAGAGCATAAAAAAAGACTCAAAGAATCAGTTTATAATACAGTTAATTATATAGATTCACTTTATAGAGTTTTTTTAAAGCAAGATGGAAAAAATTCAAACCTAGATCAATTAAGTGATGAGAAATATAAACAATTTGAAAATGAGGTTAGAACCTATTTATACAATTCTGTATATGATAAGGTCAGATATACTTGGATTAATAAAGTTATAAATTTTGATGGTGGAAAAGATTATGCTTTAAGATTAATTCATCCGAATTTAAAACATACAGAAGGGGAACTTTTATCAACAAATACTAAAGATATAAAAGGAAATTATCCATATTTAGAAGAGGTAGAAGGGATAAAATCAAATGGGCAAATTTTTTACACATATTATTTTAAAGAATTTGATTCCAATAAAATTACTAGAAAAATATCATTTGCTCAACTATACAAAAAGCTAGATTGGATTATTGCAACAGGCATACCAACAAATGTTTTAGATGAAAAAATAAATAAAGAAAAAGAGTTTTTAATCAAAGAATTTAACAAAAATCAAACTATTACTTTATCTATAAAAGGTTTAGTTTTATTTATTTTAGGTTTATCTTTTTATTTATTTAGAAACCAAACAAACAATTATATATTTGAAAATTTAAGTAAATCTAATGAGGTTTTAAATAATACAAATGAAAAATTATCTCTTGCTACAAAAACTGCGAATATAGGTATTTGGAAATGGAATATTGAAGATAACTCTTTTGATTGGGATGAGTTAATGTATAAATTATATGAAATTGACTCTGCTTGCGTAAAAATCACTTATGATTTATGGTTAAATACTTTACATAAAGAAGATAGAGATGTTGTTGAAAATGATTTAAAATTTTCAATAATGAAAAAGAAAAAATTTCTTTCAACTTTTAGAGTTAACACAAATACTGGAATTAAGTTTATTCAAGCCTTTGGGGAGACAAAATATAGTTCAACAGGTAAACCTTTATACGTAATTGGAATAAATTTTGATATTACAAAAGAAAAAAATCAAGAAAAGATGATTTTAAAACAGGCTGAAACATTCAGTTCTTATGTGAATTTTTCAAGAACAGATGAAGATGGAATTATTACTGATGTTAGTGATCTTTTTTGTAAAACCTCTGGATATACAAGAGAAGAGATAATTGGACAACCTCACAATATTGTAAGGCATGAGGATACTCCGAAAGAACTTTTCAAGGAACTATGGGCTAATTTAAAAGCTGGAAAAAGTTGGACTGGCGAAATAAAAAATAAAAATAAAGATGGTTCATATTATTGGAGTTTATCAACAGTTTCATTGGAATATGACAATAATGGAGATTTTATAGGTTATATTTCAATTAGAACGGATATTACATATAAAAAAGATTTAGAACTTAAACAAATTCAGTTAATGGAACAATCAAAATTAGCTTCATTAGGTGAGATGATTGGTAATATTGCCCATCAATGGAGACAACCTTTGAGTGTGATTTCTACTGCTGCTACAGGAATAAAATTGCAACAAGAGTTAGGCACTTTAGATTCAAAACTTTTAGAGGATGAATTGGAGATGATAAATGATAATGCACAACATTTATCTCAAACAATCAATACCTTTAGGGATTTTATAAAAGAGGATAAAGAATCTACAGAAGTTGTATTACAAGAGAGAATAAAAGATACTTTTAAAATATTAAATGCAAGTTTAAACAATAATCATATTAAAATAATTAATAAAGTGGATGATACAGAACCTATAAAAGTAAAACTAATACTTGGAGAATTAGCACAAGTTATTATGAATATAATAAATAATTCAAAAGATGCTTTACTTGCAAATAAAATAGAAAATCCAACTATAATAATTGATATAATAAGAAAAAAGAATAAAGTTGTGTTGACAATAGAAGATAATGCAGGTGGTATAAAAGAAGATATTCTACCCCATGTTTTTGAACCATACTTTACAACCAAGCATAAATCACAAGGCACAGGTTTAGGATTATATATGAGTTTCAATATAGTAAAAGATAGTTTAAAGGGTAATATCTATATTGAAAATACTAAAATTGGTGCAAAAACTTTTATAGAGTTGCCAATAGAAAATAACGATTAAAAATAATTTGAAAGAAGGCTGTTGAAAGAAATATCAATAAAAACAAAAATTACAACAATCTATTTTTTATTTGGGGTGGCATGGATTTTATTATCTGATGAGATTTTATTTTATTTTATAAAAGATGTTGAACAATTAACGAAAATCCAATCTTTTAAAGGTTGGACTTTTATTGTTGTTACTTCTATTTTATTATATTTTCTAGTTAAAGAATATGAAAATGAAAAAAATGAGAGTGAAAAAAAACTTTCTGAATCTAAAGAATATTATATTTCATTACTTGAACAAGCTCCATATGCAATAGAAGTATACAATAAAGAGGGTTTTCAAACATATTTTAATAAAGAATATACAAAGTTTTGGGATATAAAAACAACAAATAAAAATAGACTAACTGTAAATAACAATAAAATATTTACACAATTAGGTTTATTGGAGTTTATTAACAAATCTTTTAATGGTGAAATAATTGATATCCCCATTTATTCATATAGATTAAGCTCAAATAGTACTAATTTAAATAGTCAAGAAAAATTAGTAAAAACACAAATATATCCAATTAAAAACTCAATGGGAGATATAGAAGATATAGTAATTTCCTATATAGATGTAAGTGCTGAAAAAAATGTCAAAAAATTTGAAAATATTTTGTCATTGGTATTTGAAACATTACCTGATATTTTATTTATAATTAAAAAAGATGGGACTATTGTAGATTATCGTTCAAAAACTAATGAAGATTTATATTTACAACCTGAATTTTTTATTAACAAAAAAGTACAAGATATACTACCAAAAGATGCTGCTAAATTATTTGAAGAATATCTACCTAAGACAATTAAAAAAAGAGATATTTTAATTTATGATTATGAGTTAGAAGTAGGAAATGAAAGAAGATATTATGAGTCAAGAATGTCTCTTCTTGGTGATGATGAACATTTAATGGCACTTGTAAGAGATATAACAGAAGATGTAAAAAGTAAAGAACAATTAGAATTTCAATCCCTTCTTTTAGAACAATCAATTGCTGCAACTAGTGTATTAGACGATGATGGAAAATTTTGTTATGTAAATGAATCTTACTTAAAATTATGGGGCTATGAAAATGAAAATGAGATATTAGGAAATTTTCCTTCTAGTCATTATTATGATTCAACAATTCATGAGAAAATTATAAGTGAATTAGAAAAGGATAAAAACAATATTTTTACTCTAGTTGCAAAGAAAAAAGATGGAAGTTTATTTAATATATTGATGGGGGCAAAATTAATAAATATCAAAAATAAAAAATTTTATATCTCATCATCAATAGATATTAGTAAAAGAGTTGAAATATCAAAACAGTACGAAACAATTTTTAACAATGTTAGAGAAGGTGTGTTTATCACTGAAATTGATGGGACAATAATTAATGCAAATCCATATATTGAAAGATTATTTGATAAAACAAAATCGGAGTTGGTAAATTCAAATATAAAAACTTTTTTAAAAACAAAAGATTTAAAAAAACTAAAAAGAATTTTTCATACATTAATCTCTAAAAAAGAAGCGCAGTTTGAAATAGATCTTATAAGTAATGAAGGTAATATTTTTACTGTATCAATTAATTCACAAATTATAAATTTTGAAAATAAACAAATAATATATGGAACATTAAAAGATTTATCCCAAGAAAATGAGAATATGCTTTTATTAGAGCGTTCAAAAAGAATTTTTGAAAATCTTAAAGAGGGTGTTATTATTACAGATGCTAATGGATATATAACAGAGACTAATAAAGCATTTAGTGATATTACTGGTTATTCTTATCATGATGTTTTAGCAAAAAAGATTTCGATAATCAAGTCTGATAAGTATGATGAAGATTTTTACAATAAACTTTTTTTAGATTTAAAACAAACAGGTAAATGGTCTGGAAAGATTATTAACAAAAGAAAAAATGAAGAAGAGTTTAGCTCTTTTTTAACACTAAGTGCAATTAAAGACAATAAAGGAGAACTTCAAAATTATATTGGAATATTTGCAGATATTTCAGATATTTTAAATTATGAAAAAGAGTTGCGAAAAAAAGACTTAATGCTTTCTCAACAATCAAAAATGGCAATGATGGGTGAGATGATTGGAAATATTGCCCATCAATGGAAGCAACCACTAAGTGCGATATCAATGTCAAATGGAATGTTTATGTTAAATCAAGAAGTAGAAGGTATGGTGACCAAAGATGAATTGGATAAGTCAATAAAGAATATTTCAAATTCAGTTGAATATATGTCACATACGATAGATGATTTTAAGAACTTTTTTAAACCAGAAAAAAATAAAAAATATTTTAAAACAAAAAAAATATTTGAAAAAACATACACTTTAATGGAAGCACAATTAAAAAATAACTCAATAGAAATAATAAAAAACATAGAAGATATAGAGTTAAATACCTTTGAAAATGAGCTTCTTCAAGTATTGGTAAATATATTGAAAAATGCAAGGGATGCATTAGTATCACAAGATACAAAAAATAAGAAATTAATATTTGTGGATATTTACAAAAAAGATAAAAAAGTATATATACAAATAAAAGATAGTTCAGGGGGAATAGCACAAGATATAAAAGATAAAATATTTGATGCATATTTTACAACAAAAGATGAGAGTGATGGTACAGGAATAGGATTGTACATGACAAAACAGATAATAGAAGGTATGAATGGAGAGATAAGTGTATCAAATGAAGAATTCACTTATGAGAATATAGACTATAAAGGTGCACTTTTTACTGTAAAATTAGCAAATGTACTTAATGATAAATAAAAGTATAGATATTTATTTACTACTTTTTTTGTTCAAAGTTCGTGATAATTTGTTTTTCTCTGTAAATTAAATAAGGGTCTTGGTAATAACTTTCTTTAAAAAAACTTTTCCCTATAGTTAGGATTAATCCTTTTATATCAGTTTTCTCTAACTCAAACTCTTTATAAGTAAAACCTACTTTAGCAAAAGCATTTCTTATGAGTTCATTATTTTGAGAGCAGATTAAAATACCATTTTTTTTGAGAACTTTTTTTATCAATTTTATAAAATCAAAAGAGAGTAAAGAAGGATTTAAATTAGGTAAAAATGGATCTAAAAAAATAATATCAAATTTTTTGTCCAATTTTGTGATTGTAAATCTTGCATCACCAAGTAAAAGTTTTATATGATTGGTATTATTTTTATATTCATAGTTTTCATATAGAGTATTTAAAATCTCTTTTTCTTCTTTGTTTTTATTTAAGATTTGTGCATCTTTTATAATCACTCTATTTTTATCTAAGGCAGTGATATTAAGTTTGAATTTTTTTTCAAGTTTTATTGCCATAAGGGAGTTTATTCCCATTCCAAAACCAATATCTAATAAAGATATATCTTTTTCTTGAAGTTTCTCTTTTAAATTTGATTGCTCTAAAAAAAGTTTTTTTGCTTGTAGATATGCTCCATTTTTTGGATGATAATAATCTTTATATGTTTTATCCCAAATGGTAATACTTCCATCTTCAAGTTCAAAACTGTTTTGTTTTGTTAAATTTAGCTCTTTTTTTTCTATTAAGTCACCTTGTTTAAAACCTCTATAACTCATTGATTCATTTATAAACTCTACAAACTGTCCCTTTTGCATATTCCATTTGGGAGCTATTAAATCACAAGTAGGAGTATCTGTTGAGGTTCTTACGATTGGAATATTAGAAGGGATATTTCTAATTAAAAAGATAAGTTCTTCAGCATATTCATATTCATTAAAAGTTTTGAAAACCTCTTTTTCATACTCTTTTTCTAAAGCAGTATTTTTTATAATATGTAGATTGTGTATTTTTATTCCATCAACCTTCTCTTTACAAACTATTTTAACAGTATTTAGCCAATCTTTTCTACTCTCATTTTTAAATCCAACTATAATATGAGCAAAGATTTTAATACCATATCTCTTTAAATCTCTTATAGCTTTTATTGTTTGTTTTGAATCATGACCTCTATTAATATCTTTCAAGGTCTTGTCATTTAATGTCTGAACTCCCAAATCCACATAAACATCAATTTGCTTATTTAGTTCTTGAAGATATTCTAATGTTGATTTATTTAAGCAATCAGGTCTAGTTCCTATACTAATTGCTTTAAAATTATAAAGTTTTAGAAGTTTTGAATAGCTTTCTTTTTGTTTTATAACAGAGGTAAATGTTCCTGTATATGCTTGAATATAAAGCATAAACTCCTTTGCCTTATATCTTTTTTTTGAAAATTCTATGGCATTTTTTATTTGAGTTTCTACATCTTTTGCATCTAAAATCTGAGCAGCCCTAGCTCCATCTTGGGGACAAAATGAACAACCTCCATTATTGTTTTCATCTCTATTTGGACACCCTAAATCTAAATCTACAGGAATAGTATGAAGTGTAGTATTATAGTTTTTTTTCATATAGCTTTTAAATGTGAAGTAGGGTTGGTCTATCATTTATTTCCTTTGGAGGAATTATATTTGCATTTAGATTAAAAAAGTAAAGTAATCAAAGTTAAATAAGGTTTATTTAACTTAATTTGATAAATTCAAAAGAAAAAAGTATAAGTATGAAATTAGATGAATTAAAACTTGAAGTAGACTATTTTCAATTTGATAAAAAGTTTTATGAAAAAGTTAATGCAACACCTTTAAATAATCCTTTCTTAATAAGTTACAGTAAAAACGCATGTGATTTAATCAATTTAGATTACGAAGAATGTGAAACCAAAGATTTTGTAAAATTTATTAATGGTCAAAAAGTTTTAGAAGGTAGTATCCCTTTTGCAATGGCATATGCAGGTCATCAGTTTGGATATTTTGTTCCACAGCTTGGTGATGGAAGAGCTATAAATCTTGGACATATAAATAATTGGCATCTTCAAACAAAAGGCTCAGGGCTTACAAAGTATTCAAGACAAGGAGATGGAAGAGCAGTTTTAAGGTCATCCATTAGAGAATATATTATAAGTGAAGCAATGAACGCTCTAGAAATCCCTACGACAAGAGCCTTAGCCTTAATTGGTTCAACTCATTTTGTTTATAGAAATTATATGGAAAAAGAAACAGGTGCAATTGTTTTAAGATTATCTCCTTCTTGGGTTAGAATAGGAACCTTTGAGTTTTTCTCAAGGGGACGTGAACCTGAAAACAATCTAAGACAATTAGCTAATTATGTTATAAATCAATCATATCCACACCTAAAAAATGATGAGAATAAATACGAGAAGATGTATTTTGAATTAGTTGATGAAAGTGCAAAACTATTGGCTCAATGGATGGCTTATGGTTTCCAACATGGGGTTATAAACACTGATAATTTTTCAATGGCAGGACTTACTATTGATTATGGACCTTTTGCTTTTATGGATCAGTTCTCAAAACATTCTATTTGTAATCATACAGATATGGAAGGAAGATATTCATATAACAATCAGCCTGAGATTGCTAGATGGAATTTAGAAGTTTTAGCATATAACCTTGGTAAGATTTGCAGTTTTCAAAAACTAATGTCATATTTAAAAACATTTATGTCTAAACAACAAGAAGAGTACTTAAAAATTATGAATGAAAGATTGGGTTTAGATATAAATTTAAGTGATGATGAAAACTTAGATTTAATGATTGCTTTACTTGAGGCTTTAGAAGAAGCAAAGATAGACTATAATTGTTTTTTTTATGAGCTTACAAAACTAGAAAGTTTTGATAATATCTCATCAATTTTAGATATAGCTGTATTTAGGGCTCCTTTAGAAAGTTGGTTTGAGAAATATAAAGAAGCAATAAAAATACAAAAGCAAGATTTTTCAAAAATGAAAGAACTTATGAAAAAAACTAATCCCAAGTTTATAATTAAAAACTACATGCTCCAAGAAGCTATAGAAAAAGCTCAAGAGGGTGATTTCTCTTTAGTAAATGATTTATTAAAAATTGCCCAAAACCCTTTTGATGAATATAAAGAGTTTGAAAGATATGCGAAACCAACACCCCTTGAATACTCAAATATAAAACTTAGTTGTTCCTCTTAAAACAGAAAATAACTTTTTATTTTTTCAACTGACTAGTGGTCAGTATTAATATATCGTTAAGTTTTGATTGATATAATGCAAATATTAATTGACCGACGGTCAGTCAAAAAGTTACAACGTTCATTATTTGTAACTAAAAGGAGGTAATATATTGAGTCCTAGAAAAATTAATAAAGAAGAAAAAAGAAGAGAAGTAGCTCTATCATGCCGTGAACTTATATATGAAGTTGGGATGAAAAATCTTACAGTTGCACAGGTGGCAAAAGCTGCTGGAATTGGAAAAGGAACAATATACGAATATTTTGAAAATAAAGATGACATTATTTTTGAAATTATAAATATTCATATTGAAGAACATCATAAAAAGTTCTTAAAAGAGGTAGAAAAGCTTAAAACAATAAGGGAAAAAATTGAATTGTTTTTTGAATTTGTTTTAAGTGAAGAGCCTGATTTAGTAAGAAGATTTAATGGCTATAAAGAGTTTCTCTCTATAGTATTATCAGATGATAATACTTCAATGAAAGAGTTTAATTGTAATAAAAATGAATTTTTTAGAGGTGAACTTGTTAAAATTTTTGCTCAAGGAATAGCAAGTGGTGAATTAAGAGAAGAATCACTTGAATTAGCTGATGGGATTTTAACTTATCAAAAGGGTTTAACTATTAGAAAAATGAGTCAAGCCAATTTTGATGCAAGGGAAGATTTTGAAAAGTTTATCAATACAATTTTTAAATTGTTAGAGGTGAAGAAGTAATGATTCCTGCAAAATATCAAAGATTAGTATTCGCTTTTTTAATGTCTTTACTTATGAGCTTTTTGATGAGTGGAGTTATTACTTTCATAAATTTAGGAATTGTAGATAATTTTATCTCTTTATGGTTTGGTGCATATTGGAGAGCTTTTGTTGTAGCTTTTCCAATTATCTTTGTTGTCGCGCCATTTGTTCAAAAACTTACAGCAAAACTAATAAAACAGAATTAACACAAGGAAAGAAAATGATGAAACTAAGTTTAGCTTTTTTATTAATTATTCCATTTTCACTTTTTGGTGAAAATCTTCAACAATTAATCGAATTGTCAAAAAACAATAAAATGTTAGAGTCTTCTAAAATTAGTTTAGAGAGTATAAAAGACTCTTATAAAAGTGTAAAAAGTAATTATATGCCACAGTTTAATGTGGGCGCAAGTTACAGTAATAATAGTAATGAAACAATCACTATGCCACAAAATAACACAACTGTTAAAGGAAGTGTTGATTATGTGATTTATGATGGTGGTAAAAAACAAAATACTTATAAGTATTATGATTCAACTATAAAAAGTAGTGAGAATAGTTTGGAAAATCAAAAAAATGAAATTGCTTTAGAGGTTATTACGTATTACTATGATTATCTTTCTTATTTAGCTCAAAAAGAAGTAAAACTTCAAGAGATTGAACAGCTTCAAGCACAATATAAAAGATTAAAAAAATTTTTAGATGTGGGAACTACAACTGAAGATGAAGTACAAAAAATTATATCAAATATAGAAATTGCAAATGTTGCTTTACATGAAATTGAGTTAAATATTCAAACAATTAATCATAACTTAGAATATATTGTTGGAAAGTCAGTTTCAATTGAACCTGGTTCAAAAGTTTCAAAGTTTGATAAAGAGGTAAAATTAAGAGCAGATTTAAAAGCATTAGAAGATCAACTTGAAGCTTTAAAATCAAATGCAAAAGCTGAAAAAAGTGGAAAACTTCCAGTAGTTTCTTTTAATGATACATATTCATATAATAATTTAAACTATGACTCTGCTGCAAGTGATGATGATGTAGATAGAAATGTTGCTACATTAAACTTATCATGGAATATTTTTGATTTTGGCGCAACAAATAACTCATATGAGGCAGCATACAAACAATATTTAGCATTAAAATCACAGTATGAGTATGAAAAAAATAAGGCAAATGTTGATTTAAAACTTGCAAAAAAAGCTTATGATATAGCAAAGTTAAAAATTGAATCTTCAAAAGCTGGATTAAAAGCTGCAAATAGTGCATATGAAACTATTAAAGCAAAATATCAAAATGGTTTAGTTGATAATGTTGCATATTTACAAAGTTTAACAGAAAAATATAGTGCTCAAAGCTCATTAAAAGTTGCACTTTATGAGTTAGAGATGAGAAAAGCAAATATAATTTATTTTAGTGGTGAAAGATTAGAGGAGTATATAAAATGAAAATTGTAAAAAGACTATTAGTAAGTTCAGTAATAACTTTTGTTGCACTTTCAACAAATTTAAGTGCTGCAGGAGCACCAGTAGGAAAACAAATGCCAGCTCCAAAAGCTGATGTTTATGTTGTTCCCCAAGCAAGCGATTTTGCTATTACTTTAAAATATCCAGCATCTATTGAGCCATTTAGCCAAGCTGTTGTTTATTCTAGAGTTTTAGGTGTTTTAGAAGAAATGCACTTTAATGAAGGTGATAAAGTAAAAAAAGGTCAAGAGTTATTTACAATTGAAGATGATATTTATCAAGCTCAAGTTGATGCTGCTCAAGCTTCTCTTAATATGGCTGAAGCAACTTTACAAAATGCAACTAGAAGTTGGGAAAGAATTAAAAAACTTTATAAAAGTAAAGCTGTTACAACAGAACAAAGAGATACAACATTATCAACATATCAAAATGCTTTAGCATCTGTTTCAGCAGCAAAAGCTCAATTAAAACAAGCAAAAATCAATTTAAATTATACAAAAGTAAAAGCTCCAATTTCAGGAGTTACAAGTTTAAAAGCTGTTGATTTAGGGAATTTAGTTACATCAAATCCTCCAATGGCACTTGTTACTATTACTCAAAATGATAAAGTTTATTTAGATTTTTCAATGCCAATGAGTGATTATATTAATATTAAAAATGGTTTATGGTCAATGCCTGAAAATGGGAAAATTGAAATTGATGTTATCATAAATGGTAAGCCATCAGGAGTTAAAGGTTATGTTGATTTTATAGATGTAAATACTAATGAAAATACTTCAACAGTTAAAATGAGAGCTGTTGTTGATAATAGTCAACAAAAATTGATGGCTGGAAGCTTTGCAAGAGTTGCCTTAAGTGGTATTGTTCAAAAAAATGTAATAACAGTTCCTCAAAAAGCAGTTTTACAAAATCCTATGGGAACAATTGTAATGGTTGATGAAGGTGGTAAAGTTGGAGTTAGACCAATAGTACCAGGAAAAGAAAGTGGCGATAAATATATTGTTGCTGGTGGTATGGTAAAAAGTGGAGATAGAGTCTTCGTAAATAATTTCTTTAGAATTAAGCCAGGAAATCCAGTAACTGTTGATAAAGTAATAAACGAACAAGGTAAATAAAAATGTTTTCAAAGTTTTTTATTAATAGACCAATTTTCGCAACAGTTGTGTCTATTATAATTATTCTTGCAGGTTTAATATCTATTAATATTTTACCTGTAAAAGAGTATCCAGCTGTAACTCCACCACAGATTAATGTGAGTGCAACTTACCCAGGAGCTGATGCAAGTACACTTTCAAGTACTGTTGCTCCAGTATTGGAAAATGCAATTAATGGTGTAGACAATATGACTTATATGTCTACAACTGCATCTCCAAGTGGTGTTTTAAGTATGAGTATTATATTTGCAGTTGGAACTGATGTTGACCAAGCTAAAGTTGATGTAAACAATAGAGTTCAATTAGCACTTTCTTCACTTCCAAGTGAAGTTCAAAGACAGGGTATCTCTGTTGCTGAAAGATCTCCAGATATGTTAAAAGTATTAGCATTTACATCTAAAGATAATGTTCACAATACAACATGGATTTCAAACTACTTAACTGTAAATGTACTAGATGATATTAAAAGAATTAAAGGTATTGGTGAAGCTAGAGTATTTGGTGCAAAAGATTACGCTATTAGAGTATTAATTGACCCTGAGAAATTAAAGTTTTATGATATCTCTCCTGTTCAAGTTAGATCAATAATTTCAGAGCAAAATAATCAATACTCAACAGGTAGTGTTGGTGCAGAACCAATTAAAAATGTTACACCATTTACTTATTCTATCTCTACAGAGGGTAGACTTAAAAATGTTGCAGAGTTTAATAATATAATTATAAGATCAAATCCTGATGGTTCAACTTTAAGACTAAAAGATATTGCAAAAGTAGAACTAGGTTCAGATTCAACATACACAAATGCTAAATATTCTGGTGAGCCTATGATTCCAGTTGGTATTTTCTTGGCACCTGGAGCAAATGCACTTGAAGTATCTGCTGCTTTAACTGAAACTTTAGAAGAAATATCAAAAAATTTCCCAGAAGATTTAGAGTATCAAGTACCATATGATGCAACACTTTTTGTTGATCAATCAATTAAAGAGGTTGTTAAAACATTACTTGAAGCTATTTTCTTTGTAATTATTTTAATTTATTTATTTTTAGGTAATTTTAGAGCAACTATTATTCCAGTTCTTGCTATTCCAGTTTCTGTTATTGGTACTTTTGCAGGTCTTTACGCAGCAGGTTTTTCTATCAATTTACTTACATTATTTGGTATGATTCTGGCCATTGGATTGGTTGTTGATGATGCCATTATTGTAATTGAAAATGTTGAAAGAAATTTACGTACCAAAAAAGATATATCAGTAAAAGATGCAACTATTGATGCAATGAAAGAGTTAACTACTCCACTTATTGCAATTATTCTTGTTCTTTCAGCTGTATTTATCCCAGCAGCACTTACTGGTGGTTTTAGTGGGGTTATGTATAAACAATTTGCCATAACTATTGTAATGGCAGTTGTAATTTCAGGACTTGTTGCTTTAACATTAACTCCAGCTCTTTGTGCAATTTTCCTTAAAAAAGACGAAGGTGAACCAATTTGGCCTATTAAAAAATTTAATGAATTTTTTGATTGGTCTACAAAAATATTTATTGGGATTACAAAGCAAACAATTAGATTATGGTTCTTTTCTCTTGCTTTATTTGGTATATTAATATACGCAACTTTTAGTATTATTCAAAAGACACCAAATGGACTTGTTCCAACTGAAGATAAAGGTGTTTTACTAGTATTTGCTTATGCTATGCCTTCAACTTCTTTAGGTGAAACTGCAAAAATTACAAGTGAAATTGAACAACAATTATTAGCTGATGATGAAATTGTTTCAACAGGTAATATTACTGGACTTGATATTGCAACTTTTGCATATAAAACAGATTCAGCTTTAATGTTTGCTATGTTAAAACCTTGGGATGAAAGACCACTTCCAAATCAAAACTCGCAAGCAATTGCAGGAAGATTGATGGGGCAATTTATGGGTACAAGTAAAGAAGCGTTTGTTTTACCAGTAAATCCACCTCCAATTATGGGTATGAGTACAACTGGTGGTTTTGAAATGTGGATTCAAGATAGAACTGGTGGTGATTTAGCAACATTAAATAAATATACACAAGATATTATTGCAAAAGCAAGTGCTGATCCTAGATTAACTGGTATGAGAACAACATTAAATACAAATGTTCCAAAATATATGTTAAAGGTTAATAAGGATAAAGCAAAAGCAATGAATGTTTCTTTAGATTCTATTTTTAGTGTTATTCAAAATACTTATGGACAAGGTTATATCAATGACTTTAATCTGTATGGTAGAACATTTCATGTAAATATTCAGTCTGAGTCACAATACAGAGCAACAAAAGAGCAATTTAAAAATACATTTGTTAAGTCTTCAACAAATAACTATGTTCCATTAAGTGAATTAATTACCCTTGATAGAACAGTAAATGCAAGTGTTATTCAAAGATTTAATATGTTTAATGCTGCAAAAGTAACAGGTGCTCCTGCATTTGGATTTGCTTCAAGTGATGCAACAGCTGCTATTGAAGAGATTGCAAATGAGATTTTACCTGAAGGATATACAATTGCTTGGTCTGGTACAACATATCAAGAGAAAAAATTAGAAACTGAAGGTGATTTAACTGCAGTTTACGCAGCGGTATTTGTGTTCTTAATTCTTGCAGCTTTATATGAAAGTTGGAGTATTCCATTAGCAGTAATTATTTCTATTCCATTTGCTATTTTTGGTGCAGCACTAGCTGTATTTTTAAGAGGATTAGAAGCAGATATTTATTTCCAAGTTGGGCTTATTACTCTGGTTGGTTTAAGTGCCAAAAATGCAATTTTAATTGTAGAGTTTGCAATGGATAAATTAAAAGGTGGAATGAACCTTTTTGATGCAACAATTGAAGCATCAAGATTAAGATTTAGACCTATTGTTATGACATCATTAGCATTTATAGTTGGTACCTTACCTTTAGCACTAAGTAGTGGGGCTGGTAGTGCAAGTAGACATATCATTGGTACAACTGTTGTTGGCGGTATGGTCGCTGCAGTTGCACTTGGAGTTTTATTTATTCCATTATTCTTCTATGGAGTACTTAAAATAAAAGAGAAACTTAGTTTCAAAAAAGATAAATAGGGTTTTCCCTATTTATTTTGAAAACCTTGATATTTAAATCCTGTACTTCCACCACTTTCTTTCTTATTTTGTTCTTGTTTCTTTGATGGAACATTTTCTATCCCTTTAAAGGTGTCAAACCATTTTAACTCTTCTGGGGCATCAGCTTCAAATTTTGTTTTTTTAGGTGAGTTAAAATCCATTTTTCCAGATGAAAAATCAACTTTTGTAAAACCTATGTATATAAAGATAATAATTGCAACACCTACTAATAGTTTAAACAACATATCTAAAAATAGTCTTGTTTGAGTTTTTTTCTTTTGTATTTTTTCATTTTTTGCCATAAAATAATTATACTTAAAAAAATTAACTTTAGGTATAATAAGGAATGAAGAGTTTACAAAAAGAGTTTAATTTAAGAAAAAAGAATAGAGGGTTTCATCTAATTACAGATGAAATAATTTCAAATATTCCAGAGATAAAAGATTTTGAAATAGGAACTTTAAATCTATTTATAAAACATACAAGTGCAAGTTTGACTATAAATGAAAATTGTGACCCAACAGTTAGAACTGATATGGAAAACTTTGTTAATGATGTAGTATCAAATAAGTCATATTTTAAACATACATATGAGGGTGATGATGATATGCCTGCACATTTAAAGTCTTCACTATTTGGTGTGAGTCTTACAATTCCTATTACAAATGGACAACTAAATCTTGGAACTTGGCAAGGTATTTATTTAGGAGAGCATAGAGATTATGGTGGTAGTAGAAAAATAGTTGCTACAATTATGGGAAATTAAAAGGTTTAATATTTTTTCTCAATATTTATTCTAGCCATTTCTCAAGATATTCAAGTGGTTTAAGAACTAGAACAGATAGTATTGAATTATAACTAAATACATACTTTAAAAGTATATACTTAGTTTAAGTGTGGTCTTTTTAAGGTCAAGATAAGACTATAAATAACTATTTTAAAAAGTTCGCATTATCAATTTGTGATAAAGGAATATTAACATCAAAAATTTTTGCAGTAATATTTTCAATTCCAAATGAATTTAATCTTTGGGTATGTTTAGTTAAATATCTATTTGCATTTTCGATATCTTCAAATAAGTAGATTCCACCAGCTTGTTTTGTATCAGCATTTTCTGTCCAGATTTTCCAAATTAACCCTTGCTCAGTTGCAATATCTTTTGCCAAATCAGAAAAAGCCTCAGTCATATTATCTCCAAATGGTCCTTCCATTGGAAAATCAATTTGTAATAATTTCATATTAATCCTTTTTATTTAAGTTCTTATATACTTTATTTAATAAGTTAAATAGTTGCTCTTTTTCATTAGTTGAAAAAGTATCTAACATATTATTATTGTGTTGAGTTGAATGTTCAATAATAGGTTTTGATAAATCTATTGCTTTTTTTGTTGGGAATAATTGAATTTCTCTTCTATTTTCACTATTTTGCTTTTTTATTAGAAAATCACTTTTTTCTAACTTATCAATCATTCTTGTTAAGTTACCTTGATTCTTATATGTGGAATCAGATACTGACTTTTGTGAAATACCTGGCTCTTCAATAACTTTATAAACTACTGACCATTGTTCAGGAGATATTCCATAATCTTTAATTTCTTGATTAAAAGCATTTTTAGATGCTAAGGCAGTTCTATTTAAAATAAAACCTAATGATTTATTCATATCAAAATTCATATTAACCCTTTCAAGTTGGAATTATACTTGTTTTAACAATTGTTGTCAAGACATATATTTTAGATTATTGTATTAAAAAGTTTAAAGATTATAATGATATATCTATAGCCTTTGAAAAAAGCTCTTGACTTTTGTACTACATTGTGCCATAATTCAATTATGATAAAAAAATCAATGAAAAACAGTATCGGTAGACCAAAAACTTTTGAAAAAGAAGATGTAATTAAACTAGCTATGAATCACTTTTGGGAACATGGTTACGAAGGAACAAATCTAGATGATTTATTAGTTGCAATGGGTATTAAAAAAAGTAGCTTTTACAGAACTTTTAAATCTAAAGAAGAGGTATTTTTCCTTTCTCTTGAACTTTATAAAAAAGAAACTTTTTTACTTTTAGAGCAGTTAAAATCTGAAATAGGGGTAAAGAAAACTTTAGTATATATTATAAAGTATGATGTTGAAGAAGCAAAGAAATTAGGCAGATTAAAAGGTTGTTTAATTATTGATTGTGGAAAAGAATCTTATAAAAAATTTGGAATTATAAGTGATTATATAAAAAAAGAGATGAATAGTTTTGTAGAGTTTTTTACAGAGTTTGTAAAAGAAGGTCAAAAAAATGGTGATATTGGAAAGAAACTTGATTCAAAATTATTAGCTGTAAGGTATCTAACTTTATATACAGGTATTATTTCTTCATTACAAGCTGGAATAGAGTTTAATGTAGTGGATGATTTATTACTTTTTGTGGAAGAATTAATGAATTGATTTTTTTGTTTAGTTTTGTACTGAAAAGTACAAAACTAAACTATGTTTTTAAATGATTTGGTGAAAACTTATTAAATAGTTTTTTGACTAATTTTGTACTAAATAGTACCATAAAGGAAAAGTTATGAAAAATATTCTAGTTATTGTTGCAAATCCAAAGAAAAATAGTTTATCATTTGCCATTGCAAATAGAGTAAAGAAAGTAAATGAAGATGTTAAAAATAATGTTGAGATTTTAGATTTATATAAAGATGAAAAAAGACAAGACTTTTTTACATATGAGAAAGATGGATTTCACTTTGAACCAACGAAAGAGATGCTTTATTATCAAGAAAAGATAAAAAATGCTGATGAGATAGCAATTGTTTTTCCCTATTGGTGGGGAAGTATGCCTGCAATATTAAAAAACTTTTTTGATTGGAATCTTTCTGCTGGCTTTGCATATACATATGAAAATGGAATGCCAAAAGGGCTTTTAAAAGGTAAAGATGTAAAAATATATACTACAACAGGAGCTCCTAAATTTCTTTATTTTTTTAATGGAGCAAATAGAAGACTTAAAAAAATGTTCAAAAACCAAATTATAGAGTTTTGTGCTATGAATTTAAAAGAATTTAATATTTTTGGTGGAATTGATAGTGGTTTTAAAGGTGCAGAAAAAATTCTTGATAGTATAAAGGCTTAGAAATTTAATTAATCTAGATAATCAAATAGATTAGAAGGAGCCTTTTCTTTGAAAGGAGAAATTAACTTATAGGCTTCTTTTATATACCAATCATAGTTTAGATTTTTAAAATCAAAATCTTTACTATCGTTGCAAATACTAACTAGAAAACCTACATTTATACCTATGATTCTTTCTTCAGTATCATTTTTTAAAGGAGGTAAGGTTTTCTTTAATGCTTTACCATTTGTTGAAATATAGTATCTTATTGTATTTTGTAAACTTATGTACTCTTTTTTTGTTTTGCTATTTTCTTCTAAAACAAGTTTTATACCTCTTGTAGCTTTATAATTTAACATAAAATCAAATGGGTCTTTATGATTTAAAATAGTTTCTTCAATAGGAATATTTTTTATCAAAAATGCTTCAACTGCTTTTTGAACCACCAAACTTGAATGGTTTTGATGCCATTCAAGGCTATCTTTATAAGCCCCAATTTTTTTAACACCACCATCTTTTTTTAGGGCAATATAATTGTTTACATCTCTAATCCAAATTTTCTCATAAAAACTTTCTTCTAAAACCATACCTGTAATATCTTCCCACTCTTTTAAGATACTAAAGAAAAGTTCTTTTTCTTTTCTAGGTACTTTTAAAGTTAGACCATCTGTATTTGCTTGGATTAGAAGAATTGAATCAATCTTAAGTTTTAGCATTTCAGATAGTAAACAAAGCATCAATTGACCATTTAAAGTAATAGTTATAGTCATTTTATAATCATAAAATGGGCTAAACTTGTTATTTGTATCTCCATAACCTGCAGAGTTTAATGCAAGTTTTAACATCTTGTTTTGTGGCATGCTTTTATCATATGAAAATCTTAGTTTTCTAATCTCATCATAAATATCTGCAAACTCCTCTCCTAAGTGTTCTGGATAAAGTCTATTTTTTACAACAATACTTGGATAATAACTTGCAACATCAACATCAATGATTTCAAACTCTTCATCACTTTGTAAAAAGCAACTTTCCAAGCTTCCATGTAAACCACCCGTTCCAATATCAACTCTAAAATTATCAAAAAATACATGTAAACTTGAGGCTTTGCCATTTTTATTTATGTGAATATAGTCTGCTAATTCTCCTAAGTTCTCTTTTGGAATATTTGAAAAAACCATTGACATATCATTTGTATATTGCTTTTTTAAATATTCAAGTAAAGCTTGTAATTGAGGTGTTTGAAATTTTATATAAGAAAATATGATTTGTGAAAAATCAAGATAGTTTCTAATTGTTTGTCTAGGTTTTCCGTCTTTGTAGCAAATATCCTTTCCAAGTTTATCTTCAAGGTTTCTAATAAAGTATCTTTTACCTATTTTTGTATCACTATAGTTCATCATATTTTCATTAAATTCTAAACTTAGCTTTTCTCTAAAACCTATGGCATCCTTTGAATGATTAAAAAATTTAGTAGTTGCTTTTACATCGTGGATATTGTAAGCTATAAGAGTATCAAAATCTTTGCTTTGAAGTTTAGTTCCAGGTGGAAAGGGCAAGTCTTCAATATTTTCCATTCGCATGTTTATCTCTAACATTTTTAAACTAACCATAGTAGCTCTATAATCAAAATTATGAACTTTCATTAGATCTACTTGATTTAGGATTATACTTTTTTTATCTTCTATGTAGTTTTTATTTTCTTTGATTAATTTGTTCGCATAATTATAAATCTCATAAGTGATTTTTTCTTCAGCATTTTTTTCTTTCTCTAGATTTTGAAAATTTGAGCTATAAATAAATTGTAAAATAGGGTAGTCAAAATTTAAATTGTTATAACCAACTAAGGCTTTATCATTTTTATTTAGCCAAAGAAGAGTTTGCAATAGTTTATTTAAATCATTTTTCCTTGAACTTATTTCAAATACTCTTGTTTCACCACTTTGAATATTTTGAATAACACAGGTGAAAATATTTGGATAAGTTTCTAAATCATATGAATAATATCTATTTTCAATCAATCTTTGATTTTCCTTTTTTTCTTTTTATACTACTTATTAACCCTGAAATTATAACAAGAAATAAACCTACAAAATATATTGTTAAAATTGGTTCATCAAAGAATATTATCAGAAAAAATGCTGATAAAATAGGTGTTATAAATATAAAAGGTGCTACCTTTGAAGCATCAAAGGTTTTTAAAGCTTTTACCCAAAATAAATATGAAACACCATTTAAAAATGCACCATTGATTAAAATACTTATCCAATCTTTAGCAGAAGGTAAAGTAAATTCTGAGAAAGATTGAACACTAATTATTGAGTAGATTATGGCAGAGAAAAAGTAAATCATAACTGCATTAGTAGCATTAACTTTTACAATTTTACTTAATACAGAAAATAGTGCAAAAGAAATTGCCCCAAGCATCACGATTAGTAAAACATCAATTTGCCCAAAGTCTAAACTTGTAAAGTCACCTTTTGTAATTACTAAGCTAACTCCTAAAAAACCTAATACTACTGAGAGTATTTTTTTCTTTGTGAACTCTTCTTTTAATATAATTAAAGATAAAAAAACAATAAATATAGGCCACATATATTGTATAACCAAAACCTCTAAACCATTTGCATGTTTATATCCAAAGTATAAAAGTAAGTAGTAAAAGAAATCTAAGAACCCTAAAGCAAATAAAACTAAAACAATTTTTTTTGAGTAATAATATATCTCTTTTAAATTTTTTTCAAACAAAGATACTATAAGAATTGAAAGAAAAGAGATAATAGATGAATAAAAAAGGTATTGGTGATGATCTAAACCAGTTTGTGCGAATTTTGCAACAGTTGGAATTAGTGACCAAAGAAGAATACATAAAGCAATATAAATTATACCAATAGTTGATTCACTAAGATTTTTCATTAACGTCCCCTAAAATAAACCGTAAGTGTATCTATTCTTTGTTTATGTTTTAAAAATTAATATATAAGTTAAATGAAAAACTATCTAATAATTTTTATTTCTAATTAAAATAAACTTGGATAAATTAAAATTGAAGGACTAATTTGCTCATTTAAAGGGGAGATAATTATGCTTTCTTTATTATATTTACATCTTATCGCTTCTTTAATAATTTTTTTAAATCTATTAATTTTTAGTAGAAATGAATCAAATGATTTAGGTACCAAATATTTTTTAATCAATTACATCTATCACAAACATAAAAATCTAAGTTGTTTTATAATCTCTTTTCCCTTTTTAATTATCTTAATTTATTTTCTTTTAGAAGATGTGATTTTAATTGGAACTTTTTTCATATCAGTTTTATATACATATTTTTTATATGAAATTATTTCTAAAAAAAATATAGATAAAAGGGAAGCATATATTGCATGGTATAAACAAAATGTACAACATAGTCTTTCTATGCATGCTTATGATGTATTGAAAAAAGATTATACATTTTTAAATGAAAGGATAAGTAGAATATTTTTATTTAAATTTGAAATTATCTTTTTTGTTTGTTTAGTGATTGAAAGTGAAGTTGTTTATGAAGTCTTAACTTTATTTACAAAATAAAATTAGTGAATACTTAATTGTGAAATTTTAAAACTAATTAGTATAATACTTTTTAAATATTAAGGAGTATTAATGGATTATGAAAAATATGCAGAGTTTTCACCATGTGATTATGCTGGACCTTTGAAAAGAGAAAGTTTTATGGACGCAGGAATTAAAGAATTATGGCCTAGAATTCCAAGAATTAGTGGACCAGCTTTTACTGTAGAAATGGTTGGTGGTGAAAATTTAAGTTTACATAGAGCAATTTATGAAGCTCCTGAGGGTTCAATTATTGTTGCACAATCAAATACAATGGATTACGCAGTCATAGGTGGAAATGTAGCTTTAATTGCCAAAAAAAGAGGAATTAAAGGTTTTGTTATAGATGGTTTAGTTCGAGATATTGGTGAGATAAGAGAAAATAAAGTGTCAATATTTGGAAGAGGTGTAATACCAATGCCTGGAGGCAAAAAAAATGCTGTACCAGTAAATATCCCTATTATTGCTGGAGGAATTTCTGTAAACCCTGGGGATATTATTGTTGCTGATGAAGAAGGAGTTGCTGTTATTCCAAAAGATAATGCTGAAGAGATTTATTATCAGACCAAAACAAATGTTGAAAAAGAAAAAGAGCTGAGTTTTGAACAATGGGCAGATAATCATAAAGAAAAAATCGATTCTTTTTATAGTTAACTGTCAAGAAAGTGTCAATAAATAATGTATGATAGTATTTACAAATATAATGTATAATTTGACATTTTAAAATAAAATTTACAATTTTTCTGGGAGATAAAAAATGAAACTTTATGCACCTTGGGAAAAAGCCTTTAAAAAAGTATCTACACCTTTTGAAGAGTTTTTACATGCCCAAACAACAACAGGACTAATTTTAATATTAATGACCGTTGTAGCTTTAATTTTAGCTAATTCACCTTTATATGAAACATACTCGCATTTTTTTCATATGTATATTGACTTAAATGTTGGTTCGTGGAAACTATCTCATAGTTTACATCACTGGATAAATGATGGACTTATGGCGATATTCTTCTTTTTAATTGGATTAGAGATAAAAAGAGAGATAACAGCTGGTGAGTTATCAAATATAAAAGTTGCAATGCTTCCAATTTTAGCTGCAATTGGAGGAATGGTTTTCCCTGCTCTTATTTATACAAGTTTAAATTATGGAACAGCAGGTGCAGGTGGTTGGGGTATCCCAATGGCTACAGATATTGCCTTTGCAATTAGTGCTTTAGTATTACTTGGTAAAAGAGTTCCAACAGCACTTGTAACTTTTTTAGTAGCTTTAGCTATCGTAGATGATTTAGGAGCAGTTATTGTTATTGCTTTATTTTATACGGAAACGATTAATTTAATGCCACTTGGATTAGCAGGTTTAATGTTTTTAGTTATGATTACATTTAATAGATTTGGTATTCACATGATTTTACCATATTTTATTGTTGGATTATTTATGTGGTTCTTTATGCTTGAATCAGGAGTTCATGCAACTATTGCCGGAGTTTTAGCCGCATTAGCAATTCCATCAACTCCAAAAAGAGTTCCAGCAACTCTTGCTAAAGATACAAGAAAACTTTTAGATGAATATGAAAATTATCCAGTAAAAGATACTCTTGAATTACATGAAAAACAAAAAAAGATTTTAACAAATATTCAAGATAAAATTGATGAGGTAGGAACACCAGCATCAAGATTAGAACATGGACTTCATTTACCAGTTGCTTTATTAGTTATACCTATTTTTGCCCTTGCAAATGCTGGAATTAAAATCGACTTCTCATCAATTGGTGAAACAATTTTAGAGCCTGTTTCATTAGGAATAATTGGTGGTCTTATACTTGGAAAAGTTATAGGGATTTTTGGAGTTTCATGGCTTGCTGTTAAAATGAAAATTGCACAGCTTCCAAAAGGAAGTAGTTTTAGTCAAGTATTTGGAGTAGCCTTTTTAGGTGGTATTGGATTTACAATGTCGATATTTGTTGCTGATTTAGCATTTGTTGGAAATGAAGATTTTATTTTCCAAGCTAAGATTGGAATTTTAAGTGCTTCATTATTTTCAGGGCTATTTGGATATTTTTGGTTAAAATCAGTTTCTAAAATTAAGGAAACTAGTGAAAAATAAAAATGTCTTACTAATCGAAGATAATATTGAGTTACAAAATCTTATAAGTACTTTTTTAAAGTCTTATAATTACGATTGTTTTGTATATTCACAACCTTTGGAAGCATTAGAAGAGTTTAGAAATGAAAGTTCAAAATATGCTATTGTTATTTTAGATTTAGGTCTTCCTGGAATGGATGGCTTTGATCTATTTAAAAAATTAAAAGAGATAAAAAATATACCAATTATCATCTCAACAGCTAGGGATGATATTGGTAATAAAATTCATGGTTTTGAACTTGGAGCTGATGACTATTTATCTAAACCTTACGAACCTAGAGAATTAGTTCTTAGAATTGATGCAACTTTAAAAAGATATACAGATGATGATAAAATAAAAATCAATGAGTTATTTATTGATTTAGATAAAAAAACAGTTTTTTTAGATGAACATCAAATTGAGTTTACAAAAATAGAATCTGAAATATTTTTTATGTTTTTAAATAATATCAATAAAGTTGTATCAAGGGAAGATATTTTAAATCAAACCAGTCTAAAAAAAGATACAAAAAATAGAACAATAGATATGCATGTGAGTAATATTAGATTTAAAATAAATGATGACTCAAAGGATGCAAAATATATAAAATCAGTTTGGGGAATTGGGTATAAATTTATAAATGACAATTAGACAAAAACTTATTATCTCTTTTTCTTTAATCTTACTTATTACAATATTTATTATTGGCGTATTTTTTTATTCAATTTACAATTTAAACGAAGTTCATATGGCTCAAAAACATAGATACGATCAAATTAGACGGGTAGAGCGTTTGAAAGAGTATAATCACTCTTTTTCATGGATTGTTCTTGATATTGTTACAGATTATGAAAAAATAAATATTGTAAAAAAAAGACTTAATAAGGCAAATGAACTTTTTGAAAGTTTGTTGTTGAAAAAAGAGATAACAATTGAGAATTCAGAGTCTATATCGGAAAAAGAAAATTTAAAGTTATTGTTTTTACATTTTGAAAATTTATATAAATCAATAAGAGACGAACTTCATGCAATTGTTTTAACCACAAAAGATAAAGAGGATTTAAAAAACTTTAGTGATAAGTTTGATGTTTTAAGTACCAAAGCAGAAAAACTTTTAATTGATGAAATTAGTTATTTACAAAATGAATTAGATAAAACAGAAATACAAAGAAATGAATTTATAAATACAATTAAAATAGAAGTTGTAGCTTTATTATGTATAGCTTTTTTATTCTCTTTTCTAATCTCAACAAAAATTATGAATGAGATTAAAGTGATGCTTAATAAATTGAATAATGGGGTTCTTCAGCTTTTTAGGGATGATGAAAACTCTATTAAAATTGATATTGGGAAAAATAATGAACTAAGTGAAATTACAGATAACCTAAATTCGTACCTTGAAAAACAAGATGATATTATTCACTCTAGAGAAGAGCTTTTAAGAAATATTAGTCATGAATTAAAAACTCCAATAACAAAGGGTAAATTTTTATTAGAAAATTTTAAAAATAAACTTGATAAAGATGAATTAACTGATGTAAATAGTGTCTTTGTTGATATTGAGGAGCTTACAAGTAAACTTCTTCAAAGGGAAAAACTCAACTTTGTTACATTAAATCTTGAAGAGTTTAAAGTAACAAGTTTAATTCTAGAATCTTTATCAAAACTCTCAATTGATGATGAATCTAAAATCTTTTTGGATGTGGAAAATGATTTTAAAATAAAAGGTGATAAATACTACTTAACAATAGTTTTAAAGAATTTAATTGATAATGCAATGAAATATGCAACTAGTTATCCTATTAAAATTGAAACTTCAAGTAATAAAATTGTTGTGGAAAATATTGGTAAAAAGTTAGCTAATGACTTGATTTATTATACTAAACCTTTTACAAGAGACCCAAATCAACAAATTGGTCATGGACTTGGTTTAAATATTGTAAATAAAATTATAAAAATGCATGATTTTAAATTAGAATATACACATAAAAACTTTTCAAATATTTTTTCAATTCACTTTTAAATTTTGTCAATAAAATGTAAAGAGTTATTACATTTTGAAATTGACATAAAACTTATATAATTATTTAAACAATTATAAAAGGATAAATTATGGAAATGGTAAGAAATTTAATTTTATTTGTTGTAATCTCTTTTGCAGCAATCGGATTTATTAGTACAAGTTTTTAGACTCTTTTATAGAGGAAAAAGTTTATATCTTTTTCCCTCTTAAATTTATCATATTCTCATTTAGTTCATTAGTTTTCATTCTGTAAGTCCAGTTCCCTTTTGCAACACCTGGTATATTCATTCTATAATTTTCATCAAGTAACAAAATATCTTGAATTGATATAACAGAAATTTTTGATTTTGTTTCTATTAAAGTTTCAATTAGGGCATTTTCAAACTCATCCATAGAGTTTATATTTAAAGCTGATAATATTCTATTTATTTCCTCTTTATCATCTCTATGTAAAAGCTCATTTTTCCAACCAATCAAAGTATTATTATCATGGGTTCCAATATATGAAATAGAGTTTTCTTCACAGTTTTCAGGTAAATAAGGATTGTCTTCATTTCCATCATAGGCAAAGGCTAAGATTTTCATTCCAGGTAGTTTATACTTTTCTCTTAAGGCATTTACTTCTGGCGTTATTTCCCCTAAGTCTTCCGCTATAATTGGCAGGTTTTCTCCTAATTCCTCTTTTAGTCTTTGAAATAGTTCATCCCCATAACATTTTTCCCACCAGCCATTTATTGCTGTTTCATCTTCTCTAGGAATTACCCAAAAACTTTCAAGTCCTCTAAAGTGGTCAATTCTAACTAAGTCAAAAAGTTCTAAACTATATTTTACCCTTTGTGTCCACCAAGAGAGAACATTTTCTTTGTTGTTCTCCCAATCATAAACAGGATTACCCCATGATTGTCCATCTTCACTAAAATAATCAGGTGGAACACCAGCTTTTAGTTTTGGCTGCATATCTGTATCTAATAGAAAAATCTCTTGGTCTCCCCAAACATCAGAACTATTTTTTGATACATAAATAGGAAGATCACCAAATATTTTTACACCTTTGCTATTTGCGTAGTTTTTTAGTTTCATATATTGTTTGAAAAATACATATTGGGTAAACTTATGATAGTTTAATTCATTTTTTTCTTCTATGATATCTTGTATTATAGGATTAGTAAGCTCTTTTTTTGCAATATCTATTGGCCAGTTGTAAAAAAGTTTTTCATCAAGTTTTTCTTGTAGTGTTAAAAATAAAGCATAGTCATCTAGCCAAAATCTATTTTGTTCTGTAAAGTTTTGAAAATCTTCATCTAAATTTGTTTTTGAAAATATTTTTCTTAAAAGTGTTTTTTTATACCCTAAGGTCTCTTCGCTTTCAAAACTATCATCTTCTTTTCTTTTTAGATTATCTAGTTCCTCTTTTGAAATAAATTTATTTTCAAGGAACTCTTCAAAATCGATAAATGATAAGTTTCCTGCAAAGGAGCAAACTGATGAGTAGGGTGAATGATCATTTTCAGTTGGATTAATTGGCAAAATTTGCCATATAGTAATATCGTTTTTTGAAAGAATATCAATAAATTGATAACTTTCACGTCCTAATGTTCCGATAACATAATCATTTGGTAATGATGAGATGTGTGCTAAAATTCCAATTTCTTTTTTCATATAATACCTTTGATGGTATTATATGATTTTTTTGTTTTATAATTCTGATTCAATTAGTTTTTTTAGAGGTTCAAAGCCAAATTTTTGTAAAGGTTTACCATTTACTATATAGCCAGGTGTCTTTGTAACCCCCAATTTTTCAGCATCTGCTAGATCTTGTTTTACTATTTCATCACCTTTTGAACTATTCATAAATTCTCCAAGTTTTTCCATATCTAAACCTTTAACATTTGGAAGTAAATTCCAAAGCATATTAGCTTGAACTTCATGATGTTTAATCCATTGTCTTTGCGTTGCAAACATAAATTCTAATGTTTCTATAAATTTACCTTGCTCTCTTGCTCCTTCAAGCATTTTTACTGCGTAATGAGAATTTTTGTGAAAAGGTGCATATCTAAGTACTATTTTAACATCACCATTATATTTTGTTAACAAAGTTTTTGTTAGATGATGAAATTGGGCACAAGTTCCACAAGCTGGGTCAAAGAATTCAACTAATTGAACCTTTGCATCTTTATTACCAATTACATATGAGTAAGGCCTTTGAAACAATAAAGCTTGCTCTTTTGCTAAAGCAACACTTTGTTCTGACTGGGCATTTTTATAAAAGTATGCTCCTCCAAAAAAAGCAATTATTAAAACTGCTATTGAAATAAAAACTAAATTCTTATTTTGCATATATTCTCCAAGTTTTTTTTATTTTTATTTTTTCATTGATATTAATAATATAAAAATTGCTAAGTATGATACCATAGATAAAAGTGGAATTGTAACAAATCCAAACCAGTTTATATATTCAGTTGAACAAGGTACTCCGCTAGCACAAGGAACAGCTGATTCTGGAATGATACCAAACATCAAAAGGTTATGATAAATTGATATAAGTAAGCCTATAAAAACTAAAGTAAAAGCATATTTAAATACTTTGTCATCAGGGTATAATAGATTAACTAAAAATATAAAAACAAGTGGGTACATAAAAATTCTTTGATACCAACACATATTGCATGGAATAAATTGCATTATCTCACTAAAAAATAAACTTCCTAATGTAGCAGTTGTTGCAATCAAAAAACATAAAAAAATGATTTTTGAATTTACCTTTGTATTAACGTCCATATCTAACCTCTTTAAAATAAATGAATGCTCATAATACTGAAAAAATCTAAATAAAAAGTTAATGTAAAATTAAAAAAATATGTTAAAATATTATATATAATCTAGTTGTCAAACTAACAATTAACGAAGAATATAATTTGTTCTTATAATTTTAAAATCATATTTATTTTAAAAGATAAAAAGAAAAACAGATTTTAAACTCTTTGAAATATAGTTTTAGAAGTTAAAGTTATATTAAATCTTTTTACATAGCTAAAATCAAATATAAAATATATATTATTTAAAAGCTATTTTTTTAATAAAAATAATTTTCTATTTATTTAGATATTTTTTAGTTAAATGCTTTAAATCTATTTCTATTAAAGAAGACAAATAAAAATGCAAAAACTAATAATCCTAAAAACATATAAATTGTAAAATCCCATCCTAGTTTTGCATAAACAATTGAAGGTATGATAGAACCAACTGCCCCACCTAAATAGTAAAAGCTTAGATACATTCCTGATGTTAAAGCTTTTTGTGAAGCTTTTAAGGAGTTTGCAATTCTAGTTGAGAGAGTATGAATAGTGAACATCCCAATACAAAATAAGAAAACTAGTGAAAATAAAAATAAAGGTTTAGTTGAAAGAAACATACTTGTTGAGATTATAAATAAAAGTATACCAGCCATAATTGCTCTCAACTCTTTTTTAAAAAAGTTTACAATTTTATGTATAAATAAAGATATTAATATACCCATTCCATACCCTAAATATAAAAGCCCAACTTGTGTTTCACTAACATTTGGATCAAGTTCTTTTACCCTAAAAGGAAGGATGTTTAAAAGCCCTGCAAAAACAAAAAAGATAATAAACATTTGTAAATAGATTATTACAAATCTTTTGTCTTTTAAGATATTTACAATATCTTGAAGTTTTGGTTTAACTAAATTTGCATCATCTTCAAAATTTAGTGATTTTATAAAATAAAGACTAAATAATAAAGCCAATGATAATGAAAAGAAAACTATTCTCCAACCAAACTCTTCTGCAATAAATCCTGAAAAGACTCTTCCAACTAAGCCACCAAAAACAGTTGCAGCAACATAAATTGACATGTTTAATTTTGTATTTTCTTTATCTTTTGCAAGTATTGCCATACATCCAGTTAAAATTGCTGGAATTACAATGGCTTCAATGGTTCTTATAGTTAAAAAAAGTTCATAGTTATTTACAAAACCTAAAATTAAATTTGTAATTAGTAGTATTGAAGAGGCAATTAGAAGTACAGTTTTTATTTTGACTGACTCAAGAATATATCCATAAAAAATTGGTGAAATTGCTAAAAAAAGCATTATTACAGCAGTAAAAGATGACGCTTTTACAATAGATACATCAAACTCATTTGATAAAAGTGGTTGTAAAGGTTGTGTTGCATACATAACTGATAGGAGGATTGTTATAGTATATATAATTATAAAAAGTTCTTTTTTCTTCATTATGGAACTATAACAATATTTTCCTAAAAGTGTATATTAAGTTTTTAACTAGTTATTTTAAAAAACTGCTGCTCCACTTGCCCCCATAACTTCTTTTGCATCATCACTCATCATACTAGGATCCCAAGGTGGATCAAAAGTAAGTTTTACATAGGCTTCATCAATTTCAGGAACTCCAGAAGTAGCATATTGTACTTGTTCAACAAGTGATTCTGCAACTGGACATGCAGGTGAAGTTAATGTCATCTCTACATTTGCATATAGATAGTTTCCATTTTCTTCAAATGTAACACTATATATCAATCCCAAATCATAAATATTTGCAGGAATCTCTGGGTCATAAATATTTCTATATCTTTTTTCTAATTCTTCTTTTAATTTTTTTTCTAATTCTTCATTTAACATCTTAAGTCCTCTTATATTTAAGAGTTTGCATACTCTTTTATCTTTTTTATCATACCAATTACACCACTTTGTCTATTTGGTGTAATAACTTCACTAAGACCTAATTCATAAACTATATCCATATCTACATCTCTTAAAGTTTGTTTTTCAAGTCCTGAAAAGACATCTAAAATAATGTAAATTAGGCCCTTTACAATAATTGCATCGGAAGTACCTTTAAAATAAAGTTTTCCATCTCTTTCTTCACATACTAGCCATACTTGAGAGGTACATCCATGAACTATATTATCAGGGGTTTTATACTCATCTTCAAGGGGGTCTAGTTTTTTCCCTAGGTCTATAATATATTCATATTTTTGTAATTCATCTTCAAAAAAATCTAAATCTTCTTTTATACTTTCAACTTTTTTTTCAATACTCATAGATATTATCCTTTACTCTAACATAGTCAAAGCTCTTTTCAAGCTTTCTATTAATTTGTCCACATCTTTATAATCATTATAAAATGCAAGGGAAACTCTAATTGTCCCTTTTATTCCAAGTTTATTCATAATAGGTTGTGCACAATGGTGTCCAACTCTTACTGCAATATCCATTTTATCAAGTAATATTCCTATATCATCATGGGAAATATTCTTAAAATTAAAACTTCTACTTGCAATTGAGTTTTCAATGCCATTATAAAAAATTATGTTAGGAAGTTCTCTTAATTTTAAATCTAAATATTGATATACATCTTTTTCTATAGTTTTTATATTTACATATCCCACTTGACTGATAAATTTCAATGCCTCACCAAAACCAATAACTCCAGCTATATTTTGAGTTCCAGCTTCAAATTTATATGGACTTGGTAAAAGTGTAGAACTTTCGTAATCAACTTTATCAATTGTGGCTCCACCTGTTTGATATGGATCAAACTCTTCTAGAAACTTTTCTTTTATATATAAAGCACCAACTCCAGTTGGCCCAAAGGATTTATGTCCAGAGATTGCAAAAAAATCTACATCTAAAACTTGAACATCTATATTTGTATGGGTTAAACTTTGTGCTCCATCTATTAAAACAACACCATCATATTTATGTGCTAAGTCAATGATTTTTCTAATATCATGAATTACTCCAAAGGCATTTGAGATATGAGTAATCGATACAAATGATTTGGGGTTGTTTTCTAAAAGCTTTTCAAAATGAACAAAATCAAAGTTTAAATTATCATCACAATTTACAACTTCTAAACCATTACCTAGAGTTCTTCCTTGCATATGCCATGGAACAATATTTGAGTGATGTTCTAAGCTAGAGATAATAACTGTTTTAAATTTTTTTGCATATGAAGAAGCAATAAAATTTATAGATTCAGTTACACCTTTGGTAAATATAATCTCCTCTTTTGATGATGCATTTATAAACTCTTTTAAAATTTTTCTACTCTCTTCATATTTAGTAGTAGCTTTATTTGCATCACCAAAAGAACTTCTATGAGTATTAGCACAATACTTTTCATAATATTCAACTTGAGAGTCAATTACACATTTTGGTTTTTGTGTTGTAGCTCCATTGTCTAAATAAACTGTTTGAGAGTTAGTAAAAAATGGAAAATCTTTTTTAAACATAACTAACCCCTTTTTTGATTTTTAATAAACTCTTTTATTTTTATATCTTCAATTTTATCGTAAATTTTATTCTCTACAGCTTTTAATAACATATCCCTCGCATTTTCTTTTGAGATACCTCTAGCTTGTAGATAAAACATTTGCTCTTCATCTAAACTACCCGTTGTTGCACCATGTGCAGCTTCTAGTTCATCAATATTAATCTCTAAATGTGGCTGTGCAAAAATCACAGCATCTTCACTTAAAAGTAAAGTTTCAGAGTTTTGAAATACTTTAGAATTTAAAGCCTTTTCATTTACAATTGATTTTGCATCAAATGTTGCTTTAACCTTATCATTTAATAGGTGTTTATAAGCAATATCACTTAATGCATTTGGTGCATTATGTATTGTTCTAAAAATAGATTTAGAATCACTATCATTGTAAATCTTAACTAAACCATTTACATTGAAAATTGCATTTTCATTATCTAGTGGTGTTTCATATGTACTTTTTGTAGAACCTTCACCAAACTCTAGGTTTATCATATTTATTTTACTTCCCTCACCTAAATTGATTTTGTAGTTAAAGTCAACTACACTTTTTTTATCTAAGGTTTGGTATTTCAAATATTCTAAACTTGCACCATCTTCAATAATCAATTCTCTTTCATATTCACCAATTGAATTTCCCCCAGAGAATGTTTCAATTATTGATGCTTTTATTCCCTTTTTTAGTTTTATTCTAATTTTATTATGACCCTCTTTTTTCAAATCATATGTGATGACAAGTGGTTCTATTGTATTTTTATCAATTAAAAGTTCTTCGTTTTTCAAATTAATTAGCTTCATCTTTAATTCCTATTGCTTCATAACCTTTTGCATCTAATTCAAGTGCAAGGCTATAATCACCAGTTTTTACTATTTTCCCATTATGCATAATATGTACAAAATCAGGCTTTACAGCAGATAATAGTTTGTCATAGTGTGTAATCATTAAAAGTGATTTTGATTTATCTTTTAATAAATCGTTTACAACATTTGCAACAGTTTTAACTGCATCTACATCAAGTCCTGAGTCAATCTCATCAAGCATAATTAAATCAGGTTTTAAAAGTAATAACTGAATTAGTTCATTTCTTTTTTTCTCACCACCTGAAAAACCATCATTTAAATCCCTTTGTAAAAGTTTTTTATCGATGTCAAATTTTCCAAGTTCCTCTTTAGTAAGTTTTAGAAAATCCATAGCATCTAATTCATCAAGGTTTTCATGTTTTCTTTTTTCATTTATTGCTGTTTTTAAAAAATAGCTATTATTTACACCTGGAACTTCTACTGGGTTTTGAAAACTTAAGAAAATCCCTTCTTTAGCTCTTTGCGATACATCTAAATCCATTAGATCTTTATCTTTATAAACCATTTTCCCATCAACAACTTCACAATCATAATGATCACTTAGTGTTTTTACAAGTGTAGATTTACCTGCACCATTTTGTCCCATAAGAACATGAATCTCACCTGGATTTATCTCTAAATCCAAACCTTTTAAAATCTCTTTATTATCAATATTTACTTTTAAATCTTTAATACTTAACATTATCCTACACTCCCTTCAAGTGATATACTTAATAACTCTTTAGCTTCTGCTGCAAACTCCATTGGAAGCTCTTTTAATACTTCTTTACAAAATCCATTTACAATCATTGCAATTGCATCCTCTTCATCTATTCCTCTTTGTTGTAAATAAAACAATTGCTCATCAGAAATTTTTGATGTAGTTGCTTCATGTTCTATTTTTGCACTAGGGTTTTTTATCTCATGGTATGGGTAAGTATGTGCTTTACAAGTATTACCAATTAGAAGTGAATCACACTCAGAAATATTTCTTGCATTTTTTGCTTTTTTCCCAACTCTTACTAATCCTCTATAGGCATTTACACCTTTCATTGCTGAAATACCCTTTGAGATAATTGTTGATTTTGTATTTTCACCTAAGTGAATCATTTTAGTTCCAGTATCTGCTTGTTGAGCATGACTTGAAATTGCAACTGAATAAAATTCACCAACAGAATTTTTACCCTTTAAAACACAAGATGGATATTTCCAAGTTACAAGTGAACCTGTTTCCACTTGAGTCCATGAGATTTTTGAATTCTCACCTTGACATAAACCCCTTTTTGTAACAAAGTTTAGAATACCACCTTTACCATCATCATCACCTGGATACCAGTTTTGAATAGTTGAATATTTAATTTGAGCATTATCAAGTGCCACAAGTTCAACAACGGCTGCATGAAGTTGTCTTTCATCCCTTTGTGGAGCTGAACAACCTTCATTATATGATACATATGAGCCCTCATCACAAATAATAAGTGTTCTTTCAAACTGTCCAGTGTTTAGTGCATTTATTCTAAAATATGTTGATAGTTCCATTGGACATCTAGTATTTGGTGGAATATATACAAAACTTCCATCTGTAAAAACTGCACTATTTAAAGCAGCAAAATAATTATCACCTGTACTTACAACTGAAGCTAAATATTTTTTTAATAATTCTGGGTGATTTTGTGCTGCTTCACTAATAGAACAAAATATAATTCCAAGTTTTTCTAACTCTTCTTGAAAAGTTGTTTTAACTGAAACAGAGTCAAATACTGCATCAACTGCAACACCTGCAAGCATTTTTTGCTCTTCAAGTGGAATGCCAAGTTTTTCATATGTTTTTAAAATCTCAGGGTCAACTTCATCTAAACTATCAAGTGCTTTTTTTGGCGCAGAATAGTATGAAATATCATTATAATCAATTTGAGGATATCTCAAATTTGCCCAACTAGGCTCTTCCATTTTTTGCCATCTTTTATATGCTTTTAATCTAAATTCTAATAACCACTCAGGTTCATTTTTCTTTTTTGATATTGCTTTTATTACATCTTCATTTAATCCAACTGGAAAAGTATCACTTTCAATTAGTGTTTCAAATCCAAGTTTATATTCTTTTTTTAATATATCTTTTATTTGACTATTGTCGCTCATATCGACTCCTTTTTAAAATAGGACAAAATTTGTCTTATTTGTATAATGTAAATTTAACATATGTTCATTAAAAGAAAATTAAGAGATTTAACTAAGTTTAAAAGATTAAGATTTTGTTTGGAAATAGGGAGATAAATATTTTTATATAATTTAAATAGTTATTGTTTCTTTCAAGGGATAAATACCCTTGAAAGATTTTATTATTTACCAGTTTTGATTTTTTGTAAATCAAGTCCTAAAGCTTTAAAGTTGCTTTCTACTGTATGTTTTTCTTCTAATACTGCTGAGTTATAGTATCCCATCTCTTCTTTTGGTAATAACATTTTTTGAAGGTTAAATGGTGCTCTTTCTTGTGCATCTATAAATAGAACTACATCTGCAACCTCTTGGTCTGTTAAACTTCCACCTTGTCCTAATGGCATATTTGATCTAACCCATGAAGCAGCTTTATCAAGTTTACTCATACCAGCCCCTGTATTGTAGCTTAACCATTTTCCATTTGCATCTTTTCCCCATAATGGAGGAAATACTGCTACTCCTTCTCCATTTTGTCCATGACATGAAGCACATTTTTTTGCATACACATCTTTACCAGCCAAATAGTTTTCATGTGTTGCTTTTTTCTGAATTGCTTTAAAGTGTTTTACACCTTTTGGGTATAGTTTTGTATTATGAGTACTCCATGGACCTTTTTCATTCATTTTAAGAGGAGTTCCTTCTGATAACCAAGTAATATAAGCTGCGATAGCCATACTAGCTTTAGAATCTACAATAAGTCTTTTACCATTCATACTTCTCATAAAACAGTTATTTGATCTATCTTGTAAAGATTGAACTGTTTTTTCTCTTTTTGACCAAGCAGGAAATGCTGCAGCTGTACCAACCCAACTAGAAATCCCTTTTCCTGTTCCAACTTTTCCATCAGGACCTTTTAAGTGACAACTTTTACATTGTAGTTTATTTCCTACAAAATCTTTTGTTAGAGGATGTGTATCTGTATTATTTACAATGTCCTCACCTAGTTTTACAAGTTTTCCAACTTCTCCTGCTGGATAATTTTTTGGTGCTAACATTTCATTTGCAAACGAAATTGTTGCCAAAAGTAGTATAGAAATTAAAAATTTCATTTTTCTTCTCCTTTTAATTTTTAAAATATTAACAATTGAATATAAATTAAAAGTTGGTTTTTAGAAAGTTATTTTAAGAAATTATTAAGAAAATATGTATGTGAAGTTTGTCCCTGAGTTTAGTTTTGTCTTTATATCTATTTGTATGTGATTTTTGTCGCAAATATTTTTAACGATATTAAGTCCAATACCAAAACCACCTTGAATAGTCTCTTCTCTATGGTATCTATGGAATATTTTTGATGTATCTTTTATCCCTTTTCCAAAATCTTCTACGCTAAAAAGTGTTTGGTTTTTTGTGTTTTTTCTTAATGATATATTTATTTGTGATGATTCATTGGAATATTTTATAGCATTAGAAATTGTATTATCAATTACTCTTTGAAGTTCGATTCTATTTATATTAACATTTATATTATCATCAATATTCTCATTTATTGAAATCTTTTTTGAGTAGGCAAGACCTTTAAATATGTCAATTCGTTGTTTTAAAAATATAGAAAAATCAAAGTTTTCTTTTGTGTATGAAACTATATCTTGCTTCATAAGATATTCTATATCTTCATAGGTTAGCTGTAGGTTTTTAACTGCATTTAGTGACCTTTTTACTTCTTTTGATTCTTCATATTTTTCTTCAAGTAATTCTAAATTTAATTGTAATATTCCTAATGGAGTTTTAAGTTCATGCATAGCATCATTGAAAAATCTATCTAAGTATTTATTGGCTTTTTTGTATGGTGTAACAGTTTGTTTTAGTATTAAGTAAGCACTTATAAATGTAAATAATCCAACACTTAAAACTAAGATTGATATTTTTAGATATATTTCATTTAGATTTAGTTTTTTACTTATTACTAGTGTTTTTGCTTTTAATCTATTTTCATTTAGTGTAAACTTTTTTGTAATATAGTTTTTATTATCTGAAATTTCTTTATTTGAAGATGCATATATAAGTTTGTTATCATTGTTATAGATATATGCATTTATATTAAAAGATTTTGGAAAATAAAAAATATCATTTTTAGAGTTTGTAAAATCATATATAGCTCTTTGTATATTTAAACCATACTGTTTTACAAGATTTTCTTGATTGAGTTCATAGTTTTTTATTTCACTTTTCGTATAAAAATATGTGGGAATAAAAATTAGTATGATGATAACTAAAGCATAGGCAATAGATAGTTTTATTAGATGGTTTTTATTTACAAGTTCTTTCAATTTTATAACCTATACCCCTTTTTGTTTCGATAAAATCTTTTGAGGTTTTATCTCTGATGTTTTTTATAAATACTCTAATATCAGCCTCATTCATATATTTCCCGTCCCATATCTCTTCTCTTAATTGATTTATACTTACAAAAGAGTTTTTACAACTTATTAGCAAAAAAACTATATCTTCCTCTTTTTTTGTAAAATTGATTTTTTCTTCATCTTTAAAAAGTTGTTTTTTTAAAATATCATAAAAGAAGTGATCTTTTATCTTTATTTTTTTATGGTTAGTATTAAAATAAAATGTTTTTATTAGTTGTTCTATACGATACTTTAACTCTTTTGGCGAAAAAGGTTTTTTTATATAATCATTACAACCTAACTCATACCCCATACTAAGATTGTTTATATCAGTTAGTGAAGTTATAAATATAACTGGAATATCATTATTATCTTTTCTTAAAGCTTTTACTATCTCATAGCCATTTATTCCAGGAACTCTAATATCTAAAATTAGTAGTTGATAGCTTTTTTCAAAAATTGCATCATAAGCTTCATCCCCATTGTCAAAATCATCAACTTCATAATTTAGTGTTTCAAGATACTCTTTAATACTATTTTTATAGTCATAATCATCTTCTAGTAAAAGTATTTTCATTCTATTAATACTCCTTCACTTTTGATTAATTTGTTTTTTTCATAGGATTTATTAATCTTTATAGCGTCATTATTTGCTAAAGAGATTATAATATATCCTAGTTTTTCCCTTTTAAATGAATATATAGAAAAATATGAAAATGCCTTGTTTTCATTTGTAAAATATCCATAATCATTTAGTTGATTTAAAACTTCACCTTCTAAAGGTTCTATCTCTTTATTTTTATCATTTACTAAAGTATATTGACCTATTTTTGTATTTCTTTTTAGAGTATCTGCTATATTTAGAAACTTATTATTTAAAAGAATATATGTATCTAATCCCTCTTTTTTTAATTCTTGTTCTAAATACTCAAATCCAATAATAACCTCAATTGAGCCAATTATCTCATTGTTTTCAAGTAAAGGGGAGATAGCTTTTATATTTAATCTTTTCCCTAATTCTATTGAAACAATAGGTTTTTTATCTTTGTGTGCTTTTACAATACCATGTCGAAAACTTTGAAGGGGAACATCTTTTATGGATAGATTCCAACTTCGTAAATAAGTGCTTAAATCTTTGTTATGAATTTGTACGTCAATTTGGCTATTTTGTAGTTTTTTAAGAAGTTTGATTTTTCTATTAACAACTTCAAAACTTTTCTCTCTATTTTTTTGTTTAAAACTATCTATTAACTCTTTATCTTGAGCCAAAATAATCGAAAGGGATAAAGCATATCTTTTTTGTTCTTCAAAGAGATATCTTGTGGTTGTCATAGCATTTTCTAAATTGTTTATAAGATTGTTGCTTTTATTTATCAAAGTTAATTTATAAAATAAAATTGATAAGACTAGAGCAGTTATCACAAGTAAAATAAATACTGTTTTATTTAGTGTCTTCAAGTATATATTCTCATTTTAATAGTTTGTGTGTTGAACTCTTATTGTATCTTTTAAATACTTACTTTAGGATATTAAATATTTTTTATAAACAGCAAAGTAGTGAGGAACACTTGGAGTTTGCTTATCATCATAGGCTAAAAAACTTTGTTCTTCTAGTTTATCAATTGTTATAAATTCATTAAGTTCAGATTTTGCAAGTGGTTTTGGGATTTCATCTTCTTTTTCCCCTTCCTCTCTACTTCTACAAGAAACTAGAATATATCCATTTTTTGAAAGTAACGAACTCATTGAAGCCCTTGCCTTTTTTCTATATTCATTTGGTAAAACTTGAATTGTATTACATTCATATACTACATCAAAAGATTCAAACCACTCTTTTGGATAATTAAATAAATCAGCAACTACATAATTAACATTTGAGTTTGGATATCTATTTTTACATAGTTTAATGGCTGTTTGTGAGATATCAAAGGCTGTAACTTCAAAAGCAAAACTACTTAAAGCTTCAGCATCATCTCCCACGCCACAACCAATAACACAAGCTTTTTTATTTGGTTTTTTAACTATTTCTTTTTTTAACCACTCAATCAAAAAAGGGCTTGGTTCTAAATCAGCCCAAAATACTTTAGAAAAATCACCATTGGCACTTTGATAAATATAATCAAACCAATCTAAAACTTTGTCTTGTTCGTGATATTCTTTTACCATTTGTTTATATTTTTCAAAATTAAATTGGTCTTTGTGTAAAAATTCTAAGTCTTTCATTTTTTTATATTTGCCTCTAATCTGTTTGTATAGTATGAAATAGGGTAGGTTAAAAGTAAATATCCAATTGCTAGGGGGATATAACTTTCTAAGGTTGAATAAGTATATGCATTTACCTCTTGAGCATTCATTGTAAATTCACTAATTGAAATTATTGATAAAAGAGATGAATCTTTTATGATACTTGCAAATTGTCCTGTTAAGGCTGGTAACATTCTTCTAAATGCTTGAGGGAAAATTATATATCTATACATTTGATAATTTGTCATTCCAAGACTCAAAGCCGTTTCATATTGTTCAAAATCTACTGATTCTATTGCGCCTCTTATAATCTCACTTACATATGCTCCTGCAAAAAGCGCTAAAATAACAGTTCCTACAATATATCTATTATCAAAACCTAGATTATTTGCAAACACATAAAAGAATATTAAGATTTGAACTAAAAGTGGAGTTCCTCGAATCAATTCAATATAAAATCTTGAAAAAAATCTAAGAATTATAAGTTTTGAGTTTTGTGCATAGGCAAAAAATAAACCAATTATAAAACTTAGAATTAAAGCAAAAAACGAGATGACAATGGTCATTAAAAAACCATCAATAAATTTTTGTCTATATTCGTATACACTATCCCAGTTAAAATTGTACGAAACATTTTTAAACATAAAATAAAATGTAATAATTATTAAAGCGACAAGAAAAATAAAATTGAAAAAATAGACAAATTTTGAAGTTTGTCTATTTTTTTTTAATCCTAATTCATGGATAAATAAATCTTTTAATTTAATAGTTTTTTCCTAGAAGAAAAATGGGATACCAAGTTCATCAAATGTTTTCTTAGCATCAGTTAAATATTTATTTGCAAATGTATCAAATGTTCCATCCTCTTTTGCCTTTTTGATAAAGGCATTTACCTCTTCTTTTAGTGGATCATTTTGTTTTAAAGCAACTCCCCAGTACTCAAAATCTTTTTGGAAAGATTGTAATAACGGAACTGTTGTATCCATGTTTTTTGCATAGTTTTTATAAATTGTTAATTGGTCATAAATAAATCCATCAGCTTTACCTTGAACAACTTCAAGAACACAAGCTGCTTCTTTATCAAAAACTAAAATTTCAGCATTTGGTAAATTGTCTTTTGCATAGATGTGTCCAGTTGAACCTTTTTTTACTGCAACTTTTTTACCTTCAACATTTAAATCATTTATTGAATTTATACCAGAGTTTTTATTTGCTAAAATTGCTAATGAAGATTGTGCATAAGGAATAGAAAAATCAATTGATTTTTTTCTTTCTTCTGTAATTGTCATAGAAGAGATTATTA
This sequence comes from Halarcobacter sp., assembly GCA_963676565.1. Classification (GTDB taxonomy): domain Bacteria; phylum Campylobacterota; class Campylobacteria; order Campylobacterales; family Arcobacteraceae; genus Halarcobacter. The sequence goes on from OY781089.1 coordinate 1,578,543, forward strand.
AATCAACTTTTCCAGTTTTTAGTGATGGAATAAGTCCATCCCAAGCAATATTTTCTATTACAACTTCTCTACCTAGATATTTACCTAAAGCTTTAGCAAAGTCAACTGAAACTCCAGAAGGGTTTCCATCTTTATCACTCATCTCAAAAGGTGGATAAGCTAATTCCATACCAACTTTTAAAACCTTTTTTTGAGGTTCCGCTTGTGTTTTTACGTCCTCTTTCTTTTTTTCACCACATCCCACTAAAAAAAGTGCTAAAATAGATGATAATACTACTAATAATAACTTCTTCATAGATTTCCTTTATAAAAAATATAACATTATTATTCCATAATAAACTTACTGTAAAATTAGATATAATTTTCATAAGTATAAAATTTATGTTATTTTTTGAATCTAGATTTAGTTAGAATTTGTAATAATTTTAAAATCCATAAGTAAAGAGTATATATTGTTTCTAAAACTTTTAGAAAATACTGGAGATAAAACAATCCTATCTTTTAAAGAGGGTTTTAGTTTTATTTTCTTCATATTTGAGTCTATTTTAAATATTTTAAACCCTTTTAGTTACAATAAAACTATGTTTAAAAATCTTATTTTGGAGATTTATGAAAGCAGTATAAGAAGATTTCTTTCTTTTCTTTTTTTAGCTGTAGTATTAGGCTCTATTTTGATTTTGATTGCAATTATATTTGCAATGAAATTTAATTTGGTTGAACAAATTGGAGTTATACTAATCTCTTTTATAGTGAATGAATTCTCCCCAATATTTACAACTTTATTTTTTATTATTGTTTATGGATTAAGTATACAAGAGAAAATAAAATTTGAGAATTTAGAAGATAAGAAAGATATTGCTAACTTGTATAATGCAAAACTTATAAATTGTATTTTTTTAGTACCCTTAATGTCCTTTTTATTTGCAACTTTGATGATTTTAAGTGCTTGTGTTGTTTCAATATTTTTTTTAGATTTAAATCTAGAAACATATAAAAATATGATTATAAACTCAATTACTTTAGAAAACATATTTATATTACTTATCAAATCTTCAATATCAAGTTTTTTAACAATGCTAGTACCTATTTTTTATGCAAATAAATTAAGACAATACAACAAAAATATAAATGTTGCTTCTAGTTTAAAAATTTTTATTATAATGTTAATAATACTTTTAAGTATTGAATTAGCATCAATTTTGATTGTCTATTAAGGTTAAAATCTATGGAACACAATAAAACTAAAGTTAGAGTTGGAATATTTGTATTTGTTTTATTTTTAAATTTTATTGCTGCAATTGTTTATATTGTTTTAGAAAAAGGTCTTTTAGAAAAAAAATATTCTTATACTTTCAATACATATAGTGCAGAGTCTTTTTTCGTTGGGATGCCTATAAAAGTTTCTGGATTTACAATAGGAAAACTAGATTCAATTGAATTATTAGATAATGGAACTGTAGATTTTGTTTTTAGTGTTAATGAAAAAAATCAAAAATGGATTAGCCAAGGAAGTTTATTGATGCTAAAAAAACCACTATTAGGTTCTTCTCATATTATTCTTTATTCAGCTATTGGAAATTCAATTTTACAAGATGGTTCAAAACTTGAAGTTATTATAAGCAATGATATTGACGATTTAGTTTTAAAGTTAAATCCTGTTGTTACCAAATTAGAAAATATAGTAAATTCAGTTGACAAAATAACAACTTACTTAGCAAAAGATGATTCAGAGTTGATGAAGATTGTTAAAAATATAGAACAATTTACTTCGCTTTTAATTGAAAATAAATCTTTACTAACAACAATAACAGGGAATGAAAAAGCAACAAATTCTTTAATAAATAGTATGGAAAAGTTACCAAATTTAATGAATAATATCAATAAAATAAGTTCTAATGTTGATAATCAAATTCTTCCTGAAGTTACAAAATTTATAAAAGAATTGAGTGAAATTGCAAGGGATATTGAAAATAAATTAAAAAAACTTGATGGTGTTGTTAACTCTGTTGGTTCATATGATAAAGATTTATTACAAATAAAAGATGGAATTAAAACAGGGATATTAAAATCAAATGAGATTATTGAAAAAGTTGATAATCTTTTTCAAAGCAAAACAGATGAAAAGGTTATTTTACCATGATGTTTAAAACTATTATTTTTTCTAGTATATTAATTGTCTTTGCTGGATGTTCTTTTAAAACTACACCAAACCAATGGGAATATGATAGTGCAAAGGCTTATAAATCTTATACAAAAAACTTTTTGACAAATAAACAAACTCTTGCAAAAAGTGATTTAGAAAAAGCAATCAATTATGCAAAACAAAGTGCAGATCTAAATCAACTTGCAAAAATATATTTAGGTAAGTGTGCATTAGATATTAGTGTTGGAGTAAATTCAACTTGTGAAGACTATCAAGATATTAGAAAATTAGTAGACAATAAAAAATTAGATATATATTTTTCATTGCTTCAAAAAAAACTTAAAAAAGAAGATTTAAATTTTTTACCAAAACAGTATGAAAAATTTTATCAATACTACTTAGATGAAAAGATTGTTAAATCATTTGATTATATGTTTAATGTTGAAAATATCACTTCTTTATTTATAGTTTCTAGTTTACATAAAGATAAATTATCTAAAATACAAATTAACAAACTTATCGATAAAGCCTCATTTTATGGTTACAAAAGAGTTGTTCTTTATTGGCTAAATAATTTATATGAAAAAGAAGAAAATAAAATAAAAAAAGATTTGATTTTAGAAAAAATAAATATCTTAAAATCTTAAAAAAAGCTAATTTATTTAATTAAGACAATTTTTATCCTATTTAAAATATAATGTCGCCAATTTAATCAAAATCAAACGATTTTTATGGAATAGTTATTGCATAGAAATCTTTAAAAGAAAAATAGGAAAACGTATGGAAGTATATTTAGACAATAATGCGACAACAAAGGTAGATCCAGAAGTATTTAAAGCAATGGAACCATTTTTTTGTCACATTTATGGAAACCCAAATTCATTACATAAGTTTGGAGCTGGAACACATCCTAAGATGATTGAAGCTTTAAACTATTTATATGAAGGTATTAATGCAGCTGACGAAGATGATATTATTATTACAGGAAATGCAACAGAGAGTAATAATACAGTTATCAAAGGTATTTGGGTTGATAAAATATTAAATGGAAATAAAAATCATATAATTACTTCAGAAGTTGAACACCCAGCAATAACTGCAACATGTAAGTTCTTAGAGAGTCAAGGTGTAAGTGTAACTTATTTACCAGTTAATGAAGAGGGTGTTTTAGAAGCGTCTTCTGTAAAAGATTACATTAGAGAAGATACAGCTTTAGTATCTATTATGTGGGCAAATAATGAAACTGGTAAACTTTTCCCAATTAAAGAGATTGGAGCTATTTGTAAAGAAGCAGGAGTAGCCTTTCATACTGATGCAACTCAGGCAATTGGTAAAGTTCCAGTTGATGTTCAAGAGTGTAATGTTAATTATTTATCATTTTCAGCGCACAAATTCCATGGACCAAAGGGTGTTGGTGGATTATATGTTCAAGATGGTTTTGCTTTAACTCCATTATTACATGGTGGTGAGCAAATGGGTGGACATAGAGCAGGGACTGTTGATGTAGCTTCGATGGTTGGAATGGGTGTTGCAATGAAATTAGCAACTTCACCTATAGCTTTAGCTTATGAAGAAAATCATGTTAGAAAACTAAGAGATAAATTAGAAAACGCAATATTAGAGATACCAGAAACAATAGTAATTGGTGGAAAAGAAAATAGAACCCCTAATACAACACTTATTTCAATTAGAGGTGTTGAAGGTGAATCAATGTTATGGGATATGAATCAAAAAGCAATTGGTGCTTCTACTGGTTCAGCCTGTGCATCTGAAGATTTAGAAGCAAATCCTGTTATGAATGCCTTTGGTAGTGATAGTGAGCTAGCTCATACAGGTGTAAGATTTTCATTAAGTAGATTTAATACTGAAGAAGAGATTGATTATGCGATTGATGTGATTAAAAATGCAATACATAGATTAAGAAATATTTCAAGTTCATATGCATACACACCAAAAGATCATGTATCACAATTATAAGAAAAAAAGATAAGGAAATAAAAAATGGCTAAAAATGATTTAATTACCGGTTCAATTTGGGATGAATACTCAAATCAAGTTATTAGAAGAATGGATGACCCAACTCATCAAGGTGAAATTACTGAAGAGCAAGCAAAAGAGATGGGTGGAAAACTAATTGTTGCTGATTTTGGTGCAGAATCATGTGGAGATGCAGTAAGACTTTACTGGTGTGTAAACCCAGAAACTGATGTGATTTTAGATTCAAAATTTAAATCTTTTGGTTGTGGTACAGCTATTGCTTCATCTGATGCTATGGCAGAACTTTGTGTTGGAAAAAAAGTTCAAGATGCAGTAAAGATTACAAATATTGATGTTGAAAAAGCGCTTAGAGATCATCCAGATGTTCCTGCAGTTCCACCACAAAAAATGCACTGCTCAGTTATGGCATATGATGTAATTAAAAAAGCAGCTGGAACTTATCTTAATGTTGATATGGAATCTTTCGAAGAAGAGCAAATCATCTGTGAATGTGCAAGGGTAACATTAGGTACTTTACAAGAAGTTATTAGAATCAATGACCTTAAAACAGTTGAACAAATTACAGATTTTACAAAAGCTGGAGCATTTTGTAAATCATGTATTAAACCAGGTGGACACGAAGAAAAAGATATCTATTTAGTTGATATTTTATCTGATGTTAGGGCACAAATGGAACAAGAAAAATTAAAAGCAGCTGCTGATACAACTGAATCAGGTGAAAACTCATTTGATAAAATGACTATTGTTCAAAGAATTAAAGTTATTGATACGGTTTTAGATACTGATATTAGACCAATGCTTATGATGGATGGTGGTAATATGGAGATTATTGATATTAAAGATAATATGCCTCACTACGATTTATATATTAGATATTTAGGTGCATGTAATGGTTGTGCATCAGGAGATACTGGAACATTATACGCTATTGAATCAGTACTTAAACAAAAAGTTGATGAGAATATTAGAGTATTACCAATTTAATAATTTTTTCCTTAAAATTATAATCTAAATAACTTTTAGCCCAAGCCCTAAAACTTGGGCTTTTTAGATTTTAAACTTAATTATTTTTAAGAATTGTCTCTCAAGTAACTCATTAACAAAAAAACAAAATATTTCCTAAAGCTTTAAAAGTGTACTATTTAAAAATAATTTTTTAGGAGAAAAGTATGTTTGGTTTTGGCAAAAACGAAGAAGAGGCAGCACGATTAAGTGCAATGGAAGAAAATTATGCAATTATTTCTTTTAAACCTGATGGAACAATTATCCACGCAAATAATAACTTTCTAAATGCTTTAGGTTACAGCTTATCAGAGGTAGTTGGAAAAAAACATAGAATATTTTGTGAGAGTAGTTATGTAAATTCAGCAGAATATGAAAAGTTTTGGAAAGATTTAAATAGTGGAAAATCAAATATTGATGAATTTGAAAGAATTAGAAAAGATGGAACTTCTGTTTGGATTCAAGCTTCATATACTCCTGTTAAAGATAAAAGTGGAAAAGTTACAAGGGTTGTTAAATTTGCTCAAGATATAACTTCTTCTAAAATGGTAATTGATGCTGTTAATAAAGCAATTGATTTGGCAAAAACAGGAATTTTTAAACAACAAATAAAAGAAACAACAGATAATGAAGGTGTAGAAGAACTTAAAAATGGCGTTAATGATTTATTTGAAATTGTATCATCAAAAGTTGATGGTGATTTAAATAAAGTAACTTTTGCATTATCACGTTATCAAAGCTTAGATTTTACCCATAAAATCCCTGGAAATGATATTGGTGAGACAGCAAAAGGTTTAAATTCTTTAGCTGAAGTTATTACGAAAATGCTTCTTGAAAATAAAATAAATGGTTTAACCTTAGATGAAAGTTCAAATATTTTACTTAAAAATGTAGATTCATTAAATATTAATTCAAATGAAGCAGCAGCCTCTTTAGAAGAAACCGCAGCAGCTTTAGAAGAAATCACTAGTAATATCTCATCAAATACAAATAATATTGTACATATGGCAGGATTTGCTAATCAAGTTACTGCCTCAGCTACTGAAGGTAAAAATTTAGCACAACAAACAACTACTGCCATGACAGAAATTGATGATGAGGTTAATGCAATTAACGAAGCAATTACAGTAATTGACCAAATTGCTTTCCAAACAAATATTCTTTCACTAAATGCAGCAGTTGAAGCAGCAACAGCAGGAGAAGCTGGAAAAGGATTTGCGGTTGTAGCACAAGAAGTAAGAAACCTTGCAAGTAGAAGTGCAGAAGCAGCAAAAGAGATTAAAAACTTAGTTGAAAATGCAACAAATAAAGCTAATAATGGTAAATTAATTTCAGATAAAATGATTCAAGGTTACAATGAATTAAGTGACAATATTGCAAAAACAATTGAATTGATTTCTGATATTGAAGGTGCTTCAAAAGAGCAGTTATCTGGAATTGAACAAATAAATGATGCAATTAATAGTCTTGATCAACAAACTCAATTAAATGCATCGATTGCAAATGAAGCCCACGATGTAGCAGTTCAAACTGATGAGATTGCTAAATTAATTGTAAGAAATGCAGATGAAAAACAATTTGATGGTAAAGAGAGTGCAAAAGCAAAAACAATAAATAGAAAATCTTCTGCAGCAGTTCAAAGCTCTAAACAAGTTAATCAATCAAAACCCCTTAATCAAACTCAATCTAAACCTAATAAAATAGTGAGTAATCAACCAGATACAGATGAATGGGAAAGCTTTTAAAACAAAATATAATCTACTAAAACTTGCGTATTATATAGCTTCTGATATAATACGCAAAATCTATTTTTATAATACTACATTTACAAATTTAAGGACAATATATGTCAAATGACCAAATATTAAAAAATACAAATGCACAAATATTAGATGAGTTTAATGCTTCAATTATGTTTGATAAAGAGTTATATGCTCAAGATATTAAAGGTTCAATTGCGCACTCACAAATGTTATGTGAACAAGGGGTTCTTTCAAAGGATGAACAAGAAGCTATTGAAACAGGACTTTTACAAGTAAAAGAAGAGATTGAATCGGGTAAATTTGAATTTACTCTTGAAACTGAAGATATCCATATGGCAGTTGAAAGTAGACTTACTGAAATAATTGGAGAACCAGGAAAAAAGCTTCATACAGCAAGAAGTAGAAATGATCAAGTTGCAACTGATTTTAGATTATATGTTCAAGAGAAAAGTTTGAGTATTAAATCACAACTAAAAGAGTTAATAAAAGTATTTGTCGAAGTTGCTAATAAACATACTACAACATTGATTCCAGGTATGACACATTTACAACATGCACAACCTTTAAATTTTGGATATCATCTATTAGCTTATGCAAATATGTTTAAGAGAGATTATGAAAGATTTGAAAGTTCATATGAAAGAAATAATTATTCACCTTTAGGAAGTGCAGCATTAGCTGGAACTCCACATAATATAAATAGAGAATCAACATCACAAAAATTAGGTTTTAACTCTCCTACAACACATGCTATGGATACAGTTTCAGATAGAGACTTCGCCTTAGAAATTTTATTTAATATAAGTACTTCTATGATGCATATAAGTAGAATTTCTGAAGAGTTAGTAACATGGTCATCATATGAGTTCCAATTTGTAAGAATGAGTGATGAGTATGCTACAACAAGCTCAATAATGCCACAAAAGAAAAACCCTGATGTACCAGAATTACTTAGGGGAAAAACAGGAAGAGTCTATGGAAATTTAATTTCACTTCTTACTGTAATGAAAGGTTTACCATTAGCTTATAACAAAGATACTCAAGAAGATAAAGAGGGTGTTTTTGATTCAGTTAAAACAATTGAAATCTCACTTTCAATTTTAACAGAAGTTATTAGAACTATGATTGTAAATGTAGATAAAATGGAAAATGCTTGTAAAATAGGGCATTTAACAGCAACAGATTTAGCAGACTTTTTAGTGCAAAAACAAAATATGCCATTTAGAACAGCTTATTATATTACAAAAGATGTAGTTACAAAAGCAAACTCTTTAAATAAAGATATAAGTGAGCTTACAATAGATGAGATTAGAAGTGCAAATGAAGAATTAAAAGATGTAAGCGATGAACTTGTAATGTATCTAGATTTAAGAAACTCAATGAATGCAAGAAACTCTTTTGGAGGGACATCAACACTTCAAACTGTTGAGCAAATTAAAGTTTTTGAAGAATGGTTAAATAACTAAGAAATTTTAAAAAAAGAGGATAAAAATAGATGAAATCTCATCTATTTTTATTTTTTATTATAAGAATTGCTTTGCAGCTGCATAAAGTGCTTGGATATCAGTCTTTCCAATAAATCCATCAACACCAATTTGATTCATCTTATTTCTTACCGCATCAGTTGTCATAGATGAATTAACTACAACAGGAATATGTGCATATTTATTACTTGATTTAATAAATGATGCAACTTGGAAACCATCAGTTTCTGGCATCTCTATATCTGTAATAACTAAGGCAATATTATCACCTCCAACCTCTTCAACTCTTTGAATTAATTGGGCTCCATTTACATACATTTCGAAATTTATATTTGCTTTTTTGAAAAATTTAGTTAATACTTCTCTAGCAACACCTGAATCTTCTGCTGCTAAAACTAGTTTATCTGTTTTAAAAGGAGTATCAACATATTTATTTAATGTATCTTCTCCATCATCTACCCAACCTAAGTCTTTAAGTAGTTGTTCTGCATTGAATACTGTACATAGTTCATCTTTATCATGAACTTTTACATAAGTTGTATATGTTATCTTTGCATTTGTTTCTTCTGAATGTCTTAATTCGTCTGTTGTTTTTTCAACGATATCTAACATGTCTTTGATTAAAAAACCTACTTTTTTATGGTTGAATTCGCAATAAATAATTAGTTTATACTCTTTTGTATCTAAATGTGGTAATCCAAGCCATGCATCTAAATTAATAAGTGTTACAGGTTCTCCTCTAATAGTTGCAATTCCTGCGATTACAGCTGTATCCTTTGGAGTATCGTTAATAGTACACTCTTCTGTGATAATAAAAGCTTTTACTTTTGCAATGTTAATTGCATAAATATTGTTGTGTCCAGTGTAAAAAACAGCTAATTGCTGTACATTTCTCAAGTGACCTTGAGTCATTTGCTCAACACTATTAATACCGTTCATGAAGACCCTTTTTTTGGTTTTGTATAAATTATAATGCTTTTTTTCTTATACTTAACTTTAAAAAATTATTTTATTTGTTTTTGTTAATAATCTTTCTTATTGTAACAGATGCCATCATAAAACCAAAAGAACCAGTTACTGCTTCAAAACTTCCTTTTTCTAGGCAGTTAGGGTCTTCACTTGAAAAGACAACCTTGAACTTTCTTTTAAAACCTTGTTTTTTTAATTCATATCTTATTTTTTTAATAAAAGGATCATTGTATGTATCCCAAATAGATTTATATTCAATTTTACTTGGATCTATTCTTTTTGCACTACCACTTGTACTAATAACTTTTGTGTAAAACTTCTTAATTAAATGTACCTTTGGTTTTACATCATCAATGGCATCTAAGATATAATCATATTGTGAAAAATCAAAATCATCAATCCATTCTGGAGTGATTTTTGCATGTATTGCTGTAATTTTTGGGTATTTTTCTTTTAGTGATTCAACTTTAATTCTTCCAATATTTCCATGACTTCCAAGTTGTCTATTCATATTTGATTCTTCATATGTGTCAAAATCAACAATTGTAATATCAGTAACTCCTGTATTGTATAGTGAATCTAAAGCAAAGCTTCCAACTCCACCTACACCTAATAAAATCAATTTTGTATTTTGAAATTTTTTGAAATTTTCTTCCCCAAATAGTTTGAGGGTTCTATCATATTGCTGCATATCTACTCTTTTATAATTTTTATTATGTTATTTATTAAAATTTCGGTATTATACCCAATTAATCGAAATAAATTATTATATAGGAGGCGTTCATGGATAAAGAACCAATGACGCGAGTTGGATATGAAAAAATTACTTCAGAATTAGAGTTTTTAAAAAATACTGAAAGACCTGAAACTGTAATTGCTTTAGATGAAGCAAGACAATTGGGAGATTTAAAAGAGAACGCTGAATACCATGCCGCAAAAGATAAACTTGCATTAATTGATGCACAAATTGCAGAACTTGGAGCAATTATAAGTAAAGCTGTAATTATTGACCCAGAAAGTTTACCCCATGATAGAGTAAGTTTTGGTTCAACGGTTGAGCTTGTAGATGTTGATACAGATGAAGAGTTTAAATATGCAATTGTTGGAGGCGTTGAATCAAATGCTGATAATGGTTTAATCTCATTTAATTCGCCACTAGCAAAACAACTTTTAGGAAAACAAGAAGGTGATGAAGTTGAGGCAACTTTACCTGGAGGTAAAAAAACTTATGAAATCTTAAATGTATGTTATAAGGAGCTTAATTTATAATGAATGTAGCTATTATTGGAGCTAGTGGATATACTGGTTTAGAATTAATAAAAATTTTAATAAATCACCCAAAGTTTAATATTACATATATTGCAAATTCAACGGGTGAAGAAAATGTTCAAGATTTACACCCTTGTTTAAAAGATGTTATAGATGTTGAAGTTCAAAAAGCAGATGCTAAAGAGGTTGCTAAAGTAGCTGATTTAGCTTTTTTAGCACTTCCTCATAAAACTGCAATGTTTTTTGCAAAAGAGTTATTAGATTTAGGTGTAAAAGTTGTAGATTTAAGTGCTGATTATAGACTTGAATTAGAAACATATGAAAAATACTATTGTCCCCATGAAGATAAAGAGCATATAAAAGATTCAGTTTATGGATTACCTGAATATTATAGTGAAGATTTAAAAAATGCAAAACTTGTTGCAAATCCTGGATGTTTTCCAACAGCAGCACTTTTAGCGCTTTTACCTTTTATAGATTATATAGAAGAGGGATCTCAAATATTCATTGATGCAAAAACTGGTATGAGTGGAGCTGGAAAAGGTTTAAAAGAGGTTACTCATTTTGGACATTTAAATGAAAATTGTCATGCTTATAATCCTTTTAAACATAGACATATGCCAGAGATTGAAGAGAAAATTCAAAAATTAGCTAATAAAGAGTTTCAAATAAATTTTGTACCCCATTTATTACCAATTACAAGGGGTATGTTGGTATCTGTTTTTGCAACACTTAAAGAAGAAATTGATGTTGAAAAAATCTTAGAAGATAGATATACAGATAGTGAGTTTATTAGACTTAGAAACACACCTGTTGATTTAAAATCAACTGCAGGGACAAATTTTTGTGATTTATATGTAGCAAGAAATGGTAAAGCTTTATTTGTAAATTCTTCAATTGATAATCTTTTAAGAGGTGCATCTTCTCAAGCAGTTGTTAATGCAAACTTAATTTGTGGTTTTGAAGAGTACGAGGGAATACCAAAAATAGCATATGTGCCTTAGTTTAAAAAAAGGGGCTGTATTTGTAGCCGATGCCCATTTTAGTGAAGTGAATGTGGAGTTTTTATCTTTTTTAGAAAAATTGAAAGAAAAAAAGATAGAGACTTCTCAACTTTTTTTAATGGGTGATATGTTTGATTTCATCTCTGGTGAGAGTAGATATTTTGTTAAGATAAATCAAAAGCTTATTGATATTATTAATGAATTGTCACAAGATATTGAGATTATTTATTTAGAGGGAAACCATGATTATAATCTTCAAAAACTTTTCCCAAATCTAAAGGTTTATAAAAGGGAAGCTCAATCAATATTTGCAAAATATGAACAAAAAACTATTGCTTTAGCCCATGGGGATATTTATACTCCAAAAGCCTATGACATTTATTGTAAAATAATAAGAAACCATGCTCTTTTAGTCTTTCTAAATCTTATAGATATAAATTATTGGTTATCAAAAAAGATTTATAATAAACTTACTAAAAAAAGCATTTGTTCAAAGATGAAAGATTTTGATTCTTTTGCTAAAAAAAGATTGGCAAATTATAGTAGTGATATTGTAATAGAAGGACATTTCCACCAAGGAAAATCCTATGAAGAAAAAAACAAATTTTATATAAATATTCCATCTTTATGTTGTGACAAGAAATACATAATATTTGATGAAAAATTTATTACAACTCAATTGTAACTTTGTTATTATAAAATCCACAAATTTTAAAGAATATTGGAGATAGATATGAAAATTGATAAATTATATGAACGAGAAATCGAAGATATTTTGAGTTATGAAGATTTTATTGAAAAAATTGGTTCAAAGGCTGACGAAGTTTTTTTAAAAGAACTTCATAAAAAATATGAATACAGATCTCAAGAGGAAGCTTTAAGAACTTTACAGATAGAACTTATAAAACTACAAGAGCACCTTGAAAAGAAAAATGAAAAAATGATTATATTAGTTGAAGGTAGAGATGCTTCAGGAAAAGGTGGTGCTATTAGAAGAATCACTAGATATATGAATGAAAAACATTATAGGGTAGTTGCTTTAGGTAAACCATCAAGTACACAAATGACACAATGGTATTTTCAAAGATATGTTGAACAATTTCCTAAAGCAGGGGAGATAGTTATCTTTGATAGGTCTTGGTACAATAGAGCTATGGTTGAACCAGTTTTTGGGTTTTGTACAGAAAATGAATATGAAACTTTTATGAAAACTGTTACAAGATTTGAAGATGATTTAAGTGAACATGGAATTCACTTTTTAAAAATCTATTTTTCTGTAACAAAAGATGAGCAAGCAAGAAGATTTGAAGAGAGGGAAGAAAACCCTTTAAAACAGTGGAAACTTAGTGAAATTGACCTTCAAATGCAAGAAAGATGGCTTGAGTTTACAGAAAAAAAATATAGAATGTTAAAAGAAACAAATACTGAAAAATCTCCTTGGATAATTATTAGAAGTGATGACAAGTTTATCGCTAGATACAATGCTATAAAAACAATTTTAAATAGCGTTGATTATGAAGGAAGAGATGAAAGAATAAACTTTCAAGTAGATCCTGAGATTGTTATTAGTGCAGAAAAAGAACTTGAAATAATGGATGAAAACGCAAAAAAACTAAATATAAAATTGTAGAAGAACCTCTACAATTTTATTAACTTTCACAAGATTATAATTTTTTTATTTCTTAGTAAACTTATATAATATATAATACCAAACTATTGAATTTAAGGTTGTCTTATATGTTAAGAATGTTACTAATATTCTTCCTTTTCGCTATTTCATCATTCTCAAATGAATTATTCACAAAAGAAGAAAAAAGTTGGATTAAAAATAACCCAAATATTAAAATTGCAATGATAAATAATTTTCAACCCTTTAGCTATGTTGAAAATGGTAATCATAAAGGTTTTAGTGTTGAGTTATTAAATAAAATTTCAGAAATAAGTGGTTTGACTTTTGAAGTTAAAAATGCAAGGTGGTCTAAAACACTTGACTCTTTTAAAAAGCAAGAAGTTGATATGATATCAGATATCTCTTTTACTAAAAATAGAGAGAGCTTTTCCCTTTTTACCAATCCTTATTACAAAATCCCAACTTATATTTTTGGTCTTAAAAATGATAAAAATTATACAGATAATTCAAGTTTAAAGGGCAAAAAAGTTGGTGTTACAAAAAATATATTCTATAAAGATGAATTGACAAAACTTGGAATCAACATTGTAGAATTTCCTACTAGTGAAGATAAGGCAAAGGCTTTGGTAACAGGTCAAATAGATTATTTTTTATCTTCATATTCAACAGGAACGAAAGCAATAAAATCACAATCTTTAGTTGATGTTAACGCAATCGATGAGTATATAGATATTAAAAAAGAGGATTTAAGATTTGCAGTAAATAAAAATAAACCTCTATTAAGATCAATTTTAAATAAGTCATTAAAACAAGTAGAAAATAAATACTTCTCTCATTTGGCAAATAAATGGATTCTTGGAAATGAAAATATTGATAATATTGTTAAGCTTTTTTCAATGGAGGAGCGAAATTTTATTAATAATACAAAAAATAAGCCTATTAAAATAGGTTCTATTGATACTTATATTCCTTTTAGTTTCACTTATAATGGTGAAAAAATAGGCTTCACCCAAGAGTTAATAGAACTAATTGCCAAAAAAAGTGGTTTAAATTTTGAAAAAGTAGGTGGAACTTGGCCACAAGTTTATGGAAAATTTGAAAAAAAAGAGATTGATATAATTTCAGAATTATCATATAGAGAAGAGAGATTACCTTTTACTCTTTATACCAAACCTTATTATGAAATTCCAATTGGTGTATTTGCAAAAGAAGATTTTGGTACTTATAGTGGATTAAAATCTTTAAAGGGTAAAAAAGTAGGAATAGTTAAAGGCTCATATTTAATTGGTGCTTTAAAAGACGAAAAAGATTTTGAAATAGTTCAATTTGATACAAACAATGATAAGTTTTATGGTTTAAGGGATGGTGTTGTTGATGTTGTTTTAAGTAGAACAATGAGTATTTACAGACTTGAAGAACTTATGATAAAAGGGATTAAAACTGTAGGAATATTTTCAAATGATAAGATTAAAAATGAAGATTTAAGATTTGGTATTAGAGTTGAACAAAAAATCTTAGCTTCTATTATGAAAAAGACTTTAAACTCTATCCCTTTTTCAAAGATTAGCCAATTAAAACAAAAATGGATTTTAGAAAACTATGGAAAAAAACAAGAAATAGATTCACAAAATACTTTAGTTTTTACAAAAGATGAAAAAGAGTTCATAAAAAAACATCCTGAAATAACTTATAGTGAAGTAAACTGGAAACCTTTATCAATAATTGAAAACAATAATATGAATGGAATTATGGGAGATTATCTTGAATTGGTTTCAAAAAAAACAGGAATAAAATTTAAATATATTCAAGCTTCTTCATGGCCAGAAGTATTAAATATGTTTAAAAATAAAAAAATAGATTTAGTCCCTGGAATAGGAACCAGTCCCCAAGAGATAAAATTAGGTTTAGTTAGTAATACTTATAGTAAATATCCTATGGCAATTGTTACAGGGGATAATATTAAATATATTCAGAATTTAAATGAGTTAGATTCAAAAACAATTGCAGTTCCAAAATACTATACAAGTTATAACTATTTAGTAAAAAAACATCCAAATATAAAAATCCTTGAAACTTTAAATATTCCAGAAGCTTTATTAAAAGTTGAGGCAAAGGAAGCGGATGCTTTTATAGGTCATATTGCAACTTCTTTGTATTATCTTAGTGAGCTTCATTTAAAAAACTTAAAAATAAGTGGAGTTGCTGATTTTAACTTTGAGCATAAATATCTTATTCAAAATGAGTATCCTTTATTATTATCAATAATTAATAAAACTTTTGATGCTATAACTCAAGAGGAGAAGAAAACAATTCATTCAAAATGGATTCAACCTCAAATTATAAAAGAGAATACAAATTATGAGCTTATTTATAGGATCATAGGTATATTTACCCTAATTTTGATTGTTGTTTTATATTTTTTAAGTATTTTGAAAAAACAAAAAAAAGAGTTTGAAACTATATTTGAAACTTCAAAAGATGGTATAGCAATAATAGATTTAAAAACAAACTTCTTGAAATATAATGATGCTTATTTAAAAATGTTAAATTATTCTTATGATGAACTAAAAACTAAATCACTAGATAAACTAATTATTATAGAGCAAAAAGAGTTATTGAAAAATATGTTAAAAAATGTATTAAAAGATGGATATGTTAAAAACCTTGAAACAGTGTGTATTGATAAAGATGAAAATAGGGTTAATGTTAATATTACTGCTTCTTTACTTCCAGATAAAAGAAGGGTTCTTATTGTTACAAAAGACGTAACATCATTAAAACTACTTGAAAATCATATGAAATTAGCTTCAATGGGTGAGATGATAGGAAATATTGCCCACCAGTGGAGACAACCTTTAAGTGTAATTACAAGTAGTGCTTCAGGCCTTAGAATAAAATCTGAGTATGATGAGAAAATATCTTTAGATGATGTAAAAAGTTTTTCAGACACAATTTTAAATCAAGCTAATTATTTATCTGAAACTATAGATGACTTTAAAAACTTTATTAAAGGTACAAATGAGTTTAGGCAGATAGATATTTTAAGTGTTGTTAAAAAATCACTAAGTTTAACCAAACCTTCTATCTCAGATAACTTTATTAAAATAGTTACAAATATAGATGATAATTTGAGTATAAATGGTAACAAGAGTGAATTAGAACAAGTATTAATTAATATTATGAATAATGCAAAAGATGCTTTAATTCAAAATATCGATGAGGGTAATAGATTAATTTATATATCCACAAAAAAGATAAATGAAAACTCTTTGGAATTAAAAATTTGTGATAATGGTGGAGGAATATCTAAAGATATCATTCAAAGGATTTTTGAGCCATATTTTACTACAAAACATAAATCAATTGGTACGGGTCTTGGTTTATCAATTGTTGATAAGATTATTAGAGAAAGACATGAGCAGACAATAAAAGTTCATAATGAAAGTTTTAAACATGAAGGTAAAGATTATATGGGTGCTTGTTTTTCTATAATTTTTACAAACAAATAAATACTTATGGCAAAGAATTATAAGAAAAGTTTGAACAACTCATAATTCAATCTTGGATATAATCCTGCCATGAGTAAATTTAAAGTAAAAACCCAATATGAACCAGCTGGTGATCAACCTAATGCAATAAAGCAAATAAGTGATTCAATCTTAAGTGGAAACAAATATACAACCCTTGAAGGTGTAACAGGCTCTGGTAAAACATATACCATGGCAAAGGTTATTGAAAAAACCCAAATGCCAACACTTATCATGACACACAATAAAACCTTAGCTGCACAGTTATATAGTGAATTTAAATCATTTTTCCCAAATAATCATGTTGAATATTTTATCTCTTATTATGATTATTATCAGCCTGAAGCATATATTCCAAGAACTGATTTATTTATTGAAAAAGATTCATCTATAAATGCCGAACTTGAAAGACTAAGACTTAGTGCAACGGCTTCACTGCTTAGTTTTGATGATGTAATAGTAATTGCTTCAGTATCTGCAAATTATGGTTTAGGTAATCCTGAAGAGTATAAAGCTATGGTTCAAAGAATAGAAGTAGGCTTTGAATATTCTCAAAGAGAGTTTTTACTAAAACTAGTTGAAATGGGTTATAAAAGAAATGATTCTTTTTTTGATAGAGCAGATTTTAGGGTAAACGGCGATGTTATTGATATCTTCCCTGCTTATTATGAAGATGAATATATAAGAGTTGAGTTTTTTGGTGATGAGGTTGAGTCTATTACCAAACACGAGTATTTAACAAATGAAAAAACAAAAGAGCTAGAAGAGGTAATTATCTATTCAGTAAACCCTTTTGTTGTTTCAAATGATAGATTGGCAATTGCAGTTAAAAATATTGAAGAGGAACTTGATGAAAGACTTCAATTTTTTGAAAAAGAGGATAAAAGAGTAGAGTATCAAAGATTAAAACAAAGGGTTGAATTTGACCTTGAGATGATTGAAGGTACTGGAATGTGTAAAGGTATTGAAAATTATGCAAGACATTTAACTGGTCAAAAGCCAGGTGAAACTCCATACTCTCTTATGAATTATTTTGAACAAATGGGGAAAGATTTTTTACTTATTGTTGATGAATCTCACGTTTCTTTACCTCAATTTAGAGGGATGCATGCAGCAGATAGAAGTAGAAAAGAGGTTTTAGTTGAATATGGATTTAGACTTCCAAGTGCTTTAGATAACAGACCATTGAAATTTGATGAATTTATAAATAAGGCTCCAAACTTTTTATTTGTTAGTGCGACCCCTGCAGATTTAGAATTAGAAAAAAGTGAGGTTGTGGCTCGTCAGATTATTAGACCAACTGGACTTTTAGATCCAGTTATTGAGATAATGGATTCTGAATATCAAGTAGAAAAACTACATGATGAAATAAAAAAAGTAATTGAAAAAAATGAGAGAGTATTAGTAACTGTTCTAACAAAAAAAATGGCAGAGGAGTTAAGTTCTTATTATTCAGATTTAGGAATAAAAGTTAAATATATGCATTCTGATATTGATGCAATTGAAAGAAATCAAATTATTAGGGAATTAAGACAAGGTGAGTTCGATGTTTTAGTTGGGATTAACCTTTTAAGGGAAGGTCTTGATATTCCTGAAACTTCACTTGTAGCTATTTTAGATGCAGATAAAGAAGGTTTCTTAAGATCTAGAACATCTTTAGTTCAAACTATGGGTAGAGCAGCAAGAAATCAAAATGGTAGGGTTATTTTATTTGCAAAAAAAATAACAGATTCTATGCAATATGCGATTGATTTAACAAATGAAAGAAGAGAGATTCAAGAGGCATATAATAAAGAACATGGGATAACACCAACAACAACAACTAGAGCATTAGATGAAAATCTAAAAATGGAAGAGTATGATGATGTTGCATGGAAAAGGGAAAAAATGAATAAAATTCCAGCAGCAGAAAGAAAGAAAATATTAATCGAATTAAATAAAGCTATGTCAAAGGCTGCTAAAGACTTGAATTTTGAAGAAGCTATTAGATTACGAGACCAGATAGAAAAAATAAAAAAAGCGTAAAGGATTAATTTGCCAAGATTAAAAAAAGCTACAAAAGAAGAGATTCAAATTATAAAAGAAGCTTTTCAAGAAAACTTTTCAGATGCAGTTACAGAATTAAATTATAGAAATGATTATGAGTTATTAATAGCAATTATACTTTCGGCTCAATGTACAGATAAAAGGGTAAATATTATTACACCTGCACTTTTTGAGAAATATCCTTCTGTTTTTGAGCTTGCTGATGCCAATCTTGAAGATGTAAAAGATTTACTTAAATCTTGTTCTTTTTTCAATAACAAATCAAAAAATATAATTAAAATGGCTCAAAGTGTAATAGCTGATTTTGATGGAGAAATACCCCATGATCAAAAAAAACTTATAAAACTTGCAGGGGTAGGGAATAAAACTGCAAATGTATTTATGATTGAATTTGAGGGTGCAAACTTGATGGCTGTTGATACTCATGTATTTAGAGTTTCTCATAGATTAGGACTTTCATATGAAAAAACAGTTGAAAAAACAGAAGCTGAATTGGTGAAAAAATTGAAAGATGATTTACATATATTCCACCAAGCTATGGTATTGTTTGGAAGATATACTTGTAAAGCCTTAAGTCCAGAATGTGATAAATGTTTATTCCCACATGTTTGCAAAACTAAAAAATCTTTTAAACCTCAATAATATTTAAAATATAAGCAACTTTTATGAGTTCATAAATTATGATATAATGAAGAATTGATTGAAGGAGTTGTTATGGGTAAAGAAGTTATAAAAGTCAAGACCGTAACCTTGGCACAACACTTTAGAGAGGATAAAGTCAATATATCACATATTGAGAAACCTTATGGTGACCACAGTAGTCCTGTAGTTAGAATAGACAGAGTTGAGAGTGGAAAAACTACTGGGTTAATTGAAATTCCATACAAAAATATAGAAGAGGTAATTGAAGCATTACACAAAGCTGAAGAACTTTGTGATTCAATTCCCCATGATGAACCACATGGTGAAATCAATGCAGACATTGGTGGTGGAGCATAAAGCTTTTGCGAATAGACCTTTTTTAAGGTTCTATTTGCTTTGACTTATTTTTTATCACACTTTTCATTTAATGTATCAAAGTTTTCAAATACATATTCATCTTGAATTTTCTTTATTTTTACACCTTTAGCACTACATACAAACTCTTTTCCATCCTTTTTTACAATGTAATCAAAGTTATAAATAAACTCAGTATTTGAAGAAACTGTTTTATTGTTTAATCTTTCAAAGGTGAATTTTTCTATTTGGCTATTTTTTTCAGATTCGTATTTTGTTACAAAAAGATTAGGAACTTTTTCTTCTTGATTTTTAATTGTAAAGTTAGCTACAGCTATAGTTACTATAATGACTAAAACTAAAATAGCTATCTCTTTTGTTTCAAATTTATTGTTCATTTTATAAATTAAAAAAGCTACTAATACTATAGCTATTAGGATTACTAAAACAAATTGCATATTATTTTCCTTTTAATCTTTGTTTGAATTCTTCTTTTGATAAATATTTATTACTCGAAGTAGGTCTTGCTAAAAATTCATCTTCTAAGACTCTTTTTTGTTGAAGTTTTTGTTTATAAGTCTCTCTTGACATATATCTTTTATTTTCATTGTTATTTATAGATGATGAAACAGGTTTAATATTTGTATTTTTATTTAAGTCAATATTTTTAATAAGACCAGTTTTTAAATTTTCTAAAATATTTAAAACAGTTGATAAATTTTTATCATCAATATCAAGGGTGATTTTAGCCATGAAACTCCTTTTCGTGAAGTATATCATAAAAAGAAAAAAACTTTTTTTAGAAGTGAAAAAGAAAAAAAACTTTAATGAAAAGCTAATATTTTAAATGCTTAAAGAAGCTTAGCTTTTCATGTAAAATATCTATTCAAAAGTAATGAAATTGAAAGTTAACAGTAAATTAACTAAGTGAAAATATAATGCAAAATTACATTATAAAATATTTTAATAAGGAAACAAATGAAAAAAAGTATTATACTTTCTCTTACAACTATAAGCATACTTTTTGCAGAAAATGTTGTGAATATTGACGAGATTCAAGTTAAAGAGGAGAAAATCAATACAACAATTGTAAAGGATGTAAGTAAAGAAGAGATTAAATCTGCTGATTTAGCTGAATCGTTAGTTAAAAATATCCCATCTGTATCCCTTGTAAGAAGAAGTGGTATTGCAAATGATATTATATTAAGAGGTTCAAAAAAAGATAATATTAACATATTAGTTGATGATTCAAAAATCTATGGAGCATGTCCAAATAGGATGGATCCTGCTACTTCTCATGTTTTAACAAATAATATTGAAAAAGTTACAGTGATTGAAGGGCCATATGATGTTGAAAATTTTGGAACATTAAGTGGTTTGGTAAAAGTTGAAACAAAAAATCCAACAAAAGAATTTTCTGGAGATATAAATTTAAATATGGGAAGTTTTGGATATAAAAAAGGTTCTTTTACTGTAAGTGGAGGAAATGATTATATTAAGTTACTATTATCAGCTTCAATGGAAAAATCTAATCAATATGAAGATGGAAATGGAAATGATTTTTATGAGCAACAAGTTGCAAATGGTATAGCAGCTAGTTTAAATCCTATGGTAAGTAGTAAATTATACTCTTCTTCATATCAAGATATGGAAGCTTATGAGAAAAAAACATTATTAACAAAAGCTATAATTAATATTGATGATAGTTCAGAATTTAATTTATCATTAAATTTAAATAGAAGTGATAATGTCTTATATCCAAATACTCCAATGGATGCTGCTTATGATGATTCGGATATTTATACTATTTCATATACAAAGAGAAATCTAGGGAGCTATTCTAAAGAATTAAATGTTGAGTATTACTACTCAAAAGTTGATCACCCAATGGATACTGCTTTTAGAGTTGCAGCAAATGGTGGAACTGTTGTAACTAACCATATGAACTCTTCAATTTGGGGTTCTAGAATTAAAAATTCAATGGATATTGCAGATTCTGTTTTAACTTACGGTTTAGATACTAGTGTAAGAAATTGGAAAGGGCAGATGTTATCTACAACAGGAGGTGTTACAACAGTAACAAGTACTTCTTTAGATTCTACAGATACTAAAAATAAAGCATTATTTACAACATTGGAAAAAAGCTTTGGTGCATTAGATATAGAAGCTGGAATCAGATATGATGATACTAATATTGATAATGTAAATAGTGCAAAAACTAATAGAAAATATAATGCATTAAATGGAAATATTTTCGCAGTTTATAATTTAGATAATGAAACAAAAATATTTGCAGGTATAGGTAAATCATCAAGAGTTCCAGATGCTAGAGAGTTATATTATGGAGCAACAAATAATAATCTTGAGGATACAAAAAACTATGAGATTGATTTAGGTTTTGAAAAAAGCTTTGGTGATCTATTTATAAAAACAAAATTTTTCTATTCAAAATTAGAAGATTATATTTACAATGCAAGTGGATTTGAAAACATTGATGCATCTATTTATGGTGCAGAAGTTTCTGGATTTTATTTAATAACTGAAGATATGATATTAGACTATGGTTTATCTTATTTAAAAGGTAAAAAAGATGGTAATTATGCAGATAAAGATTTGGCTGAAATCCCTCCATTAAAAGCGAACCTGTCGTTGAGTTATGATTTTGGACCAAGTGTATTAACAACTCAATTAATTGCATCAAAAGGGTGGAATTCTTATGATTCAACAGCTGGTGAGCAAGATTTAGGTGGTTATGCAGTTTTAAATACTAAATATAACCACAATATAAGTAGAAATTTTGATGTAACATTGGGGATTGATAATATATTAGATAAAACATATACATCAACAAATACGTATAATGATATTACATATATTGGAAGTGGTGATACTGAACTTTTAAATGACCCAGGAAGATATTTTTATATAAATTTAAAATATAGTTTTTAGTCAAAATTGATTTGAAATAGTTTTAAGGGAGTATAAAACTCCCTTGAGAAATATGTACACTAGAGGGCTAAAACTTATATTAAAAAATCTAAGTTGTAATGAAATATTATTAAAACTTGGAAACATAATGATTACACTTCAGACAAATAGATTATTTACAAAATTAGATTAAAAATTTATAAATACTATAAGATTACTAATAGTAATATATTATAGATAAAAGGAGGTTTGTTATGACTAGTGAACATTTAGAACCTGTAAAAAAAGATGATATTAAAGAATTGTCTAAATATGATGAAGATATTCATGTTATAGATTATGATGAGGGGAATTTTCATTGTGCAGAAGTGTTTTCCCATGAAGGTGCTTTTAGAGGCTGTGCTAAAACAAAGGAAGAGGCAGTGAAAAAAGCAGTAAATCTCTATGAAAAAGAGCATAAGGAAACTCAAAATTAGAATGGAGTTTTAATCAAAATCCATTCTAACTTGAGTTTGGCCAGTGGTACAAAACTCTTCATCAATTTTTTTTGCTATTGCATGAAAGTTGATACCATTTATCTCTTTTAGACCTTTCATAATTTGCTTTTTCCCATTTACTAACTCTTTTGATTTAATTCCATGGGAAATAGATAAAGATGCTTCTACAAATGCAGATAATTTATCACATTGTTTTAAAGCCTCTCCATCAATTGCATTGAATTTATCCATATTATATTTTGAAGCGTCATCTACTAATGTAATCTCTCCATTTTGATAAATTCTATTTGCAAATTCATCCTTTGAGTCTTCATACATCCCTAAAATATAACAAAATTCATCGTGCATAAACTCTGGAATATTTGGTAAGATTGCATCTTGTATCTTTTTGATTTCATATTCGGCAATAATATCAGATAAATCATCAACTGAATATTTTACAGGGGTTATAATATCTCTTGTTAAAGCTTCAGGTAAATCATGAAAAAGTGAAGTGAAGAAGTTGTTTTCAATTCTTTTTGGACAAGCATTAACTTCTATTGAATAAAAATAAGCAAAAATAGCAACAGTAAGCATGTGTCCTAAAACTGAAGTTTCTGGGATTCTTGGTGTTTGTGCCCATCTTTTTTGAAACCTTAATCTGCCACTTAAATCAACAACCTTAGCAAGTTTTTTATTAAGTGCAATTTTTCTTACACCAATTAGCTCATAATAATCTTCAATCTCTTCTTCAACACTTTTTTTAACCTCTTCAATATCTGAAAGAAAGGTTGAAGTTTGGTAAACTATTGAAAACTCCCATCTTGTTGATAGATATGAAGCTGCTTTTAAAATAAATCTTTCTTTTTTGTAGATATTAGGATTATTTAAATACTCTTCAAATTTTTGTAAAAAAATACCATTGTTTATTTCACCTAAAGATTTTTCTAAATTAGCAACTACCCAAGAGTTAATCTCTTTAGCTCTTTTTTGTAAAGCATTTCTAAATACATCAGGTCTAATATCTGTTACAACTACACGTCTTAAAAACTCAAAGATTGCAGCTTCAATTAAGTAATTATAATCAACATCTTTTTCAAATTTTGCAATAAAATATGCAATAATTAATTTATGGGCTTGTTTATCAAGTTCAACCAATTCAACCATTCTTGGATAATCATTCCATCTTTGAATAGATGCTGATGAAAAAATATAGTCTATAATTTTAGGATTTATCATTTTTAATTCTTTTTATCGTCAGAAAAAAACATAAGTTTTTTACCAAGTAGCATAAATGCTACAACTACAAGCGTTACTGTATATGCTACCCAATCTTCATGCATTTTGTCTCTTTTTTTGTTTTAGAGATTATCCCATAATAATGATAAATTGGTACTTAGGATTTTTTTATTAAAAGTTTGATGCAAATTGAAAAATTAGATGTATAATTCCAAAAATTAATATAAGGAATACTCAAATGTCAATACTAACAATTGGCAACTATACATTAAAACATTTTGAATTGAATGCAAAAGAGATTATGGATAATTACTTAAAAGAGATTAGTGTAGATTTAAGTGATTATACTTTTGCTGGAAATTATATTTGGCTTTCAACAGCAACAGGTTTTTATTCAATTGTAAATGATACTTTTTGTCTTTTTATTTTAAATTCAGGTGAACTTACAATGCTTTTACCTCCAATAGGAAAAAAAGAAAAAACATATGATGCTATATTAAAATGTTTTGAGATTATGAATGTTCATAATAGCAATAGAAACTATTCAAAAATAGAGTATGTTCATGAAGATATATTAGAGGGATTTGTTGATTATTTAGAGGAGGGCACTTTAATATATGAGATGTTAAAAGATTTCCTTATAGAAAAAAAACTTGTGGATTATATTTATAAAGCTAATGATTTAATTGATTTAAAAGGTGATTCATATAAATCAAAAAGAAATGAGATTAATAAGTTTATAAAGATTTATCCAAATCATAGAATAGAAGTTTTAGAAAAGTCAAAACATGGTGAAGCTGTTATTCAACTTTTCAATAAATGGGTTAAAGATAGAACAACTTATATGCCAAAAGAGGAGGTTGAAGTTTTCCTTGATGGTATCTATTTTGAAAGATTTGCAATAAAAAGGTTGTTTAATAATTATGAAAACCTAGATGTAGTTGGACTTGTAATTTATATAGATGATGAGATAAAAGGTTTTACTGTTGGTGAAAAAATTAATGACACAACAGCAAGTGTAATTATTGAAAAAACAGATTTTGAAATATTAGGATGTGCACAATTTATTTTTAGAGAATTTACAAAAATATTAAAAGATAAATACGCAATAGAGTATGTGAATGTTGGTGATGATATGGGATTTGAAAACTTGAAAAAAGTAAAAATGTCTTATAGACCAAATAAACTTGTTCCAAAATACACAATCTATCAAAAATGAAAATATCAAAAGCAACTAAAAAAGATGTAAAAAAACTTTTTATTTTAGAAAATGAAGTTTTTAAAAGTGATAGTATGGCTATCTCTTTAAGTAGTTTTTATTATCATTTAAAAAACAACACAATATTTATAGTTGAAGATGATGAATCAATTTTAGGTTACATACTTTGGTTAGAAAGAAATAACTACTTTAGGCTTTATTCTTTATGTATTTCTACGAATTTTCAAGGGAATGGTTTTGGAAAAAAACTTTTAGAATATAGTTTTGAAAAAATGCCCAAAAAAGCAATGCAACTAGAAGTTAGATTATCAAATCAAAAAGCTATAAAATTATATGAAAAGTTTGAATTTAAAAAAGTAAAAATTTTAAAAGATTTTTATGAGAATGAAGATGGAGTTTTAATGAGAATAGAAAGATAAACTTTCTATTCTTTATACTCTACAGCTTCCAAAAAGATTATTGATTTTTTCAACTCTACCTTCATGTCTTCCACCTTCAAAAGATGAATTACACCAAGCATCAACTATTGCTTCAACCATTCCATATCCAGAAACTCTTTCTCCCATACAAATTACATTTGCATCGTTGTGTTCTCTAGCCATTTTTGCACTATATTCATTGTGACAAAGTGCTGCTCTAATTCCATCAAATTTGTTTGCAGCCATACTCATCCCAATACCAGAACCACAAATTAAAATACCTTTGCTTCCTTCATTTGCTAAAACTTCTTTACAAACTTTTGCTGCAAAATCTGGATAATCAACTCTATCTTTTGAATAAGGTCCTAAATCCTCAACTTCATGACCTCTTGCTTCAAATAACTCTTTTACATAAGCTTTAATATCGATACCTGCATGGTCTGCTGCTATATAATATTTCATTAGTAAATTCCCTCTTTATGATTTATTTCTATCTCTTTCCCCATGATTTCTTGTTCTATTGATTCAGGTGTTCTAAAAACTCTATCCCATCTAATCTCTTTATTTTCATCCCAAGAAAAATAGATAAACCAAGGCTTACCTACAATAAATTTATATGGAACTGTTCCCCAAAATCTAGAGTCATTAGAGTGATCTCTATTATCACCCATCATGAAAAATTCACCTTCAGGAATAAGAACTGGCATCATATCAAATAGTTGATATGGGTTTAAACCATTTTTTGTAACTGATGGGTCATTGTGAATACCTGGATGATCTTTTCTATATGGGTCTACAACAAATAGTTTTCCATCAGCTTCTACTGTCTGGTATCCTTTGTAGTTTTCTTTTACATAATCATTACCTTCATTTGGGTGAAGTAATAAATGTTTATCTTTTAATAAAACAATATCTCCACCTACAGCTACACATCTTTTTACATAATGAATAACTTCGTTTCCTGGATATCTAAATACAACTATATCACCTCTTTGAGGCTTATCCCCTTCAATTAGGTGTCCATTATCATTAAAGTCTGGTAAAACTTTTACTTCAAGCCATGGAATTCTTGGGGTTGGAACTCCATAAGAAAATTTCTTTACAAAAAGCATATCACCAATTAGTAAAGTATTTTTCATACTTCCACTAGGAATTACAAAAGCTTGAGCTACAAAGAATATAATTGCTAGAACAATTACAACTGTTCCTGTCCAAGAGCTAGACCATTTGTAGATTTTGCCTAACATCTACTTACTTTCTCTATCATCTCTTAGTTTAGCAGCTTTAACTGTATTTTTTAGAAGCATTGCAATTGTCATTGGTCCAACTCCACCTGGAACTGGTGTGATATAAGAACATTTATCCTTACATCCTTCAAAATCAACATCCCCAACTAATTTTCCAGTTTCTAATCTGTTTATTCCAACATCAACTACGATTGCACCCTCTTTTACCATATCTTCTGTAACAAGGTTAACTCTACCTGCTGCTACAATTAGGATATCTGCATTTAAAGTATGAGCTTTTAAATCTCTTGTTTTTGAATTACAAACTTCAACTGTTGCTTTTGCATTTATCATAAGTGCTGCCATTGGTTTACCAACAATGTCAGATGCACCAATAATACAAACATTTTTCCCAACTAAATCGATATTGTATTCTTCTAACATTCTCATAACACCAAATGGAGTTGCAGGTAAAAATGCATCAAGATTTGAAACCATTCTTCCTACATTGTATGGGTGGAAACCATCAACATCTTTTTGAGGGTCAATTGCTTCAAGAATTGTTGTAGTATCAACTTGCGGTGGCAATGGAAGTTGTACTAAAATACCATCAAGGTTTGGGTTTTCGTTCATTCTATCAATAATATCTAATATCTCATTTTGTGAAATTGTATCTGGCATTTCGTGAACTACCGAATAAATACCTGCATTTTTACAAGCTTTTGCTTTCATACCTACATAAGTAGCACTTGCTGCATCATTTCCAACTAAAATTACAGCTAAACCAGGAGTTACATGTTTCTGTTTTTGAAGTTCTTCAACTTCAACTTTTACTTCTTCTTTAATTTTGTCCGATAATGCTTTACCATCTAATATAGTCATACTTTTATAGCCTCATATGTATTTAAATTTAGGTTGATATAATATCCAAAAAATTTTTAATATAGCATTACATCTTAGAGGTTACAATTGAGACTTATTTTATCAGTTCTATTTTTATCAAGTTTATTATTTTCTGCTACTAAAAATAGCCTTGATAATTCATTTATTACACGATTCGAATATGGAGCTATGCTTTATGAAAATCCAAGGGGAGTAGGGTGTATCTCTTGTCATAAAAAAGGTGATAAACCAGTTATAATTGCAAAATATAAAGAAAAAGATAGAAAAACAAAAAAATTAGTAGAAAAATCAATAATTGCTCCAGCAATAAATGAAGTAAGTTATGAAGCATTTATCGATAAAATGACTGCTGATAAAACAGATTCAAAGGTTATGCCAACATATTTTTTGACAAAAGAGGAACTAGATTCTTTGTATTTTTATATAAAAAGATTAAATAAAAAATAAAACTTATACTTTCATTAAACTAACTTTTATAAAACTTTTAGTAAAATCGCAGTCCAAAATTTAAAACAAAGGAATGTTATGTTAGAGGGTATCGTAAGAAATAGTATAACAAAACAAGAAACTAAATCTTTAAGAAGAGATGGTTACTTAATTGCAAATATCTATGGTAAAGGTTTAGAAAATATTAATGCTGCATTCAAAAAGAATGAATTCATTAAATTTTTAAGAAATAAAACAACTATTGCATTTGATGTAAAAGTTGGTGACAATACAGTTAAAGTTGTAGTACAAGAGTATCAAAAATGTCCAATTACTTCTGATTTATTACATGTTGACTTAATGATTGCTCAACCAGGTGTTAGAACTTCTTATAAAGTTCCAGTAACAGTTGAAGGTACTCCAAAAGGTCTTAAAAACAAAGGTCTTTTTGTATTCCATAAAAAAAGAGTTCCAGTTAAATGTACAATTGAAAACTTACCAGAGTCTTTCCATTTACAAATTGCTGATCTTGATACTGGTGACAATATCTTAGTTAGAGACTTAACTATGCCAGAAGGTGTTGAGTGTTTCTTAGACCCAAGAGTTCCAGTTGTAGGTGTTATTAAAGCTAAGTAATTAGGTTTTCTAATGCACTTAATTGTAGGTCTTGGTAATATTGGTGATAAGTATCAATTAACTAGACACAATATAGGTTTTTTAGTTATCGATGAGATAACTAAAAACCTAAATACTTCAAACATAAATAAATCAAACTTCAAATCAGATCTTTTTAAATCAGGTTATGACCTTTATTCAAAACCTAAAACTTATATGAATCTCTCAGGTGAGGCTGTTCATGCAATCAAAGAATATTATAAATTAGAAAACGAAAATATAATTGTTATTCATGATGATTTAGATTTACCTTTTGGAAGCGTTAAATTTAAAATTGGTGGAGGTCATGGTGGTCACAACGGTTTAAAATCAATAGATTCATATATTGGTAAAGATTATATAAGAGTTAGAATTGGGATTGGCAAGCCACAAGATAAGACACAAGTAGCAAATTATGTATTATCCAACTTTTCAAAAGAAGAATTAAATAAATTAGAAGATATAATCTCTCATACTATAAAAGCAATTGACGCACTTAAAGTTGAAGATATTGATGTAGTAAAATCAAAATTTACACTAAAATAATATGAGCATATTAACAAAATATATTTTAAAAAAATACCTATTACACTTTTTTATTGTTTTAATTTCCCTAGAACTATTTTTTGTAGGAATGGATTTTTTACAAAACTCAAAAAATCTTCCAGCTTCTGCAAACTTGCAGTTTTTATATTTGATGTATAACACTTTATTTTCACTGTTTTTAACACTTCCTTTATCCTTAGTTTTTGCATGGGTTGTAACTTTAGTTATTTTTATTAGAAATAATGAATTAGTAGCCTTTAGTTCACTTGGAGCTAAGAGACTTAAAATTTATATTCCAGTAATATTAAGTGCTTTTGCATTAATTCTAATGCAAATACTACTTCAAATGACACCTATTGCATATTCTTATGAACAAAAAAATAAAATTTTAGATGGAAATTACTTTAGTAGTATGAAATCAGATATCTTTTTAAAATATAATGACAACTTTATATATTTTGAAAATCTATATCCTTTAAGAAAAGAAGCTGAAAATATTCATATTTATAAAGTTGTTGAAGATGATATAGTAGAAACAATAATCGCTAAAAAAGCTATTTTTCAAAATGATAAATGGTATATTATAGATGCAAAAATTGTAAAAAAACCAAAAGATTTGGATTTTCAAACATCTAAATTAGAGGTTAGATATGAGAAGTTTTTAAATACACTAGACGGGTTTAAGCCAAAAATTTTAGATAATGTATATGAATCAAAATCAAATTTTTCTATTCTTGATGCTATTTCAGCATTAAGTTTATTAAATGAACAAGGTGTCAATACTGATAAAATAAGAGCTGCAATATATTATGAAACTTTTATTCCTTTTTTTATTATACCTTTAATGATGATGATTTTTGCTTTTAGTTCTTTAAATAGAAGATTTTTTAATTTAGGAACCTTTACCTCTTTTTCGGTATTTGGAACCTTGGTTATTTGGGGAATATTTTTTATGTTGCACAAGTTTTCAAATAGTGGAGTTATAAAACCAGAAGTTTCTTTGCTGTTACCATTATTATTGTGGTTTTTAATCTCTTTTTTTATTTACAGAAAAAAAGTTGGAATAGATGCCTAAAGAGTATGCTTATGGTGTAATCCCTTATAAATTAGAAGATAGGAAAATCAAAATCTTACTTTGTAAGTCTGTAAAAAGTTTCGATAAATGGGGCTGTTTAAAAGGTGTTCAAGATAAAAATGAGACAGCAAAACAGTGTGCTAAAAGGGAGTTCTTTGAAGAATCATCTATAAAAGTAAATATTGATGATTTTGAAGAGTATTTTTCACAAGAGAATGAATCAAAAGATATTGGAATTTGGCTTATTAACTCAAAAAATGTTCTAAATATAAATAGTTTCTTTTACAATGATACATTATATAAATATCTCTTATCTTGGGAAAATTCAAAGGTGAAATTTTTTGATATTGATGATTTACCTAGAATTAAAAAGAAACAAAAAAAATTAATTAAAGAGGTTAAGGATTTTTTGCGAAATAAGCATCGATCCCATTAGCAATACCTAAAGCTAAACCTTTTTGATATTTAGAATAAAATAATCTTTTCCCCTCTTTTGGGTGAGTTATATATCCAACTTCGATTAAAACTGATGGCATTTGAGCTCCAACAAGTACCCAAAATGGACCTTCTCTAACACCACTATCAACAACATCTTTATATATTTTTCTAGCACTATAAAGCATGTTTCTTTGAATATCAATTGAAAGTTTATGGGATGCTGTTATTCTTGGTCTATTTAATGAT
The DNA here is from genome assembly GCA_963676565.1 of Halarcobacter sp. Classification (GTDB taxonomy): domain Bacteria; phylum Campylobacterota; class Campylobacteria; order Campylobacterales; family Arcobacteraceae; genus Halarcobacter. The sequence goes on from OY781089.1 coordinate 1,610,169, forward strand.
TCCAAGAAAGCTTGTTTTGTAGAACCACTCATATTTCTTACATCTGATTTATTTTCAAGTGCTGCGACTCTTTTAGCTCTTTCACTTCTTGCCGGACTTAAGAAAAATGTTTCAACACCTTCCATCTCTCGTGCTTTTGATTTTGGAACAGCATTAGCATGAATTGAGATAAAAATATCAGCTTTCTTTTTATTGGCTAGTATTGTTCTATTATTTACTTTAATGAATCTATCAGAATTTCTAGTTAAATAAACTTTATATCCTCTTTGTTTTAAATATGATTCTAAATATTTTGTTATTTTAAAAACAGCTACTTTTTCATATCTATTTTTTCCACCTACTGCACCAGAGTCTTTCCCTCCATGTCCAGCATCTAAAACAACAGTTTTTCCTTTTCCTGGAAGATATATCTTTTTCTCTTTTGATATTTTTGCTATTGTTTTTTTAGGGGTAGTTTTATTTAAACCAAGTACAGTTATTTTGACTGTATCTTTATTTACATGATAAACAGTTTTTAAATTTCTAGTATCTTCAAAAAGAATTTTTAAAGTGTTTTTATCTTCTTGTTTAATAACTATTTCTTTTACACCATCTATTTTTAATTTAGTTGGAAATGCATCTTTAAAATTACCCTTTAACTCATAAATATCTTGCGTAGTGTTTTTGAATTTTTTTTCATAAAACTTCACATAATCTTTTGTAACATTTGTATTAAAAGTTATGATAATTTGATTGTTTTCATCAACAACAGATTTAATAGTATATTTTGAATTATTAATATTATGTTTTGATATTTTCACTTCTTTAATAGGTTTTATTTTATCAATTTTAATAGGCTCAATTTTTTTAGATTTTTCAATTTTAATAGGTTCTATTCTTACACTTTTTACTAAAGAACCATTATATTTTTTTAATTCTTTTTCGTATTTACTTATATTTAGATTTAATTTTTTTCCTCTATCTATGAGAATTTGTAAACTTTGTATCTCTTTGTCTTGATTGTTATTAAGAACAGCTTTTAAATAAGCTATTCTTGCTGAGTTATACTCTTCTCTTAGATTATCAGAAGCGTATATTAATGAAGTAATAAAAAGTGATAGAAGAATAAATTTTTTAAAAATTTTATTCTCCTTTAGTTAGTTTTTCCATTAATTCATGTACCGAAATAATTTTGTCAATTTTGTATCCGTTTGAACCTGAAAAGAATAATCCAGTATCTTCATCTCCAAGATAAGCTGCTCCAAGTCTATCTGCAATACAATATCCAACTGCTTTTGCTTCAACACCTCTATTACATGGAGCAACACAGTTTGAGATACATTGAACTTTTGGGGCAGAATTGTTTTCAATTGAGAATTGAAGATTTGTTCTAACTCCCCTTGCTGGTAATCCAACCGGAGACTTCATAAGTTTGATATCTTCATCTTTTGCATTTAGAAGAACATTTTTAAATTTTTGATCTGCATCACATTCAAAGGTACCAATAAATCTAGTAGCCATTTGAACACCTGCACATCCCATATTCATAAATTTATCAATATCTTTTTTGTCCCATACTCCACCTGCTGCAATGATTGGAATATCTCCCCATTTCTTTGATTCTTCTATAACTGGAGGAATAATATTTTCTAATTGGAATTCTTCTTTAAAACAATCTTCATATTTAAAACCTTGGTGTCCACCACTTAAAGGTCCTTCAACAATAATTGCATCAGGAATTTTGTTATATCTTTGCCATTTTTTACAAATAAGTTTAAGAGCTCTTGCCGATGATACAATAGGAACTAAAGCAACATCTGGGAAATCTTTTGTAAATTCAGGCATATTTGTAGGTAAACCAGCACCTGTAATTATAATATTTGCTCCTGCTTCACATGCATCATGAACAACTCTACCATAATCATTAATTGCATAAAGTACATTACATGCTAAAGGGGCATCACCACATAGTTTTCTTGCATTTGTGAATATCTCTTTTAATGCATCTTTACTATAAAAGTTTGCTACATCTTTAGGTTTATCTTTTTTAGTTACTATATTTACGTTTTCACTTAAGTTTTTGTAATAACCAGTCCCAACTCCAGAGATAACTCCTAGGCCACCCTCTTTACTAACACTACCTGCTAATTGATCCCAGCTAATTCCTACACCCATACCACCTTGAATGATTGGGTGCTTGATTTCATATTTTCCTATTTTCAAAATTATTGGCCTTATCTTATTTTATTATTATCTTAGCGAAACTTTTTTTACCCTTTTGTAAAATATACTCTCCAACTTCCAAATTTAATTTTTCATCTGTTACTTTTTGTTGGTCAATACTTACTGCATTTGCTTTAACATCACGTCTTGCTTGTGAAGTTGAATTAACTAAATTAGCATCAACCAGTGCTTGACAAATCCAAATTCCTGCTTCCATTTTATATTCAGGCATATCTGTAGGAATATCTTTTTTAGCAAATATTTTTTCAAATTCGGCTTTTGCAATTTCCCCTTGCCCCTCACCATGAAATCTTTCAACAAGCTCCATTGCTAGTTCTTCTTTAACTTTTTTAGGGTGTAGTGAACCATTTTCTACACCAGTTTTTAAATCCTCAATCTCTTTTAATGATTTAGAAGATAAAAGTTCATAGTATCTCCACATTAAATCATCTGAAATTGATAATGTTTTTCCAAACATATCATTTGGATTATCTGTTACACCAATATAGTTTCCTAATGATTTAGACATCTTTTGAACACCATCCAAACCTTCTAAAATTGGCATCATTAATACAGCTTGTTGTTTACCTGTATTATAAGCTTTTTGTAAAGTTCTTCCCATAAGTAGGTTAAATTTTTGGTCTGTTCCACCAAGTTCTATATCTGTACCCATTGCAACAGAATCATAACCTTGAAGTAAAGGATAAGTAAATTCACTTACTGCAATTGGTGTATTACTTGCATATCTTTTAGAAAAATCATCTCTTTCAAGCATTCTTGCAACTGTTAAGTTTGATGCAAGTGATATTAATCCTCCAGTTCCTAACTCTTTTAACCATTTTGAGTTAAATTTTACTTCTGTTTTTTCTGGGTCTAAGATTTTAAATACTTGATCTTTATAAGACTGGGCATTTTTTAGTACATCCTCTTCACTTAAAACTTTTCTGGTTTCACTTTTCCCTGTAGGATCACCAATTGTTGCCGTAAAATCTCCAATTAAGAATTGAACAATCCCTCCAAATTTTTGAAATGTTGCCATTTTTTGAATAAGTACAGTATGTCCTAAGTGTAAGTCTGGTGCAGTAGGGTCAAATCCTGCTTTAACATAGAAGTTCTCACCTTTTTCATAATAGTTTTTTAGTAGTTTTTCAATACCTTCTATATCAATTATTTCAGCTGTTCCTCTTTGAATTTCAGCTAGGGCTTCTTTAATCTTCTCTTCCATTTTTCCTCTTTTTATGATTTATATGCATCGTTTTTAGAAAAAAATTCAATCACTTTTGCTTTTTTCTCTATAATTTTTCTAACATCATCAACATTAGAATTGTTCATTTCAAATTCAATATCACAATATTGTCTATATGAATGTTTTTCTCTACCATACTCTATTTTTAAAATATAACCCTCATATTGACTCATATGCATTAATAATTTTGCTAATTCACCTTTTGTATTTGGTAGGCTAACAACCATTTTATATTGATACAATGTATCTTTTGTCCAGTGACAATAAAGCATTTCCTCATTACTCATGATTTTTTTATAAGCTTTATCACACATTTTATGGTGTATCACAGCTTTGTTACCCTCTTTAAAAGCAACAATTTCATCATTGAACTTTGGATGACAGCAGTGGTCAAATGATACAGAATTAATACTAAAATTTGAGTATATAATCATATTATCAAATTTTAATTTTTTTATTTTACTAGTGTAGATTTTAAATCTTGCTACAAAACCTTGTCCACTTATGATATTTTTTTCAATTTCATGTTTTACATGTTTGAAATAATCAAGAATATGAGGTATTTTATGTAATGAGTCTACTTTGTATCTACTTACAACATCAGGAATTATAGTCTTAAAAACAGAATTTATAATATTTCTTCCTGTTAATTCATCAATCTCTTTTAATCTTTGTGAACATAAGGCTCTTATTTGTTTTTTTGCTCTATTAGTTTTAACTAAATCAATCCAAGAGCATCTTGGAATTGCATAATCTACAGTTTTAATAGAAACTATATCAGAACTATGTAGTTCAGTTAAAAGTGGCTTTTTAATTTTATTGATATTACATTCAACTGCATTTTTACCAACATCAGTGTGAACAGCATATGCAAAATCATAAGCTGTTGCACCCCTTGGTAAATTAAAAGTATCCCCTTGTGGAGAATAAACTGTTATTTCTTCAGAATAAAGGTCTGCTTTTGTATCGTGATAAAACTCTTCAATATTATCATTTGAGTATTCTAATGATTCAAGCCAATTTAAATTTGGTTGTTGAGCTTCACCAATTTTGTATTTCCAGTGGGCTGCAACTCCATATTCAGCAACTTTATTCATTTCATAGGTTCTAATTTGAACTTCGTATATTTTTGAATTATAAAAAACTGTAGTATGAATAGTTCTATAACCATTCTCTTTAGGAGTTGCTACATAATCTTTAAATCTTGAAATTAAAGGTTTATATTCCATATGTAAATGACCTAAAACCTTATAACAGTCAATATCATCTTCAACTAAAATTCTTATTGCAAGTAAATCTAAAACTTCATCAATAGTTACACCTTTTCTTTGCATCTTTAGGTATATTGAGTAATAGTGTTTAATTCTACTATTGATTTGGATTTTGCTTAAATCAAAGCCATTTTTTTCCAAAAGCTTCTTAGTTGAAGAGATAAATTTATTGAAAGTTAATTGAATAGCATGTTCATGCTCTTTTATAAAGTTATCAATTTTAGTGAACTCGTTTGGATAAATATATGTAAAAGCTAAATCTTCTAAGGTGTTCTTTATTGTAGAGATACCAAGTCTATGGGCAATTGGTACATAAACAACCATAGTTTCTTCAGCAATTCTAAGTTGCTTGTTTTGTGGTAAAGAGCCAAGCGTAAGCATATTATGAAGTCTATCACATAGTTTTACAACTAAAACTCTAACATCATCAATTGAAGCAATAAGCATTTTTCTAAAAGTTAATGCTGATGATATCAATTTTGTATTTGAGTTTGAAGGAACAAGTTCATGTTCTCTAATCTCATCAATTTTAGTAAGTCCATCAACCATATGGGCAATATCTTCACCCCATCTATCTTTGATGAATTCAAGATTGAATTTTGTATCTTCAACAACATCATGTAATAATGCAGTTGCTATGATATCTTCTTCATTTGAAAAACGTGCAGCAACACAAGCAACTAAAATAGGATGAGTTACATAAGGCTCTCCACTTTTTCTAAATTGGCCCTCATGGGCTTCAATAGAAAAGTCAAGAATCTCTTGTAACTTTTGAGTTATTTTGGTTTCTGAATAAAGTAGTTCAATAGCATCTTTTAAATTATTGATACTTTGAATTTTTAGAATAAATGGATCCATAAATTATTGTAAATCAAAAAATTATAAAAGATTAACTTCTATAACTATTCTTTATCTACAAGCCCTTCTATTATTAAAAGTCCACTTGCAATCTCATCAATCGCAATATCAGTATATTTCATATTCTGAGTATTTTTATCTAAAAGTGGTTTTGCACCTTTACTTAATTCATCAGCTCTTTGTCCTACAGCAATTGATAAAATATATCTATCGTTGTTAACTCTTTTTAAAGCTTGTGACATTCTTTCTTCTAATCTCATTTAATATTTCCTTTTATTGGTTCCCAAAATAGGGAACCTTAATTATATTTATCTAACAATAGAACATTTAGTGTAATCACCTTTGATTATACTAAGAAGATTACCTTTTTCATTCATATTTGCAACAACAATTGGAAGTTTGTTATCTTTAGCTAATGCAATTGCAGTATCATCCATAACTTTAATATGATCATCTAAAGCTTGATCATAAGTTATTGTTTCAATCTTAACTGCATCATCGTATTTCATTGGATCTTTATCATAAACACCATCAACTTTTGTTGCTTTGATTAGCATTTGTGCACCAATCTCTGTTGCTCTTAACGTTGCCGCCGTATCAGTTGTAAAATAAGGATTTCCTGTTCCAGCACTAAAAATTACTACTCTTCCTTTTTGTAAGTGTCTTGTTGCTCTTCTTACAATATATGGTTCAGCAATTTGTTCCATTTTTATTGCAGTTTGTAGTCTAGCACTTAAACCCTTATGTTCAAGTGCTTCTTGCATAGCAACACCGTTGATAACAGTTGCAAGCATTCCCATATAATCTGCACTTGTTCTTTTAATAACACCATCCGCTGCAGCTGTAACACCTCTTACAATGTTACCTCCACCAATCACAATACCAACTTCAATATTATTATCAACTAACTCTTTGATTTCATTTGCAATGTAATCTAAAATTTGAGTATCGATACCATATCCATCTGCACCAGCTAGTGCTTCCCCCGAAAATTTTACAAGTACTCTTTTGTTCATTCCATTCCTTTTAATAGTATGAAAAAGAGTTAATACCCCAGCTCTTTAACTACTATAAATTGTGCGATTTTATCTAAAACATCCTAAAAAAATCGTTAAACTAAATTAGCTTAATGCCCATTCATAAAAAGGCAAGACATTTACCTCTAAATTTTGTATAAAAAAATGTTCATTATTTGATACACTAATAACGTACAATTCTTTTATATCATATTCATTTGCAACTCTTTTTATTCTTTTTAATTGACTTTGCATCATTGTTGAATTAAAAAAAGGAATAGAAACAATTGCAATATTTTCATCTGGTATATAAAAGTCTATATAATCTAGATAATAAAGCTCTTTATATCGATTTAGTAGTTCTAAAAAGATTAAATTTGTTAGTTCATTTTTAAATTTTTTTTTATGGGTAATACTTGAGAATAGGGCACAGTTATAGGTATATATCTTTTTTACAGCCTTTTCTTGCATGAATTTTGGTAGAAAATATATAATTTTTTCATTTTCTAATCTTTTACACTCTTCATAAAATTTATCTTTTGAGATTTTAATTTTTTCTTTTAAAGTTAAAAAAATCTGATTTAAGGATTTTTTTTCATCTATATTAAATATCAAAATTTTTAAAATCTCTTCACATGTTTCATCTTTGTTTATTAGTTTTATTAAATCTTGTAAAGATTCATAGATTTTATAATCAGGTGTTTGAAGAGTTTCTGGTAGGTTTCCATATCTTAAAAAATTGTTGAACAAGTGTGTGATATTTTGATTTTTTTTGTCATGAAGTAAGTACTCCTCGAAATCTAAAGGGTTTAAAAAAAGGTTTTTAAACCCTTTTTCTTTTCTTAATTGTTTAGTTGTAATAATTACACTATCACAATACGGAACTTTAAATTGGAAATCAAAATTTTCTAAAACTATAACTTTTATATTGTTTCTTATTACAAACTCTTGAAGATTTTCTTCAATCTCTTCATAAGTATTTCTTATATCATTAAAATCAATATAAATATATTCTTTTGAATCAAAATTTGATAAATAATCGAAAATTAAAAAGCTTTTTCCAGATTTAGGAGGGCCAGAAAGGATAGTTTTTGGGTGAGTAATCCTTATTTTTCTTTCAATAAAATTTATTTTTGAAAATTCTAATTCATGACAAAACTCAAGGCTTGTCATGATAGTTTATTTTCCTGTAGATTAACAGCTTCTTTAATTGCATTAATATAACTTTTATAGTTTAGTTTTCTATCATCTTTGTATGCAATATCAAAAGCTGTCCCGTGGTCAACAGATGTTCTAATAATTGGAAGATTTAGACTTACATTTATACTTTGATCAAAATACAATGCTTTTAAAGGTGCTAATCCTTGGTCGTGATACATAGCTACAAAATATTTAAAGTTTTTCCTTGACATTGGAGAAAATGCAGTATCTGGAACTAATGGTCCTTTAAATATTTTTTTATCTAAAGCTTTATTTGCATTTTTAATTGCTTTGAAAATTTCCACCTCTTCATTTCCTAAAACCCCATTATCACTTGCGTGTGGATTTAAGGCTAAAACACCGATATTTGAAGAGTTTACATTATTATAAAAGTCAATTAAAAAATTCGTTAGTTTCTTTTCTTCAATTGATTTTGCTACTTTTTTTAAAGGAATATGTTCAGTAAAAAGTCCTACAAATAATTTTTTACAACCTAACATCATAATGGCATCTTCACCAAAAAAGTCTCTTAATACTTCTGTATGACCTTTATATTTGATATCTGCTTTATTCCAAGATTCTTTGTTGATAGGAAGAGTTACTATTGCTTTAACTTTATTCTTATTTGCTAAGTTTATAGCTTCTGTAAAAGAATCGTATGAAAACTTACCACTTTTTTTAGATACTTGTCCTGGTTTAATCTCAAATTCACCTTTTACATTAACGGTATCAAAATCATCAGGAATTTCTAGTTTTAAAAGTTTAGCAGCCTCTTTTAGCATCTTTTTATTTATGCAATATAGAGGTTTACAGTATTTAGAGATTTTTTCATGGGCTTTTAAAGCAATTTCAATACCTATCCCGTTTAAATCACCAATTGAAACTGCTATTAAAGGTTTCTCTTCTATTTTTTTGCTCATAATAGTTCTTTCATATCTTTTATAGCTTTTTCAAGTCCAGTAAAAACTGATCTTGCAATGATACTTTGACCTATATTTAATTCACTTATTGTTTTTAATTTTGAGATTTCTGTAACATTTTGATAGTTTAATCCATGTCCTGCAGCTACTTTTAAACCTAAATCAACAGCTTTTGAAGCAGATTTCTTAATCTCTTTTTTGCTATTTAAAAGAAGTTCTTTTAACTCTTCTCTACTTATTTCTAACTCTTTAATACTATGTTGTGAGTTTGAAAGGTTTCCATAAAGCATTGCATATAAATTTGCAAAAGTTCCTGTGTGAAGTTCTACCCATTCAACTTCTAAATCATGGGATAACTCAATCATTTTTTTATCTGGGTCAATAAATAAAGATACTTCTATATCATTATCATGAAGTTTTTTTACAGCTTTTTTTATTTTTGAATATCCTGATTCTAAATCAAGTCCACCTTCAGTAGTTACTTCTTCTCTTTTCTCTGGAACAAGTGTAGCTCTATGGGGTTTTAATTCACAAACAATATCAATAATATCTTCATCTATTGCACACTCTAAATTTACAGGTAAAGTAGAAAGTTTACAGATATTTTTTGCATCGTCATCATTAATATGACGTCTATCTTCTCTTAGATGTATTGTTATTTGATCTGCACCAGCTATTTTACAAATTCCCAAGGCATCTATAGGATTTGGGTCATTGATTTTTCTAGCCTCTCTTAATACTGCGATATGGTCAATATTTACTCCAAGTAACAAATTAATCCTTTATGATAAATCTTTTAGTGTTGAGATATTTGCGGCAAGTTTATTTTGAACTTCTAAGTATTCAAGTTCAGGAATAGAATCTGCAACAACTCCAGCTCCTGCTTGGAAAATAATCTCATCTTCTTTTATTAATGATGTTCTAATTGTAATTGCAGAGTCCATATTTCCATCAAAACCGAAATAAGCAATACTTCCAGAATAAAAATTTCTTTTTATTCCTTCAAATTGAGCAATTAATTCCATTGCTCTAATTTTTGGTGCTCCTGTCATTGTTCCTGCTGTAAAAGTAGCAGCAAAAAGATCAAACATATCGTATTTGTCATCAATTATTGCTTCTACATCAGAAACCATATGCATTACATGTGAGTACTTTTCTACTCTCATTAAATCAGTTACTTTTACAGTTCCTGGTCGTGCAACTCTACCTACATCATTTCTACCAAGGTCAACTAACATTAGATGTTCTGCTTTTTCTTTTACATCAGATAACATCTCTTCTTCAAGTTCTAAATCTCGGTCAATGTTTTTTCCTCTTTTTCTAGTACCTGCAATAGGTCTTAAAAGTAGGTGTCCATCAACAAGTTTAATCATAACCTCTGGAGAACTTCCAGCAATTGTAAAGTCTTCATATTCAAGTAAAAATAGATAAGGACTAGGGTTTTTACTTCTTAATGCCCTATAAAAACTAAGATGGTCAACCTTTGCTTTTTGGATAAATCTATTTGACATTAAAATCTGAAAAACATCTCCAGATCTAATCATCTTTTTAGATTCTTCTACCATTTCAAAGAATTTTTCTTTTGAATAGTTAAATTTACCCTCGTCAATAATTTTTGCTTTTTTAAGTGGCGTAAATTCATAGGGTTTAAAAAGCTCTTCTTCAATTTTTTCTAGGTCATTTTTAAATGATTCAACTGAAGTAACCATAATCAATTTTGATGTTTTATGTGAAAATCCTAAGATGATGTTTGGTCTAATTAAATCTAAATCAGGCATATTTAATTGGTCTTCTAAATTGTTCATTGATTCTTTTAATTTTGGTTCAAACTCTTTACCTATGTCATAGCCAACATTACCTATAAAACCATCAACTAAACCAATTCCTAACTCTAAAGCTTTTTGTTTATAAAACTCTTTATCAAAATTTTTATAATATTTTTGTAGAAACTTTAAAGGGTTTGATTCAACCTCTGAAACTTCACCTTTTTCATTCTTATAAAAACAGGTGTTGTTTTCATACCAAACTCGTTCTCTATCTCCAATTACTATAAAAGAGTAGTTTCCATCACTTGAGTTTATTGTACTTTCAAAAAGAAAAGTAATTTCATCTTTGTATAAATTTTTAACTTTTTCATAGATCGAAACTGGTGTGAATTGATCTAGAAAAAGTTCTTTTGAATAAAATTGCATTAAATTAAATACCTTATTAGAATGTCAAAATAAATGCCCCTGAAACATTAAGTTTTTTCTTAATATCATCAGTTGCTAATCTTGCTTGTCCTCTACTATTATATGGTCCAATTAAAACTTTATGGAACATTTTTCCATTTATAGAGACTTTGTAAATTTTGTATGAGTAACCTTTTGATTTAATATTATTTAAATATTTTACACTTGGCATTTTTGAAAATGCTCCAATTTGGACAAATGTTCCTTTTGGTTTAGTTGTAATTGTTGAAGATGTTTTAGTCGCAGTTGATTTTACAACTTTTTTAGGTTCTTCTTTTTTTACTATAGGTTTTGGTTCAGGTTGTTTTTTTTCTGGAACTACAACAGCTTCCTCTTTTTTAACTTCAAAAACATCTGGTTTAGTTTCCGTTTCAGTTGGTTCAACTACTAACTCTTTTTCTTCAATCTTTTTTAGGTCTAAGTTCTCTTCAACTTTTTCATCAATAGCCTGTGCTTTTTGATTTTCTTCTTTTATATTTTTTAGTTTTTCATTTATGATTTTTTGGTATTGTTCTTCAATATTTTCACTTTGAACAGATTCTTGTGCATCTTGCTTAGACTCTTTTGTAAAACTATCATTTTCATTTGGTGAGTCATTTGTTAAAAGACGAATTATTATAACAGTCAATAAAAATAAAATTACTAGAACAAGTCCTAAAATAAGGTATTTTTTCTTATTTTGCTCATTAGATTTTCCTTGACCTAACATAATATCTGAATATTCTTTCTCTTCTTGAATTTCAATCTCTCTGTCAAGTCTTGAAGTATTCATTTGACCTGGTTGATGAGGTTCTTGTCTTGGAGTATCATTATTGTTTTCATAAACAGACTCCGCATCATTTATCTCATTTAACCTTTGTTCAATCTCATTTTTTTCTTGTTGTAATTGAACTTTTTTTATAAAATCTTCGCCTTTTATTTCCATAACTTATACCCTTTTTACTAGCTCCTTAAAAAGGAGCTTAGAATTATAAAATCCTACGAAAAGCAAAATGCTTTAAAAGATTATCCTTATTATAAAGGAAACTAAACTAAAATCTTAATAAGTAGATTGATTGTAAATTACAAAATCTCTTGCTAATTCTTTTAATTCTTGTTTGATTTGAGCTTGTAAGTCTGTATTGTTGATATCATCTAATACATCACAAATTTTATTTGCAATAAATGTAAACTCTTCCTCTTTCATACCTCTAGCTGTAAGTGCAGGAGAACCAATTCTAATACCTGAAGTTACAAAAGGACTTCTTGTTTCACCTGGAACAGTATTTTTATTTACAGTAATTCCTGCATTCCCTAAAGCGGCATCTGCATCTTTACCTGAAAAATCTTTATTTAAAAATGATACTAATACTAAGTGGTTATCTGTACCATCACTTACAATATCATATCCTCTTGCCATTAAAACTTCACCTAATACTTTTGCATTAGCTTTAACTTGTTTTGCATAATCTTTCCATGATGGGTCAAGTATCTCTTTAAATGCTACAGCTTTTGCAGCCATAACGTGAACTAGAGGTCCACCTTGAATACCTGGGAAAATAGCTGAATTAATTTTTTTAGCAATCTCTTCATCATCTGTTAAAATAAGTCCACCTCTTGGTCCTCTTAATGTTTTATGTGTAGTTGTAGTTACAACATCTGCATGAGGGAATGGAGATGGATGTTCACCTGCAGCTACTAATCCTGCAATATGAGCAATATCAGCAAAAAGATAAGCACCTACAGCATCAGCAATTTCTCTAAATTTTGCAAAATCAATCTCTCTTGCGTATGCAGATGCACCACAAACAATAATTTTTGGTTGAGTAATTTTTGCTATTTCCATAACTTTATCATAGTTGATTCTACCATCTAGTTCTACACCATAATAAAATGCTTGGTAGTTTTTCCCAGAAAATGATGGTTTTGAACCATGTGTTAAGTGTCCACCATGAGATAAATCCATACCTAAGATTCTTTCACCAGCTTTTATTAATGCTGCATAAACTGCACCATTTGCTTGACTTCCTGAGTGTGGTTGTACATTTGCAAATTTACATCCAAAAATTTCACAAGCTCTATCAATAGCTAATTGTTCAGCTTTATCAGCAAATTCACATCCACCATAATATCTTTTATATGGATATCCTTCTGCATATTTATTTGTAAATACAGAACCCATAGTTTGCATAACTGCTGGACTTGTAAAGTTTTCACTAGCAATCATCTCTAAGTGATCAGTTTGTCTTACTAGTTCTGCCTCAACTAAATCAAAAATCTCTTTATCTGCCTGCTCTAAATTAGCATTTGAAATATAACTCATATAATTGTCTCTCCTATGTTTTGTTTATTTAATTTTTATTTTTTTACAAGAAATGAAATTATTCATTTCCCTCTTCATCTTCAAGCAAATCAATCTCTTGTTTGATTGGCTTCATAGCAGGGAAAAGAAGTACATCTCTAATACTATGTTGATTTGTTAACATCATAACCAATCTATCTATACCAATACCTTGACCTGCTGTTGGAGCCATACCATAAGATAAAGCATTAACAAAATCTTCATCCATCTCATGTGCCTCATCATCGCCACTATCTTTTGCTGCCATTTGACCTTCAAATCGCTCAAGTTGATCAAGAGGGTCATTTAGCTCACTAAAAGCATTTGCAATCTCTTTCCCTGCGATAAATAACTCAAATCTATCTGTTAGATGTGGTTTTTCATCATTTCTTCTTGCAAGTGGTGAAATTTCAACTGGGTATTCAGTTATAAATGTTGGGTTAATTAATTTAGCTTCAACATATTCATCAAATAATTCACCTTGTAACTGACCTAAATTCATAGCCTCATTTACTTCAAGATTTTTCTCTTTCATAAAGGCAATAATTTTATCTTTGTCTTCTGTAATATCAGCTGGAACACCACCAATAGTTGTTAAAGATTCAATTAATGGAACTTCAGAAAACTTAGAGAAATCTATCTCTAACTCACCATATGGTAATTTTGTTGGTAAGTCTAAGTGCTCAAATAAAAACTCAAAATACTCTTTTGTAAGTTCGATTAAATCTTTATATGTTTTATAAGCCCAATAAAACTCAATAGAAGTAAATTCAGGATTATGGGTTGCATCCATACCTTCGTTTCTAAAGTTTCTATTGATTTCAAATACTGCTTCAAAACCACCAACTATAAGTCTTTTTAAATATAATTCTGGTGCAATTCTTAAATATCTATCAACACCAAGTGCATTATGATGTGTAACAAAAGGTTTAGCATTTGCTCCACCTGCAATTGGGTGCATCATAGGTGTTTCAACTTCAAGAAAGCCTTTGTTTTCAAAAAATCTTCTAGTTAAACTAATAACTCTAGATCTGATATGAAAAGTTTTTCTAACTTGAGAGTTCATAATTAAATCTAAATATCTTTGTCTATATCTTAATTCTTTATCAGTAATTCCATGGAATTTTTCTGGAAGAGGAGAGATGGCTTTTGTTAAAATTTTTAAACTATCAACATGTAAAGATAACTCACCTTTTCCAGTAATAAAAGGGTAGCCCCCAACTTCAATTATGTCACCAACTTCAATATTCTTTTTAAAAGTTTCATTGTAAAAACCTTCAGGTAAATTATCTCTAGCTACATAAATTTGTAAAATTCCACTTTCATCTTCAATCTTTAGAAAACTAGCTTTACCCATCAGTCTAAAAAATTTAATTCTACCAGCTACTATATAATGTCTATTTTCATCTCTTTTTTCTTCAGTTTGAAATAGGTCTGTATTTACATTCAAATATTTTGCAATTGTAGTATTTCTTGAACTATCATTTGCATAAGGGTTAATCCCTTTTTCTTTTAAAGTGTTTGCTTTTTCTATTCTTTGTTGTATATATTTGTTTTCAAACAATCTTAATTTCCTTTTTTCTTTTATTCTGATTTTTCTGTGTTTGTTGCTTCTTGTGTTGATTGGGGCATCGGATCATTTTTAATCTCTTCTGCTATTTCGTCAACTTTTTTATTTACAGTTTTTTTAACTGCATCAACAACCTCTGTAGAAGATTTAATTGTAGCTTCTTTCATACCTTTTACAGTATCGCTTAGTTCTTCTTTAATAGATTTTTGTTTTAATAAATCGTCATCTTCTTCAATTACTTGATCTTCTTTTGGAGTAATTTTTTCTTCTACTTTTTTCATAAAATCACTAGCATCTAATTTAACAATAAATCCACCAGTGCTAAGTAAAAATGGGAAAGTAGCTGATTTTGCAACTTTTGTATTCATTAAGTCTTTAAATGAATTAACTTGATATAAAGCATAAATAATTACTGAAAAAATTAAAAATATTTTTGCACTACCAAAGAAAAATCCTAAGATTCTATCAAATAAACCTAATCCACTTGCTTGGAATATTTTACTTAAAATAATTCCTGCAACATAAACAATTGCCCAAAATCCTACAAGTCCTATAATAAAACCAATAAGTTTAATCGTTGCTTGATTTTCTAAAGCTAAAAGTGGAGCAATTGCTTGTCCAATATCTCCAGCTAATCTTGAAGCAATAAAAATACCACCAATAATTCCTACTAAACCAAATATTTCTTTAATAAAGCCTCTTAAAAGACCTTTTAGTCCAAGTAATACTGTAATACTAACGATAACTATGTCAAAAACTGTAAAATTTTGCATACATACCCTTCTTTATAATATGGCGCAATTATAACTAAGATTTTCCAAATAAAAGTTTAATAGCATTTTACGAAGTTTTTAATGTCTCTAAATCAAATGATATATAAAAGGTCAAACCTTTTACTTTTTTATCTTCATATATGAAAATATCATTATATATTGATAATTTACAATTCATATGTTTCACTAAAATTTCTTGGGTCATATAAAGGCCAATACCCGTTCCTTGTGATTGATGTTTCGTTGTAAAGTATGGTTCAAAGATTTTTTCAATAATTTTATTGTCAACCCCACCAGCAGTATC
The DNA here is from genome assembly GCA_963676565.1 of Halarcobacter sp. Lineage (GTDB taxonomy): Bacteria > Campylobacterota > Campylobacteria > Campylobacterales > Arcobacteraceae > Halarcobacter. The sequence continues at coordinate 1,626,080 of OY781089.1, forward strand.
TTTTATAATTAAAGTATCTTTAGAAAATTTGATAAAGATAGTTTTTTCTTCTGATTTATTTTTTATAAAGGCATCAATTGAGTTATTGATTATATTTAAGACTGCTTGTTGAAATTCATTTTTAAAACTATAAAGTTTTATATTTTCATTAATTTTAATTTCTGTATTTATATTTGAGGCTTTTAATCTATCTTTCAAAAGATTTAAACTCTCACTAATAGCTTTTTTTAATTCAAATTCTTCTTTTTGTTTTTTCTCTTTAAAAAAGTTTCTAAAATCTTCTATTGTTTGAGATAAATAATTTGTATTATCCAGAATTTTTTCACAAGTATAATCAATGTCATCGTCATCTACAAGTTTTAGTTCTTTTTTTATCTTCAATCCACTTGCTAAACTTGAGATTGAACTTAATGGTTGTCTCCATTGGTGTGCGATATTATTTAACATTTCTCCCATTGACGCCATTTTATTTTGTTGGAATAATATCCTATCTTTTTCGATTAATATTTGATTATTTTCTATTTCATTTGTTATATCAGTTAAAGTTACAATAATATAAGGTACTTTTTCTTCAATATCTGCAAGGTTTACATTTAAAGTAAAGTGGTGGATTTTATCAGCTTTTTTTATTGCTGCTTTAAATTTTCTTTTATTATTATTATTAAGAATATGTTCTGCCCAGTTTTTACCATTATAATTTTTATCAATCAAATAATTCTCATCATTCATCTCAATAAATCTATCACAAATACAATCATATTTTTCTTTAAATTCATCAAGTGATTTAAATTCATCAAAGAATTCAATTAATTGTGCATTTGCATTTTGTATTTTTACTCCATCTGTGATAACAATAATATTTTTTTGAGAATCTAAAATAGTTTGTGCCCTTTTTTTCTCTATTTGAATCTCTTTTAAGTAAAAATAATAGTTTATAGCTAAAAACAATATACCTATTAGAATAATAAATAAAATTAAGTTTCTAATTGAACTTTTTTTTGCAGCTAAAATAGAACTAACATCTATATCTTTTAGATTTTTTGCTAGTATTATGTAACCTACTATTTCATTTTCAAACTCAATTGGTTGCTGAGTTAAAAGAAATTTTTTATTAATTATTTTGTGATCATTTATATTAAGTATTTTTTCAATACCCTCATTTTTTACTAAATCTATTAGATATTCTTTTGCATTAAAATTTGCAATATAATAATCACCCATAAAATTTTTTGTAAATGGATAAGTTATTTTATCTTTGTATTTTTTATCAGCTAAAATCAAAGTATCAATTTTTTGTTTTTCAAGCATCCTTGAAATAGAATTAAAGTGAGTTATTACTTCAAAAATACCTATTAATTCATTGTTTATTAATATTGGAACCATTGATTTAAAAGACATATCATATCTTCCAACACTAATTGAAGTTTGTATTTTTTTTGTTTCTAAAATCTTTTTAACATCAGGTCGAAATTTAACTGAATCATTTCTGTGATCACTCCAACTTCTGTAAAAGCTATTCCCCTCTCTATCTATAATCTGAAACCAAACATTTTTAAATTTTGTATATTTTCTTAATTGTAAAGAGTATTTATTTAAATCTATATTTGAACTATTTTTTGTAAGTATTGAATTAATAAATTCTTTATTTTCAACAAAAGATAACGCTATAGATAAAGTTGCATTTTTTTTATCTGATATTAAAGTTAAAAGATTTTTTTTAATATATTCAGAATTTGTATAATATTTTTGAAGTAGTTTATTATTTTGCTCTTTTTGAATATAAAAATTAGTAATTAAATATATTAATAAAGATACTAATATAAAAGAAAATAATTGAATAAGTGTTTTTACGTTCATACCAATTAACCCATCTCCCTCAAGTAACTAATTATAGGGTAAGTTATGTAATTTTTAAATAAAATAACTTTTAATTACTTGCATAAAAATTTTAGTAACAAATTAATTGCAAAAACTTTACTAATAATTAATGTTTTTTTGCTAAAATTCGCACATTATGAATAATGTAAAAAGATATCCAACAAAAAAAATATTCGTAGGTGATGTAGCAATTGGTGGAGATGCACCAATTTCAGTACAATCTATGACTTATAGTAAAACATCAGATATAGAAGCTACAGTAGAGCAAATTAGAAAATTGCATTTTGCTGGAGCTGATATTGTTAGAGTTGCAGTTCCTGACCAAGAGGCAGCAAATGCATTAAAATCAATTAAAGAACAAACTTCATTACCTTTAGTAGCAGATATACACTTCAATCACAAATTAGCACTTATTGCTGCCGAAGTTGTTGATTGTATTAGAATTAATCCAGGAAATATAGGAAATAAACAAAGGGTAGCAGAAGTAGTTCGTGCTTGTAAAGAAAGAAATCTTCCTATTAGAATTGGTGTAAATTGTGGTTCCCTTGAAGCTCAGTTTGAAAATAAATATGGACAAACTCCAAAAGGTATGGTTGAAAGCGCTGATTATAATATCAAATATCTTGAAGATTTAGGTTTTGATGATATAAAAGTTTCATTGAAAGCTAGTGATGTTCAAAGAACAGTTGAAGCTTATAGAATGTTAAGACCAATGAATAATTATCCTTTCCATTTAGGTGTTACTGAAGCTGGGACTATTTTTCACTCAACTATAAAATCATCAATTGCCTTAGGAAGTTTACTTCTTGATGGTATTGGGGATACAATGAGAATCTCAATTACTGGAGAACTTGAAAAAGAGATTGAAGTAGGCCGAGCTATATTAAAAGATGCTGGGCTTACAAAAGAGGGACTTAATATTATATCTTGTCCAACTTGTGGGAGAATTGAAGCTGATTTAGTAACTGCAGTTGCCGAAGTTGAAGAGAAAACGAAACATATTAAAAAACCTTTAAATGTATCAGTTATGGGATGTGTTGTAAATGCCTTAGGTGAAGCAAAAGCTGCCGATGTTGCTATTGCTTACGGAAAAGGTGTTGGTCTTATTATTAAAAAAGGTGAGACAATAGCAAAGCTTCCAACAGATCAACTTCTTAATAGATTTTTAGAAGAGGTTGAGGCAGAAGCTAAAAAAGAGGATTAATTTTTAAAAAGATATTTAAAAAGTTTTAAAGTAGCTTGACCTTTAGTTAAAGGTTTAGCTGTCCCCTCCCAATATGCTAATCCTCTTCTTTGCAGTTTTTCATTTTGAAAAAATTTAATTAATTTATTCGTCATAAAATCGAAACTTAAAAATATTTTTTGCATTATTTTAAAAAAATCAAACCTTTTACGAAATTTTTTATTCCATTCTTTTTCATAAAAATAAGGATCTTCTTTTATTATGGCATCGGCTAAAATGTCAGCAGATTTTATTGCATAATATATACCTTCATAGGTAAATGGTAAAACTTGTCCAGCAGCATCACCAACGAAAAAAACGTTATTTTTGAAAAATATATCATCTTTTTTCCAAATTGGTATAAAAAAGCCATTTACTTTTGTTTCATCATTTTTAATAATCTTTTTTTTGAATATTGGGAAAAGTTTTTTTGCATTTGTTCCTTCTTTTAATCCTGCACCAATAGAGAGTTTATTACCATGGGGGAATACCCAAGCGTATTCATTTGGGGCATAGTTTTTACCAAAATAAAATTCACAAAAATCAATATTCTTATTTGGGATATTACAGTAGTTTGTTAATATTGAATCTACTGTAGAATTAAATAAATCCTTTCTTACACTTGATTTTACACCGTCTGCCCCTATTAAATATTTTGTTTTTATAATTAGAGTTTTATTTTTTGTTTCTATTTTAACTAGGTAATAGTTTTCTTTCTTTTCTGCTTTTTTATATCTTCCTTCTATTAAAATAGTTCCAGCTTCTTTTGCTAATTCTCTATTTTTTTTGTCAAACTCTTGTCTTAATACAATAGAGATTGGTGTTTTTGAAATATCAACTTCAACACTATAATTTGGTGAATAAAGTTTACATACATTGATTTTTTTATTTTCATACTCTTTTGGTAAATCAAACTCATCAAATACAATTGATTTTACTCCACCTCCACAAGGTTTGTCATAATTGAGATTTTTTTCTACTAGAATATTATCAATACTATTTTTTGATAACTTTCTAGCTAAAGTTGAGCCAGAAGGTCCACCTCCTATTATTAGACATTTCGTAGAAAGCTCATATTGGTTTTTCATTTTTCACCTTATAAATTAAGTTTTTTATTCTAAGGCAAAGCATCTAAAATTAACTTGAAGATAATCACTCTTTAGCTATAATTTTTAGCTTATAAAAATGGAGATTTAATGGATAGTGTATATAGTATAAATATTGAAAGAGCAGTTTTAAGTTCAATTCTTTTTAATCCTGAAGAGTTAGAAGATGTATTAGGTGTTTTAAAACCAAAAGATTTTTATCTGCCTGCTCACCAAAAGATTTTTGCAGTGATGATAAAACTACATGATTTGGCAATGCCAATTGATGAAGAGTTTATTAGAAAAAGAGTTAATCCAAAAGAAGTTGATGATTCAATTTTATTAGAAATTTTATCTGCAAATCCAATAACTAATACGCTAGCATATGTAAGAGAGATTAAAGATGGTTCTGTAAAAAGAGAACTTACAACTTTAGCAACCACAATAAAAAAAGTTTCACTTGAAGAAGAAACCTCTGCAAATGATGCTTTAGATGTTGTACAAAGTGAACTTTATAAAATATCAACTGATAGTGCAACTTCTGAATTAAAACATATGGAGACAATCACTTCTGATACTCTTTCATATATTGAAAAAATGAAAAAACTTGGAAATCAACACCTTACAGGTAGACCAACAGGTTTTTATGATTTAGATAAAAGAACAACAGGATTTAATGAAGGTGACTTAATTATCTTAGCAGCTAGACCAGCTATGGGTAAAACAGCCCTTGTATTAAATATGGCATTAGCAAATGTCGAAGCTGGTAATGGTGTTATATTTTTCTCACTAGAGATGCCAGCAGAACAATTGATGTTAAGGATGCTTGCTGCTAAAACATCAATTCCTTTACAAAACTTAAGAAAAGGTGATTTAGATGATAAGCAATGGACAGATTTAACAAATGCCTTTGAAGATTTAAATACAAAAAAACTATTTGTTGATGATGGTGGTAGTGTTAATATTAATCAATTAAGAGCAAGGGTTAGAAAATTAGCTCAAAATGAAGCCAATAATATCTCAATGGTAGTTATCGATTACCTTCAACTTATGCAAGGGACAGGTAATAAAGATAGACACCAAGAAGTTTCTGATATCTCAAGGGGACTTAAGATGTTGGCAAGGGAGATGAAAATCCCAATTATTGCACTTTCACAGCTTAATAGGGGACTTGAAAATAGACCTGATAAAAGACCAATGTTAAGTGACCTTCGAGAATCTGGTGCTATTGAACAGGATGCGGATATTATTATGTTCGTATATAGAGATGATGTTTATAAAGAAAGGGAAGAAGCAAGAAAAGAAAAAGAAGCTAAAGATAAAGGTGAAGAGTATAAGTCTAAGTTTGTAAATAAGCCAGTTGAAGAAGCAGAAATAATAATTGGAAAACAAAGAAATGGTCCAATTGGAACTGTAAAACTTGATTTCCAAAAACAATATACAAGATTTGTTAATAAAGATAATCCAAATGAAGCACCAATAGAGGTGGTTTTTGAATCAATTTCAGATACAGGAAAAGAAACACAAATAGATGTACCAGACATATTATAAAATATAAAAATATATTATTTTATTATCTTTATTTAAGAAACCTAAATATATAATTTAAAAATTTACTTTTAAAGGATATATTATGAAAAAAGGTTTCTCTCTTTTGGAACTAATCTTCGCCATTGTTGTTATTGGAATAATCGCATCTTTTGCAATACCAAAATATCTAGACACAAGAGATGAAGCAGTTGCTTCAACTATTCAAAGGGATTTAGCAACAGCTACCACTTCTATTCAAACTTATTACTTGACTAAAAGAAGTATTTCTGATATTTCAGAGGCTGTTCAATTAAATACTAAAAATTGGGCTTTAGATAATAATAAGTTAAAAATCACTTCAACAAATGCAAATGATTGTGCTTCTTTGGAAGTAAAAGATTCGCAAATTGTAATTACTATCTCAAAAGATGCTGATGATATTTGTGAAAAATTAAATGAATTAGGTATTGAAAGTACTACAATAAAACTAATCTAAACTATAAGAGTATAGTTTTGACTATACTCTTTACTTAAAAACCATTCTAAAGACAAATCTATTATACAAACATAATAATTTATTCGATAAAATATTCAACCTTACAGAATATTACAAAGAAAAGAGATATAGTATGATTTTAAGTCAAGCTGATAAAGAACTAATTAACAACTCAATTAGAGATGTTAAAGATTTCCCAAAAGAAGGGATTGTATTTAAAGATATAACTACTTTATTAAATAATAAAGTTGCCTTCCAAACCTTAATGAACCACTTAGAAGAAAGATATAAAACTTATGATTTAGATTATGTTGCAGGTATTGATTCAAGAGGTTTTATATTTGGAGCTGCTTTAGCTGATAGACTTAATATTGGTTTTGTTCCAGTTAGGAAGAAGGGGAAATTACCTTCTACAACAGTTTGCGAAAAGTATGAATTAGAATATGGTTTTGATGAGGTTGAAATTCATTTAGATGCATTTCCAATTGATAATGCAAATGTATTATTAATAGATGATTTAATAGCAACAGGTGGGACTGCAAATGCTTCTGCAAAATTAATTAAAGATGTAAAAGCGAATTTGGTTGAAACTTGTTTCTTAATTAACCTTACATTTTTGGATGGTGTTAAAAGATTAGAACAACATGCGCCAGTATATACAATATTAGATATTTAAAAAGAGATTATAAATGAAAAAAGATTTTTACATACCAAAAACATCAATCTTTGATCCAGATAGTAATGGTCATTTTGGGATTTTTGGAGGAAGGTACGTTCCTGAAACATTGATGCCAATTTTAAAAGAACTAGAAGATGAATATAAAAAATATAGACATGATGAAGAGTTTTGGAAAGAGGTTGATGGATATTTAAAAGATTATGTTGGAAGAGAAAATCCACTTTATCTTGCAAAAAATATAAGTGAAGAGATTGGCGCAAAAGTTTATTTAAAAAGAGAAGATTTAAACCATACAGGAGCTCACAAAGTAAATAACGTAATTGCTCAAGGATTACTTGCAAAGAAACTTGGGAAGAAAAAAGTAATTGCTGAAACAGGAGCAGGTCAACATGGTGTTGCAAGTGCTACTATTGCAGCACTTCTTGGTCTTGAATGTACAGTTTTTATGGGAGCAAAGGATGTAGCTAGACAAGAGCTAAATGTATTTAGAATGAAACTACTTGGAGCAAAGGTGGTTGCAGTTGAATCTGGTAGTAAAACATTAAAAGATGCTATGAATGATGCAATTAGATATTGGGTTACAAATGCTAGAGATACTTTTTATATAATTGGAACAGTTGCAGGACCACACCCTTATCCCGTTATGGTTAGAGATTTCCAAGCAATTATTGGTTATGAAGCAAGGGCTCAAATTCTAAAAAAAGAGGGTAGATTACCAGACTATGTTGTTGCTTGTATTGGTGGTGGATCTAATGCAATTGGTATGTTCTCTCATTTCCTAGAAGATAAAGAAACAACTTGCGTAGGGATTGAAGCTGGAGGATTAGGACTTAATACAGACAAACATGGTTGTTCTTTAGAAAAAGGAAGTCCTGGAGTTTTACATGGTCAATGTTCATATCTACTACAAGATGAAAATGGTCAAGTTTTAGAAGCACACTCTATTAGTGCTGGGCTTGATTATCCAGGAATTGGACCAGAACACTCTTTTCATAAAGACAATAAAACTGTTCAATACGATTCTATTACAGATAAAGAAGCTTTAGATGCCTTTGTATGGTTATCTCAAAAAGAGGGAATTATTCCAGCTTTTGAAAGTGCCCATGCAATTGCATATTTAAAAAAGGCAAAAGAGAAATTAAAAGATAAAATAATAATTATAAATCTTTCTGGACGTGGTGATAAAGATATGGTTCAAGCAAAAGAACTATTAGATTTTGATTAAGAGTTTTAATGTTAGAAAAATTACAAAATAATTCAGGGAAAATACTCTTTTTAGTTGTTTTACTTTTTGTAATCTTTTTAGGTTACAATTTGTATCAAGCTCCTGTAGAAGGTTTAGAAAATAAATTTTTATATTTACTAAAAACTTATGGTTATATTATACTTTTTGCATGGAGTATATTAGAGGGTGAAGCAGGTCTTATAATGGCTGGACTGTTATCTCATACTGGTGATATGAACCTTTATTTTGCAGTTTTTGTTGCAGGGCTTGGTGGTTTCGCAGGGGATCAGATATACTTTTATACAGGAAGATTTAATAAATCTTATGTTCATAAAAAGTTTAAAGGGCAAAGAAGAAAATTTGCCTTAGCACACTTACTTTTAGTAAAATATGGTTGGCCAATTATTTTTATTCAAAGATATATGTATGGTATGAGAACAATTATTCCTATTTCAATTGGTCTTACAAGATATAGTGCAAAAATGTTTGCTTTTATAAATTTAATTAGTGCTTGGTGTTGGGCTGCAATTACTATTGTACCTGCATGGTATTTTGGTGAAGAGATTTTAGTAGTATTAAAATGGGTAAAAGATCATTGGTATTACGCAGCACCATTTGGAATATTTATTGGTGGAAGTATAATTTATTATTTCCATAGTGTAACTAAGAAAAAGGAGAAAAACTTTGAAGGTTAATTTAGTAGAAAATAGTTTTGAAAAAGAAGAATCTGAAATTGAAATATATATAACTGATGATATTGAAAATACAAAAGATAAAGAACTTTTAGACCTTTTAGGGTTTGAAGAAAAAGATGAAAGTGTTATCTTACTTCCTGAAGTTGGAAGAATTTATGTAGGGTGTGAAGATAATGATTATGATAGTATTGCAATTGCAATTTCATGTGCTATTAAAAAATTCCAATCTACAAAATTTGAAAGTGCAAAAATAAAATTAGATGATTTAAATTTAAAAGCTCTAGTTGAAGGTGCTATTTTAGGTTCATATAAATTTTGTGAATATAAATCAGAAAAGAAAAAAGTAAAAAAACAAGAATTAAATATTTGTGTACCTAAAATCACAAAAGAGCTGCAAAAAGAATTCGATGATTCAAAAATTATTGCAAAATCTGTTAATAAAACTAGAAATATTGTAAATACTCCACCAGCAGATTATTATCCAAAAGTTATGGCTGAGACAGCAAAAAAGATTGCAAAAGAGAACAATCTTGATTGTAGAATTGAGGGTGAAGAATATTTAGAAAAAAATGGAATGTTTGCGATGCTTTCAGTTGGTCGTGCTTCAATTCATGAGTCAAAATTAATACATTTAACTTATAAACCAGAAAATGCTAAGAAAAAAATTGTTTTAGTTGGTAAGGGTTTAACCTATGATTCAGGTGGATTATCACTTAAATCTGCAGATTTTATGGTTACTATGAAATCTGATAAAAGTGGTGGAAGTGCTGTTTTAGGTATAATGAATGCTGTTGCAAAATTAGGACTTGATGTTGAAGTTCATGGTATTATTGGTGCAGTAGAAAATATGATTGGTGGAGATGCCTATAAGCCAGATGATGTGTTAGTTGCTAAAAATGGTAAAACTATTGAAGTAAGAAACACTGATGCTGAAGGTAGACTAGTTCTTGCTGATTGTTTATGTTATGCACAAGATGAGATTGATGATATAGATTATATATTTGACTATGCTACATTAACAGGCGCATGTGTTGTTGGTGTTGGTGAATATACATCTGGAATAATGGGAAGAAATATTGAACTAAAAAGATCAATTGTTGCAAATGCTTTAGCAGCTGGCGAATATGCGACTACTTTACCTTTTAACAGATTTTTAAGAAAAACTTTAAAATCTGAAATTGCAGATATTTCAAATATTGCAAACACTAGATATGGTGGAGCAATAACAGCTGGATTATTTTTAGATAATTTCATATATGAAGAAAATAAAGAAAAATGGATTCACCATGATATTGCGGGACCTGCATTTGTAGAAAAAGCATGGGGTTATAATCCACATGGCGCAAGTGGAGCTGGAGTTAGAATGACTCTAGAATTTTTGAAAAATATTGACTAAAAAATTTATTTATAGGAAAAGATATGATTAAAACTGATGTAAAACCAAAAATTTTAGTAATTGGTGACTTGATGATAGATGCTTATTTAATTGGTAGTTGTGATAGAATTGCTTTAGATGCACCTGTTCCTGTTCTTGATATTAAAGAGGAGCTTGATGTTCTAGGTGGAGCTGGAAATGTTGTTAGAAATTTAGCTTCATTAGGTGCAAAAGTTTCAGTTATGTCAGTAACTGGTGATGGTCAAAATGGTAAAGAATTAAAACATTTACTAGATCAACTTGAAACAAAATCATTTATTTTAGAGCAAAAGGGAAGAAAGACTTCTAGAAAAACTAGAATTATGTCAAATGGTAAACAAATTTTTAGATTTGATCATGAAAGTAAAAACAACATATCTTTTGACAATGTAAAAAAATTATACTCTAAACTTCAAGAGAAAATTAAAGCATATGATGCTATTTTATTGGCAGATTATGGTAAAGGTGTATTAACAAGAGACTTTACACAAAAGATTATTCAATATGCAAATAAACATGATGTAAAAACTATTGTTGATCCATATGGAGATGATTATTCAAAATATCAAGGGGCATATTTAATTATTCCTAATAAAGAAGAAGCTTCAAAGGTTACTGGAATTGATATTGAAAATGATGATAGACTTTTAGATGCTTTAAAAGAGATGAAAAATAAATTTGAAACAAAAGAAGCAGTAGTTACACTAGCAGAAGAGGGTGTAGCAGTTTTAAATGAAAACAATAAGTTATCTGTTCTTCCAACAGTTCCTTTAGAGGTTTTTGATGTAACAGGTTCAGGAGATACACTATTAGCTTCAATGGGTTATGCACTTGCAGGAAGCAATGATATTATTAGCTCAGTAGAGTTTGCTAACTTAGCAACTGGAGTTGTTTTAAGAAAAGCTGGTACTTCTACAGTTTCAATTGAAGAGATACAATCTGATCAAACTTATCTTGATAGAAAAATTATTGAAAAAAATTTAAGTTGTAAACTTAACTAAAAAGTAGGGAAATCCCTACTTTAAGTAAAGTTATTAAATAAGAAATTTTTTTATTAAATTATTTATGATATAATATATGCAATGAAGTATATAGTTATATTATTAGTTTTTACAACTTTATCATTTTCTCAAAATTTAGATAAGGTAAATCTTTACTTAAAATGGAAACATCAATTTCAATTTGCAGGTTTTTATATAGCAAAAGAAAAAGGTTTTTTTGAAGAAGAGGGCCTTGATGTAAATATTATTGAACCAACTTCAAATAATGCTATTTATATTAATAAAATTTTAGAAGAAGAAAACTCTTTTGGTATATATGATTCATCGTTGATTAATTCAGTTATGCATGGTGAAAAACTATCTTTAATAATGCCAATCCTACAAGAAACACCCTTTGCCTTTTTATTTTTAAAAAGCTCAAATATAAAATCTATCGATGACTTTGAGAATAAAAAAATAATGTTAGATTTGAATAATCAAGAGAATGCTTTTGTTAAATTGTTTTTAAATAAATTTAATATAAATAAAAAAAACATAAAAGTAATTCCAAGCTCTTATAATATCAATGATTTAATAAAAAATAGAGTTGATGTCATTACTTCTTATTTAACAAATGAAACCTATTTATTAGAAGAAAAAGGGATTAAATATGATTATTTAAAAGCTTCATCTTTTGGAATGAATTTTTATGGAGATATACTTTTTACGTCACTAAAAAATGAAAGAGATAATCTAAAAAGAGTTAAAGCTTTTTTTAATGCCACAATGAAAGGTTGGCAATTTGCTTTTGATAATATTGATGAAACAATAAAGTTGATTTTAGAAAAATACAACACTCAGGGATTTGATTACAGTAAATATTTATTTGAGGCAAATGGATTAAAAAAGTTATCTGGTATTAATAATGGAACTTTTGGAAAATTTAAACTTAGTAAGATAAATCAAATTATTAGTAGCTATTTTTTAATTGATAAAAACCTTACTCTAGAAGATATAAATAATCTTGATATAGATTCCTTATCAAATGAAAGATTTTTTATTAATGATAAATCAATAGTTTTTAATAAAAAAGAATTAGAATATCTAGAAAAAAAAGATAAGATTACTTTTTGTGTAAGTGAAGGTATAGAACCTATAGTTTTTTATAAAAATGGTGAATACAAAGGTATTGCTGTAGATTTTTTTAAGATGATTGAGAAAAAAATTAATAAAAAAATACAAGGGCTACTTGCTATAACTCCAGAAAAATGTGATGCTTTATTAAAAGAGAAAAAAGTAGACTTGAAACCTTTAATCTTAACTAATTCAAAGGATTATGATTTTTTAAAACCAACTTTACCATATTACGATGGATACTTGGTATTAGCTACAAAGATTAGTCAACCATATTTATTAGATATCTCACAATTAGAAGATAAACAATTAGGCTTATTGAAAAGTACAGGAATGATTAATGATCTTATAAAAAAAAGATTTCCAAATTTAAATTTTATTGAGATTAATGGAACAGTTGAAAATGCACTGGAATTAATAAGAAAAGATGAAATATATGGCTTCGTGGGTATTTCAGATATCATCTCATATAATATTCAAAAATACTTCACCCATGAATTAAAAATAATGAAAAGATTAAGTGACTTAAAAAATGTAAGTATTGGAGTAGTAAAAGATGATGATATCTTACATTCAATCTTAAACAAAGCAATTTTAAGTTTTGATGATAAAGAAAAGAGAGATATTAAAAATAAATGGGCATATGTTAAAGAAGAAACAATAATAAAAAAAGAGTATTTAATTAATATACTTTTTATAATTACTATAATCACTTTAGCTTTTTTATATAAACAATATATTTTAAATAAATCAAATAAACAACTTAAAATAAAAGTTGATGAGGAAGTACAAAAAAATAGAGAAAAAGATAAAATTCTTTTTCAGCAAATAAAACTTGCTAGTATGGGAGAGATGTTAAATAATGTCGCCCATCAATGGAGACAACCCTTAAATGTAATCAATTCAAATGTTGCAGTGATTGACTCAGTATTTTTGAAGCATAAGATTCAAGACAAAAAATTAGAAAATACTCTTACCCAAATTGAATCACAAACAAAATATATGTCTGATACTATTGATAGTTTTAGAACATTTTTCTATCCTTCAAAAGAAAAAGCTGAGTTTGTATTATCTAAAACTATAGATCACGTATTAAGAATAGTGAAATTTGATTATGAAAAATCTAATATTAAAATAAATACAAAAGTTCTAAACGATAAGAAAATCATAGGTTACAAAGGTGAATATATCCAAACAGTAATAGCTATATTAAATAATTCAAGGGATGCTTTTATCTTAAATGGGATTGAAAATCCTAAGATAGAGATTTGTATCGATAATATGCTTACAGTTGAGGATAATGCTGGAGGAATAGATGATAAGTTAATCGATAGAATTTTTGAACCTTATTTTACTACAAAATACAAAAATAAAGGAACTGGTACAGGTCTTTATATGGCTAAAATGATTATAGAAAATTCTATGAATGGTACATTAAGTGTGGAACAAATAAAAAATGGAACAAGATTTAAGATTGTAATTTAAATGGAGATAAAATGGACAAAAATTATTCTATTCTATATGCAGAAGATAATAAAAATGTTAGAGAAAACTATGTAGTATATTTAGAGAACTACTTTGATTTTATATACGAAGCTAATGATGGCGTAGAGGCATTTGATATTTATAGAGATAAAAAACCAAATGTACTTTTAATTGATATAAATATGCCAAATATGAACGGATTAGAGTTTGTAAAGAAAGTTAGGGAAAATGACGAAAAGATACCTATAATTATACTTAGTGCTTATTCTGACAAAGAGTTTTTATTTGAGGCAATAAAATTAAATTTGATTGAATATTTAGTTAAACCAGTTGATAGAAATGAATTTAAAAGTGTATTGGAAAATTCTATTAATAAAGTTAAAGAAAATTTTTCCGAAAACCAATTAATTAATTTTACTAAAATAGCTTATTGGGATAGCTCAAAAAGATTGTTTTTTTATAAAAATAAAATGGTTGATTTAACAAAAAATGAAAGAATGCTTTTTGAACTTTTATTAAATAATAAAAATCAAATTATAAATCCAAATGAAATCTCAAAGTATGTATGGGACAATAAAGCTGAAGTTAATGATGCTAGTATTAGGAATTTAGTAAAAAGATTAAGAAAAAAATTACCTGTTGATATTATTCAAAGCATATATGGAAGTGGATATACTTTAAGTTATTAGGGTGTATTTAAATCAATTTTGAGTATAATCGCGAATTAAAATATAAATAAAGGTCATAAATGGGTTTAGGTGTAGGAATCGTAGGATTACCAAACGTAGGAAAATCAACAACTTTTAATGCTTTAACAAAAGCACAAAATGCAGAGGCACAAAACTATCCTTTTTGTACTATTGAACCAAACAAAGCTGTTGTTCCTGTTCCTGATAAAAGGTTAGATGAATTAGCAAAAATTGTTATTCCTAATAAAATTCAACACTCTACAATTGATTTCGTTGATATTGCAGGATTAGTAAGAGGTGCTTCAAAGGGTGAAGGCCTAGGAAATCAATTCTTATCTAATATCAGAGAAGTAGAAGTGATTTTACATATGGTTAGATGTTTTGAAGATGGTAATATTACTCACGTAGAAGGTGATGTTGATCCAATTAGAGATATTGAAATTATTGAAACAGAATTAATTTATGCAGATATAACTCAATGTGAAAAGAAAATTGAAAAACTAAAAAAGCAATCTAAAGGTTCAAAAGAAGCAGCAGCTATGTTAGTTGTCGCAGAAGCGTTAATGAAACATTTAGAAGATTTACAACCAGTTAAAACATTTGAGGATAAAGAGAATGAACTTTTCTTACAAATGGACAAAGAGTTAAGATTCTTATCAAATAAAGATGTAATTTATGGTGCAAACATGGATGAAGATTCTTTGATGGATGGGACAAATGACTTTGTTGAAAGACTTAAAGAGCATGCAGCAACTGTAAATGCAGATGTAATTACACTTTGTGCAAAAATTGAAGAAGAATTAGTTGGTATGGATGATGATGAAGCAAAAGAGCTATTAACTGATTTAGGTGTAGAGGAGTCTGGACTTGAACAAATTATTCATAAAGCTTTTGATAAACTAGGATTACAATCATATTTTACTGCTGGAAAAGTTGAAGTTAGAGCATGGACAATTAGAAAAAATACTAAAGCCCCTCAAGCAGCTGCTGTTATTCATAACGATTTTGAAAAAGGCTTTATTAAAGCAGAAGTTATCTCTTATGAAGATTTCGTTACTCTTGGTGGAGAAGCTAAGTGTAAAGAAGCTGGTAAGCTAAGACTTGAAGGAAAAGATTACGTTGTTCAGGATGGAGATGTAATGCATTTTAGGTTTAACACTTAATAAAAATTTTGTTATAATTTATATAATTTCATAGAGGAGTATATTGTGAGTGATTATATTATTGAAAAAATTGAGTCTTTACCTCCATTACCTAAGACAATAATTGAGATTGAAGAATTTAGACAAAAATCTGATAAAGAATCTTTTGAATTACTAAAAATTGTAGAAAAAGATGCACTTATTGTTTCTACTTTATTAAAGGTTTCAAATTCAGCTATGTTTGGATTTAGAAGCAAAGTTGAAACGGCAAGTAAGGCTATCAATCTTTTAGGAATTAATTTTACTATTTCTATTGCAATTGGTGGTACAGTTCAAAATCTTTTAAAAACAAATTTATCAGCATATGGAATTAATAGTGATGACTTTATGAGAGCCTCAAATCTTGCAACTACTCTTACTTCTAACTGGCTTTCTAAAGTATCGTTTGATCTAAAAGAAGAATTAATTTTGCCATCTTTATTACAAGAAGCTGGTAAATTTATTTTAGCTGACCTTATTGAAAATGAAGGAAAAACTGAAGAGTTTAATCTGGCAATAAATAGTGGTAAAGATGTTACTTCTCTAGAAAAAGAACTTATAGGTATGACAACTTCTGAAATTACTGCTAGAATATTTAAACATTGGAAATTAAGTGAAAACTTGATCAATGTAATTGAATATGTTGATGATATTGAAAAATGTCCAGCTGAATATTTAGAAAGAACTCAAATCCTTGAAGTAGTTAAAACAATTTGTGATGTAACGGATGCCTTTAGTGATAAGAATATTGAAAAAGGTATTGAAAAAGCAAAAGAATATAATCTTGATATTAAAAGTTTAGAAAAAGCTATTGAAAAAATTCAAGATAGATTATTAGATGAATAATTAAGACAAAATAGTCTTAATTATTTAAATTCATTATATTTATCTTCATTAGTCATTGCAAGTCCTAGAGAGTGTAATGATTTCTCTATAATATTATCTTTATAACCCCATGATACAGATATTGTCAAATTTGGTTTAATCTCTTCATCTTTAGTAATAAAATTTAACTCTTTTATCTTTTCTATGTATTGTCTGTAGTCTTCATTTTTATTTAAAATAAAAGCAATTCTAGGACCATAAAATCTATATAGAGGAATAAAATTATTTATTTTCAATACATAATCTTTAAAGAATTCATTGACTTTTTTATAATGGAATTTATTGTTTAACTCTATAAAATCATTGATATAAATCTCTACTAAAATAAACTCTTCTGTTTCATCTTTTTGTAAAAGCTCTGCTTGTAGCTTATTTTTGTTATAAAGTGTTGTGACAGTATCTTGATAAATAGGGATACTTTTTATGTAACTAATTATTAAATTTATAATATTTTGTTTAATATATTCTTTGTTTTTTTGATAAATATTTTCAAAAATATGTTTATATACCTTTGAATAAGCTATTTTTAGTTTATACCCATCTATTAATGGAATATCTATACGTTCATAACCTAGGTCTATTAGTATACAATCTTCTTCACATAAACCTTCTACTGCAACAAATGTAAGTCCATAAAAGATATCTTCTGAGATAAAATGCTCAATATATTTATTTAAAAGTTGATTATTTAAACCCTCATCATTAAAAATCTTAGTAACTATATTTGATAGATCTTGATTTATTTGATATTTTAAATTAACTTCCTCTTGCTCAAAATATTCATTCATCAATTTTTGACCTATTTCAACATACTTTGAATCTGATATTAAAACACCTTCCAGATTCATTTTTTGGATATTTGATTTCCCATGATTATAAAGAATATCTTTGTTTAATTTTGCATATTCATTTTCCAATAAATCTTTTCCATTTATACTTACATAATAAAAATAGTATAAAGATGATTTTTTGATAGAATCATAATCAAAATAATAAGAAAAATATAATGATAAAGATAAATATAATTTTGAATAAATTGACATAAGATGTGATGCAATTTTATTTTCTTCAATATAATCAATTATTTTTTTAATGATGTTAGAATCTAATTTGTCTGATTTATTATAGATGAATTTATTTATAATGACGTCACAAATATTTAATTTATAAAATTCATGATAGTCATTTTTAAACTTTTCAAAATTAAGAAGAATTTCCAAAATTTTAGACATTTTCTCATCATCGATATTTGGTGCATAAAGTATTAAAGAATAAATAATATGCATATTTGAGCTGTTAAAGTCGCAATTATCTATAAACTCATTTATAATATCTTCATATTTTTTTGTTTCATAATCTTTATAATAGATATAAGAATAGTTTGATAAAAGTTCTTCTTTTAAACTATCTAGACTATTAAATACAGGTACATTTTTATGGGTGATTATTTGTTTATACAAGTTGATAATATCTTTAAATTTTTCAATACTATGATAATCTTCTTCTTCATAAGTTAATTCAAGTTTATATAAAAGGTTCAATAATAGTGTAGTTGAAGAGTTTAGAAAAATATAATAGTATTCATGGCTGTCATTGTCATTTGCAAAGTTTGTATTTTTTGATAAGTCATAACCTTCATAAATCTTTTCAAAATTAAAAGTAAATTCTTCTATTAAGTATTCACAGTTTTTATTTGAAGCATCAATGTAAGGGATATGAGAGTAATAAAATAAAAGTTTTCCTAGAATGTTGTTCAAAGTATTTATTTTATCTACATCAAGTTCAAGGCTAAATTTAACAATATTAATTGTTTCACTAATTACATTAACTAAAGGGTTAATGGTCTTTTTTCTTAGAATATCAATTGAATTTATAGTACATAGTTCATTTATAACTTCTATTAAAATAGTATATAACTCAAATGTTAAATCAAAGTTTTCTTGATCTTTATCTTTTAAATTTTGTAGCTCTTTTTCATATTCTCTAAATAGATTTCCTAGGATTTCCATATTATAAAAATTGTAACTCTCAAAAATATCAAATTTTTTTCCCATTGATAATAAATTTACAATGATTATAATCTCTTTAAAAACTACTGTTGTAGAATCATCAAGAATATTTTTCATCTTATTTTGAATATATGAGAGCAGATATCTTTTAAAATTGATATTTGAAGTTATTTCATGTGCAATATCATCGGGAATATTCTTATTATCAATATATAATTCACTAATATAATTTATTAAAGCATTATAGTCATCATTTAGATTATCTAAAAAGGAAGTATTAGTTTTTATATTGTACTTTGAAAGTAAGTTTGTAACAACAAAATCTTCTAAGTCTACATCCAAAAATTCAGAGGCAGTGCTTTTTTTTATTATAAACATAGTGAATCCTAAAAAGAAGATAATCTATTATATAACTTTAAAACTTACAAACCTTGAAGTATTATATTCCATAAATAGTCAATCTCTTCATCTTCAAAGGAGATTGTATTCATATCATCAAAAAGTTCTCTTATTTTTTTTATTTTAAATTTTCTACTATAAGCACATGAAGGATGGACTGGCATAAAGCTTCTGACTAGTGAAACATCTTTTTTTATATCCTCTTCACACAAAAAACAGTTTAGTTCATTATGTAGTCTGCCCTCATATTCTAAAAGTTTTAAATAGTTTTTACAAATGGCTCTTTTAGGGTTTTGTTTTATCATTTGATGGGACAATTTATCTAATAGTTCAAAATAAAAAGTGTCAATATCTTCCACATCTTTTAGATGTGGATAGAAAAGTTTTATAAATCTTTGCCAACAATATAGTTTCTCATTGTCAAATATCCATTCAAATCCTAATTGAATCACATCTTTTAGTCTTGGGATAGTACTTTTTAAGTTAGATTCTAGTTCAAAATCAATCTTATACCCAACATTTATATTTGAGTGTCTTGCTCCATAAAATCTATAAGTTGTGAATATATGATTTTCACTTAAAATTGAAACGATCAAATCATCATCTTTAACCGATTTTATGTCTATAATGTAGCCTTGCATAACACTTTCTATAAATAATTTAAAAAAATTATATCAAATCTAAAATAGAAATTTGCTTCAAATAAAATTTATGCTAAAATATTTCAAACATTTTAAAAGGGAAAATAAATGGATTTTAGTAACGTTAATATTGCCAAGGAAGCTAGTATTCTTTATAACGGAAATATCACGAGTAGAGGTATAACTTTTGAAGATGGAAGTAAAAAAACATTAGGAATTATGTTACCTGGTGAGTACGAGTTAAATACAGTTAATAAAGCTACAATAGATATCAATTCTGGTTCGCTTGAAGTTATGTTACCTGCTGAAGATTGGGTTGAGTATACTGCACCTGCTAGTATTGAAATTTCTCAAAACTCAAAGTACAAATTAAAAGTTACATCATTAGTTGATTATTGTTGTTCTTTTGAAAAGGTATCATACAATAAGAATAAGTAGGAGATAAAGTATTTACTTTATCTTTTATTAAGAATAAGTAGGAGATAAAGTATTTACTTTATCTTTTATTTTTCTACATCAAAATTTTTTCACTCTTTCTATTACAATAAATTTCGATTAATATTAATGAAACTACTATAGACGTTATCATCCAAAAATATGGAATGTAAAAAGCTAAAATCAATAAAACAAAAATCATTGTTATTAATAGATATTTCATACCTGAAACCTTAAAATAAATTAATAATATAATAATATATAAAAGTAAATAAAAAGTAAATTATAAAATAGTTTTAGTTGATAAAAAAAGCTCTAAAAATTAATTTTAGAGCTTTGTATAAGTTATTTGTTTATTTTAGAACTTTGAAGATTATTCAGCTACAGAAACTTCTACAGGTGTAGATTCCCAAATACCGTGTTTTGTACAGTATCCGTGTGCAACAAGGTTTAATTTTTTACCAGTTGGAATAATTGTAAATGTTGTAGTATTATGAGCTTTAACATTTCCTAATGTTCCTGGAACATAAGATGCCTTTGCTAATTGAGTATCCCCATTAAATAGTGTTACTGACTCAATATAGTGATCAAAATCATCAGGGTGAGTATATTCGTTACCCATTTTTACAGTTACTTCAAATGGTTCACCTTTTTTTGCAGTTTCAGCACAGTGGATAAATGGTGAGTGTCTATCAATTAAGTCTCTTTTTGCTTCTCTCTCAACAGTATCGATGTCAACATATTTGTTAATTTTTGGCATATTATTTCTCCTTAATAAAATTGGTGTGCATTATATCGAAAAATCTTGAATTAATAAGATAATTATTTTATTAAAATTGTTTTTAAGAAAAATATCAGAAATAAAAGCTTCATTATGATAACATTCTTTGATGAATAAAGAAGATTATTTTATAAAACAATTTGATAAGAACTCATCTTTTATAGGAGATGATGGTGCTTTAGTTGATAATATTGTATACAGTAATGATGCTTTTTTTGAAGATGTTCATTTCAAAAAAGATTGGTTTAGTTTAAAACAGATTGCAAGAAAAGCAATGTTGGTAAATATCTCTGATGCAATTGCTATGAATGCAGTTCCTAAATATGCACTACTTACAGTTGCCATTCCTAAAGAATATACAAAAAAAGATATTAAAAAATTGGCACAAGGTTTTTTAGAAGTTGCTAAAGAGTATGGAATTGAGATAATTGGTGGAGATACCATCTCTAATATAAAACTTGATATTAGCGTTACTATTATTTCAAAAACAAATGATGCAAAATTAAGAAATGGAATCAAAAAAGATGATTTGATTTGCTATACAGGAGATTTAGGTACTTGTAAAAAAGATCTGGAAAAACTTTTGGCAGGGAAGAAAATCTTAAAAACATCAAAATTTTATGAGCCTAAATTAAAAGCAGAATTTTTTTATGAAGTTTCAAAGTATGTAAATGCAGCAATGGATATCTCAGATGGTTTATTTTTTGAACTTGAAAGAATGTCTAAACAAAGTAAGGTTGGTTTTAAGTTTTTTGATAATATTTCAAAAGAAATAGCTTGTTCAGGTGAAGAGTATGAACTTTTATTCTCTTTTTCACCAAAGCATATTAACAAAATAGAAGAGATAGCAAAAAAGCATAATGTAATTTTAAACATTTTTGCAAAAGCCAATAAAGGCAAATTTAGATGTGATTGTAAAAATCACCATTTTTAAAAAGGAAAAATATAATTTGAAAAATCTACAAAGGTATTTAAACCATTCAAAAATTGATGTTCACTTTAAACAAAGTAAGGAAGACTTTGTTGTTACAGAAGTTCCATTATATGAATTCTCAGGTGAGGGTGAACATATAATCATAAAGTTTAGAAAAAAAGATTTGACAACATGGGATGCTGTTCAAATTTTTTCAGAACAACTTGGATGTAAAAGTAGAGATATAGGATATGCAGGATTAAAAGATAAAAATGCTATGACAGTTCAGCATATATCAGTTCCAAAACAATGTGAAGCAAATATAGAAAAATTTGCCCATGATAATATTAAGATTTTAGAGAAAACTTATCATAATAATAAAGTTAGAGTAGGGCATTTAAAAGGAAATAAATTTTTTATTAGACTTAAAAGAGTTACACCTTTAGATGCAAAAAAAATTGAAGAGGCTGTTTCAAGTATTTCTAAATATGGTATGCCAAATTATTTCGGGTTTCAAAGGTTTGGAATAGAAGGGGATAATTATAAAAAGGGTGAAGCTATTATAAATGGTGAATTAAAAGAAAAAAATAGAAAACTAAAGCAGATGTATATAAATGCTTATCAAAGTTATCTTTTTAACTCTTGGTTATCAAAGAGAATTGAAATTTCAAAACTAATTGAGGCCTTTGAACCAAAAGAGATTTATGAAAAACTACAATTACCTTTAGATGTTGTAAAACTTATGAAATCCCAAGAACATCCATTTAAAATTGTTTCAGGTGATTTAATGAGCCATTATCCCTATGGAAGAATCTTTTATGTTGAAAACATGGAAGAGGAAGCTAATAAATTTTCTAAGTTTGATAGAGTTCCAACTGGTTTACTTTGTGGTAGAAGAGTAAAAAAATCAGAAGATTTAGCTCAAACAATAGAAAAAGAGTTTGATAAAGAGATGAAAGAGGATGGAGCAAGAAGATTTGCTTGGATTTTTCCAACTGAGATAGAATCAAACTATAAAGAAGATAAAAATTGGATGGAATTGCAGTTTTATTTACCTAAGGGTTCATATGCAACTGAATTTATTGCAGAAATTATTCATTAGCTAAAGAAACTATAAGTACATATTTTACTTTATTATTTTTAAGTTAATTTAGGTTAAACTTTTTTTAATGAATGAAAAAGGGCCAAATAATGACTTATGAAGAATTGATAAAAGAGTTATGTGATGTTATAAAAGAATCTGAAGTAAATTCAGTTTCAATCTATGAAAATTTAGAAGACTTAAATTCAAAAATTGAAAACTTTGATATTCCTGCACACGATAAAAGTAAAATTCAAGATAATATTTCAAGTTCTTTAGGTCTTCTTCAACATCAAGATTTACACAGACAAAAAATAGAAAGAGTTGTAAATTATGTTTGTGAAAAGAATAATATTGATTCTAGTGAGTATAATATTTCAAATTCTGCTAAAACAATATCAAGTGAAGATAGTGAAGATTTTATGTCACAAGATGAACTTGATGCTTTAATAAAAAGTATGAATCCTTAAAGATAAAAAGGGATTTCCTTTTTATCTTTTACATACATCTTTTTTAAGACGGTTAAGGTTTCCAAAGATTCTTAGTGATTCTATTTCAACCTCTTTAGCTTTTTCGTTGATTATTGAATTATTTTGTTTTTCTGAGTTTACATCAACAAGGTTTTGTAGTTTTTTTGTTAAGTTCTCATTTAACTTTTTTAATTCTTCAATTGATTGATGGTTTGCATCTGGATTGATTTTTATATAGTTTTCAATCCATGTTCCTATTGAATTTTTTCTTTCAACTTGATATTGTGAATATGAACCAAGATTAGAATATACTTTATCTTTTAAAGAAAGTATTCCAACTTTTAAACTAGCTGTATCATACACTAAATCAATATTACAAACTTCATCTCTAGATTCTTGTAAGAATTCTGCTCTTGAAGCTGCTGTTACTAAAGAAGTAGACATATGTGCAATCTCTGCAGACATTTTAGAGATTCTATCAGCTACTTGTGCATTTTGTTGTGTAGCTTGGTCAAGCATAGTAACTGCATCATTAATTTGAGTAATTCCTCTCTCTTGTTCTTTAGACGAAGTTGCTACAAAGTCAATTTTTTCAATGGTTGAACTAATATTGTCATTTAATACTGTATATCCAGAAATCATATTATCAGAGATTTTTTTACCATCTTGAGCTTTTTGTGTTGCTTTTTCAACTATTTCTTTAATCTCTTTTGCAGCCTCTGCACTTCTACTAGCTAGATTTCTAACCTCTTGTGCAACAACTGCAAAACCTTTACCTGCTTCACCAGCTGTAGCAGCTTCAACTGCAGCATTTAGTGATAAAATATTAGTTTGGAATGAGATTTGATCAATCACTTCAATTGCTTCATTTATTGAGCTAACTTGAGTATTAATGTCATCCATTGCATTTGCAGTTCTATTAGCTAAGTTTTGACCATCTTCTGCTGATTTAGTAACTTTTTGAGCTAACTCTGCCATTTCAATAGAAGCTCTTGTGTTACCTTGTATATTTGCTGTAATTTGTTCTAATGCTGCAGCTGTTTCTTCTAAAGATGCCGCTTGTTGGTTTGACGCTTGAGACAAGTCATTAGATGCTTTAGATAATGTGTGGGTATTTTTATCTAAAGAATCACCCGTATTCATAATCATTGCTAGTATTTCTGAAGTGTTATTTCCTACAAGTTTTATACCAGCAGTTAATGAACCTAAATCTCCATAAATTCCTCTATCATCAATTTTATGATCAAATTTTGATTTTGAATATTCTCTAAGTGTTGCATTTATTTTATCTAATGTCTCTTTTGTATTTGAGATCATGATATTTAATTTATTTTTTAAATCCTCAACATATGGGTTAGAAGCTTTTGACTCAACTTTATAAACAAAGAAACCATTTCCAGTTTTTTCTAAAATATCATTTGCTTCTTCTATTACTTTTTCATCTTGTTTTAAACCTTCTCTAACTTTATCCATATATGAGTTGAATAAATCTGCTACCTCTCCAACTTCATCTTTAGATACAACATCTAGTTTTATATTTGCATCATTTGAGTCAAGCAGGTTTTGGAATCCCTCTTTTAGTTTATTAATAGGATTTGTAGTTCTTTTTACAATTATAAAAATCAATCCAATTGTTATCCACCCAAATATTGTAGATAAAATTAAAATTTCAACAACTAAATCAGCTATTCGGTCATCTGATTCGTCAAGTGAAAATGTTAAGTCCATTACACCAATAACATCACCTTCTTGTTGATTAGCATGACACATCAAACACTCTTGTGTAGCAACCATTGGTTTAATCATTCTTAAATCGTGTACACCATTTTCAGTTGTTTCAATTAGTTGATTCTCTTTTGTTTTAAATGATT
Organism: Halarcobacter sp.; assembly: GCA_963676565.1. GTDB lineage: Bacteria > Campylobacterota > Campylobacteria > Campylobacterales > Arcobacteraceae > Halarcobacter. The sequence continues at coordinate 1,651,258 of OY781089.1, forward strand.
TTAAGATATCTTTATCTTTTGTATACTCTGTCCCTGGCGCATACATCTCAATTAAACCTTGACTTTTTGCAATATTTAAGATTTTTACACCTTTAATAGTTCTTGCTTCATCTTCTGCTTTTTGAATTTGTGCAGGATCACCTGTATTCATTGCATTTCTTAAACTTTGAAACATCGCAGTGTTTAACATTTCAAGATTTTCTTTTGTTACTACAATAGAATCTTTTTTTACTTGTTCGGTTGTAAAATAAGTAACAATCAAACTTGAAAGTGTCATTAATATAAGTAACGAAAATATAATTTTATTACTTATTTTTTTTGTTATTAATTCTAGCATTATTCTCATCCCCATGAATTAAGCTTATATACTGTATAATGTACTATTATAATTATTAATAAAATATTAAATTTAGTTAAAAGATGTAGAGAATTATATGATTGTAGGTATTGAAGGAACAATTGAAAGAAAAGAACCAACATTATTAAATGTAAATGTTGGTGGAATAATTTACGAAGTTTTTGTTTCAGTTAACTGTAGTTCAAAAATTATTGATACAAAAATAAAGCTTTTTATTACTCATATTATTAGAGAAGATTCACAAACTTTATATGGTTTCTTAGACCCCAATGAAAAAAAACTTTTTGATACTGTAATAAAAATAAATGGTGTTGGTCCAAAGGTAGCATTAGCTATTTGTTCAACTTTTACCCCTAGTTCTTTTGCAAATATTGTTAGTTCAAATGATATCTCAATGTTAAAAAGAGTACCTGGTATTGGTCCTAAGGGTGCAAGTAGAATTTTAGTAGAGTTGTCAGGATTTATTATTGATGGTGAAGAAGATGGTAACACTGATTCAAATCATAATATTGAAGCAGCACTTGCTTTAGAGTCTTTAGGGTTTAAAAAAGATATAGTATCAAAAGTACTTAAAAACTGTAAATCTACAAGTACAAGTGATTTAGTAAGAGAAGCACTTAAATTTCTACAAAAATAATAAAACTATAGGAGACATAGATTGAAATTAGCTATCATTTTTGGAGGAAAATCTTATGAACATGAGATTTCAATAGTATCTGCAATTGCAATGAAAGATGTTTTAAAACACGAATTAACATATATTTTTTTAGATACAAATAGAGAATTCTATCATATCCCAACAGATACAATAAAATCAAAACTTTTTAGTAGTGGTGAATATAAAAAATGTGATAAACTTCTTCTAAAAAATGGAGCATTTACAAAAAAAGCAATGTTTGGTGAAAAAACATTAGATTTTGATGTTGCTTTAAATATTATTCATGGTGGAGATGGAGAAGATGGTCTAGTTACATCACTTTTAGAATTTAATAATATTCAATATCTTGGACCTAGAAAAGGTGCTTGCTCAGTATCTTTTAATAAGTTTTTAACAAAAGGTTATGCATCAAGTGTTGGTGTTAAAACTATTCAATATAAATATTATACTAATAAATCGCAAATTTCAGTTGTTCAATATCCAGTTATCATAAAACCAGTAACACTTGGAAGTTCAATTGGTGTTTCTATTGTAAAAAATCAAGATGAATTAGATTATGCTTTAGATGTTGCTTTTGAGTTTGATGATGCAGTTATCATTGAGCCATTTATTCAAGGTATAAAAGAGTATAACCTTGCAGGTTGTAAGGTTAATGGGGAGTTTGTATTCTCTATAATTGAAGAACCACAAAAAGCCGAGTTTTTAGATTTCGATAAAAAATATTTAGATTTTGCAAGAACTTCAAAAGCTATTGAAGCCAACTTAGATGATAAGATGGCTGAAAAAGTAAAAGAAACATTTAAAAAAATTTATAATAATACTTTTGAGGGCGCTTTAATTAGATGTGACCTTTTCATCAATGAAGATGAAGTTTATTTAAATGAGATAAATCCTATTCCTGGTTCTATGGCAAACTATTTGTTTGAAGATTTTAATGCAGTTTTCACATCTTTAGCTTCTTCTTTACCAAAACAAAGAAACATTACAATTAACTATGAGTATGTAAATAAAATACAAGCATCAAAGGGAAAATAATTGGCTCAAAAGAGTATAAATATTGATAATAAAAAATTTGATATCTCTTATGATTTAGTAAACCCCTCTTTAAAAAACGATTTTGTTGTTTTACATGGTTGGGGTTCAAATAAAGAGATAATGAAGCAAGCCTTTAGTTCTTATTTAAAAGATTTTAGACATATTTATATTGATATGCCAGGCTTTGGTAAAAGTTCAAATGATTATACTCTTACTACAAATGATTATGCAAAAATAGTTAATAGTTTTTTAGAAGAGTTAAATTCAGATAAAAAGATTATTGCTGGACACTCTTTTGGTGGGAAGGTAGCAACTTTAATAAACCCTGATAATCTTGTTTTATTAAGTACGGCTGGAATTTTAGAAGAGAAGCCATTAGATATTAAACTAAAAATAAAATTCTCAAAAATCTTAAATACTTTAGGTTTAAAAGGTATAACTAAAGCTTTTAGAAGTAAAGATGTTAATCAAATGAGTGAAGCTATGTACTCAACTTTTAAAAATGTTGTTGATGAAGACTTTACAAACTCTTTTAAATCTTATAAAAAAAATGGTATGATTTTTTGGGGTGAAGAAGATAGTGCAACAACACTTCCTTCTGGGAAAAAGATTCATTCATTGATTGAAAATAGTAGTTTTACTTCATATAAAGGTGACCACTACTTTTTCTTGAAACATGCAAATGATATTTCACAAAAAATAGAAAATGGAATTATTTAATGGAATACTTATATATTTTTACACATATAATTTTAATTATGGCATTAGGTTGGTACCTAATAACTAATCTTCAATGGTATAACTATAAAATTGAAAGAGTTGTTTTAAAACACCATAAATGGCAATGGCATATCACTTATTTTGTTGCACCAATTGTTTTATTTCATCTTTTACCGGAACTTTATTTTACAATCTATTTTTACTTAATATTTATGACAAGTTTTATTTTATGGAATAAAAAACTTGACAAGTCTTTAGTTTTAACTGGTCGTGTAAAAAGATTTTTAGCAATACTATTATTTACAACTTTTGCAATAACTTCATTATGTTTAGCAAGTGAAGCTTGTCACTCAACAGCTGTATTTATTCCTTTATTTTTAGCATATGGTATCTCAACACTTTTAGAAAAGATGTTTTTTATATCTTTTAAACATAAAGCAAAAGAAAGACTTGAAACTATTCCTGGTTTAAAAACAGTTGCAATTACTGCTTCATATGGAAAAACATCAATTAAAAACTATTTATATCAAGTATTAAAAAATAAATATAAGGTTTATAAAACACCAAGGTCAGTAAATACTATAGGTGGAATTGTTTTAGATGTAAATAGAGATTTACCTTTAGATACTCAAATTTATATTGCTGAAGCTGGCGCAAGACAGATGGGTGATATTGCAGAGATTACACTTTTTTTAGAACCAGAATATTGTGTGTTAGGTTCAGTTGGGGAACAACATATTGAGTATTTTAAAACTTTAGATAATATTATTCATACAAAAATGGAGATTTTACAAAGTCCAAAGATGAAAAGAGGTTTTGTACATGAATCAGTTCCAATTAAAGAGTATGATACTATCACAAAATTTCCAGATAATCTAAATGTTACAATGTCAAACTTAGATGGTATTTGGTTTGATATTTTAATCAATGGTGAACAACAACATTTCCATGCTCCTATACTTGGAAGTTTTAATGCAATCAATTTAACAGCAGTAATTTTAGTTGCCCATGAACTTGGAATGAGTATTGATGAGATAAAAATGGCAATAAAAGATTTACCTCAAGTTGAACATAGACTTCAAAAAATAGAAGCAGGTGGTAAAGTTATTATAGATGACAGTTTCAATGGTAACCTAGAAGGTATGCTTGAGGCAATTAATATTTGTACACACCATGAAGGAAGAAAAGTTATTGTAACTCCTGGACTTGTTGAATCAACTTCTGAAGCAAATATTTTATTGGCAAATGAGATTAATGAAAAGTTTGATTTTGCAATTATTACGGGTTCTTTAAATACTCATTTATTAAGTGCAAATATTGATGATAAAAAACTATTTATATTAAAAGATAAAGAGCAATTACAAGATACACTTGCCCAAAAAACAAAAGCAGGGGATTTAATACTTTTTGCAAATGATGCACCAAACTTTATATAGGAAAACTTATAATGGATAGACTTTATGCACCTTGGAGATTTGAATACGTAACAGAGGAAAAAATTGAAGGGTGTGTATTTTGTCATATACATAAAAATGTTGACAAAGATGAAAAACTTGGAGTTTTATTTAGAGATAAAAACTGTTATGTTGTGATGAATAAATATCCATATTCTCCTGGTCATATGATGATAATACCTAATTTTCATACCGATAAAATTGAAGACTTAGATGAACAAACATGGATTGATATGTCTATTAGAGTTAGACAAGCTACAAAAATGCTCAAAGAAGTTTTAAATGCCCAAGGTGTCAATATAGGAATGAACCTTAGTAAAGCTGCAGGAGCAGGAATTGCTGAACATGTTCATTACCATGTCTTACCAAGATGGTTAGGTGATACAAACTTTATTTCATCTATAGGAAATACAAGGGTATACCCAGTTGACTTTGATAAGATATATTTGGATCTTAAAGTACAGGCTTCTAAGTATTTTTTATAATTAAATTGGATTGTAAATGGAACCTAAAAAAATTATTGAATTTGTTAGACAAAAAGACTTTAAATTTATAAAAGAAATTGGTAGAGGTTCTTTTGGCGAAACAGTATTATTAGAAGATGAATATATTGATTATGAATTTGTTTGCAAAAAATATTCACCTTTTGAATTTATAGATAAAGAAGCTTTTTATAAAAATTTCATTAATGAAATTAAAACTTTACACCTTCTTTACAATAGAAATATTGTAAGAGTATTTAATTATTATTTATACCCAAAATTGCATCTAGGTTATTTGATGATGGAATATATCAATGGTGAAACAATTTCTGATTATTTAGAAAAGTATCCAGAAAATTTGAATGATATATTTAAACAAGTAATTGAAGGGTTTTCATATTTAGAATCGCATAAAATATTACATAGAGACATTAGAGATAATAATATTCTTGTTGATGATAAAGGAATAGTAAAAATTATAGATTTTGGATTTTCGAAGAAAATAAATTTCGATGGTGATAATCAAAAGAGTATATCAATTAATTGGATAAGCAGTGTACTACCTGATGATTTTAAAATGGAAATTTATGACCATACTACAGAAATTTTCTTTGTTGGTAAGTTGTTCGAAGACATAATGAGCCAAATAAACAGTTCATTTAAATATAAAACTATATTAAAAAAAATGATTGAAGTAAATCCTAAACATAGAATTTCTTCTTTTAAACTAATTCTGAAAGAAATTAATGAAAAATCTTTTACTTTAAATTTGTTTAATAAAGATGAAAAAAGTATTTACAAAAATTTAGCAGAATCTTTTTCTACTGGAATAGTAAAAAGAGAAGAATCTTCTAATATAATTAGTGATATTGATAAAATCATTAAAAATCTTGATACATTGCATCAAAAGACAATGCTTGAAGATTTTGTTAATTCTAAACATTTATTAAGAGTATTTATAGATGGTGAATATCAGTTTTCAAATACGCTAGTTGAAGTTGAAAGTATTCAAAATTTTACTTCTTTCTTTAAAAGTATTTCTAGAGAAAAACAAAATATAATTTTATATCATTTATCGACAAGGTTTGATGATGTTTTTAAATATTCAAATAATGTATATATTGATGATGAAGAAATACCTTTCTAGGTAAAGTAGTTATATATTTAGCATTATTATAAATTAAGTTATACTCAAAAACTATTTTTATGCTTTGTGTTATTTATCTCTTTTGCGTGACTAAAAACTTGCTAAAACATTTTGTAAGAACGTTTCTTTACGCTTCAAACAGTTTACTCACTTGTTTTTATAAGAGATAAATAACGCTCGGCTTCAAAAATGTAGAGAGGTTGGATAAGGACATTTGGTTTATTTGTTACCATTTTATTTGAGTTTGTGTCGTATTAAATCTAGGTATGAAAGTTTACAGCTTTTTTCAGTCCAGACTTTGTTGAAGCCGGAAGGTTTTTAATTCTTTTCGAAAAAGCCTGAGAATGTTTGAGATAAAAAGGTGACTAAATGTCACGTTTTTATTGAGTTTCGCAAGGCAAAAAATAAGTACAAACATGTAGGGAAGCTCTGCCTTCAACAATGTGTCTGGTTGCTTTTTGCCATACTTTTTTCAACAAAAAAGTGTGAAAGCGTACTCACCTCATGAGTACAAGACCAAGAGAAGTATTTAACTCCTCAAAATCTACTTATGGGAATGACTTTCTGCAATCAAGCCTTGAATTTTTTCATAAACTTCATTAGCTTGTTCATCCTCAATTTTTCCTTCATTTACAGCATAAATAATATTTTGTAACTCTACAAGAAAAGACTCCATATCTCTTACTTCTTCCATATTCTCATCTGTTTGTTCTTTTTTTTCAATAATTGTATGTAAATCATATAGATATGCTTCTACCTCTGGTATCATTGTCTTTTCTATAACTTCTAATAAATCTTTTTTAATCTGTGTCATAATTTTATATATCCTTATATTTTTTATATTATATCTTATCAATCCCCTTATTTATATTTTTTTATAGCTTTAAAATATGAAAATATAATTTTTCAATTCAAGTAAAATATTAAGTTACAAATTCTCTAATATATTTTATTTAAAATAAACATTAACTATATAAACTATATACAATTTCTCTTCCAATTTACAAAAAAATTTAGTATATTATTCTTTGGGAAAAGTACAAGAAGGATAATATATGAAAAAAGACATAATTATTATTGGTGGTGGTATTGTTGGATTAACTTGCGCTTACTTTTTAAATAAAGCAGGACGAGAAGTAACAATTATTGATGAAGGGAATATTACTAATTCTACATCATTTGGAAATGCTGGCTTACTTTCAGCTTTTGACAAATCCCCATTAAGTTATCCTGGCGTTGTTACAAATACTTTAAAACTGATGCTTAAAAATCAATCCCCTGCAATAGTCCATCCTACAACAGATTTAAATGTATATAAATGGTTATTGAAATTTGTAGTAAATGCAAATGAAAAAAGAACAAATAAAACTATGATGTTATTTGAAAAATATGGTGAGATTTCAAATAGACTTTATAAAAAAATGCAAAAAGATGACAACTTAGATTTTGATTTTCACCATGATGGGATGTTATCTATTTTCACAGAAGAAAAAACATACCAAGAAAAATTAAAAAAATACAATTATGTCGATGAAAAAAGATTTAAGATTTTAGATAAAGAAGAGATTAGTGAGTATTTGCCAAGTGGTACTGAAAAGATTAAAGGTGGAATTTTATTTAAAAAAAATGCAAGATTTGATCCTAAAAGAGCAATGCATGAATTAAAAAGGCACTTGGAAGAATCAGGTGTAGAGTTTATATTAAATGAAAAAATTGACAATATAAGTTTTAAAGATAGTAAAGTAAGTTATATACACTCTAAAAATGGTGAATTTTACGAAGCAGAACATTTTATTATGTCAACTGGATATCAAACGCTTTTAGCTGATATTAGAAAAAAACCATTGATGATGACACCTGCAAAAGGTTATAGTATAACTTTTAATATGCCAGAAGAGTTAATGCCAAAAGTATCAACCTTATTTAATGACTTGTTTATTGTTATGACTCCAAGACGGGATAATGTAAGATTAACCTCTAAACTTGAAATAGGTAGTGATGACCCAAAAGTTGTTAAAAAACAAATTGACAGTATCAAGAAAAACTTTTTTGAATATAATAAAAATTTTGAGATGCTTAATGAAGAGTTTTGGAGTGGCTTTAGACCTTTAACACCAAATGATATTCCACTTATTGGAAGAGATGATGAGATTAAAAACTTAACGTATGCTATGGGACTAGGTTGGCTTGGTATGACATTTGCTCCAGCTGTTGGTAAAATTATTACAGAACTAGTAGTTAAAGATAAATCAAATGCCAAATCTGACGATATATTATTGTTTTCTGGATTTTATCAGTAAGTAAAAAATTTAAATTAGTTTCTTAAATTTTGAGTATAAGCTTGTAACTGTTCGTTTACTTTTGGTGTTTGTATTTCTTTATTCACAATATCCATAATAGAAGCATATGCTGATAATTCAACTTCACCAGTACCTTGGTTGTTTCCTTTTAAGGATTCAATCAAGCTTGAAGTTAAATCTGTAATATTTTGATTATTTTGTTCATCTACAGAAAAATTTTGAGGTTTAACCCCTAATTCTTCTAAAGTATTTGTAAAATCTTCATTTGAAATTTTACCCTCTTTTAAATCATTAAAAGAAGAGACTATATTATCTTGTAATTCTTGAAACTCAATACTCTCTTGAGATATAGGATTTATTGCAACAGCAGTTGCAGGCAATTCTAAACCACTTACTCTATTTGTAGCTAGTGATTCCTCATTGGAAGGACTATTAACAACAGCAATATTTTCAGCAGAAACTTCAGATACATCAAATGGATCATAAGCTGAATAGATTGGATCTACAGGTGCAATTTGCATAATAACCTCCTTTTTCTTAGATAATTATACCATAATCAGTCAAAAAAAAGAAATATTATCAATAATATTATTCTATTACATTTAATAGATTTTTACCCTTTGTAGTTAGATAGGGTAAAATCATAAATTCAAAAAAAATCTCTTTTGCTTCTTTTATTGATTCTCTTGTAACATCACCTGTTATTGAAGCAAATGCTTGCCAGTATGAAGTTATAAACCAATGAAGTTTTGCTCTTTTTTCTAAATTATCATTTATGGAAGAAACTAAAATATCCTCATTTATAAAGAACTCTAAATTATCTTGAATTTGTAGTATTCTTTTTTGTTGATTTTTTACAAATAGTTCTTTTAAGCTAGGATTTAATGCCATGATAACCATTGAGTCTCTTAATAAAAAACGATATTCATAAAAAAGTTCTCCCATTTTGTCAAAGTTTACTTGTAGTTGTTTTAAAGGATTAGATGAAATTTTTATTAGTTCAAAACTTTTTTGTGAAGAGTAAACTTGTGATAAATCCATATATAAAGATAAAATAATCTCTTCTTTGTTTTTAAAATGATAATAAAGATTACCAGGAGAAATATCTGCTTCTTTTGCTATATGGTTTGTAGTTATACTTAAAGTGTCGTTTTCATTAAACAATTTTAGTGCAGCATTTTTTATTTTGTCAATTGTTGATATCTTCTTTTTTTTCATGGGATATTTTAACATATTAGAGCTTTTACTTTAAAAATTAGAGTAATTACTCTAAAATTAAGTTTATCTAGTTTATACTGTCGTTATATGTTAATTTATTTACATTTTATTTTAAATATAAAGGAGTTTTTATGTCAGAGCCAAAGCCAGGAGCAGGGTTACCTTTCTGTGAAAGAATTTTTATAAAATATATTGGTGTAACATGTGCAAGAGTTTTTTTATCTTGGGATAATTCATTGAAATTATTTCAAAAAGAATCACTAAAAATAAAAGAACTTATAAAAGATATACCTCAAGAAAAACTTCAACAAAGAGTAAAAATAGATAGAGTATTTGGTATTGAAGATCATAGTTGCAATTATTCTATAAATATGACATTAGAGCATTTATCAATTGTCATTACAGCAATGATTTTTCTAATTGATTCTTTATCAAAAGAGAATGTGATAGAAAAAGAGGTAAAAATTGAAGAGGTAAAACCAAGTCAAAATGGAAATGATGAAGATAAAAAGTTTTTTCAAAGTGTTGACAAATATGTATCGTTCATTGAAAAGCATCCTAAAAATATATCTAAAGCAACTAAGTCACACCCTTGGTTTGTAGAATTCAATAATAAAGATTGGGCAACATTTTGTTTCATTCATACAGCAGTTCATCGAAGACAAATTGAAGCTATTATAAAAAAATTGAATTCTTAGACTTTTAAAATATTTTCTTTGTTTATGATGTTATACTTTCTTTTATAATTTAGATAAAGGATTAGAATGATTACTAGAAAAATTGTAAATGAGAAAATGAGTAGAATAGTTGAGCATAATGGTACAATTTATCTAGCGGGTATTGTTTCAGATGACAAAGAATTAGATATAAAAGTTCAAGCAAAAAGAGCTTTAGAAATAGTTGATGAAAGATTAAAACAAGCAGGAAGTAATAAACATAATATCCTAAGAACAGAAATATTTTTAAAAGATATTTATAGGGATTTTAATGATTTCAATGATGTTTGGAAAGCTTGGATTCCCCAAGATGATAAACCAGCGAGATCTTGTGTTCAAGCAAATATGGCAAGCCATAATACTTTAGTAGAATTGGTTATAACAGCAGCAAAGATTTAAATAAGAGTTTAAATTAACTCTTATTTAAAATATCATTGGCAGCTCTAATTCCAGATGCCCAAGCAGCAGTAATACCCCTAGAAGTTCCAGCCCCATCACCTATAATATAATATCCTTCTTTTACACAAAAGTTCTTATTTATAAATTGAGGTCTATTTGAGTAGGTTTTTATTTCAGGATAATAAAGTATTGTAGAAGGGTGTAATACCCCTGGAACAATTGAATCAAGTTTTTTAAGTGCACTCCAGATATCTCTTAATATCTTTGCAGGCATACTAAGAGATAAATCTCCTGCAACTGCATTTGATAAAGAGGGTTTAAAGTCATATAAATCATTGTTAAAACTCTCTTTTTTACTTCTTGAACCTAATCTAAAGTCACCAACTCTTTGCATAATAACAGAACCACCAGAAAGTTGCATAACCATTTCACCAAGTATTTTACCAAACTGTTGACCACTTACAACAGGTTCTGTTAATCTAATAGTTTTAAGCATTGCAAAATTTACAAGTTTGTTAGGTTTTTTGTCCCTTGACATAGAGTGTCCATTTACAGAGTAATAACCTTTGTATTTTTCCCTAACTATATGAGCACAACCAGAATTTGTACAGAAAGTTCTTACCTTATTTGGAAATAAAATTTTAGGGTCATAATACTCTTTTACTATTGGATAGTTTTCCTCTTTTAATTCAACTCTTATTCCAATATCTACAATATTATCTTTGTATTCAACGCCTATTCTATCCATCTGCTTTTGCATCCAGTCATAATCAGCTCTACCTGGGCCAAGTATGATATTATCAAAAGTAATAATCTCTCCAGTAGCAAGGGTTAACTCTTTTTTATTTTCATTTAATTGTTCTACTTGAGTTTCTAAAGCAACACTTACACCAAGCACTTTTAATTTATCAATTAAAGAGTTAATCAAAGCGGATGATTTATCAGTTCCAACATGGGCTTGGTCTATTGCTAAAATATTAACATCAAGTTTTTTAGCCCTTTGGATATATTTTTCAATATCAAGTCTAGTTTCCATTTTAGGATTTAAATGCTGTTTTACCTCTTCAAGTAATTCATCCGCATCTTCTTTTTCCCAATGTTCAAAGGGGAAACCAACTGGATATGTGTAGTTTTGTTTACAATCATTTCGTAAACCACCAGAGCTTATTTTTTTCTTTTCTATTAAAAGAATAGATTGATTAGAGTTTTCAGCTAATTTAAAAGCAGCTCCTAGTCCAGATGGCCCAGAACCTACAATTATTGAGTTATAGTGTGTATTAAATTTTTCCATAAAAATATTATAACTAAAATTGATTACTATAAAGAATCATTTTTATACAATTATGATACAGACTAAAATACAAACGATATGTCAATTATACTTATATGATAAATTTGAACCTTTACTCCAGAAGAATCTAAAATAGAATATTTAATTAATAAATCATTTGGATTTTCCAACTCACTGTTTTTATTTACAAAGTTAGTATACTTATCTTTATCTATAATAGAGTAAACAAATTGAGCTTTTTTCTTAAATTCTTCATTATTAATATATAAATCAAAAACTTCTTTTTGTGTAACTTCGTCATATTTATCTATGAAATTTGTTTTATATAATTCTTCTACTAAATCAGTTTTTTTAAATTCATTACTATTATATAAATAATACTCTTCATCTAATATCTCTTCTAATCCTTTAGATATTTCAAAGTGGTTATATTTTTTATAACCATTGTCATCTTCTATTAAATGTGTTTTTTGAATCACATTGTCTCCTTTTTAAAAATATAACTTTATATAAATTGTCATAAAAATAGGGTTAAACTTTTAAAACGCTTAAAAGATACCATAATCAATACTAGTTATCCTTTTAAAAAGGAAAAAAATATTAGAAAATATTCACAGAAACACCATAACTCTTGACATTTAATACAAATTTTATTATAATACGCGCCCACTAAAAGTGGTTAGAGTGCTTTTTTCGGCACGTCTAACGAGTTCTTTAAAGGAAAAAACATGGAAAAAATTAGATTAAAGCTTAAAGCTTATGATCATAGAGTTTTAGACAGAAGTGTTGCTTCAATCGTTGAAGCTGTTAAAAGAACTGGTGCTGAGTTGAGAGGTCCTATTCCTCTTCCAACAAAGATCAGAAAATATACAGTTCTTAAAGGTCCTCACGTAAACAAAGACGCTAGAGAACAATTCGAAATTAGAGTTCACACAAGAATGATTGATATCATCGCTGCAACTCCAGATACAGTTGATTCTCTTATGAAGCTAGACTTAGCTCCAGAAGTTGATGTTGAAGTTAGATCAATGGGTCAAGAATAAGAAGAAAGGGTAATAAATGGAATTTATCGTAGAAAAAATCGGTATGAGTAGAACTGTTTCAGTTCCATCTACACCAGTTACACTTTTAAAAGTTCTTGATACTAAAGTATGTGACGTAAATGAGGGTGTAGCACTTGTTTCGTATGCTGCAGGGAAGAAATTCAATAAAGCAATCGAAGGTCAACAAAAAAAATTCGGATTAAGCAAAGAGTTTAATAGATTTGCAACATTAAATGTAGCAAATACTGAAGCTGGTGATTTAGATGTAACTGTATTAGCTGAAGCTAAAGTTTTAAAAACAACTTTTAAAACTAAAGGTAGAGGTTTTTCTGGTGGAGTTAAAAGATGGAACTTCGCTGGTGGTAGAGCATCACACGGACACAGAATGGGTAGAAGAGTTGGTTCTATCGGTAACTGTGAATGGCCAGGTAGAGTTATGCCAGGTAAAAAAATGCCAGGACAATACGGAAATACAAATGTAACTGTTAAAAATGAAGTTGTTTCATTCGATGCAGAAACAGGTATATTAGTTGTAAAAGGTTCAGTTTCTGGATCAAATGGTAGATTAGGAAAAGTAAGGATTGCTAAATGAGTAACGCAGTAGCAGTAAAAACAAATGAGTTACCAGAGTCTTTTAAAGACATTAACTCACACAATTTATATCTTTATGTTAAATCTTACTTAGCTGCTCAAAGAGCAAATACTGCTAGAGTAAAAAACAGAACAGAAGTAAGCGGTGGTGGTAAAAAACCAAAAGCTCAAAAAGGTTCTGGTGGAGCAAGATGGGGTTCTAAAAGATCACCACTATTCGTTGGTGGAGGTCAAGTATTTGGACCTACAAAAAGAAACTACAACCAAAAGATCAACAAAAAGCAAAAAGCTTTAGCATTAAAATATGCTATTAACGCTCAAGCTGACAATGGTTCTTTATTTGTTGCTGATTCAATCAAAGTTGAATCTGGTAAAACTAAAGATGCGGTTTCAATCATTAGTGCATTAAATGCAAGAGATACATTAGTAATTGTTAATACAATTGATGAAAAAACATATTTAGCGTTCAGAAATGTTAAAAACTGTTACATGATTGAAAAACAAGAAGTAAATGCTTATGTAGTTGCAGCATACCATTCAGTACTTGTTGAAAAAGAAGTACTTGAATCATTAACAAAAGAGGCGTAAGATGGCAGATATTACAGATATTAAAGCAATATTATACACAGAAAAGACAATCGAGCTTCAAGAAAACGGTGTAATCGTTGTTCAAACTAGTCCTAGAATGACTAAAAACGGTTTAAAAGAAGTATTTAAAGAGTATTTTGGTGTTACTCCATTAAAAATTAACTCTTTAAGACAAGATGGTAAAGTTAAAAGATTTAGAGGAAGACCTGGAAAAAGACCAGACTTCAAAAAATTCTATGTTACATTACCAGAAGACGCAGAAATTGCGAACTTATCAGCGTAAGGAGATTATAGATGGCAATTAAAAAATTTAGACCAATAACTCCTGCAAGAAGATTCATGTCTGTTATGGATACTTCTGATATTACTTCTAAACCAACAGTTAGATCTTTATTAAAAAGAATTAGCGCAAAAGCTGGTAGAAATAATAACGGTAGAATTACTTCAAGACACAAAGAAGCAGGTGCTAAAAAATTATATAGAATTATTGACTTCAAAAGAAATAAATTTGGTGTTGAAGGAACAGTTGCAACTGTTGAGTACGATCCATACAGAAACTGTAGAATTTGTTTAATTAACTATTTAGATGGTGACAAAAGATATATCTTACAACCATCAGGATTAAAAGTTGGAGATAAAGTTCAAGCTGCTGAATCTGGATTAGATATTGTTCCAGGTAACGCTATGACTTTAAAAGCAATTCCAGTTGGTACAATGGTTCATAATGTTGAACTTAAACCTGGAAAAGGTGGACAATTAGTAAGATCTGCTGGTGCATATGCACAAATCATGGGTAGAGAAGACAAATATGTTATTTTAAGATTACCATCAGGTGAGATGAGAAAAATCTTAGGTGTTTGTATTGCAACTATTGGTGTTGTTGGAAACGAAGATTTCTCAAACATGGTAATTGGTAAAGCTGGTAGAACTAGACACCTTGGTATTAGACCACAAACTAGAGGTTCTGCAATGAACCCAATTGATCACCCACACGGTGGTGGTGAAGGTAAAACTAACTCAGGAAGACATCCAGTTACTCCTTGGGGTATGCCAACTAAAGGTTATAAAACTAGAAAGAAAAAAGCTAGTGATAAATTAATCATTTCAAGAAGAAAGAAGTAAGGGTTTAAGATGGCAAGATCAATAAAAAAAGGTCCATTTGTAGACGCACACTTAATGAAAAAAGTTATCAAAGCTAATGAAGCTAATGATAAAAAACCAATTAAAACTTGGTCAAGAAGATCAATGGTATTACCAGATATGATTGGATTAACTTTCAATGTGCACAATGGAAGAAACTTCGTTCCAGTAAATATTACTGAGAATCACGTTGGATATAAATTAGGTGAATTTGCACCAACTAGAACATTCAAGGGCCATAAAGGTTCTGTACAGAAGAAGGCGTAATAATGGGTAAAGCTATATTAAGATTTATTAGAGTTTCTCCAACTAAAGCAAGATTAATTGCAAGAGAAGTTCAAGGTATGAATGCAGAGTATGCAATTGCATCTTTAGAATTCACTCCTAACAAAGCTGCTGGTATTATTTCAAAAGTTATCGCTTCTGCTGTAGCAAACGCTGGTTTAGAACCAGAAGAAGCTGTAATTACATCTGCTAGAGTAGATAAAGGTCCAGTTTTAAAAAGATTCACTCCAAGAGCAAGAGGTAGTGCATCACCAAAACATAAACCAACTGCACACATTATGATTGAAGTAGCGGCTGCTGAAAAAGGAGATAAGTAATGGGTCAAAAAGTTAATCCAATAGGTTTAAGATTAGGTATCAACAGAAACTGGGAATCTAGATGGTTTCCTAAATTCTCTAATATGCCTGCAAACGTTGCTGAAGATGACAAAATCAGAAAGTATGTTAAAAAAGAATTATACTATGCTGGAATTGCTCAAACAATCGTAGAAAGAACTGCTAAAAAAGTTAGAGTTACTGTTGTTGCTGCTAGACCTGGTATCATCATTGGTAAAAAAGGTGCAGATGTTGAAAAACTAAAAAACAATCTTTCTAAATTAGTTGGTAAAGAGATTGCAGTTAACATTAAAGAAGAGAGAAAACCACAACTTTCTGGTCAATTAGCTGCTGAAAATGTTGCTCAACAATTAGAAAGAAGAGTTGCATTTAGAAGAGCTATGAAAAGAGTTATGCAAAATGCAATTAAATCTGGTGCAAAAGGTATTAAAGTATCTGTTTCTGGTAGACTTGGTGGAGCTGAAATGGCTAGAACTGAGTGGTACTTAGAGGGAAGAGTTCCTTTACATACATTAAGAGCTAGAATTGATTATGGTTTCGCTGAAGCACATACAACTTATGGTTGTATTGGTATTAAAGTATGGATCTTCAAAGGTGAGGTACTTGCAAAAGGTATCCCTGCTGAAAAAGACACTGCTTCTAAACCACAAAAAAGAAGACCAAGTAAAAGAAGAGGTAAATAATTATGTTAATGCCTAAAAGAACAAAATACAGAAAGCAAATGAAGGGTAGAAACAGAGGTAAATCTGGAAGAGCCAACACTTTAGCTTATGGTGAGTTTGGAATCAAAGCACTTGAACATGGAAGAATCGATTCAAGACAAATTGAAGCTGCCAGAATTGCTATGACAAGAGCTATCAAAAGAGCTGGTAAAGTATGGATTATGGTATTCCCTCATAAACCTTTAACTAAAAGACCACTAGAAGTGAGAATGGGTAAAGGTAAAGGTCCAATTGACAAGTGGGTAATGAATATTAAGCCAGGAAGAATTTGTTTCGAAATGGCGGGTGTTTCTGAAGATTTAGCAAAATCTGCTCTAACTTTAGCACAACACAAATTACCATTCAAAACTAAAATTGTAAGTAGAGAAAGTGAAAATGATTTATTCTGATTTAAATGAAAAAAGCTTACAAGAGCTAAATGAGTTATTAAAAGAGAAAAAGGTGCTTCTTTTTGAATTAAAAGCTAAGCTAAAAACTATGCAGTTAACAAATACTTCTGAATTAAGAGCGTGCAAAAAAGATATCGCTAGAATTCAAACAGCAATTACTGCAGCTAAAGCTAAGTAAGGATCTAAAGTATGACACATAAAAGAGAGATTCAAGGTGTTGTAGTAAAAAAATCTGGTGATAAGACTGCTTCAGTATTAGTTACTAGATACGTTTTACACCCAAAATACCACAAGACTGTTAAGAGATTTAAAAAATACTTAGTGCATGATGAAAGAAATGAATTAAATGAAGGTGACACTGTAATTGCGGTTGAGTGTAGACCTCTTTCTAAAACAAAATCTTTCAGATTAAAGAAAATTGTTGCTACAGGAGTTAAATAATGATTCAAAGTTTTACTAGATTAAATGTAGCTGATAACACTGGTGCTAAAGAGATCATGTGTATCAAAGTTCTTGGTGGAAGTCATAGAAGATATGCTTCTGTTGGTGATGTAATTGTAGCTTCAGTTAAAAAAGCTTTACCAACTGGTAAAGTTAAAAAAGGTGCTGTTGTTAAAGCTGTTGTTGTAAGAACTCATAAAGAAGTTCAAAGAGAAAACGGATCTTTAATTAGATTTGATGACAACGCTGCAGTTATCCTTGATGCTAAAAAAGAGCCAATTGGGACAAGAATTTTTGGACCTGTTGCTAGAGAAGTTAGATACGCAGGATTCATGAAAATTGTTTCACTTGCTCCGGAGGTACTATAATGGCTTTAAAAATTAAAAAAGGTGATACTGTAAAAATCATCGCTGGTGATGATAAGGGTAAAACTGGTGAAGTTTTAGCTGTAATCCCATCAAAAAAACAAGTAATTGTTAAAGATTGTAAAGTTGCTAAAAAAACTGTTAAACCATCTGAAGAAAATAAAGATGGTGGATTTGTAAACAAAGAGATGCCAATTGATATCTCAAATGTAGCAAAAGTAGAAGGTGAATAGTATGGCAGCAAGATTATTAGAAAGATATAAAACAGAAATTAAACCAGTTTTAGAAACTGAATTTCCTAAAAATAAAATGTTAACTGCTAAATTAGACAAAGTTGTTATCTCTGTTGGTGCAGGTGAAGCAATGAAAGATTCTAAATTAATGCAAAACATTCAAGATACAATCTCTTTAATCGCTGGTCAACAAGCAGTTAAAGTTATTGCTAAAAAATCAGTTGCTGGTTTTAAAGTAAGAGAAGGTTACCCTGTAGGTGTTAAAGTAACTCTTAGAGGTGAACAAATGTATACATTCTTAGATAAATTATGTTCAATCGCTTTACCAAGAGTAAAAGACTTTAGAGGTCTTAATAGAAATGGTTTTGATGGTCAAGGTAACTTTAACTTTGGTCTTGATGAACAATTAATGTTCCCAGAAGTAGTTTATGATAACATTATCAAAACTCATGGTATGAATATTTCAATTTCAACAACTGCAAACAATGATCAAGAAGCATATAGATTATTAGAGCTTGTTGGAGTTCCATTTACTAAAGGAAGAGCGTAATGGCAAAGAAATCTATGATTGCTAAACAAAAGAGAACTCCTAAGTTCTCTTCAAGAGCATATACAAGATGTTCAGTATGTGGTAGACCACATTCAGTATACAGAGATTTTGGTCTTTGTAGAGTTTGTTTAAGAAAAATGGCTAACGAGGGATTACTTCCTGGCGTTAAGAAATCTAGTTGGTAGGAGAATAAAAGCTATGATGAATGATATTATCGCAGATGCTTTAACTAGAATTAGAAATGCTGCAATGAGAAAATTAGAAGTTGCAACATTATTACATTCTAATACAGTTGTTGGTATCTTAGAAGTTTTACAACAAAAAGAGTATATTGAATCTTTCAAAGTAATTGATGGTGAAAATAATAAAAAGACTATTCAAGTAACATTGAAATATGATGATAACGACAACTCAGTTATTAACGAAATTAAAAGAGTTTCAACACCAGGTAGAAGAGTTTACAAAGGTGCTGAAGAGATTAAAAGTTTTAAAAACGGATATGGTACAATCATTGTTTCTACAAACAAAGGTGTAATTGCAAATGATGAAGCTCACGCTGCTAAAGTTGGTGGTGAAGTGCTTTGTACTGTATGGTAGGAGAATGTAATGTCTAGAATTGGAAAAAAACCTATCACTATCCCATCAGGAGTTGAAGTAACTGTTGATGGTACAGTAGTAAACGTAAAAAAAGGGAACAAAACTATTCCTGTTGAAACACACGGAAGAGTTGAAACTAAAATCGAAAACAACGAAGTTGTTTTAGAAAAAGTTGGAGAAACTAAAGAATCTTCTGCTTTCTGGGGAACTTACAGAGCATTAATTAACAATGCAGTTGTTGGTTTATCTGAAGGTTTCCAAAAATCTCTTGAAATCAACGGTGTTGGTTATAGAGCTGCTGTAAAAGGAAAAGTATTAGAACTACAATTAGGTTATTCTCACCCAATTAACTATGAAATCGCTGATGGATTAGAAATTACTGTTGAGAAAAACATTATTCACGTAAAAGGTGCTGACAAACAACAAGTTGGTCAAGCTGCTGCGATTATTAGAGGCTTTAGAGCTCCTGAACCATACAAAGGTAAAGGTGTGAAATATACTGACGAGCATATCGTTAGAAAAGCTGGTAAAACTGCTAAGTAAGGTGTGAAGTATGAGTAGAGCAAAAGATTTATTAAAAAAGAACTCTTTAAGAGCAATCAGAAAAAAAAGAGTTAGAGGAAGTATCGGAAAAGGTACAGCTGAAACACCTAGAGTAACAATTTTTAGATCAAATAAATACTTAAGTGCACAAGCAATTAATGATATTGATGGTGTTACATTAGCAGCTTCTGGTTCTAAAGCTTTAGGATTAGGTGCTAATAAAGAAAGTGCAGCAAAAGTTGCAGCAGAATTTGCAGAAAAATTAAAAGCTGCTGGAATTGAAGTAGTTAAATTTGATAGAAATGGGTACCTTTATCATGGTGTTGTTGCAGCATTTGCTGATGCACTAAGAGAAAATGGTATCAAATTATAAGGGTTAATGATGGCAGCAGTAAATAGAGAAGATTTTCAAGAAGCAATCGTTAAAATCGGAAGAGTAACAAAAGTTGTAAAAGGTGGTAGAAGATTTAGATTTACAGCTTTAGTTGTTGTTGGAGATAAAAACGGTACAGTAGGATTTGGAACAGGAAAAGCAAAAGAGGTTCCTGATGCAATTAAAAAAGCTTTAGATGATGCATTCAAGTCTTTAGTTAAAGTTAACATTCATGGTACTACAATTACACATGATATTGAACATAAATATAATTCAAGTAAAATTCTTTTAAAACCAGCTTCAGAAGGTACAGGACTTATCGCAGGTGGTGCGACAAGACCAGTTCTAGAGTTAGCAGGGGTTAAAGATATTATTGCGAAATCTTTAGGTTCAAATAATCCAAATAACCTTGTACAAGCTACAGTTGAAGCATTAGCAAGAATTAAAGGATAAGAAAGATGGCATTAGATAATTTACAACCAGCAACTGGAAGTACTAAAAACGTAAAAAGAGTAGGTAGAGGTCAAGGTTCAGGAATGGGTAAGACTTCTACAAGAGGTCAAAAAGGTCAAAAATCTAGATCTGGATTTAAAATTAAAAGACACTTTGAAGGTGGTCAAATGCCACTTCAAAAAAGAGTTCCTAAAATAGGATTCTTTTCAAGAGTATCTAAGCCTTATACAATTAATGTTGAAAAAGTAAAACAAGTGGCAGCACTTGAAGAGATTACAGTTGAAACTATTAAATCTGTATACAAACTATCTAAGTCTGTTACAAAAGTTAAATTAATTGGTGCAACTGCAAAAGACTTAGCATCTAAAATTAAAGACGAAAACGTAACAACTACTGGAAATTAGTTATGAGTAAAGATCTAATAAATAAGATTCTTATTACATTAGGTTTTATTTTACTTTACAGGTTACTGGCATACGTGCCAGTTCCTGGAGTTAATATAGACGTAGTTAAAGAATTCTTCGATTCAAATGCAAATAATGCATTGGGTCTTGTAAATATGTTTAGTGGTAATGCAGTTGAAAGACTGTCAATTATTTCACTAGGTATTATGCCTTACATTACAGCTTCAATTATTATGGAGCTATTAGCCGCAACTTTCCCTAACCTTGGTAAAATGAAAAAAGAGCGAGATGGGATGCAAAAATATATGCAAATCATCAGATATACAACTATTGTAATTACTTTAATTCAATCTGTTGGTGTATCAATGGGTCTTAATTCATTAACTGGACAAAGTGGACAAAGTGCAATTTCAATTGATATGGATACGTTTGTAGCTGTATCATCAATTTCTATGTTAACTGGTACAATGCTTCTTATGTGGATTGGTGAACAAATCACTCAAAAAGGTATTGGTAACGGTATTTCATTAATTATCTTCGCTGGTATTGTTTCTGCAATTCCTGGAGCAATTGGTGGAACTATTGATTTAGTTAACAATGGACAAATGAATTTCTTAACGGTAATTGCAATTTTAGTAATTGTTTTAGCTACTGTTGGAGCAATTATTTATGTAGAATTAGGTGAAAGAAGAGTACCTGTTTCTTACTCTAGAAAAGTTATGATGCAAAATCAGAAAAAAAGAGTAATGAATTATATTCCAATAAAAGTGAATTTATCAGGTGTTATTCCAGCTATTTTTGCAAGTGCAATTTTAATGTTCCCTGCAACTATATTGCAAGGTACACAAAATAAGTATTTATTAATGGTAGCAGATTTCTTAAGTCCACAATCATATACATTTAATGTACTTATGTTTTTATTTGTAGTTTTCTTTGCATTCTTCTATGCATCAATTACATTTAATGCAAAAGACATTTCTGAAAACTTAAAAAAACAAGGTGGTTTTATTCCTGGTGTTAGACCTGGAGCATCGACTGCAGATTTTTTAAATGAAGTAGCTAGTAGATTAACTCTTTGGGGTGCAATCTATTTAGGACTTATTTCAACTTTACCATGGCTAATTGTAAAAGCTATGGGTGTTCCTTTCTATTTCGGAGGGGTTGCTGTACTTATTGTTGTTCAAGTTGCAATTGATACTATGAGAAAAATTGAAGCTCAACAATATATGAATAAGTACGAAACATTAAGTGCAGTTGGACTGTAATTAATTATGGCTATTCCTTTAAGAAAACCAAACGAAATATCTAAGTTAGCAACGGCGTCTCAAGCTGTTGCTAAAACACTAAAATACCTAGAACAAAATGTTAAAGCAGGAATGACTTTAAAAGAGGTAGATGCAATGGGTGAAGCATATTTGCGAAATCTTGGTGCAAGACCATCTTTTAAAGGACTTTATGGTTTCCCAGGCGCAGTATGTACTTCGTTAAATGAAGTTATTATTCATGGAATCCCTGATGATACAGTTTTAAAAGAGGGTGACATTTTAGGATTAGATGTAGGTAGCGAGATAGATGGATGGTATGGTGATGCAGCAATTACTATGCCTATAGGACAAATATCAAAAGAAGATGAAGCTTTAATTGCTTGTTCAAAAGATGCTTTATATCATGCAATTGATGTGATTAAAGAGGGTATGAGATTTAAAGAATTATCTTTAGAAATTGAAAAATTCATTGTTAGTAAAGGTTATCAACCACTAACAAGGTTTTGTGGACATGGAATTGGTAAAAAACCTCATGGTGAACCTGAAATTCCTAATTATTTAGAATCAGGAAACGCAAAATCAGGCCCAAAAATCAAAAATGGTATGGTGTTTTGTTTAGAACCTATGATTTGTCAAAAACTTAGAGAACCAGTTATTTTAGATAATGAATGGGATGTCGTAAGTGAAGATAGATTAAGAGGTAGTCATTATGAGCATACAGTTGCTGTAGTAGACGGAAAAGCAGTGATTTTAAGTCAAGTAGATGAGTAAACTTAGGAGACAAAGTGGCAAAAGATGATGTAATAGTAATTGATGGAAAAGTAATTGAAGCTTTACCAAATGCTATGTTTAGAGTTGAATTAGATAATGGACATGTTGTATTGTGTCATATCTCAGGAAAAATGAGAATGCACTATATTAAGATCTTACCTGGAGACAAAGTAAAAGTTGAAATTACTCCTTACTCTCTAGATAAGGGAAGAATTACACATAGATATAAATAATAATATTTAGAGACAATATTAATTTAGATTATTTTTATTGTCTCTATATTATTTTGTGTTATAATATGTAAAAACTATTTAAGTGCATATTATAATGAAAAACACAGAACTTCTTTCAAAACAAACTTTAGAAAATTTAAAACAGCAAAATAAATCTTTAAGCCCTGAAAACTATGAAAGGGAATTTTTTAAACTTTCAACACAACAAAATATAATTTTTGAAGAAAAAAAACAATTAGATTCTATACAAAATAATTTATGCAAATTAGAGAAAAAATCAATTAAAGATGGTATTACTTTTAAAGAGATCTCAGAGATTTTAAGTAAAAGAATAAATAGCCAACAAGTAAAACAATTTTTAAAAGATTTATCTTATTTTATGTCACCTTCTTTATCAAAGGATACCAAAAATGATATTGATAAATTGTGTGAAGAGATTTCAAATAATCCAAATGAATTAATAAATATTGATAATCTTAGAAGATTACGTGAGTTAACAAATCTTAGAATAAAAGATGACAAGAATATTTATAATGAAAAAACTGAAGATATAAAAAAACTTATAAGATTTTTAGTTGAAATATTTACAAAAACTGTTAATGAAACAAATATTACCCTTGATAAAATTATTGAAATAAAAAAAGAAATAAAAAATTTAGATTTATCAGATTCTTCAACAAAACAAGTTAGTTTACTACATAAAAAATTAATTGATAATATTGATGAGATTGAAAGAAATCTAAAATCAAATAACGATTCACTTTTAAACTCACAAAATAATACTGATGAATTATATAATCAAATTGAAAATTTAAAATGCAGTTTAGATAAAGCAGAAGAGGAAAAATCAATTGATTTTTTAACTGGTGTTTTAACAAGAAGGGCTTTTGCCCAAGAGAGTAAAAGAGCTGACAATGAGTATAATGTATTTGAAGCAAAATATGCTGTTGTATTTTTTGATATAGACCATTTCAAAAAAATAAATGATAATTTTGGGCATGACTGTGGTGATAGTGTACTTTATACCTTTGCTTCAATATTAAATAAACTTACTAGAAATGAAGATATTATATGTAGATATGGTGGTGAAGAGTTTGTAGCAATAATTCATTATAATAGTTTATTTGATGTAACAAATTATCTAAAAAGAGTTAAGAATATTATATCAACTAATAAATTTGTTTATAAAGAGTATAAAATTGAAGTAAACTTTTCAGCTGGTGTTGCCTTTAGAACTAATTATCATAACTTTGAGGAAACGTTAAATTTTGCTGACAAACTTCTATATAAAGCAAAAAATGCAGGAAGAAATAAAATTATACTAGATAATAACGAAGAGTTTTAATAAACACAACTATGAAGACTAAATGTAATTCTGTCGCGCGTGAATTTACAAATAAGTCTTCATAGAACTATTTATTTAATTCTATTTTTTGTTAAATTTATCTCTTCTTCAATAAACTTTTTTTGTTCAATCATAAAATCTAAATGCTTTTTTAATAATTCTCTATCTGCATAGGATTTTATAATAAAATCATACAATTTAGGTCTATTTTTTTTCCAATTATGTAAGGTTGTTTTATTTACTTCTAAATCTTCTTCTAATTTTCTAAAACTTGGTATACTCATTATAATCCTTGTGTGAACAATATAGTACAAAATATTGGAATAAAAGTCAATATATTTATAAAATTTGTACTAAATATTGGAACAAATATGTACAAAAGAAGTTTTTTTGTAAAATTCAATATGACAAAAACAGTTAAAAATAAAATTTTACACCAGCTAAATTTTCTAAAGACTATTGGTTATAACTATCATGAAACAGTTACAATCTCAAATTTTGATGTAAATGGAAACAGCCTACCTAATAATTTAAATGAGCTAAATCTAATTATGGAAAACTGTTATTTATGTGAACTGTCGAAATCAAGAAGAAATGTTTTATGTGGGCAAGGAAATCCTAATGCCCAAATAATGTTTGTTGCAGATGAGCCAACTGCTAGTGAAGATGAATTAAAAAGTTTTTTTGTGGGTAAAACAGGTGAAACCTTAGCCAAAATGATTGAAAATGTATTACTATTAAAAAAAGAGGATGTATTTATAACTACTTTAACAAAATGCAAAAGTTTAGATACTATAACTCCTGCATGTTTTAATAGTTGTAGTTCATATTTATATAAACAAATTGATATTATTAAACCTAAATTAATTGTTCTTTTAGGTGAAAAAACATATCAATATTTATGTAATGACTCAAGTAGTTCATTTTTGAAAGTTAGAGGTCAATTGACAAAATTCAATGAGTATGATGTTTTACCAACCCATAGTATCTCATATCTTTTAAGGAACCCTTCTTCAAAAAAAGAAGCCTTTCATGATATGCTTAAAATTAAATCTATTTTGGAGTTAAATTGAAAAATATAATATTAATATTGCTTGCATTTTTTGTTCTTATAGGATGTGCCCCTAAAGAAGTTGTTATTGATAGAAAACAAGTTAAAACGGAAAAAGAAGAGCTTGTTTTAATTCAAAATGAGTCAAATCCAGGTTCATTATTTTATCAAAGAAAAAAAGAAAAAGTTATTATTGAAGATGATAGTATAAATAAAATTGCTATTTTATATCCATCAAGAATAGTAGGAAAATATGCTAAAAGTACAATTAGTACAATCTCTGCTTTTTTGATTTACAATGATAAGCCCTTTGTAATTGAAACATTTGATACATATGATGAAAATCCAGAAAATATTTTAGAACAAGTTAATCTTTTAAAAGAGAATGGTTTCACAAAAGTTATTGCAATGTTTACCTCTAATGGTTTTAATACATTAAATTTAGATAGTGATAGCTCTTTTGCAAATTTTTATTTTCCTTTAATTAACAAATCAGAAGTTAAAACATATAAGTCAAACTTTATTTTTGGTGGAATTTCATATGATGATCAATTACAAATATTAGAAACATTGTCAACTAATAGAAATACAATGTTTTATGTTAAATCATATCTTGGAAATAAATTAAAAGAATCATATGAACAAATATTTTCAAACCCAGGGATAATTAAAGAGATAGAAAGAGCTAATAATAGATATAAATATATAATGGAAGATGAAAGAATTGTAGGAAATACAATTATTGTTAATACTCCAATTGTAAAAACTTCAATTATTCTTTCTCAACTTACAGCCTTTGAAGTCAATCCCTTAAAAGTATTATCTACTCAATTAAATTATAATCCCCTTTTAATAAAACTAACTCAAGAAAGAGATAGAGAAAACTTTTTTGTTGTAAGTTCTATTGAAGAGGTTGATAGCTTTCTAGAAGAGTATACAAAACTTCTTGGGGGTGATGTGACATATAATTGGGTTGATTATTCATCTTTAGTTGGAGCAAACTATTTATTGTTTTCTCAATATGCACAAGATAAACAAGAAGAAAAAGCTAATAATTTCATAATCATGAAAGAAAAAGATGAGAATGGTAAAGAGTTAATAAAAGATAGAAATGAAGAGATTGTAAAAACAAAAATTATTGAGAACCAAGCAGATTATAAACCTACATTATATGGAACAACCCCATATGGCTTTTCTAAAATGGAACTTAATTAAGTAAAATTTAGATATAATCGCGAATTATTAAAAAAAGATATATAGACGGAGTCAGATTTGAGAACGCATTATTGTACAGAAGTAACAGAAAAAAACATTGACGAAATTGTAACAGTAGCTGGATGGGTAAACAGTAGAAGAGACCACGGTGGAATTATTTTTATTGACTTAAGAGATAGAGGTGGTTTAGTTCAACTAGTTTGTGACCCAGCAGATAATAAAGATGCATGGGAAGTAGCTGACAGTGTAAGAGATGAGTTTGTTTTAATTGCAACAGGTAAAGTAAGAGCTAGAGGTGAAGGTTTAGAAAATCCAAATCTTATCACTGGAAAAATCGAAATTGTTGTTGAAAAGTTAGTTATTGAAAACAAATCAAAACCTATGCCTTTTGAATTAGGTGATGAAAAAGTTAATGAAGAGATTAGATTAAGAAATAGATTTTTAGAATTAAGAACAAAAAGATCTCTTGATATTTTTAAATTAAGAAGTACAGCAAATATTGCAGTTAGAAATTGCCTAAATGATTTAGGATTTTTAGATGTTGAGACTCCAATTTTAACAAAATCAACTCCAGAAGGTGCTAGAGATTATCTTGTTCCAAGTAGAGTTCACCCAGGTGAATTTTATGCATTACCACAATCTCCACAATTATTTAAACAATTATTGATGGTATCTGGGTTTGACAAATATTTCCAAATTGCTAAATGTTTTAGAGATGAAGACTTAAGAGCAGATAGACAACCAGAATTTACTCAAATAGATGTTGAGATGAGTTTCTGTAATCAAGAGGATGTGATTAAAGTAGCTGAAAAATTAATTCATGATACATTTACAGCTTGTGGTAAAGATGTTCCATCAACTTTCCCAAGAATTACATATAAAGACGCAATGGAAAAATATGGTTCTGACAAACCTGATATGAGATTTGATATGGCAATGGTTGATGTTATTGATATTTTTGCAAACTCAACTAATGAAATTTTTGCTTCAATTGCACAAGATAAGAAAAACAATAGAATCAAAGCCCTAAGATGTCCAAATGGAGATAACCTATTCTCAAAAAGACAAATGAAAGGTTTTGAAGATTATGTTAGAAAATTTGGAGCTAAAGGTTTAGGTTACTTCCAAATGAAAGAGGACGGTTTAAAAGGTCCTTTAACTAAATTCTTCTCTGAAGAGGATTTAGAAGCAATCGTAAAAACAACAGAGTTAGAAGTTGGAGACGTTGTATTCTTTGGAGCAGGGGACAAAAAAACTGTTTGTGATTATATGGGAAGATTTAGACTTTACCTTGCAGAGCAAATGGATATTATTCCTGCAGATGCTTATGAATTTATCTGGGTTGTTGATTTCCCAATGTTTGAAACAGAAGATGGAAAAACAAAAGCACTTCACCACCCATTTACAATGCCAAATTTAGAAAAATGTGATTTAAATAATGTTGAAGATTTAGAAGACATTGAATCTATTGCTTATGATATCGTATTAAATGGTACAGAATTAGGTGGTGGTTCAATTAGAATTCACAAAGAAGAGATTCAAGAAAAAGTATTCGAACTTATGGGAATCTCTCAAGAAGAAGCTAATGAGAAATTTGGATTCTTACTTGAAGCATTAAGATATGGTGCTCCAAGTCACGGAGGTTTTGCTTTAGGTTTTGATAGAATGATTATGTTACTAGCTGGAACTGATTCAATTAGAGATGTAATTGCATTCCCTAAAACTCAAAGAGCTCAATGTTTATTAACTCAAGCACCAAGTGAAGTTGATAATGATCAATTAAAAGAACTTGCCCTAAGAGTTAGAAAAACAGAAATCTAATTAGAAAAAGAGGTAGTATGAAAAAGACATTCTTAATACTACTTCTTTTCACAACATTTTTATTCTGCCGAGACACTGTCACAATTACTTATCCTGTACAGGAATATTTTATAAAAAAAATAGCTAATGATGAAGTTTATATAAAAACAATCTTTTTAGAAGATAATGACTTATCAAAAATTGAAGATAAAACTTTTGATGATTTAGCTTTTAGCAAATATTATTTTACACAAAATTTGCCAGTTGAAAAAAAAATCATTGATATCTTAAAATCTAAGAATAAAGAGATAAAAGTTATTAATCTTGATAAAAATATCTTAAAACTTAAAACTAAAAATGGTTTAAATAATCCTTATATTTGGATGGATCCAGTTCTTTGTAGAGAGTATGCAAAAAACATCTATGAAGAATTAGTAAATATGCAAGAATATAACAAAAAGTTTTTTAAAATTAACTACGAAAAATTTTTAGAAGAATTAGACGAAACATATTTATATTTAAAAGAAAGAATTGATAGGTCTGAAGTTTATGGATTTTTGGCATTTAATGAAAAACTTGATTACTTTGCTAAAAGATTTAGACTAGATGTATATCACAAAGAAAATAGAGTGATTAATTTAAATGAAGTTTCAAGTTTTTTAGAATTTTCTCAAAAAGTGCATTTACGACATATCATTCTTGATGTTGGCAATAATTATAAAATTGCACAATCTTATGCAAACTATATAGATGGACAAATTATTGAAATTGATGTTTTTGAAAGAAATTGGAAAATATCTCTTTATGCTTTAGTTAGAAGATTGACTACTTTATAAAACCCCTTTTTTTGATCATAATAAAAAATTATTTATTTAAAAAGTAGATTTTTTATACAGTTGTATAAAAGCCTTTTTTTTGATATGTAGTATCATTATACTATCAAAAATGAAGGAAATTTATGTCAAAAAATCTAATCAATTATAAAGGTATAAATGTAAAAAAAGAGCTCTATCCCATAATAAAATATATTGAAGATGTTGAAAAATATAGAGAAGAGTTGGGAACTTTAAGTTCATCTTGGGATATCTATGCACTTTTAGGACAACTAGGAGATATAAATATTGATATTGGGAAAACAAAAGAAAACTTTTTAAATCTTACTTCAACTTTATTAAATCATTTAAGTGAAGAAACAATCAAAAAAGTAACTGCCGAAATGAACTTTAAAGCACAAGTTGCAATTGATATTGTTATAAGAAATCTTTTTGAAAGGACAGCTGATATTGGCTTTCTTGCAACAGATGATGATATTAGATATTTTATTAAAAATTATGTTTCAAAATATAATGATGATAGCAAAGGTTTAAAAGATAAAATAAAGAATAGATTTCAAGAATATGTTGATAAGTATTCTGTTTATTTTGACATTGTTCTAGCAGATAGAAATGGAAGAATCTTATCAAGACTAGATGATAATACTCCTGGAGATTTTATAGATAAAAAATTTATTGATAAAGTTGTTAATACTAGTGATGAGTATGTAGAAACTTATCAGTCCCATGATTTTTTACCAAAATTAAATAGGTCATTAGTATATTCTTATAAAGTTACAGAAAATAATGATCCCAACTCTACAACAATGGGAGTTTTATGTTTATGTTTTAAATTTATTGATGAGATGAGAGGTGTATTTGATAATTTAATTGATTCTTCAAATAAAGAGTGTCTAGTTTTATTAGATGAAAATGGTTATGTTATAGCTTCAAGTGATAGAAATCATATTCCATGGGATGTAAAAGTACCTATTGTAAAAGATGAAACTTATAAAATTATAACTTTTCAAGGTAGAGACTATATAGCAAAAAGTTGTGAAACTAAGGGATATCAAGGTTTTATGGGTTTAAATTGGTATGGTCATATAATGATTCCTTTAGAATATGCTTTTTTAAGTGATGTATTAAATGACGTAAATTATGATAAAAAAGTTATTGATTCAATGATGGAAAATGAAAACCATTTCTCAAAAGATTTAAAAGAGGTATTTAATAAAAGTAAAACTATTCAAGATAATCTAAGTCGTGTAATTTGGAATGGTAATATTGCTCAAAGTAAATTAAACTCTTCAAATAGAGGGTTTTCTAAATCCCTTTTAAATGAGATTGGAATTACAGGTACTAAAGCAAATTCCTCTTTAAATAATTTAAATAAAACTATTATAAGTTCAATTTTGAAAGATAGTGAATTTTTATCATCTTTGGCAATTGATATTATGGATAGAAACCTTTATGAAAGAGCAAATGATTGTAGATGGTGGGCTTTAACATCATCTTTTAGAGAGATGTTTGATGAGCCTTCTTCTTTAATTTATCATGAAAAGCAGATCTCTTCAATTTTAAAATATATCAATGATTTATATACAGTTTACACCAATTTAATGGTATTTGATAAAGATGGGAAGATTGTAGCTGTATCAAATGATGATGAAAAACATCTTGTAGGAAAAGTATTATCTCAAAATTGGGTTGGTGATACTTTTAAATTACAAGATACACAAGAGTATTGTGTTTCAAGATTTGAAAAAACAAATTTATACAATAATGAGTCAACCTATGTTTATTGCGCTGCAATTAGGTCATCTAAAGATGATTCAATTATAAATGGTGGGATTGCCATTGTATTTGATTCAAAACCACAATTCAAAGCTATGCTTGAAGATTGTTTGCCTACAAAAAACGATGGAGTTTATGCTTTTTTTACAAATAGAGATAAAACAATTATCTCAACAACAAGTGAAAAATATGAAGTTGGTTCAAGACTTGAAATTGATGATAAATTTTTCGAACTTAAAAATGGTGAAAAACTAAGTGAAATTATAGAAAGAAATGGTAAATACTATGCTATTGGAGTTAGATGCTCAAGTGGGTATAGAGAATATAAAAGTAGTAATGATAAATATAAAAATGATGTTTTATCTTTTGTTTTTATTTATATAGGTGAAAAGAAAGAGAAATTAATTTACAAAGAAAGCAGTACAGAGAAGTTTTTAAATAAAAGTACAAATAAAAAGTTTGATGAAAACAGTGTAGAACTAGCAACATTTTATTTAGGAAATAAATTTTTGGCAGTTGAAGCATCAAATGTAATTGAGTCTGTAGGAATTGAGCAGTTACAAGAATCAATAGAAATGGACAAGAAAAACCACTTTAAAGGGATGGTTTTACATAAAGAAAGATTAATCTCCGTACTTGATATAAGAGATTTTTTAAATGAAGAGATAAAAGACAATGAAGTAGATAATATTATTCTTTTTGAATACGATAAAGATAATAAAGGACATTGTGTTGGAATTTTAGTTTCTTCCCTTGAAAGTATTTCAGTTGTTCAAAGATCTTCAATACAAAATATTGAAAGTCATTTTTTAGGTTCAGGAACACTAATTAAAAGTTTAGTTGATATAAATGATTTTGGAGAATCACAAGTTGCTATGTTACTTGATATTAAAAAGATTGATGAAAATTTAACTGAAAATTTATAATTAGAATTAAAGTCTTAAATATATGTAGATTAACAAAGATTTTGGCACAATACGAAAAAATATATAAAGAGTCAAAATTTAAATGAATAATATAAAAACAAAATTCTTACCAACAACTAAAAAAGAGATGGATGCCTTAGGCTGGGATCAATGTGATGTTATCTTAGTAAGTGGTGATGCATATATAGATTCTCCCTTTATAGGAGTTGCAGTTGTTGGGAGAATTTTAGAACAACTTGGATTTAAAGTTGGAATTATTGGTCAACCTGACGTTAAATCAGATGATATTACTAGACTTGGTGAACCAAAACTTTATTGGGGAGTTAGTGGTGGAAGTATTGATTCAATGGTATCAAACTACACTGCAACTAAAAAGTTTAGAAATTCTGATGATTATACTCCAGGTGGAAAAAATGATAAAAGACCCGATAGGGCAACATTAGTTTATACAAATCTAATTAGAAGATTCTATAAAAATACAGTTCCTGTTGTTTTAGGTGGAATTGAAGCAAGTCTAAGAAGAGTTACTCACTATGATTATTGGACAAATAAGTTAAGAAAACCAGTGCTTTTTGATTCAAAAGCTGATTACTTAATATATGGTATGGGTGAAATGGCAATTAGAGAGTTCTCAATTGCTTTAAGAGATGGAACAGACCCAAGAAAAGTTAGAGGTGTATGTTATATCTCTAAGGAGCCAGTTGAAGATTATATTCAACTTCCATCACACCAAGAGTGTTTAGATGACAAAGAAAAATATATAGACCTTTTCGACCATTTTTATCAAAACAATGACCCTATAAATGCAAATGGACTTTGTCAAAAAGTTGATACTAGATATGCTATTCAAAATCCTCCATGTGATTACCTTGATGAAAAAGAGATGGATGAGATTGCAATGTATCCATATCAAAGGGATTTACACCCTTACCACAAGCCAGAGGGAAAAGTAAAGTGCTTAGAAACAATTAAATTTTCTATTCAAACTCATCATGGTTGTTGGGGAGAATGTAATTTCTGTGCCATTGGAGTTCACCAAGGAAGAACGATACGTACTAGAAGTGAATCAAATATTATCCAAGAAGCAAAAGACTTTACAAAAATGAAAGATTTTAAAGGAATCATTTCTGATGTAGGTGGACCAACAGCTAATATGTACGGATATGAGTGTGGTAAAAAACTTAAAAAGGGAACTTGTGATGATATAAGATGTGTTGACTTTGATAGACTTTGTAAGGTTATGAAAGTTGACCATAGTAGAAGTATTAAATTACTTCGAGATATTAGAGAAGTACCGGGTGTTAAAAAAGCTTTCGTTGCTTCTGGATTAAGATATGATTTTATTCCAGCAGATAAAAAACATGGCTATACATATTTAAAAGAGTTAGTTGAACACCATATCTCTGGACAAATGAAAGTAGCCCCAGAACATACCTCTGATAGGGTTTTAAAACTTATGGGAAAACCTGGAAAACAACCATTAATTGAGTTTAAAAAGATGTATGATAGATTAAATAAAGAAGCTGGTAAGAAACAATTTTTAACTTATTATCTAATTGCAGCACATCCAGGATGTGAAGAGAAAGATATGCATGAGTTAAAGCAGTTTACAACCCATGAATTAAAGATGAACCCTGAACAAGCTCAAGTTTTCACACCAACACCTGGAACATATTCAGCAGTTATGTATTACACTGAACTTGATCCAGAAACAAGAAAACCAATTTTTGTGGAAAAAGATACAGTAAGAAAAGAAAAACAAAAAAATATTGTGATTGATAAAAAATACTATCAAAGAAGAAAAAGCACTGGCGCATCAATGCAAAGCTAAAGGAGTGGCTATGAAATATATTTTATTATTAATCCTTTTATTAAATGGATTATTTGCATCATCTTCAAAATTTATTGAGAATATGAATTATGAAACTATTTATGAAAAAGCTTTAGAAAGGGCAATAAAAGAAAATAAGTCTATTATGATGATTGCCAGTACTAAATCTTGTCCTTGGTGTAGAAAACTCGAAAGACAGACTCTAAAAAGAGAGAATATTAATAATATAATTCAAAAAAACTTTGTCCCTTTATCTGTTGACCAAGATTTAAAAAATTATCCAAAAAAGTATGAAGTAAAAGTTGTGCCAACTGTATATTTTATAAATCCTAAGAATGAGAGTGTAATAAAAAAAGTTTTAGGATATAAAAATAGAAAAGAGTTTTCTAAAATCCTAGATGAGGTAGTTTCAAAATGAAAAAGTTGATTATCCTATTTTTTACATTTGTTTATTCTTTTGCTCTAACTCCATACTCTTTGGAGAATGTAAAAGAAGTAAATCTAAAGTTTTTAAATAAAAAAGAAAACATCTCAAAAAAGCTTGAAGAAAAGATTACTAAAAAAGTAAAAGAAGAACTTGAAAAACTAGGTATCAAAACTAAAACCCAAAATTATTCGAACTTTATAATTAAAGCAAAAGTGATAAAAATTGCCAATAAACAGTTTGTTCAAACTTCTATTATGATAGTTGAAGATATCAAGCCTATAAGAGATGAATCACTTCTTACAATAGCAATAACATATAAAAAAGATGATAGTTTTATTGCTGAAAATTTAGAAGTAGATATTTATGAATCTATAGTTGATTATTTGTTAGAAGATTTTATTGAACAATATAAAGCTGAAAATTAAATCATAAAAAAAGGGACAACTTTATCGTTGTCCCTTTTTTTATGTAAGAAGTTACGCTAAAGCGTTAAACATATCTTCTGTTACTTCTGAAACCTCTTTTGTTCCATCAAGTTCCATAAATACACCCATTTTAGTATAGAAATCAATTAGTGGCGCAGTTTGTGCATGGTAAGCTTCTAATCTGCTTTTTACAGTTTCTGCATTATCATCTTTTCTAATAATTAATTCACCACCACAGTAGTCACATACATTT
Source organism: Halarcobacter sp. (assembly GCA_963676565.1). GTDB lineage: Bacteria > Campylobacterota > Campylobacteria > Campylobacterales > Arcobacteraceae > Halarcobacter. Next base: position 1,686,239 of record OY781089.1, read on the forward strand.
TCTTCTTTTGAAGGATTAAACTCTACATGAAATGATGCTCCACATTTAGAACACACTCTTCTTCCTGTGATTCTTCCAACAATTAATTCATCTGGAACATTTAGTGAAATCACTTTATCTAAACTAATTTTCATTGTTGCCATTAACTCATTTAAAGCTTCAGCTTGAGCTAAAGTTCTTGGGAACCCATCTAATATAAAACCTTCTTTACAGTCATCCTCAGCAAGTCTATCTTTAATAATACCAATAATTGTTGAATCAGGAACTAATTGCCCAGCATCCATAAATTTTTTAGCTTCCATACCCATATCTGTTTTATCAGCAATTGCTGCTCTTAAGATATCTCCAGTTGAGATTTGTGGAATATTATATTTTTCTATTAAAAATTTTGCTTGAGTTCCCTTTCCAGCTCCAGGTGCTCCAAATAGCATTAAGTTCATGTTTCTTTTCCTTAGTTTTTCTTTTTTGATTTGAGTATTGTATTCAAAAACCATTTAATATCAAATAAACAATTCATAAGAGTTTTGATATAATTGCCACTTCAAAAATTAAAGGTCTTAAATGAAAAAATTATTTTTAATTATTGGTGCACCTGGAAGTGGAAAAACTACAGATGCCGAATTAATAGCTGAAAATCACAAAAATATTACACATTATTCAACTGGTGATATGTTTAGATCAGAAGTTGCAAGCGGAAGCCAAAGGGGAGCTTTAATTGATACATATATTAGTAAAGGTCTTATTGTTCCAATTGATATTGCCATAGAAACTATCATAACTGCAATAAAAAATGCTCCTACTGATGTGATAATAATAGATGGATATCCAAGAAGTTTTGAACAAATGAATGAACTAGATAAATATTTAATGGATGAAACTGAAGTGGAATTAATTAATGTTATTGAAGTAGTTGTTTCACCTGAAGTAGCAAGAGACAGAGTTTTAGGTCGAGCAAGAGGTGCAGATGATAATGTGGAAGTTTTTAATAATAGAATGAACGTTTATATTGAACCTTTAAAAACAATTCAAGAGTTTTATGAATCTAAAAACCTATTAGTAAAAATAAATGGTGAGAGAACAATCAAAGAGATTGTTGATGAGATGGAAATTTTTATAAAATCAAAAATATAATGAAAAATCAACCTAACTTTTATAGTGTAATTATAGGAACTGAACTATTAAATGGGCGAAGAAAAGATGCCCATTTTTCTTTTTTAAATGAACAATTATTAAAACGAAATTGGAATCATAAAGCTTCATTTGTAATTGAAGATGATGTGGAACTTATGGAAAAAATATTCCAACTTATAAAATCAGATGAAAACTCTGTAATGTTTTGTTTTGGAGGAATTGGAGCAACTCCAGATGACTACACTAGACCAATGGCTGCAAAAGTTTTTACTGATGGAAAAATGCAATATCACGAAAAAGCAAAAGAACTAATAATCAATCAATTTGGTGATGAGGCTTATCCTTTTAGAATAGAGATGGGGCACTTGCCAGTAAATGCAGGATTACTTAAAAATGTTGTAAATAATGTTGCAGGGTTTTATTTGGAAGAGAGATATTTTTTTACTCCAGGGTTTCCTTCAATGAGCCAATCCATGGTGATTGAAGCCTTAGACAAATTTTATCCTAAAAATGAGATTGAAAAATATAGAAAGACTTTAACTGCATTTTGTGGAGAAAATGATTTAATCCCTGTAATGAAAGAGATGCCAAAACAAATTGAACTATCTTCACTACCAAAAATAATCGATGACAAAAGACGAGTTGTATTATCTTTGGCTTCATATGATCAAAATATTTTAGATGAAAACTTTGAAAAATATATAAAATACTGCAAAAAAAATAAAATAGAATTTATATTAAAAGATATTAGTATTACAAATTAATCTTAGTTTTCTACTAAGAGCTCCCTTTTTTAGGTACTTTATTTCCTTGCAATTTAAGTTAAGTTTATTTTTAGAAATAAACTTTTTTTTTCAATTATAATTACGCTCTTATTTTATATTAGGAACAAGATTGGAATTAGAGCAAATTAGTAATTTTGTCTTTTGTGATAAAAGACTTAATCAATTTGAGTTAGAGTTTGGATTACTTCCTAATCCATATTATGATTATCCATTTTTAATAATCAAAGATTTTTTAGCACAATCTTTATGTGATGATATTATTAAAAGTATCAAAAAAGAGGATGATTATATTGATGCAAAGATTAAAAAAGAAAACTATCTAAATAAAACAGACAAAAGTATTAGAAAGACAAAAATCTATAAATTATCAAATGAATATAAAAATATTTATAGAAAAAGATTTTTGGAGTGTCAAAAACTAATTGAAGATTTTTTCTCAATGGCTTTAACCACTAGTACAAAAGTTCAAGTTTTAGAGTACCAGAAAGGCTCTTTTTATAAAGCACATAGTGATGATTCAAATATGATTTTAAAAGATGATGAATTAATAGGTTTTAAAAATGTTGCAATAAATAGAAAACTTACTACTGTTTTGTTTGCAAGTTCTTGTGAAGATAATGAAGATTTTAATACATTTAGTGGTGGAGAATTAGTTTTTAACTTTTTATATGATGAACAAGGAAATAATATCAAGTATATCCCAAAAGCTGGTGAGATGATAGTTTTTTTAAGTAATCCATATTTCACCCATGAAGTTTTAGAAGTAAAAAGTGGCTATAGATTAAGTTTAGTTCAATGGCATGATGCTTTGATAAACTAAGGTTTATTATAGAAGTTAAACTTCCAACCTTTATCTTCTGAATATTTTTCTAAATTATAGTCTTCCCAAACTTTGATACATTTTTTATTTCCAAGTTCTTTACCTTTTTTTGCAAAGGCATGGGCTCTACCAAAGTTTGGGAAAACACCTTTTCCACTTGCATACATAAATGCTAAATTACATTGTGCATCTATAAGACCTTGTTTTGATGCTCTTTCAAAATATTTTACAGCCATTTTAAAATCTTTTTCTATTACTACGCCATTAACTAAAAATAATCCTAACATATTTTGAGCAGGCGCGTAGTTTAGTTTTGAAGATTTTATAAAAGAGTTATATGCATCAACTAGATTGTAGTAGGGTGTTTTTTTATTTAGTTGAAGTTTTCCTATTAAATAAAAAGCTTCTGGGTCATCTAGTTTTGAAGCTTTTTGCAAAAATTCATATGAAGTTTGAAAGCTTCTTTGTACCTCTTTACCATTTGCATAAATCTTTGCAATTTCAATCATTGCTTTTGTATTGTTTTTTGAAGCTAAGTTTCTATAGTATGATAAAGCTTCTAATGTTCCATATTCTTTTTCATAATTTTTCACCTCTTCAAAGCTAATTGCATTTAATAGGTTTACGAAAACAATTAATAGAACAATTGTTTTTTTCATTTTATAACTTTTTTGATACCTGGCATTAGGGTTGTAGTAATTTCATAAGTTATTGTGTCATGGATTTTTGCTAATTTTGTCACATCATCAAAAATGCAAACCTCTTCATCTGAAGAATTTACAGAAAGATTATCCATAGATACTCTACCTAAAATTTTATACCCCTTTGGCGTGAGATATTCCTTTTCTCCATTAAGTCTTAAAAATCCATCTCCATATCCAACATCATAGGTAGAAATTTCCATTTTTTCTTTTGCCATAAATTTTCCACCATATCCAACTTTTTGATTTTTTTCTATTGTTCTTGTTGAAATTTTATTTGCCCAAAGTGACATTACAGGTTTCAATTTTGGATTGTCAAAGATAGGATTTGTTTCTAAATATCCATATTGGGCTATTCCTACTCTTGCAAAATCTTCATCGAAATTCTTAAACCTAAATAAAGCCGATGAATTAGCAGAATGAAACTTAGGAATTGGTAAAAAAAGTTGTTCACATATTTCACACACTTGTTTTCTTACTTGATTAAAAACTGACCTTTGAAAGAAAAAGTCACATGAAAGTTCATCAGCACTTCTATAATGAGTCATAACACCCGTTAAATTTAATTTTTTACTAGAAAGCCCTAAAATAGCCTTTTCTAGAGTTTCGGTGGTTATTCCATTTCTATGCATTCCCGTGTCAATTTTTAAGTGAACATTCGTATTTTCGGGTAACCTTTCGATTTCTTCAATTGTATTCACTACTATGTGAAAAGTATGTGAATAAGTTGAATAACTTCTATCAGCAAGAATTAAGATTTGCTCAAAAAAAGTCTCGATTTTTTTAGCTTCTTCAAGAGTTCTCACTACTGCTTTTGTTATTCCAAACTCTTTTGCTAAGCTAGCAATCTCAAGAAGTCCATGACCATATGCATTATCTTTTAGTACTACAGCAGTTTTTTCTTTTGAGCCTGTTTTCTTTGTAATGATTTCTAAATTATGAAAGTAGTTTTCTTTGCTTAAAACAATTTTTGCCAAAGTGAGTTAATCCTTAAGTGTATTAAAAAATTCTTGTAGAAGAATAGCATCTTTTTCGTTTAGAACATCTTTTAATTCATCTTTACTTGCATTTCTTATATTTTCAAAAGATCCAAAATATAAAAGAAGTTTTTTAACCTTTGCCTCTCCAATTCCTTTGATTTGAAGAAGTGAAATTTTGCTATCCTCTTTTCTTTTTTGTTTCTTGTGAAATGATATAGCAAATCTGTGGGCTTCATCCCTAAGTCTTTGTATAAATTGTAGTCTTTTGTCTGTTGGAAGAAGTTCAAGTTTTTCTATTTCACCATTGTTTTCAAAAAATACAATATCTTTTGCACTACCTTTTGCTCTATGGGCTTTAAAATCAAGTTTTTCTTTTGCAATTGCACAAATATCAAGATTAACCCCACAAGAATTTCTAATATCAATAGCAAGCTTAAGAAGTGTTTCTCCACCATCAATAACCCACATATCAGGAGCAGGGTTTTTTTCAAAACTTTCAACTCTTCTCATTAGAGTTTCTCTCATTTGAGCATATTCATCTTTTGCTTCAAGATTATAGTGTCTAAAATCAGACTTTACAAACTTTTCTTCCCAAGTAACCATCGCCCCAACTGTTGCTTGTCCCATCATATGGGAGTTATCAAAGCACTCAAATCTATAAGGTGTTTTTTCTAAGTTAAAAAGTTCTTTTATCTCATCATAAACTGATTTTGATGTTGTGCCACTTAGCCTTAAAAGTTCATTTGCATTGTTAAGTCCAACTTGAACAATCTCTTTTTTCTTTCCTCTTTTTGGGTTAGTTATTGGGATATTTTTTGAAAATTTATTTTGAATAAACTCTTCAATCTCCTGTTTTTCTTCTATATCGTGGGCAACTATAATCTCTTTTGGTAAAAGTGGAATCTCATTGTCATAATAGTTTACTATGGCTCTTTCATAGGCTTCATTTATATCAATTGTAATATCTTCTTTATTTGGTTTGATATAATCATGGTTTGATGATGCAAGTTTTCCATCTCTAAAAAACATTCTAACTAAGGCTGCTTTATTGTCTATAATACTTATTGCAAATAGGTCTATATCTTCATTTGTAGCTAAATCCATACCTGTTTGGATTTGAGATTTTTTGATTGTTGTGATTCTATCTCGAAGTTTCATCGCTTCTTCAAATCTAAACTCAGAACTATACTCTTCCATCTTTGATGTTAGTTTTGAAATTAGCCTATTTTTATTGTAAATATATCCTAATGATTCATCAATAAGTTTTGCATAATCCTCTTTTGAAATCTTACCCTCACATGGAGCATGACATTTTTTTATTTGGTAAAAAAGGCAGGCTTCTTTACCTTTGATACAAGATTTCTTTTGAACCAATGGCACTATTTCATAAATAGAATCAAGCATATCTCTAGCCCCAGTGGAGTAGGGACCAAAGTATTTTACATTTTTATCTTTTAATACTCTTCTTGTAATCTCAAGTCTTGGGAAGTCTTCATTTAGATTTATATAAATATATGGATAGGTTTTATCATCCCTAAGTAATATATTGTATTTTGGTTTTAATTGTTTGATAAGAGAATTTTCTAAAATTAAAGCATCGTGCTCATTTGGTACAACAATCCACTCTAAAGATTCAACCTCACTAATCATCTTATAAATTCTAGGGCTTAATTTATCAGATGGTAGAAGTTTTGGGGTAAATTTAAAGTATGACTTTACACGGTTTTTTAAAACCTTTGCTTTTCCTATATAAAGTAGTTTTCCATTTCTATCGAAGTATTGATATACTCCGGCATCTTTGGGTAGTTGTTTTAGTTTCTCTTCTAAATTCATTTTTGGATTATATCAAAAATATCTTAACCTCAAGGCAAATGTTAGAGTTAGTCTTTTAAGAGATGTTTTACTAAAATATATTTATTTATTATTTTAAACAAAGTAGAATATGAAATTATCTCAAACAAAATCTTAATATTATTTTCAGCTGACCTCTTATATTAAGATAATATTTTGAATTAATAATTGGAAAGAAAAATGAAAAACGAAACAAGTGAAAGAGACTATGATAATAACCCTATTGTGATTGAAGATAGAATGCCAGAAATTGGTTTTTGGTTTTTTATGTCTTTTGCAATTATACCATTATGTGTTGTCTTATTTATTATGCAACAAACAGGAATAAAAATTGACTGGACACATGTACTTATTTCAGCGAGTATTATTTATATACCTGGTTTTTTTTCTTTGGCAGTAAATATGCCTAAGGATAAGAAAATAAAATTCTATGAAAATAAAATTGTTAGAGAATGGGATGGAAAATTATTAGAACTCAATTTTAATGAAGAATTAGATTTTCAGATAGGTTATATTGATTTTTATAATAAGAGACAAGAAGCTAATGATTTTGTAAAGCTATTGTTACCAATTTACTACCCCATTGTAGCATTTATTCAACACCCTTATTTATTAATCATAAAAACTATATATAAATCAATTAATAAATTTAACAACAAAAAGAAATTTGATACTTTGTATATTTTTAATAAAACAGAAATGATTGCAGTATTTATTGAAAGTGATTTAATTGAGAAAGATTTAAAAAAATATTTAAGTCTTAAGTCAATTGATATTACTTCACTTAAAACTTTTTACACAACATCATATGTATTTGATGGAATGAATAACTTTATAAACAAATGAGAACGATAATGTCTCCTTTCTCTGAATTAAAAAATAAAAGAGACATGCATCTTTTCAATTTTTGTTAATGGAAATGTCAAACAAAAAAATAGTGCCCAAGTATTGTGAACAATGTGGTGAGTTAATAAAAGGAGAAAATAAATGAAATGGCTAATAAATATTTTAATAATAAGTTGCTTTTTACAAGCAAATGAACTTTCAGACACAATAACAAATAATACAAAAGTAGATATGTTGTGTGTAGAAAGTTATCCAAGTGTATATAAAAAAGAAGGTCAAAAAAATGTGAAAGTTTTTGATAGTGAAAAATATATCAATACTCTAAAACCAAATAAGAGTATAAAGAAAAAAAGAGAAGGTACCCTTAACTGCTACAATGAGTTTAAAGATATAACTTCATCAAAAGATAATAGAATTTTTCAAACAAATGAAAGAACCATTGAAAGTCATTTAATAAGTCATAATAAATACAATCTAACACTATATGAAAATAAAACTCGAGATTTTGTTGAAAAAAACTTTGGCATAGCTCAAAGGTGTGCACCTTATAAAGATGGTAAATATTGTAATTATGGATATGGACTAGATATTTTATTTGATACACACAATAAAGTTAAAACATTATATCTCTATGAAAATACAGTTCATAGAGGAGAACTTCCTTTTGAACCTGAATCAATTTTAAAGCTTTATTCAAATTCTAAACCCCTTGGTCTTTGGGTAGTTAAAGACTATAAAAAACTATTCTCAAAAAAACCAACACTTAAAACAAATAGTTTAATTATGTGGGAAAATCTTTCAAAACATATAAAAAGAGTAACTATGATACCTAAGAATGGCTATTACCCATTAAGCTATACAGTAAAAGATGGACATAACCTATATAAAAATGGCTATGAAGATTCAGCTAAACCAATGGATTATGTACAGGCAATTCAAGTTGAGTATAGGTAAGCAAAGAAGATGGGTGTAAAAATCACTGAAAAAGATGGAAAGAAATATATAGGTGAGGAAGAAATCCTTTTTGAATATGAATTAGGTGTAAATATGTTTAAAATAACTATGATTATATTTGGACCATTATTATTTTTTATTTATGCAAAAAGTCAAAATTTTGATGTAGGAATTTTTTATTTTATAATTTTACTTATATTTTTTATATTTCTATGTGTATTTTTGTTAAGAAATATACAAAATATATATAGAAAAAAAGTTTTTATCACACAAAAACATATTATTACTGCTTCTGGTTCAAAATTTAAAAAAGAGAATATCTATATATATTATTCTCTTTTTTCTGATTCTGCAGGGTTATTAAGTCATACAGAGTTATTTTTTTATAATGGAAAAAAGTTTGATTTTATTTTTTTTGTAAAAGTAGATGAAAACGATAAAAATTTCAAAACTTTAATGCAGACTTTATATGATATTTCAAAAAATGAGAATATTTTAATTGAAAATATGAATTCACAAACAATAAGACAAAAACTAATTAAAGGAGACTAAGATGGTAACAGATGTAAGTAATTATTTAACAAATATTGATGGTACATATTTTGATGCAGTATCAAATATATTAAATAAGACTGATAATAAAACTGCTCTAGTTACACCCCAGAGGATGAATCTCCACTTTTGAGATTAAAGAATATAGAAAATCAATAAATTAAAGTTTCTAGCTGAGAAGTTTTAATTTGTAGATAAAAATAAAGATAAAAAGATGCCCACAAGATTAAGAGTAGATTTTGAAGGATACCATCATATAATAAATAGAGGAGTAAATAGATGTATCAATATAAAATAAAAGATAAAAAAATGGAGATTCATCTACTGGGGGTGTAGTTGTCATGCAAGAAAACTTTTCTCAAAAAACACTATAGCAATTTAGGGATAGTTTTATCTTTTCAAATACTCTATAATTTCCATAAAAACTTTGAAAGAGAACATATGAAAAAAGAATCAGAACAAACTCAATTTCTTCAAAAAAATCACTATCTACAAAGTGTTTATAAAGTCATTTTTTATATTGAGCAAAACTATGGCTATGAACTAAGTCTGGAAGAGCTCTCATCTGTTGCGGGTTTTTCAAAGTACCATTTTCATAGGATATTTAAATCTATCACCGGTGAAAATTTAAATGATTATATCAGAAGAGTGAGGCTTTCAAGTACAACTTTAAAACTTAAAACCAATCAAAAAATCACACAGATTGCTATGCATAGTGGGTACGAAACCAATGCCTCTTTTTCAAGAGCTTTTAAAAAGCATTTTGGGATGACGCCAACTGAGTTTTCAAAAAATGCAAAAACAAAAAAAGGAAACAATATGTTAGAACCTGAAATTATTGAGATAAAAGATATTGAACTTTTTTATGTCAGAGCAACTGGAGAATACCGCCAATCCGTAGAGGAATCATGGAATAAGATTATTGAGTATGCTTATAAGAACAATCTCTTTGGAAAAATCAAAGCAAGATATGGCATCGCACATGATAATCCAAATGTCATAGAGAGTGAGAAGATTCGCTATGACGCCTGCATTGAAACGGATGATATAGGGCTTGAACCTGATGGTGATGTAACATCAAAAATCATAACTGGCGGTACGTATGCAAAATTTTTGCATGTCGGCAGTTATGAAGATTTGGATAAGGCACATGAGGCACTATCAAATTGGATTATAGACAGTGGTATTGAGCTTAGAAATGCGCCTGTTTTTCATAAGTATTTGGACTTAGACCCAAGGGATATGAAACCTGAGAATTTGCAAACTGAGATTTATGTGCCTGTTTATTAAGTGAGCAGATAATGCAAAAAAAGAAAAATTCGCATACTGCATCTGTTCAAAATGTTTCCGATACTGCTTTTTGGGTAGCTTCTTTTAGAGCCGCTGAGAGCAAAAGAGAAGATGCGCTGTTTCAAGACCCTCTTGCTAAGATATTAGTTGCCAATCACGGCGAAAAAATCTCTCATTCTATGCGCTCAGTGGCAAAATCTGCTTCATGGTCTGTGGTGATGCGTACACGATTAATAGATGAGATTATTTTACGTTATATTAAACAAGGATATACAACACTCATCAATCTTGGAGCGGGTTTAGATACCAGAGCGTATCGACTTGAATTGCCTGATGATTTTCACTGGATAGAGATAGACTTTACTGAAGTTTTGGAGTTTAAAGAACAAAAGCTTAAAGGACAAAAACCAAAGTGTAAACTTCAACGCATAGCATGTGATCTCTCCAATCACGCTCAAAGAAAAGCACTCTTTAAAAAGCTCGACACTAGGATAAGTCCTGCTCTTGTTTTATGTGAGGGGGTAATCATGTATCTTGATGAAGAGGGTGTGGGTGCTTTGTCAGAAGATATCAAAGAACAATCCAATTTCAAATTATGGATTGTGGATTATTATTCTACTGAGATTTACAAGATATACCAATCACCAAGATTTAAAAATCTCTTGAGCAACGCTCCTTTTTTGTTTTATCCATCAGATTGGTTTTCTTTTTTTAAAGAGTATGGCTGGATACAAAAAGAAATTTTGTACCTTTATGACATAGCTAAAGAACATAAGCGTTCTTTTCCTTTGCCATGGTGGGCAGTGCCTATAAAATTTATCCTTGGTGAAAAAAGGATGATGAAAAAGATAAAAAAATACACCGCCTTTGTTGTATTTGAAAAGGTGTAGATGATTACTATCCAACTTATTTATACTGCAATAATGTACTATGTCTAAAAAATTTTAAAATGTATAATTTACCAAAAAGAAGGGTAAATTATGAATATTGTATTTTTTCTACTATATTGTAGTTTGATGATAATAACACCAGGTCCCACTAATATTATGATTCTTACAACAGTGCACAATTATGGAGTCAAAAAAGCTTTTGAGTTTTCTGTTTGTGCATTATTTGCTTTTTTTGTATTATTAAGTATATCTGTTATTTTTAATTCTATATTGATGAATTATTTGCCAAATATTATAGTTGTTTTACAGATAATTGGAGCTATTTATATGTTGTATTTAGCATATCAAATTTTTAAGATAAATAATACTTCAAAAAAAGAAAATCAGTTTTCATCTTTTAAAACAGGTTTTTTTATGCAATTTGTTAATCCAAAACCAGTATTGTTTACATTGACTGTTTTTCCAAGTTTTATTTTGCCTTATTATACCTCTTTTTGGCATTTGACACTTTTTGTGTTATTGATTACAATTATTGCTTGTGTTGCTTTTTTATCATGGATTTTATTTGGAAAAGTGCTAAAATCTTTTTGGGATAGATATAATAAGCTAGTAAATAACATAATGGCAATATTTTTAATAATATGTGCTATTGCAATTTCAGGGATATTTAATTAAATGATTTATTATGAATAAAAGATAAAAGAGACATGTAGAATAAAATATTAAATTCAAGCAAGATATAATAAATCAATTAAAACAAAGGATAAAGGTGGAAACCTGATCCCTATCTAATTATTGATAATTTATATAATAAGGTTTTTCCCAGATTTTTCTACCAAAACTCTCTTCAAAACCTAAAATTTCTTTTGGGCTCATGATTTTTGTATCAGTTTCATAAAATATTTTAAATCCACTTTTTGCAATATCTTGTTCTTCTTGAGTATAAAGATTATTGTAGATTTTTATTTTTACAGCAGGGTTTCCATGTCCATCAATATTATAGATTAGATTCACGTTATCAAATTTTTTAACTTCATCTTTTTTTCTTAACATTCTTTGATGAAACATATGAACTATCAACTCTTTTTTATTTAAATTATTCTCTTCAATATAATCATTTACTAATTTTTGAACTTCATTTAAATCATGGGCAAATATATGACCAACATACCTTCCTGGTGGGTATCTTCTATGCTTTGGGATTTTAAATTCTGGATCAAGTGCTAAGTGTACATTATCATACTTAAGATATTTTAATACAATTTTTACAGCTTCACTTGGGGTATTTGTTCCCATTTGAAGATCAATAATTACTTTAAACTCTTCCATTTTTGCTCTATTGATAAAATTCATTAAACTTTTATGAGATAGTCTTAACATATAATCATTTCTTTTACCTGCATCAGGAGTAGCTAATCCATAGATTATATGAAATGCCATTTGAACTTCAAAGTTATCACCTAACTCTTTTTCATAAAATGATTTTTTATCATGCATCTTTTTGACTAGTGCATCTAAATTACTTTGACCTAATACACCAAGAGATTTAGTGTTTGGTCTTCCATAAAAACCTATTAAGATTTTTTCTTTTTCTATAGTTGTTTTTATTGTATTATTTGCAAAAATATTGTCCACAAAAAATAATATAAAAAGTGCTAATATTTTTATAATCTTCCCCATTATCATTTTCCCCAAAACATTTTAAAGTTGGAAGTATAATCTAATAGAATAAAATCTAATTTAATCAAGATTAATATTCTTGTTTTTTTGACAGATTTATTAAAATTAAAAAGTATAATACTAATTAATGGATATTACATAATAGCTTTGGTATGATGCAAATCCTTAATCTCTAAATATATTAGGATACTATTGAATTTAAAACAAATAAGCATGGCAATTTATGCCACATATCTAACAAATAGTTATGGATTTAAACTAAAAAAAGCAAAAACTTCAAAAGAAAGAATAAGTCTAAGGGAAGAGTATTCTAAAACACTTTTAAATAAGTTAAATATAAGTGTAGAAGTATTAAACGAAGAGGCAATACCTAAAGAGGGTAAATATCTTTTAATATCAAATCATAGAAGTATTATCGACCCATTGATTATCGAGTTAGCTTTAGAAAAAAGCGGTATCAATGGTTTTTGGGTTTCAAAAAAAGAACTATATGACTCTTTTTTCTTTGGCTCATTTGTTAAAAATGCTGGTTCTATTCTTTTAGATAGAGAAGCTTCAAATATGTCATCTTTTTTTAAAGAGACTAAAGAGGTTGTAAAAGAAGGTCACTCAATTTATATCTTTCCTGAAGGTACAAGAAACAAAGAAAATACACCACTTAGTTCTTTTAAAGATGGTTCAAGAATTATTGCTTTAAAAAATAGGCTTGATATCTTACCTGTATATATAAAAACAAATGCAAATGAAGTATTAAAAGAAGCTATAAATAAAAGAACAAAAAATTTAAAAATAAAAATCCAAATTGGAGAGATTATCTCTTATAAAGATAAAACACCCCTTGAAGAAAACTATAAAAATCAGTTTTCAATAATTTAATTTAAAAATATCACTTCACACAGAGTAAACATTTATGTGATATATTTCCATTATAAAGTTTTAAAGGATTTATTATGATTGCAGAAATAGTATTTGCTGCAGGGTGTTTTTGGGGTGTTGAAAAACATTTTGAATCAATTCCTGGAGTAGTTGATGTAAAATCTGGATATGTTGGTGGTAATTATGAAAATCCAACATATAAAAAAGTATTAAAATATAGAATGTCAAATGATAAAACTATAGTAAACTATACTGAAGGTGTTCTTGTAAAGTTTGATAAAGAAAAGATTGATGCAAAGGCACTTATAAAATCTTTTTGGGAAATTCATGATCCAACACAGTTAAACCGTCAAGGTAATGATATTGGAAACAATTATAGAAGTGCAATTTTTTATACAAACGATTATCAAAAAGAAACTGCACTTAATACAAAAGTAAAATATCAAAAACTTCTAGAACAGGCTGATTATGGTAAGATAGTTACACAAATACAACCTTTAAAAAAGTTTTGGGAAGCTGAAAATTATCACCAAGACTATTTAAAAAATAACCCAAATGGCTATTGTCCAAATCATGCTACAGGGGTGAAATTTGAACCTGAAAAGATAAGTTATCCTGATTTGATCCCTTTAGGAAATAAAGAGATTATTGTAGTTGAATCAGAAGGTTATTGCCCTTATTGTGAAAAATTTGAAAAAGATGTTTTATCCTCTTATAAAGGGACACTTCCTATAAGAAAAGCAGTTTCAAAACAATTGGATAAATTTGAAATAAAAACAAAACTATATGCAACACCAACAATTTTATTTATTGAAGATGGAAAAGAGGTATTCTCTCACAAAGGTTACTTAAGTAATAAAGAGTTTTATGAGGTCTTTGGAAAGTTCAAATTAGGTGAGGATACTGAAAGTTTCAACGTAGCTTTTAACAAAGGCACTGACAATAGGTTTTGTAAACAGTATGAAATTTTTAAAAATACTCCTGATGGAGTCTTTGTAGATAAATTGTCAGGTGAAATTTTATTTGATACAAAAGATAGATTTAATTCAGGTACTGGATGGTTAAGTTTTTACAAAGCAGTTGATGGTTCAACTATTGAAAAAACTGATTTAAGTTATGGAATGATTAGAACAGAAGTATTAGCTAAAAAAAGTGGAATTCATTTAGGTCATGTTTTTGATGAGATGGGGCATAGAAGATTTTGTATCAATGCAACAGTTTTAGATTTTGTTCCAAGAGATGAGGTGCAATAGTTGCCTGGACGTTTAGCTATTTTTGATGATAAAAAATTTAAAGAGGACTCAAAAGATTTAATAAAAAATGATATGGTTGGGGCTTTATTGCCAAAATATAATATAGCTCCAACTTTACCAATACCTACACTTTTAAACAATGGAAACTATTTATATAGCCATTTTGGATATCTACCTTCATGGGCAAAAGATAAAAAAAGTATGAATATAAACGCAAGAAGTGAGTCTATCTTTGAAAAACTTACCTTTAGGGATTCTTTTCGATATAGACGTTGTATTATCCCAATAAATGGCTTTTTTGAGTGGGAAGTAGAAGATAAACAGAAAACTCCATATTTTGTAAAAGATAGCAAAAATGATTATTTAGCAATTGCTGGGGTTTGGGATGAGTATTTTGATATTGATTTAAACATGAAAATAGTTACTGTCGCCTTAATTACTTGTGATGCAAACGAAAAGTTAGGAAAGATTCATCACCGTATGCCAGTAGTATTAGAAAAAAAAGATTTTTCTAAATGGTTATATAGTGAAAATCTAAAAGAGATTAATTCACTTTTTAATATATATCCAAGTGAAAATCTTGACCTTTACGAAGTTTCATCAAATGTAAATAAAGTTTTATTTGATGAACCCTCGTGTATTAAAAGCTTAGAAAAAGTAGAAATAGGGCAAAAAACTCTATTTTAGTAGTTCTACAATTTTTGCTTCAATCTCTTCAGGAGTGGTTATTGAACCATATCTTTCAACTATTTTTCCATTTTTATCAATTAGAAATTTTGTAAAATTCCATTTTATAGCTTCTGTCCCTGCAAAACCAGGTGCATTTTCTTTTAAGTAAACATATAGTGGGTCAGCATTCTCTCCATTTACATCAATTTTTGCAAACATATCAAATTTTACTCCAAAAGTTAGAGTACAAAACTCTTGAATTTGTTTATTTGTTCCTGGTTCTTGGTTAGCAAATTGATTTGATGGAAAACCTAAAACCATAAACTTTTTGTCTTTGTATTTATCAAAAAGTTTTTCCAATCCTTCATATTGATTTGTAAAACCACATTTACTAGCAACATTTACAATAAGTAAAACCTTGTCTTTATACTTAGACAGTGAGATCTCTTTACCTTCTATATCTTTTACTTTAAAGTCATAAATACTCATTTCCTTCCCTTTTGCTAATGAAAATGACAAACTTAATACAAGTGCCATTAATATTTTTAATATCATTTTAAATCCTTTTTTGAATTTTATCCATATTTAAAATCTTTTAGTATAGATTTTTGATTAGTTAATACTAAAAAAAGATATTTTTACCCATGATAACATCATCATGGTCAACAAATCTATTACAATTTATGCCCTCTAGTGCTATACAAATATTTTGCCATTGTTTAGAGTGTCCTCCATTTTCATCTGTAAAGTTTCCTTTTACAAACATTAATGCATGGGCATACTCATGGGGTAATACATCATTTATCATATATTCAGAACTCTCTTTAAATCTTTTTTTATTTAGATATATTGATATTTGTCCATTATTCGAATAAGTTGCTGCACCAAAAAGTTTTGAGGGCATTTTATCGGAGATAATTAAAGGAATCTTTTTATTTATTCCAAATTTTTGATAGCTTAGTTTTTCAAGATAATATTGTTTCTGTTTAACTTTTTGAACTATTTTTTCATCAAGGGGATTGTTTTTGAAGTTGTAAGTATTAATCCATGAGTAGATTAAAAAAATCGAACCTAAGATTGTAACACCTAAGAAAAAGTAGTTCAATTTTTTTAAAAACATCTTACTCTCCTAATTAGGAAATGCCTTTAAAAGTACATCTTTATAATGATTTAGTTTTTGCATTAATCCATCACCGTGATTATTGATATCAGGATGGTACTTTTTAGCTAACTCTTTATATCTTTTTTTTATTTCATCTCTTGTAGGATCACTAGTAAACCCGAAAAAATCTTTTGCTTCACTAAGTTCAGATAAAGAGTTAAAGCCTCCTTGTCCAAAATTACCTTGATTAAATCCACCTTGTCTAAATCTCTCTTCAAAGTCTCTAAAATCAAAACCACTATTGCTACTTGAATTTGAACTAAAATCTTGACCATTAAATGTGAATCTAAAACCTTGATTATGGACTTGTTCTTTAAACTTCTTTTTAAACTGATAAAAAGCGTAATAAGCAATTGCAATTAAAACAAAAATTATAATTAAAAATGTTCCAAAATTTGTAAAAATCAAATAAAGTATTCCAAAAAATATTCCCCATTTGATTAAACTGTTAATAATATATGCTAATTCTCTACCCATATGTTGTAAATAACCTTAAAATTTTTGAATTTGATTATACTATTTTTACCCTTTTAATGTGTTTCTTTTGTGTAGTTTTTTCTTGTCATATGATATTTGTGTGATAAAACTGTTGACATATGCTTAAAAGTTGTTTAAATAATAAACATATGACAATTTATCATGCGTTTTTCATTTCCTTGATTTATCATTTTACTAACGAAAGAAGGAGAATGAGATGGAAATAGGTACACAAGCCTTTTTTGCAGCATTACCAATTATTGTTGCTGCAATTCTTTTAGTTGGTTTTAGATTACCAGCTAAAAAAGCTATGCCAGTTGTATATTTAGTTACTACAGCTGTTGCATTATATGTTTGGGAAGTTACATTCAACAGAGTATTAGCTTCTACTATTCAAGGGCTATTAATCACAATAGCAGTTTTATGGATTATCTTTGGTGCGATTTTATTGTTAAATACTTTAAAACACTCAGGTGCTATTAAAGTAATTAGACAAGGTTTTAACAATATCTCTCCAGATAGAAGAATTCAAGTTGTAATTATTGCATGGTTATTTGGTTCATTTATTGAAGGTGCTTCTGGATTTGGAACACCTGCTGCAATTGCCGCACCACTAATGGTTGCAATTGGATTCCCTGCAATGGCAGCAGTAATGGTTGGTATGATGATTCAATCAACTCCTGTATCATTTGGGGCAGTTGGTACTCCAATTTTAATTGGTGTAAATAAAGGTTTAGATTCTGAAGGTATTGGGGCAACACTACAAGGTTTAGGCTCTAATTGGGAAGCATATTTACAAATCATTACAAGTGAAGTTGCAATTGTACATGCTATTACAGGTACATTGATTCCTTTATTTATGATAATGATGATGACAAGATTTTTTGGTAAAAATAAATCTTGGACAGAAGGTTTATCAGCAATTCCATTTGCTATTTTTGGTGGTTTAGCATTTACAATTCCTTATGCCTTAACAGGTGTATTCTTAGGAGCTGAATTCCCATCATTAATTGGTGCTTTAGTTGGACTTGCAATTGTTACAACAGCAGCTAAAAAAGGTTTCTTAGTTCCTAAAAACACTTGGGATTTTGCACCAAAAGAAGAGTGGCCAGTTCATTGGGTATCTAAATTAGAAATTAAAATGGATGCAATGAATGAAAAAGTTGATATGTCTTTAACTAGAGCATGGATTCCTTATTTATTAGTTGCTGCAATTTTAGTTTTAACTAGAGTAAGTTCGGATGCTATGGCAATCGCAAAATCTTGGGTTATCCCATTTAAAGATATTTTAGGAGAAGGTTTAGGTTATTCTATTGTTCCATTATATCTTCCAGGTGGTATTTTAGTATTTGTTGTATTGGTTACTTACTTCTTACATAGAATGGAATTTAAAGAGATGAAAGAAGCATTAAGTGAATCTTCAAAGGTTATGCTAGGAGCTGGATTTGTACTTATATTTACAATTCCTCTTGTTAGAATTTTAATTAACTCAGGTGTAAACGCAGCAGGATTTGATTCTATGCCTGTAGCAATGGCAAACTGGGTAGCAACATCAGTGGGTGATATTTATCCATTATTTGCACCAATGGTTGGGGCATTAGGAGCATTTATTGCTGGGTCTAATACTGTTTCAAACATGATGTTATCTCAGTTCCAATTTGGAGTTGCTGATGCTTTAAGTATTTCAACTGCATTTATGGTTGCACTTCAAGCAGTCGGAGCAGCAGCAGGTAATATGATTGCTATTCACAATGTTGTTGCAGCAAGTGCAACGGTTGGTTTACTTGACCAAGAGGGTGAAACATTGAGAAGAACAATTATCCCTACAATTTATTATTGTTTAGTAGCTGGTATTATAGGACTTATTGGTATGTATGTTCTAGGGCTTGCTGATCCATTAATGAAATAAAAACTTAATCACTTACAAAAGTGTCCAAAAAGTAAAATGAGGGTATAATTGCCCTCATTTTTTTTAAAGGGACACTATGACAAATATAGACAAAGAACATATCTGGCATCCTTACGCTTCTGTTTTAAATCCAAAAGATACAATCAAAATTAAAAGTGCAAATGAAGTATATTTAAATCTTGAAGATGGTACCTCTTTAATTGATGGAATGTCTTCATGGTGGTCAGTTATTCATGGATACAATAATAAAAAAATAAATTTAGCAATAAATGAGCAAACATCAAAAATGTCCCATGTGATGTTTGGTGGATTAACCCATGATCCTGCAATAGAATTAACTCAAAAACTACTAAATTTACTCGATGATAGATTAGAAAAAATATTTTATTGTGATTCTGGTTCTGTTTCAGTTGAGATTGCAATGAAAATGGCATTGCAATATCACTACAAAGAAAATAATAATACGAAGACTAGATTCTTAACAGTTAGACGAGGGTACCATGGTGATACTTTTGGAGCAATGTCTGTTTGTGACCCAGTTACAGGAATGCATACAATTTTTAGTGAATTTTTAACAAAAAACTATTTTGTAAGTGAACCTAAATCAAAGTTTGAAGAAGAGTTTGACCAAAGTGATTTAGATGAAATGAAAAAAATTCTTGAAGAAAATCATGAGAATATAGCTGCCGTTATTATTGAACCAATAGTTCAAGGTGCTGGGGGTATGAGATTTTATTCTCCAAAATACTTAGAAGGTTTAAGAGAACTTACTAAAAAACACAATGTTTTATTGATTTTTGATGAAATTGCTACAGGTTTTGGAAGAACTGGTAAACTTTTTGCATATCAACATACAAATATTATTCCTGATATTATGACTATTGGAAAAGCTTTAACTGCTGGTTATATGACTATGGCTGCAACAATTACAACTAAAGAGGTTGCTCAAGGAATAGAAAAAGATGGAAATATCTTAATGCATGGCCCAACTTTTATGGGTAATCCTCTTGCTTGTAAAGTTGCCTCAACTAGCATTGATTTATTGGAAGAAAACAATTGGCAAGAAAATGTTTTAAGAATTGAAAAGTATTTAAAAGAGAATCTAACTATTTGTGAAAATCTTGATTTAGTTAAAGAGGTTAGAGTATTAGGTGCTATTGGAGTTGTTGAATTGCATGAAAATGTAGATATGGTAAAAGCCACAGAAGAGTTTGTTAAAAGAGGTGTTTGGATTAGACCGTTTATGAAATTAATCTATATCATGCCTCCATTTATAACTACAAATGAGCAACTACAAAAATTAGTAGATGCTATATATGGTACTGTAGAAAAACTACAAGATTAATATCTTGTAGTTTTAACTATTCCATTTTTTCTTATTTAGTTCATCTTCAATTCTATTTGAGATTTTGTTCATTTCAATAGAAGCTTCATTTGTTTGTGCTGCAATTTGCGCATTTTCTTGGGTTTGTCTATCAAGTAAAGAGATTGAATCATTAATTTGAATCACTCTACTCTCTTGATCTTTACTTGATGATTCTACTCGATTTATAAGTTCAATTGTTTGATTTAGTTTTTGAGTTAAATTATCATAACCAGATATCATTTCACCAGAAATATTTTTACCTTGATTTGCTTTTGTTGCTGCATTTTCTACTAATCTTTTTATTTCATTGGCTGCTTCTGCACTTCTACCAGCTAGGTTTCTAACCTCTTGTGCAACAACTGCAAAACCTTTTCCAGCTTCTCCTGCTGTTGCTGCTTCAACTGCTGCATTTAAAGATAAAATATTTGTTTGGAAAGCAATTTGGTCAATAAATGAAATAGCTTCATTGATAGCTTGAACCTCAGAATTAATCTCATCCATAGAAGATGTAGTTTCGCGTGCTAGTTTTTGACCATTTTCTGAGACAACAAACAACTCTTTTGAGAATTCAGACATTTGGTGAACATCTCTAGTACTTTCTTTTATCGTTGTTGTAATTTCATTAATAGCAGCTGAAGTCTCCTCAATAGAAGCTGCCGCATGATTAGAATTTGTATTTAATGAATCAACATTTCTCAATAGAATATCAGAGTTATTTCTTAAAATTTCACCTTGATTTTTATTTTCATTTAGCATCTCAACAATAGAATCCCTTACAGAATTTATCCCTTCTACCAACTCTTTATATTGACCTGACATCTTTGAATCTAAGTGAATCTTTTCAGTATAGTCATACTGAACATATTTTTTTAATACAGATAATATATCATTGAACATTTTTTGTTGCTCCTCCATTGTTTTATTTACAATATTTACAAATGTTTGTACTTGTGGAGTTGAAGCTGGATTTTTAATTCTATAGTTTAAATTACCCTGTTGCATTTTATTTAGTGTTAAAATTGTCTCACCTGCACACAACATATCAAGCTCAGTTGATTCTGCTATATCTATAACATTTTTATTAATAAGTTTTGAAAGTTCACAAAATTCATCTTTCCCTTCTAAATCTATAGGTATAAACTCATTTGATTTTCTTTCAATATAATTACAAAAACCTAGGAAACCTCCATAAACTTTATCAAGTGAATTTCTGATATTTCTATTTATCAAAGAAGAGATTAATCCAATTATTAAGAAAAACAGAATTAAAAGAAATATTTCTATATTCAATGAATTTGAAAAATCATCCATTTTATTTTTTGAAGTTTCAATAATATCCTTTGAAATTAAGTCATCAATTTTTTTAAGAATATTAATTTTCCCTGTAATTTTTGCAAACCAATAAGTTGCTTCTGCTTCAAGTTTTTTATTTAAAATCTCTTTTTCAATTCTTTTAACTTCGTCAACATCATCACCTTTTAATAGTGATTGATAAGTCTGTTTATACTCTTTTGTTGCAAATGTCAAAAACTGATTCATAAATGTTTCTTGAACTACAATAAGTGATAAAAACTTATTATAAAGGTCTAGTTTCTTTGAAGCAAGCATATTTGTTCCAACAGCTCTTTGAATTCCTGCTCTTTCTTTACTCATCAAAAAATTATAGTATGCAAGTACCTTTCTTGAGATTTTTTTATCTTTTACCACATTCATAGATGATGGAATTATACTTAGTAATACACCATTCATATTTGTGTAGTATGCTAAGGCATCACCTATTTTTATATTTAATGCTGTAACATCATTTCTAGTTGAACTTAGTTTACTAAAATCATCATATACTTTGTCAAACTTAACTAAGGTTTCTTTTCTTAATATAGTTTTATCTAGGTTTTTATAAATTAGTTTAAACTCTTGAAGTCTATTGTCTGTTAATTTTCTTTGTTCTGGTAGTTTGTCTTTAAATTTTGCACCTTTACTACCAATATATCCAGCTGTCATACCCCTTTCTTTTTGGGTTTCATGAACTAAAAGAGATATTGATGTTGAAACTTTCATTATCTCATTTAAATCACTATATTCAGACTTTTTTGTATAACTATTATAAATATAGTTTAATGAAAATGCTATTGCCAATAAAAAAGGGATAACAATTAATATAATTAATTTTGTTTTGATTTTTAGATTTGATAAAATAGAATTAAACATGACTATTCTCCCTTCTTCATTTCAGCATAAAGCATCGTATACTTATCAATTTCTTTTCTTGAAGCTTTTCTTCTACAGGAGATATAACCTTTTGATCCATCTGAGGAAGTAAATGGGAAAACCGTTGCAAATACCCAATAGAATTTTCCAGATTTTGTTTTGTTTTTTACAAAACCTTTCCATTTGTTTCCACTTTGTACAGTTTTCCATAAATCTTCAAAGGCAGCCTTTGGCATATCTTCATGTCTTACCATATTATGTGGATTTCCTACAAGCTCATTTAGACTATACTCAGCATATTCACAAAACTCATCATTTGCAAACTTGATAATGCCTTTTTCATCAGTTTCTGAAACTAAAAAAGATTTATCATCTAAAATTAATTCGTTATTTATTATTTCCATTCCCCACTCCTAATAAAAATAATTTTAACATATGAAATAGTGTTATTATTTAATTTATCAAGAATAGCTTGTTTTAGCTATAAAGTTGTTAAAAAATGTAACAAAATAGTATTATTAAAATCAACAATTAGTTTATAAAAATAAGTTTTAGTTCAAAGAGTTTTATAAATAATTTTTAGTATTTTTACAAGTTATTAATTATACTTTAAAATACTCTTATTAAAGAGATTTTAATTTTTATAAAGTATTATGATTTCACAGAGTTTACACATTTATAGAATAGATTAGGGAATAAAGTATGGATTATGAAGATTTTGAAAAAGCAGTTGATTTATTTGGTATTTTAACAAAGACATCAAAGAAAGATTTGAAAAAAAAGTATTTAAAGCTTTCAAAGGAATTACATCCTGATATGCCAAATGGTAGTGATGAAAAATTTCAAGAATTGCAAGGGGCATATGATTTGTTAAACTCATATATGGATGGTTTTGCTTTTTCTTTTGATGAAGAGGAGTTTAAAACTCAATTTCCATCTTTTACAAACTATAAAAATTGGAGATAAAATGAAAAAATTACTTATTGTTTTGATGTTCACAACATCAATATTTGCAAATGTTGATATCAAAAGTTTAGATATGTATAAAAATCTAACTTTTGTAAAACAAAAATTGGATTTTAAGAAAAATACTCAGAAATTACTAGGGCAAGTTAAAATTGAGGATATAAGATTCTTAAAGGAAGATAACTGTTCAATTGGTGAGTATACCTTAATGAATGAAAAAGAAAATGATGAATTATCAAAATTAATTTCAGAAGCAAAAGATAAGATAGTTTATAAAGAAAATAGGATAAAAGCTTTAAAAAGTAACATTGCATTTTTAGAAAAAACTTCATTGACTTCAGTAAGTAATTCAAAAATGTTTCAAGAAAGCTCAAATTTTTTAAAAAAAGAGATTTTGGAAAGTTATAATAATATTTATGAAATAGAAGGTTATATTAAAGAAGATAAAAAAGAACTTGAAGAACTTCTAAAAAAAAGAACTAATGAAAATACTACTTATTTAAATTATGATTTAAAATGTGATAAAGATGTATTTGTTTACTACCCTCTAAATAATATTAAAAAAGATGGACTTTATGATATAAATTATAATTCAAATAAAAAAGAATTAGAGATTAAAAACTCTTATTTCATTACCCAGTCAACTGGAGTAGATTTTAAAAATATCAATATAAATCTTTATTCTTTTTCATATGTTGATACTGTTCAGCCTAGAAAATTTTATCCACAATATTTAGATTTAGATATGCCTGTTGCATTAAGTTCTTCAAAAGTGATGATAAAAAAAGCAAAAGTTGAAAGATTTAATGATATGGCATCTGCACCTAGATATGAGTATAATGAAGATACAACTAGGTCATATTTTACTGCTTTAAATGTAGATTTACAAAGTGGCAAAAAACAGCAAGTATTATTTTCAAATGAAAAATATAAAGCAAACAATTCTATAGAAATTGATGGATATGCTTCTTCTAAGGCTTTTTATAAAGTTGATTTTAAAAGTGATAAATTATACGGCTTTATTAATTCAAGATTATATTTAAACGATTCATATATTGGAAAAATAAATATAGATGGTATAAAAAAAGACGAAGACAATAGCTTGTACTTTTCAAATAATAGATTTATTGATGTTAAAAAAGAACTTATAAAAGATATGAAAGAGGAGCCATTCTTTAGTTTAAATAGATTAAAAACTCAAAAAATTTGGAAATATGAAATTAAAAATAACAGTAACAAAGAAGAGTTTGTTTCTCTTATAGAAAGGGTTCCTGTATCTAAGCATGAGGATATTAAAATAGAGCTTATTGGTTCAACAAAAGTTACAAAGTTTGAAAAAAATGGTAAAATCACTTTTGATTTTAATCTAAAACCTAATGAAACAAAAACTATAGAATTTGGGTATGAGATTTTAAAACCTAATAAAAATTAAGGGGATTAAATGTTTGATAATAAAAAAGTAAAAGAGTTGGTTTTAAGTACACTTGTAGCAGATTCATACTCTTTGGCTACACATTGGATTTATGACGAAAAACAATTAAGTGAACTTGATATTAATTGGGAACTATTAAATGATGCAAAGGGTGTTTGGCATAGGGGTAAAGTTGCCGGTGATTTTACTCATTTTGGTGATCAAACATTTTGGTTATATCAATTTTTAGAAGATAAAAATCAATTTAATGTAGATGAATATGTGGATTATTGGAAAAGTAAAATAGATATATACAATGGATATATAGATGGTGCTACAAAAGGTACTTTAGAGAATATAAGCAAAGGAATAACTCCAACAGGAAGTTCCTCTACTGATTTATCAATCATAGGAAGAATTGCTCCATTGTTATTGGTTTCTAAAACAAAAGAAGAGTTTCTAGAAAATATTTCAAAGTTTGTATCTTGTACACACAACTCAAAAGAGGCTTTAGAAGCTTCAAGGTTTTTTGGTGAATTGTTTTTAAAGGTTTATGAAGGTGAAAATATTGAAGAGGCTATCCTTTCTTTAAAAGATAGTTTTGATACAAAATTACAATCATATATTTATAGTGGTATTGCTTCAAAAACTGATGAAACCTTTGATGCCATAAGAGGTTTTGGACCAGCATGCGATATTGATGGAGCATTTCAAGGGGTAATTCATCTATTATGTAAATATGATGATTTTAAACAAATGTTAATAGAAAATGCAAAAGCTGGTGGAGATAATAGTGCTAGGGCTATGTTAGCTAGTTTTATTTATATGGCATCTCCAAATAAAAATTTAACAAAGATTCCAAACGATTGGTTAAATATTAAAGCCACAATTATATAAAGAGGAAATTTATGATTAGAACATTAGTAAGCAAAAATAAATTTTATGTGGAGTTATCTTTAGCTTCAATAATTTTTGCAGTTGCATTATTTATGGATAGATTGATGGATGCAATTATCTATATGCTTTATTTTGTAATTGTTTTAGAAATTACAAGAGCGGTTGTAAATTATATTAGAGAAGAAAGAGTGATTTTAACAACCCTAGTTGATGCATTTGTAATATTAGCTTTAAGGGAACTAATTGTAAATGTTGTAAAGATTAATGATAAACATATTGATTCTTGGGATGCACTTTTTAGTTCTCCAATGAATTTTAATATTATGGTAATTTCAGGTGTAATTATTTTTTTAATATTAGTTAGATATTTAGTAGTAAAAACTTCTCATAGATGTATCTTGGGGAAAAACAAACCTTGTGATATTGATGAAGAAAAAGATGATTAGAGAATAAATCTCTAATCATCTTTTTTAAATCTCTATTTCAAGACCAATTGGACAGTGGTCACTTCCAAATACATCATCTAAAATATAAGCATCTTTTACATAATCTTTTAAATCAGAACTCACATAAAAGTAATCAATTCTCCAGCCAACATTATTAGCCCTTGCATTTGCTCTATAAGACCACCATGAGTATTTATCTTTTATATCACCATTTATAAGTCTAAAAGTATCAATATATCCATGGTCTAAAAATTTTGTAATCCAATCTCTTTCCATTGGTAAAAATCCTGAAGTCTTTTCATTTGCCTTAGGACGTGCAATATCTATTTCAGTGTGAGCAGTATTTACATCTCCACAAACAATAATAGATTTTCCCTCTTTTTTAAGATTTTCGCAATGCTCTAAGAATCTATCGTAAAACTCCATTTTATAAACAAGTCTTTCCTCTTTTGATTGACCATTTGGAAAATATACATTAAAAAAAGCAATATCTTTATTGCCTAAAGTAAAATGAACTTCATTTATTCTTCCTTCATCAAGAATATCAACACTTGGACAATTACAAGTAAAGGTAGGTTCTAAGTCTGTGAAAAGTGCTGTTCCACTTCTACCTTTTATAGCAGACTCAGAAGCAAATACTGTTTTATAATTTTTTTCAAATATTGAATCTGGAATTTGCTCTTTAGAGGATTTTGTTTCTTGAATACCAAGTAAATCAATATTTGCTTCATCAACCCATTTCAAAGCCTTTTTTTTATCAACTGCTCTAATACCATTTACATTCCACGAGATAAACTTATATCTACTCATTCTTTTCCTTTAATTCTTTAATTTCTTCTATCTTGTCAACTTTTATAAATTTTTCATTGTTTGTATTTTCTTTATTCTCTTTTTTTTTGCTACCTAGTAAATTAAAGCTATTGGAAAACCCTTTATTTTGAATCATTGAGTCACCTTTTCCACCATGCATATCTATCTGACCTTTTTCATAGGCAAAAGCAAAAGAGCTTAAGAAAACTATTAATGTTACAGTTTTAAACCTTTTCATTATATATCCTTTAAATTTGTTTCGTATTATTACAAAAATTCTGCACACTAAGTCTAAATGTGCTATTTTACGAAAAAAATTTAATAAAGATATAAAATGTCTACAGAAATATTATTAGGAATACTTACATTTTTCACATCAACAATTGCAGGAATAGTTGGTCTTGGTGGAGGAATGATTCTAATTGCAATTCTTCCAAGTTTCTTACCTGTAAATGCAATTGTTCCTGTTCATGGTCTAACTCAAATGGCAAGTAATGTAAGTCGTGCAATTTTTGGATGGAGTGATGTAAAGGTTGAAGTGATTCCAAAGTTTTTAATTGGCTCACTTTTAGGCGTTTCTTTTTTTGCAACAATTTTGTATTTTATCTCTTTAACCTACGTACCTTTGTTTATTGGTTTATATATATTACTCTCTTTATGGAGTGATAAGTTTAATAAAAAAATAGAAAGATTTGAAAGCTATTATTTAATAGGTTTTGTACAAAGTGGACTTTCATTAATTGTTGGTGCCACAGGACCAATTGCTACTACCCTTTTGGTAAAAGATTATAATGATAAGCATGTAGTTGTATCAACTGCAGCTGCATTAAAAAGTATAACTCATACATTAAAAGTTATCACTTTTATATTTTTTGGTTTTGTATTTTTTGATTATTTAGGAATTTTAGTTGCTATGATAATTGGTGCAGTTATTGGAAGTTGGGCTGGTACAAAATTAAGGGATAAAATTGATGGTAAAAAATTTATACTAGTTTTAAAGATTTTATTATCATTGATGGCAATAAAACTTATAGTTAGTTTGTTTATATAATGCAAGTTTACATATGAATAGTTTATTTAAATCAAGGGTTGCTTTACTTTATGTAATGTCAATCTCAATGGTATTTTCTTTTTCTGCTTGGATGAGTTTACTAAATAACTTTGTTGTAGAGGTTGCTTCTTTTAATGGTAGTCAAATAGGGATATTACAAAGTCTTAGGGAGATTCCTGGATTCTTGGCATTTACTGTTGTTTTAGCAATTATATTTATTGCTCAACAAAGGCTTGCTTTTTTGTCTATGATACTTTTAGGTATTGGTGTTTTCTCAACTGGGTTTTTCCCTACGCCTTTAGGTCTTTATATCACAACAGTAATAATGTCAATTGGTTTTCACTATCTTGAAACATTAAACCAATCCTTATCTTTACAATGGTTAAGTAAAGAGAAGGCTCCAATTATTCTTGGAAAAATTACAGCTGCTAAATCTTTTACCTCTTTAGTTGTTTTTGTTTTAATATATATCATGATGAAATTTTATTCTGTAGAGTATAAATATGTTTATGCTTTTTTTGGAGCAGTTACCCTTGTAGTTGGTATTATCTCATGGATAATGTTTGAGCATTTTAAAGATGAGGTTGTTCAAGAAAAAAAATTACGTCTGAAAAAAGAGTATTGGTTGTTTTACTTTTTAACTTTTTTAGCAGGAGCTAGAAGGCAAATCTTTGTTGTATTTGCAGGGTTTTTGTTGGTTGAAAAATTTGGAGTAGATATTCATAATATGGTAAGTTTACTATTTGTAAATGCTATATTAAATATGTATTTTGCACCTGCGATTGGAAGATTTACTACAAAATTTGGAGAAAGAACAACTTTACGATTTGAGTATATTGGACTAATTATAGTTTTTGTCTCTTATGCTTTTGTAGAAAATATCTATGTGGCATACGGTTTATATGTTCTTGATCATCTTCTATTTTCTATGGCAATTGCTTTAAAAACTTATTTTCAAAAAATAGCAGATCCAAAAGATATAGCAAGTGCAAGTGCAGTTTCTTTTACTATAAATCATATTGCTGCAGTTTTTTTACCAGTGTTGCTTGGACTTGTATGGTTATATTCAAATTCACTTGTTTTTATAATTGGGGCTTTAATTGCTTTTTTATCTTTTTCTTTGTCTTTTTTAATCCCAGAACATCCAAGCCAAGGTTTTGAAACTACATTGAAAAAAGTTTAACGAAATAATTTTGAAACAATTTTGACTTTTTTGTTTTTTATATGATACTATCTATTTATGAGTTCAAAAAATAAAAAAGTCTACGATTTAGAATATATTGAAAAAATATTTAAAGTAATACCCCTAACATTTATTTTAATACTCTCTATGGTCTCAATTTTTGTTACCTTTGTTATTTTAGAATCTAAACAAAATCGAGAAATCGACCTTTTAAAACAAAAAACACAATTACAAAATCAATTTGAAAAAAAAGAAGTTTTATTAGACTTTTCTAAAAATGTAGAAAATAGAGTAACAAATGAATTAAATAAAATTAGTAAAATTTTACAAGAACATGCTCATAAAATAATTGGAAATCTTAACAATAAAGATGAATTGAAATTTGATTCAACAGTTCATTTTTTAGAAGAATATGAAAGAAATCATGGTGTAGAAATAGTTTTATTTGAAAATAAGCCTTTGAATATAGTTTATGGTCATGAT
The DNA here is from genome assembly GCA_963676565.1 of Halarcobacter sp. Taxonomy (GTDB): domain Bacteria; phylum Campylobacterota; class Campylobacteria; order Campylobacterales; family Arcobacteraceae; genus Halarcobacter. Next base: position 1,715,886 of record OY781089.1, read on the forward strand.
AAAATCGTATTTTTATCAAAGCTTATTTTTGGAGACTATACAGAAGTTTATAAACAAATAGTTTTAAAATATATTAGTTCCCAAGGAAGATATAATCTGCAAGAGTGGAAAAATGACCTTACAGGTGCTTTAAGACTAAGTTTTTTTGACACTTTTGAAATCAATAATAAAAAATACTATGTGGGGACTTTCTCAAAGCTTGAAAATATAAGATATATCACAAAAAATTTAATTATTGATGAGATTGATTCAAGTAATAAAACAGATAAATATACTATTTGGTTTTATGATTTAATTACAAGATTAACATATAACTATCAAAATAAAAAACTTTTTGACAATATAAATGTAGTTTTATCAAAAAAAGATTACAGTAAAAAATTTGAGATATTAAAATATTTTGATGACAATGAGCAAATGAATGAAAATTTTAGTAATTACATTTTATATAACAATAGATTCAAATATTTTATTGCCATTGATTATAACAAAGATGTAGAGATTAATGAGTTAGAGATTAGGGATAAATATAAAGCCTTATATTCTGAAATTACAACTTACATAGTTTTTATAGGATTATTACTAATAATATCATCTTTACTATTCTCAAATTTTACAAAAAAGATTCTTGATCGATACAATAATATGTTAAATGAGAAAACTAAACTTTTAACTCACTGGAAAAATAGGTTTGAATTAGCAATTATTGCATCAAATGATGGTTTATGGGATATTGATTTTAATACAAATGAGATATATTTTTCTGATAAGTGGCTGGAAATTTCAGGATACCAAAGGGGTGAAGTTAAGAAATTTTCCGATTGGTTTTCTTTAATTCATAACAAAGATAAAGATGCTGTTAAATACCTTTTTGATGAGATATTTGAAGAAAAAAGAGATAATTTTATTTGTGAATATAGATTAAGAGTTAAAAGCGGAAATTTTAAGTGGATACTTGCAAGGGGAAAACTTTTTATAGATAAAGATACAGGGCATAAAAGAATGCTTATGATGTCTATGGATATTGATAAAAATAAAAGATTGAAAAAAGAACTTTTAGATGTTGAACTTCTTGTAGAAGATGGAAAAATAGTTATCTTTAAACTTTTTAATGATGAAAACTTAAGTGTAAAATATATCTCAAATTCAATAAAAAATTATGGCTTTACTAAAAAAAGTTTTGAAACAAATGAGATGAATTTTTTAGACCTTTTTTATAAAAAAGATATCGATATTATAAAAGCTGCTATGAATGCAGCTATTAATAAAAATCTTTCAGATTTTACTTTTGAATGTAGAGTTTTAAATGCAGCAAATCAAATTAGATGGGTTTCTTGTAGAGTAATTTTGTTAAAAGACCATAGTGGAAATTTAGCTAATTTCTATGGTTATATGAGTGATATCACTAAAATTAAATTAAGTGAAGAGGAACTGAAAAATAAAATTAATGAAGAGCTTGATAAAAATAGAGAGAAAGATAGAATTTTAATTCAACAAAGTAAACTTGCAGCAATGGGTGAGATGCTTGGAAATATTGCCCATCAATGGAGACAACCATTAAATAATATCTCTTTATTTTTATCTTTCATAAAAGATGGTTATAAAAATGAGAAAATTACTTTTGAAATGTTAGAAAAGTATTTTGATAAATCTTTTAATCAAATTGAATATATGTCTCAAACAATCGATGACTTTAGAAATTTTTATAAACCCTCAAAACAAAAAAATAGATTTGATATAAAACATGCAATTGATTCAACAATTGAGATAATTAAAGCACAAATAAAAGATGAAAATATAAATCTTAGACTAAATGTCTCAGAAAATATTTTATATGGTTTTGAAAATGAATTGAAACAATCACTTTTAAATATATTTAATAATGCCCTTGATGCAATTAAATCAAAATCAAAGGAAAAAGATTTTGAAAAATATATAAAAGTAGATTCAAAAGAGGAAAAAGGGTTTATAAAAATCAAAATTGAAAATAATGGTGGAAAAATAAATGAAGAGATAATCTCAAAAATATTTGAGCCATACTTTACAACTAAATTTGAAAGTCAAGGTACAGGAATAGGTCTATATATGACAAAATCAATAATAGAAACAAATATGAATGGAAAAATAGAAGTTGAAAATATTGAAGAAGGGGTAGTTTTTACAATTAAACTACCTATATTAGAAGGGAATGAAAATGAGTAATTCAATTACTAGGGTTTTACTTGTAGAAGATGAAGATGATGCTAGAGAGATTTTAGAGTTTTATTTAGATACAGTTTTTGATGAGGTTGAAGTTGCATCAAATGGTTTAGAGGGGTTAAATATATTTAACGAAAATTTAGAAAATGGGAAACTTTTTGATGTAATTGTTACAGATATAAGAATGCCACAATTAGATGGACTTTCGATGCTTGAAAAAATCACACAAAAAAATGAAGACCAAAAGTTTATAATTGTTTCTGCATATAAAGATGAAGAGTATTTGTTTAGGTCAATAAATCTAAATGTAATAAGCTACTTTGTAAAACCACTAGTTGTGGAAAATATAATGCAAATCCTAAAAAAAGTAAAAAAATCTATTTTAGAAAAAAATGAAAAAATAGAAATAGTTGATAATGATTTAACAAAAATAAATGAAACCTATTTTTATAGTAAAGATAAAAAACTTTTATATGATAAAGATGAATTGGTTAATCTCTCAAAAAAAGAGACACTTTTATTGGATGCAATGATTTGTAAAAAAGGTGAAATTATTACTAATGAATACTTGAAAAAATCTGTTTGGAATGATTCTAAAACTTCAGATGCAACACTAAGAACTGTTATCAAAAGAGTTAAAGATAAGGTATCAAAGGACGATTTTATAGTTTCAAAAAAAGGAATGGGTTATATTATAGAATAAATAAAACACCTTTTTATGGTGTGTCTAAAATAAATTTTTATATTTTGAAACAATTTTGAAACAATTATGAAGTTTTTATGTTATACTTTCATTGTAATAAAAAAAGGAGATTACATGAGAATGAATTTACTAAAAAAACTAGCAATTGGTTCTATGCTAACAGCAGCACTTATTACAAGTGCAAGTGCTAAAAAGGAAGAAAAATATGTAATTGCAACGGCAAGTACAGGTGGGACTTTTTATCCTGTTGGAGTTGGAATTGCAACAATAGCTTCACTTAAATTAGCAAAATCAAATAACATCACATTTTCTGCAATCACAAGTGCAGGTTCTGGTGAAAATGTAAGTATGATGGAAAATGGCGAAGTAAACTTTGGTATTTTACAAGGTTTATTTGGTTCAATGGCATGGCAAGGAAAAGCAAAATATGATGGGAAACCAAAAAAAGATTTAAGATCTGTAACAATGCTTTGGCAAAATGTTGAGCAGTTTACAATTAAATCAGATTTTGCGAAAACTGGAAATATAAAAGATTTAAAAAATCTTTATGGGGAAAGATTCTCAATTGGTGGAAGAAACTCTGGGTCAAGAGTATCTGCTGAAACAATTATGGATTCACTTGGAATTGATTATAACAAAATGGATGTACAATATTTAGGTTATAGCCCAAGTTCAACAGCACTTCAAGATGGAAAAATTCAAGGTATGAATACACCATCGGGACCTCCAACATCTGCTGTTACTAATGCTTTTGCATCAATTGGAAATGATAATATCAGAGTATTAGATTTTGATGCTGATGATTTAGCAAAAATCAATGCAAACTATCCTGTATGGACTCCATTTAATATTAAAGCAGGAACATATCCAGGACAAGAAAAAGATATCAATACAATTGCACAACCTAACCTTTTAGTTGTAACAAAAGATACACCAGAAGAGACTGTATATTTACTTACAAAAACAATTTATGAAAACTTACCTTTTTTAAATACAGTTCATAAAGCAACAAAAGCTATGTCTTTACAAAAAGCGATTGATGGTCTACCAATGCCATTACATCCAGGTGCAGCTAAATACTACAAAGAACAAGGTATCAACATACCTGATGCTTTAATTATCAAATAAAAAACATAAAGAGGATTTTCCTCTTTATGAAAGTTACTATAAAAAATAGTGCCTTTGATAAATAGGAATCTTGAAAGGATTAATCAATGATCAAAATTAAATATTTTAAAGAAATTACTTTTGTGTATGCAATTTTTATATCACTATTTCATTTTTATATAAATATCTTTGGGGGTATTAGTGATTTATGGTTTAACTCTGCACACTTCTCACTTTTAGCTTCCCTTGGATTTTTAACGTATGAAGCAATTAAAAATGATTATGAACACAAAGATGAAGTTTCTTTGGCTAATATCATTTTTGCTGTTTTAGCATTGGTGACATTTTTTTACATGGCGTTTTTCGAAGAGTCATTATATGCTGAACATAATGGAGAAATGAGAGTAAGTGATATTATAGTTGCTTCCATGACAATTGGTCTTGCAATTGAGATGGTTAGGAAATCAACTGGATACATTATCCCTGCAATTATCACTTTTTGTATAGCATATCTATTATTTTTAGGTCAATATTTTGAAGGTGTTTTTGCCTTTGGTGGAATGACACCTGAAAGATTTTTATATAGAATGTACTACACAAGTGAGGGGATGTTTGGTTCTATTGCAACTATTTCATCAACATATGTTTTTATGTTTATTTTATTTGCCGCATTTTTACTAAAATCTGGGGCAGGGGACTTTATAGTTGACTTAGCAAAAGGGGTTACTTCAAAATATACAGGTGGAACTGGGCATGTTGCAGTATTCTCATCAGCACTTATGGGAACTATTTCAGGGTCTGCTGTTGCAAATACAGTTTCAACTGGGTCAATTACAATTCCTATGATGAAAAAATCAGGTTTTAAACCAACTTTTGCAGCTGCAGTTGAAACAGCTGCAAGTACTGGTGGACAAATTATGCCTCCAATTATGGGAGCGGGGGCTTTTATTATGGCTCAAATGACTCATATCCCTTTTGTAACAATTATTTCAGTTTCAGTTTTACCTGCAATTTTATATTTTGCTTCTATCTCTTTTTATATTCATATTCATGCAAAAGAACATAATATTAAAGGTGAAGCAGAAAATGTAGATATAAAAGCAATTTTAAGAGAGGGTGCACACTTTTTAATTCCACTTGTAACTTTAGTTGGACTTTTAATTTATGGATTTTCACCAACATATTCAGCAGGGATTTCAATTGTTGCAATTATTGCAGCTTCATATCTAACAAAAACAAAAAGAATGGGTTTAAAACAAATTTTAGAAGCTTTAGCTTTAGGTGCTCAAAATATGGTTGTAACAGGTGTTTTACTTGTAGCAGTTGGTATTATAGTTGGAGTTATTAACATTACTGGAGTTGGAATCACCTTTTCACAATTAATTATTGAATGGTCAAATAACTCACTTATGATAGCATTGATATTAGTTGCATTAGCTTCTTTAATTTTAGGAATGGGTTTACCTGTAACAGCTTCATATGTTGTTTTATCAGTTTTATGCGCACCAGCACTTGTGGGTCTTATGTTAACTCCAGAGATGGCTGCACTTGTAAATGCAGGTATTGAAATACCTGAAGTTGCTATGTATTTACTTGCAGCCCACTTGATAATCTTTTGGTTATCACAAGATTCAAATCTTACGCCACCTGTTTGTTTAGCAGCGTTTGCAGCAGCAGCTATTGCAAAAACACCACCAATGAAAACAGGTTTTATGTCATGGAAAGTTGGAAAAGGTATGTATATAGTTCCATTATTATTTGCCTTTACTCCACTTATAACAGGAACTTTATTTGAAAAACTTGAGGTATTTTTCTTTGGTTTATTTGGAATATTGGCTTTTGCGATTGCTATGGAAGGTTTTTGGGATAAAAAAACAAATATTATTGAAAGGATTATTTTCGCCTTTGCCTCATTAATGTTATTAAGTCCTGATACTATGATTGGTTATGAAACAGTTTTTGATATTGTTCAAAATAATCATATAATTGGAACAATTTTATTTATTTTAGCAATGATTTATCATAAAATTACCTATAAAGTTCAGAAAAAGGAATTACATGCAACAGCTACTTGATACACTAAAACAATGTGGATATGATCCACATTTTGTTCAAACAAAGAAAGAAGCTTTAGAATTATCAAGAACTTTTATAAAAGATGGTATGAGTGTAGGTTTAGGTGGTTCTACTACCATTGCTGAAATAGGTTTACTTGATGAGATTGTAAATAATAAAAATATTACACTTTTTAATCAATATGAAAAAGGTATTTCTATGGAAGAAAATACCAAAAGAAGAAGAGAAGGGATGTTAACTGATCTTTACGTTACAGGGACAAATGCTTTAACAAAAGATGGCAAACTTGTAAATGCAGATGGAAGTGGAAATAGAGTAGCTGCATTAATCTTTGGACCTAAAAAAGTTCTGGTTGTTATTGGGGTGAATAAAATCGTTGAAAATGCTGATGAAGGTTTTAAAAGACTTATGGAAGTTGCAGCAGTTAAAAATGTTGATAGAATGAATTCAAAATCAATTGAGATGGGAAAAGAACCTAGACACAACCTTGATAATATTGCAAATAAGTTTACTTATATAAAAGCTGATGTAAAAGACAGGATTTCAATAATTATTGTAAATGAGGAATTAGGATATTAAACATTTAGTTTTAGGTAACTTTTTTCTTAAAAAACCAAGTTGCGATGATTAAAGTTGCAAAACCAATAATAATCATCGGAACTATTTGGTTTAAAGCTAATTCCCACGAAATATCTTTTAAGTAAACACCCTTTATTAAAATCAAAAAATATTTTAGTGAAATAAAATCTGTAAATGGTATAAGCCAATCTGGCATATTTTCAACAGGTGTTGCAAAGCCTGACATTAAAATTGATGGCACTAGAAGTACAAAAGCTCCCAAAATTCCTTGTTGTTGTGTTGATGAAATAGATGAGATAAAAAGACCAAAACCAACAATAGAAAAAACAAAAGCAAAAATAGAGGCTACTAAAATCCAAAATGAACCTATAAAAGGTACAGCAAAAAAGGTTATGGCACTAAGATAGATAACCATTGCTTCAATAATAGAAATAGCCATAGGTGGAATTGTTTTCCCCACAATCAAAATCATTGGACTTATAGGTGCAACTGATATTTGCTCAAAAGTTCCAAGTTCTCTCTCCCTTGCTACAGAAAGTGAAGTTAAAATAAGGGCAATAATCATAGTTAAACTTCCAACTAAATTTGGTAATATCCACCAAAAGTTGTCTAAATTTGGGTTATACCAATTTCTAGTAATAATCATCTCTTTTTTATTTATAAAAGTAGATTGAATAATTTGCTCAACATAAGCAATTGCTAGTTGGGAACTGTTTGATTTTCTACCATCTCCTATAATCCCAATAGTAGCTGTTTGTCCTTGATATAAGTTTTTTGAAAAATCTTGGGGAATCTTTATGGCTAAAACAATTTTTTGAGAATCTAATTTTTTCTCTAAATCTAAAACACCATTTAAATATAAAACCTCTTCAAATCTATCGCTATATTTTAAACTTCTAACGAACTCTTTACTTTCCCTTGAACCATTTGAATCTAAAACACCTATTGAGATATTTTTAACCTCCAAAGTTACTGCAAAGGCAAAAAGTACAAGTTGTAAAAGTGGAGGTACGATTATAACTATTCGTGAACGTTTATCACTCCATATTGCTAAAAATTCTTTTCTTATTAGGGCTAATAATTGATTAAACATTAGTTTATCTTCTTTTTTGTGATTAAAAATATGATGAAAAAAAGTATAAAACCTATTATCAACATAAAAATAGAGTTAGGGATTATAATCTCATAAATATCACCTGTTAAAAATAGAGTTTGTAAAATAGGTATAAAATATGTTGCAGGAATACCATTTGTTAAAAACTGTAACCATTGGGGCATACTTGAAATTTGAAAAATAAAACCTGATAAAATCATAGCTGGTAAAAAGCCAACTATTAAAGCCATTTGTGCTGCAACAAATTGGTTTTTTGCAAGTGTTGAGATTAAAAGACCTAGACTAAGACTAGGAATTAAATAAATAGCTGAGGTTAAAAATAAAAGAAAATATGAACCTCTAAATGGTATTTCAAACCAAAAAAGCGTGATTAAGACACAAATAGTAAGGGAAATTAAACCAAGGAAAAAATAGGGTAATAGTTTACTAATAAGTAGTTCTAAAATTGTCGTAGGAGTAGACATAATAGCTTCCATTGTACCTCTTTCCCACTCCCTTGCAACAACAAGGGCTGTTAAAAGTGTACCAATAAGAGTTAAAATTATTGCAATAGAACCAGGCAATAAAAAGTATTTACTAGAAAGAGGGGCATTAAACCAATATCTAGTTCTAACTTCAATGGTAGATGGAGGAGTTAAGTTTTCATATTGTAACCAAGATTTCCATAGTTCATTGGAGTATTTGTTTACATATCCTGCAATACTTGGTTCACTACCATCAGTTATAATCTCTATTTGTGGATTACCTTTTAAAATCTCTTTATCAAAATTTGAAGGTATTATTATCATAGCCCTTAAACTTCCCTCTTGGAGTTTAGAAATAAATTCTCTTCTATCGCGACCAATTTCAATTTTAAAGCTTTCACTACTCTCAAATGATTTGATTAAACTTGCAGTGTATTTTGAATTTTTTTCTAAAACTATTCCCACAGGTATTTTTTTTGCATCAAGTGAGATTGCATAACCCATCAAAAATAGAAGCATCAAAGGAAGTATTATAGCTATAATTAAAGCACTAGGATCCCTTAATATTTGGATAGTTTCTTTTATAAATATTGCTTTTAATCTTTGAGTACTAATCATTGTCTTCTCTTTTAATTAGTTCAATAAACGCTTCTTCCATTGTTGCATCATTGGAAACTTCTTTTATAAGATTATGTGGAGTATCAAGGGCGATTGCTTTACCTTTATAAATCAAAGCAATTCTGTCACAATACTCTGCTTCATCCATAAAGTGAGTTGTAACCATAATAGTCATACCTTTTCTAACCATTGCATAGATATGATTCCAGAACTCACGTCTAGTTTGTGGGTCAATTCCTGATGTTGGTTCATCTAAAAATAAAACAACAGGGTCATGCATAACTGCACATGCTAGTGATAATCTTTGTTTATAACCTAAAGGTAAATCACCCGATGGCATTTTTCTATATTTTTTTAAATCAAAAATATCAATCATATTTTCGATTTTTTCTTTTCTTTTTTTCCCTTTTAAGCCATAAACTCCTGCAAAAAACTTTAGATTTTCATATACTGAGATTCCTCCGTAAAGTGAAAACTTTTGAGACATATATCCTATTTTTGCCCTTGCTTTAAAAGATGATTTTTCTAAGTTCATATTTAAAACTTTTGCACTACCACTTGTTGGAGTTATAAGACCACAAAGCATTTTAAAGGTTGTTGATTTTCCAGCACCATTTGGACCTAAAAAACCAAATATCTCGCCCCTTGGAATTTGAAAGCTTACATTATTGGTTGCTACAAATGAGCCAAATTTTTTACTTAAATTTTTAGCTTCAATTAAAAACTCTTCATCACTTTTTTCAAGCTCTCCCATTTGGGAAGCTAGAGGTGAATCTGCATTGAAGTTACCATTTAGGATATTCATAAATCCATCTTCAAAATTTGGAGCTATCTTTTCATACTTACAATTTTTTGCACCAATAGATTCTAAATTTGGAAGTAACTCTTTGCTCTCACAAATTAGTTTTATACTATTTCCTAAAATCACTCCATCTTTTACATTCTCATTTTTTAGTGCAGCTCTTAAAGTTTCTCTTTTATTCTCAATATCTCCTGTGATTTTAAAGACTTTGTTTTCCATAGTATTACTTAAATCTTTTGGAATACCATTAAAGATTATTTCACCTTCATTTAATAAAATTACTTCATCACATAGTTCTGCTTCATCTAAATAAGCTGTACTCCAAACAACTCCAACTCCATCAGATATTAAAGACTGAACTATTGCCCACAACTCTTTTCTTGAAATAGGATCAACTCCAACTCCAGGCTCATCTAAAAGTAGAAGTTTGGGTTTTTTAATTAAAGCACAAGCAAGACCAAGTTTTTGTTTCATTCCACCTGACAAATCCCTTGCTAAAAAAGTAGTAAAATCTTTAAGATTTATAAAATCAAGAAGCTCTTCTATTCTTTTCTTTTGTTCCTCTTTTTTTATTGATTGTAAATTTGCATAAAGTTTTAGGTTCTCTAAAACTGTTAAGTCTTCATAAAGTCCAAATTTTTGTGGCATATAACCAATCTCTTCTTGAACTTTAAAAGCATCATTTGGTAAGTTATAGTTTAAAACTTTTAGTTCACCTTCTTCTGCGTCTAAAAGTCCTGTCATTAGTCTAATAAGTGTAGTTTTACCAGCCCCATCTGGACCTACAAGTCCAGTAATTTTACCCTCTTTAATGTCTAAAGAGATATTGCATAGTGCTTTAGTTTTTCCAAAATTTTTACTTAAACTTTTAACTTCAACCAATGACATAAAATATCTTATTTTAAATCTTCAAACTCAATAGTTACAGGCATCCCTTGTCTAATATTATCATCGGGATTTTGTAAAATCAGTCTAATTCTATAAACTAATTGTGTTCTTAACTCTTCTGTTTGTACACTTTTTGGTGTAAACTCTGCTTGTGCAGATATAAAACTAACTTTTGCTTTATATTTTTTATCTGTACTATCGGTTGTAACTATTGCAGTGCTGTTAGGTTTAATTAAGCCTAAATATTTTTCGTCAATATAAGATCTAACCCAATACTCATTTGTAATTGCTAAATCTATTATAGGAGTTCCTTTGTTAACTATAGCTCCTATTTCATAAGCTCTTGTTAAAACTATACCATCATTTGGTGCATATAGTTTTGTATCTTTTATATTTATTTTTGCAAGACTTTCTTGGGCTTTTAATGATTCAAGTTTCCCCTCTGCCATCATTATATCTTCAGTTTGGTATCCATTTTCAAGTTCATCTAAGGCACTTTTAGTGTATGTAACTTGTGCTTTTGAAACTTCATAAGCAAATTTATAGTCTTCAAAGGTTTGCTTTGAGATTGATTGACTATCATATAGTTTTTTGAATCTTTCATAATCTTTTTTACTCTTTTTAAGTTCAACTAGACTTTTTTCATAGGAAGCTTTTGCTTTTTGAATCTCTTCAATTCTATAACCTTTTTTTAGTTTTAAAATATTTGATTCTTGAACTTTGATTTGAGCTTGAATCTCTTTTAATGCTTCATTGTAAATATCATCATCAAGTTCAACTATTAAATCATCTTTATTGACAAATTGCCCCTCATCAAAGTAGATATTTTTTATTTTACCTGATACTCTATGTCCTAAACTTACAGTTCGTAAATCTATATTTCCATAGAATTTTGTTTCTTCTTCTTTTTTTGAACATGCTAAAAAAATCATTGAGATTAAAATTGGGAGTAAAAGTAGTTTTATTTTCATAATAAAGCCTTGTAGTCTGTTATAAAATTATTATAACCAATTGTGAGTTAATAGAAATTTACTTTTTTTTATTATTTTTCTAATTTATGGGGCATTAATTTTATAAATGCCCAGTTTTTACAAAGATTATGGTCTCCTCTTTTACATAAGGATGATGTCTACTTAGATGAGGACTTCTAAGCCAAGTACCAATTTTATACTCACCATGTTCATCTATAAAAGTTCCTTTTAAAACAAGTATCTCTTCACCTCCCCAGTGTGTATGGGGAATAAAAATCTCATCCTTTGGCCATTTTACTAAAGCTGTTTGGTCTGATAAAGGCATCACTTGTAAATTACCTTGTCCTTGTAACCATTGAGTATTTGATGTATCAACGATTGAAGTTTCTATTGTATTTTGAGAATAATTTATTTTTTTAAAAATTTCACAGTTATTAGAAGTAGTGATTTTTGATTCATCCTCTTTAGGAAGCTTTAGATAAGTTCCTTTTTCAAAATCTCCATACTCATTTGAATATGTACCAGCTAAGATAAATATCTCTACACTATTAATTCTTTTACTATTTTTAAAGCTTGAATCTTTGTCAAATTTAATTAAAGAGGTCTCTTTATCCTCATCTAATGAGAATATTTTTTTATGGCAATTTAAAACATCATCATATTGCCATTTGATATTAGCTTCATCTAAAGATATTGCTTTATCATATTCTATATTTATCATCTTTTTTCCTTTTAAAACTTCATATCGATTAAATAATGACTTATTTTTGGGATATAGTCTTTTCTACAAACTAAACATGTTGGTATATATGCAGTTTTTTTATCTAATTTTGTAATTTTAACATCATTTATAAAACCAAGTTTCTCTACTAGGTTTGTGGGAAGTAAAGTTTTGCCCATACCAGATTTTACACAAGCAAGTATTGTTTCTAAGCTACCAAAAGAGAGTGATTTTTCTATTTGTTCACCTTTTTGAATGTAATAGTTTTTTAAAAACTCATCATAGGCACAACCTTCTTTAAAGGATAAAATTACATTAGGAGTGTTTTCCTCTTTGGGTTCTAATATAGCAATCTCTTCTTCATATTTTTTTAAAACAATAAGTTCTTCATTTTTTGGTTCACCACTTACAAAGGCAATATCAACTTTATAATTTAGAATCATTTCAATCATATCTCTTGTTGTTCCAGTTAAAAGTTCCATTTGCATTGAAGGAAAATCTTTATGTAATTGCATTAAAAATGATGATATTCTAACTGCTGCATTACAATCTGTTGAACCTACTATTAATTTTTTTTGTTCTTTTATATTTTGCATATCTAAAATGGCATCTTCTACTTTTTTGACTATTTCAACTGCATGTTTATATAGTTTTTCACCTTCAAGGGTTAAAACTACACCTTTTGGAACTCGATGAAAAAGTTTGCAATCAAGAGATTTTTCAAGTTGCTTTACTCTAGATGTGACATTTGATTGGGCAAAGCCAAGCTCATTTGCTCCTAAAGAGATACTTTTATTATTTGCAACTGCAACAAAAACTTTTAATAAATTTGAATCCATATCACTTTTCCTTATATCACATATCATGATTTTATATTTGACACAATATCACATTTAGTGATAGTATACTCAAAAAATATTTAACAACAATCTATTATAAAGGAGTGTTTATGCCAATAATTAATGTAAAAATGACCCATGAAGATGGAGGGGCTACAAAAGAACAAAAAGAGTTACTTGCAAAAAAACTTACAGATGCCTTTGTGGAGGTTTTTAATAGAGGCGCAAAAACTTGTGTTGTAACAATTGAAGAGATTTCTACAGATAATTATGCAATTGGTGGTAAAACCATTACAAATGTAAGAAAAGGTGATTAATGACTCTAAATCTTTTAGATAGAAACAATAATTTATCTATATTAGTAGCTGGAATCATTTCGGTTATTATAGGTCTAGGAGTTGCAAGGTTTGCATTTACTTCCCTTTTGCCTCCTATGCTTGAAGGGTTTTTAACGGTGACTTTTGCTGGTCTTTTAGCTGCTGTTAATTTTGCAGGATATTTAAGTGGTTCAATCTTTTCTATGTTTATAAAAGATATAAACCAAAAAGTATTACTTTTTAGAATGGGTATTGTTTTATGTATATTAACTACCTTTATTTTAGGGCTTACTGAAAATGAGACAATTTGGTTTATAAGTAGAATTATCGCTGGTTTTGGAGCAGCTATGGCTTTTGTAGTTGGTTCTGCTATTGTAATGACAAAATTAAATTTTGAAAATAAAACAAAAGCAATGGGGATACATTTTAGTGGAATTGGTTTTTCGATTTTAACGACTGATTTAGTTAGTCGTGCTGTTTTAAGTAGTGGTCATGATTGGAAAAGTTCGTGGTTGATTTTAAGTATTTTTGCTATTTTAGCATCAATATATGCTATGTATATTTTATGCTTTGATAAAAAAGTAAAAACACAAGTTGTAAAACACAAATTTGATTTTTCTTTATTTACTCCTTTCGTAATTTTAATTATCATTGCTTATTTTACAGAAGGGGTAGGGTTTGTTGTTCAAGCAACTTTTTTACCTGATATAATCAATACCCTTGAAGGTCTTGAAGGGTATGGTAATTTAACATGGACTTTAGTTGGATTAGCAGGGATTCCCTCATGTATTATTTGGATGAATCTCGCATCAAGAAAGGGAAGTGTAAATATTATAATTATTGCTTTATTTGTTCAAATGATAGGAATTTTGATACCAACTTTTACAACAAATGTTTATATGAATCTACTTAGTGGTGTTTTATATGGTGGTACATTTGTGGGACTTGTTGGATTATTTATGAATTTAGGTGGTAAATTAGCTGGAAGTAATCCTGTTATTTTAATGGGAGCTGTTACAACTTCTTATGGTTTAGGACAAGTAATAGCACCATTATATTCTGTCTATTTTATTGAAAAATATGGAAGTTATGATTACTCTTTATATTTAACAGCATTTATAGTATTTTTAGGAATTGTTCTTCTATTTTTTGCTAAAACAATAATGACAGATGAACAAAAGAGATTATAGTTTAGGCTAAAATCTCTTTTACAGTCTCACTTGCTAGATTGTTATCAAAGGGTTTTTGTAAAATTCCCTTTGATTTCTCTTTTATATTTTCATTAATTTGTTCACTATCTTTTGTTGCAATAAGATAGTTTATATCTAGGTTTAAAATCTTTTCTATATTTGATTCTTCTAGAGACTCATTATCAATAATAAGTAAATCAAAATTTTCCTCTTTTAATTTTTTGAACATATCAATGGTGTTGTTTATTTGTTGAGTTTGGAAGCTTTTATTAAATTCAATTATTAAACTCATATAACTAATTGGATCACTATTTAATACTAAGATTTTAGATTTAGTTTTATTTTGAACATCTTCTTTTTCTTCTTCCATATCAAATAAAAATTCATGGTCTAAATCTTCAAGTTTATTTGGTTTATCTGTTTTTTTAGCTACTTGTTCATTATTAGATACTCTATCCAGATTTTTTGGTATCTCTATTGTTATTGTAGTTCCTACATTAACTTTACTTTCTATATTTATTGAACCATTAAATAAACTAATTAAGTCTTTACAAATTGCTAAACCTAAACCAGTCCCACCATATTTCCTTGTTGTACTTCCATCCGCTTGCTTAAACCTATCAAATATATGTTCTAACTTATCTTCAGAAATTCCAATTCCATCATCACTTACTATAATTTCTATACTTTCTTCTTTTTCTTGTACAGTTAATCTAATCTCACCTTTATGTACAAATTTAATAGAATTTCCAATTAAATTTTTAAGTACTTGATTTAATCTTGATTCATCTGTATAAATATTTTTTAAAGACTTATCAATTTTAGTTATAAGCTTAATCCCTTTTTCTTTTGCTTGGGGATGAAACATATCATTGATTTTTTGAATAAAAGATTCTATATCTATTAACTCATAATTTAGTTTCATTTTCCCAGCTTCCAATTTTGAAAGGTCTAAAATATCATTTATTAAGAAAAGCAAATCATTTCCACAGTTGTTTATAATTTTTAAGTTTTTAATATCTTTTTCATCAAATTTATCAGATTTATTTTTCATCATTATAGAACTAATAAGGTTGATAGAATTTAAAGGAGTCTTTAACTCATGACTCATATTTGCTAAGAAATCATCTTTTGTTTTATTAGCCTCTTCTAAAGCTTTTTTCTGTTGGTTTTGAATCATAGTTAACTGTTTTAAGTTGATAATATCTTCACTGATTTTACTTGACATTTTATTAAAAGATTTTGCTAATATTGTTAATTCTCTCATGTTTTTTAAATCTAATTTAATAGCAACTTTTTCATCATCATGGGATTCAAAACTTTTAATTCCATCAATTAATTCTTTTAAAGGCATTGTAAGATACTTATGGGTTGCATAAACTGTTAATCCCCAAAATAGTAAAATACTTAAAATGATATTGAAAAGAATTAAGAAAATTGTCTCTTTTGTATAATCAAAGACCATCTGTTTTGTAGTATAAAAAGTTAAAGTTCCTATCTCTTCACCATTATTATCAATAAAATTATATATCTTATGATTAAAACTAATTAAAGGGGATACTGAATATACAAAATTTTTATCACTCTCTTTCCAATTGTATTTCTCTTTTAATTTTTTGTCAACAATCCCTCGCAAAATGATTATTTTATTTTTTGAAACTAAAGAGATTCCTTTTATATCATCTTGTTCTAGCATCATTTCATTTAGGATAGTATTTAAATTATCTTTATCATTAAACCACACTCCATAAGATAATTTTTTATTAAAATGTTTGAATACCTGATTAAAATCTTTTCCCATTCTATTGACTGAGGTGTTAAGTTCTGAGTATATTTGATATGAGGTTAATAATGAAGCAAAAATAATATATGAGATTAAAATCTTTTTAAATATCAAATATCCAATGGTATTATTAAAATTTCTAAAAATATGTTTATCCAAAATATACTCCTTAACCCTTTTGAAATAATTATAACTTTTAAAGGTATCATAATAGTATTAGAATAGAAATAATTTTATAAAATAATGAAAATTTAAAAAGATTGTAAAAAATAAGTTTTTATATAAGAGTCAAGTAAGAGGTGTTTCCTCTTACTTAAATTTAGTTTGCAGAAGTTGGATCTATAAAAGTTCTACCAGCTAAATCTTTATCAATTGTAAATAATCCATAACCATTATCTCCAACAAGTTTTATATGGTCAATTATTTCACATAGAGTTGCTTCCTCTTCTACTTGTTCTGTAACATACCATTGTAATAAGTTATATGTTGCATGGTCTTTCTCTTTCATTGCCAAATCAGAAAGATTATTTAAATTTTTTGACATACCTTGTTCATGTAGGAGTGCTTTTATAAATACATCTAAAAGTGATTTATATTCTACTTTTGAACTTTTAATCTCTGGAAGTTCAATATCTGAATCTTGATCTTCTAAATATTTAAAAAATTTCATTCCATGGGAAACTTCTTCTTGATATTGTACTAAAAACCAAGATGCAGCTCCATTGAAACCCTTCTTTGAACAATATGCACTCATACCTAAATATAGATATGCTGAATGAAATTCTTTATTAAGTTGTTTCACTAATGCTTTCTCTAAATTTTTGTTTATCATAATTTCTCCTTTTTTGTTATTCTAACTTTTTCAATTGAAATAATTCTATTTAATCTATTGTACATTTAAGACTTAAAATAATCCTAAAAGAGATTTGGATAGAATCACGCAAAAATAAGAAAGACAATAAGGATATATTTTATGGCAATTTATACATGTGGACATACAACTCCTGATTCAGATTCAATTTGTTCAGCAATCTCTTTAGGATACCTTTTAAATAAAATTGGACGTGAAGCAATTCCAGCTAGACAGGGAGCTGTTTCTCCTGAAACTCAATTTATCCTAGACAGATTTGGTTTTGAAGCTCCTATGCTTAAAACAGAGTTTGCTGGTGAAGAGATTTTTATTACTGATTATTCTGATAGAGGACAAGCTCCAAAAGATATTGATGAAGCAACTATAGTTGGTATTGTTGACCACCATAAATTAGGAGATTTAACAACTTCAACTCCATTAGAGTGTTGGATTAGACCTGTAGGTTGTACAAATACAATTGTAAAAGAGATGTATGATTATCATAAAGTTGAAATTCCTGCAAATATTGCTGGTGTTATGTTATGTGCTATTTTATCTGATACCGTAATTTTTAAATCACCAACATGTACACCAAAAGATATTGAAGTAGTTAGAGAATTAGCAGAGATTGCTGGTGTAGATGATTTTGGTGCACTTGGTATGGAGATGTTTAAAGTTAAATCAGCTGTTGAGGGAACTCCTGTTAGAGATTTAATTTTAAGAGATTATAAACCATTTGATATGCATGGAAACGATGTTGGTATTGGGCAATTAGAAGTTATTGATTTAGCAATTTTTGATTCAATTAAAGATGAATTACAAGCTGATTTAGACAAATTAAGAGAAGAGAACAATCTTCACACTGCGTGTTTATTATTAACTGATATTATGAAAGAGGGATCTGAAGTATTAGTTTCATCTGAAGATGCTTCTATTTTTGAAAAAGCATTTGATGTAAAATTAGAAAATGGAAAAGTTTGGTTAGATGGTTGTCTATCTAGAAAAAAACAAGTTATTCCTTTCTTACAACCTGCATTTGCATAATTCTTAAACACAAAACATATTCAAAAGAGTAGCTTTTTAGCTACTCTTATTTTATTTTTATTAGGATTCCATATGGAACTTTTTGCTGATATTACTCCTTATTGGGTAATAGGTTTTGTTATTGCTGGTTTTTTAGCAGGGTACATAGACTCAATAGCTGGTGGTGGTGGAATGGTTCAAGTTCCAGTATTGCTCCTAAGTGGTTTATCCCCTATTCATGTTTTAGCTTCAAATAAAATGGCTGGCTTAGTTGGTGTTTTAATGGCAACAATTAAATATGCACTTAGTAAAAAGATATCTTGGAAAGTTGTAAGTATTGCAATTATCCCTTGTCTTCTTGCTTCTTATATTGGAAGTAGATTAATAATGTTTGTATCTGATGAGATAATTACTTGGGCTATCATTTTAGCTATTCCTGTTGCTATGGTTTTTTTATTTAAAAAAAGTAAAAAAATAGTAGAAGAAAAAACAAAACTAAATAATAAAAATATTATTCTCGCAACTGCTCCAATTGGATTTTATGATGGTTTATTAGGTCCTGGAACAGGAACTTATATGACTATTTCTATGAAAAAGTTTTTACATCTTGATTATTTGATTTCAACAGCATCAACTAAGCCTTTAAATTTTGCTACAAATGTAGGTTCTGCTATTGCCTTTATTTTTGCGGGAAAAGTGTTATGGGGAGTTGCTATTGTTTTGGGATTAGCAAATATAGCTGGTTCATATGTTGGAAGTCATTATGCTATCAAAGGTGGAGAAGAGTTTATAAAAAAAGTACTTGTCTTTGTACTTGTTTTTATGTTAGTTGGAAATATTATAAAAATTGTTGTGAGTTAATGAAAACAAAAGTTTTCAAAAATAAAAAATTAGATTTTTTGGAATTGAGATATATTGAAAATATTACTCAATGTGAAAAAATGCATTTGCATGAAGAACTTACAATTACAGCACTTAAAGAGGGCTCATTAAATATAAGTTTTAATGACTCTTCTAAAATATTAAACCCCAATGAAATAGCAATAATGAACTCAAATATAATCCATAATGCAACACTAAATAGTAAAAGTGTCAAAGATGGATATGTATTATATATAGATAAAAACTACTTAGAAAGTTTGAATTTAGGCATATCTTTAGATTATGTTTTTTTAAAAGATGGGAAAAATAGTTTTATAAATCTATGTGAAGTATTATTGGCTGAGGATGTCTCTTTATTGGAAAAAGAAGAGCTATTTATTGAGTTTTGTTTAAATACTTTTTCTTTAAAAGAAGAGATTGAAAAAGTAGAAAAAAATTCTTTATCTATAAAAATAAAAAACTATCTAGATGAAAACTTTTTGGAAGATATTATTTTAGAAGATATCTCAAAAGAGTTTAATATAACTGTCGTACATCTAATAAGAGTTTTTAAAAAAGAGTTTGGCTTAGCTATTCATTCATATATAATTAATAAAAAAGTTCATAGGGCAAAAGAACTTTTAAACTCAAAGTTACCAATTATAGAAGTTGCCTTACAAAGCGGTTTTTTTGACCAAAGCCATTTAAATAGAAGTTTTAAACGAGTATTTCAACTAACCCCTAAAGAGTTTCAAAAAAATATACTTTCGTAAATGTTAATTTTGTACAAGATTTAAATTTTTTTATTTTATATACTTATTTAAATAAAAGGAGAAACTATGAATAGTATAAAACAATATAATCATATTCAAACAAATAATCTACTCTCAATCCTCTTACTCTCAAAATAATTTTCAAACCAACCCTTATCAATTTTAGTCGCAAATATTTGCAAAATATATAAAATCATGGAGAATAAAATGACATATAAAAAATATAGACAATATCCTATTGTCAAAAATTTCGTACGAACTTGGCCAAATAATCAAATCACAAAAGCCCCTATTTATGGAAGTGTAGATTTAAGAGATGGAAACCAAGCTTTGGTAAATCCTTTAAATATAGAACAAAAGTTGGAGTATTTTAATACTTTAGTAAAGATGGGATTTAAACAAATAGAAGTTTCTTATCCAAGTGCTAGTGATACGGATTTTAACTTTACAAGAAAATTAATCGAAGAGAAGCTAATCCCTGATGATGTTGCTATTCAAGTATTAATTCCAGCAAAAAAAGAGTGGATAAAAAGAAGTGTTGAAGCTATGAGGGGAGTTAAAAATGGGATTTTCCATTTATACAATCCAACAAATGAGTTCCAAAGAAGAGTAGTATTTAAAAAAAGCGATGAAGAGATAATCTCTATGGCAGTTGAGTCTATGAAATACTTAGTGGAACTTACAAAAGATTTTGAGGGCAATGTTATCTATGATTATTCCCCAGAGAGTTTTTCCCAAACCAATTTAGAATTTGCCGTAAAAATATGTAATAAAGTAATTGATGTAGTAAAACCAACTATACAAAATAAGATGATAATAAACTTACCAAATACTCTAGAAGCCTGTACTGCAAATATTTATGCAGATAGAATAGAGTGGATGTGCAATAATTTGAACAACAGAGAGTCACTTATAATAAGTGTTCATCCTCACAATGACAGAGGAACATCAGTAGCCTCAGCAGAACTTGCAGTTTTAGCAGGAGCAAATAGAGTTGAAGGAACACTATTTGGAAATGGTGAAAGAGCAGGGAACTTAGATTTAGTAAATTTTGCTTTTAATTTACATTCACAAGGTATTGATTCTACACTTGATCTATCAATTGTGGATGAGGTAAAAAAGATGTATGAGAATTTAACAAAGTTAAATATAAATCCAAGACATCCCTATGTGGGCGATATGATTTTCACAGCCTTTAGTGG
Organism: Halarcobacter sp.; assembly: GCA_963676565.1. GTDB lineage: Bacteria > Campylobacterota > Campylobacteria > Campylobacterales > Arcobacteraceae > Halarcobacter. The sequence continues at coordinate 1,736,966 of OY781089.1, forward strand.
TGGACATCAAGATGCCATAAAAAAAGGAATAGACTTTTACAGAAAAGAGAATTGCCAAGAATGGAATGTGCCTTATTTACCAATAGATCCAAAAGATATAAAAAGGGGATATGAAGATGTTATTAGAGTAAATTCACAATCAGGAAAAGGGGGAGTTACTTTTATAATAAGTGATTTTTTTGGAGAAAATCTAACTAAAGAAGAGTCTATAAAATTTGGTATTTTAGTAAAAGAGCAAAGTGATAAACTACAAAGGGAATTGAGTAAAGAGGAGATTATAGAGTTATATAAATCTTTTAAAATAGAGTCCTAGTCATGTAATTGCTAGGACAAAAAGATATATATGGATATCTAACTTTAAAGATGAATTTTAATCTTTGATAATATTAAATTTTTTGAAGAAGTTGTTTTTCTTTTTTTGTCAGTTTTGAAACAACAAGATCGTAAGACTCGTTAATCATGCTGACAAGAACATCATCATTCATACTTCCATCCATAGTAATGGTGTTCCAATGTTTTTTATTCATGTGGTAACCCTCTTTGACACAATCATATAATTCTCGATATCCAATAGCATCTTCAGGAAGTGATTTAAGTGTTATTCTCATCGGTTTTTCCTGCCACCCTATTAAAGCAAACATTTTGTTCATCACTTTAAATACCATGGCGTCTTCTCCAAAAGGGAACTCTTTGACTGCGCCTGCTTTTGACAAAAGGAGATTTTCTAATTTTTTTAATTCCATATCAACTGCTTATTTAAAGTATTGTTTGAACTCTTCAGAAGGTTCTTTGTTTGAATAGATATAAAGCATAATACCGTTGGGGTCTAAAATGGCAAAGCCTCTATCTCCCCATGGATGATCTCCAAGAGGCATCACGGCTACATTCCCAAGCTGAGTTAATCTCCCATATTCTGCATCCACATCATCTACTTCAAAGTTATATGTGAGACCATTACCATTAAATACAGCTTGTTCAGGTTTTTGTGGTGTCATAAATTGTAATGTCGCCTTGTCGTTTCCAAATTCCATGTTTAAGTACCATCCGCAGTCAAATGTGATTTTTGCGTCAAAATTTTTTGTATAGAAGGTTCTGCTCTCGTCCACTTTTTCTGTAACGATGCAAGCAGAAAGGTTATTTACTTTCATCTTTTTCCACTTGTAATAACTATTTATTAATAATACATTCTATATAAAATAGCCTTAAACAGGTGATGATTTATAACATAATTAATAATTTTTTGCTTTGTTGTTTAATTGTTAGAAAAAAGTATTAAATGTATATTTGATATGTTTAGTTTTAAGAAATCACAATTATGGTATACTCTCAACCATATTATATTTAGTTAGTATATGGAGTTATACTATATATGTTAAATTCATTAATTGATAAAGAATTTCAAAAAATTATTTTAAATAATACTGCTATGTGGTTAAATATGCTTGATAATGATGCCAATGTACTCATGTGGAATAAAGCAGCAGAAAGAATAAGTGGTTACACTAAAGAAGAAGTCCTTGGCAATAGCAATATATGGGAACTACTTTATCCAGATGTAGAATATCGCACTTCAATTCACAATAAAGCACTTGAAATTATCAATAAGGGAGAAGAAATTATAGATTTTGAAACAACTATAATTTCTAAAGATGGTACTAAAAAAATCTTATCTTGGAACACACATAATATGAAAAATGAAGATAATAATATTATTGGTTCTATTGCGATAGCAAGAGATGTTACAAAAATTAGAGCTAATGAAAAATCCCTTCAATTATTGACATTTGAATTAGAAGAATCAAATAAAAAACTACTTGAATTAAGTTATGTTGATCAATTAACAAATATACCAAATAGAAGAGCATATGACGAAAGACTTGCCTCGGAGTTACAAGCCACTAAAAGATCAGGGATAGAGTTTTCTTTCTTATTAATTGATATTGATAATTTTAAAGAATACAATGATATATATGGACATGTAAATGGTGATGTTGTTTTATTTAGAGTCACTAATCAAATAAAAAATCTATTATCAAGAAAAACTGATTTTGTTGCACGCTATGGTGGTGAAGAGATTGTAGTAATACTACCTTATACACCTCTAGAAAAAGCACAAATTGTTGCAAAAAAAATTCTTCAATCTACACTTGATTTAAATATTGAACATTCATATTCAAAGTTTAATCAAGTATTAACTGTTAGTATAGGTATTACTTCTACAAAAATTAGTATTGAAAATTTAATGGACAATGCAGATAAAGCACTTTATAAAGCCAAGAATTATGGCCGTAATAGGTTTGAAGTTTACTCTAATAACTCTTCTTCATCAAAATAGAGATTATTCTACCCTTCTTCACCTATTATATTCTTTATTTATATGATATTTTATTTTGACTTGCAAGTAAAGCTGAACATAGTTGATATAAAACCCTTGCTCCAACATTCTCGTCCCAGTCATTTTCACTACTTCCTACTTCACATAAGTCAAATCCTATTATATTTTTACCACTTTTTACAACCATAAAAATTAGATATTCTAATTCAGAATATCTCAAACCACCAGGAACTGGTGTTCCAGTATTTGGACAGTTTAGAGGTTCTAATCCATCAATATCAATAGAAAGATATACATTTTTAGGAAGTTTTTCTATATAAGTAGAAAAAATCTCTTCTAAGGCTTTTCCTGAAGCTATTTGTGCTTGCATATTACTGTCATATAAACATGCACCTTTTTGTCCATAGTTTTTCATTCGTAAAGACTCTTCACTACTATAATCTCTTATTCCAACTTGAACAAGTTTGCTAACCTTTTCACACTCTTTCATAGTATTATAAAAAATAGATGCATGGGAATAAGTAAACCCTTCATATGCTTCTCTTAAATCATGGTGAGCATCAACATGTAAAATCCCAAACTCTTCAGTTTGAGTATCATTTAATGCTTTTAAAAGACCTAAAGGTGAAGAGTGATCACCTCCTACAACACCTACAAATTTACCTTTTTTTAATTGTTTTAGTGATTTTTTATAAACAGAGTCATTTAGTATATTTGATGCTTTATTTACAAAATCTAATGCCTTTTGATCTGTTGAGTTACTTTCTAATGCTTCAATAACTTTAATAGCTTTTTTTCTTGCTTTATTGCTTAACTTTAAAAGTTTTTTATCTGTTTTAAGCATCGCAATGCCAGCAGTATAAGGCTTTTCATAATGGAAAGTTTCTAAATCAAGTTGATGACTTGATATTTTAATTTTATCAGGAGCATTTGCTGTTCCTTCTCCAAATGAAACAGTTGCTTCCCATGGAACTGGTATTAAAACTAAACTTGCTTCATTTGGATCTAATTTTCCTCCAATAAAACCATCGTCTTCTTGAGGGGGAAGACCAAGTTCAAGTATTCTTATCTCTTCTTCTAAAGTTCTATATGACATCAATTTTCCTGAATTTAATAAAATTTCTTGAATTATAGAATAAATATCTGAATTGTATAGTTAATTTTTAATTTAATTTATATAAAATCTCATATGGCAGAACAATTAAAGAATATTTATACCCAAAAGTATATATCAAACTTAGCTAATAAAATAAAAATAAACTATGATAATTTTGACAAAGAGAGTTTTATAAACTCTATTTTTAATAAATCATGGGATGAGCTTGAATTAAAAGCACGTATGAGACATATCGTAATTTGTTTAAATCAATATTTACCAATATCTTATGAAAATCAATTAGAGATTTTGAAAGAAACTTCAAAGGATTTTTCATCTTATGAAGCTATGTTTTTTCAAGATTTTGTTGAGGTTTATGGTTTAGATGATTTTGAAAATTCAATAAAAGCATTGGAAGTTTTTACCATTGATTCAAGTAGTGAGTTTGCAATTAGACAATTTATTTTAAAATATGAAGATAAAACAATGGCTCAAATGAAAGTTTGGGCAAAAAGTAAAAATGAACATATTAGAAGATTATCCTGTGAAGGTTGCAGACCTAGACTTCCTTGGGCAATTGCTCTTCCTGAGTTTAAACAAAATCCTTCAAAAGTTTTAGAAATAATTGAACTCCTTAAACATGATAAATCAAAATATGTTCAAAAAAGTGTTGCTAATAATTTAAATGATATCTCAAAGGATAATCCACATTTAGTAATAGATTTTGTAAGAAAAAATTTAGGAATTTCAAAAGAACTTGATTGGATTTGTAAACATGGAAGTAGAACATTATTAAAAAAATCAAATGAAGAGATTTTAGAATTGTTTAATTTGGGAAAATCAAATCATGTTAATATTACTAATTTTGATTATGATAAAGAGGTAAAGTTAAATGATAGTTTAAGTTTCTCTTTTGAACTAGTTTCACAAGAGGTTTTAGGACAGTTAAGAATAGAATATGAAATAGATTATTTAAAATCAAATGGAAGTCATAATAAAAAAAGATTTATGGTTTCACAAAATTATATTAATAGTAAAACTAAAACTTTTTTTAAAAAACAACAATTTAAAAACTTAACTACTAGAAAACATTATTTGGGTAAACACTATTTAACAATAATTATAAATGGAAAAGAGTTTATAAAAAAGGAATTTATATTAAATGACACCAGCAATTAATTTACTTAAAAAAAATAAAATAAAATTTGAAATCCATAAATATGATCATGATCCTTTATGTACTGATTTTGGAAATGAAGCAGTTGAAAAACTTGGACTTGATAAAAATCAAGTTTTTAAAACACTATTGGTTGAGTTAAGTCCAAAAGAGCTTGCAGTAGGGGTTGTACCAGTTTCTTCTATGTTAAGTTTAAAAGAAATAGCAATTGCTCTAAAGGCAAAAAAAGCAGTGATGGCAGATAAACAAGAAGCACAAAAAGTAACAGGATATCTATTAGGAGGTATCTCTCCTTTAGGTCAAAAGAAAAAACTAAAAACAGTGATTGATGAAAGTGCATTTAATTTTAAAACAATATTTATAAGTGGAGGGAAAAGAGGTTTAGATATAGAACTTGACCCAACTGATATAAAGAAATTATTAAATGCTGTTACTTATAACATATCCACTTAGATATAATTTATACAATTAATTATTTTTTTAACATTTTCTTAATATTTTAAGAGTACCATATCATAAGACTAGTTTACAAAGGATATAATATGGCTAAAAACTCTTCAGACTTGAATGCTATTTGTTCTCAGTTATTAACTCCAAAAGATTTAAAAATATCAGAACAGTTATTTAACGAGGTTAAAGAAGAAACTATTGTAACTCAAATTGTTGATAATGATAATGGTGATTCTAAAAGTATAAAAATATATTCAACCTATCAATTGTTTTTATCCTCAATAACTCCAATCTTACATGATATTGGTTTCATGATTATTGATGAGGTTACTTATAATATTAGAAATGGTAAAGATTTAATTTATGTTTCTAGATTTAATCTTAATATCTCTTCCCCAGGCGATTTAAATAGAATCGAAAATGCTAAAGAGAATCTAGAAAAGATAATAGTAAGCTGTATAAAAGACAAATCATTAAAACATACAAAGGCATTTTCTCTTGTTTTAAATCAAAATTTTGATTTAAAAAAGATTTTTTTAGTAAATGCTTTTATTGAATATATTGATCAGTCTGTATTAACAATTAATAGTGCAACTATTTTAAAGACACTAATAAATCATCATACTATTACAAATTTGTTTGTGGATTATTTTACAACAAAATTTGATCCAAAAATAAAAGCTAAAAAACAAAAACTTGATAAGATAGAAGAAAGTATTGAAAACCTAGTAAAGGTTATTCCTCAAATTATTGATGATAGGATATTAAAATTAACACTATCATTTTTACATTCACTTTTAAGAACAAACTATTTTTTAAATAAAGAAACAATTTCATTTAAAATTGATGCTAAAAAATTTGGTGAAAACCTAAAAGGCTTACAACCAAATTTCGAAAACTTTATTTATCATCCAGATTTTTATGGAGTTCATTTAAGAATGAGTAAAATTAGTAGAGGTGGGCTTAGATGGTCTGATAGACATGATGATTATAGACAAGAAGTAAAATCTCTTATGATTACTCAAGAGGGTAAAAACTCAATTATTATTCCCGATGGTTCAAAAGGTGGTTTTGTAATAAATAAAAACAACTCTTCAATTACAAAAGAGTATTTTCAAGAAATTTACTCAATGTATATAAATGCAAATCTTGATTTAGTTGATAATATGGTAAATGGAGAAGTTGTAAAAGATGCAAATATTGTTGCTTACGATGATGATGATCCATATTTTGTTGTTGCAGCTGATAAAGGAACTGCAGCGATGAGTGATGTAGCTAATAACATTGCAATTGAGAGGGGTTATTGGTTAGGTGATGCCTTTGCAAGTGGTGGATCAAATGGATATGGTCATAAAGATTTAGGTATCACTGCACGTGGTGCTTTAATGTCAACAAAAAGATTTTTTATTGAAGAGGGAATTGATATTTATAAAGACAGTATTACTGTTATGGGTATTGGTTCTATGAGTGGAGATGTTTTTGGTAATGGTATGATTGAATCTGACAAGTTTAAACTTCTTGCTGCAATTGGACACAAAGAGATATTTATTGACCCAAATCCAGATCCTAAAAAGAGTTTTGATGAAAGAAAAAGACTTTTTGAAGATAAAAATTCTGGATGGGGCTTCTATGATGAAAAAGCAATTTCAAAAGGTGGAGGAGTATTTTTAAGAAGTGAAAAAGAGATAAGTTTAACTCCTGAAATTCAAAAGTTAGTGAAAACCACAAGAAAAGTTGTAAGTGGTGAAGAGTTATGTAAAATGTTGCTTTGTATGGAAGTTGATATGTTCTTTAACGGTGGAGTTGGAACATATGTAAAAGCTAGCGATGAAAACTCAATTGATATTGGGGATAAACAAAACGAAGCAGTAAGAATAGATGCTACTGAAATGAAAGCGAGAGTTGTTTGTGAAGGTGGAAATCTAGGATTTACACAAAAAGCTAGAATTGAATATGCTTTAAATGGTGGTAGAATAAATATTGATGGTATTGATAATGCAGGTGGTGTTGATACTTCAGACCATGAGGTTAATTTAAAAATCTTATTAAATACAATTAAAACTAGTGGAAATATTTGTGATGATGAGAGTAGAACTATGCTTCACTCATTAACAGATCAGGTTGTAAATTTAGTTTTACAAAGTAATTATAACCAATCATTAGCAATCTCTTCAGATGAAAGATTTTCAAGAAGATATAGAAATGATTTTTTAAAGACAATTCACATTTTAGAAAATTATGTAGAGGCTTTTAGTAGAACATCATTTTTTATTCCAAAAGATGAAAATATTCATGAGGTAATTGATATTAATGGTTCAATTGTAAGACCTGTATTGTGTTCATTACTTTCTTATTCAAAAATCTTTATCAAGAAAATATTATTAGAATCAACTTTAGTAGATGAGCAGTTTGCCCTTGATTATTTAAATAGATATTTCCCTAAATCATTTGTTGGAATGTATGAACATGAGTTATTAAATCATCCATTAAAAAGGGAAATTATCGCTACAAAAATGGCAGATATTTTAATCAATTCTCAAGGGTGTACTTTTGTTAGTGATTATGAAAAACTTGGCAATGAAAGATTTTTATTAAAAATAAAATCTTACTTAGTAGCAAAAAAACTATTTGGTACAAAAGAGATTAGAGAAAAAATATATTCTCAAGACTATATAATGGATATAGAAGAACAATATAGATTATTATCAAAACTTGAGTATACCTTGTATGTAAGTACAAGATGGATGGTTAAATATCTAAAGAAAAATCAATTAGATGCTACACATATTTTAGATCACAGAGAAGAACTTTTTAATCACTTATCAGAAGTTCATGAGGGTGGGTTAAAAGAATACATAAAAGATGATGTAGAATTTAATCAGTTCTTTAGTGTTATTGATTATTTAAGATTTGCAGTCCCTGCAATTGTAATTAAAACAAATACAAGTCATACATTTAAAGATGTATTAGTATTATTCTATTTATTAATTCATGAGTTTAATATTCTAGATATTTTAACGGCATTAAATAAAATAGAATTAAAATCAAGAAATGATATGGTACTAAGAGGTCAAGTTTTACAATTTATAGAACATATTGTTGTTCACTATACAAGGAAAATATTAGATTTTAAAAGAGTAGATGAACAGCCAGAAGATGCTTTTAAAAGCTATGTTAAAAATGAACATGATGTTTTTTATAAAGTAAGAGATAATCTTGATACATTTATGACAAAAGATAACAAGGATATAAAAGAGATAGCAGTAACAGTAAATCAAATAATGGTTTCTTCACTATAAGAATTTTTTATTATTCTATAATAAATTAAACTAATATTAAAAAATAGTATAACTTGAACTTATGACATTTATTTTAAGTTCTAATGTGTTATTGTTCAAAAAAAGGAGTTAGTCATGAAAAGTAATATGGACGATGAATTAAGCCTTGATAAAATTGATGATTATAACGGTAATGAGTCAAAAGAAAAAAGAAATACTGTAAGACTTGTAGTTATTGGTATTTTACTAGTTGGAGCAGTTTTTGCATATTTGAGATACAACAGTAGTTTTGACGATTATGTGGGGACTGAAGAGGCTCCAGGAATTGTTACAAATAAAAAATAAAAGGATTAAGAGTGTCAGAATTCTATGATTATTTTAAATATCATATGAATACTAAACACTCTTACTTCTCTATTAGAAACAATCCAAATAGACTTGATTGGAATAACCAACCAAGTGTATTTAAATCTTACCCTAATACTTACAAAAAAATCCCTTTAGATACAAAAAAAGACAATCATGAATTTATTTATTTAATTGCAGGAATAAACGCAAAAAAAACTTATCCTGGAGTTGAATACTATTTAAGAATAAATCCAAGTGCAGGGGCTTTATATCCAAATGAAATTTATTTTCAAAGTAGAGGAAATAAAGAACTTGAAGATGGAATTTATCATTTTGATATTAAAAGTTCAAGCATTACCTTTCTGAAAAAAATCGATGATAGTGGACTTGAGCCATATTTTGATTTAGATACAAAACAAGAAGGTTTTATTTTTTTAATTTCTTCAGTTTATTATAGAAGTTCTTGGAAATATAAAAATAGAGCTTTTAGATACTGTTTACTTGATGCCGGACATGTTCTAGGCTCAATTGAAGCTTCCGCTTATTTACATAATAAAAACTTCAAAATTGTAAATGATTTTGATAAAAAGCAAATGAATGAACTTTTTAATTTTGATGAAAAAGAATTTTTTACGTCAGCAGTTTTTTTGACAAAAAATACAAATGAAAATGTTAAAAAAGTGAATCTTGAGTTAGAAAATATTGATGGAACTTTAGTATTTGAAAAAAATGAGATGATTGAAACTGCTTATTGTGATTCTTTAAAAATAGAAAATAAAAAACCACAATTGCAAGAGGCCAACTTTAGTTTTAAAAAAAGCTATTTTAAAGAAGTGATATTAAAAAGAAGATCAATAAGAGAATTTAATCAAGAAAGTATCACAAAATTAGAATTTGACTCTATAATGGGAAATTTGAATAAAGTAGTTAGTTCAGATTGTGATGAAGATATTGATATTTACTATGTCATTAATAGAGTTCAAAGTATGAAATTAGGACTTATGAAAAATGGTGAATATATAAAAGAGGGTGATTTTTTATCAAAAGCAGGCTATTTATGTTTAGAACAAAAATTAGGTAGTCAATCAGCAGTAACATTTTTCTTCTGCTCAAAATCAAAAAATTATCAAGCAATGTATCAAAAGGCTGGTTTATTAGGACATAGGCTTTATTTAGCTTCAAACTATTTAGGGATTGGATGTTCTGGTATTGGAGCTTATTATGATGATGAAGTTTGTGAATTTATTGGTGATTATACGCAGGTTTTATATGCCTTTGCAATTGGCAAATAAGAGGGGAATCCTCTTATTTTAAATAGTTTTCTTTTTTATCTGATGTATCTAATTCTTGACCAATCTCTTGGTATCTTTTAAAATAATATTTAACAAATGATTTGATTTTTTCATTTGTTGGCATAAAATATTTATCTTTTTTTTCTGCAAAGTTATTTAAGAAGATTGTGGCATCTTTTTTATCTAAATAATGAATTGCTAAAGTAGTATAAGTATTTATATACCATTGTTTTAGTTTATCATACTTAGTTGAACTCATATCAATAATTAATTCTTCATCTTCAAAGTTTAGAATTTTAGTTTCAAAAAGAGCAGTTAGATGAATAAGTCCTTCACAATAATATGGTTGCACTTCATCAACTTCCATCCATCCAATAAGACTAACGGCTCTTTTTATAGTATCCATTAAAACTTGTTTTTCTAAATCTTTTTCTTCATTACTTTCATCTAAAAAGAAAGAAACTAAACCACCAGTTGTTGCTTTAAACTCTTCAATATTTTTGAAGTTTCCAGTTTTATTCATAACTGTTTCAGTCTCTTCATCGCACCAAAGAATATGTCCGAACTCATGTCCAATTGTTGAGATGTCATAAACTTGATGCCAAGCTTCTGTTTCATTAAAAAGAAAAATTCTATCTTCACTTAAAAACTTTTGTCCAAAAATCTCTTGTGAAAGTTTTAAGAATGGTTTAGCTCGACTTGTTTGCAAAATCTCATCAGAAAATGCAAATATCTTTTTACCTTCTTCTTTTGAAACAATTTCATCATTTGGTACAACTTGAGCAGAAAATAAACCATTGAATTCAGCTCCAAAGAATAGGGCAGGTCTTCCAACATACAGTTGAACTTTATCAAGTGATTTTAGTGAGAAATCATATATCTTTTGATATTCACTTGTTTTTTCCGTTTTTTCATATATCTTTTTAAAAGCAGATTTAATTTTTTCTACTCTATTATCATTTTGAGCAAATTGTGGATTTGTAAGTCGTATATCCCATTCTAAAGCAACGGATTTTCTGTAATGGTCTTCATAATACTCTAAAGGATGTCCAATTTGAATTGGAGTTTTTATTTTCATCCAAGCTCTATCAACATCTGCCCATCTTTCAACTAAAAGGTGAGTTTTATTTTCAGCAAAGGCTTTAATTAATGATTGAATATAAAGGATGTAATCCCATTTTTGTTCATAAACTTCATCTTCTAACTCAATTAATACCTCTTCAAAGTCTTCTAATGCATCTATAACTTCAGTAGTTTGTTTCTTAAAGGCATCAATATATGCTTTTGAGTGGTATTGCTCTTTATCTTTTACAAGTGCAGAGTATGATCTATCAGCAAAGATATTATTATGTCCTAAATCAAATAAATGATTTTTTTCTAAGTAGTCCATAACCTTTGCATCATCACCATCAAACATATTTGATAACTCTTTATTTATTCCATTTATTATATGTGCAGTCCAAGAACTTTGCCATGAAGACATTTTAAGTCCAACATTGTATACACCTTGGAAAATCTCTTGGTAAAATGGAGTTAAAAGATTATTGTGTTTAATATATTCTATAAAATGTTTATGTTTTTCTTGCCAATAATCTCTTACAAAACAATATGCTTTTTCTTGTAATTCTATTATCTCTTCTTCATTTTTCTCAAGTTTTTTTAGAACTTGAACCAATGAATCATCTCTTAAATTAACTAATCTTGTTGTTAAGGCAACTCTTAAATTTTCGTTCATCTCTAAGTCTAAAAACTTTGCAAACTCATCAATAAGTTCTAGTTTTTCAAACTCATTATTTTCTAAAAAAGATAAAAGCTTATTAGTTGAGCTTTTTTGAAAATCTAAGTATTCATAAATGTCATTTAAATCTTCTATAAATTTTTCTTTAGTCATGTTAGTCCTTTGTCTGATAATTTTACAATTTTTTGCTTAAATTAGCACTTAAAACTAAAAAGTGCTAAAAAATGCTAAAACTTTAGCTTCCTTTTATAAAGTTGTGTTAAAATTTCATTACAAAAATAAAAAATTATAGGAGAAATTAGAATGGCAAAACATCAATTTCAAACAGAAGTAGGACAATTATTACATTTAATGACACACTCTTTATACTCAAATAAAGAGATTTTTATTAGAGAACTTGTATCAAATGCAAGTGATGCAATTGATAAATTAAATTATTTAAAATTAACTGATGACAAAATTAAAGCTGCACTTCCAGAAGATTGGGCAGGACAAATTACAGTTAAAATTGATGAAGAAGATAAATCAATTACAATTGTAGATAATGGTATTGGTATGAATGAAGAGGATTTAATCGCTTCAATTGGTACTATTGCTAAATCTGGAACTAAATCATTTGTTGAAAACTTAACAGGAGATGCAAAAAAAGATTCAAACCTAATTGGACAATTTGGTGTTGGTTTTTATTCAGTATTTATGGTTGCTGATAAAGTTGATGTAATCTCTAAAAAAGCTGGTGAAGAGCAAGCTTATAAATGGTCATCAACAGGAACAGGTGAGTTTGATTTAAGTCCTTGTACAAAAGATTCTTCAGGTACTGTAATCTATATTAAACTTAAAGATGAAGAAGTTGAAGATTATACTTCAAAATATAGAGTTGAAACTGTAATTAAAAAATACTCTAATCACATAGCATATCCAATTAACTTAGCATACACAGAAGAAGTAACTGAGCAGTTAAGTGAAGAGGATAAAAAAGCTGGAAAAGAAGCTAAAAAAACAAAAGAAAATAGAAATGAAAAAATTAATGAAGCAACTGCTTTATGGATGCAACCAAAATCAAAAATAAAACAAGAAGAGTATAACGATTTTTATAAATCTATTTCACATGATTCACAAGATCCAATGCTTACAATTCATACAAAAGCAGAGGGTGTAAATGAGTATACTACACTATTTTATATCCCATCAATAGCTCCTATGGATATGTATAGAGCTGACTACCAACCTGGTGTTAAACTTTATGTAAAAAGAGTATTTATTACTGATGATGAAAAAGAGTTATTACCAACATACTTAAGATTTGTTAGAGGTATTATTGATTCTGAAGATTTACCATTAAATGTTTCAAGGGAAATTTTACAAGAAAACAGAGTAATGGCAAATATCAAACAAAGTTCTGTTAAAAAGATTCTTGGTGAAATCAAAAAACTTTCAAAAGATGAAGAGAAATATGCACCATTTATTGAACAATATAACAGACCATTAAAAGAGGGTGCTTACCAAGACTTTACAAACAAAGAAGCACTTTTAGAATTATTAAGATTTAAATCAACAAAAACAGAAAATGCTAAAATGACTTCATTATCAGCATATAAAGAAGCAGCTGATTCTGAACAAAAAGCTATTTATTATATTGTTGGTGAAAATGAAAAAGTATTAAGAAACTCTCCATTATTAGAAAGTTATAAGAAAAATGATATTGAAGTATTAATTTTAGATGATAAAGAAATCGATGAAATTGTAACTCCAATGTATGGTGCTTATAAAGAGTGGGAATTTAAAGATATTACTTCTTGTGAAGCTCCAAAAGTTGAGCAAAGTGAAGAAGAGAAAAAAGAAGTTGAAGAAAAATATAAAGATATAACTGAAAAAATTAAAGAGGTTTTAGGGGAAGCAGTAAAAGAAGTTAGAGTAACTAATAGACTATCTGAATCGCCATCTTGTGTTGTTAAAGATGCAGAGGATGCACAAATGGCTCAAATGATGCAAATGATGAGAGCAATGGGACAAGAGATGCCAGCATCTGCTCCTGTTCTTGAAATCAACCCTGACCATGAGATTGTTTCAAAATTAAAAGATCTAAAGGATGATGGTTTAGTAGCTGATGTATCATGGGTACTTCTAGACCAAGCTAAGTTAAGTGAGGGAATGGAAATTACTGATACAGTGGCATTTGCACAAAGACTATCAAGAATCACAGCAAAAGCTCTTTAAAAGAGCTATTTGCATAAATCTTCTGCGTTGAAGTAGATTTTTGGCTCAATCACATACTTTAGTATGCTCAATCGCCAAAAATTCACTTCGTCTTGAATCTTCATACAACTAGCTCTTTTAAAGATAAAATCTAGTTTATTAAAAAATAATTTTATCTAACCAAACATATATCCTTTTTATAATAAAATAGAATACTTTAATTTTAGGGATATTTATGAAAAACATCTTCAATTCTATTTTAATAACAATTTTTTTATCAACTTTACTATCAGCAAAAAATGATGAGACTATTCAGTCAGAATTAATTCAATTAAAAACATCACAAGAATATGCAGAAAAATTAACAAATGAAAAAATCACTCTTATTATGGGTCAAATTATTCAAAAAGAAGATGAACTTAAAGAATTACGAAATAAGTTAGAAGAATCCAAGTTGGAAAAAGAGAAGATTAAAAAAGATTTTGAAAATTATAATGAAAAAATTGAATGGCAGAATAAAAGAATTGAGGATTTAAATCTTTATTTAACATTATATGGTTTCTTAATTACTGCATTACTTTTTATTGCTTCATATCTTTCTTATAGATTCACTTCAAGTAATGCGAATAAAATTGTAAATAACTGGATTAAAGAAAATAAAGAACAGATACTTGCACCAATAAAAGAAGAGGCAAAAGAATTCCAACAAAATATTGAAAATGAAGCATTAAAGTTTTATCAGGAACAATTAAAAGAATTTAAAATTGATGACAAATTAGATACAAGTCTGCAATTAAGTCAAAGAGAAATTCTTCAAAAGGTAAATGATATTTTAGATAAAAGGGAAAAAGAAGAATATACTTTTGATGACTGGTTTTCTAAATATCTAACATTTAGATTTAAAGATAATAAAAAAGCATTGATTTTTATAAATAAAGCAATTAAACATTCAACATCAGATAAAGAAAGAATTTCTGCAATGTTTTCTAAAGCAAAATTTTTAACAGACATAGATGATAAGAGTAAAATTCTTGAAGGAATAAAAGTTTATGATGAAATTTCTAAAAAATTTAAAAATAGTAATGATGATGGAATTGAGAATGACAGATTAATCTCAATGTATAATAGAGGAATTGCATATTTAAAATTAGAGGATAGAGAAAAAGAAATTGAATCTTATGATAGTTTTTTAAATGATTGTGATGATTATGCTGGGAAAAATAATCTAGCTAGTACGATACTTAATGCTTTGTTGAATAAAATTGAATCTAAAATAATTGTAGGGAAAGATATTCAGAATGATTTGTATTTAGTAAAAAAGTTTGACTTAAATAATGAATCAAATCTAATTATAACAATACTTGAGTTAATAGAAAAGGCTAAAAATGAGTCTCAAGATACAGAAATAGAAAAAGTTCAATTAGAGTATAAAAATGTAAAAATTAGAAAAAATTGGTCTTTTAATGAATTAAAAACTTGGGCAAATAGTTTTGAAGATGAAAAAGTAAAAGAAAGACTTTTAAAATATCTTAATATATTTGAAAACCACAATAAAAATATAAAAGAGGATTAATCCACTTTTATATCATCTTCTGACAATTCAGAAATATTTTCCATATCCTCAATATCAAGTTTTTTTGTTCTCTGTTCTGCTCTTGTTTCTATTTCTAGGTAAAATGTTTTACTGTTGGCTTCAACTGCTTCATTTACAAATCTTATAATATCCGAAAATGGTATCTCTTCTGGTGTTTCTTCATCTTTAGCAAATTTACAATCAAAAAACCAAAAGTCCTTACCTTCAGGAAGCGCTTTTCTTTGTTCTCTTTTTATATATTTTCTAATCTCATTTTTAATTGATTCTACAACTCTGTCTTGGTTTTTATTTTCTGCTTGAAGTTTAAAACTTTTTTTCAAAAATTTCCTTTTTTGCAATTGTACCCAAGTCTTTACATTTTTGTTGTAGATTTAATGAAAAATCAAAATTTCTTTTTAGATTTGTAAAGAGATATTAATTGATAGTTAATTTTTCTTTGATATATTTCTAGAAATTAAATTTTATAGGATTTAAAATGTCAATAACAATTAGAGATGCTGTTGCATCAGATGCTCAAACAATTTATAATTTTATTATGGAATTAGCAATTTATGAAAAAGAACCAGATGCAGTTGTTACAACAGTAGAAGAAACAAAAGAAAGAATTTTTAATGAAAACTCAAGTGTAAAAGCTCTGATTTGTGAAGAGAATGGCAAAGCAATAGGTCTTGCTGTATATTTTTACAACTATTCAACATGGCTTGGTAAATATGGTATTTATTTAGAAGATTTATATGTGACTCAATCAAAAAGAGGTTTAGGTGCGGGAAAACTTATGCTTAAACATTTAGCAAAGAAAGCTTTAGAAGAAGATTGTGGAAGATTTGAATGGTCTTGTTTAGATTGGAATAAACCTTCAAGGGATTTTTATGAATCAATTGGTGCCAAATCTCAAGAGGAATGGATAGGGTATAGATTAGAAGGAGAGTCTTTAACTAATTTTGCCAATAGTTAATTTTCATTTATTTTAATATTAGTTCTGATATAATCTTTAGTAATGCCTTTTGGTATTACTAATAATTATATGTGATATTAAAGGTTTTAATAATGGAAATGAATTTTATTCTACTTCTTGCCATAATTGTATTATGGGCTTCTGTTGTACATGGTGCAATAGGTTTTGGTTTTGGTATGATATCAACACCGCTAGTTGCATTAATGGCAGATATACAAACAACAATCATATTTATGCTTTTACCAACAATGGCTGTAAATATTTTAAGTATAGTTAGTGAAGGTAATTTTTTTGAAGCCTTAAAAAAGTTTTGGTTTATAATCTTACTTATGGTTTTAGGTAGTGCCTTAGGTACAGTACTTCTTGTTTACTCTAATTCAGAGTTTTTTAAACTCTTACTTGCTGGAATTATATTTTTATATCTATTACAAGGACTTGTAAAAATAGAGGCAACATTTGTTTCTAAATATCCTAAGTCTTCAACTTATGGATTAGGTTTATTTGGTGGGCTTATCTCTGGTCTTACGAATGTAGTTGCTCCACTTATGATAATGTATACCTTAGAGATGAAATACTCTAGAAAGGATACAATTCAATTATCAAATTTATGTTTTTTATTTACAAAAATAGGGCAGATTGCAGTATTTATTTTTTATGGGACCTTTACCTTTGAAACTTTAGGTATTTCAATTTTTACAGTATTAGTAGTTTGTATTGGTATGTTTTTTGGAATAAAAATTAAAAAAAGAATTGATGTAAAATACTATACAAAGATATTAAAAGGCTTATTGTTTGTAATAGCTTTATTCTTAGTAATCAATACAATATTTAATTAAAGAGTAGTATATGGATTCAAATTTATTAAAAGTATTTATTAGTGTATCAAATACAAAAAGTATTTCAAAGGCTGCTAAGGATTTAGGTTTTACCCAATCAAATGTAACCCTTAGGATAAAGCAGCTTGAAAAAACTATTGGATGTGAACTTTTTCATAGAACAAATAGAGGTGTTGTTTTAACAAATGAAGGGGAAAGTTTTTTACCCTTTGCTGTTGAAATAGTCAAAAAAGTTGAAGAATCATATTTGAAAATGAGAAATATAAATCATCAAGAGTTACTTAAAATTGGCTCAACTCAAACAAATGCAACAATAAGATTAATTCCTATACTTGAGATGTTAAATAAAGATTTTAAAGATATGAAAATAGAGTTTACAATTGATAGTAGTAAAACTTTAGTTGATATGATACTTAACTATGAAGTGGATATAGCTTTTATAAATGGTGACCCAAACAATAAAGATATAGAAGTTTTAAACACCTTTGAAGATGAAGTTTTTTTTATAGAACCCAAAGACAAAGTAGCACAAAACTGTGCCTTATCTTTTAAAGAAAATTGTGCTTATTGTTTATTTTTAGAAGAGTATGTTAAAAAAACAAAAAAAGAAAAATACAAAACGATAGCATTAAAAAATTATGAATTGATATTAGGATGTGTAAAAGCTGGTTTAGGGGTATCTTTACTTTCAAAACAGATTATAGAAAAGTTTGGATATGGAAAAAGTTTAAAGTTAACTCCCGTTGATTCCAATCTAAATTCCCATCTTATTTGCAGAAAAGATTATCTTCCTATGATTGAAAAATATTTAAGGGATATAAAAATTTAATATTTTTCATTAAATTACTCTTTAAAGTGCCTCATAGTAATAAAATATTACAATTCCATAAATAAGACATAAAGAAGGTGCATTTTGAATTTTGAGTTACTTTATGATGAATTTAATGAAAAAATCGCAAAAAAAGAATTCGAGGACTCATTAAATTTAATTCCAAAACTTATTGAGTCTGCAACTAATGATTTAGATGTATTTTATGCTTTAATGGGGAAAGCTAGTGTACTTACAAATCTTAATGAAACAGATGAAGTTATTGAAACCTATGATGAAATAATTGATAAGTTTGAAGATTCTAAAGATTCAATTATCTTAAAATATTTAGCTTATGCTTATTATAACAAGGCATTGGTTTTTGCAAAGCTTAATAAGTATGAAGAGGAATTAAAAGTTTATAGTATTCTTTTAGAAAAGTTTATTGAAGATACATCTGAAGACTTGGAAATAGTATTAGCAAAAGCATACGTAAACAAAGCTATTTGTTTAGGTGAATTAAATAAATTAGAAGATTCTATCAAAGTTTATAAAGAGTTGATTTTAAACTTTAAAAATACAACTGACGCAACAGTTCTTAATACTTTAGTTAGCTCTTACTACAATATTGCATTAACTTTTGCGAAATTAGATGATAGTGAAAAAGCAATTCAAACTTATGATGAATTAATTGAAAAATTCTCTAATTCTACAAATGAAAATATCTTAGAGTATGTAGCAAAATCTTTAGTAAATAAAGCTAGTAGACTAAAAGAGTTAAATAAAAATCTAAAAGCAATAGAAACCTATGATGAAGTTATAAAAAGATTTGATTCTTATGATGGAAAAATTATCTCTCAAGTGGCAATTGCCTTACATAATAAAACAGTAATTCTTGGGGAACTTCAAAAAGAAGATGAACTTTTAAACACTTGTGATTATATTATTGAAAAATTTTCAAATGTAAACAATGAATTGATTATGAATATTGTCTCAACTGCACAAGTGATAAAAGATAAAGATAGATTTAATAACAATACTTACTAATAAGTATTATTACTTTAAGGATTATCTTCTAAGCAAACTTAGAAGATAACTCTTTTAATATATTTTTAGTTTCAAATGAATCACCATTATATTTAACTAATTTAATCCCTTGTGAAGTGAAAGATTTAGCTGTATTTTTACAAGCTTTTTTTACAACGACAAAATCACAATCTGTTAACACTCTACCCATCTTATTGTGTTGTTCAATGTGTTCTGCATCATCATGGTCATGATGACACTCATGCTCCTCTTCAGGCTCATCATGGTCAATATCTGTTCTTGGATTATTTTTAATTTCATTTAACTCAAATGATCTAAACATACCTGTACCATTCATAGTAAACACTGCAAACTTAGGAGTGTGTCCTGCATTTGGAAAAAACATTAGATTTTCATCTTTAACTGGCACTGCAATTTTCATAATATATCCTTCAAATTTTTTTTTATATTACATCTTAATTATTAAACTATGCAATAACTAATCCATAAATAAAATTTTTTAAGTAAATTGTAAAATTAGCTTTTAATAAAAACTTTTATGATAGAGTATCTAAAAATAGGAAAATAATATGGGGTTTTTTAAAAATATTGTAAATTTAATTGCTAAAGCGTCAATTCCAACTTATAAATTTGAAGAAAATAGCTTGATTTTTAAATTAAATAACGATCAATTCTTTACATATGATTTGGGTGAATATGAGATTAAAACCAGACACGATTCTTATGTTTTAGAAGCTTATACTTTAAAAAATGATGATATCTTTTTAGAATATATAAGAACCCATAATAATGCTTCATGGAATGGACAACCATTATCTTTATTTGAAGGTTTTTTTAAAATTAAACTAAATATTAAATCATTTAAACTTTTAGAAGAAAAAGAGATAAATAAATACACATTTAAAGTGTTTAAAGTTGATGATTCTTTTGTTTTACATATTATTTATATTTATACGGCGGTTTCTGATATTATCATTGTTGATATGAAAGGTGAACTTTATAAAAATTTACTTACAAGGCTAGATGAATCTTATAAATATAAGTTTAATGATGAAGAGAAAGGCTTTGTTAATTTCAATATCTCAATGATAAAAGAAAACTATATTCAAAACTTTATAGAAGGTGAAAAATGAAAATAAAAAACTATTTACTTATGGCTTTATTAACTTTTTTCTTGATTGGATGTGCATCCACTACAAGATATCAGTTTAATACAAATAAACTAGTTTTAGGAAAAGAGAATAGTTTAGTTAATTTAAACTTTACTAATCCAAAGTTTCAAAGGCAAGGTTCTTTTTGTACCACAGAATCATTCACATTAAGTGATGAAAATAAAGACTATGGATACATTTTTTTAGAATCAATAGAGCTTAGCAATAATTGTTATTGGAATGGATTACCAAGTTCTTTTTTACAAAACAATATAAAAGAGCAATTAAACATAACTTCGCTAAAAACAGTTGAAGATTATGATATTGACGGATATAATTTTAAGACTTTAAAAGTAAATGATGATTCTTATCTCAATTTGATTTATATTTATAGTGGAAATAAAAACAGATTTATCATTGATTCCAATGGAAAATTATATGATAAATTACTAAAAAGTTTTAAACCAGACTATGAAAATAAATATCTGGGTAAGAAGAGATTTCTTGGAAAATATAACGATAGTTTAGTTAGAAAAAATATAATTAATCGATATTTTGAAGCTGAGAAGATTGAGCTAACTTCTCAACTTATTTTATCCCTTTAATTTCCAAAAACTTTTTTAAGTAAAGAGGTAGTTTGCTCAACGGGATTAGTTCTAATAAGAGCTTCTTTTTGGGCAATCATCTCAAATAATCCATCAATAGCTTTATTTGTTACATAATCATCTAAGTTTTCATCACTTGCACTTGGGATATAAGAATCAACCCCAAACCCTTTTGCTAAATTCATAACAGAACTATTTTCAACAACACCCTTACCATATTGTTTATAATATGAATTAAAAGAATCATAGTATTTAGCTACACTATTTTGAGCCATTGTTTCTTGAACAATAGGTTTTATCATATCTCTCAATGATTTAGTTGTGTTATCCTTAAAATAGTTTGTTGCTGCATTTTTATCACCATTTAAAATCTTTTTTGCATCATCTAAGGTCATCTTATCAATTGCATTTACAAATATCTCTGCAGTTTTAGGAGCAGCTTTTGTTGCTGCACTATTCATCGATTTTATTAAATCATCTGCAACTTTATCTCCACCCACTTTTCTAATTAGTGTTTCTGCTTTTTGTAAGTTTTCAGGTAGTGGAATTTTTACAAGTGAATTATTTAAATATCCATTTTGTGCACCAAGTGTATTAACTGCATAATCAACACCAACTTTTAATGCTTCTTTTAAACCACTAGAAACAGTTGAGTTTGTTAAACTAGAATTTGTTGTTGCGCTTGTTGAACTGCTAGATTTTGTTACACTATCTGTAACTGCTTTAGTGATACTTCCTAAGTCAAAGGCAAAACTTATAGTTGAACATAAAAGTAAAGATGCAACGATTGATGTTTTTTTATTTATCATGATATATCCTAATTGATTTTTTTATTATTATATGTTAATTTCCATAAAATATGATTATTTTATTTATTTACTATATAATAATTGTGTAAATAAGGAGTAATAGTGATTAATAAGATTTCAAAATTTTTACATAGTTTTAAAAACAAAACATTAGAAACACACGAAATAGTTGAGTTAAAAGAGAAAATATACAAGTTTGCCAATGATATAAAAGAACAATCTTTTGATAAAGAGTATGAAGAGAATTTTTTAACTATATTAGGCTACAGCTATAGATTAAATGACTTATCTCAAAGAATTTTTTATACTTTTCAAGAGGCAGTTTATGCAATAGATTTAGATATATTGATGAAAAATGAGGATTCAAAAAAATTAAACTCTATTGTTTATATTTTAGTTTTAGAGCAATTAATTAAATATTACGAATCAAATAATGAAGATGAAGAATTAAAACAAAAAGCTCTTGAAACGTATAAAATTATAGAAGATAGAAAAGCAAAAGAGAATAAAAAGTATCATATGTATCAGTATTAAATTGTGATGAGTTGTGAAATAATGTTAGAATATGTTAGCAATTAAAGAGGTTTAGTGTGGCAATTTTTAAAAAAAATGTATGGATGATTTTTTATATTATTTTTCTAATCAGTTTAATCATCTTTTTATTTTTAATATATAAAGTTGATAAAAGTGAATATAATGAATTTACTGAAAAACAAGAAAATCTAACCAAAATCACAGCAAACTCAATCAATTCTATTTTTTTACAATATGAAATGGTTTTAGATATTTTAGGATCTCAATTAATTAAAAATAAACTTTATAAAGATTTTGAATCCTCAAGAAAACTTTTAGATAATTTATTAACTGTTAATACAGATCTTCTTGCTTTTGCTTTAGTTAAAGAAAATGGACAAATATATGCAACTAGCACCAATCTTTCTAAAATAAAGAATCTTCCAAATCTGTTGGATCTTGAAGAGACTAGAGATACTTTTTTAAAGTCATTAAATTCAAAAGAGATGGTAATTGGTAGAACTTATTATAGTAATGAATTAAAGGATATAGTTATACCCATTAGAAAAGCTATTAGAGATAAAAGCGGAAATGTTATAGCTGTTATTATAACAGGAATTAAAGTAGATAAAAATTTTAAACTATTGAGCGATACTCAAAGTAAAACTGTTTTGATTAGAGGGGATGATAGGTATATACAACTTTTGGATTATAGTAAAAGCAATCATTTAAAAAAATTTTATAAAATTCAAGTTCCTTTAGTGCATCTTGAAGACAATATAAGAAAAATTGAAACAAAATATAATCAAAAAATTGAGAATATAAAAAATAATGAAAATATAGTTACCATTGAATATAAGGCATTAATGATAAATAAAAATGTTCTAGCTTCAGTTCAATATTTAAAAAGATATGATTTATGGGTAATATCTCAAATAGAGAAAATTATCATAGAAGAGCAAATAAATAAGAAAATATTGATTATAAGTATATTTTTTGTAATAGTCTTATTTATTTTTTATCTATTAATTAGAAGTATTGATAAATTTGAGATGAAGAAACAAAAAGCTCTTTATTATCAAGCAACCCATGATTATTTAACAAATTTAAATAATCGTTTATATTTATCAAAAAATTTTGAAGAGAAAGAAATATTTGATGAGTACACACTATTTTTTATTGATTTAGATAATTTCAAAAACATAAATGATAACTATGGTCATGCTATTGGTGATTATATTCTTAAAGAAGTTGCTTCACGACTTAATTTTTTTAAAGAAGAAAGAGATATTCTAGCAAGAAACAGTGGCGATGAATTTTTATTGATAAAAGAATCTATATGTAAAGATTATATTAATCAGATTGCTCAAAAGATTATTGATAAAATATCAGAGCCTTATTATATACAAAAATATAAGATTACTGTAGGTGTAAGTATTGGAATTGCACAATATCCAAGTGATGCTAAAAACTTTGATGAACTTAAAAGATATTCTGATATTGCAATGTATAAAGCAAAAAAAGTAAGAAATACATATTGTTTTTTTGAAGATTCAATTAAACATAAATATCTAAGAGATTCTTTAATTGAACAGGAATTAAAAAATGCAGTAACTAATAATGAGATATATTTAGTTTATCAACCACAAATAGATAAAAATGGTCTCCTTTTTGGTGTAGAGGCATTAGTTAGATGGGAAAATAAAAAACTAGGAGTAGTCTCTCCAGATGAGTTTATTAAGATTGCAGAATCAACAGGTCAAATGGTTAATCTTGGAGAGTATATATTAAAAACTTCAATTAAAGAGATAAAAGAGATTCAAAGTTCACTAAATATATCTTTTCAATTATCTATTAACGTTTCAGTAAAACAATTTATGGAAATAGATTTTTATGATAAGTTTTTTAAAATAATAAATAAATATAATATTGATTATAAATATATAACTCTAGAAGTAACTGAGAATGTTTTTATTGAAGATTTAAAGTATATACTAGATTTATTGAGTAAATTGAAAACAAAAGGAATTAGAATTTCTCTTGATGATTTTGGTACAGGATATTCATCTTTAAGTTTATTGGGTAAATTACCAATTGATGAGCTTAAAATTGATAGAAGCTTTGTAGAAGATGTTTTATCTGATGTAAATTCAAGAAACATGATAAATGGTATTATATCAATTGGTAAAAAATTAGATTTGGAAGTTTTAGCAGAAGGTATTGAAACAATTGAACAAAAAGAGTTTTTACTCAAATCAAAATGCGATTTATTTCAAGGGTATTATTTTTCTAAACCTTTAAAAAAAGATCAGCTAAAAGAATATGTAAAAGAAAATTTTAAAGATAAGGTATTTTAATGATTAGATTAAATTGTGATATGGGTGAAAGCTTTGGTATTTGGAAGATGGGAAGAGATGAAGAGATAATGCCTTATATCCATCTTGCAAACTTAGCTTGTGGTTTCCATGCTTCAGATGCTGTTACAATGAATCGGTCAGTTGAACTTGCAAAAAAATACAATGTAACAATTGGAGCACACCCTTCTTATAATGATTTAATTGGTTTTGGAAGAAGAAGTATTCCTTGTTCTTTAGAGGAGATTAAATCTATTGTTTTATATCAATTAGGCGCATTAAATGCCTTTTGTAAATCCCATAGTACTTATGTATCTTATGTAAAACCCCATGGAGCTTTATATAATGATATGATGAGAGATGAAAATATTTTTAAAGCAGTTCTTAATGCTATTTCTTCTTATGACAGAAATATAAAGTTAATGATTCTTTCAAAACAAGATAATGAAGCTTACGCTTATACTGCAAAAATATATGGAATAGAATTAATCTATGAAATCTTTGCAGATAGAAACTACAATGATGATGGAACGCTAGTTTCAAGAGTACATCCAAATAGTGTTATAGAAGATGAATTAGATGTTTTACAAAGGATGAAAAACCTAATTGATAATGGTTATATTAATAGTATAAATGGAAACAAACTTTTTTTAAAAGCAGATACTATTTGTGTTCATGGTGATGGAAATAATGCTTTAAATTTTATAAGTGCATTACAAAAAGTAATTAATTAATGATTATAAAAGTTGCATCTGTCGATTCTGTAATAATATATTTTGGTGAATTTATATCAAAAGATATATCAAATAAAGTAAAATCGGCTTATACATATTTAAAATCCTTAAAAAATGATAGCTTTATAGAAATTATTCCCTCATATACATCTATTTTGATAAAGTATGATATCTTTAAGTATGATTTTTTTTCAATAACTAATTTTTTAAAAAATGAATTAAAAGATGTAGAAAATAAAGATTTTACTTCAAATAAACTGATTGTTATAGATACTTTTTATTCAACAGAAGTTGGCTTTGATTTACAAGCAGTTGCCTCAAATGCAAATATTTCCATTGAAGAAGTTATTAAAATCCATAGCTCTAAAATTTATGATGTGTATACAATTGGTTTTTTACCAGGCTTTGCTTATTTAGCTTCTATCGATGAAAAAATTATCACCCCAAGATTAAAAACTCCAAGAAAGAAAATACCAAAAGGAAGTGTAGCTATTGCTGATTCTCAAACAGCCGTTTATCCATGTGATTCACCTGGAGGATGGAATATATTAGGTCGAACAACTTTTGAGTTTTTTGATAAAAATTTGGATGATTTAAGTCCAATTTGTATTAATTCAAAAATAAAGTTTAATCCAATATCAAAAGAAGAGTATCTTGCACAAGGTGGAAAAATTGAGTTTTAAAGTTTTAAATTCAGCTCTTTTAAGTTTGATTCAAGATACTGGAAGGTTTTCATATTCACATTTAGGGGTCACAAATTCAGGATTTATGGATGAGTATGCTGCCTTTGCTTGTAATAAACTCCTTGATAATGATATAAAAGGGAATCTATTAGAAATCTCTTTCCCTAATTTACATTTAGAAGCTACAAAGGATACAACCCTTGCTATTACGGGTGCTTATTGTGAATTTTTTATTAATGAAAAAGAAAAAAACACTTGGGCTAGCCATAAAATAAAAAAAGGTGATACTATAAGAATAGGAAAATTTAGAAGTGGACAAAGGGTTTATTTAGGAGTAAAAAATGGCTTTGTTTTAAAAAAAGAGTTTGGTAGTTTTTCAACAACATTAAAAGAGGGGTTTGGGAAAAAACTTGAAAAGAATTCTGTTTTGGATTTTGAAGAGTTTAAAGGGCTAGAATCTAAAAGATGGCATGAAAACTATTTACCAAAATATGATAAAGAATTAACACTTAGAGTTATCCTTTCTTATCAAGAAGATTCTTTTTCAAAAGAAGCAAAAGAAGTTTTTTTTAATAATAAGTACAAAATTACATCTGACTTTAATAGAATGGCTTGCAAATTAGATGGAAAAGAGATAAAGTCAAATATAAATGGAGTTATCTCTGAAGCGATAAGTTATGGTTCCATACAAATACCAACTGATGGGAAACCTATAGTTTTATTAAAAGAAGCACAAACAATTGGAGGTTATCCAAAAATTGGGAGTGTCTTAAGTATTGATTGTTTCAAACTTGCTCAAATGAAAATTGGTGGGACTATTAACTTTAAAGAGATATCAATTAATCATGCCCAAGAAAAATTAAAAAATTTTTATTCTATTTTTCTTTCTTAGCCTCAATATTTCTAACTAGGTTTGTTAAAATTTCATGAAAATTTTCATCTTTTTTCACCTTTGCCATTGAAAATTCAAAAGTAGGTTTTATTATAATCCCTGAGTTACTTTTTAAAGTTGTCCCAAAAAGTATATTTGAAATATTATCAATCAAAGAAACAATTGAGGATATATCATCTTCATTAAAAGAGATTATAAATTTATTAGAAAGATACCTTGTAATTTCAAAATCTAAACCTTCCTCTTTTAGTTTTTCTTTTAAATAATTAGAAATATAAATCAATAAGTTGTTAGAGATTAGTGTATTGTAGGTACTTGCAATATACTCATAATCAGATACATCAATTAATGCTATAAGTGCATCATTTTTAAATTTAGCATCTTTTGTTAAGTATTTATGATATAACCATTTTTTGTTGTTAGCTTTTGTTAAATAATCTTTATATATATTGTCAGTGATTAATTCTAATTCTTTTTTTAAATCGCCTATTTGATTATATAGATTCTTTAAAAGTAGGGTATTGTTCTCTTTAATTGCCTTTTGAGCATCGAGGGTTAATCCACTTGCTACATCAATAGTAGTAATTGCTTCATTTACATAGCTATTTATTGCATTAAATTCATCTATAATTAAATCACTTAATTCTTTTTCAAAACTATTTTCATGAACATCAACTTCTGAAGTTTTTGCATGTTTGTCAAAGCATTGAAAATAAATAGATGGTAATATGATTTCATTTTTAAGAAGTTCATTAATTGTTGAATCGGTAATTTCTTTTAATTTAGTCTTCATTGTTTTTCTCTCTTTAGAATCTCATTTATCTCAACAGGTTTACCAAT
This sequence comes from Halarcobacter sp., assembly GCA_963676565.1. Taxonomy (GTDB): domain Bacteria; phylum Campylobacterota; class Campylobacteria; order Campylobacterales; family Arcobacteraceae; genus Halarcobacter. The sequence goes on from OY781089.1 coordinate 1,764,697, forward strand.
ATAATACCCCTGTGAATAGTGAATATTCAATGATTTTACATATCTTAATGTTTTTAAATCACTTACAAACTCCGCGACCACTTTAATATTTTGTTCCTTACAAAATAGAGTTATACTTTTTACAAGGTTGTAGTAAATATCTTCATCAATTTTTTTTACTAAACTTCCATCTAGTTTGATATAGTCAGTATTAATATTTAAAATATGTTCATAATTTGAAAAACCTGAACCAAAATCATCTATGGCAATTTTTACATCAAATGCTTTTAAGTCATTAATAAAATCATTAACCAAATAAAAATTATTGATTTTACTACTTTCTAATATCTCAATTGTTAAATAACTTCCCACATCATTATCTTTAATATTATTTATAATGAGGTTTTTCATTGAAGGGTTTAGTATGTCGTTGTAATCTAAGTTTATATTTACATGGATTTTGTATTCTTTAATATAATTAATAACTTTTATAATAAGAATCTCCATTAATTTATTAAATAGTCTATATTTTCTTGCTTTACTTAAAAATACTTGGGGTAATAATACATTTCCTCTTTGATCGTAAAGCCTCATTAAAGCTTCATATTTGACAATTTTTGAGGTTTTATTATCCATTATTGGTTGGAAAAAAGGTTCAACTTTCTTTTCTTTTATATTGTTTTGTAAGGTTGTAAGTAGTTCAGCATTTTCAAAATGATTTCTATAAAGTCTTGAGTCATAATATAAAAAATGAATATAATTCATTTTGGCATTATGAAGTGCCTTTTCCGCATAAATTAATAAATCTTTATCTAAACCTTTTGAACAACCAATTGTAACATCAAGATCGATTTCAATATCTGAGTTTAGAAGTTTATATTGTGCAGTTATAATATTATGAAATATAATATTTTTAACCTCTAATATATCCATCTCATCAAGTTCTTTATAAATAGTTAAGGTAAAAACATCCACATGGGTATTTTTGATTTCAACACAAACTTTTGAAGCTAGATATTTTAATAGGTCTTTTTTTATTTTATTTTTTAATAAAGATAATAGTTGTGAAAGAATATAGTCTCCATTTTTGAATCCATATAGTGCATTAATATCTTTCATGTATAATATGTCAATAATGTAAATAGTCTTTGTATAATTTTTGTGGAAATGTTTACAAAGCCTTTGAAACAAGGACATTTTTTACCTTTATTATATAATTATTAAATTAGTATATATAATTTAATCTTAAGAAATGTGCATAAAAAGTACAAAAACTATCAAATTCAAAAAAAAAGTTAAAATTGATCTTAGTAGATTATACAGTTTGTATAAAAGAGTTAGTTTTAATGATTTTTGGATAGAATTCATGAAAATTTAATTAAGGTATTTTATTTGGAAGAAATTATCAAAGACTGGGGCTATTTGGCCTTGTTTTTATATTCATTTGGTGGAGGATTTGTAGGGCTTGTTGTAGCAGGTGTTTTATCTTTTGCTGGGGATTTAAATCTATTTATTTGTATGCTTGTCGCAGGTACATCAAATTTTATTGGGGATCAGTTTTTATTTTACATGGCAAGAAGTAATAAAGCCTATGCAAAAGATACAATGAAAAAGTTTGGAAGAAAAGTTGCTCTTGCGCATTTATGGATGAGAAAGTATGGTTCAACAGTAGTATTTTTTCAAAAATATATTTATGGAATTAAGACATTGATTCCTTTAGCAATGGGATTAACTAAGTACTCTTTTCAGAAGTTTACAATTTATAATATCTTTGCCTCAACCATTTGGGCAATTGTTATTGGTTATGCTAGTTTTATGATGGGTGAAGTTATTCTAACGTATGCAGAAGAGTATAAATATTACGGAGTTGGGGTAATATTACTTTTAGTTTTTGGTATCTCATATTATGTTAAAAGAATATAACTTTTCTAAGGAGTTTTTAGAAAATATTAACTCTTTAGGATATACGCAACTAACAAAGATTCAATCTTTATCTTTACCCTTATCTTTAAAGAATGAAGATTTAATTGCCCAAGCAAAAACAGGTTCTGGAAAAACAGTCGCTTTTTCAATCCCCCTTGTACAAAAGCTTGATGTAAAAAAATATGAAATTCAGTCTTTAGTTTTGGCTCCTACTAGAGAATTGTCAAATCAAATAGCTAGTGAGATTAGAAAGTTAAGTCGACACATTCATAATGTAAAAGTTCTTTCTTTATGTGGAGGAACACCTTTTAAACCTCAAGTTGCATCAATAGAGCATGGTGCTCACATTATAGTTGGGACTCCTGGTCGTATTTTACAACATATTCATGAAACAAAGATTGATTTTTCTAATGTTGATACTTTAGTTTTGGATGAAGCAGATAAAATGCTTGATATGGGATTTCATGATGATATTATAAAAATTATAGACTCTTTACCTAAACAAAGGCAAACTCTATTGTTTTCTGCAACATATGAAGAGAATATTGAAAATCTTTCAAAGGAGATTTTAAATAATCCAAAGTTTGTTAAAACTGATGATGTTCATGAAAAAGATATTATAAATCAAACTTTTTATGAAGTTGAATCAAGATTTAAAACCTCATTGATCCCTAATCTAATTTTACAAAATAATGCAAAATCTGTTTTAATTTTTTGTAATACAAAAATAAAATGTGAAGAGTTAGCAGATGAACTTCATTCTTATGGAATTGATGTTTTAACTTTACATTCAAATTTAGAACAAAGGGATAGAGATGAGACTTTAATCTTATTTTCAAATAATTCCTATCCTGTTTTAATTGCAACAGATGTAGCTTCTAGAGGACTTCATATTGATGATATTAACTTAGTTATAAATTATGATATTCCAAGGGATGAAAGTGTTTATACCCATAGAATAGGAAGAACAGCAAGAGCAGGGAAAAATGGTTTGGCTGTAACACTATTTGAAAAAGATGAATTTTTTAAAGTTGAACCTATAAAAGAAAAATTTGAAGAGATTAAATTTGAAGATTTTAAAGGTATTAAAACCTTTGAAGATTATAAGATTGATTCAGAATTTAGGTCTTTAATTATCATTGGTGGAAAAAAACAAAAACTTCGAGCAGGTGACATTTTGGGTGCGTTAACAGCTGGAGTTGGTTTAAATAAAGATGATATTGGAAAGATTAATATTTTAGATTTTGTTTCATATGTAGCTATTAAAAAAGAGGTTTTGAAAAAAGCTTTAAATGGTTTAACAAAAAGAAAAATCAAAAACAAAAGCTTTAAAGTTTTTGAAAAGTAAATATGATAAGATTTCATCTTTAACATTAAAAAAGGATATATTTAATATGGCAACAGCAACAGCAAGACACTTATTAGTTGAATCAGAAGAGTTATGTAACGAACTTAAACAAAGAATTGAAAATGGTGAAGATTTTGGTGCATTAGCACAAGAGTTTTCTCAATGTCCATCGGGAGCTAATGGTGGAGATTTAGGAAGATTTTCTCAAGGGCAAATGGTTCCTGAGTTTGATACAGTTGTATTTAATGACGCGGTAAATGTAGTTCATGGACCAGTGAAAACTGATTTTGGATACCATTTATTAGAGACTACTTCTAGAGAAGACTAATTAAAAAAAGAGGTTAGCAAGCTTTATCTTCTACCTCTTCTTCCCAAAGAATTGAAATTCCATACTCTTCATGAGGTATTGCATATTTAAAATATTCACTTCCACCTTTTTTACCATGTAATCTTACTATTACTTGTTGTTCTTGTAAAAGTTTTTTCATCTCAAATTCAGAAAAACTTCTTTTGTTGTATCTTAAAAATGCATTTGAATATACTCTAAATCTACAGGTTGAATCAGCTGTGAAAACATATTGTTCACTATCATCATACTCTTTTCTTGCATTTTCACAAGAATAAAGTTTTATATTTTTACCCTTTACATTTATTTTTTTTGAGATTACTTTCCCTTCACAAAATGGACAATTTCCTAAAATTGACATTTTTAGCCTTTTTATTTTAATTTTACAAAATTTTTTTTACTTTTATTTAAAATATTGCAATTTGAAATATTTTACTTAAGTTAAAATATAGTATACTGATAATTATTATTAAAAAGGAATTTTATGGAAGATATTATTATATATGGTTTAGTTATTGTTTCTGTTGCTTATATTTTAATAAAAACTTTTAAAAAGAATGGAAGTTGTGGTTGTGGTGGAGATGGTAATTGTTCTAAAAAATAGAATAAATTCTATTTTTTAGTTTCTTTTCTTTTCGAAAATTCTTTCTGTAAATTCAGCAAATTTACCCCTAACTGCTTTTTCAAGTTCTATTGCAAACATTGAAATTTCAGGATGTTTTTCCCTTGTTTGCTTGAGCAAGGTAGTTAAACCATTGTTATACTTATTTAGATACAAGTTATCAATTTGTCTATTTGAACCAATAACAATAGCCATACAAGATTCATCTAGTCTACTTAAAATTAATTGTGTTGTTTTTTCAGAAGAGTTTTGCCACTCATCCATAATAACAATTGCTTCAGAAAGAGTTCTACCTCTAGCTTCCCCTGGCCATAAAGTTTCAATACAATACCTTGAAGTAAGTTCAGCAATTTTTGAATCAATAGATTCTTTATTTTCTCTATTTTCACTTTTTTTTAGTTGTTTTTTAGCAACAAATTCTAAAGTGTCATAAAGTGCCATATTATAGATTCTAAATTTCTCTTCATTTCCAGCTAAATATCCAACATCAGCACCTTTATCAAGGGATTCAATGGAGTTTCTTACATAAACTATCTTGTCATAATGTCCTAAGTCAATCAATCTCATTGCACTTACCATTGACATAAGAGTTTTACCTGAGCCAGCTTTTGCATCGATTACCATTAATTCAAACATATCACTTAAAATTGCTTTCATAAAAAGTTTTTGTTTTAAATTTACAGGTTTAACTTGTAAGGCTTTAAAATCAGATTCATTTAGAAGTTGGATTCTCTCATTTACAATAATTGCATAAGTAGAGTTTCCATCTTCACTTTCAAAGGAGTAACAAAAGTTTTCATTTGAGTACTCTTCATCAAACTTTCTAATATCTGCTCCATCAAGGGAGTTAAATACACTTGAGTCTAAACTTATTTTTTTCAAGAATTCAAATTTAGGTACTGTAGATTTATCATCATGCAGAGTTTCTGCTTTAATACCTTTAAAAAGTGCAAAGGTTCTTGCATAGACATCAAGGGATAAAAACAGGGTTTGAGCACCTTTATAATAATCTTGTGCAATAGCTGCAACTTCAATAATACGTTTATCATTACTTTCACTAATATGAATTTGCTCAATTTCTGATTCATATTGATCTTTAGAGATAATATGTAACATCATCTCATTATTATAAAGTTTTACAACTTTAAAGCCTAATTTGTAGTCAACCTCTTTGATTTTCATATTAGCAAGTAAACGAGCGAACTCTCTAGAATAATAACCTAACTCATTTGTCAGTTTCTTTTTGTCCTCTAATTCTAATAAAACTGTTTCTGGTATTACAATGGTGTTTGTGTTATTGTCAGATAATCTGTTCAAGTTTTGAACGTTTTGCAGGATAATATTAGTATCAATTACATATACTTTATCTTTCATAGAAAAATTATAACATTAAAAAGCTACAAGTTAACGACAAAATTGTATAATTAGTGATGCTAAAATTTAATAATCAAACAATGCTAGAAATTTTAAATATTCTAAAAAAAGAATTAACTACCAAAAATTCAATCACCTTTGAAGTTTTGAACCCTGATAATTTTAATAATAAAGCTATTGGAGAAAATATTGAAATTTCAAATGCTGTTTATATATTTAGAGATTATAAATCGTGGATAGATTTAGCAGAAAAGCTTTTTTCTAAAATGTTAACACCAATTAAAGTTGATGAAAATATTGTTCAATTAACATTTCAAAAACTAAATTTAAACGATAGTTTTCATAATGATGAACAAGATAAAGAAAAATATGGTAGCCAATCTTTATTTTCTAAAATCAATAAAAATGAAGAGCCTGAAATTTTATATTCATACTTACAAGCACTTAAAAATGTAAAAATTGAAAAAAGAGTTAGAGTTTTAAACCTTGGGGTAAATACAGGGGAAGAGTTTGAACTTATAAAAGAGTATTGTGATAATTTTAAAGATTTAGAATTAGTTGGAATAGATTATTCAGATACAGCCATACAAGCAGCAAAAGAAAAATTTAGAGATGATAAAAACACTAAGTTTTTTGTTCACGATATTAATAGTTTAGATGAGCTTTCTTTAGGAACTTTTGATTTAATCATTACAATTGGGACTTTACAAAGTTGCAACTCAAATTTTAAAGAATTATTTATGAACATCATACAAAACTATTTAAAAAAAGATGGCTCTATGATACTTGGTTTCCCCAACTGTAGATGGCTTGAGGGTAAACCTATTTTCGGAGCAAAGGCTCCAAACTATAGCTTTTCAGAGATGAGTATTTTATTTAATGATGTTGTTTTTTGTAAAAAATACTTGCAACAAAAAAAATTTAGAGTAACAATAACTGGTAAGTACTATATTTTTTTAACGGCAACTAGTATTAGAAAATAATTAGTTTAAATTATTTATTTTTAATTCTAGTTTTTTTTGATAAGGTTTCCCTATGAAAAAAAACATATTAATAACATTACTTTTTATTTTACTCTTAAAATTAAACCTTTTCTCAAACGAAACGAATTATTTATATAATAAAGATGCATCAAAACTAATAAAAGATTTAGTTAATAATCATGGTTTTAGTAAATCCTATTTGGATGAATTGTTTTCTAATGTTAAAGTTCAAAAATCTGCATTGAAATATTATACAAAAAAGAAAAAAAAAGATTTTGAGATTAAAAAAAAGTATCATGGAAGCTGGGATAGGTATGAAAAGAAACTTTTAGACCAAGAAAGAATTGAAGTAGGTGCAAAATTTATGAAAAAGAATAAAAAAGCACTAAATAAAGCCTATAAAAAATATGGAGTTCAACCTGAATATATAGCTGCAATAATTGGAATAGAAAGTTATTATGGAAAATACAGTGGCGATTATCCTGTCTTTGATGCCTTAGCCACATTAAGTTTTGAAGAAAATAGAAGAAATGAATTTTTTAGAAATGAATTAAAAGAGTTTTTAATTTTAACAAAGAAAAACAAACAAAATCCAAAAAGTATTTATGGTTCTTTTGCTGGTGCCATAGGCTTGGCACAATTTATGCCAAGTAACTTTAAAAAACTTGCAATAGATTTTAACAATGATGGCATTGTTGATTTAGACAATGAAGAAGATGCCATAGGTAGTATCGCTAAATATTTTAATAAATCAGGTTGGAATAGAATGATCCCTGTTGCAACTAGAGTAAGTTATGAAGGTAAAAGATTTAATAGATTTAAAACTGGATTTAAATATAAATATAAGCGTTCAAAACTAAAAGGGATACAACCTAAAGACAATAATTTCTATTATCCTAAGAAAGTTCATTTAATAAAACTTAATCGATATAAGTTTGATGAACTTTGGTATGGGACCAAAAATTTTTATGTGATTACAAGGTATAACCGCAGTAGTTATTATGCAATGGCAGTTTATAAATTAGCAAAGAAATTAAGAAAGGCTTATAGAAAAAAAAGTGTATAATACAAACTTTAAAATAAAAATATGAAGGAATAAAATGAAAAATTTATTATTTAGTTTTAGTTTAGTTTTTGTAGCCTTATTTTTTGCTGCTTGTGAATCAGATGAAGCAAAAACAATAGTTGAAGATAATCGAAGTTTTGATGAGTTGAAAGAGAAAAGTAATAAAACTTATACCCTTAATACAACAAGTGGTGAAAAAATTGTATTTAGAATTGAAGAAAATAAAATAACTTCTGAACAGTTAAATGGGAAAACTTTATTAATAAACTTTTGGGCAACTTGGTGTAAACCTTGTGAAAAAGAGATTCCTGCATTTAATGAATTATATGAGAAGTATGGTGAGAATTTTGAAATTATTGGTGTGCTTTTTGAAAAAGATAAAGATCCAAAAGAGTTAGCAGATTTTATGGCTAGATTTAACATGAAGTTTCCTGTTACAGTAGGTGAAGAGAATTTTAGACTAGCAAAAACATTTGATGATGTAAAAATGGTTCCTGAATCATATCTATATGACAAAAATGGGAACTTTGTTAAAAATTACATTGGAGAAGTTGACCAAAAAGACTTAGAAGAGTACTTAAAACAGTAATATCAGTAAAATTTTTGTATACTAGTAATTAAAAATAACTAAAAAGGTAACATATGTCAATATCAGAGTTTTTGTCAACAATAAAAGAATCACAGTTTAATATAGCTCAAATATATGATAAAGCACCAAATGAAACAATGATACTATTAGCAGTTATAGTTGTTGCAATTATTATTGTATATTTTATTATTTCAAACTCAATAAAAGCTTCAAATACTGTAAAATTAGTAGAAAATATTTTAGATTCAAAAACTTATGATGAGATTGATAATAAGTTATCTATTTTAAGTAAAGAGCTTCCAAAAAGAGGGGTTAAAGTTACTGATGCTTTAAATGTTGTAAAGGAACATCTATTATTTAGAACCTCAAAATTATTGGCAAATATGACAATTGCCCAAAAAATTGAAAAATACCAAGAGCTTTCAAAAAGATATTCTCAAATTGCCCAAGCCTCAAAGAAACAAAAAAATGAAGATTTAGTTGTTTTTTATGAACAAAAATCAAAAGAATTAGTAGAAGTTAATTTAGCTGAAGAGATTGCTTATTATCTTGAAAATGTACATTTCAATGAAGATGAAGTTGAAAATGTAAATGCTATAGTTAAATACGCAAACAGTATATCAAATCCTAAATCTATAATTGATCCAATGATTGAAACAATGAATAAGTTTAGTTATGGTTATAACATTGATTTATTTAGATTTATAGAGAAACTTACAAAAGAGGACTCTAAACAAGTTTTTGAAAATGCAAATGAAAAAATGGAAGAGTTATTTAATAATGGTGATAAGGAAATCTCAATAATCATTTTGGATTATCTTCTTGAAAAAAATGAAAATCAAAAAGTTTATGATTATATTTCTACATTAAATAGAAAAAACTATTTGCAACAACTTCATGATTTATATTTCAATAAAAAAGATGATTTATATTTAGATTTAGCATTTATTGCAAATCCATTAAAAATAGATTCAGATTATAAAAGTTATTTAGATGAATCATTAACATCAAACTGGAGAGATTCTTCTCATATAGAATTTTTATCAAAATCTAAAGGTGTGCTTGAAGTTTTAGGTCACATGGAGTTTAGAACTTTAATTGAAAGAATTGATAATATAAAAGTTGAAACAGAAAATAGAAAAATGGTTGAAGAGGCATTATCTATTGCAAAAAGAGCTGAATCAATTGCCCTAGAAGCTAAGTCTTTAAACAAAAGACCTGTTATTATGACTCAAGCAACACAAGTAAAAAAAACTAGTGAGAATTGATTTTAAATGAGTGATTTTAATCCAGTATTTATAGTGTTTTTTTTAATTTTAGTTGCACTTGTTTTTTTAATATTTAAAAGAACGAACTCTAATTATAAACCTAGTTATTTAAAAAAGCAAGAATTAGTAAAACAGTATGAATATGAGATGTTAAAATTAATATCAAAATATGAAAAAGAACCAGATATTTTAAAAGTTAAAAAAATTGAGTTTTTAAAACAAGCAAGTAGTGAATTACACAATAATATATTTTTTGAAGATAAAGAAGCTAAAGCCTTAGTTCAGAAATTAGCATCTTTATAAAATAAATAATTTAAGGTTGAAAATTCAACCTTAAATTAAAATTCTGCACTAGCTACCCAGTCTGCAGGCTCTTCAAGAAATATTACAATCTCCTCAAGAATTTTTTTATGTTTATCTTCTTCTTTTGCAATTTGTAAAAAGATTCTTTTTTCTCTTTCATCACTTAATTCTTCAGCTTTTTGGGCATAGAAATCATGAGACTCTACTTCTCTTGTTATTGCATCTTTATAAAATTGGATTTGTTCTTTATCAAAACTCACATTGTCTTTTTCTTCAATTAACGTTGTGAAAATTGTTTGTGTATCAGTAACTAAATCTAATTTATCATAATCAATATTCTCTTTTTTAAGCATATTTTTAAATACATTATAGTGCTTAACCTCTTCATCAGCCAACATTGTAAAAATTCTCTTAAGACCAGGATTCGAGGCAGATGCTGCCATTTCTCTATAGTATGCTTCACCTTCTTTTTCTACTTTCATAGCGTACTCATATACATTCATACTTTTCCTTTTTGAATAAGATTTATTAATATAATATCATAAGTAAATAAAATTTACAAAATATTTTTTTACTTAATTTATTCGTATGGACAAGGAACCGGTGGAATCTGTTTAAATGAGTTTTTTATTGCTTGATTTATAGAGTTTTTATATCTAGAAGTTTTTGGTGCAATCGCCGCAAACTGGATAAAGTCTTCACTCCATTGTAAAGTTTTTTCTTTTTTATAAACAAAAGCAATTTTTTTACCCATTTGTTTACATCTTAAATAAATAGTTTGTGCATAGTTGTTTATGAAAACAAATTCTTTAGCATTTATTTTTTCTCCCCATGCAAAAAATACAAACTTTCCACTTGGAACAAATTCTTGTGCATCAAAATACATAATATCTCTATCAAATTCAGTATTTTGATTTGAATTATATTTTTCTAAATCTGCATCAAATTTCATTAAAAGTGATGAAGCATCTATATTTTCTTCAACCAAATTAAATAAATTTTTTATTTCAACAAGTTTACCTTTATAATTTTCAGATAAAGCTTGTTTAAATACTGTAATGTAACCCTCTTGTTTTAGTTCAACATATTCATCAAATTTATCAAAATCTTGATCTAATAAATATTTATTTGAATCGTATCCTTCTGGAGTAACTAAAGGATTATATAAAAAAATTGTGCCAGCAATGTTTTTCTTTCTATCTTTATTTGTTTTTATCATTTGTTTTAATTCTTTTGCTGTAATCATCTCTTCATCATCATTAAAATAAAGATAACTAGAAGTTAAAAAAACCTCTTCGTATTTAGTTTCTAATATTCCAAAATATTGCATCTCTTTCCTTATAAGTATATTTGTAATAGTATCCAAATTTTTTTTAAAAGTGTTCCACTGGATAAAAATTATCTCTAACCTTAAATAAGACTAAAATTATCCTATTTGTTTTTAAGGCATAAAACTCTTTAAGTCTATATTGATAAACTTTCAGTACATTAAAACAATTTGATGTAAAACTACACAGCCAAAACCGCAATGTAAGTTGACAAAGTACTTATTTCTTCTCCTTCGCTTTTGTTAACTTCATTGCATATTTTCAAATCCCACTTAGTAAATTTAGATATAATATTTCTTTTTTAGGAAATAATATGAGATATGACAAAATGAGCTCTTTTATCGTAATGGATATTGTACGAGATGCTCAAAAATACGATGATACAATACATTTTGAGATTGGACAACCTGATTTAAACCCAAGTTTAAAAGTGAAAAATAGTTTAAAAAAAGCCTTAGACGAGGACAAGTTTTCCTATACTGAATCTTTAGGATTATTTGAACTTAGGGAAAAAATTGTTCAACATTATAAAAAATCTTATGGTGTAAGTATTGACCCTTCACAGATATTATTAACCCCAGGCACTTCCGGTGCTTTTTTAATTGCATATACTTTAACACTAAAAAAAGATGGGAAGTTAGGTCTTAGTGATCCATCATACCCTTGTTATAAAAACTTTGCATATATGTTTGATATAGATCCAGTTTTTATGAATATAGATAAAACCACAAATTATGAATTAACAGTTGAACATTTAAAAAAAGAAAATATTGATGCTCTTCAAATATCAAGTCCTAGTAATCCAACTGGTAATATTTACTCTAAAGAGAATTTAAAAGAGTTAATTGAATACTGTGATGAAAATGATATATTTTTTATATCAGATGAACTTTATCATGGGTTAGTTTATGAAAAAGAGGCAAATTGTGCTTTGGAATTTAGTGATAAGTCAATTGTAATCAATGGTTTTTCCAAATATTTTTGTATGCCAGGAATGAGGTTAGGGTGGATTATTGTTCCTAAAAATTTAGTTAGAGAAGCAGAGATTATTGCTCAAAATATTTTTATTTCAGCTCCAACATTATCACAATATGCAGCTTTAGAAGCTTTTGATTATGAGTATTTAGAAAATATAAAAAATACTTTTAAAGAAAGAAGAGACTTTTTGTATAAAGAGCTAAATGATATATTTAAAATTGATGCAAAACCAGATGGGGCATTTTATCTTTGGGCAGATGTATCAAAATATTCAGATGATAGTTTTGCTTTTGCAAAAGAGTTACTAGAAAATATTCATATTGCTTCAACACCTGGAATTGATTTTGGAAGTAATAAAACAAATAAGTATTTAAGATTTGCATATACACGAGATATAAAGCATATGAAAGAGGGAATTGAAAGGTTAAAAAAATATTTACAAAGTAGAAAGTAGTGAGTGTAACTCTTCTAATGATTTAATATAGTGTTGAGCCTTTGAAAAATCTTGAGTTTTAGTAAACTCATTGTGAACTATTATACAATCAATATTTGCACTAAAAGCAGAGATTAGTCCACGTTCTGAATCCTCAACAACTACAACTTCATCTTTCTTTGCATTAAATAGTTCAAGACCTTTTAGATAAGGTTCAGGGTGGGGTTTTGCTTTTTTATAGTCTTCTACACATAATACAAACTCCATAAAATCAGTGATACCTCTATTTTTATGAATAATCTCAAAATCTTCTCGTCTTGAAGTTGTTACGATGCCCATTTTATAATGTTTGCTAAGTTTTTCTAATATTTTATGAATATTATCAATTGCAAGATTTTCTGTTTTTAGATACTCTTGATAATATACATCCCTTTGGTCTCTGGCAATATCAATTTGTTTTTTTGTAGCATTTGGTGCAGCTACCCAAACACCTTTACCATCAGTCATAAGTTTCATATATTGTTCAAAGCTTACATCCACATCAAAAAACTCTTTTAAAGCACGTTTGCTAGCCTTGTAGTATAGAGGTTCAGTTTCAACAAGGACCCCATCATTATCAAAAAGGATATATTTTTTCAAATCTTAGTTATCATCATACTTTTCAAACTCTTCATCATAAAAGCATCCAAGTTGACAATGGGTTACTTTAATATCAGAATTATTAATTGTTGAACCTACTTTTCTTAAGGTTGCACCTTTATCTCTTGCTGCATACCATGCAACTTCACATTCAACTTTTTTTGCTTTGTTGAAGTTTTCAGAAAGTTTGTTATAAATTTTATCGTCAAGGTCAGAAAACTGTATCTTACCAAATACACCTAGTTCACAGTTTGTAATTTTAATATTCATTGATTTTGTGATAAAGTCCATATCTTTTGGCTTTACACCAATTAATCTTGCTACTTTAAAAGCTTTTAAGCAAGATAGTTTTCCTTCTTCATCCAAGTTAGTTAATAATAAGTCTTTTTGCGTCTCGTCTAATTGTTTCATTTTTTTATATTATTGCCTTTTATAATACCTTAAAATTTTTTCGGATTATACTATTTAAAAGTTACATAAAAATAGCGAATGAGCGATTATACAATTTAATGGTGAAATTAAAGTGATTAATATGAATATTTTATGTAATTTTTATAAAAAAATAATATGGCGTGTAGAATCGTACTATTTTACAAAAGAATTATTAGTTTTCTTAATGAATATTTTTTGCTTTTAGTCTGAATTTATGAAATATAAAGTTGATAGTCTTTTAGCATTTTTTTAATGCTTCTAGTTCCCATTTGCTTTTTGGTGCAATATAGTTTTTAAAAGAATTATAAATTTTTTTTATATCATCACTTACAATTATTGCATCTAAATGCTCTTGACTAATAAAACCATTATGAACACAATTTTGTAAAAAATCTAAGAATTTATCATAATATCCATTTACATTATAGAAAGCACAAGGCTTTTTATGTAATCCAATTTGAATATATGTAAAAATCTCACTAATCTCTTCTAATGTTCCAAAACCACCAGGAAAGGCAATAAAAGCATCAGATAATTGTTCCATCTTCTCTTTTCTTTGCCTAATAGTATCAACCTTATATAGTTTTGTTATTGAAGTGTTTTCAATCTCTTTATATGCTAAATCATGGGTTATTACTCCAATGACTTGCATATTTAGTTCAATAGCAGTTTGAGATATTGTTCCCATTAAACCAGCTTTACTACCACCATAAACAATTGCAGTATCAGTAGTTGAAAGAAACTCTATAGACTCCTTTGCTTTTATATTATAAATTTTATTATTCCCAAAAGATGAACCACAATAAATAGCTATTTTCATTAATACTCATTTCCTTCAATTAAATTATAAGAAAAATATTCAATTTCAGAATCTTCCACTTTATATCTTATCTCTATAGGTCTACAACAAACTTCACAATCATCAATTATAAATGATGAGCCTTGCGTTCCTAAGTCTAAAAGTACACTTATTCTTTGTCTGCAATATGGACACTCAATAAATTTCTCAAACATTTAAACTCTTATTTGTTTTATAAGGTTTAAACATAATTAATAATCTTGGTAATAAGAAAAGTGCTGATAAAAGAATTGTTGCCATTACAATTACTGTTAACAATCCAAAATATATAGTTGGAATAAGATTTGATAAAACTAAAATTGAAAAACCAACAATTACAACAAGTGAAGTATAAACCATTGCGTATCCAATAGATTCATGGGCTCTTTTCATTGAATTTACATAATTGTGGTCTTTTTTAAACTCTTCATGGAATCTATGAATATAGTGAATTGTGTCATCCACTCCTATTCCAATAGAAATAGCAGCAATTGTAATAGTCATAATATCTAAAGGGATTGAAAGCCAACCCATTATTCCAAAGATTATAGATATCGGTACAATGTTTGCTAAAATAGCAATAGATGCAATTACTAATGATCTAAATAAAATAAAGAACATAATAAATAAAATAATAACTACAAAACCAATTGTTTTAATTTGAGAATCAAAAAGTGATTGAAGCATGTTGTTATATAAAATCATAAGATTTGACAATCTAAACTCAACTGTGCTGTTATCAATAATATTAGGTAGATCTTTATTTATCTTTTTGATTAATTCATCACGTCTTAAATTAGGATTTGAATCAATTATTCTTGTACTAATTCTTGCTTCATTATTTTCAATATTAATATATGGATTTAAAATAATATCCTTATATTCTTCTGGTAATTCTTTATATAATAAAGCTAGGGTAAAACCATCTAAATCTTTACCTTCATTTAGAACTTTCCCTGTTTTTAAAAGTGTTGCTAGAGATGAAACTTTTCCAATTTGAGGATTCTTATCTAGATAATCATGAACTTTTGTAATAACATCCATTTTATCTTGAGTAAACCAGTATTTTTCATCATTTGCTGATTGGGCAAATTCTGCTTCAAAATCACCAAACCCATCATCAGCATTGGTAGTTTCTTTTTGTTGTTTTTCTTTCTTATTTGCATCAAATTTGATAATTACATCTAAAGGTGTAGTTCCACCTAATTTATTATCAATAACTTCCATACCTTTGTATATTTCTGTAGTTTTCTTAAAATAATTAATAAAACTATTTTCAACTTTTAGTTTCATAGCACCACTAATAGAAAATGCTAAAACTAAAATTGAAGCAATAATAATACTCCCACCTTGTTTCTCAACTGTATTTGAAATAAAACTCATATAAGTTGATTTATTACTACCTTTATCTTCTATTTTTATTTTCTTCATTAATATTAATAAAGCTGGGAATACAAGAAATGATATTAATAGTGAGATAGCAATACCTGTACTCATCATCCAACCTAGATTTTTAACAGGTTGAATACCAGATAATACAAGAGAGCCAAAACCTGCTATTGTAGTAATAATTGCAAAAAATGATGGGTTGAATTTTGATAAAATAGTATTTATAACTAATTTATATTGGCTAGAGTTTTTATATTTAAAACTAAGTTCTCTATATCTTACAATTAGGTGTAAAACTATTGAGATTGTAATAATCAATTGTAAGGCAATAAAATTTGACGATATTACTGTAACTTCCCAGCCAAATAAACCTAAAGTTCCTGTTGTTGAAATTACAGATAATGTACATATGATTAAAGGTAATAAAACCCATATAAATTGTCTAAAGATTATCCAAAGAATAATTGTTAATAAAACTACTAAGGTTGAGCCATAAATATATAAATCATTTTTAACAAAGCCGATGATGTCATCAGCTATCATACCTACACCACCTAGAAATAGTTTATCTTCATTGTTGTATTTTTTTAAAATAGTTCTGATTTCTTCAATATATAAGTGGTTTTGTTCCCTTTGAAAATCTCTATATTTTTTAAATTCAATACTAACTTTTTCTAATTGATTTAAGTCCTCTTTAGATGCTATATTTTCTCTTTTTTTTGTTAGAAGGGCATTTCTTTTTTCTAATAGTTCAAAATATTTAGTATCGCTTTTAAGATTTAGAACAACAGCAGTTGTAGTAAAATCAGAACTTACAAGTGAATCTTTATAAAGCTCAGATTCTAAAAACTCTTTTTTTACCAAATTTTTATCAAAATCACTATTTTCAATTGTTCTTACGCCATCTACAAGCTTTCTTAATTCTTGAACAGGAGATTGTAATAATGGAACATTTAAAATCGATGTGATGTTATCTACATTTTGAATCTGTTTTAAGTCTTTAGTTAGACTTTTTAAAGTTTCAATACTTTCATTTGATAATAAATCATTTTTAGGTTTATATGTTACAACTAGGTAATCAGGGGTATAGTATCTTTTTGTAACTTCTCTAGAAAATTTTAAATCTTTATCATCATCAAGAAGAAGTGTTTCTGATGAAGCATCTATTTGAAGTTTTGTTGAGTAAAAGCCTAAGAAACAAACACCAATTAAAACTAAAATTAAAATTTTTAATGGGTGTTTGATAATGTAAGTATCATAAAACTTTTTTATCATTTATTTGAATTGTTTTTATCTTTTAAAAAACTTAGTAATTCTTCAAAGGTTTTATCCTTTAAGAAGCCAGAAAATTGCTTTCTATATGTTTGAATTATACTAACTCCTAATAAATCAACATCATAAATAAGCCAACTATCTTTACTTTTTTCATAAAATTTGTAATTTATTTGATATTTTTCTTCTTTACCAACTAATTGAGTTCTTAAAATAATTCTATTTGCTTTAGGTTGTTCTTTACCTAAAATTTCTACTAATTCATCTGTGTATAAATCAAGTTTTTCAACATATGAGTTTTTTAATTTTTCAGTAAATGTTTTAACAAAATCCTCTTTTTTCTCTTTTGAAAGAAGATTCCATTCTTTACCTAATGATAATCTTGACATTAATTCATAATCAAATATCGGATCCATTAAATTTATAATCTCTTCAGATTTTTTTTCTTTTGGCATATTTGAGTCTTTTAATATCATTAAAACTTTATCAATAGTATTTCCCATTTGAGCATCAATATTATCTTTTTTAAAGTTTGCATATGTAAAGTTTAAAACTAAAAGTAATGAAAATAAAATTTTATACATCTATTATTCCTTAATTTGCTTTTCTCTATTTTGATTGTAAACATCTCTTAAAAATGGGTATAAATCTATTGCATCTTTTTTTAGGTTTTCATATTGTCCTAACATTAATGATGTACTATTTATAACATCTACACTTTTAATTGCAAAAGTTTGACCCATATTTTCTGGAATTTTGTATTTTAAATCTCCTGAACTGTTAAGTGGACTAACATATCCATCTGCAACTAATCCAAAAATGTCTCTAACATTTGATGGACCATAAATTGGAAGAACTATATGAGTTCCACCTCCAAAACCATAATATGCTAAGGTTTGACCGAAGTCCTCATCCCTCTTGTTTAAATTGTAATCTTTTGCAACATCCATAAAACCTAATACACCAACAGTAGAATTTATTAAAAATCTTCCTGTCTCTTCTGCTGCATAATCAAATTTGAATTGTAAAATATTATTTATTAATCGTATAGGAAATGTGATATTTTCAAAAAAGTTTGAAATTCCAACTCTTGCAGTTTCAGGAACTACATTTGCATAAGCTCTTGCCGTTGGGTCCAATAGATTAGTATATAATTTATCGTTAAAAGTTGTCATTAATCTGTTGTAAGATTCAAAAGGATCAGAAATCTCTTTTTCTTCTTTAAATTCAGAAAGGAAATCTTCTTTGTCATTTGAAGTATTTTGTTCTTGAACTTTTACAAATTTATCTTTACTAAAATAAACGTAAGTAACCCTTTGGTCCTCAGGTACTGCTTCAAACTTCAAGTCAGAAGTAACTCTATAATGGTTTGTTACACTACATGCGTTAAATGTAACAATTATAAATAAGAAAATAATAAAACTCTTCATTTGTTTATGGCCTTGCGTGTGTATTATTGTGTGCGAATTAAGATAATAACTAAAAAAAATAAAAAAATAGCTTAAAATTTTTATGTGAATTTTAATAATAATTTATTGATTTATTCTACTTTTAATTACAATCTTGTTATAATCCCGAAATTTTAGAAATTATTGGAGATTTTTAATGGGTAGAGCCTTTGAATATAGAAAAGCAGCTAAGATGAAAAGATGGGGAGCAATGTCGAGAGTATTCCCTAAACTTGCAAAAGCAATTGAAATTGCAGCAAAAGCAGGTGGTGGTGATCCAGAGATGAACTCAGCACTTAGAACTGCTATATTAAATGCAAAAGCTGAAAATATGCCAAAAACAAATATTGATGCAGCTATTAAAAGAGCTACAGGAAAAGATGCAGCAAACTATACTGATGTGAATTTTGAAGGTAAAGGTCCTCATGGTGTTTTAGTTTTCGTTGAGACTGCAACTGATAATAATACTAGAACTGTGGCAAATGTAAAAATGCATTTTAATAAAAATGGTGGTCAAGTAGTACCAACTGGTTCTTTAGAGTTTTTCTTTGATAGAAAAGCAATTTTTGAATTTAATAAACCAGAAAATATGGATTTAGAAGAGTTAGAGTTAGAATTAATTGATGCAGGTCTTGAAGAGATTGAAGAGGAAGATGGAGTTGTTTTAGTTACAGCTGAATATACTGATTTTGGAGCATTAAACAAAGCATTTGAAGATATGGGTATTGAGCTTACAAAAGCTGAGTTAAAAAGAATTCCAAATAATCCACAAGAATTTACAGAAGAACAACAAGAAGAGATTGGGAAACTTTTAGAAAAGCTTGAAGATGACGATGACGTTCAAGCTGTTTATACTAACATAGCATAAAAAAGATAGAGTTTTCTCTATCTTTTAATTTATTTTTTCCCCTAAAATATTTTTATTTAAATTTATATCTTTTCTTTCTATTGGTTTTTTATTCATTTCAATTTTAGCAATGGCATTTTTTATATTATTTATTCTTGTTTTTGAACTTGGGTGTGTTGATAAAAACTCTATATTCTCTTTTTTACCTTTACTCATATTTTGCCAAAAATTTAAAGCTTCATGAACATTATATCCTGCTTCATGCATAAGATATATTCCTATTTCATCTGCTTCATTCTCTTGCATCCTTCCATACGGTAATAAAACCCCATATTGAGCACCTAAGCCATATGCAATATTAAAAGATTGTGATAGATGAGGAGCTTTAGAACCAATTATTATATTTCCTACTAATTGTACTCCTTGTGCAACCATTCCTGTACTCATCCTCTCTGCTCCATGTCTTGCTAAAGCATGAGCAATCTCATGGGACATAACAGTTGCTAATTGATCGTCATTTTTAGCAACTTCTAATATTCCAGTATAAACAACAACTTTTCCTCCAGGTAAACAAAATGCATTTTTTGCATCATTTTTAACTAAGTTAAATTCCCAATTATAATCACTTCTATCAATTATATTAGCAATTCTTTGTCCAATTCTTTTAACTCTTCTTGAATCTATTGTATTAGTAATTACTTCTGATTTTTTTAATGTTTCTTTATAAGATTGTTCACCTAAAGCTAATTCTTGAGATTGTGACAATAAAATCATTTGATTTCTTTTTGTATAAGGTGTTTTACTAGTACACCCTGAAATAAGAATTAATATAGTAATTAGTATAAATAAACTTCTTTTCATTATTATCCTTTAGTTATTTTAAAATCTGTCATCTCTCCAACAATATCACCAAATAAGACTACATCTTTTAATATAGCCATACTACAAAAACCTTCATTGTTTAGTGATAAAAATAGTTC
The DNA here is from genome assembly GCA_963676565.1 of Halarcobacter sp. Lineage (GTDB taxonomy): Bacteria > Campylobacterota > Campylobacteria > Campylobacterales > Arcobacteraceae > Halarcobacter. The sequence goes on from OY781089.1 coordinate 1,785,082, forward strand.
ACCTTTTTCACTTCCAAAGATTTTTTGATTTATGTAAACAATAAGTTTTTTCTCTTTTTCTTTTTTCATTGTTTTATTTATTTGATTAGTTTTATTTTTTGAAGGGATTAATAAATCAATTTTTCCATCTTTTTTATTAGCCCCTATGGCACTAAAGGTATAATTTTTTTCATATTTGAATTCTATTAGTTCATTTAAATTGAAAAATAGTGACAATAAATCATTTTTTGTAAAGAATTTTAGTTCTTCTGTATATTCATTGTAAAAAGGTTCTTCTTGAAATTTTAGTTCATTATTAACACTTTTTTTGATACCTTCATTTATAGTTTTAACTACAATTTTTTTATTCTCATAATCAAATGTATACTCTTTTATTCTTGATTTATAATTGCTTTTTTTAATTTTAATAAACTTTTTAGGGATAAATCTATTATTAATAAATCTACCTGTACTTTTATATATTTCAGTTCTATTATTAGTCAAAATTTTTGCCATACCTATAGTTTGAGCTTCAATTTTAATCTCATACTCATCTTTATTGTAAGTTAATTTTGCATTTGCAATACCCAAATCTAAAAATGAACCATAAGTTATTGAGTAGTTTGCTTCAATTGTTTTGGCAAAAAGTATGCTATTGGTAAATATTAATAATAAAGTAATAAATCTTTTCATAACAAATTATATCACAGGCTTTGTAGAAAAAATGTGAATTATCTTTTTTTTATCACATAAACTCCCTCAAAATCTAAACAAAGTTTTCCATCTTCTATAATTTCTCCTTTAATTCTCAAAGATGAACTATTCTTTTCTTTCATTTTCTTTTCAAAAAGTTTTATTTGCTCTTTTGAAGGTAAGTATGTTTTACATTCAAAATCTTTTGTAATGGGTGCTTTATATGATATATTACTTTTTATTATTGCAATCATGCTATTTTCCAAATCTAATTTAGAAGCTTCTAAATAACATACACACCAAGCAGAAATAGTGACAATTGTATTTAAACTTCCAGCAAAACCTGTACCTTTGTCATTAATATTTGGTTCTAAAGGAGCTTTTGTAATTAAGCTATCATCATTTAATTCTTCAAGTGTTAATTGCATATATTTTGTCATAGGTATTTCATTGTGAAGTTTTTCTTCAAGTTTTTTTAACATTTTAATCTCCTGATTATTTTATTATACAAAAATATATATAGTAAGATATGTACAATCTAAATTTTCATTGTACTAAAATTGTACAATCAAATTTAAAAAATCATCATAAAAGATTTAAACTTAAAAACAAAGATTAGATTTTGTTTTTAATTAATAGCAATTGTATGTACTTATAGTAATAATGAGTAGAAATTGTATTACTTTTAGTAACTTTTATTTTAATTGTAAAAAATTGTATCCGCATTTACAAAAATTGTACATTCAAGCAAATAAACATTATGCTATACTAGTGCTACAAAATTACTAGGAGAAATCTATATGAGTTTATTAGCTACTTATAAAGCACATACACAAGAGAGATTAAATGAGGGTGGATTACCACCACTAGCTTTAACTGCAGAAGAAACGGCAGAGCTAGTTGAATTATTAAAAGCAGATACTGTTGAGGAAGCAGATTACTGTTTAGAATTATTCAAAAATAAAATTAATCCAGGTGTTGATGATGCAGCATATGTAAAAGCTGCATTTTTAAATGATATTGTACAAGGAAATGTAACATGTTCAGTAATTTCAAAAGCTGAAGCAGTTGAGATTCTTGGAACTATGATGGGTGGATTTAATGTTACTCCATTAATCGAAGCTCTAAAAGTTGAAGAGGTTGCAGAAATTGCAGCTACACAATTAAAAAACACTATCTTAGTATACGATGCATTCAATGATGTAAAAGATTTAATGGATGCTGGAAATGAAAAAGCAAAAGAAGTAATTGAATCATGGGCAAACGCTGAGTGGTTCACAAATAAACCAGCTTTAGAAGAAGAAATCAAATTAACTGTTTACAAAATTCCTGGTGAAACAAATACAGATGATTTATCTCCTGCAACTGTTGCCTTTACAAGACCAGATATTCCATTACATGCAACTGCAATGTTACAATCTAGAATGGAAAATCCACTAGAAACTATGGAAGAATTAAGAGCTAAAGGTAACCCATTAGCATACGTTGGGGACGTTGTTGGTACAGGTTCTTCTAGAAAATCAGGTATTAACTCAGTTCAATGGCACATGGGTAGAGATATTCCAGGTGTTCCAAATAAAAGAACTGGTGGTGTTGTAATTGGTTCTATTATTGCTCCAATTTTCTTCAATACTGCAGAAGATTCAGGATGTTTACCAATTGAAGCTCCAGTTGATGAATTAGAAACTGGTGATGAAATTATTGTAAAACCATATGCTGGACAAATCCTTAAAAATGGTGAAGTAGTATCTGAGTTTAAATTAGCTCCAAATACAATGACTGATGAGATGAGAGCAGGGGGAAGAATCCCTTTAATTATTGGTAAAGGTTTAACTGCAAAAGCTAGAGAGACTTTAGGTTTAGGTGCATCTGATATGTTCATTACACCTGAGCAACCAGCAGATTCAGGTAAAGGATTCTCTCAAGCACAAAAAATGGTTGGACGTGCTTGTGGTATGGAAGGTGTTAGACCAGGTATGTATGTTGAGCCAATCGCAACAACTGTTGGATCACAAGATACAACTGGACCTATGACAAGAGATGAGATTAAAGAGCTTGCAGCACTTAGCTTTGGTGCTGATATGGTTATGCAATCATTTTGTCACACAGCTGCTTACCCAAAACCAGCAGATATTAAATTAAGACACACTTTACCAGATTTCATCAACTCAAGAGGTGGTGTTACACTTAAGCCAGGTGATGGTGTTATTCACTCATGGTTAAATAGATTATGTTTACCAGATACAGTTGGAACTGGTGGAGATTCTCACACAAGATTCCCAATTGGTATCTCTTTTCCAGCTGGTTCTGGTCTTATTGCATTCGCAGGTGTTACTGGTATGATGCCATTAACTATGCCAGAATCTGTATTAGTTAAATTTAAAGGTGAAATGCAACCAGGAATTACTTTAAGAGATTTAGTTAACGCTATTCCATATCAAGCAATTCAAGATGGTTTATTAACTGTTCCTAAGAAAAATAAAAAGAATGTTTTTGCTGGTACAATTATTGAAATCCAAGGTTTACCAGATTTAAAAGTTGAGCAAGCATTTGAGTTATCTGATGCAGCAGCAGAAAGATCAGCAGCAGCTTGTTCTGTTCAATTAAACAAAGAACCAATTATTGAATACTTATCTTCAAATATCGCTTTAATTGAAAAAATGATTGAAGAGGGTTATGAAGATGCTAGAACTCTTCAAAGAAGAGCTGACAAAATGAAAGAATGGTTAGCAAATCCAGAATTAATTGAGCCAGATGCAGATGCTGAATATAAAGCAGTAATAGAAATTGACTTAAATACAATTACTGAACCAATCTTAGCTTGTCCAAACGATCCAGATGATGTTGCTACAATTTCTGAAATTTTAGCTGATGATTCTAGACCTAAGAAAATAGAAGAGGTATTTGTTGGTTCTTGTATGACTAACATTGGTCTTTTCAGAGCTTTAGGTGAAGTTCTTAAAGGTGAGGGTGAAGTTCCTGCTAAATTATGGGTTGCTCCTCCAACAAAAATGGATGAAGCACAATTAACTGAAGAGGGTTATTATGCAATTTTTGCAGCAGCTGGTGCAAGATTAGAAATCCCTGGATGTTCTTTATGTATGGGTAACCAAGCACAAGTGAGTGAAGGATCAGTTGTATTCTCTACTTCTACAAGAAACTTTGATAATAGACTTGGTAAAAACTCTAAAGTATATTTAGGTTCTGCTGAAATGGCTGCAGTATCTGCATTACTAGGAAGACTTCCAACTGTTGAAGAATATATGGAAATTGTACCTAAGAAAATTACAGCTGAAAACAAAGATGGTGTTTACAAATACTTAAACTTCCATCAAGTTTCAACTGATCACTTAACTACATTAGTTACTTCAAGATAATGAAAACTCAAGCTTTAAGCTTGAGTTTCCATGAATATTCATTTACTATTTATCTTTTTAATAATATAATTTGAAAGTTTAGTAAGTTCCTCAAAAGGATTAATTGTGTCTGCAAAAGAAGAAAAAAAGAATAATATTATAGAAAACTCTTTGAAGCTTTTTTCAAAAAATGGTTTTTATAATACAACAATCCCAGATATTGCAAAAGCTATGAAAATGAGTGTTGGTAATATGTATAACTACTTCAAGTCAAAAGAAGAGTTAGCTAAATATGCCATAAAATACTCAACTAATGTATTAGCAATAGAGTTAAGAGAGATAAATCAAATGGATATCTCTTCAAAAGATAAAATCTTTGAGTTTACAAAGAAATATCTTGAAAATGTAAAAGAATCTCCAGAAGTGATTGAATATTTCTTAAGGGTTTATCTATCAAATAGAGAAGTTTTTGGTGATGGATGTGAAGGTTTTCTTTGTGTTAGTGATTTTGTTACTGAAGTTATGATTTTACTTGATGAAGGTGCTGCTAAGAAGGAGTTTAGACAACAAAATTTCTTCCCTGCATTTGGTATGATCATGGGAGCATTAGGTGGATTTGCTTTTCTTACAGGTGAAAAGGTTTTAGATAAAGATGTAATGGATTACGCAGATGAAGTTGCAGAAAATATCTATAGAGCTTTAAAGTATGAAGACTAATAACAAACCTAAAGTTTTATGGTTTCAAGCAGTAACTTGCAATGGAAATACCCATTCACTTTTAAGTGCTAACGAAAATAGGTTAGCACTTTTTTTTAAATCTTTTGATTTGATTTTTCATCCCTCTTTAAGTGTAGATGTATCATTAAAAGAAATTGTAAATTCAAATGAGCAGATTGACTTTTTATTAGTTGAGGGTGCAATAAGTAAAGATGAAAAATTTTTTACTATTTCAGATTCTACTACTTATGATTTATTCAATAAGCTTATCAAAAAAAGCAAGTATGTTGTTGCTGTTGGCTCATGTGCTTCTTATGGTGGTTTACATCAAAAATTTGAGCATAATGATTCAATAAAAGGTCTTCAAGATTCCCTTGAAACTGAAAATCTATATATTTTAAAACATCCAATTGTAAACATTACAGGATGTCCAGTTCATCCTGAATGGATATTTCAAACACTATTTGCATTAAAACATAATGGGAAAATTGCCTTAGATGAATTAGGTCGTCCAAAAGAGTTATATTATGGTTTGGCCCATCATGGATGCACTAGGAATGAATATTTTGAATGGAAAGTTGAGGGTTCATTTGGGGCGAAAGAGGGATGTTTATTTTACGAGCAAGGGTGTCGAGGACCTATGACACACTCAAATTGTAATAAAGTATTGTGGAATGATGTTAGCACTAAAACAAGAGCAGGAATGCCTTGTATTGGCTGTACAGAATTTGATTTCCCTCGGGATAATATGTTTGAGACTAAAAAAAATATTGGTATCCCAGATGAAGTACCACTTGGAATAAATAAAAGAGCTTATCTATCAATAACTGGTATTGCAAAAACTTTCAAGATAGAAAGACTTCATAAAAAGTTAATTGACTAATTTAATCTTTTTATTTTTTGAACTTAAATAAATTTTAGTCCATTTGTAGTTACTCAAATTTTTTATATCAGATAAAATATCTATCTCTTTATTATTTAAATCAATTGTTTCTAAAGTATGTAAAACTAAAATATCATCTCTTTTGGTTAAGGGTAAAATCTCTTTATTTATACTATCTAAAATAAATAGATCAGAGTATGAATTTTCTTGATAACCTAAAACCAAATGGTATTCATTGTTATGAAGATTGTGTATCACTGAAAGTTTTGATTCCTCAACACCTAATTCAATCAAAGTAAAATATTTGGCAATAACAAAATCTTCACAATCTCCTGCACCTTTAATTATAAACTCTTTTCTAGTAGCCCAATAATCTTTTTTGTTGTAAATGGTTTCATCACTTACATATGGATAAGTATTATAAAAATCATTAACCTCATTTAATTTTATAAAGTCATCATCTACGTCTTTTAATGATTTTTTTAATAGCATCAAATCATTTATTCTATCAAAGATGATATTTTTTTGTGATGAGTGAGATATTTTAATAAAATCTTCATCTGTAATTTTTAAATCTTCTAATGTTGAAGAAAAGAGTAAAGTTGTAGTCAATAATGTAATTAGGAATAAGTTTTTCATTGGTGAATTATAATCAATTTATGATAAAATCACAACTTGTGAAAGGGAAATATGAAAACAGTTGACTTAGTAGAAAGAATTGAAGGGGAAGCAAAACTTGTTTGCTCTTGGGATGATGGAATTATTACAGATACAAAAATTAAGTTTTTGAATTTTAGAGGTTTTGAATTTATCTTAGAAGGAAAACCTGTACTTGATGCACTAGTTTATACACCTAGAATTTGTGGAATTTGTGGTCAAGCACACCTAAAAGCAACTGTTGACGCCCTTGAAAATGCCTATGAAAACATAGGTGAAGAATTAACTGTAACAAATAAAGCAAAACTGTTAAGAGAAATTGGTCTAAATATTGAGATGATTGATTCACATATTAAATGGTTTTATCTATTTATTATGCCTGATATGACAAAACTTTCTAAAAAAGAATATTCAGGGTATGAGCCATTCTCAGGTAAGAAGTGGTTAAAAGGAACTTCAATAGCTAGTGAGATTATAAAATCCCTTGCAATTATTGGTGGTCAGTGGCCACATACTTCTTATATGATACCAGGAGGGGTTATGAGTGACCCTACACTTTTAGATTTAGTTACTATGGAAAATTATCTTGATAATGCTATTAGGTTTTTTGAAGAGGATTTTGCAGGAGTTTCACTTGATGAATATTTGTCTTTTAATAGTGAATCAGATTTAGAAAAAATTGGCTTAGATTTAAAAGATTTTATTGATATTAGTTTTGAAAATGATTTTCATAATATTGGAAAAGCATATAATAGATTTATTGCCCTAACAAATTCTCCTTCTTTTAAAGCAGGTAAAAAAAATAAAAGATTAAACACTAATTTAGATTTTAAAAATATTTGTGAAGATAGCAAATATACATTTAATGTTGATTCAAATGAGGAATCAAAGGAAGCTTATGGCTGGGCAAAAAATGTTAAATATGCAAATAATTTTTATGAAACGGGACCACTTGCAAGAGCTGTAATAAATGAAAGAAAATTTATCTCTAAGTTAAATAAAAAATTTGATGATTCTGTTTTAACAAGGGTACTAGCTAGAATGGATGAGTTTGCATACTTAATACAAGAAACAAAAAAATTAATAAAACAAATTGATATATCTGAACAAAGTTTTATTAAACCAAAATTCACATTTAACATGGTAGATGAAGTAATAGGTGTATCCTCTGTTGAAGCAACAAGAGGCTCTTTATATCATGAAGTAAAAATTAAATATGGAAAAATTGATTCATATAATGTAATTACTCCAACTGTATGGAATTTAGGTCCTGGAGATAAAGATAATTATTCAATTGCACAAAAAGCAATTATAGGAAATGATTCAATTGAAAAAGCAAAAATTATATTAAGAAGTTTTGATGTGTGTTCTGTATGCACAACTCATTAATTAAAAATTGTGTTAATAGGTAACACTTTAAATATAAAATTAAACTTAAAAAGTAACTCTTAAAATTATCATAGAAAATAGACAAAATTAGTCTTATTTTCTCCTAACTCCAACAAAAACGACACTTTTGTGTCACAAATCCCTTTTTTCGGCAACTTTATGAATATTCATTCAATTTTTTTAGTTTAAAAAATTAAGTTTCAGCTAAGTCTAAACGCGTTAATTTACAATTAATTAAATGAATATTCATTTAAATAAGACTTTTGGACTAAGGAGCGGTATATGGTTGATTCTCATGATATGGTAAAAAAAGTTTTTACCACCAATTCTTCAAGAATTGATACAAATAAAGGTGATGCATACTATAACAATTTGTTTGAACAGGCAAAGGCAAGGTTAAGCGCATTAAAAAAACAACCACCACTAAAAGATGTTGATATTATTGACGTTGTAGAGAGTGAAGGTGTAGATAGAAGAGATTTCATGAAGTGGGCAAGTGCAACAACAGCAACACTTATGTTACCTCCTATGTTTACTCCACTTGTTGCAGAAGCTACAGAGCTTATGAATAGAGTTCCTGTTATTTGGATTGAGTTACAAGATTGTGCAGGAAATTCAGAAGCAATTTTAAGGTCTGCAACTCCAACTGTTGATGATCTAATTTTCGATGTTTTATCTTTAGAATATCATCATACACTTCAAGCAGCATCTGGTCATCAAGCAGAAGCTCAACTTGAAGATGCAGTTCATCATTTTAAAGGAAAATATTTACTTTTTGTTGAAGGTGCTATTCCTACAGCAATGAATGGTGGTTATGGAACAATTGGACCTAGTGGTGAAACTTATATTGATAACTTAAAAAGATTATCAAATGACGCAGCAGCAGTTGTAGCAGTTGGTACATGTGCAACATTTGGTGGAATCCCTGCAGCTGCTCCAAATCCAACAGGTGCAGTTGGTGTTATGGATATTGTAAAGGGTAAACCTATTATAAATATTCCAGCATGTCCAGCTAATCCAGCAAATATGGTTGGGGTTGTATTACACTATGTTTTAACAGGACAAATTCCTGAGTTAGACTCACTACTTAGACCAAAATTTGCATTTGGTTATAGAATCCATGATAACTGTGAAAGAAGAGCACACTTTGATGCTGGTGAATTTGTTGAAGAGTGGGGAGATGTTGGAGCACAAAACAACTTCTGTTTATATAAAATGGGTTGTAAAGGTCCTATGACTTTTAACAACTGTTCAATTATTAGATATAACGAAGGTGCAAACTGGCCTATTGGAGTTGGTCGAGGATGTATTGGATGTTCAGAACCTGATTTTTGGGATAAATATGCTTATGAAAGACCAATGGCTGGAGCTAATATTAAAGCACCAACTGGTGGAGTAGAAAAAACTGTAGATGAGTTTGGTCTTGGATTATTAACAGCAACGGCAATTGGTATTGGTGTACATGCAGTTACAAGTGCAGCAATTGGAAAAAAATCAGAACATAAACATAGTGAAGATGGAGAATAAGAATGAGTAAACATGTAGTAATTGACCCAATAACAAGAATTGAGGGACACTTAAGAATAGAAGCAGTGATTGATGAGAATAATGTAATCACTGAGGCTTTCAGTTCTTCAACTATGTTTAGAGGTATTGAAACAATCTTACAAGGTAGAGATCCAAGAGACTGTGGTCTTTTAGCTATGAGAATCTGTGGTGTTTGTACAGGTACTCACTATCAAAGATCAATTGAGGCTGTTGAACATGCATTTGATGTAACAATTCCAAAAAATGCTAGACTTGTTAGAAATCTAATGCAAGGTGCATTATATTTACATGACCACGTTGTTCACTTCTATCACTTACATGCTTTAGATTTTGTTGATATTACAAAAGCTTTAGAAGCAGATCCAAAGAAAACAGTAGAGGAAGCTCAAAAATGGGCAAAACTTTCAGGTCAAAGATCTTGGAAAGCAAGTGAAGATACTTTTATTGAAGTTCAAGAAAGAGTTACTAAATATGTAAAACAAGGAAGACTTGGTATTTTTGGAAACGCTTATTGGGGATCAAAAGCATATAAGCTAACTCCTGAGCAAAATCTAATTGGTTTATATCACTATTTAGAAGCACTTGAGCTACAAAGAAGAATAGCGAAGGCTCAAGCAATTTTTGGTGGTAAAAACCCACATCCACAATCGATTGTTGTTGGTGGTGTAACTTGTGTTCAAGATTTAAAAAATCCTGCTAGAATTGCTGAATTTAAAGATATTATTCAATTAGCACAAAAATTTATTAAAGAAGCTTATCTTCCAGATATTTATATGGCTGGGACTATGTATGCAGATGAAGCATTAGCTGGAATTGGTGGAGGTTTAGGAAACTTCATGTCTTATGGTGACTTTAGATTAGATGATTTACCATTCTATGAATCTTCTAAATTATTCCCAAGTGGAATAGTAATGAACAAAGATTTATCTAAAGTTTATGAATTAGATCAAACTAAAATCACAGAAGATGTAACACATGCTTGGTATGAAGGTAATACAAACCTACACCCTTATGATGGTGTTACTCATCCAAAATATACTGGTTTTGCTAAAAAAGAAAATAATATTGCCTACTTAGATACAGAAGGTAAATATTCTTGGATTAAATCACCATTATATGATGATGAAAGAATGGAAGTAGGTCCATTGGCAAGAATGGTTGTAGGAGTTGCAAAAGGTGATGAGAGAATTACCAAGTATGTTACAACATTCTTAAAAAATGGAAACTTACCAACAAAAGTTTTATTCTCAACAATTGGTAGAACAGCGGCAAGAGCTATTGAATCTGAAATGATGGCTGATGAGATTATAAAATGGTGTGATGAACTTGCAGTTAATGTTGCTTCAGGAGACTTATCTACATGGACTGAGTTTGATTTTGATAAAGTTTCTAAAGATACTCAAGGTTTTGGTATGGCAGAAGCTCCAAGAGGTGGTTTAGGTCACTGGGTAAAAATTAAAGATGGAAAAGTAGAAAACTATCAAGCTGTTGTTCCATCTACTTGGAATGCAGCACCAAAAGATTATAAAGGTAGACTTGGAGCATATGAGGCATCTTTAATAGGTACTCCTGTAGTTAATCCAGATGAGCCATTAGAGATTATTAGAACAGTTCATAGTTTTGACCCTTGTATTGCATGTGCAGTTCACATTGTAGATACAAATGGTAAAGAATTAGCAGTTTATAAAGTAGATCCAATAGGAGGAAGCTGTGCCTAAAATGAAACGGGTTATGAGAATGACTCCAATGATGCGAACCATTCACTGGGTGAATGCGATTTGCATGGTTGTTGCAGTCATAACCGGTCTTTACATAGGATATCCATACTATCAAACATTAATTGCTGATCCAGCAGTTGACAAATATGTGATGGCGTGGAATAGATGGGGGCATTTTATTGCAGCAATTATTTTTGATGTTTCTGCAATTTTAATTGGTTATTTATATCTTTTTTCAAGATTTGAAAAACCATATAAAAAGATTTTGCCAACTAAGAAAAATTTTATTGAGTTTTGTGAAGTATTTTTTAACCTACTTACTTTTAATAGAAGAAAAAAGTTTGATTCAACATATAGTGATTCTTATAACATTATGTTTTTTACACTTTTTCATATTCTATTGGTATTTATGTTATTAACGGGACTTCAATTATATGTTCATGGTTTAGCATCTGGACATAGTTCTATTGGAGCTTGGTGGCCATGGCTGTTACATTTTATGACAGATTGGACATTAGATGTATTTGGTGGGAATATGGGTGTTAGAATTGCACACCATACAGCTATGTATTTGATTTTAATGTGGGTAATGTCTCATATATATTATCAAATATGGAGAACTATCTTCTGGAGAGAAGGTGATATTAATATCGTATTTGGTGGTTATAAATTTGCAAATAAATCATCAAAAGGTGAAGATAAGTAGTAAGTTTATACAAAATTGACACAATAGGCTGTAGTTTTAGCTACAGCCTATTTTTTTTCTTATAATATAAGAATATGAGAATTTAAAGCTAGGAAAATTGATGAGAAATATTGTAATTGGTGTTGGAAATGTACTATTTAAAGATGAAGGTGTAGGTATTTTTGCATCTAAATATTTAGAAAAAAACTATGACTTTGAAGGTGATTTAGAAATTATTGAGGGTGGGACTTTAGGTTTTAAACTTATGACATATTTCCAAGAATATGATAATGTAATCATTTTAGATACAGTTTCAATTGAGGATAAGCCAGGTGAGATTTTTAGATTACCATCTGACGTATTACTTGGACTTGGACAATATAGAAAAACAGCCCATGAAGTTGAGATTATTGAGATGCTTGAGATAGTATCTGTTTTAGATAGCCATGCAGAGGTAACTATTTTAGGAATAGTTCCAGAAGATATAGTAAGTGTAGAAATTGGACTTACTAAAAAAATTGAAGATAGATTTGAAGAGTTTATTTTACAAACTATAAAAGAACTTGATAGTATAGGTGTAAAAGCAGTTAAAAAAGATAATAAAAGTGTAAAAGATATAGGACTTCAATTAATTGGAAGTTATAATGGGGAGCATTTAAATAGAATCCCAAATGAGGAAGATACAACATGGAGTTAATTTATAAGATAAATTTCAATAGTACAAATTTTTATTTTAAAGATATAATTGATTGTTTAATAAAAGAATCTCAAGTTTTGGCACAAACAAAAATGTATAAAGGCTTTATTCTTATTATTTGTAATGATACACAAGAAAATATAGAAGTATTTTTCAAAATCTTAGAGCAGAAACTTCCTTTATCAATCTTTTTAGAAAGTGCAGAAGTTATTGAGTCTTTTAATTATAATGATTATGAAGAATTGGAAGATAAAGATGTTAAAATTAATCTTTCTTTATTAACTAATGATGAGATTAAAACTATTATAACTGAAAATAATATAGATTTTACAAACGATATAGAAAAGATAAAAGATGGTGGAGTATCTAGGTTTGAAACCCACAATGGGTTAAAAGATATCTTTTTACCTTCTGTTGAAAATAGAGAATTTTTTGAAAAAAAAGGTAAAGAGGTTAAACTTTTAATTACAGATATAAATTCACTTACAAACTTAGTTGAAATCTCACAAAAAGATTTACAACTTCTTTGCTCAATTGAAAGACCTTTAATTAAGTTAAAGTTTAAACTTTTACAAAATTCAAAGGGTGAATATTCAAGTACTAGATTTATACATGCAAAAATCCCAGATGATAAAGAAACACTACTATTTGCTGATGCATTAAAAAAACATGGAATCAATGCTGTTTTATATGTAAATGATGATGTTTATCAAGATGGACTAAAGTTAAGTTATAATGAAAAACAAAATATTATAACTCATGGGGAAAAAGGGATTTTTCCAAAGTATGATTATCAATTAAATAGACAGGTTAATTCTTCTGCAGATTTTTTTGAAGAGTATGGTTCTGTATTTAAAGCTTCAATTGCACAATTAAATAAAAGAGTAGTACCAACTATTGGTATTTATTTTTCATATGAAAGTGATGAATCAGCAATTAAAATAAATGTTCCTACAGTTGGAGAGAAAGATGTGATTCTTATTCCAAATGTGGTAAATAATGTAGAAAATTGTTTAGAAGATATTGCATCAATAGATGAACATTGTGAGAGGTTGATTTCTAATTATAAAGATAAATTTCCACAATATTTTGAAAAAGAGTTTATAAATAAAGATGTGGATGGTTTTGAATCAATTCTAAATTTATTAGCTTATATGTTAGGCATGAGAAATAGAAAACAGTTTGAAGATACAGCTTTAATGTTTGGTGGTAAAAGTGGTCTACAAGTTGATATGAAAATTATGCAAATTGATGGGAAAAACTACTTAGACTATAGAAGAGTTATCCAAAGTATAATGAGTTATAAAATGGCAGACGTAGATGAAACTATGTTAGCATATTCATTTTATGAATCTTTGGTAGACTTTATAGAAGAAAATATATCAAAAATATCTGAAGAGATTAAGGCAAAAGATTTAATCCTTTGTGGAAACATGTTCTCTAACTCAATACTACTATCTAAATTAGATAAAAAACTAAGTAATATCAATATTCTTATCCCTAAAGAATATCCAATAGACTTATAATAAAAATATAATCAAAAGTAAACTTAACACAAAAGAGAATTATTAGTTTATCTAATAATTCTCTTTTTTTTTAAATCCATATAATAAATTATAATTATGTAAATTTTATGTAAAAAAAATGTATTGAATGTTTGTCTACATGGGCATTTGTGACATTAATATGACATTTATAAAAGAGAAAAGAATTATAATTTCAAATAAATTTAATAAAAAGATTATAATTTTAGTTAAAGTTAAGTTTAAGTCATGTAAGATTTGTTAAGTTAAACAAAAATGAATGTTCATTTGTTAATAGAATTTGTAAGTTTAATTTAAACTTACTTAAATGATGCTTTTATTATGAATGAATGTTTATTAATCGAAAGGAAAAAAGAGTGAAAGATTTAGGTTTATTTCAACAGCTCTCTCAAAGATTAGAGAAACTTGAAAAATTACCAAAAATGGATGAGTCAAAATCTATCCCTAAGGTATTAGAAGAAAAAGGTATCTCAAGAAGAGATTTTATGAAGTGGGCAACTGCTGTTACTGCAATGTTAGCATTACCAGGTAACTTTACTCCACTTGTTGCAAAAGCTGCTGAGTTAAGTGATAGACTGCCTGTAATTTGGTTACATATGGCAGAGTGTACGGGATGTTCTGAATCATTATTAAGAACAGATGCACCAACTATTGATTCATTAATTTTTGATTTTATTTCATTACAATATCATGAAACATTAATGGCAAGTGCAGGTTGGCAAGCAGAAGATAATTTAGAACATGCAATCGAAAAATATAAGGGTAACTATATTTTAATGGTTGAAGGTGGAATTCCACAAGGTCAAAATGATTTTTATTTAACAATTGGTGGAAAAGGTCACACAGGTGAACATTCTGCAAAACATGCATCTGAACATGCAAAAGCTATTTTTGCTATTGGTACATGTTCTTCATTTGGTGGTGTTCAAGCTGCAATTCCAAATCCAACAGGAGCAGTTGCTCTTTCAAAAATCACTGATAAACCAGTGATTAATGTTCCAGGATGTCCTCCAAGTGAGAAAAATATTGTTGGTACATTATTACACTTTATTTTATTTGGAACACTTCCAGCTTTAGATGCATATAATAGACCAAAATGGGCTTATGGACTTAGAATTCACGACTTATGTGAAAGAAGAGGTCACTTTGATGCAGGTGAATTTGTAGAAGAATTTGGTGATGAAGGTGCTAAAAAAGGTTACTGTTTATATAAAGTAGGTTGTAAAGGACCTTATACTTTTAATAACTGTGGTAAAAATAGATTTAACCAACATACTTCTTGGCCAATTCAAGCAGGTCACGGATGTATTGGATGTTCTGAACCAGATTTCTGGGATACTATGGGACCATTTGAAGAGCCAGTTGCAGATAGATTATATAACACAGTATTTGGTGGTCTTGGAGCAGATGCAACAGCCGATAAGGTTGGAACTGGATTATTAGCTGTAACTGGTATTGGTATAGCAGCACACGCAGCACTATCAACATTTAGAAAACCAAGAACAGAAGAAGAGGAACATTAAGATGGCAAATAAAAGAGTAATAGTAGACCCAATTACAAGAATTGAAGGACACTTAAGAATTGAGGTTGAAGTTGATGAAAATAATGTAATTCAAAATGCTTTTTCTTCAGCAACTTTATGGAGAGGACTTGAAACTATTGTAAAAAATAGAGATCCAAGGGATGCAGGTTTTCTTATGGGAAGAATTTGTGGTGTTTGTACATACTCTCACTACAGAGCTGGAATTGAAGCTGTTGAAGATGCATTAGGGATTCAAATCCCATTAAATGCACAATTAACAAGATCATTAATGAATCAAGCATTATTTATCCATGACCACCCAGTACATTTTTATCATTTACATGGACTTGACTGGTGTGATGTTGTTTCAGCACTTGATGCAGATCCTGCACTTGCTGCTAAAGAAGCTTTTAAATATGCTAAATATCCTGTTGCAGCAGGAGAAGGTGATTTATTAAAAGTAAAAGATAAATTAAAAGCTTTTGTTGATAAAGGTGATTTAGGACCATTTGCTAATGCATATTGGGGACATAGTACTTTTAGATTAACACCTGAGCAAAATTTAATTGTAGCTTCTCACTATCTTAAAGCTTTAGAAATTCAAAGAACTGCTGCACAATTAATGGCAATCTTTGGTGGTAAACAACCACACCCTCAAAGTTTAACTGTTGGTGGTGTAACTTGTATTATGGACTTATTAGATCCTAGTAGAATGGGTGAGTTCTTAGTTAAGTTTAAAGAGGTTGCAAACTTTGTAGAAAATGCTTATTATGCAGATATTAAAATGGCTGGTGCAGCATATATAACTGAACCAACTGTAACTGCTGAAGCTGGTGTAATGAACTTTATGGCACATAATACTATGCAATTAAATCAAACAGAACATTTATTTGATGCAGGTATTATATTAAATGGTGACCTTACAAAAGTTTATGAGATTGATGAGAGTTTAATTACAGAAGAAGCTACTCACGCATGGTATGAAGATGATGAACCTTTACATCCATATGATGGTAGAACAAATCCAAAATATACTGGTTTACAAGATAGAATGACAGTTGGACCTGAAGGTGAAGATGTTGCTTCTAAATCAGTAGATGATAAAGGTAAATATTCTTGGATTAAATCACCTCGATATGATGGTAAAGCAATGGAAGTTGGACCTTTAGCATCAATGTTAGTTTCATATGCAAAAGGGAATCCAAAAATTAAAAAAATTGTTGATGATTTCTTAGGCGAAACAGGATTACCTGCGGCTGCATTATTCACAACTTTAGGTAGAACAGCAGCTAGATGTTTACAAACTAAAGCAATTATTGACCATGGATTAGAAACATTTAATACATTAATTGAAAATTTAAAGGTAGACCAAGAAACTTGTGCTCCATATTCTATTGATAAAAATAAAGAGTATAAAGGAAGATTTATTGGCGATGTTCCAAGAGGTATGTTATCTCACTGGGTTAGAATCAAAAATGGTGTAATTGAAAACTACCAAGCTGTTGTTCCTTCAACATGGAATGCTGGTCCTGAAGATTCAAAAGGGATTAAAGGTCCTTATGAAGCTAATTTAATTGGTATGAAAGTTCAAGATGTTTCTCAACCATTAGAAATTATTAGAGTTATTCATAGTATGGATCCTTGTATTGCTTGTGCTGTTCATGTAATGGATGTAAAAGGGAACGATTTAGGTGTTTATAAAGTAGACCCTATGTATGGAACTAGCTGCTAGGAGCAAATTATGATAAAAAAACATTATGAATTTTCGTATTGGCTAAGAATCACTCACTGGGTGAGAGCCCTTGCAATAGTAATTTTAACAGTATCGGGTTTTTATATAGCATATCCATTTATATCACCTGCTCACTCTGGTGGTGAGCCTGTGTTATTTTTAAATGCTTTATTTAGATCTTGGCATGTTATTTTTGGATTTATGTTAATTGCTGTTACAATTGGAAAATTTTATTTATTTATTTTTGATAAACAAAGTAAACCTGAAAGAGATTCTTTTTGGGATTTTATTAATCCTAAAGTTTGGATTCAACAAATTGGGTATTATTTGTTAATCACAAAGCACCCTCATGGAAAAGGTGTTTATAACCCACTTCAGTTTATGGCTTATGTTGGGGTGTATGTAGCAATTGTTATGATCTCATTAACAGGATTAATCCTTTATGTTCATGTATATCATGAAGGTATGGGTGGTTTTTTGTTTGATTTTATGCGATCATTAGAAGTAATGATGGGCGGTTTAGCGTTTGTTAGAGAGTTACACCACATTTTTATGTGGATTTTCATAATCTTCTTACCTATTCACGTATATCTTGCAGTATTTAACTCTGTACATGGAAAACAAGGAGCAATGGACTCTATTATTTCTGGTTACAGATGGGTAAAAGAGGATACAAAGCACTAATATGAATATATTAATTTTAGGAATAGGAAATATCCTATTCCAAGATGAAGGAATTGGAGCTCATTTTATTCATTATCTTGATGAAAAATATGAGTACAGTTCTGATAAACATACTATTAGTATTGTTGATGGTGGAACATTAGCCCACAGGCTAATTCCACTCATCATCAAATATGATAAAGTTTTTGTTGTTGATTGTATTGACGCATTAGATTCAAAACCTGGTGATATTTATTTTTTTGATTATTTAAAAGCTCCTGCGGAAGTTGATTGGCAAGGTAGTGCCCATGAACTTGAGATGCTTCAAACTTTAAATATGATTAAAATGAATGGAGACTTACCAAGTACAAATGTTCTTGGAATTATCCCTAAAAGAATTGCCGATGATACTACTTTTGAATTAAGTGAAGAGATTATAAAAGCTATTCCTACAATGGAAAATACAATAATCAATGCAATAAAAGATTTAGGTGTAAATGTTTCACTTAGAAATGAAAATTTATCAATCATTGAAATAGCTAACAGCTCATATAAAAGAGAGATTATAAATGGTCCTGCAATATAAATTTAAGTATACATCTAACAATAATAGTTTAATAACTATTTTAGATAATATTTTAGCAAAAAAAGAAACCACTTATAATCTTTATAAAGAGGATGATTTTCTTTTTTTATATGTAGATGATGAAGAAGAAAAACTATTAAAAATTTCAGATGAAATATCAACTGAACTTCCTATGTCAATATTTTTGGAAGATTATACATTAGAAGTTGTGCCACAGTTTCCAATTGTCAACTATCAATATACTCCTGATAGTCTCAGAAAGTCTTACTGTTCAAATTGTTTAACCAAAGTAGAAAATAATGAGTCTAAATTTTTCTACGACCCCTTTTTAAATTGTGAAATTTGTGGTACAACTTGTGATGTAGAAAAAATAGAAATAAGTTCAAAAGATGAAGAGTTTACTTACTCAAACTATAAAGAGTTTTTTGAAAAACTTGCATTAGCAATCTCTTCAAATAAAAAAGTAAAAATAAATAATTATGTATTTACAAAGTTTAAAAAACTTGAAAAAGAAAATGAAAAAATACTTTGTACAAATCTTGATAAATTGCCAAATATTGTAGTTGGTTCAAAGCAAAAGATTGCGCTTTTATTAAGTTTAGAAAAACCAACAATCTGTTTTAATGTAAACGCTATATATAAAACAAACAATAATTGCTTAGTTAATAAAGTTGATATTAAAGCACCTTGGAATATTTTTTATCATCTATTAGCAAAAGAACTTTTAGCTTTAAATATAGATTTTGTAAAGTTTGAAGAGGATGAAGATTTTGATTTAGAAATCAATTTTAATGATATCGAAAACAAGACAAAAATATCAGTAACTCAAAGTAAGATACATTTTTTAGAAAATAGTTTTTATGATAAAGCTTTAGATGAGTTATATAATAAATTTGATGAAAAAGCAAAATCACAATTTATGGTTTTATTAAGTGAAAATAAGTTATTCGAAAAATCTATAATCAACATCTATGCCTCATCTAAATATGATATGGCGATATCTTTATATTCTCCAAAAATTGATGGTGTTGTTGATTTAGTATCTTTTAAAATGCCAAAAAGTGTTAATGAGATTTTTGAAGGTATCAAAAAAGAAGAAAATGGTGAAAGATTATTAGAAAATTTCAAAAATAAATTTGAAAAAGAGTATGAAAATGCTTTAAATTCAGATATCTCTTTTATTAAAGATTGTTCTTTAAATTCATTATTAAAAATACCTGGAACTATTTTAGGAATAGATAATATTTATAAAGATGCTTCAAGTGCCTTACTTCAAAAAGGCCCAAGATTAGATTTTAAAATTATAAATAAAGAGAAACTATTTAATAAAGAGTTTGATTTTATTAAACTTGTAAAAAGTGGAATTAGTTTTAAACTTGCAGGGGTAGATAAAAAAACTTTAGCCTTAGGATATGTAGAGAGTTTTATCTATTTCTTATCTGATCTAATTGATGATGTTAATGAAAACTTTCCTATTGATGGAATATCTTTAAGTGGTGATTTAATAGCAGATGAATTTTTCAATAAAATCTTAAAATTAGCATTAACAACAAACTTTAAATTATATTACAATAAGGATTTTCCAATACAATTATAAAAAAACTAATTTGGAAAAGAATGAAATCTATACAAATACAAGTAAAGGGTATTGTTCAAGGTGTTGGATTTAGACCATATGTTTATAATTTAGCTTTAAAAAATAAGCTTTTTGGCTGGGTAAATAATGATGATCAAGGTGTAAATATCGTATTAGAGGGTGATGAGTTAAATCTTGAGAGTTTTTTAGATACTTTAAAAAACTCCCCACCACCCCTTGCTAAAATAGATTCTATTACAATTGAAGAAAAAAAACTCCAAAATTTTAAAAGTTTTGAAATAATTGAGAGTAAAACTACTTCAAATAAATCTACTATTATTAGTCCTGATATGGCTATTTGTGATGATTGTATTGAGGATATAAATAATCCTGAAAACTTTAGATATGAATATGCACTTACAAATTGTACAAATTGTGGACCTAGATATTCAATTATAAATACAGTTCCCTATGATAGATGTAATACTTCAATGGCTAAATTTAAAATGTGTTCTAAATGTGAAGAGGAGTACAAAAATCCATTAAATAGAAGATATCATGCACAACCAGTTTCTTGTGAGGTTTGTGGTCCTAAAATTGCTTTATTTAATAATAAGAATGAACAATTATCAAAAGATATTCAAAGTATAATTGATATAGCACAAAAGATTAAAGAAGGTTCAATAGTCGCAATAAAAGGTTTAGGTGGCTTTCATTTAGTTTGTAATGCTTTAGATGATAATGCAGTATATGAATTAAGAACTAGGAAAAATAGACCAACAAAACCCTTTGCTGTAATGTTTAAAAATCTTGAGCAAATAAAAAATCACACATTATTAACTAAAAAAGAAGAAGAGATTATAACTTCAAAAGAAAAACCAATTACATTAGTTAAAACAAAAAATATTAATAAAACAAAATTAAGTAAATATATTGCCCCAAATATTGATAGACTTGGTTGTTTTATTGCTTATACTCCATTACATCATCTATTATTTAAATATTTAGATACTCCTATAGTTGCAACAAGTGCAAACTTATCAGATGAACCAATATTAAGGTTCAAAGATGAAGTTATAGAAAAATTAGGTGGTGTAGTAGATTTCATACTTGATTTTGATAGAGATATAATAAATGCCTGTGATGATTCTGTAGTTCAAGTTGCAAATGATGATATCCTAGTTTTAAGAAATGCAAGGGGATATGCTCCAACAAGTTTGAAACTTTCTAAAAAAACTAATAAAAAAATTTTAGCCCTTGGTGCAAATCAAAAATCAACAATAGCTTTGGCTTTTGAAGATAATCTAATTTTATCGCCTCATATTGGAGATTTAGGTTCAATAACTTCAATAGAATACTTTAATAGGACAATTGAGACTTTTAAAAGGTTTTATGATTTTGAACCTGATTTAATAGTTTGTGATAAGCATCCAAATTATGAAAGTTCAAAATGGGCAAGAGAACAAGATATTAAAGTAGTAGAGATACAACACCATTATTCTCATGTTTTATCAACTATGGCAGAATACAATTTAGATGAAAAAGTTTTAGCTTTTTCATTTGATGGAACTGGCTTTGGGGATGATGGAAATATTTGGGGTGGTGAAGTTTTTATTGCTACAAATAAAGAGTATGAAAGGGTTTATCATTTAAACTATTTTAAACTTTTAGGAGGAGAAAAATCAATTAAAGAGCCAAAAAGAGTCGCTTTATCTTTACTTTTTGATTGTTTTTCATTGGATGAAGTTTTAAATTTAAATAATCCAACAGTAAATGCTTTTTCCCAAAGTGAAATAAAAATCATGTATACCATGTGGCAAAAGGGATTAAATGCCCCAAAAACTAGCTCAATGGGTAGAGTTTTTGATGCAATAGCAAGTTTATGTGATATCTCACAAACTCAAAGTTATGAAGGGGAAACCGGTTTGCAAATAGAAATGGCTTATGATGAATCATTTAAAGAGGCATATTCCTATGAAATAAAAGATGGAAAAATTGATTTTTTAAAAGCTATTAAAGAGATAATTAAAGATAAAGATAAAAAATTAGTTTGTAGTAAATTTTTAAATATGTTAGTTGAATTGATCTCTCAAATATCAAAAAAACATAATGATTTACCGATTATATTGACAGGTGGGGTTTTCCAAAATAAGACTTTATTACAGTTAGTAAGTAAAAGACTTGAAAAAGAGAATAGAAGGTATTATTATTCAAAAAAGATACCACTAAATGATGGTGGTATCTCTATTGGGCAAGTTTATTTTATGCTATAGATTCTTTTGGTTTAACCTTTTTTTCTATAAAAAAGGCACCAAAAGGGATTAGTGATAAAACAAAAAGTTGGAAAACAAAGCCAACATCCCAAGATTTTCTTAATTTTGTTTCAAATAAAGATACCATAAAAATTATAAACAAAACTCCATGAATCATACCAAAGACTTTAACAGGATAAGGATTCTCTCCAATATATTTTACAGGCATAGCTATAAAAACTAAAAGTAAATAAGATAATCCCTCAATTGCAGAAATAACTCTAAAACGGCTTAACGCATCTTTTATCATAATAAATTCCCTAAAATTTTTTGCAATTATATATAAATTTATTTATATTTTCTTTAGTTTTTAATCTTGTTATTTTTATTAACTGTTTTTAAATTTTTCTTTTTAAATTTTCATTTATATTTATAAAAAATAGTTTTTAATATCTCAATTTGTTTATTTTGTAAGTAAGTGAATTTAAACTCACACTCTTTTAGATAATAAAAGAAATTGCTTTCATTTACCCCTTTATATTTTTTTAAATTCTCTTCTAAGTATTTCCAAAAAACATTTAGTGGAGTTGAGTAAGAGTATTGGGAGTAGATTCTATGCCACTTCAAATATTTTTCAAACTCCTTATCATCTTCTATTGTGTTATGTCTTGGAAGTTTTGGCATTAATAAAGTGAAAATTCTTTTGTTTGAATAAAAACCTAAGATATTTATAGCATTATAAAGGGATCTCTTTTTATTCTTTTTTTCTCTATTTGTAAAATAGTAAAACTCTTCATATGAACTATTATCATTTATACTATTATAATGTTCATTCTCTAAAAAATTTGCAATCAACTTTCTAAAAAACATATATCTGTTTTGAACAGTTCTATAATTAATTTTAAGTATTTTAGCACATCTATTAGCACTTATATTATTACAAAAAAATTCAATTATTCTGTGATCAGTTTCAATTTTTCTTGTAGAGAATTTTCTATTACATGAACTACATTTTTTATAATTATCTTGAAGATTATAAAGTCTTTTTGAATCACAATAGGGACAATATTTAATTTCCATTTTAAAACCATCTTTAATATTTTTATATTTAAAAGAATAACTTAATATAACTAATAGTTTACTTGTTCTAAAAATACATAAGATGTGCTTACTATTAGTTTGAATAAAGTTTCATTAGACTACACTTTCTAAAATGAACAATAATTCACAAGAATTTAAAGGATAATATATGTGTAAAGATTGCGGTTGTACAATAGCAGGTGATGCTCATCACCATCATCATGATCATGACCATTCACACAGTCATGACCATTCTCACCCAGAAGGTAGTGCTTCACATCAAGCAGCTCATGAAACTCTTCATCATAACCCACAACTAAATGATGCAAAAACAGTTTCTGTAATTCAAAAAATATTAGATAAAAATGACCATGAAGCAGCTCACAATAGAGCTCATTTTGATAGTCATAAAGTTTTAGGAATAAATCTTATGTCAAGTCCTGGAAGTGGTAAAACAACACTTTTAGAACATATGGCTGATATTGCTGACTTTAAATATGGAGTTGTTGAAGGTGATTTAGAAACTAATAGAGATGCAGATAGATTAATTGCAAAAGATATTAAAGCTGTTCAAATTCAAACAGGAAGTGCCTGTCATTTAGATGCATTTATGGTTCACAAAGGATTACATGATATGCCTTTAGATGATTTAGATGTATGTTTTGTTGAAAATGTAGGTAATCTTGTATGTCCTGCATCTTATGATGTTGGAACTCATTTAAACATTGTATTGGTTAGTATTCCTGAAGGTGAAGATAAAATTGCTAAATATCCAGTTATGTTTAGAGCCGCAGATTTAATTCTTTTTACAAAAACAGATCTACTTCCTTATTTTGAATATGATTTAGAAAAAGAGAAAGAAACAGCTAGAAAACTAAAACCAAACGTAGATATTTTGGAAGTTTCAACAAAAGATGAAGCGAGTTTAAAAGCTGTTGTTGAGTGGATTAATTTTAAAAGGAGAATGAGATAATGTGTCTTTCTATACCTTCTAAAATTAAAAAAATAGACAAAGAAAATAATGTATGTACTGTTGATACTATGGGAGTTGAGAGAAATGCTTCTTTAGATTTAATTGACCAACCAGTAGAAGTTGGAGATTATGTATTAATTCACATAGGTTTTGCAATGAATAAAATTGATGAAAATGATGCTTTAGAATCCTTAGCTATTTATCGTGAAATAATCGAAAAAATGGAAGAAGAGGATAGGCAACAAGCAATTTTAGATGGGGATAATTGCCCTAATAGGTGAGAAAAATATGAGTGAATTAAAATTAAAAGATCTTTACGATGGATTTCGTGATCCTAAAACAGTAAAAGCTTTAAAATCTTTGGTTGATAAAGAAGCTTCAAAAATTGATAAAACAATTAGGGTTATGGAAGTTTGTGGTGGACATACTCATACTATTATGAAATACGGTATTAACCAATTGATGCCAGAAAATGTAGAGTTTATTCATGGTCCAGGTTGTCCTGTATGTGTAATGCCTAAAGAAAGAATCGACCATGCATATATTTTATCTTTACAAGATGATGTAATTCTTGTAACTTTAGGGGATATGATTAAAGTTCCTGGTTCAAAGGGAAGTTTACAAGATGCAAGAAGTAAAGGTGCTGATGTAAGATTTGTTTACTCACCACTGGATACAATTAAAATAGCACAAGAAAACCCAAATAAGAAAATTATCTTTTTTGCAATAGGTTTTGAAACTACTACACCTATGACAGCTGCACTACTTGAACATGTTACAAAAAATAAAATTGAAAATGTATATTTTCATATAAATCATATAACAGTTCCAGAACCTATGAGAGCCTTACTTGATAGTGATGATTGTAAGATTGATGCTTTTATAGGTCCTTCTCATGTGAGTGTAATAACAGGTAGTAAAATCTACCAAGAGTTTATTGATATATATAATAAGCCAGTTGTTGTAAGTGGTTTTGAACCAGTTGATGTTATGCAATCAATTTTAAGTATTCTAAAGCAGTTTAGTGAAAATAGATGTGAATTAGAAACACAGTATTCAAGAGCTGTATCTTATGATGGTAACTTAGCTGCACAAAAATTAATTGATAAGTATTTTGAAAAAGCTGAACATTTTAGATGGAGAGGATTAGGTGATATTGCTGATTCTGCACTAAAACTAAGAGATGAATATTCTTCAATTGATGCAGAGATTATATATAAAGATATTTTACCAACTCAAAAAATTGATGACCATAAACTTTGTATTTGTGGAAGTATTATGCGAGGAGTTGCAAAACCACATGAATGTAGTGTATTTGGAACAGCATGTAAACCAAGTTCTCCATTGGGTTCTTGTATGGTTAGTAGTGAAGGTGCTTGTAGTGCATACTACAAGTATGGGAACCTTCTACAAAAAAAGTAAAAAAGGATTGATATGAAAACAGTTACATTAGCCCATGGAAATGGTGGACAAGAAAATAATGAACTCATATCAAAGGTTTTTTATAAAGCTTTTAAAAATGATATTTTAGAAAAAAGTGAAGATGCTGCAGTTATCCAAAATGGTACATTGGCTTTTTCAACTGATTCTTTTACAGTTAGTCCAATAGAGTTCGCTGGTGCAGATATTGGAAAACTAGCAGTTTGTGGAACTTGTAATGACTTAGCTATGATGGGGGCAAAACCAAAATATTTAACTTGTAGTGTTATTATTGAAGAGGGTTTCGAAGTTGAAACATTAAAAAGAATTGTAAATAGTATGAAAATAGAATTGGAAAAAAATGGCGCTCATGTTGTTTCTGGAGATACAAAAGTGGTACCACGAGGAAGTGTTGATAAAATTTTTATAAATACAACTGGAATTGGTGAAATTAAACAAAAAGGTATCTCTTCAAATAATATTTTAGAAGATGATGTGATTATTGTTTCAAATTCAGTTGGAAAACATGGTGCAACAATATTTGCAGCAAGAGAAGGTATTGATTTCTCATCTTCATTGGAATCGGATTGTGCTTCTCTTTGGCCAGTTGTAGAAAAACTTATTGAAAGTGGTATAAAAATTAGAGCCTTAAGAGATGCAACAAGAGGTGGTGTTAGTGCTGTACTTAATGAGTGGGCAAAGCAATCAAATATCTGTGTTGAAATTGATGAAGAAAAGATTCCCGTAACTGATGAGGTTAATGGAGTTTGTGAAATGCTTGGCTTTGAAGCATTAAGTTTAGCAAATGAGGGTACCTTTGTCATGGCTATTTCAAAAGACCAAGTTGAAAAAGCAATGGATATTTTAAAATCGATTGATACTTCAAAAGAAGCAACTATTCTTGGAACAGTAAGTTCTAAACATCTAGGAAAAGTTGTGTTAAACTCTCCTTGGGGTACAGCTAGATTTATTGATTTGCCAACTGGTGAATTGTTACCAAGGATTTGTTAATGCATGAGTACTCAATAGTTCAATCTTTATTAGAAACATGTGAAGAACATGCAAGACAAAATGACTCAAAACAAGTGACAAAAGTAATTGTTAAAATTGGAGTTTTATCTGGAGTAGAACCAGATTTACTTCAAACTGCCTTTGATACTTTTAAAGAAAAGACTGTTTGTGATGGTGCAGAATTTATTATTAATCATCAAAAAGTAGTCATTTCCTGTACTAATTGCCAAGAAGAATCTACATTAGAAAAACATGAATTTTCTTGTCCTAAATGTGAATCTACTCAAGTGAAAGTTATTGATGGTGAAGATATGTATTTAATGTCCCTTGAAATGGAATAGCCTATAAGCCCCCAAAATATGGGATTTAGTAAAAGTATAAATAACAAATTCCTCTAAAATGTAGTATATTTTAATATCATTTGTAGTATATTTTTTACCGATTTAAATTTTTTAAAGCTTTAATATCAGGATAGTATATGACTCAAGAAGAATTAGCTTCATTACAAAAAAAGATTGATGAATCATTAGATACAAAAGATATTAATGAAATAAACAAAATCATTTCAGAAATTGAAAATAATATTGATTCAATAGATGATTTACATATGAAAACCAATTTATATTATTTGTTAGGAAATTGCTATCGTGAGTTACACGATATTAAAAATGATGAAGATAATTCTACTATCTGGCATTATGAACAAAAGAATTTATTTAAAAGTATTTATTTTTATAGAAAATCAATAAGTGAAGAAAAATTTGAAGACTTTCAACTGCAATTGAAAGTGGGTCTTTTAACAAATCTTGCAAATTCCTTTAGTCATTATGGGAGACCTATTGAAGCATTAAGATATTATAATCTTGCATTACTTGAAGATAAAAAAGAAAAAGTTTTAAAGAATAATAGCTATTTATATCCAAACTATTTTATGCTATTGGCTAATAAAGGATGGTGTTTTCAAAACTATTCTAAGATAATATACGATAATTCTCATTCCCATTTACTTAACAAAGAGGCATATAGTTTTTTTCAAAAAGCAATTAAAAAGGTAGCTTTTTTTATTGAAAATACTAATTATGAATTTAGTTATGACTATTATAAGGAATTTAAAAATATTTTAGAAAGTAATTGTACTAGTTTAGAAAAATTTTATGGATTAGATTTTTTAAATAAAGATGAAAACTATAATGAGTACGAACTTTCAGAAAATGAAAATGAATCAAAATATCAAAAATGGTGTTTACTTAATCAATTATATTTAAATCCAATGAATGATTTAGGAAATATAAATATTGCTGCACACGATATATTAGGATTACCAAATTTAAAAACTCCAATAAAAAATGGTTTTCCAATTTATATAACTTATTTCAATCAAATAAAACAAGAATTTATATTTAATAGAAGTCTTTTATTTGAAGGATTAAACAAGTTAACTGAAAATTTTTATGATAATGATAAGAATATAATTGATGATTTTGATTATAACTTGTTTAATATGGATATTGAAAAAATTAAAATTGTATTTAGAGGCTTTTATGGTTTATTTGACAAAATTGCATATTTATTAAATGAATATTTGGAGTTAGGTTGGGATGATAGAAATATTGATTTTAATAAAATTTGGAAAAACCCAAATAACAAAAAACAATTAAGTTTAAAGCTTTTAAGTTTAGAGAATTATGCAATTAGAGGATTATATTTAATTAATAAAGATATATCATTTAATACTGATGAAGAATTTGAGCAATCATTAGAACCTTATTCTAAAGATATGGCAAAAATAAGAAATCATTTGGAACATAAATTTTTAATGGTGAAGATTCTTAAACCTATTAGAGATAATGATAGGGAGAGAAAATATTATCAAATCATAGAAGATGAATTAATTGAAAAAACAATAAGACTTGCTCAACTTGCAAGAGAAGCAATAATTTATACTTCATTAGCAATTTACATTGAAGAAGAAAAAAAATATAAAGATGAATTAGTAATAGAACGGAAGTTAAATATTTATTAATAATAACTAAAAAAAGTGAATAGTAGTATATGTTTTTTATGAATGTCGTATAAATTAGTAGTTTTTCTTATAATTTTGAATATTTAAAGAAACAAATCCCTTAACAAAAGGAATTAAAGATATGTTTACATCAGTTGATATGTTTCTTATGAGCTTGGAGATGGAATAACTTAAGAAAGAAAATTAAAAAATACAATTAATATATAACTATCATGTTATTTTGTTATAATAATTGCCAAAGTGCCTAATAAAGGGTTCTCTATGAGCAAAATAACATTAAAAAAACTTATATATAAAAATTATTTAAAAACAGCATTAACTTCAATCTTATTTATTGAAATTATGCTTGTTTTTTTATATTTTAGTTCAAATAAAAGGGTTGTTAATTCAACTGTTGATTTTGCATTAAACGACTTGAAATTAAGTGTTTTAGATAGAGTTAATTCCACAACCTCTATTATTAATGAAAAATTTAACAACCTTGAAAATCAAGCAGCTCTTTTACAAAATGAACATCAAAACTTCTTTTTATATAAAGATAATATAACTATAAATAATAAACCAAAGTTTGGTTTTGCATCTAATGGAATGTATTATAAAACTGAAAATAATGGAGGTTCATCAGTTGTAGTCTCAAAAAATACAACAATTGATAAAAACTTAAAAGATAAACTTACAAAAACAGAGATTTTTGATAAAAACTTTAAATCTATAGTTAGTAACAATAAAATAGTAGAAGCTGTATACTTTAATTCATATGATGATATTTGTAGATATTATCCATTTTTAGAAGATAGTTTTAATGTTTTCCCCTCTGATATAAAAATGGAAAACTATAATTTTTATTATGAAGCTGATAAAAAACATAATCCTAAAAAAGAACCAGTATGGACTGATGTTTATTTAGATCCTGCAGGTAAAGGTTGGATGATTAGTTTAATTGCACCTATTTATAAAAATGACTTTTTAGAAGGTGTAACTGGAATTGATGTAACACTATCTACAATTATTGATACTCTTTTGAGTCTTAAACTTCCTTTTGATGGCTCATCAATGATATTGAATAAAGATGGAGATATTGTTGTAATGGGTGAAAAAATGGAAGGTTTTTTGAAAATAAAAGAAAACTACACATATGATTACAAAAATAAAAAAATTGAAAAAACAGTCTTAAAAAATGACAAAAGCAACATACTTAATTATAAAGATAAAAATTTTGTGGAAGTATTAAAAAATGTAATTGGGAATAAATCATATCCCTATGAAATTACTTTAAATGAAAAAAAATATATGTTATTTATTAAAAAAATTGAGATTACCGATTGGTTTTTAATTTCACTTATTCCAGAAGAAAATATTATATCCGAGGTAAAAAAACTAGAAGAGCAAAATCTATATTTAGGATATTTTATTATTGGTTTTATTATAGTCTTTTATATTTTGTTCTTTATATATTTATATAAAAAAGCAAAAAACTTTGTAGAAACAATAAATAATCCTCTTTTAAAAATAGTATATTTTACAAAATTCCTTGGAAGTAAAAAAAATATAAAGCAATTAGAACATTGCGGAATAGAAGAGATTGATTCTTTAAATGACAACTTTAATAATCTTGCCCAAGAATTAGATAAAAGAACAAAAAGACTTATTCAATCTGAAAGTAAAAGAAAAGAGAATGAAAAACTTGCAAATACGGATCAACTAACAAAGGTTTATAATAGAAGATTTTTAGAAGATTTTTCAAATCGTTATATGAAAATTGTAAAAAGAGAACATAATACTTTATCTTTATTACTTATTGATATAGATGATTTTAAAACTGTAAATGATACTTATGGTCATGATGTTGGTGATAGGGTAATCAAACTTTTAGTTAAAAGACTTAAAACAAGTATACGAGATAATGATATTATTGTTAGACTTGGTGGTGATGAATTTTTAGTTTTACTTCCAAGTACACCCCTTGAAAATGCCAAAAAAGTTGGTAAAAAAATTTTAGATGTAGTAAATTCTTTAAATGAATTTGAAAATGAAGAACTTAAATTTACTATAACAATAGGTTCATCAGAGTATAAAAAAAGTGATTTACATATCAATGAAATGATCAATAGAGCTGATAATGCTTTGTATAAAGCAAAAAAACTTGGGAAAAATCAGGTTATATAGAACTATTTTTTTACAACTTTTTTATAATTTATACACAATTTATCAAAATTTTTTGTTTTTATATGCTAATATTTAATATATTTTTTAAGGAGTGTGAATGAAAAAATTAATTAGTTTAGCTGTTGCTTCTGCATTAACTTGTGGAATTGCATTAGCAAAAGAGGTTAAAGTTGGTGCTGTAATGCCTATGTCTGGACCACTTGCAGCTTATGGACAAGTTACATATTTAGGTTTGGAATTAGCGAATAAATTACAACCAACATTAGCTAATGGTGATACAGTGAAAATTGTATTAGTAGATAATAAAGGTGATAAGGTTGAAACTGCAACTGCAACAACAAGACTTATCTCTTCTGATAAAGTTACTGCTATTTTAGGAGCTTTAACATCAACAAATACTGCTCAAACAATTGCAATTGCTGACAAGAAAAAAGTACCTGTTATTGCTTCTGTTGCAACTAATGATAAATTAACTGCAAAAAGAGAATATGCAAATAGAGTTTGTTTTACTGACTCTTTCCAAGGTGAAGTTGTTGCAAATTATGCAAAAGATCAAGGTTACAAAACTGCAGTTGTTATTGTTGACCAAGCACAAGTATATTCTTTAGGTCTTGCAAAAGCTTTCCAAAAAGCATTCAAGAAAAATGGTGGGAAACTACTTAAAAAGATTATGGTAACTTCAGGAGATAAAGATTTTAAAGCTGTTGTTTCTCAAGTTAAATCATTAAATCCTGATTTTATGTTCTTACCTTTATATCACCCAGAAGCATCAATGATTGCTAGACAATCTAAACAATTAGGTCTTTCTAAACCAATGTTTAGTGGTGATGGTGTTGCAAACCAAACATTTATTGATTTAGGTGGAGATTCTGTTGAAGGGTATATGTTTACAGACTTCTTTGATTATTCAAATCCTCCATCAAAAAAATCAGCTGATTTCGTTGCTTTCCATGAAAAAGAGACTGGTAAAAAAGAGATGAATTCATTTACTGCATTAGGAGCAGATACTTATAATGTATTAATTGCTGCAATGAACAGATGTGAAGATCCAACTGACTCAGTATGCGTAAACAAAGAGATTAAAAATACAACAAACTTTGATGGTGTATCTGGTTCAATTACTATAGATAAAGATGGTAATGCAACTAGATCGGCAGTTATCAAAGAGATTAAAGAAGGAAAAGCAGGCTTCAAAGCTACTGTTAATCCATAATTAGTTTTTTATTGTTTATAAAGTCTAGCAAGCTTTTTGCTAGACTTTTTTTTTATCTTTTTATCATAAGAAAAGTAAAAGACTATTTCTTTTCTTATGGTAAAAGTTTTTTAATTAAATTTTTGGAGACTTAATGGATATTTTAACGTTTATGCAACAAATGGTAAATGGGTTCTCTTTAGGATCTATGTATGCCTTGATTGCAATAGGTTATACAATGGTATACGGTGTATTAAGGTTAATAAACTTTGCACATGGTGATATTATGATGGTTGGTGCCTTTTTAGGTTATTTATTTATGGCTGTATTTGAATTGCCATTTGCATTTTCAATTCTTTTAGCTGTTGGTATTTCAGCTGCTTTAGGTATGTTAATGGACAAAATTGCCTATAAACCTTTAAGGGAAGCTCCAAAAATTTCATTACTTATTACAGCAATTGGTATCTCATTTTTTTTAGAAAATGCTTTTACTGTTTTTGCAGGTGGTGTTCCAAGAGCATTTCCAGTTCCTGCTTATATGGAAAATATCTTTAATGTTGCTGGTATTACTTTTTCAGTTTCATCTGTTGCAGTTCCTGTTGTAACACTTATTTTATTATCTGCAATTTTATATGTTTTATATAAAACAAAATATGGTATGGCAATTCGTGCACTTTCATTTGATATTAAAACTGTAAACTTAATGGGTGTTGATGCTAATATGATTATTGCAATTGTTTTTGCACTAGGATCAGCACTTGCTGCAGTTGGAGGTTTATTTTGGGCTATTAATTATCCTTCTGTTGAACCTATGATGGGAGTTTTAGTTGGACTTAAAGCTTTCGCTGCTGCTGTTGTTGGTGGAATTGGTTCAGTAACGGGTGCAGTTTTAGGTGGATTTATTATTGGCTTTACTGAAGTTGTAGTTATTGCATTTTTCCCAGAACTTGGTGGATATAAGGATGCCTTTGCCTTTGTCTTTTTAATTCTAGTATTATTATTTAAACCAACTGGAATTATGGGTGAAGATTTAGAAAAGAGTAGGTTTTAATTATGATAGAAGATAAAATATTTACAAAACAAAGATTAATTAATCTTGCAATTATAATTACTGCAATTTGGTTTACATGGTTTGCTCAAAACTTTTTTGATGAATATACAGTTAGAATTATCAACAATGTTGCGATTTTTATAATTTTAGCAGTTTCATATAACCTAATTAATGGGGTTACTGGACAGTTTTCACTAGAACCAAATGGTTTTGTAGCAATTGGTGCTTATGTAGTTGCAATTTTAACAGTTGATGCAGAAGGGATGCTTTATCAATATGATATTGAAGACCCATCAGAATGGATTCTTGCTATGCAAGCAGAGTTTATTTGGGCCTTATTACTTGCTGGTATTATCTCTGCACTTTTAGCACTATCTTTATCTTTCCCTGTATTTAGAGTAAGGGGAGATTATCTTGCTATTGTTACACTTGGATTTGGTTTTATTATTAGAATTTTAGCTATTAATAACCCACACATTACAAATGGTTCACTTGGAATTAATGATATCCCTGAATTTTCAAATCTATATTGGACTGGTGGAGCTGCTATTATAACAGTAATGGCCATATTAAATATTATATATTCAAAATATGGACGTGCTATGAAAGCGGTTAGGGATGATGAAGATGCAGCTACAGCTATGGGTGTTAATACTTTTAAGATAAAAACTTTAGCTTTTACAACTTCAGCATTCTTTGAAGGTATTGGTGGTGGTTTATTAGCTGCATTATTAACATCAATTTCACCTGATTTATTTACATTCTTCTTAACATTCCAATTATTAATTATAATTGTTTTAGGTGGTCTTGGAAGTACAACTGGAGCAATTTTAGGAACTATTTTTGTGATGGCTGGTTTAGAATGGATGAGATTCTTAGATGAACCAATGAATCTATTTGGTTATGAAACAGAAGGACTTCCTGGAATGAGAATGGTTGTATTCTCTCTTATTTTAATTATTGTAATGCTTTTTGCAAGAGAAGGACTGATGGGTAAAAAAGAACTTTTCGAATTGAAGTTCTTTAAAAAGAAAAAGGATGTTAAATGATTTTAGAAGTATGTAACGTAACAAAAAAATTTGGTGGTGTTACAGCTATAAAAGATACATCTTTTCATGTAAATGCCAAAGAAATTTATGGTTTAATTGGTCCAAATGGTGCTGGTAAAACTACAATGTTTAATATCATTACTGGAAATTATGAGCCAACTGATGGGCAAATAAAATTTCATGGACAAAGAATTGATGGAATTAAACCCCATAAAATTGTACATAGAGGAATAGCTAGAACATTTCAAAATATTAGATTATTTACTTCAATGACTGTACTAGAGAATATTTTGATTGGCTTTGATTATCAAGCAGAGTACACTTACTTAGAAGCTATTTTAAGATTACCTAGGTTTTTTAAAGAGGAAAAAAGAGTTAAAAAAAGAGCTATAGAGATTATGGAAGTACTTGGAATTGCAGATTATGCCAATGAAATGGCAACTTCTCTTTCATATGGACAGCAAAGAAAAGTAGAAATTGCAAGAGCATTAGCTGCTTCTCCTCAGCTTCTTTTATTAGATGAACCAGCTGCTGGTATGAACCCTCAAGAAACTGATGAACTAGCAGAGCTTTTCTTTAAAATTAGGGATGAGTTTGATGTTACAATTTTATTAATTGAACATGATATGAAGTTTGTAAATAAACTATGTGATAGAGTTATGGTTTTAGATTATGGAAAAACAATCTTTGAGGGTGATATTAAAGATGCAATTAAAGATGAAGAAGTTATAAGAGCTTACCTTGGAGATTTTAAACATGCTTAGTGTAAAGAATTTAGAAGTATTTTACGGTTTAATTAAAGCTGTAAAGGGAGTTGATTTTGAAGTAAAAGCTGGACAAATTGTTTCACTTATTGGAAGTAATGGTGCAGGAAAAACTTCTACACTTCAATCAATTGTAAATGATGTAAAGAAAACAGGTGAGATTATTTTTAATGATTTAGATATCTCAAATCACAAAACCCATAAAATTATAAAAGAGGGTATATCTTTAGTTCCAGAAGGAAGAAGAGTTTTCCAAAACTTAACAATTGAAGAGAATCTTAGAATGGGTGCTTTTAATCAAGATGAACTTTATGAAGAGTATCAAGAAAGAATGTTTAAATTGTTTCCACGACTTATTGATAAAAAAGGTCAATTAGGTGGAACAATGAGTGGTGGGGAACAACAAATGCTTGCAATTGCAAGGGCTTTAATGTCTTCTCCAAAACTTTTGATGCTTGATGAACCTTCACTTGGACTTGCCCCTAAAATCGTAGGTGAATTATTTGAAACAATAGTTAAGTTAAAAGAGGATGGAATTACTATTTTATTAGTAGAACAAAACGCCTTTGCTGCTTTAGAAATTTCAAATTATGCCTATGTTTTAGAAAATGGGAAAGTGGCTTTAGAAGATGATGCCAAAAATTTAATTACTTCAGATGAAATAAGAAAAAAATATTTAGGTGGATAATCCATCTAAATATTTGCTATTTAACAAATATTAACCTTTTTAAAATATAATACGATTACAAACTTATTAGGAAAACTATGCTTTTAATGAAATTAAAACCAAAAGAAAAATTTGCATTTTTACAACTTGCCCACTATTTAGCAAGAATTGATAATGATTATGGAGAAAAAGAAGAAGAGATAATCTTAGAATACTGTGCAGAAATGGGAATTGAAAATGACAACGACTTTGAAATTGAGTATTTTTCTTTAGAAGATACATTAGAAACATTTAAATCTAAAAAAAGTAAAAAGATAGTTGTTATGGAATTAATGATTTTAATCCATGCAGATGATAGATTTGATATACAGGAAAAAGCTTTAATTTCGCAGATAAATGACACATTTCAATTATCAAGTGAAAATTTAGAATTTTGCTCATCATGGGGAAAAGGTGTTGCAGCCTTGTATGCTCAGGGCAAACTTTTTATTCATGGATAGTTAATTGTTTTAATTTTTATATTTAAATAATTTTACTAGGATAAATTAGATAGAATACCTACTATGGAAATCATCGAGAAATTAAATTTAAAAATTGATAAGCTAGTACATGAATATGAACTCTTAAAAAGAGAGAATAATATGTTGCGTCAAGATTTAGAAGATTTGAAAAATAAAAACGATGAATTGGAAAGAAATAATCAAGATATGCTTTTAAGAATTGATAGTACTTTAACCTTTGTAGAGGCTAAACACATTGCAAAATAAACTCACTTTTCATATTAATAATATGGCTTATACAATTGTTGTTGATGAAAAGATAGAAAAAGAGATAAGAAAATATCTTGAACCTGATAAAAACTCTGATACAAGAGAGCTATTAGCTGCATATATCAGACTTGCTCAAGAGTATACAATTTTCAAAGAAGAGTTAGAACAGATTTCAGAAAAAATACCAAAACTTTAATTATGAAAAAAGCTTTTTCTTTATTTGAGATAATTATTGTAATTTTGATTATCTCAATAGTCTCAACTTTTTTAATTATAAAAACATCATCAAGTATAGAGTTTACAAATAAAACATCTGTTAAAGGTGATATCTCTTTAATAAGAAGTTCTTTATCAAAAGAAAACTCAAAAAATATCCTTAGTGGTGATGATTATATTTCAAAGCTTGATGATGCAAATATAGATGAGGAAAAAAGTTTATTGTTTTCAAATATTTTAGATAAACCCTTAATCTCAACAAATAGTTTAAAAAAAGAGATTGGAAAGTGGATTAAAAGCTCCTCTACAAAATATAAGATTTACATTACAAATGAACAATACTTAGAATTTGAATTTATAAATAATAGTTTTAAATGTCTAAATAGTATTGAATTATGCAAGGATTTTGAGTGAATTATTATGAAGTAAGTTTTTTAAAGTCACCCTTAAACCCTTTGACATATGAAAGTTTAGAAGAGATAAAAGTTGGTACAAAGGTTTTAGTTCCCCTTGGCAATAGAAAAAAACAAACTCCTGCAGTTGTAATAAAAAAAGTTGCTAAACCTGATTTTAAATGTGTAAAGATTTTAGAGGTTTTACCTTTTTATTATGATGAAAAGATGTTTGAAATTGCAAAATTTATATCTCAATATTATGTATGTTCATTTGGTGAAGCCTTAAGTGTTTATGTTCCCTTTGATGAAAATATAAAAGAGGAAGAAAACAAAATTGAATTTGATTCTAAAATCTGCTTATCTAAAGAACAAGAAAAAGCATTTGCTTTTTGTCAAGAGAAAAAACAAGCTTTACTTTTTGCAAATACAGGAAGTGGAAAAACAGAAATCTATATTAAAACCATTGAAAAAGTTTTAAATGAAAATGGCAATGCAATTTTATTGATGCCTGAAATCTCTTTAAGTCCACAAATGCAAAAGCGTTTAGAAAAAGTATTTGGAGAAAGTGTTGCTATTTGGCATTCAAAAATCACAAAGAAGAAAAAAGAAAAAATTCTTGAAGGAATCTATAAAGGGGAAATAAAATTAGTTGCAGGTGCTAGATCAGCTTTATTTTTACCCTTTAAAAACCTAAAACTGATAGTTGTAGATGAAGAGCACGATGAATCATATAAAAGTGATTCTAAACCAAGATATAATGCAAAAGATTTATCTTTGTATATTGCAAAAAAGTTTGATATCAATCTTATCTTAGGAAGTGCAACAGCATCTATCTCTTCTTTTCATAAATTGCCTTTTTATAGATTAAAAGAAACTTTTTTTGAAACAAAAAAACAATTAACATTTGATGATTCCTCAACAGAATTATCAAATTTAATCTTAAATAAAATTGCAAATGTTTTAGAAAATAAAAACCAAGTTATTGTATTTTTACCAACAAGGGCAAATTTTAAATATCAAATTTGCACTTCCTGCGGAAAATCAGTTGAATGTCCATATTGTTCAGTTTCAATGAGTTTACATAAAAATGATTTAGCCTTAAAATGTCATTATTGTGGATATGCTCAAAAAATTCCTGAACAATGCCCTTCTTGTAATAATGGGATAATTCATAATATAAGAGTTGGAACAGCAGAGGTTGAAGAGAGACTAAAAGAGTTTTTCCCTGAAAAAATCATAAAAAGATTTGATAGAGATGAGATAAAAACAGATAGCAAATTAAGAAAAGTTTTAAATGATTTTAATGCAAATAAAATAGATATTTTAGTTGGTACACAAATGCTTTCAAAAGGGCATGATTATCATAATGTAAAACTTGCAGTTGTTTTAGGAATTGATTCAGTTTTAAATATGAGCTCATATAAAGCAAGGGAGAGAGCCTTATCTTTACTTATTCAAATATCAGGAAGAAGTGGTAGAAAAGGTGAGGGTGAAGTGATAATTCAAACACAAAATGAAGATTTATTAAGTTATTACTTACAAGAGTGTGATTATGAAGATTTCTTAAACCAAGAATTAGAATTTCGAGAAGGACTTTATCCACCTTTTATTAAAATGGCTAAGGTTATTTTTGCCCATGAAAATGGTTTAAAAGTAAAAGAGGAATTGGATAAATATGTAAAGATTTTAAAAGAGTATGAAGATATAGAAGTTGTTGGCTTTGGACAAAGTCCTATTTTTAAAATGGCAAATAAATATCGATATGAAATTATACTTCGTTCACCAACGGCTAAGGCTCTTTTAGTTGCTCTTCACTCAATTAATTCAACTATGGCAACAATAGATATGGATAGCTCTTTTTAAGTTTATTAACTTAGCTTTTGGTGAAATTTAAGTATAATCCACAAAAAATTTTTAAAAGGATAACTAGGAATGGCATTTACAAAAGATGATTTTAAAAGCAAAATAGAAGAGATTCAATCTCAATCTTGGTATAAAAACCCAATCGGTTTTGGTATTGCAAGAGTTGATAGAGGACAATTAAATCCTGAAAAAGTTTTACAAGCAACATATCCAGTAATGAACTGGGAAGAAAACTATGGTTCTGCTGCAGTATTTCTTAATGCACTAAAAGAAGCAGGTGTTGAAGTTGATACTTCTAAGTCTGAATTAGTTGCATCTGTTAGTGATGTTTTTTTAACTTCTTGTATTGAGGTATTTAGACCTTATATCCCTGAAGCAAAAGGACAAGATCATAAAAATGTTCAAGTAATTTCACAATTAGCATCTTTACCAATTGATTCTGGATTTACAGCTGAAGATTATAAAGTTGTATTTATTTTTGAAGATGAAGCTCCACAAAGTGCTGAAACAGTGTACTTAAAACTTTATGCATTATCAACAGGAAAAGCTAAATTAAGAGGACTTAATCTTAATGGGGCATTTGGACAATTAGAAAATTGTGCATGGGTTGGTAATCAACCAATTGAATTAGACTGGTTAAGAGAAAATGAAATTGCATTAAAACTTTCTGGAAAATATCCATCAATTACAAAAGTTGATAAATTCCCTCAATTCTTAGATCATGTAATCCCTGCAGATAACACAAGAATCTTAGATACTAACAAAGTTAGAATGGGTGCTCAATTAGCTGCTGGAACTACTGTTATGCCTGGAGCTGCTTATATTAACTTTAACGCAGGAACTGAAGGTGCAGTTATGGTTGAAGGTAGAATCTCTTCATCTGCAAAAGTTGGAAAAGGTTCTGATGTTGGTGGAGGAGCTTCAATTCTTGGAGTTTTATCTGGAACTGATGGTGTTCCTGTAACAATTGGAGATAACACTTTATTAGGTGCTAACTCTTGTACTGGTACAAGTATTGCTGATGGATGTATTTTAGATGCAGGTGTAACAATTTTACCAGGTACTAAAATTACACTTTCTGAAAAAGCAGTTGCAGCCTTAAAAGAGATTAATCCAGATAAAGAGATTAAAGAGCTTATGAGAGGTATGGATTTCCAAGGTGTAAATGGAGTTCATTTTAGACAAAACTCAGTAACAGGTCAAATTATTGCTATGAGAAGTACTAGAGAAGTAAAACTTAACGAAGATTTACACTAGTTTTTTAGTATATTAAAAAAAGGGGTGGCAAGTTTTGTCACCCCTTTTTTATTGGATATTTAAAATTTCTTTTACTTTTTAAAACAAGTCAACGCTACTAACTTGTTCTTCATGAAATCTTACTACTTTATCTCTACCACTGCTTTTTGCTTCATATAAAGCAATATCTGCATTTTTAAGAACTGAATCAAAATTTTTACCATCTTGTGGGAACATAGATAAACCAATACTAATAGTTTTTTTAAGTTTTGCTCCTGCATAAACATCAATCTCATTTTCTCTAACTTTTTTACCAATATTATTTGCAATTTTTAGAGCATTTTCTTCACTATTTACACCAACAAGTAAAACTATAAACTCTTCTCCTCCATATCTTACTACAAGGTCAGATTCTCTAACAGATTCTTCTAGAATAGTTCCAAGTTCTTTTAATACTTTATCTCCAATATCATGTCCATATTCATCATTAACAGCTTTAAAGTGATCCATATCTAACATAAGCACACCAATATTTGTATTATCTCTTTTAACTTGAGGAATTAATTTTTTAGAGTGTTCATCTAAAAATTTTCTATTATAAAGACCAGTAAGGCCATCTCTGAATGCTGAGTTTTTTAAAGCATTCATTAATAGATTAACTTCAAGGGAAGGTGAAGCTTCTTTTAAATAGTTTTTTATAAATACAGTTTTTTGTTTTAATTCTTCAAACTCTTCTTTCGTATCTACAACACAATGAATTATTAGATATAAACTTTTTACTACATTTATATTAAAACAATAATAGTATTTATCCTTTTTATCAAAATATTGACAGCTATTGTGTAAATCAATTGAATGAACATCACTTTTGGTTCTAGCACTTCTACATAATTCTGGAGATTCACAAAGGGTTTTATAACAATAAAACGATTCACCTTTTTCAATAACCTTGGTGATTTTATTATTTAGCATATCTATTTCAGAAAATGTAAAATTATGTAGTTCAAACTCATTTTCCATAACATCAGCAAGTCTTTGGTAAATCTCTTCTTTTGAACTATCTTGTTCAACCTCTTTTTTAAATTGATATAGGTTTGAAAGTTTTTTGATGATTTCCCTTGATTCACTTAAAGGGTTTCTATTTGTTGAAAATTCAGTTCTATAACCAATAAATCCTTGAAGTTTTTTATCTATCTCTTCTGTAGTATCTTTAAAAGTTACCATTAAATTATTATAATTATTAGTTAAATCTTGAATATCCTTTGACAATCCAATTGGGGCTTCTACTTTTTTAAAGTTACCATTTAAAGCATAACTTAGATTGCTTTTAAATAGGGTTAATAAAAAAGTATAAGGGGCTAATATTTTTCTACTAATAAATATAAAAATTAATATTGTTAATAAAACAATAAAGATAGTTAAGTAAAGAGATTCTATACCAATCTCTTTAATAGAACTAATATCTAATTGCATAGAAACAGCACCTAAGGTTTCACCTTGAGATACATTATGACATTTAAGGCAATCAATTCCTTTGTCTGCTTGTGCAATATAAGGAATTGAAATTCTAATTTTTGAAGTTGTTAAACCTTCATCAATTTTATATGTGATTTTACCAGTTTTTAAAACCTCTTCATCTATTTTATCCCTTGGAATATTAAATGAGGTAGTATTAAATTGTTCATTGATTTTTTCACTTCTTATAAGCCATAGTTTATCAATATTTCTAATGTTAGAAACAGATTGAATAAAGGTATCAACATCATCCATATTATTGTTTACCATATGGGAAGTTAGACCACTTTTAATAACTTCAGAGATAGAATTAGCATTATGTATTGCAGACTTTATTCCAACATTTCGTAGATTATATAAACTATAAAAGGTTATAAGAATTGATAAAATAATTATTATTAAAAATGAAAGTGTTAATATATTTTTCTTCATTCATGCATCCCAGTGAGTATAAAATAATAGCGATTTTATTATTTTTGATTATATTATCATAATAATCTTTTTATTTCAAAGTCAAAAATTAGATTTTGAAAAGATCTTTTGGATTAATATGCATCTCATTTTTTGTTGCTTGGAAAGTTAGTGTATCATTTACTCTTCCAACCACATAACCTTTTTTTATCCATCTTCCAACTTTTAAAGATGGAGAGATCTTATCAAGGTGTGAATATACTGTGTGCAAGCCATTTTGATGGGCTATAATCACAACATTTTCAAGCATTCCAGCATCTTTTTTTGCGTATACTATTTTTCCATTAAATATTGCTTTTACTTTTGCTTGTGGTTTTTTAGATTTTAAAACTACAGATTCATTGAAAAGTTCAATTTTATAAACGGGGTCGTAATATGTACCAAACTTTTTAATTACATCAAATGAATCAAGGGGAGCAATGGTTCTTCTTCCTTTATATCTAGAAATTTTAATCCCTGAAGTTGATGAACCAATCATTCTTACATCAATATCAATATTATTGGCATATTTTTCATTTCTTGTATCATCTACATTATAGTTTTCTTTTTTTGTTTTGGTTGATTGGTTCTTTTTTTTACTTTCAGCTAATTTTTTTGCCCTTGCAATTCTTTCCTCTTTTTGTTTTTCTAATTCCTCTTTTTTAAGGATATTTAATTTTCCAAGTAAGGTCTTTAAGGATTCTTGTTTTTGTAAAGTTTTTTTCAATTCTTCTTGATAAACTTTATGTTTTTTCTCTAAAGATACTAAAGATTTAGAGTGTTTTGTTTTTAGTTCATTTAACTCTTTTTTTCTTTTTTTCCTATCTTCTATATATGAAGCAATTTTTTTGATTCTATTTTGATTCTCTTTTTTATTTTGTGTAATTAAGTCATAAGAATTATTAAGTTTTAAAATCTCATCTTTAGAACTTTGAGACAAAATTGTATATATCTCTGAGTCTATCAATTCTTCTAGCGAGCTTTCATCTGCAAGTTTTAATGCAATTGCAGAAGAGAATTCATCTATAATAACTTTTACTATTTGTCTTTCATTCTCTTTTTTTTCTTTTATTAAAGTTTTAGAGTTTTTTTGCAAGTTTGTAAGTTGGCTTCTTGCGTCTTTTAATTGAGCTTCATGTTTTATTATATCATCATTTACAATATCAATATCTTTTTCAAGATCTGTTAATTCTTTATTTTGTTTTGATATTTGTTTAGCCAAGATTTTGATTAAAAAATCTGTTTTCATTTGTGTTGATTTACTTTTTTCAAGTATTTTTTTATTACTAGTTATTTTCTTATCGATGTTTTTTGTTGAGGAGTCTAAAAAACTAAATAGTATTAATGATAAAAATAAAAGTCTAATCATATTTCATTTTGTATTTTAAAAGTACACCTACTATTGTTAGTATTGAAATTCCAAAAGAAAGTAAGAAAATCTTAATAAGTGAATTGTTTATTGTAAGAGTAACAATAACAATTTTTTCTAAGTCTTTTGGTAATAATACGCCAATATCTCCAACTAAATATATAAAAATTCCTGAAACAATTAAAAAAGATAATAAAGAACTCATAATAGCATATTTTAAAATTGTAGATGAACTATATAAAATAGAAGCACCGTGTAGTTTTAAAATAGTTATTTTTTCATGATGTTCATGGAACCATATTCTAATTTGTTTAGAAATCATAATAATTGCGAAAATTAAAATTATAGAAAAAAGAATCAAACTAATTTGATTTAAAAGTAATAGTAATAGATATACACTATTATGGTTTTTAGAAAACATCTCAACTTTTCTAATATTTTTATTTTGATAAAGTTGATTTTTTATAATCTCCAATTGACTAGTTGTAGGGAAAACTTCAAGTTTAATTTTATAAAAATGGGGTAATTTTTGTTTTAACAAATCAATAGAAGATTTTGATAAACTTGACTTTATATTGTTTATAATCTTGTTGTTTTCAAGGGTAATAATCTTTTCAACTCTTATATCACCAAGTTCAGTTATCTCCTCTTTTATTAAAGGTGTATTTGTAATTACAACAATTGAGTAATCATTTGCAATGGTCTTTTTATAGTTGTCTAAAATATTAGAAGAAAAAAGATAAATTGTAAAAGATATTAACATTGCTGTTAATGGAATAACAAAGGCAAAAGTATTTTTAAGAAACTTCATATATTATTCCATCCTCAATAGATAACTGTCTAAACCTAA
This sequence comes from Halarcobacter sp., assembly GCA_963676565.1. Lineage (GTDB taxonomy): Bacteria > Campylobacterota > Campylobacteria > Campylobacterales > Arcobacteraceae > Halarcobacter. The sequence goes on from OY781089.1 coordinate 1,829,339, forward strand.
TACCAAAGTTTTTTGGAACTCTATGGGTTACAACAACAACTGTAATTCCCAATTGTTCATTTGCACCTTTTAATAAATTCCAAACTACATCCGCAGAATAGTCATCTAGATTTCCAGTAGGTTCATCTGCAATGATTATTTTTGGATTATGGGCTAAAGCCCTTGCAACTGCAACTCTTTGTTGCTCTCCTCCACTAAGTTCATTTGGATAATATCCTTCTCTATGACTTAGTTTTACATGGGCAAGAAGCTTTTTTGCTTGTTCCTTTGAAATATCATGGGAATATCCATTGATTTTTAATGGAATCATGATATTCTCTTCTATAGTCCATTCTTTGATTAGTTTATAATCTTGGAAGATAATCCCTATATCTTTTCGCAAGCGTCTAAGGGCTTTTCCTTTTATACCAAAAACCTCTTGACCGGCAATATTTAAGTTTCCATGCTTTAATGGAATTTCACCATAAAACGATTTTAATAAAGTAGATTTACCACTACCACTTGTTCCCCCAATGAATATAAACTCTCTTTCTCTAATGGAAAAATTACCTTTTTTTATAATGTATTTATTCTCATCATATGAAAGATATATATTCTTGGCATTAATCATTTTTTAGCATCTCTTTTAATTGATTATGTGCTTTTATATTTGCACTTGTAGGTAAAGGAAGGTCTTGAAAATATTTTGCTTTTTTATCTTTAATCAAAATATATTTATTTAATGGTCTATCAAAACTTCCAAAGGTTACTTGTATTAAACCTGAATTATTCTCTTCAATAGTAAATATATCTTCAATATGAATAAAGTAGTCATCTTTTACAACAGCTTTTGTACTGATATTATTTATAATTTTATCAAATTCAATCTCTTCATCAAATGAGAAGTCATAATTAAAGTTAATTTCCTTATCCTCTTGGGCACATTTTAATATGACATCATAAATATGTTTACCTTGTTTTTTCCATCTATCTTCATACTTACTTGAAATCGCTAAGTCTTTGTTGATATCAATTGTTATTTGTCCAGATGGTAAGTTTGTTAAAAGATCAACACAATAATCAAAATATTTTCTACTATCGGTTCTAAGTTCTAAAGTTCCTTCTTTTTTTAGTACTCTTAAGGCTTCGTTGATAAAAGCATTTGAATAGATTCTTCTATGGGGTTTTTTATCCCAAGGTACAGGAAAGTGAACAAATATTCTTCCAACTTTATTTGATTTGATAAACTCCATAAATAATCTTGCATCATAATTAACTACTAAAATATTTTCAATCCCTTGAATCTCAACTTGTTTTAGTAATTGTTCAATTGATGGTGTGTGTATCTCAAGACCAATATATTGAATATCTGGATTTTCTTTTGCTTGGTGTAAAAGGTGCCTTCCACTACCAAAGCCAATCTCAATATTTATCTCTTTATTTGTATCAAAATCATTTACAAAATAATCAATATCTTTTAAATATTTTTGTGTAGGCTTGATTTTTTGGTTTATACTTTGAGTATTTGAAAATAGAATATTTGCATCAATCTCATTAACATATGCATTTAAAGCATCTTTTACCAGTTGAACTGGAGTCACTCTAGTAACTTTATCAACCTTTAGAAGATGGTTTTCATCTTTTTGTTTTAATGTAAGTAGAAAATCTTTATTCTCTTTTTCTACACAAATTTTATATTCTGTTTTTCTAGGTTTACTAGTAAAATTAAATGATTTTGCTATAAATTTAAAAGTAACATCTTCATTTTTTGAAGGTGTTACTAAATCTTTGTTAAAACTGTCAAATATGATGTGCGGCATTTATTAATTCAACTCTTGTAATTTAGGTAATACTAATTCTGTTTTATCAGTAATTTCAGATAAGATCCCATTTTTATCAACAGCTTGAATTGAGTAGCTATAAACTACTCCTCTTACAATATCTTTATCTTCAAATCTTAAAGCATTGATATTTTCAATTTTTTCTTTTTTTGTTTTGAAGAAGTTTTCTTTGATACTTTTATGAATCACATAAGAAACAGCTCTTCTATCTCCAGGTTGCCAATTTAAAATTGCTTTTTCACCTTGAATTTGTGCTAAAGTGATAACTGGTTTTGCTAATTTCCCTAATGTTAAACCCATTACAGAATTGATATTTAAATCACTTTCTAATCCATCTTTATCAACTGAACTTATTTTATAAAAATATGCTTTGCCATCTTCATTTACAAAATCTTGGAATTCTAAAACATTTGTATCTACAGTTTTTATAACATCAAAACCATTATCTGCATCTGCACTTCTGTAAATATTGTATTTAATCACATCAGAAGATTGTGAAGGTTCCCAAGTTAATACAATTTTTCTTGGTAAATCTCTAGATGCTTTTAAGCTTAAAATACCTTCTGGTAAGGGTTTTGTTTGAGCTTTTACAATTGTACTTGGTTGTGATTCTAAACCATCAAAACTTAAAGCTGTAACTCTATAATTATAAACTACATTGTCATCTAAATCTAAATCTATGTATTCAGCTTGTAATCTCCCATCAACTGTATCAAGTTTTTCCCATTCACTTGTTGAAGGTGAACTTCTTTCAATTTTGTATGATTCAATTCTTTCGTTTGAATGAGGTCTCCAGATAATTTTAATTTGTCTAGGTAAATTTGAAATTGCTTGAATAAAACTAACACCTTCCATTTTTGGCAGTGTTGATACAATATAATCATTTGTAGTTCTAGATTCAACTTCCCCTTTTGTAGCTGAAGATATTTTGTAAACATATTTTGTATTTGGTTTTAAGTCTTCATCAACATAGTGCGTAGTGTATCTATTTTTAATAGTGTCAATTAATTTTAGTTTTTCACCATCTTCTTGAAGATTAGCTCTATAAAAGTGATACCCAACAACTCTTGGGTCATCAACTTTTCTCCATTCAAAGGCAATATTGTTTATATCAGAAATAGTTCTAATAGAAGCAGAATCAACGACCTCTAGAGTATCATCGATTTTTGGAAGATTTGGTTGAGATAAATTACCATTTGTACATCCACTAACTAGTAAAATCAAAGCAGTTAATGATGTTAGTTTCATCAATTTTGTCATATACACTCTCCATGTTAAAGTTTTTTTCTAAAAATTCTTGCATATCGTTATTAAGCTTTGCTGTAAAACTCATTGGTTTATTTGTAATTGGGTGAATTAAATATAAATTATATGCATGTAAATAAAATCTATTTATTTTATTTAATTCGCCCTTAAATCCATATAAATTATCTCCAAGTATATGCCTATTTATCGAAGCTAGATGGACTCTTATTTGATGAGTTCTTCCTGTGAAAAGTTTAGCTGCTATTAAATCATATTTTTCATTATTTGATGTAACAAGCTTACTAAAAGCAGATTTTGCATTTTTACCATTTTCTAAAATTGTCATTTTAAGTCTATTTGTTGGATTTCTTCCAATAGGTTTTTCAATAATTAAATTTTCTTTTAAAGGTAAATCTATAATTGCAAGATAATACCTTCCCATGGTTTTATCTTCTAGTTGTTTTGCAAGTCCCACATGAGCTTCATTGCTTTTTGCTACAACCATAACTCCACTAGTTCCTTTATCTAATCTGTGAACAATTCCATGCCTTTCTTCACCTGAAATTGTTGAAAGGGATATGTTTTTTAGTTTAAGCCAATCAACTAATGTTGCATCTTTTACACTTGGCGCATCATGGATTGTAAGATTATAGGGTTTATTTAAAACCAATATGTGTTCATCTTCATAGATGATTCCCACTTCTTTATCTTTCAAAGATTCTTGTATAAATTTCTCATCTTTTATAGGGTTTATTTGTGCTTCAGGGAAGAATACTTCTATTTCCTGATCCTCTTTTAATTTTATTCCTGGTTTTTTTACAATTTTACCATCTACTTTTACATATTCTTTTTTTATTAGTTGTTCAAGTTGGTTTCTTGAAGCCTCAATATTAAGGCTTAGAAACTTATCTAACCTATTTGGCTCTTGGACAATAAAAATTTTATTCATATTTGGATACTCTTTCATTATGCGTTTATTTGACAAAAGAATTATATCTCATTTTGACTATTTATTAATAATATTCATTTTACCTTTGGTTTTGCTTTCTTATAATTTGATAAGCGAAACAAACACAGCTTTAGCGAATAAGCAATTGGTGTATTTTTCTCTTTCACTAATTGCATTTTTTTTAGTTTTTATTTTACCTATTAGACGTCATATTAGGTTGATTCCTCTTTTGTATTGGCTAGGTATTATACTTTTACTGGCTGTTGAGTTTTTTGGAGAAACAAGACTTGGTGCTAAAAGGTGGCTTTCTTTACCAATTACTGGGATGACAATACAACCAAGTGAACTTTTTAAACCTGTATTTATTTTGATGATGGGTTACTTGATTCAAAATAGGGAGCCTGAAAAAGGTGGATATAATTTTAAAGATTTCGTTTATTTCTCTTTTTATATTCTTTTACCTTTTGTTTTAATAGCAAAAGAACCAGACTTAGGAACAGCCTTAGTTTTACTTTTAGTTGGTTATGGGATATTATTTATTATTGGTGTAAATTGGAGAATATGGGCTGGTATTATTATTACTATTGCTTTAGCTTCTCCTTTAATATATTCAAATTTAATTAAAGATTATCAGAAAAAAAGGATAAAAGATTTTTTATCTGAAAAGCCAAGTTATCAAGTTCAACAATCTATTATTGCCATTGGTAATGGAGGAGTTGTAGGGAAAGATACAGAAGAAGCAACACAAACACAATTAAAGTTTTTACCAATCGCCACAAGTGATTTTATTTTTGCTTATTTTGTTGAAAGATATGGTTTCTTAGGAGCATTTGGTTTAATCTTTGTTTATGGATTATTGATATTTCACCTTTTATCTTTAAACTATTATTTCCATGATGATTATATTATTCGTGCCTTTGCCTCCGGATTAGGGTTTTTGATATTTTTTAATATGAGTGTAAATATTTTGATGGTTATAGGTTATGCACCTGTTGTAGGCCTACCTCTACCTATGTTTTCATATGGAGGTAGTTCTTTTATTAACTTTATTGTTTTATTTGCAATATTGGAAAATCTTCTAGCCTTTAGGTTTATGGATTCTTATCAATTTGAAAGAAGACTAAAATAGTTGAATTAGAAAATTAATTCAACTGTTTAGTCAAATAAATGGCCTTTATTTCTAAATAAAGCTCTAACTTTATCCATTTGAGAGTAAAAGCTTGACATCATTACAGTAAGAATATATCTTCCTTTTTTTGTTAAATTAATAACATCATCTTCAATATAAATAATTCCAAAATTTTTAAGTACAAATAGTTCTTTCCCTAAAATATTTTCTAAACTTACATTGAATTTTTTATTATAAGCTTTTATGTCAAAAGTCCCAGAAAATAAAGTGCATAAAATGTAATATTGAATTATATTTTTTTCACTAAATTCACTTTTTGCCAAAATTGTGTCTTTTTTTGTTTTTAATAACTCTTCATATTTTTCTAAATCAAAGGCATTAATAAATAGCTTTCCTTCTAGATAAGAAAAAGCACCACTTCCAAGGCCTATATATTCGTTATGAGTTGAGATATATTCATCGTTCATATTAACTTTATCTCTTGAAAATGACCACATATTATTAGCATGATAATCTTTTAATTCATCATTTATAATATTGTAAAAATGCTCCTTATTATTGTTAGGCTCGAATCTATTTGTAAATCTTGAATTAAGTGTTGAGCTCATAAGTGGATATGTAACTATTTGTTCAACACCTAGAGATTTCGCTATATCTAAATCATCTCTTAACATTTTCTCTGTTTGATTTGGTAGATTAAATATTAAATCTATATTCGTCATAGGTAAGATACCTTTAACAGCTTTAATTTTTTTTATTAATGATTTAGAATCACCAAATTTGTCAAATCTGCCCAATTCTTTTAATAAAGTATCATTAAAACTTTGAACTCCAATGGATAATCTTCTCACATAAGCTTTTAATTTTTTTATAGTTTCAACTTCAATATGATTTGGATCTGTTTCAATGGAGACATCTTCAACATTAAAAGATTCTTTTAAAAGTTTTAATGTTTTTAGTAGTTCAACATCATTTATTAAAGGACTTCCCCCTCCAATATATATGGAGTCAATTTTTACATTATATGATTTAAGTATTTTTATCTCTTCCCTTAAATTTTGAAAATATTTTGTGGAAATTTTCATATTATGATTATATTTATGGAAGGTACAAAATGGGCATAGATTATCGCAAAATGGAACATGTAAATATAAAAGATATGAAACATCTTTTTTGATATGATTAAATTTAGAATCATTTTTTTCTGTTTTTACAATCTTAACAGACGACTCAAAAGTTTTATTAACTATATTATTTACAATGTTATTAAAAAGTATATTTTTCATATTATTAATCATTTTTAATCCTTTGTGAAATTTTATATCTACTCAGTAAATTTAATGTAAATATAAACTTATGAAGAATTATATTTAACATTAGGGGGAAAAAAGGGTTTAAATATATTATATAAACTTAAAATGAGATTTAATATGTGATTTACATTAAATTTACATACAAGTATTAAGATTCGGTTAACAATATTTAAAAGGATCAAAAATGAGTAGTACATTTAATAGAAGAGATTTTCTAAAAGCTACTTCTGCAACAGCTGCTATTGCAGGTACATCTTGTATGGCAGGTAAGTTAGGTTCTCTTGATAATCCAGTATTCTCAGGGGGAAACAAAACTGTTAACTCATATTGCGAGATGTGTAGTAGTAGATGTCAGATTCAAGCTAAAGTTGAAAATGGAAAAGTAAAATTCATCCAAGGTAATAAACATTCAAAAGGAATGAAAACTTCTGTTTGTGCTAGAGGAGCTTCTGGTCACTCTCAACTTTATGATAATGAAAGATTAGTAAAACCTTTAATTAGAGTAGGGCAAAGGGGTGAAAACAAATGGATGGAAGTTTCAACTGAAGAAGCTTTAGATTTTATTGCAAAAAAATTAGCAAAAATTAAAGAGGAACATGGGGCAAAATCTGTTATCTTTTCTGCAAAAACTGGTGATCATCATCATAATATGACCACTTTTGCAAGTGCATATGGAAGTCCAAATATTTTTTCACATTATAGTTCATGTCCAATCACTTACAAAGTTGCTTTCCCTCATACATATGGAACAAGTTTAGCTAGAGATTTTGGAAATGCTAATTATATTCTTAACTTTGGGCACAATTTATTTGAAGGTATTGCAGTTAGTAAAACTAAGAAACTAGCCCATGTGGCAAATTCTGATAAAACAAAACTTGTTGTATTAGATCCAAGATTTTCAATTGTAGCATCAAAAGCAGATGAGTGGCATGCTGTCAAACCAGGAACAGATTTAGCTTTTGTTTTAGCTTTAACTCATGTTTGGTTAAGGGATGGAACTTATGATAAAGAGTTTGTTGATAAATACACAATTGGAATAGAAAAACTTGTAGAAAGTACAAAAGATACAACACCACAATGGCAAGAAAAAATTACAGGTATTAAAGCTGAAGTTGTAGAAAGAATTGCAAAAGAGATTTATGCAGCAGCACCAAAGGTTATTATTGATTGGGGGCATAAAACAACAACGGGTCCATCTGAATACCAAAGAACAAGAGCAATTTTAGTTGCAAATGCACTAATGGGTAATCTTGAAAAAGAGGGTGGAGTTTATATGAAGAAAAAAGCTAAAACTGTAAATAAGTTAGCAAAAATGGATATAGCACCAACTACAGGAAATCCTGATAAAGGAATAAAAGTCTTAAAGGAATTAAGAATTGATAAATCTGCTGAAAAGGGTGAAGCAAATGTATTTATTTCAAGAAAACATGGAGTTTTACAAGATATCCCAAAAGCTATATTAACAGGTATTCCATATGAAGTAAAAGGATGGTTCCTAACAAGACATAATCCATTAATTACAGTAGCGGACACAACTAAAACTAGACAAGCTATGAATAAACTTGATTTAATAGTTGTAAATGATATTTATATGTCTGAAACTGCATTGATGGCAGATGTGATTATTCCTGAAGCTACATATTTAGAAAGGGATGAAGGTATCCTAGATGTTTCATCTAAAGCACCTGCTTATATGATGAGAAATAAAGTTGTAGACCCAATTAATAATACTTTATCAACTTCTCAAATATTTAGAAGCTTAGCAAAAAAATTAAATATTGACAGTTTATATAAATGGGATAATATGACTCAATATAGAGTTCAACAAGCAAAAGGAAACACTGACTTTTTAGAAAAATTAGCGAAAGATGGATATGTATCATTTGGTATTCCTTCATTATTAATGAGAGAAAAAACTTATGTTGATAATTTTGTATCAAAATACCCAAGTGCAGCAGAAAATTTAGATGAAGATGGTTTATTTGCAGGAAAAATGAAATTTAAAACACCAAGTGGAAAAATTGAAATTTTCTCTGAAAAAGTTGAAGCAGAATTCCCTGGGTATGGAGTTCCTAGAATTGATGATATGGATTTACAAAAAGGATTTCCTTATATTATTACTTCAGGTAAAACAGCAATTCATACAAATGGACATACACAAAATGTTCCTTATTTAAATAGCTTAATGAGTGATAATCCAGTTTGGATTAATCCAGTTACAGCAAAAAAAGAGGGAATAAAAACTGGAGATAAAATATTTATTGAAAGTTATGTTGGAAAAGAAAAAGCTACAGCTTTTGTAACAGAAGGTATTAGGCCTGATACTTTATTCGTTTATATGGGATTTGGTAGAGAATCTGAGAGGTTAACAAGAACAAATGGAGTTGGAACTAGTCAATCAAAATTATTGTCTTTAAATAAAGGGACAGTTTGTTCAACAATGATTACAAACATTGGTGCAAGAATAATTAAGGCGTAAGGGGTAAGTTATGAAAAAGAATTATAGAATGATACATGATGAGAATTTATGTATTGGATGTCAAGCATGTAGTGTAGCTTGTAGAAGTGAAAATAATATTCATGATGATGTATTTAGATTACAAGTTAGAATTAATACAGAAGGAACTTTCCCTAATCTTAAAATGGATATGAAAAGACAATCTTGTGCAATGTGTGAAGATGCACCATGTGTTGATGTTTGTCCAACAGGTGCGTCGTTCCAAACAAAAGATGGACTTGTTCTGTTAGATAATCAGCTTTGTGTCTCTTGTAAATATTGTGTAGTTGCTTGTCCTTATGAAGCAAGATACACAGATCCAGTTACAAAAAATATTGACAAGTGTACTTTTTGTTACTCAAATAGAGTTTCAAAAGGGCAAGATCCAGCATGTGTTACAGTGTGTCCAACTGATGCATTAGTATTTGGTGATATGAATGATAAAGAATCTGAGGTTTATAAAAAAGCTAATGAAAATATTTTGACATATCCAAAAGCACACTTAGGTACTAAAACTAAATTAGCATTTGTTCCAAATAAAAAAGGAGTAAGTTATGAATAATATGTGGGGAAGCATGGCTCAATATGAAGTCATTAATTGGCCTTGGCCAATTGCAGTTTATCTGTTTTTAGCAGGTATTAGTGCAGGTTCAATAATAGTTGCATTATTAGTAAAATGGAATAGACATAATCATGAATCTGAAACCTCTTCTATTTGGGATGCAATGGTAAAAGCAGGAGCTATTATTTCTCCTATAGCAATCATCATTGGTTTAGGATTATTGATAATAGATTTAGGTAAACCATTATCATTTTATTGGTTGTTAATTAGTTATAATTTTACTTCTGTAATGACCCTTGGTGTTATAGCATTATTTTTGTACACACCATTTGCATTAATTTTTACAGGTATAATTTTTGAAGATACAATCAAAAAAATACCTCTTATAAAAATGTTTGCGCCTATCATAGCTTATATTAAAAGTTATACAGAATATGCTAAAAAAGCAGAATATTTCTTATTCTTTTTAGCTTTAGTTGTTGGAGCTTATACCGGGTTCCTTTTATCAGCAAATATGAGTATTCCAATGTGGAACTCTCCAATATTACCTGTATTGTTTCTAGCATCAGGGATTTCAGCTGGTATTGCAGGAAATATTTTGGTGGGGATGTTATTTTTCAAAAGTAGTGTTAATAAAGAGAGCATTAAATATCTTTTAATGCTAGATTTAAGAGTTATCATGGTTGAGATACCACTTTTAATTATGTTATTTGTTGGTATGTTATATTCAGGTGGAGAAGCAAAAATTGCTGCAATTGACGCTTTAAGTACAGGTAGTTGGGCAGCTGTATTTTGGTTAGGTGTAATTTTTCTAGGATTAATTCTACCAGTAATTATTGCTTTTACAGCTTTAAAAAACCATGCTTATAAAGTTAAATTTATTATGATTAACTCTATTGTTGTTTTAGTTGGTGTAGCACTACTAAGATTCTATGTAGTTTATGCAGGACAGTTATTTACTGGTTCTTCTGCTATAGCTTAAAAAATTATAAAAAAAGAAATATAATTAGAAAGTTTTAATCTTTCTAATTATATACTTAAATTATGAAAATTTTACTTTTAGAAGACGATTATATATATAACGAAAGTGTTACAGAATATTTAGAAGAGATTGGATATGAAGTTGATAGCTTCTATGATGGAGAATCAGCTTTAGATGCTTTAGTTGAAAATAAATATTATTTAGCAATACTTGATATAAAGGTGCCAAAATTAAATGGTCACGAGGTTATTAGATATCTAAAAGATATAGGTAATGATACTCCAATTATAATAACAACTTCGCTAGTTGATATTGATAATATTACAATTGGTTATCAACTAGGTTGTAATGATTATCTTAAAAAACCCTATGAACTAAAAGAATTGGAATTAAGAATTAATAGTTTAATTAGTACTAAATATAATACTGCAGAGAATTCTTTGTGTAATTTAATGAATGAATATACATTTAGTTTGCAAAATGGAACATTGAAATTAAAAGACAAAGAGATAGATTTAACTTTAAAAGAAAAAGAGTTAGTTGAGTTTTTAGTTAGTAATGCAAACTGTTTTTGTGATATGGAAACAATTAGAGAAAATGTTTGGGAAGGGAAAGAGATTCATTATGCTGATATTAGAATGTATATTAGAAAAATTAGAATTAAAACCCATAAAGATTTTATTATATCCTCTAGGGGATTAGGATACAAAATTGAAGCAACAAAATGATGAGAAAAAATATGCTTATATTTATACCTTGTTATTGATGGTATTATTTACTATACCAGTTTATTTTGCTTTATCTTATGCCTATGAAAATGAATTGATTTTAAAAGAGATGTCATTGGAAAAATATTCCAATGATCTAGAAAATCAAATTTACTCCGAAAAAATTAACTTAACAAGAAGTGTCAAAATAAGATATGCTTTTTTAAATAAAATGGGAGAGGAACAACTTTATGATTTATCAAAGGACTTAGAAAATTATGATTTTAAAACCTTTGTTGATTATCCATATTTCTATTATAAAAAACATGTAAACAAAAATATTTATGGCATATCAACTATAATTTGTGAAACAAAAATTGATTACTCAAAGGTTATTTTACTTGCAACAATTTTGTTTTTCTCTGTTCTTATTAATATTATATTATTAAATAGAAGTATTATTAGAAATATATCAAAACCCTATGAATTAGTTCAAAGATATACAAATATACTATTTAACGACACAATGCATGAATTAAAAACTCCCCTTGGAATAATAAATTTAAATTTAGATTTACTAGTTAGGAAAAATGGAGAGAATAAACATATAAATAGAATGAAAATTGCATTAAAGCAAATACAAATCAATTATGAATCTATTGAATATTATATTAAAAATCATAAGGTTAAATATTCAAAGGACAAAATAAACCTTTCTGAATATCTCTTAACAAGAGTTGATTTTTTTGAAGATATTGCTAAATCAAAATTTATGGCAATAGAAACTAATATAGAAAATGAAATATTTATCTATATGAATCTTTTAGAACTTCAAAGAATCATAGACAATACAATTATAAATGCAATTAAATATTCTAAACCACAAAGTAAAATAGAAGTTTCTCTTAAATCGGAGTTTGATACTTGTTTTCTAACAATTAAAGATTATGGTTACGGAATAAAAGATACAAAAAGTGTTTTTCAAAGATTCACAAGAGAGGATCAAACTCAAGGGGGTTTTGGTTTAGGTTTAAATATTATAAAAACTATTTGTGACAAAAATGGTATTGAAGTTAAGTTAGAATCAAAAGAGGATGTTGGCTCAAGTTTCACCTATGAAATTGAAATTTATAAAGAAAAGTTTTTGGATAGGTTAGAAGATGGACAATAAGAATTTTTTTAAAATTACACTATTTGTTGTATTTAGTTGTATTACTTTAATTTGGGTATTTGATAATTATTTAACAACTCAAAAACAAGAGAAAATTGAGATAAGAATAGACTCATATCTAAAGGAGTTAACTGATTTAGTAGATAAGAATAAAAATCTTGTGATGACAGCTTCAGTTTTACTTTCAAAGGATGAAAGTATAAAAAGATGTTTAAGAACAAAGGAACAATGTAATTGTTTAAAATATCTTAGTAAATCGAAGGAATCATTGCTAAATACTTATCTTTTTGATGATTTTAAAATCCACGTTCATGATAAGGATTTAAATAGTTTTTATAGACTTTGGGATCCAAATAGAGAAAATGATTCCTTAGACTCCTTTAGACACTCTTTAAAAATTGTAAAAAAACATAAAACTCCTATCTCATGTATCGAGATTGGAAGATTCTCTATGCTTATTAGAGGAATCTCACCAGTTATTGATGATGGCAAGTATTTAGGTTCAATTGAAGCAATAACTAACTTTAATTCTTTAATAGAGGAGTTTGAACAAAAAGGGGTGAAATTATATATTCTTATGAATAGAGAGTATCAATCTGTCGCCTCAAAAGTTGAGTTTTCAAAGGAACAAGAACTTAGAGACTTTGTACTTTTAAATAAAACAAATGAAGATATAAGTTTTTTAAATGATGTAGATTTTAATGGAACACAATATCATAAAATGGGCTATTATTATATAGTAAACACACCAATTTATGATATCTCTAGGCAGGTGATAGGTTATTATGTTTTAAAAGTTTATTTATGATTTTTGATAATCTTTTTAACTTCATCTAGAAGTTCAACTGAAGCATCAATTTCAGCTTTTCTAATTGCAACACTTTCAATATTACAACCAATAGGAATCCCTTTTTTAAGTCCAAAGGTATATAACTCTTCAAAAATATCTTTTGATAATTTTACTGAGTCTTGTAAAATATCACCTGATTCTTTTAATTCCTCTTCTAAATAGTTGGGTACATTTATCCCTAGCCATTTCATAAAATCTAAAGTTTTTGCACTTCCACAAGGTGTGAGTGTAAAAATTATAGGTACAAGTTCAAGTGAGTTTTCTTTTGCATATTTTACATAGTCAGTTAAAAAAGTTTTTGCTGCATGAACATCATAAACACATTGTGTAATAAAATATTCACAGCCAGATTTTTGTTTAGATACAACTCTAGTATGTTCATTATGTTTTGACATGTGTCTCTCAGGGATTGCAATTCCTCCAAGACAGAGATTATTATTAACTTCCCTTTTTAAAGAGTAGGCTTCTTTTAAAGTTAAAGGGTTTTTTTGTTCATGGGAAGCAGCCCCAACAAATACAGAGTGAACTTGATTTTGTCTAGTAAATTCTAACCATTTTGAAAAGGTTTCCGTTGTGTAGTTACCAACAGCCCTGTAGACAATTCTAGGTGTTTTTAGTTCTTGTAAATAATTATGTGAATATTCACATGGGTCTAAGGTTTTAATAAAAGGGAAAGGTCTTTCTTCATCAGTTCTTTCTGATTCATCTTGAATATCATATAAAACCAATCCATCTACATCTAATTTAGAAATTCTATCAACATGCCTTGAAGCAATCTCTTTTATCTCTTCTTGAGTATGTTTTACTTTTGGAGGAGTGATTCCATAAAGAACTATACCACTTTGTTTATTTCTAATTTTTTCCGTTAACATTAAAAACCTTGAGCTATTTAATAATTTTTTTGTATTTTACTTAATACAACTTGTAATAAACATAAATTTTTACTTTTGTTTTTGTTTTAGGTCTAGGATAATCTTTATATGCAATCTCAATTGTTTCAATTGTATTTTTATCTAAACTTGTATAGCCTGAAGAGTTTGAAAGTTTTAAATCACTAATATCTCCATTTGGATGTAAAAAAAATTCAACTATGTTCATCCCTTGTTGACCTGTTCTTATGGCAATTCTTGGATATTTTAAATATTTTTGAGTAATTCTACCAATATTTTTTAAGTTTTTTTGTAAATAAACCTTTTGAACCTTTGTAAAAGAGTTGTATTCTTCCCCATAAAGTCTTAAATAGCTTTTTGTTATATCATCTAACATATTTTTATCAAGGGGTACTGGCTCTGCTAATAAAAAGTTTTCCAAAGATTTTTTAGGAATTGTTTTTCTTTTTTCTTGGGGTTTTATTTCAACTTTTTTAGGAATTTGTTTTATAGGTGTAGGTTTTACTTCAACTTTTTTTACTGGCTTAGGAATGATTTTTTTTGCTTCTTTAGTAATAGGCTTTTTTTGTTGAGGTACTATTTTTTTCTTATCAACTACTTTATAATTTTTAGGTTTTGTCTTTTTTACCTCTGGTTTTTTTATCTCTTTTTTTGTTTGTTTTTCAACTGGTTTTTGAACTTTTTTTGGCATTAACTTTACATAGTTTATTGATGATTTATTTATTTTTTTTGATGTAGATGCACTTTGTTTAATCTCTTCTTTTTTTTCTAAGGAAGAAAAGAATAAAAAATGTAAAGAAAGTGATAAAATAAAGGCAAGTATAATAAGTTTCATACTCCTATTATAGTAGAATGTTGCTTTTAAAATATATAGATATAGGACCGATAATGTTTGAAAAATCAATCAATGCATATGAAGAAGCAAAACAAGTTATACCTGGGGGTGTTGATTCTCCAGTAAGAGCATTTACAAGTGTAGGTGGAACACCTCCTTTTATTGACAGAGGTGAGGGTGCATATTTAATTGATATAGATGGAAATAAGTATTTAGATTTTGTACAAAGCTGGGGTCCATTAATTTTTGGACATTGTAATGAAGAGATTGAAAAAGCTGTAATTGAAACAGTAAAAAAAGGTTTATCTTTTGGTGCACCAAGTGTTTTAGAGACTGAACTTGCATCAGAAATTGTTGAGATGTACGATCACATTGATAAAGTTAGATTTGTAAGTTCTGGTACTGAAGCAACTATGTCAGCTATTAGATTAGCAAGAGGTGTAACTGGAAGAAATGATATTATCAAATTTGTTGGAAACTACCATGGACATTCAGATTCATTATTAGTTCAAGCTGGATCAGGTTTAGCAACTTTTGGAACACCAAGTTCTCCAGGAGTTCCTGCTGATTTAACAAAACATACAATAGTTTGTGAATATAACAATCTCGAAGATTTAAGAAAATGTTTTGAACAATCAAATGACATCGCTTGTGTTATTATGGAACCAATTGCTGGAAATATGGGATTAGTTCCTGCTTCAGCAGAGTTTTTAAAAGAGTGCAGAGAACTTTGTGATAAAAATGGAACATTATTGATTTTAGATGAAGTTATGACAGGGTTCAGAACTTCTTTAACTGGAGCACATGGACTAATTGATGTTAAAGGTGATATTATTACTTTTGGTAAAGTTATTGGTGCAGGTATGCCTGTTGGTGCCTTTGCCGCTTCAAAAGAGATTATGGGACATTTAAGTCCAGAGGGAGCAGTTTATCAAGCAGGTACATTAAGTGGGAATCCAGTTGCCATGGCAGCAGGTTTAACAAGTCTTAGAAAGCTTAAAGCTAATCCAGAGATTTATGAAGAGTTAAATAAAAAAGCTGTTAGATTAACAAGTGGATTAAAAAAAGTAGCAGAAAATAATGGTATTGGTTTACAAGTTGATACTAGAGGTTCTATGTTTGGTTTCTTCTTTGCTGATAAAATGCCTACAAACTTTAAAGAAGTAAGTGAATATTGTGATTTTGATAGATTCTGTAAATTCCACCATGAGATGATTAAAAGAGGTTTTTACTTTGCTTGTTCACAATATGAAGCAGGTTTTATGTGTACTGTAATTACTGATGAAATGATTGATGAGTGTATTGCAGCTGCAAATGAAGTGATGAAAGATTTATAAAGATAGGGAAGGGGATATTTCAAGATGGAACATTTAATTGAAAAAAACGTTGATTTGTTAAAAAAAGCAAACATATACTTTGATGGAAGAGTTACAAGTAGAAATTATACTGACAATGAAGGTGTAATTAAATCTTTAGGTGTGATGTTACCAGGTGAATATACTTTTGGTACAAAAGCAGCAGAAAAAATGGAAATTATTTCAGGAAAAGTTGAAGTTTTATTTGCAGGAGTAGAGAGTAATTGGGAAAGATTCGAAGAGGGTGATACTTTTGAAGTACCTGCTAACTCTTCTTTTGAAATAAAAGTTGAAGAGATTACAGATTATTTATGTACTTACATGTAAGATAGGAAAAAATGGAAAATAAACAAGAAAAAGTAGTACCAAAACATAGAGGTAAGCTTGAAGCTTTAGATAACCTTTCTTTAGGGATTTCTATTGTTGCGGCTATTGCAATTGGTTTTGGAATTGGATATGGTCTAAAAACATGGACAGGTTATACATGGACTTTATGGTTAGGTATATTTTGGGGTATTGCAGCAGCAGGTTTAAATATCTATAAGGCATATAAAAGAGCTCAAAAACAATTTGAGGGAATGGAAAATGACCCAAGATATGCCCATAGAGCAAAATATGGGGATAAGTCTTACGACGAAGATGAATAAAAAAGAGATTTTAAATTTTGCAAAGGTTTTTTTTATTGTTGACCTTTGCATTATTATTTATGTATTACTAGCTTATGATAAGATTTGGGTTTTAAATACTCAAGTAGCTTTCTTAGGCTCTTTGTTTGTAACTTTAGCTTCATATTTTTCATATCAAAGAAATATAAAAAATAGATTATCTAATTTTGATTCTTCAGATGAAAAAAAAATATTAGATGATAGAGACAAGGTTGATGAGATAGATGATCCTTTTGATTTATATTCTGAAGATGTAGAGCCTATTGCTGAAGAGGATTTAACCCCTGAAAAGATTAAAGAGATTATCAAAGAAGAGAAATCAAAAGTAAAAAAGAACTCATTAAAAAATACAGTGTTTTCTGCAGGTGGATTTATTTCTATTTATAGAATATTTGGTTACGGGTTTTTAATATTTGGATTTTTTGCTTTAAATAACAATAAGATATTTTTACCAATCCCATTTTTAGTGGGATTAGCAATTGTTCCAATATCAGTTTTATTAGCTAAGTTTACTCTGAGATTAATGGAAGATCAATAGTTATCTTGTCTTCATCTTTTGTAACTATAAATGATGCATTTTCATCTTTATAGTTAAAGTTTTCAGTAGAACATTTAGTACTTGAAAATACTTCTACACTAATTATAGAGTGTTTCTTACCCTCTAGTCTAATATATTCCCCAATTTTAAGAATTACAGATGTTGTTAACATCTCTGATTCTTGAAAGTTATCGTAAATAAGATTTAATGCCTTAATAAACTCACTTGCATTAATCTTAAATTCTGGAATAGAAGGGTCATAGTTTTTAATAAACTTTGCATTAGATTTAATTTTTTTAGTTGAGATAGCTAAATCAACTAGAGTAAAAATATTTGTGATATTTGTGTTTTTTGTACTTAATTCTGAGTCTTTTTTAACCATTGCACTTTTGTAAAGTTTCATATGAATTTCATCTTCATTTTCGTACTTTACAGTAATAGCATAAAAAGAATAGTTTTTTAAACTCAAATCAAAGTATGTTGTTTCGATTCCAAAAGTTTTTGGAGCATGCTTTAGAGTTAAATCAAAAAGCTCTTTTTGCTTAATACGGCTAAGCAAAAATTGAGCTTCTTGATTTGAATAAGTGATTTTACCATTTGATGAAAATGATATTATAGGATTTAAATCTATTTCGACCCAATCTTCATAAAAATTCATCTATTAACTTTCTACATAATTTTTTAAGTTTTTACCAACTTTTGGATGCTTCAATTTCTTAATAGCACTTGATTCAATTTGTCTTACTCTTTCTCTTGTTACAGAAAGTTCTTTTCCAATCTCTTCAAGTGTTCTATCAGATGCATCATCCATAAGTCCAAATCTCATTCTAACAACAGCCTGTTCTCTTTCATTTAATTGTGCAAGAATTTGATCAATTTGTCCTTGTAAATCCTCTTTCATAATGTTATCAACTGGTGTTGGAGCTTTTTCATCAGGAACAAAGTCCCCAAATTTACCATCATCATCAGAACCAATCGGTGCTTCAAGTGATACAGGCTCTTTTGTAATTTTGATTACTTGTTTAACTTTATCAACAGGTAAAGCTACTTCTTTTGCAATCTCATCTACATCTGGCTCTTTACCATTTTCTTGAATACCTTTTCTAATGATTTTATTAATTCTATTAATAGTTTCAATCATATGAATTGGAATTCTAATAGTTCTTGCTTGGTCAGCAATTGCTCTTGAAATTGCCTGTCTAATCCACCATGTTGCATAAGTAGAGAATTTATAACCTTTTTTATACTCAAACTTATCAACTGCTTTCATAAGACCAATATTACCCTCTTGAATTAAATCTAGGAATGGTAAACCTCTATTTGTATATCTTTTTGCAATAGATACAACAAGTCTAAGGTTTGATTTAGCCATTCTAGTTTTAGCCTCATCAGTAATTTTTTTACCTCTTTTAATTTGTTCTAAAACATCTTTTAATTCTTCTGGTTCTAAATCAAAGCCACCTTTAGATGCTTCTGCTGTTTGGAAAAGTTTTTTAATCTCCATATAAGTAGAAACCATAGTTGCTTCTGGAACCATTGAAGTAATTTGTACTTTAGATAAATTGATGATATTATCTAAAATCTTTTGGTGATTTTTTAATAAAATATCATTAAATAAAGGTAATTTATACTCTAGTTTTTTTAATTCAGTTTCAAAACCAGTATCTGATTTAAGTGCAGTCTCCATAGCTTTTACAATTTCTGTAATAAGTTTTGAAGTTGGACCTAAGTCTAATAATGCTTCTTTTAAAACTTTTTTCTTAAATGCAACTGCTAAATTAAATTGCATTACATCTACTTCATCATCAGAAGCAGCTGATTCTTTAGCTTGAAATTTTAACCAATCTTTTTTTGCTTTTTCCAAAACTTTGAAAGCAGCAATAATAGTTTCAGCTCTTTTATCAAGTTTTTTTATTTTAGGTGTATCTTCATCTTCTTCTAATTCTTCATCTTCTTCAACTTCATCCTCTGAATCATCATTATCTGAATCCTCATCATCAAAGTTTCTGAAAAGCTCTTTTACTTTTCTTTCTCTATTTACTAATGGTTCTCTATACTCAAGAATAAAATCTATTAAGTAAGGAACATAACAAATAGCATCAAGAATTACATCTTCACCCATTTCTATTTTTTTAGAGATTTCTATTTCTTCCTCTTTTGTTAATAAAGGAATCTGTCCCATTTCTCTAAGGTACATTCTAACCGGAGAATCAGATCTTGACCATTCTAAAAGCTCTTTATTTTTTAAAAGGTCAAATACATCTTCATCATTGTCTTTTAACTTGTTTCTTAAATCTTCTTTTTTCTTAGCCTCTTCAGCATTCATTCTTTTTGCTTGTTCTTGACCAGTAATAAGTGTTACATTATATAATTGAACAAGTGCAATAAGTTTTTTGATATTTGCTGATGTAGGAGCTTTTGGAAAGATTTTAATAAGTTTTTCATATGTAAGTATTGAGTCTTTGTATTCTTTTACAATAATCTCAATATCTTTATTTAAATCTTTTACGCTCATATACGGAAGTTCCTCGTTTGTTTTGAAAGATAAGGCATGTATTATACCGAAATTATTTAAAAAGTTCATTAATTCATTCTATTTAATCTATTATTTTTAAACTTTTGGATAAAATGCAAGACTTTAGAAAATTTCTAAATTAGAAAAAAAGTAAAAAATTTAGAGTAATACTAGAATTTAAAAGTCTACTTAATAGACTATTTTAAGGAAAATTAATATGAACGAAATTACTGGAAAAGTATGGAACTTTGGAGCAAATATAGATACTGATGTTATTATTGCTGCTAGATATTTAAATAGTTCTGACCCTGAACACTTAGCAAAATATGTTATGGAAGATGCAGATCCTGATTTCCCAAAAAAGTTACAAAAGGGTGATATTATAGTTGCTGGAGAGAACTTTGGATGTGGATCAAGTAGAGAACATGCCCCAATCGCGCTTAAAGCTGCTGGAGTAGCTGCAGTTGTAGCACCATCTTTTGCAAGAATTTTTTATAGAAATGCATTTAATATGGGATTACCAATTTTTGAATTACCTGAATCTTTAGAGATTAAAGAAGGTGAAGAGATTTCAATTAATCTTGATGAAGGAATTATTACAAACAATACAACTAATAAAACATATAAATTTATTCCAATTCCTCCATTTATGCAAGAATTAATTGCAACTGGTGGATTAATTAACTATGCAAAAGCTGAAATGGGAGTTAATAAATAATGAAAAAATATGATATTTCAATTATCAAAGGTGATGGGATTGGTCCAGAGATTGTAGATGAAGCAATTAAAGTTTTAGATGCTGTTTCTTATTCTTGTGGATTTTCTTTAGAGTATAAAGAATATTTAATGGGTGGTATTGCTATTGACGAAACAGGAACTCCACTTCCTCAAGAAACTATTGATGGAGTATTAAATTCAGATGCTTGTTTATTTGGAGCAATTGGTGGAGAAAAATGGGATACTTTACCAAGAGAATTAAGACCTGAAACAGGACTTTTAAAGTTCAGAGAAGCAATGGAAGTTTATGCAAACTTAAGACCTGCAATTATTTATGATGAGTTAGTAAATGCTTCAACACTTAAACCTGAGGTTATAGAAGGTGTTGATATTATGATTGTAAGAGAACTTATTGGTGGTATCTATTTTGGAAAACCAAGGGAAAATGATGGATTCAAAGCATTTAATACTATGGTTTATACTAAACCTGAGATTGAAAGAATTGGTAAACAAGCATTTGAACTAGCAATGAAAAGAGATAAAAGAGTTTGTTCTGTTGATAAAGCTAATGTTTTAGAAGTTTCTCAATTATGGAGAGACACAATGGAAGAGATAGCAAAAGATTATCCAGAAGTTGAACTTTCTCATATGTATGTTGATAATGCTGCAATGCAACTTGTAAGAAATCCTAAACAATTTGATGTTATTGTAACTGGAAATATTTTTGGAGATATTCTTTCTGATACAGCTTCTATGGTTGTTGGTTCTATTGGATTATTACCATCTGCTTCAACAGGTGATAAAACAGCAATATATGAGCCAATCCATGGCTCTGCTCCTGATATTGCAGGACAAGGTATCGCAAATCCAATTGCAACTATTGAAAGTGCAGGAATGATGTTAAGATACTCTTTAGGTGAAATAGAAGCTGCTGATAAAATTGATGCTGCTATTAAAAAAGCACTTAAAGATGGATATAGAACAAAAGATTTAGCTGCCTTTGATGCTAAAGAGGTTGTTACAACTTCTGAAATGGGTGATATTATCGCTAATAATATTAATCAATAATAAAAAAGGCTCTTTTGAGCCTTTTTCACTTTTCTCTCAACTTACTAAAAAATAATGAGTTTTATGATAAACTCTCTACTACTTTTAAATTAGGATGTTTTATAAATGAAGGGTCTAGATACTTTAGAAAAAATTTTAATACCAGTTATCTTAACAGGTTTTATTTTCATTATTAGTTTATATATTGGTATTGATTATGCTTTAGGTGCATATTTAGATATGCAAACAAAAAATTTTATGGCATTTTACATGACCCTTTTATTGATAACTCTTGTAATAATTGCAGTTTTTGTTTCAAATCGATTTGTAAAAAAACCAATGATTGAATTAACAGAATTTCTTGATAAAATAGAAAATGACCAGTACCAAACATTTGAAAAAAGTTTTGCCAATAAAGATATAGATAACTTTGTTATTCAAGTTAATAAATTAATTAACTACTTAGAAAATAAGGATAAAGAAACTAATTCTTTAATCGAAAACTTATCAGAATCAAATAAATTCTTAGAAGAGTATCAAAAAGCAGTAGATGCTTCTGCTATGATTTCAAAATTTGATAAATTTGGGAAAATCACCCATGTAAATGATAAGTATTTAGAAAAGTCTTTATATAAAGAAGATGAGCTTTTAGGTGAAGAGTACAATATTTTAAGTTATAAAAATTTCAATGAAGATTTTTTTAATGCATTATTTACAAAGATTTCAAAAAACAATATTTGGTCTGGAGAGATAAAAAATTTAGATAAAAATGGAGAAGCTTTTTATACTTCAACTATTATTGTGCCTATTTTAGATTCAAAAAACAATATTCTGGAGTTTTTATCATTTTCAATAGATATTACAGAACATATTATGTCTTTAAAAAAAGCAAAAGAAGCAGAAGCCTCTAAGTCAGTATTCCTAGCTACAATGTCTCACGAAATAAGAACACCTTTAAATGGTATATTAGGTTTTGCGAAACTTTTAGAAAATTCAGATGTTCCAAAAAAAGAGAAAGGTTATATTAATATTATAAATAGTAGTGCTAAGTCGCTTCTTGGAATTATAAATGATATTCTAGATATTTCAAAAATAGAAAGTGGAAAATTTGAATTAGAAAAAAGGGCATTTAATCCTTTTAAAGAGTTTGAACCAGCAATTGAACTTTTTGTTGCAAAAGCTAGTGAAAAAAATATTGATATTCTGTTTTTTATCGATCCTAAACTTCCAAGTAATTTAATCGGAGATTCATTAAAAATAAAACAAGTTTTAACAAATCTAATAGGTAATGCTATAAAGTTTACTCCAAATGAAGGGAATATCTCAATTAGGATTGAACAAGTTCAAAGAAGTGAAAAAACAGCAAAGATTTTATTTAGTATAAAAGATTCTGGTATAGGAATATCTAAAGAATATCAAAAAGTTATATTTAATCCATTCTCTCAAGCTGATTCAAGTGTAACAAGAAAATTTGGAGGTACAGGACTTGGTTTATCTATTAGTTCAAATATTATTAGTATTATGGGCTCAAAAATCGAGTTACATAGTGAAGAGAATAAAGGAAGTGAATTTTATTTTGAATTAGAGATGGAATATGAGAAAAGTAAAAACTTATATCCACAAATTGATACAAATTCTAAAATTGCAATTTTTTGTCATGAATATGATTGTACCTCTCAACTTGGTATGGTTAAAAAGTATCTAACAAACTATAGCGAACCAGAGATAACTTATGATAGTGAAAATTTAAATGAATTTAGTTTAATAATTGGAAAATATAATGATTTAATTAAATTAGATTTGACAAAAATCAATGTTCCATTAATATTTATTGCAGAATATAATGATAAAGAGATAGATATTCCAAATGAACATAGAATAATAAAATCACCTATAAATCAATCAAAACTTTATGATGGTATAGTTGATATATTAAATCCAAATATAGAAGATGAAATAAAAATTGATAGGGAACTAATCAAACATTCTAATATTTGTTGTTTAATTGTTGAAGATAATCCTGTTAATCAATACCTAATGGAAGCGATGCTTACACAAAAACAGATTCGTTGTAAACTTCTTGAAAATGGACAATTAGCTGTTGATGAAATAAAATCTGGAAACAAATATGAACTTATTTTCATGGATATAAATATGCCAGTTATGAATGGTATAGATGCAACAAAAGAGATTTTAAAATTTGAAAAAGAAAATAATTTAAAACATACTCCTATTGTAGCATTAACTGCAAATGCAGTTGCTGGAGACAAAGAAAGATTTTTAAGTGAAGGGATGGATGATTATATTCCAAAACCATTTGAAGAACATATGCTAGATGAAATTTTAACAAAATACATAAAAGCAAATAATGAAACTAAATTAGATGATAGTAAAAATAGTGAAAAAAGTGTAATAGAAGAAAAATATTCTTTAGAGAAAGTGGCAAAATCTTTAGGTTTGAAATTAGAAATATTTAAAAATATTTTTAAAACATTTATCTCTACTATTGATAAAGATTTAGAGAAATTAAAAGCATCAATTGAAAATGAAGATTTTGAAGCTATTGTACAGGATGCTCATAAAATAAAAGGTGCTTCTGCAAATCTTAAGATAAATGATGTATTTGAGATATCTAAAAATATAGAGTTAAGTGCAAGAGAAAGTTCAAAAATTGATTATAATAGTGAATTTAATAAACTTTGCAAATGTGTAGAAAGTTTAAAAAAGGTAGATTAAAGTTTTTAAACTTTAATCTTTAAATAACTCTTTTACTTTTTCACAAAACTCATCAAAAGATGGTAAATCTAGTTTTCCATCTCTTTGCTTTTTCCCCCACATTGGTTCAGGGAAATATGAATCCTCTTTGAATCTTGCCATTATATGAAAATGAACATGTGGCACATAATTTCCAAATGATGCAAGATTTATTTTTTCAGGCTTATAATAATCAATCATAAGTTTCTCTATTTTATTTAAAGCTTCAAAGATTTCAAGTCTAATTTCATCTGAACAATCAGATAACTCTTTATAGTTTTCATTTGTAAATATTTTTAACCAAGGGATTTCACTTTGCTCAACTTGGATATTAATGTTTTTTTTAGTGATAAGTGTCATGTATTTGTTTTACCTCTTCTATAGATTCAACAAAAAGGTCAACCAGTTTTGGATCAAAATGTTTACCTTTTTCTTTTAATAGTAATAATACTGCATCTTGTATAGACCAAGATTTCTTGTATGGTCTAACTGAAGTTAATGCATCAAAAACATCTGCAATTGTAACAATTCTTGCACTTATTGGAATATCTTCCCCTTTTATTCCAAGTGGATACCCTGAACCATCATATTTTTCATGGTGGTTTTGTGCAATTATTTGACCTTCTATTAAATATGCACTATTGGTATCTTTTAATATCTCACTACCAATATGTACATGGCTTTTCATTATATCAAATTCATCATTATTAAGTTTCCCTTCTTTTAAAAGAATAGAATCTGCAATACCAACTTTTCCTATATCATGGAATGGTGCAGAATAATAGATTACATTTTGTCTATCTTCATCTAAACCAATTTTTTTTGCAAGAAGTTTTGAATAATGAGCAACCCTTATTGTATGATTAGCAGTTTCTGCATCTTTGTACTCAGCAGTTCTCGCAAGTACCATTAATGTTTCATGCTCTCTATTTTGTATCTCTTTGGTTGCTTTTTTTACTTCATCTTCCAATAATAAAGCTTTATCTTTTAATTTTAATTGGGCTAATCTAAGAGTAAGTAGATTAATTGTCCTTGCTTTAAATTCTGATATATCAATAGGTTTAGTTAAGAAATCTGTGGCTCCTGCTTCTAAAGCATTTATTTTTAGCTCTTGGTCATCGCCTGCTGCAGTTATAACAACAACTGGAATTTCATCATATTTTTCTCTAAATTTTTTTATTAATTCTATACCATCAATATTTGGCATCATATAATCTGTGAATAAAATGTCAATATCATTATTTAATATGTAGTCTAATCCCTTTTGAGAATCATCAAAACATTTAATATTTAAACCAAATTCTTGTCCATAAGCTTCTACTAACATTAGATTAATTGCTTCATCGTCAATATAAACTGCATTTAAATTATTAAGTTCCATTAAATAACCACCTTTTTAACTAGTTAGTAAAAAAATTATTATAGCTGAAATTTTTTAAGATTTAGTAAACTAAATTTAAGAAATGAAGCCAAAACTGCTAACTTCTTCCATATAATAGCTAGTTAAAGTATCTTTAAGCAAAAATTAATTATAATCCGTTTCCATTTTTCCAAGCAAGAAGGAATTTTTTATAAAATTTTTGTGTTTTATAAAGAGTTGGGAAGAACCTAAAAAAACAATTATAAACTAAGCAGATGTCTAGTTTGTCTTTGTTTGGTTCCAAAGGTTTTCATATGAAAATCTTAGTTACGGCAAAAAAACAAAGAATTTTGTTTTTTTATGCAGTTCTCCCCTGTTGGATAGTGGGTAAAAACACAAAAAGGACAGACTGATGAAAGTAAGAGCTTCAGTAAAGAAAATGTGTGATAAATGTAAAGTTATCAAAAGAAAAGGTATCGTAAGAGTAATCTGCGAAAACAAAAAACATAAACAGAGACAAGGATAATCATGGCAAGAATTGCAGGTGTTGATTTACCAAATAAAAAAAGAATGGAATACGCTTTAACGTATATCTACGGAATTGGTTTACATAACTCTAGATTAATCTTAGATGCTGTTGGAATTGATTACAACAAAAGAGCACACGAATTAACAGAAGATGAAGCGGCAGCTATCAGAAAAGAAATCCAAGAAAACTACATGGTAGAAGGGGATTTAAGAAAAAAAGTTGCTATGGATATTAAAGCACTTATGGATTTAGGTTCATACAGAGGTTTAAGACACAGAAAAGGTTTACCTTGTAGAGGGCAAAAGACTAAAACTAATGCCAGAACTAGAAAAGGTAAAAAAAGAACTGTTGGTGCAGCATAATAAGGATAACGTATGGCAAAAAGAAAAGTAACTAGAAAAAAAATAGTAAAAAAGAATATTGCTGACGGTATTGTACATATTGCAGCAACGTTTAATAACACAATGGTAACAGTAACTGACAATGCAGGTAATGCAATCGCATGGTCAAGTGCTGGAAACTTAGGATTTAAAGGTTCTAAAAAATCTACTCCATTCGCAGCTCAAGCAGCAGTTGAAGATGCAGTAACTAAAGCAAAAGAACATGGAATTAAAAATGTTGGTATTAAAATCCAAGGTCCAGGTTCAGGTAGAGATACAGCAGTTAAATCTGTTGGAGCTATAGAAGGTATTTCTGTTAGATGGTTTAAGGATGTAACACCTTTACCACATAACGGTTGTAGACCTCCTAAAAGAAGAAGAGTGTAAGGAGTAGTTAATGGCAAGATATAGAGGACCAAGAGAAAAGATTGAAAGAAGATTAGACGCAGACCTTGGATTAAAAGGTGAAAGAAGACTTAACGGAAAATCTGCACTAGAAAAAAGACCATTCGCTCCAGGACAACATGGACAAAGAAGAACTAAGATTTCTGAATATGGTTTACAATTAAGAGAAAAGCAAAAAGCTAAATATATGTATGGTGTTTCTGAGAAACAATTTAGAAAATACTTTAAAGAAGCTGTAAGAAGAGATGGTAATACAGGGGCAAACCTTATTACTTTAATCGAACAAAGATTAGATAACGTTGTTTATAGAATGGGATTTGCTACAACTAGAGCAAACGCTAGACAATTTACAACACATGGACACGTTTTAGTAGATGGTAAGAAAGTTGATATTCCTTCTTATGTTGTTAAACCAGGTCAAAAAATTGAAATTAAAGAAAAATCTAAATCTAACCCACAAGTTGTAAGATCACTTGAATTAACTAACCAAACTGGTATGGTTGAATGGGTTGACGTAGATAAAGATAAAGTATTCGGAATTTTTACAAGAATCCCAACTAGAGAAGAAGTTGTTATTCCTGTTGAAGAAAGATTAATCGTAGAGTTATATTCTAAATAATAAATAAAGGTAGCAGCGTATGAAAAAATTTGCAGACACTCCATTTTTACCAACAGAAGTTGAAATCGAAGCGATCAGTGATAACGAAGCTAAGATTTCTGCATACCCATTTGAAAGTGGTTTTGCAATTACATTAGCGCATCCTTTAAGAAGATTACTACTATCTAGCTCGGTTGGATATGCTCCAATCGCAGTTAAGATTGAAGGTGCTTCTCACGAATTTGATTCGTTAAGAGGGATGCTAGAAGATATTGCTATTTTTATTATTAATCTTAAGAACATAAAATTTAAAATTAATGGTGATGAAGATCAAGTTGTTGTTGAATACTCTTTTGATGGTCCAAAAGAGATTAAAGGTGAAGATTTAGTAAACTCTGATGTTGAAGTAGTTTCTCCAGATGTTCACTTAGCTACAATTAACAGTGACTGTAACTTAACATTTTCTGTAATTATTCAAAGAGGTATTGGTTATATGCCATCTGAAGATATCAGAGAAATGATTAGTTCAGATTTCATTCCACTAGATGCTTTCTTTACACCAGTAAAAAAAGTAGTTTACGATATCGAAAAAATGTTAGTTGAAGATAACCCTAACTTTGAAAAAGCTGTATTTAACGTACAAACAAATGGACAAATTACTCCAATTGCTGCATTTAAAGAAGCAGTATCTGTTATGTATTCACAAATGTCAGTATTTAACAAAGTATTTGATTTATCTGAAGTAACAGTTAGTGATGCAGGTGAAGAGCCAGTAGAACTAAAAGATTTAATTGTAAAAATTGATGATTTAAATCTAAGTGCTAGAAGTTTCAACTCTTTAGATAGAGCTGGACTTAAATTCCTAGGCGAATTAGTACTTATGAGCGAAGTAGAAGTTAAAAACATTAAAAATTTAGGAAAGAAATCATTTGATGAAATCCAAGAGAAATTAGAGTCTTTAGGTTTCCCAATTGAAAATACTCTTCCTGAAAATGTTGCATCAGCTTTAAGAAGAAAATTAGAGCAACTAAAAGCATAATTAAGGGTTAAATATGAGACATAAGCACGGATATAGAAGATTAAATAGAACTTCTTCTCATAGAAAAGCATTGTTAAAAAACATGGCAATTGCTATCATTGAGAGAGAAAAAATCGAAACAACTGTTCCAAAAGCAAAAGAATTAAAAAGATATATTGAGAGATTAGTAACAACTGCAAGAAATGCAGACTTTAACACACATAGAGCTGTATTTGCTTTATTACAAGATAAAGAAGCTACAAAAAAACTAATCAATGAAATTGCACCAAAGTATGAAGACAGAAATGGTGGATATACTTCAATTGTAAAAACAAGAATCAGAAGAGGGGATGCTACTCCAATGGCATTCATCTCTTTCGTATAATCTTTAGATTTTACATCTTTCAAAAGGGAGTAAGTTTTCTTACTCCCTTTTTTTATTACTAAAAATTACAAATTTATTTCTTAAAAGTCATTTACCAGAATTTAATCATTTTTTTTATATAATAGCGCGCAATTATTATACATAATTCCTAGGAGAATATATTGATAACTCTAAAAGAAGCACTAAAGCTAAATAGTGAAGAAATCAAGAAAATACAAGAAGATATTGCTTTAAAAGTTAAGCAAAGCAATATTGGTGCTTATGTAGAGCAGCTTAAAAATGAAGAGCTTTCAACTTCTGGTGAAGGTATTCCTATTGCAATCAAAGATATTATAAATGTAAAAAATTGGAATATTACATGTTGTAGTAACATTTTACAAGGTTATGTAAGTGCTTATGATGCAACTGTAATCAAAAATCTAAGAACTGCAGGATTAAGTCCATTTGGTAGAGCAAATATGGATGAATTCGCCATGGGAAGTAGTACAGATACTTCATGTTATGGAAAAACTTTAAACCCTCACAATGAAAATAAAACTGCTGGTGGAAGTAGTGGTGGAAGTGCTGCTGCTGTTGCTGGTGGTATTGCTATTGCTGCATTAGGAACTGATACAGGTGGTTCAGTTAGACAACCAGCAGCATACTGCGGAGTTGTTGGTATGAAACCAACTTATGGAAGAGTTTCAAGATATGGTGTTACGGCTTATTCATCTTCTTTAGACCAAGTTGGACCTATTACTCAAAATGTAGAAGATGCGGCGATTTTATATGATATTATTTCTGGACATGATCCAATGGATTCAACTTCTGCAAATGTAGACTATACTCCTGTTACTCCAAACTTAGATGGTGATAAAAAACTAAAAATCGCTGTTATAGATAACTTTGTTGAGCAAGCAAGTGAACCAATCAAAAAAGGTTTTGCTAAAGCAGTAAAAGACTTAGAAGAAGCTGGTCATGAAATAGTTCATAAAGAGATGCTTGATACAGAAAAGATTGTTTCAACTTATTATATTGTTGCAACTGCTGAAGCATCTGCAAACCTTGCTAGATTTGATGGTGTTAGATTTGGTAATAGAAAAGGTAATGGTGGACTAAAAGATATGTATGTTCAAACTAAATCTCAAGGATTTGGGGATGAAGTACAAAAAAGAATCATGCTTGGTTCTTTCGTTTTAAGTTCAGGTTATTATGATGCATACTATATTAAAGCACAAAAGGTAAGACATCTTATTAAAGATATGTATGAAGATATTTTTAAAGATGCAGATTTAATTCTTTCACCTGTTGCGCCAACAACTGCACCAGAATTTGGAAGTTTTAAAACTTCACTTGAAATGTATCTAAGTGATATTTATACAATCTCAGTAAACTTAGCAGGACTTCCTGCAATATCTCTTCCTGTAGATAAAGATGAAGATGGTATGCCAATTGGTTTACAATTAATAGGAAAAGCGTATGATGAACAAACTATGTTCAATGGTGCTTTAGCATTAGAAAAAGCTGTTGATTACAAATAATAAAAATTACAAAAGGCAAAAAATATGAGAATTAGAAAAAGAGCATTAACATTTGAAGACGTTTTATTAGTACCTGCTAAATCAGAGGTATTACCAAAGGAAGTTTGTTTAAAAACAAAACTTACAAAAAATATTAGCCTTAATATTCCATTTGTATCTGCAGCTATGGATACAGTTACAGAATATAGAGCAGCTATTGCAATGGCAAGACTTGGTGGTATTGGTATTGTTCATAAAAATATGGATGTAGCTGCACAAGTACTTCAATGTAAAAAAGTTAAAAAAAGTGAATCTGGAATGATTATTGATCCAGTTACTATTAAAAAACATCAAACATTACAAGATGCAGAAGATATTATGGCATCTTACAAAATCTCTGGAGTTCCTGTTGTTGATGATAATAACAAATTATTAGGAATTTTAACAAACAGAGACATGAGATTTACTAAAGATTATACTCAATTAGTTCAAGACAAAATGACTTATATGCCATTAATTACTGGTAAAGAGGGAACTACTTTAGATGAAGCTGCAGATATTATGCACCAAAGTAAAAAAGAAAAATTACCAATTATTGATGATGAGGGAACTTTAAAAGGTCTTATCACAATTAAAGATATTAATAAAAGAAGAGAATATCCAAACGCAAACAAAGATGAATTTGGAAGACTTAGAGTAGGGGCTGCTATTGGTGTTGGTCAATTAGATAGAGCAAAAGCACTTGTTGAAGTTGGTGTTGATGTTTTAGTTCTTGATTCTGCTCACGGGCACTCAAAAGGTATCTTAGATACTGTTAAAGCTATTAAAGCTGAAATGGATGTTGAAGTTATCGCAGGTAACGTTGCAACTGCTGAAGCAACTGCTGATTTAATTGCAGCTGGTGCAGATGCCGTTAAAGTTGGAATTGGACCTGGTTCTATTTGTACAACAAGAATTGTTGCTGGTGTTGGTGTTCCTCAAATTTCAGCAATTGATGAGTGTGCTGCTGAGGGTGCTAAAACTGGTACTCCAATCATCGCTGATGGTGGTATTAAATTCTCTGGTGATGTTTCAAAAGCATTAGCAGTTGGTGCAAGTGCAGTTATGATGGGAAGTGCATTAGCTGGTACAGAAGAATCTCCAGGTGAAGTTATCCTTTCTCAAGGTAGAAAATTTAAATCATACAGAGGTATGGGTTCAATTGGAGCAATGACTAAAGGAAGTACTGATAGATATTTCCAAGAAGGTACTGCTGCTGATAAATTAGTTCCAGAAGGGATTGAAGGTATGGTTCCATATAGAGGTTCAATTGGAGATATTATTCACCAAATGGTTGGTGGATTAAGAAGTTCTATGGGATATTTAGGAAGTAAAGATATTCCTACTTTCCAAGAAAGAGCAGAGTTTGTGGAGATTACAAGTGCGGGGCTTAAAGAGTCTCACGTTCACGACGTAACGATAACAAACGAAGCACCTAACTACCACATCTAAAAAAAGAGGTTTATAACAGCCTCTTTTTCTAAATTTCTGCGTTATCGCAGAAATTTTCTCACTCACTTACTTTAGTAAGCTCCTATCAAAAATTTTACTCTAGCCTTGAACTTTAAAAAAATAGTTTATTCTAAACTTCTTTTAAAATAGTTAATTTATATATTTATGAATAATTTAGTTATTTTAAAAGTATTTAAATATTATACTAGATATACTTTTCTAAAATTATTTTGAGGAAAATTAATGAACAATTTAAAATTATTATTGTTTAGCTTAGTTGTATTTGTTTTTACTGGCTGTATGTCATATCAGCCTTCCATCCCAGTTGATTATAAGGGAGATATAGCAAATATAAGGGATACTTCTATCATACATAGTAATCATAAAATTGACTTTTTCTATTTAGAAAAGATTAATGAAGATGAAATTTATAATAGCCGTTATAACACACTTGATAAAAATTATGGTAGAGGTTTAACAATGTATCCATATTTGTTAAATCATGACGTTCCTACAAGAAAAGCAAAATTTACAATTGTAGGACGAACTGAGTATGCTGCTCCAATTTTAGCTTTAACAAATACTGTTTATGAAATAAAAGGTGTAATAGAATTTACTCCAGAAAAAAACAAACAATATGTTGTAAAAGGTTCATTAACTGAGAATGGTTCTATTGTATGGATTGAAAATGTTGATGATAATAAAATAGTTGGAAATAAAATTGAGGTTAAAGGGTCTACTGCACTTGGCTTCTTTGAAAAATAAAGAATTGATAAGTAAAAGGGGTAAAATGAAAAATTTAAAATAAAGGGGACAGGCACCTTTTCCCTTAAGTAAAAATATAGGGGTCAGGTAATAACAATAACCATCAACAAAACTAATACTCCCTGAGTATAAAATAACACCTGAGAGAATGAATCTCCACTTTCATATTCTTAAAAAATAATACTCTTAGTGATTCCAAGAACTTGATTTAAAGTATCTTCATTTATTTTCTCTACAAACTTCACTTTTCTAGCATTGTAATCAATTGATTTAATTTGTTCAGTCATTATAAAGCCTGTTAGATTCTCACTTTTCACTTCAATATGAAAAGGAAAGTCTCTATTTGTATTTGTTATTGGACAAACTATTGATAAACCAAGTTTTTTATTAAAAGAAGTATTGCTAATAACTAATGCTGGTCTTCGCCCTTTTTGTTCATGTCCTGCTTGTGGATCAAAGGTGAGTATTACTAAGTCACCCTTTTCAGGAATGTAGTTTTTTACCATTCTTCTTTTCCAACTGTTCCTATTATTTCTTCAGATGCTTTATAGTCATTAGGTACTTTGTCTAAAAGTGATTCAAGATTATACTCAGGAATATTTTGTTTAATAGGTTCAATAACAGCTTTCCCATCCACTATTGTAATATTTACATTATCACCAATATGTAGTTGTAACCTTTCCATTACATCTTTAGGAACTCTTAAACCTTGAGAATTACCCCATTTTGATATTTTGGCAGTCATTTTAACTCCTTTATGTATATCCAAAGTATATCATTTTAGTTTTTATATGTCAAATTATAATTATATTATGTAGATATGAGATACCTTTTCCCTTAAGAAGATGTTTTTTAATTGCAAAATGTTTTGAAAATCTATATAATTTTTGGATATAGAAGTTTTTTATAGAGCTTGAATTTAAATAAATATAAAAGGAATAAAAGATTATGAAAATATTTAAGATTTTTATTTATAGTCTAACAATTTTTACTATCTTTTCCTTATCCTTATTTGCAGACTCTTTAAATAAAAACAAAGAGATAGAAAAAGATAATATATCTACTAAAAACATAATTAAACTCGCAAAATCTAAACTTGGGAATCCTTATGTATACGCTAAAAGTGGACCAGATAGTTTTGACTGCTCTGGCTTTGTTTATTATATTTACAAAGAAAATAAAATAATCTTACCAAGAACCTCTTTATCTCAATCACAAGTAGGAGAAAAAATTGCTCTTGAAGAACTTGAAAGAGGAGATTTAGTATTCTTTGATACAAGCTTAAAAGGTAAGGTAAATCATAGTGGAATATATCTAGGAAATGGAAAGTTTATTCATGCAAGCTCAGGAAAAGCAAACTCCGTGACTATTTCAGATGTATATGGGTGGTATAAAGATAAGTTCAAATGGGGAATTAAAAAAAATACTTTAAATTAATTAGCCACTATCTTAGTTCTTATGTTTTTTGATATAGTATATTCATGTTATATTCATATTTGATTCATGTTGAATTCATAATAATAGTTTAAAATCGGTCTAAATTATTAATTTAGGAGAAGAATAATGAGTAAAGGTAAAATTATTTTAGGTATAGCTGTTGTAGCTGTCTTAATTCAGTTTATTCCTTATGGAAAGGATTATACAAATCCTCCAGTAGTAAGTGAGCCTCAATGGGATTCAATGCAAACAAAAGTGTTGTTTGATAAAGCTTGTGCAAACTGCCATTCAAATAAAACAACTTATCCATGGTATAGCAAAGTTGCACCTATTTCTTGGTTGGTTGCATTTGACGTTGAAGAGGGTAGAGAACACTTTAATGTTTCTATGTGGGGAGCACAAAAAAAGAATAAAGGTGATGAGGCAGCAGAAGAAGTAGAAGATGGTGAAATGCCTCCTTTTTATTATCTTCCAACACATCCTGAAGCTAAACTTACTCAAGCTGAAACTCAACAACTTATTTTAGGTTTAGAAAAAACTTTTGGTAGAGAATAAAAGAATAAGAATACAGGAATAGGGGTCAGGTGATAATACATGGCTCCTTCTTTCCTTGTTCTTATTGAGAATATGTATACTTGAAAAATAGGCAAGAATTAAACAGAGATAGATATAATCCTCTTTCCAAAAGTTTAAAAGCGAGGAAATGATGAGATTAATATATGTAATGGATCCAATGTGTGCTTGGTGTTATGCTTTCCAACCAGAGTTAGAAGAGTTTTTAGAAAAACACCCTTCTCTTAATGTAGATTATATAATGGGTGGTTTAGCTCCTGACAATGACACTCCAATGGATGAGAATATGAAAAAAACTATCTCTTCTTATTGGGTAGAAATTGAAAAGAAAACACAAGTAACTTTTAATCATGATTATTGGAAATTAAATACTCCCTATCGTTCAACTTATCCTGCTTGTCGAGCTGTAATTACAGCAGAAACTTTAAAAAATAAAATCTCTAATGAAATGGCTAAGGCTATTCAATCAGCATATTATAAAGAAGCAAAAAATCCTTCTTTGAAAGAGACTTTAGTTAAGTGTGCAACTTCAATTGGCTTAGATGAAATACAATTTTTACAAACTTTTAACTCAATAGAGACTGAACACAATCTTCTAGAACATTTAGATATTTCAGCTCAATTACAAGTAAGAGGTTTCCCTGCACTTTTTTATATAAAGGATAAGAATCAAGCTTATCCTTTAACATTAGGTTTTACTATAGCTTCTAACTTAGAAAAGCAGTTTAATAAAATTAAATAGATATAATTCATTTTTTATCAAAAAGGAAAAGTTTGTGAATGAAACTATCATTTATCCAATAATTGCAATAATGGCTTTTATAGCCTATAAAAAATATACTCAATACAAAGTATTAAAACTTGTTCCTTCTCTTCTTAATGAAGGTGGACAAATCATTGATGTTAGAACAAAAGATGAGTTTGATTTAGCTTCTCATGATAAAAGTTTAAATATCCCATTAGAATCACTAAAAAATAGAATGAAAGAGTTAGATAATACTAAACCTATAATTCTTTGTTGTGCAAGTGGCAGTAGAAGTGGGTTAGCAAGAAGGCTTCTTTTATCAAAAGGTTTTGAAAATGTGCACAATGCAGGAACATGGCATTCTCTTGTGAGATTTCAATAAAATCTTTCCACTATTTTTTTCAAAAGTATATACTTAATTATATTTACCTTTTATTCAGGTAAAATAGTTTTTTAATTAATACTTACATATGTTTTTATACTTTCAATTGTATTTACGCATAAATATTTAAGGAATAGATTTTATGAGCGAAATACAAAACAATTCAAAAAAATTATTAGTACTTAACAAACCAAAAGGTTATGTTGTAACAAGGTCCGATGATCTTGGTCGTAAAACAGTTTATGAGCTTTTACCCAATTGGGTTTTTGATGATGAGTGGATGCCAATAGGGCGTTTAGATTTAGAGTCTAAAGGGCTACTTTTATTTACGCAAGATGGAAAAGTTGGAAACCTTTTAACCAAACCTGGATCTTGCATTAAGGTTTATGAAATTTGGGTTAGAGGATATGTAAATGATGAACACATCTCTTTAGCTATGAAAGGAGTTGATAGTAAGTATGGATTACTAAAAGCTCTTGAGGTTGAAAAGATTGGTATGGGTGGAGCAAAAACCAAACTTAGAGTTAAAATTAATGAAGGTAAAAACAGACATATTAGAAGACTTTTTGGAACATTAAAAGATCCAAAATTTAATACGCCATTAAAGGTTTTAAACTTAACAAGAATAAGCATAGGAAGTTTTGATTTAAATATAGAAAGTGGAAAGTGGCGTTATCTAACCCAAGAGGAAGAGATAAATTTACTTAAAAACCTTAGATAATCAAAATATCAGCTATAATGACAAAAAAACACAAGGAAATATATGCCTAAGGGTAAAAAAACTATCATCAAAGAGATTAAATTATTAGATAATAATGAAATATTAATAAATGGAAAAGAGTACGTAATACTTGAATCAACAGAAGATATTCAAACAGCAAAAACGATGAAAATCTCTTCTAATGGAAATCGAATATTAAGATTTGATGATGAAAAGAAAAAAGCTAGAATTGATGTTAAAAGAACTATAAATATTGTGAAGGTTACATTTTCTGATAAGGAAAGAGCAAAACAATTTAGTAAAACCAATGATAAAAATTTGATTCTAAAAGATGATAAAAAAGAGATTATAGATACTTCAAATTCAATTATCAATGTAAGAGAAAAAGTTGCTATTTTACAAGATAAAAAAAGCGAAAATTACGATAAAAGAGTAGGGGAAACTATTTTCTATTTATTAGAAGATATATAGAATAAAGTATTATTAAAAATATTTAAATGGGAGTATTAACCCTAGATAATTAACTGTGTTAAGGATCAATATATGACGTTTGAAAGAAAAATAGCAAAACTATTTCAACTAACAGATGAAAACTGGATGAAACATGCAAACCCTTGGAGTGTATGGACAAGATATTCTGTTCTTCCTTTAATTGTATTAGCATTTTGGAGTCGTATTTGGATAGGTTGGTGGTGTCTCATTCCTGGCATCATTTCCCTATTATGGATGTTCTTTAATCCTATATTTTTCAAAAAACCTCGTTCAACAAAAAATTGGGCTTCTAAATCTGTATTGGGAGAAAGAGTTTTTTTAAATAGAGACAATATTGAAATTCCAGATATTCACAAGACACCATTGTATGGCATTTTAAATACTATTTCTTCTATTGGTATGCTAATTTCAATTTATTCTGTTATCTACTATTGGATTTGGGGTGCAATTTTGGGTATTTCCTTGGCATACCTTGGAAAAAGTTGGTATTTAGATCGTATGGTTTGGTTATATGAAACAATGAAAACTCAAAATGAAGAGTATCAAAAGTGGGAATACTAAAATATATGGTTTATAATTATGATAAAAGGCTTAGATGTGAACTGTTATTTAAAGAGTTTAAATTTCCTTTTTCTCCATATATAGATGAACTATTAGGTTCTTTTATACTTAAATTTGCATTTTCAAGCTCTAAGGCTTGCTTCACATAATTTATAAGCCTACTACTGTCACTATTATTCATATAATCTTCCAAAGCAGATAAAAAATCTTTTTCAAACTCTTTATCACTTTTTAATTTATCAGTAAGTTTATTAAAATCAACTTCTTTATCAGCATTTTTTAGATCAAATGTTATGTTGGCGCTTTTAAAAGAATTACTTTCGTATGAATTATATGTATATTTTAAACTCATACTTGATGTCTCTTTTGTACCTTCTCTTGTATAATTTTCATCTTCCCAAGGTAAGTGGATAGTTGTTTCATCTACTTTTGAAAAAATACTGTAGCTACCAATAACTTTATTCTTGTCATTTACAACATCCAAAGAGTCATTTGTCAACTTTGATATCGTAAATTCTCCTGAGCCATCAACACCTTTTTCATAATCTTCAATAATATCTGAGACTTTATTAAGCCCTGTAGCTGCATTTTTTAACCAAGGATTTTCATTTAATTGTTCATTTGTAGGAATATACTCTTTTCTTTCTTCATTCACTTTTTTTTGAGCCGCACTTATGGCATTTATAGTCTCTTCATCTAAAGGAGTTGGTTCAGGAAGTTCTTTTATCTCTCCATAAATTTGTGTCCAATAATTACTGTTTATTTGCATGACTAATCCTTGTAAACTATATTTAAGAATTGTAAAACTTTTATTTTTAAATATAGATTAAGTGAATAATAGTTCAGGTGATAACAATAATTTAACTCGTTCCCAAGCTTTAGCTTGGGAATACATAGAAATTCTAGTTTTGAGTATTTCTTATTTGTAATAAAGAAAAACCTAAACCTACAAATATTCCACCTGTAATTTTATGAAACCAAGACATAAAGTTTTGTTTTTTAAACAATCCTCTTGCTGACTGTGCTATAAAACCATAAAGGCAAAGACTAAAAAAAGAAAAAAACATAAATAACCCAGTCATAATAAAAAACTGAGGTGTAATGTCACTTTTTAGATTTAGAAACTGTGGGAAAAGTGCTATAAAAAATATTATAGGTTTTGGATTTGTAACAGCTAAAAAGAAAGATTCTAAAAAAGTTTTTTTCAAGCTTTTTTCTATTTTTCTATCTTCATCATTTTTTAGCTTCAAAGAAGATGCACTTCTAAACTGTTTTATTCCTAGATAAATCAAATATCCTGCTCCAACTATTTTTACTATCATAAATAAAGTTGCAGAAGTAAGTAAAATAATTCCTAAACCAGAAATAGAAATAGAAGATAAGATAAACAAACCTAATATATTTGCAAAAGAAGATGTAGCAACTGTACGCATATCATGTACTAATCCATTTGTAATAGCTAAAAAAACAGCAGGACCAGGACTAATTACATAAAAGAAAGCAACAACTGAATATAAAAAAAGAATATGTAAATCCATAAGTATATCCTTATATTGAATTTGACGAATTATAGCTAAAAAAATGTGACAATCAAAAAATTAGAAAACAATAGAATTCTTAAGTGTTATTATTTCTTTTTAACTAAATATTAACCAAATAGCAGTTAAGCATAACATTAAACCAAATATTTTGTTTTGTAATTTTTTTATATTGGTGTTCATTACTAATAAAATCAATGCTCTACCGGCATATATCCAAATAAAATTACATAACATTGTTAATATTGCTAACATTAAAGTAAGAATTAAAATCTTATCTAAACTATCTTTTTCTACTGAATAAAATTGAGTAAACATTATTGTTGGAATTAGTAAATATTTTGCATTAAAAAACTCTACTACTACACCTTCTTTAAAACTAAGAGGTTTTATTGCTTCTGTTTGTAAAGTAGATTGTTTAAAAAATCTAAAAGCCAAATAAAATAAAAATAAAACACCAATATA
Source organism: Halarcobacter sp. (assembly GCA_963676565.1). Classification (GTDB taxonomy): domain Bacteria; phylum Campylobacterota; class Campylobacteria; order Campylobacterales; family Arcobacteraceae; genus Halarcobacter. Next base: position 1,869,224 of record OY781089.1, read on the forward strand.
TTTAAATACATCAATAATAGAGGGAAATTTTGAAATTATAAAACCAAGTCCAAAACCTATAGCTAAAGTTTGTAAAAGACAAATTAAATTTGTACCTAGCCAAAAAGGAAGACTAGCTTTTACTCCAAAGGAACTACCTGAAGCAGCAAATAAAATATTCGCGGGACCAGGACTTATAGCTAGAGGAACAAATATTAATAACCATTGAATGATTTCTTCAGAACTCATTTTCTTACCCTTCCTTTATAAAGTAAAATATCACAAAAACACTTAGAACTTTACGAAAGTTTTATTAGGATTAATTACTTAACATTATATACTTTTATTTAGTTATTTTATAAATTATTTATATATAATATATAATTGATGATTTATGGAGATACGCATATGAAGAGAATTTATTTTTTGTTAATGATTTTAGGAGTATTTTTACCTCTATCGCAGTTTTTATTATGGCTAAATGAGTTTGGTTTTGATATTTCATTAATTATTAATACAATTATTGAAGATAAATTGAGCTCATTTGCATGGCTTGATGTTATTATCTCTGCAATAGTGTTAATTATATTTATTATCTATGAGGGTAAAAAATTATCCATGTGTAATATTTGGTTGCCAATTGTAGGAACATTGAGTATTGGTGTATCTTTTGGTTTACCATTATTTTTGTTATTAAGGGAAATCCATATAGAGAAAAATAGATAGTTTTAGTTAATTTTTAAACCTATTAAAATAGAAAGGAACTTTTATGAATACAAGTGCAAGTTATACTGAACATATAAATATAGTAAAAGATCTAAAGATGGCAGACAGTTTCTATGAAGTTAGAGAACCATTTAAAGAGGGCTTTGAAGATATATATAATAAAGCAAAGGCAAATAATGTAGGTATCTCAAATGCAAAAGAATTTTTGAACTCTTTAACAAAAGAGGAATTATCTACTTTACAAAACTACACAAGACTTGCCGATGAAGTTAATGTAGATAATTTAAGTGATGAAGGTGCATATAATTTACTGCTTCATCATTATGAAAAGTATGATTTTAATAATGATGGAATAATTGAAGATGGTATAGCAAAAACATCAGGAATGATTCCTCAGTCATTGGGAAATGATGAAAAAAAAGCTTTAGTTGAAACATTTAATTCTATGGATTTTAAAGATGTGATGACTGCATCAATATTATTTATAAAACTACCTATTTTAGTTGATGGAAAATTACAAGTAAGTAATCAAGATATAAATCTAGAAGATATAAGAGATAGAATTATGAATATTTTAGATCCTAAAAATAAAAAGTTTTCAACACAAGAATTTAAAGATACAATTAAAAATTTTTCTGATATTTTTGAACAAAATTATAAAAAAATTTTAGAAGAAAAAGCATATTACAATATTAAATAAAATGATTGTATTAAGTTATACTACAAAGTAATATTATGTATTTTATAGCAATACTCGCAATTTTTACATTAAGTATAATGGGAATATTCCATTTTTATTGGGTTATTGGTGGAAAAGTTGGATTAGATAAAGCAGTACCAGCAAAAGATGGAAAACTATTATTGAAACCTGGTAAACCATTGACTTTTCTTGTTGGAGTTGTTTTAATTTTTTTTGCATATATTGCATATGCTTTACAATTTTATGATTTGACACTACATGAAAATAGAAACTTTTATTTATATAGCGGAATTTTCTTATCTATAATTTTTATATTAAGGGCAATTGGTGAGTTCAATGTTATTGGATTTTCTAAAAAAATAAAAGATACTGAATTTGCAAAGTATGATACAAAATACTTTTCACCATTGTGTTTATTATTAGGTATTGTTTTTGCAGTATTAACATACAATGTATAACTAATCATTTAGATTATAAATTTAATCCTAAATAAGCTAAAATTATGTACGAATTAAAAAGGCACTGACATGAATACAATATTCTAAAATACAAGGAAATTCAAACAATCTACATCCTTGTCATTTTAATCTACATTAGTAGTCAAGGAATATACTCATGCCACAATTAATAATAAAAAACTTACATTATAAATACAAAAATTCAAGCTTAGCTATTTTTGAAAATTTAAATTTAGATTTTCAAGAAGGATGGAGTTGTGTTGTTGGTTCAAATGGTTCAGGGAAAAGTACACTTCTAAAACTGATTTCAAAAGAGATTAAATATGAAAATGGAACAATTAAAGGAAATGACCTAACACATTATTGTCCTCAAAATACAGAATACCAACCAAAAAATCTTGAAGATTTTATGCTAACATTCAATAGTAAATCTTTTAAAATAAGAGAGATGTTAGATATAAAAGATTATTGGATTTATCAATGGGATAATTTATCTCATGGGGAGAGAAAAAGATTACAACTTGCCCTTGCACTTTTTGAAGAGCCTGATATTTTACTTGTAGATGAGCCTACAAATCATTTAGATGGAAAAAGTAAAAAAATTCTATTGAACGCACTTAAAAGTTTTAAAGGTATTGGAATATTAGTAAGTCATGATAGAGAAATATTGGATAATTTATCTCAATCTACAATAATATTAAAAAATAAAAATATCATTACATTTAAAACTTCATTTTCAAAAGCTATGATTGAATATAACAAAAATATAGAGTTTCTAGAAAAAACTCAAACAAAACAAAATACTGAATTAAAGAAACTTAAAAAATCAATACATTTACAAAGGGAAAAAGTTAGTCAATCAAAAAAGAGATTTTCAAAGAAAGGTATAGATAAAAATGATAATGATAGTAAAAATAAAATTAATTTAGCTAAATTAACTGGTAAAGATAAAAATGATGGACAAATAATTACAAAGTTACAATCAAAACAAAAGCAACTTTTATCAAATGCAATAATGACAGATAAAACATATAAATTAGGAATAGAGTTTAACTCTATTAAATCTAAAAATATTTTTCCAATCCTTATAAAAAACAATATATTAAAGTTATCAGAAACTAAAAAACTAGCATATCCAACTTTTTCAATAAATGAATATGATAAAATTGGAATTATTGGAGAAAATGGTTCTGGGAAAAGTAGTTTTTTCAATAATATGTTGAATACAATAGATTTAAAAGATGAATATTTATATATTCCACAAGAGATTACAAATGAAGAGAGTAAAAAATTTTTTGATGAAATAAATGGTTTGTCTAATGATAAAAAAGGCGAAATATATACAATTATAAGAAAACTATCATCCGACCCAATCAAACTACAAGATAGTTTTTTACCAAGTCCTGGAGAGATTAGAAAATTGATGATAGCAAAAGGACTTTTAGAAAATCCATCATTGATAATTCTTGATGAACCAACTAATCATATGGATTTAGATTCTATAATATCACTAGAATTAGCTTTAAAAGAATATGATGGAACAATGATTATAATTAGTCATGATAAAACTTTCCTAGATACTATTGTAAATAATATTTGGGAGCTAAGAAAAGAGAGTGAGTATTTGTTTGTGATTGTAGATTAAGATAAATCAATTATAAGTATAAGTTTCAAAGTGCCAATTAGATAAACTTTTAAAAAAGGAGACATTCCATGATATCTTACGAGTTTTTATTAACTTCATTAGTTGTTGTTTTAATTCCTGGTACAGGAGTTTTATATACTATTGCTACAGGATTATTCTCTGGTAAACGTGCTAGCTTTTTTGCAGCATTGGGATGCACTTTTGGTATTGTTCCTGCTTTATTAGCAAGTAGTTTAGGCCTTGCTGCTATTTTTCATACTAGTGCAGTTGCTTTTCAAGTTGTTAAATATCTTGGGGTGGCTTATTTACTTTATTTAGCATGGCAAATGTGGAATTCATCATCTGCTTTAAGTCTTTCTGAAAAAAATTCAAAAACTAACTATTTAAACATTGTTATCAAAGGTTTTATGCTAAATATTTTAAATCCTAAATTGTCTATTTTCTTTTTAGCTTTTCTTCCTCAATTTATTCCTGCTAATGCCCCAAGTGCATTAAATAGTATATTTTTACTTGGGGCTGTATTTATGCTTATGACATTTGTTGTATTTGTTATATATGGCTTTTTATCAGGCTTATTTAGTGCATATATTCTAAAATCTGAGAAACTTAGTGTTTTTATTCAAAAGTTTTTTGCTACAAGTTTCGCTGCACTTGGCTTAAAATTGGCATTTAGTGAACGAGTATAAATTGAACTTGGCGTATAAATGAATAAGGCTTATAAATAAATACTACATACAAAAACATAGAACTGCCCTTTTTAGAATTAACTTTTAATACAGATATAAATGGTTGTCCAAAAAGTCATATGCATGATAAGCTAACTATGGTAGCACTAAAAAATGGTAATATTAAATTATATTTAAAAGAAAATGAGCTAATTTTACAAAAAAATAGTATTGCCATAATAAATCCATATCAAATTCACTCAGCTTCTAAAATGAATAAAAATAGTGATGGGCTTTATGCTTTATATTTAGATAAAAACTGGATTGAAAAACTTCAATATGATTTATTTAAAATAAATAGCTTTATCCCTTTTTCTTCAAATATAATAGATGATGAAAAAACTTATGATGAGTTTATTTTCTTATGTGAAAATCTTTTTTTAGATGACTTTTGTATAAAAAAAGAGGAACAAATCATACAATTTATTTCAAAACAAATAATTAAAAACTGTAATCAATCATTAATTCAAACAAAAAATATATTAGCATGTGATATTAAAAGTTATATTGAGCAAAATATACATCTAAATCAAAGTTTAGAAGAGATTTCAAAGCAGTTTTTGATAAGTCCTTTTCATCTAATAAGAATATTCAAACAAGAGTTAGATTTAACTCCTTATCAATATATTTTAAATCATAAAGTAAATTTAGCAAAAGAGTTGTTATCAAAAAATATGAGTATATCAGAAGTGGCACTAAGTGTCGGTTTTAATGATCAAAGCCATTTATACAAATACTTTAAACAAACATTTTCTATTACACCTAAAGAGTATCAAGATAGTTTAATAAAATAACATATCATAAAAAGTCAATTTTTTACAATACTCTTTTTTTTATTTTAAATACAATTCTCCTTATAAAAGAAAGGAATTAAAATATGACAAAAGCACTAATTGTAATAGACTTGCAAAATGACTATTTTTGCGGTGGGAAAATGGAACTTCAAAATATAGATGAAGCTTTACTACAAACTAACAAACTAATAAAATATGCAAGAGAAGAAAACTATAAAATCTATTTTGTACAACACTTTGCTACAAAAGATGATGCAACATTTTTTGTACCAGATACCCATGGAGTTGACTTAAATAAAAATTTAGATATTCAAGATGATATGATTATCGAAAAAAACTACCCAAATAGTTTTAGAGATACTAAGCTCAAAGAAGAATTAGACAAAGAAAATATAAACGAATTAATCATTTGTGGAGCTATGACTCATATGTGTATCGATACAACTGTACGAGCAGGTTTTGATTTGGGATACAAAATCACTGTAGCTAATGATGCTTGTGCTACAAGAGATTTACTGTTTAAAGAAAAGACTATTAAAGCTCAAGAGGTGCATTATAGTTTTATGAGTGCATTAGCAAGTGTTTTCTGTGAAGTTAAAGAGACTGAACAAATAATAAATATATAACAATTTAAGACTCAAAAAGCTACTATCTAATTTAAAAAGAGAGTATATTATCTCTCAAATTTGTAGTTAGATTTTATAGGAAGAGAAATGATAATTGATACAAAAGATGTGGAAAATGATGAACTTTATAAACTTCTTATTGGTTCTGTTCTCCCAAGACCAATAGCATGGGTTGGAACAATAGATAAAAAGAAGGTACCCAATCTTGCTCCATTTTCTTTTTTCAATATTGCAAGCGTTAATCCTCCAGTTGTTTCTATATCTATCTTGAATAAAAGGGATGGATTAAAAAAAGACAGCCTTTTAAATATTCAAAATACAGAGGTTTTTTCTATTTCCATAGTTAGCCATGATTTAGTTGAAAAAATGGCAGCAACAGGAATTGATTATGAATTAGATGTTGATGAGTTTGAAGTTGCAGGAGTCTCTTGTAGTAAATGTGAAAAAATTGACTCTGTTTATGTAGGAGAAGCAAAGGTTGCTTATGAATGTAAATTACGTTCAATTGTAGATTTTGGAGATAATGAAAAAGCAGGTAATCTTGTCTTAGCTGATGTTGTTGCAATTCATGTGGATGACAATATTGTGCAATGGCCAAATATTGATATGTTAAAGTTAGATGCTGTTGGAAGAGCTTCTGGTCCTTATTATTCAACAATACGAGATAAGTTTTCTCTTAAATAATATTAATTAGTTTATTTTTAATCTTATAAATGATTTGATGAGGTGAATATGAAAAAAGTTTTATTAGCAGGATCAACGGGTTACTTAGGAAGTTACATAGCAAAGGAACTTCAAAATAGAGCTTATTTTTTTAGAACAATTGCTAGAAGCCCAGAAAAACTTCAAGAAAATGGAATTAAAGCAAATGAAGTATTAAAAGCAGAACTTACAGACCCTAAGTCTATTAAAGATTGTTGTAAAGATATTGATATTGTTATCTCAACTGTTGGTATCACAAAACAAAAAGATGGTCTTACTTATCTTGATGTTGATTATCAAGCCAATATGAATTTGCTAAAAGAAGCTAAAAAACATGAAGTTAAGAAATTTATCTATGTGTCAGTTTTAAATGGTGAAAATCTGAGAAATCTAGAAATATGCAATGCAAAAGAGATGTTTGTTGAGCAGTTAAAACAATCAGGAATAGATTATTGCATTGTTCGTCCAAATGGATTTTTTTCAGATATGTCAGAGTTTTTTAATATGGCAAAAAAAGGGAGAATGTATCTTTTTGGAGATGGAGAGTTAAGAGCGAATCCAATTCATGGCGAAGATTTAGCATTTGTTTGTGTGGATGCTATACAAGGAGATGAAAAAGAGATAGAAGTTGGAGGTCCTGAAATCCTAAGCCAAAATGAAATTGCATCAATAGCTTTTGATGTTTTAGGTACTAAACCAAAAATAACCTATATCCCAGATTGGATAAGAGTTACAATTCTTAAAATTGTAAAATTATTCACTGGAAGTAAGTTTTATGGACCAATTGAATTTTTTATGACAGTTTTAGCAACTGATATGATTGCTCCTAAAAAAGGTAAACACACCTTAAAAGAATATTTTAAAAAATTAAACAGTTAAATTAGACTTTTGTGCATGAAATTAAATCACTTAGTTCATAAATTGATTTTTTCTCAAGCTCTTCAATCTTTTTGATTAACTCTTCTTGTGTTTGAAATTCACATTTTTTACAAATCTCTTCAATAAGTTTATATCTATTTTCTTTACTATCATCTAATATCGATTTTTCTTTTTGTTTAGCTATTTCATTTCTTTTAGTAATCACTTTTTTTAGATATAAATCAACAGCTTTTGAATCTATTTCACCATCAATCATAAACATCTCTATATCATCAAGAATTTTTTCAACCTTTTGTCTTAATGTATTGAAGTTATAAATTGTTTTATCGTTTATTAATTCTTCTATTTTTTTATCTATAATATTTAAATCATCAGTGTACATGTTTTTCCTTATTTGATGAAAGTATATAGTAATTTAATTTTATTTATAATTTTTATTTATAAATTAGTTCTAAAAATACATAAGTATAAAATAATTTTATTCATTGTTTATAAGTTACTTGATAAATTACTCTCAAAATTAACAGGAGAAATTATGAAGAAAATAATCTTATCAGCAGTGATTGCTACTAGCTTCGTTTTTGCACACCAAATAACAGCAAAAGTAGATAAAAACGTTTACAGTGCCGAATTTTGGGCTCATGGGAAATATAGTAGTTTTGATGTAAAACAGCTAAAAGGTGCAACGGCTTATGATGAAAATAATCAAGAGATAAAAACAGGAATTGATTATTCAAAGGGTTCAGAGTTATTAATGGCAAAAAAACCTTCTATGATAGCCTTATCATTTGATGCAGGATATTGGACTAAAACAGATGAAGGGTATAAAAATATTGAGCCAAGTAAATATAAGGGTATAGTTTTTAATACTTTAAAAAGTTTTAAATATGGAAAAAGATATTTCACTTGGAGTGATAAATTTATAAATCCAATAGGTTTAAGTATGGAAGTTGTTCCTTTAATCAATCCATTAAAAATAAAAAAGGGTGAAAAGTTACCAGTATTAGTTTTAAAAGATGGGGAAGCCTTAGCAAATGCTGGTTTTGAAACATCTGATTATGAAGACTTAGATATAAAAACAAATAAATTTGGTATTGCATATATTCCAGTTAAATCAAGTGGATTACAAATAATAGCAGCAAAATACTATACAAATGAAATAAATGATCCAAATGTTAATAATATCACTATTCAAAGTAGTATTTCTTTTGAGGTAAAATAGTGTTTAAGAAGTATTTTTTTGCATTTTTGATTTCAAGTATGTCACTATTTGCACATGGTATTTTTTATAATGTAGTAGAGGGGGCAATAAGTGTACATATCTCCTCTGCTAATAATATCAGTATAAGTGATGCAAAAGTAAAAGTTTTTGCCCCAGGTGGAAACTTACCATATGCAAAAGGTTATACTGATATAAATGGAAACTTCGCTTTTATGCCTGATAGTGCAGGTATATGGCATGTAAAAGTCTCAATGTCAAGTGACCATGGAAATCATGATAAAGAGTTTAATATTGAATTATCAGATGATTACAAAGTAAAGAATTTTGATAAACTTCCTATTGAAAGATATCTCGGTATCTTAAGTATTTTAGGGATAATCTTTGGTATTTTTGGTGCATTTAGTTTTTTTCAAAGAAAGAAAACTATTAAATAAAAATCTTAATCAAAATCTTAGTTTTTTAATACTATTCTTTTAAATGCTTGACTGATTGGTCAACTAAATTTAAAAGGATATGATATGAAAACTATTGAGAAGATAAAAGAAGATAAAAACTACACAGCAGTTGATTTAGGTAGTTTAGATGAGTTAATGGAATATTCACTTATTCATAAAGTTAATAAAAACAAAATAGAGGGTAAAGTTTTTTTAAAAGAGGCTACAAAATCAACTGGTACTGAAATATCTTTTAACTCTTTGGCTGCTAAAACTGAACAGCCTTATTTTCATATACATTATAAAAATGAAGAATCATATATTATTTTAAAAGGTCACGGTTTTTTTCAAGTTGATGGGGAGTGTTTTGAGATAAAAGAAGGTTCTGTAATTCGTGTAGCTCCTAATGGCATTAGAGGGATTAGAAATGACTCTGATGAAACTATGATTTATATGGTAGTTCAATCAAAAGAAAACTCATTGGAAGAATATACAACAGATGATGGAGAAAGAGTAGCTTTTGAACCGAAATGGTAAGAACTGTTTAATAAGATAAGCTTAAAAGCTTATCTTATTTATATGGGATTGTAAATTCTATATCTACATCTGAAAATGATTTGTTTTCATGAAAAGTTGCACATTTTTTGGCAAAAGCCATAAATGAATTTTCCATATTGTAATCTAAAATATCGATTGTCCCTTTTGCAATAATTTTATCACTTGTAATTTCATACATCATAGGAACTTGTTTTGTTACTTGATTCATTGTAATATCAAGTACCAATTTTTTTTCTTTTTCATCTACTTTTACTATTGAGCCTTCAATCATTTTTGAACTAGCTAATGAAAATAGTGTTGAAGTTATATTAAGGTTTCTTTCTTTGTTATTAGACTCAAAAGAATTACTCTTTATTTCAACTTTTGAACTTTTTAAAAATTCAGATAAATTATCTGAAGATTCAATCTTTAATTTTATGTCATTAAATGAACCAGAAACTGGAACTTTTTTTACTGTCTTAAATCCTGTCCATTTTACTCCTAAATCACCATTTAATTCATAAGCATTTAAGCTTGAAAGTAAAGAAAACGATAAAATTGAAGATATAAGTAAACTTTTCATAAAAACTCCTTTTAGTTTGTTTATCAATTTACAAAAAGAGTAATTAAGAAGAACTAATAATAAAAATTTATATTATTTGTATCAGTTAAAATAGATAATTGTTTAATAATTAAAAAATAGATAAAAGATGATTCTACATAACTTGAACAAAACTCTAAATCTTAGCATAAGCTTGTATTAATATTTAAATAACTATTATTTCAAAGTTTTAGAGTAGGGTATACTTAAATTCCCTTCATAATTATAATCTCACCAATAAATTAGGGCTATAAAATGGCTAAAAGTCAAAATAACAACAGCGTAAAAAATTCTAAAGTTGATCTTATTAAATTAGGAAGTAACTCGACACCAAAAGTATTTAGTAAAGATACAACGGTTAAAGATCAAGTTGTAAATGCAAGAAAAAGTGCAAGTATAAACAAAGAAAAAGCGAAGAAAAAAGCAAAAATGGCAAAAGCTTCAAGAAAGAAAAATAAAAGATAAAAGATTTAAATGTAAATTCTTCTTTGAAGAAGCTGACCAATACTTTAGTCAATTTGATTTTGTGTAAAATCATATGTGACAGCGTGATTATTAAGATGCTCTTCTAAAGCTAATTTATACTCTTTCATAAAGTAGTCTATGATTTCATCTTTTGCTGTAAGCATATCTTCAGCACTTTTAAAAGATGTAGCTGCCATATATGTCGTAAATCTTGCAGAACCATACATAAATGAAGCACTAACTTCACCTATCGTAAGCCCTTGTTCTAATTGTTGATTTGCAAGCATTATTTGAGCATCTGCTCTTTCTAAAAATTCTTTTGTTTTATTACTCATTAGTTTTCCTGTTTATTCTTATCCTCCAAGATTTTTCTTGAAGGTTAAAATCTATTTAATAGTTTGAACTGTGATTGAAAAGTCTAAGTCTTTTCCCGCTAGAGGGTGGTTAAAATCAACTTGAACTTCATTATCATTAATAGCAGCAACTGTAACTTGAATAGGATTACCATCTTGACCTTGCGCTTGTAAAGGCATTCCCACTTGTAGTTCTAAGTCTCCAAATTGTTCTTTTGGTACCATTTGTTTTGCTTCTTCGTTATACTCTCCATATGCTTCTTGACAAGGTACAGAGATCTCTCTTGAATCTCCCTCATTCATATCTTGCATTCTAGATTCTAATCCAGGAATTAATTGTCCAGCACCAAAAGCAAATTCTAAAGCATCTTTATCTATATTACTATCAATAACTTCTCCACCAATTTTTAATTCATAATTTATTGCAACCATTTGATTATTTTCTATTGCCACTATATCTCCTTTTTTTTCATAGTGATTACACTCTAACAAAAAAAATCTTTTTTTAGCTAAATAGTATCTGATATTTATTAGAAATATTAAAAAAGAAAGACCTAATATTTTAAATAAAAATATTAAGAATTGTAAGAAAAAATTGTATTATAATTAACTATATTATTAGTATAGGAGTTAATCATGGCTATTCATAAAAAAGAAGTTGAATTAATTCAATCAAATCTTCACTGTTTATGTTATTCTCCTGGCCCAATAGATGGTCTTTTAGGAAGAAGAACAGAAGGCGCATTCTCTTTATGGCAAGTAGATTCAGGTTTTGAAGATATCATTACTTTAAAAGATGAACTTGAAAAAGCTGAATTTAAATCATCAAGAATAGAAAATCTAAACTTTATTGCAAAAGAAAACAAAGATATTATAAATATGTCATTTCCTAATAAAGAAGCATTAATCGAAGCTGTTTGTACTTACGGCCCAAGGTTTTCTTTAGACTTAAAGGCACATTGGGCATATGTACTAGCTACAATTGAATGGGAAACAAATAGATCTTTTCTTCCCATAGAAGAAGCTTATTATATATATGGTGGAACACCTTCACAAGATGATGATAAATGGCAAGAACGTGAAAATTGGAGAAAAAGGAATTTTCATTATTATCCATATTATGGAAGGGGATATGTTCAATTGACATGGGAAAGAAACTATAGGTTTTATGCTAATCTTTTTGGAATATCTTTAGAACAAATGGTAGGTAAAGCTTTGGAATCAGGAGCTTCACTTTTTGTGATATTACATGGTATGAGCGTAGGATATTTTGGTCAATCTATCCATCAACATATTACTAAGTATAGATATGATTTTGAAAATGCACGTAGGTGTGTAAATGGTTTAGATCATGCAAAGGATATAGCAAAATTAGCTAAATCATGGATGAAAAAAATCTAATTAAATATTAAAAAAAATACAGTATCATATTAAATCTTTTACAAAGGGGTTTTATGAAAAACTATTTAATAGTAGCTATGATTATTGTTGCCATTGGATATATGTTTGTTATTATGAAAGACAAGTATGACAATATGAAAGAAACAAATCAAAAAATATCTCAACAATAATAGATAAATTAGGAACTTTATGAAAATTGCAATTTTAGATGATTACCAAGATGTTGTTAAAGATTTAGAGGCTTTTTCTCTCTTACGTGATTTTGATGTGAGAGTATTAAATGAAACTATAAAAGATGAAAATCAATTAGCTGTTAAGTTGATTGATATTGATATCTTAGTTCTTATTAGAGAAAGAACATTGATAACAAAAACACTTTTGGAAAAACTTCCAAATTTAAAACTCATATCTCAAACTGGAAGATTAAGTTCTAATATTGATTTAGAAGCTTGTGATAATCTTGGTATAAAAGTTGTAGATGGTATTGGTTCACCTATTGCTCCTGCTGAACTTTGTTGGTCTTTAATTATGATGGCATCAAGACATTTATATGATTATATTTCAAATTTTCAAAACAATAGTTGGCAGTATAGTTCTTATAAAGGTTTAGGAAAATCATTACATGGACAAACTTTAGGAATTTGGGGATATGGCAAAATAGGGCAAAGAATAGCTTCCTATGCAAATGTATTTGGAATGAAAATAAAAGTTTGGGGAAGTGAAGAGTCTAGAAATAAAGCTGTAGAAGATGGTTTTGAAGCAAGTTCATCAAAAGAGGAGTTCTTTTCAAGTTGTGATATTGTTTCTATAAATTTAAAACTTAGTGAAAAATCTAAATATTGTGTTAAACAAGATGATTTAGAACTTTTAAAAGATGGTTCTATTTTTGTAAATATCAGTAGGGAACAATTAGTTGAAAAAAATGCCTTATATGAAGTTTATAGTAAAAATAAAAATAAGTTTTTAGCTATAGATGTTTTTGAGTTTGAACCTTGCTTGCCTAAAAATTTACCATTATTAGATTTACCAAATGTATTAGCAACTCCACATTTAGGTTATGTAGAAAAGCAAAATTACGAGATATATTTTAAAGCAGCCTTTGAAAATGTAGTTGATTATATAAAGACTATATGAATATAAAACTTTTTTATGACAAGGAATGCCCTTTTTGTAACTCCTATGCAAACTATGTAGAACTAAAAGAAAACCATGATTTAGAGATTTTGAATGCAAGAACTGAATTAAAATCAATAGATGAATTAAAATTTATTAGAAAACTTACTTTAAAGTTATTAAATAAAAAACAACAAATTTAACTTCTTACTTTAAATAAACTCGTTATTTTTGATTATTTATAGCAAAAAATAATGAATTAAAAAATACTTTATATTATTTAAAAATCATATAGAGCCTAGAAAATGGTAAAAACATAAGATAAAAATCATTTAAATAATTATGCAAAATCATTATTTTAAGGCTATATATCTTTGATATAATATTATTATAAACAAAGGAGAAGGAATGAATAAAGAAGGATTAAAGTTATTACAGAATAATACTTTTAAAGTACTATCTCTTGATATACTTTTATTAGTGAGTGAAAGTTCATTAATATACAAGAGATTAATGCTTAAGGAAACATCATGTTAAGTCGAATAACTATACAACTAAAAATTTTACTTTTAGGGGGGATATCATTACTATTTTTAGTAATCCTATCAATAAGTTCATATGTGGGGATAAATTCAATTGGAAGTGAAATAGAAGAATTAGCTGAATATCAAATAAAGTTAAATTCAAATATATCAAAAATTGAAGCTGAACTTTTAAAAGAAGAGAGTCTTACTTATAAATTGATGTTAGAAAGCTCTGATACAAACAGTAAAGAGTTTAAGGTTTTAAAAAACGAGCTAAATGAGATATATGAAAACATTGTCAAAAATGTTAAAGATTGTGAAGATATCTCAGTTAAGGCTATAAACCATAATAGTGATGTAAAAGTAAAGTCTACATATGAAAATTTTTTAAATGGCTGTAAAAATTTAGAAGAGGAACAAATTACATTTCACAAAAAACTTTTAAGATTTGAACACGATTTAACAAGTGGTATAGATACAAATTTAAAAGAAGAGAAAACAAAGTTAATTTCAGAATTAAAAGAGATGGATATTTTTATAGTTTCTTTAACAGATTTTATTCATAAACTTGTAGAAAATTCATCAATAAAGGCTGAAAATGATGAACATACAATATTAAATATCATAATTATTCTTTCAATAATCTCTATAATATTTTCAAGTCTATTTGCATTTTTTGTGATTAAAAATATTAGGGGTTCATTAAGATTATTTCAAGATGGTTTATTAAACTTTTTTGCTTATATAAATAGAGAAAAAGATGATATAGAAAAAATAAATCTAGACTCTAAAGATGAAATTGGAATTATGACAAATGTTGTAAATAAGAATATTGTTAAATCAAAAAAAATGATTGAGGATGACAGAGATTTAATAAATGATGTTAAAAGAGTTGTAAATGAAGTAAATAAAGGTTTTCTAGATCAAAAAGTTAATAAAACAACTCAAAATGAAGGTTTAGAAGAGTTAAAAACCGAGTTTAATAAAATGCTTGAGAATACAAGAAACAATGTATGTAGTGATGTAAATAAGATAAATGAAATTTTAGAGAAATTTTCAAGTTTAGACTTTACAAACAGAGTTGAAAATGATGAGGGTAATGTATCAAAAGGTTTAAATAATTTAGCAAATATTATAAACAATATGTTAGTTGAAAATAAATCAAATGGTTTAACACTGTCTTATAGTTCTTCTATATTACTTGAGAATGTTGATTTATTGAATAGAAACTCAACTGAATCTGCATCTTCTTTAGAAGAAACAGCAGCTGCATTAGAAGAGATAACAAGTACAATAATTAACAATACTCAAAATATAGTTGAGATGTCTACAAATGCAAACAACTTAAAAAAATCTTCTTTAGAGGGTGAATCTTTAGCAAAAGAAACTAATTTATCTATGGATGAGATAAATGAACAAGTTAATTCAATAAATGAGGCAATTACAGTTATTGACCAAATTGCCTTCCAAACAAATATTCTTTCACTAAATGCAGCAGTTGAAGCAGCAACTGCTGGGGAAGCTGGAAAAGGATTTGCAGTTGTTGCACAAGAGGTTAGAAACCTAGCAACAAGGAGTGCAGAAGCAGCAAAAGAGATTAAAGAGCTAGTTGAAAATGCAACTCAAAAAGCAGATAATGGAAAATCAATAGCTAATAAAATGATTGAAGGTTATACAACTTTAAACACTAGTATTCTAAACACTATAGAATTAATTTCAGATATTGAAGCTGCTAGTAAAGAGCAACAATATGGAATAGAGCAAATAAACGATGCAGTTTCACAATTAGACCAACAAACTCAAACTAATGCATCAATAGCTAGTAAAACTCAAGAAGTTGCAAAACAAACAGACAAGATTGCAAAACTTATAGTAAGTAATGCAGATGAAAAAGAATTTATTGGAAAAGATACAGTTCAAAGGAAAGAGTTTTAACTCTTCCTTTGAGTTATAAATTTCTTATTCTTCTTTAAAAAAATCTAAGTTTATAGCCAATTATAGCGAAAATATAATAAACCAAAAAGAATAACTAATATTATTTATCTCTCAAACACCCCATTATATGGGAAATTATTAAAATAAAAATTCTTTAAAAAATTCTTTAAAATCATTATATTCAGGCTATATACCTTTGCTAATATTTTCTTATGATAAAAGGAGTAGCAATGAAAAAGATAGATTTAGAATTAATACAAAATGATGTACTTCAAAAATTAAAGTCAATAAATGACATCGAATTACCTTTAAATATATATGACTTAGGATTAATTCAAGGTACAAAAATTGAGATTTCAAAGGAAAGTAAAGTGAATGTAGAAATTACCATAACACAAATTGATTCTAGGCAAAATAATCAATTTTATTTTATTGATGAGATAAAAAAACAACTTCAAGGAATTGAAAGTATTGGTGAGTCAAATGTTAATTTTGTAATTGGACCAAAATGGGACTCATCAATGATGACACCAAGAGGTTTAGAAAAATTAATCAATATTAATAGTTTATAAAGTAAAAAAGGTTTAATTTGAGAATTAATATTTTTCCAATAGTTGTTTTATTTTTGATCTATTTCTCTTCTAGTCCTATATTTGGTCATGGTGTAAGCCA
The DNA here is from genome assembly GCA_963676565.1 of Halarcobacter sp. Taxonomy (GTDB): domain Bacteria; phylum Campylobacterota; class Campylobacteria; order Campylobacterales; family Arcobacteraceae; genus Halarcobacter. The sequence goes on from OY781089.1 coordinate 1,885,715, forward strand.
AGAGGAAAAAAATATGATACTAGAAGGTGAAAACTTAAAATATATCTATATTGGAATGATTCATATGTTAAAAGGTTATGATCACCTATTATTTTTATTAGGGATTGTTTTCCTAATAAAAAGCAGTTCTCAAATTATTAAGCTTATAACTGCTTTTACCTTAGGGCATAGTATAACTTTAATATTTGCCACTATTAATAGTATCCAGGTAAATAGTTATATTATCGAATCAACTATAGCATTTAGTGTTTGTTATATTGCCTTTGTAAATCTAAAAGGATTTGAGAAGCTTTTTAATATAAAACCATTAAACACTTTAGTTATGGTATTTATATTTGGATTAATCCATGGACTTGGTTTATCTTCAATATTACAACAGCTTCCTTTGAAAAGTGAAAGTTTATTATCAAATATTATTAGTTTTAACATTGGTATTGAGATTGGGCAACTTATTGCTATTTTTATAATCTATTTGATTTTATCTATGATTAAAAAATATAGTATCTATAATATTTTTAAAATCTTTGTTAATATATTAATATACTTAGCAGGTTTGTTTCTTTGTTATATACAAATTCAAAACTATTTATCAAACCCTTCTAGTCAAAAAGTAATTAATGAAGAAAAATATAAAGAGATTATTACTATAAATCTGCCAGCTCACTCTGAAATTGAATATAAAGTTTGGATGGATATTGGTAAAGAGCTTAAATATTCTTGGTATTCAGACAATACAAAATTATATTATGACTTCCATGGTGACCCTGCAAGTGAGGTAGGTGGATATTTTGAAAGTTTCAAGGAAGGTACATCAAGTAAGGATAGTGGAAAAATTGTATCAAGCTTTGTTGGAAAACATGGTTGGTATTGGAGAAATGATTCTAATTATCTTACAACTATAGTATTAAAATTAAATGGAGATTACAAACTTGAGCACAGAAAATAGCAAAGACTACTCTCTTGCTATATTTTTTAGTTAAGGTATTATTATGGAAAAAGAACAAAAAGATATATTAAAACAAAAAGTTATTGAACAGTTAAATACTATTGAGGATTTAGAAGTTCCTATTAGTATTTATGAATTAGGATTAGTTTACGATATTTTTATTGAATCTCTTGAAGAAGAAATAGAGGTTACAATTCATCTAACTCAAATTAATTTAAGGTGTAATAGTAATAAGTCCTTTTTAGATTTAATATCTTCAAAGGTTGAATCTATAGAGGAAATAGATAAATGTAAAGTAAAACTTGTTTTTACTCCTAAATGGGATTTTACTATGATATCTGCTGAAGGACTTAAGAAATTAAGAAAAAATGCTAATTAAGATATAATACTAAAAACAAAAGAGTATATATGAAACAGGATTTAAGGTTTAATCTAGAAGATATTAGCCAGATTATAATTGGTGCCTTTGCTTTAGCAATTCCAATATCCTTTTCTCAAGAAGCTTGGGAATTAGGAGAAACACTCCCTTTTACAAATCTACTTTTACTACTTTTCTTATCTTTTTTCTTTTTAGGATTTTACACCTATCAATCTATTTTTCAAGGTAATGTAAAATATAGAATGTTTGCTTTTATTTTTAGAGTTGTAATCGCTTATTTAATAGCCTTTGTTGTTGTATCATTAATTTTATTCTCTATTGGAAAACTTCCTTTAATCGATGAGACTCTTATTACTATTAAAAGAATTATAGTTATATCAATGCCCGCCTCAATGGGTGCAATTATAGTTGATGGTTTTGACAAAGAATAAAAATGATTGAAAATATTTTTAAAGATATAAAAATTGATAAAGAAAATGAACAGTTTTTTGATTTGATAAAAAAAGATGATATCAGAATAGAAAAAATTGTTTCAAATGGGCAAGTTTCCCCAAAAGATTTTTGGTATTCACAAGATGAAAATGAGTTTGTTATTGTACTAAAAGGTGAAGCTATTTTAGAATTTGAGGATAAAGAGTTTACTTTAAAAGAGGGTGATTATATTAATATAAAAAAGAAAGAAAAACATAGAGTTAAATACACTAGTCAAAGCAATCCTACAATTTGGTTAGCAATATTTTATAAGTAGTTTTTCAAACCCCAAGTTTTATACTTGGGATTTATATATTAAACTATTTTATTAATTACAACTTTGAAGTCTAAATCAGCACCTGCCATTGGGTGATTATAGTCAACTGTTACATTTTCTTTATCAACTTCTATAACAGTAGCTTTAAAAGTGTTTCCATCTTCATCATCTGCTTCTAAAACTAAACCAATCTCTAAATCAATCCCTTCAAATTCACTAGCAGGAATAACTTCAGTTAAGCTTTTATCATATTCTCCATAAGCTTCAATTGCAGGAACTGTAAGCTCTTTTGTTTCACCTTCATTCATAGATGCGATTCTTTCTTCAAGACCTTCTAAAAGTTCACCTTTCCCAAAAACAAACTCAATAGGGTCTGCATCTAAATTACTTTCAATTAAATTATCATTTACTTTTAACTCATATTGTAGTTTTACAACTTGATTTTTTTCTATTGCCATATTAATCCTTAAAAAATATATCTCGTACTATATCAAAATTTATTGTTGTGAAAAATTAATATTAAAACTTAGGAATAGAAATTGCAAAATTATAAATAAATTTTATTTTTTTTATAACTTTTTGTGCTATATAGAGGCTATAAAATTTGGATACACTCCTTTTTTTATATAATAACACACATTTAGAGGAATATTGATGGACAAAGTAGTAATTATTGGTGGTGGATATGCTGGAATATATGCACTTAGAGAACTTGTAAAAAACAAGAATATAAAAATAACACTTATAGATAAAAATACATTTCATAATTTACAGCCAGAAGTTTATGATTTAATAGCAAATAAATCAAGTATTGCTGATGTAACTATTGACTTAACAACCTTATGCATGGGTTATAATCACCCTTATCTAGAATATAAAAATTTAAATGTAAAAAAAATTGACCAAGAAGAGAAAAAGATTTTCACACAAGAGCAAGAGATAGTGGAATTTGATTATTTAGTTATGGCAGCAGGGACAAGAACATTTTTCCCACCTTCAATCTCAGGATTAAACAGTGCCCATGATATTAAAAAACTAAATTGGGCGATGTTTTTTAAACAAAGTTATGAAAATCAGTTATTTAAAAAGATTCAAGATGAGGCAAAAAAATGTGATGACACTCATATTGTTGTTGTGGGAGCAGGGCTTTCAGGTGTTGAAATTGCCGCAGAGATGGCATACAATTCAAAAATGTTCTTTTCGAGGGGGAATTTCTCTTGTGATAATTTAAAAGTTTCACTTATTAGTAGCTCAGACACTATTTTACCTGGACTAACACAGGAGTTAATATCAATTTCACATAAAAGATTAAAATCTCTGGGAATTAACGTAATAACAAACACAAAGTTACAAAAATGTGAGAATGGTTATGCCTACCTTTCAAATGGAACTAAAATAGAACATTCCTTTTTAATCTTTACAGGGGGAGTTGAAGCTTCAAAAGTTACTGAAGAGCTTGATGTTAAGAAAAATGGAAGAGGTCAGATTGTAGTAAATGAGTATATGCAAACAGATAAATATGAAAATATCTTTGCTATTGGAGATTCTGCCGAGATTAGAAACTCTAAAGATGAGATAATGCCTCCAAATGTTACCATTGCAAGAATCAGTGGAACAAATGCAGGTAAAAATATTTTAAATATGATTAAAAAAAGAAAACTTGAAAAATGCAATCCAAAATTAGATGGTATTTTAATAGCCCTTGGTGGTAAATATGCAGCTGGTAATATTATGGGATTATTCCATGTAAGTGGAAGATTAGCTTATGAGATTAAACACTATGTATTTACTTCATATCGAAAGCCCTTACTAAAAACAATAAAAGCTGGATATAAAAAGTTAAAAAAACTTTAATCTTAAATAATAAGGAGTCATAAAAGATATTTTAATTAAAATCTTTTATGGTTTCTAAATTTTTATTACTAATTTTTATTTTCACAAATATATTATTTGCTTCATTTGAATATGTAAAAATAGGTAATATAGATAGTTATTACAATAAAAAAATCTCAAATGAAGAATTGAAATCTTTACTCCTTGAAATAAAAGAAGATTTAGAATTACAACTTCAAACTAATGTTTTTGCTTTATCAAGTACTGGAAAACCAATAAATCTAGTTTATGTTGAACCCTCTTTACTTGAAAAAAGAATAGAAAGAAAAATTAATAGACTAAAATCGAAGCAAAAAAAAATAGATCAATTGCAAGCATATTTTCCCAAAAATCAAAAAATAATTAATAAAGAAAAAGAGTTATTTAAAAAAGAAAATTCACTTTTAAATAGTAGAATTAAAAACTTCAACTTCTATGTAAAAAGTATTAATAAAAAAAGAAATATGTCAGGGGAAGAGTTTAAGAAAATAAAAGCAGATATTCTTTCAAAAAAGAAAAAGCTAGATTTAGAAATAAAAAAAATGAATAGATATAGAGATGATATAAAAAGAAAGGTAAATAAGTTTAATACAAAAGTTAATAGTTTCAACGGCCAAATTAGAGAATACAAAAGACTAAGTAAAGAGCTTGAAACATTAAGAAGAGGTTTTAAAAAAGTTAAAGGTATGACTTTTGGAGTAAAAGAGATAAACACAAAAACCTATTATAAAAATGGCAAAAGAGTTCAAGAAAAAACTCAAAAACAAAGAATGGATAAAATAGAGATTTATGGATTTAGTTCTAGGGGTGAACTAAAAGCAATATTAGCCCATGAAATATTGCATTTAGTTGGAATCCCCCATATAAATGATAAATATGCTTTGATGAATAGTATAATGCAAGAAAATCAGATTAAGAATCTTAAACTAACAAAAGAAGATATTAAAAACTTCAAAGAAAACTTTTATTGATACTTTATAACATTTTATTTATATAGGTACTACTAGTTTTAGGTAGAGTATATAGCATTTTCTCATCTAAAGATAAAAAAGGTATATCAAGTACATTTTTACTCAAAGATGCTATCTTATTAACTCTGCTTATTGCCTTTTCAAGCATCAACTCAACTACATCTGTATAACTTAGATTTTCTGATAATTCACAAGCTTTGGGAAAGTAGCTTGAACCTTCAGTCATTCCAGGGACTAAATTAGCTTCAAGGAAAAAACATTTACCCTCTTTATTTGCTTTTATATCAATTCTTCCAAAATCTCTTCCTCCTAGATTTGCAAAAGAATCATAGGCAAGTTCTTCAACCTTTTGTTTTAAATCATAATCAGTAATAGGACTTAATATTTCGCTGTTTTCTTTTTTTGCTTTTTCACCAAGAGTTCTTAAACCATTTTTTGATTGTTCTGCAATAATCTCAATTGCATAGACACTAATGTCATCATTTTTATTTTTTATTATTGAAACAGTAAATTCTCTTCCATCTAAATATTCCTCAACTAAAACTGGTTCTTTAAACTGTGTATAAAGAGATAGAAGTTTATTCTCATACTCTTTAAATGTCTTTACAAAAGATTTATCATCAATACCATTTCCATTTGCTGCATCCCTTGGTTTTAAAAAAAGTGGAAATTTTAAAGGAAGTTCATTTTCTTTATACTCTTTTGGAATTGCAGTGAAAAAATCTGCTGTAGGGATACCTTTTCTTCTTAAATATGATTTAGCAAGAATTTTATTTGAATCAAATTTTAATACATCTTTACTTGATCCGGTGTAATTAATATCATGTTTTTTAAAATAATCACTTAACCAAATATTTGGTTCATTCACTAATGGTATATATTTTACAGCTAAAATTACTAATTCAGGCTTTCTTCCTAGTACTTTTTCTAAATCAGACTTATCTTTACAGATACTTAATCTTACTTCATATTTTAAAGATCTTAAAGATTTTAAAATACTTTTGCACGCAATTTCTGCACCAAACCCAGTCTCTATTAAGTATTTGTTTGGTGTTGTTATTATTTCTATTTTCATAGGTTTTCCTTTAAACTACAAGGGTTATAATGTGAGCAACATCTAGTGCTATTACATTATTATCTAGTAATGATATTAGTTAATATATATTTACAGTTTTAATGGAATTTAGCTATTAATTAATCACACTATGGTGAATACTATTGCTATTAGAAATACACTGTAAATAAAAGTGTATTATCAGTATGATGTTTGAACAAATAATTGGGTATTTGTTATTATAGATTAAATTATGGGTCTAAACTTAAGTAAAAGTTTTTATTTTGAGTTTTTTTTTGCTTTTTTCTCAGCTTTTTTTTCTTTTATTGATTTTGCAGGTGCCGTTTTTACTGCTTTTTGGGTATTTTTACCTTTAGCCATTTTGTCTCCTTTATAGGGTTAGTAGTACAGTATATCTGAAAAAAAGGAATATAGCTCAATAAATAAAAATTAATTAAAAATGTTTAATAGATTAGTAGACTATAATTCCTAAAAAGGAATTATAGTTTTAGTTATAAGTTTTTGATTCAAGATTTGGCATTACTTGAAGTAAACCTAAGACAAAGGCATAAAATAAGCCACATGAAAAAAATAGAATACTTTTTTGGATTGAGTCTAAATACCAAAATGGTTCATTAAAGAAACCAGAAAGTATATATGTAGGCATTAAAAGTATGTCCCCTGCAATTTGTGAAATCTCCCCATGAATTGTCACACCTAACATTGGAATTAAAATACCAATCAAAAAACCAATAAGTATACTTCTCATCTTCTTCTCCCCTTTGATTAGTTTACTGTCAAATTAATACTAACTAATAAAGAAAGATAAAGTCTATAATTTTATAAAAAATTAAGAATATATTTACATAATTATTACATAATTACACACTTTTATAAGTTTTACTTATGATTGAATATTCATATATACTTATAATTATATTTGGTAATCTGGTCTATTATCACCCCATTCAAATATAAAACACATAGGTAATTGGTCTTTTTTATTTAAATATTTTGCCGTAAAATATCCTGAAACAAATATCGAAATAATTGCTACAAGTGAAGCAAATGCTAGAGTTGAAAGTCCTGTTAATCCTTGCCCAACTGTACAACCAATAGAAAGGATACCACCTGTTCCCATCATCGCACCACCAATCATATTATTTCTTACTCTATTTTCACCTTTTGCTGAAGTACAACCAAAACTATATTTTCTATTGAATTTTGACATTAAAAAAGCACCAAATACAATACCAACTATTAAACTTATTGAAAAGCTAAGTTCATTTACTTGGTATAACATAAATAGTTCTAATGTTTTTGCTGTTGGATAAACAAATGTTATTCCAGCTGGGTCAATCATTCTTTCTATACTTTCATTTCCAATTACAGAAGTTATAAACCAAGCTGCTGCAACAAGTAATCCAATTAAAACACCATCCCAAAGGTTTGGTAATCTAACTGCATGTCTCACTAAAACTTTTAAAAGTATTAATAAAACAGCAATAACAAAATAAATATTCATTGTAAAGTTTTCTAATTTACTTGACCATTCTATTAAAGTAGGGTTATTTATAAATGGGTCTAAAAAACCATTTAATAATCCTCTTGTTGTTGCAAAAGCAAAAATACCAATAAAGATAATACTAATTAAAGAGTTTTTATCACCTTGGGCAAATTTAATCAAATGTCTATTACTACAACCATCTGCTAACATCATACCTACACCAAATAAGGCACCACCAAATATAATTGCAAAATAGTTTAAATTATCTTTGTAATAAACTGTATTAGTTAAGTCAAGTTCAAAATATGAAGAAACTAAAAATGTAGAGATTATCGCCACAATCATAGCCATAATAACAGAAGCACCTCTCATTGTAGATTTTGTAAGAATATAGTCTTTTATGGAACCACTAAAGCAAAATTGTCTTTTTTGTGCAATCATTCCAAAAGCAGACCCTAAAATAAATCCTAATAAATTTACAATTTGATATATTTCTAACTCTAACATTTTAATCCTTATTAAATTAATACAGTATATTTATGTAGGGAATTATATATCTTTACAATTTAAATATGATGGATTTGTAAAAGTTAGTTTTTAAAATTAAGTTTAAATAAAACAAAGTAAATAAGTTGAGATTCTAAAAATCTTGATTCTCAACTTTCATATCTTCAAGTCCTTCTAAAATATCTAAGGCTTGTTCTTGTGTTAGTAGATTTTTATCAATATCAATTAAAACTTCATCAAAATAAAGTTTAACTTGTTTCATATAATCTAATTCCTCTTTCAAGGCTTTATTTTTCTTTTTTGATAATTGAGTTTCTATATCTTTTAAGTTTTCATTTACTTCAGGTAAGATATCTGTTTGAATAAGGTTTGTAAGTTCTTTGATATAATCCATTTAATCTCCTGTTTAATCTTTTTTCATTTTCCGGAATTATATCAAAAGATAAAGGATTTTCTCCTTTATCTTATTTTTTCAATGTTTCATCTAATATTTCAGAAAATCTTTTCCATGAAGCTTTATCTGCTCTTTCATGATATCTATCAGAACCAAACTTCGTAAATGCATGGGGTGCACCACTATAAGTTAACATCTCATGGGTCACTTTTTGTGCTTCCATTCTTTTAGCTATATCAGCAAAATCATCCATACTAACTGCTTTATCAGCTGTTCCATGAAATACTACAATCTCACCTTTAACTTTAGAATAATCTTGACCCTCAGGAGTTGTTAATCCTCCATGAAAAGGAACAAACTTTTTAAGTTCTGCTCCACTTCTTGCCATTTCTAAGATTACAGTACCACCAAAACAATAACCCAATCCAACTGCATTATTAGTATTTGCACCTAGTTTTTTTGCTTCATCAAAACCACCATTTATTAAGGTTCTCATTTTTTCTCTATCTTTATATAAAGCTCCTGTTAAAGCTTTTCTTTTTTCTACTGTATCAGCTACTACACCTTTACCAAACATATCTGCTGCAAAAACTGCATAACCCATATCATTTAACATCTCTGCTCTTTTTATTTCATACTTATCTATTCCATCCCAATCATGAATCATAAATACCAAAGGGGCATTTTTTGAAGGACTTGAATAATACCCTTGATAATCTTTTCCATCTACATTATAAGTAACATATTCGCCATTTGCTAATAAAAAACTTGAAGTTAATAGCAAAGCAGAAACTATTTTTTTCATCACAACTCCTTTATAATATTTTTAAATATCTTACCTTTCAAAAAATAATTTAAACTTAATATTTTGAGTTAAAATGAACACTTTTTTCACACATAAAGATTGTATAATAAGAGAAATGTTTAGGATTGTTATGATTGATCTAATAAAAAAACTACCAAAAGCAGAACTACACTTACATATAGAAGGTTCTTTAGAACCAGAACTTATGTTTAAACTAGCTAAAAAAAATAAAATAAAGATTCCTTACAATAGTATTGAAGAAATAAAAAAAGCATATGATTTTTCAAACCTTCAAAGTTTTTTAGATATCTATTATGCAGGGGCAGCTGTATTAATTACAAAAGAAGATTTCTATGATATGACTTGGGCTTATGTAGAAAAATGTGTTGAAAATAACATTATCCATACAGAGATATTTTTTGATCCACAAACCCATACACAAAGGGGGATAAGCTTTGAAACTGTAATTTTAGGAATAAAACAAGCCTTAGATGATGCAAAAGAAAAGTATGGAATCACTTCTCATATAATAATGTGTTTCTTAAGACACCTATCTCAAGAAGAAGCTTTTAAAACATTTGAAGAAGCATTATTATTTAAAAATATCATAAAAGGAATTGGTTTAGACTCATCAGAAATAGGGCATCCTCCATCAAAATTTAAAGATGTTTTTAAAAAAGCAAAAGAGGAAGGTTTTGAAATAGTTGCCCATGCAGGTGAAGAAGCAGATGTTTCATATATTTACGAAGCTTTAGATTTATTAGAAGTTAAAAGAATAGATCATGGGGTTCAAGCTATAAACTCAAAAGAATTAATGAAAAGATTAAAAGATGAGCAAATACCTTTAACCGTATGTCCAAATTCAAATATTGAATTAAAAGTTTTTAACTCATATAAAGAACACAATATAAAAAAATTACTAGATAACAATCTTTTAGTTACAGTTAATTCAGATGATCCAGCATATTTTAAAGGTTATTTAAATCAAAACTATATTAATCTTGTTGAAAATATAGAATTAACACAAGAGGATATTATTCAACTTGTTAAAAACTCTTTTAAAGCTTCATTTATAAGTGATGAATTAAAAGAAAAATATCTAAAAAAGGTAGATGAAATTGGAAGAGATTATAAACTACATCAAAATAAATGAAAACCTCTCAACATCAGGTCAGCCTACAGTTGAACAATTTAAAGATATAAAAAGTGAAGGTTTTGAAGTAGTAATAAATCTTGCTTTACACAACGCTTCAAATGCTATAGAAAATGAAGATAAAACTGTTACTGATTTAGAGATGGCATATTTTCATATTCCAGTTGATTTTGAAAATCCTAAAATAGAGCAAGCTTCTCTTTTTCTAAACCTTTTAACCTCTTTAAAAAACAAAAAAGTTTGGGTGCATTGTGCACTAAACTATAGAGTTACAGTATTTTGTTATCTTTATCATAAACATATTCTACATACACCTTTTGAAGAGATAGATTTTAAAATCTTTGACGAATGGACACCTAGTGAGAAATGGCAAGATATGATGAAAACTCCATATGAAGACTTAAATTTACTTAAATAAAATTAACTAGTAATTTATATAATTTTAGCTACCATATCTCCACTATTAAAAGAGATTATTATATTTTGGAATCAAATTGAGATTAGAAACAAAACTAGAAAAATTTAATGAACCCTTATATCTAGAAAGTGGTAGGATTCTAGAAAAGTTTGAGATTGTTTATGAAACATATGGTGAATTAAATGAAGATAAATCAAATGTTATTGTAATTTGTCATGCTTTAGCTGGAAGTCATCATGCCGCTGGAAGATATGCTGATGAAGCAAAACCAGGTTGGTGGGATAAATTAATTGGAGATGGCAAGGCAATTGATACACAAAAATATTTTGTGATTTGTTCAAACAACATTGGAAGTACTTTTGGTTCAACAAATGCTTTAAGCATCGACCCTTCTACAAAAAAAGAGTACAGATTAAAATTCCCTGTATTAACAATTTCTGATATTGTAAAAGCTCAAATGAGACTTTATAAAAAACTTGGAATTGAAAAGGCTAAAGCTGTTGTAGGTGGAAGTATGGGAGGAATGCAAGCATTGTGTTACTCTATTGAGTTTCCAGATTTTGCAGAGCATGTTTTTGCACTAGCTACTACAGCTTACACTAGACCTTGGGCAATTGCTATAAATAAAATTGCCATTGAATCAATAAGACATGACCCAGCCTTTAAAGATGGACATTATGAAAAAGGTGATTTGGAAGCTTCTGGATTACCAGGACTTGCAATTGGAAGAATGGCAGGATTAATCGCATATTTAAGTCCAAATCTTTTTAATAAAAAGTTTGGAAGGGATTATGCTAGAACAGATGGTTTATATGAGTTAATGGGTAGATTTGAAGTTGAAAGATATTTAGAATACAATGCCTATTCTTTTCCTAAAATCTTTGATCCATTGTCATATTTGTATATTTGTAAAACAATGAACATATTTGATGCAGGTAGAAATAAAGATAAACTTGAAGACTCATTTGAAAAGGTTAATGCTAAACTGCACCTTATATCTTTTTCTGATGATATGCTGTTTTTCCCTGAAGAGATGGAAGAGATTAGAGATATTATGATTAAAATTGGAAAAGGTGATCAAATAACATATAAAATGATTGAAAGTAAATCTGGACACGATTCTTTTTTAGTAGAAGTTGAAAAATTTGATCAATATTTAGTTGATTTATTGGAAGGAAAATAATGAGCGAAGAGCAAAAAGAAGAACAAACATTTGAAGTAAAAATCGAAAAAGCAAAAGAACTTTTGGAAAAACTATCAAATCCTCAAATCACACTAAGTGATTCTTTAGACCTTTATAAAAATGGGATAAAAGAACTAGATGAAGCCCAAAAACTTCTAGATGAAGCAAAACTTATTTTAGAAGTTGATAGAAAAGAAGAATCTGAACCTTTTTAAATTAGATAAACTTTCTTCAATGTTTAGGAGAAAGTTTATGAAAACTATTACACAACTTCATGAAATTGATAAACCAAGGGAAAGATTATATAAATTGAGTTAAAAGTAGTACTTAAACCAAACTAATTTACTCAACTTTTTCTTTGATTTAAATCAACATTTTTTAACCTAAATCTGCTATTATTATAACCATAGATATGAAAAATATACAACTAATTTACTAAGGATTATGCATGAGTGAGATTCACGAGTTTTTCAACAGACAAATAAAACTTTGGGGAGAAGAAACACAAGATTCCCTTCAAAATAAAAAAGTAGCTATTATTGGAAGTGGCGGATTAGGGTGTAGTTTAGGTATTGCATTAGGAGCTTCTGGTATTGGTGAGTTTGCATTTGTTGATTTTGATGAAGTAGGTGTTCACAATATTCACAGACAAATTGGTTTTAAAGTTGGTGATGATGGAAAACCAAAGTGTGAAGTTTTAAAAGAGCTTGTTGAATCAAGATGTCCATATACAAAAGTTACTGCATATAATGAAGGATTTGAAGAATTTTCTGCAAGAGATTTAGAATTTGATTTGATTATTGATGCAACTGATAATCTTCCAACAAGAGCTGCCATAAATGAATATTGCATAAATAAAAAACAACCATGGATTTATGGAAGTGTTGAAGAGTTTCATGGTCAAGTTTGTTTTTTTGAAGAAGCATCATATGAAGCTGTATTTCAAATAAATGATAGAAAACCAAACGGTATTGCTTGTCCTATTGTTATGCATATTGCATCTTTACAAGCAAATTTAGCGATTAGACATCTTGCTGGACTTCCTGTAAAAAAAGATATTTTATATTACCTTTCATTTGATGCTGAGGGTGTATTACAAAATCAAAAATTCAATCTTCCAAAAAATTAAATACAAGTGTCATTAGACACTTGTATAAGCTTTAAACAAAACTACTAATCTCTAACCCATTTTTAAGTACTTTTTTACTATAATATCCAGATTTTTAACTACATAATTGAAACTATTACGGGGAACTATAAATGCCAAAACGAGAAGACATAAAATCTATTTTACTTATCGGTTCAGGACCAATTGTTATTGGACAAGCTTGTGAGTTTGATTACTCTGGTACTCAAGCAACAAAAACGCTAAAAGAGTTAGGATATAGAGTTGTTTTAATCAATTCAAATCCAGCTACTATTATGACAGACCCTGAATTTGCAGATAAGACTTATATTGAGCCAATTACAGAAGAGGTTGTTGCAAAAATAATTGAAAAAGAAAATATTGATGCTATTTTACCAACTATGGGTGGTCAAACAGCACTTAATGTTGCAACTTCAATGTACGATAAAGGGATGCTTGATGGAATTCATTTCCTTGGAGCAAACCCAGAAGCAATTAAAAAAGGTGAAGATAGACACTTATTTAATGAAGCTATGATTAAAATTGGTATGGATTTACCAAAAAGTGCAAATGCATATAATTTAGAAGAAGCAATTAAAGTTGCTAAAGAAATAGGTTTCCCAGTAATCTCAAGGGCATCATTTACTCTTGCAGGTGGTGGTTCTGGTGTTGCATATAACATGGATGAGTTTAAAGCATTAGCAGAAGCTGGTCTTGAAGCATCTCCAATTAATGAAATTGAGATTATGGAATCTATGCTTGGTTGGAAAGAATACGAAATGGAAGTTATCAGAGATAGAAATGATAACTGTATTATTGTATGTTCAATTGAAAACCTTGACCCAATGGGTGTACACACAGGAGACTCTGTAACAATTGCACCAGCACTTACTCTTACAGATAAAGAGTACCAAAATATGAGAAATGCATCATTTGCTATTTTAAGAGAGATTGGTGTGGATACTGGTGGTTCAAATGTACAGTTCTCAATTTGTCCAAAAACAGGAAGAATGATTGTAATTGAAATGAATCCAAGAGTTTCAAGATCTTCTGCACTTGCATCTAAAGCAACTGGTTATCCTATCGCAAAAGTTGCTACACTGCTTGCAGTTGGATTTACACTAGATGAAATTGAAAATGATATTACAGGAACAGCTGCATCTTTTGAGCCAGTAATTGATTATATTGTAACTAAGATTCCAAGATTTACTTTTGAAAAATTCCCTAAAGCAGATTCAACATTAACAACAGGAATGAAATCTGTTGGTGAGGTTATGGCTATAGGTAGAACATTTAATGAATCTATACAAAAAGCACTTTGCTCAATGGAAACTGGAATAGTTGGATTTGATCCAATTTGTGATGATTTAGAAAAAATCAAAGCAGAAATTAGAAGACCAAATGCAGATAGATTAAGATATTTAATGGAAGCATATAGAAAAGGTCTTACAAATGAAGAGATTTTTGAGTTATGTGCTATTGATCCATGGTTCTTAGCAAAATTTAGAGAGATTTTTAATATTGAACAATCAATTGATGAAACAATTTTAAATGATGAAATAAAAATGAGAAATGCTAAAACAAATGGTTTCTCTGATTCTATGATTGCAATGTTAATTGATAAAACTGAAGAGGATGTTTATAGTGCTAGAAAAGCATTAGGTGTAGATTTTGAATACAATGAAGTTGATACTTGTGCAGCAGAATTTAAAGCTTTAACTCCTTATTTATATTCAACTACAAATATTACAAAGTTACCAAAAGTTGAGAAAAAAGATGATGAGAAAAAAGTTCTAATCATTGGTGGTGGTCCAAACAGAATTGGACAAGGTATTGAATTTGATTATTGTTGTGTACACGCTTCATTTGCATTAAATGAGATTGGTGTTAAAACAATCATGTACAACTGTAACCCTGAAACAGTTTCAACAGATTATGATACTTCAGATATTTTATATTTTGAGCCAATTGACTTTGAACATGTAAGATCTGTAATTGAGCAAGAAAATCCAGATGGTATTATTGTTCACTTTGGTGGACAAACTCCATTAAAACTTGCAAATGCTATCCATGATGCAGGTGGAAAAATTATTGGTACAACTGCTGAAGTTATTGATTTAGCAGAAGATAGAGAAAAGTTCTCTAGTTTTGTTGAAAAAGCTGGATTATTACAACCAGAGAATGGTACAGCAGTAGAAGTAAATGAAGCTATTGCAATTGCTGAAAGAATTGGATATCCAGTATTAGTTAGACCATCATTTGTTCTTGGTGGTAGAGGTATGAAGATTGTTTACTCAACTGATGAGTTAAAACAATATATGGATGAAGCAGTATCTGTATCAAATGATGCTCCAGTATTAATTGATAAATTCTTAGATAGAGCAATTGAACTTGATGTTGATTGTATTTGTGATGGAAAAGAAGTATATATTGGTGGAATTATGCAACATATTGAAGAAGCTGGGGTTCACTCAGGGGATTCAGCTTGTTCTTTACCTCCAATCTCAATTGATCAAGAGTTAATTAAAGAATTAGAAGCTAAAACAAAAGCAATGGCACTAGGACTTGGTGTTGTTGGTCTTATGAATACTCAATATGCTATTCATAAGGGTCAAATTTACCTAATCGAAGTAAACCCAAGAGCATCTAGAACAGTTCCTTTTGTAAGTAAAGCAACTGGTATGCCACTTGCAAAAGTAGCAACTAGAGTTATGTGGGGAGAGAGTTTAAGATCAGCACTTGATAATTATAACTCTGATTTAGTATGGGAAGATAATGGTGTATTAAAACCAATATTAAAAGACCATGTTGCAGTTAAAGAAGCTGTATTTCCATTTAATAAACTTAGTGGTTCAGATCCAATCTTAACTCCAGAGATGAAATCAACTGGGGAAGTTATGGGTATTTCTGATAACTTTGGTGAGTCTTATGCAAAAGCACAAAGTGCAGCGAAAAATCACTTACCAACTGAAGGTAAAGTATTTATCTCTTTATGTGATTTAGATAAAGAGTTTGCTCCAAAACTTGCATCTGATTTAATTAAAGAAGGATTCTCTGTAGTTGCAACAGGTGGAACACATAAAGTGATTTCAGAAGCTGGAATTGAGTGTGAGAAAGTACTTAAAATTAGTGAGGGTAGACCAAATATTACTGATAGTATTACAAATGGTGAAATTGCATTAGCATTTAATACTTCTGACGGTAAAGGTTCTTCAAAATCTGATGGACAAGATATTAGAAGAGTGGTATTAAAAGAGAATATTCCTTATGTTACAACAGCAGCTGCAGCTTTAGCTTGTGTTGAAGCAATGAAAGTGTTAAAGCATAAAGATGGTGTAGGTGTTAAATCTATCCAAGAATTTTTAAATGACTAAACCTTTAGATAAAGTATATTTAGTTCAAACTGACACAACAGTAGGTTTCTCATCATCTAATGATGAGAAACTTTCAGGAATAAAACAAAGACCAAATTCTCAAAAAATCCTTCAAACAGTAGATTCTTTTAAGACTTTAAATAGTTTTACAAGAGTTCCTAAAGAGCATAGAAAAAAAGTTAGACACTCTAAAAAGACAACTTTTATTTATCCAAATGGTAATTCATATCGAGTGATTTTTCAAGATTGTAATTTTTATGATTTTATTAAGAAATTTAAGTCTTTGTATTCAACTTCTGCAAATTTAACAGGTAAAAATTTTGATGAAATTTTTGCAAAAGAAAAAAGTGATGTTATCGTTTATACAAAAGATAATTTTAATGAAACAACCGCTTCAACAATTTATAAACTAAGTAAAATAAAGAAAAAAAAGATTAGATAAATTAGTTTATACGATTTTTATAAACTAGTGCTAAAGCCAATCTATCTTTTACTTTTAATTTTTTAAACAATGAACTGATATATTTTTTTACTGTAACTTCAGCTATGTCAAGAGTATTAGCTATTTTACTATTAGTTAAGCCTTGGGCTACTAGTTCTAAAACTTCTAACTCTTTGATTTTTAAATCTTCAAATATCTTTTTGCCATTGTTTTCGTTTAAAGGTATTGAGTTTATTAAAAACTGCATTAACTCAGGATAAACCCAGGTATTTCCATTTTTTACAGTTTCTATTACACTTTCTATTATAGTGATATCACATAAAGAGTGAATATATGATTTAAACCCTTTTTTTAATAAAGCACAACCTTCAATATTATTTGTTGCATTTCTTATAGCTATGAATTTGCAATTGTAATTATCCAATAACTCTTGATATATTTTATCTGAATCATCAGTATCTAAATGTTGTAAAAATAAGATACTCTCATCTTCTAAAAAACTTAGGTTATAGAACTCTTCATATTTTTCTATTTGAATAATTTCAAATTTTGATGATTTATTTAATTCATTTATTAAAAAATCTTGTTTTGTAAGTGCTATTATTTTCATATATCAAGTGACCTTACAATTGGTTTTAAAATATAGCTTAAAATTGTTTTCTTACCAATTAATATATCTGCATCCACAGTCATACCTGGTTTGATTTCAAGCTTTTTGTTATTGTCTAGAAATTTTGTATCTGCTTTTATATGAACAATATAACTCTCTTTTTCTGGGTCTTTTTCATCAATTAAAGTATCAGCAGAGATATAAGATATCTCACCTTCAACTGCACCATATAAAGAGAAGTCATAGGGTCTTAGTTTTATTCTAACTTTTTGTCCTTCGTATAAAAAACCTATATCAGCTGGATCAACTTTAATCTCTGCCAACATATATTTTGTATCAGGAACAATTTGAGCCATTACAACTCCAGGTGAAACAGCTTCCCCTCTTGTTTTGACATTAATCTTTTTTATAATCCCATCATCTGGAGATTTTATAATTGTTTCTGTTAATTTTTCTTCTAAATATTTTAAATCTTCTTTTACTGTTTTTAAATCATTATATACAACTAAAAGTTCATCTTTAGATTTTGATCTGTAGTCTTCTGTTGTTTCATCTATACTTCTTTCGATCTCTTTAATCGATGATTTTAAAGTTGGGATTGAACCTTTTAAACTTTTTAAATCAGCTTCTACATCATTTTTCTTTCTTTGTAAGTCAAGTAATTCAACTTTAGAAATGATTCTTTCTTCAACTAGTGGTAGTTTTATTTTCATCTCTTTTTGGATTAAATTATAATTGTCTTTTGTGATTTTCAAATTCTTATATGCATCACTTAAATCATTTTTTCTTTGTTCCAATTGCTCTTTTAATACACTTATTGAAGATTGAAATTTTTTCTCATTTATTCTAAATAGTTGAATCTCATTTTCCATTATTTCTGGATTATATTTTATAACTTCGTTATCTTTTTTTATTTCAGTATTTTCAGTTTGCGCTTTTAATCTTTGAGCTTTTGCAATGAATGTATACATATTATATTTGTTTTTTTCAATTTCACTTTTATAATTTACATCTGAAAGTTTGAAAAGGATTTCACCTTTTTTTACTTTAGTACCTTCTTTTACAAAGCTTTCTTTTAATATTCCCCCATCAAGTGAAGAGATTGTTTGAATATTTGTACTTGTAATTACTTTTCCATTTGTTTTTACAATATCATCAATTTTAGAAAAATATGACCAAGTTAGTAAAAATATGATTGTAAAAGTAATAAGCCATAAAACCTTATGCAAACCACTTGAGGTTTTAAGTAGTATTGCAGAAGAAAATGATGGCATAAATTCTAAAGTTGATTTATCATGTTTCTTTTTTAAAAGATTTTCTTCATTAACCTTTTTAAGAGTTTTTTCTTTACTTATATCATGACTTGTAATAATAAAACCAATATGTTCTTTGTCATCGTTAAATAGGGGTGTTATGATTGTATCTGTCCAAATTAATGAATCATTGTGAGAACTATGTTTAATCTCACCTTTCCAAGTAGTCTTTAAACTTTTTGCTTCATTGAATTGGTTATTGAAATTTATAATTGAATCTTTTCTTATTAATAATGTGTAAGGTTTATCAATTAATTCTGATGGTTTATATTTAAATACATTACAAAGACTTGTACTTACATGTTTAATTGTTCCTTCTTTATCTGTAAGGGCCAAAATTACATAATTATCTAACAATTCTCTATTCTGAAAAGTAAAACTTCTTTTCAACTGGTCGTCAAAATCTTTTTTTTCTTCCACTGTGAACCTTAATATTAGATAAAATCTAAGAAATGATTAAAATTAGTTATTATTTTATAAAAATTTATATAAAACTTTGGTAATATGTACTTCTAATCTTTAGAGTGTAGGGAGAATACAATGAATATTAGAATAAAAAAATTTATTATTTTTCAAATTTTAATGGTTTCTTCTCTTTTTGGATTTTCTATAAAAGATGGTTTTCCATTAGCATTAGAAAATGACATGGATTTTAAAATTAATAAAAACAATTTAAATAATATAAATATTGATAAAAAAATTGCTGATGCATTATTATATCCATCAGTAGATTTTTCTGCAAATGTTGAAGCAAGTAGATTAACTCAAGGAAAATTAACCCCTGACAATGAACCTTTAACAAAGTCTGACAAATATGAATTAAAATTTACTCAACCTATATTCGATGGTTTTGAATCATCATATGAAAAAAAACTTCAAGAACAAAAATTTAAATCTGCTATTTATTACTTGCAAGAGAGTCAAAATAGTATAGCTTTAAATTATGCAATTGCTTATGTAAATACTTTAAGAGAAAAAGATTTATTAAATCTTAGTAAGGAAAGTTTACAAATTAGTAAAGATATATTTAATAAAGTTTATAAAAAAGTTAATGTTGGCTATGGTACTAAATTAGAGTTTGAAGAGGTTAAGGCAAATATGGCTGAAACTCAAGTTAACTTAGATATTCAAAAAATCAATTTGAAAGAAGCAATTGAAAATCTAAAATTGTATGTTCAAAGTGACTTTGATAGTAGTGAGCTTGAAAAACCAAATTTAAATATAGATTTACCAAAAAATGTAAAAGAAGCTTTAGAAATAGCTTATACTAGAAATCCATCAATTAATGTTTCAAAAACAAATGTTTTTGTTGCAAAATTTGAACAACAAAGAGATAAAAAAGATTTTTATCCAAATTTAGATTTAGTTGGTTCATATAACATTAATAATGCTTTATTTAAAGAAAGTGATGAAGAATACAATGAATATAAAGTTGGATTTGAAATTTCATATAATCTATTCAATGGTGGTAAAGACACCCTTAAAAATAAAAAATCTTTACAAAATATAAAAGATAAAGAATTATTAGTTAAAAAAAGTGAATATGAAGTAAAAACAGATTTAAGACTTGCATGGAACGCTTATAAATTAAATAATGAAAAACAAGAGAGTTTAAAACAGTACTTAATAGTAAAAAAAGATGTATTAGATGCTACAAATAAAGAGTTTGATTTGGGACTTAAAGATTTAAATACTCTTTTAGAAACTCACATAGAATATGTTGATATCAAAAAAGATTTAATTAGAAATACCTATGATTTAATAATTGCAAAATATAAAATACTTAATGCTATGGGTAAATTAAGTGATGTATTAGAAGATAAGTTACCAACTTTGGATAAAATTGATACTAATGATTTAGTTCAAAATATGCAAGAAAAATTAGATTTTTCATACGATAAAGATGAAAAATACAAGCAAAAGAAACTTACTGTAATAAATAAAAATAAAAAAGTCTTTTCAAAAGTTAAATATGAAAAACCAATTAAAAAGGTTTCTTACCAAGATATTAACTATGAAAAAGTAAATACAAACCTTGAAAAAAATATTACAAATACAATAGAAAATAAGTTTAAAGAAAAGTTTTTAAATGCTTCAAAAAATAAATATACAATCAATCTTGCCTTATCTGATTCAGAAATAAAAGCTCAAAGATTATTGGATAGATATGATTTAAATGACAATGCCTTTTTCTTTAGTTTTAGAGAAGTAAATCCATTACAAAGAATTGTAATGGGAGTTTATGATACTAAACAAGAAGCTAAAAAAGCCTTATCAAAACTTCATAAAAATTTAAAAAGTAATAAACCTATTATAGAAAAAATTGCTATTAAACAAAAAGTTTATTACAAATATCATAGTAAAAATAAGCTAATTAAACAAAATATTGAAATAGTAAAACCTACTCCTATAATGAATAAACCTTTAATAAGAAAAGTTGCTTTTTCTACTATTGAACCAGCTGAAAAAGAAGTTGAAAAACTTCAATATAACAGTTTTAAAGATAAGTTTTTAAATGCTTCAAAAAATAAATACACTATTAATTTAGCATATTCAGATTCTGAAATAAAAGCACAAGCTTTATTAGATAGATATGGTTTATCAAATAATGGTTTCTTTTTCAAATTTAGATATGAAAACCCTTTACAAAAAATAATGCTTGGAGTATTTGACTCTAAAGCTGAGGCTTTAAAAGCTATGGCTTCTTTACCTAAAGGTTTAAAAATAAATAGACCAAGAGTAGAAAAAGTTTCAATTAAGCAGGCTTTATTTCATAAATATAATAAAAATTATTCTACTAATCTTGGGAGTATATAATTTAAATGCCACAAACTGATAATTTTGATTTTAACTCTATAAAAGAGTACAACCGAGAAAATTCAATTCTTGATACCCTTACAATATATTGTAAAATGAATGGGAGACCTTATTCTAAGG
The DNA here is from genome assembly GCA_963676565.1 of Halarcobacter sp. Classification (GTDB taxonomy): domain Bacteria; phylum Campylobacterota; class Campylobacteria; order Campylobacterales; family Arcobacteraceae; genus Halarcobacter. The sequence goes on from OY781089.1 coordinate 1,907,454, forward strand.
AATCTTTAATTGCAGGTTTACCTATTGAAACGGGAAGAAATACTCCTATTTTATTTTCTAAATCTAACTCTAAATCACTTTTTTCAAGGGCTGCTTTAAAAGCAGGCTTTAAAACTAAGGTTTTAAGAGCTAAATTATATGATATCAATCCTCTAACTTTGCCTTGTATATTACTACTAGATAATAAAAAAGACAAAGATGAACTTGAAGCATGTATTCTTTTAGGTTTCGATGAAGAGTACAAAAATGCGAAGGTGATTTTCCCTGAAGCTCCTGAAGTAGAAAGTTTAGTTCCAATTGAAGAATTAGAGAAAAGATATTTTGGTTTTAGTATACTTCTTAAAAAAGAGCTTGATTTTAAAGAAGATAAAACATCTTTATCAATAAAAGAAAGCCACTGGTTATGGGGAAGTATAAAGATTGTAAGAAATGTATATAGAGATGTAATTATCGCTTCTTTACTAATCAATCTTTTTGTTCTTTCTACGCCACTTTTTACAATGAATGTTTATGATAGAGTTATTCCTAATAATGCAGTTGATACCCTTTGGATATTTGCAATTGGTGTTGTCTTTATTTATGGAATTGATATAGCCTTAAAATTTTTGCGTTCTTATTTTCTGGAAACTGCAGCTAAAAAAACTGATATTATCGCTTCTTCAATTATTTTTGAAAAAGTTTTAGATTTAAAAATGTCATCGGTTCCAAATTCAGTTGGTTCTTTAGCGAATATTTTAAAAGAGTTTGAGAGTATTAGGGGATTTTTAACCTCTTCAACGATTGCTTTATTGATTGATGTTCCATTTATTTTTATCTTTTTATTTGCTATTTATTTTATCGGTGGAGCTTTAGTATTGGTTCCTATTGCAATTATTATCATTATTTTAATCTATACATATTATTCAAAAATAAAATTAGCAAATAGTATCAAAGAATCATATGATGCAGGTTCAAATAAAAATGGTGTATTAATTGAAAGTTTATCTTCTATAGAAACTATTAAATCTTTAGGGGCAACTGGATATTCACAATGGAGATGGGAAGAAGCTACATCAAAAATTGCAGATAAAAGTATTAATACAAAAATGATATCTTCTTCAATTACAACAGTAACTTCATTTTTAGTTCAGTTAAATACTGTTGCACTTGTAATAATGGGAACATATTTAATTATTGATAATAACCTTACTATGGGGGGATTAATTGCTACAATTATAATCTCTTCAAGAGCTATTTCTCCAATGGGACAAGTTTCATCACTATTATCAACATTTCAACATACAAAAACTACATATGAAGCATTAAATGATATTATGAATTTACCTGTTGAACACCCACAAGGTAAGAAATTTGTAACAAGACCAGAATACAAAGGTAAAATTGATTTTAGAAATGTAAGCTTTACATATCCAAATGCTGATAAAGAGACTTTAAGTAATATCTCTTTTAGTGTAGAACCAGGGGAAAAAATTGCAATTATTGGTAAAATTGGTTCTGGAAAAACAACTATTCAAAAACTACTTGTTTCTTTATATCATCCAAATGAAGGTTCTATTTTAATAGATAATATAGATATTAAACAGTTAGACCCATCAGAACTTCGAAAAAATATTGCATATGTATCTCAAGATGTTTTACTTTTTGATGGTACAGTGAAAGAAAATATTGTTTATAGAACACCAAATATTGATGATGAAAAAATACTTGAAGCTGCTAAAATTAGTGGTGTATTAGATTTTGTTAATAAGCATCCAAAAGGTTTTGATATGCCTGTTGGGGAAAGAGGTTCTTTTCTTTCTGGTGGACAAAAACAAGCAATAGCAATTGCTAGATCTATTTTACTACCTTATCCAATTGTACTATTTGATGAACCTACAAGTTCTATGGATACATCTTCTGAAAATAGATTTATAAATAGTATAAGAAACTACCAACAAAATAAAACTGTTGTTTTAGTTACTCATAAGACATCACTTTTAAGACTAGTTGATAGAATTATTGTGGTTGAAGATGGGCAAATCATCTTAGATGGTAAAAAAGATATTATTATCAGTAAACTAAATAATAAAAAATAAGACTTTAAATCTTTTCTCTATAACTAGAAGGTTAACTATATTAGTTGACCTTTCTTAAAAAATAATTTATACCAAAGTATACTTTACAAGATAAAATAATTTTTATAATATAGTCATAATAATTTGTGTAAAAGGATTTATTATGGCAATTGCAAGAATTACAGATATTAGAGGTCTTGTTTCATTGGAAAATGGAAGTTCAGAAGAAATATTAAAAAACAAAGATGTAATATCAGAACATGGTGGTTTACTAACAATTACAGAGTTTGCAAATATTGTTTTTGATGATGGAAGAGAAGTTGAAGTAACTGGTCCTGTAACTTTCAATTTAGATTCAAGCTTCTTTAATGAAATCACATTTGAAGATTCAATAACCCAAATAAGTGATTTTGCTAGTTTAGATTATATAAATAATGAATTAGACGAAAATATAGTTGAACCTCAAACAGAAGATTCTACTTTAGAACAAAATAATGCAGCTATTAATATTCAAACAGAACAAATAGATACACAATTAAATAATCAAAACACTGAATTAGTAGAAGAAAATGATTCAGAATTTACACAAACTCAAACTACTATTGAATTTGAAGACAATAATGAAGAAGAACCTGTATTAGATAATGAGACTAATGAAGTTCCAATTGCCAATTCAGAAGTTAACGAATTAAATGAAGACACAATTATAAATGGGCAGATTGATTTCTTTGACCCTGATGGAACAGCAACAGTATCAGTAGATGGAGATATCCCAACAGGATTAACATTAAATCCAGATGGAACATATGAGTTCGATGCAAGTAGCTATGATAGTTTGACAGAGGGTGAAAGACAAGTAATAGAAGTACCATTAACAGTTACTGATAATAATGGTGCAACAACAAATACAACATTAACAATCACTGTAACTGGTACAAATGATGCCGCAACAGTAAGTAGCGCAACAGCAAACTTAATAGAAACAGATACAGCACTAACTACAAGTGGAACATTAACAAGTACAGATGTGGATAATGCAGATAATACCTTTATAGCAAATACAATAGTAGGTGCAAATGGAACATTTACTATAGATGAAAATGGAAACTGGGATTTTACAGCAAACTCAGCATTTAATGAGTTAAATACTGGAAGTACTTTAAGTGAAACATTTACAGTATCAAGTATAGATGGTACTGAATCAACAGTAACAGTAAATATAGCTGGAACAAATGATGCTATGACTGGCTTTGAGATGAATGAAGTTAATAACTTCACTGAAGATTCAACATCTGCAGGAGATACAGTAACAACAGTAAAAACTGCACCAAGTGATGAAGATGGTGGAGATATCACATACTCAATTTCAGATACAACAAACTATGCAATTAATGAAACAACAGGTGAAGTTACACTTACAGAAGCAGGAGCTAATTTAGTTAACTCTGGACAAGAGTTACCAGCATTTAATGTAACAGCAACAAGTGCAGGAGTAGATGGTTCAAGCCAAACAGTACAAAACTTAGATCCAGCAGTTACAACAGTAAATGATGCTATGACTGGCTTTGAGATGAATGAAGTTAATAACTTCACTGAAGATTCAACATCTGCAGGAGATACAGTAACAACAGTAAAAACTGCACCAAGTGATGAAGATGGTGGAGATATCACATACTCAATTTCAGATACAACAAACTATGCAATTAATGAAACAACAGGTGAAGTTACACTTACAGAAGCAGGAGCTAATTTAGTTAACTCTGGACAAGAGTTACCAGCATTTAATGTAACAGCAACAAGTGCAGGAGTAGATGGTTCAAGCCAAACAGTACAAAACTTAGATCCAGCAGTTACAACAGTAAATGATGCTATGACTGGCTTTGAGATGAATGAAGTTAATAACTTCACTGAAGATTCAACATCTGCAGGAGATACAGTAACAACAGTAAAAACTGCACCAAGTGATGAAGATGGTGGAGATATCACATACTCAATTTCAGATACAACAAACTATGCAATTAATGAAACAACAGGTGAAGTTACACTTACAGAAGCAGGAGCTAATTTAGTTAACTCTGGACAAGAGTTACCAGCATTTAATGTAACAGCAACAAGTGCAGGAGTAGATGGTTCAAGCCAAACAGTACAAAACTTAGATCCAGCAGTTACAACAGTAAATGATGCTATGACTGGCTTTGAGATGAATGAAGTTAATAACTTCACTGAAGATTCAACATCTGCAGGAGATACAGTAACAACAGTAAAAACTGCACCAAGTGATGAAGATGGTGGAGATATCACATACTCAATTTCAGATACAACAAACTATGCAATTAATGAAACAACAGGTGAAGTTACACTTACAGAAGCAGGAGCTAATTTAGTTAACTCTGGACAAGAGTTACCAGCATTTAATGTAACAGCAACAAGTGCAGGAGTAGATGGTTCAAGCCAAACAGTACAAAACTTAGATCCAGCAGTTACAACAGTAAATGATGCTATGACTGGATTTGAGATGAATGAAGTTAATAACTTCACTGAAGATTCAACATCTGCAGGAGATACAGTAACAACAGTAAAAACTGCACCAAGTGATGAAGATGGTGGAGATATCACATACTCAATTTCAGATACAACAAACTATGCAATTAATGAAACAACAGGTGAAGTTACACTTACAGAAGCAGGAGCTAATTTAGTTAACTCTGGACAAGAGTTACCAGCATTTAATGTAACAGCAACAAGTGCAGGAGTAGATGGTTCAAGCCAAACAGTACAAAACTTAGATCCAGCAGTTACAACAGTAAATGATGCTATGACTGGCTTTGAGATGAATGAAGTTAATAACTTCACTGAAGATTCAACATCTGCAGGAGATACAGTAACAACAGTAAAAACTGCACCAAGTGATGAAGATGGTGGAGATATCACATACTCAATTTCAGATACAACAAACTATGCAATTAATGAAACAACAGGTGAAGTTACACTTACAGAAGCAGGAGCTAATTTAGTTAACTCTGGACAAGAGTTACCAGCATTTAATGTAACAGCAACAAGTGCAGGAGTAGATGGTTCAAGCCAAACAGTACAAAACTTAGATCCAGCAGTTACAACAGTAAATGATGCTATGACTGGCTTTGAGATGAATGAAGTTAATAACTTCACTGAAGATTCAACATCTGCAGGAGATACAGTAACAACAGTAAAAACTGCACCAAGTGATGAAGATGGTGGAGATATCACATACTCAATTTCAGATACAACAAACTATGCAATTAATGAAACAACAGGTGAAGTTACACTTACAGAAGCAGGAGCTAATTTAGTTAACTCTGGACAAGAGTTACCAGCATTTAATGTAACAGCAACAAGTGCAGGAGTAGATGGTTCAAGCCAAACAGTACAAAACTTAGATCCAGCAGTTACAACAGTAAATGATGCTATGACTGGCTTTGAGATGAATGAAGTTAATAACTTCACTGAAGATTCAACATCTGCAGGAGATACAGTAACAACAGTAAAAACTGCACCAAGTGATGAAGATGGTGGAGATATCACATACTCAATTTCAGATACAACAAACTATGCAATTAATGAAACAACAGGTGAAGTTACACTTACAGAAGCAGGAGCTAATTTAGTTAACTCTGGACAAGAGTTACCAGCATTTAATGTAACAGCAACAAGTGCAGGAGTAGATGGTTCAAGCCAAACAGTACAAAACTTAGATCCAGCAGTTACAACAGTAAATGATGCTATGACTGGATTTGAGATGAATGAAGTTAATAACTTCACTGAAGATTCAACATCTGCAGGAGATACAGTAACAACAGTAAAAACTGCACCAAGTGATGAAGATGGTGGAGATATCACATACTCAATTTCAGATACAACAAACTATGCAATTAATGAAACAACAGGTGAAGTTACACTTACAGAAGCAGGAGCTAATTTAGTTAACTCTGGACAAGAGTTACCAGCATTTAATGTAACAGCAACAAGTGCAGGAGTAGATGGTTCAAGCCAAACAGTACAAAACTTAGATCCAGCAGTTACAACAGTAAATGATGCTATGACTGGCTTTGAGATGAATGAAGTTAATAACTTCACTGAAGATTCAACATCTGCAGGAGATACAGTAACAACAGTAAAAACTGCACCAAGTGATGAAGATGGTGGAGATATCACATACTCAATTTCAGATACAACAAACTATGCAATTAATGAAACAACAGGTGAAGTTACACTTACAGAAGCAGGAGCTAATTTAGTTAACTCTGGACAAGAGTTACCAGCATTTAATGTAACAGCAACAAGTGCAGGAGTAGATGGTTCAAGCCAAACAGTACAAAACTTAGATCCAGCAGTTACAACAGTAAATGATGCTATGACTGGCTTTGAGATGAATGAAGTTAATAACTTCACTGAAGATTCAACATCTGCAGGAGATACAGTAACAACAGTAAAAACTGCACCAAGTGATGAAGATGGTGGAGATATCACATACTCAATTTCAGATACAACAAACTATGCAATTAATGAAACAACAGGTGAAGTTACACTTACAGAAGCAGGAGCTAATTTAGTTAACTCTGGACAAGAGTTACCAGCATTTAATGTAACAGCAACAAGTGCAGGAGTAGATGGTTCAAGCCAAACAGTACAAAACTTAGATCCAGCAGTTACAACAGTAAATGATGCTATGACTGGATTTGAGATGAATGAAGTTAATAACTTCACTGAAGATTCAACATCTGCAGGAGATACAGTAACAACAGTAAAAACTGCACCAAGTGATGAAGATGGTGGAGATATCACATACTCAATTTCAGATACAACAAACTATGCAATTAATGAAACAACAGGTGAAGTTACACTTACAGAAGCAGGAGCTAATTTAGTTAACTCTGGACAAGAGTTACCAGCATTTAATGTAACAGCAACAAGTGCAGGAGTAGATGGTTCAAGCCAAACAGTACAAAACTTAGATCCAGCAGTTACAACAGTAAATGATGCTATGACTGGATTTGAGATGAATGAAGTTAATAACTTCACTGAAGATTCAACATCTGCAGGAGATACAGTAACAACAGTAAAAACTGCACCAAGTGATGAAGATGGTGGAGATATCACATACTCAATTTCAGATACAACAAACTATGCAATTAATGAAACAACAGGTGAAGTTACACTTACAGAAGCAGGAGCTAATTTAGTTAACTCTGGACAAGAGTTACCAGCATTTAATGTAACAGCAACAAGTGCAGGAGTAGATGGTTCAAGCCAAACAGTACAAAACTTAGATCCAGCAGTTACAACAGTAAATGATGCTATGACTGGCTTTGAGATGAATGAAGTTAATAACTTCACTGAAGATTCAACATCTGCAGGAGATACAGTAACAACAGTAAAAACTGCACCAAGTGATGAAGATGGTGGAGATATCACATACTCAATTTCAGATACAACAAACTATGCAATTAATGAAACAACAGGTGAAGTTACACTTACAGAAGCAGGAGCTAATTTAGTTAACTCTGGACAAGAGTTACCAGCATTTAATGTAACAGCAACAAGTGCAGGAGTAGATGGTTCAAGCCAAACAGTACAAAACTTAGATCCAGCAGTTACAACAGTAAATGATGCTATGACTGGCTTTGAGATGAATGAAGTTAATAACTTCACTGAAGATTCAACATCTGCAGGAGATACAGTAACAACAGTAAAAACTGCACCAAGTGATGAAGATGGTGGAGATATCACATACTCAATTTCAGATACAACAAACTATGCAATTAATGAAACAACAGGTGAAGTTACACTTACAGAAGCAGGAGCTAATTTAGTTAACTCTGGACAAGAGTTACCAGCATTTAATGTAACAGCAACAAGTGCAGGAGTAGATGGTTCAAGCCAAACAGTACAAAACTTAGATCCAGCAGTTACAACAGTAAATGATGCTATGACTGGCTTTGAGATGAATGAAGTTAATAACTTCACTGAAGATTCAACATCTGCAGGAGATACAGTAACAACAGTAAAAACTGCACCAAGTGATGAAGATGGTGGAGATATCACATACTCAATTTCAGATACAACAAACTATGCAATTAATGAAACAACAGGTGAAGTTACACTTACAGAAGCAGGAGCTAATTTAGTTAACTCTGGACAAGAGTTACCAGCATTTAATGTAACAGCAACAAGTGCAGGAGTAGATGGTTCAAGCCAAACAGTACAAAACTTAGATCCAGCAGTTACAACAGTAAATGATGCTATGACTGGCTTTGAGATGAATGAAGTTAATAACTTCACTGAAGATTCAACATCTGCAGGAGATACAGTAACAACAGTAAAAACTGCACCAAGTGATGAAGATGGTGGAGATATCACATACTCAATTTCAGATACAACAAACTATGCAATTAATGAAACAACAGGTGAAGTTACACTTACAGAAGCAGGAGCTAATTTAGTTAACTCTGGACAAGAGTTACCAGCATTTAATGTAACAGCAACAAGTGCAGGAGTAGATGGTTCAAGCCAAACAGTACAAAACTTAGATCCAGCAGTTACAACAGTAAATGATGCTATGACTGGCTTTGAGATGAATGAAGTTAATAACTTCACTGAAGATTCAACATCTGCAGGAGATACAGTAACAACAGTAAAAACTGCACCAAGTGATGAAGATGGTGGAGATATCACATACTCAATTTCAGATACAACAAACTATGCAATTAATGAAACAACAGGTGAAGTTACACTTACAGAAGCAGGAGCTAATTTAGTTAACTCTGGACAAGAGTTACCAGCATTTAATGTAACAGCAACAAGTGCAGGAGTAGATGGTTCAAGCCAAACAGTACAAAACTTAGATCCAGCAGTTACAACAGTAAATGATGCTATGACTGGCTTTGAGATGAATGAAGTTAATAACTTCACTGAAGATTCAACATCTGCAGGAGATACAGTAACAACAGTAAAAACTGCACCAAGTGATGAAGATGGTGGAGATATCACATACTCAATTTCAGATACAACAAACTATGCAATTAATGAAACAACAGGTGAAGTTACACTTACAGAAGCAGGAGCTAATTTAGTTAACTCTGGACAAGAGTTACCAGCATTTAATGTAACAGCAACAAGTGCAGGAGTAGATGGTTCAAGCCAAACAGTACAAAACTTAGATCCAGCAGTTACAACAGTAAATGATGCTATGACTGGCTTTGAGATGAATGAAGTTAATAACTTCACTGAAGATTCAACATCTGCAGGAGATACAGTAACAACAGTAAAAACTGCACCAAGTGATGAAGATGGTGGAGATATCACATACTCAATTTCAGATACAACAAACTATGCAATTAATGAAACAACAGGTGAAGTTACACTTACAGAAGCAGGAGCTAATTTAGTTAACTCTGGACAAGAGTTACCAGCATTTAATGTAACAGCAACAAGTGCAGGAGTAGATGGTTCAAGCCAAACAGTACAAAACTTAGATCCAGCAGTTACAACAGTAAATGATGCTATGACTGGCTTTGAGATGAATGAAGTTAATAACTTCACTGAAGATTCAACATCTGCAGGAGATACAGTAACAACAGTAAAAACTGCACCAAGTGATGAAGATGGTGGAGATATCACATACTCAATTTCAGATACAACAAACTATGCAATTAATGAAACAACAGGTGAAGTTACACTTACAGAAGCAGGAGCTAATTTAGTTAACTCTGGACAAGAGTTACCAGCATTTAATGTAACAGCAACAAGTGCAGGAGTAGATGGTTCAAGCCAAACAGTACAAAACTTAGATCCAGCAGTTACAACAGTAAATGATGCTATGACTGGCTTTGAGATGAATGAAGTTAATAACTTCACTGAAGATTCAACATCTGCAGGAGATACAGTAACAACAGTAAAAACTGCACCAAGTGATGAAGATGGTGGAGATATCACATACTCAATTTCAGATACAACAAACTATGCAATTAATGAAACAACAGGTGAAGTTACACTTACAGAAGCAGGAGCTAATTTAGTTAACTCTGGACAAGAGTTACCAGCATTTAATGTAACAGCAACAAGTGCAGGAGTAGATGGTTCAAGCCAAACAGTACAAAACTTAGATCCAGCAGTTACAACAGTAAATGATGCTATGACTGGCTTTGAGATGAATGAAGTTAATAACTTCACTGAAGATTCAACATCTGCAGGAGATACAGTAACAACAGTAAAAACTGCACCAAGTGATGAAGATGGTGGAGATATCACATACTCAATTTCAGATACAACAAACTATGCAATTAATGAAACAACAGGTGAAGTTACACTTACAGAAGCAGGAGCTAATTTAGTTAACTCTGGACAAGAGTTACCAGCATTTAATGTAACAGCAACAAGTGCAGGAGTAGATGGTTCAAGCCAAACAGTACAAAACTTAGATCCAGCAGTTACAACAGTAAATGATGCTATGACTGGCTTTGAGATGAATGAAGTTAATAACTTCACTGAAGATTCAACATCTGCAGGAGATACAGTAACAACAGTAAAAACTGCACCAAGTGATGAAGATGGTGGAGATATCACATACTCAATTTCAGATACAACAAACTATGCAATTAATGAAACAACAGGTGAAGTTACACTTACAGAAGCAGGAGCTAATTTAGTTAACTCTGGACAAGAGTTACCAGCATTTAATGTAACAGCAACAAGTGCAGGAGTAGATGGTTCAAGCCAAACAGTACAAAACTTAGATCCAGCAGTTACAACAGTAAATGATGCTATGACTGGCTTTGAGATGAATGAAGTTAATAACTTCACTGAAGATTCAACATCTGCAGGAGATACAGTAACAACAGTAAAAACTGCACCAAGTGATGAAGATGGTGGAGATATCACATACTCAATTTCAGATACAACAAACTATGCAATTAATGAAACAACAGGTGAAGTTACACTTACAGAAGCAGGAGCTAATTTAGTTAACTCTGGACAAGAGTTACCAGCATTTAATGTAACAGCAACAAGTGCAGGAGTAGATGGTTCAAGCCAAACAGTACAAAACTTAGATCCAGCAGTTACAACAGTAAATGATGCTATGACTGGATTTGAGATGAATGAAGTTAATAACTTCACTGAAGATTCAACATCTGCAGGAGATACAGTAACAACAGTAAAAACTGCACCAAGTGATGAAGATGGTGGAGATATCACATACTCAATTTCAGATACAACAAACTATGCAATTAATGAAACAACAGGTGAAGTTACACTTACAGAAGCAGGAGCTAATTTAGTTAACTCTGGACAAGAGTTACCAGCATTTAATGTAACAGCAACAAGTGCAGGAGTAGATGGTTCAAGCCAAACAGTACAAAACTTAGATCCAGCAGTTACAACAGTAAATGATGCTATGACTGGCTTTGAGATGAATGAAGTTAATAACTTCACTGAAGATTCAACATCTGCAGGAGATACAGTAACAACAGTAAAAACTGCACCAAGTGATGAAGATGGTGGAGATATCACATACTCAATTTCAGATACAACAAACTATGCAATTAATGAAACAACAGGTGAAGTTACACTTACAGAAGCAGGAGCTAATTTAGTTAACTCTGGACAAGAGTTACCAGCATTTAATGTAACAGCAACAAGTGCAGGAGTAGATGGTTCAAGCCAAACAGTACAAAACTTAGATCCAGCAGTTACAACAGTAAATGATGCTATGACTGGCTTTGAGATGAATGAAGTTAATAACTTCACTGAAGATTCAACATCTGCAGGAGATACAGTAACAACAGTAAAAACTGCACCAAGTGATGAAGATGGTGGAGATATCACATACTCAATTTCAGATACAACAAACTATGCAATTAATGAAACAACAGGTGAAGTTACACTTACAGAAGCAGGAGCTAATTTAGTTAACTCTGGACAAGAGTTACCAGCATTTAATGTAACAGCAACAAGTGCAGGAGTAGATGGTTCAAGCCAAACAGTACAAAACTTAGATCCAGCAGTTACAACAGTAAATGATGCTATGACTGGCTTTGAGATGAATGAAGTTAATAACTTCACTGAAGATTCAACATCTGCAGGAGATACAGTAACAACAGTAAAAACTGCACCAAGTGATGAAGATGGTGGAGATATCACATACTCAATTTCAGATACAACAAACTATGCAATTAATGAAACAACAGGTGAAGTTACACTTACAGAAGCAGGAGCTAATTTAGTTAACTCTGGACAAGAGTTACCAGCATTTAATGTAACAGCAACAAGTGCAGGAGTAGATGGTTCAAGCCAAACAGTACAAAACTTAGATCCAGCAGTTACAACAGTAAATGATGCTATGACTGGATTTGAGATGAATGAAGTTAATAACTTCACTGAAGATTCAACATCTGCAGGAGATACAGTAACAACAGTAAAAACTGCACCAAGTGATGAAGATGGTGGAGATATCACATACTCAATTTCAGATACAACAAACTATGCAATTAATGAAACAACAGGTGAAGTTACACTTACAGAAGCAGGAGCTAATTTAGTTAACTCTGGACAAGAGTTACCAGCATTTAATGTAACAGCAACAAGTGCAGGAGTAGATGGTTCAAGCCAAACAGTACAAAACTTAGATCCAGCAGTTACAACAGTAAATGATGCTATGACTGGCTTTGAGATGAATGAAGTTAATAACTTCACTGAAGATTCAACATCTGCAGGAGATACAGTAACAACAGTAAAAACTGCACCAAGTGATGAAGATGGTGGAGATATCACATACTCAATTTCAGATACAACAAACTATGCAATTAATGAAACAACAGGTGAAGTTACACTTACAGAAGCAGGAGCTAATTTAGTTAACTCTGGACAAGAGTTACCAGCATTTAATGTAACAGCAACAAGTGCAGGAGTAGATGGTTCAAGCCAAACAGTACAAAACTTAGATCCAGCAGTTACAACAGTAAATGATGCTATGACTGGCTTTGAGATGAATGAAGTTAATAACTTCACTGAAGATTCAACATCTGCAGGAGATACAGTAACAACAGTAAAAACTGCACCAAGTGATGAAGATGGTGGAGATATCACATACTCAATTTCAGATACAACAAACTATGCAATTAATGAAACAACAGGTGAAGTTACACTTACAGAAGCAGGAGCTAATTTAGTTAACTCTGGACAAGAGTTACCAGCATTTAATGTAACAGCAACAAGTGCAGGAGTAGATGGTTCAAGCCAAACAGTACAAAACTTAGATCCAGCAGTTACAACAGTAAATGATGCTATGACTGGCTTTGAGATGAATGAAGTTAATAACTTCACTGAAGATTCAACATCTGCAGGAGATACAGTAACAACAGTAAAAACTGCACCAAGTGATGAAGATGGTGGAGATATCACATACTCAATTTCAGATACAACAAACTATGCAATTAATGAAACAACAGGTGAAGTTACACTTACAGAAGCAGGAGCTAATTTAGTTAACTCTGGACAAGAGTTACCAGCATTTAATGTAACAGCAACAAGTGCAGGAGTAGATGGTTCAAGCCAAACAGTACAAAACTTAGATCCAGCAGTTACAACAGTAAATGATGCTATGACTGGATTTGAGATGAATGAAGTTAATAACTTCACTGAAGATTCAACATCTGCAGGAGATACAGTAACAACAGTAAAAACTGCACCAAGTGATGAAGATGGTGGAGATATCACATACTCAATTTCAGATACAACAAACTATGCAATTAATGAAACAACAGGTGAAGTTACACTTACAGAAGCAGGAGCTAATTTAGTTAACTCTGGACAAGAGTTACCAGCATTTAATGTAACAGCAACAAGTGCAGGAGTAGATGGTTCAAGCCAAACAGTACAAAACTTAGATCCAGCAGTTACAACAGTAAATGATGAAACAGTAGTGGTAGAAGATAATGTAACTACAAGTGAAGATATTGCAATAAATATTGATGTTTTAGTAAATGATACAGATGAAGAAGGTAATATATCACCAGTTGTTTCAGTTACACAAGGTTCAAATGGAACTGTAACAATTAATGAAGATGGAACAGTAAAATATACACCAAATGAAGACTTCAATGGAACAGATAGCTTTACATATACAAACGAAGAGGGAAACACAGAAACTGTAAATGTAATAGTAGATCCAACAAATGATAATCCTATAGCCGTAGATGATGGTAATATCTCATCAGTTACGTACACAGTAAATGTAGACAATGTTCTAAATACAGATGCTTTTACCGTAAAAGCTTATAATAGTGAAGGAGTTGAAGGAGAATTAGCATTAAGAAAAGATTCAAGTCCTGAAGGTTTTGGTGTAGCTGGTGATGATGTTTCTAATGGAGCTTCTTCTGAAATTGGTGGTGAAGAGTATATTGCAATAGAATTCAAAGATGATATTCAAAGTGTTGATGTTTCTTTTGCTTGGATGGCATCATCAGAAAATGCAGAAATTGGCTTTTATAAAGATGGTGTACTTATAGACACTCAGTACAAAATGGGTGGTACAGATAGAGTTGATGGACCTTATAATTATGAAACTTCAGATGGACAAGCATTTGATGAAATTCGATTTGCCGGGTATGGAACAAATTCTGATTTCCTATTACATGAAATAACTGTAAATACAGTGGATTCAACATTTGAAACAAATGAAGACACAGCAATTACTATTGATGTATTAGATAATGATACTGATGTAGAGGGAGATGAACTATCAATTATCCAAATCCAAGGGCAAGATGTAAGTACTGGTCAAACAGTTAATATCTCTGAAAATGGTGAAGTTATTGGTACAGCAAAAGTTGTTAATGGACAAATTGAGTTTACTCCTGGGGAAAATTTACAAAACCTTAGTGATGGTGAAAATCAAAATGTGACTTTTGATTATACTGTTAGTGATGGTAGTTTAACTGATACTGCAAATGTAACAGTTAATGTTACAGGAATAACAGATAACTTTGTTCCAACAAGCGAAGATGAATCTCAGTCAATCAAGTTTGAAAGTTTAAATGAAATTGATACAACATCAACTAATCTTATAATTACTCTAGATACTTCAGGTTCAATGTCTATGGAAGATTATGGAGGGGTTGTTACATTAGATGATGGATCAACTACAACAAGATTTGAAATTGCAAAAAATTCATTAATTGATACAATAGAAGCATATAAAGAACAAGGTTCAATTGATGTAAACTTAACATTATTTGGAAGTTCAGGAGCAAACATTGGATGGATGAGTTCAGATGAAGCAATCACCTATTTAGAAAGTCTATCAATGGATCAAAATGGAGACTTATTAAAAGATGGAAATGATTATAATGTTTCGGGAAATGGTACTGATTATTATGAAGCAATTACTGCAACAGATAATATTGATTTTAGTGGTCATCCTGCAGATAAGAATGTGGGTATATTTATATCTGATGGTGATCCAACAGAAAATTGGTGGATGGTAAATAGTGAATATGATTCAGCAATTCAAAACTGGAAATCTTTTATTGATAATAATAATATTGATTTAAGTGTTTATGGAATAGGTGAAAATGTAAGTTCTTCTTACCTAGACATTATTCAAGTTACTGATGGTAAAGTTGCCTCAATTATTACAAATGAAGCAGATATGTCAGATACATTAGTTGCTGAAGCAATTTCTAAAAGTGTAAGTGGGAATATTTTAGATAATGTTAGTGGTGGAGATGGAGATATATCAATCGTAAAAATAACTATTGATGGCGTTGATTACACTGCAAGTGATATGCCTATAACAACACCTGATGGTGCAACATTAAATGTTGACTTCTCAAGTGGTAACTATACATATTCTGCTAAGGCAAATTTATTTACTGAAGATACTACAGAAACATTTATCGTTACAGCTTCAGATGAAGATGGTGATGAAACAAACTTTAATGTACATATAAATATAGATGCTGCAGACTCACAAAATTATATTCAAAGTGACTATGATTACTGGGCTGATAATGAAAATATAGATGGAACAGTAAACAGTGATTATATTAATATTGGAACGGGAAATAATAAAACTATTAATGCTGGTGATGGAGATGATATAATTGATACACCAATACAAGTCGGAAATAATTTAGGTACAGGTCATATTATTGATGGAGGAGAAGGAAACGATAAGTTAATTATTGATGATGTATTAGATAGTGGTTCTTATAAATATGAAATTACAGCTAATGGAGACGGAACATTTGATATTGAAAAAATTGGATACAATGATTATAGTCAATGGTCTTTAAATCATTATGCCGTTACAGTTGATAGTATAGAAGCAATAGAGTTTACTGACAAAACTTTTGTATTAAATGATTCTGGTGATGCTTTTGTTGAAAGTACAGACAGTAGTGCCGATGACTTACTAGTAGCAACTTTAGTTGATGGTATCGTAGAAGGTGCTTATTATGAAACTTCTTCAGGAGTAACAGGATACACAGATGAAAATGGTAACTTTAACTTTAGAGAAGGGGATTCTGTAACATTTAGTGTTGGTGGAGTAGTTTTAGGTACTGCAACAGCAGAAGATATCGCTTCAGGTCAAACTTTCTTACAAGATATAGCTGATGTAGATAGAACAGATTTAAATGATGAGTACCTAGAAAACATGGCAGTATTCCTACAATCTATTGACACAGCAGATAGTGGTGATGATATTGTTATTACACAAGCTATGAGAGATGCCCTTGCTGACGTGACAATAGACCTTACAACTGCAACAGAAGAGGAAATTAAATCTTTAATTGAATCAATTGGTGGAAACTATGTAGGTGAAGATGCAGCAATGGTTCACGTTCAAGAGATGCTTCAAGAGTATGCAGGTATAGATGAATCTGAGTTTGATGAAAGAATATCTGATGATACATTAACTGCAACATTAGGAAAAGAACCACAAGCAGGAATTGAGTTTACAACTTCTTCAGGAGTTTCAGGAACTACAAATGATGATGGAAGTTTCTTCTATAATGAAGGAGATGAAATCACATTTACAAAAGATGGAGAAGTATTATCAACAATAGATTCAAATGCCATTGGTGATGATTCATTAATTACATTTAATGAACTAGAAAGTTTAAATCAAACAGAAATAGACTTTGACAATCTTGAACTTGATTTTGATAATTTAAATGAGATTACAGATAGTGATGATACTACAGTTTACGAAAAAGATGAGTCTTTAGAAGATAAAGAAATCGCTATGGAAGATATGCTTACAAGTGAAGACTCTGATTCTTCTTTATCAACTTTACTAGGTGAAACAGAAGAGGATAGAAATATCACTTCGCTAGATGAACTTAAAACCGAAGAAACAACTACTCAAGATGATGGAAATGATGAATATTGCCCATTTAAAGCTTTAGAAGAAAGTTCTGGAAATCTTATTTCAAATATTGAAGCTGATGACACAACAGATATAGATGATCATAATTCATAAAAAGAAACCCTAAAAGAATAGGGTTTCTTAAGAAAAAATGAATAAATATTTATATATACTTTCATTTCTTTATGACCCTGTCGTCTAGTGGCCAAGGACATTTGGATTTCCTCCAAAGAACGTAGGTTCAAATCCTACTGGGGTCGCCATTCTTTTTTTATACTCTTAGATTTGTATTTATCTTTAAATTAGCTTCTCAAATTTTCATATATTTTCAATTAATTTTTTTTTAGAATTTAAAATCTGATATTAGAAAACAAGTAAATAAATCCTATAATTTTTAATAATATTAATTATATAATTAAAGCAAATTAAATAAATAGGGCTGTTTTGAAATTATTACACACTTCCGATTGGCATCTTGGTCAGAATTTTATGGGTAAAAGTAGGGTGGAGGAGCATGAAGCTTTTTTATCTTGGCTTTTAGAAACAATAAAAGAAAATAATATAGACGTATTACTTGTATCAGGAGATATCTTTGATACAGGAACACCACCAAACTATGCACTTGAACTTTACTACAACTTTTTAAAACAATTATCACAAGTGAATAGTTTAAATACCACAATTATAACAGCTGGAAATCACGACTCTGTATCAACACTAAAAGCACCAAAGCAACTACTTGAAGCACTAAATGTACATGTAGTAGTAAATGGTGATGAAGATGAAAACATAATCATCCCTATAAAAGAGCCTCTTATAGAAAATGCTACTACTAAAGCAATAATTTGTGCAGTGCCATTTTTAAGAGATAGCGTCATAAGACAATCACTTGGTGGGGAAACAGTAAGTGATAAAGAAAAACTTGCAAACAATGGTATCAAAGCTTACTATAAAAAAGCCTACAACAAAGCAAAAGAATTAGACTCAAATACACCTATCATAGCTATGGGACACTTGACTACAGTTGGTAGTAGAAGTAGTGAGAGTGAAAGAGATATTTATATAGGTGGAACACTTGATATTGGTGGGGATTATTTAGCTAGTATGTTTGACTATGTAGCTTTGGGACACTTGCATATCAATCAAACAGTTGGCTCTGTAAAAGGTACACATGTAAGATACTCAGGCTCTCCAATACCTCTTAGTTTTTCTGAATCTAAAAACACTCAAAAAGTAAATCTAGTAACTATAGAAGAAGATGTAAAAATAGAAGAATTAGAAATCCCTTTAAAAAGAAAGCTTCAAGTTATCAAAGGTGATTTAGAGACTATCAAAAAAGAGCTAAAAGCTATCGAAGATAAAACAACATGGATAGAAGTTCATATAAAAGATGACAACCCAATGTTTGCAAATACAGAAATAAGAGAACTAGCCACAAAAATAGAGCTAACAATCCTAGCAGTTAAAATAGAAAAAAGTGAAAAGCAATTAAGAGCAAAAGAGTTAAAAGCTATAAGCCTAGATGAACTAAGTGTTCAAGAGGTTTTTGAGAAAAGATTAGAGTTAGAAGAGATAGAAAACAAAGAGTTTAAAGAGCAGTTATCTCAAACTTTTAATGAAGTGGTCTCAAATCTTCATCAAGAGGAACAAATCTAATGAAGATATTAAAAGTAAGACTACAAAATATAAACTCCCTAAAAGGTGAGTTTGAAATAGATTTTCAAGAGTTTTTAAAAGATGAATCTCTTTTTGCCATAACAGGACCAACAGGAGCAGGGAAAAGTACAATTCTTGATGTAATCACTTGTGCTTTATATGGAAGAACAGCAAGATTAACAAACCCAAATGACCTGATGAGTAGACACACAGGTGAGTGTTTATGTGAAGTGGAGTTTGAGATAAAAGGCAAAATATATAGAAGTTCTTGGGCTCAAAAAAGAGCCAGAAAAAATCCAAATGGAAACTTCCAATCTGCAAAGATGGAAATAGTAGAACTTGACTCTAACAAAATACTAGAATCATACCTTTCAAAAGTACCAAAGGTAGTAGAGGAAATCTCAGGACTTGATTTTGATAGATTTGTTCAATCTATGATGTTAGCCCAAGGAAGTTTTGATGCCTTTTTAAAAGCCAAAGAAAACGAGCGTTCAAACCTATTAGAAAAAATCACAGGAACATATATCTACAAACAGATCTCACAAAGTATCTATGAAACATACTCACACAAGAAAAAAGAGATAGAAGCCGATGAGATTGCACTAGGAAGTATAGAACTACTAGAGCCAAACATAGTGGAAGAAAAAACAAAACAACTAGAAACAAACAAAAAAGAAAAACAAGAATTAGATAAAAAAGAGAGCGAACTTAAAAAACTATCAAACTACTTAGAAACCCTAACTAAACTAGAACTAGATAGCCAAAAATACAACCAAGAGTTTGAGCAAATAAGCAAAAAAAAAGAAGACAATAAAGAGCAGTTTATAAAACTAGAACTAGCAAATAAAGCCATAAGAATACAAGCCCTAAACCAAGAGAAAAACCAACTAACAAACACAATCACAAATGATAAACAGAGCTTAGAATCTTTGCAAAAAGAAGACAAAGAGTTAAAAGAACAAATCCAAACAAAAGAACAAGAGTTTAAACTTGCTAAACAAAGCCTTGAAAAAGAGCAAACAACATACAATGAAAACTATAAAAAACTAAAAGAGTTAAGAACTATAAAAACACAAAGTGATGGTAAAAACCAGCTTTTCATAGAAAAAAGCAAAAAAATCTCACAACACCTACAAGAGTTGGCAAACCATTTTGAGATAGCTTTTGAAACACTTTTAAATGATGAATCACAAATAGACAATCTATACAAAAACTTCTCATCAAATCTAGACACAAAAAAAGAGCAGTTAGAAACTTTAGTAGAACAATACAAAGCACTAGAAACCAAAACAAAAGATATAAACCAAAAAGAGCAAAACACAAGAGCCAAACTAAAAGAGATAGAAGCCCTTCTAAAAGCCCTAAGTGATTATGAAACACTACAAGAGCAAATCACACAAGAGCAAAACAAGATAAAAGAGTACAACTCTCAAATAGAATCACAAACAAAACTAAACCAAGAAAAAACAAAACTAATAAACCAAATAAACGAAACTCTAACTTCACTAAAACAAACAAGAGAAAAAGAGCTTCTTATCAAAAACTACGAGCAAGATAGAGCCAAACTAAAAGATGGGCAAGAGTGTTTTTTATGTGGCTCAAAAGAGCATCCATATATAAACCACTCTTTAAATATTGACTTAGACAAAACAACAGCTAAAATAAAAGAGCAAGAAAACTACCTACAAGAGCAAAACAGTGAACTAAACAAAGCTCAAATAAACCTAGCAAAACTTAGCTCAAAACTTGAAAGCTCAAACCTAGAAATACAAAAGCAACAAAGTACAAAAGAGCAAATGGAAGAGTTCTTTAAAACAAATGATTTCAAAGTACGAGAAGACTCAAAAGCCACACTACAAGAGCAAATGCAATTTTGCGAAAACGAGTTAAAAGAGTATGTAACTTTAAGAGAACAAAAAGAGTCTTTACAAGCAAAAAAAGAGTCTCTACAAGCATCTTTAAATAAAAAGTTGCAAAAACAACAGCAGATAAACACAAGCATAAACACTATAAAAGAGTTAAAAGAGGAACAATCAAAAATAAAACAAGAGATAACAAAGCTTCAAACCCAAAGCAAAAATATCTTAGATATAGAAGATTTAGACCTTTTTGAGAAAACTATCCAAGATAGTTTAGATACTGTTTCAAAACAATATAACAGTTTGCAAAACCATCTTTCAAGCTTAAAATCAAAAGATGAATCCCTATCAAAACAGATAATTCAACTAAACAAAAAACAAGAAGATGACAAACAAAACCTAGAACTCATAAAAGAGAAGTTTGAAAAAGCTTTAGTAGAGTATGGCTTCAACTCACAAGAGGAATTTGAAAAAGCAAATTTACCAAAAGAAGAGTTTGAAACCCTAACAAACCTATGCAAAACCATAGAAGAGAAATACACACAAATACAAACTCTAAAAATAGACACAAACAAAAAACTAAAGGAACACAAACTCTTAGAAAAAGAGATAAACCCTACAAATCAAAATAAAGATGATATAAACAAAGAGTTACAAAACCTACAAATCACAATAGACCAACTACAAGAAACCATAGGAAGTATCTCAAAAGAGTTAGAGATAAATACTCAAAATATAAAAAAATCAGAAGATAAAATCAAACAACTAGAAAAGAAAAAACAAGCCTTCCAAGTATGGGTTAAACTAAACGATATGATAGGCTCAAGCCAAGGGGACAAGTTCGCAAAATTTGCCCAAGGTATAACCCTAGACCAACTAATCTACCTAGCAAACAAACACCTAGAGATACTAAGCCCAAGATATGAACTGCAAAGAAATACAGAATCAAACAAACTCTTAGATATAGAAATAATCGACGGCTTCCAAGGTGACGCAGTAAGAGGTGTAAACACACTCTCAGGAGGTGAGGGCTTCATAGTAAGTCTATCTTTAGCCTTAGGATTATCAAGTCTAGCAAGCCAAAAGATAAGTATAGACTCACTTTTCTTAGATGAAGGGTTTGGAACACTAGATAGTGATAGTCTAGAACTAGCACTAAATGCACTAAATCAATTACAAAGTTCAGGAAAGATGGTAGGTGTGATTTCCCATGTGGAAGCACTAAAAGAGCGAATTCCATTGCAGATAAAGGTTGAGCCTAAGGGTGATGGGACGAGTGTGTTAGGTTTTAACTGAAAGGAGTTTTAATATGGATATTAGTGTAAATGCAGGACCAAGAGCTATTAATGGTTTTGCTCTACAGAGGAATACTGCACTATTTTTATTATTAGATAATTTTATTGATAAATTTAAAGATAAAGAATATTTTATAAGTTTAGAACATCATGATGATTTTTTATTTTGTTTTTTTGATTCAAAAAATGATGTTGAGTATATTGAGGCATATCAATCAAAAAAGAAATCTCCTGACGTATGGAAAATAAATGATGAATTACTTGAAATCATTAATAAGCTTTTAGAAACGGGGAATAAATTACTAGAAGATTCAATTAATAAAAGTATAAACTATAAACATTCTTTATTTTTTTCATCTAATAGTACAATATTTTTGGAAGAAAAAATAAAAAAAACTAAAACTACTTCTTCTAAATCAATTAATAAATCGATTAATGAAGAAGAAAGTGTTATATCATTTAAAGATTTAGATATAGAGTTGCAAAATAAAATAAGAAAAAAGCTAAAAGACTTTAGTTTAACAGATGAACAAGAAAAAGAATCAAACAATTTAAATTTTATTTATATTGCTTTTACCAGAAAAGACAAAGAACAACAAAATCAATTGCATGGAAAACTTCAAGAGGTATTTAAAGAAGATATTTATGATTACAGAGCAGCTTTAGATGCACTAATGTATTTATTTAGAGAAATAGAGGCTACATACAATCAAGGACATAAAGCAAAATTACTTGATAAAACTAAAAGAGTTTCTAGTAAAACAATTAATAAAACTATGAAAATATTAACTACTAAATCAAAAGCATTTGATTATTGGAGAAGAGAAGCAAAGAATATTTCTAAAGCATTATTAATCAAGCCTTATGAAAAAGAAGATTTTGAAGAATATTTTAAATCTTCTTTTGAGTTATTTAAAAGTATTGAAGAAGCAGAGCATAGAAAGATTTTTAAATTTGTAGATGAAAACTATTTAGATTGTAAATCTATTATTGAAGAAGATTGTGTCTTAGAATTGCTTGAAAAGTTTAAACAAGATAAAAATACATATTTTGAAGATATACAGTTAAAGGCAGTGATATATGCATCATATTTTGAAGCAATAAATAAAAAGGAAAATTAGTATGAAGAAAACAATGGTAATTAAAAGGTTTTTTGCTTATTCTGAAGTTAATAATAAATATTTTAATGCAAACTTTATTGATGGAGTAAATATTGTTTATGGCAAAAATACTTCTGGGAAAAGTACACTCTTACAATCATTACTTTATACTTTTGGAATAAATGATGAGATAACAAAATTAAAAGATGTTTTAGATGAAAAAGTTATTTTTAGAATAGATTTTGATTTAGTTAGTGATAGCATAGAACATGTAAGTATTGTTAGAGATGATGAGCTTATAATAATTAAAAGAGATAATATACCTATTAAGAAATTCATAGGTATAAGTGGTGATAAATCAGCGGAACATAAAGCTTTGAAGTTATATTTAGGAGAACTATTTAATTTTACTTTACATTTGGAAAGTTCTGGTGAATATAAACAAGCCTCTATAGAGTCTATGTTTTTACCTTATTATGTGGCACAAGATGTGGGATGGGTATATAGACATAAATCATTTAGAGGATTGGATTTTATAAAAAACTTTAAAAGGGATTTTTTTGACTATTATTTAGGAATCATTAATGATTATGATAGGGAAGAAAAAACTAAATTAGAAAAAGAAAAAGCTGAATTTGAAAATGAAATTAAGTTTTTATCTAATTTTGAAAGAAAAAGTGATGATATTTTATTATCTAAATTAAAGGATGAAAAATTTGTTATAGAAGCTAATAAATATATAGATGAATACACTAAAAACAAAACAGAACTAATAAAACTTGAGAAGGATTATATTCTTAAATCAAATAAACTTTCTTATTTAGAAGAAAGAAAAAAAATTTTAAATAAAGTAAAAACTGCATTAAAGAAACAAGTTCCTTTAGAGTGTAATTGTCCTACATGTAATCAGAAATTACCTAATAACATTGAAGCAATATATACATATTATCAAAATATTAATGATAATAATAAACAAATTAGTGATATCAATAAAAAAATAGAAGAATTAAAGAAGCTTAAAGGAACTATTAATTCCTTAGAAAAAAAGATTCAAGAATTAAAAACTTTAATTTTCAAAGATTATGAGATTTTATCAAAATATCAAATTGATGAATTAAGCTTTGAAACATGGATCACTAATAAAACTAATGTAAAATTATCTGAAAATATAGAACAAAAAATTGGAAAAATAGTAATTGAACTTGATAAAGTGGATGAGAAATTAAAAGCATTTAAAACTGATAAGGAAATATTGTCAGAACGTAGTAAAATGGATTATAAGTTTAAAATTTATTTTGAACGATATCTTAAGGATTTAGGTGTTAAAGAGTTTGATAATGATAGGTTTCTTCTATTATACAAAATTCCTGCATTTCCAAGACAAGGTGTAGAACTTTTAAAAACCTTACTCGCTTATAATTTTGCATTTAATAAGATAATTGAAGAAACTAGTTATGTACATAGATTCCCCTTTTTACTAGATGCAATTTTTGAGGGTGACTTTGAAGATGATAATAGAGAAAAAGTATTAAGTTTTATTAGTAAAAATTATCCATCTGATACTCAACTAATTTTTTCAATAGCTGACTCAAAAAACAATCAAATTTCAGTAAATGATTATAATGAAAAATTTTTTCATAAAAATGCTAGTCTTATATGTATTGGAAATAATGAAAATGAGAGAGCTTTTTTAAGTAAATATCAAAATGAATTTGATGATTATTTGGATGAGACGTTAGAACTTATTAATTATATTTAAGAAAATAGAAAATAGGGGTCAGGTGATAACGATAACTTTCTTTTAAATTAGATAGATTACAGTATTGCAAAGTGCAATATTTATAAGTAAAGATATTTTTTAATGTTATTATATTTCAAAAGTTTTATAAACCATTTTCCTGACTTCGGGAACATGGTTATCAAATCCAATAAAAGGTTTTATTTTGGAACAAGATTATAACAACTGGAACAATATTAAAAAAGAAATTGCAAAAGATAATATATCTGTAGGATTTAAAAATAGAGATATATTTTATATGAATATGGGCAAAAATATTGGTTTTGAACAAGATGGCAAAGGTAAAAACTTTGTTCGTCCTGTAGTCGTTGTGAAAGGGTTCAATAAAAATATGTTTTTTGGTATTCCTTTATCTACAAAAATAAAAGAGGGTAAGTTTTATTATAGATTTTCATTTTATAAAAAAGATAAAGAAGTAGAAAATATTGCTTTGTTATCTCAAATGAGACTTTTCAGTACAAAAAGACTTTTAAATAAAATTGGAATGATGAATATTGGGGATTTTAAAAATATGAAAAATAAATTTAAAGAATTGATAGATTAACCCCATCAAAAAGATGGGTCGTCCCGTAGGAATTTAGAATATGATTATAACACAAATTATAAATAAATGCAACAACAAACAAAGGTAAATTACAATGAACCTATCTAAATCCCTCTACACAAAAGGTATCCAATGCCCCAAAGCACTTTGGCTTAAAAAATATAAGCCAAGTGTTCTAACACCACCAGATGAACAAGCCCAAGCTATATTTGAAACTGGAAATATAGTAGGGGATTTAGCTTGCCAGCTTTTCCCTGATGGTAGGGAAGTGGCATATACTACAAGTTATGATGAGATGATATATACTACAAAAGAGTGGATGGAAGAGGGTGTATCAAATATCTATGAAGCTACTTTTAGCTATGAGGGCATACTTATCATGGTAGATATTTTAAAAGTAGAAAGTGATGGTGTATCTATCTATGAGGTTAAAAGTTCTACTGAGGTAAAAGATATTTATATTCATGATGTATCTATTCAGTATTATGTTTTACAAAACTTAGGCTTTAGTATAAAAAGTGCAAGTGTAGTGCATATAAACAATGAGTATGTAAGATGTGAGTCTTTAGAGTTATACAAGCTTTTTAAGATAGTTGATGTCACAAGTGAAGTACAAAGCTTACAATCAAATATCCCAAATATATTAAAAGAGTTTGAAATCTATTTAGAAGATAAAGTAAATGAGCCAGATATAGATATAGGAAAACATTGTAATAAACCTTATGAGTGTGATGCTAAAAATTATTGTTGGAAAGTACAAAGGCAGATACCTGAGTACTCTATCTTTAATATTTTCAATCTAGGAAGTAAAAAGCAAGTGGAATTATACAATCAAGGTATCATAGATATAGAAGATATCCCAGTAGATTTTGATATGACTGCAAACCAAAAACAAGCAGTAGAAAACTACAAATCAAAAGCAAGCTATATAGACAAAGAAAATATCAAAGCCTTTTTAGAAAACCTCAGATATCCAATCTATCACTTAGACTTTGAAACCTACCAACAAGCCATACCACAATACAAAGGTATAAAACCCTTCGAGCAAATCCCTTTTCAATACTCACTTCATATAGAGTATGAAGATGGTACTTTGGAGCATAAAGAGTATTTGAGTGAGGATAGTGTAGATAGTAGATATGAATTAGCACAAAAACTATGTGAAGATATCCCAAGTGATGTTACAGTATTAGCTTACAATATGAGTTTTGAAAAAGGTGTGATAAAAAGACTAGCAAACCTTTTCCCTGACCTAAGCTCACACCTACTAGCTATAAATGAAAATATGCAAGACCTAATGCTACCTTTCCAAAAAAAGTGGTATCTAACACCAAGTATGAAAGGAAGCTACTCTATAAAGTATGTATTACCAGCACTTGTACCAGAGTTTGAAAAAGCATATAAAGAGTTAGAAGGTGTACAAAATGGAAGCCAAGCTATGAATGCCTTTACAAATCTAAGTAAACTAGATGAGGTAAGTAAACAGAAGATGAGAACTTCACTTTTCGAGTATTGTAAACTTGATACGTTAGCTATGGTGAAGATATTAAATAAATTGAAGGGAGTTTAAATTGGAAGAAAAAAAAGAAGAGAATAAAAATATTTTAGAAATAGAATGTCCCCATTGTAGTGAGGCAAATACAATAAAACTGTCAAATGAAATTAAATGTAAAAAATGTAATAAAACATTACAAGGATTTAAATATAAAAGTATTATATTAAGTGGATTAACAACTTTAATTATAGGATCCGGAATTGGTGTTACAGCAGATGCTTATTTAAATATTAATAGAGCATCAGTTAAAACTGAATATAAGATGATGAAAACATGTATTAGTAATCATGGGAATTATAAAAGTGTAAGAGATAATTGTGCTTGTGCAGTTGAATCAATGCTTGGAGTTATAGATGCACAAAAAGCTAGACTTTATTCAGGTGAATGGTTAGAAAATATTTTAAATGAAAAATATAAAGATTGTAGGGACTAATCAAACCAATGTTCTGGTTTTTCATCATCTAAAAGTTCTTGAATAAAATATGTTTCATTTAAGAACTTGTAAAAATCATTAAGTTGATTTATTGTTTCTCTTTGGAAATTTCTTTTTTCTTCTATGCCTTCTTTCCATCGTTCGATTTTTCTTTTTAAATTCTTTACTTCTGTATCTTCTTCAAGATGGATACTTAAATAAAATTTTGCAAAACCATATATATTGTTTGGTTCAAATTTATCTGTTTCTTGTATCTCTTTTTCAAATAAATTCCATAGATTTACAAATTCTTCATAATTAGAATTTTTTGTCCCCATTTTTGTCCCCATAATAATTGTTAATATTCTAAATAGTTATTTAAATAATAACTAAAAAATCAAAAGGAGAAGATTATGTCAAACAATAATCATAAAGCAAATCAAGGAAATTCAAACAAAGGTACAAGTGGTACAAATAGTGCCTATGCAAAAGTTCATGGAAATAGAGGTACCCAAATGAATCCAAATAATACAAAAGGTTCAAGGGGTAAATAATGGACTTAAATAAAGAGTTAGAAACATTATTTGAAAAGTATAAAAGAATTGAACACGAATCATTAAAAATTGATATAGTTCCAGATAATAAATTTTTAGTTGTAAGGCTTGATGGATTTAAAGTAACAAAAAACTATTTAAAAGATGTTATTGTAAATGAAAAACTTACGAATGCTATGAACTATTCAATTAATCAACTTTTTAAAAGGTTTAGAACTTATTTTACTAATGAATATTCTTCTTCAATAATAGGGACATTTTATGCAAACGATGAAGTTTCAATAATCCTCTCTAATAAAATGAATTTATCAAAAGATACTTATGGGCGAAACCTAGAAATAAAAAGAGTAATGAAAGTTTGTACAATATTTGCAGGAGCAATTTCATCATTTATGACAGAAAAAATGAATGAAATTTTATATTTTGATGCAAGACCATTAATATTAAGTCAAAATGAACTTGGAGAATATATTTATTCAAGGCAATTAGTGGCTACTAGATATGCTTACTGGAAAATATTAAGATTAAATAATATAGAAGGATGGGAACAGGATTTTTATAAAAAAGATTTATTGAATTCTAAAAATAAAGTTAGTGAAATAGGTAAACGACAGGATGCGAATAAAATTATTAATTCATATTCTTATAATTTGATTGATAATAATATTAAACCTTCTTTTGTTTCATATAATCTATTCAAAAAGTATAACAATAGTGATGAAATTCAGAAATCAATTGATGAAAAAATTAATCAAATTATAATGTCAAGAGAGAAAATAGTGAAAATTTAACTAGCTAACACCTCTGAGGATGAATCTCCACTTTTACTAAGGAAGCTCTTAGTGAATAGATAGCGATGACTATTTTAAATTAATAGATTATGATATTGCAAAGTGTAATACTTTTTAATAAAAATATTTTTTTATGTTATCATTTATGGATATTTCCTAAAAATAGAAAAACGATAAATATATTTATTTCAAAGTAGGGCAGTAATATGAATGAAGTAATAATTGATGAAGATATAAAAAATAAAATCTATACTATAAGAGATATGCAAGTTATGCTTGATAGTGACTTAGCAAAACTTTATGATGTGGAATCTAAAAGACTTAATGAACAAGTAAAAAGAAATATTGCACGATTTCCCCAACAGTTTCGTTTTCAACTTACTGAAGAAGAATATCAAAACTTGAGGTCGCAATTTGCGACCTCAAGTTCAAATGATTCTTTAAGGTCGCAATTTGCGACCTTAGAAAATATGAGAGGAAAGCATAGGAAATATTTACCTTATGTATTTACAGAGCAGGGTGTTTCTATGCTTTCAGCAGTACTTAAAAGTGATAAAGCTATTGAGATAAGTATCCATATTATAAATAGTTTTGTTAAGATGAGACAATTTTTGTCACACAGTGGTGATGTATTTAAACGACTAGAATTAGTTGAAAAAAGGCAAATAACTTATGAAATAAAAACAGATAAAAAATTTGAAAATTCACATGATAGATTTTTGATATTAGATGATAAAGAACTTTACCATATAGGAGCTAGTTTGAAAGATTTAGGTAAAAAGTGGTTTGCTTTTTCAAAGATGGATTTAAGAAGTTTTGATGTTTTAGAAAGGTTAGAAACTTGATACTTTGGCTATGGTGAAGATATTGAAGAAGTTGAAAATTGAAATTTTCAACTTACATTTTTAGGTAATGTTATTATAATCTTCTTTTACTATAGTGCAAATATTATATTATGCTTTATATGGAGAAAAATATGAATAATAAAAAAATACCATTATCTGTATTAGATTTAATTCCAGTAGGTGAGGGCTTCACCATACCACAAGCTATTGAAAACAGTACAAAACTAGCCCAAGGGGTTGAAAAGTTTGGATTTACTCGTTATTGGGTTGCGGAACATCACAATTTCCCAGGAATTGCTAGTGCCGCTACTTCTGTTGTCTTAAGTTATATTGGGTCACAAACTAAAAACATAAGAATAGGTTCGGGTGGGATTATGTTGCCCAATCACTCCCCTTTAGTTATTGCAGAGCAATTTGGTACTTTGGAGTCTTTATATCCAAATAGAATAGATTTAGGACTAGGTAGAGCTCCTGGTACTGATAGACAAACAATGATGGCATTAAGACGAGATATTAATAATGATGATTTTCCTTCGATGCTTAAATATTTACAATACTATTTATCAGATGAAGCAGGTAAAAAAGGGATAAAAGCAATACCCGGATTCGGATTAGATATTCCTATTTGGTTACTTGGTTCTAGTACCTTTAGTGCACAATTAGCTGCCCAAAAAGGTTTACCTTTTGTTTTTGCTTCACACTTTGCACCTGATTTGATGGATGATGCTGTAAGAATATATAAACAAAACTTTAAACCATCTGCTCAACTAAAAGAGCCTTATGTAATGGTTTGTATCAATATTGTATGTGCAGACACAAATGAAGAAGCTCAATATTTAGCCACAACTGAACTTCAAAAATTTCTTTATCTTCATAGGGGAGACAATAAACAATTACCAAAACCAACAGAAGACATGAATAGCTTATGGGAAGAGTGGGAAGAACGAGGTATAAGACATAAAACAAGAGAGTCTATCTGGGGAACACCAGAATATGTTAAAGAAAGACTTGAACGTCTTATTGAAAGAACTGGTGCAAATGAAATCATGGTAAACTCAATGATACATGATCCAGATAAAAGAATAAAATCCTATGAACTTATCTCAAAAGTTTGGTTTGAGTAATATTTGGACTAAAAGATAACAAAAGCTTTAAAACTAATTATAATATACTTCCATAAAAAAGGATTTAGATGGCAAAAGCGACTGCTAGGCATATCTTATTAAACAACGAAAAACTAGCTAGAAAACTAAAAAAAGAGATTATCAAAAATGAAATCACTTTTGAAAAAGCTGCTAAAAAATTCTCAAAATGCCCTTCAAAAAAAAGTGGGGGAAACTTAGGTACTTTTTCAAAAGGTGAGATGGTAAAAGAGTTTGACACTATTGTATTCAAAGAGGATTTAAATAGAATTCATGGACCCATCAAAACTGAGTTTGGGTTTCATTTAATTGAGATTTTAGCTAGATACTAATCAAAAAATATATTATATTTTAGATAACATACAAAAAAATTTAGGAACATTTTATGGCAAAATTTATAAAACTAAAACTTGAAGAGACTTATCAAATCCCAGATAAATGGGAACTTGTTACAAATGAAGAAGGAATAACTAAAATAAAAGTATCAGAAAATGAATATTATGACTTTGGATCTATTCCTTATTGTTCACCTTCTTTAGAATCTGATGAAGAGATGATGTTATTACCAGAAGAATATCTTGAGGTTCAAAGTAAAGGTTTAGAGTTGATTATGGCTGATGGTAATGTATCTGTAATTGAAGATGAAAATGAGATAAAAGAGATACTTGATTCTGATGATGAAGAGCTTTAATATTTAGAAAGTAAATAAAGAAGAAAACATAAAATAGGAAAATCCTATTTTATCTCTTTTGAGTTTGTGCTTCTTTTCGTAGTTTTTTTAACTTTACCAACGTGCTTTTTGTTTTTTACTAGGAATTAGATATGGAAGTATTAATCCGAAAATAAGACCAGCTCCTGCAACAATACCACCATATGTGAACCAACGCATCAATAGTTCATTTTGTTCTTTATCTAGCTTCTCATTTAACTTTTCATTTTTTTGTTGAACTTGTTTTAGCTCTTTGCTCAAAGATGAATTTAACTTTTTTAATTCTTGCACTTGGTTAATATTAGTGTCTAACTCTTTTTCTAAAGTTATTTTATTTTTATCCATTTTTGAATATGAGATTTTTAGTTCTTCTAACTGTTTTTTTAATCCTGGTTGATTTGAAATATATTTTGAGCTCATCCAAACATTACGACCTTTTGAATCTATTATTTGAGTATATTCTGCATTTTCACTTGTACTTACTACTTTGATTTTTTCACCTGCATTTACTATTCCTACAATTTTATATTTTGTTCCTGGCCCTGAATGGGTATATGTAAATAATTCGTCTGAAACATAATAGTTCGCTGCAAATGCTGATGTGCCTAGACAGACAGTGGTAAATAGTATTGAAAATCTTTTTTTGATCATTTTTAACCTTTATAGTAAATAATTATTTTTTAAATTTTTACAATTATAACCTATGAAGTTATTAATATTCCTTAGTGATATTAAATGAATTTCCAAGATGTTATTGAAGTAGCTTTTAAATTGAGATTTTAGCTAGGTATTAATAAAAAGTTAAATATAATTCCAAAAATTAATTACCTAGGATGATTATGAATAAAATAGTTCTAAAACCAAAAAGTCAAAAAAGATTTAGTTTATATTGCCCATTTACAAATGAAAAACTATATAACGATGATAGTTCATTTGAAATATATGAAGGTGCTGGAAACTATCTTTTCTCTATATGTGAAGATTGTCTTTTTGTTGATGCTGGAAACAACGAAGAGATTGAAAACTATTGGAAAGATTCTGCTATAAAAGCTATTGAAAAGTTTGTAGAAAATCATAAAGAAGATAATATTTTAGTTATTGAAGTTCAAGATGGTGAAGATACTTATTGGTTTGGATTTTTAAATGAAGAAAATATTGAATTAACAGAAGAAGAGATAGAAAAAAGATTTATAAAATAGGGGGAACCCTATTTTATGACATTTGATTTTGTGTAGATCTTTCGTAGTTTTCTATAACTTCTAAATTTTGAAGTTGAATTACTTTATGTAAATTTATTGCATCTATAACCCACCAGATAAATAATCCCAACAATATAATATAACCCACAAGTATAAAAACAGTAATAGCTCCAACCAATCCTAATACTGGATATAACCACCATTTTGACATCCCAGCATATAATCTATGAATACCTAGCCAACCAAGAAACCACCAAAATAAATAAGCTAGCAGAACACTTTTTTGTTGTGTTTTTGCTTTCTCTAATCCAAAGTCTGTTGCCACTTTTTTTATCCTTTATTTTTCAATAAATCAAATTATTAATTATGGAAATTATATCGAATAATTTATTATTATTTCTTTTGCGTTAAATAATCAGTAGTAATCAAATCTTAATTATGTTAGAATTTAAATTCCAAAATAAAATACTTCTCAAGGGATTAGTAATATGGAATATCAAATCTCCAACAATTTTATCACTGCGTGTGTAAAAGACCATGGTGCTGAGCTTTTCAGTTTAAAAAGAAATGGTGTAGACCTTGAATATATGTGGCAAGCTGATGAAAGTTATTGGGGAAGACACTCTCCTATTTTATTTCCAATAGTTGGAAAACTTTTGGATGATGAGTATGTTTATAAAGACAAAACTTACAAAATGACCCAACATGGTTTTGCAAGAGATTGTAAGTTTGAACTTTTTGAAGCAAAGAAAAATTATCTATGTTTTAAACTTCAATCCAACGAACAAACCCTTGAAAAATATCCCTTTGATTTTGAACTTTTTATCTCCTATGCACTTCTCGAAAACAAATTAAAAATCACTTACAAAGTTGTTAATTTATCAGAAAATACAATGCCTTTTTCTATTGGGGCACATCCAGCTTTTAATTGGCCTTTAGATGATGAAAGAAGAAGTGAGTGTTATTTTAGATTTGATGAAACCAATGAACTTGAAAGACTACCTTTAACAAAAGATGGTATCTCATCAAGGAAAGAGTATATTGAACTTTTTGATGAAAGATTATATTTAAACAAAAAAATATTCAAACACGATGCTTTGGTTATAGAAAATTTAAAAAATAAATCAGTTATTTATAAAAATTGCATAAATGACAAGTTTGTTCAACTTGATTTTGAAGGTTTTGAATACCTAGGATTATGGTCAAAACCATGTGGTGCGCCATTTATTTGTATTGAACCTTGGCATGGAATTGCAGACTTTACAGACCATAATAAAAATATAGAAGAAAAAAAAGGAATGAAGTTTTTAGAAAAAAATGAATTCTTTGAAAGTTTTTACACAATCGAGATTTAAAAACTAATCCATAAAGCCCATTATAAGGCTTTTTTTAGCTGTTATTTGATATTTTATGATTAATTTTAATTTATGGATTTTTTATGATTGTAAACATTACTTTACCTGACAATACTTCTTACGATATTACAATAGACACATTAAAGAATATGACCTTTGATAGAAAAGTTGTAGTAGTAACCAACCCAACTATTAGTGCTTTGCATTTAGACTATTTAACTTCTAAAA
This sequence comes from Halarcobacter sp., assembly GCA_963676565.1. Taxonomy (GTDB): domain Bacteria; phylum Campylobacterota; class Campylobacteria; order Campylobacterales; family Arcobacteraceae; genus Halarcobacter. Next base: position 1,941,956 of record OY781089.1, read on the forward strand.
TCGATGCAAAAGAACTTTCTATTGTTACTATTCCTGATGGGGAAGAGTACAAAAGAATGAACACACTAGAAACTATACTTGAACATTGTTTTGAACACAAACTAAATAGAAGCTCACTACTAATTGCATTTGGTGGTGGAGTTATTGGTGATATGACAGGTTTTGCTGCTTCAATTTACCAAAGGGGAATTGATTTTATTCAGATTCCAACTACTTTACTTTCACAAGTAGATGCAAGTGTTGGTGGTAAAACTGGAATAAACAACAAATATGGAAAAAATTTAATTGGTGCCTTTTATCAACCAATTGCTGTAAATATTGATCCCCACTTTTTATCAACTTTACCAAAAAGAGAGTTTGGGGCTGGTGTTGCAGAGATAGTTAAGATGGCAGTTACTTTTAACAGTGACTTTTTTAAATGGCTTGAAGAAAATGATTTAAATGATGAAGAAAATATTAAAGTAGCTATTGCAAAATCAGTTGAAACAAAAGCTTGGGTTGTTTCTCAAGATGAAAAAGAAAGAGGACTAAGAGCAGCCTTAAATTATGGACATACTTTTGGTCATGTAATTGAAAATGAAACAAATTATGATACATATTTACATGGAGAAGCTGTTGGTATTGGGATGACGATGGCAAATGCACTAGCAGTAAAAATTGGATATATGACACAAGAAGACTCAAATAGAGTTACTGCATTACTTAAAAAATACGATATTCCAACAACATACAATATCAAAGATGTAGAAGATTTCTATGAACACTTTTTCTTAGATAAAAAATCTTTAGATAATAAAATCAAATTTATTGTACCAAAAGGGATTGGTGATTGCGAAATTACTGCAAATATATCAAAAGAGGATGTGATAGAAGTTTTAAAAGGTTTTAATTCGTGAAAATTTTAAAAACTCTTTTTATTAGCTCTTTGTTTGCTATTAGTTTATATTCTCAAGAAAATGAAAATATCATTGAAAAAGCAGGAAATTTAGTTAATAGTGTAGTTAATGATGCAAAAGAGATTGTAGTTAATAATCTTGATGATATTAAAAGAATTGAAGAGGAAAAAAAGCTACAAGAAGAAGCTGAACGAATAAAAAAAGAGGAAGAGGAAAAAAGATTATTAAGAGCGGTTAAAATTAATGATATAAAAAAAAGAATTGCCTTAATTGATGAACAACTAAAAGACAATATCTTACTAAAAAGATATAACAACTATGATGCGTATAGAAAAATCTCTGAAGAATTAATTCTATTAAAGAAAAGTTTAACTAACTTAGATGATAGAAGTGCAGATCAGATTTATCATTTAAACAATAAAATTAGAATTAAGAAAAATGAATTAGAGCTTATTTCAGAATACAAGGGCTCTCCAATTGGTTCTTTAATTGACCCACCTGAAATTGAAAATTATGAAGTTATTTCAAATCCATTTGGGATATTAAATGCTTTATCTTATATCAAAAAATTAGAAAACAACAAAAAAGACTTTTTGTCTGTCGAAACTAGGGTTAGGGAACTTACAAACCTTTTAGAGGAGAAGCTTTTTGCCTATTTAGAGTTATACAACTTTGAGCAAAAGCAAGAATATAAAGAAGAGTTAGAGTTTTTAGAAAAAGAGAAAAAAGACTTTAATATGGTTTTAGAAATTGTATCAACAACTGAAGAGGTTTATACAAGAAAAATAGAACAAGTTATTTTAGAAACAAAAGGTCAAATCTCAGAACAAATTGAAAAAATATTCAATCTTGGATTGATAATCGTAATTTTATTTTTTGTTGCTTTTTTAATAAAACTTGCACTTAAGAAGTATTTTTCTCAAAATGAAAACTATTATATGACAAATAAAATCATAAATTTTACAGTTGTCTTTTTTGTTTTGATGGTCTTACTTTTTTCTTATATTGATAATGTTTCATACATCGTAACAATCCTTGGGTTCGCATCTGCGGGTATTGCTATTGCCTTAAAAGATTGGTTTATGTCTATTTTTGGTTGGCTTGTTATTGTAACTTCAGGTTCAATCTCAGTAGGTGATAGAATCAAAGTAACAAGAGATGGTCAACAAGTTGTAGGTGATGTACTTGATATTTCATTATTCAAGATGACTATTAGAGAAGATATTACATATACTTCATATAGAGTTAATAGAAGAACAGGAAGAATTTTCTTTATTCCAAATAACTATATTTTTTCTGAGATGATTGCAAACTATACACACTCAGGATTAAGAACAGTTTGGGATGGAATTGATATTGCTATTACTTTTGATTCAAATCATAAAAAAGCACAAAATATTGTAAAAAATATTTTAAAACACTACTCAAAAGGTTATACAGATATCACTAGAAAACAGCTTTCAAAAATGAGAAGCAAATATCAGTTAAGAGCAACAGGTGTAGAACCTAGAGTTTACACCTTTGCTGAACCATACGGTATAGTGATTTCAGGATGGTATTTAACAAACTCATATTCAGCATTGGTTTTAAGAAGTACAATGTCTCCTGAGATTATTGAAGCATTTTTAAAAGAAGATGATATAACAATCGCATACCCAACTCAAACAGTAAACACTACAGGTGGTAATCAAAACTTTAGAGTTCCACCTGCTGATTTACCAGAGGTGCCATAAATGAATTTCTCAACAAATAAACAAAAAGTTTTTTTCAAAACTTTTGGATGTAGAACAAATGTATTTGATACTCAAGTTATGATGAGTAATCTAAAAGATTTTGAAGTAACACAAGATGAAAAAGAAGCTGATATCGTTGTAATTAACTCTTGTACAGTAACAAATAGTGCTGATAGTACAGCACGTGGTTATATCAACTCATTAAACAAGTTTAACAAACCGCCAAGGGTTGTTTTTACAGGATGTGGGGTTTGGACAAAGGGTGAAGGACTTTTTAATGAAAACAAAGTTGACTCACTTTTTGGACACTCTGAAAAAGAAAAAATCAACGATTTATTGAAAAATGAAGAAAGATTTTTTGATGCCGGAGATTTAGAACATATTGATGATACTATTGTTGAAGAGTTTATTGGAAAAAGTAGGGCGTTTATCAAAGTTCAAGAGGGATGTGACTTTAGATGCTCATATTGTATTATTCCATATGTAAGGGGTGATGCAAGAAGCTATAAAGAGGATAAAATCCTTGAACAAATTGAAAAGTTAGCTTCAAATGGTTTTGGAGAATTTATCTTAACTGGTACAAATGTAGGAAGTTATGGTAAAAAACAACATACATCTTTAGCAAAACTTCTTAAAAAAATGTCACAGATTAAAGGTGTTAGAAGAATTAGAATGGGAAGTATTGAACCTATTCAAATTGATGATGAATTTAAAGAGATCATCAATGAGCCATTTATGGCAAAACATCTTCATATAGCACTTCAACACACATCTAAAGAGATGTTAAAAATCATGAATAGAAGAAATAAAGTTTTATCTGATTTAGAACTTTTTGAGTTCTTAAGGGATAATGGCTATGCCTTAGGAACTGATTTTATTGTTGGTCATCCAGGGGAAACAGATAAGTTATGGAAAGAAGCAGTTGAAAACCTTCATAGATTTCCTTTAACTCATGTTCATGCCTTTACTTATTCAAAAAGAGATGGTACACCAAGTGCAACTATGAAAGATATTGTAAGGGGAGATATTGCAAAAGAGCGATACAATGAATTAGTATCTATAATTGATGAAAAAAACTATCAGTTTAGAAAGAACAATAAAACCACTTTAGAAGTTTTAATTGAATCACAAAAAAATGGTAACTATGTAGGCTTAGATCAACATTTCAATCAAATAGAAGTACAATCATCTGCGGATTTAGTAGGAGATTGGATTTTTATTGATGACTATGAAGCAAGGCAGGATAAAAATGTCGCAGAATTTAAATAAAAACAAACTTGATAAAAACATAAAACTAATGGGAATTTCAGCCGTAGTTTTATTGGTACTTTTTTTATATACACTTTATAAAAGTAGTGAACATATACAACAAAGTTCTTACTACTTTGGAATAATCTTTTTACTATTTCTTTTAGCCTTTGCAATATTTGCAAGGCTAAAACAAGATAAAATTCAAAAATTCTTAAACAAAACAAAAACAAATAACAATACTTTTTCAACACAACTTGAAACTGCCCAAGAATCAAAAGAGGAAATGAGTTCAACTATTACTGCTGTTAATTCAAATACAACCTTCAAAGATGTAGCTGGAATTTCTGAGGTTAAAGGTGAGCTTGAAGAGATTGTTGATTTTTTAAATAACCCAAGTAAATATATGCAATTTGGTGTGAAGTTACCAAAGGGTGTTTTATTGGTTGGACCTCCTGGTGTTGGTAAAACCCTTATAGCAAGAGCAGTTGCAGGGGAAGCTGATGTTCCATTTTTTTATCAAAGTGGTGCTTCTTTTGTACAAATCTATGTTGGTATGGGTGCAAAAAAGGTGCGAGAACTTTTTATGAAAGCAAAAGCTTCTGCTCCTGCAATTATATTTATTGATGAGATTGATGCTATTGGTAAACAAAGAGGTGGTAAATCAAATGATGAAAGAGAATCTACATTAAATGAGCTTCTAACTCAAATGGATGGTTTTGATGGTGAATCTGGAGTTATTGTTATTGCTGCAACAAATAAAATAGAAGTACTAGATGAAGCACTTTTAAGAGCAGGAAGATTTGATAGAAGAGTTTTTATTAATCTACCAAATAAAGGTGATAGAAAAAAGATATTAGAGCTATATTTAAAAAATAAACACTATGAATTTGATTTAGAGAAACTTGCTATTGATACTGCTGGATTTAATTCTGCAGCACTTTCAACACTTATAAATGAAGCCCTTTTAAATATGATAAAAAGAGATTCAAAAAACTTAGAGTTAGAAGATATTGAAATTGCAAAAAGAAAAATCGAGTTTGGTAAAAAAGAGACTCTTATTTTAGATGAAAAACAAAAAGAGATTTTAGCTATTTATCAAGCTAGTAAAGCTTTTATTTCTAAATCAAAAATAGCATTGTTTGAAGAGGGAATCTCAAAAATTGACTCAGTTTATCCTTCTTACAATGAATTACTTGAGAATATAAAAAGATATCTTGCTGGAACAATTGGTGTTGAAGTTATTAAAAAACAAAGATATGCGATAAATGATGAAGATATTAAAAGTGCTTACTCTTTAGCTGATTCAATTGTTACAAACCATAAAATGGCAAAAGATGCAAACGCTTTAATAGAAAAAGTTAGTAATGAACTAAGAACAAATCTATCTGAAAATATTCAAGAGATAAATAGATTAAAAGAGATTATCTTAAAAAATGAGGTTATAAATCAAGATGACCTTTAAGTATTTTAGTGGTTTTTCTTTAGAAAAGGAAAGTGAACTTTTTAAAGAATATATAAACGAAAATGATTTTACAGTTTGTGGTTTTTCCTATGGAGCTATAAAAGCTTTTGAGGAAGTTTATAACGGAAATCAAAGAGTTGATAACTTACAACTTTTTTCACCTGCTTTTTTTCAAACAGAAGATAAAAGATTCAAAAGAACACAACTGATGTTTTTTAAAAAAGATGAAAATACCTATTGCGATAATTTTTTAGAAAACATCTCTTTTCCCTCAAACTTTAAAATGAAACAATTCTTTAAAAAAGGTTTATATGAAGAGTTAGAGGAACTTTTAAATTATGAATGGGATGAAACAAAACTTCAAGAGCTTACAAACAGAGGTGTTAAAATCGAAGTTTATTTAGGTGAAGAGGATAAAATATTTGATTCTTTAAAAGCTTGTGAATTTTTTAGAAACTATGTAACAGTTTATTTTATAAAAAATGTTGGACATATATTAAAAGAAAAGGAATAATATTGATAGCAAAAATTGGAATTATAACAGCAAGTGACAGAGCAAGTAGAGGGGAATATGAAGATATCTCTGGACAAGCAATAATTGACACTATGAATGATTATTTAACGTCTCCTTGGGAAAGTGTATATAGATGTATTGAAGATGATCAAAAAACAATTGAAGATACTATGAAGGACTTAGTTGATAATGAAGGGTGCTGTTTAGTTGTAACAACAGGTGGAACTGGACCTGCTGCAAGGGATGTTACCCCTGAAGCTACTGAAGCTGTATGTGATAGAATGATGCCAGGTTTTGGAGAGCTTATGAGAGCAGAGTCTCTTAAATTTGTACCAACTGCAATTCTTTCAAGACAAACAGCCGGACTTAGAGGAAGTTCTTTAATTGTAAATCTTCCTGGAAAACCAAAATCAATAAGAGAATGTCTTGATGCGGTTTTCCCTGCAATACCTTATTGTATTGATTTAATGGAAGGACCATTTTTAGAATGTAATGAAGAGGTTATTAAACCTTTTAGACCAAAGAAAAAATAATAGCTAATATGAAATGTACAAAGCATGTACATTTCATGTAAAAAGAATGTAAGAATTAATAAAAAATAAAATATTTTGTTAATTCTTTAAGATTTACTAAAAAAAAATATTTATTTTATCTTATTTAATTTATAGTTATATATATACTACTAAAAGAGGTCAAAATGAAAGGTATTTTTTTCGCATTAGTGATGGCTGTTGCAACTTTTTTAATTGCTGGTTTAGCTTTTAATACGCAACATGCAACACTATTTGGAATTATTGTATTCCTTGTAGCTTTATGGACAAATGAAGCACTACCATTAGGGGTTGTATCTTTACTTCCTATAATTTTATTCCCAAGTTTAGATATTATCAGTACAAATGCAACTGTAGCAAACTACTCTAAATCTACTATATTTTTATTTTTAGGTGGGTTTATGATGGCTATTGCAACTCAAAAAACTGAACTTCATAAGTTTATTTCAAATAAACTTTTAACCCTTTTCCCAAATACACCAAGGGGTGTTTTATTTTCATTGTCAATTACAAGTGCTTTTCTAAGTTCACTTATTTCAAACACCACAACTGCACTTTTATTAATACCAATTGCAATGTTTCTAACTGATAATATAAAGTTAAAAATGAGATTAGTTTTAGCTATTGCCTATGGAGCGAGTATTGGGGGAATAGTTACACCAATTGGAACACCACCAAACTTAATATTACTGGGGTTTATGGAGCAACATGCAATAGAAGCAATTCCATTTATCAAATGGATGATTTTAACAGGACCTTTAGCATTAGCGATGCTAATAGTTGTACCTTTTGTACTATCTTTAGGTGTTCAAGATTTATCTTTTGAAAAAGAATTGTCAGATAATCAAAAATTAACAGTTGAGCAAAAAAGATTAATGTACATGTTAGGTTCTTTAGTTGTTTTACTTTTAGTAAATTCAAAAATAGAACCATACTATTCAGGATTAGGTTTAAATGAAAAAGGAATCCTTCTTGGATACGGACTTTTAATGTTTATACCAAAAATAGGTTTCTTAACATGGGAAGATTCAAAGAAAATTCCATATGAAATTATTTTTCTTTTTGGTGCAGGGTTTTCCATTGCAGCTGCATTTTCCCAAACGGGACTTGCTTCCCAAATTGCAAATTATCTATTAGGTATAACTGATTTTCCAGCGATATTATTGATTTTAATAGTTGCTTCTTTGATTACATTTACAACAGAGATTACTTCAAATACAGCCTTAATCTCAATTGCTTTACCAATAATCTATTCTTTAAATGAAGTTGCTAATGTTGATATCACACTTATTTTAATGGTTGCAACAATTTGTGCTTCTTATGCCTTTATGCTTCCAATTGCTACACCACCAAATGCTATTGCAATGAGTAGTGGTGCAGTAAAAGTAAAAGATATGTCTAAATACGGAATAGTATTTAATATTGTAGGAATAGTATTTGTTACAATAACCGCCCTTGTTTATTGGCAGTATGCTCTGTAATAAATTTAAAAAATTAAAAAGAGGTGGTAGTAAAAACTCTTCTATTACCATCTTTTTTAATTTGAGAGAAGTTATCTAAATAATCTAAGTATGTAATTATATATTTTCTACTTAATGGAAACTTCTCTTTAAAATTTTGAATATCAATATAACCTTCTGTTGTAATTATATTTTTCATAACTTTTATAATATCTGTTAAAACTCTACTGTGTATAAAAAGATTATGTTGTAACCTTACAACAGCCTTTTTTGCACATAAAGATTTTAAAATATCATCTCCCGTTTTTCTATCTAAATCCATCTCATCATAGATATTATATGGAGCAGTTGGAGTTAACCCTTCCTCTTCCAGTCTATTTAAAATTATATCTTCTAATGATGTTTTAATATCTACTTTTATGTTTTTATTCTTGTATAGATTTCCCTCTTTTTCTAAGAAGTCTTCTTCTACCAACTGATTTAATGCTAAATCAATAAAACTTTCACTTGCCCATTTCATTCTTAAGGCTAATGACGAGTTTGAAAGTAGGGCAAATTGATTTTTTCTATATATCTGTTTTATAATTTCAACTATTTTATTTTTTGTTTCAATTGGATAGATAACTAAAGCTTTTTCATCAATAAAACAATTATCTAAATCTTTTGCATACTCTAAAGCCTTTTCATGACTTAAAGCAAATCTTTGAGCAGAAGAAACTAATCCCAAGCCTTTTCTATGGGCATTTAGTAAAACCTTATATGCCTCATTGATATCTTCTTTTTCTAAAACTTCTAAAAGCTCTAATTTTTGAGATTTTTTCATTGGGTCAATTATTGGATTTAAAATTTTTCCACCAGCTACTGTTTGATTTCCTTCTCTTATAATGATTTTTTCTTTATAGATTGAAAATATTTCTTCATTAAGCTTCAATATTGCAAAACCATTTTCTGCATCACTTTGGGTATTAAATAAAAGAGCCTTACCTTCAACTTTTTTAGAGCCTATAAAAATTGAATAGTTTTGATTGTGTTTAAGTTTTTTACCCTTTAAAGCTTTAAAAGAGATGTCAACACTATTGAATCCTCTTAAATATCCTTTTTTAGAGATTAAAAAACCTTTTTTTATCTCATTAGATTTAATCCCTGAAAGATTTATTGCTGTTCTATTTGATATATTTGAAACTTCTGTATCTTCTCCATGAACTTGAAGGTTTTTAATTTTTACATCTTTTTTTATATCACAAATAAAAACTTTTTCATTTACTTCAATTGGCTTACCTAAAACAGTTCCTGTTACAATCGTTCCGGTACCTTGTGCAGAGAAAATTCTATCAACATAGTATCTAAAAAAGTTTTCTTCAACTTTTGTATTGGCATTTAGTGTAAAAAGCTTCTCTTTTAATTTATTTATTGAGTTTTCATCATAAATTGAAACAGCACATGAAAATAAAATATCAAAGTCAAACTCTTTTACAAATGATTCAATCTCTTCAACAATTTTTGGAAGCTCCTGTTCTTCAACTAAATCTTTTTTTGTAATAGTTAGTATGGCATTTTTTACACCTAATAGGTTTAAAATCTCCAAATGCTCTATGGTTTGAGGCATAATTTTTTCAGAAGCACTAACTACAATCATAACACAGTCAAAAGAGAATGCTCCGGCAATCATATTCTTAACAAGTTTTTCATGTCCTGGTACATCAATAAATGCAATATTTTGTGTTTCATTACTTAGATTTGAAAAACTTAAATCAATGGTTATTCCTCTTTGTTTTTCCTCTTTAGTACTATCACCTTCATAACCATTTAAAGCTTTAATTAAAGCTGTTTTACCATGGTCAATATGTCCGCAAGTTCCAATTATGTAATTATTCATTTATTATCTCTTTTAAAATATTTTCTATTTGTACTATTTCATCTTTTGCTATTGTTCTAAAATCTAATAGAAATTGTTCATTTTCAATTCTTCCTATAATATTTTTGGCTCTTAATAATCTTTCTATTTTATTTGGTTTATAGTTTTTAAAACTTACTGATAGTGCAATAGTTGGTATTTTTTTGTTTGGAGTTGTACCTCCACCAATTACAGTTTTTGTTTCTATAACTTCTGTTTTACTAATATCTTTTATTTTTTCTTGTAATAAAATTGCATTTTCTTTTAATTCATCAAGGGATTTAAAAAGCATATTTAGTGTTGGAATATTTTCAAGTTTTCCTAAAAGAATAGATTTCATATTCTCTTCAAGTAAAGCAAGGGTTAACTTATCAACCCTTAACATTCTAAGAAGTTGATTTTTCTTTAGTTGGTCTATATATTTTTTCTTCCCAACTATAATTCCTGCTTGGACACTTCCTAAAAGCTTATCTCCTGAAAAGCTCAGAAGAGATGGCTTAGCTTCCATATATTTTAAAACAGATGGTTCACTTTGGTCAAGTCCATAAGGTAAATCAATTATATGACCACTTCCCATATCATAGTAATCAATCACATCATGTTCTTTTGCCACCTCTATAATCTCTTTAAATGAAACCTCTGAAGAGAAACCTTCAATTGAATAGTTTGATTTATGTACTTTCATTAACATTGAAGTGTTTTCATTTATTGCATTAATATAGTCTTTTAGATGTGTTTTATTTGTTGTTCCAATCTCTTTGAGTGTTGCGCCACTGCTACCCATAACATCAGGAACTCTAAAACTACCACCTATTTCAACTAGTTCACCACGACTAACAACAACCTCTTTGTTTTTTGCAAAGGTATTTAGTATCAAAAAAACTGCACTTGCATTGTTATTTACAATTAATACATCTTCACACCCAAGTAATTTTTTTACAACAGTTGAGATATGAGAATACCTTTCTCCTCTTTTTCCTAATTCTAAGTTATATTCTAAGTTATTATAAGAAGTTGCTATTTGTTTAACAGCATCAAAAGTTTTACCATCAATTAAACTTCTACCTAAGTTTGTATGAACAATAACTCCTGTTGCATTGATTACTTTTTGAAGCGAAGGTTTTGTAATCTCTTCATATTTACTTATTACTTCTTGAATAAGTTTAGTTTCATCTATTTTTTCAATATTTTCTTTTAAGATATTATCTCTTAGATTATTGATAACATTTTTTGCAATTGATAATATTAGAGGTTTTGACATCTCTTCAAAAGCTTTGTTTGAGACAAACTTGTCTACCTTTGGAATTGATTTCAGTAAATCCATTTTTAACCTTTTGGAAATTTTAAATAAAGATGTTGTATAATTTCAACCTTGATTTGGGGGGTATGTGACCCTGGTGGGCACCACAGGCTTCAACCCTGATTGGCGGTTTATGTGTATACGCCGCGGTAGGTTCGATTCCTACACCTTCTCGCCATACCTCAAATCTATACAAAATCTTCAAATATAAAATAAAATATCGTGCCTTATTTCACTTAATTTTAGCTATTTCAATGTTTTATAAGTTTAGATTATAACTAATTTTAAATCAGTAAAGTCTTAATTTGTAAAAAAAATTTTACTAAAAATCGTCATAGTTAAGTTATAATTGAATACTTATTCAATATAATAATATTAGGTTTTTTATTATTTTAAAAGGGAAAGATTGTGAAAAAAATTTTAGTTGTTGATTATGATAATTATATCTCTTCTTATAATTTTTTAAATAGATTAACAACTTATAAAATTGAGTATGTAAACTGTTATTCAGAATTTAAATTAAAATTTAAAAATAAAAAATATGATTTATGTATTTTAAGTATTGAAGATAACATAGAAAAAGACTTTCTTGTATATGATATTTTAGCTTTAGACAAGTATCAAAATATCTTACAATTAGTAAGATCTGACTCTCAGTGTTTTTTTGATAAAGATTGTAAAAGCTGCGAAAAATATAATATTAAAACTATATTTAGTGATAACGAAGAAAAAATTATAAAGTATATAATAAGCTTTGAAACTTCACTATGTGAGTTTACAAAGCTTAATATTTAGAACTCTTTTATAACAACTTTATTTCTACCTGTATTTTTTGCATTGTATAAAGCTTCATCTGCTCTTTTTATACTATCTTTTATATCTTCGTTTAAAGAGTGAATAGTTCCACCACAAGAACAAGTTAATTTTATATCATTAGTAAAAGTTGAATTTTCAATATTTTTTCTTAATTTCTCAAGGCTTATTTCTAAATCGTTATAATTTTTTATCTTTAAGATAAATATAAACTCTTCTCCGCCCCATCTAATAAGATAATCATCCATTCTAGAATATTTTTTTATTATTTTTACAAAATCGATTAAAACATCATCTCCCACATCATGTCCGTAGGTATCATTGATATTTTTAAAAAAGTCGATATCTAAAATAGCAATACCAAAATTATAGGTTTCATCCACAAATTTTGATATTAGTTTTCCATAATTATCCTCAAAATACTCTCTGTTAAATGCACCAGTTAATTTATCATGAATAGTTTTATCTTTAAGTTGAAGTTGTTTTAAAAATGTTTCACTAATATCTGTAAAAGTTAATACTATTGTCTCTTCGTGTTGTGCAATAGTGACTTTAAAAGCTTTTATATTCATAGTTTTATGACATAAAATAGATACTATTCTCTCTGACTCAGTTAAGCTTTTTAAACTTTCAATCCAGTTTTCATTTTCATTTACTTTTCCTAAATGGAAGTAGTTTTCGTTTTCTATAAAGCTTTTTTCAATAGAAGTGTATTCTTTTTTTAATTCATCTAACTTTTCACATGCGTAAAAGTCTAATAGTGTTTTATTAGCAAATGTGATTTCTAAATTTTTATTATATAAAGCTATCATTGTTGCTTGTGTATTTAAAATCATATGTAAAAAGTCATTTTGCTTTGAGATCTTTTCTTGAAGTTTTTCTACTTTTCTTTTGATATTTAAAACTTCAAGAGTTTTTTCTAAAACATCCTCTAATATATCTAAATCAATAGGTTTAATAATATACCTATCTACTTTATATTTAATTGATTCTAGTAAGTATTGGGTGTCATTATGGGCAGAACAAACAATAATAGGGATAGCCTTATTTTTTTCTCTAATTGTCTTGATTAATTCTAAACCATCAAGATTTGGCATTCGAATATCAGTTAAAATTATGTCAACTTTTTTCTTTTCATATATATTTAATGCCTCTTGTCCATCTTTAGCCACATAAACACAATTAAAATAATCTTCTAATACAGAGCTTAACATCTGTGATACTAGTTGGTCATCCTCTGCGTATAAAATTGAAAGTTGAGACTGTTTCATTTTTCATCCTTGTTTTCTAGAGGAATTTCGATTGTAAAAACTGTAATATTATCTTGTACTTTAACATTTATTTTTCCTGATATAGAATCTTCTATTATTAATTTTGACATATATAATCCTAATCCTGTACCATTTTTTTCCTCTTTTGTAGAAAAGTATGGTTCAAAAATATTTTCTATTATATTTTGAGGTATTCCCCCAGCATTATCTTCAATTTTAATTATTAGCTTTTCATTTTCTAATAAATTATATATTTTTATATAAAAGTTTGGATTCTCTTTATTTAATGCTTCTATACTATTATTAAGCATAGTTAATAAAACTTGTAACAATTCATTTTTAAAAGTATATATTTTTAGTTTTTGTAAATTATTATATTCAATAATAAGATTATCAACTCTATTACTTATAAGAACTTTCAAACTTCTATAAAATTCTTCTAATAAAAAAAACTCTTTTTTCTTATCTGGTTTATAAAAATTACAAAAATCATCTATAGTTTGTGATAGGTGTTTAATAATATCATTTGTTGTATTTTTGTAAAAAATAAATTCATCTTTTTGAGCTACACTAGGCTCTACTTTTCTAATGAACATTTGAGTTAAAACAGATAATTGATTTAAAGGTTGTCTCCATTGGTGTGCTATCATATTTAACATTTCACCTTGAAGTGCCAATTTACTTTGTTTTTGTAGTAAAAATGCCTGTTGTATTCTCTCTTTTTCATTTAAAACTTTTTCTGTAACATCTTGGATTGTTGCTATTGTTTTTATTGGTTTATTGTTAATATCGTGAATTATTTTCCAATAAAGTATCATATATTTAACTTTTTTAGTTGGTGTTACTATTCTTAATTCAGTATTATGTTCTTTGTCAGTGTTATAAGAGTTGAAAAGTTTTTCCCTAAACTCTTCTTTTTCATCAGGATGAATAAATTTAAACAAGATATCTCTACTTATTTTTGGATAATCTTTTTGAGAAATTTCAAAAATATCATAAATAGAATCATCTATCTCTTCATAATAGTCTTTAGATAAATCATTTACAAAGGAACTAATTTTTGCCATTTTACGGGCTTGTTTTAAACTATCTGTTAGTTGCTTTTCTTTTTCTCTTTTTTTATCAAGTATTTTTATATATCTAAATTGAAGAAGGGCAATAATAATCAATAATATAAATAAAACATACCATAACCATTCATAGCTTTTCTCAATTACATATTTAGATATTCTGTAATTTGATGCGAAATTATTTAACTCTTCTTTAGAAAAATTACTTATAGTTTTATCAATTGATGAGTGTAAAAGAGGGTATTTATTATTTACCAAAATTGCACCATTTGCCTTTAAGCTATCAAAAATATCATCAATCTTAAATTTATCAGGTCCATATTTTCTTATTATTTCGTCAGCAGTATATGTTGTAAGAATAAAATGAGATTTTGAATCTTTTTTTATTATGTTCATAATCTCATCAATATTTGAATTAACAATTACTTTTGCTTTAGGATATCTTTCTAGAAATTGACTTTTAAATATTTTATCTTTTACATAAAATGTATGATTATCTAACTGGCTTAAATTTGAAATATATGGATTATTTATAGACCCAACTGAAACATAAAACTGATTAAGTATAGGTTTTGTAAACTTAAAATTTTTAAATCCTGTATAGGTGTTTTTTATAATTGAAATGAGATCACATCTATTTTTATTTATATTTTCTTCAAACTCTTTTAGGCTATTTGAGGCTATGGGAGTAAACTTAATATTTAGTTTTTTTGATATCTCATCATAAATTTGACCAGAAATACCAATTAGTTTACTATCTTCAACTCCATCTATTGGATAGTGTTTATATCTTGAACATACTGTAAACTCATTTTTTGTTTTTAAAAAATCTATCTCTTCTTTTGTTAGCTGATTATTTTTATCTTTTTGTGAATCATCTCCCAACCATTTTCTTAAAATTGTATTTTTTTCTTCTAAACTTAAGGAGTTAATACTTTTATTTATAATTGATTGAAGTATTTTGTTATTTGGTTCAACAGCTGCAATTGTATTTGGGGAGAACTCTTTTATTGTATGACTTGAATGGATATCTTTAATTCCATACTTCGCTAGAATATGTTTATCCCTGTGAAAAGTGATTACTGCATCAACCTTTCTATTCTCAAGTAGAAAAAAAGTTTCTAAGGTTGTTTTTTGACCTCTAATTTCTATTTTATCTTTATATTTTTCAAAGGAGTTTTTTAAAGACAAAATATTTTGGTTGTAAGCAACTTTTTTCCCATATAAATCTTTTATTGAATCTATTTTGAAGGAATTTGAATCTTTAGTAAATATACTATATGAGGACCTTGATAAAGGTTCTGCTTCAAGTAAGTTTTCTTTTTTTGCAATATTTTTATTAATTGCAGGTATTACATCTATATTTCCATTTTTTAAATCATTGATTATCTCTTTCCATGATTTGTCTATAAATTCAACTTCAAACCCAAGGTTTTTACTTAAGGTTTTATAGGTATCTATAATTATTCCATTTAAATTTCCACTACTATCTTTAAAAAAAAGTGGTTCAAATACAGATGAGTGACCCACTTTAATAATTGGATTTTCTTTTAAATATTTAATTTCTTCATCAGTAAAAAGATTGTTATACTTATCTATTTGGGTATCATCAGAAATGTTCATATTCCACTTTAGTCTTAACTCTTTTAAAGTTTCTTCTGAAATTGTTTTTAAACCCTTTTCAAAGATACTAATTGCCTCGGGGTATTCTTTTATAATACCTATAAACACTGGAATTTGTTTGTGATATAAATTTGTATCATGAACTGCTGGTAAAGATTTTTTTGACAAGAGATAATTTACACCATTGACTGTTGGAATAATATCTATTAAACCATTAGATAATTTTTCATAACCATCAGCTAAATTATTAATGTAAACAATATTTTTTATGTTTAGTTTATTAATAATATTTTGATGAGTTATTTGATTTTTTTCTATACCTATAGTAAGGTTTTTTAAATCACTATTAGTGAAGTTATTTTTATTTTTGTAATTTGTAGATAAAGAATATTCAATAATTGTATAGGGCGATGAAAAGTTTAAAAAATCTTCTCTTTGAGGTGTTTTTACAATATTGATAAGACCATCAATTTTTTTATTTTTTACTTGCTCTTGTATTTTAGTCCAGTCTCCAACAACTAATTGAAAGTTTGCTCCTGTTGCTTTATTAATAAGTTCAAGTATATCTGCATCAACTCCAGTTATTGTTCCATTTTCATTAACAATATTTGAAGGTTCCCATCCTGCTCCCGTACCAAGTGTAATTGTATTATGAGATTTTAAAAAGTTTTTTTCTTCTAATGTAAGTTCTATATTACTTGAAAGTAAAGAAATCGAAAAAAAAATCAAATAAAGAAAAAGTTTCAAATTGTAGCCTTATATTTTATTATTTTATTGTATCAAAATAAATAAAATTATAAAAACATTGATAATAATATGCTTCTTATTTAATAAATCATAATAGGACTTGCTCCTCTTGGAATAACTTCACCTATAATAGAAGCATAACCAAAACTTAATTCTTCTATAACCTTTATATACTCTTTTGCATCTTCTTCTTTCATGGCTATTAATAGACCTCCTGATGTTTGAGCATCACAATATTGTAAATAACAATCATCAGTTGAACACATTATTGTAGTTTTATCTTTTAGAAATTGCATGTTCTTTTTTGTACCACCAGGAAAAATTCCTTGATTAGCTAACTCTATAGCTTCATTGATAATTGGTACTTCTCCACAATGAATTGCAAATGAATTAAAATTATTTGTAGATTCTAAAGCATGACCTAAAAGACCAAACCCAGTCACATCTGTAACTGAACTAACATCATAATCTCTTAAAATTTTTGAAGGTAAATAGTTTAAAGCCTCTAAGATTTTTACAGTTTCATTTTTTGTACTTTCATCTAATAAATCTTTTTTTATTGCAGTTGTTAGAATACCCATACCAAGAGGTTTAGTTAAAACTAAGACATGTCCAATTTTTGCTGTATTATTTTTATATATTTTTTTAGGATGAACCATTCCTGTTACAGAAAGACCATAAAACATCTCTGGAACTTCAATTGTGTGACCACCCATTAAAAGCCCTCCACACTCCTGAATCTTTTCATTCCCACCTCTTAGCATCTCTTTTAAGACTTCTGTCCCGTGATTTTTTCTATCAAAACCAACAATATTTAATGCAGTTTTAACATTTGCACCCATTGCAAAAACATCTGAAAGTGAATTTGCAGCAGCAATTTTTCCATAAATATAAGGATCGTCAACTACAGGAGTAATAAAATCTAAGGTTTGGACTATTGCTTCTTCATCATTAATTTTATACACAGAAGCATCGTCATTGTTTTCAAATCCAACAAGAACACGACCATCACATGGAGATAGGCTAATTATAGATTGTTTTAGGTCTCCCGGACCCATCTTAGCTGCTCAACCTGCGGCACGAACGAATTTTGTTAGTTTATATTCTTCATTCATAAATTCTCTTTTAGCTAGTTACTATAAGCTTAAATTATAATATATAAAAATATTTTTAATTAAATTAATATTTGATTAAATTTTACAATTAATGTAGTTAAAATTAGATTAATATATTAGTTATACATATAAGCAATAATTTTATTTAAGAAATAATTAATTAAAAAAGCAATATAGTTTCATATTATAAGCATTGCCTAAGGTTTAGGCTAGACATAAAAAATTCTTTTTTACTTGACTACTTATGCTGTTTATCGTCTAAGGTTTAGACGCACATGATTTAAAGACAGTACTTACAAAAAATATTCTTCTTTTTCTCATGTATTACAAAAATTATACAAAGGAAAATAAAATGGGTGTTGCAGAACATAAAAAACTACTTTCAGATATTGGTGTTGATGTTGACAGACATGCTCAAATGATGAGTATGGGATTAGAATCTTATGAGGCACAATTTAAGTCTCAAAATAACAGACCTAAGGGTATGGAATACTTTGATTGGTTTATGAGTGAGATTCAAGGTCAAAGAATTGCAGAGATTAATAAATTAAGAGCAGAAAATAAGCCTGCAGTTGGTACATTTTGTATTTTTGTTCCTGAAGAGATTATTGTAGGTGCTGGTGGGGCATGTTTTGGATTGTGTGGTGGAAGTCCTGCTACAATTGCCGATGCTGAAACTGAACTTCCTAGAAATATTTGTCCACTAATTAAATCAGCCCATGGTTTTAAACTTCAAAGAACATGCGCATATACACAAAGTTCAGATTTTATTTATGGCGAGACAACATGTGAAGCTAAGAAAAAAACTTGGGAAATCTTAAACAAACATCATCCTGTACATGTTATGAATATCCCACATATGAAAAGGGAAAAAGATCTTAAAATGTGGCAAGAAGAGATTGTTGAATTTAAAGAGCATATAGAAGAAGTTGCAGGGAAAAAACTAAGTTTAGAAGAGATGATTGAAGGAACAAAAATCATTAATGAAAAAAGAAAAGCAATGCAAAGACTTGATGCTTTAAGGGGAATGGACCCAGATGTTGTTCCTATCTCTGGTAAAGATGCACTTTTTATTAATCAAATGGGATTTTTAGATGACCCAAAAAGATACACTCAAAAAGTAAATGAATTGTGTGATGAATTGGAAAAAAGAGTAGAAGAAAAAAATTCTGTGTTTGAAGAAGATACTCCAAGACTTATGGTTTTAGGAACTCCTATTGCTCCACCAAACTGGAAACTTCATACTGCTGTTGAAGGTTCAGGTGGTGCTATTATAAATGAAGAATCATGTATCGGTCACAGATATTATAAAGATAATGTTGATTTAGATAGTGTTAAGAGTGAAGAGGATTTAATGAAACAATTAATGCAAAGATATAGTGCAGTTGATTGTGCTTGCTTTACACCAAATACACCAAGAATTGATAAAATTTTAAAAATGTATGAAGATAGATGTGCTGATGGAGTTATTTATTATACTTTATCTTTCTGTCATACATATAATGTTGAATCTCATCTAGTAACAGAAGCACTTGAAGCTGCTGGAATCCCATGTTTAGTTATTGAATCAGATTATTCACCTGAAGATGCAGGTCAAATTAAAACTAGAGTTGAAGCATTTTTAGAGTCAATCTCTTTTAAGAAAAAAGCAAAAAACTTTAAAAATAAAGACTAAATATGTTTTGGGGAGTTGACGTTGGTTCCACATATACTAAAATATGTGGAATTGATGAACAAAAACAGATTATTGATACAATAGTTATTCCAACAATTGTAAATCAAGATGAGATAGTAAAAGATTACTTAAGTAATAAAAATGTTGAGATGTTAGTTTCAACTGGATATGGAAGGCATATGATTGAAGACACCTTTTCATGTCCAGTAATTTCAGAAATAAAAGCCCATGCCAAAGGTGCATACTATTTTGCCCAAGAATCTCAAATGGTAATTGATTTAGGTGGTCAAGATAGCAAAGTTATTATGTTAGATGGAAATGGCGGTTTTGTAGATTTTAAAATGAATGATAAATGTGCCGCTGGAACTGGAAAATTTTTAGAAATAGCTTCAAGTAGAATGGGACTTACTCTTGAAGAGTTTTCAAAAATTGGCTTTGAAGCCAATAAAGAACTAAGTATCTCAAGCATGTGTGCAGTTTTTGCAGAATCAGAAGTGATATCTTTAATTGCAAAAAAGGAGAGTGCCGCAAATATTTGTTATGCTGTTCATGATTCCATTGCCTCAAGACTTGCCTCAATGGCAAGAAAATTTGCTATCAAAAGTGATGTAATTTTATTTACAGGAGGAGGGGCATTAAATGGTTTTTTACTTCATCTTCTATCAAAAAAATTAGAAAAAAATGTAATTAGTGTTGGTTATCCTCAATTAACAGGGGCTATAGGTGCTGCTTTATCTGGTTTTGAAGTTTGTAAAGAACTGTAAGAAAAAAAGTTAATTTTGTTCATTAAATAACAAAGAATATATTAAACTAACTTAAATCATTATTTTTAACGGTAAATTTTTTTTTACCTTTAAGAAAAGATTTATATTTAATAGTTTAGTATTACATTTAATATTTAAAAAAAGCATCAACCTAAGGTTTAGGTTTGGACATAATTGATATGCGTGAAATTATTATGACTACACATGCTTCAATACACTTGGAGTAATAAATGAACAGAAGAACTTTCTTAAAAAACACAACAATATTGGCTGCAACTTCTACAGTTATACCTAACTTAGTATTTGCTAATGAAAATAAAAATCCTTTTGGTATCAAAGAGGGTGTTAGAAAATTTACGATTAACAACAATTTTAAACTTGAATCATCAAAAGAAAAAGCTCAAATCTGGATTCCAGTTCCATTAAGTTCTAATTATCAAGAATTAGTTGATATCTCTTATTCTGGAAACTATGAAAAAGCAGAAATCGTAGAAAATGAATACAATACAAAAGTTTTATATGCAACTTGGAAAACTGAAGAAAAAGAACCAACAATTGATGTAAAATTTGAGGTAATGACAAAACAAACTTTTGCAGATTTATCAAAAGCTAAAAATGACGAAAATTATTCAACAAAAATTAAACAATATCTTGAGCCAACAGCTCATATCCCTGTAAATGACAAACTTAAAGAGTTTACTGCACAAATTATAAAAGATGCAAAAACTCCTTTAGAAAAAGCTCAAGCTATTTATGACTGGACAGTAACTACTATGTATAGAGACAACTCAGTTATAGGATGTGGAGTTGGAGATGCAGGTAAAGCATTAGATGAAAAAATATATGGTGGAAAATGTACAGATATTAGTTCTGTGTTTGTTTGTTTATTAAGAAATGCAAATATCCCATCAAGAGAAGTATTTGGTATTAGAGCTGGTAAATCAAAAATCTCAAAAGTTTGTGGTAAAGCAGACGAAAAAGGTTTTGCAAATATTACTGGTGGACAACATTGTAGAGCAGAGTTTTATGTAAGTGGTCTAGGTTGGGTTCCAGCAGATCCAGCAGATGTTACAAAAGTAAGACTTGGTGAAAAATTAACAAATGAATCTCAAAAAACAATTGATACAAAAAACTTTATGTTTGGAAATTGGGAAATGAATTGGGTTGCATTTAACTATGCTAGAGATTTTGTTTTAAATCCAAAACCAACTCAATATCCTTTAAATATGTTAGGGTATCCGTATGCTGAAATAGGTGAAGATGCACAAAACTACTATGATGCAAAAACTTTTGCATATAGTTATACTTCTCAAGAGAGAGTATGAAAAAAAAGGTAAATTTACCTATTATTGGTGCGGTTTTTACCGCACTATTATCAACACTATGTTGTTTACCAGCATTTTTATTTATTTTCTTTGGTATTTCAGGTGGAGTTTTAACTTATTTTACAACACTTGAATATATAAGAATCCCAATGGCTGTTTTAACGGTTGTTTTATTTATCTATGGAATTAGAAAGCTAAATAAAAAAATAAAATGTGAATGTACAAAGGCTGAAAAACTTAAAAATTATAGTTTTGTAATATTGTCATTTCTTTTAGTTTTATCTATACTTTTATATCCTGAGATAATTCCAATGTTTATGGAGTAGTATATGAAATATTTATTAGTATTAGTTCTTTTCATAAGTTCTATTTTTGCACAACAAACTTCAGTTTTTGAAGTTAAAGGTATGCATTGTCCTTTATGTACAACAGCCGTTAAAAAAGCTATTAGAAAACTTGATGGTGTAGAAAAAGTAAGCGCCCGATTAAACACAAAAAGAGTAACTGTTATACATGATGAAAAAGTTACAATTGACTCAATTTTAAAGGCAATAAAAACTACATCTTATGAAGGTGTAGAAATCTCTACAGAAAAAGCTATATCAAAATAATAAACTAGTAAATATTTTATTTTCAATAATTGGGAAATAATTTTTTACTTTTTAAACTTCCTTTTAAAATAATTTTTATAATATAATTAAATTTATTTATTAAAAATTTAATTTAAATAAATATTCACTTTCAAGGAGAAAATATGTATGGATTATGGCAGAAGCTTTTTGGTAATCTCAAAGTTTTTAAAAAAATGTTGTTGGTGTCAATTATATCGTTAATCTCGATGCTTATTTTAACTTGTATCCTTTTGTTAGGACAAGAAGAAATGATGGTTCAAGAGAAAAAAACTCAGTTAGTTAATGTAATTGACCTATCCTACAGTTTCGTTGAAAAAGAATATAAAAGATTTAAAGCTGGCGAAATTACAGAAGAAGAAGCTAAAAATAATGTAATTGAAGCATATAAAAGTTTAAGATATCAAGGTAATAATTATATTTGGATAAATGATAATAATATAGATTCAGTAAAAATGATTATGCATCCAATAGATTCAGATTTAGCTGGTAAAGTTATGGATGCTAAAGTTTATAATGCTGCTACAGCAATTGATTTTGGAAAAGATTCAAAATCAAGTAAAAAATTAGCAAATACTAATATGTTTAAAGCCTTTGTAGAAGCTACACAAGATAATGGTTCAGGTTTTGTTCATTATTCAAGAGTTGATGAAAAAACAAATAAATTACAAAAAAAGCTTTCTTATGTAAAAGAGTTTGCTCCATGGGGATGGGTTTTTGGTTCTGGGATTTATATTGATGATATAGATGAAGAGTTTATGCATTCTGCGCAAAAAGCAGCCTTAGTTGTTTTAATCATACTTGCTATTTTGTCTTTTAATTTTAGTATGATTACTAAAGAGATTGTATTTAAAGTGACAACTATAAATGAAGGTTTAGAAAACTTTTTTGCATATTTAAATAGAGAAACAAATGATGTAGAGATTAAACAAATTATTTGTAGAGATGAGTTTGGTGCTATGTCAGATTTAATTAATACAAATATTGAAAAAGCTAAAAAAGGTATTCAAGAAGATAGAGAATTAATTGATGAAACAATAACTGTCCTTGGTGAATTTGAACAAGGTGATTTATGTCAAAGGGTTAATATAAATGTTTCAAATCCAGCAATGCAACAGTTAAAAGAAGTATTAAATAATATGGCTGAACACTTAGAACATAATATTGATACTGTTTTAGATGTTTTAGAAAAATATTCTAACTTTAATTACCTTGACAAAGTTAATACAAATGGTATTCAAAAAGATTTATTAAAACTTGCAAATGGAGTTAACACTTTAGGTGATTCAATTACAGCTATGTTAGTTGCAAGTAAAAGAGATGGTTTAAAACTAGATGATAGTTCAGCTTTATTATTAGAAAATGTAGAATCTTTAAATAATAATGCCAATGAAGCAGCCTCTTCATTAGAAGAAACAGCAGCATCATTAGAACAGATGACGGGAAATCTTAGAAGTAATACACAAAATATTGATGAGATGGCTCAAATCTCACAAAAAGTTACTAAATCTGCAAAAGATGGGGAAATTCTAGCAACTCAAACAACAACTGCAATGGAAGAGATTGATACGCAAGTAAACTTAATCAATGAGTCAATTACTGTAATTGATCAAATTGCATTCCAAACAAATATTCTTTCACTAAACGCAGCTGTAGAAGCTGCAACAGCAGGTGAAGCAGGGAAAGGTTTTGCAGTAGTTGCACAAGAGGTTAGAAATCTTGCGAATAGGTCTGCAGAGGCTGCAAAAGAGATAAAAAATTTAGTTGAAAGTGCAACAAGTAAGGCAAATGAAGGTAAAGAGATTGCTACAAATATGATTAATGGTTATGTGGCATTAAATGAAAATATTAATCAAACTATTACTTTAATTAATAATGTTGAAATGTCTAGTAAAGAGCAATTAACAGGAATAGAACAAATCAATCAAGCAGTTGCACAATTAGATACACAAACACAAATGAATGCACAAGTTGCTTCTCAAACACAAGAAATAGCCTTAGCAACAGATAAAATTGCAAAAATGGTTGTTGATAGTGCTGATGAGAAAGAGTTTGTAGGAAAAGAAAAATTAAAAAGAAGAGATAGAACATTACGGAAAACTTACACAGGTGTAGAAAGAAGAGAGCTAGAAAAAATTATTAAACCTTCTCTTTCAGTAAAAAATGAGAGTATAAAAGCTAAAATTGAAGAAAAAGATGATGAGTGGGAAAGCTTTTAAAGGTTTTATTTGAATTCAAAATATAAAGTTATTATAGTTATTACAAGTTTATTAATAGTTTTATCAATAAGTATATCTTTTATAAATTATGTAGTATCTTTAAATAGTGCTCAAAAGCAATTAAAAGATCAATCTCTTCCTTTATCTTTGGATAATATTTACTCTGATATTCAGAAAAATATTATCCAACCTTATTTGGTTTCTTCAATGATGGCAAATGACACTTTTGTTCATGATTGGTTATTAAATGAAGAATCAAATGAAAAGAAAATCATCAAGTACCTTGAAGCTATTAAAAACAAATATAATATGTTTAATACCTTTTTGGTTTCTAATGAAACAAAAAACTATTATACTCCCCATGGAGTTGTTGAAAAAATTAAAAAAGATAATCCAGCAAATAAGTGGTATTTTGACTTTTATAGTTCTCAAGGTAAACATGAAATAAATTTAGATTTTAATGAACACATGTCAAACAATATGATTATGTTTATTAATTATAAAATTTTTGATAGTGACTTTCACTTTATTGGTGCAACAGGTGTTGCTATTAAAATATCTTATATTGATGAATTACTTGAGACTTTTAGGACTAAATATAATTTTCAAGTAACATTTTTTAATAAAAATGGAAAAGTGGTTTTATCTGAAAGAAAATTTTATAAATATAAAACTATAAAAGAAGATGAAACACTTAAAAAATTTGAAAATGTAATAATCTCTAAAAAAAGTAATATTATTGAATATGAGCATAATGATTCAAACTATATTATAAATACAAAGTATATACCTGAGCTTGACCTATATTTAACAGTAAAAGCAAATTTAGATGATTTTACTGAAGATGTAAAAAATATTTTTTATTTTAATCTGATTATATCTATTTTTATCACCTTTGCAATCTCTTTCATTGTTTTTTATATTATTAAAAATTACAGTAGAAAATTAGAGTATTTATCTCAATATGATTCTTTAACTGATCTTTCAAATAGAAGGGATTTTGAAGAGAAATTAAATAGAGAAATTGATTTATACAAAAGAAAACCCCAAAATATATCTTTTGTATTTTTAGATATTGACAATTTTAAATCAATAAATGATAATTATGGTCATGCAAAAGGGGATTTAGTTTTAAAAGAGATTGCAAATATTTTAAAAAGAAATATTAGAAAAACAGATATAGTTGGTAGATGGGGTGGTGAAGAGTTTGTTATTGCTTTTATTGGTTCATCTTTAGAAAATACTATGTCAGTTTGTGAAAATATTAGAAAAGAGATTGAATCAAATATAAAAATAAAAAAATTAGTAAGTCTTAATGTAACTGCAAGTTTTGGTATAACATTATTAAAACAAACAGATAATGTTGATACAATTACTTCAAGGGCAGATGAAGCAATGTATCAATCAAAAAATAATGGAAAGAACCAAATAAATAGTTTATAAGAAATTTAGATGATTATTTCATCTAAATTTTTATTTCTTACATCATCAATTTGAAAACAAGCATTTGCTATTTTTCTTGCTGTATCATCTTTGTACTTTTCTACAATAGCTTTAATACATTTTAGTTCATCTTTATCAAACATAGAAGGATCAAAATCCTCTTCCATTTTTAAAAAGTTTAGTTCAATAAATTTTTCTTTTGTAAGAATTTCAATATCAATAAAGTCAAGCATATCTGTAATAAAATAAAGTCTTTCGTCATCCTCTTCTAAATCTTCACCATTTGCAATAATATCAAAGAGTTCAGCTAAAACAAGAGCTTCTGGGTTTCTTTTTTGTTTTATATATTTATCACCAAAGATTTTTTTACCTGTAGTTTTAAAAAAGTCATAATCGATTAAAAATAGTAAAATTAGTAATTTTCTATCATTTAAATGTTTTACATCTTCATCAATCATGTAAATTATTGCATTTGCAACTTTTGTTATATCAATATTCAAAATATTCCTTTAAATTAAATCTAATGATTCTTCATTAAATTTGTATGTTTTATGGGCAACCTTTGTTAAAATCTTTTTTTCTGCCAATTCTTTAAAAAGCTTAATCAACGTAGGTTTAGAAATTGAGATTTTATCCATAATATCTGAATATGAGGTTACAAGCTCATTGTTACTGTCTAAATTTGAAATAACATATTTTATAATTTCAACTTGCTTACTATCTGTAACTGCTGATATTGTTTTTATTACATTAATATTTTTTTGCATCTCATGGGATTGAACAATTGGAAATAAAATATCATGCAAGGTATTTAGTAATTCTTTTATATTTATCGGTTTTACAATATAGTTTTCAACTTTTAGTTTTATAGCATCTAAAAGATATTTTGTATCTGTATGGGCCGTTGTTAAGATAGTTGGTATATTTATATCTTTTTGTTTTATATCCCTTAAAAAGTCAATTCCATTTTCATTTTCTAATAAAATATCTGAAATTATAACATCAACTTTTTTATTTTCTAAAACTTCATGTGCTTCTTCTGATGTATTTACAGCATAAACATTTGCAACAAAATCATCTAAAATATCTTTAGTATGAGTTAGAAGAGATTTGTCATCTTCTAAATACAATATATTAAAGGTTGACAAGATATTAAGGTTTCGCTCTATAGTCATCACTTTGTCCTTCATTTTTATTATCTAATGGAATATCCACAATAAAAAGTGCTCCATATTCTAGTTTCTCACTATTTATTTTATTGTAAACATTCTTACACTTTATATTACCATTCATATGTTTTTCAATAATTTGTTTAGACATATAAAGCCCAATTCCAGTTCCTGCACTTTTATATTTGGTTGTAAAGTATGGTTCAAAGATATGTGGAAGTATTTTTTCATCTACTCCACCAGCATTATCATATGTAAGAATTCTTGCTTTTTGTCTATACTCTTTAACAACAATCTTAATAGCTTTTTCCTTATCAAGATTTTTTAAAGCATCTTTTGAGTTTGAAATCATATTTAAAACTACATGGGATAATTCATTATAGTATCCATAAATATTTAAGTCATTCATGATGATAATATTTAATTTAATATTCTCTTTTTCAAGTATATATTTAGATAAATCCGCTGCATGTAAAACACAATCTTTTACTGAAAACTTAACTTTATCTTTATTTGGACTAAAGAAATTTTGAAAGTCATCTAAGGTGTTTGACATATTTTCTGCAAGAAGTACAGCATCTTTAGTCTTTTGTTCAACAAATTCAAATGATAGCTTTCCAAATTCCATTTTTGTCTGAAATGATTGGATAATCATCATTAGTGAACCTAAAGGTTGTCTCCATTGGTGGGCAATATTTCCTAGCATTTCACCTAAACTTGCAAGTTTTGATTGCTGGAACATAATTAAGTCTTTTTTCCTTGAGTTTGCAACTTCTTTTTTTATTTTTATTTCAAGATAATCATTAAGTTCTTGTAACTCTTTTGTCTTTTCATTTACTGCATCTTCAAGGTTAAAGTGTAATTTTCTAAAGTTATTGATTAATAAAACTGATAAAATAATTGAAAATAAAAATACAAAAATAATAGAATAGATTAAAATAGTAGTTAATAGATTAAAGGTTTTTTGAGTCTCTCTTTTTTCTGTTACTGCTAGATTTAAATCATAGTTTGTAAGGTTTGTAATATATACATTTACTGAATTTATCTCAAAGTAAAGTTTATCAATAAAAAATATAGCCTCAACAAAGTTGCCCCTTTGAAGAAGTTGAACTATTCTATTAATATCTTTATGCAAATCTGAGATTTTTTCATTTATATTAAAAATCAAATTACTTTGTAAAATTTTTTCATTGTCATCTTCTTTGTTTATCTCAAAAAAATCATTAATAAAATTAGTAATAAAAGATTTCTCATATTTTTTGTCAATAGTTGCTTTTTTATAGTTGTTCCAACTTTTGTTAATAAGTTGTTGCGCTAATGAGATAATATCTTTTGCTTGATAAATGGTGATATTTTTTTGTTGAATTTCATAAAATGTATCATAAATATTGATTTTATAGATATCTTTAATATTTTCTAATTCAATTATTGGCTTTGTTCTTTTTTCAAATAGGGTATCAAAATCACTTTTCATTGAGTAAACTGATATTTGTGATAAAGCAATAATAGATATCATACCACCTGTTATAATAAACAGTAAAATAGAACTTTTATATCTAAATGACAAATTCTCATAATAATGTAGTGTTTTTTTAATCATCTTCATTTATCTTTTTAAAAGTTGAATCTTCGTATTTAAATAAATAAACATTGTTTGATAGTTGATCTTTTTTATGGTCAAGTTTAATACCTCTTAACATCTCATTTGGAAGTTTATTCCATTCTTTTAAGAAAGCACTTCTAGTTAATGTACCTTTTACATTTTTAATTGATTCAACAACACTTTTCGCAACAAGAAAGGCTTCCAGGGAGATAAAACCTAATGATTCTTTAGGATAATATCTTCTCATCATATATTTATACTCCCTAACAATTTCAATTTTAAAATTATCAAAACTTGGAACTACTTGAGAAAAAATTACATTTTTTGTTTCATACTTTAGCTCTTTTACAATAGCACTTGCATCACCAAAGGAGATATTACAAAAAATTGAATTTTCTAATAAAGGGTCTAACTTGGCTTTTTTTATAAATAATGCATTTGCTTTATATGCACCCACCATAATAATAGCTTCAGGGTTTGAATCTCTAATTTCACTAAATGCATGCTTTATTGATAAGGTATTTCTTTTATACATACCCTCACCACTTAAAGTTAAACCTCTATTTCTAAGAGATTTTATAGTTGAAACAAAACCCTCTTCACCATAATCATCATTTTGATAAAAAACAGCAAATCTTTTTATATTTTTTTTAGTATTTAAATACTCAATTATTCTATCAATCTCTTCATAATAAGAAGCTCTAAAGTTTACAATGTTTTGTTTATTTTTATCCCTTAAAAAAGAAGCCCCAGTAAAAGGAGCTATAAATGGTATAGAGTTGTTTTCTATAATAGGTAATATTTTTTTTACTGTAGGGGTACCAACATAACCATAAAATGCAAATAAATCTTTTCTCTTTAATAGTTTATTTGTATTTTCAATTGTTAGATTTGGCTCATATTTGTCATCTAGTGAAACTAAAGATATTTTTTTCTTATTTGGTAAAATACTTTTTTCATTAACATATTTAAAGTAGGCATTTGTACCAATCTCTACATTATGTCCCCAGTCTTTCATAATACCAGTTTTAGGTAATGAAGCCCCAAGTATTATATTGTTGCTATAATATTTTTGATCATTGAAAAAATAAACAAGAGAGGTAAAAATAATAAAAAATGCAATTAAAATTTTTTTCAATAATTCTCCTTAAATAAATAATTATACCATAATAGTAAACTTAAATTTAACAAAAATTAAAAAGTTATATAAATTTAGTAAAAAAAACTTAACTAATTAAGCTTTGATAAAGTTTAAACATTTTAAAATGGTAAAATATTTTTTACCAATAAGGCATAGGTTATGCAAGAGTATATTTACTACAACAAACAAAACTTAGATTTTCCATTATCTGAAAAGATTTTAGTGACTAACAATATGATTGAATATAAAGATTCAGATTTTATTGTTTCAAATACAAATCTTTTTAATGCAGAACTAGTTGCTGATGAAATCGACTTTTATATTAGAAACTCACAAGATACAATAGCTAATAAAATTAAAAATGTTGAAAAACTTTATGACTTAAATGAAGTAAGGTTTGACAATGCACAAGATATGACATTTAGTCAAGATGTACAGAAAAAAGTTTTATTAATTTGTGATGAGTCATGGAAAAAAGAGTTTATTAAAAAAATAGTCTCAAATGAATTCGATCTTTTTCATATAAATGAAAATATTTTAAAATCAATTGATGGTTCAATTGGAAATTTAAATGTAATAGTAGATGATGAGAATAAAGATGTAACTTTAAATGTAGACCAAATTATATGGTTTGACATGAAAGATGAAGGTAAAAAACAAAGTGGTTGTTTTGATCCTCTTGAAACTTCTATTGATGATGTTTTAGCTCAAGTAAGAGCGAATATTTCAAATTATGAATATAGAAAATTTTTAACTTATGATAAAACTATCTGTCAATATCACGAAAGAAGAGAAGAAACTTGCGCTAAGTGTGTAGACGTTTGCCCAACAACTACAATTATTAAAGATGATAAAAATAAACATTTACACTTTTCTCAAATTGATTGTCATGGATGTGGCGGTTGTATCTCAGTATGTCCAAGTGGTGCTTTAGATTATACACCATCAAATAGAGAGTCTATTTATTCAATGAGTAAATTTTTCGATGGACATATCCCTTTGATTGTTCCACATAAAATGAATATCTCATCTTTAGAAGTATCCTTAAAAGAGAATGTTTTACCATTTAAAATAGAAGGTGAGAAATTTTTACATGAATCAACTTTATTAACATTATTGCAAGAATCAGGTTCACAAGTAGTTTTTTATACTGACTTTTTATCTAAAGGAACAATTGATTCTATTTCTATATTAAATCAAATTTATCAAGCAAAATATCAAAAAGATGCAATTATCGTTGTAATGAATAAAGAAGAGTTGATTGATGCTTTAGAAAAAGCAGATTTTATTGATGGGTCTAAATATAAATTAAATGATATGAGTTTAAGAAAAAGAGAAAATTTTGCAATAAGACTTTCAAAAATTGTTGGTGAATATGATTATGGTGAAGTACAAACAGGACCAAATGTTCATTATGCAAAGGTTGAAGTAAATGAAGCAAATTGTACTTTATGTTTATCATGTGTTGGTGCATGTAATGTAAATGCAATCTTTGCAGATGCTAAAGACAATACTTTAAGATTAAATCCTTCTTTATGTACATCATGTGGATATTGTGAAGCATCTTGCCCTGAAGCAGACTGTTTAACAATAAAAAGAGACGTAATTGAATTACAACCTATGTGGTTTAAAGAAAATATTTTAGCAAAAGATTCACTTTTTGCCTGTGTTGAGTGTGGTAAAGAGTTTGCTACAACAAAATCAGTTGAAAAGATTGCAAAAATCATGTCTCCTATCTTTGCTAAAGATCCAATCAAAGAAAGAACACTTTATTGTTGTGAAACATGTAAACCAAAAATTATGATGAAAAGTTATATGGAAAATAAAGATGCATATAATAATCCACAAGGTGTAAGTTTATGATAGATAATCAGAAGTTAAACAAAGCAAGAGTTCTTTATTATGGACTCTTCTCTTCTGTATTCTCTTTTATTAATAGTAAAAGTGATTATGAGAAGGTTATACATACTATTGAATTTTTAAGTCAAAATCCAATTGATGAAAATAGTAAAGTTGCTTTCGCAAGTATTAAAGACTTTTTCGAAAAAAAGGGTTTTGAAGGTTTAAAAGAAGAAAACAATAATCTTTTTTTTAGTCCAAGTACTTCATTTATTCCAGTTACAGCTTCTTTTTATGAAGAGGATAGGGATGATGGACAAAAAAGAGTTGAAATGTCAGGATATGTTTTAAAATCTAATTTTAGAAAAAATAATGAAAGTTTTAAAGAATCAGAAGATCATATATCTTTTATTTTTGCATTTTTACAAAAAGTTATAGAACAAGATATAAAAAATGATAAAAACCAATTAGTACTGGATGTTTTTTCTAACATTCTAAATACTATAGTTGATAGATTTATTGAAAATGTTTATTTCCATGAAAGTAGTGTTTTTTATAAAAATATTGCAGTTATATTAAAAGTTTTTATTGAGTTAGAAAGAGTTTATTTAGATGTTAAAAAAGTTGAAACTACAAATATTAGAGTTCAACAGGAATTATTTCATCAAAAGAAAAAAGGTTTTACAAAAAGAGCAAAAAGAAACTTTGACGAAGTTACAAGTTTATAGTTCATTTTTTTTAATTTTAAATATGCATTTATTGCATATTTAAAAAATGTTTCAAAATAATATCACATTATTCGCTCTTTTTTATAATATGCAAAATTTGCATATTATAAAAAAGATACCAGAGAAAAACTATTTTTTTGTGGTATCTCTTTTAAATGAAGGAGAAATTTTAGCTTGGAGGAGAGCAATGAAAGAACAAAGAAGAAGTTTTATCAAAAAAACTCTTGGTGCAAGTGCTTTGGTAGCAGCAGGTGCTGCAACAACGGCAATTGCTAATAGTGATAGTAAAAATTTCACTAGTTCAAATGGTGTAGTAGTTGGAAAATCTAATAAAAAAGAGATTTTATATAAAGAAACTGCAGAATGGGAAGCTTTTTACAAAGCTAGTTATTAATTGTATTATTAAGGAGAAGATAAATGGGTAGTAATTTACTCAATGATTTATCTTTGAAAATGGGAAGAAGAAACTTTCTTAAACTTGCTTCTATTGGAGCAGGGGTTGGTGCTACATCTATGTTTGCATCAAGTAATAGTGTAAGAGAAGCAACACAAGAGGAAGTTAAAAATCCATTTCCTGGATCAAAGAGAGTCAAAACAATATGTAGTATATGTTCTGCTGGCTGTGGAATTATTGCAGAAGTACAAAATGGTGTTTGGGTAAGACAAGATGTTGCACAAGACCATCCTATTAGTGAGGGTAGTCATTGTTGTAAAGGGATTGACCAAATAGATTTGGTTAAAAGTAAACAAAGGGTTAAATATCCTTTAAAAAAAGTAAATGGAAAATGGGAAAGACTTTCTTGGGAAACAGCCATTAAAGAGATTTCAGAAAAGATGCTTAAGTTAAGAGCAGAAAATGGTCCGGATGTGGCTATGTTCTTAGGTTCTGCAAAATTTAATTTACAACAAGCTTTTTATTTTAGAAAATTTGCTGCTTTATGGGGTACGAATAACATAGATCACGTAGCAAGAATTTGACATAGTGCAACAGTCGCTGGTGTGGCGAATACATGGGGTTATGGTGCTATGACAAATCATTTTGGTGATGTTGTTGGAAACTCAAAAGCAATTTTTATGATTGGTGCAAACTCAGCAGTTGCAAATCCTATTGGATTTAAACATATGCTGCAAGCAAAAGATAGAAATAATGCAAAACTTATTGTCGTGGATCCTGTATTCACAAAATCTGCTGCAAAAGCGGATCATTATTTAAGAATTAGAACCGGTACAGATGTAGCTTTTATCTATGGATTATTGCATGTTATTTTCAAAAATGGCTGGGAAGATAAAAACTTTATTGAAAGTCGTGTATATGGAATGGATGAAGTTAGAGAAGAAGCAAAAAAATGGACACCGGAAGAGACTTCCGATGTAACTGGTATTCCTGCATCTCAAATTGTTCAAATTGCTACTTTATTAGCAAAAACTAAACCTGCTACCGTTGTATGGGCACTGGGAATTACTCAACACAGTACAGGTACATCAAATACAAGAATACTTCCTATTTTACAATTAGTTCTTGGAAATATGGGTAAAAAAGGTGGAGGATGTAATATTATTAGAGGACATGATAATGTTCAAGGTTCTACTGATATGTGTTGTCTTGCTGATAGTTTACCTGGATATTATGGTTTAGGTGAAGCTTCTTGGAAATATTATGCAAAAGCTTGGGGCTTAGATTATAACTGGCTTCAAAACAGATTTGCAGCTCCTAAATGGATGAATGAAAAAGGTTTCTCTCTTGCTAAATGGTGGCAAGGTGTACTTCAAGAAGAAAAAACTTACTCTTCAAGTCCAATTAGAGCTTTATGGGTTCAAGGTACTGGTATTACATCTATGGCTCAAACTGCAAAAGTGCAAGAGGCGTTAGATAAATTAGATTTATTAGTTGTTGCAGAACCATTTGTAAATGAAGCTGCTGTTATTACAAGTAAAAAGGATAATATCTATATTTTACCTGTTGCTACACAGTTTGAAAACGAAGGAAGTGTAACAGCTACAAACAGATCTTCTCAATGGAGAAGTAAAGTTGTTGACCCATTATATGAATCAAAAACTGACCACGAAGTGATGTTTGAATTTGCAAAACAGTTTGGTTTTTATGATGAATATACTAAAGCCATGAAAATGGATGTTGTTGATGGTGAATATAAACAAGTTAAAAATGAGTTTAATTGGCCAGATGATGCATCAAATGAACTTGCAAGAACAGTTAAAACTATTGGTCTTGGTGGTTGGACTGCAAAAAGACTTAGAGAACATCAAGAAAATTGGCATCTGTTTGATCCTATTACTTTAGAAGGACGTGGAAAATACAAAGGTGAATATTATGGTTTACCTTGGCCTAGTTGGGATACTAAACATCCTGGAAGTCCTATTTTATATGATGTTGATACTCCTGTTAGCCAAGGTGGTATGGGATTCAGAAATAGATTTGGTTTAGAACATGATGGGGTTTCACAATTACCAGATGAAGGTCTAAGTGTAAAAGGCTCAGATATTAAAGGTGGATACCCAGAAATTACAAAAGCAAATATCGAAGAGGTTTTAGGAATAAAACTTACAGATGAAGAAAAAAGAAAAATGGGTGCAAACTGGAAAGTTGATTTAAGTGGAATTATTCAAGAAAAATGTAATGAAAAAGGTGTTTGTGTTTATGGAAATGCAAAAGCAAGAGCTAAAGTATGGACATTCCCTGACCCTGTTCCAAAACATAGAGAACCAATCCACTCTCCAAGAATGGATTTAGTAAGAAAATATCCAACTTATGAGGATCAAACAAATAACTTTAGAGTTGATGTTAGATTTAAATCTGAGCAAACTGCCCAAGATTGGTCAAAAGAGTTCCCAACTATGCTTGTTACAATGAGAGTTGTAAATTTAAGTGGGGCTGGTATGCTTGAGCGAACAAGTAAATATCTTTCTCATATTACTCCTGAAATGTTTGCTCATATTAATCCAGAATTAGCAGCTGAACATGGACTAAGAGATGGTGATATGATGTGGTTACATTCTCCACAAGGAACAAAGATTAAGGTTCAAGCACAATACAGTGATAGAGTTACTCCTGATAGAATCTCTTTACCATACAACTTTGCTGGTGTTATGCAAGGTGTAGATATGAGTGCAAACTATCCAGAGGGAACAAAACCTTATGCAATAGGGGAAAGTTCAAATACTATTACAAACTACGGGTTTGATATTATCACTCAGATACCAGAGTTCAACGCTGGTTTATGTAGAATAGAAAAAGCATAGGAGAAGAAGATGAGTGAAATGTCAAGAATGAAGTTTTTTTGTGATGAAGATAGATGTATAGAGTGTTTTGCTTGTGAAGTTGCTTGTGCTGAAGCACATGAGTTACCAGCAGGTATCAATAGAAGAAAAGTAATTACAATGAATGAAGGTATTGAAAACCTTGAGTATTCATTATCAATTGCTTGTATGCATTGTACAGATGCACCTTGTGAACAAGTATGTCCAGTAGATTGTTTCTACATTAGAGAAGATGGGATTGTTTTACACGATAAAGAAAAATGTATAGGTTGTGGTTATTGTTTATACGCTTGTCCTTTCGGCGCTCCTCAATTTCCACAAGATGGTGCATTTGGTACTAAAGGTGCTATGGATAAATGTACAATGTGTGCTGGTGGTCCGCTTGAAACAAATAGTGAACATGAAAGAGAACTTTATGGGCAAAATAGAATTGCGGAAGGTAAAGTTCCTATGTGTGCTGCTGTTTGTGCAACAAATGCTTTACTTGTAGGGGATTCTCAAAAAGTGTCTGAAATATATAGACAAAGAGTGTTATCTAGAGGGCATAATCATACAAAACCTCAGACAATGTAAAAGAGTTAAAATGAAAACGAAATATATAGTTTTAACTCTATTGACACTATCAGCATTAGCCTTTGGAGCTAATGCAGATAGCGCAATATGGGGGAAAGACTTAGTACCCAACATTTTAGGTTATGATAAAGAGGGTTCATTGCATCTTGGACCTTTATTTACACTTTTACAAGGTAAATATTTTTCAATTGCATTTTTAGCGATTTTGTTTGGTGTACCTGCAGTTTTCGCTATACACTATTTTATTATTGGACCTAAAATATTTTCTCATGATAGAAAAAAGATTAAAGTATTCAATATGTTTCATAGATTGATTCACTGGATTGCTGGATTTTCATTTTTAGTACTTATCCCAACAGGATTTGTAATGATATTTGGTTCAGTATTTGAAGGTGGAACTTTTGTTAGAATCTGTAAAGAGTTACATGCAATTTCAACAGTGTTCTTTGCTATTTCTGTTATTCCAATGACAATCATGTGGATAAGAGAGATGTTACCAACAATGGACGATGTAAAATGGATGATGATTCTAGGTGGATACTTAAGTAAAGTAAAAAGACCAATTCCTGCAGGTAAATTTAATGCAGGTCAAAAAATGTGGTTTTGGGTTTGTACATTTGGTGGGATTTTAATGATTCTAACTGGTGCAGCAATGTATTTTCAGGACTTCACTCTTCCTGTGCTTGCTACATATGGTATAACACAAATCGATTTTTTAAGAGCATGCGCAATTATTCATAATGTAATGGGAATGGCTGTAGCAGCATTATTTTTTACTCACGTATATATGTCAATGTTTGCAATTAAAGGTGCAATTCATTCGATGATTAGTGGGTATAAAGAGGAAGAAGAGATAGAAATTCTTCACAGCTCTTATTACAAAAAGTTAAAAAAACAGAAAAAACTTTAAAAAATCCTCTCGAAAAGAGAGGATTTTATTATATTAATAAAAAAAATTAAAAAAAATTAGAAAGTTTTTTTTAATTTTAAATCTATCATTTATAACAATAAAAAAATATTTTTATTTAAAAAAAAATTTTTAATATGCGAAAAATGCATATTTTTAAAACAATGAATTTTAGGGTAAAGTAAAATTTAGTTTTTCATTGTTAATAACTTTTATTACCTTTAGGTAAATAAAAATTTACATATTTTAGTTATTTATTTTCATTTAAAAATTTTCTAATGCTCGTAAATATGGATGTTTTTCAGAAATGATTAATCTATATTTAAAGTTATATGTTTAAAATTAGGTAAATAAAAATTTACCATAATTATTTCATAGCATACTCTATGAAATAGAATTGAAGTAAATTATTACTTACTTTTAAAAGGAAAGAGGAAGTTATGAAATATCAGGAGATTAATAAAGCAAGAGCTTTATATTATGCAATGTTTTCTAGATTTTTTGTTTTTACAACAGATAACAATAGATATCTAGAATTAATTACATTAATTGACTCTTTAAAACAAAATCCTTTAGATGAATCTACAAAAGAGGCATTTGAAAATATTAGAGCTGTTTTAAAATCTGATTCAAATATTGCATTTATGAATGAATTTGATGAGATTTTTCACTCACCACGTACAAAAACAGTTAGAACAACTGCATCATATTTTGATGAGAATATTGAAAGTGGTAAAAAAAGAGTTGAGATGCAAAACTTCTTAGGAAAAACAAAAATAAGAAGAGATGAATCTAAATACACTGATTATGAAGATCATATAGGTTTTATATTTACAGTTATGGCTGAATTATGTGAACTTCAAGCAGAAGGTCACGATGAGTATTCAAATACTATTCACTGTATCTTCGCACAAATTTTAAATGAATTTGTAGATGAATTTTCACAAGAATTATATGAGCATGAAAGTGCAGATATTTTTAAAAATGTAATTGTTTTATTAAAAGCATTTGTTGAGTTTGAAAGAATCTATTTAGAAGTTTCAAAACCAAACATTGTTTCAAAACCTTCAAAAACAAAAGTTTCTGAAGAGATTTCAGATGAAGAAAAAGCTAGACGTGCAAGAAATAAAGCGATGAAAGCAAATGGACCTAAGAAAAAAGATGATGAATCTTGCCCTGTATTCGTAACTTACGATGTGGAAGATGGAATCTAAATAAAATCACCCCTTATGTGGCTTAAGTAAAGAAATGTCTTTTCTTTATTTAAGTCTCATTTTTGGGGCTAATCACAAAAAAAGGAGCAACTATGCAAGAAAGTAGAAGAAATTTTGCTAAAAAAACTGCAATAGTTGTTGGTGCTACTGCTGTTGGTACCACGGTGTTAGCATCAGCTAACAATTCTACAAAGGCTGACGTAGAATCAAATGGTGTTGTTGTAGGGAAATCTCCTAAAAAAGAGATTCTTTACAAAAAATCAAAAGCTTGGGAAGATTTTTACAAACAAGCTTTATAAGAAGGAGAAGTAAGTATGTCACAAAGTACATATGATGCACTCAAAGCAAAAATAGGTAGAAGATCATTTATTAAAATGGCTGCCGTTTCTGCTGCTGCTGGTGCAACAAGTGCTTTTGCTAATGATGGAGTTACTAGAGAAGCAACTAGTGAAGAGGTTAAAAATCCTTTTCCAGGTTCTAAAAAAGTAAAAACTATCTGTACTGCGTGTTCTGTTGGATGCGGTATTATAGCTGAAGTACAAAACGGAGTTTGGGTTAGACAAGAAGTAGCTCAAGATCATCCAATTTCATTAGGTGGGCACTGTTGTAAAGGTGCTGATATGATTGATATGGTTAGATCAGAAGTTAGGTTAAAACACCCAATGGTAAAAGAAGCTGGAAAATGGAAAAGAATTTCTTGGGATGAAGCTTATACAAGAATTTCTGACAAAATGAATGCATTGCATAAATCTGTTGGAGCTGATTCAGTTCAGTTCTTAGGTTCAGCAAAAATGAGTACGGAGCAAGCTTATTACTTCAGAAAATTTGCAGCAATGTATGGAACAAATAATATAGATCACCAAGCTAGAATTTGACATAGTGCAACAGTCGCCGGTGTGGCGAATACATGGGGTTATGGCGCTATGACTAACTCACTTGGAGATATCCAAAATGCTAAAGCTATTATTATATTTGGAGCAAACCCAGCGGTTAATCACCCTGTAGGTTTTGGACATTTCTTAAAAGCTAAAGAGAGAAACAACGCTAAGATTATTGTTGTTGATCCAGTATTTACTAAAACAGCTGCAAAAGCTGATCATTATTGCAGAATTAGACCTGGTACAGATATTCCATTTATGTATGGAATGTTAAACCTTATATTCCAAAATGGATGGCAAGATGATAACTTCATCAATGACAGAGTTTATGGAATGGAAGATATTATGGAAGAAGCTAAAAAGTGGACTCCAGAAAAAGTTGAGGACGTTACAGGCGTTCCTGCAG
This sequence comes from Halarcobacter sp., assembly GCA_963676565.1. GTDB lineage: Bacteria > Campylobacterota > Campylobacteria > Campylobacterales > Arcobacteraceae > Halarcobacter. The sequence goes on from OY781089.1 coordinate 1,981,445, forward strand.
AACAATTAATGCAAATTACTAGATTGTATGCTAAATCTACTCCAGGTACATTAATTTGGGCTATGGGTCTTACTCAACACACAATTGGTTCTTCTAATACAAGAATGGCACCAATTTTACAACTTGCACTTGGAAACATGGGTGAAGAAGGTGGTGGAACAAACATCTTAAGAGGTCATGATAATGTTCAAGGTGCAACAGATATGTGTTGTTTATCTCATACATTACCAGGTTATTATGGACTTGCTGATGGTTCATGGAAATACTTCGCAAAATCTTGGGGTGTTGACTATGAATGGTTAAAAGGAAGATTTAGAGCAAAAGAATGGATGAATAAACCAGGATTTACACTATCTAGATGGTGGGCTGGTGTTCTTGATGGAAAAGATGGTAACGATAAAGTAACTAATGGTGGAACAAACCTTAAAATGTTATTTGTTATGGGTAATGGTATTACTTCAGTTGCACAACAAGCAAAAATCAAAGAGGGTCTAGACAATCTAGAAATGCTTGTACTTTGCGATCCTTTTGTAAATGAAGCTGCTATTTTAACAGATAAACAAGATGACGTATTTATTTTACCAAGTGCAACACAATTTGAAACAAGTGGTTCAGTAACAGCAACAAACAGATCTGTTCAATGGAGAACAAAAGTTGTTGAGCCAATGTATGAATCTAAAACTGACCATGAAGTTATGTTTGAGTTAGCTAAAAGACTAGGATTCTATGAGCAGTTTACTGCTGGAATGAAAATCAAAGATAACAAAAAAGATTTCACTTGGCCAGAAGATGCAACTAATGAGATTGCAAGAATCATAAAAACTATTGGTTTAACAGGTTGGACAGCAGAAAGAATCAAAAAACATACTGAAAATTGGCATATGTTTGATCAAATTTCAGGGCGTGGATATGGTGCTATGAAGGGCGAATATTATGGATTACCATGGCCATGTTGGACGGAAAAACACGGTGGAAGCCCAATTTTATATAACATCAACAGAAGTGTAGTTGATGGAGGTATGGGATTTAGAAATAGGTTTGGATTAGAACACGATGGTGTATCTCAATTAGCTGGAATGGGAAGTGCTCCAAAAGCTTCATCTAATAAAGATGGATACCCAGAAATCACTAGAGATAACATTGAAGAGGTTCTAGGAATCACTTTAAGCGCTGATGAAAAAGCAAAAATTGGTAAAAACTGGAAAGTTGATACTTCTAATATTATTGCTGAAAAATGTATGGAAAGAGGAATTGCTCCTTATGGAAATGCAAGAGCAAGAGCTAAAGTATGGACATTCCCTGATCAAATTCCAATGCACAGAGAGCCATTACACTCTCCAAGAGCTGATTTAGTTAAAAAGTATCCAAGTTATGCTGATAAAGCAAATCACTATAGAGTTGATACTAAATATGCTTCAAAACAGTCAGAAAAAGATTGGTCTAAAGAGTTCCCAATTAACTTGGTAACAGGAAGACTTGTAAATATGAATGGTGCAGGTATGGAAAATAGAGCAAGTAAATATCTTGCTGCATTAACTCCAGAAATGTTCTGTGAAATTAATCCTAATTTAGCTGGTAAACTAGGAATTAGAGATGGTGCTATGATGTGGGTTCACTCACCAGAAGGTACTAAAATTAAAGTTAAAGCTAAGTATTCATTTAGTGTTAGTGAAGATAGAGTGTTTATGCCATTCCACTTTGCTGGTGCATTCCAAGGGGAAGATATGTCGCACAAATACCCAGCAGGTACAAAACCTTATGCTACTGGTGAGAGTGCAAATACAATTACAAATTACGGTTACGACATCATTACTCAGATTCCTGAGACAAAAGGTGGTTTATGTCGAATCGAGCTTGCCTAAGGAGTTGTAGATGAGTAATAGTGAAAACGCTAGATTAAAATTTTACTGCGATGAACAAAGATGCATCGCATGTGATGGTTGTTCCGTAGCTTGTGCTGAAGCACATGAGTTACCAGCAGGTATCAATAGAAGAAAAGTAATTACAATGAATGAAGGTATTGAAAACCTTGAGTATTCATTATCAATTGCTTGTATGCATTGTACAGATGCACCTTGTGAACAAGTATGTCCAGTAGATTGTTTCTACATTAGAGAAGATGGGATTGTTTTACACGATAAAGAAAAATGTATAGGTTGTGGTTATTGTTTATACGCTTGTCCTTTCGGCGCTCCTCAATTTCCACAAGATGGTGCATTTGGTACTAAAGGTGCTATGGATAAATGTACAATGTGTGCTGGTGGTCCGCTTGAAACAAATAGTGAACATGAAAGAGAACTTTATGGGCAAAATAGAATTTCTGAAGGTAAAGTTCCTGTTTGTTCAGCTATGTGTTCGACAAAAGCACTATTAGTTGGTGACTCTCAAGAGGTGTCTAAAATCTATAGACAAAGAGTGTTATCAGCTGGACATGGTGCTAAAGTTCAACCATATGGATGGTCAACAGCATATAATTCAAATATATAATAAGGTAGATAGAGAATGAAAACGAAATATATAGTTTTAACTCTATTGACACTATCAGTATTAGCCTTTGGAGCTAATGCAGATAGCGCAATATGGGGGAAAGACTTAGTACCCAACATTTTAGGTTATGATAAAGAGGGTTCATTGCATCTTGGACCTTTATTTACACTTTTACAAGGTAAATATTTTTCAATTGCATTTTTAGCGATTTTGTTTGGTGTACCTGCAGTTTTCGCTATACACTATTTTATTATTGGACCTAAAATATTTTCTCATGATAGAAAAAAGATTAAAGTATTCAATATGTTTCATAGATTGATTCACTGGATTGCTGGATTTTCATTTTTAGTACTTATCCCAACAGGATTTGTAATGATATTTGGTTCAGTATTTGAAGGTGGAACTTTTGTTAGAATCTGTAAAGAGTTACATGCAATTTCAACAGTGTTCTTTGCTATTTCTGTTATTCCAATGACAATCATGTGGATAAGAGAGATGTTACCAACAATGGACGATGTAAAATGGATGATGATTCTAGGTGGATACTTAAGTAAAGTAAAAAGACCAATTCCTGCAGGTAAATTTAATGCAGGTCAAAAAATGTGGTTTTGGGTTTGTACATTTGGTGGGATTTTAATGATTCTAACTGGTGCAGCAATGTATTTTCAGGACTTCACTCTTCCTGTGCTTGCTACATATGGTATAACACAAATCGATTTTTTAAGAGCATGCGCAATTATTCATAATGTAATGGGAATGGCTGTAGCAGCATTATTTTTTACTCACGTATATATGTCAATGTTTGCAATTAAAGGTGCAATTCATTCGATGATTAGTGGGTATAAAGAGGAAGAAGAGATAGAAATTCTTCACAGCTCTTATTACAAAAAGTTAAAAGAGCAAAAACAATTATAAAAGGGAAACTCTCCATATAGCATCAAAATGGAGAGTTTTTCTATTTTTTTTAATTTTAAATATGCTAAATTTGCATATTGAAGAAGGTAGAATATGGATAATTCAAGATATTTAAAAAAGATTATCATTGATAAAGTAAATGGTGATGAAGTAAGAGAAGTAGAAGATGTAACAATTGAAGAAGCTAGATTAAATGTATATTTAAATGGTGAAAAAGCTATATCAATGATGTGTATACCAATAGATCAAGATGCTCATGCTATTGGTTTTTTAATGAGTGAAAATGTAATCTCTTCTATAGATGATGTTCAAGAAATCACTTTAGGTGAAGATGGATTAAGAGTTGATATAACAGCAAAAATTGACGAAAATTCATTAACTAATCTTTATAAAGAAAAAACATTAGTAAGTGGTTGCGGTGGTGGAGTAACTGGAAATATAGCAGGGAACGTTGAAGTTCCTTTCAACCAAACAAATTTTGTGATTAGTCCAGAAGTTATTAGCCGTGAAGTAGCCATTTTCTATAGAGATAGTGAACTTTATAAATTAACAGGTTGTGTTCATAAAGCGATGCTTTATTTAGAGGATGGAACAACTGTAACATCTGAAGATATAGGAAGACATAATGCCATTGATAAGGTAGTTGGGAAATGCAAGCTAAAAGGCTTGGATACTGCAAAATCAGTGCTTTTTGTAAGTGGTAGATTAAGTTCTGAAATGGTTGTAAAAGCAGTTATGCATAAAGTACCAATTGTAGTTTCAAGAACTGCACCAACACATTTAGGTGTTACGACGGCACATACACATGGAGTTACACTTATTGGTTTTGCTAGAGGCAAAAAAATGAATGTATATACACATAGTGGAAGAGTTATAGGATAATACAATGGGAAAAATGCAAAAAGAGATTAATTTAGATGAAACTCAAAAAGAATTACTTCTTAGCAATTTAGACGAAGATGGGAAACTATCTTGTCTAAAGGCTTTTAAAGTAGCAAGATTAATTGGTGTAGAGCCAATTGATATGTCTGATGCTTGTAAGAGTGAAAACATAAAAATTACAAATTGTGAATTAGGTGTATTTGGAAAAATACAATTTCATGACGCCGAAGATGCAATCTATAATAAAATAGCAAAAAATTTCACACAAGATAAAGATGTTACCTGTAAGATTTTATGGGAATTAGCAAAGGAATCAAGCTTAAGAAGAGTAGGTTCAACAGTTAAATTTACTGATGTAGAAGTAACAAATTGCCAACTTGGGTGTTTTAGGACAAGAAAGGGACATCGTGAAATCAAAAATTAAAATCTGGATTGAAGATGATAACAATAATCTAATATTTGGTGGTGGGAAAACACAAATATTAGAACTTATTGATGAAACTGGTTCAATTGCAGAAGCATCAAAAAGAGCAGGGATGAACTATAAAAAAGCATGGAGTCATATAAAAATACTTCAAAAGTATATTGATGATGAACTTGTTATTGTTCAAAAAGGTAGAAATAGTGGTGGTACAAGATTAACACCAAAAGCAAAAGAGTTAGTTGAGAATTTCAAAAAATTAAAAGAAGATGTAAAAGCTTTTAGTGATGAAAGATTTACCCAACTTTTTTTAGACAAAAAAATGATTAATTGTGCTAAGGAAGATTAGATGATAAAGTTAAATTCCCTTCAATTTTCAAATGTATTACCATTAGAATATGACAAAGAACAAACTCTAAATCCATTAAAAAATAACGAAAATATTGAAAATAAAATCAAAGAGTTTTCATCAAAATTTGGATTTAAAAATCTTAAAACTTTTAAGTTTAATAAAGATGGTTTTATCTCTTTAATGCTTTCTTTAAAAGGAAAAATTAGTGTTAGTGTAGGGGAGAGTGAAGCTATTGTTCAAGCTGCTAATTTCTTAATAGAAAAAGGTTATGAAATAGATTTAATCCCACTTACAAAAGAGGGCTTTGTTGATATGACTAAGTTATCTAAATGCGACTATATTTTTTGCTCTTCATATGTAATGGATACATATGTTAAAACTAATTTAGATGAAGTAAAACAAAAAACTCAAGCTACAATTATCTCTAATATTAGTGCAACATTATCTAGTATTGGTGCAGATATTGCATTGTTAGATGCATATAAACTAACTGGATATTCTTTAGACTCAATACTCTTATACAATGATGAATTTGAAGAGAGTGTAATCTCTGAAATTTCAACAATTTCAATCTATCAAATAGAAAAAAATATTAAAAAAATTAATTATGAAACAACTATAAAAAATAGTTTTCTGGAAACTCTTAACGGGGAGTTTAAGACTAACATTTTCTATTTTGTAAACCCTAAAGATACTTTAGAGTATACACTTCACTTTGGTTTAAAGGGTATAAAAGCAAGGGAAATAATTAGAACCTTAGCCTTAGAAAACATTCTTGTTACAAATGGAGAAGGTTGTTCTCTTGGTTTTTCTAAACCGTCAAGAATTATACAGGAAATGTCTTATACAGAAAGTGAATCTAGATGGGCATTGAGTTTAGATTTTAGTGAATATTTAGATGATGAAACTATTTTAAAAGTAGTTAAAAAAATCTCTAAAAAATATAGACAAATTTTACTTTTAAATTCATAGGAGAATATTTTGAAAAAAGAGTTTTTAGATTTTGAACTTGCTGTTGAAAAATCATTGGAAAATGCAAAAGCTACAACTTTTACTGAGATTGTAAATATTGAAGATGCATTAAATAGAATCATTGCAAAAGATATTTTATGTAATAAAAATCTCCCTTCTTTTAATAACTCAGCAATGGATGGTTTTGCAGTTAAATTTAGTGATGCAGGGAAATCTCTAAAGGTTAAAAAAATAATTTTTGCAGGTGAAAAAGTTGAAGCCTGCTTAGATGCAAATGAATGTTATAAAATTATGACTGGAGCACAAGTTCCAAATGATGCTGATACTATTATTCCAATTGAAGATGTAGTAAGTTTTGAAGATGATATTGTAACAATTCCAGAAAATATTAAAAAGGGTTCTTCTTTGAGATTAAAAGGTGAAGAGAAAGCCATTGATGATATTTTGTTTAAAAAAGGTGAAACTATAAACTCTTCAACTCTTGCAGTTTTAGCATCACAAGGGATTACTAAGATTACAGTTTATAAGAAAATATCTATTGCTGTAGTGTCAACAGGGAATGAGCTTAAAGAGCCTTGGGAAGAAGCAAGTGATGATGAGATATATAATTGCAATTCATATGCTATTAGTACACTTCTTGAAGAAAAAGGTTTTGATTCTACGTATATTGGCGTTATCCCAGATAATTTGGAGCAATCTATTGAGTTTATCTCTAATTTAAGTTGTTATGACGTTGTTATTACAACAGGAGGTATCTCTATGGGTGATGCTGATTTTATGGCAGATGCCTTTAAGCAAAATGGTTTAAAAACAATTTTTCATGGGGTTAATATAAAACCAGGGCGTCCTATTATGATGGGTGTCATAGAAAAAGAGTTAAATAATTGCTTTGTTATGTGTTTACCTGGTAATCCATTAACAGCAATGGTAAATATGCATCTATTTGCAATACCTGTATTAAATAAGATTCAAGGAGGAAATTCTATTTATCAAGATATTTGTTTAGCCGTAAACAAAGAAAATTTTAAAACAAAAACTGGTCGTGTAAATGTTGTATTAGGAACAGTTAAAAATGGTGAATTTAAAGTTACTAAAAAGAATAAATATGGTTCAGGGATGATTACAGTACTAAATGAAAGTAATGCAATTGTTGTTACAAAACCAACTAGAGATACAACTGCTACAGGTGAGTTTCTAAGAGTGATTAGATTCTCTTGCTTATATTTAGAAACTAAAACAGAAATATTTAATTAAAAAACATAAAAATAAACTTTATATTAGGAGAAAAAAATGGTTAAAAAAACTTTATTAGGATTAGGATTAGGTGCTATGTTAGCATCATCAATGATGGCTCAAGATTTAATGATGGCAACAACTACAAGTACAGATAATACTGGATTATTAGATTACTTAGCACCAAAATTCGAAAAAGATACTGGTGTAACTTTAAAATGGGTAGCAACAGGAACAGGAAAAGCACTTAAAATGGGTGGAAACTGTGATGTTGATATTTTATTTGTACATGCACCTGCATCTGAGAAAAAATTTATTGCAACTGGATTTGGTGTTGATAGACAACAAGTTATGTATAACGATTTTGTAATTATTGGACCAAAAGAAGATCCAGCAAAAGTTTCTGGAATGGCACCAAGCGTTGCTTTTAATACTATTAAATCTCAAGAAGCTAAATTTTTCTCAAGAGGCGATAATTCTGGGACTAATAAAAAAGAACTTTCTTTATGGAAAAATGCAAAAGTTGATACAAAAGAGGCTTCAACTTGGTATATTCAAACTGGTCAAGGTATGTTAAGAACTATTAATATGGCATCAGAAAAAGCTGGGTATACAATGACAGATAGAGGTACTTGGATTAAATATATGTCTCAACAAGGCGACAAAAATCCAATGAAAATTGTTGTTGAAGGTGATAAAACACTATTTAATCAATATTCTGTAGTTTCTATCAATAAAGAAAAATGTTCAAATGTAAAACCTGAATTAGCTAAAAAGTTTACTAACTGGGTTGTTAGTCCAAAAACACAAAAAACAATTGCTGATTTTAGACTTTTAGGTCAAGCATTATTTATTCCAAACGCAGGAAAATAAGGACTTTTAGAGAATGAATCTATTTACTGATGGTTTCAAAGAGGCTATAGAGTTACTAACTTCTGGTAATGAGAGTGTATATTCTGCAATTACTACGACTATAACTGTATCTTCATGGTCTTTGATAATTAGTTTAATTATTGGACTACCTTTAGGATTTCTCCTTGGGTATTATAACTTTAAAGGTAAGGCTGTAGTAAAAACAATTGTTGATACACTTTTAGCCTTACCAACAGTTGTAATTGGTTTAATTGCATATACTATGTTATCTCAAGTTGGACCATTTGGTAAATACGATTTACTCTTTTCACAACAAGCAATTATTATTGGTCAAGTTGTGTTAGGACTTCCAATCATAATTGCTTTAACAGCTGCTGTTGTAGAAGCAGTTGACAAACGCCTTTATGTATCTTTAAAAGGACTAGGAGCAAAACCTAGACAGATTATGTTCGCTACATTAGAAGAAGCTAGATTTGGTCTTATGACTGCTGCAATGACTGCGTATGGAAGAATAATTACAGAAATTGGTATCTCTATGATGGTTGGTGGAAATATCAAATATCATACTAGAACTGTTACAACTGCAATTGCACTAGAAACAGGAAAAGGTGAATTTGTAACAGGTATTGCATTAGGTCTTGTTCTTTTTGCAGTTGCATTAATAGTAAATATAAGTTTATCCCTACTTAAAAGGAAATGGACACAATGAGTACACTTTATGAATTAAGAAACATAGAACAGTACTATGATGATAAAAAAGTTCTTAGTGTAGAGAATTTAAAGCTAGAAGAAAATCAAATTATTGGTTTTTTTGGACCAAATGGTAGTGGTAAATCAACTTTATTTTCTTTATTGTCTTTTATAAATAAACCTACAAATGGATATTTAAACTATAATGGAATAGATAATAAAAAAATAGATAATGAAACAAAGATGAGTATTGTTATGGTACCGCAAAATCCATATCTACTAAAAAGAAGTGTTTTTGAAAATATTTCATTTGGTTTAAAACTTAGAAATGAAACAAATAATATGGAAGAAAAAGTTGAAGAAGCTTTATCTTTAGTAGGTCTTGATAGTTCATTTAAATATAGAAAATGGAGTCAATTATCTGGTGGAGAAGCTCAAAGAGTTGCATTAGCTGCTAGACTTATTTTAAAACCAAAGGTTTTAATACTTGATGAACCAACAACAGGTGTTGATACAAATTCTGCTCAACTTATAAAAGAAGCAATTTTAAGTGCAAAACAAAAATGGAATACAACTATACTAATCTCAAGTCATGACCATAATTGGTTAAATAAAATCTGCGACAAAAAAGTAGCACTTTATCAAGGACGTTTAATAGAAAGTGGTAATGTAAATTTACTATTTGCTCCATGGGAAAAAGATGAAAGTGGTAATTTAGTTAAATTTTTTCTTGATGGTCAATTTCTTAGTATTGAAAATAGTGAATCAAAGAAAAAAGACTCTGTTGCTTTAATAGATTCAAATGATATAACTATTTGTAGAAAAGATTGTGATAATATGTTTAATGAAAATACACTAATAGGACTTGTTTCTTCAATTTCACAACAAGATTCAATTGATTATTTATTAGTTGAATTTTCAATAGGTGGAATCTCTTTTTCATGCCGAATTAGTAGAAATATGATGGAAGAACAAAGGTTTTTACCTGGAGATAGAATATATGTGAATATAGAAACTTCAAATATTCATTGGATATAAATTTTAGAAAGGAGAAAAAATGTTTATAAAACTAAATGATAGAGTTTATCTTAATATGGCAAAAATCACTAGAATGAAAATTGACCATGTTGAAGATGGGATTAGAGTTAGATTTTATGAGTGTCAAGATCAAGTTGCCAAATCAAAAAAATTTGAAACAACTGATGAAGCGTCAGCTTGGATTGAAGAACTTTTAAAACAAGTAAAATAGTATAGCTCTTGCTATACTGTTTTTTAATGGCATTTAGTTAAAATTAATGCCATTAAAAAATAGAATATTATTCTTAGTTTCTTAAGTATCTTAAAATAACACCTAAGGTTTAGGTTATAAAACTTCACAAACTATAAATATGATTAAAAAATTATCGGAGAAAATTATGAATTTAGATTGCAAAGGTTTAGTTTGTCCAGAACCTGTTTTAAAAACTAAAAAAGCTTTAGAAGAGTTAGAAGAAAACTCTGTCTTAGAAGTATTAGTAGACAATATTGCCTCACAGGAAAATGTAGTTAGATTTGCCACAAAACAAGGCTTTAGTTCTGAAGTTGAGGATTTAGGTAATAATGAGTTTAAAGTAACTATTGTAAAAGGTTATGAGTGTAGTGTTGCAACAAAAGACTCTTTAGGTGAATCGAAATTTTTAAATAAGACAGTATTTATAAAAGATGACAAAGTAGGTGAGGGTGAATTAGGTAGTATGCTTGTAGTTGGCTTTTTGAAAAGTATGCTTGAATTACCAAAATTACCAAAAACTATTATTTGTGTAAATAAAGGTGTCTTACTAACAACAGCAGATGAAAATAGTGATATCATTGAAATATTTAAAAACTTAGAGGAAAAAGGTGTAGAGATTTTTTCTTGTGGAGTTTGTTTAGAGTTTTATGAAGTTGCCAATAATCTTAAAGTTGGTAAAATAGGAAATGCCTACGCAACAGTAGAGACATTATTAAACAGTGAAGGAACTATAAGTTTATAAATGAATAACCAACATAAATTAACTAAATATGTAAAAGCCGCAGGTTGAGCAGCCAAATTAGCTCCGGGGGAGCTATCACATTTACTTGGTAAGCTTGAATGCGACGATGAAAGATTAATTGTAGGAATTGATAGTAGTGATGATGCAACTGTATTTGTACTAAATGAAAATCAAGCAATGGTACAAACAGTTGATTATATTACTCCAGTTATTGATGATCCATTTTTATATGGACAAATAGCTGCTGCAAATTCACTTAGTGATATTTTTGCTATGGGAGCTGATGTTTTAACAGCTATGAACCTAGTAGGATTTGATGGTTGTCATCATCCCAAAGAGGTTTTAGCAGAAATCTTACAAGGTGGCTTAACAAAAGTTAAAGAGTGTGGAGGTGTTCTTGCTGGTGGACATACCATTGAAGCTCCTGAGATGACATATGGTTTAAGTGTAAGTGGAACTGTTCATCCAAAAAAAGTATTTAGAAATAATACACCAAGAATTGGAGATGTTTTAATACTTACTAAACCTATTGGAATAGGAGTTTTAACAACTGGAATAAAAGCAGATATGCTAGATGATAAAGTGATATTAAAAGGTGCATCTATAATGGCACAATTAAATCATAAAGCTTCATTATGTGCTAGAGAGTTTGATGTTAGTGCTTGTACAGATATTACAGGATTTGGTTTAGCAGGGCATGCTTTAGAGATGGCATCAAAAAATGTAAGCCTTGAGTTTGATTTTGAAAAGATTCCAATAATAGAAGAATCAATTGAATTAGCCTCAATGGGGATTATCCCTGGTGGGACATATAATAATAGGGCCTATGTAAAACCAAATGTAGAAGTACAAAGAGATTTTGAAAATGAGATTTTCTTTTATGATGCTCAAACTTCAGGAGGACTTTTAATAAGTGTATCTCAAGAAGATGCACCAAAATTATTAGATAGGCTTAAAAGTGAAGGCTATGAGTATAGCTCAATAATTGCCACTGTAAAACAAAAACAACAAAAGAGTTTAATACTCAAATAGTATAAGCTGTAGTTATTTTAACCTTGAATTTAAGAATTATATTTTATTATATATTATTAAATTTGAGGGAGAAATAAGACAATGTTAGATCCAGAAGAAGCATACTATAAGTTACTAGAAGTATATGGTCAAAATGTAATTGCGTCAAAGACTGATTTAAAAGGAAACATTGTCTATGTATCCGATGCATTTTGTAAAATAAGCGGTTACACTAGAAAAGAGTTAATGGGACAACCACATAGTATAGTAAGACATCCTGATACTCCAAGTTCAGTATTTAAAGAGCTTTGGGATGCCATAAAAAATTCAAAAACCTTTAAAACCCAAATTAAAAATAGAAAAAAAGATGGGTCATTTTATTGGGTTGATATGACTATATCTCCAATATTAGATGAGTTTAACAATATTGTTGGGTATACTGCAATAAGACATGATATCACCACACAAAAAGAGCTTGAAGAGCTTAACTTTGAACATCAGAAACTAATTGAATCATTCAGTAAAAATGTTATTGCATCAAAAACTGATTTAAAAGGGAATATAACTTATGTTAGTGAAGCTTTTTGTAAAATAAGTGGTTATTTAGAAGATGAACTTCTTGGAAAAGCACATAACATTATTAGACACCCTGATATGGGTAAAACTTTTTATAAAAATATGTGGGAAACTTTAAAAAGTGGTAAAGAGTTTAAAGGTGTTATAAAAAACAAAAAGAAAAATGGTGAAGCTTATTGGGTAGATGTTATTATTTCATGTGATTATGACAAAGACAAAAATCATATTGGTTTTACATCAATTAGAAAAGAGATTACAAAGCAAAAAGAGCTTGAAGAAAAATTAAAAGAACTTACAAATGATAAAAAGGAGAGCTAGTAAAACTAGCCTCTTTTTCAACTATACTCTTCTGTCATTTTATTGTAAAATTTAACATAATCAGTATCACCAGTATCTCTAGCTTTCATAGCAGCTCTTGGGTGTTCATTTAAATGACCACTAATGATATAAGGAACACTACATCCCCAATCCAATTCTTTTTCTAATGGTACAATATACTCTTGGATAAATTTTAATACAGGAGCATATTTGTATTTAGGGTTTTTCAAGAATCCTAGTAAAAGTTCCATAGCACAGTTTCCTGCACCTCTTCCTAATCCTGAAACAGTAACATCTAAATAACTTGTTCCATAAACCATAGCTTCAAGTGTATTTGCATAAGCTAGTGATAGATTATTGTGTGCATGAATACCAACTTTTTTGCCAGCTGGTCTTGCAACATCTAAATATTTATCTGTTAATTTATTAATTTGTTCAGGGTAAAAAGAACCAAAACTATCAGCAATATAAATTACATCAACATTTGATTTAGCAACCTGTGCTAAAACTTCATCAAGTTCATTGTCAAATGATTTAGAAATTGCCATGATATTACACGTTGTTTCATAACCTTTTGCGTGGAAGTCTTCAATCAATTCTAATGCTTCTGGAATTTGATGAATATAAGTTGCAACTCTAATCATATCAACTACTGATTCATCTGAATGAGGAATCTCTTCTTTAATAGTTCTTCCAACATCAGCCATAGTAGCAATTTTTAGTTTTGTGTTGTTTTCACCAACAATACTTCTAATATCTTCTTCTTTACAGAAGTTCCATTTTCCATATTCATCTTCACTCATAACTGTAGGAGATACATTTTTCCCAATCTCCATATAATCAATTCCAGCATTTACACACATATCATATAAAGCTTTTACAAACTCATCTGAAAAGTGATAGTTATTTACAAGTCCACCATCTCTGATTGTACAATCAAAAACTCTTAAATCTTCTCTAACTGAAAGGATGCTTCCCTCTTTTTGTAACATATTAATTCCCTGTTTAAATTTTGTATTATGATACTAAAAAGTACTTAAATAGGGTATAAAAGAGCTATAAAGCTCCCTTATAATTTTTAGTCTTCCCTTTTTTCTTTCCCTTGATAGTTTCTATTAGTGTTTTCATCTCTAATTTGAATAGAGTCTTTTCCAACAAATTGAGATTTTGATATTAGTTCAACATTATTGTTAGCAATTTTAGACATTTGTGATGAAATTATTCTAACATTTTCTGCAACTTGTGCATTTTTTTGAGTTAGTGTATCTATTTGGGCAACGGTATTATTTATCATAGAAATACCTAATTCTTGCTCTTTTGAGGATTGAACAACCTGTTCAATTAGTGAAGTAGTACTATTTATTTTTGCACTTAGGTTTTCATAACCTAATATCATATCATCAGCAATACCTTTACCTTCATTAGCCTTAATTGATGCAGATTCAACCAAATTTTTTATCTCTTTTGCTGCATCAGCACTTCTGTTTGCTAGATTTCTAACTTCCCCCGCTACTACTGCAAACCCTTTTCCAGCTTCTCCTGCCGTTGCTGCTTCAACTGCTGCATTTAAAGAAAGGATATTTGTTTGAAAAGCAATTTGGTCAATCATATCTAAAGCTTCATGAACATCCTTTGTTGAATTATTAATTTCATTCATTGCTGTAACTGTTTTTGTTGCTAGAGATAAACCACTTGAAATAGAATTAGTTACTTCAGCCCCATAGTTTTCCATTTCATTTGCCATATTAGTATTATTTTTGATTGTACTTGTTATCTCTTCAATAGCTGCAGATGCTTCTTCTAATGAAGCAGCTTGTGTTGTAGTTGATTGAGATAAGTTTGATGAAATATCAAGTAAGTCAGTAGATTCTTTTTGTAAAACTAAACTTGTTCTATATGTACTTTCTAATTGTTTAGTTATCTCTTTTTTTAGAAAATTAATCCCTTGGGTCATTTTTTTAAAATCCCCACCTCTAAACATTGTTTCATCAATTTCATGTAAAAAGTTTTGTTGAGAGTATTCATTTAATATCTTTTCAATATTTGCCAATGCTTTTTGAAGCTTTTCAGACATAACATTCATTGTCTTTGCAATATAGTTAAGTTTATTATTTGAACTTTCTTTTGTAACTCTATCTTCTGTAAAACCATCTGATAGTTTTTCTGCACAAAGCATTATTTCACCATAGATAGTTAAATCTTCAGTATTTTTACTTTGAATTAAATTGGAAATATTTAAAATCTTTTCCATAATAAGCTTATCTGTACCACTACAAGTATTATCAGATTGTTCAATTTTATTGATATCCTCTTTTATGTAATCTTCTATAGTATCTAAAGCTTTTAATATATCATTTGAGTCTTGATTATTTTTAAAAAACATTTTATGGCCTTAGTCTAAAGTTTTATACAGTTCTTCTGCATTTTTAATCTCTTCATCTGTTGGCTTTACCCTAACAGAGATATATCTTAAGTTACCATTTACATCTTTAGAAGGAAATGCCGTTGCATTTACCCAATAATACTCACCACTTTTTGTTTTATTCTTAACAATCCCATTCCATATTTTACCAGCTTGTATAGTTTCCCACAAATCCTTAAATGCAGCCTTTGGCATATCAGGATGTCTTACGTAATTATGTGGTTGACCTATTAATTCTTCTTTTGTATATCCTGCAATTTTACAAAAATCTTCGTTCGCATAAATAATTATTCCCTTTGAATCAGTCTCAGAAACAATCATTGTTTCCTTACTAAGTTTAACTTCCCCACTCATTATTTTCCCTTTCAAAAGTTAAAAATAATATAATTATCCCCAGTATACAATAAAAGTGTATCTAAAATGTCTCTTTTTTCTAAAAAGTATCATTTCGTGTGAGTATTTTGTTGCTTTTTTTACTTATATTTCATTTATAATAAATTGGATATAATCCGCCAATGAATGAGATATTAAAGAAATTAGACTTAAGTGATTATATAGATTCATTTTCTAAATTATTAGCTAGAGAAAAATCTATAATCCTAGAAGGGGATATAAACCTTCACCATAGACTTATTAGTGAATTATCAAAATTTGATTTAAAAGAACCAACAAAAGTTGCAAATCTTGACAATGCATTGTTACATATACAAAAGCAAGGTATATTAAAAATATATGATATTTATGAGTTCATAAAAATCATTAAATATTTTAACTATTTAAAAAAGTTCAACTTTGAAGGAAAACTTGCTGAATGGATAGATAGAATTATAATTCCAACAGAGATTAACAAAATATGTGATTACTTTGACGAAAAAGAGAATTTAAGACAAGGTGTTAATGAAGATTATGATGCAATTAAAGGTGCAATTTATAATAATAAGCAAGAGATAAAACAAAGCCTTTATAAACTAATCAATAACACAAAACTAAGAAGCTATTTAGTTGATTCACAAGTTCACTATGTAAATGGTGAAGAGTGTTTATTAGTTCGTGGTGGCTTTAACCATGTTATAAAAGCAACTGTTTTAGATAGATCAAACTCTGGATTTTTTTATGTCTTACCCCATAGTGTTAGTAACTTAAAACAAAAACAAAGTGATTTAATAAATAAGCAAGAAGAGATACTTCTTAAAGTGTGTAAAGAGATAAGTTCTCTTTTTGAAAAGAATTTACTATTTTTAAAATTTATTAATAAAGAGTTTGATAGATTTGATCATTATCAAGCAAGAATATTCTTTTCAAAAATAGGGGATAAGAATTTTATATTACCTAATAAGAAAGGTAAAAACAAACTAGTAGAGTTTAAACATCCAGCATTAAGTGATGCAAAAGCTATAAGTATAGATTTTTCAAAATCAGTAGTTATGATTACTGGGGTAAATGCTGGTGGTAAAACTATGATGTTAAAATCAATTCTATCAGCTGTATTTTTATCAAAATACCTTTTACCATATTATACGCACCATACAAGTGAAGTTGGAACCTTTAAAGAGATTGCTGCTGTATTAGATGATCCTCAAAGTGTTAAAAATGATATCTCAACTTTTGCAGGACGTATGGTAGAGTTTTCTAAACTATTTTCTTCAAAAAGTGCAATTGTAGGTGTAGATGAAATAGAACTAGGAACAGATTCAGATGAAGCAGCTAGCTTGTTTAAAGTTATAATAGAAGAGTTAATTCAAAAAGATATAAAAATCATCATAACAACACACCATAAAAGACTAGCTTCTCTTATGGCTTCAAATGAAAATGTAGAATTAATAGCTGCACTTTATGATGAAGAGAATCAAAAACCAACTTATGAGTTTTTACAAGGTACCATTGGAAAGTCTTATGCCTTTGAAACTGCTTCAAGATATGGAATACCACATAATGTAATTAAAAAAGCAAAAGTAGTATATGGTGAAGATAAAGATAGGTTAAATGAACTAATAGAAAGAAGTAGTGCCTTAGAAATAGAGTATAAACAAAAGATTAAAAAACTTGAAGAAGAGCAAGAGAGATTTGAAAGATTAAATAAAAATCTAAAAGAGGCTAAAGAGAGTTTAGATGAACATATTTATGAAGAGAAATCAAAACTTCATAAAGAGTATAAAGATGCAAGAGAAGAAGCAAAGAAAGCTATTAAAGCAAAAATAGCTGTAGGGCATCAACATCTAAATGTAGCCCATGCAAAAGCTCAATCAATAAAAACTGAAAAAGTTCAAGAAAAAGTTGAACTTAAAGTAGGAGATAGAGTTAAATATAGAAGTTCAAAGGGTGAGATTATATCTATAAAAGGGAAAAAGGCTTTTATAGAAAATGATATGGGGATGAAGATGCAAGTCTTACTTTCAGACTTACAAAGAAGTGGAAACCCACCTGAGATAAAAGCAAAACCAAAAGCTAGTGTAAATGTTCAAAGACCAGACTCTGGACATGTAAAATTAGACCTACATGGACAAAGAGCAGATGAGGCAATAGAAAATTTAGATAAGTTTTTATCTGATGCACTAATTGCAGGCTTTGATGAGGTATTAGTTTATCATGGAATTGGTACAGGAAAGCTATCATATGCTGTAAAACAGTTTTTAGATAAACATCCACGGGTAAAATCATATGAGGATGCCCATCCATCTTCTGGCGGCTTTGGAGCTAAAGTTATTAAACTTTAAGATATTTTTTTCTAATCTCATCTTTACATAATGGTTTAGAAAATAAATATCCTTGTACATAATTAGCATTTATATCCTTTAGCCATTGAAGGCTTTCATTGGTTTCCACCCCTTCAATTACAATGTCACAGTTTAATCCCTGTGTCATGGAAATCATTGAAGTTACCATCTTTCTAGCTTGTTCATCTTTATCAATTCTAAAAGTAAAAGATTTGTCAACTTTTACTACATCTATTGGGAGGTTATGTAACTGTGATAATGAGGCATACCCTGTCCCAAAATCATCTAAATAGATTCTTGAACCTTTTTTTGATAATTGATTTAGTTGAAAGTTTAAACTTTCAAGATTTTCCATTGTACTTGTTTCTGTTATCTCAAAATTAAAATTTTTTAGTTGAAGTGCATGTTTCAATGCGATAGATTCAAAATTCTCTATAAAACTCTCTTTCATTAGTTGTAATACAGAAAGATTTACAGCAATTGGTAGATTCTTAAGATTATTTTCTTTGTTAAATTTATAAAAGATACAAACTTCATTGAAAATAAGTTCCCCAAGTTCTGTTATCAAACCTTCTGATTCTGCAATTGAAATTATATTTTCAGGATTAATAAATTCCTCATCATCATTTTTTACTCTTAAAAGTGCTTCTAATGAGTTGATTTCATTATTTTTCGTATTAAAAATTGGTTGGTAGAAAACCTCTAAATATTTTGATGGATTTTTTAATGTTTTTAATAAAATATTTTTAAAACTATCTTTTTCTAAAATATATTTTTCATCCTCCTCTTTAAATATAGAAACTTGATTTCTTCCTGCATTTTTTGATCTATACATTGCTGAATCAGCTCTACTCATTAATTCTGCTGTAGTTGTTCCATGATCAGGGTAAATAGATACACCAATTGATGTACCTATATTGTGTTCATTATTATTTATAAAAAAAGGTTTTCTAATCTCCTTTATTAAAGACTCTGCAATTTTTAATATAATCTTCTCATCTTGAATTCTAGATAATATAATTACAAACTCATCTCCCCCAATCCTTGCTACAATATCATTTGTTCTAACTTTTGATAATATTCTTTGTGCAGTTTCTTGAAGAAGTAAATCACCTTCGTGGTGTCCATATATGTCATTTACTTGTTTAAAATGATCTAAATCTAAAAATAAAACAGCATTTTTTGTTTTTTTTCTTTTTGAGTTTTCAAGTAAATTTGAGAAATTAATATTTAAAAAATGTCTATTAACAAGTCCAGTTAATACATCATAGTGAGCTAATCTATCTAATTCATATTGTCTTTTCTTTCTATCAGTAATATCTGAAAAAATTGCTATATAAAACATTTTTTTAGTTACAGGTTCAATAACTCTGTTTATTTGTAACCACTCTGGAAAAATATTATTATTTTTTCTTTTGTTCCAAACCTCACCAGCCCACCAACCATGGTGTGTTATAGATTTCCAGATATCACTGTAGAAATCTTTCGTATGTCTTCCTGATTTAAGTATACTTGGAGTTTTTCCTAGTACAAAGTCTTGGGAATAACCTGTTATTTCTGTAAATGCACTGTTGACTTTTAAAATTTTAGCTTCTTCATTTGTAATTATTACACCATCTTTTAATTGATCTAATACTAAATGAGATAGATAATTAGAGCTTTGTGAACCATCAGAATCATATGGCAAGATTACACCCATAATTAGTATACCTCTTTCATAGTTTTGAACATCTAGTTTTTTTAATGATAAACTAAAACTTTTTTGATTTTTTAATAATAAAAAATGGAAATTCATAGATTTTTGAGAGGTGTCTTTTAGAAATGTTTGAAATTTTGAAGTATATTCCATAAAAACAGATTGATCAAGAAACGTTCTGAAGTTTTGTTCTAAAATATTAAATTTCCCATTTTCAAAAAAGTTAATAGCAGTTTCATTAAGTTTTTTAATTTTACCAAACTTATCAATTATTACTAGTATATTTGGCGATTGTTCAAAATAGGTACTATAATCTTTTTCTATATTTATCCCACTATATAATAAGTCATTTTCTAATATTTGACAGTCTTGTTTTTGTTTAAAAAGTTCCTGTTGTAAATCAACAATTATTTGATTTAAACTAGAAATTTGTTCTTGATATGCTCTTATTTCTTCATCAAACATAATTATTTCCTATTAAACTATTTAAAAAATAAAATTCTATCAGGATATAAAGGATCAGGACATTTTTCATGTTTATATTTAACAACATTTCTATTTTTATATTTATCTAAAATTGTAATACTACTCCAACCATCACTATCGATTGTATTATTTTTAAAGATGGTATTTTCAATTTCATTTTTAGTAATATTTAAAAAAAGTTTTTCTAAACTTAATTCTTTTAACTCTCTAGCACTATAATTGAAAAGTTTTTCAGCTAAAAAGTTTGTATGAATTATATTAGAATTTGTATCTACACAAATTATTGGATATTTAGAATAAGAACCTAATAGTCCTATAAATTTTTCATGTAATTGATCTGATAAGTAAGTTCTATCTTTTACTTTTTCAAAAAATAGTATTGCACCTACAACCTCTTTATTATCAAATTTATAAGGAACAATTCTAAGGTCATGATTAATTCTTCTACTCCTTAGATTTATTACAGATTCTTTTTCTAATTCTATTACATTTAAAAGTTCTGTTCTTAGATTTGGAATATCCATGGTAAAGCCAAATGAAGTTACAACTTGTCCAATGTCATCATGGATTAGTTCAAATAATTTCCCTGCTTTATTTGTATATCTTTGAAGTCTTAATCTGTTATCAACAAATAAAATATTTTCATCTATTGAACTTAACATTGCAGATAAATCATTGTTTACTTTTCCTAATTCAAAAGATTTGACTTCTAATTCCTCATTAACCGTTGAAAGTTCTTCATTTGTTGATTGAAGTTCTTCATTAGCAGTTTGAAGCTCTTCATTTGCAGATTGAAGTTCCTCATTTGCAGATTGAAGTTCTTCATTTGTTGATTGAAGTTCCTCATTACTTGTTTCCAAATCTTGAATAGAACTTTGTAATCTTTCTCTAAAAATCTCAATCTCTTGTTTTAATTTATTTTTACTTAGTTCATCAATATCTTTATGATTAACACTAATTGCTGATTCATCAGATAATTCTATTTCTAAAAAAGCAATAACAAACAAATCATCTTCTGATGGAGTAATTTCCTCTATAATAATATAAAGTATTCTTTTTTTATCTTTAGAATTGAAGAATAAAGCTTGAGAAGCAGCATGCTTCTCTTTTTTTGCCTGTTGTAAAAGAGACCTTATATCAATTTTTAAATCATCTTTTGCCATATTAAAAATATTTGTTTCTACTCTTCCTTGCGGAAATTCAAGGTACTCATTGATATTTCCTTTTATATGTAACATTTCACCCAATGAATTTATTACAATAGAAGCAGGCAAAACTCTATCATTTAAGATTTTATTCATTTTATCTTCTAAGCTAACTTCTTCATCTAATTTCATTTTGGTTTTAGTACTAATAGTTTTTTGATTTTTTACTAGTTTTTTTGCACCTTTTACATAGTCCAAATTAAAAGATATATCTGTTTTTTTTCTTTTAAATAGTTGGGATTTATTTGTGGAAACATCATATAGTTCAGGAGCTGTGTTTACAGCAGATTCAGATTTTCCTAAAAACAGATAACTATTTGGTCTTAGGGAATAGTGAAAAGTTTGAAAAATCTTTTTTTGTGTTTCATTGTTAAAGTATATTAGAACATTTCTACAACTAATTAAGTCTATATTAGAAAAAGGTGGATCCATAATTACGTTTTGTTTTGCAAAAACAACATGATCCCTAAGGGATTTATTTACTATATAAGAGTTATCATTTTCTTGAAAGTATCTTTTTAACAAAGCTTGATTAATCTCTTTTACTTGAGATGCAGAATATACAGCTTTTCTAGCTAAATTAAGCGCATAATCATCAATATCTGTTGCAAATATTTGAAATGAGACAGGTTTATCTTGTTTTCTTTTTGCTTCTTCAAATAATATTGCAATAGAATAAGCTTCAGCTCCATTTGCACAACCCGTAACCCAAACTCTAATAGGATCTTTTAAATCTCTTTTTTTAACAATATTATCGACTACTATTTTTAGGTCGTCAAATGCTTCTTTATCCCTAAAAAAGTCTGTAACTGAGATAAGTAAGTCTTTAAATAAGGCTTCAACTTCAGAAGAAGAACTATTTAAGAGATTAATATAATCTTCTAAAGCAACTATTTTATTAACCACCATTCTTCTTTGAATTCTTCTTTGAATTGTTTTTAATTTATAGCCACTAAAATCATATGAGGTTTGATCAAATATTGATTGAAATATTTTTTCTAAATTAGTTCTTATTTTTGGTTCAGTAACTTTATATTGATACTCTTCCGTTGTATTTATTAGTTTAGGAAGTTCAATTGCAATCTCATTTGCAGGAAGAATTAAATCAACAAAACCAGTTTCAATTGCAGATTTAGGCATACCAGAATATTTTGCACTTATTTCATCTTGCGCTATTGTTATTCCACCAGCTGCTTTTATAGCTGTGATTCCAACAGAACCATCACTTCCAGTACCAGATAAAACTATACCTATACTATAATCTTTTAATTCATCCGCCATAGAGCTAAATAGTTCATTTATTGAAGGTTTTGGCCCAATTAATGCTGCAGGAGATAATTTTATCTCTTCATCCTTAATTGAAGCATTATGTCCAGGAGCAATAATATAAATTGAACCTTTTTCAGGTTTAATATCTTTTTCTACCATATGAATAGGTAGATTTGTAACCCGTGCTAATAAATCTTTTAGAATAGTTGGATGGGTTGGGTCAAGATGTTGTGCAATTATATAAATTGCATCACTAAACTCTAGGTTTTTTAAAAACTCTTTTATTGCATCTAGTCCCCCAGCACTAGCACCGATTCCTATCCAGAAATTTTTCTTTTTCATACTTTCCCTTCAATAATTTTAAAAAACTGATTTGTGAACTTTAAGGCAGCTAATTCTTCTTGACTATGAAATTTATTACAAAACCCATGTTTTTCTTCAACAAATCTTTCAAATGACCTTCTAGGAGATAATCTAAAAACTCCTTTATGTTCTACAATAGATTTATTAGGATTTCCTGCCCAAGTTAGTTTTTCAGAAATTTCATTTCTAAACCAGTAAGATCTTAGTGCTGAGTTTTGAGATTCTAGTTTGATCCCTAAAACTCCAACTGGTCCTATAAAGTTCAAATCAAAATCTTTTGATATAGAGTTTGAAACTATTTTATTAGAATTTGAATTTAAAAAGTATTCATCTAAGTTTCTTAATGAATTGTTTTCAGGTATTGAACCTATTGCCCATATTTGAGAGTTATAAATTATAATTAAACCATCGCTGTTTAATAGTTGTAAAAAATGATTTTTATTCTCTTGTATTTGTATTTCGAAATTATTTAAATCAGAGATAGTATTTAATAAAGAGTTTATTTTATGCTCAACTAAATCTAAATAGGCAATTTTTTCTTTTGCAAAGAAGTTTTGTAAACCTAGTGAAAACTGTTGGATAAGATTAAGTATATTATTTCTTTGTAAAGGATCTATTCTTTTATATGTGAAGTTATGGCAAGCTAACAGCCCCCAAAGCTTGTTTGCAATTATAATTGGGATTGATAAAGATGTTATAACTCCCATATTTTTTAAATATTCAATATGAACGGGGGAAACACTTCTTATATCTGAAAAAGTTAAATCTGGTTTACTCCCATCTATTGTTAAGATATCTATATCTTTTGAGTTTACATCAGCAATTAATCTGTAGGGATTAATCATATACATATCCCTTGCAATTTTAGGAATATCTGATGCAGGGAACATCAATCCTAGATAACTATCAGCACCTTCATTTGAAACTTTTTCTGCAATCACTTTTCCTGACCAATCATCTTGAAATTGATATATTAAAATTCTGTCAAATTTCAGTTGATTATCTATAAGTTCTAAAAATGTATTTTTATAGTCATTGTATTCAATATCATTACAAGGAGCAATTGTAAGTTCTGTATTGTACTTAATAGTTTTACTTAAAAATTCTTCTTTAATCTTTTGAATATCTATAACTATTGAATTATCAATTTTAGATAACTTAAGTAAAAGTTTTTCTTTTTTTAAAGTTTTATAAAAAAAATTTACATCTTCATCATCTAATTTATATTCATCTAAAAGTTTGTAAAAATCTTTTAAGAGATTTTTTATATTTTTTCCTAGCAAATCTTTACAATCAATTGATAAAAAATCTTTGATATTTTCAGAAACGTGGCTTATTATAAAACTTTCACTATCAAATACTAAAAGTGAGGAAAAAGATTGAATCATTCCAGTTAAGTGAAGTTGCTCTTGTTCACATGTTTTTAATAATTCATCAATATCATAGTTTTGCATAATATCTAGCTTTCAAAGTGTTTTTTTAGTACTATAAATGTTTCTGTGGCACCTAAAGTTGTTTCATATTTATCAATTTCTACTTCATCTAACCACTTTGAAAAACTTAACCATTTATTCATGGTATCCTGTTTATATGATTGATAATATCTATTTGGTACATTGTTCTTAAAGTTTTTTTCTATCATTTTAACTATTTGCATCCCACCCATAGTTGAACCCTCTAATACATAAAGTGCACCAACTACAGAAGCGAAATTATTTAATGTTTTAAATTCTATATTTTTTTTAATATTTAAATTGTCAATTTCTACATTTAAATAGTTTAAATCTTCAATTAACCATTTCGTTTTTTCAAGTCTTTTTTCTATATCTTCAAGCTTTTTTTCCACAAATTCATTTTTATGGTTTTTAATAATTAATTCGATTATACTAAAAAAAGAATAAAGTTTTTTTAATAAAAAAATATACTCCTCTTCAGACAAATTATTTTTTTTGATTTTTTCGAATAAATAGAATTCTTCTAGCCATTCATGGAGTGGATAAGTAGCATTTTTTAGATGGTTTTTCAGTGAATCGTTATTTTTCATAAATTAATATCTCCCCTAGTAATAATTTATTTTATCTTATTATTAATAAATTAATATAATTTTTATATACGGTTTATATATTTTTTGGATTTTCAAAAGGGGGACTAAATAAGTATCCTTGTGAGTAATCAATTCCTAACTCTTGTACCTTTTTTAAGATTGATTCATTTTCAACAAATTCTGCAATTGTTTTCATCCCTAAATCTTTCGCAAAATTCACTATATTTTTACAAACTTTTTCACTAAGAATATCTTTATCAATATTTTTTATTAAAGAACCATCTATTTTTATAAAATCTGCTTTTAGTTTTAAAAGATATTCAAAATTACTATAACCAGTACCAAAATCATCAATAGCAATTCTACACCCAAAAGATTTAACTTTTTTAATAAAATTTAAAACAATTTCAAAGTTTTCAATTGATTCAGATTCAACTATCTCAAAAACAACTCTTTTACCAACTTGTGAGTCTGATAGTATTTTATAAATAAACTCTTTTATCTCAACATTTAAAATATCTTCAATTGTTAAATTTATAGAAAAATTATATTCAAGGTCTTTGAATTTTTCTATGGTTTTTTCTATCATAATTTTTGTAATTTGATTGTAAAATTTAGTTTTCTTTGAAATTTCTAGAAAAAAGTAGGGTGATATTAATTTATCTTTTTTCCTCATCCTAACTAAAGCTTCATATTTTTCAACCTTTAAAGTTTTGTTATTTATAATTGCTTGATATACTGGTAGAATATTGTCTTTTTCTATTGCATCTTTAATGGATTTAGTCCATTTTATATTATTTTCATACTCTTTGTCTAAAGATATATCATCTTTGTAAACTAAGATATCTTTATTGTGTTGCTTTGCAATTTTAATAGTCATTGTTGCTGTGTTTAAAATTCTATTTTTTTCTTCAAAGGAGATTCCAATGGTAAAATTTAAATTGATAAAGTCTTCACTATCAATATAAAAATTTTCTTTTTTTAGTTGGGTGTTTATAGAGTTAATTTTTTGCAAAAAAAGATCAGTACTTATATCTTCATAAAAAATTACAAATTCATCACTATGTAAACGATAAATGTTACAACTATTTGAATCTTTTATAATGTTTAGTTTTTCTGCAAATCTTTTAAGTATCTTGTCACCAATTATATATCCATAAAAATCATTTATTTCAGAAAACCTATCAATATTTATAATTGCTAATGCAGGCTTAGTGCTTTTGTTTATATCATTTATAAGTTTATATCTATTTCCTAAGTTTGTTAGAATATCAGTATTAACAATAGTATCTAATCTTTCTTGTTGTTCAATAGTTTTAGTTATATCATGTCTTATTCCAATATATTCATTTATATTGTTTTTATCATCAAGAATAGGGACTATTGTAATATCTACCCAATAATAATTTCCATCTTTAGTGATATTTTTTAATGTTTTTTTCCAAACTCTTTTTGATCTAATCGTTGTCCACAACTCTTCAAAAATAGATTTTGGATTATCTGGATGTCTAATAATATTATGGGGTTTACCAATTAATTCCTCTTTTGTATAGCCACTTATTTTACATAAGTTATCATTTACATAAGTAATATTACCTGCTAAGTCTGACTTTGAAACGATACTTGATTTATCCATCGCAATTTTGTAACTTTCAAATAAAGATATAGTCCTTTTTAATTCATATTCTATCTCTTTTATTTGACTTATATCTTGAACTGTCCCAACAGACCTATATGGATTACCATCTTTGTCAAAGTAATTATCACATTTTTCTTCAACATATTTTATTCTTCCATCTTTCATTTTTAATCTATGTTGAATAGCATAAGGTTTTTTTGTTTTAAGTGAATTTAAATATGCATTATTTACCATCTCTTTATCTTCTGGATGAATTGCATTTAAAAAATATTCATAAGAAGGTTCAAATTTAGATTTATCTATTTCGAAAATCTTATATATTTGATCAGACCAAAAGAGATTATTATTGATAATGTCATACTCCCAGTTACCAATATTTGCTAACCTTTGAGCTGTATTCATTTTTTTTGTTATTTCAACTTCTCTTGTGACATCTTTTTGAATACCTAAAAAAAACTGTAGTTTATTGTTTTCGTCAAAAATTGGAGTTATTGTTAATTCACAGTAAACAATTTCACCATTTTTTTTCTGATTTTTAACAATAGTAGTTATTGATTTTTCTTCTTTTATTGCCTTTCTTATTTCATCTATTGATTTTTGTTCTTTATTACTTGTTTGTAGGAATCTACAGTTTTTACCCAAAACTTCATCCTCTTTATAATCAAACATTTTATAAAAACTTTTATTTGCGTAAATAATAGGATTATCGTCTTTTTTAGGATCAGTAATTAGTATTCCGTTTACTGCTTGGTCTATGATTTTTGAGAGAAAAATATTTAAGTTTTCATCTAAATAATCTTCTCCCATAAATATCCTTTTAAATTTTATAATTTTGTTACATTATTATAACATAACTTTTTTATAATAATCAAGTTGAAAAAACTTTTTCACAGACAAAATTATTTTATATAAAAAGTATTATAAGTTTCTTATTTTTAGGGATTTTTTTTTAAATAAATTATTATTATAAAGAGTGATTGTTTTTTTGTATATTTTATTTAAGACTAGGGATAAAATAGTAATTTTTTGAAATTATAAACTTTCTAGTTAAGAAAAGACTAGTTTAAACTAGCCTTTTAGTGATTTAATCATCTCTTCCATGATTACATTTGCTTGTTCATTTGGCGCTTCTAAAAAGTTTACTACAAACATATCTTCTAGTTCACAAACACCTATTGCTCTTGGTCTTACAGCTAAAACCTCAGGAGTTGGTATCTCTTTACCAAAACAAAATATAATATTTTTAGCATCTTTAATATCTTCTCTTATAACTCCATCTACTCTCTTTGTTTGTGAAAACTGATCAAATGTTGAAATATAAGCTATCACAGGATGTGCATCAATTTTGTCTTTTAGCGCTGCTAATATCTCATTCACATTTTTGAATTTTAATTCATCTTTTGAAAATTCAATTTCAAAAATGTGGTATTTATCTTTAAAAGTTTTTTGTTTCATTTAATGTTCCTTTTTATTTTTTTAATGTTATAAACGATTTAATGACACAATCCATTCTTTCAGGGATATCGCTAGTATCCATATTCATATAATCAGTTTGTATCTTATAAATTAGTTTATTGTCAAGTTTAAATTCAAAGACTAGGTACCCAGCATAAAGTTTACATTTTGTTCCTTTTTTTCCCTTGTCTTCTTTATCATTTTCAAGTATGTAATAATCAATTAAAAGTTTTTTATCCTTTAGTTTTTTGTCTTTTACATACTTATTTATAGTTTCATTTAAATATTCATTTGCTTTCTCTTCACATATATGTTTATCAATTTGTGATTCCATATATACAGATTTTTCGATTCTAGATTTAATAATATAATTAGAAGTTTCAAGAAGCTCAATAGCCTCTTGTGCAAGTTGTTTATTCGATATTTTTTCAAAGGTTGTAGTTTTTGTTTGACAGGTTAGTCTTTTTTCTTTTTTTATGTGGTCATTTGATTCTTTAGTTAGTAAACCATAAGAGAAAAATCCAACAATAAAAATTAATATAAAAATAAAAAATTTGTTCATAGTATTCCCTTTTGTTAAGTTAAATAGAATACTAACGTAATAATTATTATAAGTAAATTAAATAAATGTATTATAATTTATAGTTATAATACATTTATTTTGTAGAGACATCGAAGTTAAATACTGCCCATTTGTTTTTCTCATCTTCTTGTTTTGTAATGTCATCTATAATAATAGATTCTTTTGGAACTTTTTTCATGTTAAATAAGTAATTTTTAATATTTTCTATTCTTTTTTTAGTAATTGAAATCAATTCTTTTTCTGAAACATTTTGTTTAGAAGCAAGGAAATCTCTTAAGTATTCTGTATACGCATCAATTTGAAAATACTCTTTTCCATTTTTATCTTTTTTATAATATGTTTCTTTTATTTTATCTAAGTCTTTTACATCTTTTAACTCATTATAAAACTCTTCTAAAGCTTCTTTATAATCATCCCCTTCAGGTATCTTTTCCATTCTTTTTAATACAAATTGTTCAAATTTTATATCTTGAAGAGCTTTTTTATCTTTTTGAGGATTATAAATTGGTTTTATCTTTATTGCAAGTCTAGGTTTTTTTGATAAAAGTTTTGCAATACTATCTAAGGTCTCTTTTTCAGAAGGTACAATATCACTTTTACCAAACTCAAAATCCATACTTTTTATCTTATCTTCATCAATTCCTAACATTGCCCCAAGTAAGGCAAATGGTGAAGTGATTGCTTTAACTATTAAGTTTGTGAATACTTTCCAAACAATAGGTGCAATTGAAAATTGAGGATCATCAACATTACCTGAAATAGGTAAATCAATATCTATAATTCCATCTGAATCTTCTAGTAATGCAATAGCTAGTTCTAATGGAAGATTAACTGCGTCTGGACTTTCTACTTTTTCACCCAATTTAATATCACTAATGATAACTGAGTTTTGGGCACTTAAATCAGATTTTTTGATATTATATTTTAAATCTAGATTTAATTTACCACTATCGATTTTTCTTCCTATAAATTTACCTGAATATGGTGTGAAATTTTTAATTGCTATATTTTTAAATAATAAATTTGTATCTGTTAATAATTTAATATCATTAATATCTACAGTTCCAACAATTTTTGTATAACCATATTTATCAACTTTACCTTCCAATTGGAGTTTTGTTGGTTTTGAATTACTTGAGTTTAATCTTGAAAAACTACCTTGTAGTTCATTTATATTTGTTTTAAATGGTATTGGAAGATTTTTATCTTCAAAAGTCATCTTCATATTTTTTATTTTTACTGGACCTACATCAAATTTAAAATCACTTTTTTCTTTTGAAGCTTTTTTAACTGTTTCTTCTTCAACTTTTTTGTCTTGTGATTTTTCTTTTTTCCCTAGTGTAATTGATACATAGGGTTTATTTATATCTGAAGATTGAACTTTTAAATTATTGTTAGCAAAAGAGATTTTATTTACATTTATGTTAATATTTTTTGCAAGAATATCAGTTTTTGCTTTTTTATCTTTTATATTTGTATTTGGATTATATAAATTTAAACTAGAAATTGAAATTGCACCTTTATTACTAATTAGATCATTCAATTTCAAACTGATGTTTCTTGCAACAATATTTTGATCATTTTTATTATCAACAAAATAAATTGAAGGCTTAGCTAATCTAATTGTTTTAATATTTAGTTTTTCATCTTTTAGTGTTGTATTTAAAGCACTTAGATTTAAGCTTTTTGTTGTGATATTCATTTTACTTTTTTTATCATTGAATTTTATAGTTGGAATACTTAATTTTGTTTCATCAAGAGCTATATCATTTCCATTTAGGCTAAAGTTTTTAGCGGTGATAGTATTTGAGTTAGCTACAACATTCATAGAACTTTTCTTATCTAAAAAATAAATAGATGGGTTTGTTAGTTTTATATTTGAGATAGTTGTGCTTTCATTTTCTTTTTTGATATTAGCGATATTTAAATCAGTTTTTTTACTAAATATTGTGGTTTTATTTTTTAAGTCTTCAAAATCTAAAGAACTATTTTTTATATTTAATTCATCAAGTAAGATATTTGAATTTGAAAAAGAGAAATTATTTGCATCTATTTCTAACTCTTTATTTAAAATTGATAAATTGTTGTTTTTATTGTCAATTGTAATATTAGGTTTTGACAAAAGTAAATTGGCTAGTGTAATATCACTACCATCAACTTTTAAATCTTTTAAAGTAATATTTAAATCATCTGTTTTTGTAAAAAGTTTGCTTGATAAATCATCAAATTTTATATTTGATTCTTTTAAATCAAAGTTTTTTAAAGAGATAGTCCATTTGTTACTTTCTTCTTGTTTTTGTGAAGCATTTGTTTCAATTTCAGTATTTATAGGCTCTTCAACTTTTTCTTCATTATTTGCAATTAAATTTGCAAAATTAATTTCACCTTTTTCATCTACTATTGCATTAAGATTTAGTTGATTTAAAACTATCGCTTCTATATCAATATTGTTTTTTGGATATTGAAGATTTATATTATCTATTGCAAAATTTTCTAAAGAAGTTAGTGTTTTTTCATCTTTTGATATATTAAGTTTATTTAATGCTAAATAACCATCATTTAAAATGACACTCAACTTATTTTCTGTATCAACTTTATAACCAATTTTTAAATCAATAAAAGTCTCTTCACTTAAATCAAAGTTTACTAAATCTTTTTTGTAGTTTAAAAACTGTTTTGGTCTAATATTTTTTAGCTCTACATTTCCATACATTTTAAATGGAGCAAGTCTTAAACCTCCGTTTATTTCTAACTCACTATTTTGATTGATTAACATTCTTAATGAGTGTGAAGCTAAAATATTTCTAAATGTACCCATATCATAAAATGTATAATCAAATTTACTAATATTTAATTTATATGGTTCATCATCTTTATTTAATTTTGTGAAGTTAATAGAAGCATTATCTAAAATAGTTCTATATATTTGGAATTTTATATCTGAACTAGTTGTTTTTGTTTCCTCTTTAGTTTTTTCCTCTTTCTTTTCTTTTAAAAGTTTTTGTAGGTTAAAGGTTCCATCTTCATATTCAATAATATTTAGATAAGGGTTTACAAGTTTTAAATCTTTAAAAGCTATATGAAGTTCATCAATTGACCTTAAAACAGCAAAATCAATATAAATATTATCTATCTTTGCTGTTGTTTCTTTATCATTGTAAATCTCTAAGTTTTGTAAAGATAGTTTTAATAAAAAAGGATTGAATTCTATTTTCTCTAATCTAGCTTTTTGAGTAATATTCTCATTAATAATTTTTTCTATTTGTGGTTTAGCAATTTTGGGAATAGCTATGAAACCAATAATAGTATAAATTAAAAGAATCGACGATATTGTTATAAGTAGTTTACCATTTTTCATAAGTAATCCTTTTCATATATCTACGATTATAACACATCAAAGTTAATAAAAAATAATAATTCTTGTATATTATATATTTTTAATAAGTTGCGATTCTATAAAATCTTTAAAGGTAAGAAATAGTTTATTTTTGTTTTTGCTTTTATTATAAATAAGATGAAATTCCCTTTTAAAATCTATATTTTTTAGTTTTATTTGAAAAAGTTGTTTAGTTTTTAGTTCCTCTTCCACCGCAACTTTTGATATAGCTGTTATCGTATCTTTATTTTTTATTAAAATCTTTTTTATCTCATCAAATTCATAAAGTTCCATAAATATATTTATATCTTTTGCTAAATCTCCTAATTTATTTATAAATATGTCTCTTGTACCTGAACCACTCTCTCTTAAAATCCATTTTTTATCTATTGTATCTATAAAACACTCTTTGGGAGCATTTTTATCACTAGTTACAATAATAAGTTCATCATCTATAAGTTTCTCTTTTATAATATTTGTATTATCAAAAGAGGTTTCTATAAGACCTATATCTAGTTTACCATTTAGTATTTGCTCTACAATTATAGAAGAGTTAAGCGAGTTTATATCAAGTTTTACATCTTTGTATTTAGATAAAAAAGTGTAATAAATATTTGGCATCATATAGTTTGCAATAGTTTTACTTGCAGCTATATTTAGTTTACCAGCAAGTTTATTTTTTTTGAATATATTTTTTGAATCTGTAATTGCTATAAAATGTTCATAGGTAAGTTCTTTAAAGTATTTACCTCTTTCATTTAAAATAAGTTTTTTACCAACTCTATCAAATAAACTCTCACCTAATTTTCCTTCTAAAGATTTTATAGCTAGTGAAATTGCTGACTGACTTATATTTATCTCATTTGCTATTTGACTTATATTTGGATTATCACATAGTTTATAAAAAAAGTTTAGTTCTTTGAGTGTCATAATTTATCCTTATTGAAAATATTTATTATTATATTAAAAATAATATATTTTACAAATAAAATCCTTAGTGATATACTTTGGTTTATAAAATTTAGAGGATTTATTATGTTTAATAAAGAGAATAGAAAAGATACATTTAGCGGGATTTTATTTGTTGCACTTTTTGCTTGTGCAGCTACATTTTTATCAGAGTTTTATATTTTTAAATCTTTGGGTATTAGTCCACTTATTATAGGTATAGTTCTTGGTATGATATATGCTAATACTTTAAGAAATAAACTTCCACAACAATGGCATGCAGGGATTGTTTTTTCTACAAAAACTATATTA
Organism: Halarcobacter sp.; assembly: GCA_963676565.1. Lineage (GTDB taxonomy): Bacteria > Campylobacterota > Campylobacteria > Campylobacterales > Arcobacteraceae > Halarcobacter. Next base: position 2,014,699 of record OY781089.1, read on the forward strand.
AGAACAGGGATAGTTTTATATGGGTTTAGATTGACTTTTCAAAGTATAGAAGAGGTTGGTATAAATGGTATTATTATAAGTTTTTTAATAGTTTCACTAACCTTTATAATTGGCTACATTGTAGGAGTTAAATTTTTAAAACTAGATAAAGAAACAACAATCTTAACAAGTGCCGGAAGTTCTATATGTGGAGCGGCAGCTGTACTTGCAACTGAACCGGTGATAAATGCAAAACCATATAAAAGTGCAATTGCTGTGTCAACTGTTGTGTTATTTGGAACTATAGCTATGTTTTTATACCCTTTTTTATATAAAGCAGGATTAATACCTTTTGATGAATCTACAATGGGAGTTTATATAGGGGCAACTATACATGAAGTAGCACATGTGGTTGCCGCTGGAAATGCTATTGGAAGTGTTGCAAGTTCTGATGCTATAGTTGTTAAGATGATTAGAGTTATGATGATTGCTCCTTTTTTAATAGTATTATCTATTTGGTTGGCAAAAAGTGCAAAAAATACAACAAGTAAAACAAAAGCTAAGATAACTATTCCTTGGTTTGCTGTTTTATTTATAGTTGTAGTTGGTTTAAACTCATTAAATCTTTTATCACTAACTACAATAAATACTATAAATGCAATAGATACTTTTGCTCTTACTATGGCTATGAGCGCATTAGGTATGGAAACAAGTATTGATAAGTTTAAAAATGTAGGAGCAAAACCTATATATTTAGCGTTTATTTTATTTTTATGGTTAATATTTGGAGGGTTTTATTTAGTAAAGTTTGCTATTACTTTATAAGAAAAGAAGTGATACTATAATCCTTTTTATTAGGATTGTTTATGTTAGGTTTTGAATCAATTTTACTTTATATTTTATTAGGTTGTTTTGTGGGCGTAGCAGCAGGTTTGCTTGGTGTTGGAGGTGGTGGAATTATAGTGCCATCTCTAACTGTAATATTTTTAATGCAAGGTATGTCAACAGATGAGCTTATGCATATGGCATTAGGAACTTCCATGGCAACTATAGTTATAACTTCAATCTCAAGCTTTAGAGCCCACAATAAAAAAGGTGGTGTTCTTTGGGATGTGTTTAAGATGATGGCTCCTGGGATTATAATAGTAACATTTTTAGCTACCTTTTTAGCCTCAATTTTAAGCTCTTTTTATCTAGCTATATTTTTCTCAGTATTTATGGCTTATGTTTCATTGCAGATGTTTTTAAATAAAAAACCAAAACCAAGTAGAAAATTAGCTAATTCAAAAATACAGTTTGGTGCAGGAACTATTATAGGTGCAATATCAGCTATGGTTTCAATAGGTGGTGGTTCTTTAACTGTACCTTATCTTTTATGGCAAAATGTAGAGTTGAAAAAAGCTATTGGTACAAGTGCAGCAATAGGTTTCCCAATAGCAGTTAGTGGAACTTTGGGATATATTATAAATGGGTGGAGTAATACTGACTTATCAAATTATACTTTAGGATTTGTATCTTTACCTGCATTTTTCTTTATATCAATATGTAGTTATCTAACTGCACCTATAGGAGTAAAGTTAGCACATACTTTACCTGTTGGGATTGTAAAGAAAATATTTGCTTTATTGTTAATATTATTAAGTCTTAAAATGCTTTTTTCTTTTATTTAGATACAATCGCGTATTAAAAGGATGTAAATGACTATTATAGAACTATTTCAAAAATTATTAAGATTTAAATCTGTTACACCTGATGATGATGGAGCATTTGATTTTATTGCTGAGTATCTTGGAGATACTTGGGAGTGTATAAGTGTTGATATGGAAGGTGTTAAAAATAGATTTTATTATAAAAAATTCAATGAAAACCCACAACATTTGTGTTTTGCTGGACATATAGATGTGGTACCACCAGGTCAAGGCTGGGATGTAGATCCATTTGCCGCTGATATTATAGATGGCGTTATTACTGCAAGGGGAACACAAGATATGAAAAGTGGAGATGCTGCTTTTTTGTATGCTTGTAAACATGCAGTTGATTTTGATGGAACATTAAGTATTTTAATGACTAGTGATGAAGAGGGTGAAGGTACTTACGGAACTATCAAAATGCTTGAACTTCTAAAAAAGATAGATTTCATTCCTCAATATGCAGTTGTAGCAGAACCAACTTGTGAAGAGGTTTTTGGAGATGCAATTAAAGTAGGGCGTAGAGGAAGTATAAATGGTTATATCACTATAAAAGGTAAACAAGGACATGCTGCGTATCCTGAAAAGTGTATAAATCCAGTCCATAATTTTGCTTCAATATTGCCAAAAATAGCTGGACATAACCTAGATAATGGAGATGAATATTTCGCTCCAAGTAAAATGGTAATCACAGATATAAGAGGTGGTATGGAAGTTACAAATGTAACTCCAAATGAACTTAAACTAATGTTCAATGTAAGAAATTCAACAAATACAACAAGAGAAAGTGTTGAAGAGTTTATACATGAGAAATTAAATGGTTTAGAGTATGATTTTAGAACAACGCAAGGTTCATTTCCTTTTGTAACTAATAAAGAATCAAAGGTAGTTAAAGCTATGGAAGATTCAATTCAAAAGGTTTTAGGAATAAAAACAAAACACTCAACCCATGGTGGAACTTCTGATGCTAGATATTTTGGTAGCTTTGGAATTGAGGCAATTGAATTTGGTGTTATAAATGATACTATTCATAGTGTAGGGGAGAGAACTACAGTTAAAGAGGTTGAAGGTCTTTGTAAAGTATATGAAGATTTGATTAAAAACTTTTAAACCGAAAACTTCGCCAGACGTTTTTACTGAGTATGAAGTAGTTATTCTTATTTGTACTAAAAAGTAAATATATCTTTACAAATAAAATAAATTGTAGTAATATACATTACAGTAACATACATTACTAAAAGAGATAAGATGAAATTTTACAATAGAGAAAAAGAACTACAAAACTTAAGAGAGATACAACAGTCTTCATTGTCATTTTCCAAGATGACTGTTATAGTTGGTAGAAGAAGGATTGGTAAAACAAAACTTATAAAAGAAGCATATAAAGAAAAAGTATATTTTTTTGTATCAAAAAAAAATGAAGCTTTACTTTGTGCTGAGTTTATAGATATTATAGAAAGTACCTTATCAGTTAAGGTTTTTGGACAGTTTATATCTTTTAAAAATCTATTTGAATATCTAATGAATTTATCAATAACAACTTCCTTTACTCTTGTAATAGATGAATTTCAAGAGTTTTTACAAATAAATAGTTCTATTTATAGTGATATGCAAAATATTTGGGATGAGTATAAAGATAAGTCTAAAATGAACTTAGTTTTAAGTGGTTCTATATATTCACTGATGAAAAAAATATTTGAAGATAAAAAAGAACCTTTATTTGGTAGAGCAAATAATAAAATTCATCTAAAAAGTTTCACTGTAAATACTTTAAAAGAGATTTTAGAAGAAAATTATCCAAAGTATAAAAATAAAGATTTGTTATCATTTTATATATTTACAGGTGGAGTTGCTAAATATGTAGAGATTTTTGTAGAAAAACAAGCTTTTACTTTTGAGAAGCAATTGGAAGTAATATTTAGTGATTTTTCACTATTTTTAGAAGAGGGTAAAAATTTACTGGTAGAAGAGTTTGGCAAAGAGTACACTACATACTTCTCAATTTTATCTTTAATAGCTAGTTCTAAAACTTCAAGAAGCCAGATTGAATCAATTTTAGAAAAAAATATCGGTGGATATTTAGAAAGATTAGAAAATGATTATACTCTGATAAAAAAGATAAAACCTATATTTGCAAAAGAGGGAAGCAGGATTGTCAAATATGAGATAATTGATAATTATTTTAACTTTTGGTTTAGATTTATCTATAAATATAAAAGTGCAATTGAGATTGAAAATTATGACTTTGTTAAAGATATAATCAAAAGAGACTTTTCTATGTATAGTGGAAAATTCTTAGAAAAGTATTTTATAGAAAAGTTACAACTTGAAAAAAAATATTCTCAATTAGGAACTTATTGGGAAAAATCAAATCAAAATGAAATAGATATAGTTGCACTAAATGAACTAGAGAAAAAAGTTTTAATAGCTGAAGTGAAATTAAATACTAAGAAAATAAATCTAGATGTGTTAGAAGAAAAGTCTAAAAAATTGGAAAAAAATTTAAAAAAGTATGAGATTCAATATATTGGATATAGTTTAGAAGATATGTAATTTGTATAGAGACAAAAGGAATAAAATGTCTTTTTCAAAAGATAAAAAACAAAGGCTTTTAAAAGTAAAATATGTGGATGAAACAGTAATAAGAAGATTTGAGCAAATAGGTGTTGATTATGCTAAATCTCAATATCCAAATCACAAACTTATTCGTTTTGAAATAAATAATTAGGGTTTTATTATCTAATGTTCTTAAATGATAAATTTACTTTACATTTTTGATAAAATATTCTATAATGATAAGTAAAATTATCATAAAAGAAAGAATATGGAAAATATTGAAGTCCTTATTAACAATAAAGAAGTAGGAAAACTATTTTTTGAAAAAGAAAAAAATCAGTATGGATTTAATTATACATATGATTATAAACCTATTTCATTAATCATGCCTTATAAAACTTCTTCATATATTTGGAAATACAAACTTCATCCTATTTTTGATATGAATATGCCAGAGGGTTATCTTTTTGAAATATTTAAAAAGTATTTGACAAAAGAGTATGGATATATAGATGATTTTCTGATTTTTTCTCATATTTGTTCAAATATTCAAAGTAGATTATCTTATAAAAGTTCTATAAATAAAAAAGAGTTTTTATCCTTAGATATTAATGAAGTTTTACAAAATGATTCTATGGATACATTTACAAAAATTGTTACTACATTTTTGGATAAAAATGCTATATCTGGTGTTCAACCAAAATCTTTAGCAATATTAAAAGATAAAGAGAGTGTATCTACAAAAGAATATATTATTAAAACTTGGGGTGAAGAGTATCCTCAATTAGCATTAAACGAATATTTTTGTTTAAAAGCTATAGAAAAAGTTGGAGTAAAAATACCAAATATAAAACTATCAAAAAACAATAAGTTTTTATTGGTTGAGCGATTTAATTATGACAAAGAAAATGATGCTTTTTTAGGTTTTGAAGAGGTTTTAACATTACTTGGAAAAAATAAAGATGAAAAATATAGTGGAAGTTATGAACAAATAGCAAAAGTTATTTATAGCGTTAGTACAGATAAGTTGGCTGATATGAAGAACTTCTATAAAGTTATAATCATGAATTATTTACTTAAAAATGGAGATGCTCACTTAAAGAATTTTGGCATGCTTTATAATGATGATTTTTCTAAAATATTATTTTCTCCAGCTTATGATGTAGTAAATACGGTAGTTTACATCTATAAAGATAAACCAGCTCTTACAATGAATGGTAAAAAACTCTGGATAGGAAAAAAGCAGCTTATAAAGTTTGGAATACAAAATTGTTATTTAAATGAAAATAGTGCAATAGAGATTTATGATGATTGTATTGAAAGTTTAAAAAATAGTATCGATGAATTAAAAAAATATATAAGTACAAATAAAGAGTTTAGAGAAATAGGTCAAAAGATGATTGACTCTTGGAGCTTGTCTTTAAATGAAAAAACATATAAGGAGATTCCAGTTGAAATTATACGAAATTGGTCAGCAAATTAAAGTTTTAAGAGAAGCAAAAAAACTAACTCAAGAACAATTATCATCTAAATGTGGTATTAGTAGAGTTACCCTTGGAAAAGTTGAAAGAGGAGAGTTAGGTAATACTTCAGTGAAAACATTAGATCTTATTCTTTCAAGTTTAGGGTTTGAAATTGATTTTAAATCAACCCAAGGTTTTGGATTAACAAACCTTGATGAGTTGACATAAATATGATATAAACATGAATGCAATAGAATACTTAAAGCAACATCACCATAATGATTGTATCATCACAAAAGAGATTACCTTAGCAAAATTTTCTACTGTAAATAGTAATTATAAACATACTTTTGAAATACCATGTAATCTTCTAAATATAGTTTATAGTGGTAGAAAAGTTTTACATACAGTTGATGGTGATATCGAAGTAAAGCCTGGTGAAGCCTTTTTTATGACCAAAGGTGAATATGTAATGAGTGAAGTTACAGGGGAAGAAGATTATGAATGTTTATTAATCTTTTTTGATCATCATTTGACAAAAAAACTTATAGCTGAATTACCTTTTAAGTTAAATTCAAAAAATTCAAAAGATATAAAAAGTACTTTTAAGTTTAGAATGAATAATTTTTTACAAAATAGTGCAAACACACTAAAAGAATATTTAGAAGACAAACCTAAGTTTAGCGATGAATTAATAAGTTTAAAACTAAAAGAGTTGATTCTTTTACTTTTAGGAACGAAAGAAAAAGAAAACTTTATTAGTTTCTGTCAAAATCTAACTTTGGATAAAAGTGATCTAAAAAGTTTTATGGAAGCTAATTTTCAAAGAGATTTAACAATTGAAGATTTTGCAAAAATAAGTGGAAGAAGTCTAAGTGGATTTAAAAGTGAATTTAAATCAATTTTTGATGAAACACCTATGAAATGGATACTTAAAAAAAGAGTTGAAAAGGGTAAGTTTTTAATCCAAGAATTAGGCTATGATGTTGGAACTGCAGCACTAAGCGTTGGATTCAAAACACATGCTCATTTTACAAGAGTATACAAAGCTCAATATAACACCACACCTAACTTTATGGATAAATAGTTAGACCTTATAGATAAACAAACTTTCTTGATTACTTGTTATACTTCATAAAACAAAAAGGAGTTTTTATGAAAAAAATTACATTATCAATATTAGTTACTGCTATGTTAAGTTTTGCTGATACAACCACAATAGAGGGATTTAGTTCACCAGAAAGTACAATAATCAATGGAAATTATTTATATGTATCAAATGTAGGTAAAGAATTAAAGCCAACAGTAAAAGATGCAGATGGATTCATCTCTAAGTTATCAAAGGATGGAGCTATTGAAAACTTACACTTTATAGATGGTTTAGATGCACCAAAAGGTATGAGTATAGTGAATAATACTCTTTTTGTAGCTGATATCGATACCCTAAGAGGTTTTGACTTAGAAAGTAAAAAAGAGATTTTTAATTTAGTTTTTAAAGATACAAATTTTTTAAATGATATCACAGTAAAAGATGATAATACTATTTTTGTTAGTTCTAGTGATTTAAGTGCAGTTTATGAAGTAGATATTACAAATAAACAATATAAAAAAATAGTAGATTTAACGACTGCAAATGGTCTTTTTTATGAAGATGGTATTTTGTATGGTGCTCAACTTGGAAGCAGTGTAAATAGTATGTTTGATGCAAAAGGTAATTTTTTTCAAATAGATTTAAAAAATGGTAATAAAAAAACTCAGCTAGGAACCTTCAAGGGAGTACTAGATGGTGTTTATAAAGTAGGGGATAAACTTTATGTAAGTGATTGGGTAAACTTTGAAAAATCAGGGATTATTAGAATCTATGATTTAAAAACTAAAGAGGAATCTATTTTAAATGTAGAGCCTTTTATGGGAGCAGCAGATTTTTGGATAGATGAAAAAACAAATAAACTATATTTACCTCAAATGTTAGGTGGAAAAGTATCTATTATTAATCTTAATTAAAATACAAAAATAGTTTTAAAAGTGATTTCCTTAATAGAAATCACTTTTTATCAAAACTATATTTACCAGCTCCAATAAACATCAAAGCAATTGCACACAACATATAAAGTAATGGCAATTCAATAACCAATCCACCAGTATTAGTATTTATCTCTAAGAGCTGTGAAAAATGAGCTAAATATATTGCAAATCCCATAGTTACTGCAAATATTAAACTACTAATTCTAGTGTATAATCCAATGATTAATAACAGGGGAATGATAATTTCACCTAAATAAACACCATATGCTAAAAAAGCTGGAAAACCTTCTTTTACAACTAAACCTTCAATTCCAGTTATACCAACCATGGCTTTTTTATAACCATGAAATATCATTAAAAATCCCAGTGCAAACCTTAAAATTAATTTACCTAAATCTGCACTTAGAATACGTCCTAAATAGTTTTCTAAATTGTTCATTGTTAAACTCCTTCATAATCCAGAATTATAGTGCAAATAAGTTTATATTACTACTAGTTAGTATGAAATTAAATAAAAAAATTGTATAATTTAAAAAAATACAAGAAGTAGATATGAACTTATTTAAACAACTTTTAGAAAATCAAAGAGCAATTATTATTGATGGTGCATTAGGTACTCAAATACAAAAAAATGGTTATGATGTAAATGATTCATTGTGGTCGGCTAAATATTTAGATGAAAACCCAGAGGTTATAAAAGAGGTACATAGACAATATTTAGAAGCTGGAGCAGATATTATAATCACTTCATCTTACCAAGCTTCATTAGAAGGTTTTATTAAAAAAGGTTTTTCAACACAGAAAGCTATTGATTTAATGAAGTTATCTATAGATATAGCTCTTGAAACTAGAGATGAATTTTGGGAAAATTATAAAGAAAAAGATAAAAGAATAAAACCACTTGTTGCTGCTTCAATAGGTCCTTATGGCGCATATTTAGCAGATGGATCTGAATATACAGGAAAATATGGTATTAGTGATGAAGAATTAAGTGATTTTCACAGAAAAAGACTTGAAATTTTAATTTCAACATCTCCAGATATCTTAGCAATTGAAACTATGCCTTTATTAAGTGAAGTTAAGATTATTGTAAAACTTTTAAAAGAGTTTAATAAAATTCCAACATGGGTTACATTTAGTGCAAAAAATGAAACTACTACAAATGCAAATGATGATATAAAAGAATGCATGAGTTTTTTAGAAAATGAAGATTGTATAAGTGCTGTTGGTATAAACTGTACTGCCCCTCAATTTATTCCAAAACTTATTGAAAATATTAAATCAGTTAGCACTAAACCAATAGTAGTTTATCCAAATGGCGGATCAAAATATAATCCTATATTAAAAGTGTGGGAAAAAGGTGAGATAAGTGCACTTGAGTATTCTAAACTTTCTCATCTATGGTTTCAAAAAGGTGCACAAATAATTGGGGGATGTTGTGAAACAACTCCTGAAGAGATTTTAAATATTAGGGAAAGATTATTATAAAGAAACCACTTGGTTTCTTCCCGCATTTTTTGCTTTATATAAGGCTTCGTCAGCACGATTTATCACAGCTTCAATATTTTTATCCTTTATAAAATCAATTTGTGAAACCCCTATACTAATTGTAAATGTAATTGTTATCTTATCATCGATTTCAACTGTAAGATCTTCTATCTTTTTTCGAATTTTTTCACTATAGGCATTAGCACCACTTATAGAGGTATTTGGGAGTAACATAATAAATTCTTCACCACCATACCTACATGTTATATCTGATTCTCTTTTGATTCTAATTAGAGTTTTAGCAAGTTTTATAATAACTCTATCCCCTATACTATGTCCATAGGTATCATTTATGTTTTTAAATTTATCAATATCAAGCATAACAATAGATAAAGGCTTAAAATCTCTATGGGAGATTTGAAATAAATTATTTGATACTTCTGAAAAATATCTTCTATTATATAGTTTTGTAAGAGGGTCTGTTTGATTTTGAAATTCAAGTTTATTTTGTAAAATATCAAGCTCTTTTGTTGAAACATTTATTAAATGAGAGAGTGCTTGTAAAGTTAGTTTAGAGTGTTTCAACGCTTGGAATTTAACTTCTTTTTGATTGCGTATTGATGATTCACTTAGTGCAAGTACAGTCATAGTTTGATTTAAAAGTAGTTTATTTTTTCCACAACTAAAAAACTCTCCATAGGTATAAAATCCACTAGATGGTGCAATTTTATTATAAACTAAGGTTTCAGATTCAATAACCTCAGGTATAAATCTACGTCTTGCCATACAAGAATAGATAAAAATTGTTTCAACACATTTACCTAAGAGTTTATCAACATGCTTTTGAGTTTCATTAAAAATGGAGTCAAAATCTGCACAAGCAAATCTAACTTTGTCACCAATTTTTAAATTCCCAGCAAAAATCAAAGAACCATCTTCTTTTTTACCAATGGCAGCTCTTGCTATATCAACATCATAATTTTGAATAATTAGTGGAAATTCTATTCCTACTTTAGGAAGTTTTTTACTAACTGCATCCCCTAGATAATAATTATATGCTTCAACAGCGGTTCTATCTTCAATTGTAAAAACTCTATTACCAATTGCATGGGTAATTGTTAGTTTTTTTCCAATTGCTTGCCAATCAAAACTATAATCTGTAAAGATTTTAAGATCATTAGAATTTAGTGCTACACCAACAACACCATCTTGTAAAATTTTATCTTTTGTAAAAACATAGGTTTTCTCAAATATGCTATTATCACCTGCTAAACCACCAGATACAATAATATTATTGTTTACGCTATTAATACCATTTAAAAACTCTTCACCATTACCAGTTAAACCATCTATAAAAGAGATAATTACTTTAGTGTTTTCTTTGATAAGTGATTTTGCTAAGTTTTTACCTCCTTCAAAATAGTCATTAAATTTGTTGGAAATATATATGTCTAGAGTTGTTTTTTCAAAGGTGGTAAAACACAGAACTGTTTTTTTTGTAGATACTTTTCCATCACAAATTTCACCATCTGTAGTAGCACCTACTAGTTTTGATTTTGGAAAATATTTAGTAAATATAGATATTAGGTTTTCAATATACTCAAGATTGTTTTTGCCAGTAAAAATTTGAATTAATAGTTTTTCATCATCACAAATATTCTCTTTTTTTGTAAATTCTAAAAGCTCATGCTCTGAATTAAAGTATGTATTTGTTGTTTTCATGATTAATACTTTAAATTAAAATTTATTTCATTATAACACAATAAATTTTTATGTAAAATATTTTTAAATTTAAAAAAGAGTTTCTATATGAATATTGATAGACTAAAAGAATTGGAATCTGAGTTTTTATACCAATACCCTAAAGGCTTTGAAGATTCTCATTTTTTTCCAACAATGAAAAAGTTTAATCCAGAGAAATTACAACTTTTTACAGAAGATAATCTTAGAAAAGAAGATTTTTCAAATCCAAATTTAGTTTTAGAAAACTATTTTAAAGTTATACAAAAATCAGTTTTAGTTTCACTTTTTGACAAACTAAAATTTAAAGATATGTTATCGTCATTAAACTCTTATGAAAAAGATATGCTAAGTATTGAAGTTTATGAATTATTACATGGGAATAAAAAAGAAGGCTTAGAAGGCTTAGTTGAATTTTTATCTCAATATAATCTTGCTAAATGGACAATTATTTCAGTAGTTCCTTATTATATGAATAGGCAAAAAAACTATTTTATAAAACCAACTACAACAAAAAAGATTATCAAATATCTTGAGATTGAAGATATAGTTTATAAGCCAAAACCAAGTTATGAGTTTTATAAAACTTATAGTGATTATTTAGATGAAATGAAAAAAAATGTTGATAAGTCATTGAGTTTTGATAATGCAGCATTTACAGGTTTTTTAAAAATAGCCATTGAAATTTGTAGTGAAGATTAATAAAAGAGCCTAAGCTCTTTTATTATTATTATTATTAAGACATTATCTCTTCAATAGTTATGTAATCTCCAACTCTACCAGTCATTTGCTCAACGTCAGTATTAACAGGAAGTGTTTTTTTACCTGGAACCCATCCTGCAGGACAAACCTCACCAGTTTTTTCTGCATGTTGCCAAGCTCTAACTTGTCTTAAGAACTCATGTACATTTCTTCCAACCATTGGTGCTTGAACCTCTTGAGCTACAACTACACCTTCTGGGTTAATTAAAAATCTTCCCCTTAGTGCAACACCTTCTTCTTCAATCATTACACCATAAGCTCTTGATACAGTACCTGTTGGGTCTGCTGCAATAGTTAATTTTAAGTCTTTTAAGATTGGTTCAGTTTCAACAAATCTTTTATGAGAAAATTTTGTATCTGTTGATACAGCAGTGATTTCCACTCCTAATTCCTGAAACTCATCATATTTTGCATTCATTGCTGCAATCTCTGTAGGACATACAAAAGTAAAATCTGCTGGGTAAAAACATACAACATGCCATTTACCTTTCATATCTTCACTATTAACCTCTGTATAGTGACCTGTTTTTGAATCATATGCTTCCATTTTAAACTCTGGTGCTTTTCTTAATACTAAACTTGAACTCATTTTTTCTTCCTTTTTTTCTATTTTGTTTATATTTTCTTCTGTTGAAACATCTTTAGTTTCGATCGGTTTTGCTCCTGTATCGCAAGCCATTTTTTAATCCTTTATATATAGATATTTTTTATCAAACGATAATTTTTATCCTTTGTGTAATGGAAGTATAATCCTAGTTTGATTAAATAAAGCTTAAAATATTATTAGTTTTACTTATATTATTAATATAACTATATTTTATGATTATAAATATTCTTTAATTATTGTTTTTTTGATAGAAACCTATTAAAAAGTATTTTTTTTATATAATATGTTCAATACTATTTAAAAGGAATTTAATGGAACAATTACCAAATTGCCCAAAATGTGGAAGTGAGTATACTTATGAAGATGGAGAATTATATATCTGTCCTGAATGTGCTCATGAGTGGTCACAAGACTCTTCACTTGAAGTTGATGAAGATGCTTTAATCGTGAAAGATTCAAATGGAACAATATTACAAGAGGGTGATGATGTTACAGTTATAAAAGATTTAAAAGTTAAAGGTAGCCAATCAGGTATCAAAGTTGGTACAAAAATTAAAGGTATTAGGCTTGTTGAGGGGAATGATGGGCATAATATTGACTGTAAGGTTCCTGGTGTTGGAGCAATTAAACTAAAACAAGAGTTTGTTAAAAAATCTTAATTAAAATGGGGTTATTCCCATTTTAATAATTTATTTTATTCTCAAAATTCTTTATCTTCTTATTAAATCTTCGGGTTTTGCATAGTAAAAACCTTGTCCATAATCAATACCTAGTTCTTTTACTACATTGTGAACCTTCTCATTATCAATAAATTCTGCAACTGTTTTAATTTGCGACTTTTTTGTAAGGCTTAAGATTGACTCAACAATATTTCTTGAGTTCATATCTTTATCTATATTTTTTATTAAGCTTCCATCAATTTTTACAATGTCTGGTTTCATATTTAAAAGTTGTGTGTAGTTTGAATAACCACTTCCAAAATCATCAATTGCAATTTGGCAGTTATATTTTCTAACTAGCTTAATAAATGAATTGATTTGTTCATAGTCTTTTATTTCTGAGCTTTCAAGTATTTCAAAAGTGATTAAATTTGCAATATTTTCATTTACTTGTAATAAAAATGTTATATAGTTTAGTACATCATTGTTAATTATATCTTCAAATGAGATATTAATAGATATAGGTATATTTGTTGATTTTAGAAATTCAATCGATTTTCTTAATACATTTTTTGTTATATCAGAATACATTTTTGATTTTTTTGAAATTTCGAGAAACTCATATGGAGATACTATTTTGTTTTCTTTTTCATCAATAAGTCTTACTAGTGATTCATATTTTACTATCTTTTTTGTTTCTAAAGAAACAATTGCTTGAAAATAGGGTAGAATCCTATCATTCTCTAAAGCATCTTTTATCTTTAGTAACATATCAAAATTTTTTAAATCACTTGTTTTTTTATTTATATCATGATTATATCTAGCTATTTTATCATAACTATTTTTATTTTTAGAGATTGCTTCTTCGGCTGTTAATATATAAGGAACAGAATCTGATACTCCTATATTAATTGATACTGGTACTTCAAAATTATCATATATAAATTTGTGTGATTCAAATTTTAACATCAAATTAATGGCTTTTGTATTTACCTGATCAATTGTTTTATTTTCATAAAAAATTGCAAAAATATCACCATAAAGTCTATATGCAAATTTTGATTCCTCTTTTAATAAATTCGCAACAGATTTTAATATTTCATCTGCTCCTTCATAAGTAAGCAGTGAATTTAGTTTTTTAAAATCTATTATATCTATTAGTAAAAGAGTACCTTTTTTATCTTTTAACTCATTATTTAAAGCATTTCTACCTTTTAATTTAGTAAGTTCATCATAAGATAACAAAAACTCTTTTTCTTCTTGGTATTGAACAACTTTTGTAATATCAACTCTAATAACCATAAACTCTAATATATTATTTTTCTTATCCTTTAGTGGTACAACAGTTGTCATAAAGTGTTTTATATCGCCATTTTTGCATAAACCTTTAAGTTGACCTTTCCAAAACCCTTTTTCTTCTATAATTTTAATTCCATTTAATATAAATTCTTTTTTTATCTCACTTGGAAATAGATCTTGATGGTCTTTTCCTATTAATTCCTCTTTTGTATATCCAAATGTTTCACAAAAAAGTTCATTGACATGAAGTATTTTTAAATCTCTAGATAATCTTAATATGATAGTTGTTTTATCTAATGTTTCTTCATATAGCTTTGAGATGCTATTTATATCTTCAAGTTTGTCATAAGTTATACTGAATTGCTTTTTTAAAAACTCTTTTCTTTTCTCAAGTTCAGTTATATCTGTTCTTAATGCAATATATTCAACAACTTCACCTTTAGAATCTAAAATAGGGTTAATAATAGTATCTACCCAATAAAAACTACCATCTTTTCTTTTATTTTTAATCTTTCCTTTCCAAACTTGTTTTAAATCTTTTATTGTGTACCACATAGTTTGAAAAGTTTGAGCATCCATATCTTCATGTCTAATTATCTTATGAGGTTTACCTAATAATTCACTACTTTTGTAACCAGAAATCTTACAAAACTTGTCATTTACATAGGTTATATTACCTTTACTATCTGTTTTAGAAACAATTGAATATTTATCTATAGTCTCTTTATATTGATTAAGTAATCTACGCTTGGATGCAGTCATATTTAAGCTATTTAGAATCTCAAGAGAGTTATCAATTTTATAAACTAATTCTTCAATTGTAATAGGCTCTTTTAGAAAATCAAAAAAACTAAAATTTAGATCTTTTTTAATATTTAAAAATTGATTTGAGGGATTTTCTATAACAACAATTACAAATAAGTCTGGTTTAGTTTTTGATAATGATTTTAAAAGCTCTAAATAATCTTCTTTTATATCAATTATAAGCAAACTAATATCTAAACTATCAAATAAAAAATTAATATTTTCTATTTTAGTTGAGACAAATGAATTGTAGTTTTTAGAAGATGATAATGATTTGAATTTTTTATAATTATTATTTACTATATTACTTGAGATTAAAATATTTTTATTTTTTTTATTAATTACTTGTTCAACTAAAAAGTGATTTACATTTTGCATATTTGACCTCAAAAAAATATTATTTTAATCTAATTAAATAATAATATATCATTATCTTTTAAACATATGAATTTTAAAATAACCCTTGAAGAAGATACTTTAAAGTTTGTAATATTAGTTATTTTATCAAGATAAAAATTATTTTATACTTAAATAAAGTCTATTTAGAAAAATTAATTTAAAATTTTAATAATATTTTTTAGTATTAATAATTGAATAATACAACTAATTTTATCAACATAAAATCTAACTTTTTTATTAAATGTCAAAAGTATAAACTTTTTTTATTGGCTTTTATTAAAATTAATAGTTAAAATATAGATAAAAAGGAAAGGAATAAGTTGAGTTTTTTTATTAGTAAAGAGAATATAAATATCCCAAATATGATATATGGAACTGCATGGAAAAAAGATAAAACTTCAAATTTAGTTTATGAAGCATTAAAAGAAGGCTTTAGAGGGATTGATACTGCTGGACAACCAAAACACTACAATGAAAAAGGCGTAGGTGAGGGTATAAATAAATCTATTAAAGATAATATCATTACAAGAAATGATTTATATATTCAAACAAAATTTACTCCAATAGATGGTCAAGATAAAAACAACATGCCATATGAAATAACAGATGATTTGAAAATACAGGTTAGAAAATCTTTTGAAAACTCAAAAAAAAATCTACAAGTTGAATATATAGATTCTTATATCTTACATTCTCCTATATTCCCTGGAAAAAAACTAATTGAAGCGTGGCTTACTATGGAAGAGTTTTATTCTTTAAAAGAAGTTGGTCAATTAGGAATCAGCAATTGCTATGATTTGGATGTATTGAAATATTTATATAAAAACAGTGATATAAAACCTGCAATTGTACAAAACAGGTTTTATGCTCAAAGTGGATATGACAAAGAGATTAGAATTTGGTGTAAGCAAAAGGGAATTTTATATCAAAGTTTTTGGTCCTTAACCGCTAATCCAGAGATTGTGAATTCATCTGTAATTAATCAATTGTCAAAGAAATATAATAAAACTAAAGAACAGATATTTTATAAGTTTTTAAATGAGCTTGAAATAATCCCCTTAAATGGAACAACATCAAATGAACATATGAAATTGGATTTAGATATTAAAGATTTTTATTTAGAAAAAAGTGAGATAGAAACTATAAGTAGTATGTTATAGGGTAAAGGTTATTGAACCTTTACACCATATTTTTGAAGCATCTCTACCCAAGATACTTTATTTCCTTTTGTATCAAATACAGAAGGTGTTCCTCTAACCCCTAATTTATTTGCAATTTCCATTTGTTCTTGAAGAGTTTTTTCTAATTTTTCTAACTCTTTTTCACCTATTTTTCTATTTACAAATGCAGCTGTATCAGCTTTTGTCGTTGTCATAGCTTTTACTTTATCTTCATAAGATTTTTGACTCATAATATAAAGTGAAATGTCTTTTGCATTTGCATGACTTGCTAATGGATAGAAAAATACTCTAATTTTTACCTTATCTTCAATTTGAGAAAAATATGATTCAAATTTTTTACAATATGGACATTCTGGATCTGTAAATAATACATATTCATCATTACCTTTTCCAAAAGTAAAGGCTTCTTTTCCAAGTGTAGGTTTTATATCAACTGGTAAATCTGGAATAGCAAGTGATCTTCCTGAGTCTGTGTTTACAACATCTCCAGCAATTAAATATTTTTTATCTTTTGTTAAGTAGATTTTACTTTGCTGACCTCTTACATTTACATTTAAAAGATATAAATCCCCTGAATCAAAACCTCTAAGAACTTTTACTTGAGCACCTTGAAAAAGATTTAATGATTCAATCTCTTTAACTAATTTATCTGAAATTTGTTCCATTGCATTTGCAAATGATGTTAATGCAAAAAGAACTAAAACTGTTTTTATAAGTTTTAACATTTTTTTTCCTAATTTTAAAAATAGCCAATATGATACAGTTTTTATGTTTAGAAATTGTGAAGTTTTTACTATAAAATCAATTTTGCAATAATATAAGTGGTGATAAATGAAAATAAAATACCATATCCCACAATTGCAGAACTTAATCTTGGGGCAAGTCCTGCCATCGATGCAATTGCACCAGCAGTTATCATAGGTGCCATTCCAGCTTCAAATATTGAAACTAGTGCAGATGTTGAGTTCCATCCAAAAAGCTTGATTATAAAGAATGCAATTATTGGTGCAACTACTAATTTAATAAATAAAGATACACTAAATGGCTTTATTTCATGCCTTGGAAGTTTCAGTTGTAATTGAAGACCCACAGCTACAAGAGCTACTGGTACAATAGTGCTTGCAAAAGAGCTTAGAACTGAGCTTATTATAGGATTATATTCAATACCCATTAAAAATAATGATAAAACCAAGGCAATAAATGGAGGGAAAGTTATAACTTTAAAACCAATTATTCTTAATGTTAAGTTTTCTTTACTTGAATAAAATGAGGCGATAAAAGTTCCATAGGTTGCAAGGGCAATAAATGTTCCTAATTGGTCATAAACTAAGACATAAGGTAAGGCTTCTTCTCCCATATATGCATTTACTATTGGTATCCCCATAAATGAAGAGTTTGTTAAAATAGTTACTAATAAAAGAGAACCAGTAATCTCTTTAGAAAAAGAGAATAATTTAGAGACTAGTAGTGTTAAAACTGCTGTTATAAACATCACAAGCCACGAGATAATAACTGGAATCATCATATCCATTGAAAAATGAAGTTTAGGTATTTGTAATAAAATCATAGCAGGAAGAGAGATATAAATCACAAATTGATTTAATGCTACTGGGGCATCTTTTGGTAAAATCTTTAAATGCTTTAATAAATATCCTGCAATGATTGCAAGTAGAATTAATACAAAGTTTTCCATTATTTAATTACTTAGTTAAATTTGTATCGCAGTTATCTTCAGAGCTTATTTTCCCATACTCCTCAACATAATCTATTCCCCATTTGTACATTTCATCTAAAATTGGTCTTAATCTATTCCCTGCATCACTTAAAGAGTAGACTACTTTAGGTGGAACTTCTGCAAAAACTTCTCTTATAATTATATTTTTTTCTTCCAATTCTTTTAGTTTTACTGTTAATGTTTTTTGTGTAATTTCAGAAATCTCTTCATGCAACTCTTTAAATCTTTTATTTCCATCTAGAAGATGCCAAATTATTGCAAGCTTCCATCTATCATTAAAAATATCAAGGGTAACAGATACTGAACACTTATATTCTTTATCATTAATTAAATACATTATATTTCCTTTTCTTGGATAATTATATCATAAAAGAATTAAAATTCCATTACTTACCTAAAGTAAAGTAAGATACATTTAAGTTTATAAGCTATATAATTTTCAAAATGAAAAGGATTTATATGAAGAAAGTATTAATTATAAATGGACATCAACATTATGATGGTGTTGCTGAAGGCAATTTAACTAGTGACTTAATTAACTGTGCTAAGACTTTTTTTGAGAATAATGATTTTGAAGTAAAATCTACATATATTGATAAAACTTATGATGTAGAAGAGGAGAAAGAAAAATTAGTATGGGCTGATTATATATTTTTCCAATATCCTGTTTATTGGATGGGTTTACCATGGATTACTAAAAAATATTTTGATGAAGTATTAACTGCAGGAATTCATTATGCAAATGATGGACGAAGTAGGGAAGATGCGTCAAAAAAATATGGAAGTGGTGGATTATTAAGTGGTAAATATATGCTTAGTTTAACATATAATTGTCCCACATCAGAATTTTCAAATAAAGATGGATATTTTGAAGGTTTATCTTTAGATGAAGCAAATTTAAGTACTCATAAGATTTTTCAATTCCTAGGTTTAAACCCTCTAAAAACTTATTCTGTTCATGATATTTTTAAAGGTGATTTAGATATAGAAAAAGAAAAAGAGAAATTAAACAATATACTAAAAGAAAATTTTCTTTAAAACTAACTAGGTAGGATAATATGAATCAAACAATCAAACAATTAAATTCTAGAAAATCAATTAGAGAGTTTACAAAAGAAAGTGTCAAAGAAGAAGATTTAGAACTTATTATGAAAACGGCACAAAGATGTCCCACTTCAGTTAATGGACAACAAATATCTTTAGTTTATACAAGAAACAAAGAAACTATTAAAAAGATTGCAAAATTAGCAGGTGGTCAAAAACAAATTGAAAATGCTGATGTTTTTATAACTGTTGTTGTTGATTTTAATAGAACTAGTTATGCAGTATCCCAAACAAATGAGATTCAAAATATTGATAAATCAGCAGAGGGGATATTAGTTGGTGCAGTTGATGCAGGGATTATGCTAAGTGCTTTACAAGTTGCTGCTGAATCTTTAGGTTACGGAACTACAGCAATTGGTGGAATTAGAAATAATCCAGATGAGATGATTGAACTTTTAAATCTACCAAAAAAGACATATCCAATAGTTGGTACAACTATTGGTGTAGCTACAAAAGATGCTAAAGAAGCACCCCTTAAGCCAAGAATTCCTTTTGAGAATTTTGCACTTGAAGAGGTATATGATAATGAAAAAGTAAAGGAAGGTGTACTAAAATATGAAGTTCAATTAAAAGATTTTAGAGTTAAAAACAACATGAATTATATGCAATCATATTGTGAACAAATGTCAAATTATTATAAAAAAATATACAATAGAAAAGTTGCAAAGAGTTACCAATCTCAAGGTTTTGAGTTTATAGATTAATTTGTAGAACAACTAGTTGTTCTCTTTAGAGTTTGCTACTTTAGTAATTAGTAGTTAATATTAATTTGGTCCCTAAAAAAATGGGACATTTTTTAAGGAAGATATATGGAAAAAACATTTATGGAAGCTATGGATTTTAGACATGCTTGTAAGATATTTGATGAGAATAAGAAGGTTTCTGATGAAGATATGAATTTTATTTTAGAGGTTGGTAGAAAATCACCATCTTCTTTTGGTATGGAAGCTTGGAAGTTTTTAGTTATAACAAACGAAGAATTAAAAGCAAAATTAAGACCTTTTTGTTGGGATCAACCTCAAATTACTACTTGTTCTCATTTAGTAATTGTCTTAGCAGGAATTGAAGGTGTTAAACCAGAAAGTGGAATCCCTGAAAAAAGATTTGCTAGACGTGATATGCCAAAAGAAAAATTAGATTTTTATTTAGATCTATATGCTAATCATTTAAAAGATGTATTAAGTAGTGATGAAAAGATATACTCTTGGACAGCAAGACAATCATATATTGCAATGGGTAATATGATGACAGCAGCAGCTATAAGAGGAATTGATTCTTGTCCTATTGAAGGTTTTGATAAAGAGGGTGTTGAAAAAGTTTTAGATTTAGATACAACAAAATATCAACTATCTTGTGTCTTACCTTTTGGATATAGAATTAATCCTCAATCTGAACAACTAAGGGTAAAACTAGAAGAAGTAGTTGAATTTATAAGCTAGCTTTTAATAGCTAGTTTATAAACCATTATGATGAAAATTATAATAAATAAGCTAGCTCCAATTATCTCAAAAAAAGTTTGTACCCCAAAATTTGATACCAATGGATGAAAAACAATTGGTGAACAAAATTGTCCAAGAAACATAGAACTTGTCATATATCCAGAAGATTTAACTCTTCTTTCAAATGTTGTTCTACTTAACATCCAAGCTGTGACATTAGTCATCATAACTCCACCACCAAAACCTAAAATTGCACTTGTAAAGAAAAATAGATTTAGATTATTTACTAATCCAATACCTATAAAACCAATGGCAATAATTGTTAAGGCGATGATATAAATTGAAAAAAAGTCAAATCTCTTTTTTAGTCTAGAAAAACTTATGGCACCTAAAGCATTTGCAAAAAATGCCAAACCTATAATAAACCCTGCAACTTTTCCTGAAGCTTGAAAGGTATCTATTATTAAAAATGGGATTTGTGTTGGTAAAATAAAGAATATTAACATATAAAAAAAGCCTAAAAAATATATCCCAATTAATTTTTTAGGTACAGTAAGCTCATCTTCTAAAGAGAATAATTCATCTTTTCTTTTTTCAATTAAGAACATGTAAGCAATAGGTATAAGTAAAAAACCCATTAGATATATACCAAAAGGAAATCTCCAATTTATATCTGATAAAATTCCACCTCCAATGACAAAAGAAATACCACCTATTGCCATAAAGGCACTTTGAAAGCCCATGAATTTGTGTCTTGCTTCACCTTGAAAATAATCACCTACTAAAGAGGTTGAAACTATCATTAATATGGCAACAGAGATACCAAACATTGCCCTTGATAATAAAAATGCTTCTATATGGTCTAAAAATAATCCTGCACTTCCTGTTGTTGCAAAGATAAATAAAGCAACTAAGGCTGAATTCTTCTTCCCAAATCTAAAAACAAAATGGCCTAGAAATGGTGCAAGTAAAGCAATTGAAAGTGAAGGTAAAGTCAATATTAGTCTTGAATAAAATTCTATATTTTTAATATCACTAAAATAATCTTGTAATCTTGGTAGGGCAGTTACAATAGCAACATTGGACATCATTGTTGTCATTGAAATTAAAAGTAGGGTGAAAATTGCTGTTTTTTTGATAAGTGAGCCTTTTTAAATTGTAAAAAATATTTTACCATAATTAGGATTTTGTTCTTTTAAAAGTTTAAAATATTATGACTTTTATCAATAATAAAGAAATAATATTTATTTTTTGTTTCTTTTCAAGTGATATTAGTTATGATTTTAATAGATATAGTACAAAAGGTATATAGTGATTAACTCAAAGATTTTAAGAAAAATAGCAATATTTATTATTTCTATTACTTCACTTTTTACTTTTATTATTATATATTTTGTTCTACCTCAGATAAATATTGCATTTGAAGATTTAGAAAAAGAAAATGCAAAACAAACCTTAAATAAAGTTGTTTCTATTATTAATAATGTATATGATGATATTGATACTTTAGAAAAATATTCACTTGAAACAAATAAAGAACACTTAAAAGAATTTACAGATATTGTTTGGTCATTAATTGAAACAAAGTATGAAGAGACTAAGCCTGAAAATATAGGGAATAGACTTCTTAAAAGAAGTGAAGATTTTCAAAAGCATCTTCTACAGTTTTATGAAGATAATAAAAATAATATGTCAGAGAAAGAGCTTAAAGATGCAATAAAAAATTATATAAGAATCTACAGATATGATGAAAATGGTTACTTCTTTGCAATTGATTTTGACTCAAATGTTATTGCTCATCCTATCAGTTCAGAGCTCGAAGAAAAAAATTTTAAAAATATAAAAGATAAAAATAACATCTATTTTGTAAATGAGATGGTTAATATATCTAAATCTAAAGAAAATGGATTTGTAGAATATATTTGGACAAATCCTTTAACCAAAAAAGATGGAGAGAAACTTAGTTATGTATTTAAATTTGAACCATATAATTGGATTATTGGTACAGGAGAATATAAAGATGCTATTAAGAAACAACTAAAAAATGAAGTGATTTCTTTAATAGATCAACTAAGATATGGGGATAACAATTACTTTTTTATAAGTGATTATAATAGTATATTTTTATCTCATCCAGTTTATAAAGGTAGGGATTTTACTAAGATTGAAACTATTAAAGGAAAGCGTATTATACCTATCTTAGTAAATCTTGCTAGAAAAGAAGGTCAAGCTTATCATGAATATTGGGTGAAAAATACTACAAAAGATAAAAAAGCACACAAAAAGATTTCATATGTAGTAAATTACCCAAATTGGGAAATGGTAATTGGTACAGGAGTTTTACTTGATGATATTAATAAAATAATAAATGATAGAAAAAGAAGTTTATTAAATGAATTAGAAGAGATAGTAAATACTACAAGAATAGGTAAATCTGGATATTTGTATGTTTTCGATTATCGTGGAAATGTACTTTTTCATCCTAATAGTAATGTAAAAGAAAAAAATTTTTATGATTTTAAAAATCCTAGTAGTGGAAGCTCTATTGCAGAAGATCTTATAAAAGCTTCTCAAACAAAAGATAGAACTTTAACTTATAAATGGGATAAACCAAGTGATAAAGGTAATTATATTTATGATAAAATTTCATGGATAAAATATCTTCCAAAACAAAAACTATATGTTGCCTCTTCTATGTATAATGAAGATTTAAGAGAATCATCAAAAAATTTATCTATGCAGATTATTTATTTAGGTTTAGCTTTTATAATAATTTTATTTTTACTTAGTGTTTACTTTTTTAATAAGATACTTTCCCCTTTAGTTAACTTGTCTGAGTATTTTTTACAAGCGGAAAATGGAGATTATAGTGTTAGAAGTAATATTAATAGTGATGATGAAATTGGAATGGTATCTCACTCTTTTAATAAAATGGTTGACAAAACAGAAAAACTAATTATAAACCTCCAAAAGTTCGTAGATAATCAAGAAAACATAGTAATATTAACAGATGGAAAAAACTTAGATTTTGCAAACAAAAAAATGTTTAAATTCTTTGGTTTTAAAGATTTAAAACACTTCTTAAGTAAACATAGTTCAATTTCAGAAATGTTTATTCATAATGATAGATTTTTTTACCCTGAAAAAATTCAAGGGGAAGATAGTTGGGTTGATAAAATACTTTCTATACCTCCTAAAGAAAGAATTGTATCGATGTTGGGAGCTGATTACAATATTTATGCCTTTGCAGTTGGAATTAATGAATTTGATGAAAACACTTTTATAATCAGTTTTAGTGATATTTCAGAAAATGTTATTGAGCAAATAAAATTAGAAGAACAAACAATTCGAGATAGATTAACAAATGCATACAATAGAGAGTATTTTGAAAGAAATTACAATAAATTTATTAATGAGTTTAATCGTGAAGATAGTTTATTAGCAATTGCTTTTTTAGATATTGATTATTTCAAAAAAGTTAATGATACTTATGGTCATGATGTTGGAGATAGTGTACTTATAGAATTTGTAAAAGTAATTCAAAAATATTCAAGACGAGATGATATTTTAATTAGATGGGGAGGAGAAGAATTCATTTTAATATTAAAAATATCATCGAAACATGACTTAAAAAAAGTCCTTGAAAACTTGCGAATTAAAATCTCTGAAAATGAGTTCTCTACCGTTAAGAATGTGACTTGTTCAATTGGATCAAGTTTATATATTGATAATGAAAATATTGATGAAACAATTAAAAGAGCTGATGTTTGTCTATATGAAGCAAAAGCTGCTGGAAGAAATAAAGTAATTGTAAGTGATTAATCAAAACTGTTTATGATATAATTCCCCTTACAAAAAATCAAAGGTATAGTAAGAATGGATAAAATTGAGGTTAAAACTCAAAAATTTATAATAAAATTTTTCCCAGAGATAATGGTTAAGGGAACAAAAGCTAAAAGACAAATGATAGACCAACTTCTAGGAAATCTTAAAAAATTAGTTGGAAAAATAGATGAAACTGCAAGTTTTAAAAAGTTTTTTGACAAGATCGAAGTTGTTTGTAGTATAGAGTATGTTACTGAAATTAGATTAAAGCTACAAGAAACGCCAGGTATAGAGGTTGTTCAAGAGGCTATACAAATTGATAATATGCATTCTTTAGATGATATAAAAATAGTTGTAAATGAATATATGTATAAAGAGATTATTGGAAAGACATTTGTTGTAAGAGCAAAAAGAACAGGAAATCAAGATTTTAAATCAACTCATATAGAACAAACTGTTGGCGGTTATATGCTTGCAAAAAACCCTGATACTAAAGGGGTAAAATTAAAAGGTGCTGAAGTTACTATAAATGTAGAACTTGTACACTCTCAATTAAATATAATTACACACAAGTTTAAAGGACTTTCTGGTTTTCCTTTGGGAACTCAAGGAGATATATTATCTTTAATGTCAGGCGGTTTTGATTCAACAATTGCAAGTTATTTGATGATGAAAAGGGGGGTTAAAACTCACTTTGTTTTCTTTAATCTTGGCGGGACAGCACATGAAATTGGTGTTAAACAAGTAGCATACTATTTATGGAATAAATTTGGGTCTTCACATAAAGTATCATTTATTACTGTTCCTTTTGAAGATGTTGTAACTGAAATATTTAATTCAACAAGTGAATCTTACATGGGAGTTACTTTAAAAAGATTAATGCTAATGGCAGCTGAAAGATTGGCTGATGAAAGAAAAATAGATGCTTTAGTTACAGGTGAAAGTGTTGCTCAAGTTTCTTCTCAAACTCTTAGAAATCTTGCTTTAATTGATAAGGTTACTAATAAATTAGTTTTAAGACCCCTTGCAACTATGAATAAACCTGAGATAATGGAAATGGCTGCAAAAATTGGTACAAGAAGATTTGCAGAAGCTATGCCTGAGTATTGTGGAGTTATTTCTAAAAACCCAGTTACCCATGGATCTTACGATAGAATGGAAAAAGAGGCTAAGAAATTTGATTACTCTGTTTTAGATAAAGCAGTGGAAAATGCAATTGAAACTAATGTTGATGAAGTTGTAAATCAAATTGAGGATATAGGTCAAGTTGAAATTATAAATGATTTAAGTGGTGCAGATTACACAGTTATAGATATTAGGCAAGGTGATGCTTGTATAGAATGTGATTGCGAAACTCTTAAAATTCCATTTTATAATTTAAAAAATGAGTTTAAAAAATTACCACAAGATAAACAGTATCTATTTTATTGTGATAAAGGGATATTAAGTCAATTACATGCGCAATATTTAATTGATTCTGAAAAGTATAGTAATATTAAAGTTTATAGACCATTACAATAGAAAAAAAGAGTATCCTTACTCTTTTGGACTGTGTGTTCTTACTTTAATATGATAAAATAATTTTGAATTTTTCTAAGGAGTCGTTTATGATAAAAGTAAATGAACACAAAACAAATAATAGTCCACGTTTTTTAATGGTTTTATCAGTACCATTAATTCTTTTTTTAATATTATTATTGGGATACAATAGTTTTATTCCATTAAAAGCTGAACTACATTCAATAGTTATAATCTTCTTTATACTTATAATATTTATTTCATTTATTACACATAATGCTTGGTATTCTTTTGCACAGTATAAAAACACAATTTATGATGTTATTGAAGAGGTTGACAGCTATCTTAATCAAAACCAATTAGTTTTAGCTGGGAAGAAAAAAGCCTTAGCAAATATAGAACCATTTTTTCAAAAACATTTTGAAGAGATTAGAAATGATAATTTTGCAAGTATTGCAACATCTATTTTCCCAACCCTTGGTATTTTAGGAACTTTTTTAGCCATAGCTATCTCAATGCCAGATTTTACTGTTGAATCAAAAGAGGCTTTAGAGACTGAAATCACAGTTTTACTAAGTGGCGTTGGAACTGCTTTTTATGCTTCTATTTATGGTATTTTCTTATCAATATGGTGGGTTTTCTTTGAAAAAAGAGGATTAACAAAAATTGAAAGTGAAATGAATGATATTAAATCACAATATAAAGAGCTAATTTGGGAAAAAGAGGAGATTGAGTTATATAAAATTTTAGAAGCACAAGAGCAAAACCAAAAATTTATTGAAAAAATTGAAAATGTTGTTACACCTGAATATATAAGTAAGCTTGATAAAATTGCCCAAGAAAAAATTGATAAAATACATGCCTTAGATGAAGAGTACAAAGTTAGTGAACAAAGATTAACAAAAAACCTAGCTTCTTTAGGAAAAGTTTTTGAATTAACTTCAATAAAACAAAATGAGTTATTAGAGAGTTTTGAAAAGATAGAAAACTCATTAAGCAAGTCAAGTGAAGTTTTTGAAAAAAGTGTAAATGAACAAAAATCTAATTCTAAAGCTTTAAATAGTGAAATATATTCTGTTTTATCATCTTTTGAATTAGTTTCAAGGGATTTAAAAACCTTAGGGAAAGATTTGATTGATGCAAAATAAAAACAATAATAATACTAATTTTTGGATATCTTATGCTGATTTAATGGCAGGACTTCTTTTTGTTTTTATCCTTTTAATTGGTGCAATTATTGTTAAATATTCTTTACTGCAAAGTGAATCAAAGCAGTTAGAACAAAATCTTCATAAAGAAAAACTTGCATTAGAAAAAAACAAAGAAGAATTAGAGAGAAATAAACAAGAGTTAAATAAAAAAGAGGAAAAAATCAAAAATGTTTTGACTGATTTATCTTCATTGGAAATAAAATATAAAAAAACAAAAGAGGATTTAAAAAATTCACTTATATTAAATGAAGAGTACAAAGCACAAATTAAAAATAAAGAAGAGTTATTAGTAAAAAGTCAAAAAAGTATTGATGATTTAAAAGATAATATAAATGAAACTAAATTAAAATTAGACATAAGCTTGAAAGAAAAAGAGCAATTAGCTTTGTCTGTTCAAGAGTTAACGGAACTTTCAAAACAAAAAGATCAAAAACTAGATGAACTACTTGAAGAGGTTTTAGCTAAAAGAACTTTAATTGAGTCTTTTGAAAATAAAACTAAAACATTAAATGATGAAATCGCTTTAATGACCCAAAAACTTAAAACTTCGGAAAAACTTCATGATAAATTATCTACTCAATTACAAAACACGAGAGACAAAATAAAAAGTTTTACAGGTATTAAAGTAAAAGTTATAACCTTACTTAAAAAAAGTTTGGGAGATAAAATACAAATTGATCCTAAAAATGGAAGCTTAAGATTGTCATCAAAGGTTTTATTTGACGAGGGTGAATATATATTAAAAGAGGATTCAAAAAGTGCTTTAAAAAGTGCATTATATGATTATTTTCAAACAATTTTAGATAACAATGAGATAAATAAACATATTGATAAAATAGTAATTGAAGGGCATACAAACTCTAAGGGAACTTATCTTTATAATTTAGAATTATCTCAAAAAAGAGCATTTTCAGTTATGGACTTTTTATTAACCCTTGATTTTAATAACCATGAAAATCTAAAAGAGTTAATACTTGCAAGTGGAAGGTCATTTTTAGACCCAATTTATAAAGAGGATGGAACTGAAGATAGTGATGCCTCAAGAAGAATTGAGATAAAACTTAGACTTAAAAATGAAGAGGCAATTAAAGAGATTAGTAAACTTTTACAATAAACTTGTTTAACCTTTCATATATTTTTTTTCGATATAATCGCGTCAGATTAAGATAACGGAGTTTAGAAATATGGTTCAAGTAGTAAACTTAAAAAAAGCATTCGGAGCAAGAGTGCTTTTTCAAGATATAAATTTAAAACTAGATGTTGGGAAAAGATATGGTCTTATTGGCGCTAATGGTGCTGGTAAATCAACTTTTTTAAAGATTCTTTGTGGTGAAGAGGATGCAACTGAAGGTGAAGTACAAGTACAAAATGGTAAAAAAGTTGGTACATTAAGCCAAAACCAATTTGCATATGAAGAGTATAGCTTATTTGATACTGTTCTTTTAGGAAATAAAAGATTATATGATGCAGTAAAAGAAAAAGAAGAACTTTATATGAGTCCTGAGTTTACTGATGAAGTAAACAATAGACTTGCAGAATTAGAGATAATCTCTGTTGAAGAGGATCCAACATATGAATATGATATTAAGATTACAAAGATTCTAGAGGACTTAGGTTTTCCAGCATCAATGCATCAAAATTTAATGAGTTCATTAACAGGTGGAGATAAATTTAAAGTTTTACTTGCACAGGTTTTATTCCCAAGACCTGATATTTTATTCTTAGATGAGCCTACGAATAACCTTGATATTAAAACAATTGGATGGTTAGAAAACCAATTACAACACCATAATGGTACAATGGTTGTTATCTCTCACGATAGACACTTCTTAAATGCAGTTTGTACACATATTCTTGATGTTGACTTTAAACAAATTAGAGAGTTTACAGGTAATTATGATGATTGGTATATCGCTTCAACAGTATTGGCAAAACAACAACAAGCTGATATGAATAAAAAACAAAAAGAGAAAGAGGAATTAGAAAAATTCATCGCAAGATTCTCTGCAAATGCTTCAAAAGCTAAACAAGCAACTTCTAGACAAAAACAACTTGATAAACTTGATTTAGGTGCAATTCAAATTTCAAGTAGAAGAGACCCTTCAATTATTTTTAGACAAAAAAGAGAAGTTGGTAAAGAATTACTTTTTGTTAATAATATCACAAAATCATATGATGGAAATTTAGTATTAAATGATATCTCTTTTTCATTGGAAAAGGGTGATAAAATTGCATTAATTGGACCAAATGGTATTGGTAAAACTACATTATGTGAAATTTTAGTTGGAAATGTTGAAGCTGATTCTGGTGATGTTCACTGGGGAGCAACTATTCAAAATGGATATTTCCCACAAAATGCAACAGATTTAATCAAAGGTGATATGACATTATATGATTGGTTAAGAGGTTTTGACAGAGATGCAGATATTGCTGAGATTAGAAACTGTTTAGGTAGAATGTTATTTAATGGTCAAGAACAAGAAAAACAAGTAAAATCTTGTTCAGGTGGGGAAAAGCACAGAATGATGCTTTCAAAAATCATGTTAGAACAACCTAACTTTATGGTTTTAGATGAACCAACAAACCACTTAGACCTAGAAGCAATTATTGCACTTGGTGAAGGATTATTAGAATATCCTGGTTCTGTTATTTGTGTATCGCACGATAGGGAATTACTAGATGCTTTTGCAAATAGAATTATTGAAATTCAAGAAGATGGGTCAATTATTGATTTTAAAGGTTCTTACGAAGAGTTTATAGAAAGTAAAGAAGAGGCATAAGCCTTTTCTTTAATGAATATGTATCGCATGCCTAGAAGACATTCTTTGTTCTCTTCTTTTTATGGCATCTTGATATCTTCTTTTTTCATCTTCTGTTTGAGGTTCTAATTTAGGAACTGATACTGCTTCACCTTCTTCATCCACTGCAACCATTGTAAAGTAGCAGACATTTGTATTTTTGATAGTATGGTCTTTGATATCTTCTGAAATTACTTTAATACCAATCTCCATTGAGGTTCTTCCAGTATAATTTACCGATGCATGAAAAGTTACAAGTGAGCCAATTTTTATAGGGTCTTTAAATAGCACCATATCAACAGATAATGTTACTGCATAAGTTTCAGTATATCTAGCAGCACATGCATATGCCACTTGGTCCAACATTTTAAGAATCTCACCACCATGTACATTTTTACCAGTAAAATTTGCTTTTTCTGGTGTCATTAACATAGTCATTGTTAATGATTTTTCTCTTTTCTTTCCATTCATTTTTTTACCTTTTTAGATAATTAGTTTATTATAAAATAATTGGATATAAAAAAAGATGATTTTTTAGTAATTATTTTATAATTTTTCAAAACTATATAAAAAGGTAACATCATAACTTATTGTATAATTGCATCTTATAATTTTAAATTTTGAAAAATTGATACTTTAATGATACACTTCTTTGTTATTATAAAATTATAAATGATTAATTAAGGATTTATTATGAAGTCAAAAAGCCTACAGAAAATATTATCAGTTCATTTTTTTAGATATTCATTAATACCAATTTTTGTTGTAGAAGTTACATTATTAATTATGTACTTTTCTATAAATGCTTATATCTCATCTAAAAATACTGATCTTTTATTAAATGAAGCACAATCTCATACTCAAGAGGTTTTAAAAAGTGAATCTATTATTATAAGTGATAAATTGGAAGAGGTTAGTAGATTAGCTAAAATCTTACAATTTGAACATCAAGAATTATTTAAAAAACCATATAATTTTACACTTCCAAATGAGTTGCCAAGTTTTGATGTAGCCCAAAATGGAGTTTTTTACAAAACAAATAAAGTAGGTTCATCTTTATATTATTCTTCAAAAACTAACATTACACAAGAACAAAAAGATAAAGCAACCTTTACAGAATCTATGGACACTAACTTTAAAAGTATAGTTGATACAAACCCTAATATTGTTGCAGCATATTTTAACTCATGGGATGATATGAATAGACTTTATCCTTTTATAGATGACGTGTATACGCAATACGGTCCCCATATTCATATGGAAGATTATAATTTTTATTTTTTAGCAGACAAAAAACATAATCCAAAAAAACAACCTGTTTGGACTGGAGCATATTTAGATCCTGCAGGAAATGGTTGGATGTTATCTTGTATCGTACCTATTTATAATGGTGATTTTTTAGAAGGTGTTACAGGTATTGATATAACAATTGATAGTTTTGTAAAGAATATTTTAAATAGAAAACTACCTTATAATGCAAACATTTTTATGGTTGATAAAGAGGGTATGATTATTGCGATGAATGAAAAAATAGAGAATCTATTGGGATTAAAAGAGTTAAAAGAACATCTATATACCGATGCGATATTAAAAACAATAGAAAAACCAGAAGAGTTTAGTATCTTAAAAAATAAAAGCCCATTTGCTTCTCATTTTAAAAAATTAATTGAAAATGATAGCGAAATCTCTTCTTTAAGAATTAAAGATAGTGAATATTTAACACTACAACAAAATGTTGATGAAACTGAGTGGAAACTAATGATTTTAGTAGATAAAAATGAAATCTTTAAATCAATTAATGAATTAAAAAATCTATCTGATAAAATAGGTTATTATGCAATTGGCTTATTACTTTTATTTTATGTTATATTCTTCTATTTACTATTAAGAAGAATAAATATTTTTTCAAAAACTATTACAGAACCAGTTGCAAAACTTTCTGAACAAACTTCTATGATTAAAGATGCAAGTAAAACAAAGGTTGAACTTGTAGAGACTGATGTCTTAGAGATGCAACAGTTAAATGAAAACTTTTCAAACATGATAAATGAGTTAAGTATTAAAACAAAAGAGTTATACAAGGCTGTTAATATTGCAGAAGAACTATCTAAGGCAAAAGATGAGTTTTTAGCTAATATGAGTCATGAATTAAAAACACCATTAAATTCTATTAATTTAATCAGTTCTATTATGCTTAAAAATAAAAAAGGGAATTTGGAAGGTAAAGATTTAGATAGTTTAAAGGTTATTAATAACTCTGGGAATGACTTACTCTTTTTGATAAATGATGTTCTAGATATTTCAAAACTTGAAGCTGGTGAGATAAAATTAAAATTTGTAGATATAAAATTATGTGAATTTATTAGTGAGATTTATAATGGATTTAAAGCTCAAATGCAAGAGAAGAATTTAGATTTTACTGTTAATTGTGATAACTCAATTGGGTATATATATTCAGATGAAGATAGAATAAAACAAATAGTAAAAAATCTACTTAGTAATGCCCTTAAATTTACTGATAGTGGTCAAATTGGTATTAATGTAACATTAGATAATGATATATTAACTATTGAAGTGAAAGATACTGGTATTGGTATATCAAAAGATAAGTTAGAGTTTATCTTTGATAGATTTAAACAAGTTGATGCAAGTACAACAAGAAAATATGGGGGAACTGGTTTAGGGCTTTCAATCTCAAAACAACTTGCAAATCTACTTGGTGGAGATATTAGTGTTGTAAGTAATGAGGGTATTGGTTCAGTATTTAAAGTTACAATCCAAGCTAATAAAAATAAAATAAATGAAGAGTTGTTAGAACAAAATAGAGATTTACATATAAGAAGAAAAGAGAAAGTAATTGTTTTTAATAATGATCCAGTAAATTTTATAACCTTAGTTGTTAAACTTAAAAAAGATTATGAAATTGAAATCTTAAACACTTACAATGAGTTTTTATATAAAATAGAAAATGAAAAATATAAATATATTATTGTAGATGCTTCAGATTTAAAACATTTTGAACTTTTAAAATTAAAAGATTTTAAAAATAAAACTTTAGTTGTATATACTGAAGGACAGAGTAATCAATCACAAATTCAAGATGAGTTTAATTTTACTTATAAAAAACCAGATGAATTAACTTTAATCTCTGATTTTATTAAAGGGGAAAGATAATGGAAAAATTCAATATTTTAATTGTTGATGATATAGAAGCAAATCTATTTTCTTTGAATTTACTTTTAGAAAATAGTTTTGATAATGTAAATGTGATAAATGCAACAAGTGTAAAAGATGCAATTAAACAGATAATGAAGCATAATGTAGATTTAGTTTTAACTGATATACAAATGCCAGAAGCTAGTGGATATGATTTGGCTGAATATTTACTAAGTATTGAAGAAACAAAAGATATCCCTATTATTATGATTTCAGGGATTTATGAAGATGATATTTATAAAAAGAAAGCTTTTAATAGTTCTAAAAATGTAGTTGATTTTATAACAAAGCCCATTGATGATGAGTTATTAGTTCAAAAATTAAAAGCATTTATAAATATAATAAGTTCTATGAAGGAAAATAAAATCAAGTTAGAGGAAAAAGAATTAGAATTAAAAAGAGATAGAAAAATCACTAATATGCTTGATACAATTGAAGAACACTTTGACAATAAAATAGAAATAAATGAAGATGAAGTTTATGAATATCTAATTAAAGAGGATGATTTAATTAATCTTGACGATATTATTAAGAAATAAGATCTCTTATTTCTTCTTCTTTAAAGGGTTTTTCAAAATAAAAATCAAAATTTGTTGAGATAATATTTTTTGAAGTTGAATTTTTATCTATAATTGCAATTATCTTTTTTTCATACTCTTTTAGTTTTAATATCTCTACTGTACCTAAATTACTAAAGTCAACTATAATATAATCGAAGTCATTTTTACTTATATTTTCAAATAATTCTTTTGATGTTGATACTGAATTAACAATATAATCGTTTTTTAATTTGATAGTTAAATTAATAAAGTTCAACGGGTCATGGTTAAGAATTAAAATTTTTTTATCTTTTATTTTATTCTTGTTTTTTGTTTTTTCAATTAATTTATGGTCTAATTTATCTTCATTTATTAAAATTGAAAATTTAAAAGTAGAGCCAATATCTTTGGCACTTTCAACACTAATATCTCCACCAAGCAGATTTGTAAGTTGTTTTGAAATTGCTAAGCCAAGACCTGTTCCTCCAAACTTTCTAGTTGTACTTCCATCTGCTTGTTTAAATCTATCAAAAACTCTTTCAAGCTTTTCTTGCGCAATTCCAATCCCTGTATCTTCTACACTTACATCTAAAAACTTATCGTTTTTCTCAACAGAAATTTTTATAAAACCTTCATGGGTAAATTTAAATGCATTGCTAAGGAGATTTTTTACAATTTGTTTTAACCTTAATTCATCAGTATGTATAAATCCAATATCTTTATCACATATTAATTCAAAGTCAAAAGATTTAAGCTTGGCTTGCATTTTAAAGCCATCATAGATTTCTGTAAAAAAGTTAAAAACATCAATATCATCATTATTTATACTTATTTCTCCAGCCTCAAGTTTTGAAATATCCAAAACATCATTTATAAGCTCTAATAAGTCTTTACCTGCCTTATTTATTATATTGATATTTTGTATATCTTTTTCCTTTAAGTTTCCACTTTTATTTTTTGACATAACTGAACTTATTACATTTATAGAGTTTAATGGTGTTTTTAATTCATGACTCATATTTGCTAGAAAATCATCTTTTTCTTTATTTGCTAATTCTAACTCTTTTTTTTGTGATTCAAGTTTATTAGTTAAATCTTTAAGTTTTTTTGTCCTATTTAAAAGGTTTTCTTGCATGTAAACAAAAGATTTGGATAAAGAACCAATCTCATCATGGGTATTTGTATATGGTATTTTAGGGTATTTATTTTTACCAATATCTATTGCTATATCAGATAATCTAGTTAACTTTCTTGTTAGTTTTGAACCAATAAGAAAAGATAGAATTGTTGAAATTAATATTTCAATAAATATGATTATTAAAGTTTTTTCTTTATTGTTTTGTATAAATTGATTATTTTCTGAAAGGTCAAAAACTAAATACATAGAACCTAAAGTTGTATCTTCCTCTTTTAATTCAATATATTTAACTTTATAAACTTTATCTTCAAAATTTAAGGTTTTGTCTTCTTTTATTTTTATTAGCTCTTCACTGTTCATATTTTCAAATTTGTATGAGCTTGATACTATTTTCTTTTGGTTGTTTAATAACATAATTGAGTTTAGTATTGTGTCATCTTGGGCTTTTTCAATTATATTATCTAAGGTTGCTAAATCATATATACTTAATGGTACTTTTACTAAATCCATTAGGAATCTTGTTTTTGAGTTTATATTGTCATTTATTAGTTTATTTGATGAATCAACAATTGCTATAAAGTTTATTGAAACAATTAAGGTGATAAAAAAGATCTCAAGTAAAACAAATGAGATTATAAATCTATATTTAAATGACATTCAATCTCTTTTATAGTGATTTAACAGATTTTATAATTTCATATTCATCTGAGTTTGTTTTTATGAATTTTTTGATACTTAAGGTTTTTGTTAAATCCTTAGGCATCGATAAAAATGCATCTTCTATTTTTTTAACAATATCTTTATTTAATCTTGGATGAAAGGCAATGGGATGACTTGGATACTCATTTGTTTTATAGATAATATTTAGCTTATCTTTATCATTTTTATCTATAAAGTTATTAAAGGTTCTAATAATTCCTCCACCTATATATCCAATATCCCTAGAGATTCCTTTATAAACAGAATCATGAGAATTTACATACAAAACTTTTGCTTCCTTATCAATATCAAAATTAAATTGATTTTTTAATTCAAACTTTGTTAGAAGTGTTGCTGCAAAGGCATTTGGAGCAGGGAATAAAAAAGTTTTTCCTTTTAGATTTTCTTTTGTAAAAGGTATACTTTTTTCTTTTGCTAATAAAATACCAACAATACTCTTATTTGCTCTAGTTATAGCTTCATAGTTTTGTTTATGATTTGCAACTACAAAATGATAGGGATTCATATAAGCTATATCATATGCTCCACTATATAGTTTTTTTTCAAAGGTAGGGATTGATTTTTCAGTTTTAAATATTATTTCATAACCAGTTTTCTCTTTTAAATAACTTGTTACTTTTGACCATTTTTTAGCTAATTTTAAAGGACTTTGTTGAGGAACCACGCCTAATGTTATTGTTTGTGCAAACATCAAAGTAGACGCGATTAAAATTAAAAATAACTTTTTCATAATTTATCTTCTCCCAATATTATATTTAACTATAATTTAGCTAAAAATCGTATCATAATAATATTATTTTGAATCAAATCATAGAATTCATTTGCTCTTCTGTTAAAGTTTTAACTCCTAAATCAATTGCTTTATCGTATTTACTCCCTGCATCTTCTCCATAAATTAGATAATCTGTTTTTTTAGATACACTTGAACTAACCTTTGCACCTAACTCTTCAAGTTGCTTCTTAATTATTCCTCGACTAACACTCATAGTCCCTGTTAAAACTACAGTTGTACCTTTAAATGCATTCTCGCTAACTTCTTTTTTCTCTTCAACCCCAGGGGTTATTATCTCTATTAGTTTTAAAACCAAGTCATGATTTACTCTCATAAACTCTACATATGAATTAGCCATTTGTTCACCAATCCCATCAAGGGCAATTAATGAATCAATATCTATATCAATAACTCCTAATCCAAACTCTAAACAGATTTGTTTAGAAGCTACTTCTCCAATATGTTCAATTCCTAAAGCATTTATTACTCTATGAAGTGCAGTTCCCTTTGTATTTTCTATTGCATTTAAAAGGTTATTGATTTTTTTCTCTTTAAACCCTTCCAGGTTTTCTAAATCTTCATATTTTAATGAGTATAAATCTAAAATATCTTTTATTTTTTTCTCACGTACAAGTAATTCAACTATTTTATTTCCAAGTCCATCAATATTCATACAATTTTTACTTGCAAAATAAATTATTGAATTAACTACAATAGATGGACAATCAAGATTTTGACACTTAATCATAGTACCTTCATCAAGAAGTTCGCTATTACATTGTGGACATTGTGTTGGTCTTGAAATAGGGTGTTCTTCACCAGTTCTTCTGTCAGTAAATACCTTTGTGATTTTAGGGATAATATCACCACTTTTTATAATAATCACTTCATCATTGATTCTTAAATCTAGTCTTTCTATTTCATCAAAATTGTGTAAAGTTGCACGGCTTACTGTACTTCCATCAATAAGTGTTGGTTCAACGCTAGCCACAGGAGTTATAACACCAGTACGTCCTACTTGTAAGATAATATCTTTTATCTTTGTTGTTTTTTCAACTGCTGGAAATTTATATGCGCAAGACCATCTAGGAAATTTAACTGTATATCCTAACTCTTCACATGTTTCAATATCATTTATCTTTACAACCATACCATCAAGCATCATAGGAATTTCATCCCTTGAAGCTATGATTTTATGATAAACCTCTTCTATTTGCTCTACATTTGAAACTAGTGTTTGAAGGGGAGGTTTTACAAAACCTAATGAATAAATATAATCCATTTTATCTTTTAATTTTGTATGTTCTAGTGAATTTTCTCCAATTCCCCAAACATTAAAAAATAGTTTTCTTTGGGCTGTAATACTTGGATCTAGTTGTCTTAGACTTCCAGAAGCAGCATTTCTTGGATTTGCAAAAAGTGCTTCATTATTTGCTAATCTTTGCTCATTAATCTTTTCAAAATCTTTTTTTCTTATAACAATTTCACCTCTAATCTCTATTAAAGATTTCTCTTTAATCTCTAAGGGAATAGAGTGAATTGTTTTAACATTGTTTGTAACATCTTCACCAATACTACCATCACCTCTTGTGATAGCTTGTTTCAATAAACCATTTTCATAAATAAGATTTAAACTAGCTCCATCAAATTTAGGTTCACAATAAAACTCTAAATTAGTATTTACTTTTTTAGCTCTTTTAATCCAGTCTTCTAATTCTTGTGTATTAAATACATCTTCTTGTGACCACATTCTTGATAGATGAGATGCTTTTTCAAAGCCATCTAAAACAAAACCTCCAACTCTTTTATTTGGTGAGTTTTGATGTGATAAAGTAGGGTTCTCTTGCTCAAAAGCAAGGCAAGCACGTGAAAGCTTATCGTATTCTTCATCTGTTGCAATAGGGTTGTCTTCTACATAATATGCATGGGCCCAACTAATTAAAATTTCTATTTGTTTATCATATTCTTCTTTAGTCATTATATTCCTAGATTATATATTTTCTTCAATTGATTTAATTATTTTCTTTTATGAAAACTAAATTATACAAAAACTAAGATATAATTAACTTTTGGAGGGAAAATGACTTACGAAGAGATATTTATACTTGGTTGGAATTTGAATTTATTTATGTTTTTTTTAAATTTTTCAATTGCAATTGGAACTATGAGTAAAAGAAGTAAAGACCAACTTTACAAAGAAAATCAAATACTTAGTAACTTAAAAGAGGAGTTTGATAAATACTATCCTTATAGAAAATATGAAACATTTGTTACCTATCTTATTCCCTTTACTGCTTTTTTTAGAATGTCTTATAGACTTTTAGAGATGAGAGCTTTTTTTAATAGAAATAAAGGATGTACAATATTTGATTATATGGTTTATAAATATCAATCAGATATAACATTGGCAAAAAATAAATTAAGATAATAATGTCATCTATTTTTATAAAGAGTAATCCCTTTGATAATGATTCTTTAATTAAAGAGGTTAAAGGGCTTAATCTAATAAAAGAAAATTTATTAAAATCTAACAACAATTATCTAAAAACCCCTGAGATTATTAGTGTAAACAAAAATGAAATTCAAATGAAGAATATTGAAACTTCATTTGAAAATAAAAATTTAATTGAAAATCTGGCTCTTGGATTAGCAAAATTACATGAACAAAAAAATAGATTTTATGGTTTAGAATATGACAATTATATTGGTTTAAATCCTCAAAAAAATATTATTAGTAATAATTGGGGTGAATTTTTTACTGAATTTAGATTAGCCTATCAAATAAGTTTAATAAAAGATAA
This sequence comes from Halarcobacter sp., assembly GCA_963676565.1. Classification (GTDB taxonomy): domain Bacteria; phylum Campylobacterota; class Campylobacteria; order Campylobacterales; family Arcobacteraceae; genus Halarcobacter. The sequence continues at coordinate 2,054,165 of OY781089.1, forward strand.
ACAAATAAAACAGGATTTTGAAAATTTTTTAGATGAAAACTTAAAAAAAATAGAAAAGTTTTTAAATGAAACTACAAGCCATGCATCACTAGTGCATGGAGATTTATGGTCAGGTAATGTTCTTTTTTCTAAAGATGATGTTTATTTAATTGACCCAGCTGTTTATTATGCCGATAGAGAAGTGGATATTGCTATGACAGAGCTTTTTGGTGGGTTTAATAACACTTTTTATGAAATTTATAATACTTATTTACCCTTAAGTAAGAGTTATAATATAAAAAAAATCATTTATAATTTATATCACTATTTAAATCATTATAATCTATTTGGAAATTCATATTTAAATAGTTGTGTATCTAGTCTAAAATTTATAAATGAAAAAATATGAATAATATTCAAAAGCAATTTTTAGGTTTTTACAAAACAAATCATCTATTTAAAAACTTAGATACTCTTAAACAATTTGATTTTGAATCAATAGATTTATTAAATCTTCAAAATGATAAATTAAAAATAAATCAAAAACTTCCTTTAGGTAAAAGAGTAGAACTTTTTTTTGAACACTATTTATTTTTATCAAAAAGATATGAACTTATTAAGAAAAATATTCAAATAATTAATAATAAAGAAACTTTAGGTGAAATAGATTTTATAATTTTTGATAATAAGGAAAAATGTTTTAAACATATTGAACTTGTTTATAAATATTATCTTTATGATATTAGTTTTGAAAAAGAGTTGGATAGATATATAGGACCAAATAAAGATGATACTTTAGTTAAAAAATTAGATAAATTAAAGCATAAGCAACTTCCTTTACTTTTCAATGAAAAAACTAAACCTTACTTAGAAGGGATTGATTTAAATAACATTAAACAAGAAGTTTGTTTTAAGGCAAATATTTATACTCCTTTTTATAAAAAAGATTTAAATATACAATTTAATGAAAATATTCGAGGTTTTTATATCAGTTTTGATGATTTTAAAAGTGATGAATATTTTAAAAAATGTGAGTATTTAATGCCCCATAGATATGATTGGGTTGATTTTACAATACCTCAATGTTCTTTTGAAACATTTAATGAAATATTAGTTCAAGTGGAGTTTTTTATAAATTATAAAAAATCTCCACTTTTGTGGTTAAAAGATAAGAATAAAGTTTTTCAAATTTTTGTTTTATCTTCTTGAATATATACTTCATTACCCATTTCTTTAAAAGTTATTGACATCTCTTCCATTCCCTTTTTCTTGGCAGTTTCAACATCTTCTCCAATAGCTTCTGCATAATCTCTAACTTCTGCAGAAATTTTCATAGAACAAAACTTTGGTCCACACATAGAACAAAAATGTGCAACCTTTGCAGTATCTTTTGGTAAAGTTTCATCGTGATAATCTTTTGCACGCTCTGGGTCTAAACCTATATTAAATTGATCTACCCATCTAAATTCAAATCTTGCTTTACTCATAGCATCATCTCTTGCTCTTGCACCTGGATGTCCCTTTGCAATATCTCCCGCATGGGCTGCTATTTTATATGTAATTAGACCCTCTTTAACATCTTCTTTATTTGGTAATCCAAGATGTTCCTTTGGAGTAACATAACATAACATGGCACAACCATACCAAGCAATCATTGCTGCACCAATTCCTGATGTAAAATGATCATATCCAGGTGCAATATCAGTTGTAAGTGGTCCTAGAGTATAAAACGGAGCTTCATGACACCACTCAAGTTGTTTTTCCATATTTTCTTTGATTAAATGCATTGGAACATGCCCTGGACCTTCAATAATAGTTTGTACATCATGTTCCCAAGCTATTTTGGTTAATCTTCCAAGCTCTTTAAGTTCTGCAAATTGTGCTTCATCATTTGCATCGGCTGCACTTCCTGGTCTTAAACCATCTCCTAATGAAAATGTTATGTCATAGCTTTTCATAATCTCACAAATCTCTTCAAAATGAGTATTTAAAAAGTTTTCTTTGTGGTGATGAATCATCCACTTAGCCATAATAGATCCACCCCTTGAAACAATACCTGTAACTCTTTTTGCAGTCATTGGAACGTGATGAAGTAATAATCCAGCATGAATAGTAAAGTAATCAACCCCTTGTTCAGCTTGTTCAATCAAAGTATCTCTAAATACTTCCCATGTTAAATTTTCGGCAATTCCATTTACTTTTTCCAAAGCTTGATATAAAGGTACTGTTCCAATTGGAACTGGTGAATTTCTTAAAATCCAATCTCTAGTTGTATGGATATTTTTCCCTGTTGATAAATCCATTACAGTATCTGCACCCCATCTAGTAGACCAAACCATTTTTTCAACTTCTTCTTCTATAGATGATGTAAGAGCAGAGTTACCAATATTTGCATTTACTTTTACTAAAAAGTTTCTTCCTATAATCATAGGTTCAACTTCAGGGTGGTTGATATTACATGGAATTACAGCTCTTCCAGCAGCAACTTCACTTCTTACAAACTCAGGAGTAATGACTTCAGGAAGGTTCGCTCCAAAGCTTTCACCTTTTAATCTTTTTTCTCTTTCCTCATCATTTAAATACTCTTTACTCATAGAAAGATTTTGATTTTCCCTTAAAGCAATAAATTCCATTTCAGGGGTTATAATACCTTGTCTTGCATACCATAGTTGGGATACATTTTTACCTTTTTTCGCTCTTTTAGGAGTTCTAGCAAGGCCTTTTGAACCTGCTACAACTTTATTTGATAAGGTCTCTGAAGAATAACCATTGTCATTTGGAACTAAGATTCTTCCTTCATACTCTTCTGTATCACATCTACTTTCAATCCAAGCTTTTCTAATTTGGGGAATACCTTTTGTCACGTCTATATCTACACTTGGATCTGTATATGGTCCAGAAGTATCATAAACACCTAAAGTTGTATTGTTTGTAAGTTCAATTTCCCTAACTGGAACTCTGATATCTTTGTGGATATCACCCTTTAAGTATATTTTCTTAGAAGCTGGTAGAGGTTCTCTTGTTAAAATACTATTTGAAGCGGTTTGTAAAGTTTCTTTTTGTGTCATTTTTTTTCTTTCATTTTTATTTTTCCATGAAAGAAGAGAGTAGTTATTATAATATAAAAAGAATTGCCAATAAAAAATTGACAAAATTATAGTATAAAGTTTTCACAATCTCTTCCTTACGCTAGTATTAACTAGTTCAAGTTCAATGGGACAAGCAAGAATGCAATCTCAGCCATAAAGGCGCCCCAAGAGTTGATGAAAAATTATAATTCAATGAGTCTAAAGTCTCACTTAAGCTTAAAGAATCAGGTTTCAATTATTTTACTCTTTAAAAGATAAGTAATTTTTTTATCTTTCTAGTAACCCCAATGTAACTATACTTTACTATTATTATCCATAAAAAATAATCTTAGGAAAAACATATGAATTTTTTTACTAATGTCTCTTTACGAAATAAAATACTTTTTACATTAGCAATACCAATACTTTTAGTAATATTACTTGCGTATACTCTTTTTATAGAAAAAATAGAAAAACAAAATTCAATTAATCATACAAAAGAATATCTAGGTTTTACTATTAGTTCAGCAAAACTATCAGTAAATTTACAAAAAGAGAGTGAATATAGTATAGAATTTATTGATTCATATGGTAAAGGTTCAAAGGATAAATTAAAAATAATCCAAAGTGAAGTTGATGAAAATATTTTAGCATTACAAAAAAATATTAAATTAATTGAGAATGATGAAAAGTCATTTTCTAGCAAAATAATTAAATTAAAAAAGTTACTTAAAGAAAAAGAAAATATTCGAAAACAAGTAAAAGAGCTTGCAATTAGTAGTGATGAATTAAGTAGCTATTATAAAAAATTTGTAGAAATCTTATTGTCTTTTATGGATGATGTTGTAACTTATAGCAATGATGGTGAATTATCAAAGAAGTTACAATCTTATATATTTTTAGTACATTTTCTAATAAATGCCGAAGAGGAAAGAATGTTGGTAAAAAATATTTTTGATAAGGGGGTTTTATTAAATAATGATAATATGGAATTTAATAAACTTGTTACAAATCAAAATATATTTTTAGGTCAATTTAAAAAAATTGCTTCTGCTGATAGTCTTAAATATAGTGACGATGAAAAAAAGTGTGAAAAATGTAAAGAGTTAAATAAGTTTAGAACTATACTTTTTGATAAAAGTTTAAAAGACCAAATTATAAGTGATATCTATGCACATGCTGGGTTTGGTGGACTTATTCATAATTATAAAAACTATTTAGTTAGAAATGATAACAAATCCTTAAATAATGTTCAGAAGTATCACACAGCGATAAAAAGAAGTGTTAACAAATATAGAAGATTAAAAGGTATAACAAAAGAGGAAAAGAGGCTATTAAAAGTTATTAAAAATAGTTTTGATTCTTATATGGGAAATGTATTAGATATTTCTGATTCATTATCACAAGGTAAAACGATTAAAGAAATTGATGAAATCGTTAAGTTAGATACAACTAAAACAGTACAATCTCTAAAAAAGTTAAATCAAAATATTTTTGGAGCCCAAAAAGAAAAATGGATTGAAGTATCTACTTCAAGAATCAATTACTATGAAAAGTTGGTAGATAGATTAACTTTAGATATAAATAAGTATATAGAAACGAAAAACTCTCAACTAAATAATGAATTTATTTTCTTTGGAATATTTTTGATTGTTATGTTAGTAATTATTTTTATCATTAGTACACTTATGACTAAAAAAATTGTTTCAAGTTTAAAAGTTTTTAAACAAGGACTTGAATATTTCTTCCAATATGTAATTAGAGAAAAAGATTATTTAAAACCAATGGAAGTAAAAGGGAATGATGAATTTGCTCAAATGACACATGATATGAATTTACAAATTGAAAAGATTCAAAAAATTATTGAGCAAGATAAAAAGGTAGTAAATGAGATTACTGATGTAATTGTAAAAGTTTCTAATGGATTTTTAGAGTATAGCTTACATGAAAAAGGTGCAACACAAGAGGTTGAATCTTTAAGGCTGATTATTAATAAAATGATATCTTATACAAAAAATAAAGTTGATAATATAAATCTTTTACTTGATAATTATGCACTTGGTAAATATAACTTTAGATTAAGTGAAGAGCAAAGGGTAGGGATGTATGGTAATTTTGGTACCCTTTCAACTAGAACAGTTTTATTAGGACAATCTATTTCTCAGTTAATTGCAATGATTACAAATGCGGGAAATGAATTAAAAAATAATACTCAAACTCTTACAACTTCATCTCAAATGTTATCAAATAGTTCAAATGAACAGGCAAGTTCATTAGAACAAACAGCAGCTTCAATTGAACAAATTACTTCAAATATGAAAAGTAGCTCAAAGGATGTTACTGAGATGTTGAGAATTGCAGATGATTTAAGTACTAGTGCAAATATAGGAAATGAATTAGCATCAAAAACTTCAAGCTCTATGGATGAGATAAATGAAAAAGTTAGTGCTATTAGTGAAGCTATAGCAGTAATTGATCAAATTGCATTTCAAACAAATATTCTTTCATTAAATGCAGCTGTTGAAGCAGCAACCGCTGGGGAAGCTGGAAAAGGATTTGCAGTAGTTGCAGGGGAAGTAAGAAATTTAGCAAATAGAAGTGCAGATGCAGCAAATGAGATTAAAAAACTTGTAGAAGATGCAAGTAAAAAATCAAATGAAGGTAAAACCATAGCCAATGATATGATAACTGGCTACGATAATCTTTCTTCAAAAATCATTGATACAAGAAAGATAATTGATAATGTTACCCTTGCCATAAAAGAGCAAGAAAGTGGTATGATTCAAGTAAATGATGCTATTAATTTAATAGATCAAATGACACAAAAAAATGCACAAACATCCCATGAGATAGATTTACTATCACAAGAAGTTTCAAAGCTGTCAAATAGACTATTAGGGATAACTAAACAAACAAATATTAATGATAAATACTATGATATGGTTGATGATATACAAATTATTTCTGATGTTTCAAAGTATAAAAATGATCATATTAACTTTAAAAGAAGATATTTTAAAGAACTAGATTCATACTCTTCAATAAATGTAGTTGATTGTAAGTCTTGTAACTTAGGTAAGTGGATTGTTGATAATGAAAATATGCAAAAAGAGTTTGTATTCTCTAATGAATGGAAAAAATTAAAAGATTATCATCAATCATTACATGATGAAGTTCAAAACTATATAAATCTAAATCATAAAAAAGTAGACAATAAACAGTTAAAGAACTCAGCTTCATTAATTGAAAAATATACAGAAGAGATATTTAAAAGTTTGAATGAGATACTTCATATAAATACTATAAATATAAGAAATAAAGCTAGTTAAAAAAGAAATTAGCATTATTTTCTTTTTTTTAGTTGTGTGATAAAGAAAATTTTAAGAAAAGAAGAGTAAAATAATTTTATAAGTAATTAAGGTTTAGCATGACTATTTTCCCTGTAGATTCAGTGAGTGAAAATTCAATAATATCAACCTCTTTAGAAAAAGCAAAATATTTTGTAGTTTATAATAAAAATAGTATAAAAATTGAGCCAAACCCAAGTACATATGGAGTTGAATTACTTCAATGGCTTGATGATAAGGGTGTATGTTCTATTATAATTAAAGAGATGGAAGTAAATCCCTATAATAAATTAAAAAACTCTCGTATAAAAATATATCATGTGGGAGATGAACTTAAGAATATAAATGAAATAATCCACAGTTATAAAAATAAAGAATTAAAACTTTTAAATAAAGATAAAATGTTAGAAATAGTAAAACTACATGAAAGTAGAATATAAATGAAATAAAATAGTTTTATATATTTCTTTCTTTAATTATTTTAAATATATAATGTAATACATTTTTTAAAGGACGTTAAAATGGAAATTAGTAAATTATTTAAGGAACTAAATATTTGTTGTCACTCATTTGATGATAAAAAAAAGTTGATTAAAAAAATTGAAAAAAAGATAGATGATAAAGGCTATTCTTATAAAGTTACCTCTGAAGCTATTAAAATTATTAAAGCATTAAAAGAGAAAAAAGTCTCTTTTAAAGAGCTAAAAGATAATTGTATAGAAATAAACTAAGAAATCTCTTTTTTACTTGCAAAACCTGCATTTGGTTTTGATTTTGCTTCTAATTCTAAAGAGTTGATTAACTCTTTATAATCAATGCCTGCTTTGTTCATATGAGCGAAGCAAGTAACAACTGATGCTATTGTATTAGGAATTGCATCTTTTTTCTTATATGACTGTATGTTCTTTTCACTAACTTTAATTAATTTACAAAACTTTGGGATTGTAAGTTCTGCATCTAATAATGTTTTTTTAAACTCAATAAATGTCATTTTAAACTCTTTTGTAAAATTTTATATAGAATAATAACATAATTTATTTTAAATTAATTTATTATATATAATAGTTATATAATATTACTTTATGTAATAAGAAAAACAAAAAGGACTTGCCATGGCAAAAGAATTAAAGAAAAAAGTAATCGCAAAAGTTGCTAAAAAAGCTGTAAAAAAAGCAGATATCAAAAAGAAAAATGCACCTGCTGCAGTAAAAGTTGTTAAAAAAGCTGTTGCTAAAAAAGCTCCAACAAAATTAAAAGTTGCTAAAAAATTAGCTAAAAAAGCTGTTAAGAAAGCTGCATAATTTATAGAAGGGTTATCCCTTCTATATTTATTTATTATTTTCAATAAATTCTAAGATATGGTTTTTAATTGTATCTTTTACAATTTTTGTTTTATTTAATTTTTCTTCATCTGATCCAGTAAATGAGCTTGGATCAGTAAAACTCCAATTTATTTTATTATTTACACCTGGAAACAAAGGACATCTTTCAGATGCTTCTTCATCACATACAGTAATTACATAATTATAAGTTTTACCTTCTTTAAATAAATCAAAAGCAGACCTAGTCTCTTTTTCAGAAATATCTATTCCTTCATCTTCTTTTAATAGTTTAACTACAATAGGATTTAATGTCCCTGGTTCAAGTCCTGCACTCTCAGCAATAAATTTATCTGAAGCATATTTTCTTAATAGCTCTTCAGCCATTTGACTTCTTGCACTGTTATGAATACATACAAATAGTACTTTTTTCAATCTGATTTCCTTTAAAATTTTTAAAAGGAATTATACTTATAAAAAATTACAAAAAAACTACTCAAATATTTTAATAATTTAAACAAAATATATTTTCTATGATGTTTATCTTTCTCTAAATTTCTTTTTATTTACTTCTTCAAGAATTGTTTGTGCTATATTTGAAGTATTTTCAGCTATTTGGTGAGTCTCCCCTGCTACGGCTGCATTGTTTTGTGATTGTTGGTCAAGTCTATTGATCACATCATTTATTTGCTCAATACTTGTTTTTTGTTCCTTTGATGCTTCTGAGATATCTTTAATAGCATCTGTCGTTTTCGCAATATTTTCATTTAGAGTTTTATATCCTTGAATCATATTCCCCGCTATTTGTTTACCTGTATCAGTTTTTTGAGTTGCATTTTCAACTAAATCTTTAATCTCTTTAGCAGCTTCTGCACTTCTAGCTGCTAGGTTTCTAACCTCTTGGGCTACAACTGCAAACCCTTTTCCTGCTTCTCCTGCTGTTGCTGCTTCAACTGCTGCATTTAAAGATAAAATATTTGTTTGGAAAGCTATTTGGTCAATTACTGTAATTGCTTCAGCAATTGCTTGAGTTTGTTCATTTATCTCATCCATTGATGTTACAGTAGAACTTGCTAGTTCTTGACCTTTTTTAATAGATTTAGATAATTCATGAGAGTGTAATGACATTTCAGAGATTCTATTTGTATTATTTACAACTGTACTTGTAATCTCTTCTAAAGCTGCAGCAGTTTCTTCAAGTGATACGGCAGTTTCATTTGAAGATTTATTTAATACATCTACATTTTGAAGCAATATTTTTGAACTATCTTCAAGTGCGAGACCATTTTCTTTGTTTTCTTTTAACATTTGATTAATGATATTACAAAGGTTGTTTAATCCTCTTGAGATATTACCATCAGGATTTGGAATTGTATTAGTAAAGTCAAGTTTTGCATATTTTTCAAGGTGTGATAAAATTGGGCTTATATCACTATTAACATTTTCATTAATAGTTTCTATCATTTGGTTTAATATATCTTTTAACTCATTTAATGATTTGTTTTCAGTTGATTTTTCAACTAATATATTTAGTTTTCCCTCTTGTACCTTTGCAACTACATCTTTTACATTGTTGATTAATTCTTTATCTGATTCAAGTCTTTTTGATATTGATACCATTTCTTCATTAATAACTTTTGCCATTGTTCCAAATTCATCATTTGTATTTATATTTATCTCTTTAATCACATTCTCTTCACCTTTTAGATATTTAAAGAAATAGTGGAATCCCTCTTCAACAGTTTTTATTGGAGATAAGATTTTAAGTAAAGAGTAAAAAATAATAGCTAAAATAACAAAAAGTAAAACAATATATAAAACGATCTCTTCTATTACATCTGCATTTATTTCTTTATAAATATCTTCTTTGTTTAGTTCTAATACAAGATTCCAATTTGTAGTTTTTAGAGTACTATAGGTAACTAATTTGGTAACACTATTTTGTGTTGCTTCACCAAAATTAAGTTTTTTTTCGGTTTTTATTTGTTTAAGTAAAGTGTCATTTTTATTCATTAATTTTTTATTTTTATGGATTAAAATTTTACCTTCTGAATCAGTTAAATATGATAATCCTAAACCATCAAGTTGAATATTTAAAATAGTTTCAACAATAGTATCAATAAAAATATCAGAACCAATAACCCCAACTAGATTACCATTTTGATAAAAAGGAACTGCCACTGATACAATCATTTTTTTTGTTGTTACATCGAGGTATGGTTTTGATACTGTAGCTTTCTTTGCATCTAGAGTTTGTTGATACCAAGGTCTTTTTGTAGCATTATAGTTGTCTTTTTCAACTGTTAATGTATTACCATTTGCAAGTAATAAAGAACCATCTTTTTGATATCCAATATATACATCAACAAAGTTTCCTGAGTTTTTTGCTTGCAAAAAAGAGTCTAATACTTTCTGTTTCTCTTCATCGATATTTGTATTTTCTAATTGTTTAGCGATAGCGCGAATAATATCCATTTTTGATTCTATGAATCCATCAATAAATTTTGATTCCTCTTTTATAAGATTTAAACTGTTTTGTTTTACTAGCTTGTCTTGTGATGCATAACTACTTTGTGCATTGTTAAAACCTAGTATTGCAAAAGATACTAAAGTACTAACAAAAACAAGTAGTAGCAATTTAAGTTTTATACTATTAATTTTCATTTTATGTCCTTTTATTATTTAAAGCAACGAAAAACGTTGATTATTATATCTTATAATAACTTAAAAAGGTTTCATTTTGGAAGCATTTTTATAAAAAATAATTATTATGAATTTTCTTATCCTTAATTAGATTTAACCCATTTTCTAACCTCTTTAATCACAAGTTTCAATTCATTTTGGGTTTCATCAATTAAATTTTTATCAACTTTTTGATTAAATTTTAAAGATCGCTCTATTTTTGCAAATAGATTTGATAATTTCATAGCACCCATTGTTCCACAAACACCTTTTAGAGTATGTGCTAAATTAATTGCATCATCAAATTTAGTTTCTAAAATATATCTTTCTAAAATTGTATAATCATTAATCCTATCTTGTAAAAAGCTCTCTAGAAAATTTTTATATAAATCAGTGCGTCCTATCATTCTTGAAATAGCTTCTTTTGTGTCAAGAGTTTTATTATTCTCTCCTTCAATTTTTTTAAGACTTATTCTTTTTATTTTTCCATTAGAATTTATCCAATGCCTTACTTTATTATATAAATCTTTAACATCAAAAGGTTTAATAATATAATCAGACATACCAATATCTAAACATTTATCTAAATCTTTTTTTAACGCATTTGCTGTTAATGCAACAATTGGTATATTTTTGAATTGTTCATTCTGCTTAATATTTGTAGTTGCAGTATATCCATCCATAATAGGCATATGAATATCCATTAATATCAGATTATAATAGTTTGGATTGTTATTAAATACTTTGTCAAGAGCCTCTTTACCATTTGATGCTATTTCAACATCACTTACTATCTCTTTTAAAAATGTTTGAGCAAGTTCTTGATTTATATCGTTATCTTCTACAAGTAAAATTCTAGCATTTAATATTTTTTTATTTTCAGTATCTAAATTTTTTATTTCAGATTTTTTTATCTTATTTTTATAATTTATCTCTTCTTCTATAGATATACTAGATATTGTAAAGCAAAAAGAACTTCCTTTTCCTTCTTTACTTTCAAAACTAATTTCTCCTCCCATTAATTCAACTAAATTTTTAGCTATTACTAAACCTAAACCAGTTCCTCCAAACTCCCTAGAAATAGAATTATCCTCTTGTATAAAAGGTTTAAACAAAGCTTTTTGTTTATCTTTTGCAATTCCTTTTCCTGTATCAATTATTGAAAATTTTAAAGTGATATTATCATTCTCTTTTGATAAAAGTTGAATCTTAACTTTTACTGAGCCTTTTTGAGTAAATTTTATAGCATTACTAACTAAATTAATTAGTACTTGTGTCAGTCTTAATTTATCGCCCACTATAAGTTCTGGTGTGAACTGATCTTGAATAATAATAAATTCTAAGTCTTTTTGTCTTGCGGTGTATCCAAATAAATCATTTAGTTGACTTACTATTTCTCTTAAATTAAATGGTTTATTATCAATATCTATTTTTCTAGCTTCAATTTTTGAAAAATCTAAAATATCATTAATAATACCCAGTAGCATTTTTGCAGAATTTTGTCCTTTTTTAACATATTCCTTTGACAATTCAGTATCTGTATCAATTTTAGATAGTGCTAAATTTAACATCCCAATAATACCATTCATTGGTGTTCTTATTTCATGGCTCATATTTGCTAAAAACTCACTTTTTGCATGATTTGCTTTTAATAGTTTTTCTTCAATCTCTTTTCTTTTTTTAATTTCATTTTTTAATCTTCTTAACCAAAAAAGTATAATAATTAATATGAATAATAAAACTGAAACTATTTTGTACACTAATGAATAATCTATTCCTTTATCAACTTTGACGCCAATCCATTTACTAAAAGAATTTGCAATTTCTTTATGAGAAATACTATTTAAAGCCTTCTGCAAAATAGAATTAAGTAATGGTTCTTTTTTTACTGTCGCAATTGATAAGTTTAAATTTATATCAAATTTTCCAGCAATTTTTAAATCAAAACTTCCTTCTTGTTGTAAATAATAACCTAAGTTCCCAATGGAACCTATATATCCATATATTTGACCACTTCTGACTTTTTCAACTCCTTCTCTAATATCTGAAAGTAAAATAAGTTTTAAATTTGGGTATTCTTTTTTTAATATTTTTTCGTATGCAGAACCTTTTGCTACACCAATCTTTTTTCCATATAATTCATCTATAGTATTTACAAAAAGTGTTTCATTTTTTGTGACAATTCCAGTATATGTTGTTACATAAGGACTTGTAAAATCTAAGAAATCTTTTCTGCTATCTAGTTTTTGTGCTAAAGGTAAAATATCACAATAACCTTTTTTTAATGCATCGAAAGTTTCTTTAAAAGTTTTAGTTTGATAAACTTTTAGCTCTATTCCTAATTTTTTTTCAATAACATCCATCAAATCTTTAGTTAGACCAATATGGTTACCATTTTTGTCAAAACCTTCATAGGGCATATAACTTGGAATTAGACACATATTAATAACTTTTTTTCTATCTAGATAATTTAATTCAGTGATTGATAAATTAATTTGTTTTTCATTAGGATTATTTATTTTTCCGTACCATTTTTCTTCTAATTCTGATATTTCACCTGGAGTAATACTTGACAATCCTTTATTAATAATAGTTAAAAGTTCTGGATATTCTTGATGAGTCATATAATGTAAACTTCTATAATTAGGTTTATCATATTCTTCTACAAGACCATGTATTTTTATATTAGTGTATAGATTCTTTTTAATAAAATAATTCATTACTTGCTTGGAATCAATTAAGGCATATACTTTATCAGTCAATAAGTACTCTAACCCTTCTTGAACATTATTAACTGTTACAAGTTCTATTTGTGGATAATTTTCTTTTAAAAAAAATTCAATACCAAAACTTTTTCCTACTGCAACTTTTTTACCATATAAATCTTTTAGATTTTTTATCTTCTTTTTATCCTTTTTTGTTGCAAACGAGTTGTTATATAAAAAAATAGGATTTGATACAATGGAGTTAGAATCTTTAGTGAACACTATTTCTATAGGTTGAATCAAATCTAATTTCTTGTTTTTGTACATAGTAAATAATTCATCCCATGTGTAACCATTAACAAATTCAAAGTTTAAACCTGTTTTTGATGAAATACTTTTTAAAATATCAATAGAGTATCCTTGAGGTTTTCCATTTATTGCAAAATCAAAAGGAGCCCAATCTAATTCATTGCTTACTTTTATTACTGGTTTTTTTTTCAAAAACTCTTTTTCTTTTTTTGTAAGTTCTATAGTTGGAATTTTATCTTCACGAAGGATTCTTATTTCCTTCTTATTTAATATAATACTGTTTTTAGGTAGTAGTTCTTTATCAATAGAAAATTTATTTAAGAGTTCTTCATCAAAAATAAATTTTGCAGAATATTTCCTAATAATTGGGATTTCTTCTGGTTTTGTTCCTGATAATATTTTATGCGCCATATTAGCAGCCTCTAATCCATGACTAAAACCTGTTTCTAGTTTTCCACCAATTATCCCATACCCAAGTAAAAAGTCCCATCCTGCATAAATAGGTAGATTAGTGATTTTATTGATTTCTTTTGTTACCTCAGGAATACTATAATATTTTCCATTTTTATCTTTAAAAAAACTATGAAAAAATATTACAGTATCCTCAGGAAGAGATTTAACCTCTTTCAATAATTGATTTAAAGTAGAAGGTTTAGAAAACTGAAAATTTATATCTTTATTTTTAAAACTATTTATGATTCTTTTTATTTCATTTTGAACAATAATTCCAGATTTTGTTTGATCATTTATGATGTAAATATTTCTAGTTCGTGGGTGAAGTTTAAGCATTAAATTAAAAGTAGCCTCAATATCAGACTCTTCACTAACACCAGTTATATTTTTAGTTCCTTTAAGTTGTTTTTCTTTGAAAAAATTTACCCCACAAAATATAATTGGTGTATTTTTAAAAATTAAGTCTTTGTTTTCAACTAAAAATTCAAATGCATTATTATCAGAAGCAATTACTAGATCGAAGTTTTCATTTTTGTATCTATAATTGTATGTATCCTTTAATAGATTCATATATTTTTTATCAAATTTTCTTTTTGTATCCATATATTCAATATTTAAACTAACATTAGTTTGTGGTGGGAATAATGCTTTAACTCCAGCTGTGATATCATCAGTCCATTTATATCCAATATGATATGAATTTAGAAGCAATACTTCTTTAGATTTTTTATATTTTTTTGGTTTATATCCAGTTGACTCAAAAATTTTTGAAGATAACTCTTTTTTATTATATGAATTCAAGAAATTTAGATTTGTATCTTTATTAGATAAATTTATTTCATTAGCAAAAATATTTGTATAAAAACTAAATAATATAAGCAAAACTAATTTAAATAGTTTATTCATTTATCTTACCTTTTATTATTTTTTATTATTCAATTACTAATATATACTATTTTTACTACATTTTAGTGACAAATTTAATATTATAAGTAGTTTTGAAAAAAATATAATTCTCAAATGAACTTTAAAGTTAGATAGAAAAATATTAAAAAAAGTTATAATCTAAAATTTAAATTATCTTTATTGAACAATTATTTACTGTAATCATTTAGTTACTTAAAAATAATATCATTCGGCATTAACAAAATTATTAAGAATCTTGTCCTTTTTTCACATTCCTACTTTTCTTAATAAGATTGTTAGTTTTTATTTATACTCTTTAAAATAAAAAGAGGAGTCACTCCTTATTTCGTCCCATGAATAAGCTCCTCTTTTTTATTCAAATTCAAAATTAGGATAAAACTTATGAATAGATATTTTGATATGAAGAACTTCATTTTTATGGTAAAATTTTTAATAACTTTTGTATTATATTTTTCTGTAAAAGATTTTTCAGAAGTTAATAGTTTCTCTCAGCTTGCAGTTGCCCTTTTAGAGTTCATTATTATATTAGAGCTCGTTAGGATGTTATTAGAGTTTATGTTTAGTAATGAAAATAGAATTAGGATGAGAATTATGATTGATTCAACAATCGTATTTTTTATAAGAGATATTATGTTAATAGTAAATGATAAATTTAATACAGAGAAAATTTTTACGATACTTGGTATAATAGCTGTTTTAATTTTATTTAGAATAATAGTTATGAAATACAGTCCATCAAAATTTGAACTATTTTATAATAATAAAGACAAAAGTAATATCTAATTTGAACTTATTGAATTAGTAGTACATATCCAAAGCTTGAAGCTAAAATTGACAAAGTCTCTTCATCAACTCTTTTTGGTTTTTAGAAGCTACATATCTTATGGAGTTTCTAATTTGATGTACAATACACAATTGAACCTCAATAAGTATATCTTTAACACCATGAATAGTATAAACAGCTTTAGAGATATAAATTTAACAAAGATAAAATCTTTTGCTCTATATGATCTGACATATGTGTTTGATTCATTTTTCAATCCTTTAGAATAAATTCTATCAGACTGACATAAAGTTTCTAACACATCCCTTTTATTTCTTAGGATATGTCATCTCTTCTGGCTTAACATATTTTTCAAAATCTTCTTTAGATAATAATCCTAAATTAATAGCTTCTTCTTTTAATGTTGAACCATTAGCATGAGCTGTTTTGGCTATTTTAGCAGCATTTTCGTAACCAATATATGGGTTTAATGCAGTTACTAGCATAAGTGAATCATTTAAATATTTATCTATATTTGTTCTATTTGCTTGAATTCCAATTGCACACTTATCATTAAATGCAATCATGGTATCACTTAATAATCTAATTGATTGAATAATATTTAAAGCAATTACTGGTTTAAATACATTTAATTCAAAATTTCCTTGTGATGCAGCAACTGAAATAGTTGTATGATTTCCCATAACCTGAACTGCCACCATTGTCATAGCTTCACTTTGAGTTGGATTTACTTTACCTGGCATAATAGAACTTCCTGGTTCATTTTCAGGAATACTTAATTCACCAATTCCACATCTAGGACCTGAAGCTAACCATCTAATATCGTTTGCTATTTTCATTAAATTTGAGGCTAGAGCATTTAAAGCTCCACTTAATACTACTTCACCATCATGAGCTGTAAGTGCATGGAATTTATTTGGATGTGATTTAAATTTATATTTTGTAGAAGTTAATTCATTTAAAACTTCACTTACCATATTTGAAAAATCTGGATGGGAGTTAAGGCCTGTTCCAACTGCTGTTCCACCAATTGCAAGTTCAACAATATATTTCATTACATCATCTATTTGAGATAAAGCTTTATCAAGCATATCAACATATCCTGATAATTCTTGTCCCAGGGTAAGAGGAGTTGCATCTTGTAAGTGAGTACGTCCTATTTTTACTACATCATTAAAGTCCTTTACTTTTTGCTCTAGTGTAGCTTTTAAAGTATTTATTGCAGGGATTAATTTTTTTTGAACATCTAAAACAAAAGCAACTCTCATAGCAGTAGGGTAAGTATCGTTTGAACTTTGTCCTTTGTTTACATCATCATTTGGATGAACTAGTTTTTCAACTCTAAAATCACTTCCAAGAATCTCTGTAGCTCTATTTGCTACAACTTCATTTATGTTCATATTTGATTGAGTTCCAGAACCTGTTTGCCATACAACAAGTGGGAAATTCCCTCCTAGTTTACCTTCAATTACTTCATCACAAGCATTTGAAATAGCTTTAGTTTTTTCATTATTTAGTCTTTCC
Source organism: Halarcobacter sp. (assembly GCA_963676565.1). Classification (GTDB taxonomy): domain Bacteria; phylum Campylobacterota; class Campylobacteria; order Campylobacterales; family Arcobacteraceae; genus Halarcobacter. The sequence continues at coordinate 2,071,262 of OY781089.1, forward strand.
AATTTATTGTTAACTATTGCACAAGCTTTTTTTAAATATGCAAAACCTTCTATAATTTCTTTTGGCATTTTTTCTTCACCAATTGGAAAGTTTTCAAGGCTTCTTTGTGTTTGTGCTGCCCAATATTTGTTATTTGGTACTTTCATTTCACCCATTGTATCTTTTTCTATTCTATAATCCATTGTATATCCTTTTACGATAATATAAATTATAGTATAAAAAAATATATGGAATATTAGAAGTTTTTGTTAGGTAAAAATAAAAAAAGCTAAGAAGAAAAATCTTCTTAGCTAATTATATATAAGTATTATTTATTAGGATATATAAAATTTAAATCGCTCTCCACTTTTGTGGACCAGTAGTATGAATAGAAGTACCCTCTGTATCAACTGCAACAGTAACAGGCATATCTTTTACTTCAAATTCGTAAATAGCTTCCATTCCCATCTCTTCAAATGCTAATACTTTTGCATCTTTAATAGATTGAGAAATTAAATAAGCTGCTCCACCTGTAGCAATTAAATACATAGATTTGTATTCTTTGATTAAATCAATAGTTGGTTGCTTTCTTTCAGCTTTACCAATCATACCCATGATTCCAATCTCCATCATATCTTTAGTAAACTTATCCATTCTAGTTGATGTAGTTGGTCCTGCAGGTCCTACTTTTTCATCTCTAACTGGATCAACTGGTCCAACGTAGTAGATAAATCTATCTTTTAAGTCAACACCATTTGGAAGTGGTTTCCCTGCATTTTTATACTCAACAATTTTTTTATGAGCAGCATCTCTTGCAGTTAAGATTTTTCCTGATAATAGTAAAGTATCTCCTGATTTAAATTGAGATAAATTCTCTTTTGTTAAATCTTCAATATTTACTTTTTTAATTGTATCCATTGGTAGTTCTAAATCTGGCCAAAGGTCTAAATCTGGTTTTTCAAATTTTGCTGGTCCATTTCCATCAAGTTCAAAATGGATATGTCTAGTAGCTGCACAGTTTGGAATCATAGCAACAGGAAGTGATGCTGCATGACATGGATAATCTAAAATTTTAACATCTAGAACTGTTGTTAATCCACCAAGTCCTTGTGCTCCAATTCCGATTTTATTAATGTCTTCATATAATTTTAGTCTTAATTCTTCTAAAGCATTTTGAGGACCTCTTTCTTTTAGTTCATGAATATCAACATGACCCATTAAAGCCTCTTTAGCTAATAGCATTGATTTTTCTGGATTACCACCAATACCAATACCTAAGATTCCTGGAGGACACCATCCTGCTCCCATTTGCTCAACATTACTCATAACCCAATCATAAATTGAATCACTTGGATTTAATACAGCAAATTTAGATTTATTTTCAGATCCTCCACCTTTAGCTGCAACTGTAATATCTAATTTATCAGAGTTTGCATCAACTGAAAAGTGAATAACTGCTGGTGTATTATTTTTAGTATTTGTTCTAGCTCCTGCAGGATCTGCAACAACAGAGTATCTTAAAGTATTATCTGGGTCTGTATAACCTTTTGCTACACCTTCATTTAATACATCTTCTAACTCTTTTGAAATATCTAAGTCAGCTTTTAAACCAACTTTTATAAAAATATTTACGCTCCCTGTATCTTGACATAAAGGTCTATGTCCTAGTGCACACATTTTAGAGTTAATTAAAATTTGTCCAATAGCATTTTTTGCTGCTTCTGATTTTTCATTTTCATAAGCTTCTACCATCCCTTTAACAAAATCTTCAGGGTGATAAAAAGATATATATTGACATGCGTCAGCAATACTTTGTACGATATCTTGTTCGGTGATTTTTCCCATTCTCCAAGTCCTTTTATAAATTTTAAATTTCAATGATTATATCAAATATGAGATTATTAAAAAGAATGAGAATCATTAAAGTAATAGGAACAATTGCTCTTAGTTACACAACTTCTCATTTAAACTAGAATTAATTTAATTGTAACCTTTGCTCCTAAGTACTTTTTGTTGTAGTAGTGGTATTCATGATTTTGTATATCTATAGTACCTTTTAAATGTTTTGTTATAATCTCTTCTGTCATGTAAAGCCCAATTCCTGTCCCTTGAGATTGGTGTTTAGTTGTAAAGTATGGCTCAAAAATATGTTCAATAATCTTTTTGGGAACACCCCCAGCATTATCTAAAATAGTTAATATTATCTCATCATCTTTTACATATGAATCAATAAAAATATATTTATCCTCTTGGTCTATTTTTTCTAATTCATCTTTAGCATTATTTATAAGATTTATTACAACTTGAATAAGTTCATTTTTTAATCCATAGGTTTGAAAATCTTTTGTATTATTTACAACAATGATATTTTTATCTTTTAATTGAGGACTAACTATATTTAGTGTAGCTTCAACAACATCTTTTATTGAAAACTCTACTTTTTCTTTATTTTTTGAGAAGTAAGTTCTAAAATCTTCGATTGTATTAGACAAGTATTTTGTGGCATCATTAATATGTTTTATACTCTTTTTAAAATCATCATCACTTAAAACTCCAATCTCTTTTTTAAGTTCCATTCCTGTGGAAGTACTAAGTATAATTGAAAGTGGTTGTCTCCATTGATGTGCTATATTATTTATCATAGAACCAATTGCAGCCATTTTTGATTGGTGTGCTAGGGTTTCATTTTGTTTTGTAATATATTCAAGACTATCATCTATCTCTTTTTTATATCTGTCAAATTTACTTTTTAAAATTCTAGAAAGATTAATAGAAAGAATAAGTAAAACTAAAGAGAAAATAATAGTTGTTATAAAAATTTGTTCTAAGTCTTCATGAAACTTTTCTTTTAATAAGTTTTTCTCTTTTTCTACTCTTTGTTTTATATCATCTTCATAAAAACCTTTTCCTATTAGCATATCCCATTTATCAAAACCTCTAACATAGCTGGTTTTTTTCATTGGCATATTTATACCAGGCTTTTTATTTTGTATATAACTTATATAGCCACTATTATTGTTTTTTGAAGTATTAATTGCATCGATAATAGTTTGGTTAGTTCTTGTGTCTTTTGCTTCAAGGGCATTTAACCCAATAATATCTTTTTTTATGTGGCTTAGATAGTTGCCATTATAATCAAGTGCAAAGATATATCCATTATTTGGGTATTTTAAATTACTAATAAAATTTAATATTTTTACTTTTTGGTCATCTTCAAAATCTTTTATATATTCACCTGTACCAATAACCCAATCAAAAGGCTCAAAGTGTTTGTTATAACCAATTTTTTTATATTGTTTTTCTTTGTCAGAAGGTTTATAATATTTCCATTGAAAAAAACCTTCTTTTTTTGATTTAACAATATTAATAATTTCTCTAATTACATACACCCCATTTGCATCTTGATAATTATAAAAATTTGTTCCTTCAAGCTCTCTTGCTAATGGGAGCAAAACACACTCATAATCAAAGGTATAAATAAAAAAATATCCCCTTTTATTGTTGAATCTAATCTCCCTTAATGCATCAGAAATCATTTTTTTTAGTATTTGCTTGTCAAGTTCTTTATTTTCATTATAAATATTCATTGCAATAGAATAAGCTTCATTAACTCTATCTTTAAGAGATGTTTTTAAGTTGTTTTCTGTAGAGTCTTGTTCTTTTTGAATAAGATGATAAACTCTATCAACTTGACTTTTTATAAGTTCTTTGTTGTTTTTTATATATTCTTGTTCAATAAATTTTTCTTGATTTTTAAAATTAACTTCATTGTTTAGATATAAAGATAGAGATAGAAGAATAGAAATTATTATCGCTAGGATAGGGGGAGCATATTTAATGATCCTAATTATTTTATCTTCATTTTTTGTGTTCATATAATATTCTTAGTTAATTGTTTAATTGTACAACAATTTGACTAAAAACCATTTTCAAATGAAGAAGAAATAAATATATTTAAATCTTTTAGAAATGTAGAAACTAATTGATTTTGTGCTTCAACAAAACCAAGGGCATCTATAGTTTTTGTTTCCTTTTTATATATAAAATTTTTATATGCAATTTTTTTATTTAGGTTATTGATTAGGTAAACTCTTATTGAAAGTTTTGCAAATGATTGATTGTTTTCTATACTTTGATTGAATTCAAACAATTCACTATGTAATGTATAATCACTTGCAAGTTTAATTTTTGAAGTTGTTATATATTTAAACCTATTTTTTGAGTTTAGATATGAAGCCATACTTTGTTGTATAAGTTTAGTTGGCTTATCACTCCAACGACTTAGCACATATGAATCACTAATATACCCATCTTTTTTGTAACTAATAGCCTTGCTATTTAAACTCTCTAGGGTTCTTGGTTCTAAAATCATAATACTTTTATCAAAAAAACTTTGTTTCTCTTGTTTTATATCAAGATTAAGATTGTAAGTTTTATATGCTGGCAATTCTTTTGTAATACTAATACATCCTGTAAATAGTATTGAAATAAATAAAATTGATAAAAATTTAAACATTATTCTAGTTCTCCTGGTCCAAAGTTTTTCTCTCTTGTATTAAAAATCATATCTCCACCATTTGAGTTAAAATCTTCAATTGTAGAATCGATTTTTTCTATAGTTTGTTCTAAATCCCCTAATACTTTTTCTATACTTTGAGATGATTTTGCTGTATTACTAAAATCAGTAATTAAGTTTTTTACATCATTTTTTAATACTTCATCAATATTTTTACTTAATAAACTTAGATTTTTAGAAAGTTTTTCTATCTCTTTTATGGTTTTTGATACATCATTTTTTACTACATTATCGATTGTTTTTGTCATTTGATTTACATTGTTGAAAGTTGTTTTTACATCATTTTCTAATAGATTATTTGAATGTGTAATTAGTTGATTAAAGTTTTCCGATGATTTATTTAAATTGGCTAATAGTTTTTCAATATTTTCAATATTTTTATCATTTAGCAATAGCTCAAATCTTTTTAAAACAACTTCAATTTGTGAACTTATATTTCCTGCACTTGAAGTAAGTTTATCAATAAAAGATTTTTTTAAAGGTAAGATTGCAAATGAATTTTCTTTTACCACAACTTGTTTTGCTTCTTGAGTTCCACCCTCTATTTCTATTAGTTTATTTCCCGTAACACCTTGAGATTGTATTATTGCATAAGAGTTAGTTTTTATGATTTCTGGTTTTGTGATTTTTAAGATAATCTCTATTTGTTCAACATCTTTAGGATTGATTCTAATATCATCAACTAAACCTATATCTAAACCCTTGTATTCAACAATTGAGTTTTTATTTAAACCAGCTATAGAGGTTTTACTATAAATTCTAAACTCTTTTGCATTTAATTCTTCTACATCGTACCTTGCAAGCCATAATATAAAAATAACCATTGCAATTGTAAATGTAAGAACAAATATACCAACAACTGTGTATTTAGCTTTATTTTCCAAACTCTTCCTTTTGAAGTTTTAAAAACTTTTTTATTGTATCATCATTTGAATTTAATGCATCCTCATAGGTTCCAAGCATTGATAGTTTACCATTTGAAAGGATTAAGAATCTATCTAAAACATTTTTTATAGTATTTAATTCATGGGTAATCATAACAACTGTTAATCCTAACATATCCCTAAGTTGTGCAATTAATGTATCAAAAGCTTTTGCACTTGCAGGATCAAGTCCTGAAGTCGGTTCATCTAAAAAAACTATCTCAGGGTCTAAAGCTAAACTTCTAGCTAAGGCTACTCTTTTTTTCATTCCCCCACTTAACTCTTGGGGATAAAGTTTACCAACTCTTGAATCAAGACCAACCATTTTTAATTTTGTGTAAGCAATATCATCAATTAATTCTTTAGGTAAATTTGTGTTTTCTTTTAACATAATGCCAATATTTTCAATTACATTTAAAGATGAAAATAAAGCGCCAAATTGAAATAAAACACCCCAGTTTCTTTTTATATTATCCCTATCTTTCATATTTAAATTTTTTATATTTTTACCAAAAATTTCAATATCACCTTTTTGTATGGCATCCAACATTATTATTTGTCGAAGCATTACCGTTTTTCCACTACCACTTCCACCTAAGATACCAAATATTTCACCTTTTTTTATATTAAAAGAGATATCATCATGCACAATTTTTTCTTTAAATGAGGTTGAAATATTTTTAACTTTTATCATCTTAGAATCCTAATTGTATTGAAAGTAAAGATATTATTGCATTGATTATAATTAACCAAAAAATTGAATCAACAACTGCTTTTGTAGTATATTTCCCAATATCAGTTCCACTTTTAACTTGTAAACCTCTATAACATCCAATAACTGCAATTAAAATACCAAATAAGGGAGCCTTAAAAACTCCAAGTAAAATATGTCTAATCTCAACATATTCATAAATTCTTTCTATAAATTGAGTATATGAAATACCAAGGTGAATCTTAACTATAACCATCTCTCCAATAAGTGAAGCCATATCGGCAAAAAATACAATTAAAGGTAAAACAATAATTAGTGCAATGATTCTAGGAATTATTAAAAAAATATCAATATCAAAGCCCATTGTTCTCATGGCACTTATCTCTTCAGTTATTTTCATTGTTCCAATTTGTGCTGTATAGGATGAAGCACTTCGTCCTGCAATTATAACAGCTGCCAAAAAAGGGGCAATTTCTCTAAACATACTCATTGTAGACATCTCAATAACTATTATTGCTGCACCAAATCTATTTAATTGTTCAGCACCTTGATAAGCTGTAACAAATCCAACTAAAAATAAAGCTAAGGCAATGATTGGCAAAATAGGAATTGCAGCAATCTCTATTTGATGAACAATAGATTTAAGTCTAATTTTAGAAGGATGTTTTAAAAGATAAAAAAAATAAACTATTAATTTCCCTATAAAATATAAAAAGTTTTTAAAAGAGTTTGAGGAATCAAATACCTCTTTCCCTATTTTTTCTAAAAATGGGGATTCTTTTGAGATAATCTCATCTTTATGTACATAATTACTTTTGTATAAATCAAACATTTTTTTATGTTTTGATGAGATGTTTTCAATTAAAACTTCTGTATTCTTTTTCTCAAAAATTATTACATATTTTATTAATAAGATAATTCCCGATGAATCAATCTGTCCAAGTTTTTGAAAATCAAAACTTACAGTTTTAGAGGAGATATTTTTTTTGAAAAAATTATCCAACTCTTTTATTTTAGGTGTTAGTGTTGTATATTCCCAATCTTCTTTAACTGTAAATTGATTAATCAAAAATCCCCTTTAAAAAGTGTTAGCGATATCTTTTACGATTTTACTAATATTTAGTATCGATTTGATTTCAACCTTTTCTCTTGTTGAGTGTGGGTTAAATATATTTGGACCAATAGAGGCAATTTTCATATGTGGAAATTTGTCTTTAAATATTGCACACTCTAAGCCTGCATGTATTGCTTCTAAGGATGCTTCTGGATTGTGTTTTTTATAAATATCTAAAACCATATTTGTAAACTCATTTACATCTGGTTTCCATGCTGGATATTTACCATCTGTTCTTACTTCAAAACCAAAAGATTCCAATAATAAAATGGTCTCTTTTTTTAGTTGTTCAAGGTTTGAATTTGACATTGATCGACCACTTAATTCAATCTCAATTTCATCAATTTTTGTTTCTATTTTAGCTAGGTTGATAGAGTCTAAAACCACATTTAAATCTTTATCATATGCTCTAACACCATTTGCAAATGTATAAATGAAATCACATATATCACTTGACCAAACATTTAAATGTTCAGCTTTAGTATCAATTTTACTTATACAAATATTTTCATTTGGTATTAACTTTGGGTCCTCTTTAAAAGCAACAATTGCTTTAACATTTACAGGGATGGAGTTGATTCTCTCCCCACCATTTATATCAAGAAGTAAACCATTATTTTCTTTTATAGTTTGTGCAATTAGTTTAATACCATTTGGTACATTTAAGTGAATATCAACACCACTGTGACCACCAGGTAATTTAGAAATCTCTATTTCATAAAGCTCATAATTTTCATTGTTTTCAATAATTTGTTTTGAAGAGTTTTTTGCAAAGAAATCTACCCCTCCAGCACAACCAATACAAATTTCACCTTCTGCTTCACTATCAATATTTAACATATATTGTGCATCTAATTTATGCTCTAAATTATTTGCTCCAATTAGTCCTATCTCTTCATCACTTGTAAAAAGAAATTGACAATCATAACCTTGAGTCATTAGTGATAGCATATAAGAACATCCTATACCATTATCAGCTCCTAATGTTGAGTTCTCAGCTCTTAAAAACTCTTCTTCTTCAACAATTTTAGGAATACAATTGTCACTTAAACAAACAATATCATAATGGTTTTGTAAACACAAACTTGCTTTTGAGTTCTCTTTTTTACATAAAATATTATTAAAGTTATCAACTAAACAAAGGTAACCATTTTTTGAAGCAAATTTTTTCATATAATTTATAAATGGTTCATGATTCCCACTACATCTAGGGATAGTTGTGATTTCTTTGAAAATATCTAAAACATTATTCACAAATAGCCTTTTTTAGGCACTATTATAACTAAGAATATAAAAACTTTCCTTATATTTTTAAGCTTTGTTAAAAAATATTATATTAAGATAAATAAATTAAAATTTAGGGAAGATAAATGATTATAGATTATAAAGATGTAAACGATTTAAATAGATATAAAATTATGTCTGATACAGTTGTTCCAAGACCAATTGCATGGATTGTAACAGAAGATGAAGGTGTTATAAATGCAGCTCCTTTTTCATATTTTGTACCATTATCAAGTAATCCTGCTGTTGTTATTGTTTCTATTGGTGTAAAAGAAGAGGGCGTTCCAAAGGATTCTTTACATAATATTTTGAAAAATAAAAAAGCTACTATTTGTTTTGTAAATAAAGACAATACAGAGCAAGTTAAACTTTGTGCAAATATGCTTGATAAAGAAGAGAGTGAAATTGAAAAATTTGAGATTGATGTTCAAAAACCTTTAGATGATTTTCCTCCAATGATAAGCTCAACTCAAACTGCTTTATTTTGTGAATTTTATCAAAAAGTAGATATCCCAGGTAAAACAACGCCAGTTATATTAGAAGTAAAAAAACAATACATTGAAGATGGAAGATTAGATGAAAGATCTCATGTTCATGTTGAAAATGTAGGTAGAAGTGGTGCTTTCTTTAAAGCAATGGTAGACTTATAAAACTAAGAGTTAAACTCTTAGTTTTATTAAAATTTATTTTCAGATACTTTTTTAACAACATTTTGTGCAATGTTATTAGTTTTTATTGCAATTGTATTTGTTACTTCAGCAATAGCTGCATTTTCTTGTGTAAATTTATCTAATTGACCAACAGCATCAGCTATTTGATTCATTCCTACACTTTGTTCTTTTGCTGCATTTGCAACATCACTTATAAGATTACTTGTATCATGAATTTTTGATTCCAATTCATTAAAACCTTCAATCATCTTATTACTAATACTTTTTCCATTGTCAGCTTTAGTTGTTGCATTTTCAACTAAATCTTTAATCTCTTTTGCTGCTTCTGCACTTCTTGCTGCAAGATTTCTTACTTCTTGGGCTACAACTGCAAACCCTTTTCCTGCTTCTCCTGCTGTTGCTGCTTCAACTGCTGCATTTAATGATAAAATATTTGTTTGGAAGGCAATTTGGTCAATTACTGAAATCGCTTCATTGATATTTAGAACTGTTGTATTAATATCTTCCATCGCATTTACAGTGTTTGTTGCTAAGTTTTTACCTTCCGTAGCAGAACTTCTTGTCTCGTTTGATATTATAAGCATCTCTTGAGCTTTTTGACTTGTACTATTAATGTTACTTGTGATTTCATCAATTGATGCAGCCGTTTCTTCTAAAGATGCAGCTTGAGAAGTTGCATTATTAGATAAAGTATTAACATTTGATGTTAATTCATTTGCATCATTTTGAAGTTCTATACCATCATTATGACTTGTTTTAAGCATCTCAATAATCATCTCATTCATATTTGATATTTCATTTCCAATTTTACCTGAAGAAGCTTTATCTAGTTTTGCTGTAAAGTCTCTTTTTGAATAGCTTTCTAATACCATGCTTATAGTATTTAAATCTTTTCCTAAAATTGATTGAAGATTATCTAGCATTTGATTAAGTAAATCTCTTAATTCATTTAATGAATCTGTAGATGTTGTTTTATTGATTCGTTTACTTAAATAACCTTGGCTCACATCATTTGCTATAGTTTTCACCTCTTCAATAATCATATTATCTTCAATTATTGAAGTTTTTATTTTGTCTATATTTTCATTAATATTTTTAGCCATTAGTCCAAATTCATCATTTGAAGATATATTTATGGTGTCAACATCAGATGATTGTTTATTTAAAAATTTGAAAAATGATTCCATTCCACTTGAAATAAAAGAAAGATTAGATTTTAATACTGTTATTGAAAGATAAACTACTATAGCTATAATTATTATTCCAATTAATGAGAAAATAATTGAAATATTTCTAATGAAGTTTGCATCTGCTAAATATTCATTTTTTGGGGCATTCACAAAAATTGACCAATTAGTTTCTTCTGCACCTACTTTAAAAGGTTTAACAACATATTGTGAATCAAATCCATTTCCAAAAGATTCTTTTTCAAAAGAGTATGTTTTTAATTCTTTTACATTTTTTAACGCTTTGATGTAATCTGGGTCATTTTTAGCAACTTCTAAAAGTTTTTTGTTGATAACTTCTTTTTTTGGATGTCCTACAATAATTCCATAATTATCAACAATAAAAAAATATCCATTTTCATATATTTTTGTTTTTTTTGTCATCTGCAAAAATTTATTTAAATCAATTTCTGCACCTACTGCACCAGCAAACTCCCCATCTTTGTATAAAGGCATTGCAATGGTTGTCATTAGGGTATCAACTCCAGCTACAGGGTAGACATAAGGTTTTGTAATAAAAAGTTTTCCAGCATCTTTAGGACCTTTTATCCAACCATTTTCTTCATTATAAGATGAGCCTGAATCAACAATAATACCATCTTTCCCCCTTGTGATATATGGAGAGAAACTACCATCTTTTGCATACCAGTTTTTTGGATATTTACCATCTTTTACTGTAGTTTCATATAAGATATTAGCTTCTTTTGTAGACCACCATATTCCAAGCAATTGTTCATTATCCTTTAGCATAGATTTGAACATTTGGATTGATTCTTTTTCCTTAAGAATAGTATTATGGTTTATAGCTTCTTGAAATTTAGCCCATATTGTCTTAACTAAACTAATTGATAAGTTAACATCACCTTGAACTTTTGATGCATTATTATTTGAAACTTCATTAAGGTAAGTTTCTGCACCTTTTTGTGCTGTATCAAAAGAATACTTTCCTAAGATAAACATAGTCAAAGCGAATACAATCGTAGTTGTACCTAGTACTCTAAGTAATAACTTATTACCAAAACTAGAATTTTTCATACCCTCACCTTTTATTATTTTTTTATATTATATAATAAAAAAGTACGAGAAGAGTATTATTTTTTAACTAGTTATCAAAATTCTCATCTTGTCTTGGATCCATTTCAGGTAATTCAGCCCCTGATGCAACAGGCATATTTACAAAGACACTCATATCTTTTGCTGGGACTTTATCTTTAGTAAGAGCATAAATACTTAAAAATAAACCTAAAACTGCAAAACTAAAAAATAAAAAATTAGGTTTAAAATAACTAATACCAAAACCTATAAGTAATGGTGAAATAAATGAACCAATCCCATATGTAAAAAGAAGTGTTCTACTAATCTCAATCACGTCCTTATTTTCATCAACAACGTCATTTGCCCTTGCAACTGATAATGGATACATCGAAAATATTGTTAATCCCAATAAAAAACCTAGGATATATAAATATTCATTAATATCGGAAAATATAATAAACAAAATAGAGGTTATTGCAGTTAAAAAAGCAGTAATTGATATAAGTTTTCTTCTTCCATATTTATCTGATAGTAAACCTATTGGCCATTGAGCTAATAATCCCCCAATTAAACCTATAATCATAAAATTAGAAACTATTTCAAGGGAATCACTTTTTAATAAAATATAAACTGGAATCATAGCAAAAAATCCACCAACAAAATATCCACTAATAAAACTTGATACGGTTGCAAGTGGTACCACTGAATAAATTTTGGGGAAACTATATCTTTCAAAGGGTTTTAATACTGGCTCTTTTATTTTTGTTAAAGATATAAATATAACTGAAAATAGAACTAAAACAGAACCAATTGCAAATATAAATTGTTTAAAATGTTCATCAATATTTAAAAACAATTGTCCAATTGCTGTTGAAAGATAAAAGATGATTGTATAAATTGCCAAAATTTTACTTCTGTCCTCTTCGCTACTTTTTTCATTTAGCCAGCTTTCAAGTATTATCAATAGTGCATAAAAAGAAAATCCAGAGATTACTCTAAGAATTGTCCATAAAATAACATCAAAAAACAAAGAGTGTATTAAGAATGTTATTACCATAAGTGAAGTAAAAGCAGAAAAACTTCTTATATGTCCAACTGTTGAGATAATTTTTTGACTAAATATTGAAGATAAAACTGCACCTAAAAAGAAAGAACCGTTAATTAGTCCAATAAGGGAACTACTTATACCCATCTCTTTTAAATATACACCTATAAACGTAAGTATCATCCCATAACCAATTGCTAAAAAAGCAATTGCAAAAAACATAGAAGAGATAGGAAAAACAATTTTTTTTAAACTCATATTGTGACTCATTGTAGAAAATATTTAATTTAGTAATAAATTTTCGTATTATAAAACAATAGAGATTAAACTCCATTATGTTTATTCAACAATTCTTTTAAGTTTGAATATTTACTTATAAAAGTGTTTGTTTTCAATGGTTTTTCAAGGAATATTTTATTTCATTTTGTTATAACAATTTGAACTAATTTTAAGTTTATTAATGTATAATCCTCCTCCCAAATCACTACAGAGGAGATAAATGCGAATTACAATTACAGAAGCTGAGTTTGAGGCTATTCAAAAAATATTAGTTCAAAATGATACAATGTTATATAATAGGTTTAATGAGGAGTTTAAAAAATCAATTTTATCATGTACTCCAAAAAAAATAAAAGCAACAAAAAAAGCTAATAATGTAAAAAGAAAGAGAAGTAGAACAGCAATAACTAATGCTGTTAATATGTTAAGATTTGAAAATAAAAAAATTACTATATATAATGTAGCTAAAACAGCTGAAATTAGTTATAACACGGCAAAACAATATAAAGACTTTATAATGGCTCAATCAGCTTAAACTCAAATATTTTATAATATTTATTTTGATAGTTTCTTCAAAATGATAAAACAAAATGAAACAAGAACACCTTTTTTTCTTATTAAAAAATTAAAATATTTTGGTGCAATTTATTTCAAAATGATATATCGTAAATAAAAAAAGAAAAAAGTCTTTATTAAAGCTATCATGGAGTAGTTTTATATATTTTTCAAAATGTTTTATCAATGTGAAAGAGTATTGTGAAGTTAAATTAATGCAAAAGAATAATGGTTTTAAGAAATTGAAAACTAATTATTTCAAAATGATAAAATATTTTATCATTTTAAGTAAGGCATTTAGCCTTACTCTACAATTTGATGTAATTTAGAACATCTACTTAGAAAAGTATCCATCCCACACATATCATTGTACATATCATCAAAAGAATGAAAGTGTGCATCATATATGTATACAAAGATTTCATCACCTTTTTCTAAAAAGTGTTTTTTACCAAATTCTGCGTAAGCTGTTGCCCCAGCGGCAATTAATAAGCCCTTTGCATCTTTTGCATTTTTTGTAAATTGTGTTAACTCTTCTAATGGTCCCATATCCTCTTGGGTATTTAGTTTTTCAATCATCCAGTCTTTTAATTGTGTGAAAAAATAGCTATATGAATTAACCGCAGAAGTGGTACCATAATCATGAACAACACCATTTCTTTTTATAAAAGAAGCAATATGATATCTATTTAATATCCCTTCTTCTGTGAAATTATCAATCTTAATTGCATCTCTTGAGATACCCTTTGTATTCTTTCCCCAGTTTTTTTTAGTACTTAATTTATTTCCATCTTGTATTCTTATTGAAAAGTCATTAAAAGCAGAAAAGTATTTTGGAATAATATCAACAACTTTTTCATTTTCATAAATAAAGTCACAAATTAATGCAACTTCAGCTTCAACTTGTAAATTGTCCTCTTCTCTTCCATGGGTTTTAATAGTTTCATCACATATAGGAAATGTACCTAAAAATGAATCATGCCCTGGAATATAAAAGGGGAACATACCTTTTGGAGCATCTTTTTCTTTTGTTTGTATAACTGCAAATTCATCAGCTTCACCAGCTTCTCCTAAATGATTTGCAAAGTTTCCTGCAACACCAAACCCTAAATAATCTTTTAATTCTTCTAAATCTATATATTTTTTTTCCATTTTATTACCTTTAATATTTTTCTTTAACAGTAAGTTTTTTTTGTATGTGATTATTTAAAATTGTGAGGTTTGTGGTTAGTTTACGTTAGATTTTTGTTTTTATCTTTGACGTGTACAGCGACTCTCACAATTTTTTACTTTTGCTTTCTTGACTTCGACGAGCCCAAGGGCAATAGCAAGTTTTGTTGTGACAGTGACAATTAAGTTTTTCATTATCAATCCTTTTAATAAATATAGATAAGAAGTTTAACTTCTTATCTATAATTTAATCTTAATCTTTAAAATTAAGAGAAAAATCTAGTGTTTACTTCATCCATTAATTTAGCACCAGAAAAATGTGCTCTTTGAACTAATTCCCAGAAATATCTATATGTAGCTCTATCGTGTAATTCACCATCATATTGAATTGGTCCCCACTCAGCATCTTGTGCATTTAATAAAATATTTTGTGCAGCTTCTAATTCTGTAAAGTCTGGTTTCATAGCATCTACAATTGCTTGTACTTGTGTTGGGTAAATTGACCACATTCTCATAAATCCAAACTCATTTCTTGCTCTTTCCGCATCTTTATAAGTTTGATATGGGTTTTTAAGATCAAGTGTTACATTGTGACAAGGAATAACATGGTTTTGAATAGCCGCTTGCGCAACTTTTGCTTTAGCTGCACCAATTAGTCTATGATCAAATTGACCAGGACTTCTCATATTAGATGCAGGAATCGCCCCTTGATAACCAGAAACAAAGTCCATTAATCCAAAGTCTAAAACTTGAAGCCATGGTAAAGTTGCAATTTTTTCAACATCTTGTAATGCTCCGTGAGTTTCAATTAAGATATGAATTGGAATCTCTCTTGTAATACCAGATTTTTTAGCTACCTCTTGAATATACTCAATTTGAGTTTTAACATCTTCATAAGAAGTTGATTTTGGTAATGTAATATATGCTAATTTTTCTCCAGCACCTGGAACTAGAATATCAACATCTTGTCTCCAATCTGGATGTGAGAAATCGTGAATTCTTGTACCAGCCATTGCATATGGGTTAGCATCAGAGTTAACAACTCTAACAATCATTTCAGCGTGTTCAACTTCTTTTCCAGTTTCTGCTCCATCTTCGCAGTCACAAGTAATATCAAATACAGGTCCAAGTTTCTTTTGCATTTCGAAACCTTTTAAAATTAGTTTCTCGCTTCCTGCAAAGTGCTCACAAGTTGGGATAATTGGTAAAGATTTACCAGATTCAAATAGTGCTTCGTTTGGATGTGTCATAATAATTTCCTCTCTTTAAATTTATTTTTATTTCTTTTTTGTTTTTTTCTTTGGAATGATTACAGTGTAATCTAAATCAAGTACTACATTTTTTAAGTACTTACCATCTTCACCTTTTGGATTTTCAATTTCTGAACTTTTTTGATTTTTAACAGCAACTGTTCTTAATCTTAATAATCCTAAGTCATCTCTTTTGTGATCAATTACATCTAAAACCTCAGTATATGCATATATTGTATCACCAGCATATGTTGGGTTACAGTGAGCTCCACTATTAATTGCATAAACCCATTGAGCGTTTTGTAAACCATTAAATGAAATTGCCCTTGCAATTGATATTACAATACCACCATACATCAATCTCTCTCCCATAGGAGTAGACTTCATCATATGGTCATTGAAGTGTACCTTTGCATTGTTTTGGTATAACTTTGTTGCTAAAGTATGGTCACTATCATCAATTGTAATGCCCTCAGGGTGATTAAGTCTTTCTCCAACTTCATAATCTTCGAAGAAATACTCCCCACCGGTTGCATTAGTATCAACCATGTCAATCTCTGGGATATTGATATCTTCAACTATTGGTGTTGATTCAGCAAATGTTGGAACATCATTGATACCAAGCATAGTTTCTTTGTCTTTTTTGTGAACCATAACCCATCTTTTGAAGTTTAACACCTCTTTATCTTGCTCGTTGTATCCAATTGAATGAACATAAACAACTCCAGATTTTCCATTTGAATTCTCTTTTAATCCAATTACGGTTGATTCCATTCTAACTGTATCCCCAATAAATACTGGGTTAGGAAAAGAGATTTCAGCATAACCTAAATTTGCAATTGCATTTAAAGATATATCTTGAACCGATTTCCCAAATGTTAAATGGAACATTAAAATATCATCAATTGGTCTTTCGTTGTATCCAATCTCTTGTGCTAATTCATCAGATGAATGTAAAGCAAATCTAGAACCAGTGAAGGCGATGTATAAAGATACTTCACCTTCTGTTATAGTTCTTGGAAGAGGGTGGATAATTTTTTGTCCAATTGAAAAATCTTCAAAAAAGTTACCAACATTTATTTTTGTACTAATTTTAGACATTTACCTTCCTTATTTTCCAAATAGGTTTTGACCTAAAGATTTATATGTATCATAAAGTGTAATCATCTTTTTAGCCCATTTAATTCTACACTTGTCAACAAGTTTATCTTTAAATTGAATAACCTCTTTACCATCTTTTTCAGCTTCTTCGTATTTAGAAATCATCTCTTCATACTCTTGAACCTCTTTTTGAGTTGGAGTAAAGATATCATTGATGTACTCAACTTGAACTGGGTGGATTAATGCTTTACCATCAAATCCTAAATTAAATGCATCTTTTGTTGAATCTTCACAAGCAAATTCATCATGAACATCATTATGTGGTCCATCAATAACTGTTTTACCATATGCTTTTGCTGATAATGCAATACGTGCTAGGTAATTAAACATAGCTTTAGAACCTTTTTTAATATCAATTTGAAGTCTATTTGCTAAGCTATTTGAACCAACAACAATAACCTCAGTTTTCTTTGAAGCTTCACAAATATCAGGTGAATTTAAAATTGCCAATGGAGTTTCAATCATCACCATCATTGTTAAGTCAGGATTAACTTCATTAATTAATCTTTCTGCTTCTAAAACTTGCTCAACTGTTTCAATTTGTGAAAATAAAATTGCATCAATTTCAATCTCTCGTGCAAGTTCTAAATCTTTTGTTAATTCTTCAGTTCCAATGTTATTAACTCTTAAAACTCTTTCTGATTCACCAAATTTAGAACCCTCTTCAGCATAAACTTCTCTAATTGTATTTCTTGCAATCTCTTTTTGTTCATGTAAAATAGCTTCAATATCAAATACAACAGAATCTGCTAAAACAGTTTTTGCTTTTTTTACATACTTTTTATTATAAGCTGGAACAAACATCATTGATCTTCTAGCTTTATATTCAACAATCTCTTCACCTGTTTCTTGCGAATGGTATTGTTCATGTAATTGTTTAACAAGTTGTTTTCTTAAAACTTTTCCATTTTTAGTTCTTGGATAATCTTTCATCCCAAAAATAACTTTTGGAGCTTTATATTTAGCAAGATTTGTTTGAGAAAATGCAAGAATCTCTTGCTCTTGCTCTTCTGTTAAATCTTCATGTCCAATAACTGCAATAGCAACTAAAGTTTTATCTTTTTCTAAATCAAGACCAAAGGCAACACAATCAGCTACTAAATCGTGAGTTTTTACAACTCTTTCAATCTCATGTGGAGATACTCTAAATCCAAACGTGTTAATGATGTCATCTTTTCTACCAATGAACCAAATATATCCATCTTTATCTCTTTTTGCATAATCACCTGTAAAGAAATATCCATCATGTCTAGCTTTAGCTGTTTCTTCTTCTAATTGCCAGTATTCTAAGAATAAACCTGGATCATCTTCACCTATACAGATCATCCCTTCTTCTTCTAATCCAACTTCTTCTAAAGTATCTGGATCAAGTAGTTTTACAATGTGTCCTGGCTGAACAAATCCTGCACTTCCAGGTCTAATTGGATTGTTTTTAGAGTGTGAAATATAATATGAACACTCAGACATACCAATTGCTTCAAAGATATCTTGATTAAATCTTTCTCTCCATAAACCTAACATCTCATCAGATAAATGCTCACCAGCAGACATACAGTATCTTAATGATGGACAATCTTTAATTGAGAAATCAGTTTTTTGAATGATTTGTCTATAAATTGTTGGAACCCCAATGAAAATTGTACATTGGTGTTTTTTAATTAAATCAATCCATGTTGAAGCATCATTTGCTCCTTCATATGCAATTACTGTATGACCATTAAATAATGGATCCATAAGTGCAGAACCTAATACATAAGTCCAGTTAAATTTACCAGAGTGCATGATTCTATCATTCTCTTTAAAATCAAACCAATATTCAGTTGCAGGAGTTCTACCAACTAATGATCTATGAGAGTGTAAAACTCCCTTTGGATAACCAGTTGTTCCTGATGTATATACTAAATATGCAGGCTCACCAGATTTTGATGGATAATGATTAGGTGTTTTATCTGTATTTGCTAAAATCTCATTTAAAGCATATACTTTCATACCCTTTGGCACTTTATAATCTGCAACACTATCTACACCAGCAACAATAATTGTTTTTAGATTATCAACATTTTCTAAATATGGAACTAGATTTTCAAACATAGTTGCACTCATAACAATTGCACTAGCTTGTGAATCTTCAGCAAGATATTTAACCTCTGAACCACTTAAAAGTGTAGACGTTGGTACTGCAATAATTCCAGCTTTAATCGCACCAAAAAATGAGATTGGATATGCTAAAGAGTTTTTTAAACAAACTAAAACTCTATCTCTAGCTCCAATTCCAATTGATGTTAGGAAGTTACAAACCTGGTCTGATTTTTCTGATAACTCTTTATATGTAATCTCATCAGTACCAAGTTTATCATCTTCAATGATCATTGCAGTACTATTTTCTTTTGCTGTTCCTAAATGACTTGATGTACAAGCTACACCAATATTTAAAAATTCAGGTACTTCAATTTTTACATTTGAACTCATAATTTCAACTCCCTAATTAGATTTGACCATAAGGCCAGTTTTCTTTAAATGTATGTAATGGCATTTTATTTAATACTGTTACAGCAAACTCATAATCTTCTTTACTTAAACTATTAAGTGCATTTGCTCTTAAGATATTTTGTAAAGATTTACCAAACATTGGTGGATCTAACATTTCACCTTCATATCTAATAGCTCCACTTAATAAAGCATCTGTTTCAATAGCTGCTTTTAAAATATCTACATCTTTTGCAATTTCTTTTGGAGATGGAGTAAATGCTACTTTACAAACATTGATATGATTAGGAGTAATAACTTGTTTACCTGTTAATCCCATTGCATATTCTCTTTGTGCATGTGCATAAACATGTCTTGATGCATCATCACCATGCAAATCTAACCATCTTCTAATATCTTTTTTCTCAACGCAAGAATCTGGTAATGAATTTGGAGTAAGTAAAACTTCAACCCCACCAATTACACCTTTACCTTGTATTCTAGCTTCCATAGTAAGCATATTAAAAAATGTTTCTAATTCATCAATCCAACCCTCAGGAGTGATTTTGTATGACATAGCTTTTGAAAAGTCATGGATACCAAATACTAAGTGTTGTACAGTTGAAAATTGCATTAACTTATCAGCAATCTTAAGTGATTTTGGGTGTTCAATAATTGGTTGAATTTGTAAATTCGATCCAATTGAAATTAACCAAGATGATAAATCTCTAATCTCAGCTGCTCCATATACTTCACCAGCTTTTGCTAAAACAATTGCATCAATATATTTGTGAATTTGTTTTAACATTTTTAAATCTTCTTCGTATTCAGCTGTTCTAAATGGATTAATTCTTACAGCAATTTGAAAATCTCTTTCAGGAAACTTTGGAAGTTCTTGAATTAGTAATTCCCTTGACATCTCTTTTTGTCTACATCCATCTTCTAAGTCAAATAAAACTGTATGAGCTTTTGTTTTGTAAGCATGTTTTTGTAATCTATATTTAGCTTGCTCCATAGTTTCATAAGTTCCATCAAGTGGATTAAACTTAATTGGTGGATAATAAATTTGAATACCTGGCCATTTTCCCCCTAGCACAGGTGATAAATCGTCATTTGCAGTTAATTTTGATAAATCTACGAAAGATGAATTCATAATTTTTCCCTCTTTTCCTAATAATTTCTGTTAAAAATCTTATTCAGATTGATTTCTGATAGACGAATTAATCCATATATAAAATAAACTGAATCATACTTTTAAAAATTAATTTAAATTTTAAGAAAATTTTTATTATTGTTGTAGGCACCATAAAATAGGGCTTTTTTAAAGTGAGAATATGATAGTTTCACAATGTGAGAAAATTTTTTTCAAAACTCTTATAATGTAAAAAATTTTTTTCAAAATTTGTACAATTTTGTAGCTTATTTAGGAACAAAATATTTTTTATAGTTCAAAAAGGAGATAAATTCTTTATACATTTATTGAAAAAATGATAAAATCAAAAAAAATTAATAGAAGAGATAAATTGCAAAATAGTCCAAACAAGTCTTTTAAAAAAGGGCTTCAAGTCTTAAAAGAGATTATGAAAGCCAATAAACCAGTTACAGCTAATACTTTATGTCAAAAACTTGAAATAGATAAAAGTACTATGTCTAGATTAGTTACAACTTTGATGAGTGAAGATTTTATTGAATATAAAGGTGATTCAAAAGAGATTATTTTAAGTGACATATTAAGAAAAATTGTATTTAAAAATGATAGAGAAAAAATTATAGAAAAAACTGCTGCTCTTTTAGATCAGATTTTTCATCTAACCAATGAAGCGGCATATATCTACATATTGGATAATAACTTAGCTTTAAATCTAAATCAAATAGATATGTCAACTCGGGTTTTAAAAACTAGAGATTCAATTGGATTACATTCACCTTTACATGCTAATGCTTTTGGAAAAGTTCTTATTGCTTTTACCCCTGAAGTAAAAATAGATTCTTTAGAATTAACAAAATATACATCTTATACAATAACATGTAAAACAAAATTACAAAAAGAGTTAGATCTAATCAAAGAAAGAGGTTATTCAATTGGTACTGAAGAGTATGAATTTGGATTGAAATCTGTTGCTGTTCCTTATTTTGATAAGCAAAATAAATTCATAGGTGCAGTTGGAATATCTGGATTATCAGTTAGACTTGAAGATGAAAAACTTCATAAATTTGGGCAAGAGATTTTTAAATTAGTTAATAGTTACAACTAAAGGTAAGTCTTATAGACTTCCTTTGTTGTTTGATAAATATTCATGTGCTAAATAAGAACTTCTAGCATATGGTGTTGAGTGAACAAAAGAGAACCCTAACTCTTTTGCTAATTTTTTATATCTATCGAATTGATCTGGATGAACAAACTCTTTTACCTTTGCATAGTCTCCACTTGGTGCTAAATATTGACCAATACTTAAAAAATCACATCCTACAGCTCTTAAGTCTTTAAATACTTGAACCATCTCTTCTTCAGTTTCGCCAAGACCAACCATAAGTGCAGATTTTGTTTTTATTTTATTACCACCAAGTTCTTTTAATCTTTGTAGAACATCTAATGATCTTTGATATGTAGCACCTTTTCTAATTTTATACATTGATGGTACTGTCTCAATATTATGTCCAATAATTACAGCACCTGAATCAACAACTTTTTTTAAAGAATCATCATCTGCTTGAAAATCAGGAATAAGAATTTCAACTTGAGTATCTTCTGTATTTTCTAAAATACTTTTTGTAACTTCATAAAAATGATTTGCACCACCATCTTTTAAATCGTCTCTTGCAGGACTAGTTATAACAACAAATTTTAATCCAAGCTTTTGAACAGATGTTGTAATTTCTTGAACTTCTTTTTCATTAACATAACCGTTTGGATTCCCAGTTTTAACATTACAATATTGACATCTTCTTGTACATAAGTCACCTAAAATCATAAATGTAGCATTTTTCTTAGCAAAACATTCACTAATATTAGGACATTTGGCTTCTTGACAAATCGTATGTAATCCATGTTCTCCTAATAAAGCTTCCATCTCTTTTTGTGCAGTTGGAACTAGTTTCTTTCTTAACCATTCAGGTTTTTTAAAATCAACTTTTTTAAATTGATTTACTGCTTGTGTCATATTTTTCCTTTAACAAGTTATTTTTTAAATCTATTTCATCATTTGTCAGTTTTTCTTCTTTTAAAGTAACATTAAAAGTAGTTCTAAATGCATCAATAATTTGATTGATTGCATCTTGTGAATTTAATTTTATTCCAATATCTTCAAGACTAATACCTAATTTCTCATCAAAACCGTTACTTTTTGTAGCAACTAATGGAATTGAACCATGTTGAAAAATTGCTTTTTTTGTTCGTCTTTGTGCATTTCCACCAATTTTTTTTCCATTTACAAGGATATCATATGCTTCAAATCCAACTTGACAAAACTCACTTTTAGATAATTGAATCTTTTCATTGTCTTTTGCGTAGCAAACATCTAGACCTAAATTTTTGTAAAAATTCAGTAGAAATTGACATATATATTCATAAGATTTTTTTATACTTAGTGTTGATAAAATATGTGTTGGTATTATTAATGAATATGAAATATCATGTCCATGAAATAAAATTCCACCACCTGTTATTCTTTTAGCAACTTTTTCTTTTTGATTTTCTAGAAAATCGTAAGATTCGATATTTTGGGAAATTCCAATGGTTGAACTATTTTCATCCCAAGTATATAATCTTATTATTGGCAAATCATCATTCTCAAAATTTTTTAACAATGATTCATCTGTTGCCATATTCTCTTTTGAAGAACCTTGATTTGATACAATTAATCTAAATGTTTTTTTATTAAACAAAATGTATAATCTACCTTTAATTAAAATTCAAAAAAAACTAAAACTTTTTTTAGAAAATAGTAAATTTTCATCACCTTTTTTTCATTATAATTTCATTTATATATAAGATATCTTAAAAAATAAATTAATATTTTAGATTCAGTTTACATTAAAATAAGATAAGTATCATATGTTCAGAATTCGGATTTATGGTGCGAATTGATACATAATTTTTACATAATGAACATATGTTCAATCTTTAAAGTAAAAATTATCTTTAAAATTAAGAAAAAATTAAGTAAGGAAGTATGAATGTCAGAAATAAACTTAAACGACATTGATCCAGAAGAAACACTGGAGTGGATTGATGCCCTAGATGCAGTTTTAGAGAAGGAAGGTCCAAAGAGAGCCCACTACCTTTTAGAACAACTAATTGATAAAGCTAGAAGAAGTGGAACATACCTACCGTTCAAAGCTACAACTGCATATTTAAATAGTATTGATGTTGATAATGAACCAAAAATGCCAGGTGACAGAGATATTGAAAGAAAAATCAGATCTGCAATTAGATGGAATGCTGCTATTATGGTTCAAAGAGGTTCTAAAAAGAACTTAGAGTTAGGTGGTCATATTGCATCTTTCCAATCTTCTGCAACTTTATATGATGTAGGGTTTAATCACTTTTTTAGAGCACCCAATGAAAAAGATGGTGGAGATTTAATTTTTTATCAAGGACATATTGCTCCAGGTATTTATGCACGAAGTTTTGTTGAAGGAAGAATAACTGAAGCTCAAATGGATAATTTTAGACAAGAAGCTTTAGAAGATGGATTATCTTCATATCCACATCCAAAACTTATGCCTAATTATTGGCAATTCCCAACTGTTTCTATGGGACTTGGACCAATTCAAGCAATTTATCAAGCAAGATTTTTAAAATATTTAACTGATAGAGGAATTAAAGATTGTTCTGAACAAAAAGTATATTGTTATATGGGTGATGGTGAGTGTGACGAACCAGAATCATTAGGGGCAATTGGACTTGCTGGTAGAGAAGGGTTAGATAACTTAGTATTTGTTATTAACTGTAACCTGCAAAGACTTGATGGACCTGTAAGAGGAAATGGAAAAATCATTCAAGAGCTTGAAGGTAACTTCAGAGGTAATGGATGGAGAGTTCTTAAAGTTATCTGGGGTAGACACTGGGATGCCTTACTTAAAAAAGACAAATCTGGAAAACTTCTTAAACTAATGGAAGAGACTGTTGATGGTGAGTACCAAAACTTTAAGCAAAAAGGTGGAGCTTACACAAGAGAACACTTCTTTAATAAATACCCTGAAACTGCTAAATTAGTTGAAAATATGTCTGATGCTGAAATTTTCGCACTAAATAGAGGTGGACACGATCCATTAAAAGTATATGCAGCATACAAAGCAGCAAATGAAACTAAAGATAGACCAACTGTAATTTTAGCAAAAACTGTAAAAGGTTACGGAATGGGTGAAGCTGCTGAAGGTAAAAATATCGCTCACGGTGTTAAAAAAGTTGATACTGACTCATTAAGAAAATTTAGAGATAGATTTAGAATTCCTGTAACTGATGAAGAACTAGAATCTTATCCATATTATACATTCCCAGAAGATTCTGAAGAATACAAATATATGAAAGCTAGAAGAGAAGAGTTAGGTGGATATTTACCACAAAGAAGACCAAAATTCTCAGAAAAATTAGAGATTCCTGAACTTGAAAAATTTAAAGCTGTTTTAGATGGTAGTGGTGATAGAGAAATCTCAACTACTATGGCATTTGTAAGAGTACTTAATGTTTTAGTTAAAGATAAAAAACTTGGAAAAAGAATTGTTCCAATTGTTCCAGATGAAGCTAGAACATTTGGTATGGAAGGGATGTTTAGACAATTAGGTATCTATTCTTCTGAAGGTCAAAAATATATTCCACAAGATAGAGATCAAGTTGCATATTATAAAGAAGATAAAAAAGGTCAAGTGCTTCAAGAAGGTATTAATGAACTTGGAGCAATGGGTTCTTGGATTGCAGCAGCAACTTCTTACTCAATAAATGATTGTCCAATGATTCCATTTTATATTTTCTACTCAATGTTTGGATTCCAAAGAACAGGTGATATTACTTGGGCAGCGGGAGATCAAATGGCAAGAGGTTTCTTAGTAGGTGGTACTTCAGGTAGAACTACACTAAATGGTGAGGGATTACAACACGAAGATGGTCATTCACATATTATTGCAAATACAGTTCCAAATTGTGTTACTTATGACCCAACATTTGGATATGAAGTTGCAGTAGTAGTTCAAAATGGTATCGAAAGAATGTATGGTGAGAATCAAGAAGATATTTTCTATTACATTACTACATTAAATGAAAACTATCAACAACCAGCTATGCCAGAAGGTGTAGAAGAGGGTATCTTAAAAGGTATTTATAAATACAAAACTGTTGAAGCTAAAAATGACTTTAAAGTTAAATTATTAGGATCAGGTTCAATCTTCCAACAAGTACTTAAAGCTTCTGAAGTTTTAGCAGGTGAATATGGAATTGCAACTGAGCTTTATTCTGTTACTTCTTATAATGAATTAACTAGACAAGCACAAGATGTTGAAAGAAATAATTTATTAAATATAGATGGTGAAGATGAGATTGCATATGTTGATCAAGTTCTAGGGTCAGATGATGAAAATATTATCATCTCTACAACAGATTATATGAAATCATACTCAGAACAAATAGCACCATTTGTAAAAGGTTCTTTTAAAGCACTAGGTACTGATGGTTTTGGTAGATCTGATTCAAGAGCAAATTTGAGAAAATTCTTTGAAGTTGATACTGATTTTATTGTGTTTACAACTTTAGCACAACTTGCTGACGCTGGAAAAATAGAAAAATCAGTGGTTAAAGATGCAATGGCTAAATATGGTATTGATGCATCAAAAATTAATCCAGTGAAACTATAAGGAGTAAAAAATGGGTAAACTAGTAGATATTTTTATTCCTGATTTAGGCGCAGACAAAGATGTAGACTTAATTGAAGTTATGGTTGAAGTTGGAGATAGTGTTGAAGAAGAAGATGGACTTATAACACTTGAAACAGAAAAAGCATCAATGGATGTACCAACAACACATAGTGGAATTGTAAAAGAGATTTTAGTAAAAGTTGGAGATAAGATGAACTCTGGCGATTTAATTGCTAGAGTTGAAGTTGAAGAGGAGGGTGCTTCTGAAGCTCCTGCTGCTCCTCTTACTGAAACAAAAGAGGAGACTCCTGTAGCAGAAACTAAAAAGGAACCAGCTTATGAAGATGGTTCTGGTTCTGTAATGGGAATTGAAGAAGCTGAAGCTGAATTAAAAGCAATTTCTGCAAGTGGTGCAGAGATTTCTTGCCAATTTGTAAATGAGCAAACTATTTGTTCAGTTATTGAAGAGGTTCATGTTCCAGATTTAGGCGCTGATAAAGATGTAGATTTAATTGATGTTATGGTTTCAGTTGGAGATACTGTTGAGTTTGAAGATGGTTTAATTACACTTGAAACAGAAAAAGCATCTATGGATGTACCAGCTCCATTTGCAGGTGAAATTTTAGAATTATTTGTTGAACCAGGAATGAAAGCAAATTCTGGTGATTTAATTGCAAAAATGGTTAAAACAGTAGTTATGGAATCAAAAGTTCCAACACCAGCTAAAAAACAAGAAGAGCCTAAAAAAGAAGAACCTAAAAAATCAGCTACTGTTCAAGAAGTAGCAGCTACTTCTGCTCCTGTTGCAAATGCAGTATTAACTGAAAAAGCTTCAAAAGTTTATGCTTCTCCTTCAGTTAGAAAAGTCGCAAGAGAGTTTGGAGTTGACTTAGGTTTTGTTAAAGGATCTGGTAGAAAAGGAAGAATTCTTAAAGATGATATTAAAGCTTATGTAAAAGAACAATTATCTAAACCAGCTGTTGCGGCTGCTGGAACTGGAACTGGTCTTGGATTTAACTTCCCTGAGCTTAAAGAGATTGACTTTAGCCAATTTGGTGAAACTGAAACTGTTGAGTTAAACAGAATTCAAAAAATCTCTGGACCATCTTTACATAGAAATGCTGTATCAATGCCACATGTTACACAATTTGATGAGGCAGACATTACAGAGATGGAAAGCTTTAGAAAAGCACAAAATGCAGTTGCTGAAGGGTATAAATTATCACCATTAGTATTTGTATTAAAAGCTGTTGCAAAAGCATTAGAGATTCATCCTAAATTTAATACATCATTAACTCCTGATGGACAAAGTTTAGTTTATAAAAAATATTTCCATATTGCTGTTGCAGTTGATACTCCTAACGGATTAGTTGTTCCAGTAATTAAAGATGTTGATAAAAAAGGTTTCAAACAAATAGCTGAAGAGTTAAAAGAGATTTCAGCAAAAGCTAGAGATGGAAAACTTAAATCAACTGATATGCAAGGTGCTTGTTTTACTATTTCATCATTAGGTGGAATTGGTGGAACTAAATTTACTCCAATCATCAATGCTCCTGAAGTTGCAATTTTAGGATTATCAAAATCTGAAATGAAACCTGTATGGAATGGTGAAGAGTTTGTTCCAAAATTAATGTTACCATTATCTTTATCTTATGACCACAAGGTTATAGATGGTGCAGATGGTGCGAGATTTACTACAACTTTATCTAAGCTTTTAAGCGATATTAGATTATTAAGTCTATAAGGAATAAACATGGGTAAAATTATAGATATACTTATTCCTGATTTAGGTGCAGACAAAGATGTAGATTTAATTGAAGTTATGGTTGAAGTTGGAGATAGTGTTGAAGAAGAAGATGGACTTATAACACTTGAAACAGAAAAAGCATCAATGGATGTACCAACAACACATAGTGGAATTGTAAAAGAGATTTTAGTAAAAGTTGGAGATAAGATGAACTCTGGCGATTTAATTGCTAGAGTTGAAGTTGAAGAGGAGGGTGCTTCTGAAGCTCCTGCTGCTCCTCTTACTGAAACAAAAACAGAAACTTCAACAGCAAAACCACAAGCAACAGAAGTATCAGTATCTTCTGATGCAAGTGAAATAAAAGGTGAAGTTCTAGTTATCGGTGCAGGACCTGGTGGATATTCGGCTGCATTTAGATGTGCTGACTTAGGTTTAAAAACTGTTTTAGTTGAAAGACACCCAACTTTAGGTGGAGTTTGTTTAAATGTTGGTTGTATTCCTTCTAAAGCTTTACTTCATGTTGCAAAAGTTATTGAAGAAGCAGAGCATATTGAACATGCTGGAATTAAATTTCCTAAACCAGAAATTGATTTACCTAGTGTTGCTGCATATAAATCAGGAGTTGTAAAAAGACTTACTGATGGTTTAACAGCAATGGCTAAAATGAGAAATGTAACAGTTGTTCAAGGAAATGCGAAATTTATCGATGAGAACAATGTTATTGTTGAACATACTGATGTTGAGGGTAAACAAACTAAAGTTAGTTTTGATAATTGTATTATTGCAGCAGGTTCTCAAAGTTCTAAAATGTCATTTATCCCACATGAAGATCCAAGAATTTGGGATTCTACAAATGCTTTAGAAGTAAAAGAAGTACCAAAAAGACTACTTGTAATGGGTGGTGGAATTATTGGTCTTGAAATGGGAACTGTTTATGAAAAATTAGGTTCTAAAGTTGATGTTGTAGTAAGAGGTCCTCAAGTTATGACAGGAACTGATAAAGATATTGTTAAAATCTATACTAAAGCAAATGAAAAGAGATTTAACTTTATGTTTAAAACCCAAACACAAGCAATCATTCCTAAAAAGGATGGAATCTATGTTGAGTTTAAAGGTGAAAATGCTCCTGAACCTCAAATGTATGATGCAGTACTTGTAGCAATGGGTAGAACTCCAAATGGATTAAAAATTGGTCTTGAAAATACTGGTGTTGAAGTTGATGACCATGGATTTATTTCAGTTGATAAACAAATGAGAACAAAGGTATCTAATATCTTTGCAATTGGAGATATTATTGGTGGTCCTATGCTTGCACATAAAGCTGTTCATGAAGGTCATGTTGCTGCTGAAGTTATTGCTGGACACAAAGTATTCTTTGAACCTAAACAAATTCCAGGAATTGCATATACTTTCCCTGAAATTGCAACTGCAGGTTTAAGTGAAATTGAAGCAAAAGAGCAAGGGATTAATTATGAAGTTGCTACTTTCCCTTGGAGTGCTTCAGGACGTGCGATAGCTTCTGATGTTTCACACGCTGGTATGACAAAGCTAATTTTTGATAAAGACACAGACCAAATTATTGGTGGAGCTATTGTTGGAGATAATGCTGGTGAATTACTTGGTGAAATCTCACTTGCCCTTGAAATGGATTGTGATGCAGAAGATATAGGTCTTACAATTCATGCTCATCCAACATTACATGAATCTGTTGGAATGGCAGCGGAAATTTTCCATGGTAGTATTACAGACTTGCCAAATGCAAAAGCTGTAAAAAAGAAATAAATTAATTATATACCACAAAGAGATTTCTCTTTGTGGCAAATATTGGGATTAGAGAATGCCTTTATTTACTAATAGATATCAAAAGACTTCATTTGTATATTCATTTATGTTGTCTTTATTGTATATTCCATTTTTGTTAAGTTTATTAGATATGAATCTTTTTATAAAAAATGAATTTTGGAATGTTTTTGTTTTTGTTACCTTTACTGTAGTTTTTATAACTACAATAAACTATAAGATAATGCTTTGTATGAAAAAAAGAGGTGTAAGATTTAACAATAGAGTTATATTTATACCTATTAATTTAATACTAATGTATATAGTTTCCCTAGCTGTACCTTTTGAATATTCAAAAGATATTTTTTGTTTAACTTTATTATTAATATTAATACCATGGTTAATCTTTTTTAGAAGAGTTTACAGACTACATCAACTGACTTTATAGATTATTCAATTAAGAAAGTCTGGTTTTTACCGTTTCTTTTTGCTTGATATAATGCATAATCAGCTTTTTGGATTATAGTTGATAGGGTATCATTATGTTTGCAAGTTGTTATACCAAAACTTGATGTTAAATGTAAATCTCTACAAAAAGTATGTTCTTCAATAATATTTTTAAGTTTGTTTGCAATTTCAGCAGTTTTTTCCAAAGAATTTTCACTAATTATAATAAACTCTTCACCTCCCCATCTTCCAAAAATATCTCCTGTTCTAATATTATATTTTATAATCTCACTAAATTCTACTAATACTTTATCTCCTTTTACGTGACCATAAGTATCATTAATTTTTTTAAAATCGTCAATATCAATAAAAACAATGCTTAATTTATTTTGAGGGTTTTTATTAAACTCTTCAATTTTTTCAAGCAAGAAACTATCAATATATCTTCTATTATATACTGAGGTTAATTTATCTGTAATTGCTAATTGATTTAAGATAACATTATTGTTTCTGATTGATTTAACTTCTGACTTTAATTGCTTAAAAGATTTTCTACTTTTAAGTTTTTCCGAAATAGAAGTAATGGTTGATAATAAATCTCTATAATCTACTGGTTTTTGTAAAAATTTGTAAATACCTATATCAATAAGTTTCATTAATTTTTCTGACTCTGTATGTGCAGAAATTACTAAAATAGTTTGTTCTTCATTTATTTTTGAAATCTCTTTACATAAGCTAATTCCATCAAACCTAGGCATACTTAAATCGGTAATTATCAAATCATAATAAGTTCCATTAGAACTATAATATTCTTTAAATCTTTTTAGACCTTCTTCTCCATCAACTTCAACATCTATATCTGAAAAAAAGTTTTCTAGAAGTTTCATAAGCTGGATTCTTACATCAAAATTGTCCTCAATAAACAGGACACTTAAAGTTTGTGTATGTTCTAATAGTTCTTTTAAGTTAGCTGACATATTTATACCTTTTTATCTAGTGGTAGTTCAATTTGGAAATTCGCACCATCTTCTGCATTTGATACTAGAAGTTTTCCATTACAATGTTCATTTATTATGATTTTACTCATATAAAGGCCAAGACCAGTTCCATCCTTTTTTGTTTTTGTGGAGAAATATGGATCAAAAATCTTTTCTTTAACTGATTTATTAATCCCCCCAGCATTGTCAATAATTTCTATAATTGCCTTTGAATTATTTTTTTTGTAGGTTTTCACTGTTATTTGTTTAGTTTTTATATTGTCATTTTCATTTAATGCATCTTCTGCATTTTTTAATATATTTAAAATAACTTGTTGTAATTCAGAAGGGTATGAGTATATCTCTATTGTTTCGTCTAATTGTTTTTCTAATCTTATTCCATTTGAGTCAAGGGCAGTATTAATTAGATACAAAGACTTATTGATAACTTGATTTAATTTAAAACAAACCTTTTCTTTATCTGTTTTAAAGAAGTTTCTAAAGTCATCAATTGTAGATGAAAGATGTTGTGAATATTCAGTAATAAGTTTTAGTTCATTATCGAAATATTTCTTATCAATATTATCACTTAACATCATTTTCAATATTAGATTATTTGTTGTTGCCGAAATAGCTGATAGGGGTTGTCTCCATTGATGTGCAATCATAGAAATCATTTCACCCATTTGAGCTAATCTACTTTGTTGAACTAATCTTTGAGTATTTATCTCATTCTTTTTTATCTCTTCATTAACTCTTTTTTCTAGATTTGAATTTAAATCTTCAAGTTTTTGTTCAAGATTCTTTCTACTAGTAATATCTCTTAATACAGTATGTAAAAAAAGTTTACTTTCAATCTCAATTGAAGTAAATACAATTTCTGCCCATATATCTGATTGAGCAGCATCTGTTAAAACTAACTCAAAACTTACAACCCCATCATTTAATGCTTCATTCATATGTTTTTTTATGATTGTTTCTGAGATTTGGGAATATGGTTGCATAACAGGAGCTAAATTCTCAAGGGTATTATTGATTATTTCTGATTCATTAAACTTTAAAATCTTTAATGTAGCTTCATTACAGCTTGTAATAATCCCATCTCTAATTAAAATAACACCATCTGCTGATTTTGTATATAAAGTTTCAAAAAGAAGTTTTTGTTTTTCTAATTCTTTTGTCTTTTTTTCAATCTCTTCATTTGCCAAGGTAAGATTCTTATTTAATTTATCTAACACATAGTGTCTATATGAAAAAATTAAAATCAAGAATAAAAGTGTAGATACAATTTCCCAAAAATATTCATAATCAACAATCGATTTATAATTTATAGATGAAGCTGTCCATTTACTAAATATCTCTCTTCTTTCTATTTGTGAAATATTATTTATAGATTTATTTAAAATAGATAGTAGTAGTTTATTATCTTTTGAAACTGCCATATGAACTGTAAAAGGCATATTTGTGTATCTTGATATGTATAAATTTTTCAGTGCATAATTAGAGATATAATATGAAGCAATAGGTAATGGTTCTAAGGCAAAGTAAGCATTTCCTTTACTAACTGCTTCCAAAGATTCTCTATTTGTGTTAGTTTCAATTACTTTTAAATCAGGATGGGATGATTTTAAAACTTGGATTATTTTAGAGTCTTTTCTTTTGGCTATAGTTTTATCTAGAAGATCTTCTAAACTTGCTGCTACAGGTTTGTTTTTTTGAGTTATTATTGCTAGTTTATAACTTAAAAAAGGTTTTGTTACAGTTGCAAAATCAATTAAATCTTCACTTCTTGTAACCGAAGAAATAAGATCACATTTGCCCCTTTTTAAAAAACTCTTAGCTTCTTCCCAAGACTTAGTTTTAACTGGCAGAAACCTCATATTAGTTTTATCAGTAATGTTTTTTAGTATATCAATTGAAATTCCCTGAAATTTACTATTTTCAAGAAATTCAATAGGTTTTAAATCTGCTATATTACACATTTTAAAGATTTTTCTTGAATTAATATATTTAATCTCATTGCTATTTAAAAAGTTTGAAGAGTTATTACTATTAAGTATATCTTTTACTCCAAACCATTTTCTTTTTAAAGCTAAAATCTCTTCATCAGTAACACTTTTTTGAGCCTTCTCCAAAATATCTCTTAATATAGTTTTATCTTTTGAGGTACCTATTCTAATTAAACTCACCATTCTATTATCATCAACATAGTTTGTAGGCACAACCCCTGAGATATTATTTAGGGTTATTACATAATCAATTACATTTTTCTTCCCAATAGTTGCATCTGCATTACCTAAAGATAGAACTTTCAAACATTCTAATGTATCTTTAACTAATATTTGTTTTATTTTGGGATAATATTTTGCAATAGCTTTTTGTGCAAAAAAACCTTTAGGCATAACTAAAGTTTTACCCTCTAACTTTTCAAGACTATCTAAATATTCATTTCCTCTTTTTACATATATTGCATTTGCTGCTGTATGAAAAATTGAGGTAAAGGCTATTGTTTTTGCTCTTTGTTCATTTTTTGAGATATTAATTATTGCATCTATTTTATCTTCTTGCAACATATTCATAAACTCATCCCATGAAGGTCCAGTAATATATTTAACATCTATATTTAGCTTTTTAGCTAAAAGATTCATATAATCAATTGAAAAACCTTTCGGTTGGCCGTTTTCATTGAAGTTATAAGGGGGCCAGTTAAGTTCATTGTGTAATCTTATTGGTGAATTGTTTTTTAAAAAATCTTTTTCTTCAGGAGTTAGATTTATCTCTTGTGAGAATAAAAAAATATTAGTTAATATTAGTATAAAGATAAGTCTTAAAAATTTCATAGTTCACTTTTGATTTAATTTTTAATTATTGTAACAAAAAATAGTCTCTTAACTGTCTCATTGAACTATAGAATTTTTTTATATTTTAACTTATATCCATGTCCATAAATTGATTCAAATAATTCATAATCAAGTTTTTGTTTTAATCTTGACATTAGGTTTCTTACTCTTTTAGAGCTTGTTGAGTATTCATCAAAAATATAGTTTTCAATCTCATCATAAGTTTTTAATGACCCCTTAGTTGATATAAATAGGGTAAATAGCTTAATTTCTGATTTTGTTAATTTTATCTCTTCTTCATCTTTAAATAATAAAGAATCTTCTGTATTCCATAAAAAGTCATTTTCAAGATTGATAATATGATTGTTTATTGTTTTTAGTTTGTTCTTTTCAATTATTTTAGATAAAGAGTTAGATATCTGATCTATTGAATATGGTTTTAATATATACCCATCAATTCCAGCATTAATTGTTTGTAGAAAATACTCAGTATTACTATGGGCAGAAAAAATTAAAATAGGTATATCTTTATCAAGTTCTCTAATTTGATTAATCATAGTTATACCATCTTTTACAGGCATCTCAATATCAGTAATAATTAAATCAAAAGAAGAAGATTCAAATTTGTTTTTTGATTTAAATAAATTAAGGCCTTCATTACCATTTGTAGCAATTACAATATTATCAAAAAATACATCAAGCATTTTTAATGTTTGATTTCTAACATCATTGTTATCTTCTATATAAAGGGTATTTAGACTTTTTGTGATATCAATTATTTTCTTTAAATTATCATGGTTCATATTAATCCTCTTTATTTATATAATTATACTAAAAAAAAGTTAAATTATCTGAAAGATTATTATATTTTTGAAAAGAGGAGATAACTAGGTCAAGAGACCTAGTTATTATTTTGTTTTATTTAAGTTATCTTTTAAATCTTGATTCTTATATGCAAGAGCAATTGTAACGAATACACCAGCTGTAACATAATATACCCACATTGGAATAGGAACTGGATCTCCCGTTGCATATGAGTGTAGTCCTGAAAGATAGAAGTTTACACCAAAATAAGTCATAAGAATACTACTAAATGCTAGTAATGAAGCTACTGCAAAAACAAACGGAGTATTTAATCCTTTAACAAATCTTAAGTGTACAACTAAAGCATAAATCACAATTGAAACATATGCCCATGTTTCTTTTGGATCCCATCCCCAATATCTACCCCAAGATTCATTTGCCCAAACTCCACCTAAGAAGTTACCTATAGTAATGGCACTTAATCCAACAATTAGTGCAATTTCATTAATTGCTGTAATGTGCTTAATTGTTTCATCTAAGTGAGGTCTACCTTTTCTAAAGATAAATAAAACTAAGGCTAAGAAACCTAAAATTGCACCAAGTCCAAAGAAACCATATGAAGCAGTTAAAATAGATACGTGAATTGTTAACCAATATGATTTAAGAACAGGAACTAAATTTGTAATTTGTGGGTCAATAGTTGTTAAGTGAGCAGTAAACATAAAGATTGCTGCAACAATTACACCTGCACTTAATGCAAGTAAAGATTTTCTAAAGAAAACAACTGCTGCAAAAACTGCTGACCATGAAATATACAACAATGATTCATATGTATCTGACCAAGGTGCGTGTCCTGATATAATCCATCTAAATCCCATCCCAAATGTGTGAGCTGCAAATAAAAGTCCTAAAATAATAAAGAAAAATAAAGTTGTTTTTCTAGGTTTGATTTTTGGGTTAAATACCACAATAAAGGCAGCAATTAATATAATGAATCCTAAGAAAAGGTAAGCTAGTGTTAATTTAGGAAAAATATTTAATTTATTAAACATAATCTCATTATCAATTTCACTTTGTTTTGGCATTACTTCAGAGCCAACTTGTGACTGGTAATCAATTATCATACTAATAAACTTATTAGCTAACTCAAAATTTTCAGAACCAACTGAGTTAACAAAACCTCTTATTAAAGATTCAATTGCTTTTTGATTATCACCTTTGAATGTTCTAATTGCATCAAGTGGTGAATACCATGTGTTATTATCATTTGCTCCTACTTGTGGGAACATTTTAAATAATGTACCATTATAAACCATATATGCAATATTTAATTTTTCATCTAGTTTAATAATATCTTTTTCAAAAGTTCCCCTTTGATTTGGAGATAACATAGCTGCTTTTTGTGCATGTTCTGTTAATATATATTTACCATCTTTAAATACTTGAGAAAAAGATATATATTTTTGATTAGCATCAATTCCCAAAATCTTTTTTAGTTTTGGTGTTTTAATTTTAATCATAGCAATATTTCTCCAAACCTCAGGTCTTGTCAACATACCTAAAACAATTTGGTCTGAATTCATACCAAATAAAGAGCTTTTTCCAGAAAGTTTATTTAAAATATCATGATTTAATGTATTAAGTGGTTTCATTCTACCACCATTACTTTGTACTACAATTCTTGAAAACTTCTCAGCTGTTACTTCAGTTTTATTTTTAAAATTTTCTAAATAAGTGGCAACATTATTTTGAGAATTTTTAATATCTAAGCCGTGGTTATTTGTTTCTTCTGCCATAAGGTTTTGAGAAGAAAAAGTAAAGAATAGTGCAGTAAGAATTGCAGCTACATTTTTACTACTTACATATTTAGTTAGTTTCCAGAATCTTGATTTTTTATCAAAAAGGTTTAAAACTAATCCAAGTGTTAATAAAAAGTATCCTAAATATGTAGGCCACTTTCCTGGGTCATTATTTACTGACAAAATTGTTCCTTGTTCATCTTGGTCATAAGAACTTTGGAAAAATAAAAAGTTTCCTTCATGTAAAGTTCTATTCATAAATATTCTATAATCATAAGACTTGTCATTTTTTATAACAGTAACTTCTGATGCGTAAGAAGAGGGTGCCATACTTCCAGGATATCTATCAAGTTGGAAGTCTCTAAGTTTGATTGAAAATGGTAGTTCTAGCGTTTTTGAACCATATTCTAAAGCAATAACTGTGTCTTTAAAACCTTCAATTTTCTCAACACCTGTTTGACCTCTTTTCCCTGGTAATCTAACTGTTCTTGTTTCTCCATCTAAAGTAACATCAACAATTAAAATACCCATTTCAGCTCGGCCTTTTTTACTTACAATGTAATCTACATATTTTATATTTAAGTTTTTACCATCAAATTTAATATCATGATTAAACTTATTAGCTAGTTGTCCTAATGTTGCTACAACTCCAACTGTTTCACCAGCTTCCATACCTTTTCTTAAGCTTGAAGCAGCAAATTCATGTTGGTATTCTTTGTAATAACTTTTATCTTTTTGTTTGATTTTTACTTGTAAATAAGGTTCTAATGAAATCATTCTATTTTCAGTTTGACCTTCTCTGATATGAACAATCCCTTCATAACCAATATATCTAGTAACAGCTGCACCTATTAAAATAACTACAAACGATGCGTGAAAAATAAATCTTGGTGTATTTTTCCACATTTTAAATTTAATAATAATACATATTAAATTTACTGTCATTAAAACTAAAGCAGTTTCGTACCAAATGTTGTTATATACAAGTACTCTTGCTGTAGAAGTACCATAATCATTCTCAATGAATGTTGCAACACCTGCCCCTACAGCGAGTATTGCGAATAAAATCAGTGTTGTCTTAAAGGAAAATAAGACATTTGTCAGCGCTTTCAATTGTTGTCCTTTGTGTTTGTAAAAAATTCATAAATTATACAGTTGTAACATGGACTTTACGTGTAGAGTTCTACATAAATGTAAGATAAAACCATTAAACTTAAGTGATTTAAATATTTACTTTACTATAATTCCCAAATGGATTTAGATATATTAAAAAAGAAAAAAGACGAATGTCGAAAATGGAAAAATGTAGAACCTTGGTATAACCAACTTCTAAAAGTTTCTGATTTAGAGATTAAAAACCCAAAAATTGATTATGGTGATTGGTTTACAGTAGGGAAAAGAGAAAACTTAACGGATACAGAGTTTGCCTTACTTGAAGAAACTGCCAAAAAACTTATTCCTTGGAGAAAAGGACCTTTTAATCTATTTGGTTTAGAAATAGATAGTGAATGGCAAAGTAATATTAAATACAATCTTATAAGACCACATTTTAATTTAAAAGATAAAGTTGTAGCTGATATTGGGTGTAATAATGGTTATTATATGTTTAGAATGCTTGAAGATAAACCAAAAAGACTAATTGGTTTTGATCCTAGTGCTTTAACTTTACATCAATTTGAATTTATAAACCATTTTGTAAAATCAGATATAATTTATGAGATGTTGGGAGTTGAACATTTAGAATACTATAATCATAAATTTGATTTTATTTTTATGCTTGGTGTTTTATACCATAGACCAGATCCCGTTGGAACATTAAAATCTCTTGCTAGGGGTTTAAATTCTAAAGGTGAAATTTTAATTGATACTTTTATGATTGATGGAGAAGATGAGATTTGTTTAACACCTAATAAGAGGTATTCAAAAATTCCTAATATCTATTTTATACCTACAATTTCTGCTTTGACAAATTGGCTTAGTCGTGCTGGTTTTGAGAATATAGAAGTTATTGCTACAACTACTACAACTAGTGAAGAACAAAGAAAAACTTCATGGTCTTTTGATCAAAGTTTAGAAGACTTTTTAGATCCAAATGATAGAAATAAAACAGTTGAAGGGTATCCAGCTCCAAAAAGAGTTTATATGAAAGCTAGAAAGATACAATAATTTAGAATAAGTCTATTGTATCTTCAGGGCTTAAATCTTTATAGTTAAAATATTGACTTCTCCCTTTATTTTTTGCTTCATAAAGCGCAATATCAGCATTTTTTATTGTTTTATCAATGGTGTCATCAATTTGATCTCTTTTGAATACATCAACACCAACACAAACAGTTTTTTGTAAAAATTGTCCATTATCATGAACGGGTACTTTTACTTTACTAAAATCATCTATAATATTTTTACCAATTTTTTCAATATCATGTTCATTATTAGTACTTAACATTGATATTAAAAATTCATCACCGGCAAGTCTTGCTACCATATCAAATTCAGAAATATTTGTGTGTATGATTTTTGCTAATTCAACTAAAACATGATCCCCTATATCGTGGTCAAATTCATCAATAATAGCTTTAAAATGGTCAACGCCAACCATAATAAAATAGATTTGTGTATAATCTTTTTTTGATAATTGAATTTGTTTGTTTAAGTTTTCAATCAAATAATGTCTATTGTAAACTTTTGTAACAGAATCTAAAGATAAAGTTTC
Organism: Halarcobacter sp.; assembly: GCA_963676565.1. Taxonomy (GTDB): domain Bacteria; phylum Campylobacterota; class Campylobacteria; order Campylobacterales; family Arcobacteraceae; genus Halarcobacter. Next base: position 2,110,663 of record OY781089.1, read on the forward strand.
TATAAAATTTTTCTTTATTATTCCATTTTGTAATATAGGGGAAATTTGAAATAATGCAGCTTCTATAACTTTATATTGTTGTGAAAGAACTTCGTGGTGTACTTTTGATGTAGCACTAAATGATACAATTGCATTTAAATTAGTGTGAGTGTTTATTATAAAGAAGAAAGATAATTCATCATCTAAATAAAATTCATCACCTTCGATAAATATATTTTCTTTATTATTTCTTTCTATATCAAACAATGAAAAGGTTACATTATCTACATTAAAATTTGTATGTAACCAAAGATATATATCCTCTGCCATTTGCTTTATATTTGAAGAATATTGAAGTTGATCATATAAATTATAAATTTTTTCAAGAGCTTCATATGAGTCTTTATTATTTGCCGCTTCTTTAATTAGTTCTAAAATATTATTTCTCATTTTCTTCCTTAAAATAACTCAATTGAATTATCGTTTTTCTTGAATTTGTAAAATTGACCTCTACCTAAGTTCTTCGCTTCATATAAAGCAATGTCTATAGACCTTAGTATATCGCTGATTCTTTCTGCATCATCGGGGCAAATCAAAATACCTGTACATATTGTTTTCATTAAAGATTGTTTTGTATCTTCATTGATTATAACCTTTGCTTCCTTAAAATTATTTATTAACTTTTTAGCAATCATTATAGCATTATTTTCATTATGTATATTATGTAGTATAACTAAAAATTCATCAGAATCAAACCTTGCTATTAAATCTGACTCCCTAACACTATTTTTTAATATGTTAGAAAGTTCTTTTATAACTTCATCTCCAATTTCATAATCAAACTCATCTACAACAGCTTTGAAGTGATCTATTCCAATTTTTAAAAAAGCTAACTTTTTATTTTCTCTATTTACAAGGGGTAATATTGTTCTTAAATACTCATAAACATAATTTCTATTATAAAGGCTTGTCAAAGGATCTTTCATAATAGTTTCTTCAAGTTTTTGTTCTAAAAACTTTGCATAAAGGGTTTGGGATAAAATACTAAAGATTTTTCTCAAATCATCATCATATTTAGTCTTTGATATATAATTGATTATTAAATCATCATCTTTATTTATTTTTACACTAATACAATTACTTTCTTTTTCTTCAACTATATTTGTAAAGATGATTTTATTTTTTATTGCAATTGAAAAATTTTCTATTAAAAATAGATCTTTTAAAGCAATAGAGATATGATTGATTATTTCATCAAAACTATTAATACAGATTAAATCTTCGTTTAATTTAATAAATGATTTTAAATTTTTATCTAAACTATTCATATTTCTCCTATAAATAGTTTTTCCAGTTTTCTAAAGAACTTCTTTCTGCATTTAATGATGTAGAAGAACCATGACCTGGGAAAATTCTAATATTTCTATCCCATTTTAAAACTTTATCAATACTCTCTTTCATGCTTTGGGGACTTGAAAAAGGAAAATCTGTTCTGCCAATTGAATTTTGAAAAATAAAATCTCCAGAAAATAGATTATCATCAATCTCAATTGCAGAACAACCTGGCGTGTGACCTGGGAAATGGTGAAATTTTACTTTAACTCCATCAAAATCAAACTCTTCATCGGGTTCAACTAATACATCTGCACTTGATGGTGTCATTCCAAATCCATAGGGATCTTTTTGTAACATAAAGTTATCATCTTTTGGAGTATAGATTTTTAAACCTAACTCTTCACTAACTTGCTTGTTAGACCACACATGATCAAAATGGCCATGTGTATTTAAAATCGCAACTGGATTTGTAACATTAGCCTTTACCCAATTAGTTGCTCCCACTCCTGGGTCTATAATAAAATCTTTATTATCAACACTTATTATGTAACAATTAGTTTGGTAATCTCCCATAGGCTGTATTTTAATTCCCATATTTTTCCCTATAAATTTTAACTTTCATTTTGTTATTATAGTATATATTATTAAGGCTGTAAGGAAGTTTATGAATTATTATGAATCATTAGAAAAAGTGATATTATCAAAGAATCCTAAGGATAAGATTGATCTTTTTGAACAGTTTTATAAAAATTATAAAGAAAAAAAATTATATTTTGAAAATACATATGTACCATATGACTTAATTAAGCCTTCATACAATGATATTTTAAAGATAGTTCTACCTAAAGAAGTTAAAAAAACTAAATATGTAAACACTAAAGAGGGTAAGATAATTTTACTTCATACCATTGCACATATAGAATATTCTGCAATTGATATGGCCTTAGATGCTGCTCTAAGATTTAAAAATATGCCAATAGAGTATTATGAAGATTGGTTAGAAGTTGCTCAAGATGAGATAAGACATTTTTTAATGCTAGAAAAATTATTAATTGAACTTGATTCATATTTTGGTGATTTAGAAGTTCATACGAATTTATTCGAAGCTCTTAAAAAAACTCCAGATATTCTTTCGAGAATGGCAATTGTACCAAGGTATCTAGAAGCAAATGGTTTAGAACAGAATCCGAAAATTATGGAAAAATTAAAATCAAACCCCGATGAGTTTAATGAGAAAATAATTGATGCTTTAGAGATAATTTTAGAAGAAGAGGTTGATCATGTATCTAAAGGGGATAGATGGTTTAAATATCTTTGTAAAGAAAAGAATCTTGATGTTGAAACAAAATATTTTGAAATTTTAGAGAATATTTATCCAGGCTCAACAACAAAAAAATATGAATTAAATATTGAGGCTAGGAAAAAAGCAGGTTTTTCTTGCGATGAGTTGAAATTTTTATCTAAAAAAGATGATTGTAATTAATGATATAAAAGAGATAATCTCTTTTATATCTTAAGATTTGTAATTAAAATTTTGCGTTTGGAATAGGGTGATTCTCAACTACAAAATCGATATCTTTATCTCCACGACCAGAAAGATTTATTAATATAGTTTTATCTTTTGGCAGTTGACGTGCAAGTTTCATTGCAAATCCAACTGCGTGTGCTGATTCAAGTGCAGGAATAATCCCTTCAAGTTGTGATAATTTATAAAAGGCATCAATAGCTTCTTTATCATCACATAAACCAACTTTTGTTCTACCAATATCTTTTAAGTGGGCATGCTCAGGACCAACTGATGGGTAATCAATTCCAGAACCAATTGAATATACAGGAGCAGGCTCTCCATTTTCATCTTTAAGCATTATAGAGTTAAATCCATGCATAATTCCCTCTTCACCATAAGTTAAGGTAGCTGCATGATCTCCAAGTTTTTCACCTCTTCCCATTGGCTCAACACCATATAAGTTTACAGAATCTTCATCAATAAAAGGTGCAAATATTCCCATGGCATTTGAACCCCCACCTACACAAGCAACAATATTATCTGGCATTGCACCATTTTCATGTTCTGCAAATTGTTCTTTTGCCTCAATTCCAACTATACTTTGAAAATCTCTAACCATCATAGGAAAAGGATGTGGTCCAACAACTGAGCCAATACAGTAAATGGCAGTATCAGCTTGTCCCACATAAGATTCAAAAGCAGAATCAACAGCCTCTTTTAAAGTTTTTAATCCATGGGTAGCTGGAATTACTTTAGCTCCTAGAATCTTCATTCTTACAACATTTGGATGCTCTTTTGCTATATCAACTTCACCCATGTGTATTTCACATTCTAATCCAAAATAAGCTGCAGCTGTTGCAAGGGCAACTCCATGTTGTCCAGCTCCTGTTTCAGCAATAACTTTTTTAAAGCCCATATGTTTTGCTAAAATAACTTCAGCCATACAATGGTTTAGTTTGTGTGCTCCAGAATGGTTTAAATCTTCTCTTTTTAAATAGATTTTTGCACCACCACAATATTCGGTTAAATTTTTTGCATATGAGATAGGAGTTGGTCTTCCTTGATAGTGTTTTCTAACATATTTAAGATCTTCAATAAATTTTGGATCATTTTTTAATTCATTGTATGTTTGTGTAATTTTAGCAAAAGGTTCTTCTAGCATTGGAGGTATGAAAGATCCTCCGAATTTACCAAAAAAACCTTTTTCGTCAGGGTTATTTTCTAGATAGTTTGATGACATATAATTTCCTTTTTTGTTCTTTTTAAGTGCAAAGAACTTTTAGTAAAGGAAATTATAGAAGATTATTTTTTAAATGTTACTTTTTCAGTTACTATTTAAACCAGTTTTTAACTTTATCAAACATAGATTCAAAACTACTTTCGTGAGGTTTACTCTCCACACCAAAGCTTTCTTGTAGTTTTTCTAATAATTCTGTTTGTTCACTATTTAATGATTTTGGATAATTAATTTTAACTTGCACAATTAAATCCCCTTTACCATAACCTTGAACAGATTTAACCCCTTCACCATGGAATTTAAATTGCTCTTTATCTTTTGTTCCTGCAGGAATTTTTAAATCAAGTTCTCCCCTTAACCCAGGAATTTTTATCTCAGCCCCAAGGGCAACTTGTGTAAAGAAAATAGGTACTTCAAGATAGATATCATCATCATGTCTAACAAAATGAGAATCCTCTTTTACTCTAATTTGTAAGTATAAATCTCCCCTTGAACCATCTGGAGCTATATTACCTTTATTTGATACTCTGATTCTATTCCCGTCGTTTACACCTTCTGGAATATTAACTTCAAAAGTATCTTTTATTTCATCGTAACCTAAGCCATTACATGAGCTACATTTATCACCAACTGATTGGCCTGAACCATTACAGTGTGGACAAGTTTGAGCAAAGGTCATAAACCCTTGTCTCATATGAATTTGACCTTGACCTTGACAGTGTGGACATGTACTTAGTTTACCATCTTTTGCACCAGTACCCTTACAAGATTTACAGGCATTTTTATAGCTATATTTAACCTCTTTTTGACAACCAAATACAGCTTCATTGAATTCTACTACTAATTCAACAGCAATATCTAAATTGTAGTTATAAGTTTTTCTTTCTCTTCTTCTTGAGCTTCCACCAAAGCCACCAAAACCAGAGCCACCAAACATCTCTTCAAAAATTGAACTAATATCTTCAAAGCCTCCAGAAAAGCCTCCACTACGACCATGACCTTCTAAACCAGCTTTACCATATCTATCGTAAATTTGTTTTTTCTCATCATCACTTAAAACTTGATAAGCTTCATTTACAGCCTTAAATTTTTCTTCAGCTTCAGTATCATCAGGGTTTTTGTCAGGATGATACTTCATTGCCATTTTTCTATATGCTTTTTTTATAGTACTTTTATCAGCATCTTTAGTAACTTCTAATAATTCATAATAATCTACTTCAGTCAATTACTAACTCCTTATTTAATTTTTAAATTTCGCGATTTTATCTAAAAATCCATTAATCTTTGATATAATTCGCCAATGAAAAAAGGTTTAGAAAAATTTTATGATTTAGTTGATGCTTTTGAGTCTTTACCAACTATTGGGAAAAAATCAGCAATTAGATTAGCTTATCATATTGTTATGAATGATTCTTATACGGGTATTAAAATAGCTCATTCTATAGAAAATGCTCTTAAAAATATACAAAGATGTATCAAATGTGGCTCTATGAGTGAACATGAGATTTGTGAAGTGTGTTTGGATGATAGAAGACAAAAAAACTTAATGTGTATTGTTCAAAGTGCAAAAGACATTTTTATTATTGAAGAGTCAAAACAATTTGATGGTTTATATTTTGTTATTGAAGATTTAGACCCTGATTCTATAGATAGACTTTTATCTTTTGTGGCTGAAAATGGTGTTAATGAGATACTTTTTGCTATTACCCCATCTTTGTCAAATGATGCATTTATTTTATTTATTGAGGATAAATTAAAAGATTTAAATATAAAATTTAATAAAATTGCTCAAGGTGTACCAACTGGTGTAAGTTTAGAAAATGTTGATATTTTATCTTTATCAAAAGCAATTCAAAGTAAAGTAAATATTTAGATGAACAAAATATATTGCCAAAAATGTATATATTATTATGTAACTTGGGATCAAAAAAAGCCCCATGGATGTAACGCTTATGGTTTCAAATCCCAAACAATTCCTTCTGTTGTAGTCAAAAGAAGTAGTGGAATGGACTGTTCTTTTTTTAAATTGAAGAACAATAAATGACTCTAGTTTATACAAAAAAACATATAGAAATTTTTGAAAATAATATTATTACTATTATTAGATATTGGATAGGGAATGAAGAGGTTTTAAACCTACTTAGAAGATATGAAATTGATATAAAGTTTTTTGTAAAAGAGTTTGCTTTAGGAATTATTAGATATTTTCTTAAAATTTTTGAAAATACTACTTTTATTGGAGCTTGCCCAGTAATTGATAAATTAATAGTATATTTAAAAAATGAAGGTACAACCTCAAAAGATCTTTTTATTTTATGTAATGGCTTAAAAAACTCTTTTGAAAAAATAAGTTTCGAGTTTAATATTGCAAATAAGCAATTGTTTGAAGAGTTTAATTATGTACATACCAAAAATTTTACTTCAATTTTAGATAAATATAATAACTCATTTTCAAGTATAAAAAGAAAACTTGATAAAACAAGTGATATTATAGATAGATATGTAATCACTTCTAGAATATCTGCAAAGGGTAAAATCCTATATGCTTCTGAAGCCTTTTCTAATATTTCTGGTTTTTCTAAAGAGGAATTAACTGGGAAATATAATAATATATTAAAACATATTGATATGCCAAAAAAATTCTTTACAGAGTTTTATAATTTAATAAAAGAGAAAAGTAGTTTTTCTGGTGAAATTAAATGTTTGAAAAAAAATGGTAGCTTCTACTGGGTTGATGTTTTAATCTCTCCACATTATGATAATAACAACGAGTTTATGTATTTTGATTTACTTTCTCACAACATCACTTCAAGAAAAAAACTTCAAGAGCAAAAGAAAATGTTGGTTGAACAATCAAAACTTGCTGTTATGGGAGAAATGATCTCAATGATTGCCCACCAATGGAGACAACCTTTACAAGCTGTATCAATAATGTCCCAAAAAATATTGATAAATAAAAGCCTTGAGGGTGAAGTTAGTGAGGAGTTTTTAGAAGAAACCATAAATAATATAAATACTCAATTAGATTATATGAGTAAAACTATTGATGATTTTAGAGATTTCTTTTTGCCAAACAAAGTAAAAGAAAAAACTAGTATTGAGTTTATTATTAACAAGGCATTAGAATTTGTTTCTTACTTAATAAAGAATGACTCAATAGATATAAGTATTGAAAAAAGTACTGATGCCCAAATAGAATTATTTGTTAATGAGATAGTTCAAGTGATTATAAATATTATAAAAAATGCCAGAGATGTTTTAGAAGAGAGAAATATTGAAAATAAACAAATCAAAATAAGATATTTTCAAGAGGAAAATTTTTTAGTTATAGAAATCGAAGATAATGCTGGTGGAATAAGTGATGATGTAATTGAAAAAATATTTAATCCATATTTTTCAACAAAAGATAATAAAAATGGTACAGGTCTTGGTTTATATATGTCTAAAACAATAATAGAAAAACATAGTTCAGGTATTTTAGCTGTTCAGAATACTAAAAATGGAGCGATGTTTATAATAAAAATACCAATAAATAATCTTTAGAAATACTATTTTTACGGGTTTTTGACTCCATTATAATTTAATAAAAATATTGTATACTTATATAGACTATTTTTGGATATATAATGAATATTAAAATTAAACTTGTACTCTTCTTTCTTTTGGTAAAAGTAATCCCTGTGCTTTTTATTTTTTATATTGCACTAAAAGGTGCTGAAGAATTAAATGTATATATAAAAGATCATATCTCACAAACCTCAAATACAAATAGTAAGATTTTAGAAGAAACTACAAATAGTGCCTTAACCGATACCATTAAATATTTAGATAAAAAATCACAAGAATCTTTAGAAAAAATGACATATCAAATATCTAATAACATCGCTAACTTTCTTTATGAAAGGGATAAGGATTTACTTTTTTTATCATCATTACAACTAGATAACAATGTTTTAAAAAATTTTTATGATAGTAAATTTTTAAATGTTATAGCAACTCCAGAATATTTTTATGACGAAAAAAAATCTATTTGGATAGAAAAAAATGGATTAGAAAAAAAACTAAGAGATAAAAATGCTTCTAATTTAAAAGATAACCAAAAAGAATTTAATTTTGTTGATCCAATAAATTATAACTACACAAAAAAAGCAATATATAAAGAGATAAGTTTTTTTGATTTAGATGGTAATGAAAAATATAAATATTCAAAAATAAATCAAAATAAATTGAATGTTTTCAAGAAAGAGAATACATATTTAAAAGCAGAAAATTATAAAGAAGAGATTGAAAAATTAAATGAGGGTGAAATTTATGTTTCTGAAGTTATTGGAGAATACGTACCATCAAAGATAATTGGTACTTTCACAAAAGAAAAAGCTTTAAAAAACAATATTGAATTTAAACCTGAAACCCATGGTTTTGCTGGAAAAGAAAATCCTGTAGGGAAAAAGTTTGATGGTATTATTAGGTTTATCACTCCTGTTTTTAAGAATAATGAAAAAATAGGCTTTTTATCTTTTGCCTTAGATCATTATCATATTATGGAGTTTTCAGACAAGATAAACCCTGTATCTAAAGAAATTAAACAAGTAATCGCAGATGCAAGTATTGGAAATTATGCTTTTATATGGGATAACCTTGGACGAAATATCTCTCACCCTAGAGATTATTTTATAGTTGGATTTGATAAGAATACAGGAAAAAGAGTAATGCCTTGGTTAGAGTTATCCCTTGCTCAAGAGTTTAAAAAGTCAGGAAAAGAGATAAATGATTTTTTAGAAAATTATACCTCTTTTAAAAATCAAAGTCTTAATAAAAAGCCAAATATCGAACAATTAAAACAGGATGGAAATGTTGGTCTTGATTGTAGATACTTAAATTTTGCACCACAATGTGAAGGATGGATGCAATTAACAAAAAATGGTGGATATGGTTCATTTATAATATTTTGGAGCAATGTATGGAAATTAACTACAGCCTCTGCAATCCCTTATTATACAGGTAAATATGGAAAATCAAAGAGAGGTTTTGGATTTGTAACCATTGGTGCAAATGTTGATGAATTTCATGCCGCAGCAAATAAAACAAAAGACAAGATTAAAACTATAGTTAATGAACAAAAAAATGTTTTAGAAGCTAATAAATCAAAGAGTGAAGAGATTATCTCATATTATTTAAAAGGATTGATTAATGAACTTTCAGTAAGTACAATAATTATGATAATAATTGTAATCTTTTTAGCAATTTGGATGTCAAATTTTATTAGTAGAAAAATAGATAATTTATTGATTGGAACAAAATATTTTGCCCAAGGTAATTTAGATTATCAAATTGAAGAATCTTCTAATGATGAAATTGGACAATTGGAAAAATCATTTAATAATATGAATAAAAAGATAAAATCATTAATTAATGAACAAAAAGAACTAAATGAAAGTTTAGAAAAAAAGGTTAAAGAGGAAGTTTTAAAAAACCTAGAAAAGGAACAAAAACTAGCACAACAATCAAAATTAGTTTCAATGGGCGAGATGATTGCAAATATTGCTCACCAGTGGAGACAGCCTTTAAGTGTTATTTCCACAAGTATTAGTGGTGTTAAGTTAAACCTTGAATTTGATATGCTTGAAAAAGATCAAATAGAAAGGTGTATTTCAAATGTTGAAAAACAAACAAATTACCTTTCAAATACTATTGATAATTTTAGAAGTTTTATTAAAGGTGACAAAACCTCTAAAGAGATTAGTTTAAAAGAGATTTTTGATTATACAAACTCTTTATTAAGTGCAACACTATCAAATTCATATATAAATGTTGTTATGTCAATTGACGAAAATATTATTTTTATGGGAAATAAAAATGAAATTTCTGAAGCATTTATAAATTTAATCAATAACTCAAAAGATGTATTAGTATCTAAATATAAAGAGGATGAAGAAAAAATCATTTTTATTAAGTCAAATATTATAAATGAAACAAGTTTGGAGATTAAATTTTATGATAATGGTTTGGGAATTGATGAGGGTATAATTGATAAAGTATTAGAACCATATTTTACTACAAAACACCAGTCAATTGGTACTGGCTTAGGTCTATCAATGGTTGAAAAAATTGTTAGAGAAAAATATCATGGGGAAGTACATGTTGAAAATAAAAAGTTTGAATATGATGGTAAAGAATATTTTGGTGCATGTTTTACATTGGTATTTAACAATGTAATAAAATCTAAAATAAATGATAATAAAAGTTAATTGCAGAAATAAAGTAATTTTTTTGTAAAATAAGCTTTCGCATACGAACTTTAGGAGTGATAATTGTTATATAAAGAATTGAAAGAAAGTATTAGAACATTAGGTTTTTTAACAATAGAAGATTTTGTACACTATATTGGAGTGACTCCAGCAGATATACTTGAATGGGAAGAAAAAGATGAAATCCCTTATACTGTTTCACTTATTATTCATCTTCTAAAAGGAGATGTTGATTTACCAAATAATTCTGCACTTGATAACCTTGTAGAAGAGTGTTTACCTTTGGCTGAATTATTAGAAGAAGCATCATCTTTCCCTCATAAATTAGAAGAAATGTTTTTATTACAAAAACAATTGAATGATTCTACAAATGGTAAGAATTGGGAACTAGGGCAAAATAAATATGGAAAAGAGATTAATTGGCTTAGATGTATCCATATGGAAGTTGCTGAATTAATTGAATCAACACCATGGAAACACTGGAAAAATATTAATGCAGCACCAGATATGAATAATATTCATGTTGAGCTTGTTGATATTTGGCACTTTTTAATGTCTTATATTTTACAAGAAACAAATGTACCAAAAGCTGTTTCTTTAGTAAATACTCATTGTATATATGAGGCTGTAGAAATAGAAGATATTGATGTAAAATTGATGGTAAAAGAGGCTGAAAAATTATCATATATCTCTTTAGCTATTGAAACTGGAAATATGCCTTCATTTAGTGGAGTTGAAAGATTTATTGATCAATTCTTTAGATGTTGTAAAATCTCTGGTTTATCTTTTATGTGGTTACAAAAACTATATATTGGTAAAAATTGTTTAAATAAATTTAGACAAGATCATGGATATAAAGAGGGTACTTATATAAAAGAATGGAATGGTGATGAAGATAATGTAGTTATGGTTTCTGTTTTAGAAGATATGGAAAATGTTAGCTTTGATGAACTTTATGAAGCATTAAATAAAAACTATCCTGGTTAATTAAGTAATAGTAAACTCTCAACTAAAGAAGTTAAGAAAAACTCTTCTTAACTTCTTAATCTTTTAATTAAAAATCAAATTTTCTTTTCAATACAAAAAATACTTCTATAGTTTTATATTGTGAATAAATAAATGGAATCATTAGAAGAAAATATGCAATTGAATACTTATCAATTACATTATTATACGTTAATCCAAAATTAATAAAGAACATACCAAATACCATAAATGCAACACCTGGACAAATCAATGCAAATGAGATTGATGATTTAGTATCATTACTATAAACATATTGTTCAAAGTAATTATTAATCTTCATAACTTTATACCCTAAAGCACCAAATAAAATCTGAATTGATAAAATAACTGAACTTAAGGTAAATAAAGATGATTTACTCATATGTGAATCAAAATTATGATCTAATCCAAATGAAACTCTAATCATCATAATTCCAAGAAGTGTTAAAATTGGAATTAAAATCCATAATGATGGAGAAGCTTCAACTGAGATACCCTGTTCAAACATATTTTTAAATCCCATAGTAATTTTAATAATTACAAGTAAAATTGCAACAGAACCAAAAAATAAAGCACCAAAAATACCAATAGCATTTATAACTAGATTATGACTCATTGCTCCAGGAGCTGCAAATCCAACAGAAACCATTGATAAAGAAAAGATTGATATCATTTGTGAAAGATTATTGTTTTTTGTAAAATCGAAATTACCATTTGTTAATATTCTAGAAAAATAGTTAAATAAAATTTTTAATGCATAATATCCACATGCCATAAAACCAATAATTGCAAAAGGAAACATATACTCAACTATACTCCATAATTTTGGTACAAAAACTGCACCTAAAACAAAACATACATTGATTGTCATTGCAAATGTTAAAGGAATCGTCATAAGAGTAATCTCTGAATTTGTTCCTATAAGATTTTTATATGATTCTGTTTCTTTATATTTTTTAAATTGTTTTGTATTCCAAATAAGTAATTTAAAATGTAAATAAGCAAAGACAATGATAAAAACCAGTGAAAATACTATAACAAATGATAACCAAGTACCCTTTAATAGCTCTGGATATATAAAATCAAATGTAGCTAATGGAACACCTTTGTGGGGAACTAAAAACATTAAATACATAAAAAACGATACAGATAAACCACCAGCTCCTAATGCAGCTAGAAAACACATAGGATTGAACTTTTCCCTATATTCCATATAAACCCTTTTATTATAAATTTTTCCGAATAATACACAAAGAATTATTAAAAAAACATAAGTAAAAATAATAAGTTTAACTTATACTTATGAAATATACAGAAAGATTTTTAAGAGCAATAAGGATAAAATTGCGAATGTATAAAATTTCAGTAGATAAAGAACTCTTTAAAAATATAAAATTTAAAAAAACGAAAATATTAGAAAAAGGAACTTCTTTGTATTGGAAAAGAGAATTATTAGAACCAAGAATAGAAAATGACAAAATAAAATACACAATAAAACAACTTGATAAACTAAAAATCACTAATGGTTTAGGTGAAGATAAACCACAACTCATTATAGAGTGTGAAAGAGTTGACTACTCTTTTAAAAAAGATCTCTTTGAATTTCACCTTGGAAAAATACTAGAACAAAAAAATACTGATATTCAAGAAGATTATAAAGATTCTTTAATAGAACAGTTATTAAGGGAAAAAGCTGCCCTAGAAGATAATATGAACAAAGATCATTTAACACAAGTTTATAATAGAAGAAAAATGGAAGCAGATTTAGACCTTTTTGTAAATCAAAATAATTCAGACTTACTATGTACCGTGTTTGTGGATGCAGATAGATTTAAAGGTATTAATGATAATTTTGGTCATGATGCTGGTGATAGGGTTTTGATTTATCTTGCCAAAAAGTTAGAAAAATATGCAAGAATTTTAAATGGTGAAGTTTATAGATATGGTGGGGAAGAGTTTGTTATTTTATGTTTTATAAAAAAATCTGAGTTGATTTCAAAACTAAACGATTTAAGAGCAGAAATAAAAGCTCAAAGGATATATCATAAGATAAGAGACATATCTATTAGTGTTAGTATGGGAATCTCTTTTTATAGTGAATGTAACTCAAAAGATGAAATGATTATTAAAGCTGATAAAGGTGTTTATAAAGCAAAAAGTAATGGAAGAGATAGGGTAGAGTTTGGTTAGTATTGTAGAGATTCCTCTCTACCTTACTATTTACCTATTTTTTCTGCAATCGCTTGAATATCAGCGTCAGAAAGACCTGTAACTTGTGGTTTCATAATTGCTTTCATTGGACCACCATAAGTTCCATCTTGATACCCTTTTAATGAATCAATAATCTCTTGTTTAGTCATATCTTTCATTATTTTAGATTTTCCTAAAGCAACTTTTTCTCCATTGGCACCATGACATGCAACACATTTAGCATAAGGGTTTGCAAAAGCAGCTCCAGCTAATATTGCAGTTAAAATTAAAACTTTCTTCATTATCTTCTCCTTAAATTTTATTTTTAAAATTATAATTAAAAATTGTAGAATAAAAATGGACTTATGTCAAGAAAAAAATAATTATTTTTTAAAAAAGTATAGTATTTTTTTATACTATACTATTTTAAAGAGTCTAATAATTCTGCTTTTAATTCCTCTTTATTGATTTTATTCTTATCACTTGGAATTAAAGGAAGTGATTTTTTATAAATTATTCTATTAGGAATCATATAAGAAGCTAGATGATTTTTAAGTTCAAAAGTTATCTCTTTTGGAGGGATTTCACTTCTAGAACTATAAACCATAACTATCTCTTCTTCAATTTCATCATTTGGAATTGAGAATATTGCACATTGCTCAATTTGTGGAAAATTCTTTTCAACAACTGATTCAACCTCAAAAGGACTTACTCTAAATCCTCTAGTTTTAATCATGTCATCTCTTCTACTTACAAAATAGAAATATCCCTCTTCATCTTTATAAACATAATCTCCTGTTGCAACAACAATTTCATCTCTTAATTGTCCATCTAAATTGATTACATTTTTTAAAATTTGAATCGATTTAAATCTTTGAGCCGTTTCAATTGGAGCATTCCAAAAACCTTTGTAGATATATCCACCTCTGTGGATTAATTCACCCACTTCTCTTGGTTTACACTCATATCCCTCTTCATTTATAACATATAATTCTACGTCTGGAATAGCTTTTCCAATCGATTCAGGTCTAATATTTATTTGTGATGGTTCTAAATATGTAGATCTAAATGCCTCTGTTAAACCATGCATTGAATAAAAGTTAACTTGAGGAAAATATCTTTGGATATTTTTTACCATTTTAGGTGTTACATTTCCACCTGAAGAGGTAATAGTTTTTACATTAGCTAATAATTCAGGACTTGGTATTCTATGTTCATCTTCATCAAACATTGCATTTATAGTCACAGGCATCATAGCTACAACTGTTACATTATCATTTATTAAATGGTTGAAAAAATCTCCTGGTAAAATAAATCTATGTAATGCTAATGTTGCTCTTTTGTAAAGTGAACAAAAAATTTGATTTAAACCATAATCTAGATTAAAAATTAAAATTCCAGAAAGGACATCATCCTCTTGTAAATCTAAATATGAAGAAACAACCCTTGCACTATCAATTAAGTTTCTATGAGATATTACAATACCTTTAGGTGTTCCTGTTAATCCAAAAGAATAAGTTATTACAGCATTATCATGACCATTTACTGTAGTTTCATATGGTTTTTTATAGTATTTAAAAATCTCTTCAAAAGAAGGGATATCTTTATGGGCAGTTTCGTATGAGATAATATGTCCATCAAAATTAATTGATTCAATAGATTCAAGTTTTAATTTATCAGTAATAATACATCTAATATCACAATCATTGATTATGTATTCCACCTGTTCACTTTTAAGTAACTTTGTAAGTGGTACAAGCACATAATTGGTAGATAATATAGCTAGTATTGCTATAACTTGGTCCATACCTTTATTTGAGTAGATACCAATTCTACTCCCTGCTGGTAAATCTAACTCTTTTAAATAAAAAGCAATTTGATTAACTTTTTTTAATAACTCTTCATAAGTAATAGATTTCTCATTGTGTTTTATTGCTATTTTATCACTATGTGTTAACGCAGCACTTTCAATTAATGATCTTATACAATTTATTGACATCTTATTGCTCCTTTATTTATTCATACCCAAAGTCCAAATATCATAATTGTTATCCATTACAATAGTTGGGTTGTGGTTAGAGTTTAGAATCTTCTTATAGAAAAATGATACTATATCTTCTATTTCCTCTTGCTTGAGAACTTTTGTAATTCCACCTGTTAGTACAATAGAATTAAGTACATTTAGTTTTAAATTAACATAGGCTTTTCTAAAAGTTGAAACTTTACATAAAACTAAGAATATTGCTAATTGCATCAGAATTCTAGTGCTTTTTTCACTTTTCTCATCAAAAATATTTTCAGTAACTTTTAAATGTGCTAGTAATTCATAAACAAACTCATTGTTTTTTGCTGCAAAGATTAATGATTCCCTTGATTTATATACACCAAGTTTTTTAAATACTAATCTATCATATTCATTTTGAGTTACCATATTTTCATCAACTAAGTCTTTTGAATAGTGGATATCAGTAGTTGCTCCACCAATATCTATCAAGATATAAGGATTAGCAACTTTAAATTTACCATCTATCATTGGTAAAGTTTTATTAACAATATATGGTGTTGAGTAGATTTGATTTGATGTAATATCATATAGACTTTTAATATCTTCTTTTCCCATAATATCAGCTTGATAAAGGTTTGTTAAATACTCTTTTAAATGTTCCTCTTCAACATGAAGTCTATTTGTAATAATATTTGGAAGAACAACAAGGTTTTTTATTTTTTCTTTTAAAGAAGGAGCTTCTTTTGAGCTTCCAACATATACAATATTTGAATATTTTATTTTCTCAAGGTATTCAAATAGTTTTTCATCAAAAATATTAGAAACAGAGTCGATCCCCCCAACAATAATTACTACATCGATTAAATCACTTGGAATTGAAGTTTTTTCAATATCTTTATATAAAACAGTATCAATAATATTAATACCTGAATTAAAGGCGATATTAGTAGCATATTTTAAAGAAAAAGAGTTTGTAACACCGATGATTAATGTACTTAAACCACCATTTGCCGATGAACAAATATATACATCATCTTTTTTATAATTATGGATTGTATCACCACATTTATATGTTAAATCATCATAAATATCTTTATTAAAGTCTCTAAAATGTTGCTCAACTCCATGTACTGTACATACTTTAAAATATGTACTTCCCACATCAATTAATAATTTATCATTTATTTCACTCATATTCATCCTTACCACTGCATAATACCGATATCATGGATAATATCGTTTACAATTGATGTAGTATCTTTTTTCAAATCACATTGAGATTTTTCATATTCAAAACATCTGTCTGGAATTGGAACTTTACCTCTATCTATTATTCTAATGTTTTTATTTTTATCTCTAATTGTAATCATGTTATTGTGATTAATAATATGTGGAGAGAATGGTACATCAATTGTTCCATTTTTGATTGAATTAAATACTTTTCTCCATAAAGTGTCTGCAGGATCATTAAATACTGCTTCCATAATGGCCATAACTTCTGCTGTTAGGTTTTCCTCTTCCTCTTGGTCTACAATATTTGGTAAACCATTTAAGATTCTAAGTAAGTATTGAGTATTTGCAACAGTTTCTGCATTTGCTTCTTTTGTTGGGATTCCTGAAGCTTCTTGTTTTGTTTTTGTAATAATTTTATCAGCTCCAACCATTGAAGCAATAACCGTACTCATAGAGATTAGTTGAGTTGCATAGTTTTGATCTTCCGGAAATGCACCCATCCATTGGTGATAAACAAGGTGAATATCCGCATCTTCACACCCAATCTCATTAGCATAATATTTTGCCATTTTCTTTAAAACTGCAGCTGTTACAATATCTTGATTCATTGAACCTTGTTGTGAAAAAGAAACAGAAAATGATTTAACTCCCTCTTCAAGAGAAAGTAACATCTCTAAAAGTTGTATAACAATAGTAATACAAGGTGGGACTAAAGTAGCAGTTAGTGGTCCAAATGATTCTCTATTTATTGGTTCATTTAGTTTTGAATATTGTGCACATACTCTTTCTACATATTTCCAGTATAAAAATGCTTTGTCTAATGGGAAATTTTTAGAGTAGGGTAAAAGGTAAGTTATTGGACCACCTTCAATCTCAAAAATACCAGAAGCTATTGCCGTTTCAATTAAAAGTCTTGCATCCGGAGTACCATGTCTTAATGAAATAGGCTTATTAAAGTGAGTCATCATTTTTCTAGTAGTTCTATATCCATGGTTAATTAAAGGATAACCATTTAACATATCAACTTCACTCTCTTCACTAAGTCTAAGCATCTTTTTAGAGGTTGCATAATCATTTAATCTTGTATTAGAATCGATTGTACAAGGAAGAACATCAACATCAGCATCATTAAAAAACTCATATAAAGCAAACATTTTATTGTATGTAGGAAAACCACCTCTTGGTTGTACTAACATTTTATTTTTTGTTTTGAAATTATAAGAGATAAACAAATCTTTTGAAGCATTTTTAACAAAGTCTTCAACTTCTGCAAAATCAAAATTATCTACATATTCATTGTTTAAAATAATATTTCTTTCTTCTTGAAGTAAACTCATTATTTTCTTCCTTCCATGAATTTTTCAAGTTCATCTAAACCAGTATTTAAATCTACTTGGTGAAATACTAAATCAAAACCATAATTTTTAAATTTTGGAACAATATCATCAGCATACCCTGTACCAACTACTAAGTTACCACCAATCATGAATACAACATTATCCAATAAGTTACCATATTGAGCTTTTAAGATTCTAAGCTCTCTTGCCCAACCCTCTGCTTCACCATTAAGTGATGAAATTAATAAAATATCAGCATTTGTTTCAATCACTGCATCAATAAACTCTTCTAAGTAAGTATTTACACCTAAGTTGAATACTTCGAATCCTCTTGCTTGCAGTGAAAGTTCTATAAGTCTATTTGCTACTACGTGGATATCATTTCCCACTACGCCAGTTACTACTTTCATGTACTTTACCTGTTATTATAATTGTTAAAAAGGTGATTATGTTATCTAAAAAAGAGTAAAAATTAGATTAAGGTATTTACTTGGTTTCTTCCGTTGTTTTTTGATTTATAAAGGGCATTGTCAGCTCTATTTAAAACATCATCAACATTGTCACCTTTTTTATATTGGCTAACTCCAAAACTTGCAGTTATATTTTGGAATATTTTAAAGTCATGTTTTTCAATATGGCTTTTAAGTTTTAGTGCCACACTTTCGCCAACAGTTAAGTTTGAATTAGGGCATATAATTAAAAATTCTTCGCCACCCCACCTTCCTACATAATCAACTTTTCTTGTTTGTTGTTTCAGAATTTTTGAAATCTCTACAAGGATTTTATCCCCTGTTAAATGACCAAACTGATCATTAATATTTTTAAAATAATCAACATCTAAAATTATCAATGAGAATTCAATATTATATCTTTGGGCATAAGAAAGCTCTTTTTCCAATAGATTATCTAGTTGCCGTCTATTGAAAACATTTGTTAATGTATCTTTGATAGATAGGTTTTCAATAATTTTTTTATCTGTAATATCTTGATTTATTGTGGTATAGCATTTGACATTTCCTAATTCATCAAATGTAGGTGAAATAAGAAGTTTTATCCAAAATTCACTTCCATCTTTTCTAAGGTTTTTAATCTCACCATCCCATCTTTTACCTGAAGTTACAGTTTTCCACATATCTCTATATAAAGTTCGTGGTGTATCAGGGTGCTTTAGAATACTGTGTTTTTTTCCTATTAACTCATTTTTTTGATAACCAGTTATATTGCAGTAAGCAGTAGAAATACTTGTTATAATTCCCCGTGTATCTGTTGTTGAGATAATTACATTTTTATCGATAATATCAACATATTCATTAACACTATTTTTGTTTTTTACTTCTTTTGTTATATTTTCAATAAAACCATAAATATATTCAATATTTCCATCATCATCTTTTTTAAGTATTTTTGCTCTAGATGAAAAATATTTTATTTCATCTCTTTTTTTATCTAAAAATGGAAAGATTTTAGAATATTCATAATCTTTAGATTTTAAACAATCTTTAAAATCATCAAAGAAATCACAGGAGTTGATAGGGTGTTTATTTTTGTTATTTGCTAAATTGAAATTTTCTGACATTAGTTTATTGCAATAGAAATACTCAGGGTCATTTTTACAGTCAATCAACCACCAAGCTATATCAGAAAAGTTAAGGATTTGTTGAATATTTTCAAGGTATGCATCAAGCAAATTTTTCATGAAGAGCAGTATACAATAATTATTATTACTTTTATATAACTTTTAAATAATTTTTTTAAAAATAAAGAAAAACTTTTTAAATAAATTTATTTATTATGATTTTAAAGGTGGTATTTTGTTTATCTGACTTAACTTTTAATTCCCCTTTAAAATGTTTTTCTATGATGGTTTTACACATATAAAGTCCTAAACCTGTACCATTCCTCTTTTCTTTTGTTGTAAAATATGGATCAAATATCTTATCAATTATATCTTTTGGAATTCCACCAGCATTATCTTTTATAATAATTATTTGGGCATTGTGATTTTCTTTATAACTAATATTAATGCTTGGATTTTTTATCTCATTTTCATTAAAAGCGTCATTTGAGTTATTTAGTATATTTAATATAACTTGTAAGAGTTCATTTTTGTAAATATGTAGTTTGTTTAATTTAGTATTTTTAGTATTTGTAATTTTTACATTTGATAAGGGTTTGTTTAACATTTCTAAAGAGACATCAACTACATAATCTAGAGAAACATACATTTTTTCTTTATCTTTTTTGAAGAAATTTCTAAAATCATCAATTGTTTCAGACATATAAATAATATATTTATCCATATCAACTAGTTTATTTTGTAAACTCTCTTTATCTACTTTGTCAATTTCAAGTCTAAATTTTAAGTTTGAAATTGCAGCTGCAATTGAAGCTAAGGGTTGTTTCCATTGGTGCGCAATCATGGAAATCATTTCACCCATTGCTGCCATTCTAGATTGTTCTATTAGTAAACTTTCATTTTGTTTTAATTCAGTTAAGTTAAGTACATATAAAATTTTGTAAGATCTATTTTCATATTCAAAATCTTTAATTTTTATAATAGCTGGAACAATTTCTGCATTTTTTGAAAATAATGAAACCTCTTCATAAACATCATTATTAAATTCTAAATATTTCTTATTTATATTTGGGATTAAAATACCAGTAGCTAATTTATTTATTAATTCCTCTTTTGTCTCATACTTTAATATATCGAGCATGGCATTATTTATATTTTTAATAAAACCATCTTCTATTATAATAATTCCTTCGATTGTATTATTAAATAAAGTATTTAAATATTTATTATTCATTATATTTATACCTTTTATAAATTATTTTTGTAGTATAATTTAATAATTCTTTTTGGGAGATAAAATGGTCGATTATATAATGCTTGAAAAGTACGCAAAAAATAAAAGTGTTCTTTTAGTTGAAGATGATGATAACATCATAAAAGAGACTAAAGAGTTACTTGAACTTATTTTTTCAAATGTTATAGTTGCAAAAGATGGTGATGAGGGTATTAAAAAATATCTAAATTACAAAAAAGAGAATGATAAATATATCGATTTAGTAATTACAGACATTCAAATGCCAAAAATGGATGGTATTGAACTTACTAAACTAATCTACAAAGAGAATAATGAACAACTCTTAATAGTATTATCTGCCCACAGTGAAAGCCATTATTTACTTGAATTAGTTAATATAGGAATCTCACATTTTATAACAAAACCATTAAATTATGATTCTTTTGTACATGTTTTATATACAAAACTTAAAGAAGTACATGATAATAAAAATGAAGAGCTTAATACCTCAATAGTTGTAATTGATGAAGAATTAAAATGGGATAAAGAGTTAAAACAAATATATCAAAATGATCAGATTGTTAAACTTACTAAAAAAGAAACTAAACTTTTAGAGTTGCTTTTAAAATATGCAGAGAAGACACTAAGTGTTGAAGGTATATTAAATTACTTATGGTCAGATGATGATAATAATGCCCCTGATATTGCTAATCTAAAAAATATTATTTCAAGATTAAGAAAGAAAATACCAACTATAGATATTGAAAATGTTTATGGTTTTGGCTACAGAGTTAACTTAAAATACACAAAATGATACCTTTTTAATACACTGTTTGTATATACTTACTGTATGTGCAGGAGGTGCATTATGACTCAATTAGAAAGTTTAAAAAAATATACTATACTTTATGTAGAGGATGAAACTTTTATTAGAAGTAATGTAGAGGGTTGCCTGAAATATTTTTTTAATGTAATAGTAGCAAAAGATGGGCAAGATGGATTAAAAAGATTTGTTAATGATAAGATTGATTTGATTATTACTGATATTAATATGCCTAATAAAAATGGATTAGAGATGTTAAATGATATTAAATCAATCAATCCTTCAATTCCATGTATTGTAACATCTGCTTATGATATAAATAGTGTAAGTAAAGCAAAAAATTTAGGTGTTTGTCATTATATTACAAAACCTTTTGATATAAAAGATTTATTAAATGATTCATTGGAAATTTTGAAAAAGAACGTATAAAAAGGTTTTAAAGCCTTCTTATACTAAGAATATTCATTTTTATAATCAACATAATGGCCAGCATGTTTTATTAATTTTTCAACATCTTCATCGCTTAATGTTTTTACAACCTTAGCGGGGCTTCCCATTATTAAACTTTTTGGTGGAAATATTTTTCCTGAGGTAACTAAAGAGTTAGCACCTACAATTGAACCTTCTCCAATTACAGCATGGTCTAATATTGTTGCACTCATTCCTATTAAACAATTGTTTTCAATGGTACAACCATGAAGCATAACTTTATGTCCAATAGTTACATTGTCACCTAAGACTGTTTTTGAATCTGTATCCATGTGAATCATTGATAAATCTTGAACATTTGTATTTTTACCAATAATAATCTCATTTACATCACCCCTTAAAACACATCCAAACCAAATTGATGAGTTTTCTCCAATAGAAACTTTTCCTATTACATCTGCACTAGGTGCGATCCATGCACTAGAATCTATTTTTGGATAATGTTCTTTAAATTTTAATACCATCTATTCCCCTTATATTTAAAGGAAATATTATATCTTGGAGAGTTTAAAAATGCAAGAAGCAAAATAGTTTAACTATTTTGCCTCATATTTAATAATTACTGGTTCTGAGTAGTTTGGAACTTCATCATATGTAAAGATTGCATAATACTTATCAATATCTTTAGCCCCAAAATCATCATATGTATAGTTATCAGTCCCTGCATAAAGTTTTTGTCCATCATGGGTAGAATAGGGTTCCCTAAATGCATTTTTAATAACTTTAGTCCCTTTAAATCCTACATCTTTAGGGTTTTCCCAGCTGATTTTGATTTTACCATTTTCCAAAGATAGTGAGGTATTAGTAACTTTTGGAAGAGGGTATCTTCTTTTTGGAATATGTTCAATAATTAATTTTGGAGAAAGTGCTTGGTTTTTAATCTCCCACGTAACACTTTTATTCTTTATACTCTTTTTAGAAGAGGTTGGTTTTAAAACAAAAGCAACATCAGATTTATTTTTTAGTTTCTCATTTAAAATAATCTCTGCAAAACTATCAAATAAGAAATATTGAGTTTGATTATTCTTTAATTCATTTGCACTTACATCATAACCAATATTTTGAATAATTTCTCTATTTGCTATTGAATCATAATCTTGGTCGATATTTTCATCCACAAATTCAAGGTGAAATCGAATATCATCTTTTATATAAATATTTGTAGAATTTAGCTCAAAGTAAGCTTTTGTAATCATCGTATCTTCATGAGGAGGCATTGATGATAAATTAAACTCAAAGGTAGAGTATATTTTCTTACCATTTTCATCGAATCCTGATGAAATACCATCTTGAGTAATACAATCTTTACAAACTGTAAACACTTTTTTTGGATATAGTTCTGTAATTGTTGGTTTTATTGTATATGTTAATTCTAATCTTGGTCTATATGTTAAACCATAACCAAATTTTCCATACCCAATATCCCATTGCATCATTTGTCTAGTACGACCAATTATCAACTCTTTTGGACCTTCAACTCTGAATACAACTTTTCCATATTTTTGACCCATTTCTTGAAGAGTTTTACACTCCATTCTTGAAAAACTCCATGTTCTCCATATACCTTGAGTTAATTGGTGAGATTCTGTAGGTCTTCCAACATATTGAAGAATTTGCATATTATCAACATCTTCATATTTGGTAATATCACCCATAGTTTCTTGATCTACAATACCAACATTCCATTCACCGTATTTTTCAATAGTTGTTGAAACTCTATTAATTGGGTAAAGGTTTATTGAGGCATCTTTTATGATTGCATTTTCTGGAACAGAATTTAAACCAACAGTAACAATAGCATAAGAGATACCCTTATTTTCATCAATTCCTACAAATAAAGAGTTTACACCAAAATGTGAAGCATTGTTGTTTAGGTTTTCAGCAACATAACCTGTTTCTTTTGCTGTTGCATAATAGGTTCTACTAAACTCATCATAATCACAATCTGTTCTAAGTCTTATTTGAGGGTAAAATGGTGATTTTTCACCTGTTAATTTATTTACAACCCTAATATTGTAGAAATAATCTTTATTTGAAGTTAAATTAATATCACTAAATTCTAAAGTTTGTGTTCTTGCAATTAAGTTTGAACTATTACAAAAGTGTTTATCTTTTTGGGCTCTATAAATCTCAAAGAATATATTTTCATTTGTTTCATATTCCCATTTTAAATTTACATGATGTGATCCTATTTCTGTAATCTCAAAGCTATTAACCCTTTTTACTGAATTATTTTTTGAATAGTTTGGAACTTCGTTTACCGCAGAAAGTAATGCAGGAATATGTTCCCGCAAATTTTCATTCATATCATCCATATAATCACTTATATTTCTAGTTCCAACTTCCACAACAGTTGAGATGATTCCTAAAGAATGATAAAACTCTCTACCACTTCCTGAAATCAATTTAATAGGTGGTTTACCTTGATGGATACCATATTCTCTACCTGAAATTTTTCTAATCTCTTCAGCCATATTTGCACATAAAGTGTTCATATCAGTTGTATCAATTGTATCTTCATGTCTAAAGTCGTGTGCAGGGAAAAATACATTTCCTTGTGAGTGGTAGTCTAAAGCAATAGTAATATTCTTATGGGCTTCAACAAAATCTCTTAATGCTCTAGTCTCAGGTTCAGAAAATGGTTCTGGACCACCATAAACATTAGATGTTGTTTTGGTTGATTTTACATATCCAATTGGAAAATTTCTGTTTAAATCAACACCATAAGAACCATCTATATTTGGTCTTCTATTTTTTCTCCAAAAAGAGAAGTGATTATAAGAATAATCAAAGCCATCTGGATTTGCACAAGGGACCATATAAATAGTAGTTCCTTTTAAATATGATTGTATAGTTGTATCTGTATCTAATTTTTCTAATATATATTGTGCAAATTCTACTGCTAATTCATGTCCAATCCATTCTCTAGCATGGATAGTACCAGTAAAAAATAGTGCTGGTTGTTCATCTGCTTTTTTAATATCCATAGAGATAGTAATTAGATTAATATCTCTTTTTTCCCAAGTTTGACCTATTGATTCTAACTTGAAATTATTAGGAAATTTTTTTTCTAAATCTTTAAAAATTTCAGTCGATTCATTATATGATCGATAAAGTTGTTTCAAAAATTACTCTCCTATTTTAAGTCTAGATTTTAATTGAGCTAATTTATTTTTCCCAATACCTTCAAGCTCTTTTAATTGATCTAAATCTTTTAAACCTTCATTTTTATTTCTGAATTCAAAAATATTTTTTGCAAGTTTAGCACCAATACCTTTTATTTTCTTTAATATTGATTCGTCAGCTGTATTTATGTCAACTCTCATATCATCTAAATTCTCATCCCAAGTTTTTAGAACTTGTTCATCTATAGATTCTAACTCTAATAAATCACTTGAATCAGTAATAACATTGTTTTTTGCATATTCACTAATCTCTAAAGCTAAATCCTCTTCCATTCCATGTAAAGTCATTAAATCAGTTAATGATGCACAATTTAAATTTAATTTATTAATCTCTAAATTATCCCTAACTGCATTTTTTGATAACTCTTTTGCAATAGGTAATTTTTCAAAAGCAATTGAAGCTGGCACATCACTTGGTAAACTAGGTTCAGCCATTTCCATTTTAAATTTATCTTTTGGCTCATTAATAAAATATGTTCCATCACAAGATGGTTTGTATTTACTAAAACCAATATGTCTCATTGTTCTTAATAGTGATGAGTCAATTTTTCCAAGCTCTTCCCATGAGAATAATGGAACATGAGGCATAGGAAATTTACCATTTGAAAAATCCCACATTAAATATTGACAAATCCAATCTCTAATATAAGGGAACGCTGCAAATGCAGTTGCACATTCTAGTATATAGGCTTTATCTGTTTTTGCATCAATTGCAATATCGCAAGCCCAATATTCAGCTTTTGCTGCTTTACTAGCTTCTACTGCTAATTCTAAAGCATTCATAGGAACATTTTCATATGACATAGAACCACCTTGAGATGTGTTAGTAATCCATTGTCCTTCCCCTGAAAATCTCCAAAAGGCGCAAACAGGTTTATGTCCAATTAACATAACTCTAATATCTCCAGAAAATTTTAAATCAATAGCATCTTGTGTATAAATGGGGTTATATTTTTCTTTTTCTAATAAAGCTTTAGCTTCTTTAAAATTATCAACTTTATGAACATAATATCCACCATAATTTGATGGTCCATAACTTCTTTTTATAATTTGTGGATACTTAGCTTTATTTTTTAGGTATTTAAATCCCTTTTCTTTATTGTAAAAAATCTTTGTATATGGTGCTGATAGATTATACTTTTCACAAAAAAGTGTAACATTCTCTTTTGATTTATTTGGAAATTGGGTTTCTAAAGATGGAACAAATCTTACATTTGGTAGTTCTTTTGAAATCTCTACAAATGTATCATATGCTGTTGCAGGGATATTTCCTATAAGTACATCGATTTTTTTTCTTTTAACTTCTTTTATAAATCTATTTTTATCATTTTTCCAATGATATGTAACAGACTCAATCTTGTCTGGCCAACCTTTAAAGTTTGATTTGTCAAAGAATCTCAAAACATAATCTAAATACAAAAAACCTAACTTTGGTAATTTTTTCATTCCTAACTTCCTTCTCAATTTATTAATTATTTTTTAGTTTTTCTATCAATTAAATCAACAATTAAGTCAATTTTTTTATCATTATAATCTATACCAATTTTTTCTTGCTCTGGAGTTAAAAATGCAGGTATCCCATTAACCTCTAAAACAATATACTCTTCTTTTTTTCTATCATAGATAATATCAACTCCAGCGATATCTAGTCCCGTAACTTTAGCGGCATTTAGTGCCAATTCGATTACACTTTCTGGAATCTCTCTTTTAAAAACACTTCCCCCACTAGTAACATTTGTTCTCCAATCTGTTCCACTAGCACGTCTACCATATCCACCAACATAAACACCATCTACAATATCTATTCTAAAGTCACTATTGTCATAATCAATAAATTTCTCTACGTAAAAAAATCTTAAATCCATTTGATTTAAAAATGGCAATAACATATCAAGGGTTTCTTCATTTTCAATTTTAGTTAATCCAACTCCACCCCAACCATCAGTTGGTTTATAAACCATTTTATCCCATTTTTTAATTATTTTTTTTAGTTGACCAGTATCATCTCGATGACAAAGTTTATAATCTGCAGTTTGTATTTTGTTTCTTCTTAAAACAAATGATGTATGAAATTTATCTTCAGTTAATTCAAAAGATTCAAAAGAGTTAATCATAGGAATAACTTTACTTAAGGCCTTATATAGATACATTTGATATTGAGTTTGTTCCCCTGCATTGTATGAAAAGAATAAATCCAATTTATCTAACTTAATATTTTTGCCATCTCTTTCATATAAAATGTGACCATTTTTTGCTATAGCATCCCTAAGGTTAATATTAGAAATAACCTCAATTCCTTTTTCATTTAATCGTTCAATAATCTTTTCTTGAATTATATCACCACCACCATTTTGGTATAACCACATACCAATTGTTCTTGCTCCCATAAGTTCTCCTAATTTATATATTCCTACTATCTTTGTTGATAAAAACTTAAAATTTTTGTCATCATTTCGATTCGCTGTTCAAATGAACTTTTTAATGCTCTTTCTTTTTTTGTATGGTCACCGTCTCCAAAAGGACCAAAGCCATCAATTGTTGTTACTCCACAACTTGCAACAATATTGGCATCACTAACACCACCTCTTCTTTCTGTTTGAATTTTTTGATTAGTCAATTCTTCAAAAAATTTAATCAAATCTAACTGACTTTGGTTTTGCTCCATTACTCCTCTTTGGATTATACCCTCTGCGTGGGAAATGGTTCCTTCAACAAATGATTTATTAGTGATTTCTTCTACACTTTTCATAACTCTTTCTTGTTCACTAACTTTGTCAAATCGAAATTCCATATGCATCTCACAATGGGGCGATACAGTATTAATTCCAATACCACCTTCCATCTTGCCTACATTTACAATAGTTCCTTCATCAAAGTTTATTAATTCATGAAATTTTTGAAGTTTAATAGCTCCTTCAAGATTTGCATTGATACCTTTTTTGTATGAAGTTCCTGCATGTGCAGCTTTTCCTTCAACTTTTATAATATATCTTCCAACACCTTTTCTTGCTGTAACTACTTCAAGCTCTTTGCCTGCTGCTTCAAATACAAAACAATAATCATAATCCTTTGCAATTGATGCTGTAACTTCTTTTGAGTCATCACTTCCTGTCTCTTCGTCTGAAACCAATAAAAAATCAATATTGAAAATTTCTTTATTTTTCTTAAAAATGTTTCTAAGAGATTGTAAGGCTACAATATTACCACCTTTCATATCACATGCACCAGGACCATATATCCAATCTTCATCTTCACTAAAACCTTCAAAATATCCCTTAGGAAAAACAGTATCGTTATGTCCTAATAAAAGTATTTTTTTCCCATCTTTTCTAGCAGATTGATATAGGATATGATCACCAATTAATTCTCTTTTGAATATTTTTTTTGAAAAGCCAAGTTCTTCTAGCCATTTACTCATGTAACTACTAACTTCATCGACACCATGTTTGTTATGGGTGTATGAGTTAATATTAATGATTGTTTTTAAGTCTTTTAAGTAATTCAAGTTTACCCTTATTTTTTTAATAGGGCAGTCTCTAAAGTAAGAAAGCCAAGTAATTATATAACTACTTGACTTATATGTGTAGTTTAAGCTGGTTACTTTGTAACCATTTTGTAAATAAAATAACTATTTGTTCTGTGTTTGACCAGCTATGATAAATCTTAACGCATTAAGTCTAATAAACCCTTCTGCATCTTTTTGATTATAAACTTCATCTTCTTCAAAAGTTGAGTGTGCTTCTGAGAATAAAGATTTTTCAGATTCTCTACCAACAACTATTACATTACCTTTATAAAGTTTTAATTTAACTCTACCTTCTACATTCTCTTGAGTTTTATCAATTGCAGCTTGTAGCATCTCTCTTTCAGGTGAGAACCAATAACCTTGATAAATTAGTTTAGCATATCTTGGCATCATCTCATCTTTTAAGTGAGCTTCTTCTCTATCTAAAGTAATAGATTCAATTGCTCTGTGAGCTTTTAGCATGATAGTTCCACCTGGAGTTTCATAACATCCTCTAGCTTTCATACCAACATATCTATTTTCAACAATATCAATTCTTCCAATACCATGTTTATTTCCATATTGGTTTAATGTTTCAAGAATAGTTGCAGGAGACATAGCTTCACCATTAATTGCAATAGGGTCACCATTTTTATAATCAATTGTGATGTATTCTGGTTCATCAGGAGCATTTTCTGGAGAATTAGTCCATAACCACATTGCTTCTTCTGGTTCTGCATTTGGATTTTCTAATAATAAACCTTCATATGAAATATGTAAAAGGTTTGCATCCATTGAATATGGACTTACAACCGGGTTTCCATTTTCATCAATATGTTTTTTATCAATTTGTATACCATTTTTCTTTGCATAAGCAAGTAGTTTTTCCCTTGAATTTAAATCCCATTCTCTCCAAGGTGCAATAACAGTAATATCTGGATTTAATCCTAAATATCCTAACTCAAATCTAACTTGGTCATTACCTTTACCTGTTGCTCCATGTGATACAGCATCTGCACCCATTTTATTTGCAATTTCAATTTGTTTTTTAGCAATTAAAGGTCTTGCAATTGAAGTACCTAGTAAATATTCACCCTCATAAATTGCATTTGCTCTAAACATTGGGAATACATAATCTTTTACAAATTCTTCTTTAATATCTAAAATAAAAATATTTTCTGGTTTAATTCCACATGCAAGTGCTTTTTCTCTTGCTGGTTCTACCTCTTCCCCTTGACCTAAGTCAGCTGTAAAAGTGATAACTTCTGCATTATACTCATCTTGTAGCCATTTTAATATTGTAGATGTATCAAGCCCACCACTGTAAGCAAGTACAACTTTTTTAACTTCTTTTTTGCTCATAATATATCCTATGAAATGGTTATTTTAAAGAACGCATTTTAACAAAAGAAAGCTATAAAATAGTTTATATAACTTTCTTCCTTTTATTATGTTATTTTTTGTTTAAGCAGTATCTTTTCCAATAAATTCTTTTTCATTTGCTTCAGAAACAATAAATTTAGCTATTTCATCTGTTTGTTGAGCTATAACTTTAGTTTCATTGGCAATTGAAGCGTTTTGTTGTGTTTGTTGGTCAAGATTATTGATGGCATCATTAATTTGAACAATTCCGGATTCTTGTTCTTTTGACGCAGATTCGACATTTGAGATAAGTTCAATTGTTTTATTAATATTTTCATTTAGATAGTTATATCCCAAAATCATTTTATCTGAAATCATTTTCCCATTATTTGCTTTAGTTGTTGCTTTTTCAACTAAATTTTTAATCTCTTTTGCTGCTTCAGCTGACCTAGAAGCTAAGTTTCTAACTTCTTGTGCAACTACTGCAAATCCTTTTCCTGCTTCACCTGCTGTGGCTGCTTCTACAGCTGCATTTAGTGAAAGAATATTTGTTTGGAAGGCTATTTGGTCAATTACAGTAATTGCTTCATTTATAGCATTAACTTCGTCATCAATTTCATTCATAGCAGTTGTTGTTTGTTGTGCTAAATCTTTTCCTTCATTTGCAGAGATGGTAACTTGATTTGCAAAGTCAGTCATTTTTATAACATTTTGTGTATTTGCTGAAATATTTGAGGTAATCTCTTCTAAAGCAGCAGCTGTCTCTTCTAATGATGCAGCAGCTTCATTTGAATTTATATTTAAGTTATCAACATTTGATAAAAGAATATTTGAACTTTTTTCTAGTGTAAGTCCATTTTTTTTATTATCTAACAACATTTTATTAATAACATCCGCTAAGTTATTTAGTCCAATTGCAGTTTCTCCTAGATTATTATCATCTGCTATTTTATATGTAAAATCAAGGTTTTGATAGGAGATTAAAGCTTTTGTAATATTGTTTAAATCCTTATTAACTTTAGAAGATACAATTTTAAACAGTTCATTGATTCCATTTTTAAGTTCTTCAATACCTGTGTTTGTTGTACTTTCTTCTATTGTTTGGTTCATATTACCTTCTTTTGCAACATCAATAGCATCTTTTACTGAATTAATTACACTTTTTGAGTCTGTAATATCTTGAGCAAATTTAACGACTCTTATCACAACACCTTTATTATCCCTTACAGGAGTATAAGAAGCTTGAATCCAAATTGAGCTACCATCTTTTTTAAATCTTTCAAACTCATTGATATTAGATTTACCACTAGCTAAATCTTTCCAAAATTGAGAGTATTCAGAAGAATTTACATAAGTTTTATCACAAAATATTCTATGGTGTTTACCTTCAATCTCATTTAAAGAGTATCCTAACGCATTTAAAAAATTATCATTGGCATGAATGATTGTACCATCAGGCTTAAAAGAAATAATTGCATAGTTTTCTTCCATTGCAAGTAATCTCCCTGATTCTTCCTGTGTCTTCCCAAAATTAAACATAATAAGTGCCTCCTATTATTTACTTATATTTCAACTGTTGAAAAAATTATAGTAAAACATAGTATTGTGAAAGTATTATTTTTTCTTATTCTTATATTTTTAAAAAAAGTGTTTTTAAAAAGTTTTAGATATAATTTAAACTATGAGAATAGATAAATTTTTAAATGCAGTTAATATTACAAAAAGAAGAGCGGTTGCTGAGGATATGCTTGAGCATAAGGTTGTTTTCATAAATAATCAAGCTGTAAAGAAGGCAAAAGAGGTAAAAGTTGGTGATTTAATTGAAATTAAATATCTTGAAAGAAGTGATAAATTTAAGGTATTACAGATACCAACTACAAAATCTACACCAAAATCTAAAATGGCAGAATATGTCGAAAAAATAGAAGGATAATAGATGTTCAATATGGCTAAATTAAAATTTGATGATATATTTGAAAATAAACTTCCTGAGGACGAGGTTAGAGAATATTTAATTGAATTATATAATAGAGGTGAAACTGCAGCTGAAATTGCAGGAGCAGCAAGTGCTATGAGAGACCATTTAATTCCTTTGCCAGTCCATTATGATTTAAAAGAAAAATTAATTGATAATTGTGGTACAGGTGGTGATAAATCTAATTCATTTAATATTTCAACTACTGTTTCGATTCTTTTAGCCGCTTGCGGATGTTATGTTGCAAAACATGGTAATAGAAGTATTACGAGTAAGAGTGGTAGTGCAGATATGTTAGAAGCACTGGGATTAAATTTAAATCTTTCTTTAGAAAATACAGCAAAAATGTTGGAAGATACAGGTTTTTGTTTTATGTTTGCACAAAATCACCATCCAGCTATGAAATATGTTATGCCTATAAGAAAATCAATCCCACATAGAACTATATTTAATATTTTAGGGCCTTTAGCTAATCCTGCTACTGTATCAAAACAACTAATTGGTGTATTTAGTGATTCCTATATTAATAAAATGATTACTGCACTCACTTTATTAGATACAAATAGAGCAATGGTAGTAAGTTCAAAAGATGGCATGGATGAAATATCTATAAGTGATATAAGTTATGCAACTAGTTTAATTAATGAAAGGACTAGTGATTTTATTATAGATCCACAAGAGTATGGAATGAAACTATCTCCTAAAGAAGCAATATTAGGCGGAGATGCCACATATAATGCAAAAATTACAAAAGCAATATTATCTAATGAAGAAGAGGGTGCAAAACTTGACATTGTATTAATTAATGCTGCAGCAGCATTAATTGTTGATGAAAAAGCAAATGATTTTAAAGAGGGTATTGAAATAGCAAGAGATGCTATAAAAAGTTTAAAAGCAAAAGAAAAATTAGAAGAGTTAATTGCAGTTTCTTCAAAATTAAATTAGGCTATTCCTTGTTTACAAAAATTTTAGCTTTAGATGAAATAAATGTTGTTGTTGAGGAATTAAAAAAGTTATTAGAAAACTTTAATAATGAAGCTATTGTTATTTTACGAGGAGATTTAGCAAGTGGAAAAACTACATTTGTAAAAAACTTTGTAAAATCATCAGGAATTGAAGATATAGTTACATCACCAACTTTTTCTCTACAATCTATTTATGATAATAGAATTTTCCATTATGATGTTTATAATAAAACATTAGAAGAATTTATCTCTTTAGGTTTGTTAGAAGAGTTTGAAAAAAATGGTATCCATTTTGTAGAGTGGGGTGATGAAAAACTTGAAGAATTATTAAAATCTTATGGTTTTGATGTACTTGTTCTAAATATTGAAAAACTAGAGAATAAAAGGCAATATAAAATAGATGAATAAAAAAAGTAAATTAAGAATTGAAGGTATTACCAAAAGTATTAAAAAAACACAAATTTTACACGGTATTTCCCTTGAAGTAAACTCTGGTGAGATTGTAGGTTTATTAGGTCCTAATGGGGCTGGTAAAACTACAACTTTTTATACAGTATGTGGACTTGTTAGTCCAACAAATGGGAAAGTTTATTTTGATGAAGAGGATATCACTGAACTTCCTTTACATAAAAGAGCATTAAAAGGTATTGGTTACCTTCCTCAAGAGTCATCTATTTTTAAAGATTTATCAGTTGAAGACAATCTAATGTTAGCTGCACAAATTGTTACAAAAGATAAAAAAGAGCAACATAAGCGGGTTGAAGATTTACTAGAGGTTTTTAATATTGAACCTATAAGACAAAGAAAAGGTATCTCTTTATCAGGTGGGGAAAGAAGAAGAACTGAGATTGCTAGAGCTTTAGTATCTAAACCAAAATTTTTATTACTAGATGAACCATTTGCAGGTGTTGACCCTATTGCTGTTAAAGATATTCAAGAGATTATTCATGAATTAACAAAAATTGGAATAGGGATATTAATCACTGACCATAATGTAAGGGAAACCCTAGAGATTTGTAACAGGGCTTATGTTATGAAAAGTGGTAGCTTACTTGCTTCTGGAAATGCAGAAGAGATAAAAAGTGATGGAAGCGTTAGGGAACACTATTTAGGAGAAAGTTTTAACTTTTAAGAACAATTAATATAATTGTTCCCTCTCTTTTTTGCTTCATCTAAAGATAGGCTTACTCTTTTTAATAAAGTTTCAAAATCATCATCTTTATTTAAAACTGTAATTCCAAAACTTATAAATAGTTCATTTTCAGTAAAAAATTCATTTTTAATAATATTCTTTTTGATTTTTTCAGAAACATATTGTGCCCCCTCAACTTTAGTTTGAGGTAAAATCATTAAAAAATTAAATTCATCCCATCTTCCTATACTATCAAACTCTCTAATATTGTTTAAAACTATTTCACTTGTTTCTATTAGAACTTCATCAGCTAATGGTTTATTATCTAAATTATTTATATCAAAAGCAATTATTGATAAATCATTTCCATACCTTTTATCCCGTCTAATCTCTTTTGATAAAATATCTTTAAATTTGTTACAGTTATATAATCCTGTCAAAGGATCATGATTTGCTTGAAAATCAAATAGATTTAATTTTTCATTTATTTGAGTAATATCTAAAAGAGTTAAAAAGTATCTATTTCTTTCATTTTCTATTCTATCAACATTTATTAAAAATGAGATTTCATTGCCTTCATTATCTTTAACTTTTATAATTTTATTTAAGTCATTAAGATTTTTTAATTTTTCAATATCTTTTGTTTGGGATACACTTAAAAAAGGTTCAAAAAAATCTTCAGAGCTAAATAATTTATATAAAGTATCAAATTCTAAGAGAAACTTATCTTGATTTTTTATAGAGAAAAACTCTTGAAAACTTTTATTAACTTCAATGATTTTTTCATTTTCAATAAGAATTACCATATTTTTTTGAGCATCCAAAATATTTTTTATCTCTTTTTTCTCATCTTGAATTTTATTTTTCAGTTCTACATTTACAGATTCTAACTCTTTTTTTAAAAATATTGGCTCAGATGCTCTAATCATATTTTGTACTAACTGATATAAGTCCACAGGTTTTAATACATATGAACTTACATTTAAATCGATAGCTTTTTTTAAAAAGTAGTGGTCATTATGGGCACTTGTGATTAGTAAAGGGATAGAAGAGTCTTCTTCTCTAATCTTTTCACAAACTTCAAGACCACCAACTTTTGGTATATTAATATCCGTTAAAACTAAATTAATATCTTTATTTTTTTTATATATATCAAGTGCATCTGCCCCATTTGCACATACAAAAACTTTTTTAACAATAGAGGATAAGGTTTTAAATGTAAATTCTCTAATATCATCTTCATCTTCAATATATAAGATGACCAGGTTATTTAATATCTCTTTATTCATATAAAACCTTTTTTTTAATTATCTAATATTATAAAAAAATTATTTAAAAGTAACTAATTGAAAATCTTAATTGCATTTTTTAGATCTTCTTCTGTGTCAATTCCAAAAGATTTTGATTCAACTTCAACCATTGCAATTTTATGACCATTATCAATAGCTCTTAATTGTTCTAACTTTTCAATTGTTTCTAATTTTGATTGATTAAGGGAACAAAATTCATTTAATGATTTTTTAGTAAAACCATAAATTCCTAGATGTCCATAATAAGAAGATGTCTCATAGTGATCTCTATGATATGGGATTTTTGATCTTGAAAAATAGATTGCATTCGAGTTTTCATCTAAAATTACTTTTACATGATTTGGGTCATCTGCAAGTTCAGAACTTATTTTTTTAAAACAACTAGTTATCATTATTTTTTCATTATTTTTTTTAACTTTTTTTACTCTATTTATTACTTTTTCTATAACCTCTGGTTCTATAAATGGTTCATCACCTTGAACATTTATAATGATTTCATCATCATCTAGATTTAAAATATTTACTGCTTCGTTAATTCTATCTGTACCACTTTGATGTTCACTTGAGGTTAAAACAGCATCAAAACCGTATTCATTGGCTAAGTCAATAACTTCTTGTGAATCTGTTGCAATAACTACCTTGTCTAAAGAGCTTACTTGTTTTGCAGTTCTTATAACCATTGGTAAGCCTAGAATATCCACTAAAATTTTGTTTGCAAATCTACTTGAGTTTAATCTTGCAGGTATTATAATCATTTAATTAATCCTTTTAACTATAAATATTTATTTTTCATATGGTAATGAGATTTTTATTGTTGTACCATCTTCGTTGTTTTTTGCAGTAATTATTCCATTTAAATGGATGTTTACTATTATTTTACTCATGTAAAGTCCTAATCCTACACCATGCTTTTGCTCTTTTGTTGAAAAATATGGTTCAAAAACTTGATGGATAATATCCTCATCAATACCTTTTGCATTGTCTGAAATTTCAATTATGAGTTTATCATCAATTTGATTTTGATTTATTTTTATTCTTTTATTTGAAATCTTGTTTTTATTAAATGCCTCTATTGAATTTTTAATTATATTAATCAAAACATCAATTAATTCATTTTTCAAAGATTTAAATACTAAATTTTTATTTATCTTTTTTTCAAAAATAATATCTTTTATATCATATTCTAAAGCAATCTTATCCCTTACTTCATTAAGAACATCATCAAAAGTCATTTCCTCTTTTTTGTTTTTTAATTGAAGAAATTTTTGAAAGCTTTCAATTGTTTTAGAAAGTTTAACAGCTTCATCATGGATTGTTTCCAATGTTGAAATAGTATCTTTTTTTGAAGGAGTTTCATCCATTGAGTAATTTATCTCAAGTTTTTGTGCTTGAATTGAGATAAAATTTAAGGGTTGTCTCCATTCATGGGATAACATTTGCAAAGTCTCTGTCATAATTGCAAGTTTTGATTTTTGTAGTAGTAGTTTATCTTTTTGTTCAATCTCATCTTTTGCTTTTGAGATTTCAGATTTTAATAAAGATGAAGAATCATTTAAATTTATCTCTTTTGTAATATCAAACATTAAAAAAGTATATCCTGTTACGTCACCATATTTATTGTAAATTGGCTTTGCTCGTAAATTTATCCAGAAGGTTGAACCATCTTTTTTTAGTTTTTTTAGTTTTCCATTCCATTCTTGAAAATTTTCAAGATTTGATAGAATATTTTTATAAATAATTAAATCTGAATCTGTATGGGCTAAAGATGAGAAAGATTTTCCAACTAATTCTTTTTCGTCATATCCTGAAAGTTTACAAAATGCAGAACTTGCTTTTGTTATATGTCCATGTAAATCTGTATGCATCGATATTACATAATCATTTAAAATCTCATCATCTGAGATTTGAGAGGTGATATCTTTTGTATTTATTACAAAAAGATTGTTGTTTAACATTGTAGAAATTGTGATTTTTAAATAAACTCTTTTTTTATCTTTTCTTTTACAAGCTAAATCAATTTCTGCTTTGTATTTTTTACTTTTGTCAGTGTTTTTTAAAAGATTAAAAAAAGACTCTTTGAATTTATCTTCCATCAATGAAGAGAAACTTGTACTTAATAATTCTTCTTTTGAAAAACCAAGTATTGGCATAAATGCATTATTTATATAAATAAATTTGGTATTTTCATCAATGATTCCAATACCATCCCAAGAATTATTTATTATCTCTTGTAATTCTAAATTATTTCTTTTAAGCTTTTCAATGTCTTGCTTAGTCAATATAAAACCTTATTTTTAGTGACAATATTATAATATAAAATCTTTAAACAAGAGTATGAAAGAGTTATTATATGAAGAAAACTATTACAGTTATTGATACATTTGGATTTTTATTTAGAAGTTATTATGCCTTACCTCCACTAAAATCAAAAAGTGGTTTTCCAACAGGTTTATTAACAGGTTTTATGAATTTTGTTTCAAATATAGGAAAAGATTTTCAAACAGATTATTTAGTATTTGCCTTAGATTCAAAGGGTGACACCTTTAGAAAAGAGATATATAATGAATACAAATCTCATAGACCTGATGTTCCTGAGGATTTATTAAAACAACTTCCAATTGCAATTGATTGGATTGTTAAAATGGGATTTCAAGTTGCAATGGAAGATGGTTTTGAAGCAGATGATATTATTGCATCAATTGCAAATGATGCTAAATGCAACGATATAGAAGTAAGAATAGTTTCTCACGATAAAGACCTTTATCAATTAATTGATGATAAAAATGAGATTTATTTATTTGATCCAATTAAAAAAACAGTGATTGATGAGGGAAAATGTTTTGATAAATATGGTGTAAAACCAAAGCAATTTACAGACTATCAATCTTTATTAGGGGATAGTGCCGATAATGTTCCTGGGGTTAAAGGAGTTGGCGCAAAAACTGCAGAAGCTTTAATTAAACAATATGGTAGTTTAGATTCTATTTATGAAAATCTTGAAAATATTGAAAAACCAAGATGGCAAAAGCTTTTAACTGAAGGTAAAGAGATGGCATATATTTCAAGACAATTGGTTACTTTACATACTGATTGCCATTGCATAGAAGAGATTGAAAACTATACTTTACCCCAAGAGAATCCAATATTGAAAATTGCTGATACCTTAATTGAATACGATATGAATAGGATAATTGATAGGGTTAATAAAGAGGGTTTAAATTACAAAACTAAAATGCCACAGGAACAAATAGCTGTTCCAGTAAAAAAAGATGAAAACATTGAATATATTCTTTTAAATGATGAAAATGAATTAATAAAAACAGTTGAAACAATAAAAGATGATACTCTAGTAGCCTTTGATACAGAAACAACTGATTTAGACACAAAAAATGCAAAGCTTGTAGGTTTTTCATTTGCATATGAGGATAATAAAGCATTTTATGTACCAATAAATCATAACTATTTAGGAGTACCAACTCAAATTTCAATGGATAGTGCAAAAAAGGCTATAAATGAACTAAACAAGAAAAAACTAATACTACAAAATTTTAAATATGATTATTCGATAGTTAAAAATCAATTAGATATTGAATTAAATTTATTTGCAGATACTATGATTTTAGCTTGGCTTTTAGATTCAAGTTCTAAAATTGGTCTTGACGCATTAGCGGATAAATATTTTGACCATAAAATGATTGCCTATAAAGATGTTGTTAAAAAAGGTGAAAATTTTTCTAATGTGGAGATTGAAGAAGCTTGTAAATATGCTGCAGAAGATGCACTATATACTTATAAAATTTATTATAAATTATTAGAAGAGTTTAAAAATAAAGATTGTGAGAATTTAATAAAAGTTGCCCATGAATATGAATTTGATTTTATTTATGTCTTAGCTAGTATGGAAGAGTTGGGAATAAAAGTTGATGTTAATAAACTTGAAGAATTAAAATTAACCAATCAAGAAACAATACAAAGATTAACTTCAAATATCTATGAGCTTGCAAATACAGAATTCAATATAAACTCGCCTAAACAATTAGGTACTATACTTTTTGAAACATTAAAACTTCCACCATCAAAGAAAACAAAAAGTGGTTATAGCACAAATGAAGTGGTACTTCAAAAATTAAAAGATGAACATGAAATAGTTCCTTTACTTTTAAATTATAGAGAAGCTTTTAAACTTCAATCTACTTATATTGAACCCCTACTTGAACTAGGTAATAAAAATGATGAAAATAGAATATTTACCTCGTTTTTACAAACAGGAACAGCAACGGGAAGATTAAGCTCTAAAAATCCTAATTTACAAAATATCCCAGTACGAACTAAAGCAGGTTCACAAATTAGAAGTGCTTTTATTCCACAAGAAGGGTATAAATTACTAGGAATTGATTACTCACAAATTGAATTAAGACTATTGGCTCACTTTTCACAAGATAAAGCTTTGCTTGATGCTTTTAATGAAAATAAGGATATCCATAGACAAACAGCAGTGAAGATTTTTGGGGAAGAGGAAGCTGACTCAAAAAGGTCAATTGCTAAATCAATAAATTTTGGTTTATTGTATGGAATGGGAAGTAGAAAACTTGGAGATACATTAGGAATTCCAGCAAAAGAAGCAAAAAAATATATAGATGCTTATTTTGAAAACTTTACAAGTGTAAAAGATTATTTAAAATCGATTGAAGATAAAGCTTTAGAAGATGGTTATGTAGAAACTTTGATTGGTAGAAGAAGGTTATTTGATTTTGATTCAGCAAATGCAATGATGAGAGCAGCATTCTTAAGAGAATCAGTTAATACATTATTTCAAGGAAGTGCAGCTGATTTGATAAAACTTTCAATGATAAAAATTCATAATGAATATAAAAATAATGAAAATGTGAAAATGTTACTTCAAATCCACGATGAACTTATTTTTGAAGTAAAAGATGAAGAAATAGATAAAATAACAAAAAATTTGGTAGATATTATGGAGAATATATATAAATTAAGAGTTCCTCTAAAGGTATCGAAAACTCTTGGTTTAAGTTGGCAAGAGTTGAAATAACAACTAAGATATAAATTTTTTTTATTTTTTAATAATTTTATTTTGACATTTCTATTTTATTCTGATAGAATTTAAAAAAAATTATTATGAAAGAGGGCATTATGATTAAGACCTTAAAAAACATAAGAAAGCTTTACAACGCAAAATTACTATTTGTAAGTAACGACGATAATGTAAAAAACACAATTGAAAATGAATTTGATGAATATTTTAAAGAGTTAACATTAGTTAAAAGTTATGATGAAGCAATTTCATTAATTAATGAAAATAGTTATGATATGGTTATTATTGATACTGATATAGCAGGAAAAGACTTTGAAGAAGTATGTTCTAATATAAGTGCTGCAGCACCAAATTTACCTAAAATAGTTATTTCTGGTGATGATAACAACGAAAATATTGTTACAGCAATAAATAATAGTGCTTATACATTTTTAACTAAACCTTTAAGACCTAAGGGTGTAAAACTAGCTGTAATTATGTGTTTAAATCAAACTAAAAGAGGTGACAAAATCGAATTCCAACATGGAATTTATTTTGATGAATATAGAGATCAGTTTTATAAAGCAGGAGGAACACTTATTGACTTCACTAGGCTTGAAAAAGGTTTCTTAAAACTACTAATTGCTAAAAAAGGTGAAGTTGTTGATTATGATACAATTAAAAATGTAGTTTGGAAAGGTAAAAACATGTCTATTTACACTATGAGAAATATTGTAAATAAAGTTAGACAAAAAACCTATTATGAGATTGTTAGAAATCACTCTAATAAAGGTTATGTAATTGATGAAGTTTAATTTTCACTTCATCTTTTTTTACTATAATATGTAAAGACTAGCATGGAAGAGATAATAGTATCGAAAGAAGAATTGATTGATAAGTTTGAAAATCAAGAGATTACTGATACAGGAAGAGGCTGGATGATGGGTGATGAAGAGATTGAAATAATTGCTCTTCATGATGTTGATCCAAAGTTTCTCCAAGATGTTACTAATGCTAAATTTTACAAATTAATACCAAAAAAGGGGAAATAACTAATGTCACATTGCCCATACTGCGGAAAAAAAATCGCTATGAGTAAAGCCTTCTGTTCTAGAGGTTGCAAAGAAAACTATTTTCAATTAATTGCAATTCAAGTTCCGAAACCATTTTTAAAAAGAATTTTTGTTTTTAGTACACAAGAAGAGCGAGAAGCTGAAATTGAAAACTTTGCAAATAGACATGGTTGGAGAATTGATTTACTGCAAAAGAAAATTGATGAATTAGCAGTAGAATATGGCTACGTCGAATCAAACTAACAGTAATTTTTCTGCTGAAGATTCTATTCTTAAACGATCCACACTTTTATATTTAGAAGATGATGAAACTATAGCTCAAGAAACTTTTTCTATTTTTGAAAAGGTATTTGGTAAAGTTTATTTTGGAAAAGATGGACAAGAGGGAATCAATCTATATAATAATCATAAAAATGAAATTGATATAATTTTAACAGATATAAACATGCCAAATATTAATGGTTTGGAGTTTATGAGTGAAGTTAGAAAAGTAGATTATGAAATACCAATTTTAATAATTACTGCCTTTAATGATGTAAATATATTAACAAAGGCAATTAAACTAAATGTAGCTGACTATATCGTAAAACCAATGCAGTTAAACTCAACTTTAAAAATTTTAAATAAGATTTTAACAAATAGATTTAATCAAAAACTTGTTTTAAAGCAACAAAATGAATTGCAGATTTATAAAGAGATTCTTGATAGAGAAAACTTAGTTAGTGAAACAGATTTAAAAGGTTATATTACATATGCAAATGATATTTTTTGTAAAGTGTCAGGTTATACTAAAGAAGAATTAATAGGTGCAAACCATAATATAGTAAGACATCCTGATGTTTCACCAAAAGTATATGAACAAATGTGGAAAACTATCCAAAGTGGTAATATTTGGAAAGGTAAAATCAAAAATATAGCAAAAGATGGTTCAGCTTATTATGTCAAAGCAACAGTATTTCCTGTTTTAGATGAAGATGGAAATATTGAAAAGTATATGGCAAGTAGATTCGTTGTTACTGAAGACGAGGAAGAGAAACATAAACTTAAAAAGTTTATTATGAAACAGAAATCTGACCAAATTAAGCATGAAAAACAATTAAAAGAAGAATTTGACGATGCAGTACATTTTGCAAAAATGCAAAATGATGAAAAGATGGCTAAATTTATTCAT
The DNA here is from genome assembly GCA_963676565.1 of Halarcobacter sp. Lineage (GTDB taxonomy): Bacteria > Campylobacterota > Campylobacteria > Campylobacterales > Arcobacteraceae > Halarcobacter. Next base: position 2,153,574 of record OY781089.1, read on the forward strand.
GAACTAAATGAACAAATAAAAAATTTAAGAGTAAAAAATGCAGATAATAAAGGTAGAATTATATCTTTAGAGAAAAAACTAAAAGATGCATTGGATAGAAATGATGACTTACAAAAAGGTTATCAAGGTAGAATAGAAAAACTTCATAAAACGTCTGTGCTAGCAGTCGAGAATTATCAAAAAATCAAAAAAAGAAGTGATATTATTAATGATAAATATGAAAAAGCTCAAGAAGGGATAAAAACTTTTCAAGGCTATATTGATGAATACAGAGTTAAAATAAATAACTTAGAAGATGTTATCAATGCCTATGAAGAAAAGTTTGGAAAACTAGGTCGTCTTAAATAGTTTTCTTCTTTTTATTCATTATAAAAAGAACTACGATACTTAAAATAGCAAAAATTCCAGATATTAACATCCCCATTGTTAGCCAACCACCATATAAAAATCCAAGTTGAATGTCAGGTTGTCTAAAAAATTCAGCAACTATTCTTGCTATTGAATATAAGACTCCATACATAATAGCTAATTGTCCATCAAAGTTTTTTCTTTTTCTATATATATAAAGTATGACAAATACCACAATACCTTCAAGAAAACCTTCATACAGTTGAGAAGGGTGCCTTAAAACACCATCAACATAAATTCCCCATGGAACATCAGTTACTCTACCTACAATCTCTTTATTGACAAAGTTTCCAATTCTTCCAAGAACATATCCAGCACTGATACCTATAACAGCAATATCAGCTAAAAACCAAAAAGAAACTTTATGTTTTCTACAAAATAATAATGAAGCTATTAAAAAACCAATAAAAGCTCCATGATAACTCATACCTGAGATTCCAACAAATTCACCATTTAAAAAAGGATTAAATATTTGCCAAGGGTGGCTTAAGTAGTACATAGCTTGGGGATCATAAAATATTATGTAACCAAGTCTAGCGCCTAAAATAACACCAATTTCTGCCCACCAAATATATGAGTCAAAAAGTTCATTTGAGATTGGAAGTTTATCTTTTTTAATTGTCCATTTAGCTACAAATATAGCAGAAAGTAGGGCAAGGGCATACATAATACCATACCAGTGTACTGCTATTGACCCTAGCTTAAAAGCTACAGGGTCAAAGTTAGAGTAAATATTCTGCCAAAATTCCATTTAGTCTTCTAAGGCGTCTGCTATTAGTTCAATTGGATTTTTAAATGTAACATCAACACCAGATACATGAAGTGAGTTAGATACCTGAATTCTACAGGCACTACATTCAGCACTTACAATCTCTGCTTTTGTTTCTTTAATCATAGCAGCTTTTGGAAGTCCAGCAGCCCTTGCTAATTCATACTTTTCTGATTGCATAGTAACCCCACCAAAACCACAACATCTATTAGGATCACTCATTTCAGTCATTACATAATTTTGGCTTAATAAATTTCTTGGTTCTTGCCAAACACCTTGAACTTTTCTTGCATGACATGCATCATGGTAAGTTACAGTTGTATCAAATTTTTTACTTGAGTTAGCAAGTAATTGTTTTAAATTTGTATTGTCTTCAAGCCATTTCGTTGCCATAAATACTTTTTTAGAGATTTTAGAAGCTCTTTCTTTCCATTCTGGCTGGTCATGTAAAAAGTGCTCCCAATCTTGATTAATCATAGCACTACAAGTAGCTTCAGGAATAACAATAGCATCAACTTCATCAAGCCATTGTTCGAAATATTCAATATTATGTTTTATTAAATAATCAACTGTATCAAAATCTCCAGTAAAATAAGCTGGTGCTCCACAACATAATTGTTTTTTAGGTATAAAAATATCAACCCCAACTTTTTTAAGAATCTTAACTAAACCATCACCTGTTTTTGTATAAGCATAATTACTCATACATCCAATAAAAATAGCAACTCTTTGTTTTTTCTCTTCGTTATTTGTATCTTTATTAACTTTAATATTTTCAGGGTATTTATTTAAAAAACTTTTTCTATCAGCATAAGTTAATGCTCTTTCTTTTTTAATTAAAGGAACTGAAAATCTTAAAAATGAAGTTTTCTTTTCTGTATCTTTTTTTATTGCACATGATTGAAATACCCAACCTAAAGTTGCAAGTAAATCCATGGTTTTTCTATGTCTTAATAACCAAAAGAATGCTCTTTTATACCAAGCAATTCCATATTTCTTTCCAATATCATATCTAACTTGCTCAATAATCATATCAGTAGGTAAATCATTTGGACAAACATCAACGCAGTTTGTACATAAAAAACATGATTCAAAGATATCTTTAGCATTTCTATCAAGTTCTAATTCATCCCTTTTATATGCACCTAATAAATCAATGAAACCCCTTGGACTGGTCGTTTCATCTTGATTAATATTAAAAATTGTACATACAGGTTTACATTTTCCACATTTTACACAATCATCACTAATTTGTGTATAATCAAATTTTTCCATTGCATTCATTATATTGTTTTACTAAACCTTCTTTTATTTTCAGGAACTCTTTTTAAGTATGCATCAAAAGGCATACAAATATTTCTTATTAACATTGTTCCTGTAGGAGAAACTGTTATTTTTTCATCATTGATTGATACTAATTCAGCTTCTACAAACTCATCAAGTAATGGTAAATCATTTTTAAAATATTCTTTAAAATCTATATCAAATTTTTCTTCAACTCTTTTTATATTTAAAGAGAAATTACTCATTAACTCCATGATAACAAATTGTCTTAATATATCATCTTCACTTAATCTATAACCTTTAAAAATAGGAAGCTCGTCATTATCAATTGCTGCTTCATACTGTTTTAAATCTTTATAGTTTTGTGCATAGTAATCAACTCCATTTCCTATGGAGGTAACACCAATACCTATTAAATCAGCTCCACCTTTAGTTGTATAACCCTGGAAGTTTCTATGAAGCTCACCTTTTTCAATAGCTTTAAACAGCTCATCTTCAGGTTTTGCAAAGTGATCCATCCCAACCATTTTATATCCATTGGTTGTGAAAAAATCAATAGTATCTTTTAATATCTCAAGTTTTTCCGATGGCGGTGCAAAAGTAGTTTCATCAAATTTTCTCATAGTTTTCATAAGCCAAGGAACATGTGCATAATTAAATACTGCTAATCTATCTGGATTAAGTTTTATAATCTCTTTAACTGTTTCATTAAATGTTTTTCTATTTTGGTGTGGAAGACCATAAATTAAATCAATATTTATTGACTTAATACCTGCTTCTCTAGCTATATTCATAACGTTTTGAGTTGTTTCATATGGTTGGATTCTATGAATTGTTTTTTGTACTTGTTCATTTAAATCTTGAACACCAAATGAAAGTCTATTAAATCCACCTTCTTTTAGTACATCCATATGTTCTTTTGTAAAATATCTTGGGTCTACTTCACATGAAATTTCAGCGTCATCACTAAAATTTGGAAAAGTTTCTTTAAGCATTTTAATAACTTCATTTAATTGCTCTGGAGAAAAATATGTTGGTGTACCACCACCAAAATGCATTTGAGTAACTTTTCTATTTGTATTTAAATGTTTTTTTAAAATATTTAGTTCTTTTTGTAAGTACTCTAAATATCTAACTTTTTTATCCTCTTTTGAGGTAAATATTACATTACACCCACAAAAATAACAGGCGCTTCTACAAAATGGGAGATGGATATATAAAGATAAATCTCTATCATCACTTTGTTTACTATAATATTCTATTAAATCTTCTTTTGAAAACTCTTCACTAAACTCTGGTGCAGTTGGATATGATGTATATCTAGGCCCTGGTTTTGAATACTTTTCAAATTTTTTAAAATCTATCATATTTTCTTCTTATATCTATTTGTTTATTTGTCTACTTAACCAAACCATAACACCTTTTTGTGCATGTAATCTATTTTCAGCTTCTTCAAAAACTAAGCTTTCTTCACCCTCAATAACATCTTCAGATACTTCATAACCTCTATATGCAGGAAGACAATGTAAAAATATTGCATTTGATGCACCTAATTTCATCATCTCTTTATCTACAATATATCCATCAAAATCTTTTACTCTTTTCTCTTTTTCATCTTCTTGACCCATTGATACCCAAGTGTCTGTTGTAATAACTGTAGCACCTTTACAAGCCTCTTTAGGATCATTTCCAATAATAATTTTTGCACCAGATTCTTTTGCAAAGTTTAGTGCATCATCTAAAATATTTTGATTTACTTCATAACCTTTTGGTGTAGCAATTCTAAGTTCAAAACCAAGTTTTGAAGCTAACATTAGCCAAGAATGTGCAAGATTGTTTCCATCACCAACATAAGAGACAACTAAGTCTTTATCTAACCCAGCTTCTTGAATTGTTAAATAATCAGCCATTAATTGTACAGGGTGATATTCATCTGTAAGTCCATTGATTACTGGAACTTTAGAATATTTTGCAAACTCTTCAATTTTTGATTGTGCAAATGTTCTAATCATTACCATATCAACCATACTTGATACAACTCTTGAAGTATCACTCATAGGTTCACCACGACCTAATTGAATATCATTTGAAGATAAAAATAGACCAACTCCACCTAATTGATAAATACCAACTTCAAAACTTACTCTAGTTCTAGTACTACTTTTTTCAAAAATCATTCCAAGAGTATTTTTTGGCATATAGTCATTGAAAACTTTATTTTTAGTCTCTTTTTTAATCTTTGCAGCTAGCTCTAAAATCTCTAATATTTCTTCTTTAGTATAATCTCTAAGTGTTAAAAAATGTCTCATTTAAGTATCCTTCTTTTGTAAAAACGACTATTATATATTAAATCTGTTTACTTATAACTTAACGGTTATTTACTTTTTTTTCGGCATTTGGGCTAAATACTCTTTATATTTTAAAGAATCAAGTTTCTCAACTTTATTCATAACTTCATTGTTCATTTGCTCTTTATATTTAGAGATTTTTTCTCTAATATTTGAATCACTAGAACCTATAATTTGTGATGCTAAAATCCCAGCATTTTTTGCTCCATTAATTGCAACAGTTGCAACAGGAACTCCTCCAGGCATTTGAACAATTGATAATAATGAATCCATACCTTCTAAGTTTGAACCTCGAACAGGAACTCCTATAACAGGAAGTGGTGTTAAGGCTGCAACCATACCTGGTAAATGAGCGGCACCTCCAGCTCCTGCAATAATAACTTTTAATCCTCTTTCAACAGCACTTGTAGAATATTCAACTAGTCTATCAGGAGTTCTGTGAGCTGATACAATACTTACTTCATATTCAATACCAAACTCTTCACACATTTGTACTGCTGCACTCATAACTGGTAGGTCAGAGTCACTTCCCATAATAATTCCAACTAACGGTTTAGACATATTTCTTACTTCCTTTAATTTTTAAAATATCTTTTGCTTTCATAGCTTTTTCTAATGCTTTGTTTATATCATCATCTAAAACTGTAACATGACCCATTTTTCTAAATGGTTTTGTATAAGATTTTCCATAAAAGTGAAATGATAATTCTGGAATCTCTAAAGCATCATGAATTCCATGGATAAAAGGTTCACCCTCATAGTGCTCTTCCCCTAAAAGATTTATCATAACTGCCGGAGAAATTAATTTTGTAGAACCTAAAGGTAAATTTGTAACTGCTCTAATGATTTGCTCAAACTGTGATGTCGCACAAGCTTCAACAGTATAGTGTCCAGAGTTATGAGGTCTTGGTGCTATTTCATTAACTAAAATCTTTCCATCTTTTGTTAAAAATAGTTCAACTCCAAAAATACCAATACCATTTAATGCTTCAATAGATTTTTTTGATATCTCAATGGCTTTTTGTTCAATTTCAAATGGGATTCTAGCAGGAGCTAATACACTATCGCAAATATTAACCCTTTCATCAAATAGCATTTCAACAACAGGATAGCATTTAATCTCACCTTCAAAATTTCTAGCAACAATAATTGCTAACTCTTTATCAATGTTAACTAGCTCTTCGATAAATGATTCATCTCTAATTGCTTTAGTGCTAACCTCTTCTTGTGATTTAAGCATTTGAACACCTTTCCCATCATATCCACCAAGCTTAGCTTTTTGAATAACAGGAAAACCAAATGAGCCTAAATCTTCATCATTTCTAACATCTTTATACATAGGAACAGGAATGCCTTTTTCATCTAGAAGCTTCTTTTGTTCATATTTATTTTGTATCAATTCCATAACATATGGTGATGGATGAATTTTATGTCCATGATTATATAACTCTTTTAAAATGCTCATATCAACATGCTCAAGCTCAAAGGTTGTAACATCATTTTCTTGAACTAGTTGTTCAAGTTTTTCTTTATCATAAAATCCACCAATAATATGTTTATCAGAAACTTGAGCGGCAGGACAGTTAAAAGTAGGGTCTAAAATAGTTACATGAAAGCCCATTTTTTTAGCTTTTTGAGACATTATTTTACCTAATTGTCCCCCACCAATAATACCAACTTTTAAATTTGAATAATTAAAATCTTTGTTCATATATCTCTTCTTTATCTCTTAAATTAGTAACATCACGTCACTTACGATGCATTTACCACCATATTTTTTTATAAATTTACTAATAGAATCTTCAATATTTAGATATTTAGATTCTTCACATACTGTAAAAACATAATTATTGCTAAATACATCAGTTACATCATCAGCAGTTTTAAGTCCATGACCACCTGCACCTTGAATATCTTTAATTATAGTATAACCATTGATATCATTACTTTTAAATAAATCAATTAATCTGTTTACATAAACTGACTCAATTATTATTTCAACCTTTTTCATCTCCCGCATAAATCCTTACCCCCAAATTAAGTTTATAAAATAATAATACAACGGAATACCAAGTGATATATTAAACGGGAAAGTTATAGCTAAACTTAATGGTAAATATATACCTGGATTTGCTTGAGGTACTGATAATCTCATTGCCGCTGGAACAGCAATATAAGAAGCACTACCACTTAATAATGCTAGTAAAAATGCATCCCCTTTTGATAAAGAGAAATAATATCCAAGTGCTATAGCAACACTTGCATTTATAATTGGCATTAATAAAGCAAAAATGATTAAAAACATACCAACTTTTTTTAGTTCGTAAATTTTTCTTGCAGCAACTAATCCCATATCTAATAGGAAAAATGCTAGAAAACCTTTAAATAAAGTTCCAAATAAAGGCTCCATTGAATGCCAACCTTTTTCCCCTGTAGTAATCCCAATAATTAAAGCACCAATTAGTAAAAAAACTGAAGGGTTTAAAAAAGACTCTTTTAAGATCTCTTTCCAATTTGTTTTTTCATCTTTATCTTCATCAGAACCTTTTGCAAATAAAGCTGCAAATACAAGTCCAATTACAATAGCTGGTGACTCCATTAATGTCATAGCTGCAACCATATGTCCACCGTAGTCTATACCAATAGTTTGTAAATATGTAATACCCGTAATAAATGTAACAGCACTAATTGAACCATAAGTTGCAGCAATTGCAACGGAGTTATAGGTATCTAGTTTTGTTCTTAATATAAAATAACTATACACTGGAACAATAGATGCCATAAGCACTGCAAGCATCAAAGACTTAAAAACATATATGTCTAAACCACTTTTAGATAATTCATATCCTCCATGCAAACCTATTGCTATTAATAAATAAAGGGAAAATAGTTTTGGAAGAGGTTGAGGAATTGTTAATTCTGATTTTAAAAAGACTGCAAGCATCCCTAAAAAAAAGAATAAAATTGGTGGATTTAGTATATTTTGTAATATTAAATCAATATTCATAAATTAAATTCCTAATAAATTTTCTTTTGTAAAATTGATATTATATCTCAAAAAAGCTTTTTCTACTTTAAAGATAATCAAAAAAATTAGAAAAAATTATTTTTATTTCTTTAGTTTCGATTTTGTGACATTTTCGTGACTTTTTATATTATTATTTTTTAAGTAGAAAGGCTCTAAAATTTTGATTGTAAAGGATAGGAATGATAGAAAATATTTTAAAAAGAGATGGCAATTATGAGCCATTTGAAGAGTATAAAATAAAAGATGCTATTAAAAAAGCATTTAAAAGTGTTCATACAACATATGATTCTATAATTTATTTAAATGTAATAGAACAATTAAGCAAAAAAAGAGTGATTGCCGTTGAAGATATTCAAGATTTAATTGAGTCAGAACTTTTTAAAGCTAGATATTTTGAAGTATTAAAATCATTTATGCTTTATAGACATATGCACAAATTACAAAGAGAACAAGTTTTAGGATTAAACGAAGATACTACATATATCAATTCAACACAAACAATTGAAGAGTATATTAATGGAACAGATTGGAGAATTAAAGCAAATTCAAATACAGGTTATTCCCATGCAGGACTTATAAACAATAGTGCAGGGAAGGTGATTGCTAATTATTGGCTAGATAAAATCTACTCAAAAGAAGAGGGCTATGCCCATAGAAATGCTGATTATCATATTCATGACCTGGATTGTTTAAGCGGATATTGTGCTGGATGGAGCTTAAGAGTTTTATTGGATGAAGGTTTTAATGGAGTTAGAGGTAGGGTTGAGTCATGTGCGCCAAACCATTTTAGAGAAGCTTTAGGTCAAATGGCAAATTTTCTAGGAATCTTACAAAGTGAATGGGCTGGAGCTCAAGCATTTTCATCATTTGATACTTACTTAGCACCTTATGTATTTAAGGATAAATTATCTTTTAGTGAAGTAAAAAAGAATATTAGAAGTTTTGTATATAATTTAAATGTTCCTGCACGTTGGGGACAAAGCCCTTTTACTAATATTACAATTGACTGGACAGTTCCAAGGGATTTAAAAGATCAAATCCCAACAAGAAACCAAGAACATTTATTTAAAAATATAGATGATGAAGAGTTATTGAAAAAAGCTAAAGATAAAGGGCATGAGTTTTTAACTGAGCTTACATATAAAGATTTCCAAAAACAAATGGATATGATTAATAAAGCATATTATGAGGTTATGACAGAAGGGGATAAAACAGGACAACCATTTACTTTCCCAATCCCTACTGTAAATTTAACAGAGGATTTTGATTGGTATGGTGAAAATACTGATTTATTATTTGAAAATACTGCAAAGATAGGAAGTTCATATTTTCAAAACTTTATAGGAAGTCAATATACTAAAGATGAAAATGGAAAATTAATACCAAATGATAATGCTTATAAACCAGGTCATGTTAGATCTATGTGTTGTAGATTACAACTTGATTTAAGAGAACTTCTAAAAAGAGGTGGTGGTTTATTTGGTAGTGCTGAGATGACAGGAAGTATTGGTGTTGTAACAATCAACATGGCAAGACTTGGATATCTTTATAAAGGTGATAAAGATTCTTTGTTTACTAGACTTGAAGAATTAATGGATTTAGCTAAATCAACTTTAGAGAAAAAAAGAGTTTTTGTTAACGATTTATATGAAAGGGGATTATTCCCTTATACAAAAAGATATTTACCTGGATTTAATAACCATTTTTCAACAATTGGTGTAAATGGTATCAATGAGATGATAATTAATTTTAGTGAAAAAGAGTTTGATATCTCAAAAAATGAGGGGATTTTATTTGCCAATGAAATTTTAGATTTTATGAGAGATAAAATGGCAGATTATCAAGAAGAAACAGGAAACTTATACAATCTTGAGGCAACACCTGCTGAAGGAACAACTTATAGATTTGCAAAAGAGGATAAGAAAAGATACCAAGATATCTATCAAGCGGGATATGGTAAAAATATTTTCTATACAAATTCTTCACAACTTCCTGTTGATTATACAGATGATGTTTTTCAAGCTTTAGATTTACAAGATGATTTACAGGGCAAATATACTGGTGGAACAGTTCTTCACTTATATATGAAAGAGAGAATCAGTTCAATTGAAGCTTGTAGAAAATTAGTAAGAAATGTTATCTCAAATTATACTTTACCATATATTACTATTACTCCAGTTTTCTCTATTTGTCCTAAACATGGATATATAAATGGTGAATATGAGTATTGTCCAATTTGTGACCAAGAAATTTTAGATGAGGAGTTAAATAATGAAAAGCTTAGAGCCTGAGAAATTAAAAGAGAAAAGAACAAGATGTATTGTTTACACAAGAGTTATGGGGTATCACAGACCAGTTGAGAGTTTTAATATTGGTAAAAAAGGTGAACATTCTCAAAGAGTAAAATTCATTGAAAAAGATAATTTATAATATAACACCGTTTACAACGGTTGATTATAAAGATCATTTATCTTGTATTGTATGGTTTAATTCATGCAATATGAGATGTAAATATTGTTATAACCCTGATATTGTTAATTCAAAATCAGGGCTTTATACAATTGAGGATTTATGTATTTTTTTAACGAAAAGGGTAGGTTTATTAGATGGTGTTGTATTAAGTGGTGGTGAAGCTTCATTGCATGATTTAAAATATGTTTGTAAATGTATTGCAGATTTAGGTTTTAAAATTAAACTTGATACAAATGGCTCAAATCCTAATATGATAAAAACTCTTTTAGATCAAAAACTATTAGATTTTGTAGCAATTGATTTTAAATCAACAAAAGATAAATTTTATGAGATTACAAAATCTAATTATTACAATAAATTTTTAGAATCACTACATCTACTTAAAAACTCAGCTATTGAGTATGAAGTAAGAACAACTTTACATGAAGATTTATTAGATGAGGATGATATAAATGAGATGCAAACAGTTTTGATTGAAAATGGATATCATCAAAACTATTACATCCAAAAATTTTTAGAGACTGAAAATTTAAGTAATTTAAAATCATCGGAAAAACTATTTGATAAAAGTAAACTTCTTACTAATCTAAATATAGTTTGGAGAAATTAATCTACTTATTTATAATATAACCTTGTCCTGAAATATTTTTTATTAACTCTTTGTTTGTTTTAGCTCTAAGTCTTTTTACAAATGTTCTTAATCTTTCATCTGTAACACCATCTTCATCCCAAAGGGTAGATTTAATATTATTTGAAGAAGTGATGTTATTTCTATCACCAAGGAGTAAAGATATAAACTTCTTTTCCCTTTTTGTAATATTGACTAGTTTTTCATTTTCAAAAAGATTATTTGTATTTGTATCAAATGAAAAATCTTTATTTAAACATACTATTCTGTTTTTATTTAACTTATTTGCAATAAAAATCAAATATTCTAAAACCTCTTCAGGGTCAAATGGTTTTATGAAATATTTTGTAATACCAATATCAATAGCTTTTAATAATTTATCTTTATCAGAAAAGGCACTAAGAACAATAATAGGAATATCCTCATTCATTGTTCTAATTTCTTTTGTCATCTCTAATCCATCAAGATTTGGCATCATTATATCAGTTATTACAATATCCGGATTGATATTTTTAAACTTTTCAAGACCTTCAAGACCATCACTTGCAAGGGAAAAAGAATAAAAGTAATCTGATAGGGCATCCTTTAAAAGTTTTGAGATATTTACCTCATCTTCCACAAATAGTATTTTTAATTCTTTTAGTATTGATTCATCATTACTCATTATTTTCTCCTAATGGTATTTTAATTGTAAATTTTAAACCATTATTTATATTCTCAACTCTTATTGTACCATCTAAACTCTTTTCAATAATCATTTTTGACATAAATAAACCAAGCCCTGTTCCATTACTTTGATGTTTTGTAGTAAAATAAGGTTCAAAGATTTTATCAAGTGAATTTTCTTTTGCTCCACCAGCGTTATCACAAAATTGTAATACTGCATAGTTTTCCTCTTTTTTTACCAAAATAGTTACTTTTTTATCTTTTATCTCATTTACTTTAAAGGCTTCAATTGAGTTTTGTATTAAGTTAATTATCACTTGTGATAGTTCGTTTAATACTCCAAAAACTTCTATCTCTTCAAAATCTGTTTGAATATTTAAACTCTCTTTTTGAACAAGTTTTCTTGTAATTAATAATGAATCATTTATCGCATTTGTTAAGAAAAATTTCTCTTTTGGTTTATTTGGATTAAAAAAGTTAGAAAAATCATCAATTGTTTGTGACATGTTTTCAATAATTCCAAGTGAATCTTTATAATATAAATCAAGTTTTTCTAAATCACCTTTTTTGGCAGTTTTTTTAATATTGAACATAGTAAGACTAAGTTCTGTTAATGGTTGCCTCCACTGATGGGCTATATTTGCAAGCATTTGTCCTAAACTTGCCATTCTAGATTGCCAGAAAAGCATTTTTTGTTTCTCTTTATTTTTGGCAATTTCTTCATTTACCCTATGTTCTAAGGTTTGGTTTAGCTCAATTAATTGTGCTGTTTGCTCTTTTACTCTTTGCTCTAGAGTTTTATTTAAAGTTAATAGTTCTTTATCTTTTTTCTCTAATGTTTTTTTTAATTCTACTTCTTTTGTAACATCATATCTAATAGCAATAAACTCTTTTATCTCATCCTTTTCATCAAGGATTGGAGTTATTGTTGTATTTAAATAAACAGTTGACCCATCTTTGCATTTATTTTTAACTGTTGTCTTATATGACTTTTTATCTAAAATTGTTGTCCATAGTTTTTCAAAATCTTCTTCTGGAACTTCTGGATGTCTAACAATATTGTGATTAGCTCCTAGAAGTTCTTCCTTTGAAAAACCAGAGATTCTACAAAACTCATCATTTACAAAGGTTATTACACCATTAATATCTGTTTTAGAAACTACATTGGAATTTTCAATAGCTTCTTGATATGTTTGACCCATTATTTATTTTTATACCTTAATACTATTTACTTAATAACTCACAAGCTTCTTTTGCATGGTAAGTGATAATTAAATCAGCACCAGCTCTTTTAAATCCAACTAAAGTTTCTATCATAACTCTTTCATAATCAATAAGTCCAGCTGCTCCTGCATGTTTTAACATTGCATATTCACCACTTACATTATATGCACAAATTGGAAGATTAGAATTATTTCTAATATCTCTAATAACATCCATAAACGCTAATGCTGGTTTAACCATAAGTATATCTGCACCTTGTTTCTCATCTTCAATTGATTCTTCTAAAGCTTCAAGTCTATTTGCTGGATTCATTTGATATGTTCTTCTATCACCAAAACTTGGAGTAGATTCTGCAACATCTCTAAAAGGACCATAATATGCACTTGCAAATTTAGTTGAATAAGCCATAATAGGTAAGTCTTTATAACCATTTGCATCTAATGCAGTTCTTAATGTTTCTATAATACCATCCATCATTCCACTTGGAGCAATCATATCAGCTCCAGCTTTTGCATGAACAATTGCTTGTTGAGCAGATATCTCTAAGGTTTTGTCATTATCAACTGTTTGTGTTTTTGGATCAAGTATTCCACAATGCCCATGGTCTGTATATTCACAAAAACATAAATCAGTCACAATAAACATATCTGGAAATTTTGCTTTTATTGCTTTAATTGTTCTTGCAATAATACTTTCTTCACATAAACATTCACTACCAACTGAATCTTTTACATCGGGAATACCAAATAAAATAATAGATTTTAATCCAATTGTTCTAATATATTCACACTCTTTTAATATTTCATCAATACTCATTTGAAATACACCTGGCATAGATGATACTTCTATTTTAATATTTTCACCTTCTTTTACAAATAATGGATATATAAAGTCATTCTTTGTTAATGTAGTTTCTTGTACTAAATTTCTTAGAGTTTCATTAATTCTAAGTCTTCTAAATCTTTTAAACATTTTATTTACCTTTGTTCGCTATAATCTCGGGTATTTTAACAATTTAAGGTTTAAAAAGATATGAATATAGAAAAGTCAAATATTGCTAATTTACCTACTAAATATGGAAAATTTAAAATAAGAGCTTATAAACAAAATAATCAAGAACACTTAGCAATAATGAGCGAAAACTTCAACGAAATAGAAACCCCTTATGTAAGAATTCATTCAGAATGTTTAACTGGTGATACTTTAGGAAGTTTAAAATGTGATTGTCAAAATCAGTTAGATTTATCTTTAAAATTTATTGCCCAAGAGGGTGGTTTAGTAATTTATCACAGACAAGAAGGAAGAAATATAGGTTTATTAAATAAAGTAAATGCATATGCACTTCAAGATCAAGGAAGAAATACTATAGAAGCTAATTTAGAACTAGGTTTTGGAGAAGATGATAGAGATTATTCGGTTGTAGAAGAGATATTTAAAGATTTAAATTTGAAGAAAATTAAATTAATTACGAATAATCCTAAAAAAATTGAATATGTTGAATCTATTGGTGTGAAAATAGTTGATAGAATCCCTGCAATTACAAAATTAAATAAATTTAACGAACATTATGTAAACACAAAAAAAGAAAAAATGGGACATCTTTTTTAATGTTTGATAAAAATCAATTAATTGAGTTTAATCTTGACGATGAGTTTATAAAAAGGTGTGAAACCTTTACTTCACTTTTAAAACAGTGGGGAAAGGTTCACAATTTAAGTGGAAGTTTAGATGATAAAAGTATTAAAGAAAATATTATGGATTCTATTTATCCACTTTCATTTATTGATAGTTTTGACAGCTTTGCAGATATTGGAACTGGAGCAGGTTATCCAGGTTTAATTCTAGCTATGGCTAATTCAAAGGCTAAATGTTATTTAATCGAACCAAGATTAAAAAGAGTCGCTTTTTTAAATTTTGTGAAAAATACTTTAAAACTAAAAAATGTTGAAGTTATAGCAAAAAGAGTTGAAGAAGTAGAAGGTGTAGAGGTTGATTTAATAACATCAAGGGCTGTAACAAATACTAAACTTTTAATGGATATAACAAAAACAATAAAAAAAGATAATAGTAGTTTTCTTTTTTATAAAGGTTCTTTGTTAAATGATGAGTTAGAAGAAGCAAAAATCAATAATCAAAAAATAGTAAAAAGAAATGATAGAAACTATTTATATATAAAAGGTAATTAACATGATATTAAAAATTTTGGCTGTGGCGGTAGTTCTTTTTTTAATTTACATTGTTCTATTTAAAAAAGATAGAGAAAAAAGTGTAAAAAAAGAAGATGAGAAAATAGAAGATATTATGGTTGAGTGTCCAACATGCTCAACTTTTGTATCTAAAAAAGAAGCAATTTTAAGTAATGGACATTTTTATTGTTCAAAAGATTGTTTAATAAATAAAAAATAGGTGGTTATATGATACTAATTGGAGATAGACTTATTCCATATGAAACAATTTCATTTATAGATTCAATAGCAGATATTGATCATACTTTACCTAACTCAACTTTGGTTTTTAACTATGATGAAAATTTAGTTTTATTTACAAGGAAAAATCATGTAAATTGTGCGGTTGTTGTTAAAAGTATAAAAGAAGCAATATATTGTAATGCTTTAAATTCAAAATATATAATTTGTGATAAAAAATTAGCAAAAAGTGTTCAAAAGATTGCAGAGAATTATATGTTTGATTCTAAAGTTCTTGCAATAATTGAAGATGATGATGAGATTGAAAAAATTGCTTTATCAGAGATTGATGGCGTTATCTACTCATACTTACTAAATAAATAACTTCTTCTTATATTAGAAGGAGTTATCTCCTCCATAAAAACTTTTTCATAACTTTAATTTATATTAAATATTAATCTAACAAAAAATTAACATATTACACTTATAATTTAATCTAAATTTTAAATAAGGAGTTTCTATGGATTTAATAGGACAATTCCCATTGTTTTATTTTCCTGATTATGGAAGTGCTTGGATGATGGGTGTTACAGGAACTATCCATATCTTAGCGTCACATACATCAGTTGGTGCTGCAATGCTATTTGCATTTTTGGCTTATAAAGCTTATAAAGAAAATCGTACTGATCTATACCCATACATGAAAAAGTATGGTATGTTTTTACTGATTTTTTCTTATGTTATTGGTTCAATAACAGGGCCAGGTATTTGGTATACAGCAACAGCTGCAAGTCCCCGTGGTATTAGTGCCCTCATACACAACTTTGTTTGGGTTTGGGCTACTGAATGGGTATTTTTTGTATATGAGGTAATTGGTGTTTTTGTATTAGTTTATTTTATAGATAAAATAGATAAAAAAACACATCTTAAACTAACTTTTACCTTTGCCTTAGCTTCAGTTGGTACTTTAGCTTTAATTATAGGAATCATAAGTTTTATGATGTGGCCTGGAACTACAGCTTATTATGCAACAGGAAGTGCAAGTGATGCCTTCTTTGGATTAAATACTTTCCCTCATATGTTCCTTAGAATTGGATTTATGATTATGCTCTCAGGTGTTATTGGTTTAGTTATTTCAAGTGCTATAAAAAAAGACAATGAAGCGTTATCAGCTGAACTTAGTAAAAAAATGGGTTATGTAAGCTTACTAGGTGGATTTCTTGTAATGTTCTTCTTTATGTGGTATATGGGTACTTTACCTGATAATGCACATGCTGTGTTTAATGTAACTAAAGATTCAGTTATTCAAAGTAGAATTATTTTGACAATCATTTTCTCTATTTATTTTTTAATTGCTATTGTTAAACCAAAATTTATTAATACGCCATTGGCAGGGATAATGATATTTGTAATCTTAATTGGAGGAATCTGGCCAGGTGAAAAATTAAGAGAATCTATGAGAAAACCTTATGTTGCTGGACAATATATCTATTCAAATCAAATTATTAGTAGAGATGTAGAAGGTAAAGGGATTAAAAGTGAACTTCCTATAATAGCCGAAAAAGGTCTTTTAAAAGTTAATCCATTTATACCAGATAACCTAAGAACAATTACTGCTGAAAATAAACTTCAAGTTGGAGAGTTGTTAACAAAAATGTCATGTTCAAACTGTCACTCTTTAGAAACTACAGGGGTATATAGACCATTAAAAGATAGATTAAAAGGGATGGATAAAGAGGGTGTTAAATCTATTCTTTATGCAATGGGTAGTGGAGCATTCCCTTATATGCCTAAACTACAATTACCAGATGATGAATATGATGCAATTGCTGAATATATTGCATCATTAAAATATTAAAGGAGGATTTATGGACGCATCTGCTTTATTAGCCCTTAGGGACCCAGCTGGGGTACCATTTTATCCTATTGTATTTCAAGGTCTTTATGTACTAACTTGGGCTTTACATGCTGCTTTTGTTTTATTGGCTTTAGGATCAATGGGTTTATCGTTATATGGAACACTAAAACAAAAAAGTGATCCAAGTTGGAAAATCTTAACTCCCCATTTAATACAAACAGGGAAAATAAGTGTTTCAATATTGATTGTTCTTGGTGTAGCACCTTTATTGTTTACCCAAGTTATTTATGATCCAAACTGGTATGTGGCAAACACTTTGTCAGGTATGTGGGTATTTATATTTATTTATACTTTAGTTATTGGTTATATCCTTTATTATTGGTATTACTATGCAAATAAAGCAAAAGAGGGTGGAGGAAGACTTATTGGTATTGTCTCTTTCTTTATTTTAGTTTTTGCTGGTTTTTTAATGCATAACTTTGCAGTTACATCAATTATGCCTAATGATTGGATGAATATGTATGCACCAAATGGTGTTGTTGATACTAGTGGTTGGACTTTAAATATTAAACTTGTTAGATTATTATTCTTTGTAAGTTTATCTATACCAGTTGTTGGTATATTTTTACAAAACTATAGTAGATTCTTAAGTACAAGAGATGATTTTAAAGGGGATTTTATTCAGTATGCAAGCTCTTTAGGTACAAAATTAACAGTTGTTGGATTATTAATTAGTGCAGTATTTTTTGTTCTTTGGATGATCTCTATTGGTTACTTAATGCACCCTTTAAGTATATCAATCATTGTAGGTGTAGTTGCTTTATTAATTATCTCTTACTCTAATTCAAATAGTTATGTTACCACTGGTATTTTAGTTGTTGTTGCCTTATTGATTTCAGCAATGAGGGAGTTAATAAGATTTGATATTATGAGTAATTTAGGATATAATATTTATGATTATCCTGTTAATTTAGAGATACCATCAATTGTAATGTTCTTATTAACATTTTTAATTATGGGTGGTATTGGTGTTGCTTATTTACTAACAATGGCTTGGAAAGTTGGAAAATCTCAAGAACCTGTGTTTGATGGTACAAAAGACAAGGCTGTTACAAGATTAGGTAATTATACTCTTGTGATAATGGTTGCTTGGATGGCTATTTATTTTGCTTGGGGTATGTTTATTTTATTTAAAAACATACTATAAAATTATAAAAAATATATATAAAGCTAAAAGGGGTAATTACTCCTTTTGCTTTATCTCTAAAGATATGGAAAATGGGAACAAAAATACTTTTTTTAGAGGATGATATCCTTTATCAAGATACAATAAAAGATTTTTTAGAAGATGACGGTTTTCTTGTTGATACTTGTTCAAATGGAGAACAATTTTTAAATAAAATTTTTGATGATATTTATGATTTATATATTATTGATTTAAATGTACCAGAAATTAATGGTTTTGAAATTATGAAAATGCTTGCTGAATATAATGATTCAACAATGAAAATGGTTTTAACTTCTATGAAAGATAGTGTTAAAAAATCTTTTGAAATTGGATGCGATGATTATTTAAATAAAAATACCGACATAGATGAACTTCTCTTAAGGGTAAAAAGCTTAATAAAAAGAGCTTATAACGCTCATTCTGATTATATTGAAATCGCTCAAGATATTAAATATGACTTGTTTAACAAAGAGGTTTACAAGAATAATGAAAATATTGAACTAGATTTGAAATCACATTTTATTTTAGATTATTTAATTAAAAGAAGAGGTCAATTTGTTTCAAGTTTTGAATTAGAAACAAGTAGTTACCCTTGTAATAGTAAATCTAAATCAAATGTAATAAGATATCATATTTGGAATCTTAGAAATAGAATTGGAAAAGATATAATAGAATCAAAGAAAAGTTTTGGCTATAGATTAAAGCCACTTTTTTAAGTGACTTTAATTAGATAGTAGGAGGTGTTCAAACAATGTCTTATTTGTTTGAATCAATAAAATTATATATTCAAAGTGTTAATTTTTTATTAGTTTTTTTAAAACTATATTCTTTTTTTCAAAATCTTTCTTACCAAAAAATAAGTAACTTTTAGATATCATATTTGCCTTTAATAAATACCATTAGGATTAACTTGAAAGAGATTTTAGACGTAATTATACTTATATTATTTGCCTTTATGATTTTTATGTTTATTAAAGGTTTTAATAAACAACAAATAGAAAAGCATGCAAAAAAAATAGATGAAAATGAGAAAACTGATAGCAAGAAGAAGGAACCTGTAAATGAATAAACCATTATTAATTGAGATTGGTGTTGAAGAATTACCAGCAATCCCATTCTTAAAAGAACTACCAAATATTGAAAAAAAATGGGCAAACATACTAGAAAACAATAGATTACTATGCGATTTTGATTTTTTTTATACACCAAGAAGATTAGTGTTATGGCATAGAGAATTTCAAGTAAAACAAGAAGATTCAGTTGAAGAGATGTTTGGAGCACCTGTTAAAATTGCTTTTAAAGATGGAGAACCTACAGGTGCAGCAATTGGTTTTGCAAAGAAATGTGGTGTAGATGTTTCAAAACTAGAAAAAATTGATCAAGGAAGAGGAGAAGTACTATATTTTAAAAAAGAAGTAGAAGGAACTGATTCTAAAGATTTATTAAATGATATGATTAATGAATTTATCTCTTCGTTAAATTTTGGTAAATCAATGAGATGGGCAAGTAGAACTGATAGTTTTATAAGACCTATAAGATCTTTATCTATTATGTTAGGTGAAGAGATTGTTGATGGTGAACTTTATGGTGTTAAATCTTCAAACTATTCATTTGCACATAGAATGGTTTCTTATGAACCATTTACTTTTGATTTTGCAGGTGATTATTTCTGTAAATTAGATAAAAATGGTGTAGTTTTATATCCAGATGAAAGAAGAAAAACTATACTTGATCAAATGAAAAAAATTGAAGAAGAAAATGGTATTAAAATTGAAATAGATACAGAATTACTTGAAGAAGTTGTTGCAATTACAGAATACCCAACTGCATTATTGGGAAAATTTGATGAAGAATTCTTATATCTACCAGAAGAAGTAATTGTAACTTCAATGAAAGAACACCAAAGATATTTTGCTGTTTATAAAGATGGTAAATTAACAAATAATTTTATTGTTGTATCTAATTCAAAAACTGAAGATTTCTCACAAATTATTGCTGGAAATGAAAAAGTTTTAAGACCTAGACTTGCAGATGGGATGTTCTTCTGGAAAAATGATATAAAAAATGGTTTATCAAATGAAGGACTTAAAAAACTTGTTTTTGTTGAAGGTTTAGGTTCAATGTATGAAAAGGTTCAAAGGGAAGCTAAAATAGCTTCTTTTTTAGGTGATATTTTTAATGTACAAGAAAAAGAACTTTTAGAAAAAGCTGTATATCTTGCAAAAGCAGATTTAATGTCTGAAATGGTTTATGAGTTTACAGAACTTCAAGGACTTATGGGATATTACTATGCAAAAATTGCAGGAGAAGATGAAAAAGTTTATACTGCAATTAAAGAACAATATTTACCAGATGGTGAAGACTCAGAGTTTCCATCTACAAAGTTCTCATCAATAGTTGCTTTATCATATAAGTTAGATAATCTATTAGGACTATTTTCAGTTGGAAAAATACCTAGTGGTTCAAAAGATCCATTTGGTTTAAGAAGGGCTGCTGCTGGTATTGTAAAAACTGCGATTGAACACAAGCTTCCAATTGATTTAGGACAAATAATTGATAAATTAAGTTCTGATTATAAAGGTTTAGACAAAGCTCAATTAGTTGAGTTCTTCAATGAAAGACTATTTAAAATTTTTGATATAAACCCTTCTGTTATTAAAGCAGTTCTTGGAAGTGGTGAAACAGATATTTATGAAATATCTCAAAAACTTTGCGCCTTAAACCCTATTGTTTTAAGTGACAACTTTAAAGAATATACAGCAACATTTAAAAGGGTAGCAAACATCATAAAAGATTTAGATGTGTCAAATGAGTTAACTATTGATGAATCTTTACTTGAAGATGATGCAGAAAAAGAACTTGTATCAAAATTCAATGAAGTTATCTCAAAAGAGTACTCAAGCTATGAAGATGAATTAGATGCTTTATTTGCTCTAAAACCACAACTTGATAACTTCTTTGATAATGTATTTGTTAATCATGAAAATGAAGATATAAAAATAAATAGAAAAAATACTATTGGAAAAGTATACCAAGCATTCAAAAAAATTGCTGATATCAAAGAAATTACTATATAAATCTACTTTTAGAGCCTTTTGGGCTCTAAAATACTCAAATTAAACCTAAATCAACAATTCTTTAAACTTTTATTTTGTAAAATTTAAAAAATTTTTTAAAGGTATAAAAATGTTTAAATCAATTACTACAATTTTAATTACAATATTTGTTCTTAGTGGATGTGCAACATGGAAGGGTGTAAAAAAAGATTCTTCAACTGCATGGGATGCCACAAAGAAAACATCAAAAAAAGCATGGAGTGCAACAAAAGAGGGTGCTAGTGAAGCTTATGATTCAACAAAAGAAGCTATACATGAAGCTACTGCTGATAAAGAAAGTGAATAATTAAAACTAAAAGTGGAGCTGGTGAAGGGAGTCGAACCCCCGACCTGCTGATTACAAATCAGCTGCTCTAGCCAACTGAGCTACACCAGCACTTTAATGAATTGTTACAACCTATCTAATGTATTTAATAATAAAATTAAATTAATTACCTATTCAATAATTCTTTTCAGCATTGATATAAAAAAATGATTTCGATAGGTTGAAACTAAATTTAGAAGAACAAAAAAGAAAAGTCTGTCCAAACTTGACGATTTCAAGTTTTTACATGGTGTCAAGAGAGAGACTTGAACTCTCGACCTCCGGCTTATGAGACCAGCGCTCTAGCCAGCTGAGCTACCTTGACCTAAGACTTCTTTTTTGAATTGGTTGCGGAAAGTGGATTTGAACCACTGACCTTCGGGTTATGAGCCCGACGAGCTACCTAGCTGCTCTATTCCGCGACCTAAAAAATACTTAAAAGTGGATGGGGTAACAGGATTCGAACCTGTGAATGACGATACCAAAAACCGTTGCCTTACCACTTGGCGATACCCCAACTTTTTAAGTGCCGAAATTATAGTGAAATTGTAAATATTTGTCAAGGGTTTTTAGTAGAAATTTTAAAATTTTTGATATAATTTAAAAAAACAAATAAAAGAAGTAAAATGGATGCAATACAAAGAGTAAAAGAAGCAATTGAAGAGATTCAAAAAGGTAACATGGTTATCATGTTAGATGATGAAGATAGAGAAAATGAGGGAGATTTAGTTTATGCTGCACCTTTAAGTAGTCCTGAAAAAGTTAATTTTATGGCAACTTACGCAAAAGGTCTTATTTGTGTATCGGTAACTAAAGATACTGCTATTAGATTAGAGTTAAACCCAATGGTTAATTCAAATACTTCATCTTATGAAACAGCTTTTACTGTTTCAGTTGATGCTGCAGACGCTGCAACAGGAATTAGTGCAGGGGAGAGGGATGATACTATTAAAATTTTAGCTAATCCTATCTCAAAAGCAACAGAATTAGTAAGACCAGGACATATCTTTCCTTTAATTGCAAAGGATGGTGGAGTTTTAGTAAGAACAGGACATACAGAGGGAAGTGTTGATTTATGTAAATTAGCAGGATTAAGTGGAGAAGCAGTTATTTGTGAAATCATGAAAGAAGATGGAACAATGGCTAGACGTGATGATTTGGATATCTTTGCTCAAAAACATAATTTAAAACAAATATATATTTCAGATTTAGTTGAGTATAGATTATCACATGAAACTTTAGTTGAAAATATTTCAAGTGAAGATATTCAATTTTTTAACACTGATGTAACAAAAAAAGAATTTAAAGACCATTTAGGACAAGTTCATACAGTAATTCAATTTGGTGAATTAACTGATATTACTCATGTAAAGTTTCATACAGTAATTCCTGACATAAAACTCTTTTTAAACGATGAAAAGCTTCATTCAATGTTAAAAACAATAAACTTTTTACAAGCTAAAGGTGGTTTATTAATATTTCTAAATGATGACATTGCAAATAAAGAATCACAAAAAGATTATGGAATTGGTGCACAGATTTTAAATAGTTTAAATGTGAAGAAAATTAAACTAATGACAAGTGGAGGAAAACACTCTTTTGTTGGATTAAATGGATTTGGTTTAGAGATTAAAGAAGAGATACAAATAGAGTGTTAATAAATTTATATATAATAAAAAAGGGGTAGGATTTAATTCCTACCCCTTTTTTTTATAATGTTTTCTTTTAAATATTAAGATTAGGTCCTGCAGCAGTAAAATCATAATCATTTTCTAAAGTCAAATACTTTTTAGAATAATTTTCAATATACATTCCTGCAAGTTTTAATGCAGTTTCATCATAAGAATCTTTATCTTCCCAAGTATTTCTAGGGTTTAATACTTTTGTTTCAACACCATCAAGTGTTTTTGGGATTTTAAGATTAAAAATAGGTAATGTTTCAAAGTCTGAATTTTCAATTGAACCATCTAAAATACCATTAATACAAGCTCTAGTATTTTTAATACTCATTCTAGAACCAATACCATATGGACCACCAGTCCATCCTGTATTAACTAAATATACATTTACTCCATGCTCATCAATTTTATCCCCTAGTAATTCTGCATAAACTGTAGGATTTAGTGGTAAGAACGCTTCACCAAAACAAGATGAGAATGTTGCAACAGGTTCAGTGATACCTCTTTCAGTACCTGCAACTTTTGCAGTATATCCACTTAAGAAATAGTACATTGCTTGTCTTTTATCAAGTTTTGCAACTGGAGGTAAAACACCGAATGCATCAGCGCATAAGAAAATGATATTTTTTGGATGATCACCTCTCATATCTTTTTTATGATTATCAATATGATCAATTGGATATGAAACTCTAGTATTTTCAGTTTTACTTCCATCTGTGTAATCTACTACACCATTTTCATCAGCTACAACATTTTCTAAAATTGCACCTTTTTTAATTGCTCCAAAAATTTCAGGCTCTGATTTTTCATCAAGATTGATAACTTTTGCATAACAACCACCTTCGAAGTTGAATACACCATTATCATCCCATCCATGCTCATCATCACCAATTAATGCTCTATTTGGGTCAGTTGATAAAGTTGTTTTACCAGTTCCAGAAAGTCCAAAGAATAGGGCAGTGTCCCCATCTTTACCAACATTAGCTGAACAGTGCATTGGAAGTTTACCCTCTAAAGGTAACCAATAATTCATCATTGAGAATACACCCTTCTTCATCTCACCAGCATACCATGTACCACCAATGAGTGCTGTGTTTTCTTCAACATTGAATACAACAAAAACTTCTGAATTTAAACCATGTGAAGCATAAGCCATATCAACAGTTTTACAAGAGTTATAAACTGTAAAATCAGGTTCAAAGTTTTCTAACTCTTCTTTTGAAGGTACAATAAACATA
This sequence comes from Halarcobacter sp., assembly GCA_963676565.1. GTDB lineage: Bacteria > Campylobacterota > Campylobacteria > Campylobacterales > Arcobacteraceae > Halarcobacter. The sequence continues at coordinate 2,178,229 of OY781089.1, forward strand.
TTTTGAACAAAATGTGCTTGCCAAGCAACCTCTGTAATAAACCTTACAGATTTTCTACTATCTAAAGAAGAACCACAGTAAACATCAGTTACATATAAATCTTTATTACTTAATTGTTTTTTAGAAACTATTTCTAAATCTTCATATACTGCTTTTGTTACTTTAAAATTAATATCACCCCAAGCTATATATTTATTTGATGGATCTTGATTTACAAAAAATTTGTCTCTTGGACTTCTTCCTGTAAATATTCCCGTATCAATCATTAAAGCACCAGTTGAAGAGACTTTTGCCCCTTCATTTTCTACAGCATGTTGAATTAAAGTATCAACATCAAGATTTCTATACACTGTTCCAACGTTCTCTAGTCCAAGTGTATTTTTGATTTCAGACATTTTTTTCCCTATTCTTTTTTATTTAAATATTGATAAAAGTACACCAGCTGCAACAGCAGAACCAATTACACCGGCAACATTTGGCCCCATCGCATGCATTAATAATACATTTGATTTATCATACTCTTGACCAACTTTACTTACAACTCTTGCTGCCATTGGTACTGCAGAAACTCCAGCTGCACCAATTAGTGGGTTTACTTTACTCTCTTCAGAACTAAATTTGTTCATAATCTTAGCCATAATAACACCAGCTGCAGTACCTGCTGCAAATGCAATTAAACCAATAACCATAATTCCTAAAGTTTCTAAAACTAAGAATTTATCAGCTGCTAATTTAGAACCCACTCCTAGTCCTAAGAAGATTGTTACAATATTTATTAATGAATTTTGCATTGTATCACTTAATCTCTCAACAACTCCTGATTGTTTTAAGAAATTTCCGAAAGCAAATGCTCCAATTAGAGGAGTTGACTCAGGTAAGAATAAAATTGCTAAGAATAAAATTAAAATTGGCAAAAATAAATTCTCTAATTTATGTACTTTTCTTAATTTTGGCATTTTAATTTTTCTTTCTGCCTCAGTTGTTAAAGCTTTCATAATTGGTGGTTGAATTACAGGTACGAGTGCCATATATGAATATGCAGCAACTGCAATAGCACCAAGCATTTCAGGAGCTAATCTATTTGCAATAAAAATAGATGTTGGTCCATCAGCTCCACCAATAATTGAGATGGCAGATGCAGATTGTAAGTCAAAACCTAGTGCAACAGCACCAACTAAAGAACCAAAGATACCAAATTGAGCAGCACCACCAAGGATTGCAGATTTTGGGTTTGCAAGCAATGGACTAAAGTCAGTCATTGCCCCAACACCCATAAAAATTAATAGTGGAAAGAATTCATTAGCTATACCCATATTATAGATGATTCCTAACATACCATGGGCTCCACCCATGTTTGCAAGTGGAATATTAGCTAGAAGTCCACCAAAGGCAATTGGTAATAGTAATAAAGGTTCAAATCCTTTAGCAATTGCAAGATAAAAAAGTACAATTACAATTGCAAACATTATAATTCTACCCCAAGATTGTTCAAAATGAGTCATTGGTCTTGCATCTGCTGGATTAGGTTCAGATGTCATAACATCATCTTGAGGATCAATAATAGCTTTGATACCTGTAGTCTCGTAAAAAGATGATGCTAGTTCTGAAATTGATTTTGGCTTATACTCATGCTTTACTTCTTCTGTTCCACTTTTAGCAACTACATCATGTGTAGCACCACTAGCAAATAGTGGTGAACTAAAAATAGAAATAAAGAATAAAAGCATTAATGCCATAAATTTTTTATTCATATAATTTACTCCGTTTTTTCTACACATTTTTATTAGCTAATCGTTGCTATTGCTTCACCTTCTTCAACAGCATCACTTGGGTTTTTAAGAATAGCAGAAATAGTTCCACCACAAGGAGCTTCAACAGGAATTTCCATTTTCATAGCTTCTAAAATTGCAATCTCTTGCCCTTGTTCAACTTTGTCTCCAACTTTTACATGGATTTTCCAAACAGCTCCAGCTACAGTTGCAGGAACTTCTGCACCACCAGCAGGTACATTTGAAGGTGCTGCTGACTCAGTTACTGGTGTTACTTGAATATCAGCATTTCCCTCTGCTACAGTTACATTAAATTTTTGTCCATCTACTACTACTGTATAGTTTCCAGTTGCATTACTCATACCTTTATTTTCTCCTATTACACAATCTTTATTATTTTCACAAGTTTCTTCATTTGTCTCTACTTTTCTTACACTTAAAGGTCCATCACCTTTTAAGAATGCAATCCCTTTTTCATCACAAGCTGCAGCAATAAATATATTTTCTTCGCTTGTTTCAATACCTTCTTCATTTAATCTATTTTTCCAATAAGACATTGTTTTCTTTTCATCTCTATCCGCAATATCTAATGGATTTTCAGAAGTTGGTTCAAGTTTTAGTTTTTCAGATGCTAATGCAACTACTTCAGAATCAGGTTGAACTGGAGTTTTACCAAAGTATCCAAGAACCATTTTCCCATAACCTGGTGCTATTTGCTTCCATGGCCCAAACATAACATTTGCATATGCTTGTTGCCAATAAAATTGAGAAACAGGTGTTACAGAAGTACCATAACCACCTTTTTCAACAACTTCTCTCATAGCTTTAATAACTTCTGGAAATTTGTTTAAAGTTCCATTATCTCTCATCATTTGAGTATTTGCAGTTAATGCTCCTCCTGGCATTGGTGAGAAAGGAATTAAAGGTGAAACCTGAGTTGCTTCAGGTGGCATAAAGTAATCTTTTAATTGATCATTTAAAACTTCTTGATATTTTAATATTTTTTCAATTTCTAATCCACCTAAATCATAATTCATACCCTTAACAGCATGCATCATAGTAAGAATATCAGGTTGTGATGTTCCTCCTGAAACAGGACTAGCAGCTAAGTCGATTCCATCGGCACCTGCATCTAATGCAGCAAGGTAACAAGCAACAGAAACTCCCGCAGTTTCATGTGTATGTAATCTTATATGTGTGTCTTCTCCTACTAAACTTCTTGCCATTTTAATTGTATCAAATACTTTTTGAGGTGAAGAAGTTCCCGAAGCATCTTTAAAACAAATAGAATCAAATGGAACCCCACTGTCTAAAATATTTCTTAACGTTTTTTCATAAAAAGGAACATCATGAGCACCTTCACAACCTGGAGGTAAATCCATAAGTGTTACAACAACTTCATGATTTAAACCATATTTTTTAATACATTCAGCAGAATATTCTAAATTTTGTACATCATTTAATGCATCAAAATTTCTAATTGTAGTTACTCCATGTTTAGCAAACATTTTTGCATGCATCTCAACTAATTCTCTTGAACCAGTATCAAGCATAACTGTATTAATACCTCTTGCTAATGTTTGTAAATTAGCATCAGGACCTACAATTTCTCTAAATCTGTCCATCATCTCAAAAGCATTTTCTTGTAAGTAGAAAAATAAAGATTGAAATCTTGCTCCTCCACCAAACTCAAAGTGTGTAATTCCCGCATCTTTCGCAGCTTCTACAGCTGGAAAGAAATCATTCATTAAAACTCTACCCCCAAAGACAGATTGAAATCCATCTCTAAAAGTAGTATCCATGACGTCGATATATTTTTTAGCCATATTAAGTTAACCTTTTAGATTTTTGTGATGTTGTACAGCAGCTACTATAGCAGCTATTTTTGCAGTGTTATTTGAAGTATTTACAGCTTGTGGTTTCTTTGGCGCTGCTTTTTTTTCAGGAAAATATTTAGCAATAATTTTTGCCTGAAATTTTAATGCATATACCATAACTATTAAGAATGAGAATACAATACCCATACCTAAAACCATAAACTTCAATGCTTCAGCAATTAAGTTAGTTTCCATATTACTCCCCGTGGTTACCATCGTGTAATTTAGTATTACTATTTTATATTAAATATGCTTTAGTAAAATTTATTTTCACCCCTAAATTAGAGAAATTTTGGAATTTTAGTCAATGAAAAAAATTATAAAATTTTGTTACCACATTTAAGTAAAAAATTATCAAAAGTATGAAGTAATTTTATAACATTGCTAGTTGCTTTTTCAATTTTTTGTGACATTTTCTATCCTTAATTAAATAATATGTCAAATTTTATACTTTTTTTTCAAATCACTTGAAAAATATTGCATTTTGTAATATAATACAAAAAAGGAGCAGATATGTTACAAGTTTTTGAGATAATTGAAAAGTTAAAAGATATCTTAAGTAAAGATGGAAAATGTGGAAAGGTTTTTGATAAAGATGTTGCTAGTGCACTTGATTTGAGTCAGGTTAATTTTGCAACTATGAAAAATCGTGGAAAAATTCCATTTTCGAATATTTTGGATTTTTGTGCAAAAAAGAAAATTTCAATAAATTGGTTACTTTACAATCAAAATCCTGGTTCATTAGTTGATTCAACAGATAAGTACTGGATTAGATATTATCCTGAAGTAAATGTAAGTGCAGGTGGTGGTGCTTATGAAAGTGATGACGCATATGAGAGTTTAGAAGTTCCTCCATATTTTATAAATATGTTAGGTGGAAAAGAAAATTTAAAAAATATAGATGCTATTAATGTAGTAGGTGATTCAATGGAACCAACATTAAACAGTGACAATATTATATTTATAGATAAAACAAGAAATGATCTTTCAAGAGATGGAATTTATGCCTTTACTACAAATCATGGACTTTTTGTAAAAAGAATCCAAAGAAGAGTAGATGGGAAATTAGATGTAATATCAGACAACAAAGACTATCCAACACAAATATTAGATAAAAATGAAGTCTTTGTTGTGGGTAAAGTGGTTAGTAGTTTTGGTATGATTTATTAAAGTAGTGATGGAATGTTAGCTTCTTTTGAAACTTGTTCATAAAGTTCATCGTAGCTAACACCAATAAAATAGACTGCGTTAAAACTATTTTTCTTTAAAAATTCTTTTAAATCAGATAAAGAATTTATAAAAGTGTAGTCTATATCTTTATTATCATCAATTTCTTTAGTTGTTAAATAGATAACTTTTGCATAATTGTATTTTTTTTCTAAGTATTTAACTTCTTTTAAAATTAATTCATCATTATCTTGAGCAATTAAAAATTTATCACTTCTTCCATAATCTGTATGATTTATTAGTTTATCAACAAATATAGGTTTTAAATTATGAAATTTTCTTAGTTTATTTAAATCTGCATCAAATCCTAAGTAACTATAAACATCTAAAAACTCTGTAATATATAAACTTGAAATTTTTATTTTTGAAAAATATTTTTCTTGAAAAGAGAAACTTGTTTCAAAAATTGAATGTTCAATTAAGTTTTTAATTTCATAATCTTTTGTGTTGAAATTAAAATTAACAGGGTATATATTATCAAGTACATTTTTATCTGAAGATATTATTGTATCATTCTCTTCTATTTCATCAATCAGTTTAAAAAACTTTGTTAAATCTTTAGGAACTATTTTAATATTTGTATGAACTGTAGTTTTTAAAAGAATTTTAAATAAATCGTAACTAACATTATTACAATAAAAAGCATTTAATCTTTTATTTGATAATAAGTATCTTACAAGTTTTACAATTGCATCATTTATTGCCTCAACAAAAATCCAGGCAATTTCATTGTCACTAATAGAAACCTCTTTATCAACTACAATTGCAAAGGCACCATTTTCAATTGCTGTAGGAATATCCTCATCATTTTTTACAATGAATAGGTCACCCTCTCTCACTTTTTTAGGATTGGTTTTAATTGAATATATAAATGAGATTGATGGATGATTTAATAATCTTCCATCAACTATGTCTAAAATAGAGGTGATTTGCACTAGCTTATTTTAGTTCCAGATTTTTTTGGTGTTTCAGGTCTAATAAGAGATAAACCATTTTCATCACGTGCAGCCATCAACATACCTTCACTTAGCATACCCATAAGTTTTGCAGGTTTTAAGTTTGCAACAACACATGCCTGAGTTCCAACTAGATCTTTTGCCTCATAAAATTCTTTTATTCCAGCTAAGATTTGTCTATTTTTCCCTTCACCTAAATCAACTTGTAATTTTAAAAGTTTTTTAGATTTTGGTACTTCTTCGGCTTCTACAATTGTTCCAATTTTTAAACTTGTTTCAAAAAATTGATCAATAGTAATTAAATTATCATTTTCTTCTTCATCATTATCGTTTTTTTGTTCTTTTTTAGCTTTTGATTTTTCTTCAGGTTCAGCTTTTGAAACTTCAGGATTACTAGCTTGTTCTAAAAGTACTTCTTCAATTCTTGGGAAAAGTTGCTCAACTTTTGTAATTGTAGTTTCACCTAAAAGCTCTTTATTCTTTATTAGTTTATTATAGGTTTCTGTATTAATCTCAATACCTAAAGATTTTGCAATTTTAGAAATTTTTTCTGGCATTACTGAATCTAAAAGTAGGGCAACTTTAGCCATAATATTTGTAATTAATGCAACTAAAGCCATAGCTTCTTCAGTTTTACCTTCTTTCATTTTAGCCCATGGTTCATAATCACCAATAGCTTTATTTGCAATAGTTAATACTTTCCAAATATCTTCAAGATATCTATTTAACTGCATATTAAAGATATAACTTTCAACATTCTCTAAAATCTCATTAACTTCATCAAGTTCTTTTTTGTGAAACTTTTCAACATCTACAGAATCTATTTTAAAATCAAAATATTTCCCACTCATACCAGAAATTCTATTTAATAAATTACCTAAATCATTTCCTAAATCTGAGTTAATTCTATCCATAAGTGCTTTTTGAGAAAAATCTCCATCTTGACCAAAAGGAACTTCTCTTAACATAAAATATCTAAATGCATCTAGCCCATATGCATCTGCTACTTCTTTAGGATTTACAACATTTCCTTTTGATTTAGACATTTTTTCGCCATCTCTTGTCCACCATCCATGGGCAGCAATGTGAGTTGGAAGAGGTAAATCTAATGACATTAAAAATGCTGGCCAATAAATAGCATGGAATCTTAGAATATCTTTACCAACTAGTTGAACTTTTGCTGGCCAATAATTCATATTTTCTTGTTTATCACCATAACCTAAGGCTGTGATATAGTTTAATAGTGCATCAAGCCATACATACATAACATGTTTTGGCTCATTTATAGATTCTGGTAACTTTACACCCCAATCAAAAGATGTTCTAGAAATAGAAAGGTCTCTTAATCCACCTTTTACAAAATTTACAATCTCATTTTTTTTAGATCTTGGTAAAATACAATCTTCATTTTCTTCATACCATTTAATCAATTTATCTTCATATTTAGATAATTTAAAAAAGAAGCTTTCTTCTTTTACTATATTTGTAGGTTTCCCACAATCTGGGCAGAATTGCTCATCTACAAGTTGTTTTTCTGTGAAGAAAGTCTCACATGATACACAATAAAAACCTTCATACTCACCTTTGTAGATATCACCTTTATTGTACATTGTCTCAAATGCTTTTTGAACACCAATTTTATGTTCGGTATCAGTAGTTCTAATAAACTTATCATATGAAATATCAAAGTCATCCCAAAGTGTTCTAAATTTTCCTGAAATTTCATCTGCATACTCTTGAGGAGTTCTTCCTCTTTGCTTTGCACTTTGTTCAATTTTTTGACCATGTTCATCAGTACCTGTAAGAAAATAAGTATCTAATCCAGTTAATCTTGAATATCTTGCAAGCATATCTGCAATTATAGTAGTATAAGCGTGTCCGATGTGTGCAACATCATTTACATAATATATTGGAGTAGTAATATAAACATTTTTACAGCATTTTTCCATTAATTTACCTCTTTGTTATAATTATTAATTAAAATTCAAATCCACCGCCAGAGCCTTTATTCATAGACTCATAAACAGCAATGACATATTTTTTTCTAAGCTCACATTCAAAAAATTTGTTACAGGGTATACATGAGTTTAGATTATTAGATTTTTGACATTGATTAAGTTCTTCAATCTTTAAATCAAGCTTTAAATCCCATTCATCTTTTTGTACATTCTCAGCTTGCATATTGTTTGTAAACTTCTTTTACTTTTTCAACTTCTGATTTAGAACCAAAAAAACATGGTGTAGTATCATGAATATGAGTTGTTTCAACTTCTAAAACTCTTTTAAAACCATCAGTAGCAGCTCCACCAGCTAACTCATAAACAAATGCAAAAGGGAATACTTCAAATAATTGTCTTAATTTACCTTTTGGTCTATCAGTAGTTGCAGGATATGAAAATAATCCTCCACCTTTTAATAGTATTTGATGTAAATCTGGAACCATACCACCTGAATATCTTAAATAATATCCTTCATCAAACATCTCTTTTAAAAGTTTTTTATGTTCTGTTGGCCAAAACATTTGTGTTGAACCAGTTGCATTTAAATTACCTTTAAAATCAAGTTTTATATCTTGAACATAGTGGAAAATACCACCATTTAATCTATACATTTTTACAGAATCTTCTGCCGCAACTACCATTTCTATTCTTGGTCCAAAAACAACATATATCGCAGCAATAATATTTTTTGATGTAAAGTCATTTTTATAAATACCATAAATTGAACCAACTGAAAGGTTAACATCAACTAATGATGAACCATCCAATGGGTCATAGGCAATTAAATATTCACCATCTTCATGTAAAGGAACAATTGCTTCTTGCTCTTCACTAACAATCTCTTTAATAGAAGGAATTTCTTTAAAAATATTTTCTATAATAATATCACTTGCAATATCAAGTTTTAATTGTGTGTCACCAGTAGAGTTTTCATTTTCACTTTTTCCAGTATCACCTTTATCAATAACTTTTTTAATTTCAATACTTGCTTTTTTTATTGCTTCAATTATATCGTTCATTATACCCTCTTTGCATTTTTTTCAATCCATGAGATAATCTCTTCTGGATTATTTAAGTCTAGTTTCTCAATATTGTCAGGAATATCATCAGCACTTATTGTTGAATCATGAGCAATGGCATCTGTAACTGGAAAATAAGTCTCATCAAGTTTATTTCTAAAGACTGAAATTCTTGGGAGAGGTAGAGTCTTTAGACCCTCAACCAATAAATAATCAAAATCACCAAAAAGTTCAATCATCTCATCAATAGTTGATGTAGCTTGTTTAAATAAAGTTGTTCTTGTGGGACTCACAACTGCAACATTTGCACCTGTTTTTGTGAACTTATCACTATCTTTCCCTTCTTTATCAAATATAGCTTTATCCTTTGGATCATGCTTTACAATACATACTTTATAACCATTTTGATTTAGTATGTTTGAGACATTAACTACTAATGTAGTTTTACCACTATTTGAAGGCCCGCTAAATGCAACAGCTAGTTTCTTATAATTCTTATCCATGAGGCTGATTTTACCCAAACCATGGTTAAAGTAACTTTAGTGTAAAATTCCAATTATTAAATATTTGGAGATATACTTTAATGAGAAAAAATATATTAATTTTTACTTTAATAATTTCATTTGTTTTTATTGGATGTTCAAAAAGAAATGATTCATTAAAAGGTTTTAAGAATAGTAATCAAAGTCCTATGGCAATACAATATACTAAAAAAAGAGATTTGTCTTATAATGATTCACTAAAAGTTATGGTTTTTGCTACATATTTAAATAAAGCTTCTAAAAAATATGAAACTAATAAATTAGATAGCTTTGTTGTTGGAATTCATATTACAAACCAACAAAACCATGATTTAATTAAAAATAGATTTGAAGTTACATTGAATGGTGACAAACCAAAAACTATGGTTAAACTTCCAAATGATTCAGATATAATTGAAATTATTCCACTAAAGAATCAATGGGCAGAATATTATTTAATACATTTTGATAACAAAAAAGATATTAAAAAACTAAATTTAAAAATTACTCATCCTGTTTATGGTGTGGTTTCATTAGAGTTTCTAAAATAGATTGTAAAGATATTTTATCTTTACTTTTTTTTGTTAAAGAATTATAGTATAAAACATAATACATTAAAAAGTTTTTCTTTTCTTCTAAATTATCTTTTAGTAATAGTTCTAAAGAGATAAATGGTTCTAAATCTTTTAATTCTATTTCTTTAAAATCTATATTTACTCCATCGAAAGCAATAGATAGTAATAGAGGATTTTTATATCTATTTTCAATATTTGAAATATATATATTTACAAATTTTAAATTTTCATCAAGATTAAAATAGTTTATTTCTTCATTTTCATCCTCTAAAGCTAGTAGATCAGAAATTGAATTGATTAAATCAACTTTTAATTGGAAAATACCAACTTCAAAGTTCTTAGAAATCATGTTTGTATCAAAATTTGATTTAGTTTTAGCAAGTGAGTAAAGTAGGGCGATTCTATCTGTTTTGTACTTTTTTTTCAGTGAATCTATATTTTCAATTTTAGTTAATAATTTATCTATATCAACATTTTTTTTAGCAATTTCAATTGCATTATATGAATAAAAATTTAATTCATTGCTATTTAAAAGATTGTTTAAATAAGTTTCATCTTTAGTGATTTTATATAGCCAAAAATAAATTTTGTCTATCTCATATTGTGAATTTGTTTTTAAAAGGGCATTATTAAAATAAATATATGCTTTATTGAAATTATTTACTCTTGTATTGCTTAGTCCAAGGAAAAATGATGATGTAAAATTTAAGTCTTGATCATCAATTTCTAAAAGTGAATTATTTAAATTGTTTAATTTAGGATCTGTTAGGGAAACTTTTAAAAACTGATTGAATTTTTCCTTATCTTTAAAAATCTTTTCAAAACTTCTTTTTGGTAATTTATAATTAAAATATTTTTGTCTAAATTCTTTATTAACATTTAAAAATATATCATAAAAGTTGTCTTTTTTTTGAATAATTAGTTTTGTAAAAGGGATAGCAGCTGAGATAACTTTTAGTTTGTTTGAAAAGTTCGGGTATTTATCCTTGACTTTTTGTTTAATTAAATCAAACTCAATTGCAGATAGTCTTGAAAGTTTTTTTGTATTTAAACCTAAAACAATACAATCTGCATATGTATTTATTAAATCTTTTACATCCATATTCATACATTGTGCAACCGCAAAAGTTTCATCATGATTATATTTTTTAGCAAAGTTAAAAAATAATTCATTGTTCATATTATCAATTAAAGATAAACTTTTATAAGCTATATCAGAATTGATATCTTTTTTTAATAATTCATTTATATAAAAATCTCTTTTTATACCTTTTTGAATCGATTTAATCTCTTCAAACTCTTTTATAAAGTCGTTACTATTTGCATAGGAAAATATTGAAAAGAAACATAAAAAAAGAATGTATCTCATTAGATTCCCATAAATAATCTACCAAGAAATGTTTCTAGAAAAATTAATACTAAAATCACAATTAATGGAGCCAAGTCCATTCCACCAAATACAGTAGGAATAAATCTTCTAACAAACGCATAAGCAGGTTCTGTTAACCTATAAAGCATTTGGACAATAGGGTTATATGGATCAGGTCTTACCCAAGATAATAAAGCTGAAATAATAATAACCCATTTATAAAGTGTAATAACAGATAGTATTACTGTAAAAACCGATCCTAAAAATGCATCCATCATTTTATAATTTCTCCAATATAATTTTTAATTAATGGGTAAATATCATTCATATCTGGCCCATTTTCAGTTCCTAAAATTAGGTATGAGATTGTTTTTTTAATCTCAGTTTCTTTTAAATTAGTGTTGTTTTCAATATATTTTTTTAATTCTTCAAAATCATTGAAAAAAGGTGCACTTTTCATACAACTTTTTAACTCTAAAATTTCATCTTTTAAAGTACTATTTTCTTTTTTAGTTTGAAAAATTAAAGTTATTTTTTCTTCTAGTTTTTTTAGTGTACTAACTTCATTTAAAAATAGCTTTGCAAGACTTCCTATATCAGCATCAGCATAAGATAAGATTTTTGATAATCTAAGGTTATCCATTAATTCAATATGTTTTTTATTTATCTTTTTTAATTCATCAATATCAAAAACAATATTATCACTAATAATGTTTTTTACATCAAAAGATTTAATAGTATCTTCTAAAGAAACAATTTTATCATCAACCTTTAAACTTATAATCATTAAATAGTTCGCAATAGCACTTGGTAAATACCCTTCATCAATAAACCACTTTAGATTATTTAAAGATTCATTGTTTGATATTTTGGGTAAATGTAAATAATCTATTTTAGTATCATATGATAATAAAGTTCTTGTGTAAGTTTCTCTTGCAGAGTTTGTTAACTCTTCTTCATTTGAAACAACAGTTGAGATATTATATAACATATCATCAATTGCACTTGCATAAACTTTTTTAGGCATTTTATCATGTGCTAAAGCAATATATGAATCTATTTCATAAGGTTCAAAAACAATCTCACCTTTTAATAAATCATTAATAGTTACTTTTTTATTTGGTTCTTTAATTCTAACTGTAAAAGGAGCATTGCAATTTAAAACAGTTTCATCAGATAAAGTTGAGCAGAAACCATCATATCTAATAGGTTTATTTTCTTTTTCTGCTTCTTCTTTTAGTTCATTTAGTTTTTCATCTGAACAAAAACATGCAAATGCATCTTTTTTAGCCATTAATTGCATGATGATTTTTTGATGATATTTTAAATTTTCACTTTGATAAACTACTCTTTCATGGTCAATTGAAAATAGATTTAAGAGTTCAAGTATCTCTTTTTCTATATTTTCAATATTGTTTTGTTTATCTGTATCATCAATACTAATTAATAAAGGTTTGACTAATTTTTTTGATAAGATATAATTAAATATCCCAATTCTCAAAGTTTCAATATCTAAATGTTTAGTTGCGCTAACTCTAAATCTTACCAAACTATTTCCTTATAATAGAAAAAGATAATTTGTTGATCTCTTTGTGAGATTTAATATACTGATTTAAATCTTCAAGCTTTAAAGATTCAATTTTTTCAAGTTCTTTTTGAGAATGATCTTGTTCTAAACCTCTATAATAGTTTGTAAAAGCTCTATTTAATCTACTTGATAAAGTTTCAGTTCTTAAAGGCTCGCTACCTAATAAAAACTTTTTAGCAGATTCTAGTTCATCTTCAGTAACACCATTTTTAGCAAAATCCTTAACTAACTCTTTCACAAGTTTAACAGCTTCATTTGCACTTTCATTTTTTGTTTGTAAGTAACCCGTAAAATAAGAGTGTGATTTATTTTGAGATACATACCCATATGCTGAGTAAGCAAGTCCTCTTTTTACTCTAATCTCTTCCATAAGTCTAGAACCAAAACCACTTCCACCTAAAATAAAAGAAGCAACTTTAGCCATATATGAATTTTCATCTTTTACATCAACATAAAAAGGACTACCAAAATAAATATAGGCTTGTTGTGTTTCTTTTTTTACAGTTTTAGTTTCTGCTTCTTCATTTACTTTTATTTTTGTTAATTTGTTTTTATTCTTATTGTTAAGAGTTTTAATAAGGCTTTTTATTTTAACTTCAATCTCATCAAAGGTAAAATCTCCACCAACAACAACAATAAGATTGTTTAAATCTAAAGCCTTATCTAAAAAGTTTTCTATATCATTTAATTTAATTTTTGAAATTGAATCAATTGTTCCTGATGAAGGATTAGCCAACGCTGTATCTTTAAAGATAATTTTTTTTAAGTTTTTACTAGCTTGGTAATCATAATCATTCTCTTTTCTTTTTAAAGAACCACTTGTAATTGTTTTAATCTTTTCTAAAACTTTTTCATCATAATTAGGATCTTCTAAAAGATTTTTTAAAAGTTTTAAAGCTTTTTCATGAACATCTTTAATAGAAGACAATTCAATTACAAAAGTTTCAAAACCAGTTGAAGCACTTAATGATATAGCTGAGTTTTCTAACTTCTCTGCAAATTTTGTACTACCTAATTTTTTTGTACCTTCATTTAAAAGTTTAGCTGAAGTTGAAGCTAGGCCACTTATATTATCTTGAATATATCCAGAGTTTTTAAATACTAATTGTAAGTTTAATATTGGAAGATTTTTATTCTTTTCAAATACTACTGGAACACTTACTCCTTTTATATTTATATGCTTTATAGTAGCAGCCATTAAAAATCCTTGTAAAAATAAAAATATTAATAAAATTTTTGAAAAATGTGTTTTCATAAAAGGTTAAAACCTCTCTAATATCTCATATGCAGTGTTTCTCTTTGCTGGATTCTCTCCAACATCTCTAATAAGTTGTATCATCTCATCTTGATTCATACAATTAGTTGCACCTGCTGCTGCAACTACATTTTCTTCCATCATAGTTGAACCTAAGTCGTTTGCTCCAAATTTTAAAGCCATTTGACCTATATAACTTCCTTGTGTAACCCATGAACTTTGAATGTTAGGGAAATTATCTAAATAAAGTCTTGCTACTGCAAGCAATCTTAAATATCTATTTGATGATTGTGGTTTTAAATCAGGAATCTCTTCTTTTAATTGTGTGTTATCACTTTGAAAAGACCACATAATAAAAGCTCTAAAACCGCCACTTTCATCTTGAAGTTTTCTTATCATTTCCCAGTGTTCAATAATCTCTTCATCAGTTTCAACTGTGCCAAACATCATTGTTGCAGTTGTTTTCATACCAATTGAGTGAGCTAACCTATGTATTTCAATCCACTCAGCAGCATCTATTTTTTTAGGAGCTATTATATCCCTAACTCTATCACTTAGAATCTCAGCCCCAGCACCCGGAATAGAACTTAATCCCTTAGCTTGTAATCTTTTTAAAACTTCTAATTTTGAAATTTTTGATACTTTTGCAATAAAAGAAATTTCAATAGCAGAAAAAGAGTGTAGGGTGATTTGTGGGAATTTAGTATGAATATGTTCTACTAAATCTTCATAATAATCAATTTTTAAATTTGGATGAACTCCACCTTGCATAAGAATCTGAGTTCCACCAATTGCTAGTAGCTCTTCAATTTTTTTATCTATTTCATCATATGATAAAACATATGAATCATCATCTTTTTTGTGTCTATAAAAGGCACAAAACTTACAATCAACCCAACATACGTTTGTATAGTTAATATTTCTATCAACAACAAATGTTGTAACTTTTTTTGGATGTAATTGCTCTTTTCTTTGTGTTGCTAATTTTCCTAATTCAACTAAAGAAGCATTTTTTATTAAGTCTAATGCTTCTTCATTACTTAATCTTTTATTTGCATAATCTATTTTTTTAACCATTAGAATGTTGACCCCAGTGAGAATTCGAAGTTTGATATATCATCAGTATCTTCATTATCAATTGGTTGTGCAAATATTAAAGTAAGTGGTCCAAATGGAGATACCCACTCAAATAAAGCACCAGTAGAAGATCTTTGAATTTCATCAAAACTATCTTCTCCAATCATACCATAATCATAAAATATTCCCCATCTCATTTTCATATCATCAATTAACGGAAAACTAACTTCAAATGAGTTTGCTGCCATCATTTTATATGGATCCTCTCTATATCCATCTTCGTGAGCAGGGAATGAATAAGACTTATACCCCCTTAATGATTTAGTCCCACCTAAATATAAAGAATCCCCTTGATTGATTTGTCCATTATCAATTAAAAGTTTTGCTTGTATTTTGTATCTAAAGATCCAATCTAAATCAAATCTATCCTCTAATGAATAAAATGTTTTTAAATAAGATGAAGATTTAATATATTTTGAATCACCACCAAGTCCTGCATATTCTAAAGACGAACCAGCTTTAAACCCACTAGTTGGAAAATAAAAGTCATTAGTATTATCAAAGCTAACATAAGGTGTTATTGAACTAGTAATATAATCTTCATCAGTAAATCTATTTGCAGTTGGAACTGTTGATGTAGACTCATATGTATAATCTTCTGTAATTGAGTCAAATCTATATGTTAACCCCGCTCTTAAGTTTCTAATAATCTCACGACCAACAGAAACAGAAAAACCATTTGTTTGTTTATCTAAATCATAAACATCATTATCTATCTCAGTAGTTTGAGCATGAATATCAATCTTCCCACTATATTTACTATCTCTAATTGCTGGATTAGTAAGTGACATTGAAAAATCTTGTGTTTTTTCAGAGATATCTCCAGAAAATGAAAAACCAATACCTGAACCAAAAAGGTTTTTTTCATTAAGTGAACCACTAACCATTGCTCCATCATATGAACCATATCCTCCACCAATGATAATATTACCTGTTGGGGCTTCTTTCACTTTTACAATTATATCCATTGTATCTGCTGAAACTCTTTTTTGTTCAATTGATACATCATCAAAGAATCCACTTCTTCTTAACTTATTAATTGAGTCATTATAATCAGTTTGATTGTATAAATCTCCTGGAGCTAGATAAACATTTCTTCTAATAACTCTATCTAATGTTCTACTATTTCCAGAAATTTTAACATCTCTAATTGTAACAATTTCTCCTGGGACTACATTAAAAATGATATCTGCTGTACCATTTTTTTCATCTTTTTTTATATCATAGTTAACTTGTGTAAAAGCATACCCTAAATCTGCAACCATATTTTTAATATAATTTGCATCACGTCTTAACATCTTTACATTAAAAACTCTGTCTTTTTTAAGTTTTAATTCTGGATAAATATCTTTTGGATCTAAAATCTCTTGGTTTAAATAGATTGTAATTGAGTTAGTTTTATATTGAATACCTTCATCTATATAAAAGTCTAAATCAGCTTGATTTGAAGCAAAATCAACTTCTAAGAATGGATTTTGAACTTTCGCATCAAGATAACCGTTTTCATAATAAAGTTCTTGAATTCTTCTACTATCATATTTTAATTCTTCAGCTTTTAATTCACCATCATTAAATATTGGTAACCAAGAAAGCATCTCTTGTTCTTTATTTGCAGTAACTTTTTCAAATTGACTTGATTCAAGGTTTTTAGAACCAAAATAATTAACTTTTTTAATAACTATCTCATCACCTTTATTTACATTAAAAGTAACAGAAATAGCATCTTCACTCAAATTTTCTATATCAACTTCAACAACTGAATTAATATACCCTTCTTTTTCAAGCTCTTTTAAAAGAGCCTCTTTAGCATCTTTTATTAGTTTTGTAGAATACATTCTACCTTTTTTAATACCAATTTGATTTTTTAGTACTTCAATATCATCTTCTCTTTGTTTGTAGCCTGTTATATCTACATTAGCAATGGAAGGTTTTTCTTTGAAAAGAATTTTAAGTTTTCCATTATTAATTGATGCAGTAATATCATCAAAATAGTTGTATTTATAAAACTCTTTTATTGCTTTATTAACCTTATTTGGGTCAAGTTCTTCACCAATTCTAATTCCCAAAGTGTCATTTGCAATACTTGTAGAGATCTTTGTTAGGTTTACATATTCAATTGAAGTAATTTGCTCAGCTTGAAGTAATGTAGCTAAAGCCATTGAAAATAAGATACTTTTTCTTTTCACAGTTATCCTTATTATGCTAAATATTTTAAGCATAAATGTATCTAAATAAACTTTATAGGATGGTTAAGATATAATCTCATCTTTAAAAAAATTATTTATAAGGTATTAAATTTGAATATTGGTATTATTGGATTAGGTCTAATGGGAGGTTCATTAGCCAAAGCATTGAAAAAATATTTTATTGCAAAAAAAATCTTTGGCTATGCAAGAAGTGAAAAATCAAAAAAAGAGATTGAAGAGTTAAATTTAGTTGATGAATTAGTTGATATTGAAACTTTAAAAAAAGAGTGTGATTTGATCATATTGGCAATCCCTGTTGATAATATTATCTCTTTTCTTCCTGAGTTAGAAGATATTAATAAAAATACTACAATAATGGACTTAGGTTCAACTAAAGAGTTTATTATTGAAAATATTCCGTCATCTATAAGAAAAAATTTTATTGCTGCACACCCTATGACAGGAACTGAAAAATCAGGACCCAAAGCAGCTATTGATGACTTATATGAGGGGAAAACTGTTGTCCTTTGTAATCTAGAAGACAATGATAATCTTCACGTAAATAGGGCATTTAGACTTTTTCAAGAAATAGGAATGAGAATTGTTGTTATGGATGCAAATGAACATGATGTCCATGCCTGTTATATGTCTCATCTTCCCCATGCAATATCTTTTTCATTGGCTAATACAGTAATGGACTGTGAAGATCCAAAATCTATTATTGCATTAGCTGCTGGTGGATTTAAAGACATGAGTAGAGTAGCAAAATCAAGTCCTGATATGTGGACAGATATTTTTAAACAAAATAAAAAAAATCTTTTAGACTCAATGGAAAAATTTGAAAATCATATGAAAGAAGTGAGAATTATGGTTGAAAATGAAAGATATGAAGATTTAAAAAAATGGATGGAAAAAGCTAATTCTTTACATGAGATACTTTAATTTAAAGTATCTCAGCACTATTTATTGCTTCAAAAACCTTTATAGCTTGATAATGCTCTTTTACATCATGACATCTAATAATAGAAGCTTCATTTTTAATAGATTCAAGGTGAATTGCTAAAGTACCAGGTAATCTTTCCTCTGTTATAGCAGGGCAAATCATATTTATCATAGATTTTCTACTTGCTCCCACTAATAATTCATAACCAAAATGTTTAAAATGTTTTAGATTTTTTATTAGTTGTAGATTATGATCAAGTGTTTTACCAAAACCTATTCCCACATCAAGAACGATATCTTTTACACCAAAGTGTTTTGCTTTTTCAATTCTTTGTTTAAAAAAATTATCTATATCTAAAACTACATTTTCATATTTAGGATTATTTTGCATATTTAAAGGGTCTTTTTGCATATGCATTATTACAGCAGTAGCATTATATTTTGCACTTATCTTACAAACTTCATTATTTTGAAGTCCAGTAATATCATTTACAATTTTAAAACCTCTATCTAAGGCATATTCTAAAACTTTTGGTTCATAAGAATCTAGGGAAAATAAAGCTTTTTCATAAAGTTTTTGTTCATAAATTAAATCAATTATAGGTTTTACCCTTAATAATTCTTCATCTGCAGATACAGGTATTGAGCCAGGTTTACTAGAAACTCCACCTAAATCTATTATATTTGCCTTATCTTCAATCATCTGTTCTATTTTGATAATGGCATTTTTACCTTCAAATCTACTATTTTGGAAAAATGAGTCTTCATTTGCATTGACAACACCCATTATTTTTGTTTTTGTATAATTCATCTAAAATCTTTTTCTCTATTTAAAAGCATTAAAAGTAAAGTTGTTAAAACATTAATAGGTCTTGAATTTAAATCTAATAGTTTAATAGATTTAGAAAATAGTTCAAGTTCTTTTTGACTTAATTTAATTTTTTGGGAATTAACTTTAAATAAAATTGTTTCAACTATTTTTTTTGCGTCATTTTTATTTATTCTTTGATTCTCTTTTAAAAATACATATAATTCTTTTAAATCTAATCTGGAAATATCCATATCAATTTCATTTCTTGAGATACTTCTTTTTAAAAACTTATGGGGAATTCTTGAAAAGATAGTTGGTAAAATTGAAGATTTGGAATTTGTAATAATTATAAATACAATATTTGTAGGTGGTTCTTCAAGAACTTTTAGCAAAGAGTTTTGAGCTTCACTTCTAAAAGTTTTACCACATAGAATTATATACTTCTTTTCATTTGATGAGATATATGCTTCTTTAACAGCTAAGTTTGCTTGAGCCAATAGAAACTCATCTTTTTCTTCATTTCTAATAACTCTAATTTGATGTTTAGGATAATGAGTAACTAAAGAGTTTAAAGTCTCATCAATATCATTAACTATTAAAATATGTGGAGTTTCAATTTTATTTTCTATCATTAATGCTCTACGTTAATCTCTGCAAAAAGTGCAGCATTTAAAGTTTTGTCATATAATCTAAACATCTGTAATAGTTTCATATCTAAAGCCTCATCACTTGTTTTTAAATTAAAAGCATCTTGTATCTCTTCATCAAAAATCCAAAGAAATGAATTTTTTGAAAATTTAGGTAAATTGGCTCTTATATCATTACTTTTCCCAATATACCAAAAACAATAGCCATTTGGGAAAGAGATATTTAACATATCTTTTATAAAGCTAATATCATCTTCAGTTTTCAAATCATCTAAATCTTTATAAAATGATTTAAAATTATAAAAGGGTAGAAATGGTCTATTTTTTCTATTTGAATTTAGATTAGTTAAAATATATTTCAAAAACCAGTCTCTCTCACTATCTGTGATAATAAGTACAGAACATCCTTTTTCGAATATATTTACTATTGATTTAGAAACTAAAGGAACCCATTCATATTTTTTTTCCTCTAGCCAAGGGGAGATAAGTCTATCTTCCCTTATGGTATCCACTGTCCAATTTAAAAATTCTTGCACTATTTATTACCTATTTATCCAAGTTATATGCATCATGTAAAACTCTTACAGCCAATTCAGCATATTTTTCCTCAATGATTACAGAAATTTTAATTTCAGAAGTAGAAATTATTCTAATATTAATATTTTCATTTGCAAGTGCAGTAAAAGCTTTTGATGCAACACCTGTATGTGATTTCATACCAACACCAACAATTGAAACCTTACAGATTTTATCATTGTAATCAATATTTCCAACTTCATCTTTAAAAGTTTCCATAACATCTTTACAAATTTCCCAATCAGTAGTAGGAATAGTGAAGTCTAAATCAGTTTTACCGTCAACACCAACTGTTTGTACAATCATATCAACGTTGATTTTTGCATCTGCAAGAGCAGTAAAGATTGTTGAAGCGATACCTGGTCTATCTGTTACTCCATACATACCAACTCTTACTTGGTTTCTATCTAATGCAATACCACTCACTACTGGTTTTTCCATAATATTTTCTTCCTTAGTTATTAATGTTCCTTCAACCTCAGGCGTGAAGCTACTCCTTGAAACTAAATTTACATTTAGTTTTTTTGCCATTTCAACAGATCTGTTTTGTAAAACTTTTGCACCAGCACTTGCTAACTCTAACATCTCATCATAAGAGATTTCTTCAAGTTTTTTTGCCTTTGGTTCTATTCTTGGATCTGTTGTATAAATTCCATCAACATCTGTATAAATTTCACAAACATCCGCTTCTATTGCTCCAGCTATTGCAACAGCAGTTAAATCACTTCCACCTCGACCTAGTGTTGATACTCTACTTGTATCCATTGTAACACCTTGAAAACCTGCAACAATGATGATTTTCCCATCACTAATTGCTTTTTTCATACTTGTCGTATCAATTGATTCAATTCTAGCTTTCATATGAGCATTATCTGTAACAATACCAGCTTCTCTTCCACTCATAGAGGTAGCTTTGTAACCTTGTTCATTTAATGCAATTGAAAGTAGTGCAGAAGTAACTCTTTCTCCTGAACTTAAAAGCATATCCACTTCATCTGCTTTAGGAGTTTTTGAATAATACTCAGCATATTCAATTAATTTATTTGTTTCACCACTCATTGCAGATACTACTGCAATAACATCATGACCTTCATCTCTGATTTTTTTAATAATCTCAGCAACATTTTGAATTCTTTCTAATGTTCCTACACTTGTTCCACCAAATTTTAAAACTTTTAACATCTAATTTTACTAACCTTTAAATATAACCTTCTTTTTTAAAGTACTTTAAAACTTGTTTGTATACAGTTCTTTTAAAAAAAGTTATGTAATTATATATATTTTTTGTAGCTACAAATTTATATTCACTAAACTCAGGGACGTGAGTATTAATGTTTATTTTTGCGCCTTTTTTTAATTTAACTAAATAATACTTCTGAATTTGTCCATCAAATGGGTACATTTTCTTCGCGATTGAAGGAGGGAAGTCATAACTAACCCATTGGGGGTACTCTGCAATTATTTCAATCTCTCTTGTTCCAATCTCTTCTTCAAGCTCTCTAAATAAAGCCTGCCTTGGTGATTCTCCATCATCAATCCCACCTTGGGGGAATTGCCATGCATTATCTACATCAGTTCTTGAAGCAATAAAAACTTCACATTTTTCAGGGTATTTTGCTGATAGTACTATTGCCGCTACATTTGGTCTATACTTTTTCTTTTCTTTACTTAATTCGTCATTTTTTTTATCAGTCATAAATAATATTTCCCTTATAATTAGCCGCATATTATAATAAAACTAGGATTAAAAATTGCTTTTATACTTACACATTCCATTTTGCGATTCTAAATGCCACTATTGCGCATTTAACTCATATACAGATAGATTTCATCTAAAAAAAGAGTATATGAAAGCATTAGAAAAACAACTAAAATATGAACTTGAAAAAAATATGGGTAAAAATCAATTTTTACAAACAGTTTTTTTTGGAGGAGGTACTCCAAGCACTGTAAAAATTGAAGATTATGAAAATATTTTTAAATTAATAAATAAATATAAAACAGAAAATACAGAGATTACAACAGAGTGTAATCCAAATTCAGCTTCTTTAAAATGGCTTCAAGGAATGAAAGATTATGGAGTCAATAGAATAAGTTTTGGAGTACAAAGTTTTGACGATAACAAGTTAAAAAAGTTAAATCGTGCGCATAATGCAAAAGGAGCAATAACTGCTATACAAAATGCTTCTTGTATAGGTTTTAATAGAATTAACTGTGATATAATTTATGGAGTTCAAGGTGATAGTTTTGATTCATTAAAAAATGATTTTGATACTATTTTTTCTTTACCAATTGATCATATAAGTGCTTATTCTTTAACCTTAGAAGAGGGAACAAAATTTTTTAATAAATCTGAAATAAAAATTGATGATGAAGAGTTATCATATAAGATATTTAAATATTTAAAAAATAATGGTTTCAATCAATATGAAATCTCTAATTTTTCAAAAACAAAAGAAAGTGAATCAAGACATAATTTTGGCTATTGGGAACATAAAAACTATATTGGTGTTGGTGCTGGAGCTGTTGGTTGTGTAAATAAAGTTAGGTATTATCCTAATAAGCTAATAGAAGAGTACATTTCAAACCCTTGTGAATATGAAATTGAACATTTAAGTGATGAGGATGTTATTGTTGAAAAAGTATTATTAGGTCTTAGGTGCTCAAATGGGTTTAACATTAATATATTAGATGAAAATCAAAAAATAAAAGTAAAAGAATTAATAGATAATAAAAAACTTACATTAATAGATGATAATATTTATAATAAAAACTTTCTTTTAGCAGATGAATTGGCACTTTATATCCTAGAGTAATCTATTTTTGACTATAATTGCATCTTTTATAAAAGGTAAATATAAATGACTATAAAAGAGTGTGTTAGAAAATATTCACAGGAATTAAAATTTGTAACTCATATTCCAGCAAAAGAGGTTGAGATATTAATTGGATATCTACTTGATAAAAATCCAATTTGGCTACATCTTAACTATAATAATGAGTTTGAAAAAGAAAAAGAGTTAAAAAAACTAGTATCTAAAAGAGCAACAAACTATCCTTTGGAGTATTTAATAAAAAAAGCTTCATTTTATGGAGAGAATTTTGTTGTTAGAGAAAATGTATTAATCCCTAGACCAGAAACTGAACTTTTAGTAGATAATGCTATTGAGATATTAAAAAATCAAAAATCAAAAATCAAAGTATTAGAAATAGGAACTGGTTCTGGAATAATTTCTGTTATGTTAGCAAAACTAATAGAAAATATTGAAATTATAGCAGTTGATATAAATGAAGATGCATTATCCCTTGCAAAGGAGAATGCAAAAAAACATAATGTTGAAGAAAAAATAGATTTTAGATTGAGTGATCTATATGAAAATGTAGCTGAAAATGATATTTTTATGACGATTTCAAATCCTCCTTACATAGCAGATGATTATAAACTTCCTGAAAATGTAAAGTATGAACCAAAAAATGCACTTTTTGGAGGAAAAGTAGGGGATGAACTTTTAAAAAAGATTATAGATGAAACTTATAATAAAGATATTCTTTATCTTTTATGCGAAATGGGTTATGATCAAAAAGAACCTTTAACAAAATATTTTAAATCGTTAAAGTTAAATGACTTTAATTTCTACAAAGATTATGAAGAGTTTGATAGAGGTTTCACTTTAAAATTAAAATAAATTAAAAAATAGGAGTAATAAATGTTTAATGAATTTAATATAAGTAATTTAGAAAATGCAAAAAGTAATTTAGAAGTATTGTTAACAACAAGTAAAAATGAAATTGATGAACTTTTAAAAATTGAAAATAAAACATATGATAATTTTGTAAAACCATATGAAGAAATAGGGGAGAGGGTAAATGAATTTTTAACACCAATTTTTCATATTGATTCTGTTAAAAATTCAGAAATAACGACAAAAGTGTATGAAGAGTGCCTTCCTTTAATCTCAGATTATGAAACTGTGATATCTCAAAATGATAATATTTATAGGTCTTTAAAAGATATACAAGATAACTATAGTACCTCTTTAAATGATATACAAAAAAAAGTACTTGAAAATGAAATTAGAGATTTTAAATTAAGTGGATGTCATTTAAATAATGAAAAAAAAGATAGACTTAAAGAGTTAAATTTAAAACTTAGTGAACTATCTCATAAGTTTTCGCACAACCTTTTAAATGCAACAAATAGTTATGAAATGATTATTGATAATTATGAAGATGTTAAAGAGTTACCACAGTCAGATTTAGCTTTAGCTAAGTTTGAAGAGGATGGAATAACTAAATATAAATTCACACTTCAAATGCCATCTTATTTAGCATATATTACATACGGTTCAAATAGAGAAAAAAGAGAAGAAATTTATAAAGCTTATTGCACAAGAGCACCTGAAAATGGAAAAATTATTGAAGAGATATTAAAACTAAAATATGAAAAAGTAAATATTTTAGGTTTTGATAATTATGCACAATATTCACTTTCTACAAAAATGGCTAAAACAGAAGAAGAAGTTGTTGAATTTTTAGAAGAATTAGCTTTAAAAGGGAAAGGCAAAGCAAAAGAAGAATTAAAAGAATTAGAAGAGTATGCAAAAGAAGATGGTATTTTTGAGCTTAAAAGTTATGATTTAGCATACTATAGCGAAAAACTAAAAGAAGCTAAATATGAAATTGACCAAGAATACTATAGACCATTTTTTGAGCAAAACTCTGTATTAAATGGATTTTTTAATTTCTTAAATGAAGTATTTAATATAAAATTCACACTTACAAATGCAAATGCATGGGATAGTACAGTTAATGTATACGATATAAGTGAAGATGGAAAAGTTATTGCTAGAATTTATGTGGATTTACAAGCAAGAAAAGACAAAAGAGGGGGTGCATGGATGAATAATTGGCACTCTTACTATATAAACTCGGATGGGAAAGAGCAACTGCCAACTGCTTATATTGTTGGTAATTTCCCACCTGCTAAAGATGATACTCCATCATTGTTAAGACATGATGATGTTGTTACACTATTTCATGAGATGGGACATGCCCTACACCATCTTTTAAGTAAAGTTCCTGAAGCACTTGTTAGTGGTATTTCTGGTGTTGCATGGGATGTTGTAGAGTTCCCGTCACAATTTTTAGAATATTTTGCTTATGATAAAGAGGTTTTAAAACTATTTGCAAAACATTATGAAACAGGAGAAGTTTTAAGTGATGAAGCTATTAATAGAATTATCAATGCAAAGAATTTTCAATCATCTCTTGGAATGTTAAGACAAGTTGAATTTGCATTATTCGATTTTAAATTGCATCAAAAACTATATGAAACAGAAGATGAAGTTCAAGAAGTGTTAGATAATGTAAGAAAAAAAGTATCAGTTATAACTCCCCCAGAATATAACAAATTTCAAAATGGTTTTAGCCATATATTTGCAGGAGGTTATGCAGCAGGATATTATTCATATAAATGGGCTGAAGTGTTAAGTGCTGACGCTTTTTACATGTTTATTGATTCAGGAAAAGTATTAAATAAAGACTTAGCTGTTAAGTATAAAAATACAATTTTAAAAAATGGAGGGTCAAAAGATATGGACAAACTATTCTTTGAACTTACAAATAGAGAACCAAGTGTTGATTCTTTATTAAAAATTGATGGAATTATTAGTTAATTTTTGTAATAATATGGCTTTTAAATCATATGAAAAATTATAAGGAATATGTAAATGACAAATGCTGAAACTATCGCTAAATTAAATGATGCCTTAGAGAAACTAATTAAAGGGTATGAGGAGTTACAAAACTCTTACGAACAATTACAAGATGAGAACAATAAATTAAATAGTGAAGTTAGCAATTTGAAAGATAAAATAGCAGATCTTGAAGAAAATAAAAGAATATTAGAAGATAATGTAAATGAACTTCAAGATAATACAGAAAAAGATTCATCAAATATTAGCTCTATGTTAGACAAAATTGAAGGTTTATTAAACAAAAAAAATCATCCTGCTGCACCAAATTATTCTAAGAAAGAAGAGGGTAGTAATTACCCTTCTTCTTTAGAAAAAGAACACTCTGATAATATTTTAGATATTGATTCTTCTGAATCTTCTAATAAAGATTTTAAAGATTCTTTTGGAGGAATAGTAGAAGAAAAAAAACAAGATGAGTCATCTGATAAAATAGATTTAAATAGAATGGCATCACTTCTTAATGGGTTTAATAAGTAGTATATGATTTTACTTTTAAATAAAATTTCTTTATTTTCAACTTTTGGTGTTGATTCTTTTGATTCATTAGATGCTAGTATTAATACAATGGCGCCTTCTATGGTTGAATACTATTTATCTGATCTTTCTTCTGGAAATGATGATACCTATTTAAATAAAAGAAATATACAAAATAGTATAAATATAGGTGAATATTCTATTTATTTAGATTATGATGATGAAATATATTTAGAAATAGAAGACAATCAAGAAGATGACTATGAAACAGCTTCTCTATGGTAGAGAAAGCTGTTAAAATATATCTGTAGTTTTTTTCAACTTATCTTTATCAAAGTGTGTATAAATTCTAGATGTATTTATATCTGCATGACCTAATGATTCTTGCACTAGTATCAGATCTTTACTTTTTTGATAAAGCATAGTTGCAAATGTATGCCTTAACATATGTGCACCATTTTTTTCTTTTCTAATTCCTACACTTAAAAGTATTTTTTCAACTATACTACTAATGTATGCTTGACTTAAAGGCTTGCCTTTTTGATTACAAAAGAGTAAGTTATTTTCACAACATTTAATCTGTACCCATGCGCTAAGATCATTTTTTATAATGGATTCTTTTATCATTACAACTCTAGGTTTATTACCCTTTCCTCGAACTTGAATAATATAAGCATCTTCATCTTTATTAAAATCTTTTAAATCGATATTTATTGCCTCACTAACTCTTATACCTGTATAGAGTATTATTTTTATTATAAGTCTATTTCTAGCAGCTATCTTGGCACTAAAAGGGTATAAATCAATACCTTCAATAAATCTTTGGACTTCTTCTTTTTGCATGAAAGAGGGCAGTTTTGTACCACTTTTCCCAGATAAACCACCCCAGTTTTTTAATTCAATACCATATCTATATACAAATCCATTAGATTCTTCATTTTGTTTATCAATATAACCAAAAAATGTTGTTAAAGCAATTCTGTAGTTTTTTTTAGTAGCATCTGATAAAGTACTTGTTTCTGTTGCAAGAAAATCACTTAAAAGTTCTTCATCTATTTCTTTCATAGAAGAAGCTCCATAATTGTCTAAGAAATTATAGAGCTTTGAAAGAGGGATAAAATAAACATGGATACTATTAATTCCAATATTTCTAACTTCTTTTACAATATCTTTTAATAATTCAATTGAGTCAAAACCTTTTACTAATTGTTGTAGAATTTTTGCTAAACGCTCTTTATCTTTTACTTGTCGGTTTGACAATGAAGTGATTTTATTTCTAATAAATCTTGATAACCAGAATAAATAGGTTTTGTTAAAAGATGATTCAAAGTCTAGTGGATATTTCAATATAAGCCCTTATAAATATATTTTACTTTTGGAAACTATAATTTCCAAATTATATTATATATTAACTTAATACTCCTATCTCTTCTTTTTACCTGAACTAAAATCAATTATATATTGTGCAATCTCATCTAAATGTATAATATCTTTTACTGCACCTTTTTGTATAGCTTTTGCAGGCATACCAAATACAACACAACTCTCTTCATTTTGTGCAACAGTATATGCACCATTGTCATGTAAGTCTTTCATCGCAATTGAACCATCGTCACCCATACCTGTCATCATAATAGCCATAGTTGATCCTCCACCTATAACATTATTAATTGATCTAAACATTACATCCACACTAGGTCTGTGATGACTTACTTTTACAGTATCAAGTAATTTGGTTTTGTAAACAGTCCCAACTTTTTCAATTGTTAAGTGCATATTACCAGGAGATAAGTATGCATGACCCTCTTCTAGTATCATTCCATCAGTAGCTTCATGAACTGTTAGTTTAGAATTGTCATTTAATCTATCTGCAAATGATTTTGAAAACCCATAAGGGATATGTTGTGTTATTAAGATTGGGGGTAAGTTATTTGTTAAAGACTTAAAGACCTTTAATAGTGATTCAACTCCACCTGTTGATGAACCAATTGCAATAATCTTTTTAGCACCAAAAGTGCTTTTTGCAGGAATTGATCTAATAACTTCATCGGGATGAATTTTTCTTTCTACATCAATATGTTTTTTTGATAAAACTTTGTTTTTAGGAGTTGGTTTTTTTAAGGTATATCTTTTAAGAAGAAAAGTTAAATTTAATAAGCTTTCTTTTATTCTTTTAGCAAATGCTGCCATAGATTCTCCAGAATCAGGTTTTGGTATGAAACCAACGGCACCATCATCAAAAATATCATTTCCCCTAACTGATTCACCTGAAATAACAACAGCTGGCATTGGGTGTAAACGCATAAGGTTTCTTAAGAATGTAACACCATTCATTTTAGGCATGTTTATATCAATAGTTACTAAATCAGGTTCATACTCTTTTATTTTTTCTCTAGCATCATATGCATCATATGCATCAGCAATTACTTCAAACTCATCAATACTATTAATCATGTCTTTTATAATTCTTCTCATAGATGGAGAATCATCAATAACCAAAACTGTATACATATTTACTTACCCTATCCTCTTATTAGAATAACTCTATTTCCATCTCAGGTTCAGCTTTTATAGTAGTATCATTGCCAAATAAGTCAACTCCTCCAACATACTCTTTAATAACAGGTGCTTTTGTAATTTCCGTTTGAAGTGCTTTTTCTTCATTAAGGATTTTATTATCTGTTTCACTTTTTTGAGTAACTTTAATAAATGTTTGAAAGGTATCAGTTAAAAGTATTAATCTACCATGTTCACCTCTTGTATGTTCACTTATTAGTTTAAAACCTTCTGATTTACAGAAATCTTTCGCAAATTCAACATTTCTGTGCCCTATTGAGACGCTACTAACATTTATTTGCATAATATCAGCTCCCCCTGATATTTTTGCAGTCATATTTTGTTTATTACATCCAAGTTTATACATCTCATTAAGCATTGCCTCAACAGAATAAAGTCCATATTTCATATCGTCATTTGTACTATTTGTTGTTGGCAATAAAAAATGATTCATACCTTTTATTTGCTGTACAGTATCATAAAACATAATTGCGACACAAGAACCAAGAAGTGTTTTAAATGCAATGTTATCTGCATCTCTACCCACTGCAAACTCACCACCAATAATTGTGTGAGTTAAAAAACCTTTTGTTCTTTGAGTAAATCTTGTATTAGAAGCTTTTTCAATGCTTCCGTCTTTATGTCCAATTATAATCAAGTTAATTCCTTTGTCTTAATGAAAATATTTTGCCCTATTCTTTGAACAAAATTAATTAAATCATGGGGATTTTCTGAATGACCTAAGTATAAAGTCCCCCCTACTTTTAAATGATTAAACAATTTTCTTAATATCTTATTTTGATCAACTGTAGAAAAATATATTAAAACATTTCTGCAGAATATTACATCAAATTGATTTTTTTCATAGGGATAAGAGGGATCACTTAAATTCATAACTTGAAAGGTACACATTTTTTGTAGTTCTGGCTTTACTTTTATTAAAACCTCTTCAGATGCAAGATTTTTTTGAACTCTTCTTTTAAAATATTTTTGGGGTTTAATCCAAGAAGGAAACTCTTTAGATGATTTGGCATATCTATAAACACCATTTGCTGCATATTGAAGTACATTTGTATCAATATCAGTAGCTAAAATGGTTGCTTTTATATTTTTATTTAACTCCTCTGATGTTTCAAGGACCGTCATCGCCATAGAATAAGGCTCTTCTCCTGTAGAAGAGGCAGAACAATACATCTTTATTGTCTCTCCACTTTTTGCAAATTGAGGTAAAACTCTATCTTTTAGATCTGTAAAGTGGAAATCTTCTCTGAAAAAATGTGTTTTGTTTGTAGTAAAAGAGTTGATAAATTCTTTTTGGTAATTACCCTCACTCTCAATAGTATCTAATAACTCTTCGATATCACCAGTATATTTTGTATCTCTTTTTAATTTATGAAGTCTATTTGCAATCATAATATCTTTATTCTCTGAAAGGGTAATTCCTGTCAAAGAATAAAGTATCTTTTTTACTCTATCATGTAAAGCATTATTATCTAGCATACTTGTTAAGACGCTCTTTGAGCAATATTCATATCTTTTTCGATTTTTATTTGAGCATTAATTATTCCTAATACATCTAGAATTAATCCAATACTTCCATCACCTCTAACTGTTGCAGCTCCAATACCTTCTACACTTCTAAAGTTTTTATCAAGTGGTTTTACAACAACTTGGTGTTGATTTAAGAACTCATCAATTGATATTGCTACTTTTTGGTTTCCTGATTTAACAACAATTAACATTCCATCTTCTAATTTATCAAATGTTGGTTCTACTCCAAATAGATTATGTAATCTTACAACAGGAATAAACTCTTCTCTAAGCATCAATAAATCTTGTGAACCATCTCCAATTTTTTTAATCATATCTGGTGTTGGTTGTAATGATTCAACAATTGAACTTAAAGGTAAAATGTATTTTTGATCACCAACAGCTATATCTAATCCATCTAAGATTGCAAGAGTAAGAGGTAACATAATAGTAATTACAGTACCTTTACCAAGTTCTGTATCTAATTTAATCGCTCCACCAAGTTTTTGAATATTTGTTTTTACAACATCCATTCCAACTCCACGACCAGAAATATCAGTTACTTTATCTGCAGTTGAAACTCCAGCACCAAATACCAACATTGCTTTTTCATTATCACTCATTGATTTATGTTGATTTTCATCAATTTGACCTTGGTCTAGAGCTTTTTGAGCAACTTTTTCAATATCTATACCTTTCCCATCATCTTCAATTGTAATAATCATCTGACCATTTGCTTGTTCTGCAGAAATAGTAATTGCACCAACTTCTTCTTTATCATTAGCAATTCTTACATCAGGAGTTTCTAAACCATGATCAAGTGAATTTCTAATAATATGCATTAAAGGATCTGTTAACCCTTCAATCATAGCTTTATCAATTTCAACACCATCGCCATAGTGTTTAAATTCTACTTTTTTACCAAGTTTTTTAGAAATATCTCTAACAACTTTTGGAAATTTTGAATAAATTGATTCCATTGGTACCATTCGGATACTCATAATTGAATCTTGCATATCTCTAATGTGTCTTTCAAGAAGTTCAAGTCTTTCTAATACTGCATTTCTTGTTTTTGTTTCTTCAATTGATGTAGAAAACTGAGTTAACATTGCATTTGTAATAACTAAGTCACCTACATTATTCATAAGTAAATCAATTTTATCAAGATTTACTCTAATATTTGAAGATGAAGATTTTTTTGTAGATTCTTTTTCTTCTTCCCTTGAAGGTCTTGCTTTTCTTTCTGCTCTCGCAGTAGGGGTATCTGCTTTTACAGGAGTTGATTTTACTTCAGGAGTTGCAATTTTGACTTCTTCTTCATTATTAATTACTTTAACTGGTTTTTCTAGTTCTTCTTTTTGATCTTCATTATTAGCTACAATTTCAGAATCAGGAGAAAGGTCAGGCATGTCATCAAAGAATCCAAAGTCATCATTATCATCATGAATAATTTCCGGTGCTACATAATTTTCTGATTTTTTATCTAATTCTTCATCAAAAAAACCATATTTGCCATCTTCTGTTTCAAAATCTTCTTCTTTGAAGAATCCATATGATACATTAAACTTATCATCATTAACTTCTTGTTCATAAAAACCAAAGTTTTCATTTTTTTCAGTCTCTTCAACATCATTAGAAGAAACAGAATTTGGAGTTTCTCCATTGATATATGCTCTAATATCTTCAAGTAATGAAGCGGTCATATCATCAAAAGTTGCTCTATCAAGTGTACCTGATACTTCTAAATCTAAAAGCTCTTTCATTACATCTAAACCATCAATTAAAGTTCCAGCCATTTCAGGTATAAACTCAATTTCATGGTTTCTTAATTTATCCATCATATTTTCAACATCATGGGTAAACTCAGCGAATAAAGTCAATTCAACAGATGCACCACTTCCTTTTAGTGTGTGTACATCTCTAAAAAGTTGACTCATCTCTTCGTCAGTTAGAGTTCCGTTGTTCTCTGCTTCTAACAGTACATTATCAGCAGATTCAAAAAGCTCCTCAGCCTCTTCAACAAACATCTCTCTGTATTTAGAAATATCAAATCCAGACATAATATAACCTTTTTATCTACTTAATACTATATTAACTGCTTTTAACAATTGTTCTGGAACAAAAGGTTTAACAATCCAACCAGTTGCCCCTGCAGCTTTACCTTTTGCTTTCATTTCATCACTTCTTTCAGTTGTTAAAACTAAAATTGGCTTACTTGAATAAGCAGAAAGCTTTCTTAATTCTCCTATAAGTGTTAACCCATCCATATTAGGCATATTTACATCTGTAATAATAAGGTCAAATGTTTGACTCTTAGCCTTTTCTAATCCATCAACACCATCAACTGCCTCTACAACATCAGTGTAACCACCTTCATTTAATGCATAATTTAGCATATCTCTCAACATTGTAGAATCATCAACAATTAAAAGCTTAGCCATAAAAACCCCTTGTTTTTTAATGAAAAAATATTATTTTTACTATATTAACTAAAGAAATATTAATTTAAGTTTAGTAATTCAATCTATTTATTATGAATTGATAATTGTGGGTATAATAGGAGTCTTGGGTATTTATTGCTTATTAATGCTTAAAAAAATAAATAAGTTTTAATGAATATATTAAAATTATTAGTAGGATAAGATAAAAGCTGAATGAATAATTCAGCTTTTATTTGCTTTATAGAGAACTAGATGCTAATTCTATTCTGTCTTTTTTTACTTTTAACACTTTTATTTCAACAGAGTCATCAACATTTAAAACATCTTCAACTTTTTTAACTCTTTGTTTAGAGATTTTAGAAATATGTAATAACCCTTCACCACCTTTTGGTAGCTCTACAAAGGCACCAAAGTCAGCAAGTCTAACTACTTTACCTGTTAAAACTTCATCTATTTGATATAGTTTTTCAAAATCTATATTTTTCTTTGGGTTATCTCTTCTAGAACTTGCATTATTTGAAATAGTTTTTATATGTTCACAAGCATCTAAAACATTTTGTTTGTTATCTCCACTTACTTTTACATTACCTGTATCTCTATCTAAATCGATTGATACTGAGAATTTTTCAATTATCTCTTTTATTGTTGCACCAGCTTTTCCTATAATTACCATAAACTTACTTGGGTCAATTGCAAATTGCTCAATTAAAGGTAAAGCTTCACTTGGTACTATTTCTAAAGAAGCTTCTTCCATTAATCCTAAAATATGTTCTCTTCCCTCTTTTGCTTGTAATAATGCTTCTTTTAAAACTGATAATTCAATTCCACCAAGTTTTATATCCATTTGTAGAGCAGTGATTCCTTCTCTTGTTCCAGCAACTTTAAAATCCATATCTCCATCATGGTCTTCTAATCCCATAATATCTGTTAAAACTGAATAATTGTCACCTTCAACAACCATACCCATTGCTACACCAGCAACTAGATTAGAAATAGGAACACCTGCTGCTTTAAGTGCTAAAGAACCACCACAAACAGTTGCCATAGATGAAGAACCATTAGATTCTAAAATTTCAGAAACAAGTCTTACTGTTTCATCATAATCTTTATCGATAGTTGCCTCTAAAGCTTTTTTAGCTAGATTTCCATGACCTAATTCACGTCTTCCTACACCAAACATAGGTTTTGCCTCACCAACTGAAAAACCTGGGAAGTTATAATGAACCATAAAGTTTTCTACATTTGTAGATTTTTCTGTTAAAACCTCATACATTTGCCCATCTTTTGGTCCAGCTAATGTACCAACTACTAAAGCTTGAGTCTCCCCCCTTGTAAATAAACAAGATGAGTGAGTTGATGGTAAGATATTCGTATCAATAGTAATAGGTCTTACATCTCTTAATCCTCTTCCATCAGCTCTAACTTTATCATTTACAATCATTGATCTAACTGCTTCTCTTTTTACAATAGAAACAGCTTCATAAACAGTTGAGAATTCAATCTCATTTGAAACACAATATTCATCTTTTGAAATTAATTTTGCAACATCTTTAAGTTCTGTAGCTCTTTCACTTTTTGCTAATTTTTTTAATGCTTCTTTAACATTAGAAATATAGTTATCTCTTACGTAATTAATCACTTTCTCATCAATTGTAAATTCAACTAATTCAACATCACAAATCTCTTTGCAAACAGATTCAAAAGCTTTTTCATAAGTTTCATTAGACTCTTTCAGAGCTTCTTGAGCTACTGCAATTGCTTCAACTAATTGATCTTCATCCATTTCATTTGTTTTATGAAGTTTAGAAAATGCTTCAATATCAACTTCAACCATCTCTTCAGATGAGATAGCTTTCATTTCAATCATTAATAGTTCTTCTTTAGAACCAGCAACATAAAGGTCTAAAGTTGACTCTTCTAATTGAGAACTCGATGGATTAACAACATATTCACCCTCAATTTTAGCAACTCTAACACCTGAAATTGATTTTTTAATTGGAAGGTTAGATGTATAAAGTGCAGCACTAGCAGCATTTAAAGCTAAAACTTGTAAATCAACATCCTTATCTGCACTTAAAACAATTACTGTAATTGTTGTAGGGTATACATAACCTTTAGGGAAAAGTGGTCTTAAACTTCTATCAATAACCCTTGAAGTTAAGGTTTCAAATTCACTTGGTTTTGCTTCTCTTTTTATAAAACCACCTGGCAGTTTTGCAGCGGCATATGTCTTTTCTACATATTGAACAGTTAAAGGAGTAAAGTCTTCTTCAACTGGATTATCAAATTCACTTACAACCGTAGCTAGAACAACAGCATTTCCTAATTTTGCTAATACAGACCCATTAGCTTGTTTGGCAACCTTCCCAAACTCAAATATTTCTTGTTTTCCATTCAACTCAAATTCACACACTGTTGACATCTAATTTCCTTTTTCTCTATATTTTTTTACATCATCGTAAGTTAACATTTCCAACTCATCATAATAAAAATCGATACTAATAAAATGATCAAGATTTTTTACATAATAAAGGTCATCTGCAATTGATTCTATAGTAGAAATACTAGCAGTTGGTAAAATTGGTATTGCCACTGAAACTGACTTTGCTCCAAGATGAATTGCAGTTTTAATACAAGCCATCATTGTTAAACTTGTATTTAAACCTTCATCAATAAGTAAAACATTTTTGTTTTCTAAGTCTTTTAATTTTGTACCTTTTCTAAACTTGTTTACACAAGAAGAGAGTTCATTATCAAAGATATATCTAGATTTTGAGAAAACAAAATCTAAACTAATTTCAAAGGCTTTAACTAACTCTTCGTGAATTACAACTTCCTCAGTTTCAGTCACAATAGCAATTTCACACTCATCATTATTAGGTGAAAATATTTTCCTCGAAAACATTATATCAAGTTTTGCATTTAATTCGTTGGCAATTATCTCTGCAATGGGGTATCCATTGTACGAACTTGCAATAACAGTCCAGTCTTCTAATTTCATTTTATTAATAGGAAGAATATCAATAAGTCTATATGCGGCCACATCTCTATTTTTAAAATATATCTTGTCTGGCGTCATATTTTAGTTATCCTTGTTTATTTCATACTCTTGCATCACACCACCTAAAGGTTTTAAGAATAGTTCTATATAGACAATATCTTGTTCAATTGGATCTGAGGTAGTTGTAGAAGCAGCAGTAATCTCATTTTGGTATTTTAGGTTTAAATCCCAACAACTGTCATTTATTGAAAATTTAAATGATTGTCTTGTTCTTAAATTCTCTTCTAAATTATATTTTGTACTATATCCAATAGAATATCTATCTGATAGTTTATATTTAGAATCGATTGTATATGATTCTAAATCTTCATCAAAGCCTGCATTAGCTGATTGCCTAGCTAAATAATGTCCAAGTTTTAAATAAAAATTATTATAGTTCAATGAAAAAGAAGTTGAACTTTCTACGAACTTTTTATCTTGTTGATTATAAATAAACTTGTTTTTCATAGAACCAAGAATATAATTATATATAATCTCATTTTCTAAGTTTTGTAGCTTTGGATTATCTTCTTCATATAAAATAGTTTGTTTAATTTTATGTTTCACAATCTCTTTTAAACTATCTTTATCATAAAAAGAATGATTTAAACCAAAAGCTATGGTATCCTCAGTTTTTGCAACAGGGAAAGAACTTAAATCAGAAAATGAAATATCACTATTATAATATAAGTCTCCATTTTCTTTTATTGTATTAGCTTTATTAAAATCTGTAAATAAGTTTACAGAATGAATATATTTATCATATGGTTTTATCAAATCACTATTTAAAGATAATGTTGTATTACTTTCAGCAAAAGTAGCATTCTCATATTTAGTTGATGAAAAATTACTATAGTTGAATCTATTTAAAGAAAAAGAATGTCTAATCTCAAAATTTAAATAATTATCGAACAATGAAAGTGAATATGATAAAGGAACACTAAGTTCATATTGATTTGCACTTATCCCATCCCGTCTATAATGATTTGTAATTTTTAAATCTGCTGAATATAATAGTTTATCTAAAAATAAAGGTTTCGAATAACTATGAGTCTGAACTTTAGGTAACTCTTGTAAAGTAGTTGCATTTGAGTCTTTTGTTGTATCAATATAATATCTAAAATAAGAACCTAAGAAATAATTTGGTGTATTGTAAACATAATTGATTCTAGATTCAATTTTACTTTCAATATCATCTCTATACTTTTCATCCTCCAAGGTTTTATATTCAATATCATTTAAATAGTTTAAATCTACATAAATACCATCAGTTGTATCAAGTTTTTTACCATTGAATAGATTGTTTCTTTCATATTTCAAATCAAACCCATAGTGGTTTGCATTTCTTAAATTATACTCATCTACATAGTCACTTTTCTCTTTAAAATATCCACTGCTTAATTCAAAAATTGAATCTGCAGTATCTGCATACCTAAAATATGTATATAAACCTAAACCTCTAGTAGATCTAATTTGAGGTATAAATTCGATATCATAATTTTTTGCAGGAGCTAAATAAATAGGTTGAGAAAAAAAAGTTCCTTCTGAAGAAGATAAACCAAAACTAGGCATTAGTAATCCTGTTCTTCTTGATTTATCAGTAGAAAAACCTAAATAAGGAGCATAAAATAAAGGGATATTTTTCATATATATTCTTGGATTATAGATATTAATCCATTTATCTTCAGTATCATAATCTGCACTAGAAGACCTAATACTCCAATCCGGGTCTACACAATCACAACTTGAAACAATAGAATCTTCAATATAAATTTTTTCTTTTCTTTTATCAGACTCGTTAGAACTAATCCAAACAGAAGTTGATTCATCATAATACATTGTTGGTTTTTGATAAATTCCATCATTTTTCATATCTAAAAAAGCATAATCACTTTTTGATTGAACGTTATTATTTCTTAAAATCATAACATCATCAAATAACTCAAAAGTTTCTTTCTCTTTGTCATAAATTATTTTTTGAGCAGTAATATAATAGGTTTTAGAATAAATTACCACATTACCCGTTGCAACAAGTATATTATTTTCTTTTGTTTTAACATCATTAGCAATAATTTCAAACTTTTCATTTTGTGCATGTAAAGAAGCAACTAAAATAATTGTAGCAATAAATTTTCTAAGCATTAACGACTAAAGTCCTTCCAATTTTGTCATGAAGCGTTTGTCTTCCATCATTGAAAAAAGCAAATATAAATCCAATGTAAAAGAACATCTCACTAATAATTCTAATAATAGACCTAGTCATCGCAGTAACTATTGAAACTCTACCAAAATGGTTATAATCAATAACTTTAATTTTAGTTACTATTTTACCAATAGTAGCCCCATAATACCACACAAAAAAAGTTTGATATATAAATTTTAAAAATAAAACTTGCCATACAAATTGATTCATTATTGCTAAAAGGGTTACTAAATCATCACCTGTACTTGATATACTTCCCCAATACATTGCAATAACGATAAAGGTTATAAGAAAATCATCAATAACAAAAGCTAAAGTTCTTGAACGTATTGTTGCTAATTCTAAATTATCAGTGTTATTCATCTATGATAAATCTCTTATTTTAGAGCTTGATATGCAATATCAGTTCTACATTTTTTCCCAGCAAAATGAACCTGTCCACAAAGTTTATATGCTCTATCTCTTGCTAGTTTGATTGTTTCACCAAACCCAACACAAAGAAGAACTCTTCCACCTGTTGCAAAAAGTTTGCCATCCTCTTTACTAACACCTGCATATGAGATATGTGTATTATTTAAAATCTCTTCATCAACTATCTCATCAACTATAATTTCAGCAGCAGGGCTAGATCCATATGGATAGTTTGCACTTGCCATTACAACGGCAACTCCATATTCATTTTTAATTTTTATATCTAATTTATCAAGCTGTTTAGTAGCTCCCTTATAAAATAAATCAGATACAGGAGTTTCTAATAAAGGCATTAAAATCTCACACTCTGGGTCACCAAATCTTACATTATATTCCAAAATAATTGGCTCACCGTTTACAACCATTACACCAATAAATAAAACACCTTCAAAAGGAGCACCCTCTTTTTTCATACCTTCTAGTGTTGGTTTAATTACTCTATCTTCAACTTTTTGGTAAATCTCGTCATTTACCAAAGGGGTTGGTGCATATGCTCCCATCCCTCCAGTATTTGGTCCAGTATCTCCATCCCCTACTCTTTTATGATCTTGAGCAGCTGGTAATACTTTGTAGTTTTCGCCATCGCAAATAGCAAAAATAGATAATTCATATCCATCTAAATACTCTTCAACAACAATTGAAGTTCCAGCATCTCCAAATGATTCACCACTTAACATATCAGATGCTGCTTGTTTTGCTTCATCTTTATTTTGAGCTATAATTACACCTTTTCCTGCACATAAACCATCTGCCTTTACAACAATTGGTTCATTCATAGTATCAATGAAATTATGAGCTTCTTCTACAGATGTAGTTTCTATAAACGCTGCTGTTGGTATGTTATACTTTTTAAGAATATTTTTCATATACACCTTTGAGCCTTCAAGCTGAGCTGCAGCCTTACTTGGACCAAATACTGTTAAACCATTTTCTTTAAATATATCAACAACACCATCTACTAATGGAGCTTCAGGACCTACTATTGTTAAATCAATTGTATTTTCTTTTGCCCATTGTGCCAATTCATTATAATCTTTAATATTTATATTAGTACCTAAATTGTCAGTTGCGCCATTCCCTGGCATAAAAAATAAGTTATGATTTTCCTCTTCTTTAGAAATAGCTAGTCCAATAGAGTATTCTCTACCACCAGAACCAAGTATTAAAATGTTCACTAGATTGTCCTTAATAATGAGTAATAAAATTAATCCAAGCAGCCGTTAACCATTTAAATGGCCCACAAAAGCCAACGTTAGCAGATAAGAATTATACTTAAGGAACAGAATTACAAAAGCAAACGTTCAACACCGTATAAATTACAATTATCCACAAAAATATAGTATCGGACCCTCAACAATGGAAATCCCGCACTACTTAGATTATAATAATTCTAGCTAATTTCGTTTAAATAAAAGATTAAAAAGTAACCATTTGAGATAGTTTTATACACTCTTCAACTGATGTAACAGGGCTTATCTTAAAATTGACATAATTTGGTAAATGTTTTGAAGTGGTTTTGCCTATAACAATTGCTTTAAAACTCTTATCCCAAGAATAGTTTTTAAAAAAACATTTAACAGATGAAGGGGAAGTAAATATTATAGTTGAGTCTTTTTCAATATCTACTTTTAACTTATCATTACAAATAGTTTTATAGGTGATTAATTCATCTACAGATATATTAGATTCTTTTAATATATTTATTAAATTTGAAGCAACTTTTTTTGCTCTTACATATAGAACTTTTTTGTTTTTTATTTTATCCATTAATTCTTTTGCAAAATCATCACCATGGCCACTAGAACTTGTATACTCTACTCGTCCACCATTTTTTAATATTACATCAGCAGTTTTTTTAGCAATTGCATAACATGGAATATTTTTCCAATCTTTATTAAAACTAGATAAGGAATAAATTGCATTTTTTGAAGTGATAATTAAGGCATCATATTTCTTTAAATCTAAACTAGATGGGATATATTCAATTTTAAATACTTCTAAATTTATAACTCCATCAAACTTTTGATTATTTAAAAGATATGTTTTAGCCATTTACAATCTGTCTATGTTGTACATAATTTATAGCATCATCAATATTAGTAAATATTTTTATTTTTTTAAATACATTTTCTTCATCTAATTGCATTATAGTTTTTCTATGTCTATATTTTGAGATAAAAATTACATTCATTCCTCTTTTATTCAATTTGTCAACTATATTTTCTAAAATAAAGATTGCAGATAAATCCAATGAAAATGCATTTTTAAAGTCAATTATAATTGTTTTAATATTATCATCAATTTTATCAATTCTTTCATCTAATATTGATGCTGTGCCAAAAAATAATTCACCATTTATCTTAATAGTATGAATGGCATTATTATCAATATCAATGTCAAAAGATGATTGTTTTATATTTCTGACAGTTTTTATTTGAGTACCTTTTGATACCTTATAGATTGCCATTATTGAAGCAATTGTTATACCCACACCAACAGCCATTATTAAATCTACAAAGATAGTTAAAAGTAATACAGTAACCATTACTAACAAATCTCTTTTATTTACTTTTCTTATAATCTTAATGAACTTATAATCTAAGATATCAAAACCAACTTTTATTAAGATACCAGAAAGCACAGCTAATGGTATTTGTGATGCTAATGGAGCTAGAAATAAAACAATAAGAAGTAGTGTTAAAGAATGTACCATTCCAGAAATTTTTGTAGTACCACCGCTGTTTATATTTATAACTGTTCTCATTGTTGCTCCCGCACCAGGAATCGCTCCAAAGAGTGAACATATAGAATTTCCTATACCTTGGCCAATTAATTCTTGATTTGGTCTATGTTTTGTCTTTGTCATATTATCTGCAACTAAAGAAGTTAATAATGAATCAATAGAACCTAATAAAGCTAAGGTGATTGAGAGTGTGATAATCTCTTTTAAATTTACAAAACTAAAATTTATAGGTAATGTAAGTTCTGGCAAACCAGTAGGAATCTCGCCAATTTTAGGTACATTTAAATTTAAATAAAAAGACAAATATGTTACTGCAACAAGTGCAATTAGTGCGGGAGGAACTATTTGTTTAACTCTTTTAGGCGTTAAAAACATTATTCCTAATGTAATAGAAGCAATTATCAGAGCATCTTTATTGGTTTGAGATATTGAATCCATGAAATTTAACACAGTTAATAATATTGAAGGTTGTGAATCTACTCCTAAAAATGGATTTAATTGTAAGATTATAATAATAATACCCACCCCACTCATGAAACCTGAGATAACAGGGTAAGGGATAAATTGAATCCATTTACCAATCTTTATAACTGCAAATGAGATTTGAATTAATCCAGAAAGAAAGATTATTGTCATAACAGTATTAATATCACCTGGAAATGCCGCGATTGCAGTAGCTGTTACAACTGTCATTGGACCAGTTGGTCCTGATATTTGTGTTGAAGTACCACCAAAAAGTGCAGCAAAAAAGCCTAAGATGATAGCACCATATATCCCTGCAATTGCTCCTGCACCACTTGCAACACCAAAGGCTAAAGCTAAAGGTAATGCTACAACAGCTGCTGTAACTCCACCAAGTACATCATTTTTTAGATTGTTAACGCTAATCATCTAAAACTCTCCCACATATGAGTTTTTAAAAGTCTTCTAATTCTTCCTCATTCTCTTCTCTTTGTCCTTTTCCTCTTGCTACAAGATGAATAGGTGTTCCTTCAAAGTTTATATTGTCCCTTAAGAAGTTAATTAAATATCTTTTGTAAGAAAAGTGTAAAAGTTTAGGTTTATTCATAATAAGTGCAATTCTTGGAGGTTTTGTCTCAAATTGTGTAGAATAATAAATTCTAAGATAGTTACCTGCTGGACTTGGAAGAGCATGTCTAATTACGGCAGTTTCAATTGCTTTATTTAGTACTGAGGTAGAAATTCTTTGACTATAATTTTCATAAATTTCAACTAATTTATCTTTTAATCTATCTATACCTCTACCAGTTTTTGCCGAAACTGCAATAATAGGTGCATAATATAAAAATTTAAATTTTCTTCGCACTTTTTCTTCAAATTCTTTAAAATCTTCTCTATTCTCATCCCATTTATTTAAAACAATAATAGTACCTAAACCATATTCATCTACTAATCCAGCAATTTTTTCATCTAAATCATATAACTCTTCAGATGCATCTAAAACAACTAAAGCAAGATTTGCAACCTCAAGCATCTCTTTTGTTCTCATTAATGCGAATTTTTCAATTCCTTCAATTTTGCCCCTTCTTCTTAAACCTGCAGTGTCAACAAAAGTAATATTTTTGTCTTTATATTCAAAAGATTCATCAACAGGGTCAATAGTTGTTCCTGCAATTGGAGAAACAACTGATCTTTCTGCTCCAACAAGTGCATTCAAAATTGATGATTTCCCAACATTTGTTCTACCTATAATAGCAACTCTAATCTCACCATCATCTTGGAAGTCTGCTGACTCATTTATATCTTCAACAGGATCTAAAAACTCTTCTAAATAGTCATCATCATCTACTTCATAGTTGATAATTTCCTCTTCAACTCTTGGAGGTAATTTTTCCCAAATCCATTCAAATAAAGATTTTGTACCTCTATTGTGTGAAACAGAAATACCAAAAAGATTTTCTTCGTCAATTCCAAACTCAAAGAAAGCCCAAAGTCTTTCATCTTTTTCTTTATCATTATCTATTTTATTTACCACTAAAGCTAATTTTTTACCTAGAGTTTGAAGCTCATAAAATAATTCTTTATCCTTTTCATCTGGTATCTTTTTACCATCGACCATAAAAAGTATTATATCAGCCTCTTTAGCACACTCTACTGCTTTTCTTTTTACATTTGAGAAGATTGCATCATCCGTATCATCAATTCCACCTGTGTCAAGCATAAGTGCATCTCTATCAAGGATCTCAACTTCATGTTTTCTAATATCCCTTGTCGTCCCTGCCATATCAGAAACAATTGCAATTCTTTTTTTTGCAATTCTATTAAATAGTGATGATTTTCCAACATTAGGTTGTCCAATCAATGCAATTTTTTTCAATTCGTTTGTCATTTAAACTTTTTCCTTTAAAATAAAAAAGGTATTAGCCTTAAGCTAATACCTTTAAGAAACATCAAATTATATATTAATATAATCCAAATTTTCCTTCGTCTTTTGATTTATATAATACTCTCATATTATCATCTTTGTCAAAGAATACTT
Source organism: Halarcobacter sp. (assembly GCA_963676565.1). Lineage (GTDB taxonomy): Bacteria > Campylobacterota > Campylobacteria > Campylobacterales > Arcobacteraceae > Halarcobacter. Next base: position 2,222,398 of record OY781089.1, read on the forward strand.
TAAATTGAGCATCAGAACCTTTTAAATCGTCTAATGCCTCTTGAATATCCATTGGTTTATAAGAAGTAAGTCTTACTGGGAAGATTTCATCTTCAAATTTCTCTAACTCATTAGCTATTTGATCTTCAATCTCTGCAGCTGTAACTTCTGTTAATTTTGTAGCTTTATGACCCGTGATTTTATCATGGTGTCTTCTTAAAACTTTTGAAACTCTATCTACAGCGATATCAATTGCTGAATATAAATCTTTATCTTTTTGTTTTACAACAACAGTATCTAAATGTGCGATATTTAACGTAAATTCAAAAGTAAATGCTTTTCTTCCATTTTTTTCTTCTTGGTCAATAATTGCGTTTACAGATATAATATCTAAATTATATTTTTTGAAAATCTCAATTGAACTATTAACATAATCTTTAATAGGTTCGGTTAATTCTATGTGTCTTCCTACAATACTTGTATTCATAACATACTCCTTTTGCTTATATAGTAATATTATTTTAACATAGTAATTATTAATTATAACTACTATTTTGATAAAAGCTTGAAGAATACCAAGAAATTGGCGAAAGTTGTATATTTAAATCATAGATTTTTAATTTTAGTTGTGAAAATTAATCTTGTAAAATAACAAAAGGCTTAAAGAAGTATTTCTCTGTTACCTTTTGCATTGGCTTCACTTAAAACTCCAGTTTGTTCTAATTGTTCAACAATTGTTGCAGCTCTGTTGTAACCTATTCTAAGTTTTCTTTGAATATAAGAGATTGAAGTTTTTTTATCTGTTAAAACAACTTCTTTAGCATCTTCATATAATTCATCTAAATCACCTAAATCTAATGAATCACCAGAACCTGAAAGGTTAGAACTATCTTTATCTTTTACAAAATTCATATCATATTCAACTTCTCTTTGATCTTTTAAGAAATCAACAACACTTTCAATTTCAGTTTCAAGAGACCAAGGAGCATGAAGTCTAACAAGTCCAGACATACCTGGAGGTGTAAATAACATATCTCCACGACCTAGTAGTGATTCTGCACCCATAGAATCTAAGATGATTTTAGAATCAACTTTTTGCCCTACTTTATAAGATAATCTACTTGGTAAATTTGCTTTAATAAGACCTGTTACAACATCAACTGATGGTCTTTGAGTAGCAACTATTAAGTGTATACCTGAAGCCCTTGCCATTTGTGCAAGTCTTGCAATCGAATACTCAACATCTTTACCACTAGTCATCATCAAGTCAGCTAACTCATCAATTACCACAACTATGTAAGGAATAGTATCATAGCCATCTCTTTTTGCTTTATCATTATAGCTTTCAATGTTTTTTGTTTTTGTTTGAGACATTAAAGTATATCTTCTCTCCATTTCTGAAACCATATTTGACAAAGCGTTAATTGCATCAGTTGGCTTTGTTATAACAGGAGTTAACAGATGTGGGATCTCATTATACATTGAAAATTCAAGCATCTTAGGATCTATCATTACAAGTCTTAAATTATCTGGTGAGTTTTTGTATAAAAGTGATAAAATCATAGCATTAATACCAACAGATTTACCAGAACCAGTTGTCCCAGCAATTAATAAGTGTGGCAATTTTTTAAGATCTGTAACAAAAGGTTTTCCAACAATATCTTTACCTAAAATCATAGTAAGGGGAGATTTTGCATTTTGGTAAATCTCACTTTCAAGTAATTCTCTAACATAAATAGTTTGCATATCATCATTTGGAACTTCAATACCAACAACATCTTTACCTGGAATTGGCGCTTGAATCCTAATAGTTTGTGCTTTTAAAGCCATTGCTAAATCATCTTGTAAGTTTAATATTTTAGAAACTTTTACATTTGGTGCAGGTTTAAACTCAAATGTTGTAACAACAGGTCCTGTATATGTTCTAACTACATCACCTTCAATTTTAAACATTAAAAGTTTTTCAAGTAAATCTTCAATTTTTTTATCAATTTGAGCTTCAGAAATTTTTGACTTTTTATCTTTTGGTGCTTCCTGAAAAAATTTAGTTGATGGTAATTCAAAATCCTTAGGTTTTTCAGTAACTCCTAATTCTATCTCTTCTTGAAGCTTTTTATTCTCTTCCAATTCATCAACTATTACTGCATGAGGATGTTCATCCTCAGAAGTTATTTTTATTTCATCAATATTTATCTCATCTTCAAAAAGTGAAGGTTCTTTAAAGTTAATACTTTCTTGAGTTTCATCAAGTGAAATAATATTTAAATCATCTGTTTTAATTCCTGAAACAGTTTCATCTATCTCTTCAATTACTATTTGAGCGACATTACCCTCTTCCCTAATTGATACATTATCTTTTGTAATAGGAGTTGTTTTTACTCTTTTTTCCCTTTTTATACTTTCTAATCTTTTAGGTTTAACAGTTGTGTTAACTCTATTAAAAGATGGCATTTTTGGGATTATTTTTTTTGGATTTATATTTATTTCAGTATCATCTAATAAAATTAGACATGAGATAATAAATGAGATTAAGACAAAGAACCAAAGTCCAGCAAATCCTATAAATGGAAACATTGAATCAATTATATAATTACCAATATCACCACTATAAATCCCTTTTTCCATCACTAAAGATTGAAATGTAAGTAAAGAGATTAATAATAAAATTACAGAAGAAACTTTAATTGAAAACTCTTGCCAATCAAAATTCTCTTTAAAATTTATTATATATAAAGGATATAATAATAAGAGTAAATAGATATATGACAAAAATCCAAAATATCTATGGGAAAAATTAGAAAATAATGTTCCAACAGTCCCTACACTAGTTTTATCTCCAACAAAAGTAGCATATTCAAAATAAACAATAATAAAAAGAAAAATAAGTGATAAGATTTTTTTAACTATTTTGAAGCCTTTATTTTAATAACTTTGCAATTTTTCCTTGAAGTCTAAGCCAAGATCTATGTTCCATAATTGGAAAACCTGCCCATTGTTTCTTAGGTTCAGTAATAGATTTTGTAACTCCACCACGAGCAGAAATTGTAGTAAAAGGTGCAACTTCTAAGTGTCCAGTTGTAGCACTTTGACCACCCATCACAACATATTCGTTTAATATAGTTGAGCCAGAAAGACCAACTTGAGTAACCAAAATTGAACCTCTACCCACTTTACAATTGTGTGCAATATGAACTAAATTATCAATTCTTACTCCATCTTCAATAATAGTTGATTGGAAAACTGCCCTATCAATTGTACAATTAGCACCTATTTCAACATCATTACCAATAAGAACATTTCCATTTTGGTAAATTTTAATGTATTTCCCATCTTTTCTATTCGCAAAACCAAATCCATCACTTCCTACAACAGTTCCAGCATGGATTATTGAATCACTACCAACTTTGCAGTCTCTGTAAATTGTTACATTTGGATAAATAATAGTATTATCTCCAATTGTTACATTATCACCAATAAAAGCACCTGCCATAATAGTACAATTTGATCCAATAATAGAACCTTTTCCTAAATATGCATTTGGCATTATTGTTGTGTTTTCACCAACAATACAATCTTCACCATTTGTTTCAACTACTTTTGGTGCAAAAAGTTTTGAAATATAAGCTAAAGATAAATATGGCTCATCACAAACTAAGGCGATTGTATTTTGTGGAACTTTTGAAACAAATTCCTCTTTTACTAAAACCGCAGCTGCTTTTGTTTTTTCTAAATCATTTACATATTTTTTATTTTCTAAGAAAGTTAATTGGTTTTCATTTGAATCAAGGAGTGTATTTAGACCTAAGATTTCAATATCATTATCACATTTTATATTTAAAGTTTCAGCTATTTTATTTAGTTTCATTTAAATCCTTAAAAAAGATAAGAGAAAACTCTTATCTTTCCATTGCTACTACACCACTTTTTACTACTTCAAGTGGTTTAAATTTATTCATAATATTTGTAAAATTTGCAATTCTATGTGGTTCATCAGTTGCAGAAATTACAATAGCTTCATCAGTTACATTTTGAATGTGACCGTTATAAGCTCTTGCAATAACTTCAATATCACTTAATGGTTGATCAATTGGTATTTTAATTAATACTGTCTCTTTTTCTATAACATTTTGATGTTCGTTAACTTTTAATACAGGTATTAACTTATTCAATTGCTTAACAATTTGATCAATAACTCTTTTATCTCCAGTTGTAACGATAGTCATTCTAGAGTATTCACTTCCTGTAATTGGTGCTACAGTCAAAGAATCAATATTATATCCCCTTGCAGAAAATAGTCCAACAATTCTAGATAAAACATTGTGTTCATTCATCACAATTACTGAGATAACTTGTCTTATTGTAGTTGAGTCATAATAGTGGTTAAAATTATTCATTGCTATCTCCTATAAGTGTCATTTCATTTAATGCATGTCCATTTGGTACCATAGGTAATACAATTTCATCTCTTGCTACTACTACATCAATCATTGCAGGTTTTTTCTTTTCAATTGCATCTTTTAATGCTTCATCAAATTCTTTTTTAGTTGAAACTCTATATCCAACTCCTCCAAATGATTCTACAAGCATCTTAAAATCTGGTTGTACAGAAAGATCTGTTTCAGATATTCTATTTTCATAAAATAGTGTTTGCCATTGTCTAACCATACCAAGGTAATTGTTGTTTAAAATGATATTTATAACTGGTAAATCATATTCTACACAAGTCATTAATTCTTGGATATTCATTAAAATTGAACCATCACCAGTGAAGTTAATAGAAACCTTGTCTTTATTTCCTCTAGCAACTCCCATAGCTCCTGGAAGTCCAAATCCCATTGTTCCTAAACCACCAGAAGTGTTCCATTGTCTTGGATAATTGAATGGATAAAATTGTGCAGTCCACATTTGATGTTGACCAACATCTGTAGAGATTATTGCTTTATCTCCTAAAACTTCACCAACTCTTTGGATTACCCATTGAGGTTTAATTACAGAATCAGAATCAATAAACCTTAAAGGTTCTTTTTCTTTATATTCTTTTAGTAGTGCAACCCAATTATCATATTTGTTGAATTCCATTTCTCGTGCTGATTCAATCATACCCTGAACAGTAACTTTCAAATCACCTACAATTGGATAATTAGTATGTACTAACTTAGCAATTGAAGCTGGATCAATATCAACATGAATAACCTTTGCTTTTTTAGCAAACTCATCAAGTCTTCCTGTTACCCTATCATCAAATCTTGCCCCAAGAGATATAATACAATCTGTATCATGGGCTGCCATATTTGCAGCAAACTCGCCATGCATACCTAACATTCCAATCAGTAAGTCATGTTCACTACCCATAACACCTCTAGCCATTAAAGTTTCAACTACAGGAATATTAGCAAGTTCTGCAAACTCTCTAATCTCATATGAACAGTTAGCTAAAATTGCTCCACCACCAACATAAAGTAATGGTTTTTTAGATTTAGCAATTGCGTCCATTGCTTTTTTTAGCTGTCTCTTGTTGTAATTAACAGTTGGTTTATAAGTAGGTAAATTAACACTCTTTGGATATTTAAACTCTGCAACTTCAGCTGTGATATCTTTTGGAATATCTACGTGTACAGGCCCCGGTCTTCCTGTATTTGCTATATGAAATGCCTCTTTAATAATTCTAGGTAAATCTTTAATATCATTAACTAAATAATTGTGCTTAGTACAAGGTCTACTTATACCAACTGCATCAATCTCTTGAAATCCATCAGTACCTATAATTGTAGTAGGAACCTGCCCAGAAATAACAACTAATGGAATTGAATCCATATAAGCATCAGCTAGACCTGTGACTGCATTGGTAAAACCTGGTCCAGAAGTAACGATTGCAACACCAACTTTTCCAGTTGATTTTGCATACCCTTCTGCAGCATGTATAGCAGCTTGTTCGTGTCTAGTTAAAATGTGTTGAAAAAAACTCTGTTTGTAAATTTCATCATAGACATTCATAATAGCGCCACCAGGGTAACCAAAAACTACATCTACCCCTTCTTCTTTTAATGATTCTGTAACCATTTTTGCGCCAGTTATTCTCATTGTCTCTCCTGTCATAAATTAGTCAGATATTCTACAAAAATTATTATTAATAGTATCTTTAACACCCTAGATATAAACATTCAAGTTAATATTAAATTAATCTTAAGTTTAGTAAAATGAGTAATAATCTTTAGAAAAGGAGATAGTATGGATATAAATAGTATTAATAATAATTTAACAAACTCCTTAAATAGTGTACCAAATCAACAAGTTGGTGCTTCAAATAAAACAGAAACCATTAATAGAAATGAAGATTCTTTTTCCCTTTCAATTAATGAATATAATAAAAAAAGAGATGAATTATCTGCCTCTTTACAAACTTTTAATGAAGGTATTGGTGTTGCAATTACTGCTCAAAATGGTATTGAAAAACAAAAAGAAACCTTACAAAAAATAAGTGATAAATTAACTTTCAGAGAAGAAGATTTACAAAATAACGTTGACAAAAATCAAGTTAAAAATGAGATAAATCAAGAGCTTTTAAACTTTAGAGAAATTGCATTTGAAACAACTTATAAAAGAGAAAATTTGTTATATGTTGATCAATATGATGAAACAACTTCAATTGATATCTCTACAAAAGAAGCATATTTTTCAATGGATAAACCTAACACTCCTGAAGTAGCTATTGCAATTGGAAATGCAGTAAGTAAAAATGATTTAAACAATCAAGAACAACTAAATGAAACAATTGAAATTGTGAAAGAAGGTATTAAAGCCCTTGATAATGTTCAATCACAATTTCAAGATTTAAGAACTAATCTTGTGGAAAGTGCTAGAGAATCAATTCAGGAACAAAAAGATTTAACAAATCAAAATAGAATTACAAAACAATATGACTTCCCAAAAGAAGTTACAGATTTTACTAAATCAAATGTTATAGCAAATGCTGGATATTTGGCTGCTTCACAGGCAAATATTGTTCAAGAGCAAAGTGTAAAATTAGTTGGTGTTAGATAGATTTATTTATACAATAATCTATCGCAACACCTTCCCTTAATCCATCATCTAAAACAATAGATTCTTTCTTTTCTAAAACTTCAAAAATAGTTTTATATATATAAATACCCACTTCAATAAACTCTACTCTACCACGTCCAACTAGATTTGTAATAGTTTCGTTATTTGAATTTTTAAACATTTCTAAGGATTCATCTAAATCTTTTATATTTACTATTGTTCCATTAACTTCATCTTTATCATAATGGAAAAAATCTTGTCCCAGTTTTATAGCAGCAATAGTTGTAGGTGTTCCAGCAGTTGCTACAAAGGTATAATCTTTTAAATTAATATCTAATTCATCTAAAAAAAGTTTTATCTCTTTTTTCCAATTTTCTAATTCATCCATTAACTTATCGTTAGATAGATATTTTTGAGTAAGTGTTACAATGCCAAAATTAAAACTTTTTGATTTAAAACTATCCCTATCATTTAGAATAATCTCCGTTGAGCCACCACCAATATCTAAAAGAACAAATTTAGAGGAATTTATCTTTTCTCTTTTTAATGCATATTTAACAGCTAAAAGTGTTAATCTAGCTTCCTCTTTCCCATCTATTATCTTAAATCTTGCACCTGTAGTTTTCTCAAAATGTTTTAATACATCATCTCTATTTGAAGCTAATCTCATTGCAGCAGTTGTTACACAAACTGCAGTATTTGGATCATATTCTAATTTTTTAGATGAACGTATAATTGCATCAATTACTCTTTCTTGGGCTTCAATAGAGATATTACCAGTTTCATTTAAACCATCAGCCATACCAACAACTTCATTATATTCGTTAATAATTTTGTGATTTAAACAATCATAAATCAAGACTCTAAAAGAATTAGAGCCTAAATCAATAGTTGTTACTTTATTCATGTACAAATTTCTATGGGTGAGGAATTTTCATTTTAGAATTTAATGACCAACCAATTAATATCATTAAAATAAGAACAACATTTTCATTCATAATACCAGTTAGCCAAACAAGATAAACTACCCATAAAAGAATAGCTCCTAAAGGTGTTGGCACGCCTGTAAAATATTTTTCTACTATACCCTCTTCAGCATTTATATTAAACTGAATTAACCGTCTAAGACCTGAGATTACATAATAAATAAAAGCAAATGCAACAAGTGGCGTAAATAACATAAGTTCTTTTGTGTCAATTATTGCAAAATAGATAAACATAGTTGGAACTATAACAAAAGATAAGAAATCAGCAAATGAGTCTAATTGAATACCAAACTCTGTTGAAAGATTATATTTTCTTGCAATTTTTCCATCAACAATATCAAATCCTCCTGCTAACCATGCAAAAAGTGCAGCAGCAAAAAATTCATTATGAGTTAAAAAATATATAGCCATAATACCTGCTGAGATGTTAAAAAAAGTTGCCAAATTAGCTAAATTAAAATGGCTATTTTTATTAAAAAGAAATGTCATTAGTTCCCTTCGTTTTCATAGATTGTATACTGATTTCTACCGTTTTGTTTTGACAGATAAAGCGATTCATCAGCAATTTTGTATAATCTATTACAAGATACATAAGAGTTTGCTTCATAAATAACAGCTCCTATTGATATTGTAACAATGTTTGATATTTTACTATTTTTATGCTCAATATTTAATGATTCGATATTTTTGTTAACATCTTTTAAGCATTCTTCCAGGGTTTCTTTATCAATATCAAATAATATTACTCCAAACTCTTCCCCACCTAATCTAAAAACATACTCATAGTCTTTATTAAAATATGCTTTTAAAGAATTAGCTACAGCTTTTAAAGTTATATCACCCATATCATGGCCATAAGTATCGTTATACTGCTTAAAAAAATCAATATCTAACATAACAAATGCAGTATTCCATTTATTTGCATTAGAGATAAATGGCATATTGTCAAATATTTGGTCAAAATACTTTCTATTATAAAGTGATGTCATAGCATCTGTAATTGATTCCATTTTATATTTTTTTGTAAGAATTTTTAATTGATTATCTTTTTTTATAATAGAATAAATAATTAAGGCAATAAATAAAAATGATATAAATACTAAGATAACCATATTGTAAAAAAGGTAGTCTTTCATTGAAGAATACTCTTTTAAAAATGCTTTACGTTTTTCATAAGCAACATCTTTTTCATGTTTTTTTAAAAAGTTGATTTTTTTTATAACATCTTTATATTCAAATATTTTTGTTTTATCATTTAAAGAATTGTTTACATCTATACTAATTTTATCAACAACTTTTCTTTCTTCATCACCTTTAAAAGCGTTATCATAATAATTCCACTCTTTTTTTATCTCTTTAAAAAAGGGTTCCCTATTGCATTTTTTATGTGTTCTCATACAAGTAATTAGATTCTCGAAGTTATCTTCTATTGTGTGAAGTTTTAAAACTGGGATATAATTACCAAAATAGATATAGTCTATTCTTTTTTTTAATTTATCAATCTGAGAATTAAACATAAAACTAGAAATAAGTAATGAAACTAAAATTATAAAACTTAAAATAGCTAGCTTAAAAATAGTACTTTTATAAAATTCTTTATTAATTTTCATGGGCGAATTATATCAAATAATTTATTATAAGTGATTATTTTTAACTTAACTTGTGCTTAATAATCTATTGGATATAATCGCGACTTTCAAAGAAAGGTATTAATTTGTTAAATATTAAAAATACATTTATAGGTCAATCTGTAAAAAGTGATGTATTATCTGGAATTGTTGTTGCAATTGCTTTAGTTCCTGAAGCAATTGCATTTTCAATTATAGCTGGAGTTTCTCCCTTAGTTGGATTGTACACAGCTTTCATATTAGGTTTAATTACAGCTCTAGTTGGTGGTAAAGCTGGAATGATAAGTGGTGCAACGGGAGCTATTGCAGTTGTTCTTGTAGGGCTTGGGGTAAAAGTTAAAGAATCTTTATCCCCTGAAATGTTACAGCAACTAAGTGCAAATGGTGAACTATCAACTTACATTTTACAATATATTCTTGTTGCAACAATTATAGCTGGAATAATTCAAGTTTCAATTGGTGCTTTTAGGTTAGGTAAATTGATTAGACTTGTACCACAACCAGCTATGTATGGTTTTGTAAATGGTCTTGCAATTGTTATAGCAATGGCTCAATTTCCACTATTTGAAGGTGAAAATTGGATTATGTATGTACTTGTAGCCTCAACAATGATTATAGTTAAATTTTTTCCGAAAATTTCAACAGCAATTCCTTCAGGATTAGTTGCGATTGTAGTGATTTCAGCAATTGTTATTGGTATGGATTTAGATACAAAAAGAGTTGGTGATTTAGCAAATATTTCAGGAAATCTTCCAAGTTTTGCAATCCCAACCTTACATATAACAATGGAGTCTATAATTACAGTATTACCATATTCGATTTTAGTTGCTTTAGTTGGACTAATTGAATCTTTACTAACACTTTCTGTTTTAGATGAAATGGGTGGAAACAGAGGAAGTGGAAACCAAGAATGTATTGCTCAAGGAAGTGGAAATATTATTTGTGGTTTTTTTGGAGGAATGGCAGGTTGTGCAATGATTGGACAATCAATTATTAACTTTTCAAATGGAGGATGGGGAAGATTATCGGGTGTAACAGCTGCAGTTTTATTAATCTCTTTTGTTGTTTCTTTATCTTCTTATATTGCTATGATTCCTGTTGCAGTTTTAGTTGGAATTATGTTTATGGTTTCAATTGGTACTTTTGAATGGGAGAGCGGAAATAGAATTAGATTTATGCCAAACTCTGATAAGTTTGTTTTAGTTGCTGTTACTGTTATCACAATCTTTGCAGACTTAGCAATTGCCGTAATTACAGGTATTATAATCTCTGCTCTTGTATTCGCATGGAATCACTCTAAAGTTAGATCAAGAACATATAGAGAAAATGAAAATACAAAAGTTTATGAATTTGATGGTCCTTTATTTTTTGGTTCAACAACTTCATTTTTTGAACTTTTTGATACAAAACATGATCCTGAAAATATTGTATTAGATTTTAAAAATGCAAGAGTAATGGATATTTCAGGTGTTGAGGCAATTGATAATATAACAAAAAAATATGCTGATATGGGCAAAAAACTTGTTATTAGACATTTAAGTAAAGATTGTAAACAAATACTTAAAAATGCTGGTCCTTTTTGTACTTATGAAGAGGATGATCCAAACTACAAAGTTGCTATCGACTACTAAAATTTAAGGGATAAAATTAATTTTATCCCTTTCTTTACTTTTATTTTTTTCTTTGATATAATCCTATAAATATACAAAAATGAGTTCGTTATGGAAATAAATAATAATTTATCAAGTTCTTCTTCAATATATATGCAATTGGCTCAAAAAAGAGCGCAATTATCTAGTATTGACAGACAAGAGATAAGTAAATCAACCCAAGATTCCTATGATAAATTAAATGAATCTAACTCTACCTATGATAAACAAGAGTATCAAGTAAGCTTAGATGTATCAACTTCTGTAAATGAATTAGGTTCTGCTGATGCACAAATATCTAGAAGTGCAAACTTAAACAAAATGTTACTTCAAAGTATTGGAGGAAATTATGAGAATTGATAATAATTTAAATGGTATGCTAGCAGCTCAAATACAAGTAAATCAAAATGCACAAACAATTGCAAGTACAACAAAAAGCTCAACAGATATTGAAAATCAAGAGACTTTACCTTCAAATACTCAAGATTTTACAAACGCTATGGTTGATATGATACCTCAAACAATAGCCTATGAAGCAAATGCAAATGGGATAAAAACAAAAGACGAGATGATGTCTACAATTTTAGATATAAAGGCTTAAAATGGATAAAATTAATATTGTTTGCCCTCACTGCAAAAAAATTAATTCAATACCAAAAAAAGATTCTTATTCAAAAGCAAATTGTGGTTCTTGTAAAAACTCACTTCTTGATACAACACCAATTGAATTGGATGAAAGTAACTTTGATCATGTTGTAGTTAACTCACAAATACCTGTTATAGTTGATTTTTGGGCTCCTTGGTGTGGACCATGTAAAATGTTTGCGCCTATTTATAATGAAACATCTCAAAAATATCCTTTAAAAGCATTATTTACAAAGGTAAATACAGAAGAACAGCAAAATTTAGGTGCTAAATATGGTATTAGATCAATTCCTACATTAGTGGTTTATAAAAATGGTGTTGAAGTAAAAAGAGTAAGTGGAGCACTTGACCCATTAAGATTAGCTAATTTAGTTAATGAATTTATATAAACTATTTTCTTAAAACTAAAATACCTGGAGTTTTTTTAATATAGTCAACAAAAAGTTCATCAACAACTTTTCTATTAGATTTTTTACTTGAAGCATGTCTAAAAAAGGTTTTGCCATCTTTTTTTACAATCATTCCAGTGTGTGTTACATCTAAGCCATTTAAAGGGGTGTAAATACCTATATAATCTCCACTTTGAAGTTTGATTAAGATATCTTTTGTGATGTATTTAGGTTCTAAGTATTCTATTTCTCTTTTATTTATATCAATACCTTTTAGAAACAAATCTTTATCATTTTTTTTGTTTAAATATTTTATTTGTTTTTTTGTATTTTTTGATAAGTTTGAAGTGATATTCTCAAAACCATTTTGTGTTATCCAATCTGTAAAAAAATGGTTTCTATTTTTAAAAGAGATTGTAGAATTTTTATATCTGAGAGAAATTAGATTTTTTTTAAAGCTTTCAAAATCATTTGAATTTTTAATAGCCTCAATATAATCAACATAGGTAAAGCAGTCAAGATTTGCTAAATCTATAACTAGTTTTTCTTTTTTTGATGATGAGCCTATTAAAACATTTGCTTTATAAGAAGTGTTTAGAAAAGCACTTGATATTTCATCTATCGATTTCTCTTTTTCTAAAAACTTATTGAAGCTATTTTTACTCCAATTACCAAGGTTTACATCTTGAGCAAATAAGGAAAAGACTAAAAAAGAAAAAAGAAAAATAAATTTCATATCATCTATTTTCTTTTATAAATTTAAAAAAATCATTCATTTGAGTTTCATTGAAAATAGTTATACCATTTTCACTAAGAAGTTTAGCTGTTAAACCTTGTCCTTCTATAAAGTTTCCACTAAAGCTTCCATCATAGATTTGAGTATTTCCACAAGATGGAGAATTGGACTTTAAAAGTGCTAATTTAATATCTTCATTTTTACACAATTCAAGGGTATTTTTAGCTCCTAATAAAAAGTTTATTGTTACATCCTTTCCTTCTTTATTTTTTACAATAAAAGGTTTTTGTCTTGAAACAATTTCTGATGGAACTCTTGGAGTTGGTAAGCCTCCACTAACTTCAGGACAAAATGAGTAAATCTCATTAGAACAAAGGATATCCATAAAACGTTCTTTTTGAGAAAAAGTAAAAGTTGAATTATAAGCTATAGATGAATTATCACCATCATATCTAACGTTTTCACCTAAAAGGCAAGAAGAGATTAATATTTTCATTAATCTCTATCCAATAACTCTTTATCAAAAAAAGTTGATGTCTGAATATTATTAAATGCTGCTTTCATTGAGATAAACATTTGAGGATTATCCTCTTCCATCTTTTCTAAAAGTTCTTTTGTTTTAGCTCTTGCATATGGCATTTTAATATCAAATCTCATAGCTGGACAAGCTTCATCTCCAATAACCATAATCTCATTTGTTTGAGCAAAAGCTCTTAGTTGTCTTTCTCTACAAAATATAAGTGGTCTAATAACTTCTAAACCATTTTCAGCCTTATAAGCTGGTGGCATAGATCTTAAAGCACCATTGTATAAAAAGTTCATAAAAAATGACTCCATAGCATCATCAAGGTGATGTCCTAGGGCAAGTTTATTGTAACCTTGTTCCAATGCAGTTGAATATAAATACCCTCTTCTCATTCTAGAAAAAAACGAACAAAATGAAGAATTCTTTCTAATCTTTTCTTTTGATAATTCAAAGATTTCAGTATCAATAATCTCGTGTTCAATTCCATGTTCTTTGCAATGATCAGCTAAAAATTGAACTTGTTCACCCATACCATAAGTAACGGTTACAGCTTTAAATTCAAAATTAAATGGTGTAACTCTTTTTAAATGATTTAAAGCATGAATAAGTGTTGTTGAGTCTTTTCCACCTGAAAACCCAACTAAAACTTTGTCACCCTCTTTTATAAGTCCATACTCTGCGTTTGTCTTACCTACTACTTTTGAAATTTTTTTACTTAACTCTACCAAAATAAATATTTCCTATAATTTTTTCGCGATTATAACATAATTTACTCAAATTTCAATTATGATAAAAACAAGTAGACAGATTAACTATTATTTTAGGTAATTTAATTATAATTTGAGTCCAAGTTTAAAAAAAAGAATTAATATATGACTCAAGAAGAGATACAAGAATTTAAAGAAACAATCGCTAAGAATATAATGCCACTAGTTCAGAATATGACTGAAGAACAAATTAAAAATACTATTGTAAATGTAGAAAAAAATAATCCTGATTTACCAAAGGGATTTGGAAATATGCTTTTCGAGCAAATAATGATTTTAAAATTTATTAGAAAAAGTCAACAGTAGTTGAAAAGAAAGATTAACATTAAAGAAGCAGACAAATATAATCTATTAAGGAGTGGGAGTAGGAATATAAAGTTATAGATGCCTGTTCTTTATTGTTAAAGAATGATAACAAGAAAAAGTGTCTAAAAAGTAGTGAAATTAGATTTTTTTCAAAAAATGCTATGATTTTCATCATAGCATTTAATTTTACTTAATTCCTCTAGCTCCAATATTTCCATATCTATGGTATGAGTGTGAAACTGATTGCTCAGCAAAGTAGTTAAGAAGTTCTAGTCTTCCTTCCATCATAGGTTTAGCTCTTACAATATAAGTAACTGTTTTTGCAGCTTCTTTAAATACTGAAGCAGGTACTTTTTCAATATCTGAATAGATTACTCTATCATATGATGCTAAATCTCTAGCAAATGAATTATCATCTTGAACTATCATAGAATCTCTGGCTGTAAATAACGCCTCCTTTGATTTTTCTAAAAAGGCTTTTACTTCATCATTGTTGTTAATCGAAACTTTAAAATGAACACCTGAAACTCTTGCTGCTAAAATTCTCGAAACAGTTTCAAAAACAGTATCATCATTTGATACTCTAATTAAAACATTTTTTAGAGGAATATATCTAAAGTGGTTATCTTCACCTCTTACATTACAATAATCTTTTTCTTGTGAGAACTCGTTTTCATAATTTTCATAATAAGATTGTAAAGCAACAGATAATTTTTCAATATCATCTTTACTAGCACCTTTACAAGAATCTATAAATCTAGTAAGTTCTGTATTATATTTTTTTGAAACATTTGGTTTTGAAGTTTCAGTAAAATCTACAAATTGAGTAATATAATTGAAAATACCAACTTTTCTACCTGCACCAATTGCCGATTTACCCATTCCACCAAATGGCTGTCTAAGTACGATTGCACCAGTTGTTCCTCTATTTACATAAAGGTTTCCAGCTTTAAGATTAGCTTTCCAGTATTCAACTTCTCTTTCATCTAGTGATTCAATACCTGAAGTTAATCCATAACCAGTAGAGTTTACAATTTCAACAGCGTGTTTTAAATCTCTTGCTTTCATAACAGCAAGTACTGGTCCAAATAATTCATTCATATGGATAAAGTTACCCTCTTCTACTCCCCATTTGATAGAAGGTTTTAACATATATTCATTATCATCAGCATATTCAGGAGCTAAAGCCCATTCTTCATTACCTTCTAAAGATTCAAGTGCTTTTTTAAGATTTCCAGAAACAGGATTTGCTAAAGTACCAATTCTATTTTTAAAATCCCAAACAGAACCAACACTCATTGATTTAGCAGTATCAATTAAAGCTTTTCTAAAGGCTTTATCATTATAAACCTCTTCTTCTAATACTAGAAGTGATGTAGCAGAACATTTTTGACCTGAATTATTAAAAGCACTTAAACATACATTTTTAACAGCTTGCTCTCTATCTGCCATGTTTGTTACAATAGTTGCATCTTTTCCACCAGTTTCAGCTGTTAATAATAAATCTGATCTAGTCTCAAGCATTTTATAAGCTGTATCTTCACCACCAGTTAAAATAACATAATCAACATCTTTATTTGCAATTAGATGTTCACCCGCTAATGATCCAGGGCAAGGAACAAATTGAAGTACATTTTTCGAAATACCAGCATCCCAAAAACATTTACACATCTCATAAGCAGTAAGAGCTGCTGCACTTGCTGGTTTTATAATTACAGTATTACCAGCAGCTAAAGTTGAAGATACTCCACCTAAAGGGATTGCTACAGGAAAGTTCCATGGTGGAACAACAACTCCAACACCTTTTCCTTTAAATTTAATATTAGTATAATTTTCCCAATATTGTGTAGAATGAGCATAGAACTCAATAAAATCAACTGCTTCACTTACTTCAACATCAGTTTCAGTAAAAATTTTGCCAACTTCAGCAGCTGCAACACCTATAAGGTCATCCCTTCTTTCTCTAACTTTTATAGCTGCTTGCTTTAATAAAGCATGTCTCTCTTTGTAAGTTTTACTTCTCCACCCATCAACATCAGCTTTTGCAACCTCTACTGCTTTTTGTAAATCTTCAGCAGTTGCATTAGCAAATTTTCCTGCTAATACACCCTCTTTTAATTGTGATTTATCTATAGCTTCAATAACTTTTCTATCACCAATTAAATCTTCACCAGCAACAACTACAGGTACAGTTTGATGTTCAGTATCTTTTGAGAATTTCCATTTTTTAACAATATTTTTTGCCCACTCTTGGTTAGCAGGAAGAACAAAGTCAGTATCTGCTTCCGCATGGTATTCACCTAAATCATAAGATGAACCATTAAAATCATCCCATTTCTCAGTTAGTCTATTTTGAGTTCTTTTTGCACCAACAAATGATGTTTTCTCATTCTCAAAAGATTTTAAGAAAAGATCTTTTTGCATCTGCCAATCTTTACTTCCAACTTTAAGTCCAAAAGAGTATCTAATAAAGTTATCATCTCCTGTATTTTCATCCAATCTTCTAACAAGATATGCAATAGCATTTGTAAACTGTTCTTTTGAAGCTGTTGGAGCATAAAGGATTGGATTTTTAGTAATCTCTTTAATTGCAAGCCTTGCAGATTCACTCATACCTTCTAACATTTCCATTGTATGATACTCACTTGTACCATTCTCTTTTGCTAATTCTGTTGCAAATGCTTGTTCAAATAGATTATGAGAACCTGTTCCAACATGCATATAAGGAGCATTTTCTTTTTGAAGAGCGAATCTAACCATTCTTTTATAATTTGAATCTGTATCGCTTTTTTCAGTATATGTTACCATTTCCCAGTGTTTTTGAGAAGCTTCTGTTTCTTCCATCTCCATATTAGCACCTTTTACAAGTCTAAACTTAATAGGTGCTCCACCAGCTTCAACTCTTTTCTTTGCCCATTGGCATAAATCTTTTTGAACATTAAATGAATCTGGTAAATAAGCTTGAAGTACAATACCAGCATAAAAGTTTTTAAATTCAGGTTTCTCTAAAGTTTTTTTGAATACTTCAACAGTAATATCTAAATCTCTATACTCTTCCATATCAAGGTTAATAAATTTATTTGATTTTGTACCATCTGGCGCAATATATGGATATTTTAATGCTTGCTTATAGATTCTTGTTAATTTATCAACAAGAACTGACACTGTATTATCAAAATTTAGTGCATTAATTTGAGAATATATTGTTGATATTTTAATAGAAATATAGTCAATATTTGGATTTTCTAAAGCTTTAAGATATTTTTCAATTCTCTCTTGGGCTTCCTCTTCACCAAGTACAACTTCACCAATAAGGTTTATGTTTACTCTTGTCCCCTCTTCTTTTCTCATAACAAGGTGTTTATTAAATGGTTCCTCTTCCCCTTTAATAACAACTGTTCTTGTATCTTCTCTAATTTGATCAACAAACATCGGAACAGATAATGATGGCAAATATTTACCAATATTTTGGAAAAGCCATAATAACATTCTATCTTTTGTAGTAAAGAAATTAGCCATGCCATGCTTTTCTAATAAAAAACAAATTTGATCTGCTACTCTAGC
This sequence comes from Halarcobacter sp., assembly GCA_963676565.1. Taxonomy (GTDB): domain Bacteria; phylum Campylobacterota; class Campylobacteria; order Campylobacterales; family Arcobacteraceae; genus Halarcobacter. The sequence goes on from OY781089.1 coordinate 2,240,614, forward strand.
AGGATTTTCAACTCTAAAAGATTGATCCATTAGCTCAATAAGAAGTGCTTTATCTTTTGGTTGTTCAAGCATTTTATTCATTTTAACATAAAATTCTCTATCAAAATCACTTACAAGCTCAGTAGCTCTATTTTGCCACTTTTCAGCTAATTTTATAGCATTTTGAATAATGTTTTTTTCGTTAGTCATATTGTCCCCGTTTTCTATAATTTATTTTTTGTACTACAAAAGGTAATACCTTTAATAAATTATTGCCAAATGAAACTTAATTAAAACTTAAAATACAAATACTTTTTCCATTAAATATGTTTATTATTTAAACAGATTACTTTTTTACATGGTAGTACTTAAAGTAGTTTTAAAAGTAGTTAATATAGAATTCTATTATCTTATTAATAAAAGGAAATGCGTGGCTAAACAAAAATATGATAGAAGTATCATTAATAACGCAATTAATAAAAGCTTAAGAGAGAAAAAAGAAGTTTCGCAATTAACAATTAAAATTGATTCAAGGCTAGACAATGCTTTAGTTATATTATCTGAAAAAATCAATGTATCAAAAAATAAACTAATTGAAAATATTTTATTTGAAAGTGGAATTATTGAAGAAGTAGAAGAGAATTATTATGAATAACTTTCCTAAACAAGAGCTAGTAATTGATGCTATTTTAAATGGTGTTGTTGCAGCAAAAAACAATTTTTTATTTTGGACTAATAATAGATTATCTTTATCTTTTGGTCCACATAAAATTGTTACTATACATATAGCACAAGAGATAGCAAAAATTGAAGAAGATACCCCAGAAATTTTTATAAATGCAACTGTTTCAGATATTTTGAGGTGTTCTTTACCAAAAAGGGATCAGTTTTTAGAGTTTATGAATCAAAGAGATTTAAAAGAGGGAACTTTTAGTATAACTTTGGATGAAAGATTAGAACATGCAAATGATAATGATTCAATTTCAAGAGTAATTATTTCTGTTGTTAATAATGTAATAAATTCAAAAGCTGAATATTTAGATGAGATTGAAAGAATCTGTAAAATGATAAATAGAGACGATGAGTACAAAAATTCTACTTTGGATTATGGTGTTTTTACATTTTATTCAGATATTAGTAGTGAAGCTAGAAAAAAACTTGATAAAAGAATACCTGAAATAATTAACAATTTTGACAAAATTGTAGCAAAATATGATAACCTAAAATCATCTTTTAAAGGTGGAGAAATCAATAAAACTCAATCAAAAGGTGAATGGTCAATAGGTTGCTATATCATTGAACCCTTCTATAAATAAAACTAAGTGAAGTTTCACTTAGTTACTTAATACTATATTTACAAAAAATTTCAAAATTCTTACTATTTATTATTGAATAAAGGCTCATTATATGTTATTATTTTCCATAATTATTTTCAAGGAATACTAAATGGAATACAAAAAAATATTTTTCCCTATTGGTGGGGGAGAAGAATTAAAAGAGCGAATTCATGGAGCTTTACTAATTGGTAAATATTTTAATTGTCATCTTGAAATATTAAAATCTCAAGCCAAACCAAGTCAAATTATTAAAATGGATGGTGGAATCCCTTCAAATGTACTTAGTGAACTAAATGCAATTGCATCAAGAAGATTAACAGAAGATTTAATAGAGACACAAAATATATTTAAAATTGAAGCAAATAAAATTGGAAATAAAGTTTCAAAAAAAGCTATTGAGAATGTAGCAACTGCCGAAGTTATTCTTGGAGAAGGATATAGAAGTAAAATTATTGAACAAGAGTCAAAATATTGTGATTTAGTACTTGCAGCTTCTCCTGATAATGGTAGAATCACTGCCACTTTTGAAGCAATAGTTACAAAAAGTGGAAAGCCTGTTCTTATGTTTCCACGAGTAATGAAAACATTTAAAACTGATAAAATTTTAATTGGTTGGAATAATTCTCCTGAAGCTTCAAAAGCTTTATCTCATTCTATTAATATACTAAAAAAAGCAAAAGAGATTAAACTAATTTATTCTAGAGAGTATATTTCAACTAAGGAAGATATTATCAAAATTCAATCGTACCTAAGAGCTCATGGTGTTGAAATAACTTTTGAAGAAGTTAAAACTACAAAAGTTCCAGGACAAGCTTTATTGAATTATGCAATTGAAGGAAATTATGATTTGATAGTTGCTGGTGCATTTGGACATAGAGGATTAAAAGAATTAATGTTAGGTGGTACAACTAAATATATCCTAGAACATACGGACATACCAGTTTTTATGGCTCACTAAAAATTATCTATCATAAAAAAAGGAAAAGCTTTTATAGCTTTCCCTTTTTTACTACCTAAGTAAAACATTTTTTTAATGTTTTTTACCTAAATATGCTTCTTGAATTTTTTCTGATGCAAGTAATTCTTCAGCTGTACCTTGATGAGTTATTTTACCAACTTCAAGCACATAAGCTCTATCAGCAAGTTTTAGAGCTGCTTTTGCATTTTGTTCCACTAATAAAACAGTTACACCACTTTGGGCAATCTCTTTTACAGCTTTGAAAATTGCTTTTATTAAAATTGGTGCTAAACCTAAACTTGGTTCATCTAGAATCAAAAGCTTTGGTTTAGACATAATTGCTCTACCAATTGCAAGCATTTGTTGCTCCCCACCAGAAAGTGTTCCTGCAAGTTGCTTTCTTCTTTCTTTTAATCTTGGTAAAATATCGTAAATCCATTCTAATGTTTCTTTATCATGGTTTTTTAGTGTATATGCACCCATCATTAAATTTTCTTCAACTGTAAGTGTTCCAAAAACTCTTCTTCCCTCAGGAGAATGAGACATACCTAAAGATACAATATCGTGTGCTTCAGTCTTTGTAATATCATTCTTATCAAAAATAATATTACCTGATTTTGATTTTAAAAGTCCAGAAATTGTCCTAAGAGTTGTAGTCTTCCCTGCACCATTTGCCCCAAGAATTGTAACAACTTCACCCCTTTTTACAACTAAGTCAATACCTTTAATTGCTGAAATGGCACCATAACTTACATGTAAATCTTTTACTTCTAATAAAATTTCGTGATCAACCATTACTCATCCTCATCTTCATCATCTGAACCAATATATGCTTCGATTACTCTTGGATCATTTTGAACAAAACTTGGTTCTCCTTGAGATATCTCTTTACCAAAGTTAATAACAGTAATATAATCAGTTAGATTCATTACCATTTCCATATCGTGTTCAATCATCATAATACCAATACCCATTTCAGATATTTTTCTAATAATATTTGTAAGCTCAATGGTTTCATTTTCATTAAGTCCTGCAGCAGGTTCATCTAAAATTAGAAGTTCTGGACTAGCAGCAAGAGCTCTAGCCATCTCTACTTTTCTTTGATTACCATAAGATAAATCACCAGTTGGAACAGTAGCAAGTCTAGATAAGTCAAAAAACTTCATTAGCTCTTCAACTTTTTTCCATGATTCTAATTCATCTTTTTTATAAAATGGTGTATGAATTATTGAGTGATACCATTTTTGTTTTGATTTAGTATGATATCCTGCCATAATATTTTCAGCTACACTCATCTCTTTAAATAATCTAATATTTTGAAATGTTCTTAAAACTCCCCTTTGGGCAATTTTGTGAGGCTCCATACCAGTAATATTTTCACCTTTGTATTTAATAGTTCCCTCTTCAGGGGTATAAATACCTGTAACACAGTTAAAAAGTGTAGTTTTACCAGCACCATTTGGACCAATTATTCCATAAATTTGTCCGGGTTTAACTTTTATTGTTAAATCATCAATTGCAACAAGCCCATAGAAGAACTTAGATACGTTTTCTATTTCTAATACGTAATCCATTATTTATCTCCTCCATCAGCTTTTAGTCTTAAAAACTTTGGAATATTTCCAAATTTTGCTGGCCAAACACCATTTGGTCTAAGTACCATTACAAGTACCATTGCTGCACCAAAGATTAAGTATCTAGATTCTTTAAATTCTGTAAATAGTTCAGGTAATACGAACATTACAAAAGTACCAATAAGAACTCCAGGAAGTGATGCAGAACCACCAACAAGAACAATTGCAAAGAACATAACTGATTGCATAAAGTTAAATGATTCAGGAGATACAGCTGAATACTGAATTGCAAAAATAGAACCAGCAACACCAGCTATAGCTGCACCTAAAGCAAAAGCAAATAACTTATAATAAGGAATATTAATACCCATTGATTTTGCTGCAATTTCATCTTTGTTTATATAATAAAGAGCTCTTCCATATCTAGAAGTATCAAGATTTCTAATAATTAAAAGCGTAATTAAAAGTAAAGCAAATGCCATATAATAAATATGAGTATCTTCAAATAATTCATAACCAAAAATTCTAACTACATCTATTCCAAAGATACCATTTGGACCACCAGTTAAACCAAAAATATCATTTTTTAGAACTTGTTCAAAGATAATATTAAATCCGATAGTTGCAACTAATAGATAATCCCCTCTTAAGTGGATTATTGGACCAGCTAATAATACTGCAATTATAGCAGGGAATATTATTGCAAAAGGGATTGTTTCAATAATTTCTAAACCATAATGTACATTTAAAATAGCTGTTGTGTAAGCTCCAATACCAAAGAAAATAGCATGACCCATATTAAATACACCAGCACGACCTAATATAATATCTTGAGAGAATGCAACTGTTGCAAATACTAAAAATGTAATTCCAATTGATAACCAAGCAGAATCAACTAAAAGTGGAAAAAAAGCCATTACTACTAAGAATACAATGGCAGTTAATGTTGTTTTATTCATTATACTTTCTCCGCTGTTTTTTCACCAAGAATACCTGTAGGTCTTACAATTAAAATTACAATAAGTAAGATAAATGTAAAGGTTTCAGCCCATTCTGTTGAGATATACCCTGCAATAAGTGCGTTAAATAATCCTAACATTAAACCACCAAGCATAGCACCTGGGATATTACCAATTCCACCAATTATAGCTGCAATAAAGGCATTTAAACCATAAAGCCAACCCATGTCAAAAGTTAAAGCTCTATAATATAAACCAATAAATAAACCACCAATAGCTCCAAGCATAGAACCAATAACAAAAATAAGCATAATTACTCTATTTACATTAATACCCATAAGTTTTGCTGCATCTTGATCAATTGCAGTTGCTCTAATAGCTGTACCCATTTTTGTTTTATTAATAAATAGGAACAATGCTGCCATTAAAAATGCTGATAATATCAAAATTACAAGTTGCGTAAATGATATAATTACTCCACCAAAGTTCCAAGAAGTACTTGGTAGTAAATCAGCAGGGAAAATTTGCATATTTGGTCCCCAAATAAGCATAATTCCATTTTGAATTACAAGAGCAGCACCAAGTGCAGAAACAACTGCACTAAGTCTTGGTGCAGTTCTTAAAGGTCTATAAGCTAGACGCTCAAGAAGAACACCTATAAAAGCAACAATAATTGCAGTTAGTAAAAATATTATAATAATATTTATAAAGTTTGTTGCACTAGCACCAAAAAGTTGAGAAAAAATTGTAAGTCCAACATAAGCTGAAAAGGCAACAAGGTCACCGTGTGCGAAGTTGATTAACTTCATCACACCGTAAACCATTGTATAACCTAAAGCAACCAATGCATAAAGACTTCCAATAGTCAAACCATTAATTAACTGTTGAAAAAAAGTATCCATTATGCCTCTTTTAGATTATTGACCAACTACTTCTTTAGTACCGTCATTTTTTAATTTGTATACAACAAACTTAGCCCCAATTCTTTCACCATCTTCTCTAATATTAAATGGTCCAGTAATTCCAGGGAAGTCTTTCATATCATTTCTAATATAATCAGAGATTTTCTTAGTATCAAAAGAGTTTGTTTTTTCAACACCTTCAATAACTGCTCTTAAACCATCTGCATTTGTAACAGGCCAAATTGATGGAGGATCCATTTTAAATCTAGCTTTATAGTCACCTAAATATTTTTTTGCTTCTTTGTAAGGAAGTATTTCAGGTGTTGGGAAATTAATTAAAACTGTACCAGCAGATGCTTTACCAGCCAATTTAAAGAAATCAGGGTTGTCATTTGAATCACCACCAACAAAATCTGCTTCAATTCCTAATTGGATTTGTTGAGCTCTTAAAAGTCCACCATCTGTATAATAACCTGAATAATAAATTACATCAGGATTCATTGCTTTAATTTTTGTTAATACTGCTGTAAAGTTTTGAGTTCCTGATTTAATCTTCCCTCTAAAAATTACATTACCACCAGCTTTTTTAATTGAAGCTTCTGTTGCATCACCAAGTCCTGCTGAATATGAAGAATAATCAGAAAGAACAACAATATTTTTATATTTTTTAATATTTACAAAGTAATCTGCTGTAAAATCACTTTGAGCTGAGTTTGGAAATGAGTTTCTAAAGAAAGTCCAATATTTTTTCTCAATTAAAGAATCAGAAGTACCATCAGAAGTTTGTAGTACTTTTTTTCTATAGTATGTTGTTTGAGCTGCTTCTGTAGCCCCTGAAGTATATGAACCAATTACCGCAAATACTCCTGCGTTTGTTAATTTTTTAGCACATACAGCTGCTTTTTGAGCTTTTGCTTCATCATCACAAGTTACAACTTCGATTTGTTTACCAAGTAAACCACCTTGTGCATTTTTTTCATCAACAATAAGCCTAACAAAGTTATCTATACTTTGACCTTCATTTGCATATTTACCCGTGATAGGTGCTTGAACACCAATCTTAACTGTATCTGCTGCGAACAATGAAGTTGCAACTGCCCCACTTAGTGCTAAGGCACTAACAATTTTAGTTAATTTCATTAATACTCCTTTTTAAATAAATTAATTATAGCTTAAAATTATAATTAATTTTTAGTACTACAAAAAGTAGTAACATTTCTGTCACAACTATTATTTCACATTAAATATAAATTGAAACTTAAGAATTTTATAAATACAAAACAAAACTGTTTGCTTTTTATACATTATGTAACAAATTCGATAAAATGCTATTTTAATGCTATTTTACTATAATTTTTTAAAAATTCGCTAACTATAAATATGATAATAAATTTACTCTATTACATATAAAATTTTCACGAATTCAATTTATTGTTTTTTTGTTGAACAATAAGACCAAAGATAATAAATAGTAAACCAACTAGTGTTGATATATATATTGGCTCTTTTAATATGAAGTATATAAATACTAAAGAAAGAAATGGAGATATAAAAATTAGATTTGCTATTCTTGATGTGTTATTTGTTGTTTGCATTGCTTTTAACCAAAACAGAAATGTGATACCCATTTCAAATAATCCAACATAAATAGCACCAAATAAACCGTTTATATTTCTAATTTCAAAACTGTCAGTTAAAAGTACATAAATAAATATCATTGGCAAAGCAAATAAAAAGTTACAAAACAAACTTACAACTGGATCTGCTTTAGATTTTGTATTAAATATCCAATATAAAGACCAAAGAATTGTACTTAATAAAGCTAAGAATACACCATCCAAATTTGAAAAGTTTAAAGAAAAAGGTTCCCCTTTTGTAGAAATAATTAATACTCCAAAATAACAAATTATTCCAGCAACAATATCACTAAGTTTTAATTTTTGTTTTAAAAAGGGAACCGAAAGAAAAGCTAACATTAAAGCCCAAGTGTAATTTATCGCCTGTGCTTCTTGTGCTGGTAATAAATCATAGGCTTTGAATAAAACAAGATAATATAAAAATGGATTTATGGCACCTAATACTAAAACAAGTATTGTATTGTTTTTAATATAATCAAAAATCAAATTAAACTTTTTTTGTATTAATAAAACAAATAATAGAGTAAGTAGTGAGCACAAAGATGCAAAAAAAACAAGTTGTTCGGGACTTAAATACTTCAATGAGTATTTAAATGCAGTTGCAACAGTAGACCATAAAAAAACAGAAATTAATGCATATTTATATGCGGTATCTTTAATCATATATAAATTTCCTCTAAAAAAGAGGAAATTGTATCATAATTAAATTATGTGAATTTGAATTATCCCTTTTTTATCTTCATCAAAAATGATTCCCATTTCTTTATAAAAGTTATCTATTAATATAGCAAGATTTTTATATATGTTTAGATTTACGAATCCGTGGGGATAAACTTGGTGTATACTAGCTAATTCATGTTTTAAAAATGACCAAAATTCATTAAAATAAGATGACTCTATTTTTAAATCAATCTCATCATCAAGTTCAGCAAGAGTAATTTGCATACCATTTAAATAACCAATTAAATATGAAGCTGTTTTTAAAAGTGTTTCAATTTGTACAATAGAGTTTTCAACTAGATCTTCTCTTTTATGGTTTATTTTATATGCCATTAAAGATGTCTTTATATTTTGCTGTGACATATAAATCTTCTCAAGCAATGTAATGGCAACCAATTTTGGATATTGAGTATTTAAGGCACTTTGAGAAGAGATAAAATTAGCAATGTATTCACTCCAGCAAGTTTCTGCTATTGGAAATATGATTGAGTCTTTGCCTTTGTAGGTTTTTGTTTTCATTAATTGTTTGAAAACATCTATTTTCTTATTATTATCATGAATATGAGCAAATTCATGGTTTAAAACATGCAAGGCATTTTTATACTCTTGTTCATCATTTTTAGAAGTAATACTTTTTGCAAAATCAGATTTCATTACTAATACTAATTCAAAATCATCATTTTTAGGGACTGTTAAAACAACTGCATAGGTGTCTTTATTTGCTCTATACTTGTTTTCAAACCCCTTTTTATTTGATTGACTAAGTCTATCAATATCCCTTTCAAAATTAGAAGTTATAACAATTTTTGATAATCTTCTAAAATCTAGATAAGAAAATTGTTTAATTATATCTTTTAATGAATCTACAACTTTTAATGAAGTATTATCATTTAAACCGTTAATTTTTATATTTATATTATTGTGCATAATGGTCACCTCTAATGTAATTATAAAACAGTTTTATATTTTCTTCTTAATGAAGTAGTTTTATATATGAAGTTTAAGTTGTTTTATATAAACTTAAAGTTTAGTTAAAAAGGAGCAATTATGAAAATTTTTTTATCTATAGTTTTACTATTTAGTTTTTCATTTACCTATGGTTATGATTTAAAAAATATAGGCGTAGAGATTGAAAGTAATGGAAAAACTATTACAATAAAAAGAATAGATGATGAAGAGTGTCTTTTAATAAATGGTGCAATTCCTGAAAACCTATTTTCTGGTAACTATGCAAAAGAGGACTTACCCAAAGCTTGTGTTAAAAAGTTTCTTACAACAATGGGAAAAATCACACCAATGAAAATCAATGATAAAATTGAAACTATTGGAGAACTTGAAGTTATAAAGTTTATTGAAAAATCACAAACTAACAAAAATATGCTTTTAATAGATTCAAGATTACCTGATTGGTATTTACAGTTTACTATTCCAACTGCTGAAAATATCCCTTTTACTTATTTTGATAAAAGTAAATATCCAGATGACTTTTATGATGCTTTAGAGATGATTGGTGTAAAAGAGATTTCAGAAAATAAATATGATTATTCAAAGGCTAAGGATTTAGTTTTATTTTGTAATGGTGCATGGTGTCCACAATCAAGTTTTGCCATAGAAAACTTAATAAAGCTTGGTTTCCCTCAAGAAAAAATTAAATGGTATAGAGGTGGGATATATTCTTGGAAACTTCTAAATTTAACAACAGTTGCGGAGTAATTTAAGTTACCCCAACTGTTTATTTACATCTTGAACAATAGTTTTATCTAAAGTGCCCTCTTCTGATAGCTTTATCATAATATTAATAGCTTCTTGGTGATTATATTTATCCCTGTAAGACTTTTTTGTTGTAAGAGACTGATAAACGTTTAAAACAGCCATAAGTCTATCTTTTAAACTTAAGTCCTTTCCTGAAAGTTTGTATGGATAACCTTGTCCGTCAACTCTTTCTTGAGCTCTAGATGCCCAATTTGAAATATCATTAAAGCCCATTAGATTAGTTAATATCTTTTTAGTATAATAAGGATAAGTTTTCATAATCTCAAACTCATTCTCATCTAAAGTACCAGCTTTTGTTAAGATTTTGCTAGGAATAGCTAATTTCCCAATATTGTATAATGATGCAGCAATTAAAAATGTTTGCTTGTCTTTATGTTCAAAATCATAAAAGTCTGCCATTTTTGAACACTTATCTAGTATATTTTCATTCTCTTCATTTAATATTGTAAAAATTGAAGTTATTTCTAAAACCTCTTCAAATGTTGGTTCTATTGTAAAGTCATATAATGTAGAAAAGATATAAAAAAGTATATCGTTTTCATTTTGGATATCAAGCCAGAAATCAACTGTTGAAGAAACGTCTAAAAACATATCAGAGATATCTTTTGAAAAAAGTTTATCTTCATTTTTTTCAATAAAATTTTTGATATCTTTTTTTAATTGTACATTTTCATCTAAAAAATCAAAATTAGTATCAATAATATGTGAAAATGAGATGATTTGTGATAAAAATGGAATCTCATTTTCTTTTAAAGCAAAAAAAGAGGAACCATCGTAGTGTTCTTGATGATATTTTAATATATCATCATACTTACATAAAAAAGGTAGTTTATCTGCAAGGTTTTGAGCTAATTCAAAATACTCTTTGTTATAGTCGTTAATTTTTCTTAATGATACATTATGAAGTAAACAATAAGCACATAAGTCTGCCATTTCTTGTGGACTTAACTGAAATCTTTCACCTAGTTTTAAAGAGATAAAAGCAATTCTTCTAGAGTGATTCTTTTTAGTATTTTTTAAATCTTTTTCCACTAAATCCAGGACTAAAGATATTGATAATAAAAAATTGTTTAAATTAAACTGTAGCTGTTTTTTCTTGTTCATAAATTATCCGTAATTGTTTTGTAAACACAATGCTACAATATAAAGCATTAAAAATTGAAGAAAAGTAGTTTTACTCTTCTTCAATCATTCCAACAATAGATTCAACAGAGGTGTTTGTCATATCTAAATCTAGATGTTCAGCCCCTTCAACTTTAACAAGTTTTGCATTTAATCCATTATTCTTAGCAACTTCAAAAAACTTGGTAGTTACTTCTGGTTTTGATATTTTATCAGCTGTCCCATAGATAAATAGATATTTTGTATTTTTATCTACATTATCAATTACATCATTAAAAGATACTAGGTTTTTCCCTTTATTTTCAGGCTTTGTAACATAACTTCCACCTGCTAATGCAATATTTTGAATTAGTCCAGGTTTTAATCCAGTTAAAGTTGCTCCCATTCTTGCACCTGCACTATGACCTACATATGTTACAGTAGTAGCTTCATATTTTTGTTTTAAGGCATCTACTAATTCACCTAAAAATAAAATATACTCTTTGTTTGAAGAAAGATTTTTTACACCTTCATGGGCTAAAGCTTGAAAATTGTTTGTTGATGAATTTGAATAACCTGGAAGAGCTACTGCAATTGTAGTTAAATCTGTATTCATATTCATAGTCTCCGCAAAAGGTGCATATCTACCAAGGGTATTTGTCCCTTCATCCCATGTACCATGAACTATAATCATTATATGATCATTTGAATCTCCACTAAAGGTTCTTGTTTCTATACACTCACCACCAGCAAAAATAAAATTTTCACCTAAAGAACCACAATCCTCTTGAGAGATTTTTTTTGCGTTTAAACTCAATGAAAGTAAAAAAATTGAGATAAAAATTGACACTTTTTTTAACATAATATACTCCTTTTTATAATTATAATAATTTATAAGATTTAACTTATTTATACAATAAAGAAATAAGCCTAAAATATAAAGATAAGTTATAGTAAAGTTATGTTTAAATGTAATATTAAATAAAAAGAAAGAGTGGATTTTTAAATATCAAAAGAGGGGTGATCCTCTTTTTTAGTAAGCGATTATTCCTACATAACCAGCTATTTGTCTTTCTATAACTTCAACAATTCCTGCTTGAACATAAGAAACATCTTCAATAAAATCGTCTTCAGTCCATTTCATAGTTTCCATAGTATTTCTACATACAATAAATTCCACATCATATTCCATTAAAGACTTTATTCTTGTTAATGCTTTTTCATCATAATCTTTCATTAGTGCTCTAACACCATTTCCGTAAGCAATTACAACAACTTTTAAACTCTCTTCTGGGTATTCTTTTAAAATATTATAAATTGTACTTAAATTATGATCTACTTTTTTTAAATCTGAATCATACAATTGAATAGCAACTTTTCGCGGGCTCTCAAATGTTGGTTGTGGGTCGTTAAAAGTTGATTCGGCAAAACTAAATACAGTTAATAGTATAACTATTAAAAAACTTTTCATCTATATCCTTTTTTATGCAACGTTGTGTTGCTTTTCTATAATTTTTACTGTTGAACCTTTTTTTACTTCACCAGATTTTAGAATCTTACAATATATTCCCCTACAATCTTGAACGATAATTGGTAAATCATCATCAAAAACTGCTAAGTGGTTACAAATAGTACAGTTTTCAGTAATTTGTATTTGTGCTTCACCAATTTCAAATATAGTTCCAACATGATAATCGTGTGGATTAAAATCAAATAGTATATTTTCTCCTAAACTTCCATATTCTATACTAATATCGTTTTCTTTAGCCAAATCATATGTAGTTTTACCAACTATCATAACAGCTTTATCTATATCTTTACCAGCAAATTTATCATCTTTTATTCCAAAATCTAATATTAATTCTAATTTATCAACTTTTGGTCTAGGCAAACCACTTTGACCTTTTTTTGCACTAAAAGTGTCTAAAACTTTATGTTTAATCATAAATTTTCCTTTAATATTCCTAAAAAGTCTTTTCTATCCCATGCACCAGGATAGGTATTAATTAATTGCCCTGCACTAGTTAGAATAAAGAATGTTGGTGTCATACCTTTAAATCTTTTATTTAAACCAAAGGGTAATGAAACATAATCTACATCAACCTCTACAAAAATATAATCTTCCCCTATTGCCTCTTGGACCTCAGTTAAATCAAGAACATCATTTTTCATCTTTTTACAAAAGTAACAACTTTGAGCAGTAGCAAAAACTATAATTTGTTTATTTTTTTCTAAAGCTTCTTTGATTATTTTATCATCATTATTATTGTTTTTTAAAACTTTAACTGGCTTAGGAAATCTTTTTAATCTATCCTCTTTATAACCCATGAAAAATTCAGCTAACAATGTTGCTTCATCTTCAGTTATATCCATTGGTTCTTTTTCTTTATAATATTTAACAACATGGTTATCACAAACAGTGTTATTAATATCAGGATTTGCCAAATATTCTTTTAAATACTCTTCTATTTCAACAATTCTCATTTCAGAGTCACTAGGATCCCCTATCTTTTTACTACTTTCCATAATAGCCCATGCTAACATGTTTTGTGTTGGAATTGTTAAATTTAACAAGGTATTATTTCTTTCAAAAAAATTCTCTTTTAATTTTTTAAATGAGATATACTCTTCATGACAAGATGCACATTTGTTTTCAAATAAAACTTTACCCTCTTTAAAATCTGCCTTTAAATTAACAAAAAAAGCTAAGATAGTAAATAATAAAATCGTCCTTCTTATAATCATTTTCTTCCTTCTTTCAACTTATTAAAAAACTAAAAAAGTATTTTAATAAACTGAAAAGATATAGAGATAAGACTCTATACCTTTTACATAAGGATTTAAACGATTCCTGGGTTTCCTTTGATACCAACAATATCTGGAGTATCAACTTTAAGATTTGCAATATGTTTAACATTTTGAAGATAAGTTTCAACTGTTTCCCATACTGGTTCACCTGGAGATTTTGCACCAACAGTAGACCAACCAGCAACCTTGTATGATTTATTAGCATCAAGTTTTTGACCAGTCTTAGTTAGCGTAATTTCAGAAATTCTTTCTCCCATTTTAGCAGTAGGATTGATTTTATATGATATTCCACCTGTTCTAACCATATCACCACCTTGTTGGTAGAATGGGTCTTCATTGAACAAGTTATCAGCAACGTCTTCTAAAATTAATTTAATATCTTTACCAGAAATATCTCTAGCATAAGTTTCTGGATATGTCATAGCTGTTTGTGTAGCTAAATCATCAAATGTAATATCTTGACCAGGCATAACTGAAGTTCCCCATCTAAATCCAGGAGAAAGTGAAATATCAGCACCTTTAACATCAATTAATGCATCACAAATGATTTGGTCCCAAGAACCATTAAAATTACCTCTTCTAAATAAAGTTTGCTCTGTTGTAGCAATTACTCTATCAAGGTCTTTTTTAAATGGAGCTCTTACATCTTCGATGTATTTTTTCATCTCTGGGTCTTCAGGAATTAAATCAGAGAAAATTGGAAGTAAAGTAAATTTGTGACCTACAATTTTTCCATCTTTTACATCTAAATCTAATACATTTAAGAACTTACCATTTGAACCTGCATTACATACATATGTAACACCATTTTCATTTTTAACAGGATAAGCTTCAGGAACACCATCATGTGTGTGTCCACCCATAATAAAATCAATTCCAGTTACAACTTCTGCCATTTTTTTGTCAGTGTCATAACCATTGTGAGAAAGAACAATAACTGCATCTGGTTTCTCTTCTTCTCTAACCATATCAACAACTTCTTGCATACCTTCATCATTGATTGAGAATGTCCAATCTTCTATAAATCTTTGTGGATTTGCAATAGTTGTATAAGGGAATGCTTGACCAATTATAGCAATTCTAGCACCACCAATCTCTTTGATTGTATATGGTTTAAATGCATAACCATCATCCATATCATAAGCTTGTTTTGCAATTTCAGTTTCATTAAATAATGAATCTTCTTTTACCTTAACATTTTGAGCTAAGAACTCTGCATTTAACATTTTAACATTATCCAATACTTCTTGTGCATTATAAGTAAATTCCCAGTGTCCAACAGCTACATCAACACCTAAAAGATTCATTGCCCCTACCATATCTTTACCTCTAGTTTGAAGTGCAGTCCATGAACCTTGCCATGTATCACCACCATCTAATAGTAAAGATTTATCAGCTCCAAAACTATTTCTTAAAAAATCAACTACAGTTTTAATTTGTGCAAAACCGCCAGTTCTTCCCATAGCTTTTGCATGCTTTTCAAAGTTTACCATTGAATATGCATATTCAAGTCTTTTATTACCTTTAATTCCATAATAATCTAATAGTTTCTCACCAACAATATGTGGTGGCTTACCATAGTTTCCATGAAAACCTAAGTTTACACTAGGCTCTCTAAAATAAACAGGTAGTAATTGAGCATGTGAATCTGTCATATGCATTAGCCTTACATTACCATATGGCTTAAGTTTATAATAATCTTCTAAATTCTTAGTTGTTTCTACCATTCTCGTGTGTGAATTAGCAAAAACTGGTGCAGAACCTAAAACTGCCATCATATAAACAAATTCTCTTCTACTTAATTTACTCATTAATAAATTCCTTCATTTAATATTAGAAACCTAAATTATTTACCATCACCTACAACAGTATATCCAAGTGAAGTCCAAGCTTGCATACCACCTCTGTAGTATTTAATTTTTTCTGCTGGATATCCCATATTTAAAAGTGAAAATTTAGCTTTTTTAACCATTCCTGGAGTTTGTCCACACCAGTAACCATTACAATACAATGCTAAAGTTTTAGCATTAGAAAAGTCAAGTGTTCCATCCTCTTTTTGAACAACACCCATTTCATCTTCCATCATCTCAATTGCAGTATCTTTTTCATCAAAATTAGTATATGGAACATTTACAGCTCCTGGAATTCTTAATTTTGCATACCAACCTGGTTTTCTTGAGTCAATTACAGCAATAGTTTTATCTGTTTGAGCTTTTTTCATATATTCAATAAACTCTAACTCCCCTAATGTTTCAACACCTGGTGCTAAAATCATTGGTTGTGCAGTTCCTCTATTAGTTGTTTCATAAAGTGGTGAAATTTTATTACCTGGAGTTTGATTTCTCATTAATGTAAACTTTTCACCATTTAAATTCATCTCAATTGATTTCACTCCTGGCAGTGCAGGAACAAACTTCTCACTACCCTCAGCAGCAAAACTTCCAGTTGAACATATACCAGCAATTGCTGATGTTATTATAAATCTCTTTAGAATTGTCATCTTTTTATTTCCTTAATTTCATACATATCATTTAAATAAAAAAAGCCAAGATTAAAAATCTTGACTTTTTAACAATACTAATTTTTAGTATTTATATCCATCTCCTGGGACTGCAAGTCGCCAAGTTTTTTTACCCTCTTCAGCTTGATTTAGTGCTGCAATAGCAAATTTACATGCTCTTACAGCAGCATAATTAGTTTCTAAAACTGTTTTAGATTTTTTACCTTTAAAAGTTTTAGGGTTTACCTCTTTTGCACCTGTTTTAATTGCTTCTTCAACAGAAATAATTAAATCAGAATTATTAACATTAAGTCTTCTAAACTCTAAACCTTTTTCTTTTGCTATTTCATTGTATTTTTTAGCTGTTGCAATTACTTTTTCAATGCCATTAGCTTTTATATCACACATAGCTTTTTCATCCATCATATGATTGTCAGCATAAAGAGATGTAGATAAAGTTAATGCCACAGTAGCTGCAATTGTTAAGTTAATTAATTTTTTCATTTCATCTCCCTATTTTCTAAAGTCTGGACCATCAAATTTCATACCATTATTCATGTAAGCCATAAAGAATAGTAATTCTTTCATCTCATTACTTGTATTACCTGGAGGAACTTGACCTTGATCCTTAACACAACCTGACATTCTTCTCTCTAATGTACCTAATCCATCATTATTTGGTGTTGCAGCTGCCCATTTTAATCTATAAACTGGAAAGTGTGTAGTTTGACCAATAAATTGAGATAGAGATTCATTTCTTACTCTTTGACCAGCACCTTGAACATGACAGTTCGCACAATTAAGTTTTAAGTAACCTCTTTGAGTATAATAATATTCTTTACCTCTTTCATATGCTTCCGCTGCTGCTTTACTTTCAATTTTTACATCAATAGTTTTTTCTTCATCTTGAGCTGCTTGTGCAAAGAAAGCTTGTAAATGAGCCATTTTACCCTTTGACGTTCCCCATTTTTTTTCACCATTTGATTCTAAGCATTCATTAACTGCTTGAGTTAAAGTTTGTACTTCACCCTTTTTTTCATCAAAGTATGGATACATAGATCCAGCTTCTGCAGGATTTGGAAAACAAGATGCAAAAGATTTACCATTTGCAAATTTTTTATTGTAAAGTCCTTCTCCAACTTCTACCCACTCTTCTGTTGGTGGGAACTCTTTAATTTCATAATATGAAGCTTGACCATTTTTAGAAAAGGCATAATTCCCTTTTGCAAAGTCATCTTTCTTTAATCCACCTAAAATATTATTTTCTAACTCATCATCAGTTGAATAAGGGAAGAAAGTATTTCTATTTTTTAATGGATTTTCAAATTTTGCTTCAAAATATTTTATTAAAGCAATTCTATCTTTTTCTGCTTGTGCATTAAAATCTGCTGCGTTTAGTGCAACAGTAGTTAATGCAATTAAAGCAGTAGTTTTAGCTATTTTCAACAACATACATATCTCCTATTGTAGTTTTTTAAATTAGTCACTTAAAAAGTGACTAATTATTTAATTTTCATACTGTCAGATTGAGTAGTACCTTTTAAATCAACCCATGAGAATGATAATTTATCACCTTTTTTAATCCCTAATTCATCTGCATTAAATGAAAATTTAAAGTATGGGTTTTTTGATAAAAATTGTGAAGTCGAAACTTCATAAACAACAGTCTCACCAACTTTTGCTACAATATATGTAATCCAGTTTGCTTCTTTTTTAGCTCTTTTAGCCTCTTGATTTGATAACATATCATGTTTTGCAAGAGCTTTAACAGTAACTACACCTTTTTTTAATTTTGCTTTGATTCTAGTTTTTCCAGCCATTTTTATTATTCCTTTATTCTTTTTTATAAATTATTAATATTTGTTATATAAGTGTTGAACTAAATCAACCACCACATCCACCGATAGTTACTTTAACTTGTTTAGATGCTTTTAAAAGCTTTCCACCATCTTCAATTACTGCAAAAACGTTTCCAGTTTTAGCCATTTTAATTCTTACACCATAATCAACAATTCCACCTTTTGGAACATCAAATACTGCAACTAAAGTTTCAGGGTTTGCATCTTGTAAAATTGCAACTCTAGTAGCCGATTTAGCTTCAACAGTTACAGGAATAACTGCACCATTTTCAGCAATATCTGGAGCTTTTAACTTAACTTTTTTACTCTCTGTTGCATCTGCACCAAAAATCTCTTTAATAGCTGCATCTACTTTTGTAGCATCCCAAGCTTTTGGCTTAGTTTCTCTATAATTAGTTGCACTTAATGTAACTGGTGCAACTGAAGCTGCTAATGCTCCTAAACCTAAACCTAAAAAATTTCTTCTATTTATCATCTTTTTATCCTTTTTATATTATTGAATTGTTTTTAAATAAGCAACTACTGCTTTAATTTCACCATCACTTAACCATCCAGTTTTACCAAATGCAGGCATCTGAGAAATTGGATTAGTAGTATATGGATTATAAACTTTTTTATAAAGTTCTTCCTCTGGCCAATATTGTAACGCAGTTAATTTTGGTCCCATACTTCCAGGTCCATCAATATTTTTACCATTTGCATCATGACATGCAATACAGTTACCTAAATTTTTAGTTGTAAAAATTTTTTCACCTTGCTTTACTAGATCATCATTTGCATAAGATCCAGTCATAGCTAAACCACTAATAGCAGCTACTAAAAACAAATTTTTAATTAATTTCATACTTTAACTCCTTATTTACTTTGATCAATAATGTAATCAACGATTTTTTTGAACTCATCATCAGATAAATTCATTGCAGTTCCCTTAGGAGGCATTGCATTTATACCATTAATTGCATTATCATAAACTTCGTCAATACCTTTTTCTAAAACACTTGCCCATGCAGCTTTATCACCTAATACTGGTGCTCCAATTGCTTTATTAGCATGACAAGCAGAACAATAAGTTGCATAATTTTCTGCTACAACTGGATCAACTCCACTTGCAACTTCTTTTTTAGGTTCTTTCCAAGTTCTTTCAACAGAAATTGGTTGATTAACAGTTGGAGCTAAATCAACTTTTATTTTTAATAAAAGATCATCAACAGTTTTACCTTTACCATACTGTTTTTCAATACAATTACTCATACATCTTGTTCCCTTACCATAAATAGTTGGGTCAGATAAAAGCTTTTGCATATTTTTAGGCCCCTGATGTGGGTCTTTTGTATCTACTTCTGGGTAAAAACCATTTACATTTGGCATTACAATTTGATTAAAATTTTCTTTATTTAAAACAAATTCATAATCCATATCTTCACCATTTACTTTAATCCCATTTGAATAAAGTAAAAATGCTGTAATAGCATAAGTCTCACTATGACTTAACGTTTTTGGTGCTGTAAAAGGCATAGAGTCCTTAATATACCACCATAAAGTACTCGCATATGGCCAATATGAACCAATAGTCTTAAGTGCTACATCTGGATTAGGATTTTCATCAGCTGGATTTAATCTTTGAATAACTAAATCTTTAGTTTTTCCACCTGCTAATGTAGGATACCCTTTACCACCTGCACCAAACTCACCATGGCACATTGCACATTGTGCATCATATAATTCTTCTCCCCACTCCACTGAACCTTCAGCAATAGCAGGCTTTCCATTTTCATCTAAAATTGGCTCACCAAGTTTCTCATCATATTTAGGTAGTCCCGTTCCATCTGGTCTTACATCAACATTCCATTTTTCAATTTCATTATGTGTAGCTTTTCTACCATTGTTGTATTTAACTTTTTGATCATTAACATAGTATGGTCCGTATTTACCATCTTTTGTTGGGTATTTTACAGCACCATCAACAGACATATCACTACTTGCAACTAAAGAAGTAGCTAAAAGTGCAGATAATCCAAATCCTAGAACAATAGAACTAAGCTTTTTTGTGTTTTCTAATTTGAACATTATTACACTCTCCTTTTTCAGTTATTTCCCAAGTTACAATAGCATTTCTATGGTAAACAGATTCAACACCAACTGCTGAAGTTTCTTGATCAATTGTTGGTTGAATATTTCCAAAGTCATCTCTTGCTCTAGAAGCCATTAATAATGGTTTTCCATCCCATTTCATAACATATGAAAATCTAGTCCATGATTTAGGTAAAACAAGACCTTTAAGTTTTGCTTCAACCCAATTATCACCACCATCTAAAGAGATATCAACTCCTGTAATAGTTCCGTGTCCTGTCCAAGCAATACCTTCAACCTCTACCATATCACCTTTTTTCATGTGAGTCCATGGTTTTTCTGGACATGGAGAAGTAATTACTGAGTTAACTTCATTTACCCAGAAATATCTGATAGCTTTTCCACCTGGTTGAACCATAGTATATTTTGAAGTTTCTTCTTTAGAATGCCATGGCTTATCAGAAATTTCAAGTCTTCTTAACCATTTAGTGTTTAAGTTACCTTCCCATCCTGGAACAATAAGTCTAACAGGGTAACCTTGCTCAGCTCTTAAAGCTTCACCATTTTGTCCCCAAACTACCATAACATCATCTAATGCTTTTTCAACTGGAATAGTTCTAGGGTTTGAAGCATTATCACTACCTTCAGCAAGCATCCATACTGCATCTTTTTTCAGACCAACATCTTCTAAAATAGTTTTAAGCATTACTCCTGTCCACTCTGCAGCACTCATTAAACCTTTTTGAAATTGTAATGAATTAAACTGAGGACCTCTCCATTCTGGTGCTCCATTTGCTGGACACTCAATAAAGTAAATTCTACTTTCACTTGGATATTTTTTTAGATCGTCTAAAGTTAATACAACTTCTCTTTCTACTTGATCACCATGAATCATAAGTCTCCACTCTTTTGGATCCACGTGTGCAGTTCCTCCATGATCTCTTACAAAGAACAGACCATTAGGCGTTACAATACCTTCAGATTCATGAATTGGACACATCGCAACAGATGCATAATAGTCACCAGAAGAAAATAAAGAGTGTGTTCTTCTAATATTATTATGTTCATATGGTGATGGTAATCCATATAAATTATGGTCAACTGGATCACCTAGCTTTGTTCCCCATGGTGCTTCGTTCATGATTGCAGGATCATCAGCAGCTTTTAACTCAACAGGTGATAACACATTTGCTGCTGCTATTGCACCAACAGAATATGCTGCAGTTTTTCTAAAAAAGTCTCTTCTACTTAATTTATCATCAGAAATAGTAGATAATTCTTTTTCAGAAGTCTTTGTTACTTTCGTCATTATTCCTCCTTAGAAATTGGTTATATCATTTTAAGAAAAGTTAATTAAGTAAAAGTTATTTTAATTATAAGATTCGATACAAGCGAGCTTCTTAATTAGTTGTTAACTTTTTCTTATACATAACATAACAGCCAATTATATAAGATTTTCTTATACATTGATGTATCCATTATCGCCACTTTTTTGTCACTTGTCAATTATTTTAAATTAAAAAAGAGTAATTCGTTTAGTTTTGTAACAATATAATCATAATTATAACGTTTATGTTATTTTTATGTCAAGAAATCTTAAAATAATCTTGCTAAAGTTACTTTTTTTATACCCTATGCTACTATAGCGCTACTATTACATGGAGATTTATATGAAAAGATTTATAAGTTATGATGAGTCATTAACAATTTTAAATAATATAATTTTTAAAGCCAAAACTAAGGAAAAATTATTTCTCACCAATTCTATCGGTAGAGTCTTAGCTTGCAATATTTCAGCGAATGAAAATTCACCACAATACCCTACTTCAGCGATGGATGGATATGCAATAAAATTTGAAGATCAAAAAAGTGAGTTTATTGAGATAATTGATAAAAATCCAGCTGGAAGTGTTGTTGAATCTGAGGTATCAAATGGTGTTTGTATTAAAACTTTTACTGGTTCTTTAATTCCAAATGGTGCTGATACTTTAATACCAATTGAGAATGTTGAAGTTGAAGAAAATAAAATAAAAGTTATTAAAGAAGTACCTAAAGGTTTTTCAATTAGGGAGATTGGAGAAAACTATAAAAAGGATGAAGTTTTAATTAAAGAGGGAACAATTATTGGTTTTGCTGAAATTGGAGTACTTGCTTCTTTAAATATTTCACAAGTTCCTGTTTATTGTATGCCTACCGTTGCAATTGCTAGTACAGGTAGTGAAATACTTGATTTAGGTGAAGAGCAAATAAATGAATCTCAAATTAGAAGTTCTAACCATTTAACGATTGAGGCTTTAGCAAAGAAAGCTGGGGCAGAAACTATTCAAATGGGTGTAGTAAAAGATGATATTGATTCTATTACTGATCTTTTAGAAAGTGGACTTAAGAAAGCTGATATAGTTGTTACAACTGGGGGTGTTTCTGTTGGTGATTATGATTTTGTTCAAGATGTTATAAAAGAGAAATTAAATGCAGAAGTTCTTTTTCATGGTGTAACAGTAAAACCTGGTATGCATATACTTTTAGCTAAAAAAGATGATAAGATTATATTAGCTTTACCTGGTTTTGCATACTCATCAACTGTTTGTGCAATTTTATATTTATTACCACTTATTTATAAATATGAAGGAGCTAATAAAAAACTTCCAATAGTTAAAGCTAGAATAAACCAAGACTTCCCATTAAAGATGAAAAAAACAATCTTTACGGCTTGTAATGTAAAATATGAGAATAATGAATATTCAATTGATTTTGAAGGGAAAAAACAAGGTACCAGTGCAATATTAACTAATATGCTAGGAAATCCTGCATTATTAATCCAAAAAGAAGATAGTAAAGATATAAAAGCAGAAGAATTAGTTGATATTCTTTTGTTAAATGAACTAAAATAAATGACTACTCAAAAAGTTTATATTTTATTAGCACTTTGTGTTTTATTTTGGTCAGGAAATTTTATTTTAGGAAGATTTGTTAGTTCTAATATTCAACCATTAGAACTAGCTTTCTTTAGATGGCTTTTTGTTTTAGTATTAACAACTCCTTTGCTGATATTTCTTGATTTAAAAAAAATCATTAAAGTATACAAAGAAAACTTTTTCTTTCTAACTTTATGCTCATTTTTAGGGATTACTTTATTTAATACCTTTTTATATATTGCTTTAAATTATACTACAGCAACTAATGCCCTTTTGATTAATTCGATTATTCCAATTTTAATTTTGGTATTTTCTTTTCTAATTTTAAAAACTAGAATATCAAAAGTTCAATTATTTGGAATATTATTATCAACTTTTGGAGTGATATTTTTGGTATTAAAAGGAGATATCTCTTCAATCTTAAATTTAAGCTTTTCTAGGGGAGATTTGTGGGTTGTTGCTAGTTCTATTGTTTGGGCTACTTACTCTACAATAATAAAATTAAAACCTAAAGAGTTGAATCATCTTGAGCTATTCCTTACAATAATTTATGTTGGTTTTGCCCTTTTACTTCCTTGGTATTTATACCAAGATTATACGATAGAAAGAGAGATAATGATATTAAAAGAAAATTGGTATTTCTTTTTATATGTTTCAGTTTTTGCTTCTTTATTATCTTTTTATTTTTGGCACACAGGAATTGATACTATTGGAGCTGAAAAAACAGGTCAATTTACACACCTAATGCCAATTTTTGGTGCAACTTTAGCATTTATTTTTTTAGGCGAAAGATTAGAGTCTTTTCATTTTGTTGGAGCTATATTTATAGCTATAGGTATTTATTTATCTTTATTTTTAAAAAGAAGAAACTGTGAATAAAAAATTTTTTTATATTATGATGATTTTCTCAATGATATTTTGGGGCGCTTCTTGGGTAAATGTTAAGTTTTTAACAAATTATATCAACGCATATGAGGTAGTGTTTTTCAGAATGGGAATCTCAATTTTAGCAATGGTTCCTATAATGGTTTACTTGAAACAAGACTTTAGAGTAAATCTAAAATCAGCTGGATTGATTCTTTTAGCTTCATTAATACTACTTTTATACTCAATTATGTTTTTTCTTGGTGTAAAAAATGGTACAGCTGGACTTGGAGGAGCATTAGTTACAACATTAATCCCAATCAATACCTTTGTTATATTAGCCCTTTGGCATAAAAAAACGATATCATTAAAGCATTCCTTTGCTCTTATTTTAGGTGGTTTTGGAGTTATAACTATGTTAAATATTTGGCAATTTAATATAAATGAAATTTTCTCAATACAAAATATATATTTTCTTTTAGCCTCTATACTTTGGCCTTTACTAACAATTACAAGTTCAAAAGCAAGTAAAATTTCACCCTTTGTATTTACCTTCTATGTATATGCAATAACAACAATTATAGTGGGTGGTTTTTTTATCGATTTTAATATAGTTACTAAAATAGTTAATTTTGACAATGTATTCTGGATTAATCTTATTAGTATTAGTTTACTTTCAACAACTTTTGCTACATCTTTTTATTTTGTTGGCACTGAAAAACTTGGAACAAAGAAAGTTAGTTCATTTATATTTTTGGTACCCTCTTCTGCACTAATTTTAAGTGCAATCTTTTTAAATGAAAAGATTAGCTTCAATACATTAATTGGAACAATTTGTGCTGTTGTAGCTATTTATATACTAAATGATTTAAAAATAAAAACCTTCTTTAAGTAATTAGAGAAGGTTTTCTTTTCTAACACCTTCAAGAAACCCTTCATAAGTTCTTATTTCAAAATCTTTGTTTTTCTTTTTGTAGTTCTTTAAAATTGATTTTGCAAGATTTTTCGCATTTTGTTTTACTATATTGCAATCATTTCTAACTTTTTCTATTTTAGGTAATTGTTTTTCTATTTCCAAAGCAGCATCAACTGCAAAAGAGGTATTCTTATCTAGATATTTTTTTAAGATTTTATAATACCTTTGAAAAACAGCCCTTGTTCCTTCAGGTGCTTTATAGTTACTTGCAAGTTTTGGGACAAAATATGTTATATCAACTTTTGTTTTAGCTTGAGATATAGAACAAATACCATTTTTTCTAACTGTTTTATAAAAATATTTAATTTTCCAATTGACTGTACCATGTCTTACATTTCCATTATTATAAAGAGGAGAAGTTTCATCCATACTATCTTCAAGTTTATGTTTATTTAATGGATAAATATCATAATAACTAAAATGTTTTTTAACAATAGGTTTTGCATCTAAAATGGTGCAAAATACTAGGATTAAGAATATAAACCTATTCATCTAACAACTTTGTTGTATCAATTTTCTTTTTTGCTTTTACACCAAGTTCTATGAACTCTTCACTTCGCCTAAGAAGATTACCTTTACCTAAACTTAGTTTTTTCATAGCTTCATCGTAAGATTTTTGTGTTCTAGTAATATTTACGCCTATAGTTTCAATATCATTTACAAAACTTGCAAACTTGTCGTATAAATCTGCAGCTTTTTTTGAAATTATTAATGCATTTTCATTTTGATGTTCATATCTCCAAATATTTTCAACTGTTCTAAGTGTTGCAAAAAGTGTTGAGGGAGAAACCAACATAATATTGTTTTCAAAGGCTGTTTTAAAAAGATTATTATCTTTTGATGCTGCAAGCATAAAAGCACCTTCAATTGGAATAAACATAAGAACAAAGTCTAATGTATTAACAGCATCAATATTTTCATAACTTTTTACACTAAGACCTTTAATATGAGCATAAATAGATTTTACTAACTCTTTTGTAGCTAATTCTCTTTCAACTTCATCATTAGATTCAGTAAATTTTAAATAGGCATTTAAACTAACCTTTGAATCTATAACTATATCTTTATTAGCTGGTAAATGAACAATAACATCAGGTCTTAATCTTTTCCCTTCATTATCAGTAAAAGAGCCTTGCGTAGTGTATTCAATACCTTCTCTAAGACCTGTTTGTTCAAGTATTTTAGAAAGAATCAACTCTCCCCAATCGCCTTGTGTTTTATTTTCACCTTTTAAAGCTTTTGTTAAATTAATAGCATCTTGTGAAATTTGATTGTTTAAATCTTTTAAGTTCTTTATTTCTGTTAAAAGTGAAGTTCTTTGTTTTGTTTCTTCACTATATATATCATTTACTCTTTTTCCAAACATATTTAACTGCTCTTTAAAAGGTGTTAACATTTGATTTAAATTAGTATTTGATTTTTTAGTATTCTCTTCAAAAAGTTTGTTTGCTAAGTTTTCAAATTCTTGTTTTAAACTCTCTTTAGAGTTTTCTAAAAGTTCAATTTTTTCTTTTAGATTTTCTTCTTTTATCGCAAATTCATTTTTTAACTGTTCTTGCTGAATATGTGCTTTACTTCTTTCAAACTCTAAATTATCTAAAAATTTAGATTCAAGTAGTTCTGCTTTTTCAATATTTGAATCTTTTTGAAATATTAAGTCATTTTCTAATTTTAAAATTGAATTTTCACTAAAAATAAGTTTTTCTTCTAAAAGATTGATTTTTTGTCTTAGAATCAACCAAATTATTAAACCACCAAGAATCAGCCCTAGAAGAGCTGAAACGATAGCTAATACATTAATATTATCCATGAGTTTTTAAATTAAATATACTGTCTTTCAAAGCTTCGTCATCGTTGTTTTGATGTACATCATAACCTAATTCTTTAAATCTTTCCACTAATGGTGGATGAGAGTAATAAAAGAATATATAAAGAGGGTGAGAAAGTGGAAATGATTTATTTTCATTTGCAAGTTTCAAAAGAGCACTGATTAAATCTTCTTTTGATTGCATATTTGATCCAAATTCATCTGCTGCATATTCGTTGTGTCTACTAATAAGTGAGATTAAAGGCATTAAGAAAAATGATAAAATAGGAGAAAAAATTAAAAATACTATAATTATTGCATATGCTTCATTTTGAAGTTTTAATCCTAAGAATATCTCTTCACTTATGTTTCCAAAAATCGCAAAAAATACAAACATCACAAAACCCATAATTCCAATATTTTTAACAATATCACCATTTTTAAAGTGACCTAGTTCGTGACCTAAAACAGCAAGTAATTCATTATGAGAAAGTTTTTCAATTAAAGTATCAAATAAAACTACTCTTTTTGTACTTCCTAGTCCACCAAAATAAGCATTTAATCTATTGTCTCTTTTACTTGCATCAACAGAAAATACTCCAGAACTTTTAAATCCAACACCATCCAAAAGATTTTCGATTTTTGTTTCTAATTCTTTATCTTTTAAAGGTTCAAACTTATCAAACATTTTATCTCTAATAACTGGATATAACATATTTATTGCAATAATTACTGCAAAGATAAAAACGAATCCCCAAATCCACCATGAACTTAAACTATTAATAATCCATGAGATAACTGCAATAACAGCAGACCCAAATACTAAAAACAAAACTCCTGTTTTTACTGTATCTTTAATAAATAAAGCTGGCGTCATATTAGAAAAACCATATTTCTTATCAAGTTTAAAAGTTGAATATAAATCAAATGGAAGTCCTAAAATCCAGTTGATTATAATAAATAAATTTACAAATACAACTGCTTTTAAAATAGTTGATTCAAAGGTAACTAAAGAATCTAATATATTTAGACCTGACCCAATCCAAAATATGAAAATCAGAAAACTATAAAAAGATGAAACTATTGCAATCTTTTCTTTTTCAATTGTGTAATTTGCAGCCACTTCATATTTTTCATTATCTAATATAATTGGTTGAAGTTTTTTTGCGTTTTTAACAAATCCTATTTGCATAAATGATGTGTATATTGTTAGAAAAAAATATAGGCAATAACCCAAAACAAATATTTCTAGCACAGAATAATCCTTTAACTATTATTTTTGGGTATTTTATCGTATTAAACTTGTTGTAAATTAAATTGTATAATTAGTTCTCTTTTTCAGAACTATCTTTAAATAAAACAACTTTATTTCTACCACTTCTTTTTGCTTCATAAAGTGCTAAATCTGCTCTATGTAATATCGCTTCTAAATCTATATCATCAGGGCTTAGTATTGCAACTCCTATACTTACAGTAAATCTAATTTTTTCATTTTTTTGTGTAAGATATTCAGAGTTTTCAATCTCAAATCTAATATTCTCTGCTGCTTTTAAGGCACCTCTTTCTGAAGTGTTAGGTAATACAGCTGCAAACTCTTCTCCACCTAATCTTCCAAAAATATCAGATTTTCTTAAAGTATTTTCTGTTTTTGAAGACATAAGTTTGATAACTTCATCACCAATTGAGTGGCCATAAATGTCATTTATCATTTTAAACTTATCAATATCAATCATTAAAACTGCTAATTTTTTACCTTCTCTTCTTGTGTATTTAATCATAGGAGCTGATGATTCATAAAAAGCTCTTCTATTATTTACACCACATAATGAATCAGTAGTAGCTAAAATTTCAAGTTTTACATTTATATCATTAAGTTCTCTAGTTCTTTTTTCAACTGCACTTTCTAAAACTTTTTGATAATCTTTAAGTCTTCTATCTTGGGCGTTTTGTTTAATTGCTTCTAAAATTATAAGTTCAAAATCGATTCTTTCAAATCTTCTTGGAATCATTTGATAAATTGTAGCTTCATTTATAATTCTTTCTAAAGAAGAAACATTACAAACTTCTTTAAAAAGTATATTTTTTGTATTAGGAGAGTTTTTATGTAATTCAATAATAAAATCGTCTAAAGACATATCGGATCTATTATTTCCAATTATTGAAATCAATATTTCATTACCTGCAATGATATAATTGTAACAGCTAATTAATGCTTGTTCTGCATTTACATAACTTTCAATTATATAATCACTATCAACAATTCTTGAAATTTTGTTATATAAAGAATCTAAAATCTCAACATCACTTTCAATACATGCTATTACAAATTTACCCATTTAAAAATTTTCCTAATTAAAGTTTAAGGATTTTAGCTTTTTTCATATTAAAACTTAAGTAAACAATTATTAATAAATATATAATAAAGTTATCTTTTTATTATAAAATATACTTATTCTAAATAAATGTTGATAAATTCGCTTGTGATAATAAAATGTTTTATTATATTAAATTAAAAATTTCTGAAATTTCTTTAGGTATTTTTGTAGGCTTGTAATCTTTTAGATATGCAAGTTTAATTTTTGCAGTAAAAAGTAACTCATCTTCTCTAAATATTTCATGCATAACCTCTAATGATGCAGCTTTTTTTGATAAAAGTTTAGTTGTTACTTCTAATTCATCTGCAAATGTTGCTGATTTGATATAATCTGCTTCAACTTTTTTTACCACAAAGAATTCATTATCATTATGAGGAGATAAACCTTTTTCAAAAAATATTTCACTTCTTGCTCTTTCACAAAACTTCAAATAATTTGCATAATATACAACACCGCCAATATCTGTATCTTCATAATAGACTCTAATTTTCATTTCTTTTACTTTAAATTAATTTTCTAATAAGTAAGTATAGGGAAAACCCCTATACTTACTTATCCCATAGGATATAAAATCTCTTTTTGTACCTCTTCAATTTTTGCCATTAACTCATTATCAATTTCAAAATCTAAAGCAGCTAAAGATTCATCAAGTTGAGATAATTTTCTAGCACCTATTATTGTTGAAGCTACAAAATCAAAGTGTTTAGAATATGCAACAGCCAAAGTTACAGGTGAAATTCCATATTCCTTTGCAAGTTCCATATATCTTTTTGTTGTTTCTAAAGATTTCTCATTTACAAATCTATTTGCCATAGCTTGAACTCTTGGATTTTTATTAGCCATATAAATACCAAATCTAGAATCAGGTGGATAAAGTCCTCCATTGTATTTACCAGATAAGACCCCTCCTCCTATTGGAGAATAAGGAAGTAACGAAATATTTTCTCTTCTACATACATTTGCTAGTTCATCTAAAAACCTTGGATTATTTAATGAGAAATTATTTTGAATAGACTCAAACCTAGCTAATTTTTCATATTTAGATATCTCATTTGCTTTTGTAAGTCCATAGGCAGTATCATTTGAAGTTCCTAAATACCTAACTTTACCCTCTTTAACTAAGTCATCAAAGGCTCTCATACTCTCTTCAACTGGAACAACAGTATCAGGCCAATGCATTTGATAAAGGTCTATATAATCTGTGTCTAACCTTTTTAAACTCTCTTCAACAGCTTTTTTAATATGGAAAGAATCAATTGCAGTAAGTCCATGTCTAATTGGTGGTACAAACCATCCTGATGCAGCTCCTGCTACTTTTGTTGCTAAGATTACAGAATCTCTAGGTTTTGTTTTAAGCCATTCACCAACTATTTTTTCAGTATCTCCAGCTAAGTCAGCCCTTGGAGGAACAGGATAAAGTTCCGCAGTATCATAAAAATTTATACCTCTATCATAAGCTTTATCCATAATTTCAAAAGCTTCTTTCTTATCTGTAGTTGATCCAAAAGTCATAGTTCCTAAACATATAGGAGTTACTCTAAGCCCACTTTTTCCAATATAATTATATTTCAATTTAACTCCTTTTAAATATAAATTAAAGGGAAAATTATATCTGTTTGTATTTTAATAAAAGATATGTATTTAGATTTATTCTAAAATACATATCTCTTTTTTAAACATATGAACTACTGTCTCTTTTGCAACTAAAAAAACAATAATTATAGTAACAGTTGCTAAGAAATAAGACATCATTGCATATATCCAATTATGAGTAAGTTCAAACATTAAAACTGTAGCTAAAGAGATAGCTGCCATAGGAAAGGTAAATGCCCACCAAGAGATAAAAAATTTGATTTTGATATAGTTTTTATACATAACAAAAACCAAAATAGTAAAGAACAAGCCTAAGCTATAAAGTATATGTGCAAAAAAGTCTAAATTCCCCTCAAGTTTTATATATGAGATAAAACCAATAGCAGGTGGAGCAATCAAAATAAATAGTGTTGGCATAAATTTTGGTGCGAATTGTTTATGAAAAATGATTCTATTTAAAATAATTGCAAATAAAATAATCCAAAAGAAAATTCCAATTGAAAAGAAAAAATATAAAATTGAATCCCCTACAAAGCCTTTTCCAACAATAGGAACAATAATATTACCAACAATAGGTATAAACCAAGCAGGGTTTGAGTGTTGCATCTCAAGGTTATTATTAATCCAATATTTAATTGTATAAAATGTTAAAAATAGGTGTAAAGATGCACCTAAAATAAAGAATATATGAGATAATTCAGTAATTGAATTTTTATAAATAAGTCCCAACAATAACATTGATATTGATATAGCTGCAAAGAAATTAATTCTAATTGGGTGAGTAAACTCTTTTTGAACCTCTTCTTTGTATGTAATAAGCTTTTTTAGATAAAAAAAAGTAATTACAAAAAATAAAGCTGTTGTAAAATATGTAAAAAATGAAACTATAACACCTGGAAAGAAAAGTTCATGGTGTAACTTTCCAAGAACTAGTGTTAAACCTGAAAATCCCATAACAATTGCAAACATCATAACTGGGAAGTACTGTAATCTATCTGAGGGTATTGCTGTGATATGTTCTTTTTGACCCATCATAAAATCCTTTAAGAAATCTTTTTTTATAATGGTTTGATCCAGAAGGAGATTCATGGCTAAAAAAACAATTATTGACTTAAAAAATAAAAATTTCTCATTTGAGCAAAACAATCAAACAATTAAGTTACTATCTTTTAATAAATCAAATATGACTTTGGACATTAGTATATATGAAAATGGTGAACATTTAAAAAATAGTAAAATCGTATTTGCTCATTTGCCAAAAAGTTTAAAAGCAAAAATCAAACCATTATAATGTTGAATTATAATTCAATTAAGTTTAAATTATTATTAAATTAACTTATTATAATATTATAATTAAAAGTTATATTTAGATACATATATTATAAGTATCTAAATAGTTTATGGTATTAATTTGTTTATTTGATAACACTAATGCTAACTCTTTTATAACTCCTGCATGTGTACAAATCAATATTTTTTTATCCTTTGGCAGAGTGTTAATAAATGAAATCAACCTTTTTTGAAATCTTTTTTTAGATTCATCACAAATAAATGAATGCCATAAATCCTCAGAGTCAAGGTATTTGCAATCATAGTTAGGTAACTTTGAAACTTCTTCAAAATCTTTACCCTCAATAAACTCTTTAAATTTCACTTCCCTTAATTCTTCACTAACTATAAAACTCTTTTGGGTTATTAATTTTAGAGTGTTTTGACATCTTATTAAATCAGAAGAAAAATATAAATCGTATTTTGATTCTGATAATTTTTTTATTTTTTCTTTTTCAACTAAAGAAGAATCTATATTAATATTTGAGTGTCCAATATATCTTTTTTGATATTCCAAAGGCAAAGGAGCATGTCGTAGAAGCGTAATCATACAATAAATACTAAGAGTATAAAAACCATAAAAAGTTCATTTAATTCTAAAGTTGCACCAATAGTATCACCATTTAAAAACCCAAGTTTGTTTTTTAAAAAATTTGAAACAATTAGTAAAAAAATAAATGAAAAAATAAAAAGCCATAAAAACTTTAAGCCAATAATAAAAATAGATAATATAGATACAAATAGCGTTGAAAATATTAGACAGTTTGTACTTAATGAACTTTTTAATGTTCCTACAAAAGATGATTTAAAATCAAAAAGTTTTATATTATACAAAACCATCAAACGACTTAACATAAGTACAACAAGTAAATAAAACTCATAATGATTTAAAAATAAATATATTAAAAAAGAGACTTTCAATAATACAAAAGATATAGAGTATAAAACTCCCATTGCACCTACAGTTGGGTCTTTTATTACTTTATAGGCATCTTTATTTGAATGTTTTGCATAAATTGCATCTACAACATCAAGAATAGCTTCAGTATGTAAAAAACCATAAAGTATCATATAAACTATTGCTGCCATTATACTGCTTAACCAATGAAGATTAGAAGTTAAGTTTAATATAGTTAGTGTAATTAGTCCTAATATAAAGCCAACAAAAGGGAAGAAAAAAAGCATATAATTTAAAATATCTTTTTTAGATAAATCGTCTTCTTTTTTAAAACTAATTGGCAAAATAGAAAAATAGCTAAATGAAAACATCAAACCTAATTTAATATTTTTAAATTTATTCATTTATTTTTTCCATTACTAAATCTATGTTTAGTTTAGATTTAAAAGTGTTTATGAAATTATCTATCTGAGTATTTTTATATTCTTGAAAATTAAAAGATTTATACTTTGAATTTATTTGTGTAAATATTTTATTTCTTATATTATCATTATCAAAAATACCATGAATAAAAGTACCTTTAATCTGCTTACTTTCAAATGATACTGGATACTTTTTACTTTGTCCATGATGAATTTCAAAGCCATTTATATCACATTCAAAAACTTCATAAGTGCTCTTTTTCAATATTTTTTCTTTTTCAAAAATTATATCATCATCAATAAAACCAAATCCCTCTTCTTTTGTTGAATCATTATTTTCAAGAGCATATTTATCAAAAAGAGTATTGAACATCATCTCATATCCACCACATAAACCTAAAATAGTTTTTCTAAACTCTTTTAAACTATCAAATAAACCATTTGATTTCATCCATAATAAATCTTTTATTACAAGTTTAGAACCTGGCATTATTATCATATCAAATTTTTCAAGCAGTATATTTGTTTCTATAAACTGCAAATTAATTGATTCATCTGCAATCAATGGTTCAAAATCATTATAATTACTCATATATGGATATGAAATAACACCAACATTGATAATTGGATTCTTTTTTATTTGAACATAATTTTTTAAACTTTGAGAATCTTCAAAGCCTAAATTAAATGGAATATATGGTAAGACACCAAGAACTGGAATTTTAAAATCATTTTCAATAATCTTGATACCTTCATCAAATAAAGTTATATCACCACGAAATTTATTTACAATAACTCCAATTACATTTTCTCTAAGCTTTTTGGGTAATAAATTGTAAACTCCATAAATGGAAGCAAAAACTCCACCTTTTTCAATATCTGCAACAAGTATAATCTTTGTGTTGTATTCCTCTGCAATAAATATATTTGATAAGTCTTTATCCATAAGATTTAACTCTACAGGGCTTCCCGCACCTTCACAAACTAATACATCATATTTTGAGTCAAGATATTCAAAACATCTTTTAACTGCAGGTTTTAGTAAATCTAAATCTTTATAATAAGCTCTTACATCTTTTGATTCAATCACTTTACCTTCAACAATAACAGAGGCACTACTTCCTCGACCCGATTTTAATAATACTGGGTTTAAATGGTATGATGTATCAACTTCTAATACCTTTGCTTGAAAATATTGTGCAACTGCAATTTCGCTACCATCATCACAAACATGAGCATTATTTGAGACATTTTGAGCTTTAAAAGGAACTACGGAATATCCTAAATCTTGTAAAATCTTTGCTATTACAAAAGTGATTGTTGATTTGCCTGCATCTGAAGAGGTTCCAAAAATTGAAATGTTTTTCACTATTTAAGCCTTTGAGGAAGTCCAAGTTTAACTTCATAAACTTCATCACAAAAAGAGGCTAATTTTTGACCTATAATACCACTTAAATCAACATATTTACGAGATACTTTATCCATAGGAATAACACCAGAATTCACATCATTTAATACAAAAACTATATTTGCATCAATTTTTGATAATTTCTCTAACTCATCTAATAAAACTTCTTCTTCATCTTCTAGTCTATTTAATATCCACATTGAGATACAATCAATTAGATATGTTTCATTATCTTTTATTACTTTAGATAATTCTTTTGTTTCTTCAATTGTGATAAATTTATCTTTTCTTTGATTTTGGTGTTTTGTAAGTCTTTTTATCATCTCTTCATCACCATAACTATTATCATAGGTAGCTAGGTAAAAAGGTTTTTTATTTAGTGCTAATTGGCAAGTTTTGTTTTCAGCCAATAAACTTTTACCACTTTTTTGACCACCAAAATATAGTATTTTTTTGTATTTATCCAAGAAAAGACTCTACTTTTTTTGTTATTTGTTCTTTTTTCAAACCATTTAATAAACCATATATTAAACAAGCACCTGCTCCAACGCCCTCTTTTGCTTCACCTTCATCATAAAGTTTTAGTGCTGGATGTTCTGATAAAGAAAAATCAAAATCTGCATAATATGAATTAATCTCAAAATCTAACATCTCTAATAATGCTTTTATATCACTATTTTTATCTTCATATACCCATTTCGTTGTCCATAAAGATAATCTACTTGTATCAAATTCTCCGCCCATAATCTTTAATATTTTATTTATAACTAAAAGGACACAAGCCATTTGTGTTCCACCTGCAAGAATTAATGGTTTTTGATTATTTAAACCAAGAACAAAACCAGCATTAAAAATAAGCATGTTATCTGAAGTTTTACCTAAGATATCAAACAATTCATCTTTTTCATCTACATTTTTTAAAGCTTTTTCAATAGTTTGTGTTCTAACAGAATTTGGAACTGTTTTAAATGAACTACTAAAAAGATCTTGACAATTATATCCCAAGGATAAAGCTGTAGCTGCTGCCGTTGTTGTTCCACTTGGTACTGATTCAGCTAAAATTATATAATCATCTTTTGTCTTAAAACTTTTACCAAACTCAACACCTTTTTTAAATACATCCATCGCATCAATATTTGCCCCAAAGTCAATACTATCTGAAGGTTTTATTGCAAACTCATTGGTTTTAAAGTACTTAACCTTAGGTTTTATCTCTAATCCCAAATCAAGAAGCTCTATATTTGAATATGGTTTTAAAAGATGAATCGCTCTTGTGATAAGCGCAGGAGTAGGAACTCCTTTTGGTGTTTCAGCTATATTTTCTAAACTTCTAACTTCTCCTGTGCATACAAATTCACTATCTAAAGTTGGTGTTAAATGGATAAGACCAGGAATTCCAGCTTGTGTAATTCCTTCAATATTTGCTGTTTTTGTATTACTTAAACTTAAAAGAAAACTTGCACTTTTACCCCTTAAGTATTCTATTAAATCTTTATTTCCTGTAATTGTATTAATCAAAACCATTCCTATATAATCTATTTAAATTTGGCATATTTTAACCAAAACTCATTGAAACTTTTTATTATAATCTATATCATCAAACTTGCGATTTTCAGTAAATCTTTTTGCACAATAATATAATGATGCATATTTTACATATTCTAAGAAATAATCTAACTGTAGATTCTCATCATAATAATTAATCAAAGTTTCTATTTCCTGCTTATTATTACACCATGAAAGAGCAACTACAGCTAAATCAAATAGAAAATCTCCACAACAAGAATCACTGAAATCAAAAACACAAACCAATTTATTATCTAGAAATAATGCATTATCAATAAATAAGTCACCATGAATAATTCCATCATTTTTTAATTCAATGTCTAAATTTAAATACCACTTTTTTAGATAATCACTATTTGTTTTTTCAATCAGATTTTCTAAGTATTTCTTTTCATATGAATAACTTGTTTTAAAAGATCTATTTTTAGTGATATTATGTAAATCTTTTAAAAAATTTGCTATTTGATACAAATGATCTTTATTTGGTACTTTTAAACTTACCCCAAAAAATCTGTTAAAAACAATAGCATCTTTACCTTTTATATTAAATTGTTGTATAACTTTAGGTACTTTTAATTCTTGACAAAGATCTAATACTTTTTTTTCATGATTAGCTTTAAAGAACTTATCTTCATAAATTTTTAAAATATAGTTTTCATTTAATATATAAACAGAATCGCTATTACCATTTAATGTTTCTTCTAATTTAGAAACTTCTAAATAAGCAGATAAATCATCTACTGTAACTTTTGTTTTAACACCCATACTAAATTATTATGTCTTTTAATTCTTTTTTCTTTTCCCAGTTGAGTTTTAACAATTCTGGTTCTTCCAAAAACTCACTAACATATCCTAATGTAAGATATGCAATTAACTTTTTTTCTTTTCCAATGTTTAATATCTTTTTTACTTTTTTAGGTTTTAATATTGATACCCAACCAAGACCTATATTATAAGCTCTTGCCATAAGCCACATATTTTGAATTGCACAAACAACAGAATACTCACCAACACTTTTTTGACTAGTTTGTCCTAAAATATCTTTATGATTTTTTTCATAAAAGACTGCAATATTTATATAAGATTCTTTAATCCCTTCTAATTTTAGTTTAGGATAAAGCTCTTTGTCTTTAAATATTTTTTTTGCTTTATTATTCTCTTTATTAAAATTTTTATAGATCTTATTTTTTGTTTTTTCATCATCTATTATAATAAATTTCCACGGTTGGGAAAAACCTACAGAAGGCGCTGAATTTGCTGCATCTAATATATCTTCTAAAATCTTTTTATCTATAGCTTTTTTTAAAAACCTATTACCTCTAATATCTCTTCTATTTTTGATGATTTTTTTAAGAATCTCAATATCTTTTGATTTAAATTCTTCCAAAGAATACCTTAACTTTTTTATTATTGAATTTATAGTAACATCCATGAAAAAAGAGTCTTTTTGAATAGTTTAAAACAATTTTCCCATGGTGGGGATATAAAAGGTTTTTCAAGAAAAACAAATATCAAAGAAAAAGATATTATTGATTTATCATCAAATATAAATTTCTTGAAACCAAATATAAAATGTAATTTTAATAATTTGAATATATCTTCTTATCCGTCTTACAAAAAACTATATGAAATTTTAGCGAAAAAATATAGTGTAAAAGCTTCAGAACTTGAAATATTTAATGGTGGAAGTAGCGCTATATTCTCATTTTTCAGAGATACTAAATTAAAAGAATGTGTAATCTATTCTCCTGCGTATTTAGAATATAAAAAAGCAGCTAAGATATTCAATCTAAAAACAAGTTTTATAAATAGATTTGATAAAAATAACACTGAAATAAAAGAAAATTCTTTAATCATATTTGTTAACCCTTCAACCCCTGATGGAAAATTTTATAATCTAAAAAAACTTTTTAATGAATGGGTTGAAAAAAATTGTACTATATTTATAGATGAATCTTTTTTAGAATTCACTCAAAAAACTTCTATATCCAATAAGATAAATACTTATAAAAAGTTATACGTATTAAAATCATTGACAAAATTTTATAGCTCTGCTGGAATAAGATTGGGTATTTTATTATCAAATAAAAGAAATATCTCTAGATTAAAACAGAAAGAGCCTATTTGGAAAATTTCTGAATTTGACCAAACTTATATAAAAGAAGTATTGAAAGAGAAAAAATTTATTAAAGAAACTATTGAAAAGACAAATGATTCAAAAAAATACACGATAAGAAATTTAAACAAAATTAATTTTATTGAAAAAATATACCACTCTGATGCAAATTTTTTACTTATAAAACTAAAAAAAATAGATGTAAACTTCTTACAAAAAGAATTAGTTAATTATAAAATCATGATAAGAGATTGTTCTAATTTTGATTTTCTTGATAATTACTATGCAAGAATTGCTATAAAAAAGAAAAGTAAAATGAAAATATTTATAAAAGCAATGAAAGATATAGAAGGGAAGATTTTATAATGAATTTTGCTTTATTATTTATTGCATATTTTATTGATTTTTTCTTTGGAGAATTTGATAGATTAAAATACTTAAAACACCCTATTATAATTATTGGAGATTACATAAAATGGTTTGAAAAACGATTTTATAAAGACTCAATATTTAGAGGATTTTTATTAACTTTTACACTTCTAATAATTATACTTTTAATCACTTCATTTATAGCATCATTTGATATTATATTTTTAAATGCTTTTCTTTGCTCCTTTGCAATTAGTTCAAAAATGCTTTTCGATAGTGTAAAAAAAATTGTCACTTCTGATAACCCAAAATATGATATTTCTATGTTAGTTAGTAGAGACACATCAAATTTATCTGATAGCGACATAAATAAAGCTGCAATTGAAACTTATGCAGAAAACTTAAGTGATGGAGTTGTTGCGCCAATGTTTTATATTCTTTTATTTGGTTTAGTTGGAGCATTTTTATATAAAGGTGTAAATACTTTAGATTCTATGGTGGGATATAGAAATGAAAGATATGAAAGATTTGGAAAATTTAGCGCAAAACTTGATGATATTTTAAACTATATTCCAGCTAGAATTACTGCAATTTTAATTGCCCTATTCTTTAAATCAAAAACTGCTTTTAGATACTTTATAAAACATGGTAAAAAACATGAAAGTTTAAATGCAGGATATCCTATATCTTCAATGGCTTTAGCTTTAAATATAAAACTTGGTGGGCCAACATCATATTTTGGAAAGATTAAAAATAAGCCATTTTTTGGAATAGGAAAAAATACTATAGAAAAAGATGATATCCTAAAAGCTTTAGAATTTAAATCAAAGTTTGATT
This sequence comes from Halarcobacter sp., assembly GCA_963676565.1. Lineage (GTDB taxonomy): Bacteria > Campylobacterota > Campylobacteria > Campylobacterales > Arcobacteraceae > Halarcobacter. The sequence continues at coordinate 2,280,266 of OY781089.1, forward strand.
TATTTATGCTTTCTTTTTTTATTATCTATTTGATAAATGAGTTTTTTTTATGAATTGGTTAGCCCATCTTTTTCTATCAGAAGGAAATACAGATTTTCAAGTTGGCAATATACTTGCCGACCCTTTAAAAGCTAAACCATGGGACAACTCTAGCGAAAATATTAAAAAAGGGATGAAAACTCACCTTTTAATTGATTCTTTTTCTGATAAAGATGAGCATTTTAAAATAAGCAAAAATAGATTAAAGGAAAAAGGTTTATTAAGAGGTATTGTTATTGATTTTACCTATGACTATTTACTTACCAAAAATTGGGATAAATTTTCTACTATAGAATTAGATAAATTTAAAAATGAGTTTTATAAAAGCAGCTTAAATCAAAACTATCCAGATTTTCCTTTACAAATTTTAAACAATATAAAAAATAGAAAGCTATTGGATTTTGATTCCTTTAACGATTTAGAAAAAGCACTAAAAAGAGTTGATATAAGAGTATCATCGCGGGTTTCAAAAAGAGATTCGGCTATAAGCTATTTACCTCTTATTGAAAAAAACATAGCTGGATTGGAAAAAGATTTTTTAATCTTTTTTCCCAAACTTTGTAATGAAGTTAAAATAAAAGTTGATGAATCAAAGTTAAAACATTGGAAAATCTAAATCTAGGGAACTAATCTATTCATTACTAGTTTTTTATTTCCCCTAAACATTGAGTGAAGATATGTTCCAAAAACTTTTTCTTTTTGAAAACACCCTTCTATCCCATTTATACTATCTTTTGATTTTGAAAGTTTATTAAAACCATTTTCAGGGTTTAAAGCTTTTGTATAATGAAAGGCATGACCTTTTAAACCATCTTCACTAAAATAATATCCCATTCTTTGGAATCTATTCTCTTTAGAAAAAGAGATATCTAATATAGCGCTCATTTGTTTATCATCTACACTATGTCCTAGATAAAGTAAGCCAGCACATTCACCATATACTCTTTTTGTTTTAGCATGTTTTATCAAAGATTGTTTAAATTTTTTAGATTTTTTTATTTTTTCATAGGCTTTTTTAGTTTCTACATATCCACCACAAATATAAACTATATCTGTATCATTAGGTATTACTTCATCTTTTGTAGAATCTACAATTTTCACTTCTTTAAAAACCTCTTTTAAAAAACATAAATTATCGTGATATAAAAAAGAAAAATTTGAATCATTTACAATTGTTAGTTTGGCATTTTGTTTTTTTATTTTTTTAAAAGGATAATCTAGGTTTTCTTTTTTAGGTATTGTAGTAATATTTTCTAAAGCTTTAATATCTATATTTCTTAATACTTCTTTTGAAATAGCTTCTATTTTAGATAAATCATCTAAATCAAGACCTAAATGAGTATCATTTAATGCTTCAATATCTTTTTTAATCCAACCTAAAACCTTGATATCATCAAAGTCTTTTTCAATAATATTTTTTATAAGTAAATAATGACTTTGTGAAGCTATTTTATTTAAAACGATACCTTTAATTGTATTATCTTTTTTATAGGTTTTAAGACCTTTTAATAATGCAGAAACCGTAATATAACTTCCACTTCCGTCAAGTAAAACAACGGTAGGGATTTTTAATAGTTTAGATATATCATAAGCAGATGATTTTTTATCACTTCCATCGTAAAACCCCATAACACCTTCACAAATAGAAATTTTTTTATTACTATAATGATTAAAAAGCCACTTTAGTTGTTTTTTATTCATCATAAATCTATCAAGATTAATACTTGGTGTTCCACATACTATTTTGTGAAACTGAGGATCTATGTAATCAGGACCTATTTTAAAAGGTTGTACTGATTTTCTATAGTGATATAAAAGTGCTGTAGTTAAAACTGTTTTCCCTTGGTTTGATGCAGTTGCACTAATACATATTGCTTTCATTTTATTAATCCTTTTTTGTTCTTTTTATTAATAAATACACAAAAAATGGTGCCCCAATAAAAGCAGTTACAACTCCAATAGGAAGGGATGAATCTGTACTTAAATTTCTAGAAATCAAGTCACTAAGAACTAAAAAAACTCCCCCATAAAAAAATACAGGAAAAAACAATTTGTCGGCACTTTTTTTATAAATTAGTTTAATTATATGAGGAATCACAAGACCAATGAAACCAATAGGACCCACAAAACTAATAGATACACCGACACATAAAGATACTAAAACTAATAGTATAATGTTTAATCTATTTACATTTAAGCCTTTTAAAAAGGCTGTATCATTAGAGATTAAAAGCAATTTTATATCATTTTTATAAAAATTTATTACAAAATAAAAAAATAAACTTATCAATACCATAATAACTGAATTCATATATCCAACTGTATCAAGACTTCCTAAGGTAAAACGTACAATTGAGTAGTTTTCTTGAAGATTACTCATGTAAAAAACCAACATCAAAGCAGAACCATAAAAATATGATAATGCAATACCAGTAAGAAGTAATGAATTAGTTGAAACTGCAATTGATGATTTATTCATTTGTCTTGAGATATAGTATAAAATCATAACTGTTAGTATTGAACCAAAAATTGCAGAAATTGAAATATTTATAAAAGGGAAAAAAACAATAGAAATAGCTGTAAAAAGTGTTGTACCACTAGATATCCCTAATGTATAAGGAGTAATAAGTTGGTTTTTAAATACAATTTGAAAAACTAATCCACCTAACGCTAAGATTCCACCAACAAAAAAAGCTAAAATAATTCTAGGAATTCTTAAATCCCAAAATACTGTATATGTCATAGAATCTTTATAAAATATATTATTAAAATCAAGACTAACTTCACCTAAAAATGGTGATAATAAAAGCAAAACTATACTTAAAAAGTAAACAAGTTTTTTCATAGGTTTACCACCAAATGATTATTTACTTTTTGGATTGATTTATTATAAAACTTTTCTAAATTATTGTTTTCAAAAAATTCTTCATTTGAACCAAAAAACTCAATTTTTCCATCTTTTAAAAAAAGTATTTTAAATTTTAAAGCATAAGCCAAATCCAGATTGTGGGTAATTATAATCTTTTGTTTTAACAAATCTGATTTAAAGATATCATATACATCTTTTAATCTATTGATGTCTAAATTGGCAGTTAACTCATCAAAGATTGTAATTTTTGCATTATGTATTATTGCTGAAGATAAAAGAACTAGTTGTTTTTCCCCTGAACTAAAAGATTTACAAAATTTATCTTTTAATTTTTCCATTTTAAGCAAACTAATGATTTTTAAAACCTTTTCATTATCAACTTTAGAAACAAAAGATAATTCTAGAAACTCTTTAAAAGTGATATATTCATCAAATATTGTAAGCCCTGGAGGTATGTAATTAATAAATTCTGCTCTCTTTAAATCATCCATTTTAGATATCTCTTCATTATCTAAAAATACTTTATCATTTGTAATTAGATTAGATAAAACTTTTGCTAAAGTAGATTTTCCTGCTCCATTTTGTCCTAAGATTATTAGATTTTCATTTTCTTCTAATTTAAATGAGATCTCATCTAAAATTGAACTAGTGTAATTTTTTATTTCTAACATTCTGTAAAATCTTTTTAAAATCTTTTATAAAATATATAACCCTATCACTTGGAATTCCTGCATAAAGCTTATCTACTGCATAAATATTGTTATTTCTTGATGCATTTATAGGTAAATCTTTCCAAGAATCAACTAGTTTCTCTAACTCTTTTATTTTTCCATCATAAAAAGGAGCTAGTAAAACTATAATATCAGGATTCATCTTTATGATTTTTTCAATATTTACAACTGGTTGCATAGATGATTTAGAAAAATAGGCATTTTCATTTCCACTAGCTTTAATAATATCTTCGAAATATAAATAGTTTCCAGAAACATAAATTTGTCTATGTAAATCTTTTTTGGGACTTATGACTACTAAAATTTTTTTATTTTCAACAATACCACTTAAACTAGTTAAAGAATCGTTTATATCATTGACGATTTTAGAAGCTATTTTATCTTTTTTAAAATAACTTCCTAAATCTAAAATAGTATTTTTAATATCATCCAGTGAAGTGGTTTTATATATTTTTGTTTCTATTCCTAGTTTCTTTAAATTACCATTTAACTTTTCATCATAATTTTGACCAATAACCACAGTTGGCTTTGTACTTAAAATCTTCTCTATTGAAATAGAAGCATAGCCACCAATCTTCATCACACTTTTTGTTTCCTCAGGATAGGAACAATGTTTTGTATTTGCAACAACACTATTTCCCATATCTAAAGCATATACTATTTCATTTATCGACGGAGCTAATGTTACAATTCTCTCTTGAGCGAATAAAGTTAACCCAAGTAATAAAAAAGAAACTATTTTTTTCATATTAGAATGATGCCTTTATACCTACATAAAATGCTCTTGGACTTGTTGAATATCCATCAACAGTTTGATAATATTTATCTAATACATTATCGATTTTAAAATAGGCTTTAAAATTTTTGTTTATATCGTAGTTTACAACAGTATTCCATAATGTATATTTACCTGTTTGTCTACCTGATTTATCATCACTATTATATCTTTTCCCTACATATTCACCATTTAGATTAAAATGAAAATTTTTAATTCCATAATAATCAAGTGACATTTTAAGTGTATCAAAAGGGATTCTTCTTATATATTCGGCATCACTGTTTTTAGCAATAACTCTATCGTATGATAAACTTAATATTGTATCAGTTTCTATTGCTTTATTATATGAAATTTCAAAACCTTTAAATGCATTTTCACCACTAAAGTTTGTATATGTTTTAGTTCCAAAATCATAAGCCAACATATCTTCAATAATCGAATTATATGCAGAGAACTTAATATCTTTATAACGTAAGTTAACATCATATGAAGTTGTACTTTCTGGGTTTAGATCTGTATTTCCTGACGATCCATAAAGTTGATTCATTGTTGGTACATTATATCCTGTACTTGCATTTACACTAATATCTAAATCATTAGTAAAGAAATATTTTACACCTAACTTTCCAGTTAGTTTATTTTCAAAATCACTATAATCATCATATCTTAAAGCTTGAGTAAAAACTAAATTAGAAAATCTATTTGTATTATTTGCAAAAAAACCTAAATTTTTATAATTATCATCAACAGGTTTACTTACATTAAACCTTTTAAAATCGGCTCCAAAAACTAAATAAGAGTCTTTATAATAATCAAGTCTACTTTTTTGTCCTAATTCATGGACATCAGCTTCATAATAATTATTGCTCGTAATTTTGTCATAGTTTCTATCAAAAAATGAATAATTATAATAAACATCACTCTCATAATTTTCTGATTTAAAGTTATAACTTGTATTAATCAATTGAGTATCATAATCATATGTTCTTAATGAATCAGCACTCGAAGAATCTGTATTAACAAAAGAGCTTATTTTTGTATATGAAGTTTTTATTTTATGATTATCATCAATTTTATAGGCAAAATCAACCCCATATGTTTGATTTTCATAAGAGTCATCTTCATAATTATCTAAATCTGTCCCATAATCAGAGTAAGCACTAAATGAATCACTTTTAACAAAATTATAATTTGTAGATATATCTATTTTTTCATTATTGTAACCTAAGTTGAATCCAAATTTTCTTGTATTAAATGAGCCATACTCTGAATAAAAAGAGAAATTAGAACCTACTTTATTTTTCTTTGTAATAATATTTATTACACCACCTGTCGCATCTGCTCCCCAAACTCCACTTTGAGCACCTTTAAGAACTTCTATTCTTTCAATACCTTCCATCATAATATGATGAAGAGGTGAACCATCTTGAGTATTTGAAGGATCATTTAATCTAATACCATCAACTAAAATTAATAATCTAGTAGAATTAATTCCTCTAATATAAATAGTTTTTTTAGATCCCAATCCCCCATTTGAATTGAAACTAATACCACTTAATGTAGAGATAGCATCTATAGCATCATTAAAGTGCCGTTCCTCTAATTCTTCTTTTGTAATTACTTCAATAGCTGAGGTTACGTCTTGAATTGATTGCTCAGTTTTTGTTGGAGTTGAAACAGTTATACTTGAAATTTGTGCAACTTCATTTGAATATAAATTTAATGCACCTATTAAACTTACACATAAACTTATTGATATTTTTTTATTTAGCATATTAATAATTATTCCTATTGATTTATTTTTTCTAAAATTTATACTTCAAACCAGCGTAATATGTTCTTTCAAAATTTACTGGATATATTTGGTCATCATTTATCCATAAACCATTATCTTCATCAAATATATTTTGAATCTTTCCAAAAACTTCTAAATTTTTATACTTATAAGTAACACTTAAATCTGTTGAGTTATATGCTTCTTGTTTTTGAGAAAAATTATTTCCAAAATCTTCTGCTGCATAAGCTTCACTTCTATAAGTATGAGTTAAAACACCAGAAAATCTTTCTATTTCATAACCTATATTAACTGTAAGATTATGATTTGAAACACCAGGTAAATCTTTTCCATCATAAATAGTTCCACTTTCAGTCTCTTCATCAATTTTTGCAATAATATACGAATAATTTAAAGATGTATATAAATTTTTATTAATTAAATATTTATCAAAAATTTCAATACCGTATTTGTGTGATTTATCAATATTTGTATTTTTTTGTGTTGCTCCAACACTATAAAAATAGATTTCGTTTTTTAATTTTGAATAAAATAAAGATATTTTTAATTTATTGTTATCTTGAATACCTGTATATCCAAAATTAAAGTTTTTAACTTTCGCAGGTTCAATATAACCATTAAAAGAGCCCCACCAAAAAAGTCTATCTAAATCTGGAGTCTGGTAAGATTTATTAAAATTAGCAAAAAAAGAATTGTTTTCATCTAATTTATAGTTAATTCCTAAATCTAATGCATTTAAATTAATATCTTTGTTAACACCACCTGCATCTAAAAGATCAAATTTAACTTTTTCATTTCTTAATCCTGAAGAAATAGACAATTGATTTGAAACAAAATAATTACCTGTTAAAAATAAAGCTTGATTATCTTTTGTTACAGTGTTAGAAGAAGTTATTCTATCTCCCTCAAAAACATCAATTCCCATACTTAAAGAATATATATTTTTATTAACATTAAGTTTTGAATTTAAAGTTTTATAATCATAGTTTGAAGTCCAACCAGAAGAATACATACTTTTTTTATCTTCATTACTAAAATTTGTTTCAAAGGAATAATCCCTTAAAAAATCATATTTAAACCCAATATCTGTAACATAAGAACTAAAATATTGTTCCGTATCCCAACCAATGGTAGTAGATTGATATGGATTTGACTTATATTGATTTAATGTTAAAGCACCTGCATATTTAATATTCATATCAGAAAAATTTCTTCCAATTTTAATCTCTAAATTATCAGTAGGAAAGTAAATAAGGTTTATATTTCTATTTCTACTATAGTTGTCATCTTTTGTACCACTTTGTAAGGTTCTTGAACCATTAGTAGTTGTATAATCCATATAGGTATTTAAAATTATCTTATCATTATTAAACCCTAAACTTAATGCACCATTTTTTGTTCCATTATTACCAAAGTATGTTTTAATATAATTTTCATTTTTCCCATTTGTAATAATATTTATTGCACCTGAATTTGCTCCATCACCATATTGGACAGAACCACTACCCTTAACTATCTCAATTTTTTCAACTGATTCTATTGGAATAGAAGATAAAAGTTGTGTTGTCATATCAATATTATTTAACCTTCTCCCATTTACAGTAACAACTAAATTTTGGTAACCATCTGTAATACCATATCCTCGTAAATCAATTTTTTGAGCAAAAGTATTTCCAGCACTAGGAGCTATAACAAGTGAAGTTTGTGAATTTAAAAACTCATATATGTCTTTCGATTTTGAACTTTCAATATCTTCTTTAGTGTAAATTTCTGTTGAATACGTCGCATCTTTTTCATTTGTTTCAATTAATGAACTTGAAATAGTAACGCTTGAGATTTGATTTGTATCATTTGAGTAAAGATTTGTTGCGATTAAAAGCAAAGCAACTGCGCTTGTAGTTAATTTTTTATTTTCCATGTGTAATATTTGTCCTATGTTTTTTATAAATTATTTGTTGAATATTGTTTAGCTGGTTTTAATTGCGATGATAATAACAGCTTAATGATTTTTGGCATATTTTGATTTATTGTAGTTTCAATTGAACTAAATTGCGAGTGCATTTTTCCATTTACAGTTGCACATAAAATACCAAAAAATGAGAAGTAGTTTTTCTTTTTAGTAATCATATTTATCCCCTCCTTTACAAAAATTTTTTGCGGATTATACTAAAAAAGGGATAAAAGTATGAAATTAAGAATTTTTTAAATTATATATGGCAGCTTAGAATTGATTTATTTGGATCAACAATATACTCATAACCTTGATACATAATATAAAAGCCAAATAAAATTACAAGAATTGAAGCAATATTTATAAATAGACTTCTTAATGCCATTTGTTTAAATACTCCAACAAAGAAACCTAAAGAAAACATTGCAGGTAGAGTACTAAGACCAAAAATAAGCATTACAAAAGCTCCCCAAAGTGGGCTTCCTGTACTAGCTGCTGTAATTGCAAACACATATACAAAACCGCAAGGAAGTAGACCATTAAGCATTCCTAGTAGATAAAAACTAGTCAAAGTATTTGAACCAATTAAAGATCTAAATGTTTGTTGATAAATAGTAGATTTAGATACAGAATGCTCTAAGGAAGTTAAAAACTTTAGTTTACCACTTAAAGATAAACCAACAAGTATCATTAAAACACCTGTTGTTAAAAGTAAAATACCACTTGTCATATTATCAAAAGTAACAACACCGCCTACAAACCCAAATATAAATCCAAGTATTACATAAGTAGTTATTCTACCAAAAGAGTATAATACATGGGAGATTGATTGTTTGGTTTTAGTCCACGATGAATCAATTTTTGTACTAGAATAAGCGACAACAATTCCTCCACACATGCCAATACAATGACCAAAAGAACCTAAAAAAGCAATTGAAATTATTGTTAGAATACTTACACTTTCCATTATTTACCTAATAGTTTATTTCTAATTAAAGGGTTTGTTAAATTTTCACCTCTATACATTTTGATTATCATTTCATCAAAGTTAATCATACCCTCTTTTTTATTTTTATAAGCACCAAATCCATATTCCATTGGAGTATTTGAAGTTTTATCATACCAAGCTTTTCTACCATCTATATATTCATTTGTATCATTTGAAAAAACCCAGATGACTGCATCTTTCTGAAACTCTATATTTTTATACCATAAAGCTAAACAACCTGGATCATCAAAAAACCATGTTCTTCCATCTGGAGCAACTGCTTGTGCTGAATGTTTATTTGAAGTAATTGTCATACCACATTGGGTATCTTGGAAATGATTTAGGGTAATATCTACTGGTTTGTGTTCATGATTTCCTTCATGGATAACAACCATTTGTTTTTGATTTGACATTGATAAAAAAATACCAACAATAATAAATATTAATACAAATATAGTAATAATAGGTAAAAACTTCTTCATTCAAATTCCTAAAAATAATTGAAATGATATATAAAGCCTCTTGATAACTAGCTAAAATAAAAAAGCCCCATATAAAATGGGGCTTCAAACACAAAGACTTTGAGAAAATTAAATTTAGTGTAGGAGGCTAATTTTCTAATATCTAATAGTAACTCTAAAATGTTAATTTTTTGTTAAATCAAGGTTAAAACAATATAATACAAAAAAATTTAGGATATAAAATGTCTAATATATTTTCTTGTGGTGAAACAATTAAAGGGTTTAAAGTAAAAGTAGTAAATGAAAATGAAGTAAGAGCAGCTGCGGGAATTTTGTTTTTATTTGCCATTATCTCATTTTTAAACTCTTGGTTAGTTGGAGATTTTGTTTACACAAAAATTTTTGTTGTAATTTTTTTAGTTGAATTTGCGATAAGAGTTTTAATAAATCCTAAATTTGCACCAAGTTTAATTTTGAGTAAATTTATAACTAGAGGTCAAAAGCCATTATACACAGGAGCTATACAAAAAAGATGGGCTTGGAGTATAGGTCTAGTTTTAGCAGTTTTAATGCTTAATTTAATAGTTTTAAATGACATAAAAGGACCCTTAAATCTATTTACTTGTCTATTTTGTTTAATTCTTTTATTTTTTGAAGCAGCATTTGGTATCTGTATTGGTTGTAAGATTTATAAACTTTTCAATAATAACCCCCTTCAAGAATGTCCAGATGGAAAATGTGAGATACATCCAATGGAAGAGATTCAAAAAATAAACTTTTTACAATTAATAATAGTAGCTATTTTCTTTGTTTTTATTTATATTGTTAGTACAAATATTGTTGAATCAAAAATTGAACTAAATTTACAAAAAGAGCATTCAAAACAAGAAAATAAAATAGAGATATTAAAAGAGAAGACAGAAGTTGTAAATGATGAATGTCAACCACCACAATGGGCTATAGATATGGGACATGGAGAAAAGTGGAAATTACATCATGGTTGTAAATAATTATGTACCTTTTAGTTTATTAAGCCTATAATACGCATTTTAAAAGGATTTAAATGGCATTACTTATTTTTGATATGGATGGTACGATTTTAGATAGTGGAACTGCAATTGTAAACACTATAAATCACGTTAGAGAAGAATTGGGTTTTGAAAGACTAGAGAAAAATTATGCCCTTGAAAAAGTAAATGATCCAAATATAAATGCTTCAAAATTTTTCTATGGTACAGATGATTTTACACTACAACAAAAAGAGTTATTTGAAGAGCATTACAATGCAAATTGTTTAAATGGTTTAGAGTTATATGATGGAATGGCAAAACTAATTGATGATTTAAATCAAGAGTTTACTTTAACTGTTGCAACAAATGCAAATTCTACTTTTGCAAGAAAAATGCTTGATCATCTTGAAGTTGGTAAGTATTTTGAAACTATATTAGGTTTTGATTCTGTAAAACAAGCAAAACCTCACCCTGAAATGGTTTATAAAATCCTTGATACACATAATATGAAAAAAGAAAGAAGTCAATTAATTGGGGATTCACACAAAGATATAATGGCTGCAAATAATGCAGGAATTGATTCAGTTTTAGTAAACTGGGGTTTTTCAAATCACGATAAAGATGCAATTTCAACGATTGAAGAATTAGAAAAAAAGATTTTTGAAAAGTTCAGTAAGCTTAACTAATTCAAAAATCTTCAAATCTTTTAAATCAAGGCTTGCAGGGTTTTATACTCATTTAAAGCAAAATCATCGGTCATTCCTGAAATATAATCAAATATTAATCTAGCTCTGTAATACCACTCTTCAAGTTTGTATTTAACCATATCATCTTTTGAAAGTTTTTCAATACTATCTTTATAGGCAACTATATGTTTTGAAGACAACCTTCTAATCAATCTTTGTGAGATAAAACAAGATATTCTTTCTCCATGAACAAGTTTTTCAAACTCTTGGGCTTCAAGTTCTAAAAGTGGTTTATAATTTTCACACAAAGTACTTAATATTTTTTGTCCCTTTAGCTCTAAAGTTTGGATATCTTTATTATTATAAATATGTTCTATTGAAATATTTTGTAATACTTTTACAGCTTTAGTATATTTACTGTTTTTATCATATTCTAAAAGCGCTGCATCAAATCTTCCATTGAAAATATCATGATGGTTATCAACAAAAACTTGCGAGACGTGCTCAACTAAAGCATGAGTTAATTTAGCTCTTGTAAGAGTTAAAAATAGATTAAACTGATATGGTTCGCTCTCATTTTGTTTTGCTTTTTGATAATAATCCTCTACAAGTTCTAAAAGATAAGTTTCATTCATCTTTTCACACTCTTGTTTTATAAGTGAATACACCTTTTCAAAACTTAAAATCTTTTTATCAACTGCATCTTCCATATCTGCATTTAAATAACTAATATCATCGGCTGCTTCCATTATATAAGTGATTGGAAATCTACATCCATCTTCAATATCTAAAGATTCTTTAATTTTTGAGACAATATCCCTTTCTGAATAATAATACCCTGGTTTTTTTCTCATATAAGAATATTTTTCATTTTTTAAAGGTTTAGGTTCAAAGGCTCCCCTTGTATATTTAAGCATAGAAACAATTTGTGAATATGAAAGATTAAGTCTTTGAAGTTTTGTAATTATTCTAATCCCTTGAGCATTTCCATCAAAATTACAAAGGTCATTAATCAAAAGATTTTTTAATTCTATGTTTTTTTCATCAACCTCAATTAGATTATCGAATATTTTTATACCCTTATTTTTCATCCAAGAGTTCAAGGCAACTTCTGCAAAATGTCCAAAGGGTGGATTTCCTATATCATGGATTAAACTTGTCATTTCAGAAGTTGAAATAAAAGCATCTCTTACTTCATCTAAATAAAACTTTCCTTCACATTTTTTTAAAATTGTTTTTGCAATAAATCTTGCTGTTTGAGATACTTCTAAAGAGTGAGTCAATCTACTTCTAACAGCTGCATTTAACTCTAAAGGAAATACTTGAGTTTTCTTTTGTAAACGTCTTAAAGATGGAGCAGAAAGAATTCTTCCCCTATCACTTTCAACTGAGATATCTAAATCTTTGATTGGATAAAATTCTCTATTTGTAGTTAGTTTTTTTCTATAGTCATACATTTTTATTCTTTTATAAAATTTTTTTGTTATTGTATTGAAAGTAAAATAAAATACAAAATTAAAGGCTTGAAATGTTTGATAAAATCAAAAATATTTTCAAAAAAGAAAAAACCTATGAGTGTATAGTCTTTGATGGCAAAAAAATGAGTTATCCTAATTTGACAAAAAAGCAAATTGAAGAGATTGAAAACGACCCTAAATATGAAGCTTGGAGTGTAACTCTAAAAAGAGAAGAGAATTAACTCTTCCCTTATTTACCAATTTTTCCCTTTTCCAGGTCCCATACCTTTGCCCATTCCTTGTCCATTCATCATATTGTTTTTTTGATTTACTCTATTTTGAAATCTAGCTTGTTGATGAATTTGAAGTTCATTTTTTGAAATAATGCCATCACCATTTGTATCAACATCAGAAAAAGAAGGTGAATTCTTAGCATTCATCATAAGTCTACCTTGTTCTGCTTTTTGAGTCATTCTTTTTTCTTTTACTGAATCAAATTCAGCAGGACTAATTTGACCATCTTTATTTGTATCATAAGCTGAAAAAGCTACAGGACCAAAACTTGGTAAAGTTTCAGCAAACATAAATGTTGCACCAAATACCAACAAACCACTTAGAATAATTTTTGAAGTTTTCATAACATCCTCCTTGTAGTAGTTACATATAAGAGCTTCCTTTAATATAATTATATAATTAATTTTTTAACCCAGTATTAATATAAACTTGTTAAAAACTTAAATTAACCTGTATTCAATAGGAACTCTAATTGTTATTGTTTTTTGAACTTTAGGGAAATTTGCTGAGGCACTATATATTGCTTCTATTGTGGACTTTTGTAGTAGTTTGTGTCCCTTGAGTGTTTTAACTCTTTTTATTTCACCAGATTTCGTTAAACAAAACTCCACCAAAACTTTACCCTCAATTTTAAGTTTTCTAGCTCTTTTTGAGTACATTATATTTTTTTGTATCTCTTTTTTTATCATATGCAAATGATTTGTTAAAAAATCTTCTTCATAATTAACTACTTTTTTTATAGGAGTAGGATTAATTGGTTTTTTTATTTGTTTAGTTACTACTTTCTCAATAGGGGTATTTTTAGGCTTATTTATTTTTTTAGGTATATTCTTTACAATCTCTTTTTTTGTTTTTTTAACAATTTTTTTCTTTTCTACTTTTTTTACTATTTTCTCTTTTACTTTTGCCTTTACGATTTTTTTGGGTTCAATTTTCCTAGGCTTTGTTATAACTTTTTTAACTTTTTTTTCAACTACTAGCTCTTTTGCTTTTGTCTGATTTTCTTGAACTTTTTTTTCAGGTATTGGTTTAACTATTTGAACATAGTTTAATCTAATTTTCTTTTCATCTTTTTTTTCAGACTGAAATTTTTCAAAAGGATTTGCAAATAAAAAAAGTGTGGCTATACTTACATAAATCAAAACTGTAAGAAAAAAAGAGTTTAAATATCTCATTGTTGTTTCACCGTAACTATTGATATATTTTCAAAACTATTTGATTTTAAAGCATCTAAAATAGATACAAAAACTTCGAATTTAGCATCTTTATCACTATTTATTAAAATTGGTCTATCTTTTTCTTCCTGTGAAATCTTACTTAATAATTCTTCAACTATTAACTCTTCTTTATCAAGATAAATTTGTCCAGAATCTTTTATATAAATACTTAACTCTTTTTTTATTTTTTGATTATCAGCTGAAGTTGCTTTTGGAAGAGATACAGGTATAACACCTTTAGCAATAAAAGTGGATGTCATTAAAACTATTGCTAAAAGTACTAAAAGAACATCAATAAAAGGTATTACATTTATTGAATCATATTTCTTGATTTTCATATCTGCTTTCCAAAACTTCTGCGTATCGACTTAAGATATTATAAAAAACCATTGATACAATTGCCACAACTAAACCAACTGCAGTGGCCTTAAGTGCTAGGGCTAATGAACTCATAATTTTAGTTGCAACAATATCCCCTTCACTCATAGTCATAAAAGTTAACATAATAGCTAATACAGTACCAAGAAGTCCTATATAAGGTGAGTTAGAAGCGATAGTTCCAATAAAAGTTAAATTTTTTGTAAGTGCTACATCTAGTTGTTTTTTATTTTTAAATTTGTTTACATCAAGTTTTCTATAAAAAAAGAGTCTTTCTATAAAAAACATTACAGCTATGAAACTCATAAATACAAGTAATGCAATTACACCATAGTCAACTAGGTGTTTTAATAGTTCAATATTCATTTTCTTCTCCTGTACAGCATTTTAATTTTATGATAGATGTGTTAATTTTGAGTTAATTACTCTGAATAAAAGTAAGAATCTACTCCCATTATTGCAGCCCCATATGAAGTTGTAATTTGAGGATATTTTGGAATAAAAATTCTTTTGCCTAATTCATTTTCTATTGCATTTACTAAACCTTCATTTAAAGCAGGTCCACCATCAAAATATACGCCCTCTTTTACACCAACTCTTTTTACTAATTTAACAATTCTTTTAGCAATAGAATAATGAACACCACATACAATATCTTCAACACTATGATTATTTCCAAGTAAGCCAATAATTTCACTTTCTGCAAAAACTGCACAAGTACTACTAACACTTAAAGGTGTGCCTTTGGCTTTGAAATGTATTTCCCCAAGTTTATCAACATCAATTTCAAGCTTTAAGGCTACTACATCTAAAAACTTTCCTGTTCCAGCTGCACATCTATCATTCATAGCAAAATTTGTAACATTTCCATCATTATCCAAAGAGATTGCTTTACTATCTTGTCCACCAATATTTATAATAGTTTTTATCTCTCCATACTCTTTCCCTGCAGCCCTAGCACCTATTGCATTTGCTGTTATCTCACTAATATTCTCATCTGCTTCTTTATAAAGTTTTCTTCCATAACCAGTAGAAACAGTGTAAACGACATCTTCAGGTGATATTTCAAGCTCTTTTAGTAAAAGTTCTAAAGTTTCTTGAGCGTATTTATAAAACATACTTCCACTAGCACTAGTTTTTGAACCTATTAAATTTTTATTTTCATCAATTATAGAAATTTTTATTGATGTTGAACCTATGTCAATCCCTACAAAATATTTCACTTTTTTACCCTTTTTCTTGTTTTTAAAGACTCTATAAAGGCTTCAATTCTTGTTGTTAATTGACCACCTTGACTTGGACTGTAATCACTTTCGATATATAAAATAGGAATACCTTCTTTTTCCATAGCTTCTAAAACACTTCTTTGTTCAGCTTCATAAACAGTACAACCAGCAAATGCTTGATAGACAACACCATCTGCACTATATGTTTTAACTAAGTCTATAATACGCCGTATTCTGTCATCATTTTTTGTAAATATTGGACATGTACAAGCTTTTAAATACTTATCAGCCATAGAATCAAGCATATCATTTACAAACCACTCATCAACGGCAACTCTATCATTAAACATTCTATTTGAACTACAAGTCTCATCTGCAACAATTATCCCATCTGACTCTTCAATTACTATTGGAACTTTATAATTTGGAAAAATAGGAGGAGAACCTGTATAAACTATTCTTGGACTAACTTTCCCATTAACAAAAAGGTTTTCATCTTCTCTTTGTTTACACTCTTTCAAAAGATTTTCAACGGCATTAATCCATGAATCAATTTTGTCAAAAAAGAAAGCATTTGTAACAAAAAACATATCATTTCCACTTATTACAATATTTTTCTTTTTTCTATATTCACAAAGTTTATGATAAAGAGATTGTGCATAACCAATCTTTGCAATACTTTGTTTTAAACTTTTTTTATTTAGTTTTTTACCAGTTCTTTTTGAAAGATCTATTGAAAATTCTCTGATACTTCTTCTAAAATACTCTCTACTTATTTCACTTTCTTTAATTCTTGGAAAATCAACATCTACAACTTCATACCCAAAACTTTCAATAGTAACCCCTGCTTTTGTTTTTTGATCACATGTTGTTGGAGAATATATTAAATGAGGTTTATCAGAAAAATTCCCAGAAGCAAAATGTCCTACTGTTGCACGAACTAAAGGGCATGACTTTTGTGGCATATAATCACTACCTATTTCATCATCACTATAAAAGCCATTACATAATCTAATAGGAACAGCATCTAAAGCATATATAATCTCACTTGGAATTTGAATACACATAATACCTACTTTTAATTTTCCTTCATGAAGTGACTTTTGTTTACAAAATACATTTTCAAATAACCTATAAAAATAATCCATAGCTTTAATAGGGTTTTTAAAATCATCTTTTAGAGTATTTATAATTTTGATTGCTTCCATTGCTTTGTGTCTATTTTGTTTTTCCAATGGAGATTCAATTTCATGTTTTAATTTACTTGTCATTACTTTCCTTTATATTAGCAATACCCATTCTTTTTTCAAAACCTTCTTTTGTAGACGTAAAAGCTTTTATATTTAAAATATCAAAGTGTAAAACATCATCTTCAGGACATGCAGCAACGCATTTTAGACATAAAATACAATCATCCCTTAATATATTTATATCTGTTACATTATCAGCTATATCTTTTATTTGCATATCACAAACAGTATAACAATCACCACATCTAGTACATTTACTACCATCTTTTCTAAACTGAACAATTGAGATTTTTGAAAAGATATAATGTAAAGCACTCATAGGACAGAAGAAACAAAAAAATCTTTTTTTAATAAAACTTCCAACAAAAAATAATCCAGCAAAAAATATCCCTAATGATGTTAAAAGTATTGCTGTTTTACTTGAAAAGTCAATTACCCATTGGGAAAAATCACCACTAAACATAGGTGTAATTATTCTTGCTGGACATATTTTACAAAAAGCTGCAGACCATTCTGAACCCATTAATCCCACACCCATAAGTAAAGGAAAAACTAAAACTATAAACAAAAATACATATTTTATTTTTGATAGCTTTTCAAATTGATTTTGTGAATAGCTTGAATATCTAATACCAATTGATTTTCTAAGTTTTGTCATCCAATCTTGTAGTGTTCCAAAGGGACAAACATACCCACACCAAGCCTTATTTAAAAAAATAAACCAAAATAAGAAAACAAGAATTCCACTAATTACTGCAATTGAAGCACCACCAAGCAATACTTGAGTTGGCATTGACAATTGGTGTTGTAAAGGTATTAAATAACAAGCTCCAGCAGTTGTATCATTATAAGGACATGTAAAAATAGGTAGTTTAGAACCAAAATCTATTGCAAAATAACCACCATAAATAAATAATACAAAAGTTAATACTTGAATGATATTTCTAAATCTGATTAGATTTACATTATTAACTGTTTTTTTTAACCTACTCAACATATCTTGGCTCTTTAAAAGGATTTGTACGATTTTTTCTAAATCTGTATATTATAAATCCTGCTAATATCATTGTTAAAATTAAAATTGTCAAAGCAAATGCGTAAGATTCATAATCACTTTTATTTGGATAATAGTATGCTGGATAAGTTAATATGAATTTGTCATTTCCAATATCATGTTCTAAAGTAAGTAAAAATTCCTGTTTAAATCTTTTATTATACTCCTCCCAATTTGGGAAATAATCTCTTATAAGAGTTATTTTTGCTATACCATTTTCATCAGTTTTAAAACTTTTTACCCATCCACTTTGAAGTTTTATTTTAAGTAATGCATTTTTTAATGGTTTATTGTCAAATATAGCTTTGAATCTTAGGGTATCCCCCATACTTATTCTATAAAAAAAGCTATCTTCATTTGCATCTTTAATTCTTATCAAGTCAATTCTTGAAACATTTTGATTTAACTCTTTTTTTATATCTTCACTATAGACATCTTCAGTTCCATGCTTTCCCACTAAAAACTCTAGTTTAGCTACTTTATAATAGTTATTGTCATTTAGTTTTGTTTTCTCTATTGCAAAAAGGTTATAATAACCATTGCCTGGAACTTCAAATTTGTAAAGGGTTTTGCCCCTTGATTTCTCTTCAATAATATCTTTTTCAGTTTGATTTTTATCAAACACATAAAAGCTAATATTTTTTGTAGGATAAAGAGCTTTTTTACCTCTGTTTTCATAGGCTAGATATAGTTTTTTTGTTGGGATAACTTTTTTTGCTGATGGCTTACCTCCACCACCATGCATATGTCCACCATACGATTTCTTTTTTGCAGTTGGATCTGTTAGAGACAAGTAAAACTCTTGTTTTGGATTTATAGAAGCTTTTTTACCCCAAGATTTTTTTGGTTTAAAATCTTCCATAGCTATTTGCATAGCTTTTTGGAAATCAACAACTTTACCACCATATTTTTTACTAAAAACGAAGGCATCTTTTTTGTTTGCAAAGGCATATTTACTAACCCTTGACATAGTACCTTTTTGTCTACTTCCAACTACATAAAAAGCACTTTTTGCATCAATAAACTTTAAAGTAGTTATATCAACTACTTTTATATCTTTTAAAGCTAGTTTTTTAATCTTTAAATCTTCAGTTAAACAATGAATAGAACAATATTGTCTTGGTTTACCATTAAGTGTAGCACTATGATTTGTTTTATAAAACATAGGCAAATTCATACCACAAACAACACCGCTAGTTTTATCTTTCCCTTCTTGAACCAAAGTTGCCTTTTTAAAAGGAACACTTTGAAACATTTTCTTAGATGAAGAAGAACCATGTGAGTGCCCTCCTCTTTGTTTTGCACCATATTTTGAAAATATATATCCAGTATAAATATTAAGTCCAATATAAAATAAAATTACAAATGAAGCAAAGAAAAATCCAAATAGCTTTCTTAATTTTGTACTATCAATAAGTTTTATTCTTTTGTAAAGAATAATAAAAGCCCAAATTACACCAATCCATTTAAATAGTTTAAAATAATGTAACCAAGCATCACCTCTTTTAGCTAATGGTGCAACATCAAAACTCATTCCAAAAGCTTGAGCAAAACCTTCAACAATTTTTGTATAATCTTTGATAAAAAACATCTCTAAAGTATGTCCTAAAGATGCAAAGATAAAAAGTGGAATAAAAGCAACACCAAGACTTGTAAAAATTGAATTAAATTCTTTTTTCAAAACCTTTGAAGCTAAATAAAGCCCTAAAAAAGCTATAGAGACAGTAACTAACAATGCATAAATAAAAGCAAAGCCACCTGCATATTCAGAAAGATTAAAAAACTCTGCTGTTCTATTCCAAATAAATTCATCAGCAATATTACTTCTATTTAAACCATGGGCAAATCCCATAGATACAGGGATAGAAGCAAGGATTAAAATATATGTCCAAATTTCTGCATTTAAAAGTTTTAGCTTAGAGCCTAACTGTTCGGCAGGTTTAGTAAACTTGAATTTTACAGCTTCACAAGAAGTCGCACAATCCATACATAAAGTACAATCATCTGTTTGATTTTTTTTAGCAAAAGTAAAAGGTTTTAGATTATACTCACATGCACTTGCACACTCAAATGTTTTACAATCTTTACAATGGTCTGTATATGTCTCTAATTTGGTAAAAGATAGTTTGTCATATGCTCTTGTAAGTGTACCAATTGGACAAATATATTTACAATAACTCATATCTTTATAAATATAATACACAATAAAAGAAAGTAGTGTTAGTACAGAAAACATCAAAGCTGTATTAAAAGGAGACTTCCAAAAGCCATCAAAAGTATAATAAACTCCCCACCAACCAATCACTAATATGAAAATACCGATATATCTATTTTGCATCCATTTTGGCATCTTCTTTTTTAAACCTAATTTTGTAATATATTTTCCCATAAAACCATGGGGACAAACGCAACAAAAAATTCTTCCAAAAGATGGTAAAGTAACAACCATAAATAAAGCCCAAAAAAGACCCCAAAAAAGTGCACCAGTAAATATATTATCTCTGCCAGGATGAACAAATCCAAAATAAATAGCATAAAAAAATAGTGCTGTAACAGTTAATCTAAGAATTAATAAAAAACTCTTATTTTTAAATAAAAAACCTAATATTGGTTTACCATAAATATCATTTTTATCACGTTTGATAAAATCTATCATCTATATACCTTATAATGAAATTTTTCCAGCAACAACCATTGAACCAACAAAAATTAGTAATAGTGAAGCAAAAATCTGAATATACTTTGTGTATACCTTGAATTGTTCTATTAATCCTTGAAATATTCTTCCAACAATTAATGTATAAAAAATAAAAGGAACTAACACGGCACCTAAGCCAAATAAAAGACCATTTAGAAATGAAAATAAATATGTTGTAGTGTTTGCACTTATTGTAATCAAAGTTAAGACGGGAACACATGGATTTAAAGAGACTAATGCCCCTATTCCAAAAATTCCGAAAGTTCCCTTTGGTTTTTTTGAAGTTGGTACTTTTGATTTGCATTTTGTTTCAACAATTAATGTTGTATAAAGCAATCCTAGTCCAATAAGAACAGTAAAACTTCCTAGAATCAATTGAAAAATAGTATTATCATTAAGAATTGATTTTATAAATAATGAACTAGAAAAAGCAATTAAAGATATAAAGATATAAGTAACTACTCTTCCTAAACTAAATGGTAATACTACTTTTAAAGATGAAACACTTTTTGTAGAATTAGATATTAAAAGTGGAGCCAAAAAAGGCATACATGAAAACATGCATGCAGTAGCTCCATATGATAATCCTATCAAAAAAAGTGAGAAAAAAGTTAAACTCTCCACTATCTTTTTTCTTTATTAAAATTTATATCTAAGACCTGCATAAAATGCTCTTGGAGGGGCAACTCTTATTGTTGCATCACTCATATCACTTCCATAAGATACATTCACAAATTGATAATAGTTTTTATTAAATAAATTTGTAATTTTTCCAAAAAGCTCTAAATTATTAGAGATTTTATATTTACCTCTTAGATTAACTACAGCATAACCTGATTGTTTGTATAAGTTAGCTTCATCTGCATAATAACTACTTTTAGCAGTTATTTCTGGAGACAATACGAACTTTTGATTAACATTCCAATCTAATCCAATATTTATTGTGTGTTTTGAAGTTCTAGGTACAGTATTGCCATCTAACTCAATTTCAGGTGCGCCACCATCATTTGGATTAATTGAATAATCTTTTAATTTAGCCATTAAATACGTATATGCAATATTATATGAAAAAGCATCATTTACTTTTGTATTAACGGCTAATTCAATACCCCTACTTCTCATATCTCCAACATTATCTATTGCTAAATATTCATCGTCATCTGTTGACCATAAATAACTTCCAGCTTTTTTACCAATATAATCAACTCTATCTAATTGATAAATTGATAAATCATAGTTTGTATTGTTAAATCTACCTTTTATTCCAATCTCATAATTGTACGTTTTTTCACTATCTAATTCTGTTGGAATATCAAGGCTTGGATCATCTTGTAAAAGACTTAGATTTCCACTAATTTGACCAGCAGTAGGTGCTCTAAAACCACTTGAGTAACTAGTATATAAATAATGTTCATCTGCAAAGTTATAATTTAGACCTATATTAAATGAACTTTCATTATAGCTTGGATCTACATTTAAAGAACTATCCATATGATTCTTATAATCATATGTCAAGTGATCGTATCTATAATTCCCTACAATATTAAGTTTTTCTGTTAATTTTGATTGTAGTTCTAAATAAACAGCTGCAATATTTTCATCTGTATTACTATCTGATAAAAGAGTCCCAGCAGTAGTAATACCTGTCCATGGTGATCCATAGGTAACCCTTTGTACAGATTCATTATCCTGTGAGTTTTTTTCTAAGTTTATACCCACCATTGCAGCTATGCTTCCAAAAGATTTTCTATATTCTGATTTAAATGTATTTTGAATCCATTTTTCATCATTATTTTTTAAATGAAAAGTGTCAGTACTATCTCTAGATGATCTGCTTGTTGTATCATCTTGATATCTAGAAACAGTTGCCATAAAATTTGAAGTATCATCAATATCATTTGAATAAGTTAAAAATGTTTTAATTAATGTTGTATCATAGAATCCAGCATAAGATACCTCATTAAAACTTTTAGGATCATTTATAGCTGCATCAATCCCATGAACACTAGTTCCATCTCCAGACTTTCTTTTTGTATAATCAAGTCCAAAAGTTAAGTCGCTATTATCATTTAAATAATATTGATATTTTCCATTAACTGACTTGTGATTTAAGTATGCTTCATCCCAATAACCATCTGTATCTCTATATGTAGCTTGTAGTTGCAGTGAACTATCATCAAAACTTTGATTCGTTCCAATTAAAAATCTGTTAAATCCAAAACTACCTAATTCAGTTTCAAGTTTTGATTCACTAAGACCTTTTGGTCTTTTTGTTGTAATTACTATAGCACCAGAAATTGCATCATTCCCATAAAGATAACTAGCACTACCTTTAATAACTTTTATTGATTCAATATTGTCTAAATCAAGATTTGCCTTTCCAGTAGTTTCTTGAACAGGTACACCATCAATAACAATTGCAACACCAGGTCTTTCACCCATATACATTTGATTATCAATACCTCTGATATGTATTTTAACTTTATCATTACCCACATTTGAGGCAGTAATTCCAGGAATCGTATTCAAAATATCTTCAACATTAGTTGGATCAATTTTTTCTATTTGTTTATTATCAATAATAAAAGTGTTAGATGAACTATTCAATTTTTCTTCATATTTGTCATCAATTGTTGAGGATACAACACTTATAGACTCTAACTCAACAGCATTCAAACTATTAATCAATATTAATGAAGCTACTAGACTCATAGATATTCTTACTTTAGGCATTTCTTCTCCATATTTTAATTACCACTTTAAAATATGAAAGAATATTTCAGTATAATAGAAGTGGTGTTAATTCACTATCTTCCATCTATCTAGGTCGCCAAACTTTATTTAGATGGGAGATTTATTGTTGTAATATTAATTAGAGTCTGTTAATTAAGTGTTAATCTTTTGATAAGTCTTATATTTTTTTTAAGTATTTAAGTTAATTATTAGTTTATGATGTTTTTAAAGTTTAGAATAAATTTATTTCCATTGGTTAATGGCTCAATTTTTATGGCTATTTTATTTTTGTCACAAAACTCTTTTACCATAGAAAGTCCTAATCCAAATCCATGTTTAGAAGAATCTTCTTGAAAAAATTTATCAAAAATGATAAATAAATTCTTTGTATCAATCTCTTTTCCCGTATTATAAATAGAAAAAAGATTATTACTATATGTGATTTGTATTAAACCATTTTCTTCAAGATTATATTTTAAAGCATTTGAGATAAGATTATCAAGCATTTTAGAAAAACCATTTAAATCAGTTTTTAATTGACAATCTTCAATTTTAACTTCTATTTTTATATCTTTTTTCAAATCTTCGAACTTATCTAAACTTTTGTAAGTAATCTCTTTTAGATTAAAAGTAGAAACATCAATCTTATCAATCTCTTTTTTTATTTGATATTCCATATCTTCATAAAGTTTTAATAATTCATTTGAAGCTTTTTTTATTCTACTTAATCTTTTTAAAGCTTTTTCATCTGTAATTTTTTTCTCTAACATTTGTGTATTTAAATTGATTGTTGAAACTGGGATGTTTAATTCATGTAATGTCTCTTTTACAGTCTTTTGTAGGTTTTCATCACTTTTAAAAAGTGGTTCAAAAATAGATTTACTTAATAAAAGATATAAACCTAGACCAAAAATTAATACTGTTAATGTAATAAGCATAAATGTATCTTGATTAAAACCAATATAAGAGTTTAAATAAAAGTTTAAAAGCAATGATAAAAGTAAAACGAATACAACAATTATTGAATTAGTGATTAAAAAGTTTCTTTTTTTATAATTCAATTTTATATCCAATACCTTTTATATTTTTGATTGAGTCTTTTCCAAGAAGTTTTTTAATATTGTTAATATAAACTCTGATTGAACCTTCACTATACCCTTCTGAACATCCCCAAAGTCTATCAATAATCATCTCTTTAGTAATAATTTTTTCTTTTTTTTCTAAAAATAGCTCAAGTAAATCAATAACCTTTCCTGCAAGATTTATATCATTACCATTTGATAAAACTCTCCTATTCATTGGGTCAAAGGTCAAATCTTCAGTTAATTTAATATCTTCAAATGATTTCCCACTTCTTTTTAATAAAGATTGGATTCGAAGAAGAAGTTCATCAAGGTCAATTGGCTTTTTTAAATAATCATCACAGCCAGTTAAAAACCCTTGGGTTAATTTATCTTTATCTTTATATGAAGTTAGATAGATTGCAGGGGTATTATCTCCAGAGTTTCTCAACTCTTTTAATAAACTAATTCCATCTAAAAGAGGAACATTGATATCAAAAAGATATAAATCAAAATTATTCTCATATGTAATACTTAAAACCTCTTCACCATTTGATGCAGTTTTTATTTCAAAACCTTCATCTTCTAAGAAATCTTCAAGTGTTTCAAGAAATAGTTCATCATCTTCTAAAACAAGTATTTTGTGCAAGGAGTCTCCAAAAAATATTTATTTTATTATATTCTTACTAAGTTAAAATACTATTAATTTGTGACTTAAGTTAATATTTATTTTATTATATTCTTACTAAGTTAAAATACTATTAATTTGTGACTTAAGTTAATTTTTTACTTTATTTATTTATCATTATTTTTAAAGTAATAAAATATAGGCAAAGAGATGATAAAAAGAATTTTTATATTATGTGTATTAATAATCACTGCATTTTATGTTATATCCGAAGATAATATAAAAACAATTTTAGCTGGTATTGCAATTTTCCTAATTGGAATGCACTTTATGGAGGATGGTTTTAAACTTTTTTCAGGGGGAACATTAGAAAATGTTTTAAAAAAATTCACTTCAAGTTCATTTAAATCTGTATTAACAGGTTTTGTTACAACATCTATTGTTCAAAGTTCCTCTTTAATATCTGTAATTGTAATATCTTTTTTATCTGTTGAACTAATTTCTCTTACAAAAGCAATAGCAATAGTTTTTGGTGCAAATTTAGGAAGTACAACAACTGCATGGATTGTTTCAGCATTTGGATTAAAGTTAAAAATTTCACTATACGCTATGCCAATGATTATATTTGGTGTAATTTTTAGATTTTCTAAATCCTCTACATATGTTGGTTTAGGAAATATTTTATTAGGTTTAGGTTTTATTTTTTTAGGAATCTCTTACATGAAAGAGGGATTTGACACATTAAGTGCTTCTATTGATTTGGCAAAATATTCTGTTGGTGGATATTTAGGAATTTTTATTTATATTTTAATTGGAGCTGTTTCAACTGTAATTATTCAATCTAGTAGTGCAACAATGGCTATTATTATTACAGCACTTGCAGGGGGAAATATTCTTTATATCGACGCTCTAGCCCTTGCAATAGGTGCAAATATAGGTACTACTGTTACAGCTATACTTGGTTCTTTAACCTCTAATCAAAATGGTAAACGTCTTGCATTTGGGCATTTTATATTTAATATCTCAACGGGATTAATAGCAGTTGCATTAATATATATATTAAAAGATTTAGTAGACTTTTTGTCCCTTTATATAGGAATAGAAAAAGATAATTACTCTATGAAACTGGCATTATTTCATACAATATTTAATCTTTTAGGGATAATAATTCTTTACCCATTTATACAAATAATTGTAAATCTTTCGAAAAAGTTTATTAGTGATGAAAAATATAAAAAACCTTCAAAACCAATCTATCTTGATAAAGCTAATATCAAAATACCATACAATGCAATGGTTTCAATTCAAAAAGAGTTACATCATCTATATGATAATGCTCAAAAAGCTATACTTCATGCAATCTCTATTCACTCAACTGAATTAAAAACAAAAGAAGACCTTGATAAAATAATAAACACAGAAGTTAAAAAAATTGATACTGATTTAGATTCATTTTACCAAAATAATTTAAAGCTTCTTTATAGTGAGATTATTGAATTTGCCTTACTTTCTCAACAAAATATGAACAAAGAACAAAATGAGTACGTAGCCCAATTGAAACTTGCTTCAAATATAATTGTAAAAATTTTAAAAGATACAAGAGATATACAAAAAAATATGAATTTTTATTTAAATAGTAAAAATGAGTACATAAAAAAAGAATATCTTGAAATAAAAAGGGAATTAGCTAGTACAATTCTTTTAGTTAATACAGTAAAAGATCCAACAATAAACGAATTGGATACATCTATTATGATTCAGGAGCAAAAAGATATAACTGAAACTTTTAATACGTCAATAAACAATCAAATAGATGAACTAATTAGAAATGAAAAAATTACATCAAAAATGGCAACTTCATTAATAAATGATTCAACAACAACTTATAATATTTGTACAAATCTACTAAGAATTGCAAATATCATATTTATTAGAGATGAAAGTTTAAGAAAGTTAGGGGAGATAGAAAATGAAAATTAAAGAGTTATTTGAAAACTTTGAAAATGTTTTTTCTTGGAATAAAAGTGAAATAAAAGAGAATAAAAGTGAAATTGATGACTTAATGAAAAATCTTACACAAAAAAGAAAAAAACTAGAGAAAAAAATCAAAAAAGAAGAAAATCAAGAAGAAAAAACTGAGTTAAATAAAAAATTAAAAGCTATAAAAAAACTAATAAAAAAAGCTAAAAAGAGTTTATACTAATAATTAGTTAAACTCTTTAAAGTTTTGTCTTAATGCTTCATATGCAACAATTGATACAGAGTTTGCTATGTTTAAACTTCTTGCATCATTTGTCATTGGGATTGTAATACACCCTTGTTTATTTTTATTCATAATAGATTCAGGGAGCCCTGCATCTTCTCTTCCAAAATAAAAATAGTCACCTTTTTTATATTCCATATCAAAATAAACTTGTTTTGTTTTTGTAGTTGCAAAAAAATGTCTATCTGTCATGGGATTCTTTTCCCAAAAATCTTCAATATTTTCATATTCTCTAACATCTAAATCAAACCAATAATCAAGACCCGCTCTTCTAACCTCTTTTTCTGTAATCTCACCAAAGCCATATGGTTTGATTAAATGAAGTGTACAGTCAAGTGCAAAAGCCAATCTTCCTATAGTCCCAACATTTCCAGGGATTCTTGGTTCATGAAGTACTAAATTAAACATTATAAGACTACCGTTTTATTTCCATATACAAATACTTTATCTTCTAAAAGAAGTTGTAAAGCATTTGATAATACAACCTTTTCAACATTTCTACCTGCTCTTCTCATATCTTGCCAAGAATATGTATGGTCAACTCTAACTACATCTTGAAAAATAATTGGCCCTTCATCTAAATCATCAGTTACATAGTGTGCTGTAGCACCAATAATCTTTACACCTCTATGGTGTGCTTGTTTATATGGGTTTGCTCCAATAAAAGCAGGTAAGAAAGAGTGGTGAATATTTAAAACTTTTTTAGGGTATGTTTCAACAAACTTTGGAGTTAAGATTCTCATATATTTAGCTAAAACTATTAGTTCAGGATTATATTCATTGATTTTTTCAATAACTAAATCCTCATGATCTTCTCTAGCCATATCTTCAGCACTTATACAGTGAAAAGGTATATTGAATTTTTCAACTAAATCTTGAAGATAATCATGGTTTGCAATAACTGCTTGAATATTTGCATCAAGCTCACCATCAATATATCTAATTAATAGGTCACCTAAAACATGAGACTCTTTTGTAGCTAAAATCACAATGTTTTTCTTTGATTTTTTGTTAAGTTTTAATGTTGATTCTTTTGGTAAAACCTCTGTTAATTCTTTAAGTAAAATATTTTCATTTAATTCACCAGAGATAACTGTTCTCATAAAGAACTTGTTAGTTTCTTTATCAACATATTCAGCATTTTGTTCAATATTTAAATTGTTTGCAAAAAGAACTTTTGAGACATTGTAAACAAGTCCTTTTGCATCAAAAGTATCAATTAAGAGTATATATTCTTTCATAGTATTATTCCATCCTAAAATTAAGAATGGAATAATACCAAAATAAAGATTTAAATCATTTTAGATAGCTGTTCTCTATATGCCTCATGGTCATAATTTTTTTCTCTAGCAACGCCAGACTCAACTGCAGCACGTGCTACTGCACTTGAAATTTCAACAATAAGTCTTTTATCAAATGGTTTTGGAAGAATATACTCTTTTGAATAAGTAATATGATCACCAAAAATCTTTTTAATATCATCAGTAACTGGTTTTTTAGCTAAATCTGCAATTGCATATGCAGCAGCTTTTTTCATAGCCATATTTATTTTTTTAGCTTGAACATCTAATGCACCTCTAAAAATGAATGGGAATCCAATTACATTGTTTACTTGGTTATTAAAATCACTTCTTCCTGTACCAATTAAAGCTTTATCTCTAATTGCTAAAATCTCATCTGGAAATAATTCAGGAGTTGGATTAGCCAATGTAAATACAATAGGTTCATCTGCCATTACAGCAATATGTTCTTGTGTAAAAGTTCCAGGTCTAGATAATCCAAGTACCATGTCTGCTTCCCTAAAAGCATCCATCTTTGTCATTGCTTCTTTTACTGAAAATTCTTTTTTGAATTCATTTAAATCATCTCTACCATCATGACATACACCTTTAGAGTCAATCATAATTATATTTTTGATTCCAATAGCTTTATACATTCTTGAACAAGAAATCGCTGCTGCACCTGCTCCAACAACAACAACTTTTAACTCTTCAAGATTTTTTCCTAAAATATCACAAGCATTAATAACACCAGCAGATGTAATAATCGCTGTACCATGTTGGTCATCATGCATAACTGGAATGTCAAGCTCTTCAATTAATCTTTTTTCGATTTCAAAACACTCAGGTGATTTTATATCTTCAAGATTAATTCCACCAAATGTTGGAGCAATAGCTTTACATACATCAATAAATTTTTCTGGATTCTCTTCATCTACTTCAATATCAAAAGAATCAATCGCTGAGAACTTTTTAAATAATACTGATTTCCCTTCCATCACTGGTTTTGCAGCTAATGCTCCAATATTACCAAGTCCTAATACAGCTGTACCATTTGTAATTACTGCAACAAGATTTCTTTTTGCAGTATATTTAAATGCATTTTCTGGGTTTTCTTCAATTTCTAAGCATGGAAATGCAACACCTGGAGTGTAAGCTTTTGATAAATCATCTTGAGTTTCTAATTCAGTTGTAGTTTCAATAGCTAATTTTCCAGCTTTTGGGTATTGGTGATAATCCAATGCTTCTTCTCTAGTAACAGGTTGTTTACTCATTTTCTATCCTCTCTCTTTGTTTAGGGGTTACCGAATTGTAACTCATTAAAACTTACAAAAAAGAAGAAAATCATAATTTAAGCTTATGAACTTTAATATTTCTTTAAGAGACATAATATTTACATGAAATATACATAATTTTTACATAAGTGCCTATATTGTGACAATTCCAGCAAATCTACCACACTTTTTATCCACCCTATATGAGTAATATGGCTCATTTGAGCACCTTGTGCAAGTATTAGATATAGTTATATTACTGATATTTAAGCTATTAAGTAAACTCTCATTTATACCTTGAAGGTCAATAAATCTTCCCTTTACAAACTCTTTTCCAAAACTTTTTTCAACTATGGTAACCAGTTCATCATTTACTTCATAACAACATTTTTGTATTGATGGACCCATATGTACTTCTATATCAGAATAGTTGCACTTAAATTCATTAACCATTTTTTCAACTGTAATTTCGGAAATTCTTAAAAAAGTTGAATTTCTACCTGCATGAACAGCAGCCACAACATCCTTTTTTCTATCAATAAAAATAATTGGTATACAATCTGCTACCATAACCATCAAAACAACATCTTTATCTTTTGTAATTATCCCATCACAATCATCTATTATATTTGGTGAGTATTTATCTACAACTTTGACATTATTCCCATGAACTTGATTCATTGAAATAAGTTTTTTATCCTCTAAATTATATTTTTTTAGGAGGTTTTTTCTATTTTTATCAACATTTTCTTTAATATCAGGAACATGGAAAGCAAGATTTCCATCATCAATATTTGTAAAAGTAAAGAATATTTTATCCATATAAAATCCAATTAATTTTTATAGTTATTGTACTTATTATAATTTAATTTACTCTTATTGTTTTTTTGATAAAACCGCCACAATTAAAGGATTATAATGACAAACAAATTTGCAATTTTTGGAAACCCAGTAGCACATTCAAAATCACCACAAATGCATAATGCAGGATTTTAAAGTAAGTTTATCAGAATTTGAAATAATATTTTCTTCAATAAGTTTATTGTAAAAATTATTCATTGATACTTCTTGTGCTGTAAACCCTAATATAGATAAATGATAATCAGAAAGTAAATCTTGTGCAGAATTAACAGTAAAATCAAACTCTGTCCCTCTTATATTAAAACTTAATTCTCCAGTTTCATTATTTTTTAATACTAATGCATCAAATCCACTTATAGTTCCTATACCATAATCAGATGCTGAGGCTAGGATTGTGTGTCCATTAGTTTTTACAGTTTTAGTACTTCCATCATCTTGGATAACTTCTTTAGTTAAAAACTCATATTGAATCTCGTCTTTTTCATTTTTAATAACTTCCCCTGTTGTTTCATTTCTTTGTTCTGTAACCCCTACAAAATTTTTTGCTTGTGCTAAAGTTATTTTTATTTCACCACCTGAATCAACTCTTGTAAGTTCTTCTATATATTTATTAGCATCATTGTTCATTTCAACATTTAAATCACCATAACTTACATTAAACTTTATTGCATTATCTAAATATGTTTGGCTAATGACATTTTATTTTCCTTTTGTTGTTTTATTTTGTTTATAAGGGTTTGGAATAACAAGCTCTTTTAAGGCTTTAATTCCAATTTCTTTGGGACATCCACTACCTCTAAACTCATAAGGACTCATAGTATTTACATACCAACCTCCACCATAAGAATAATGCCTATCTATCGCTAATGTTTCATTATTTTTCTTATTAAACACTTTGTGTATACTTAGTGAAATGCGAAATAAATCTGATATTCTATGGTTATAGCTTTGATCAAAAGCACTTATATAAGTGCCATATGGACTCTTAGGTACTTTGATAATATTTTTTAAATTATATTTTTTTATGATTTCATCAGTATTCTTGCATGAACTTTTGTAGTTTTGATGATTAGGTGATAGATTATTATATTTATCACTACAATAGTTCAAATAAACTTCTTTAAACCCACCCTTAGAACAAAGACCTTTTTTAATTAAATCTGTACAAATACCTCTTTTAACCAATTTATTTTTGGCAAAAAAATCAAATTCTTCACCTGAATATGAATTATTAAAGATATTCAACCCTTCGTAAAACCAAAAATCCTTCTGCTCTTGTAAATTAGTAACAGTTTTATAAATTTTAACTCCACCTTCTGTAAAACAAAGATATTTAAAATAAGCATATCCAGCAATATGATCCCAAAATGGTAAAGTTACAAGTAAAATAAAAAATACTCTTTTTTTTATCTTACTTATAGCCCTATAAAATTTATCAAATAACCATTTTATTATTAGCATATATATAATAATCGGCAAAAATATCATTAATACACCCATTATGCAACCTTTCTATTTGTAATTTTAACTTAGAACTCTTTAATTTCTGTGTCTCATTTACTGTAGTCAGATCAATATTTATCATTTGTATGATTAAAGACATCACATCTATTTACTCCTCTATTTATAACATGATGATATCCTGTAAAATCTACTCTTAATCTTGTGGGCATCTTTTTACCTTTCTTTTTATCTACAAATTAAAACTTCTCAGATAGAAACTTTAATTTATTGATTTATATTTTTTATCTCAAAAGTGGAGATTCATCCTCTGGGGTGTAACTGTAACTGTATCCATATGAAATCCAATTAATTTTTATACCTATTGTACTTATTATAATTTAATATACTCTTATTGTTTTTTTGATAAAATCGCCACAATTAAAGGATTATAATGACAAACAAATTTGCAATTTTTGGAAACCCAGTAGCACATTCAAAATCACCACAAATGCATAATGCAGGATTTAAACAACTAAATTTCGACGGTGAATATGTAAAGCATTTAATCGAAGATGCAAGTACCCTTAAAAATACTTTTTTACAAGAAAAATACTTAGGTGCTAATATTACAGTTCCCCATAAAGAAGTAGCTTTTAAAGATGCTGATGAAGTTAGAGGTATCGCAAATAAGATTAAAGCAGTAAATACTTATATAAATGAAAATGGCAAAATTGTTGCATATAATACTGATGCTCCAGGATTTTTAAAAGCAATTGAAACCTTTGGAGTAATTAAAAAAGTACTGCTTCTTGGTGCAGGAGGAACAGCAAAGGCTATTAGTCTTGCTTTAAAAGAAAAAAATATTGATGTAACTGTATTAAATAGAAGTGAAGGGAAACTAGACTTTTTCAAACAATACAATATAAAATGCTCAACTTGGGAAAACTTTGAAGATAAGGATTTTGACCTAATTGTAAACTCTACAAGTGCTGGTTTAAAAGATGACTATTTACCTTGTCCTAAAGAAATTTTAGAAGAAGTTTTAAAAAATGCTTTATATGCTTTTGACTGTGTTTATGGGAAAGTAACACCTTTCTTAGCACTTGCAAAAGAAAAAGGTTTGCAGATAAAAGATGGAGAAGACATGCTTCTTTATCAAGGTGTATTAGCCTTTGAATACTTTACTAAACAAGAGGCAAATCAAGAAACTATTGAAACTATGAGAAAAGCACTAAAAGAATAAAAGGAAGAATATTGAAAAAAAGAAATCATATAAAAAAGATATCAAATTACACTATAGTTGGTGGTCTTGGAGCAATTTTAATTGCTGGATTAGCAGGATGTGAAGATAAATCTGCAAATAACCAAAATCAAGCTCAGAACAATGCCTTTACAAGTGCTTCTCAAAAACAAGAAGCTTTTGTAATTATTGAAAAACTACAAGGTGGTGGATACACTATTGCTGATGAATTTCCTGCTTCTAAAACTACAATTGTTTTAAGAGAACTTGATGGAAGTGAAAGAATTCTTTCACAAGCAGAGATTGATGCTTTAATAAAAGAAGAAGCTGTTAAAATAGATAATGGAACTTCAGGACTTACAAACCCAGAGATGTCAAATGGAATGGGACTTGGTGGAGTTTTATTATCTTCTATAGCTGGAGCGATGCTTGGATCATGGATTGGTAATAAACTATTTAACAATCAAAACTATCAAAATCAAAGAAAAGCTCAATATAAATCTCCTCAAACATATAGTAGATCACAAAGTTCATTTACAAAAGCTGCTAAATCTAGTACTTCAAGTTCTAGTAGTAAAAAAAGTGGATTTTTTGGGAGTAAATCAGGAACATCAAAATCTGGTTCATTCTTTGGTAAAAGTTCAGGGTTTGGTGGATAAAAAAGATGAATTTAGAAAAACTTCAACCCTTAACAGACGAATACTTAGAATCAATAGGTTTTGTTTGGCATACCGATGAAGATGACTCTTCGTATGTAGCAGATGAGATTGTACAAATCACAGAAGATGAGGCAAATGCTTTTTATGAAGCTACTAATGAGCTTTATGATATGTTTTGTGAAGCTGGTGAATATGTGATTGAAAATAACCTATTCCATGAAATCAATATCCCTTTTAACCTTGTTGAGCTAATAAAAGAATCATGGGAGAATGATGTTCATTGGCATCTTTATTCAAGATTTGATTTAGCTGGTGGTATTGATGGAAAACCTATAAAATTGATTGAGTTTAATGCTGATACACCAACTTCATTATTTGAAACTGCAATTATTCAATGGGCACTTTTAAAGAAAAATGGACTTGATGATGCAAGTCAGTTTAATAATCTTGTAGAAGCATTAAAGGACAATTTTAAAAGAATTATAACCTTAGATTCTGATATAGAAAAATTTGATGAATATTATTCAAAACTAGGTTGGAAAATATTATTTTCTTCAATCTCTAGTTCGAGTGAAGATATAAACACAACTAAACTTCTTCAACATCTTGCTAGTGAAGCTGGTTTTAATACTGATTTTGAATATATTGAAAATGTTCAATTTAACGATGAAGGTATTTACAAAGAAGATGAACTTTTTGAATTTTGGTTTAAACTTATTCCATGGGAAGATATTGCAATCGAAGAGAGTGAACTTGCATTAATGTTAACAGAGATTGTAAAAGAGAAAAAAGCTATTATTTTCAATCCTGCTTATACATTGATGTTTCAATCAAAAGGTTTTATGAAAATCCTATGGGATTTATATCCAAACCACCCTCTTCTTTTAGAAACTTCATTTGAACCATTAGAAGGAAAAAAACAAGTTGAAAAAAGATGTTTTGGAAGAGAAGGTGCAAACACAAAAATCATAAATGAAGATGGTTCAATTGATTGTGAAACTCAAGGTGATTATGAAGGTCATAAAGCAATATTTCAAGAATATATAGAACTTCCAACTGATGAAAATGGAAACTCATATCAAGCTGGAGTATTTTATGCTTATGAGGCATCTGCTTTAGGTTTTAGAAGAGGTGAAAAAATTTTAAATAATATGTCAAAATTTGTAGGTCATATAATAAGATAAGCTTTAAAGCTTATCTTTTTGAATGGTGAGTTTTTTTCTCCTCATACATTCTTAAATCAGCAGTTGATATTAGTTTTTCAATATCCTTTCCATCTTCAGGAAAAATAGAAATACCAATACTACATTTAATAAAAAAACTATTATATTTAAACTCTATCTTTTTTGAAATTATTTGTGCTATTTCATTTTTTATACTCTCATGAACTTGCTCTTCATTTTGAGAGATAGTAAAGATTAAAAACTCATCTCCACCAAATCGACTTATAACATCAGATGCTCTAAAATTTTCTTTTAATCTATTTGCAATAACTTTTAAAACTTCATCACCTGCATCATGTCCATAATTGTCATTTATATCTTTAAAATCGTCTAAATCAATAAAATATAGAACTGCTTCTTTACATTCTCTTTTACAAAGTTCAAGTAGTTTTTTTGATTGTTCAAAGAACATCCTTCTATTATAAAGCTTTGTTAAGGTATCAAAGTCAGCATGTTTTTGTAAATCTTCTTCTAGTTTTTTCTTGTTTGTAATATCTCTACATATTGCAAAAACTCCAACTATATTACCCTCTTCATCAAAAATTGGACTTTTTGTTGTACTTACATAACATACTTTTCCATCTCTTATATAAGGTTCTTCTCTTGCAGTAAGATTCTTCCCTTTTTCCAAAACTTTTTTTTCCTCAGTATAATAGATTTTTGCAAACTCTTCTGGAAATAATTCAAAATCTGTTTTACCTGCTAGTTGGGATCCCTCTTCAAAACCACAGTTTTTTGCAACTGTATCGCTGGCATATAAAAATTTATGTTCTTTATCTTTTATGAAAATATAATCTGGAGTAGTTTTAAGTAAATAGAAAAAAAGAGACTCAATTTCTTTGAGTTTTTCTATATTATTTAATGATAGTTCATCGAAAAACTTCATAATATATTCCTTCTTTACTAAAACTAGTACATATAAGAAATTATAACACAAAATTATTAATATTTTAAATTTTATTTAACTCTATATATTTATCTATTAAAGAAAGTTTATCTTTATTTATAAACTCTAAATCAAGTTTTGTAAGATAGAGATTATCAAAATTAAAGTTTTGTAACTTTACAAAATCTTTTTCAGTTGTAATAAAGCTATACCCTTCATACTTTGATTTTATATCATTTATTTCGCTATTAGTAAAATTATGATGATCTTCAAAAGCTATCATTTTTGTATTTTCAGGTAGAAATTCTAAAACTCTTTTTGGCTTAGAAATTGCTGTTAAAAGTACAAGTTTAAAAGGTAGTTCATTTACGACTTTATCATCTTTATAAATTGTGACAACTCTTTTAAAATCAATACTTTCTTGAAGTTCTAAATTTGCTAAAGAGTATGCCATTTTAGGTTCTCTATAACCACCACTTGGCAAACACAAAAGATTTGTTGGTTCATCTTTAGGTCTTATTAAAATATCAAATTTTTTTATATCGTATTTAGAAAAACCATCATCTAAAAATATTAACTTACAGTTTAATTCTTTTGCTTTTAAAATAGCTTTCTTTCTATCCTCACTAACAATTATTGTAGCATTTGGCAATGATTTTGCTAGAAGCATTGCCTCATCTCCACTTGTATTAGTATCAGTTAATATTTTCCCATTCTTTGAAACTACAAATAAACCCTTTGATTTTCTTCCATAACCCCTTAAAATAACTGAAACATCTTCATAATTTTTGGCAAGTTTTATTGTTAATGGTGTTTTTCCACTTCCTCCAACAATAATATTTCCAATAGAAATAATTGGAATTTTAAAATCAATTGGAGTTGCCTTAACTCTTTTAAAAGCAATAATTAACATATAAACTAAGGTAAAGGGGAGTAAAAGTATTGAGATGAATCTTTGGAAAAGGTTTGGGAAGAAGAGATAATCTTCTACCCATAAAAAAAGCTTTTGCTTCAAATATTTATACCCATTCAGAAGCAATTTCTATAATTTGATCACAAATATAATTCGCATCTTCATCTGTCATTCCTGGATACATTGGGATTGACAAGATTTGTTGATATGAAGTTAAAGCCGAACTAAATGTTGTAATTTTAATAGAATATTTATTTTTATAATATGTTAATAGGTGTAATGGAATATAGTTAAGTCCTGTTGAAACACCTCTTTCTTTCAATGCTCTTGCAAAAGCATCTCTATTTCTTGAGATTTTAATGATAAATTGTGTGAAGATATGCTCTTCTTTATGAGGAGGAATTGTAACATGTCTAATACCACTTAATCTATCTTTATAAATCTTTGCAATCTCTTTTCTTCTTTTAATAAATTTATTAGTTTTTTTCAATTGTGCCAAAGAAAAAGCTGCATCTAACTCAGACATATCATATTTATGTCCAATATCAACAACATCATAAATATAGTCTAAGTTACCAAAATCATCATATGTAGTTGTAATTGCATGGGTTCTTAAAAGTTTTGCTCTTTCAGCAATCTCTTCGTTATTTGTAACAATTACCCCTGCTCTACTCACTGAATATTTACCATTTGATGGGTTTGTTGAGAAAATTGTCATATCAGCTCTTAAGCTTCCAACAGTTTCATCATTGTAAGTTACACCTAATGCTGATGTAGCATCTTCAATTAATATAATTCCATATTTCTCAGCAATATCATAAAGTCTATCTAAATCAGGAGTTTGTCCTGCAACAAAAGTGATAATTGCCCCTCTTAATTTTTTTGATTTATTCTCTTCCAATGCTTTTTCAAATTTATTTAAATCAATATTCATATCTTCAGGATTTATATCAATAAAAATTGGCTCAGCATCAAAATGTCTTACAACTTCAGGAACATTAACAAAAGAATTAACTGACATTAAAATTTTATCACCTCTTTTTAATTTTATTGCACTTAAAGCAAGGTGAATTGCACCTGTTGCATTACAAGTTGCAATTGCATGTTTTGCTCCTACAAAGTTTGCTATATTTTCTTCAAATTCTATAACTTTGTTTTCATCTCTATTCATTTCAAGAACATCTTTTAATTGTCCTAATTCTTCATCTCCCAATGATGTTTGATAAAAAGGTATTTCTTTCATTCTTTGCTCCATTTAGTATTTGCTAGGCTAAAGTATTTTTCTTTGCCTCTTTTAAAAATAATTTATTGTAAAGTACACAATTATGTAACAATCTATTTATTTCTTCTTCCTAGTTGCCCTAATAATTTTATTATAAATTAATTTTCCTTTGTTTTTTCATAAATCTCATCTA
Source organism: Halarcobacter sp. (assembly GCA_963676565.1). Taxonomy (GTDB): domain Bacteria; phylum Campylobacterota; class Campylobacteria; order Campylobacterales; family Arcobacteraceae; genus Halarcobacter. Next base: position 2,319,027 of record OY781089.1, read on the forward strand.
AATAATCAAAAGTAGTTTCTCTTATTTGGCTTTTTTTAAAAATTAAGTCATTTTTTATAGCTTCTAATTCATATTCTTGAAAATATTCTAAAAAAATTGGATTAATATCAATTTTTTCATTTTGATTAGTTGCAATTAATTTTTTTATATCTTCTATTAATTCTTCTTTTTTCATTTTATCCTGCAAATTTATTTAATATTTGAGTTAAATATAGTTCCATCTTTTCTGAACCTATATCCTTCTCTTCACTTTGACAACATTTACAACAAGTCCCTGCATCAGTAATCTCTCCAAGTTTGTCTAAAGTTGAAGCATCTCTTTCTTTTATTGCATGCATAATTTCACCCAAAGTAACATGTTTACACTTACATACTTCATAGGAATGATGAAATTTTCTAGCCATTTAAAACCTCTTTTAAAATATCTTTACAATAAATCTTTTTCTTTATTTTGCCAAAATCCCCTTCAGGGAAAATGCAATGCCTACAATCTGTACCAGCAGTTGTAATATCTTGAATAGCGCCTAATGTTTTAGCATCTTTTTCTAAGATTGCATCTTTTATTGTTTTTAAAGAAACCTTTCTACAGTTACAAACTTCATATTTCTCATCGAATTCTTCAAGCAATTATATCTTTCTCTCTTTCTTTATTAATTCATAAGCTTCATTAATCTCTTGAAGTTTTTTTGTAGCCTGGTCTATAATATCTTGCCCTGCACCACTTCCAGAAACAATATCAGGATGATGTTTTTTTACAAGAGTTCTATAGTTTTTCTTCAATGTTGCATTATCATCATTTGAATTTGATTCTAAAACCTCATATGCTTTTTCTAAAGATAAAGCTTGACTTGCTTTTTGACTAGCATAAAAGTTTTCAAATTTTTTAACAAGATTTTCAAAGTCTTGCTTTTTGATCTTTAAAGCATTTGAAATATCTTCACAAATCATCAATTCAGTTTTAGAGAATTCTTTATCGATAAATGCAATATTTAATAAGTATTCTATAATTCCTACTCTTTTTTCGTAGTGTTTTTTTGTTATTTTATAAAGTTTTTCAGTAAGCTCTATTGTATTTTCAAAACTTTCTTTCTCTTGTTTATAAATATCTTTTAATTTTTCTCTAATCTCATCTTGATTTTCAAAATGTCTTGAGATATCAGAAAAAGTATGTTTTAACATCTCTGCTTCTAGCTCGCAAACTTGTCCATCTGCCTTTGCAACTTTTGCCATTAAAGCAACAAGTAAACCTGCTTCATGATTTAACAAATCGCCATCAAATCTCTCTTTTATATCAAGTTTAATATTTTCAAACTTTTCAGTTTTATAACCTCTTGCAATAAAATATAAAATAATTCCAATTACAAGTAAAACTATAATCTTCATTTCAATCCTTTATTTATAATAAATATAAATTTTGGCAAATTTTAACAAAAAACAATTGAATTTTTGGATTAGATTATTTTTTGTATTATTTAAGTAGATTTTGTCTAGAATAAATCCGAAATAATATACTATACTTAACTTTACAATAGGTCAATAGATGATTCAATCAAAAAAAATGAAAAAACTTAGATTATTATTTGTATTTTTACTTTTAATTTTTCTAATTTTATCTTATGTAGTTACAAATTATTCAACAAAAAAATTTGTAAACAATGAATTAAACAATAAAAGTGATTCCTATTTAAAAGTTTATAAAACTGTTTACAACCAATATAAAGAGATGTCAGAAGTTTTTTGTAGTGGCTTAGTTACAATGAATCAATTAGATGAAAAATTATTAACCTATCCACAAAGTTCAGAAAATGCTCAAAAAAGCATTAGAGATAAGCTATATAAAAATATACAAAAAAGATATAAAACATTAGAAGAGAAGCATATTACAAGTATTAATATAGTTTTACCAGATAATACTTTTTTATTAGTAATGAAAAATCCTAAGAGATATAATTTTCAAGCAAGTGAATTAAGAACAGATATTAGATATGTAAATAAAACAAATAAACCCTTAGATAGTTTTAGTATTGGAATAAAAGGTAGTGGTTTTAGGTTTTTATACCCAATTTTTCACAAAGAGAAATATGTTGGATTACTATCTTTTACCTTCGATGCTTCAGCAATAACATCAAGTATAATGAAACAGTATTATGTATTAAGTAATTTTTTTATTAAAGAGAGTTATTTTACAAATGATTTTTTAAATACTTCAAAGTTATATCAACCATCACATTTTAAAGGCTATTTGAATAATACAAAAGTTTTAAAAGAGCTAAAAAGTACCACAAGAAAAGATATAAATAATTTAATTTCAACTAAATCTAGTCAAGATAAAATTTATAAAAACTTTTCATCTTTAAATGTAGAAACTATTTATGATAAAGAAGCAAATCTTACTGTTACAACTATTCCTATAATAAATAAAATTGATAATACTATTCAAGCTATTCTTACTATTGGAGCAAAAGCAGATTATATTACTTCATATCTTTGGATAATGTATTTAATTAATGTCTTGATAATCTTAATAATATGTTTATTATTATATTTATTTTATAAAATCATTAATGAAAAAGAAGCATTAAAACTTGAAGTTAAGAAAAAGACTTATCAACTTCAAGAAATAAATGATAACTTAGAACATAAAATAGAAAAAAATACCCAAGAATTAAAAGAAAGAAATAATGAACTTCTTCAGCAAAAGAACTTTTTAAATGCACTAATTGAAACATCGCCTGTACCTTTTTTTATTAAAAATATTGAAGGAAACTATATAAATGTAAACAAAGTTTGGTCTGAATTTACAGGTTTTTCAAAAGAAGAAATCTTAAATAAAAGTGTTTATGATGTTGCACCAAAACATATTGCTGATGTTTACTATAGTCAAGATTTAAAAGTTTTTAACCTTGAAGAGAATCCTCAAGTTTATGAATCACAGGTTGTAAATAAAAATACTAAAAATATATATGATGTAATTTTTTATAAATCTGCATTTTTCAATGATGAAGGTGAAGTTGCAGGACTGATTGGAACACTACTTGATTTAACAAAAATCAAAAATCTTGAAGAGGAAAAAATAAAAAAAGAAAAATTGATCTTAGAGCAAAGTAAATTTGTACAAATGGGTGATATGATAGGAAATATTGCCCATCAATGGAGACAACCATTAAGTTTGATTTCTACTGTTACTTCAGGATTAAAACTTGACTTTGAACTTAATAAAATAGAAAAAGAAAACTCAATAAAAAACTTGCAAACTGTATTAGATACAGTTATTTACTTATCAGATACAATAAATCAATTTAGCAATTTTATTAAAGAGGATAGAACTTTAACAAAAGTAAAAGTACAAGATAGAATTTTAGAAGTTCTTAAAATACTTGAAGCTTCACTAAAAAACAATCATATTAATATAAATTTACAATTAAATGAGGAAACTCCTTTATATGTTGAATTAGTAATAGGACAGTTATCACAAGTTTTAATTAACATTATCACAAATACTAAAGATGCTTACATTATTAATAAAATAACTACAAATAGAAAAATTGATATTAAAAGTTTTAAAAAAGATAATTTTGCTTGTATTACTGTTGAAGATTATGCCGGTGGTATAAAAGAAGATATATTATCACAAATATTTGATCCATATTTTACAACTAAACATCAATATCATGGAACTGGTTTAGGGCTTTATATTTGTAAAGATATTATAGAAAAGCACTTAAAGGGTAAAATTTATGCGCAAAATACAAATAAAGGTGTTAAATTTACAATTAAACTTCACTTAGTTTAAAATTAACTTAATTTTTTTTAATAATCTTAATTAATTGCTTTAAAGGTCAAAATCTCAATCATCTTTTAACAAAGTTTTGGTAAAATCATCCCTTATTAATAGAATGGAGAAGTATAATGTTCGGAATGGGCTTTATGGAAATATTCTTAATTGCAATTGTTGCAATTATAGCACTAGGACCAGAGAAATTACCAACAGCTATGGTAGATATAGCTAAATTTTTGAAAAAATTTAAATCAGGTTTAGATGATGCAAAATCAACTTTAGATAATGAACTTAATATTGCAGAGATGAAAGAAGAAGCTGCAAAATATAAAGCACAAATTGAAGAAGCAAAAAATACTCTAAATGTAAAACAAAATCTTAATTTAGGTCTTAATGAAATTATAAATGAAGATGATAAGCCTTCAAAAGATAATGGAACTAAAAAAGATAAGAGTGAAAAAGAGGAAAAAGTTTCTTTAAAGGAACCAAAAACTAAAAATGAATCATCATCAAAAGAAAAACCTAAAAAGAAAGAAAAAGAAGAAGTTGAAAAAACTGCTTTAAATGATGATTCAACTGATAAATTTAAAGTAGAACTTGAAGAATTTGATGGAACTGAGGAAATTAAATAATGTTAGAAGATTTAAAACCCCATATAGCAGACCTTAGAAAAAGATTAATAAATTCTACACTTTGTTTAATAGTCGCATTTTTTGCATGTTTTTTCTTTTATGAACCAATTTTAGAATGGATGATGGTTCCAGTAGAAGCTGCCCTTCCAGCAAATACTCAAATGATTGCTGTTGAAATTCAAGAAACTTTCTTCACAGCTTTAAAAGTTGCATTTTTCTCTGGATTCATTCTTTCATTACCAGTAATATTTTGGCAAATGTGGCTTTTCTTAGCACCAGGGTTATACGACCATGAGAAAAAATTGGTTTTTCCATTTGTTTTCTTTGCAACATTAATGTTTCTAACTGGTGCTGCCTTTGCGTATTATGTTGTTGTACCATTTGGTTTTGAGTTTTTAATTAATTTTGGTTCTGCTGTGGTTACAGTATTACCAAGTATTGGTAAATATGTAGGGTTCTTTACAAAGCTATTATTTGGTTTTGGTATTGCCTTTGAGTTACCAGTTATTACTTTCTTTTTAGCAAAAATAGGTTTAGTTGATGACCAAATGTTAAAAGACTATTTTAAATATGCAGTTGTTATTATATTTATTGTTGCATCTTTATTAACGCCACCTGATGTATTAACTCAATTTTTAATGGCTGGTCCATTAATTTTCCTTTATATCGTATCTATTTATATTGCAAAAGTTTTCAACCCAGCAGTTAAAGATGATCAAGATGAAGAGGAATAACAATATTTTAGACCCACTTAAAACTTCAAGCTATGATTACTCTTTACCTAAAGAGCTCATAGCTACACATCCTGTCCATCCCGCTGATAGTGCTAGACTATTAGTTTATAATAGAAAAACAGACTCTATAACCCACACAACTTTTAAAAATCTTATGGAGTATTTACCTGAAGATATTTCTGTTTTTTTAAATGATACAAAGGTTATAAAAGCAAGGATTTATGGTTCAAAAGAATCTGGTGGAAAGGTTGAATTATTATTTAATAAACCTTTATTTATGGATAGATATTTAGTGATGATTAGAGGAAAAGTAAAAGTTGGAAATAAACTTTTCTTTGATAAAAATCTATGTGCTGAAGTTTTAGAAGTGAACGATGATGGAAGTAGAGTTGTAAACTTTTTTCAAGGTGAAAATAAATTAGATTTTCTTTCTTTAGTGGAGATTTTAAATGAGATTGGACACCTACCCCTTCCTCCTTATATGAATAGAGAAGATGAAGAGAAAGATAATCAAGATTACCAAACACTCTTTGCTAAAAACTATGGAGCTGTAGCTGCTCCAACTGCATCTTTACATTTTACGCAAGAATTATTAGAAAAAATCAATAATAAGTATCCAGTTAACTATTTAACACTTCATGTAGGAGCTGGAACTTTTAAACCTGTTGATGCAGAAGATATTCTATCACATCCTATGCATAGTGAATATTTTGAGATAGGGATTGAAGCAAAAAAAGCTTTAGATGAAGCAAACAAAACTTTAGCAGTAGGAACAACAGTTACAAGAACTGTTGAATACTATGCTAGAACAAATAAAATTCAAGGGGAATGTGATTTATTTTTAAATCCATCAAATACACCTATTAAAGTTGATCATTTACTTACAAATTTTCACTTACCAAAATCAACTTTAATTATGTTAATTGCGTCATTTATAGGCTTAGAAAAAACCCTTGAAGTTTATGAAGAAGCCTTAAGAGAAAAATATAGATTTTATTCATATGGCGACGGAATGTTAATAATTTAATTTTGGAGATATTATAAAATGCCTTTTTATGTACTATTTGATACTGAAACAACAGGAAATACTGAAGAAGATAGAGTTATTCAATTTGGAGCTATGATTTTTAATCACAAGGGGGAGATTGAATGTTATGATGAACTATGCTCAAGTGATGTAGAAATTAAACTTGAAGCAATGGAAGTTCATAATATTACCCCAGATTTAATTGAAAATAAACCAAAAGCTGTAGAAACTTCTTTTTATAAAAGATTAGAAGAATTAAACTCTGCAGAAAACTATATAATTGCACACAATATAAATTTTGATATGGGAATGATTGAAAAAGAGGGATTTGTAAACTCTTATCAGACTATTGATACTTTAAGATGTGCTAAACATCTTTTCCCTGAAATGCCTTACCACAGATTACAATATCTAAGATATGCACTTGAATTATATAAACAAGAGCAAAATGAAGCTGCAAAACACAATATTACGATAAAAGCACATGATGCCATCGGTGATGTTTTAGTTATGAAATTATTTTTATCTAAACTAGTTGGAAAATGTAGAGAAATTTACCCAGATTATAATCCTATGGAAAAACTTGTAGACCTCACGAGAACCCCTGTTATGGTTAAAACTTTTAGATTTGGTAAATATAAAGGTAAAGATATTGCTGAAGTAGCTCTTGAAGATCCTAGTTATTTAAATTGGATGAGAAGTTCAATGGAAAACCTTGATGAAGATTTAAAATATACACTTGATAAAGTTTTAGGTTAATAACAGCTTTTATTCATATAAATTTCATTTTATTTCACTATAATTACATATAAATTTTTTAGATGAGGATTAGTTGTGAATAAATTTTCACGTATAGGTTTTATTCTCACAGCTGCAGGTTCAGCTGTTGGGTTGGGTAATATATGGAGATTTCCCTATATTACAGGAGAATATGGTGGTGGTGCTTTTATCTTAATCTATTTACTTGCCATATTATTTATTGGTTTAACTGTTTTTCTTGCTGAAGCAGTTATTGGACAAAATGGACAATCTGATGTTTCTACTTCTTTTGTTGCACTTTCAAAAACAAAAAATAAAAACTGGAAATATGCCGGTTTTATGGTAGCTACAGGATTAATTATCTTATCATTTTATTCTGTTGTTTTAGGTTGGATTTTAGATTACGTGATTAAATCTTTTTATTCACTTCCTTCTGAAGCTAGTATTGCAGGTGCAAACTTTGAAAACTTAATTTCAAATGATATTAGCTCTTTAGTTTTTTACCATACGCTTATAGCAGTAACTGTTATTTTTATTGTTTTAAAGGGTATAAAAGATGGGATAGAAAAAATAAATCTTATTTTAATGCCATTATTAGGATTAATTTTATTTGGTTTATTAATTTATGCCTTTACTCTAGATTCTTTTTCTCAAGCTGTATCTTTTATGTTTAGTCCTGATTTTTCAAAAATTGATAGTAATGCTCTGCTTGCAGCTTTAGGACAAGCATTTTTTACTCTATCCCTTGGAGTTGGAACAATTTTAACCTATTCTGCTTCTTTACCTAAAGATGCGAATATTGTTAAATCATCATTTATAGTAGCCTCTGTTGATACAATAATTGCTTTAATCGCAGGATTAATAATCTTCACATTTCTTTTTACAGCTGGAGCAAAAAGTGCAGCGGGACCTGGACTTGTATTTATTTCACTTCCTGTAATTTTTTCTTCTTGGGGAGTATTAGGAAATATTATTGCAGTTTCATTTTTTATTGCTTTAGTATTTGCAGGTATTACTTCTGCTGTATCTATGATAGAACCATCACTTAGATTTTTTATTGAAAGATTTAAAATATCTAGAGCAAAAGCAACAATACTTTGTGGAACAATTTTTTATCTTCTAGGTATTATTGCCCTACTTTCAATGTCAAAATCTTTTGGTGCAGAACTTACTTTCTTTGGTAAAAATGCCTTTGATATTATGGATTTTACAAGTTCATCAATTATGATGCCTATTGCTGCAATTATGATTTGTATCTTCTTGGGTTATTTTGTTGAAAAAAAGATTTTGGAAGAGAAATTCACAAAACATACAAGTCTAACAATATTTAGTATCTGGTACTTTCTTATTAGATATATAGTTCCCGTTGCAATTATCATATTATTCTTAAATAAATTAGGAGCTATCTAAATGAAAACAAACAGTTTTTCAAGAATCGGATTTATATTAGCAGCAGCTGGTTCTGCTGTAGGTCTTGGTAACATATGGAAATTTCCATATGTTACAGGAGAAAATGGTGGTGGAGCCTTTGTAATTTTATATATACTAGCAATTACCTTTATTGGACTTTCAATTTTTATTGCAGAATCATATATTGGAAAGGAAGCAAAAGCAAATGCTGCTGCTTCATATGAAGTTATTTCTAAGACAAAAAATAAAAATTGGAGATGGGCAGGTTTTCAAATCTTTGCAGGTATTATAATTTTATCTTTCTATGCATTTATTATTGGCTGGATTCTTGAGTATCTAATTATAAGTGTTACAGGACTTCCAACTACAATAAAAGAAGCCGAAGATACTTTTACAAATCTTATTACGCAAAAAATCGGTACTCAAATATTATTTCATACCTTAGTTGTTGCAACTATGGTTTTTATTGCTTTGAAGGGTATTAAAGCTGGTATTGAAAAACTTAATTTAATACTTATGCCTTTACTTGCTTTAATTTTATTTGGATTATTAATCTATTCTATGAGTCTTGATTCATTTGGTAAAGCAATAAACTTTATGTTTATGCCTGATTGGTCAAAGGTTACTGTTGATTCTATCTTAGCAGCTATTGGACAAGCATTTTTTACACTATCTCTTGGTATGGGTATTATAATAACTTATTCTGCATCAATGGGAAAAGATACAAACTTTATTAAATCATCTGTTTTTGTAGCTGTTGTTGATACTGCTGTTGCATTAGTTGCAGGAATTATTATCTTCTCATTTTTATTTGCTGCTGGAGCTAAAAGTACTGCTGGTCCAGGACTTGTATTTATCTCTTTACCTTTAATCTTTTCTGAGTGGGGAGTTTTTGGACAGGTTATTGCAGTTGCTTTTTTCTGTGCCTTATTATTTGCAGGGATTACGTCAGCTGTTTCTCTAGTTGAGCCATCAGTAAGATATCTAATTGAAAAATTCCAAATGAGTAGAATCAAAGCTGTGTTTTTTACAGCAACATTTCTTTGGATTCTAGGAATTTTTGCATTATTATCTATGAGTGCTGATTATGGTGAAATATTAACCTTCTTTGGTAAAAGCTTATTTGATCATATGGATTATCTAACCTCTTCTGTTGCTCTTCCAATCTCTGGTTTTGTAACTTGTATCTTCTTAGGATATTTTGTTGATAAAAATATTTTAAAAACTAAATTTACTTCAGTTACTAGTGTAGTTGTATTTAATATTTGGTATACATTAATTAGATATATAGTTCCAATTGCAATTGCTTTACTATTTTTTAATAAACTAGGATTAATTGGTTAATATAAAACCATTATCAACTGTGAACTTAAAAGTTTACAGTTGATAAAACATTTAAAACAAAGCTTTATCTAATCTATAAAGCAACTTATTTGACTGTTTTTCAATCTTTTCCTGTGTATCTTTTATATCAATAAACATCAAAGCAATAAATAAAACTGCTAATGCACTACCAACTGACCAAAAAACTAAACTACCATATAAAAAGTAAAGAATAGTACCTAAAGTGATTGTAAATAAAAAGTTTCCCATGATGTTTCCTTTTTTTGATTTTAAACATTATGAGGTATAAAGTAGACAAGATAATGTCCGAAAAATTATAAATTTTTATTTTTTTCCTTTACATTTGATTAATTTTATGTTACTATAAATGAATAAAAGTAATAAAATATAGTGAAAGGATAGAAAATGAACTATTATTCAATACAACTAAATGGCAATTATATTACTAGTAAAAAAGACTCTAGTAAAATTCTTATTAGCTCAATAGCAATAATAAGTGTTATTGTTTTAGTGGTGTCAACATTCTAAGGAATATAAGAGGAGCCATTGGGAAAGTTGAAGCTCCTCTTACAAGTAAAGTAAGTATTATGACGCGAATCACACTGAGTATTTTTATTTGGTTTCAATAGGAAATATAGGGACGAGAAACGAACAAATACTTCAGCATCAAATAGTATTAAATATTGGTGACTACTTAGTTACAAAAAAGAATAAATGTTATTCTCTTCTTAAAATTTTATCATTTAGAAAGTTTGCTAAGAAGTTTACTTTAAACTCCTCTTTCATTTTTTTAAGATTCGCTACTTCTCTTGACCAAGTGATTAAATCTATATTAGGGTTATCTTGTTTATATTTAGTAAATTGTTCAAAATAATAATCGCTTCTACCTGCTTTTGAGTACTTAACATGTCCAAATGGTAAAAATTTTAATTGATTTGTATCTTTTATATCTCTTTTTTCAATAAAGTATTGGTACAAAGTACAAAAAATTCCTGTTCTATCAGCACCTGCTTTACAATGAATCAATGTAGGATTTTCCATCTCTTCTTCCATAATTCTTTTATACTCCAAAAGTTCTTTAGTTGTAGGCATCTCCCTTGAACGAATATTTACATTAATAAGTTTTAACCCCAGTTTTCTACACTTTTCCTCTTCAAATAAAAAATATGCACTTTTTCTATTTTCTGATTTTAAATTAATAACAGTTTTTATTCCATATTTATTTTTTAACTCTTCAAGTTTCTTCATAGTAGGTTGCCCTGAACGATATACGCCATTAGAAACTTTATGAAAATTAAACCTAAAGTAGTTTGTAAAATTATGGTCTTCAAAAAACATTGAATAAAACCATGCTATCTTTCTATCATATCTATCTTCTAAATCAAATCTAAGAGTTTGCATATAATTCCTTCTTAACTAAATCTTTATATTTTAGATTTATATGATTTCATTTTAGCGACAGTAATTAAGAATTTCTAAAAGTATTTCTTGGCTAAACTTTAAAAAAATAAAATAGGTTTAATTTGAGCAGGTATTTAAAACATAAATATTACAACTTTACAATTCTTTTAATTTTTTCTTTTTTTGCTCTTCTTTTACCAATTGCAAATATTCCTTTATTTGATTTAGATGAAGGAGCTTTTAGTGAAGCTACAAGGGAGATGTTATTAAATAAAAACTTTCTTACCACATATTTAAATGGTGAATTAAGATTTGACAAACCAATACTTATATATTGGTTTCAAGCATTAAGTGTTTCTATTTTTGGATTAAATGAATTTGCATTAAGAATTCCAAGTGTATTATCCTCACTTATATGGTTAAGTGCAATATATATTTTTACTAATAAATATTTTAGTGAAAAAATTGCGTTATTTGCAAGTATAATTTTTTTATCTACACTACAAACAAATATTATTACAAAAGCTGCAACAGCGGATGCTTTGTTAAATATGTTTATAGTTTTAAATATGTTTAGTTTTTATAACTATTTTAAAACAAAAAAAATCAACTTTTTATACTTTACCTTTGCCTTTATTGCTTTAGGAGTTTTAACAAAAGGTCCTGTGGCAATTTTGATTCCACTAGCTTGTACCTTTTTCTTCTTTTTACTTAAAAGAGAACTTTTATTTTGGATAAAATCTGTATTCAATATAAAAGGGATATTGATTTTTTTAATTATTGCTTTACCTTGGTATATCTTAGAATATCTTGAACAAGGGCAACTTTTTATTGATGGTTTTTTTCTAAAACATAATCTTTCTAGATTTAACTCCACTTTTGAAGGGCATTCAGGCTCATACTTTTATTTTGTACCTGTATTAATTTTTGGATTATTACCATTTTCAAGTTTAGTTATAAAAACACTTACAAAAATAAAAACTTTTTTCACTAATGATTTAAATCTTTTTCTTTTTATTTGGTTTATTTTTGTTTTTATATTCTTTTCATTTTCAAACACTAAACTTCCACACTATATAGTTTATGGTTATACACCACTTTTTATTTTAATGGCAATGACATTTAATAAATACTTAGAACAACAAGACAAACAAGTTTTTCTAGTACTATTTTTACCACTTTTATTTTTCTTAATGCTTTTTCTGTTTTTACCTAACTTGTTACAAATAATTCCTATAAAAGATAAATTTGTTAATTCAATACAAAATGAGATTATTGAAGTTTTAGATATATACTTTCAAACAAAACTATTCATTCTAATTATTGTGACTTTTTTTATTTATAAAATAAAACATTTTAAACTTGAAGATAAATTCTTACTAATAAGTTTTATTTTTATAATTTCAATAAATTATATAGTTATACCAACTGTAGCAAAAATCCAGCAAGAGCCAATAAAAAATTTAGCTTTATATGCAAAAGAAAAAAAATTAAAAATTAATATGTATAAAATGAATAATCCAAGTTTTAATGTATACTCCAAAAGTTTAGTAAGAAGAGGTGCCCCTAAAAAAGGTGAATATATTTTAACCAAAAAGATTTATTTAAAAGATTTTAATATTTATACAGTAGTAAAAGAAGAAATGGGGATTGTACTGATTAAATATTAGTACATTTTTTGTACATAACTGTATATATTATATTACTATAAATATTTCTTGGGTAAAATTCATTGAACGAATGTTCAGACAATATTTGGAGATGCAAAATGCCATATGTAAAATTACTAAAAGAACTTAATATATCATGTTTTTCATTTGATGAAAAACAAAGAATTATCAAAAAAGTATCAACTGAAAAAACATCTTATACTTCTACAGCAGAAAATATAAAATTAATTAGAGGATTAAAAGAAAATAATCTTAAATTTAAAGAAACAAAAGAAGGTCATTTAAAAATAGAAGATTAAACTCTTCTATTTTTCAAACTCTTTCCTCTTAGCAAATCCAACTCCAGGTTTAGTTTTTATAGCTAAGTCAAGTTGGTCTATAAATAACCTATAATCAATGCCTATTATATTCATTTTTGCAAAGCAAGTAGCAACAACTGCTATTGCATTTGGAATTTGATCTTTTTTCTTATAAGATTGAACATTTTTTTCACTAACTTTAATTAACTTACAAAATTTGGGTATAGAAATCTCTGCATCAAGTAAACACTTTTTAAATTCTATAAATGTCATAAATATCCTTCATATTTAAAAAATAATTATAATTTTAACATTATTTTATTTATAATTAAGTTAAAACATATATAATAGTCATAATATATTACTTAATGTAATAAAAAACAAAAAAGGAAGCTAAATGGCAAAAGAATTAAAGAAAAAAGTGATTGCAAAAGTTGCAAAAAAAGCAGTTAAGAAAGCTGATATCAAAAAGAAAAAGGCACCTGTGGCAATTAAGGCAGTTAAAAAAGCAGTAGCTAAAAAAGCACCAACTAAAGTAAAGGATGCTAAGAAATTAGCTAAAAAAGCAGTTAAAAAAGCTGCATAATCATAATATAGGAAGTTAAAACTTCCTATATTAATCTCTACTTCCAAAACCACCAAACTAATCTTGATTTTAATTTAAATACAATACACTTTCGTATGAAAAAACATGACTATGATAAAATACTTTTTAGGCTAAATAGTATTTGGCAAAGACTAAGAGAGGGTGAAGTTCTTTCAGTAAAAGATTTAGCCCAAGAGTTTAATGTATCCACAAAAACAATTCAAAGAGATTTTAACGAGCGACTTATTCAAAAACTTCCAATAGAGAAAATTGGACATAAATGGAAAGTAAAAGATGGTCATAGCATAGACAAGAACCTTTCTTTTGAAGAAGACTTGATTTTAGATGTATTAAAAGAGTTTGCAAGTTCTATAGGAAGCGGATTTGGAAGTAAGGCGAATTCACTATTTTCAAAGTTGCAAAATACCCATGAAAACCCAATATATAGTAAAATAGAGATAGAAGATATTTCTGAAAAAACTCAACTTATAAAGCAACTCCAAGAAGCAATAATCTCCTTAAAGCAAATAAATTTCCAATTTAAAAATAAATATAGAACTTTAGAACCATATAAAATCACAACCTTTGATGGGTATTGGTATCTTTTTGGAAAAGATTTAAAAGACAATAAACTTAAAACATTTTATATCAAAGATATAAATAATTTAGTTGTAGAAGATATTAGTTTCAAAAAAAATCTTAAGGCACTTAAAAAGCTTGATTTAGCAATTAATATTTGGTTTGAACCAAATAATGATATTTTTGAAGTAAGATTACTTGCAAAAGAAGATATAGCAAAATACTTTAAAAGAAGACCCCTTTCAAAGTCTCAATTAATTATAAAAGAACATAAAGATAAATCAATTGAGATTTTATTAACTGCTACATCAAAAAAAGAGTTGATTTATGAATTAAAAAAATGGCAACCAAATTTGTTAGTTATTGAACCAACAAATTTAGCTAAAGAGATGTTAGAGATTTCAAAAAGCTATTACGATGAGCAATTAGCTTTAATAGGTTAAATCACCCTCTTCTAAAACTTCTATTTGAATCTCTTTTTGTAGTTTTTTTAGACTTGGTATTAGTTCTAGTTGGCTCTTTACTTGAAGGTGACCTTTTACCTTTTTTCTCACTAAGTTTTTTCTTAGTTTGAACTTTCTGTCTAGGTTGTCTATCTTTTAATGGGAAGTTTTCGTGAACTTCTCTTTTTACATTTAATTTTAAATCCCTTTCAATTTTTGTAAAGGCATTATAATCTTCAACAGTAAGTATAGTAATAACTTCTCCAGTATTTCCTGCACGACCAGTTCTTCCAACTCTGTGAGTAAAATCATCTGTTGTTTCAGGTAGTGTATAGTTTATTACTAAAGGAAGTTTTTCAATATCAAGTCCACGTCCAGCAATATCAGTAGCAACTAAAACTTTTACCTTCTTATTTCTAAAATCTTTAATTGCTTGAACTCTATCTTTATATTCAATTCCACCATGCACCGTTGCAACTTTTACACCTTGTTCTTTGAAATATTGTAAAGCAGCATCAACACCATCTTTTTTATTTACAAAAAGAAGAATTTGATCATATTTAGATTCTTTTATAAGTGTGGTTACTAACTCTTTTTTCTTTTTCTTATCAATTTTATAAGCTTTGTGAGAGATTAAACTTACAGTATCTCTTCTATCATGAACTTGAACTGTTACAGGGTCTTTTAAAAACTCTTTTGCAAGTTTTCTAATATTTTGAGAGATAGTTGCAGAGCACATAATAATTTGTTTATAAGGAGAGCATGAAGAGAAGATAGTTTCAATCTCTTCTAAAAAGCCTAATTCAAGCATAGTATCAGCTTCATCTAAAACTATAAAGTTTACAGAACTTAAATCTATAATCCCCTCTCTTGACAAATCAAGTAGTCTCCCAGGTGTTGCTACAACAATATCAATTCCACCATCTAAAATTTCTGCTTGTTTAACTCTACTTGTTCCACCCATGATTTTCGTGTGTTTTACTTTTAAAAACTGTCCATAATCATTTAAAGCCTTTGAAACTTGTTCAACTAACTCTCTAGTTGGAACTACTATCAAACCTCTTAATACCCTATTTTGCAAGCTTAAATTATTGTTTATTTTTTCAAGCATAGGAAGTACATAAGCAGCTGTTTTTCCTGTTCCTGATTTAGAAGCTGCTATTACATCAATCTTTTTATTTACGATTGGTATTATTTTTTTTTGAACTTTTGTAGGATTTTTGTATCCTTTTGTCTCTATTGCTTTTAAAATAGAATCATTTAGTTTTAACTCTTTAAACCCTTGTATAACAAATCCTTTTTATTTTGTTAGTAAACACTTGACATAATTTCATCGTCAAGATATTCATCTATTTTTTTGATTAAATCATCATAAGAGATATCACCATCTTTATTAAAAACAACAATCTCTTCTCCAAAATCATCTTTAATAAAATGCTCACCTTTTTTAACTTTTTTGTATAAAGATTTTATCTCACTTGGTGACTCAGCATCATTGTATAAAAACCAGTTGGCAGTTGTTTTTTCAAGTCTAATCAAACCATACGTTTGTTCATCGTCTATATAGTCTTGAATTGTTCCATTCTCAAATTTTGCACCAACAACCATATCAAATTCGTTTAAAATCATCTCCATAAATAAAGCCTTCAAATATTTTATAATTTCGCAATCATACCTAGATTTTCATTAAAATAATTGTAGGTCAAGGAGTAAGCTTAATCTTAACTGAAATAATTAGATTCATATTATAAATATTACTTTATTCCTATTCGTTAGAATAATAATTATAACTTAAATAAAAGGAGTCAGTTATGAAACTTTATGGAGTAAGAATAGACTTTAATAACATCAAGTCATGCGGGATACTTCCAGATATGTGTTTAGATTTTGATCATAGATCTGATGAATTATCTGAAAATGAAAAACTGCTTGCATATTGGAATAATCACATAAATGATTTACTTGAAGAGACAAAAAATTTAGTTGTTATTAATGATGAAACTACATCAATGGTATATTCAGCTGATAACAATGCAATTGAGTTAATTAAAAAACATTTTAAAGAGATGCAATTAGAGACAATAGAGTATGAAAATATTAATAAATGTGACTATTGTGTGCAACATGATTATTTGCAAAACTCATAAAGGTTTTTATAAATATAAATAAATATTAAATAATACCATTAAAATATTCAACACAATAAAGGCTCTATTATAAAAAATAGAGCCAATTGATAAAAAGATATAAGATATGAAAAACCATAGTGGTGTTTCAACATCAAATACCAAAATCTTGTACTCTAAAAAATCTAAAATATAACTATCTAAAAAATTTCCGTAACCTAATATATGAGATATCAATTCAAAAGGATAAAAAATAGTAAATCCTAAAGTTATTAGAGGTGATAGAAGTTGTTCATAGGAGGTATTAAAAAAGAAAAAATGAACAATAGGATTAAAAACGAGGAAAATCCAAATATTAAATAATAGAAAACTAAATATTTTTGGTAACTCTTTAAAATACTGAAGATATAAAAAGATATAAAATACACCAATAATTGAGAACCAAAAAGATATTGAAAATAAGAACTGAGGGAATAAAGAGATTATTATCAAAAAAGTTAATACTAAAGTTTGAAAAGAAAGAATTTTCATGTTTGAACGAAGAAATAAAAAAGCTAAAACAAACATTATAAAGCTTCTTAACAAAGATGGTACCAAGTTGGATAAAAGTAAATATAAAAATAAAATTATAGTTGTTAATACCATTACATCAGCTCTTTTATTTCTAAAAATAAAATATCTTTTATGAAAATAACTATAAGGAAAATAGATCAACCAATAAACTATAAAAGAGAGTATTGCCAAATGGAACCCAGATATTGCTATTAAATGGCTAATACTAAAGTTTGTATAAACCTCTCTATATTCTTTTGAAATTGGAATTGCTAAAAATAAAGCAGAGAATAATTCTTGTAATTTTTTATTGTCATGTTGTTCATTTATTTTTAAAAGAAGTTTTTCTTTTAGGGTATCATCTGAAAAAATCTCATCATGATAAAGTGATTTTGAATAAAAACCTTTTAAAAATTCATAAAAACTTATATTAGTGGTTAAAATAGCGATATTTATATTACTAAGCTTTTTTATCAAAGTGTCTTTTTCAATAGATGTATACAAAACTAGGTTCTTTTCTTGAAGTTTCAACACATAAAAATCTTCTTTATCATAAATATTTTGTATTTTAAAGTTTGAATAATAAACTTCTTGGGAAGTAAAATCTTTATATTTCATATACTCATGAATTATATTAAATAAAAATACAAGTGATAAAAATAAAATTATTAAAATAAAATCTTTTTTTGAAGAGAGTACTTGTAGACTGTTCATAAAAAACAGTCTACAATAATATAAGTTTATAAATTATTAATTAACTTTTTTCCAAATACTCATTTGAGAAAGTGTATGTTGATGTTTTCTAGCTGTTTCTCTAATAACGAAAGGTACGTCAATAGTTTCAAGTAATTCAAATTTATCTTGTAAATTCTCTTTTAGAGTATCTAAAGTTTCTACTTCCTTGTTATCTTTTAGAAAACCTCCAAGCCAGTTTTCTTTTGGTGTATAATCCTCTAACCAAGTATAAGGACTTAAAATTACTAATAAACCATCTTTATTTACCCTATTTGGAATATCATCTAAAAATTTTTGAGGATAATATAATCTATCAATTAAATTTGAACAAAAAATCAAATCATATCCAGTGTATAAATCTTTTAAATTACAAGCATCACCTTGCATAAAAGTTACTTTGTTTTTAATCTCATCAAGACCAAAACCTTTTAAAGATACAGTTTTTTCTTCAAAAAGTTCACCTTGAGTTGCTACTTTAAAAGTTAAAGAATCATATTTTTTTAGCTTTACTCCTACATTGATAAAGTTTGCTGAAAAATCAATTCCTAAAACTTCATCAAAATATTTTGCTAGTTCAAAAGTACTTCTTCCAACCGAGCATCCTAAATCCATCGCTTTTTTAGTTTGTATATCTTTTAAATATGGTTTTAATATTTCCACACTATTTTTTGGAAAGTTTTTAACCCCAAAATACTCATCACCATAATGAAATTCACAATACTGAGAGATTTGTTCATCTGTTTCATAAACATTGTTATTTAGTTTTGTTCTATAATCATTATCTGATTTAACATATCTAAATCCTGCATGTTGAAAAAAATGTTTTCTAAAGGCATATCTTGCACTTCTTAAAATCTCATTTCCTAAAGATATAAAAGAACCACCTTTTATTAAAGCGTGTCTATCATCAAAAGTTGGAGTAGTAAAGTCATCATATATAGGATGTGTTTTAAAGCCATCAAAAGGATATGTAGGAGTTACGCTCCATTGCCATACATTTCCAACTACATCAAAGAACTCGTCAAAATTGTATTTATCAACAGGCGTTTGATTAAAGAAATTTAATCCTAAGTTTGCTTCACCATTTTTAACCTTATCTTGAGCATTTACATAATCATTTAATCTATAAAATTCATCTTCACTTGGAAGTCTAACCTCAAAACCTAACTTTTCACTCTTATATTTACAAAATGCTTCAGCTTCATATACATTTATATCAACTGGATAGTTTAAAGGAAGAGGTACAATTCTATTTATCTCTCTTAAAAAATATTCTCCATCTTGTTTTAACCAAAATGTTGGCATTTTAGCTTGCTTGAAATCTAACCATTTTATACCATCTTCACTAAAGTAATGAAGTTTTGAATATCCTCCATCTTTAACAAACTCCAAAAATTCTCCATTTGAAACAAGATATTTACTTGCTTTAAAATCTTTTATATATGCTTTATGAAAGGCAAACTCATTATCCCATCCATAAAAAACTGGATTTTCGTAATCTTTTTCCAAGAAAACTTCTCCACCTTTTACATCAATAAGTTCATTTTGTGGATATTTTTCAGAGAATTCATTACAGTATTGAAAAGTTTCATCTTTAATTAGATATTTAATATCTAATTCCCTTAAAAGTACAGAAGATGTTTCAATATGGATATTTTCATGTTCAATTCCCATAAGAATAATCCACATAGGAGATTCCCAATTAATTGGAATAGTAAACTCAATGGTATCAATTATTTCCAAAACCAATGCCTTTACTTCATCTCTATATTGTTTTACCTCTTCATATGTTGGCCATTCATAGTTTTCACTATTTAAATCATCCCAACTCATCTCATCAACGCCAATAGCAAAAATAGATTCAAATTTTTTATTAATTCTTTTTGTTGTGATATTTGAGATATTTAATTTATTCATAAAAAAAGTAGCAGTATGCCCATAATAAAAAATAAGAGGTTGTCTTAATTTATTTGGTTGTTTATGAAAATATTTTTTGTCTTCAAGTAACTCGAATAGTTTTTCGTCTAATTCATATGTTTGAAGAAAGTAATTTCTAATCTCAGCTCTCTTTTCTTCAACAGTGCCCTCATCTAATCTAATTGTGTCTTTTCTATAACTTCCCATGCTTTCTTTTCTATAATTCATTATTACCCCTTTTTATATGAGGGTTATTTTAGTAATTTTAAATTACAACTTGTATTCAATAAATGTTAGTTTATAAATTTATGTTTTCAATTTTACCTTTTTTAACAAACTTTTCAATTAAACAATCTATTTGATTTTTTTCGTAAGTATCCACTAAATTTATATGTTTCTTTAATCTAATCATTAAATCTTTAGTTGATTTTCCCATTAACATATTAGCAATAATATTTTCACAAAGTATAATACCTAATCTTTTTATTGAATTTGTAGTATCTAAAATCTCTATTGCTTCTAGGGTGAGTTTATCAACCGTTTCTAAACACTTTTTATCATCAATAACTAAAGATTTATATAAGATATTTAATGCCTGATTATGAAGAACTACAGGCATCTCATCTCTATCTCCAACTGAAGTTTTTAATAATAAACCTATATTCCCCATATGAACTGATTTATCTATTGTTTCAATATTTTCAAGATTTTCAAAAATAAATTTCAATCTATACGAAATAGACATATTAATAAAGGTTCCACCATACTCAAAGTCACCTAGATTTGGTATCGCTAGACATTTTTTGTAGTTTTTTATTGCATTTTCATAATCTTCATTCCATTCACAATAATTAGCCTTAATATTATAGTAATGCCATAACCAAATAGGTTCATTATCATAATTGTGAGAATACAATAAACTTTCTAACTCTTCTAATAGTTTTATTCCCTCTTGTTTTTTCTCTTCATCTCTTTTTGAAACAATAATCCAAGATTTTCTTTGTAAAAATTTTACTTCTATTTCTTCTATTTTATTATCTCTTTTTTTAACAATATTTTCTGGTAAAGTTTCATATGCTTTATTAAAATCTCCCATTCTTTCATATAATGAGCTAATATCAACAGCATATTTATTTGGGTTTATTTCAAAAAGATATTGAGAGATCAATAATGCTTGCTGGAAGTAACCATTTCTTTCAAATAAAAATTTTAAATCAGCTAAAGATTTAATTGATAATTTTCTATATATGGAATTATTTGTTAATTCAAAGTTTTCAATCTGCTGTGGATCAAACATTTCACCAGCTATATCAAACCAATAATTATCAATCAATGAGTATTGTTGTTTATTCTTTATTGCAAGAATAAGTTTTTGTAAAATTGCTATGGTTCTTTTATCATCTAAAACTATATCTTTTACATAATAATATAAAATAAGTAAAGAGATAGGATTATCAAAATACTCTAAGCACTCTTCTATATGGTTTCTTAGATAGTAAGATAGTCTTCTTTTTTCATCTTCTAAATCTTTATTTTTTACAATATCAGAAAAATATATTTGTGCAGATTTTTCCTGCTTTACAAATTTAAAATCATCAAAACTTCTATTTATAAAGTTTTGAAAACCTGAAATTAAAATATTTGAATCATTTTTAGTATCAAAAAAGTTTCTACCACAATATTCAAATAACTCTAAAGAGATAAAAGTTTTTTGACATTTACTATTTGTAATAAACTTAGTTGAGCTTAAATGCATCAAAGAATAAAGGTTTTTTTCCTTTGAAGATAACAAAAATTCAATATCAGAATCAAATTTCCCATTTTTAACATTTTCAAAAACAATCTCACTTACTCCAAGTTTTTTTAATCTATTTTCAAGAACTTTTTTTAAATCATTTCTCACATAAAAGTTCACTTCATCAAAGTTTTTCAGTAAAGTTGGAATAATCAAACGATTCATCCAATGATTTTTTTCAAGAATATCAACATTGTAAATATTTACTGAAGTCTTTCTGTTTAGTTCTTTTAAAGCAACTTGAAGCCTTTTTAATCTTCTTGTATCTTTATTAAACCATGATTGTAAACCATCTTTTAATTGACTGCTTTCACCTTCTAATATTGAAGGCATCATTAAAAGACCAAAAAAGAAAATCAAAACAAAAAAAAGTGAGATATAATCATCCAAGCCCATATTAAATGGTGTTTCAAATAAGATTTTTTTGAACATATCTTCATATAAAGAGGAAGAGATTAAAGCAAAAAGGATAATAATAACAGAAATAACACTTAAAAAAAGTGTTGATATTTTTTTTCTAAACCTATAAAAAGATGATGAATTTCCACACACACTATTTAAAGAAGATTCAAAATCATCTAAACTATCTGTATCAAAATATGTAATTTCAATGCCATTTTCATTTTTTTTGATTAGTGAATCATCTTTTGTTTTTCTACTAAATTTATTTAAATCTCCACTTATAATAGTCGATTTACTCTTCATCTTTTAAACCATCTTTTGCAAACTTATTTTGAATAGGATCACTAAAAATATAGTTTCCATCTTTTATTGAAAAAGGGAAATTTGAATATGATTTTATAAATTCCTCTTTAAACTCTTTCGAATATGGTTCTAAACCATCTTCTAAAAGTTTAATATACTTTTTAGGGATAAAAGCTTTTTGATTTGAACTGTGCGCTACTTTTTCAGGGTTTGTAGTCATAAAAGTAAAAATCTTTTCATCTGTTTTAAAACCTTTTATAGAATCGATTTCTATACATGAATAATTCTTTTCTCTAAGCTTTAAAAACTCAAACTCTTCATCTGTAATTTTAAGTAAAACACCATTAGTTGACTCATTTGTATCTTTTTCTAAGTTTAAAAAAACTGCATCAGTAATCTTTTCTTCACCTTCAAAAATCACATGTTCAATGGAGTTCCAAACCTTTTTAAAACCCTTTACTTCAACTGTAATAAAATCACTATTTCTAAGTTTTCTTTTAAAAGATTTTTGAGCACTATTTATGTTTACTAAAGAACCAAAACCAAAGATATACATTTAAACAATTTTTTCTTTTGAAAGGATAATTCCATCTGTGTCAGCATAGATATAATCACCATCATTAAACTGTACACCACAAAAAGATAATTCAATATTTCTTTGACCTTCAGTTACAGGTATATATTTTCTTGGACAAGTCCCTCTAGCAAATAGAGCAACAGGAATATCTTTTATCTGAAAAGTGTCTCTAATATATCCATTTACAATTATCCCTTCAAAATTATTCTGATGGGCAAACTTCATCAAGTTATCACCTACAACAGCATAATATTCCTCTTCAACATCAACAACAACAATTTTTCCTGTTCCATCTTCATCTCTTAGTAATTTAACCAATTCACTGTTATTTCTATCAAGCTTTAGAGTTACTACTGTTCCACAAATTTTATCTTTTGCACCATAGTTTTTAAATTCATTGTCTAAAACATGAACTTTATCTGCATGTTCATCACAAATATCAGCTGTAAAAAATTCCATATAATATATCCTTATTTATTTTTTAAGCTTCAATTATCTCTAAAATGTTATTAAAATCACTTTTTCTATACAATAAACTTTTAAAATATAAAAAACAAAAGAGAGAAAGATGAAAATATATTTTATTTTATTTCTAACAATATTTTTATTAGGATGTTCTAATAAAACAGTTACTATAAAATCTTTACAGCCATCACAAATTTCTAACATAAGAGTACATGATGTTATTTTAGAGGAGTTTGTAAATGATAATATTAATCAAACAAATTATTTAGAAGAGCAAATTGTCAATAAAATAGTTGAAAATAAAAGAGTTTTTACCCTTAGACCTTCGTACAAAAATATTGATGCAATAATAACAGGTGAGGTTTTAAACTCATCTATACATTTTAGTTATTATTATGAAGATGATGTAGATTATTCTAGATGTGTTAGATTTGAATATAAAGATGGGAAAAGAACAAATAAATGTATAGAGTATAAAAAGATTAAAATCCCTTGTGAAAGAAAAGATTATTATGTACAAACAAAAATTGATGTTTTAGATTATAATGAAACTACTCTTTTTTCTAAAATCTATAAAGGACATAGACAAAATATCGATTGTAACTATACAAGAAGATTTTTTACTCAATATTTTTTAAATGTAGACAGAGTAAAAAACAACTCAACAGATTCTATGAATCTAGATATTGCAAAACAAATAGCAGCAAAGGCAATCAATGATATTTCACCCCACTATGAGTATACAAAGATTGAATTCTTTTCAAAACTTCATAATGACAACTATCCAGAAATGATAAATAAAAGCTTTGAAAATATTGTAGAGTTATTAGAAAAGAACCAAACTAATATTGCTCAAGAAAAGCTTATTATTTTAAACGAGCAATTAAATTCAAACTCTTACGAGGTTTTATATAATTTGGCTTTAACTTACGAAAATCAAAGTTTATTTACAAAAGCTAGAAGATATTATTTAGAAGCAAAAGATATATGTTCAAATAGTGAGGATTTAATATTGATTAATAAAGCTATTGAAAGAGTATCTGTAAATTCATATAATAATTCCAAAGCAAAATCTCAATTGATTAAAAACTAGTATTAAAGTACAAAAAGTTGATACCAAGATATTACTACAAATGGTAAACTTAAAAGAAATAAGGATTTATCATGAAAGTTTTGTTAACAGGTTCAACAGGATATATTGGAAGAAGATTAAAACAAAGACTATCAACTAGAGATGATATAGACTTAAAAATTTTTGTACGAAATAAAAAATCACACTCAAACTTAACTTTAAATAGTTTTGAAATTTTTGAGGGTGATACCTTTGATAAAGAAAAACTTGAAACAGCTTTACAAGGTGTAGATATAGCTTTTTATCTAATACATTCACTAAATAATAAAAACTATAAAGATTTAGACAAAATCTCCGCTAAGAATTTTATAGAAGCAGCAGAAAAATGTGGTGTAAAAAGAGTAATATACCTTGGAGGATTAGGTGTAAAAAATGAAAACACCAGTGAACATCTTTTAAGTAGAATTGAAACAGGTGAAGTTCTTTCTTCATCTAAAAAAGTGCAAACTATATGGATTAGAGCTGGGGTTATTATTGGTTCAGGAAGTACTAGTTTTGAGATTATTAGAAATTTAACAGAAAAACTTCCTATAATGACTACACCAAAATGGGTTTATACAAAAACACAAGCAATAGGTGTTGATGATGTATTAAACTATTTAGAACAATCAATAGATTTAGAATCTAAAGAAAACCTAGTTGTAGATATTGGAAGTGAACAATTAACCTATAAAGATATGATGATTCAAACAGCTCAAGCACTTGACTTAAAAAGGATAATTATCCCCTTGCCTTTTTTGTCAATTACCCTCTCATCTTATTGGTTAAACTTATTTACCCCTGTACAATTTACTGTTGCAAAAGCTTTAATCGAAGGATTAAAATCTGAAGTTGTAATTCAAAATGACAATGCCCAAAAATATTTTCCAAATATAAAACCAATAAGTTATAAAGAGGCTGTCAAAAAAGCAATTAAAGAGATAAAATCAAACCAAGTTATTAGTAGATGGAGCGATACAGGTGGAAGAATTTGGGAGAAAAATCACACCCAAGAGATAGCTGATGCGATTTTCGTAGATAGAAAAGAAAGAATAATAAATAATATCAATAAAGAAGCTATATACAAAAGTTTTATTTCAATAGGTGGTAAAAATGGCTGGTTTGCTTATGATTTTCTTTGGGAGATTAGAGGTGTTTTAGATAAGTTAATTGGTGGAGTTGGATTAAAAAGGGGGAGACGAAGCCAAAATGATTTAAGAATTGGTGAATCGTTGGACTTTTGGAAGGTTGTAGATATTAAAGAAAATGAAAGACTTTTACTTTTTGCTCAAATGAAACTTCCAGGCCTTGCTTGGTTAGAGTTTAAAATTGAAGATAATAAACTAATTCAATCAGCTTATTATTATCCAAAAGGTGTTTTTGGTAGATTGTATTGGTATTGTTTAATCCCAATTCATTATTTAGTTTTTAACAATATGATAGATTCAATTATAAAAAAATCTGCCAATGCTGACTGAAATTTCTATGAAATTCCCCAAGGGCATTTTTAGAAAAATAGTGAATATATTTATCTTTTGAAATAAAAAAATAAACCCTTGGAGAATATGGTTTATGTTTTATGGCAATAACTTTAAAAAACCTATTTTCCAATTTTTCTTTTATAATTTTAATTTGATTATCGTGGGGCATTGAACGGTTTAGATGATGATAAACGACAACTGATCTTCCAATATTATATAACTGTTCTATTTCATCAAGAAAAATATATTTTCCTGCTTTAGATTTCTTAGAGAAGTTGTCAAACCCTAATAGGTCTATATCTTTTTCTTCTTTTCTTACCTTTGTTGCAATACCATTATCAGGATCAACAAAAATAAAATCAGCATCTTTTGAAAATCTTAGTGCTTCTAAAAACCACTCTTTTCTAAAATCTAATCTATCTTTTCCATTTTCATTTACATATTTTGAAAAATATTCGCAGTTAGATAAAAGATTTAAACTCTCCAAAGCTTTTACACTTCTTTGTCCACTAACAAGCTTTTTAAAAGAGTTTTCTAAATATATGTCAATATCTTTTACTTTATCAAAATAATTGATATACATACCATCACTATTGTGGGATTCATCTGGATACATGTACCAAATTTGTTTTAATTTATAACTATTATGATTAAAAAGTGTTCTTAATAGATGAAACTTTCCAAAATCTCCAATATCAGCCGCATATCTATCTTGCATAACATCAACTTTTTCTTAAATAGATAAGTCTGTAAACCATTGGTACATAATAAAGATTCAAAATTGTTGCCCACAATATTCCATATCCTAAAGATAAAGCCATAGGTTGTAAAATCAAAGCTTGTCCAGAAGCAAAAAATATCAATGTACTTAAACCTAAAACAGTTGTAATAGAAGTTAATAAAATAGGTCTTAGTCTTAATACAGCATAATCTTTTAACTCTTCTAAGTTTTTGGCTCTTTTAATGAAGTCCATCATAATAATACCATCATTTACAATTACACCTGCAAGTCCAACCATACCAATTAAACTTGGCATTGTAATATTTACACCCATAATAAAATGTCCAAAATAAACACCTAAAATAGATAAAGGAATAGTACTAATTATAATAAGTGGTTTAATCATGGAGTCAAACATCCATACTAAGGCAATAAAAATTAAAATGATAGCCATTAAAGCAGCTTGAAGCATCTCTTTTTTTACTTTTTCATTCTCTTCTTGCTCACCTTTTATATCAATATTTACACTTGTTTTTGTTTTTAATTCTTCTAATACAGGATTTAATTTTTCAAAAACATCACTAGAAGTTGTATCAGTAAAAGATGCTGTTACACTTGTAATTCTTTTATTGTTTTCTTTAAATATTTGAGAGTAAGCAGGAACTTTAATAAAATCAGCAACTTGAGATAATAATACTTTTTGATTAGTTCCGGGAACTGTAACTTCAAAGGAATTTAAAGATTTTAATTCATCTTTATTTTTACTTTTAAATACAATATCAATAATACCTTTATCATCAAACATTTTTGAATAAGTACCTTTAAAATATAAAGGTCTAAGCTCATTTAATATTGATTCTTCTGAGAAACCTAGCTCATAACCATATGCGTTTACTTTAAATTTTAGCTCATAATTTCCTGTTAAAGAATCATCAGCAATATTGGAAACACCTTTGATCTTTGATAATTCACCTTTAAGTATTTGTGCAATTTTTCTAACCTCTTTATCATCACCCGAAACTGCTAATTCCAAATCATTTTTAACAATTCCAGCTTTTGGTACAAATACTTTTAACTCATCGAAATCATCTGAGTTTATATACTTTTGTAACTTTTCTTTAACTATTTTCTCAATATCTTGAGCACTATTACTTCTAATCATATCTTTGTCATCATATTTAGGTGAAAGATATGGATTGATATATTTTTCAAAACTATTTTGTGGTGCTCTTTCATACAAGTTAACAAATATTTGGAAATAAAACTCTTCATATTGCGGTTGATTCTGTCCATCAAGTTTCATTCCTATAACAGAACTAACTGATTGGATTTCAGTTTTAAAATCAAGTGTATTTAAAAGTTGTTTCTCCAACTGAAAAACTGTTTGTTCTGTCTGCTCAATCTTTTTACCAACTCCTACTGAACCAGTTATATAAATCTGCGTAGAATCAAAATCTGGTAAAAATTGAAATTTTGAAGATTTAATAAGTATAAAAGTTGATCCAATTATAAAAAAAATAAAAATTATCAATGCGATAAATCTACCTTTTAATAAATAGGATAAAATATTTCTATATAGATTTTTATTAAAATCCCAAACTTTATGGGATTTTCTATCTTCATGACTAACCTTTAAAAGTTGATTCGCATGTAAAGGCAAAAAGAAAAATGCTTCAATAAGTGAACTTAGTAATAATATTGATATCATAATTGGTAAGATTTGCATAAATTTACCAGTTTGACCTGTCATAAGTAAAATTGGTAAGAAAGCAAATATTGTAGTAGCAGTTGCTGTTAAAACAGCTGGATACATCTCAATTGCACCATCTCGTGCAGCTTCAAACTTATCTTTTCCCATCTCCATATGTCTATAGATATTTTCTCCAACAACAATCGCCTCATCAACTAACATCCCTAAAGCAATTAATGCCCCAAGAAGAGATAACATATTTAAACTATAGCCTAATGCGTCTGCTGAGATAAGCCCTATCATAAATGAAGTTGGGATACCTATTGCAATTACTAAAGCAATTCGCATATTAATAAATATCAATAGAGCAATAAATAAAAGAACAAGACCAAATAAGATATTTGAAACTACTGTATTAAGCCTATTTTTTACCCAAATAGAAGTATCAATATATGTATCAAATTGTACATTTGTATATTTATTTTCAAATTCTTTTGTAATCTCTTTGATTTGTTTAACTAAATCAATCGCATCACCCTCTTCACTTTTACTGATACTAACAGCGACATTTCTTTCACCATTAAAGTGAGACTTATCTTGAACATCTCCATATGTATATGTAATATCTGCAATATCTTTTATTCTAAGTTTAGTATCACCTACTTTTATTATTGTGTTTTTAATATTTTCAACATCTTTTTCACCATTAAAAGTACTTAAATAATAGTGTTTTGAAGTATCTTTTATAATTCCAACAGGAAATATTGTACTTAATGATTGTACTGCAGTTATTACAGCTGTATTAGATAGATTAAAAGCTTCAATTTTAGCTTCATTAAATATGATATGTAGTTCTTTGTCACTTTTACCTAAAACACTTACATTTTCTAAATCTTTTAACTGTTGTATTTTTGATTTAACATCATCTGCAATATCTAATAATTCTTCTTTAGAAGCATTATTCTTTGAATAAACAGCCACAGTAATCAAAGGGAAATTGTGAATCATACTTTTAACTGTTGGTTCATCCATATCTGAAGGCAAGTTAGTTTTAACTTTTGTAACAATATCTTTTACATCATCAACAACAAAATTTGAATCTTCCCCCTGCTTTAGTTCAGCAGTTATTGTAAAAAATCCATTTTTAATAACTGATGTAATCTTATCAACTTCACTAACACTTAAAAGTTCATCTTCAATATCTTCAACTGCAATTTTGTCAAGTAAATCTGAACTTGCTCCTGAGTAAGTCCCAGTTATTGTAACTGCATCCATATTTGATGGAGGGAATATCTCCTTTGGAATTTGAAAATATGCGAATACTGATAATATAAAAATGAAAAATAGTAAGAAATGGTTTAGTATTGGCTTTCTTAGTCCAAACTCAATAATTGTTTTTATCATTTAATTTTTGTTCCGTTTGCTTCTTCAATTGAATAAATTAAAAGTGAATCTTCAACTTGGTTTTTAAATTTCATGTCCTCTAATTGTTGGGCAAGGAATTTATTTTCCTCTTTTAATGAGATGTAATGGGCATATAATTTATTTATATCCTTACTTTTATAATATATATTATTCATAATATACAATTTAGGTACAAATAAAATCAAAGCAATTAATAAAATACCTAAAACAATAAGTATTGAATTTTTCGCATTTAATCTAGTCAAATTTAAAAACCCTTAATTTTGAGCTTCTACTTCTCGGATTTTGTCTTATCTCTTCTTTTGTAGGAACTATTGGTTTTTTTGTTATAATTTTTCCTAAAGCATGATTATTTCCACAAGTACATTTAAAAGCATCTTTTGGACAAATACAAGATTTACTCCATTTTTTAAAATAGTTTTTTACAATCCTATCTTCTAAAGAGTGAAATGAAATAATTGCAATAATGCAATCTTTTGGTTTATTCTCTTCGATAGAATCAAAAAGTCTTTCTAATACTCCAAGTTCATCATTAACTTCAATTCTAATACCTTGAAAAG
Source organism: Halarcobacter sp. (assembly GCA_963676565.1). GTDB lineage: Bacteria > Campylobacterota > Campylobacteria > Campylobacterales > Arcobacteraceae > Halarcobacter. Next base: position 2,349,549 of record OY781089.1, read on the forward strand.
GTAATGTAGCTGGATGTATTTTACCCTTAGACATTTTTTTTGCTAAAAAGTCTGCAAGCTCTTTGGCCGAAGAGAATGGTCTGTTATTAACAATTAAAGAAGCGACTTTTTTATATTCTCGTACTTCTCCTAAATCATGAAAGACTCTTTCTAAATCATGTTGAGAGTAAGTATTTACCACAACTGAAGCATCTAATGCTTTTGTTTGATCCATTCGCATATCAAGGGTATCACTATCAAAGCCAAATCCCCTTTCATTTTTATCAAGTTGTAAAGATGATACACCAATATCAGCTAAAATCCCTTTAATATTGAAGCCTCTAAAGGTTTCAATTACATGTTCAAAGTTTCCTTGATTGAATAAAACTCTATTTTTATAAGGTTCTAATCTATTTTTAGAAAATAATAATGCCTCTTCATCTTGATCATTACAAATTAATTGAATATTTTCATTTTGCTCTATCAAACCGATACTATGTCCCGCATAACCAGTTGTACAATCTATAATATAACCTTCATTAATTTCACTAAAAGTTTCCAGAACCTCATTGAAAAGTACTGGAATATGTGGTATTTCCATTCATTAAGCCTTTAAAAGCAATTTAGTATTTTAATCGCTATTTGATATAATATTCTACCCAAAATTTTATTTAAGGTTTTTTAATAATGATTGATCCTAATACTGTAAGACTTCTATCCAATTTATCTCTAACTATGTTTAGAAAAAATTTCTTTGGAATATATCATGGTGCAATATCCGCAAAAATTGACCATAACTCATTTATTATCAATACATCAGATGCTATTTTTGATGAGATGGATGAAAGATCGTTTTGTAAACTAACAATGAATAAAAAAGATTATAGATGGAATATTGCAAGTATTGAATCAGATATACATTCAACTATTTATACTAATATTCATGAAGCCAAATATATCGCCTTTGGAGTTCCTATTTATACAACAGCTTATACCTTTGATAATGATGAAATTATATTTGATGATTATTTTGGAAAAACTACATTTGGAAAAATCAATATTTATGATCCTGGTAATTTTGATACTTGGTATGATAGAAATGCTTTAGAGATCACTAAATATCTCAAAGAAACAAACAATCATGTTATGGTAATTAGAGGAATTGGAACATATGTATATGATAGAGACATCAATAATTTAGTTAAGAGAGTAGCAATTTTAGAGAACTCATGCAGACTTTTAAGTATAAAATCTTCTTATTAATAACAAATTTCTCTATATTTACAGAAAATAAGTCATGCAAGCCCCTAGTTTTAGCTATTTCAAAGGAAACATACTATAAAGTTTACTGATATTTTAATCTTACACAAGGAGTTCTTCTATGAACAAAGCTGAATTTATTGATGCAGTTGCAGCAAAAGCTGGTTTATCTAAAAAAGATGCTAAAGGTGCAGTTGACGCTGTATTAGATACAATTACTGAGACTTTAGTAAAAAAAGAAACTGTTAGTTTCATCGGGTTTGGTACTTTTAGTACTGCTGATAGAGCTGAGAGAACTGCAAAAGTTCCTGGAACAGACAAAACTGTTAAAGTTCCAGCTACAACTGTAGCAAAATTCAAAGTTGGTAAAGCTTTAAAAGAAGCAGTAGCTAAGTAATTACTTACTTCTTCATATAAACATAAAAAGGGTCTATCGTAAGATAGGCCCTTTTTTAATTCTTAATTAATTTAATTTTTACTAATTAAACATAAATTAATTAAATAACGGATAAAATTTCATCCTTAATTTATTAGGTGCCGCTATGGTGAAATTGGTAAACACGCCGGATTCAAAATCCAATGTTTAATTTCACTAGGTATTCGGTAATATAGGATATAGATAGTTATTTAGAAATACGAGGGTATCACTTATGGGTATCACTTTACTTTTTGTGCCGCTATGGAGAAATTGGTAGACTCGAGAGATTCAAAATCTCTTTTCAGCAATGAAGTGTCGGTTCGAGTCCGACTAGCGGTACCATTTAAAATTTCGATACTTACACTTTTTATATAAATATTATTTAAACTTGAAATACTATTTCTAATTCTATATAGGAGAGGAAATACTTTAAATAGGCTATTAAAAGAGTAGTATTTTTAAAGGTGTACTTATTATTGCTCTTTAGTTATAAACATTATAAAAGCTGAAATAATTAGAATTGGTACAACTATATAAACTAAGTATACACCAACATAAGATACAGTTGTAACTGTAACCACTGTAAGTATTAAGCTCAACCAAAATATCATCGAAGCAGTATTATGAATATTTTTAAAACTTCCAAACCCTAACAATCCTAAGATTGTTAAAGCTGGAATTGAAAAGTATGTAGCATATACACTAACATAAGAACCTGAACTTAATATTGCAATATATGAGATAAGAACAATGAAAAAAGCTAATCTTATTTTATCTCTCATATTTCTTACTTCAATATATCACTAATTAACTGTGATAACTCAGGATTGTTAAGTTTAGTTTTGTATTCAACATTTACACCACTTTTTCTTAACTCTTTAAAAAAGGCTTCGGCACTTTTAATCTGTAGTTTCTCTTTTGTAGTTATATCATCAAACTTTTCATAGCCTTTAGTTTCAACTACAAAATATAATTCTTTATCATCTTTCGATTCTATTACATATCCAAAGTCTGGATTGTAGTTTCTTCCATGAGCTGTAGGAATATTTACTTTTGGTAGTTTTCCAAATACAGTAATTCTTTTATCACTAGATTCATCTATAGTTATCTTTTCAATAGTACTATCAACTTCCATAAAGTCTTCATTATAGATTGACTTTTCTACTATGTTCTTAGATTTTATTTTATAAGTTTCAACACCTAAACTACCCTCAGGTATAAATTCTCTAACTTTACCATCTTTGTCAATGAGTGAGGTATTACTAGTCTTTATCTCTTTTAGATCATATGAAATTTTATTGATTATAGTATCGTAAATAGCACTTACTAATTGCTCTTCAATTTTCTTAAGTGCTAAGTTTTCATTTTGTGGAATCAAATCAAACTTTTCTTTTTTAATTCCATGTAAAACTTTTGCAACTGTTTGCATACTAAGTTTTGTGTTATTAGATAGTGCTTTAATAAATTCATAAAGAGTAAATATTGAGTGAGTTTCTACTTTTACAGTATCTTTATCACTATCATACTTTTCACTATCTTCTATATTTTTATCTCTTTTAACAATGATATCTTGCCCACTTATTGTAAAGTTATCATCTATCTTCTTTTTAGCCGTATTTATTAATGTAATACTATTAATATCATATTTAACCACAGCATCATAATTTAAATTGTCCCATAAAGCTTTAAACTTTTTAAAATTCTCTTGATGAATTTTAATTTTACCCTTATCTTTTTTCTTACCACTTCTGTCTTTTGCTTTTACTCTAGTAGATGTTTTAAAGAAGCTATCAAAATACTCTTTAAGCTTTTGAGTATCACAACCTTTCATTTCTAAAGACTCCAGTTCTTTTGACTTAGTACTATAATCTTCTTTTGAAATAGTTATTTCACTATTACCCTCATCATCAATATCTATGAAACCTTTAGTTTGTAAGTTTGTAAGAATATTAACTGCAGCAAAGGCATTGGCTGCAATTCCATTTTCTGAAATGACTTCTGCTGTAAATAATTTTGTTACCTGTTTAATACTATTTTCACTTATCTCTTTTTGAATAGATGTTACAAAGTTTTCTTCTGTCGATGGAACTACTACAAAAAGCTCATTTATAAACTCAAAGTTACTGTCTTCTTGAGTAATTCTTTTCCCATCTTGATCTACAGCAAGTCTTAATCCCCTACCTATTTGTTGTAGTTTTGAAATTTTAGAGTTACTTGGTGCTAATTTACATAGAGTCATTACATTTGGATTATCCCAACCCTCTTGTAAAGCCCATTGTGAAAAAATAAATCTTAAGTCACTATCAAAAGATAGTAACTCTTCTTTCTTATTTAAAATTAGCTCAATAGCTTCTGCTTCATCGCCCTCTTTTTTAGATTTAGCAAAGTATCCACTATGAATTTGGTTTAAACTATCTTTTGTCTTTAGAAGATACTTTTCATAATCTTCATCTAGATCATCTCTTTTTAGTACTTCATTTAGGTTTTTGAGATATAACTTTTCAAAAAGTTTTGCTAGTTCACCATTAGTACCCTCATCAGTAAGATACTTATCAACTCTATCTATAAAGAAAAGACAAAGTGCTTTAATATCCATTTTAAAAAGCTCTTCTTCTCTTTCAAAATGGTTTTTTATAGCAGTATCAACAATAACCTTTTGCATCTCATCAAGAAGTACACCATAACTTTCACTAACTCCTAAAGGTAAAGAGATACCATTGGTAAATAAGGTTTCACTCTTTGTAATCTTTTCAACAACATAACTATTTAGATATTCAATATCTACTTTCTCTCCTAAATTCTCACCCTTTATAAGTACTGTTTTTTTATTTTTAGAATTGATGTCCTTGTATTCTATAGTTGCTTTATAATCTTTTTGAGTTTTACCTTCTATTTTAGTAAGAGCAATAGTATGGTTATCTACATTTTCATTTCCAACTGTATCAACTGTAATAGCCTTAACAAGTCCTCTACTAAATGCATCTACACTATCGAGTATATAAATAAGATTTTTATATTCATCACCTTTAAATGTTGCACCAAACCTTAGTGTAAAAAGAGCATTAAATGCTTTTAAGTATTTTGCAGTTTGTTTACCTTCAAATCTATGTGGTTCATCAATTATAATTACAGGTCTAAGATATGAGATAGCTTCCATATAACTTTTTGCACGACCTATAAGGCTTTGCTCTATTTTACTTTTATTTATATTGTTAGAAGCTTTATTAAATGATTGATACGTTGATACAAGTACTGAAATATTTTGATCACTTGCATTGATATAGTTTAAAACTGTTTTCTCACTATAGTTATATACTGATATTTGTTTTCCATACTCTTTGACAAAGAACTCTTTTGTAATTTTAATATTTTTAATCGTACCTTGTCGTGTAGGATTAGACGGTACTAAGATTATAAACTTTGAAAGTCCATAATCTCGGTTTAATCTATAAATTGATTCTAAAAATGTAAAAGTCTTACCGGTACCAGTTTCCATCAATGTATCAACTACAAGTTCATCTTTGATAGATACTTCCCCAATATCTACTTTATTTGACTTTCTAACCTTTTCAATATTATTTACTAAAATACTTTTAGAATATTCAAGCTCAAAAGACGGGTTACTTTTTCTATTATCATTTTTAGTAAATGATATATTTTTAAATACATCACTTATACTATTTACTGCTTGTTCTTGATAATCAAGTCTATCAAACTTTATTTTTAAAGACATTGATTATCCTCTAAATCTTAATTTATCAGGTTTAATACCAAGCTTTGAAATATTACTTTCAAGCTCTAGAGTAAATTTATCATCACTTATATTTGGAGAATACACAGTAATATACTCACACTCTTTTTTATCTTTTAAAGCATCTACTAATTCATCAGATGTTATATCTCCAAGAATAAAGGCTACATTTGACGCAAGATAAAGCTTATCTATTATAAGTTCTTCATGTTTTATACTAAAAGGTAATGCTTCTGCAACAAATAGATTATAAAGTATCTCTTCATTAGATTCTATATCAGGTTTTTCCATCATAGCTAACAAATCATCTTGACTTACTTCTTCTAGTGATTTTTGGTAGATTTTTTGTTTTTGATCTTCTACAATTTCAAAAATTCTAAAACCAATATCTCCATCATTCACTTTATTTCCAGCTCGCATTAACCTTTCTGCTGTAATTTCAAAAATATTAATAGGTTTATTGAGCTTAGTTAAAAAGTCAATTCTTTTCTTTATAGCTTCTTTTTCTTTTTGAGTCAATCCTGTTGTGTATTCTATTTTTTCATCTAGTTGAACTAATATAAATTTTACTTTTTCATCTTTACTAAAAACTGCATGACCTGTTGAGCCAGAACCTGCGAAAAAATCTAAAACAATATCATTGTCTTTTACATTTGCTATATCTATTAAGTTCTTTATTAATTTAGTTGGTTTTGGGTTTGTAAAAATACCTTTTTCATTTTCAAAAAGTTCTGCAAGTTCATCTGTAGCCTCTTGATTATTTCCAAATTTATCATGAGCCCACCAGTTTGTAGCACATTGTCCTTCTTGTTCTCTCTCAAATTTAAAATACTTTTTTCTAGGAAAACCATCACCGTTTTTTGTAAAAATTATTCTATTATCATTTTTTAATTCCAAAAATGTTTTTTCTTCTCCCATCCATGTTTCATTAAATTTTTTTCCTGTAGGACTTTCAATTATATATTTACTACCATCTTGTCCTTCCCCTGCTTTCCAAGGCTTAGAAGCCCATTCACCTCTAGGATCATTGTCTGGATTTGAAAATGTACCTGTAAGACCTATTTTACCTACACCAGATTTTTTATATTCCTCTTTATCTTTTGAATACACTAAAATATGTTCTGTAACCAATGCAATCATTTTGTTTTTATCATTTGGCTGATTAGAACGTCTTCTCCAATGAATATGACCTTCAAAGTTATCTCCACCAAACACTTCATCACAAAGTAATTTAAGTTGAGCAACTTCATTATCATCAATTGATATAAAAATTACACCATTATCTTTTAACAAGTCTTTTGCAAGCAAAAGTCTAGGATACATAAAACTAAGCCATCCACTATGAGTTTTTGCTCCTTGGATATTTTCTATATAATCTATATACTCTTTATCATAACCAAGTTCTTCAAGTGTTTGCTCAGTTGAAGTAGTAAAGTCATCATTGTAAACAAAACCATCATTTTTAGTGTTATAAGGTGGATCAATATATATCATTTTAATAGATTCAAAGTAGTTTTGACGAAGTATTTTTAAAGCATCAAGGTTATCACCTTTAATAAGAATATTTTCTGTTTCATTCCAGTTTTTTGAATCACCTTTTAAAGGCTTTAATACTTTATAGTTTTTTTCAAATGCCTTATGATAAGCCTCTTTTTTACCAACCCAGTTAAGACCATAGCCATCTTCTCTTATTTCTGCTTTTGAAGGGTCTAGACTCATCTGCAATTTTTGAGGGTCAATAACATATTTACCATTTTCATCTACAGTTACGGCATGAGGAAACTGTTTTTTTAATAACTCATAATTTATATCATTTATACTTTGTTCTTTTATAACATTAATTTTTTTATGCATTAATTTTCTTACCTTATATTAAAGTTGATATTGTATTAAAATTCTTGTTATGAGATGATTATAATAAAGCTAATTTATCCATATGTTTGTTTAAATTAAGTAGAACATCATAAATTTCTTTTGCACAAGAACTATAATCATTTGATTTAATAATTGGTAAACTATTTTCTATTCCTTTAGCTGAATTTCTAATAGTTATTTTTGTATTTGAATGTGTATCAGACCAAAAAACAACAACTAAAGGAACATCTAAAAGTTTACAAAAATCATCAAGAACACTAAATCTAGTTGAATCTGCCGTATATTTTTGGATAGACTCTTCCTCTAAGATTCTTCCTTGTGTATCAGACTTATATTCTAAAATAGCTTGAACATTATAGTTTTCATCCATTAGAATACCATCAGCATCGCCAGGGAAAGCTATTTTCCATTGATCTCTTGGGATATTTGCCAAGTAATATTCTAATCTTGTAGGAATAAATGTAACTGGTTTTCGTGTAGCTCTTTTTTCATAATTTTTCAACAGAACTCTTAAACCATCAACATTAATTCTTTTTACTTTTTTTTCTATGTTAATTTTGGGGAATAATATTATTTCCTTCTTTAAAGCATCTTCATCATCTTTTGGATAATTATATGGAGTAAAAACACAAGATAGATCACATTCAAGTTTTTTACTAAATTTTCTAGCAATATTAAAATCTACTTCTTTATCCATTTCATCAAATAAAATTCGTGCTAAGTCAGCCAACTCTGTATCCTTGACAAGTTCTTGATTATATTCACGACAATATAATAATAAAGTTACTCTATTTCCATTTTTAGGAATAACATATCCATCAAAACCAATTATTTTATGCGTTGAATTAATTATTCTCTCCAGTTCTAGTATTAAGTTACCTTTAGCAGGTTTTCTTTTATATTTTCTATTATCATGTTCTCTTGTTATTCTTTCATAAAGCATATTAAACTTTAACTCCCTTATTTGAAATATTTATAGCTTCTTTTGTCAAAGGCAGGTCTTGTACCTTCTAAGATATCAACTATACACTGATTGATTTCAGAATCTTCTATAGCTCCACTTTTAACAGTAAATCTATTATTATCTTGTTTATCAATACTTGCATAAATAATTTGTTCAGCATCTGCAACAACTGCTAGATTGGGATTATGAGTTACCATAATAATCTGCCGCCTTTTTTTAGCTAACTTTATAAATTTAACAACAATTTTATATACACTCTGATTATCTAAATTATCTTCTGGTTGATCTATAATTAATGGGATTTCTTCCTTATCAAGCATTAGATAAAATACTAATAGTAATGCACCTTTTTCGCCAGGAGATAACTCAACAAGATTTTTATTATCTAGTTTTAACTCGTAATTAGGAAGTAGGTAATCTAAATTAAAAAGATACGAATAAAAAGTCTCAATATTATCTACTTGATCAACAATTATTCTAGCTTCACCTTCTCTATCTTCTCTTTTATCAACTTCTAGATAAGTAATAAGCTCTTCTAGAATATCTTTAAAGTCTTCTTTTAAATCTAGATTCTTTGTTTCTATAATTTCTCTAAGTTTTACTTTACCTTCTTCTGAACCATAAAAACTTCCCATTTTGTTTTGCTTAATAAATTTAAAAAAGTCTATCTCAAAACTATTAAGCTTATAAGTTGCATCAATTGCGATATTATAATTTGACAGTAATTCTGTATATTGATTTAATGTTATATCAATAGTTTCCTTTAATGATTTAAAGACTTCAACTATTTCGAACTTTTTATCATATATCTCAAGAGATAAGTTAATCCTTTCTTCTCTTTTTTGATTTAAATCACTATCTAAGTCATTTTCAATATATTTTAATTTACCTCTATAATATTTTAATGTACCAGTTGTTTCTTCATCACCAATAATTTCTTTACTCTTTTCTTTCCAACTATTAAATTCAGATAGATATTTTCTATACTCCTGTTCTGGTTTAGATAACTCTTTTTCTGTAATTGTGATGAACTCTTTTATATTTTCAATATCAACTTTTAATCCTGTTCTTTGATTTTCACTCTCTGATAATATTTCTTTTTTTAGTCTCGATACCTCTTCATTTTTTGTTTTTATAGTTTCATCAATTTTTGATAAATCACTGTTAATTTTTAGTAAAGCATCAAATTCAAGTGTATACTTATCTAATAACTCTTGTTTTGATTGCCTAAATTCATTAATTGAAGTAATTAGTCTTTCAAAATCACTCTTTAATGTATTAAGTTCTGAGACTTCTATTAGTCGTATCTTAATAGTTTGTTCATAAGATTTTAATATATTTTCTTTTTGTTCTAACTCAGCTTTTTTTTCATTAACACTTTTTATTAATTTTTCTTGTTCTTCATCAACTTCACCAGATTGTGAAGGATTAGCTATTTTAATAGGTCTATTTTTTTTATGGTCGAAAAGCTCTTTAAATTTTAATTCATAATTATTTTGTAGAAATTCTTTAAAGGATGATAGCTTATGATTTTCTAATTTAATAATCTCTTGATTTATGTTACTTATTTTAGGGATAATTGTTTTAATATCTTCGTTAATGATGTTAGTTTTTATATCAATTAATTCATCAAAACTATCAGTTCCAAGCTTTTGTTCATCTGGTAAATGTGAAAAAACAACTTTTTTTAAAGCTTTTTCAAATCCTTCACCTTCTAAATCATTACAAAGCTCTTCAAAATAGTTTTGTGGTAAATATCGTACTCTTTCAGGTCCATTAATATCTGAATTATCGTTTAAGTTAGAAATAGTTTGCTCTCCAGATTCATAATGTAATGTAGCATTAAAGTTTTCAGCTAACTTTTTCTTTTTAAATTTTCTAGTATTTAAAAAACTAAAGTGATTCTCTTTGTGACTATTTCCTAGAAGTGCAATAATATCAGACAAAGCACTTTTACCACTTCCTTTATTCCCAATAATTGCTACAAGTTCATTATTTAATTTGAGGCTTATATCATCAAACCAAATTCCTTTAGAACCATTATAAGTAGCAGTTTTATCTATATTAAGTTCTTTAACATACTTTGTTCTATTATCTTTTACTCTTTTTAAAACCTCAGGTTCTTCTCCTATAAAAACCCTTTCTTCATATTCATGTATTACTTGCTTTAATCCTTCAAATGTTGGATTCGCTTTAATCCATGTTAGTGTATTCCCAAGTTTATCTTTATTATCTGATGAACTAAATGAGTGAGCATCACTACAATCTAATAAATATGAATTAACACCCTCATTTTTTAACTTTTCCTTACTTTTCTCATAGTTTTCTTTACTATCTGTTGAAATAAAAACGAAGTTTGCCTCATTTATTATTGTTTTTTTATCAGTTACTGATCCAGTCCATCTCATTGCATCCCATTCTGTTTTCCCAACTGCTAACAAAAATTTATCTTTAAAGTAATGAGATTCTAATGCTTTTTTTACTTGATCGTAACTATGAGTAAAATTACTAAATCCAACTTTTAAATCTGAACCACTTATTGATACAGTTGCACTTTTTTTGATTTTTTTTCCTAAATCAGATAAAGATTCTTTTGTAATTACTCCAAAGAACGAGATACTATCTTGATTAAATTCATCAATTGGAGAAAGTGTATAGTTAACTTGTATAGCATTTAAAAATTGACTTTCTATTGTTTCTGCACTTATTTCATCTGAAAAAATTATATGTAAATTTACTCGCTTCCAAGCTTTATCATCTAGATTACCATACTTATCAATACGAAGTTCAACTACTGGCAGAAATAAATCTATATTAGACATCCTTCCTTGACTTTTATATTTCAAAACTTCTTTGTAACCATCCAAAAAAATATAATCATTAATGCCAAGTACTTTTATATCTTCAGGTAAACTTTCAATGTCATGAACAAAATTTTCCCAAGCATCACTTGTATCTCCACCATAATGCTGTTCGATTGATTTTGGCGTGTGAACGTGTAAATCCCATTTTCTCCACTCTGAACCTCTACTAAAACTCATTGTCTATTCTCCTAAACTTTTTTTATCTTCTAACACATCCATCATAGAACCATCTACTAAAACCGTATCTAACTCTTTTTTAGGTTTAATATTTGACACTTTCTTTAACATGGTTACTTGACTTATCAAATTACCACGCCCACCACTAAGCTTTTTAAATGCTTCATCATAGTTAGTTCTAGCAGTTTCAAGTCCTTTATCTACTTTCTTTAAATCATCTATAAATCCATGGAACTTTTTATATAGTTCTTCTGCCCTTTTATACACATCTGCAATATTCTGTGCTTGTCTTTCATATCTCCACGTATTTTCAACTGCTCTTAATGCTACAAGAAGTGTAGTAGGACTAACTAATATAATCTTTTGTTTAAAGGCTTCATCGTATAAATTAACATCATTATCTAGTGCTAAAAGTAAAGCTCCTTCTATTGGCACAAACATAAATATAAAGTCTAAACTATTTACATTTTGTAAATCTTCATACTTTTTATTTGCAAGCCCTTTGATATGATCTTTTACAGATTTAATATGATTCTTAAGATATATTTGTTTAAGACTATCATCTTCTTCTGCCATATAATCATTATAAGCTGTAAGTGATGTCTTCGCATCTATAATAATATGTCTATTGTCAGGTAAATACACAATTACATCAGGTCTGAAAGGTTTATTTTCATCATCTTTTAAACTAACTTCTCTTTTAAATTCATGTCCTTCTCTTAGCCCTGAACTCTCAAGTACTTTTTCAAGTACCATTTCACCCCATTTACCTTGCTTCTTACTATCACTTCTTAGTGCATTTGTAAGGTTATGAGCTTCTGCACTCATTTTTTGATTTAGTTCTTTTAGTGTTTTTAGTTCTGCAGAAAGTAGACTTCTATCTTTTGCTTCTTTATCATATACATCTTCAACTTTCTTTTTAAAATCTATAAGCTGTGCTTTCATAGGATTTAAAATTAACCCTAAATCTTTTTGATTTTGTTCACTAAATTTTTTACTATTATCAGTGAAAATTTTGGTTGCTACATTTTCAAATTCCAGTTTTAATTTTTCTTCACTATTATGTAATATTTGTAATTTCTCTTCTATAGCTTTTTTTTGTTCTTCAAGTTGAGTTTGCAATTGAGATATAGTAGCATTATCTTTAGTTACTTGAACTTGTAACTCTTTTTTATCATCTGTTAATGTATTAATTGTTTGTTTTAGATCACTGATATATGATTCTTTATCAGATAATATTTTTTTAGTATTTTGTACACTTTCATTTACTTTTGTTTCTAATTCAGATATCTCTGATTTATATTTCTTTATCTGTTCGTTATAATCTGAATTAGTTGATTTTAAAGTTTGACTTTCATCTTTTAACTCTTCAATTCTTTTATTTAAAGAAGTAGACAGTTCTGTATTTTTTTCTTTTTGCTCTTCAAATGAAGTTTTATATTTTGATAAGTCTTCTTTTAATTGTCCTATTTCTAAAGACTTACTTTCATTTAACTCTTTCAACTGTATATTTTCATTTTTTAACTCTTCAATTCGTTTATTCAAAGAGCTAGATAACTCAATATTCTTTTCTTTTTGTTCTTCAAACGAAGTTCTATATTTTGATAAATTTTCTTTCAATTGCCCTATCTCTAAAGACTTATTTTCCTCAGAATCTTTTAACTGTATATTTTCATTTTTTAAATCATCAATTCTTTCAGTTTGTGACTTTTCAAAGGCATTATATTTATTTATCTGCTCATCGAGTAAAGCTTTTGTTTTTGTCAAATCTTCTTTAAATTGATTTGATTCTTGCTTTTTTTCCTCTAGCTGTTTAGAAGATTCATTGTATAAATCTTTTATATTATTAGCGTTATTAAGACTCACAGTTAACTCTGAGTTTTTTATCTCTAAATTTTGTCTATCATTTGATAAATCTTTAATCTCAGTATTCTTATCTTTAACTGTTTTATAAAATAATAATCCTCCTATAACTAATATAGCTGAAAACAATGCTACCAGTACTTCAAAGTTTTCCATTAATATCTCCTAATTATAAATTATCACATTATATTTTAAGTAAGTCACCTAGTTAGGTGACTTACTTAAGTATTCTTGTTCAAGTGTGATTTTTCGATTTTTTATAAAATCTATAAGTTCCTTTAATTTTACATCATTTTTTGAGTCAATATTTAAATATCTTGTTTGGTTGGAATAGTCTTTTTTATAATTCTTTTCTACCATTATTTTATAAATATTTTCAGGAATCAAAAAAGAATGTGATCTGCAATGTCTAAGCCTAGGTAATATAGAGTTAAGATAAATATTTATACCCGCTAAATCAAAATCACCAAAATGAATATACTCTCCTTTAAAGGACTCCAGCCATTTGTATTGGAAGGAAGTCTTAAATTCACTAAGAGACAAAAATATATATTGTTTATCTTGATTAAAAAGGTGTCTATATCTATTTATAAACCAAACAACTTGAGGATTTTCTACACCTACTAAAACAATATCATTATCCAATTCTAATTTAGTACTATAATGCATAAATAAGCCTGTACCTTCTATAGGATAGATATATTGTTTTACTCCATTTAAAGTAACTTCTATCTTCTCAAATACACTAATCATAAGTCCGTTAAAGCTTTTTGATTCTATTCTTTTAGTATCTGAGAATTTTTCAGCGACTTCATCACGACTTTTTGATTTTTCACTTTCTTCAATAAAATAGTCTATATCTTCTATACAATTAATGTTATAACCATTTGATTTTAGAACTGCAAATAAAGTATTTATATCTTTTAAATACATACATTGTGGCTTTCCATCTATATCTATTGCATTACACTCTTTAAGTGAATTTATAAGTTTTTGAGAAGATATCTCTTTTTTTAATATATATTCATCTTTTAAAAGTTTTTTTAGTGCTTCAAAATTTCTTGTATTAATATTTATAGCCATTACCATTCATCCATAGCATTTTGTGCATCTATAAGACTTAGCTCAACATGATTTGAGCTTTCTCTTGTTCCCATATATATTCTAGGATATGCATCAATAATATCGTCATCATTTGCAGCAGTTCCATTGATAAATACAAAATCCAATAATTTTGCATAATTCATAAGTTCAGTAAAGTAATCTGCAGATATCTGACCAATTTCATCAATAATACAATGATATTTTATGTTCTCGCTATTGGCAAATTTCTTTGTAACCATACGTAATAATGTTATATAAATAATTGCTTTTACCATTATTGATGTTCCGTTACTACCTATATTATCTAATGTTGCAATACCTTTTGTAACCTGGTTGTTTTCACTTACATCAAAAGTTAATGTACTTATATCTGAAACAGTAATATTCTTTTTAAATGTTCTTTCTAATATTACTTGAAGATCTTGAGCTATTTTTACTAATTCATCTTTTACTGATTCTGATCTTTCGCTATTTTCATAGCCAATAAGCATATTTGCACTTAACATATCACCTATGTTTTCAATTCTACTGACAATTTCATCATTACCTATATTTCTGAAATTTAACTTGATAAAATCAATCACTGTAATATTTGTAATACCATCATTAATAGTTGAATTAATTTTATTTACATCTTTTACAATACTATCAAATGTGCCTTTGATATGGGATATTCTACTAACAGCATCATTTATAGTTTCAATTAGAATATGTAACTGTAAGCTTGTTCCTTCAATATCAAATTTTGTTTTGATAAAATCTGAGTATGATTTTGCAATTACAATATACTGTTCGATATTATCATCGAAACTATTTATATCAGATTTTGATTTGAGCTTCATCATATTATCACTAGGAATATCATCAACAATTCTTCTAGTATCAAGTTTAATTGTTTTTTCTTTTTCATCTTGTTGTATTTCAAGAGTTTTGTATCTCTCTAAAAGAGTAATATTTTGTTTAGAGTTCAAGAGAGATACAACCTCTTTTTCGATATAAGAATCATAGTTTATATTAGTAGTTATTTCAAATTGAGATAATGCATTTTTAAAATCTTTAAATGATCTGGCATGAGATTTCCAAATATTTATAGAATCCTCTAATTGCTTTAACACACCACCAATAACTTTTAATTCTTTTTCATAATAATCTTTTTCTTCAGTTCTTTGTTTATCTGTTTGCACTAACTGATCTTTTAATAAAGGGATTTGATTATAATTAGGTAATACTTCATCATCATATCTTTTAACTAAACCTTTATTATCTTGTATCTCTTTTATAGTTTTTGTTAATTGTTTAATTGTCTTATTATAAGAATCAAGTTCATCAGTATCAATATTCTGACTTCTTTTAATTTCATTATATATTTCATGTATCTTTTTATCTGACTCGTTGACAAGGTTTTCATATTTTTTATTTATCGATTTAATGCTATTTTTACACAAAGAAAATTGAGCATTTAAATCCTTTTCTTTCCCCTCATATTTTGCATTTATCTCTTGAATAAAAGTATCTTTTTTTCTTTTCTTAGTAGAGATATATTCTATTAAAGTAGTTAAGCTTTCTCTGTCTTTTAAAAGTTGTTTCTTTGTTTCAATTATTCTTTTATCATTTTCATCTTTTAAACGTGCTATCTCTTCATCTAATCTTCTTTGCTCATTTGCTATTTTTATCTCATAATCTTTAATTTTAGGACTTAAGTCATAAATTTCTCTTGACTTTTCTTTTATTGATTTTTTAAATTTATTAGATGAAGATTTTAGATTATCTTCAAGTCTTTTATATCTTATCTTATGATTTGACACTAACTCATTTAGTTGTTTTTGAAGTGCTGTTTTATTATTCTCAAGGGTTTCTATATCATATTTACTTGCCATTGTTTCAATATCACCGTCAATCACTAAACCATAAAAATTATCATTGCTAGTTTCAAGCGAAAACTTAAAGTTTTTTTCTTCAAATAAAATTTCATCATTTGCTATAGCTAAAATCTTTCTTTTATTTGGAACTTCATTTTTATTTAGAAAACCAAAAAGGTTGTTTTTTCCAATGTCTAATTTTTTATTAACTAACTCTATTTTCTCTTTTAGCTTACTTTTCTTATTGTTATATTGGCTAACTTCATCTTGAATTTTTTTATTAAGCTCTTCAAAACTAGCATCCCTTTGTTTTTCAAGTTCTAACTTTTCACTCTCTAATACTTCTATACTTGATTCAATCGAACCTTTTAAAGTTATTAATCTATTAATCTCTTTTTCAAATTTAATAGAAGCATTACTCTCTAACTTTTGAGATGGTAATAATCTTAAAGTAGTCTCATCTTCTGATATTTTTTTATCTAATTGGTTATACTTAGTTGTTTTTAGTTCTATTTCTTCGTCAAATGCATTTATACTATTTTTAAGCTCAACCTCTTTGTCCTTTGATAATTGTAGTATTTCTTCTGCAAGTTGTTCTTTTTTTTCTTCTAGTTGTATTTTTTCTTCTTCTTTTTTACTATTAAAAGAAATTCGTTCTTTTTGTTTTTCTGTTTCCTCTTTAATATCAAGTTCTTCAAGGCTACTAGAAATTGCAACTACTTTAATTTCTAGATTTTTTTTCTGCTCTTCATATTTATTTTGTTTACTATCTTCTTCTATTAATCTTTCAATTTTATATTCATCAATAAATTTATTGTATGTAGTTTCATTACTTTTGATAGTTTTATTAAGTTCTGCAATTTGATCGTTGTAATTAGTAGACTTTTTATCCCATTCATTCGACAACTTTTCACTTTTTTCAGTCTCTATCTTCTCTTGAGCATATAAATCTAGCTGTTTTGTTTCTATTACTTCACTTATTATATCTTTATTATAAGACATTGTTTCAAGTTCAAAAACAGTTTTATCTATTTCACTACATAATGCTCTATAAGAAACAATAGTTTCATCAAGTTCTAATATTTTTTCTCTTCTGTCTTTTATTAATTCAAAATGTTCTACATTTTTCAAGGCTTCATCTAACTTATGTTTAAAACTTGATATATCTAAAGAATACTCTTTTTCTCCAATTAAAGAAATAAGCATATCTTTAATACCTCTATCTCTAACTGAAGAATTTGAATATATATTAAATAAATATTTACCAAATAAACTTGCAGACTCTTCACTATCATATAGTGAAAAATCTAACTCAGATTTATCTTTACTTGGTAACATTTTATAACTTTTTCTACACATCATTTTTCTAAAAGTAGGAACAGTTTCACTTTTGTAATATGTTAAACCATGTTTTAAACAATTTGACAAAATCTCTTTTAGATTTAAACTTCGATTGTTCTCATCGAGATATAAAATACTTATGTCTTCTTGAAAATTATGTATATTTATAAAAATATGTTTGATTGATTTTCCATCTTCTTTACTTAATAAAAGAAGATTCTTTCCTATCTTATTTTCATAAACATAAATCAAATGAGAGTAACTACCTTCAATATGCCAATCATAAAAAGTTTTCTCTTTTGGAATAGGTCTTGTTTTAAATTTATCCATTGTATAAAAGTAACATATAGCACTCATAACAGTTGTTTTACCTACACCAGAACTACCAAGTAGCAAAGTAAAATCATCAATGATTATTTTTTCATGAGGGAAGTGTCCACTATTTATAAATCTTAACTCTTTTAAGCCTAATTGATTATAACTCATATTCAACATCCTCAATAATATCTTCTACGAATTTAAATGATCTTAGTATTAAAAATTCTTCTTCCCTATTACCAATACTTTCAGCAAAACCATCATTTTTTAATCTTGTGATGATTGAATCTATAGCTTCACGATTAGTTGACCTTTTCTTTAAAAAACTCATTTTATCAATCATTGCTTTTAATTCTATATCTCCATTTAACCTAGTTTCCATGTCACTTGCACTATACGGACCTGCATCTGATGAACCAATATCGCTATTTAACAATTTTAAAAATCTATATATATCAATATAGTCAACATAACCATTAGAATAAGGTTTGGGAATATTTTCATAAATATCAATAATAAAATAAAAAAAGCCTGTATCTGATCTTAATGTATATCCTATGATGCTATAATAATCTTTTACATCTTGCTTGTATTGGTATA
This sequence comes from Halarcobacter sp., assembly GCA_963676565.1. Lineage (GTDB taxonomy): Bacteria > Campylobacterota > Campylobacteria > Campylobacterales > Arcobacteraceae > Halarcobacter. Next base: position 2,367,922 of record OY781089.1, read on the forward strand.
TAAAATTGTATGCTTCTTTAATTTTATAATCTGAACTATTTTCATTAATGAATTTACCATTTACTCTACACTCTTCAATCACCTGGAAAATATCTTTGTATTCTAGTAATTGCAATAAATCCAATTTATCCCCTTTTTATAATATGAGGTAATCTAATACCTTTATGCTCTACAATATCGTCTTTAGATATTGATAAAAACTTGTTATACTGTAAAGTAAGCCTAATGAAAATTGATAAAAATTGCTTTTTATCTAAATCTTTCTGTTTCAAAAATGATGCTAAATCTAAATCCTGCTTAATAAAGCTTTTATAAACTTTTTTTGTACTTAATATAACTTTTGTTTTTGAAACTTTTTTATCATTAGACTTTATTGGATTAGGTCTTGCTTCATTCTTTTCATTTTTGTCTTCTTTGGATTTATATTGTTCTTTTGCAATACTCACTATTGATTCTATTAGTACTTCGTCATTCATATATTGTGGTCTTACTTTTATTGGATCAGCTATGTTTTCTAACCTTGTTACAACCGACTCAATATTGCTCTTTTCAAATAATTCTCCATTTACTTTCATCTTATACAAATGATTTAATTTTTCTATCTTTTTTGCTTCTTTTTCAATATGCATTAAATATTTTGATAATTCATTTAATGTTTTTCTAATATTCTCTCTTACATCATGTATATAGTGAGCTAATTGATTAGTATGAAAAGAAATTGATTCATTACCTAGCTCATCTACAAAATATGACTTATACTCTATTAGAAATTTATCAGTATTACTAACAGCTTCAGACAATGCTGTTAAATCAGCTTTACAATCATATAGATTAGCTTTTTTAACTTCAAAGTTTGTTTCTGCTTTAAACTTCATCTCTTTTTCATTAAGTGATTCAATTACTCTATAAATTATCTTTTTAATACTTCTCAATGTAGAGTTTATTCTTTTTATTTCATTTGAATAAAACTGATTATCTTTTCTTTTAATATTAATATCACGAATTAACTTCTTAATATTTTTTTGCTTTTCCTCAATATCTTTGATATTAACATCTGTATAAGTTTTTAAATGTGCGTTATAATCATCACTAAGTAATAAAGAATAAGAATACTCATCATAGTCAAATACATTGAAATCAATAAGTTTTTCAATAACTAAAGATAAATCTTTATTTTTTTTAGCATCATAATACGGCATATTCTCGACATATTCAATGCTACCTTTAAAATGAGCATCAATAATTGCTTCTTTTGCTTCATTTTGTGCTTTAATAAATTCTTTAGGATTGATATTTGTTGTCATCTATACTCTTTATTCATATTTTGATAAAATCATATTACAAGTAAATAATAGATTTAGGTTACTCACTTTTTTTATATATTTTTCAATTCTCACTTTTTAATTCATCCAGTCTAATAACATAAAGCATATATCTTTGAATAGTAGGAATTAGTTCTAGCAAATTATCTTCATTTTTAATAATAATCTTTAAACTAAGGAAATTTGATACATTGAAAATCTCTATTTAAATTATTCCTTATTAATATAATTATTTTATATTATTTTAACTTATATTTTAATAACTATATTATATATCCTAACTATTATTTATCTATAAGAATTGTTAAATTTCAATACTTCAATAATGTCTATATTCAGAATTAAGAAATTTATAACAATTTATTATTTCTTTATTCCATTCAATTAAACTAAATAATCTTTTAACACGTTATTTAGCTTATCTTTTAAATATAACGGCTCAACAATCTTAATATAAGGTATCCAATATTTAACTACTTTTAGTATTTCATCATCATAGGATACTTTTGTAGAAATAATTAGATAATCATCATTTTGCTCGAGTGTTTTTTGATTTGAAAATATCTTTCTTCTCTCAAAATACTCTTTAGCTTCATTGTCTATTTGTAGAATTACTTCTATTTTATCAGTAAACCAGTTACTTTTATTTTTTTCAAGTTCTTCTAAAAACTCTTTTTTAGGTTTAAAACTTTTATTTTCATCTTTCCAGTTAAAGTTTTTAATCTTTGAAAAAGTAAACGTTTTCAACTTTTCATCTTCTTCTGCCAATAGATACCAGATACCATTATTATTGATAAGTTTATATGGATTTACAACTCTAATTATTTTATTAAATTCAAAACTAATAGGACTGTTTTTTACAATAGCTGCACTTATTTTTTCAAATTCATTTTGTTTATAACTTATATCTTCAAAACTATGATTTTTAATAAGATATGCTTTATTTAATTTTTCATTTAAAATATCTGCAATAAATCCATCTGTTAACTCAGGATAAAGTGATTTAATACCACATAATGTTGCAAAACTTTTTATATCTCTAAAACTTAATTTTCCTAGAGCATAACTTGCTAAACTATAATCATCACCATTTTTTTCAATTGGAATATAAGAGAATCGTTCATTAATATCTCTTTGAATAGTTCTTATACTTACTCCAAATTCTTTAGATAAGCTTTTAGTATTAAGTTTTTCACCATTGTTTAATTTTGTAAGAATTAAAGATAGTCTAGTAGCTAATTTATCATGTTCTGTAACCATAAGTTAATACCAATTTTTGCTTATATTAATCCTTTAATTCTATCTATTAAAAAATTTTTGAATTTTTTTTCTAATTTGTTACATCGATTATAAGTACACTTATATACTTCGTCATCTTTATCTACACAGAAAAAAGATCCATCTCCAGACTCAAAAAAAACTATTAAATTATTTGGAAAATTTTCAATTATACTTCTATGATATAATGTTGAATGTATAGCACTTGGTAAAACATTGTTATCTTTGAAAATTCCATAAAATTCTAAATATTCTACTTCTAATGTTCCAAATTCTAAAAGAAAACTTTTGTATTCATTTCCCAATTTAATATTTAATTTTCTTTCGAAATCATTAATATCTTTATCTATAACATGGTTAGTTAATTCAAAATCTAAATTTAATTTTTTTATTTCACTATACATTTAAATCCCTTTCTTTTTTCATTTCTTCTGCCCTTGCTTTCCAGTGATCACTTCTTTCTTTATCCCAATTAACTTCACTATTCTCATTATGTACTTCTGTTTTTTGCGTCTTATCATGAAGAGCAGAATCATTTTTTTTATGAACATTATCTTTTAATTCAGCTAAAGGTGAATCACTTTTTTGTCCAATATGATGCAAGTTATATGGCTTACCATCTTCATCTAATGGAGCTAGTCCTTTTTCCATTCTTTCAAGGTTTGTTCTTCCTTTACTATCTACTAAATCAGGATCAATATTAGTATCTTTTAAAGTTATTCTGTCGTTAACTTTACCTTCTTCTAAGCCTTCATTTTGATAAACATCCAATTCTTCTTCTGTTATTATGTAATCATTTATATCATCTGAATAATTAGTTTTTTCTTTTACTTTTTCATCCTCAGTTTCCTTGTCAACTTCACTTCTAACAATACCATGTGTAACAGTTTTTAAAAAATCTGGGACATTAGTAGATTCTTTTTTCTCTTTACCAAACTCAGGGGTATTATCTGATATTTTTTTAACACTTTCTTTTGCAACTTCAACTATTTTTTCAATCATCTATTAAATCTCCTAAAAGTGATTTCTATGCCAATTACCATAATGTTGTTCAAAACCACTTGTATCGCAAGATTCACAATACATAATCATATCTTTTAGATGTAATTCTAGATATAAGTTATCATCAATATTTACATTTTTTTTAATCAAATTAGAAAAATTCAAATCATACTCTTCCATACTTTTCGCATTTTTAATTCTTGATAATATTTTACTTCCATCTAAAAGTTCATTTATAATCTTTGCTTTAGTTTTTTTATCAATACTTTTAGATGTTTTTTCATTATTAGTAATTTCAAGCAATTCATCTTTTATATTAGTTGAAATATTCATGGTATTAATATATTCTGTTAAATCTTTTAACTTTATATTATCAACTCCTAATTCTAGTTTTTCATTAAGCTCTTCAAAAAGAAGTATTTTTAATAAACTACTCATTAAGTTGTTATGTGTATTTATAACATCTTTAAAAGAATAATTAAGTGCTTTAAACTCTTTTTTATCAAAGACATCTATTTTACATAATACAGCTTCTAACCAGTTATTTTGATATACAATAGCTGTTCCTGTACTAAGTTTTGGAATTTCATTTATTTGCTCATCGTTTAAAGCAGCAGACCTACCAATATCATTTCTATCTGTATATTCAGGTAATCTCATTATTATTTTTGTTCCTGTATTCCTAATCGCTGAGATATCAAGCATATTTGGAGATTGGTCAACAATAATAAATCCTTCTCCATAAGTTCTCATTTCTGCTATTGCATTAGAAATCATTTCAACTGATTTTCCTTGAAGGTTATTTCCTTCAGATGATTGTTCTGTTGATGTTCTTTTTAAAATATTATGTGCTTCTTCTAGTACAGTAACATGTTTGAGACTTGAGTCTAATGTTTCTTTGTTAGAATATCTGTATTCAATTAATCTTAATACAATCATTCCCATAAGAAGTGATTTTGTTTCCATAGAACCAACTCTACTTAAATCAACAATTACATTTGTATCAAATAGTTTATCATCACTAATAGGATCAATATTATTTAAAACTTGTCCTATTAGACCATTATTTAAAGATTTTACCCTAGTTAATAATGCACCTTTATAATTTGACTTCATCTCTTCTGAATAACTAGAGTCATCAATTATTTTTTCTAAAGTATTAAGTAGTATTTTAAAAGTAGGATATCTTTTTGTCTCATATATTGAATAAGATAAATCTGTATCCCATCCTACCTCTTCATAAGATTTGATAATTGCATCTTTTAACACTTCAGGCATAGCTGCATACATAGGCCAACAAGCATTAAATATTTCTACAAGCCTATCAATATGCTCTAAAACATGAATTTCATCATGAAAACTAAAAGGGTTAAGTTTTAATACTTCTGAGTATTTTGAATTTGTTCCCAAAACTGTTACATCTTCTCTTCCCCCAAATACCTCTTTATATTCACCTTTAGCTGGTTCAACTACAAGAAATTTTACATTATTTTTATCTAATTGATTCAAAATACTATAAAGAGTATTCGATTTGCCTGCACCTGTTGATCCTGTAACTAAAGTGTGCATACTTAAACTGTCAATGTCAAGTTTTATAGGAGTATTATGTTCTAAAGTTCCAAGATGTGTTAGTTTTCCAAGATTGATAGTCCTTTTTGAAGATGAGTTGTCTAAAAGATGTAAACTTCTTCCAAACTCTACACTCTCTTCAACAGCTAAACCTTTTACAGATTTTCGTGGAAAACTCATTGCTAAAGAGAGTTCTTTACTACTAATTAAACTTGTTGGTTTAATTTCCATATCTATATTATTAAGACTAATTTTTGGATGCTCAAAATTTTTTAAATAAGGTATTAATTTAATAGATTCGCTTATATTCCAACTGACAACAGACGATTTTTCTAAGGAAGACACTTCTCCTCTAGTAATAGACTTATATGTACTTGCTGCAATTTTTGCATCTTCATGACTGTCTGAAATAAAATATGCTGCAAAATCAAACATTCCATAATTTTCAGATTCAATAATTCTTTCAATCTGTTTATCTATTTTTTCTAAAATATTCTTTGCTGTTTTATTTTCATAATTTATTTGATAAGTCTCTGATTGACCTGTCGTATTTGACTCTGAACTATTTGTACCTTTCATTGTACTTTCAGAAGTTCCTTTATTTAAACTTTCACTATTGCTTTCAGATTTATTTTTAGAATAACTTGCAGAAGCTATTAAAACACTAAGGTTTCCAGATATACTTTCACCTTCTGAGATACTTGTTGTTTTACTAAGTGATTCAGTTACTGTATTTGTAAAGGATGAACTCATACCATCTGTTATAGTCATACTTTCATTCTTACCAAAACTTATTTGTTGTGAGCTAAAAGGAAGAAGAGATGAGTATATTTTTTCATATGCAGACCTTCTTTGTGTAATGGCAGAATCAGATACACTATCAGCTATAAATAAAGCTGTATATTTTTTACCATTCATTGCTTCAATAAATTTTTCTATACCTTGGGAAAATGATTCTTTATCATTACTTTTTAAAGAAGGAACTCCATTTGCCAAACTTACTGCTATATTATTTGAATTAAAAATTTTTTTGTTTACTAGCTCTTCAATTTCTGAGTTTAAAAACTTCTCTTCTATTTTACATCCTGGAAAATTTCCAGATAATGAACCAAAATATCCATTTTCAAGTAACTTTAAATCCTTATTTTCTGACTTTTTTGTTCCTAGATAAATTTCTATTTCATTGCCATTAGAATAAATAATCATAATAGCAGAACCACCCAGTGAATTTATTGTAGTATAAACACTTGTAAGCTTATCTTGAATATCTTCATTTTTATCAAAAACTATTTTTCTTACTTTTTTTAATCTAACATTTTTTGCTGGCTGAATTTCTTTTATAGATGTTAAAATAGGATAATCTGATATGTTTTCAAGATATCTCTTTTCTATTACCTCTTCTACACTTTGAAAAGATTTTTTTAAATCGTCAACTTTTAATACTTCATTTCTTTCCATTAATTTTCCTTGGTAATTTGACTTAACTCATTCATCTTTTGTATGGTATTATTAATATCTATTTTAGTAAAACTATTGCTGCTACTACTCCTACAGCTAGTATTCCTATTATTGCAAGAGTGTTGTTCTTTGAGCTTTTTTTTTGTGAAATCTCAATTCTCTCTTCTTTTTTTGTTTCATTAGTTTTAATTTCTACAGGAAATATAAACTTTCCAAGTTCCCTTACATGGTCAAGTCTTTCTTTTGAAAAGTTTCTTTGTAGTTTTACTTTTTGTTTATTAAAATAATCTTCATCCCATTGCTCTTTAGGAAGAATAGGACATAAGTTATTATCATGCTTTTCATATAGTTCATCATCTGAAATTTTATTTCTTAATAAACTTAATCTTTCTTCAACTTCTCTTCGTTCTCCATTTGGATCTAAAGCATTTGAACTTTCAATTGATATCCTAATATCTTCAATATTTTTCTCTTTTATATAGTTTTCAAATTCAATTTTACTTTCTTCTATCATTTTGAGCCTTTTAATTAATTAAGTTTTCTTTCTCTAAATTATATTTATCTATCCAATTTATGATTTTTTCATGATTTTTAATCTCTATTTCAAGATGTTCTTTATTATTTATTAAGTTACTCATTTTTTGTATTTCCGTAGTTATAATTTGTCTAACTATATCAATCTCTTTAGTTGCAACTATCTTAATATTTGCTAACTCGTTTTCTGCTTCTTTTATTTCATTATTCATTTTTTTTAAAAAAGACTGTCTTAACTTTAAAAACTCTCTCTCTAATTTTTTTGAATCACTTTTTGTTTTTATATTTGGTATCCACTCTTTACCTGTTTCCCAAAATTTAATACCCCAAAAAGAAACTGCATATTTGGTCTCATACTTACCTTCATCTATTTCTTTCGAGGAACCTTGTAAAATCTTTTCCTTACTTGGAAGCATTGACTCAGAAAAAACTTTTACACTATATGACATTTCTCCTAATTCAATGTCATAAAAAGTTTTTGATATCTCTTCTTTAAACTCATTCACAATTTCTTCAGTTTTAACTTTTATATCTGAATGAACTTGTTGTTCAAGAGTTGTTTTAATTGATGTTTCTAAATCTGAAATTGTCTTAAATATACTATCTAGTTCTCTTTTTGCTTTACTTACCTCTATATCACGATTAAAAATACTCTTTTTAAGTATTTCATTAAATTTTCTTTCTAATTTTTCTTTTTCTATATCAATTGGTTCATGGGATATACTAATTGATTCAATTTTTTTTTTAAAGTTATCAACACTTTCTTTACTAGTTATTTTTATCGAAACTTCTTGTAACTTTTCTTTTAAATCGTTATTTTCATCTTTTCTCTTTTGTAGTAAATTCAGTAAGTCATCTCTCTTAACTTCTGTGTTTACGGCTTTTTCTATTTCTGTAAAAGCATCATGTATTTTCATAGGTATTGCATATTTATTTACATAATCATCTATCGCCATTTCTAAAGATGGTATTCCTGAATGGATTTCAGCTTGAGTAACCCAATCATTTTCCTCTTTAGCTTTTTTTAATTTATCTTCGATGATAGATTTTTGTTGATTTGTAATTGGAGCATATTTCTCAAAATAATGATATTCTCTTTCTTTCTTTACAACTTTTTCACATATATCTAATGCATCACCTTCATCATCATCTAATTCAAAACCTTTTAAATTCTTTCTACAACATAAGGCTCTATATGATGAGATAGGAAATATTTTTGTATCTTTAATATTAAGACCTTCTAAAAACTCTTTTGCATTATTAATCATTTTATCAACTTGTGTTTTATTAATATCATCAGCTTTATTAAGTACAAAAATAAATCTCTCATGATCTTGAGAAGTATTTTTCTTATTTATACTCTCTGCTATTTCCTCTAGTAAATCATTTGTACCGTCGTCTGTTAAACTATTAGCATTTAGTACATAGATGATTAAAGGATTTTTTTCTTCATCTTTAATTAATGTATAAGTAACCTTTTTATGTTCTTGGTTCTGTGCATTATTAGGTCCAGGGGTATCAAGTAGTACTAGATTAGCTACACTTGACGAAATGTTTGGTATGTCTCCATTTAATCTAATTTCATGAACATTTTCTTGTTTATTCGCATTTTCAAGTTGTTCTTCTAGAGATTCGCCAAAAACTTCTAATGATTCGCCATTTGAATTTAATAAATTTACAGAAAAATTTTCGGCATAGTCATCATCGCGTATTGAAAATATTTTTGCAGTAGTTGGTTCATTTCTTGCAGGAAGAATAGATTGTCCTATCATAGAGTTGATAAGAGTCGATTTTCCAGAACTCATAGTTGCTACTATTGCTACTTCAAATTCTGTATTAAGTTTATTTAAAAATCTATTTATAAGTTCTTCATTTTGACTAATACCTTCAATCGGTGAACTTCTAAGTATTGATTCAAATTTTTTTATCTTTGTAATATCTATATTATCATATTTTGATTCATGAATAATAGTTAAATTTATTCCATTATTACTATTATAACTTTTGCAAGAATGTAATAAATCTTCATATTCAAAACTTCTTCCTATAAATATAAGATTTATATTCTTTTCATTACATTCGTTAAAGAACTCTTCTGGTATGTCATCTATAACATCTATTAATCTTTTATTCTTTAATTTACTAAATTTTTCATCATTAGTTAATTCATCTTCAATCCAAATTTTAGTTTCATTGAAAAATGGATTATGTTCAATTGTAAAGTTTGACACTAAAATACCTTTTTTTAAAATAACAAATATTATATATAATTATTTCTTAATATCTTTATTATTACATTACCTTTGGACAGGGTATGTCGTTTTTATAAATTAATATCATTTTTTTACACTCACATATCATAGGTATAGAAAAGCAAGAATAGTCTTGCTTTGTCAAAACACAAAGGAATGCCTATGAAAAAATCTGTTTTAAGTATTTCAAAAAAAGATTTAGCCTATGAGCGATGGCTAAGAAAGTTTATTAAAGCTCCATCTTCAAAAGAGCTTGATGATATGGAAAAAGAAGCTTTAAAACTCAAACCTCAAAATAACCCTTACTATCAACCACTACAAGGAGCTTAAGATGAATATACCTCCTACTGTAGTAGTAGCCATTATTATCGCTTCTGCAACGATTGTAAAAGAGTATCTTGAATCAAAAGAAAACTAGTTTTAGTCAAAGACTATTAATTCAATTAAACAATAAAAATAAACAAGGAAAAATCATGTCAGTAAATCCATTAACAAACGAGCAACTAAAAAAGTTAGCTCCTTCAATCTTCAGTGAAACACCAATAGAAGGAGTTTCGGAGCAATACACTTTTGTACCAACACATTCAGTATTAGATACATTTAGAGAAGCTGGCTATTATCCAATTATGGCTAGTGAGAGTAAAGTAAGAAACTCTGAAAATCAAGGCTATCAAAAACATATAATTCAGTTTAGAAGTGTAGATAATATTCTAAGACCAAAAGCTAATGAAGAGTATGCAGATATTGTATTAACTAACTCACACAATCGTACATCATCATTCATTGTAGATTTAGCTTTCTTTAGAATCGTATGTTCTAATATGCTTGTAGTACCAAGCCAGAGCTTTATTCACCACTCTATTATGCATAAAGGCTTTAACTTTTTAAAAGTAGATAATGCAATAAATGAAGTAGTTTCATATATGCCAAAAATGAAAGAACAAATTGAAAGCTTTAAATGTATTCCTTTATCTAAAATAGAGCAACACTCTCTTGCTAGTGCTGCTATTGATATTAGATTTGATAGAAAACTACATGAAGTATCTTCAAATGAACTTCTAGCAGTTAATAGAGAAGAAGATGAAGATAATTCATTATGGAATGTATTTAATCGTATTCAAGAAGCAATCATAAGAGGTGGAATAAAAGGAAAAAATAAACATACAGGTAAAAGTTTTACTTCTAAAGCTATTACAGCAATTGATGCCAATTTAAAATTAAATAAAGAGCTATTTACTACTGTTCAGAATATGGCAATGCTAAAGTCTCAAGACTATGCAATGGCTGCATAAGGAGTATGTTATGAAAATCAAAAAGTATAGACTTCAAACAGAGATGGAAAATCTAAAAGTAGGAAGTGAAAAATGGTTTAAAGACTATCTAAAAGAGTTGTTAGAATCAGACAAACCATACTATGAAAAAGCAGACTATATTGCTTACTGTGTTAATCAACTACAGGCAAAGATTGATTATGTCTCTTCTGAAATTAGACATCTTCAACAAGTTAAAAAGTCTTTATCTTCTTCAAAAGAGTTAGCTATGGAACTTACTGCATCTGTTTTAGCCGAATATGGAATTGATAAAATTGAAGGAGTAAATATCTCTTCAATCACAGTAACTGCTTCAACTACAAAAAGTAAAGATGTAATTAACTTTAAAGATGAAAATAAAATTATGGGACTAGGATATGTAAAATTCTTAGTTGATGAAGAAGCTGTAGAGAAAGCTTTAAAAAGTAATGAATCACAAGAACTAAAAGATCTTGTAGATATTATAACTATCAAAGAAACAAGTCCTTCTAAGATTAAAATCAATAATAAAAGAAACCAATCAAACAATGAAGTGAAAATAGAAAAACAAGTAGCATAAGGAGAAAGCTATGTTTAATGATAAACAAATAAAGACATTAGAAGATGAGTTAGACTCTTCAAGAATTAAAACACGAGACAAAGGAAACATCAACCTCTCATATTTAGAGGGGTTTGATGTAATTGAAACAGCTAATAATGTGTTTGGTTTTGGGAATTGGTCATATACTGTATCAAAACTAGAACAAGTATCTCAAGAAACAAATGTCAATCAAAACTATGTAGTTTGTTATAAAGCAGTTCTTAGAGTAATAGTTTATAATAATACGCATACTATCAATGTAGATAGAGAAGATGTAGGATTTGGAACTGGAATTGCTAAAACTTTAGCTGATGCCCATGAAAATGGAGCAAAAGAAGCTATTACAGATGGATTAAAAAGAGCACTTAGGTCTTTTGGAAACCAGTTTGGTAACTCACTATATGATAAGAGTAGAAATCATAATAAGCAAAATCAAAGAAACCAACAAAACAAACAAGTAACCCATAATCAACAAACTCCACTTTCAAACAATCAAAATCAAAGAAATACTAATCAAGGATTGAATCAATATGAGTATCAATCCCTTTACAATCTAGGATTAAATATCCTTGAACAAAATGGCTTCTTAATAGTTGTAGGTGATGATATTTTTGCTAAGAAAGATTCTATTAAAGCTTGTGGCTTTAGATGGGGATGGAAACTCTAAGCAATGGTATAAATCACTAGAACAAGGGGCTGCTTAATGGAATTAATACCAAATGAAATAAAAGATAAAATTCCTAAGCTATATGATACAGAAGATATTTCAGACCCTATTGTTCATATAAAATTATTCTTAGATGGATGGACTTGGTACATAACCGAACTTTCAATAAATGATGATATATGCTTTGGATATGTTGTTTCTCCATATGAAAGTGAACTTGGATACTTTTCATTAGAGGAGTTAAAGTCATTAAGAGGAAGATTAGGAACTTGGGTTGAAAGGGATTTGTTCTTTAAGCCAACACCATTATCAAAAATAAAAAAGGGAAGAAGATGAATACTGATTATGAAATGTTAATACCTAAAGAAAAATTTCTATTGTCTATTAAAGATATTGATAATCTAGGTATTATTAAGAGTGCTATGTGCAAAAAACTAATCTATAAAAGAGAAATAGAAGTAGTTAAAATTGGAACTAAAAACTTCATTTCTCATTATGAATTAATTAGATACCTTAAAGAGAGAACTATCCCAACAGAAAACTATAATCATAATAGATCATCTGCTTAAACTAAATAGTCTTAGTAGATTAAATGATTTTTTATACTTTTGAGACGGTTTAAAATCACTCTTTTACAAGCATAGTATTTCACTATGCTTGTAAAATATTTTTTTGTTTGATTTGAAGTTTACTATTAAGTTAGAGTGATTTTAGTAGATTTAGTATTTAAAAAATTTGATTTAAACTGTAATATTTATTCTACAGGAAAAGTTTGCGACTCCAAATATGAAATCAAAGCAGTTCTAGATATGAAGTTTTTTGAATTCAACTTCACAACCTCAATTTTATGGGCATATATGAGCTTCTTTAAAAGATCACTTTTTATAAGTTTCATTTCATCAATTTGTCTTATGCTAAAAAGAATTCCCTCTGGAATTAATTTATCAAAATCTGTAATCATTATAAAAATCCTTAAATTTTAGTCTTTTGATATTTCTATCACATATGTAGGTTTGCTATAATTTTTTATTTTCTATTAAACCTTGAGGTGCCGTATATGTAGTTTTCTTTTTTACAAATTTTAAACTTACCATTTGCACTAAAAGTAATAGTATCTATCATTCTAATAAATTTATCAATATTAGATAAGTTAGTTTTTATTGTAATTGCAAATAATGAAGCTTTTTCAATAAGTTCTGTTCTCTCTTTATTTGAGTTAGCCTTATTATACTTTTTAGTAAAATTGTCCTTTTCCTTTAAATCTTCAAAGTAGAGAACTTTGTAATCTTTTAACTCTCTAAGAAAAGCTTCAATTGAAACTTTATTATTTAAGAAGTATCGATTTTGTAACTTCATCTCAAAGCGTGTCAAAGAATAGCCTAAATTATAATTACTTTTATCAATAAGCTGTTTTCTTTTATCATACAAATAAGCTCTCTTTTGAACATTGTTTCTTCTTTTCCTTATTTCTGCCAATAGTTTCTCTTTTTCAGTGAACCATTTTTTATCATCATGTCGCGTAAACTTCTCTACATAAAATGTACCGTTATACATCTGGATTCTATTGCCACTATTATCGCACTCACCTAAATCATGGTACTTTTTCCTACTTTTTCTATTTATGGGGACAATTACTGTATTATTTATTTTATAAGGCATATCCATACATATATCAAGTTGAGAGATCATAGGAACTAGGCTTTTATCTTTATTTATAAAAGCCATTACATTTTTAAGTAATAATTCACTTTTTTCATCTAAGTCTTTTATGTGTCTCTTTAGACCATAAAAATTTATACTTACATAATAGTTTGTAATTTTAGAGTATGGGTTTGGATAGCCACTTTTAGAAATATCACCAATAGTGGTATTAGAGTTTATTAACTTAGTACATTTAAAAAACTGAGTACTTTTCCTTTTATCATAACATAAACCAACTAACTTAGTTGTTTTTATAAAATTCAATAATTCACTGTAGATAAGATCTCTTTTATTCTTATCTACAAAATCTATTCTTAAAGATAGACTATCAATATAGCCATCAAAAAACTCTTCTTTATTCTTCATTTCTATTCCTTTTACTTTTTGTCAAGAAATAGAACAATATTAAAATAAATAATATTTATAAGCTTAATATTTTGATTATTAACTACTGTAATATACACCTATTATATGTTTAGGTAAAAAGCTAAGGGTTATAGAATTAGTTTACTTTTTTACAAAATCTTTTAATTGTTAAGTTCAAAGTAAAAGTGTAATGCATAAATAAAACAAAACTATAGTAAAAATCTATACAACTTTATACCAGGTTACAGCCTAATGATTTTACTAAAACACTAAACTGTTTTGTCTGAGAATAGTACTGAGAATCTTTTGAGAAGGGGCTTGAGAAATATTGAGAATTTACTGAGAGTACTCTGAAAGTTACTCAGAGCACATTGATTTTGATTAAATTTGATTTAATTTTTACAGATAGTTTTATTTAGTTTCTTGCTTTTTTTGTAGTTGTTTTCTATCATATTTATCATACATCTTTTTAGCGGTTTCAATATCTTCATACTCATATTTAAATCTCGCTTTTCCTTCTCTATTTGTAATTATAAATCCCTTTGGAACTAAAATGTCTTTTGCTAATTTATAATTTTTTATTCTTGAAAGTTTTTTATAGTTAACTTCTTTAAATGAAGAAACTCCTTCAAGTAAAACTTTTTCTTCACCTTCTTCATTTATTGCTTTTATAACATCTGATTCTTGTTTAAACATTTCATCTTTTTCTTTTAATTCATTAATAAATAAAGTCTTATTTTCAAAATTATGATTATTATAGATTTTACAAAAATAATCAAAAAGATACTGATTAATAAAATAGCCTTTTTCTAAAGCAGCTTTTAGAGGTTTATATAATTCTTCGTCATCTTTTAAAGTATCAAAATACTTTAAATCATAATTTTTAAAAGCTAATATAAAATCATCCACTTGAGAAGCAGAAATTTTTTCATTTGTTTTTTTATCTTTCACACTATTATCTATATCTCTGTCTTCTGTATTTAATGCATATCTTGCAAAATGTCTATCTATTGGATAAGTTGATAAAATAGATGAAAATAGATCTATATCTTCTAGAATTTTTGTTTCTAGTGTACTTTCATCAGGTACTTCTAATTTTTCAAGAATAGTTTGTAAATCATTGACTTTTAAAACTGTACATTTTGAATAACAAGATTTAGCAATTTCATATACTTCATCAGATGTAATTATTGTCTGCCCATATATTGGTACTATTTCAAACTTATTATCTTTATTCTTTGTTTTTACTGATTCTTTTACTAATAATTCTTTTAATATTTTAGATAAGGTTTCATTATTAAATTTTGACTTTTTATTATCTATAGTACCTATATGAAAAAATATCTTATTTTTTATTATATTTGATATCTCAACTTTACTATATTCTTCATCACTTATAGTTGTACAATATTCAAAACCAAATATTTGCTTAATAATAAGCTCTAAAAATAGTTCTTCTTTTACAGTTCTATCTCCTACCAAGGCTATTGCTACATTTGTTTTTTCTAATCTCTTAAAAAAGGAAGCTAACCAATTCATTACATATGTATAATTAATAATATCTTCTTTCACCATATAATAAATAAACTCCTCAATAAAAGATTTTTTGCCATTATCCTTAAAACTATAGTTTTCTAAAATTGAAGTATTAGATTCAAGATAAAAATTGCTTTCATTTTTATAAAAAATTTTTTTCTTCTTATCTAGTGTTAATTCGAAAGATGATTCTTTTTTAACATCAATATATCTGCACTCTTGATGTCTTTTTAGTAAATTTTTATTATGGACAAATAGATTTCTAGTCAAATTAAGACTATAATAACATTTAAAAAACTCCTCAGAAACTGTAATATCAAAAACTTCATCCTCTACTATAGGTATTTTATTAGAAAAAATACATATTACAAACATATTATTCAAATTCAATTTTTCAGTAATTTTAGTTGCTTCTTCAATATTATCTACAATTCTAACTTCTACTGAAAAAAGCTTATTCCTATTATAATTTTTTCTAATTATGAAATCATTTATTTTTTGATTAACTGAACTATTTATTTTTTTACTTATTTTTTTCTTGTCACCAGACTTTACTTTACTACTAATTCCTGCTCTAAAGTAATATTTGTCATCTTCATTATTTAACCACAAACATAAATCATCTCTATTTATAATATTTAATACAATATCTTGCCAAAAATAAATATCATCTAGTTTATATTCTCTATCTCTTTGTTTTTGATAATCACTTTTTAAATTTGCAATATTTATATTATGGATTTTCTTTTCTAGAGATATAATTTCATTTAATGAGTTCTTATATCTTTTTATTGCTTTTTCATCAGATAAGTATTCAAATAATTTGTTTAAACTATCTACACTTTCTTTATTGAAATTATTTTCATAAGGTATTATTTCTTTATGATCTTGTACTACTGGTGATTTTTCTTCCACAATATTATCCTTTAATAAAAGCCAATTAGGATTAGACTTTTTTCTTATTTCTATTTCATTACTATATGCTTCGTTATCAGCTTTTTTTATTTCTTGAAAGTTTTTTATCTCTTCTTCATCACATTCACTATAAATATATTTATTTAATTCATTTATTTCATTTTTGATAAATGATAAATCCCGTCTTAAAAATTCTAATCTATACTCATTGGATAGTAATTCTTTTATATTTAAAAACAATTTTATTAGAATATAAAAAACTGGACACTTATTACTATCTTGTGGAATATTAATATCATTATTTAATAGGTCCTCAAATATATTTATAATAAAACTTTTGTAAATATTCTTAAAGAATTTAACTTCAGAATCTTCTAGAGTAATCGAAAAAAATTTATTATTTTTTATCTCCTCTAAATATCTATATAAAGGATAGTCAATCTCAATTTTAAAAGACTGTGTATCACTATTATAAGTAAAAGAAAATAAAATAAGATTTCTAGAAAAAGAAGTTGCCGTGATTATATTATAGATATTTTTCCACTTATGAAGAGTATAAATGTCTATTCTTGGTAGTTCATTTATATCTTTAGTATCAAAAGTATAATAATTATTTTCTTCAATATTAATTTTAAGCTTTTTTTCAATAACAATATTAAATATTTTGTAAATATAATTACTTAAAGTACTGTGAATAGCATCTTTTAAAGCCAAGTTACTACAACGTGAACAAGATTCATCAAGAGGATTAAAAATCAATTTAGTTTTAATTATCTTTTCAGGGATTAAAGTCCAATCATCATTAGCTAAAATCATTTGTTTATTATCAAATATCAATCTGTAAGAGTTCTTAAGATTTTTAGAGTACAAGTATTCTAACTTATTTACTTTATGAAATTCTATATTTAAATTTTTTAAAACATTTATATATAACTCAATCAATTGAGGATGATAAAACTGACTTATATTCAAAGATAGTTCCTAATTATTTAATTTTATTATAATGATTATTCCACTCATCTACAATAAATTTGTTATCTTCAACAATATTAATGTAGTCATTTGCATCTAATCCAAACTCTTGTGCTTTTTTTTTAATCATAGTTTTATATGAGAAGTCAAGAATAGTATCATTTTCAAAAGCTTTTTTTAACTCTTCTTGAAAAGATTCTATTTCAAGTTTTAGCCCATGTAAATGTTTTATATGTTCGCCAATCTCAATATCCCACTCTAATCTATGATTTAAAGCACTTACAATATTTTCTTTTGAATATTCTATACCAATTGCATCTTTAAATTTTTTATTTATATCTTCAATAAGAGAAGATATATTAACTTCTTTTAAATCTCTTAAAATAAAATATAAATCAAATAGATCTTTGATTGTATCAGGACGATCACATAAAGCTTTTAGTTTATACAATAAAAGATTATATAAATTTTCTGTTCTAAATATATCTTTATTTACAAATGTAAAATCTTTTAATCTTGTACAAGTAAAATTTAGGATTTCAATTTTTACTGTTTCATCATTATCTTCAAAATCATAAAACATTCTCCAAGACAGTTCATCTTTTATCCATTTTGAATTTACAAGTTTAGCTTCTGGAAGTTTTGATAATAAACTTAATATTTCATCTTTAATTTCATCTAGTTCTGTTTTATCACATAATTTTTCTAAAAAAAAGTCTAAATCTTCTGAATTACGATAGGCAGTTGGTAGTACAAATCTTTGAAGACCTGTACCACCAGCAAGAAACATTTTATTATTTAAAGGTTTTAATTGTTCAAGTATTTTATCTTGATTTTTAAATACGCTATCCCAATCATCTCTATGCATTAGCTAATTTACCTATTATTTGTCTTTGTATATTAAAAGGAAGATTTTCTTCTATTCTTTTTATCATTTTTTGATTTTTCCCTTTTATTCCATCAACAATATCATTAATCGTATAATTAGTACCCCAAAATACTGACTTTAATCTTTTCTCTTCATTTTTTGTTAAAGAGTAATTAGTTTCTGAACTAATTGTATTATTCTTCCTTAAATCATTAGCAGCATCTAAATCAAGTTTTTTTCGATAATTCATATCTTTTAATATAACCATAGCATATGGTGGTACATGATTTCTCTTCTTCCACCCAGCTACTGTATCATAAGGAATTTTAGAATATTCAGAAAATTCTTTTTTTGATATATTATTATTAATTAACATTTTTTCAAATATTATGTTTGTAATTTCCATGATTATCCTTTCATTTTTATAATTATATCATTTTTTAAGTATTTGTCAAAATGACAACTATATTATAATTGTTTATTTTTAAAACTATGCTTTTAAAAACACAATTAACTGCTCAATAGATTTTTCAGGAAACAAAGTTTGTAATTGTTTTAATTTATCATTATCAGCCTCTTCAGTTTTATTTTCGTCCAGCAAACCATTAAGTGCTGTATCCACAATAGAACCAACAGTAGTATTTTTAATAGTTGCATACCTTGAAGCGATACCACTTGGTATATGACCTAAAACTGTATCGACTACATTATTACTCTGTAACATTTGATTCATCAAATACTCACCTAGCAATTTTCTTATATCATGCATTCTTGTAAAAGGAAAATTATTATCACCTCTTACCTTTTCCCAATGATTTCTTAGTGTCGCTTCATTAAGAGGTTTTTTCTTGTCGTTAATACTTTTAAAAACATACCCTTTCATCTGTTCAGGTTGCTTTGTTCCTGCTAAAACTTTCAAAGTACTATAAAGTCTATCTGATACCCGATAAGTCATATTGATACCCGCTTTATTAGAAATATCTCTTATAGTATATGTCATATCTTCAAAATTAATATCTTCCCATTTTAAACTAAGGACTTCACCTCGTCTTCTTCCATGCAATAACCACATAAATAATTCTCTAAATGGTGTAATAGGATAATCTCTTAGAGCCTTTGCAACTGCTTTTGATTTTTCTAATGGTAAATCTAAATTTGTTTTATTTCTTAGCGGTGGCAAACCTTTTTGCGAGGCTGGAGAGATAAGCACAAACTCTGTAGTAGACTTATTTATCTCACTATAGATATAATTCACAACCTGATAAGTCCTTCTTTGTGTTCTATCAGATCTACCAGCCCTTTTTAATCTATCTGCAATATCTTTTATATCGTTTGGTGCAATTTTATTTAATGGCTTTTTGTAAATTGGTTGCAACCAATTTTTATAAAATTGTTTCTCTGTTTTGTTATCTTTTCCGTTTCTGTCTTCTTTATCTCGAATAAGCTTCCAAGCCTTTTCAAATAGCATATCTGGCTTAATCGTATTGCTTGAGTCACTATAAAAGATTTTATTACTTAACTTATCCATCATCTCATCATATCTTTTTGATGCAATCTTTATAGCTTCTAGTAATGTTGTTTTAGGATCAAAAGTAAGTGTTTCTTTATTTACAGATCTTTTTCTATCAATAACTTTAGAAGCTCTTACTTGAAGCCTGTAAGGTTTTGAAAAAGTTATATTAGTATTGATGATTTTTCCATTTTTGATTTTACTTTTTGGTATCTGGTCATCATCTTTGTATGTAATACCAATAGTTGGTCGATTCTTTAAATCAAAATACACCTCTTATCTCCTTATCAAGCAATTATGACTACAATTACGAAATTAAATTATATCATAACGGGTATCAATTTTAACTAATATGGGTATCAACTTACTAATATATACCTATATTTAGTTGTACACATTTGTATATAATTTAAAATAAAAAAGATGCTATTAGTAAGCTAAATAAGGGCTATTTGTATGTTTTTATATACAGGTATACTCAAAATAGTAATTGGATTCAAAATCCGGTGACTTCGGTCTTGTCGGTTCAAGTCCGACTAGCGGTACCACTTTATATTTTAAAGAAAAAATCCATCTTCTTTTTTGATTTCTGTTTCTTTAGAGTCTTCTTTTAACCATTCATCAAAATCTTCATTTATTTCAGAAGTGTAATCTTTTAAATTCTCTTTATATTGAATATAAGCTTTTTCATTTGGTTTTATAATATCACTTTCTTCAATTTCATCTAAACTAGCATTTAAATTATTTATATTGCTAACTTTTCCACCATTACAAGTTATTATTACATTTAAAGAATTACTTTTATATTGTTCAAATGTGTCTATCTGACCTTCATGTTTTTCAAATCCATATTTTTCAATAATTTCATCTGTACATTCTGAATCTTTTAATAAAGTTAAACTTTTAAAAGTAGTACTTTTTATAGGTTTAAAATAAAATCTTCCAGCTACAAGTCCGAATTGTACTTGTGTTGCAACATAATACATTTTAGAACTATCAGTTGAAACTTTTATCATATCATCATTTTCTCCCCCACTCATATAAAAAAAGTGCGTTCCTGGATTTGTCTCATAAATTATTCTATCATAAGAGCCTAATGTTCCTACAAGTTTTGTTTCTTTTGTTGAAGGGTCAAATTCAATTACAGTATTACTTAAAGCTGCACCTAATGTTTGAGGTCTAGCAAAAGTAATATAACTTTTTGATTTGTCTGCAGTTATTTGAGAAATTGGAGTATCAATTTTTGTTGTTAAACTACTTGCACAACCAGTAAATAAGATAACACTTAAGGCAAGTGTACCTACTTTTAAATAATTAAAATTCATCTATTTCCTTTAATATATAATGTAATTATAATAATATAATATCTCTATTTATAAATTTATTAGTAATGTATACAAGATAAAAATAAATACAACTCTAATTATTAAAAGTAAATATTTGTTATAATCAACTACTTTTTTTGAGGTTAATTAGATGAAAATCATTAATATATTTTTTATTATTTTACTAAGTTTTATTCTTTCTGGATGTGTTACTGCACTTTTAGTAACAGGTACTGTTGTTGGTGGAGTATATGTTGCAGATGAGATTGAAAATGATTACAATGGAGATGCAGGAGAGTTTATCGAAGATAAGACCAGCAAAGCTTATAGAGCAATAACTAAAGATTAATTAAAACTTGATATTGAAACAGCTATTGCTTGAATTGCTAGTAGAATCCATATGATTCTACTCATATTTGCATCAAACCATTTATTAAAATCATTCATTGTTTTTCTCTTCTAATTTATCTTGAGGTCTACCTACATAATACCCTTGAGAATATATAATGCCCATACTAACTATATAATCAAAGGTTTCTTTGTCTTCTATAAATTCAGCAATTACTTTAATTCTTAAATTATCACATAAAAACTTCAGTGTTACAACAAGTAATTGAGTTTTTGGATTCTTACTAATACCTCTTATTAATGAACCATCTATTTTAATATAATCAATATAATCACTCATTTTAACAATATAATCAAAATTTGAATATCCACTACCAAAATCATCAATAGCTACTTTACAACCATATTCTCTAATTTTTTCCAAAAAATTAATAAACTCTGAATAGTTTGCAATACCCTCTTGCTCAACTATTTCAACAACTAATCTATCTTTTATATCAAACTCTTCAATTTTTTCAAATAAATATTTCTGTAAATCTATATTTGTGATATCTAATATACTTAGATTTATAGAAAACTCAATATCTTTATCTTTAAAAAAATCAAAGGCCTTGTCAATAATCAAAAAAGACAAATCATTGTATTTATTTATTTGTTTAGCTATTGGTAAAAATATATCTGGATAAATTAATTCATCTTTATCTTTAATTCTTGCTAAACACTCATACTTTTCTATAGTTTTACTTAAACTATTGAAAATTGGTTGATAATGAAGAACTAAACCATCATGCTCAATTGCATTTTTGATTTTTCTTGCTAATTGAATATTATCTTTATTTGTTTTTATATTTTCATTATGTTCTTCTTCAAAAATAGCATATCGTTTGTTTTTACTTAGCGCAATTTCTAAAGCATTTTCTGCCTCATTTAATTCCTCAATACTATAATTCAACTTATGAGGATTACTAATACCTAAAGTAATATCTAAAAGGAAATCAAACTCTTCTTCATTTAAGGTAAAAGAACAACTTTCAAGTTTATTTATTAAGTTATCTATGAAACTTTTAAAAGAGCCGTAGTCTGTGTATTGTAAATTTATTATAAATGTATTGTAATTATTTGAATAAATTTTTAAAATATTTTCTTCATTTAATGACTTCAAAACATTATGAAAATTCTTAACAACTTCATCTGAGATTTTATATCCATATGTACTTTGTATTTTAAGTAAGTTATTGATTGATATTAATATTACAATTGTAGATTTAGGAAATTTTTTGTTGATTAAATC
Organism: Halarcobacter sp.; assembly: GCA_963676565.1. Lineage (GTDB taxonomy): Bacteria > Campylobacterota > Campylobacteria > Campylobacterales > Arcobacteraceae > Halarcobacter. Next base: position 2,390,726 of record OY781089.1, read on the forward strand.
ATTTACTAAATTAACCCTATTGGGTAAGCCTGTTAGTTTATCATGTTGTTTGTCTTTGTTAGCTTTATCCCTTAAAAAATCAGGTAGCTTTGCAAAATAAATTATTATAGGAAAAAGAACAATACTAAATAATATACTTAACCATACAAAGTTATTTTGTGTTTTTTGTGTATTTTTTATCTCTTCTAAAAACTTTGGTTCTAAAACTAACCTAATATTTTGTCCATTATTAAAATCACGTATTTTTAAAGAATAAAAGTTTTTTAAATAATAATAATCATTTGTTAATGCTTTAGAAGCATCTTCTGGAAACTCATCATACAATGTATAATTCATATTTCTACCAATAAGACCATAATTTGGATTGTGATGACTTAAAAAAGAACCATTTTTATCAACTAAATGTGTATAATATAAAACTGTATCATCTAAATTTTTAAATAATTCCTTTAAAGAAATATTATAAATAAGTATACCTTTCTTATTATCATCATTATCCCTTAAAATCATAGCAAATCTAACTACTGGTTGCTTTGGTAAAGTTATTTTACCTAACTCTTTGTTTAACTCAATTTTTGAAATTCCAATATCATCTTTATGTAGATTTACAAACTTTTTAAAGTATTTAGTATCTTTCTTATTTTGTAACTTATCTTTAGGAACTATTTCAATTATCTTTTTTACACCACTATTAGAATTAAAAAAAGAAGAGTGAACTCTTACAATCTCATTTCCATCAAAATCTAAATATCTAATTTGCCTAAGGTTAGGTAACGATTCTTGTATACTAATAAAATAGTTTTGTATATATGTATGGTCAATACTATTACTGAGTGAATTTTTTAAATTTTTATTTTGAGTAACTGCTTTAATTGAACTAAAATATGGTTTAAAAAAACTATGAAAATACTTTTCCCTTTCCAATGTTTTACTATGCATATTTTTTTGTGTTATTTGTCCAACATCAGTTGAATTTGTTACTATAAATAAATTAATTACTAAAAAAATAACTATTAAAATTATAATAAAATAACTAACTAGTATTTTTATTTTATATGATAAAGTGTACATAATTTAATTTTATATTAAAATGATTATAAAGTCAAATTTATCAAAGATAACCTAAACATAGTTTATTATAAAGTAATTTTGATAGTTAATAATTTTTTAATTAAATTAGTATTAAGATTAATCAAAGATTGATAAGGAGGATATTTTGCAAATAAACAACAATATTCAGAATAATCAAACCCCTTATTTAAATGCAAATCAAGCTTTAAATAGAATTGCAACTGGTATAGAATTAAATAGTGCTTCTGATGATGCTTCAGCTTTATCAATTGTACAAAATTTACAAGTGCAATCAAGTGGGATTTCTCAATCAATAGACAATGTTAATAGTGGTTTAGCAGCATTACAAATTTCTGATGGAGCATTAACAAATCAGTCTGAAATCTTGGATGAAGTAAAACAGAAACTTCTTCAAGCATCTACAGATACCACTTCTCAAGAAGGAAGAGAATCATTACTAAATGATATCCAAGGGCTTTTGGAAAATTTCAATAACATTGCTAGTAGTACAAACTATAATGGAGAAACACTTTTACAAAATAGTTCAAGTGATACAAGTGCATCATCAAGCTTACAAATTCAAGCAGGTGAGAACTCTGATAGCTTAGTAGATACGCAAGCAATTCAATCTAATACCACGGGTGTAGGATTAGATGATTTATTGAACCAAGACCCAGCTACATTTACATCTCAAACAGCTAGGGATTCTCTAGAAAATTTAGATAATGCAATTGACAGTGTAAGTTCATTTAGAAGTGATGTAGGTTCAGTTCAAAATCAGCTTCAAAGTACTTCAAGAAACTTATTTTCTGAGTTTACACAAACAAGCGCTGCTTCATCAATAATTCAAGATATTGATTATGCTCAAGAGGTTTCTAATTTTAGTAAGCAAAATATTTTAGCTCAAATTGGAGCTTATGGGGCAGCACAATCAAATAATATCAATCAGGCTATGGTAACAAGATTATTATCATAAAAGCAAACCTAAGTTTATAAACTTAGGTTTAAAAATCGATTGTATGTGTAATTTTAACTCTTCTCATTGGTCTATTTGAAATCTTATAATGCTCTACTCCATTATAAACAAAATAGTTTTTATATCCTGTAATAGTTTTTCTTTTAATCCTTGATGGTTTATCATAACATTCAGTTTTTGTTTCATATCTGTAGTTGTCATCATATCTATCATTTGGTCTATAATTATTTCTAATTTCATGGGCAACTTTAGCACCTAATAATCCACCAACAATTTGAGCAGCAACTCTACCATTACCTTTTCCTATTTGGCTTCCTATAACAGCACCAGCAGCTGTTCCTATAAGTGTATCAACACCTAAATTATCATCATAATCTGAATAATATCTATCATCTCTTACTTTATATCTTACTTCTTTGCATTCTCTTTGTGTTTCTCTATCATAAACATAATCGTAAATTGGTTCAGAATATGAAACCTTTGCAAAATCATGAAATCTATCACTACCTGCATATAAAGATGATATAAAAAGTAATCCAGTTAAAGCTATTTTTTTTAACATAATAAATCCTTTGAGAGGCTCCTATTTAAAGGAACCTTTATTTACATTTTTGAGATATATTCCGCCAATGCTTTTATATCTGCATCTGAAAGTCTTGCAACTTGACCTTTCATAACACCTTTCATTGCTCCACCATAAGATCCATCTTTATAACCTTTTAATGCTGTTTCAATTTTTGATGCATCCCAACCTTTAATAACTTGAGACTTACCTAATGCTGCTTTTTCAGCATTTATACCATGACATGCTGCACATGATTGATATAAACCTGCTCCATCATTTGCAAAAAGTGAAGTTAAACCTAAAAGTGCAACTCCTGTTAAAATTTTTGTAGTTTTCATTTTGTACTCCTATATTTTATTTATAGAAGAAGTATAAAAATTAATTGTGAATCGATTGTGAATGATTTAAAAAAGTAAAAAATTTATTGTAGTTTTCCAAATACTTTGTATTTTTCCCAGTAGATATCTAAGGCTTCTTTTAGTTCTTTATCTGTTAATTTTGTTTTTTCTTTTATTCCAAATCTTTCTATAAAGGCCTCTGGCATGATAGTTGTATCTTTACTTGGGTTCTTTAAAAAATTAGTCATTGCCTCTTTTACACTTCTTTGACTACTATATTTTAAAAGGTATCTGTAAAAGTATTTATCAATTGAAACAGGTTGTTTTTTATGACAAGATACACAATTGTTTTCATAAACATCAGAAAAACTAATTCCTAAAAAAAGAAAGAATACTAAAATTAATTTTCCCATATAAGCTCCATTTTTGTACCAACTTTGATTTTTGATTCCACATTGATTTTAAAGTTATACTCTTTTGCAATCATTGAAACAATATTTAGACCTATTCCAAAACCACCTACACTTTTATCAAATCTCATATATCTTTCAAAAAGCTGTTCAACTTGGTCTTCTGTCATACCCTTTCCACTATCTTCTACAATCAAGGATTTTTTTTTAAGTGTGACTTTTATGAAGCCTTTTACCTTGTTATATTTAATAGCATTTGATAAAAGATTATCAATAAGCTTAGAAATTTTCTTAATATCACAAAAAATGATTACATGATCTTCAATATTTTCAATAAGTTCAATTTTCTTAACATCAGCAAGAGTTTTAAAATATTCTAACCTTTGATGAACTATTTTGCTTAAATCCAAATTTTCATTTTGTGAAATAATCTTATTATCCAAAGTTAAATATGTCAAATCTTCATATATATTTGATATTGTTTTTGCTCCAATATCAATACGTTTTATTTTTTTTGATAATTTTTCATCTAAACTATTTGTATCAATCATCTCTACATTTGTAATAATTGCGGAAATAGGAGTATTTAACTCATGGGTTGTGTCTTTTATAAACCTATCTAAAAGATGTAAAGCATCTCTCATTGGTTTTAGAAAAACCCTAAGTAAAAAATATCCAAGTACAGTCATAAAGAAAAAGGCAATAACCACAAAAACAAATATTTCTTTTTTTAATTTTTCTAACCATATACCATCATCAGGGATTTCCAAAACAACATATTTTGCACCTAGATAGTAAGATTCTGGTTCTTCTATAAAATGTATTTTATTATTGCTAGTATAACTTATCTCATCAAGATTAACTTTTTTTGATTCTAAAGTTGAAAATATCAAAGTTCTATCACTATCATAAATAGCAGAATTATACCTTTCATCTCTAGGGTAAAATTTATACTTATCAAAATTAATATGTAAATCTTTTAATCTAAAGATAAAATCGTTTGAATACTCTTGCATCAAAACTCTTTTTTCTTGAAGCATTAAATTTTTTTGAAATGAAAAATATAAGAATGATATAAAAAATAAAATTACAATTGTGAAAAATGAATATAAAGATAAAAAGCTAAGAAGAGTTTTCTTCTCACTTCGAGTTAAATCTATATCCAAGCTTTTTAAGACTAACAATTTTATCTTTTCCTAACACTTTTCTTAAGTTTTTAATATAAGTTCTTAGGGAGTTATCACTTGGTTCTTCATCATAATCCCAAACAAAGTCATATATTCTTTCATGAACCAATAACTCATCTTGATTTTGAAGGAAAAATTTCAAAAGCTTTAATTCTTTAAAATTTAAAGCTACAACTTCCCCATCTTTTTTTACTTCATTTGTATTTGTATCAAAAGTAACTGATTCACTTAAATTAATAATTGTTTCTTTTTTATTAGAAAACTCTCTTTTTATAATAGTTTGAACCCTAAGTAAAAGCTCTTTTAACTCAAAGGGTTTTCTAATATAATCATCACAACCACTTTCAAAACCCTCTTCTAAAGAGTTCATAGAGTTTAATGAAGTTATAAATATAGCAGGAGTTGTATTGCCTTGCTCTCTTACAGATTTTAATAGTTCAAACCCATTTAAAGAAGGAACATTTACATCAAGTAAAAATATATCAAACTTCTCTTCATAAATAACATCGTTTGCTTCATCGCCATCATATACGGCTCTTACTTCAAAGCCCTGCTCTTCAAAATAATCAACTACGGTTTCACTTAAAGTTAAGTCATCTTCAAGGAGTAATAGTCTAGTTTTCATTTTTTATTTTTCAACTTTTTGAGATTTTCTTGATATTTTGCCTTTTCTTTGGCATTCATAGTTGGAACTCTTTCTTTCAGTTCTTTTTTAAATTTTTCTTCATTTTGTTTTTTTACATATCCCATAATTACAATTAACTCTTGAGTACTCATTTCTGAATAATCAACTGCATAAAGGGGAGAGAAAAAAACTGATATTAAAATTGATATTAAAAATTTTTTCATAGTCTACTCTAAAATATTATTTTTGTAATGATACCATATTAATTGTAGAAGAATCGTAAAGTATAGATATTTATACAATCATTTCTTTTACTCTTTCATTATTTAAAAGACCTATAAACTCTTCTTCTGTTTCTATTTTAGTTGCGTACTCTTCATTTAGTTGGATCGCTTTTTGTAAGTCATCAATTGCATTATCTTCATATTCTAAAACTGCATATGCCTTTGCCCTTTGAAAATATGCACTTGGGTAGTTTTTATCGATAAGTAAGGCTTGATTTGTAAGATTTAATGACCAGTTTGCTTCACCTATGTCTAACACTGCGTCAGCTTTATAAATTAAAGCTTCAACCTCATTTGGTCTAATATCCAAAATTTCATCATAGGCTTCAATTTTACCAGTAGGTGTAGTTTCTTGTGAAGCTCTAAGCCATAAAGAGTGTATAGTATTCATAATCTTAATTTCATTTTCATTGTGTTTTACTTGTCTTGCTCTTTTTGCTAGGTCTTGCTCAAAACCTGCCATCTTCTCTTCATATTTTTGGATTGTTTTTGAAGTTTTTTCATCAACCATATTTTTAATTTTGTCATTAATATCTTTAATTGAACTCCATCCAATAATCACTAAAATAGAACTAGCAGCTGCAATAATATAAAACATATTGTTAATTGTTGATGTCGCATAGTTAATTACATTTGAAGACATTTCTATCTCTTTTTTAGCCAAAGTTTTATGTAATTCAACCTTTAAATCCCTATTTTCTTCCCTTAATTGCTTAATCTCATTTAAAATATAGTTTTCCACAAAAGGAGTATATAAAGGTTTTTCTATGGTATTTATTTTCTCTTTTAGATTTTTTTCATTTTCAATATTTTTTATATTAGCAGACATATAAAGTGAACAAATAAGAAAAAAGAGTGATATTTTTTTCATTTTTCTTATCTATCCTATTTTAAGTAGTTTTTTATATAAACATTCTAAGGCTGCATCTGCAACATTTTGTGCAACACCTATATGAAATGAGATTTTAGATGGACTCATATCAAACATATCAAAGTAAATATTGTTTTCTTTAAGTGCAGTTATAGCATCAACAATAGAAAAGGCATTTTCTTTCAATCTAATACCCACTAATGTAATTATAGAGATATTATATTTTACATAAATGCAAGATGTTTTTAATCTTTTTTCTATATGTCTTCTTAAATTATTTATATTTCCCTCTAAATCTTTTTGCTCAACTAGTATAGATATATCATCTTTATCAGTTGGATAATGATGGGTATTTATATTAAATTCACCAAAGATTTTTAAAAGTTCAGCTGTAAAGCCAATCTCATCACCTAACATATCTTTTTGAATATGAATTGCAGCCATATTATCAAGTTTGGCAATACCAACTAAATCCTCCATAGGAACTCTTTCATTTAAAATCAAAGTACCTTCATTATTTGGATTGTTTGTATTTCTAATATTAATTGGAATCTTACTTTTTTTACAATTTAACATAGCATTAAAATGAAAAACATTAAAACCCTTTGAACTTAAAAGCCTTAATTCTTTAAAAGTAAGTCTTGGTATAACATTTGCCCCTTTTATTATTCTAGGGTCAACTTCATAAACACCATCTGTATCTGTCCAATTTTCATAAATATCAGCATCTAAAGCATAGGCTAATTCTCCACCTGTTAAATCAGAACCTCCCCTACTCATAACTGCTATTTCATTTTCATTAGTTATTCCATAAAAACCTGGAACTATAAAAATCTCTCCATTATCAAGGTCAAATTTCTCTTCTATATTTTGGTGCGTTTGAGGTAAAACCTTTCCATCACAATAATTATCATCTAAAATAAACCCAAAATCTTCAGGTAACATTAGCCTAATATTTAGTCCACTATTTTGCATAAAAGTAGAGATAACTTTTGCATTATAGTGTTCACCACGTGATAAGAAAAAGGCTTCTTTTTTAAAACCTTCAAAAATTTTATTTTCTAAATCTTTTTTTAAATCATCAATTATTAGTTTTTTATCAATATTTAAATCAATACATAATTTTTCAAATTTTTCTATAACTACTTGATGGCTTTGTTTTACTGTAATAGCAATTTTACTTGAAAGAAAATGTTCACCATTAGTTGCAATATTTAGTAAGTGATCGGTGATTTTTTCATCATATCTCTCGTCTCTACCTGGGGCAGAAACAACTATTACTTTTCTTCTTTCATCAGAGTTTATAATATCTAGTACTTTTTTAATCTGTATAGCATCTTTTACAGAACTTCCACCAAACTTACAAACTTTTATATCAATATTCATTGGAATCCTATTATTTATTTTTATAACTTAATTTTTTTCAATTAGTTTTCTAAAGGATAAACCCCATTTTCATCATGGTGTTCAGTTCCCTTAATTGGAGGGTTAAAAACACAAATAAGTCTCATATCTTCACTTCCACCATAAAGGTTATGATCATCATGATTATTAAGTGCATACATAACACCATCATAAATCTCGTGAGTTTCTCCTGTTGCTAAGTCTTCAATTTTTCCATTTCCAGCAACACAATAAACTGCTTCTAAATGATTTTGGTAGTGAATATGAGTTTTTGTATTTGCTTTTATAATTGTCTCATGGAATGAAAATCCCATTCCCTCATCTTTTAAAAGCATTCTTCTACTAATCCATTGTCCACCTTCGGCAAATACTTCTTTATCTGTACCGATTACATCTTTATTAATATCTTTAACAATCATTTAAAACTCTCCTGTTAATTTTTCTTTTTTATCTGCTACTAGTTTTGCAATTGCAGAATCTAATCTTTCTAAACCTTCTAATAAAGTCTCTTCATCAATAATCAATGGAGGTAAAAATTTAACGATTTGATCTTCACTACCACAAGTTTCAACAATTAATTTTTCTTCAAAAGCATAACTTGATATCTCACCAGCAACAGAGTTGTCACCTTTAATTTCAAATCCATATGCCATTCCTCTACCACGAACTTCAACGTCAAAAGTATCTTTATATTTGTCTGCAATTTTTTGTAAATTATCTTTTAAAAGTTTCTCTTTATATTTAACTGCATTTGATAAATCATCATTTTGCCAATATTGTTCAATAGCTACTTTTGCTGCAACGAAAGCTAAGTTATTACCTCTAAATGTACCTGTGTGCTCACCTGGCTTCCATTGGTCTAAATCTGGTTTCAATAATACAAGTGCCATTGGTAAACCACCACCAATAGATTTTGATATAGTTACAATGTCAGGATTTATCCCAGCAAATTCAAAAGAGAAGAACTCTCCAGTTCTACCATTTCCAACTTGAATGTCATCAATAATTAATAAAATATCATACTCTCTACAAAGTGCTTCTAGCTCTTGTAACCACTCTTTAGATGCAACGTTAATTCCACCTTCACCTTGAATAGTTTCAACAATAACAGCTGCTGGAATATCTAAACCACTACTACTATCTTGTAAAAATTTTCTAAAAATAGCCATAGTATTCATATCACCAAAATATCCATCAAATGGCATAAACGTTACATTTGATCTACTAATATAACTCTCATCTCTATAATCATTGTTTCCAGTAACAGAAGATGAACCTTGGGTTAAACCATGGAAACCATTTGTAAATGAAACTACATTTGATCTTCCCTTTACAAGTCTTGCAAGTTTTAAAGCTGTTTCAACTGCATTTGTTCCTGTTGGTCCAGTAAATTGAAGCTTATAATCAAGGTTTCTAGGTATTAAAATTGTGTCTTGAAAAGTTTGTAAAAACTCTTTTTTTGCACTTGTTGCCATATCAAGACCATGTACAACCCCATTTCCTTGTAAATATTCAATTAAAGCTTTTGTAATATGTTCATTATTATGTCCATAATTTAAAGTACCCGCTCCCGCAAAAAAGTCAATATATTCTTCACCTTGTTCATCCGTAAGAATACATCCTTTACTAGATTGAAAAATTGTTGGGAAACTTCTAATATAACCCCTTACTTCAGACTCAAGATTTTCAAATATTCTCATTTTTTTCCTTTATCTTAAATGGTCCTATTTCATATAGAACCTCTTCTTCATGTTGATTTATAAAATCTTCTTTTTCAAAGAAGCTTTTAGAAACCATTTTTGTTTTTAAATCACCTGAAAGTTTTTCAAAAGCTCTAATTGAGGCTTTGTTACTTGGTGAAACCGTAGTGTGTATGTAATTCAAATCATGATTTTCTTTTCTTTTTAAAATATTCATCATCAATTTCTTTGCTAGATTTTGCCCTCTTAACTTACTATCTACTGCAACTTGCCAGATAAAAAGAGTGTTAGGTTTATCAGGTAATCTATAACCAGATACAAAACCAACAACTTTTTCATCCAAAATTGCAACAGAACAAGTTTTTGCAAAATGTGTAGTTTGAAGTAGATATAAATATTCAGAATTTACATCTAAAACTTTAGTACTTTTAACAAGATTGAAAATCATCTTTGAAAAACTTTTATTTGGTTTTTTCAAACATATTTCTAACTTTTCCAATAAAAACCTTTCTCTTTTTTGACACATATTATGTAATATTTTTACATTTAAAATGTAATAATCTTACACAATATATGTTTTTAAAGATTTGTATCTTAACAAGTGTAACTTAAATTAAAATAAATATTGTCAATTATAGTGTAAAAAATATACACTAATTGTGTAAAAAATACTTTTATTTTATGTTATATAAATATATTCTTTTTTTTTATGTTTTTTTAAATGAAAGTTATAATACAATCTTTGAAAAATTTAAAGTGGGAATATGAAAAAAACAATTATATTGGTAGCTACATCAGTATTTATATTTACTGGATGTTTAGGTGGATCAGATGAAAAAAAGGAATGGACTTCATTAATCTTTCCTGATAAAGATAATAGCAAAAGAAGTAAAAAATTTGCTGTTTATAAAACTTTAGATGAGTGTAGAGAGGGTTCTAAAAATGAGCTTTCAAGACTTGGATTATCTGACAGAGGTGACTATAAATGTGGATTAAATTGTGAATATCATGAGGGAATGAAACTTGATATTTGTGAGAAATTAGTTCAATAGTTTCCCTTTAGTTTATGGAAAAAATAGATTTAAAATACTTATGGAACCTTTTACTAGATAAGAAAAAAACACTTATTTTAGGTCAAATTGTAACTATAATTGCAATTTTAATAAGTGTTCCAATTCCATTAATGCTTCCTGCACTTGTGGATGAAGTACTTTTAAAAAAACCTGACTTCTTTGTAAATAGTATAGATTTTGTATTTGGTAGTGGTAATGCCTTTTATTACATTGCAATAATTACTGTAGTAGTGATTTTATTAAGATTCATTTACTTTGTATTTACTGTCATAATTACAAAGATTTTTACAGCAATTGCTAAATATGTAACTTTTAAAATAAGAGAGAAACTACTTAACTATTTAAAAAAAGTATCAATGAATGAATATGAAAGTTTAGGAAATGGTGCTATTTCAGCAAATCTGATTACAGATGTAAATACTTTAGATGATTTTATTATAAAAAGTGCCAGTAAATTTATCTCTTCAGTATTAACTTTACTAGCAGTTTCAATTGTAATGATTGCGATTCATCCAATTTTAGGTTTAATGATTCTTCTAATACAACCTATTATTATACTTATGTCAAAAAAAATCTCTAAACAAGTTGGTGTTTTAAAAAAAGATGAAAATCAAGCAATTGAAGAGTTTCAAGATAATATTGGTGAATCTTTAGAACTATTTGGACAAATAAAAGCTAGTAATAAAGAAAGCTATTTTATAAATGAATCTATAAAAAAAGCAAATAAAATCCAACAAACATCAAATGAATACAATTATAAAAGTGTAGCTTATGAAAGATTTTCATTTACCATATTTTTAATAGCCTTTGAGATGTTAAGGGCAAGTGGTTTACTTATGGTTGTTTATAGTGACTTAAGTATAGGTATGATGTTTGCTATGTTTGGTTATATTTGGTTTATAATGACACCTGTTCAAGATATACTTTCAATGCAATATGCTTATACAACTGCAACCGCGGCTTTAAAAAGAATAAATAAAATTCTAAGTCTTCAATGTGAAGATAATGGAGAAGAAAGATTATCAAATAATGAAGGTGTTCATATAGAATTAAAAAATATGTTCTTTTCCTATAATATAGAAAAGCCTTTATTAGAAAATATTTCAATAGATATTAAGCCTAAAGAAAAAGTAGCTTTAATTGGTGCAAGTGGAAGTGGAAAAACTACACTTGCTCAAGTTATTGCAGGTTTTTATTCAAAAACAAAAGGCGATATTAAATATAACAATATAAGCATTAATGTTCTAGATAGAAACTCTTTAAGAAATGAGATATTCTTAGTGCTTCAAATGCCTATTTTGTTTAACAATACACTTAGGTTTAATATCACTATGGGAGATGAATCCATAAGTGATGAAGAGATTTTTAGAGCCTTAGAGATAGCTCAATTAAAAGATACAGTATTACAGATGAGTGACAAACTTGATACATTGGTTGGTAAACACGGAATTAGATTAAGTGGAGGACAAAGACAAAGATTATCAATAGCTAGAATGATTATATCAAATCCTTCAGTTGTAATCTTTGATGAATCTACATCAGCTTTAGATGTTCATACAGAAGCTAAACTTTTTAGTGCCCTTATACCTATACTTGAAAATAAAACTGTAATAACAATTGCCCATAGACTAAGTACAGTTAAAAATGCAAATAAGATTTATGTATTAGATAATGGAAAAATTGTTCAAAGTGGAACTCATGAAGAGTTGGAAGAGGAAGAAGGACATTATTTAGAGTTTGTAAAAAATCAATTAGTGTAAAGGGTTTCAATGATTTATTATATTACACTTGATGATTTAAACAATGAAGAAACATTATTTAAATATATTTATCCAAATATGGAAGAAAACTATTACTGGAGTGATGATTACAGTGCTGAGTTTTATGTCAAAGCTGCCCAGTGTGGCTTTATTACTACTTCCATGTATAGAGAAGAAAAACTAATACTACTTCCTGAAATACAATTTGAATATGCTTTGATGAAATTTGATGAGATAAAAGTCTCAAAAAAAGTAAAAAAACTTATAGATGAAGACAAATATGAACTAAGAATTAATCAAAGAACTCAAGAAGTGTATGAAAAAATAATTAGTTACCATAAAGATTCTTGGTTAAATAATGAATATATTAAAATACTTAATTCAATAAATAATCAAACTTCAAACTTTAAGTTTTTTAGTGTAGAATTAGTAGAAAAAGAAACAAACTTGCTTATTTCTGGAGAAATTGGTTACCAAACAGGCACTATCTATACTTCACTAACAGGCTTTACAACAAGAGAAAAGAAATATAACAATTGTGGTAAACTTCAACTTGTATTACTAAACTATTATCTAAAGGATAATGGCTTAAAGCTCTGGAACTTGGGACATCCACAACTTCAATATAAAATAGATTTAGGTGCAAAAATATATAATCGGGATAACTTTTTAAAGCTTTGGTATGATAATATTTAAATAATTATTGAGTCATTTTTTTGTTATTTATTAAAATTTGATAAGAATTGTCTCATAATTGACTCAATTTAAGGTTTATCATAACATAGTGTGTTATAATTCAAATAAATTTATAAAAAGCGAGAAAAAGTTATGAGTAATAATATTTCTATAGATTTAACAAAAGACATGGAAAGATTTTTAAAAAGTAAATCAAAAGAGTTCAATTTGAGCATCGAAGATACTTTAAAAGAGATTTTAAGTCAACAAATAGATAGTAGACTTGATTTAGGAAAAGGTTTTTACTATGACAAGGTAGTAAAAAAAGTATTTGATAAAAAGAATAATGATGTAGGTTTAACAAAAACTCAAATGTCAATTTTCCATACACTATTAAAAAATAGAGACACAATTGTTGATGTTGAAACAATTAAAAAGAATGCATGGAAAGATAAAAATACATCAATCTTTACACTTAGAAACATGATAAAACAAATTAGAGATAAAACTTTTTATGGACTTATTAAAAGTCACTCAAGTAGAGGTTACTCTGCAGGTTTCTAAAAAACCTTTTAAATAAGCATCAAATGATGCTTATTTGATTCTATATAATACTTGCCCTACCCAATTTGCCAACCTTACACTTATTGTAGTTAGTAAAGAAAAAAGAGTTTTAGGTTTACTTTTGTACTCTTTTTGAAAATAATGAACTTTTATCCACTTCTTTACCAAGTAAAAAATAATTCCATCAAAAAAAGAAAAATACTTTATAGTCATAATTACAGGAGCTAGGATAAACAAATAACCTTTAAAAGTCAGTTCATCATACCAAGAAGCTACTTCTTCTGTCTCAAACTCATATTGATCTTTAGTTAAAAGATTCTTTTCGTATAAAACACTACAAACAGTATCTCTTTTTTTAACTCTTTGTAAATCAATTCGTATTTTTTTATTAATAAAAAGTGCACCTAATATTGCTATTAAAAGACAAAATAATAACCAGATACAAAGTAAAGGGATAAATAACATATTGGCAATAATTTTAGATATAAGTTTCATACTTCTATCTTATAATTTTTTTCTAAAAGTAATTATAAACTTTTAAATTAGAGATTTATTAATTGATTTTACTTAATAAGTCAGTGAAAGGGATTTTCTTTTTTTCTTGAGCTTTTTCAGATAAATATAAAAAAGTTGTAAGTGTTAAAATTGCTAAAACTAAGTATTCCAAAAGTGTTCCTATTTTTATTTATGGAAATATAACTTTTCATTTCTTAAATCTAGTTTAAAACTGATTTATTATATCTCTAAACTATTTTTAGTAGCTGTGTATAAAGACACTTAAACTTTATTATGGTGGTCTTTATAAGAATAGATTTGGATATATTCTTATAAAGTATAAAAAAATTATTTTTTGTACACACTATTATCTTACTGTTATATTAATTGAAAAATATAACTTGTCTATACAAGTTGTAACACTTCTGTAATCAATTTAATTTATACTTTCACCAAGAAATTTGAAAGGTGATTTTTTGACTAAACTATTTGACTATGAAATTATATACACACATCTTATCAATTTAATAGAAAATGAATTAAATGAGCATGAAAAGATTCCTTCAGAAAACTCTTTATGTGAACTATTTAATGTTACAAGAGCAACTGTTAGACAAGGTATTAATAAAGCTAAAAGTGAAGGTCTAATCTACTCAAAAAAAGGAAGTGGAAATTTTGTGAGTCCTAAAAAAATCATTTATTCAATCACACCAAATACAACATTTACAAAAGAAATATTAAAAATTGGGAAAAAACCAAAATTAAAATTTATAGGATCAAAAATAATTGAAGCGGATGAATTTATTGCTGAAAAATTAGAAATTAATATTGGAGATAAAGTACTTTACGTTAAAAACTTAAGATTGGTAGATGATATTCCTTTTTTATTTGCAAAATATTTTATAAATTTAAAATTGATTGAAAATGCAGAGAAGAGAATAAAAAATACAAATTCAATATCAAAATTATATGAACAATCAGGTTTATCACCTATTAGAGATAGTTCTGAAATAGATATTATACCTTCTACCATAAAATCTAAAAGTATATTTCAAGTACAACATGATTTTCCAATAATAAAAATTGCAACAAAAACTACTGATATAAATACTAAAAAAGTAATTGATTATTGTTTTTCTAATTTTAGAAGCGATATGGCAAAAATAGTAGTTGATTATAAAGGTGAAAAATAAAATGATAAAAATGAAAAAATTAACGATAGGTTATAAAAAAGAAAAAATTCTAAAAAATATTGATTTGGAAATAAAAAAAGGTGAATTTGTAGGAATCATTGGACCTAGTGGTGCTGGCAAATCAACACTATTAATGTCTGTTGTTGGTGGAATCAAAGTATTTGATGGAGATTTTGAAGTTTTAAAATTTGATATGGATAATATCAAGAAAAAAGATTTAATTAAACTTCGAGAACAAATAGGAATAATCTTCCAAGGATATAACTTAGTAGATAGATTAAGTGTATTAGATAATGTAATTAGTGGGATGTTAAAAGATATCCCAATGGCCAGAGCTATTATTAAATATTACAAAGAAAAAGACCTAAAAAAAGTTAATGAGTTAATGAAACTTGTTGATATTGAAAAATACTCTTTAAAAAGATGTGATGAACTAAGTGGAGGTCAAAGACAAAGAGTTGCAATAGCAAGAGCACTTGCCTCTAACCCTAAAATTATTTTAGCTGATGAACCTATTTCTGCCCTTGATCAAAAAAGTGCAAAAAAAGTAATGGATATTTTACAAAAAATCAATGAAAAACTTGGAGTTACTATAATTGCCAATCTTCATCACTTAGAAATTGCAGAAAAATATTGTACAAGAATTCTAGGAATCAACAAAGGGAAAATAGTTTTTGATGGAAATATAAAAGAATTAGATAAAAAAACTATTGACAAAATTTATGAAGGTGAACAACAAGAAAACGTTAACGAATAGATATTTTTATAGTAAAGCTCTAAGAATTTTTTGAGTTTTTAGAGGTTTGCTATAAGGATTCTTGTTTGGAACTTTGAGCGGCAACAAACAAGAATCTTTAGGTAATTAGTGGTGAGTTATTAAACTGAACAAAACACTACCAATTAAAGGTAGTGTAACAAATTTTTGATTTGAAAGGTATAAAAATCATGAGAAGAGATTTTCTTAAAAAAATGGGATTAGCTACACTAGCTTTAACTTTAGGTATTAGTACATTAAGTGCAAAAGAAGCAAATTGGCCAAAAGAAGTTAACTTTGGTTTAATTCCAGTTGCTGGAACTTCAAGTGTTAAAGATACATTTGGACCATTAGGTGTTTATTTAGAAAAAACTTTAGGTGTTAAAGTTAACTTACAATCGGCTGGAGATTATGCAGGTGTTATTACTGCTATGCAACACAAACATGTTGATATTGCTTACTTTGGACCAAAATCTTATGTAGAAGCTGCAAAAAGAGCTGGAGCCCAAGCTGTTGCAACTGAAATTGATGCAGAATCAGGATTACCAGGATACAAAGGTATTATTATCACTAAAAAAGGAAGTGGTTTAAAAACTTTAGAAGATATCAAAGGTAAAACTTGGGCATTTACTGACTCTAACTCTACATCAGGAACTTTAGTACCAACTGTAATGTTTTCTAAAAAAGGTATCAATCCTCAAAAATACTTCTCAAAAGTTCTTTATTCAGGTGGACACGAAGCTTCAATTTTAGCAGTAAAAGCTGGAAAAGTTGATGCAGCATCTACAAATAACTTAGACTTTAATAGAGGATTAGGAAAACATTGGAATGAAGATGATTTTAATATTCTTTGGACTTCTGAATTAATTCCAGGTTCTCCAATGACAGTTAGAAAAGACTTACCAGAATCATTTAAAAAAGCTGTTAAAGATGCATTTTTATCATTAAAAGATGAAAAAATCTTATCAAATATGAAAATCAAAGGTTATGCAGATGGAAATGATGCATTTTATAACCCAGTTAGAGAATTAATTGAATTAAAAAAATCTTTAAAAAAGAAACAATAATCATTTAAAAACCTATTAACACAGGATTTTTCCTGTGTTTACCATAATAAGTTTAAAAAAGGCTATACCCGATTATTGTCTTTTTTAAATGTATAAAAGGAAAAAAAATGTCAATTGAAATATTAAAAAAAGAATCAAACCCCTTTAAACTATTTAATTTAGCAATTATAGGGATCTTTGCATATATAGTGATAAAAAGTTGGGTTGATACAGAGATGAGTTTTGTAGGATTGGTTGAAGGATGGGGACATATGGTTTCATATATCCAAGGTAATCCAGACATTGAAGGAAGTTCATATTTTCCACCAATATTTTATAAAGATGATTTACTAGTTTATTTTTGGGCAATGGTTGAAACTGTTCAAATGGCTGTAATAGCTTTATTCTTATCAGTTATATTAGCTATTCCATTATCATATATTACTTCTAGAAATATTTTGGAAATATTAATTCCAGGGAAAACAGTTTTTCATACTTTTTTGAAAAAAGCACTTTATTCTTTTGGTACTACTATAGCAAATATTTTTAGGTCAGTTAATGAATTAGTTTGGGCTTTAATTTTTGTAAGTGCAGTTGGTCTTGGACCAATGGCTGGTATTTTAGCTTTAGGTATTCATACAGCGGGAGTATTAAGTAAACTTTTAAGTGAAGGTAATGAAGCAATTGATCCAGGTCCAGTTGAAGCATTAACAAATAGTGGAGCAGGATTTATAAAAGTAATTGCATTTGCAGTTGTTCCTCAAACTATGCCTCACTTTGTATCAATGATTTTATATAGATTTGAATCAGATGTTAGAAGTGCTTCAATCTTAGGATTTGTTGGTGCAGGAGGTATTGGTTTTTATCTATTTGATAAGTTAAGAGGGTTCGAAAATGGCCATGTGTGTACCATCTTGATTTTTATTATCGTGACAGTTTGGGTTTTGGATAATCTAAGTGCAATTATTAGAAAAAGGTTTATCTAATGAAAAGAGAAGATATCAATTTTATACTTCAAAAAACTGATTTAAAAGAATTAAAATCCCTTTATGAAAAAATTAATGAATTTCATGAAATAAAAATTTTACAAAAACCAACACAACAAACTCTACTTCAACCAGTAATTGATCCTGTAAGTTCAGGGGAATTTTATGCAGGTGAAGTTTTAGTAACTACTACAATAGTTCAAGTTGGAACCAACTCAGCAAATAAAGGCTGGGCTATGGTACAAGATGATAATGAAGAAGTTTCTTTATATATTTCTGCTTGTGATGGAGCATATGGTGCAGATTTTTTAAAAAATGAAATAGAAAATCTAGTAACAAAAACTATTGAAAATATTGAAAAAACTCAAAAAGAATTAAACAAAAAAATCAACTCTACAAAAGTTAGCTTTGATTTGATGACACAAGGTTAAAAATGGAAGATTTAGAGAAGTTAAATAGACAAAACTTTAAAAGCCTTAGTGATTCTTTATCACAACCTGGGAAAATATCAAAGATAAAACCAATCTTTGATTCAAAACTTTTAGGAATCGCAAGTGTACTTTTATATAGTGAAGTATCTTATTATTACAATGGTTCTAGGGATATGACACTAATTGAAGCAATTACAAATCCAAAAGCTGAAACTGTACAAAATGCTGATTATATATTTAGTGATGAGATTGATGTAAACTTATTAAAAGATGCAAAAGTTGGTGACCACTTAAACCCTGATTTTTCTTCAACTTTAATATTTCAATGTGTTAATTTTGAAATTACAAAAGTTAAATTATCAGGATCAGGAATAAATAAGGAGTTAATTACGACACTTCCATGTGATAAAGATTTTTTAGAAGTTTTAGCTAATAAAAATAGTGAATATCCACTAGGTTTAGAAATATACTTTATAAATAATGAAGGTGAACTATTGGCACTTTCAAGAACTACAAAAGTGGAGGTGCTTTAATGGGTTATGTCGCAATTAAAGGTGGTGAAGAGGCTATTAATAACTCATTAGCCTTTTATGAAGATAGAATCACTGAAAAACAAAATATCAATGAAGTTGATATAGAAAATTCATTAACATTTGCCGTTGATAAAGTGATTAGTGAGGGAAGTTTATATTCAAAAAAACTATCTTCAATAGCTATAAAAAAAGCTGGTGGAGATTTATTAAATGCTTCATTTTTCTTAAGGGCCCATAGAAGTAGTTGTGCAAGAGCTGGTATTGCTAAAACTATTGATATAAATGATATGAGAATCACCAGAAGAATCTCATCAGCTTTTAAAGATATTAAAGGGGGACAAATATTAGGTCCTTCAAATGATTATGAAGTAAAACTAATATTAAAAAAATCATTAAATAAAACTATTTGGAATGATTATAATGATGATGATATTTTTGTGGAATCAGCTTTAACTCCATTAAGAGAAAAAGGGATTGTTAAAACTCTTCCAAAAGATAAAGAGATAAGTGATATTACAAGAAACTTCCCAACACCTCCTTACCCAAGAAGTGCAGTTTTACAGATTATGAGTAGAGGTGAAACTGGTTCAATGCTTGGGTTTGCTTACACTTCAATGAGAGGTTATGGTGATGTTCACCCAACAATTGGTGATTTAAGACTTGGAAGCTGTGAACTTAGATTTACCCATCCCTTTACTAAAAATGAAGTAAAAGTTGGTGAAATAGATGCAACATCTTGTGAAACAGCAGCTACTTTAGAAAAGCAAGATGATGGAACTATGAAGTTATCAACTGGTTTTGGGTTTTGTTTTGGGTTTAATGAAACAAAAGCTATTTCAATGAGTATTCTTGATACTTCACTTTATAACACTGCTTATACAATAGGTGAAGGGAGCATTGCAAGTAATTTTGAAATGATTATTCACCATATAGATGGAATTGAATCAATGGGATTTACTAATCACTATAAACTTCCTCACTATGTAACTTTCCAAGCAGATTTACAAGTTCTTGCAAATGCAACTGAACATTCTAAAAGTGAAGAATCTAAAAAGGATAATAAATGATATATGGTTTTTTAGATGAAGATGCAAAAAAAGAGATAAGAAGAAGTATCTTAAAAGCTATTGCAATACCTGGATATCAAGTTTCTTTTGCAAGTAGAGAATTACCAATAGCTAGAGGTTGGGGAACAGGTGGCCTTCAACTAACCCTCTCAATTATAAATGAAGAGGATGTTTTAAAGGTAATTGACCAAGGTTGTGATGGAAGTGTAAATGCTGTAAATATTAGAAATTTCATAACTTCTGTTACAGGAAATAAAACAACAATCAATTTAAATGAAGCAGATATTATTCAAACAAGACATAGAATCCCTGAATTTGAATTAAGTGAGGGTCAGACTTTAGTTTTTCAAGTACCCTACCCTGAAGTTTTAACAAATGTTGAAGCAAATACATATAAACAAAAACTAATGCATGCAAATAGTGATTATGCAAAACTTTGGGTTTTATTATATGAAGATACTGCACAATTTGGTGATAGTAGAATTGGTCATAGATACCCTGTTATGGTAAATAACAGATATGCGATGGACCCAAGTCCAATTCCAAAATATGATACACCAAAACTAAATCAAAGTAAAGCATTAATGCTATTTGGAGCAGGTAGAGAAAAGAAAATTTATGCAATCCCACCTTATACAAACGTAGAACCTCTTAAGTTTGAAGATAAAGAGTTCAAAGTAGAAAAATTTAAAGATAAATTTTGTCAAAGATGTGGTTCTAGTGGTGTTTACATGGATGAAGTTTATGATGAAAATGGCACTGCTAAATTTTACTGTAATGACACAGCATATTGTGATAGCAAGTTAGAGGCAAAAAAATGATACTTGATTTAAAGAATGTTAATAAAGTTTATGGTGAATTTTGCAATAAATGCCTAAGTTTAACTGGCTCAAAATTTAATAGCTCAATTTGTCCAAATTGTGGAAGTGTAGTTGCAGTAAATAATATAAATCTTCATCTAAATAAAGGGGAGGTTTTAGGAATAGTTGGGGAAAGTGGTAGCGGGAAATCTACACTTTTACAACTAATTTACCAAGACCAAAAGGCAAGTGCTGGAGTGATTCACTTAGATAATTATCTAGATAAATTAGGAAATTATAAAAATATTTTAGATGCTGGAGCAAATGAACTAAATTATCTAAGAGATGAGTTGATGTCTATGATTTATCAAAACCCAAGACTAGGACTTAATTATCAATTTAGTGCAGGTGGAAACATCGCTGAAAAAGTGATTATGAGTGGAACTAAAAAATATGAAGAGATTAGACAAAGAGCTTTATATTTTTTAGAAAAAACTGAAATCCCAGTTGAAAGAATTGATGATTATCCAGATAGATTTAGTGGAGGTCAACAACAAAGAATTCAAATCTCTAAAGCTTTATCATCCAATCCAAAGATACTATTGCTTGATGAACCGACTACTGGGCTTGATTTATCAGTTCAAGCAAAAATACTTGATTTAATCAAAGAGCTTCAAAAAGAGATAGGTTTTGCTATGGTAATTGTATCTCATGATTTAGGGGTAATAAAACACTTAACAGATATTTCAATAGTTATGAAAAATGGTGAAGTTGTAGAGTATGGATTAACAGATCAAATACTTGAAGACCCTCAACATCCGTATACTCAAACTTTAGTATCAAGTATTTTGTAAGGAGAAATTATGGAAAAAATAAAAGTTAGAAATCTTTGCAAAGAGTTTACTGTGCATACTAGAGGTGGAATAAAAATTAATGGATTCAAAGATATAAATTTTGAAGTAAACAAAGGTGAGTTTTTATCACTATTTGGTCCAAGTGGTATGGGTAAATCTTCAATTTTAAAGACTATTTTTAGAACATATACAACAACTTCCGGAGATATTATTTTCACAAAAGAAAATGGACAAAGTGAAAATATAGCTACTTGTGATGAAAGTTCTATGTTAAAACTAAGAAAAGAAGAGATTGGTTATGTATCTCAGTTTTTACAAGTATTACCAAGAATTAGTGCTGTTGATGTTGTAGCCCAACCACTTATTGATAAAGGTGAAGAAAAAATTATAGCCCAAGAAAAAGCAAAAGAGTTATTAGACTTTTTAGGAATCAAAAAAGAACTATTTGATATCTCACCTTTGACTTTTAGTGGTGGTGAGCAACAAAGAGTAAATATAGCAAAAGGGATAATTGCTCCAAAATCTGTTTTACTTTTAGATGAACCAACTGCATCATTAGATAAAACAAATACTATGAAAGTGATTGAAAGATTAATGAAAATAAAAGAGGATGGCGTAGCTATGATTGGGATATTTCACGATATTGATGCCATGAATACAATAAGTGATAAATTATTTGATATAAGGGAAAAAAGATATGCAAACAATTATTAGAAGTAAAAATGTTTTAATTGATGGTTGTTTTAAAGCTGCTGATATAGTTATACAAGGGGATAAAATCACTTCTGTAAAAACTTACCAAACTTTAGATGTAGCAATTGATTTAGGAGAAAGAAGAATAGTTCCTGGATTTGTTGATTTACATGGTGATGCTATTGAAAAAGAGATTGAACCAAGACCTGGAGCTAGATTTCCCACTTCTATGGCAGTAGTTGAACTTGATAAAAAACTTTCTATGGCAGGAGTTACAACAATGTATCATGCCATTGGTTTTAATGATGAAGAGTTAAGTAAAGGAAGAGGAACACAACAATCAAAAGAGTTAATTGAAGAGATTTTTAAAGCAAATAAAAATCATTTAGGGGTTGATAATCTAGTTCATGCAAGATTTGAAATCACTAGTGAAAGTTCCCTTGAAACAATTAAACAGTTAATCATTGATAAAAAAGTGGATATGTTATCTATTATGGATCATAGTCCGGGACAAGGTCAATTTAAAACTTTAGAATCATGGAAAAAGTATCACTTGTCTGCATATGAAATTCAAGATGAAGATGTAGATGAATACCTAAAGAATAAATCTTCAAAAGATAAAGTTGGTATTGTAGAAGAGTTAGTAAACTTTGGACTTGAGCATAAAATTCCAGTTTTAAGTCACGATGATGATTGCGAAGAAAAACTAAATACTTTAAAAAATCTAGGAGTTACTTTTTCAGAATTTCCACTAAGTGTAGATGTTGCTAAAAAAGCTAAACAGATGAATATTAGTACAGGAATGGGTGCACCAAATGTTGTAAGAGGTGGAAGCCAGAGTGGAAACATTGCTGCAAAAATCTTAGTAGAACAAGGTGTTTGTGATTATTTATGTAGCGACTATCATCCTGCATCACTTTTAATGAGTCCATATAGATTAAAAGAAGATGTTGAACTATCACTAGAGCAAGGTTTTGCTATGATTAGTACAACACCAGCAAAACTTGCAGGGTTAAAAGATAGAGGTGAAATTGCTGAGGGGAAATTAGCTGACATAGCTGTTATTGATGAATCACATTTCCCTAAAATAGTACTTACTTTTAAAGATGGGGAGATAGTTTACAATGGAATTAGAGGATTCAAAATCTAAATGAAAAAAATAGACTCACTAAACCTTTCAAAAAAGAAGATATTGGGGGATGAACCGTTAATTCATGATGAATGTATCATAAAAGATTCATCTTTTGGTAAATATGTTGAAATAGGTATAAATAATAATATCCAAGAGAGTATAATAGATGATTACAGTTATACAAGTGAGTATTGCCAAATCATCTATTCAGAGATAAAAAAATTTTCAAATATTGCTTCATTTGTAAGATTAAATCCCGGTCAACATCCAAAACACTGGCCATGTCAACATCATATGCTTTATAGAAAAGAGATGTATGGATTTGGAAAAAATGATGATAGTTTTTTCAACTGGCGGAGGGAAAAAAAAGTAACTATAGGTAATGATACTTGGATTGGTCATAATGTAACTATTATGGGTGGAGTTACTATTGGAAATGGTGCGGTTATTGGAAGTGGTTCAATAGTAACAAAAGATATTCCTCCATATGCAATTGCTGTTGGAAATCCAGCAAAAGTTATAAAGTTTAGATTTGAAGAAAAAACAATACAAAAACTTCAAGATATAGCTTGGTGGGATTGGTCTCATGAAAAAATAAATAGATGTTTAGATGATTTAAAAAATCTTGAACTTTTTATAGAAAAATATGGTAGATAATTAATGCAAAAAATAGTTTTAATAGTTGGTGCTAGCGGTGTTGGTAAGGACTCTTTGTTAAAGATAATTAAATCAAAAATAGATGCAAACTTTGTAAAAAGATATATAACAAGAATACCTGATGAAAATGAATCAAACTACTTTATTGATGAAGAAGCCTTTACTATTTTAAAAAACAACAATTATTTTGTATCATCGTGGTATGCACATGGAAACTCTTATGCAATAGCACACAATCAAATAAAAAAGGGTTTAAATATAATTTCTATTTCAAGAAGTGCAATAAAAGATTTTGAAAAAATTTTTCAAGATGTTATAACTATAAATATAACTGTTCCAAAAGAGACTTTAAGGGAAAGATTAAAGAAAAGAGGAAGAGAAACTTTTGAAGAAATAGAAAATAGACTAAATAGGAGTAGTATAGAAATATATGCAAAAGATTTAGTAGAGTTTGAAAATTTAAATGATTTAGAAACATCTTCTAAAAAACTTATTGAGATTTTAAAAAATATATAAAATAACTTTATGGTAAACAAATTTTTTATTGCTGGGACATTAAAGTATGTATTAGGTTTAAGTATTACTACAACAATTGGTTATGGCACTTTATTCTACTCCTTTACAATAATGTCCCAAGAGTTTGAGAAAGAATTTTTATGGTCAAAAACCTTTATTTTTGGGATATTTTCTTTAGGTATTTTTTTAGGGGGATTGCTAGCACCCAAAATAGGAAAACTTCTTGATAGTCATGGTGCAAGAGTTGTTATGTCTGTTGGTTCTTTGTTATGTGCTTTAGGTTTGTTTTTTGTCTCAAATATTCAATCTCAATTAAACTATATCTTTTCTATAATATTTTTAGAAATAGTCTCAACTTTGGTTTTATATGAAGCTGCTTTTGTGGCATTTTCCCAATTGGCTGGAAATAAAGCTAGACTTCCAATAACTCAAATCACACTAATAGCAGGTTTTGCATCAACTATTTTTTGGCCATTGATAAGTTTTTTACTTTCTTTTTTATCATGGAGAGAAGTTTATTCGATATTGGCATTTTTTCATCTTTTTATAGCTTTGCCAATTCATTTTTTTATCTTAAAAAAAGATGTTCTTATTAAAACTGATATGAAATTTTCAAATAGTTTTGATGACTCTTTAGAATTAGAAGGAAAAATAAGAAAAAAATCTTTAATTCTTGTTGGAACCGTATTTTCACTAATGGCAATCCCAATTACAGTAATGCAAACACACTTTTTAGGACTTATGAGTGGGTTTGGTATCGAAATGACTTCAGCTATTGCCCTTGGGGCTTTAATTGGTCCGTCACAAGTTGGCTCTAGAATTATAGAAATTACACTATCAAAAAAAATCACGCCAATTACTTCTGGAATATTTTCAACTTTTGTTATGAGTTTAGGAATTTTAGCCCTATATTTTAGTGGCTATGACATATTGCTTGCAACATTTTTTGTAGTATTATATGGAGCAGGACAAGGTTTAACTGATATTATAAGAGGCTCAATTCCTTTATATTTATTTGGAAAAGACAATTTAGGAAAAACAACAGGTGGGATAAATCTATATAGAAATGTCATAGTTTCCTTAGTACCATTTGGTTTTGCGTTTTTTATGGAAACCTTTGGGATAAGAACTTCAACACTATTTTTAGTTTTTATAACAAGCTTTGCAATGATTATATTAATAATACTAAATAAAAAAGTTTTAAAGGATTTAAAATGAATCTAAGATTTTTAGGAACAGCAGATAGCAGTGGAATACCAACTCATAATTGTAAATGTATAATATGTGAAGAGTATAGAAATAAAGGAATAAAAAATCTAGCTACAAATGCATATTTAGAATCTACAAATAATGAGATAATATTACTTGATGCAGGGATAGAAAGTATTTCAGAGATTTTTGATAGTAAAACGATTAAAGCTATTTTTCTTACGCACTTTCATGCAGACCATGTTTTAGGGCTATTAAGACTTAGATATAGTAGCGATGAAATCACATGTTATCATCCTAAAGATAATGATGGTTTTGCAGATTTATTTAAACACAAAAAAGCAATTAAATATATAGAGAATACTCCCTTTGAAAAAATTGTAATAAACAATATAGAGTTTTATCCAGTGCCTTTGAAACACTCTAAAAATACTACTGGATATATAATAAAAAATAAAGAAAAAACAATAGCTTATCTAACTGATTGTGGGGGTATTAGTGAAAAATCTATGCAGTTTTTAAAATCTTTTGATTTAGATGAGTGTTACATAGATGCAGGCGCGAATCCAAACATCGAAAATAAAAACCATTTAGATTATATACAAGGAACAAAAGTTCTAGATGAAATAGGTGCTAAAAACTCTTTTTTAATTCATTGTAACCATAAAGTTTTAAGTACTATAAAAAAAGAAGAAATAAAATTAAAATATAAGTATATCGATAAGACTGTAAATTTAGCAATATCTGTAAGATGAATATTTAAAATATGTCAAGCTGCAATTTTTTCATATCAAAATCCTTTTTATCATCTATGCCAAGTATATTATAATTTACTTTTAAAGCATAGATAAAAGAAATAAAAGAGATAATATTAAAAAATTATTTAAATAATTTACAGAGGTTAAATAAATGAAAAGTTTAAAAAAGAAATTAACTATTGGAGTATTTAGCTTAAGCATATTATTCCCACTATATCTATTTTCAGACACACTAAGAATAGCTACAGATGAATGGTGTCCTTATGATTGTTTAGCAGGACAAAATGATGGAAAATTTGGTTATTTAGGTGATTTATTAGTTGAGACTATGAAATCAAGAGGTCATAAAGTAGAGTTTGTAGAAGTTAGTTATACTCGTGGTTTAGAATTAGTACGAGAAGGAAAATTAGATGGCACTATGGCTTGTTTTAGAGAAGAAGCACCTGATTTTATTTTTCCAGATTTTGCTCTTGGGAAAAGTAACAGTACTTTTTTTAGTCTTAAAAACTCTACTTGGGAATACTCAGGAACAAAATCTCTAAAAGAAGCCAAAATGATTGGTATAATTGATGGCTATGACTATGTTGACCCAACTGTAATGGAATATATTAATAAAAATCCAAAAAATATTTTAGCAATAAAAGGTGAAAAACCATTAGAAAGATTATTAGAAATGTTGATTAATGGTCGTATAACAACAATTATTGAAGACAGAAGTGTTTTAGAATATAAAATCAATCAAATGGGTAAAGCTGACTTGATAAAAGTAGCTGGTGTGACAGATGTAGTAATTGACGTATTTGCTAGTTTCTCACCTAAAAAAGAAAACTCAAAAGCGTATGCCAAAATTTTATCTGAAGAAACTATAAAAATGAGAGAAGATGGAAGATTAAAAGTTTTATTAGATAAATATGGAATTAAAGATTGGCAATCTAAGTAATATTATGTTTAGCTCTTTATTAAAACGTTTCCGTCAAAATATTGCATTACATTTACTAACTACTATTTTTAGTTTTTATTTTTTAGTTGCAGTTCTTGTAACTGTAGTTCAACTTTATAAAGAGTATGAAGACACTAAATCTAAATTCTACAAAGAGATTCAAACCTTACCAGCTACTTTTAATAGAGGTATTGTTGACTCCGTTTGGACATATAATAAAGAGTTATTACAATCTATTTTATTAGGTATGCATAATTTACCTATTGTCGTGGGAATTAAAGTTGAATCAATTGATCATAAAATGGATTTCAAAATAGGAGCAGTTTTAAATGAAAAAAATGAGATAAGCTATTATGATTCTTCAGGGAAAATAACAGAGCAAAAAGAGTTTGGGTTAGGTACTGATACACTGTTTAAACATGAATTTCCTATGGAATATACAGGAGTGGCTTTTGAACAAAAAGTGCCTTTAGGTCAAGTTACACTATACTCAAATAATCAACTAGTATTTGATAGAGTTAAATATGGTTTTATTCTTATTTTAATCAATTCGATTATCAAAACAATTGCACTATGGTTTATTATATATTACTTTATAAGAAAATATTTAGGACAACCTTTAGAGGAATTTACTACTAAAATACGTAAACAAGATATACATTTTCCGCAAGCTATTGATTTAAATATTCCTTGGACAGATACAAATGAATTATATGTATTAAAAGATAGTTATAATCAAATGATAGCACGTTTAAATAAGCACAAAGTCCTTAGTATTACAGATAAATTAACAGGAGTTTTTAATAGACTAAAACTTGATGAAGTACTTAATGACGAATTTAATCGTAGTAGTCGTTTCAAAAGTAACTTTGGAGTAATTATTATAGATATTGATTACTTCAAAAAAATTAATGATACTTTTGGTCATTTAGTTGGGGATCAAGTACTTATTGAATTTGCCAAAATTCTTGAGACAAATATTCGTAAAATTGATGTCTTAGGACGTTGGGGAGGAGAAGAGTTTATGATAATATGTCCTGAAACTAATTTTCAAGGTACTATAAAAGTAGCCCAGTCTCTTCGTGAAATAATTAGTGAATATGAGTTTTCAACTGTTAATAAAATTAGCGCAAGTTTTGGTATATCAGCATATAATAAAAATGATGAGAATATAGATAAAATCATTGCACGTGCAGATAGTGCTTTATATAAAGCAAAAGTAAATGGTAGAAATAGAGTTGAAGGGTAAATATAATTAAGTTTTAAAACAAAACAAGTATTGATGTTGGGATAGGTGCTTATAGTATTTAGGTACATCTATAAGCTGAGTTATGTAGTTGATAATAATTTATCTAGTTGTTAAATCACTTTAACAATCATGCGAGAAACAATATTTGTGAAGCTTATTACCACGCTTCTCTTGCTGCTGGTTGGGTTTACATAGCTCTATGAATTGCTTCAAAGACTGGTGGGCTCTTACCCCACCGTTTCACCCTTACCCAAATGGGCGGTATACTTTCTGTTGCACTGTCCCTTAGGTTACCCTAGCCATCCGTTAGATGGAACCATGCTTCACTGCAGCCCAGACTTTCCTCTTGAAAAATTTCAATTATTTTTCAAGCTATTATCCAATGTACCTAAATAAGGTTGGAATTCTATCTAAAAAGCTCTTTATTTTTCTATAATATCATAATAGTCAGGGGGTAAAAATTGAAATACGCTATCATTTATTTCTATATTTTGTTTGTTATTTAGAAACTTTATCTCTATAGAATTTGCAAGTTCATCTTTGTAAGAAAGTGATGAGATTTTGTCATCTTTAATTTTTATAAGATATTCTACATCATATAAATTAGATTCGAAAAGGTTTTCTTCAATCTTTTTTGCCTCTTTTAAAAGTTTTATCATATCAATACTTTTTTCTAATTTTGTATAAATTGCTTGTTCCAATTCAGGTTCATCAACTATTACTAAATCATCTATTAAAAATACATTTTTTACAACTGGCTCAAAGTATTTCCATAAAACTTTTCCATTATTTTTAATAAAAACTTTTCCTTTGTACTCAATTGTTTTCCCAGACTCATTTGTTACTGTTTGCAAAAAATCTGCTTCAAAACTTCTAATATTTTCTTTATCAAAAGAAGCAAATGCTAAAGAAATAAACAACCCCATTACCAAAAAGATTCTATAAACCATTTTTTAACCTTATTTTATATATAATCTTGCGATTATAACTAATACCAAATTAAAGTAGATAGATTGTGAAGAGTTTGGTAAAAAGGAACATTTTTTATGGTTAATATTTTTTCAAGTATATTTGGGACATCAAATGATAGAGAAGTAAAAAAATACAAAAAAAGAGCAAATGCTATTACAGCACTTGAGAGTAAATATGAGAATTTAAGTGATGAAGAGCTTAAGGGTGCTTTTAATGAATTAAAAGAACAAGTTAAAAGTGAAGAAAAAACTTTAGATGAAGTATTAAACGATTCATTTGCTATTACAAGAGAAGCTTCTAAAAGAGTTTTAGGAATGAGACACTATGATGTACAGCTAATTGGTGGTATGGTTTTACATGAAGGTAGAATTGCAGAAATGAAAACAGGTGAAGGTAAAACTTTAGTTGCTACACTTCCTGTTGCACTAAATGCAATGACAGGAAGAGGCGTTCATGTTGTTACTGTAAATGACTACCTAGCTTCAAGGGATGCTGTAGAGTTAGAGCCTCTTTATAACTTTTTAGGGTATACAGTTGGTGCTATTGTTGGAAGCATTAGAGATGATGAGCAAAGAAAAGAGCAATATAGTTCAGATATCACTTATGGTACAAACAACGAATTTGGTTTTGATTATCTAAGAGATAATATGAACTATGATTTAGAAGAGAAAGTTCAAAGAGATCATTACTTTGTAATTGTCGATGAAGTTGACTCAATTTTAATCGATGAAGCAAGAACTCCACTAATTATCTCTGGTCCTACAAACCATAAAAGTGCAGACTATGCAAAATCAAATGAGATTGCACTTAAACTTGAAAAAGGTGAATTGATTGAACCTAAGTCTGCTGATGAAAAGCCATATTCTACAGGAGATTTTACAGTTGATGAAAAAAATAAAGCTATTTTAATCACTGAAAAAGGTATAGAAAAAGCTGAAAAGCTTTATGGTGTTGATAACTTATATTCACTTGAAAATGCAATTTTATCTCATCACTTAGACCAAGCACTAAAAGCACATTATGTATTTGTTAAAGATGTTGATTATGTTGTAAAAGAAAATGAAGTTATCATTGTAGATGAATTTACAGGAAGATTAAGTGAAGGAAGAAGATTCTCTGAGGGATTACACCAAGCACTAGAAGCAAAAGAAGGTGTTGTTATTCAAGATGAATCACAAACACTTGCAGATATTACTTTCCAAAATTACTTTAGAATGTATGATAAATTAGCTGGTATGACGGGTACAGCACAAACAGAAGCAACAGAGTTTGCTGAAATTTATAATCTTGATGTTGTATCAATACCAACAAATGTTCCTGTTCAAAGAATTGATAAAAATGATTTAATCTACAAAAGTGAAAGAGAAAAGTTTGAAGCTGTAAGTAAAAAGATTAAAGAATACCATGAAAAAGGACAGCCTGTTCTTGTTGGTACTGCTTCAATTGAAAAATCTGAACATCTTCATAATCTTTTAACAAAACAAAAAATTCCCCATACAGTATTAAATGCTAAGCAACATGAAAAAGAGGGAAAAATTATTGAAGATGCAGGTCAAAAAGGTGCTGTAACAATTGCTACAAATATGGCTGGTCGTGGTGTTGATATTAAACTTCCAAAAGAGTGTTTAGAACTTGGTGGTTTAGCAATTATAGGTACAGAAAGACATGAATCAAGAAGAATTGATAATCAATTAAGAGGTAGAGCTGGACGTCAAGGTGATGTTGGTGAATCTCAATTTTATTTATCTTTAGAAGATAACCTATTAAGAATCTTTGGAAGTGATAAAATCAAAGGTATCATGGAAAGAATTGGTATTGAAGAGGGTGAGCATATTGAATCTAAGATGGTAACAAGAGCCGTTGAAAATGCTCAGAAAAAAGTTGAGACAATGCATTTTGAAGCAAGAAAACATATCTTAGAGTATGATGACGTTGCAAATAAGCAAAGAAAAGTTATATATGCATTTAGAAATGACCTTTTAAACCCAGATTACGATATTACTTCTAAACTTGAAGAGAATAGACTTGAATATGTTCAAGATTTATTAGCAAATGCCGAGATTATAGAAGGTATGCCTTCAGAAGACTTTAACTATGAATTTGTAATTGCTAAACTAAAAGAGGAATTAAACCTAGTAGTAGAGCAAGAGCATATAGAATCAAAAGATTACTTAGAACTAGAGCAAAAACTTTTAAATATTATCACTGAAGTTTATAACCAAAAAATGAGTATAGCGGCACCTGAACAAAGACATGAGATTGAAAGAATTCTTTATTTACAAATCCTTGATAAAGCTTGGAGAGAACATTTATACTCAATGGATACATTAAAAACAGGTATTGGGCTTAGAGGATATAACCAAAAAGATCCACTTGTTGAATATAAAAAAGAATCATATAATATGTTTATTGAGTTAATTGGAAGTATTAAACATGAAGTAATCAAAGTATTATTTACAGTTCAATTACAAAGTAATGAAGATGCACAAAAAGAGCAACAAGCATTAGAAAAAATGAAAGAGCAAATGGAAGAATCTATTGAAGATATTGTAACTAATATTGACCAAGAAGCATTAACTTCAAGCGAAAAGAAAATTGCTAGAAACGAACCTTGCCCATGTGGATCTGGAAAAAAATATAAACAATGTTGTGGTAAAAGTGGACCTAAAAGAGGTTTAGTAGCAGGAAACTAATTTGAATAGAAAATTAGTAAACTTTATTGTCAAAAAATATCTAAAATTTGACAAAAAAAATCCATTTATTTCAATAAGTGCCATCTTGGCATTTATTGGAGTTGCCATTGGTGTGATGGTCTTAATGATTTCTATGGCTATTATGAATGGTACAGCAAAAGAGTTTGAAAGTAAACTTTTTACAATGAACTACCCTTTATCAATTTATCCTAAATTTTCTAATAGTGTTAATAAAGAATTATTACAAAACTTAGAAAAAGAATATCCTAATCTAAAATTTTCACCATACTTAAGCTCACAAGTTATTATTCAAAATGGTGACAATATGAATGGTGGTATGATTTTTGGAGTTGATTCAGAAAAAGAATCTCAAATTAACTCTATTTATGAAAAAGCAGCAAAGGGTTTAAAGCTATCAAAATATGACATAATTGTTGGTGATGGGATTAGAGAAAATCTATATTTAACTACTGGTGAAAAGGCAACCTTATATTTTACTTCATTGAACCCAACGGGTCTTTCTATGATGCCAAAATTAAAAAGATTTACTTATCAAAACTCATTTAAATCTGGACTTCATGCCTACGATAAAGCTTATATGTATACTACTATTGAAGCCTTACAAACTCTAACAAAAAAAGGTGAAGGAAACTTTGATGGTATTCATGTATATAGTGATAATGCCATGAAAGACATTGTTCCTTTAAAAGAGTTTTTAAGAGACTATGGAGCTGGAGTTATTGGATGGTGGCAACAAAATGGGAACTTCTTTGCTGCAATGCAAATGGAAAAAAAGGCTTTATTTATTGTCTTAATGCTAATTATACTTGTGGCATCACTAAATATCATCTCTTCACTTCTAATGACAGTTATGAGTAGAAGAAAAGAGATTGCCCTACTTTTATCTATGGGAGCTTCATATAAAGAGATTAAACAAATATTTTTAAAACTTGGAACTATAATTGGTTTCTCTGGAATTGTTATTGGAGTATTATTAGGATTTAGTGGGATGTGGCTACTTGATACTTTTGAGATTATTTCACTTCCTGCAGATGTTTACGGAACTTCAAAATTACCATTAGACTTATCATTAATTGACTTTATCTCAATCATTATTGGAGCTTCTATAATTGTTCTTTTATCTTCATATTATCCAGCAAAAAAAGCAACAAAAATTGATGTAATTGATGTATTAAGAAATGAGTAGAAAAGGTATAATTTTTCTACTATTTCTTTTCATCAGGACTAACACTATCACCAATTGATTTCAATAATTTAATTGGTGAAGTTATAACTCTTTTAAGAAAGTTTACTGGTGCTGTAACACCCTCTTCTAATAGTTTTGTTTTATATTTTGGTTCTTCTAAAGTTCCAAAAATTTCAACTTCTGTATCAACTCTATTTTCATCCCCTAAAAGTACATAATTTAATACAGGGATTGAACCAACAATTTTTGAATAATCTTTTAAGAATACTAAATGAAGTTTTGAATCAATCTTAGAATTATCAAAATTAATAGTAGCATTTCCATCAAAATCAATACCATTACCTTTTGTAGTAATTTTTTCCATATTTAAAAACTTAGAAGCAAAATCATAAGTAAAGTCTACTCTTCCTTCAATTACCCTATAACCATTAAGATTAAAACCATCATTTGTTGCCATTCCAACAACAGAAGGTATTGCTAAAAAAGGATTTATGATACCAGGAGATGTATTTATCAGAATTAGAAGATTGTTTAAAATTGCTAAATCAAGAATTCTATTTTTTTCTAAAAATGCTGTTCCATATATTTTCCCATCTTTTCCTGATGCATTTATATTTACAATTCCACCTTTTACTAAGTTTTTTCCTAAAATTGAATTTAAAAACTCATCATTCATATTTTTGGCATCAATATTTAAAACACCTTCAAAATCTTTATGATAAACAAATGTAGTATCTTTATATTTTAAATCGATATCCGTTTTATAATTTTCAAATATAAAATTGTATGTATCTGCCATTGCTACATATTTTTCATTTATTATAATATTTGAATTTTTCCCATTAATATAATATGAGGTTTTAGAAGACTCATCAGATTCTTGATTTGTATTATAAATAACATCAAAATCTTCTAAATCCATTGTAATTTTTTCTTTATCAATCTCATATTTTAGTTTTAGTTTTTTATCTTTTGTAATTAAATCAACAACTCTATTGTTATAATCACCATTTAACTCTAAACTTCTAACTTGTTTTCCATCTTTTGATATTGGCAAATCTAAATAAAGTGCTTCCCCTTCAAATTTTACATCTTTGTTTTTAATAAAAATATTTGCCCACGATGTTTTATATTTGTGTCCCTCATCTAAAATTAGAAAAGAGTCTTTAAGCTGTAGATCTATATTTGGTAAAGATTCACCTTTTGAGTCTTTTTTAGTGTTATTTGATAAATCTAAATCTATATTATTAAGTTTTATAAGTGGATTTTTATCCTTTTCCAAAACTATTTGTATATCATTATCATTAGTTTTAACAATAATCAAATCATTTTTAATAGAACCATTAGCACTTAATTTATCTATTTTTTCACCATCTTTACTAAATGGATAATCTAAATTTTTTGCATTTATTATAAACTCTACATTGTTTTCGTCAAAAACTTTTACTTTTAAATCACCCTCTTTTATCCCTGCATTATCTAATAATTTAGAATAAGGATAAATTTTTCTCAAATCATTTATGTCAATATCTATAGATTTATCATTTATATCAATCTTTGTCTCTAAATCTTTTATATCAATCTTTGCTGTTTCTTTAAAATCTATATCAAGTTTTGTAGTTATATCTTTTGCATCAATAATAGATTCTTTATCACTTTCAATTTTAAAACTATCTATTTTTGCTTCACCCTTAGCAGTTGAAGTATTTGTATCAATAACCAAAGATAAATCACTATCTAGCATCTCTTTGTGCTTAATATGTGAACTTTTAATATCAACAATATTATCTTTTAGTTCAACATCTGCTTCAAAAGCTTTAAACTCAAAATCATTTAGTTTTAATAATGCATCTTTTAATTTAAATTCGCCCAAAACCTCCATTTTTCTAGAAGCTAGATATGGAACTTTTAGATAAACCCTTGATTTCAATTCTCCACTTAACTGTCTTAATGGAAGATTTATTTCATAAGCTTTCAAAATACCTAAAATATCATTGTTTAACATCGATTCTGACTTTAAATCAACATGTACAACACCCTTTTGTAAACTTGTTAAATCTGTTATATAAACCTTACTACCATAAAGTTTACTTTCATCGTATGTTGGATTATCTAAATCAAAAGACAAAGTATCATTTTTATAATTAATTGTTAAAAGTTTAGTATCAACAGTTTTTGCTTTTTTATTAAATCTAATTTTTGCATCTTTTATATATACTCTTCCTCTTATAGAATCCATAATTGCTTGTTTTTTCTCAATATCAATCTTACCATATAGGTATTCTAGATTAATATCTCCCTCAACATTATCATACATCCAACTTTCAGCAACACTATCTAGTCTAAATAACTGTTTTAAAAACTTCATTGATTTAAATGAGTTTTTTGAATTTACATAAAAATCAAAAATATTATTAGCTACTTGAGTATTTATCTCTCCAAAAACATCTTCATAATAGTAATTACCAAAAAAATTAAATATATTTTTTGATAAATCTAATTTTGACTTACCAATTAATGTTAAACCACTATGTTTATGGTATATTGAATAAAAATTTAAAAATATCTGTGTAGAATTAATATCTAAATTGGCAGAAAGATTTATATCTTTATTATCCAAATAAAGAAGTTTATTATTTAAAGTAACTGTAAACTCATTATCTGCAATTTTTATTCTTTCAACATCAATTTTTTTAAAGAAACTTAGTACATTTTTTACATTAGATAAAATATTTAAAATATCTGTCTGTGAGGTTTTATCTTCTTTTGAAGCTAAGAGTTTACTGTCAATTTTCAACTCATCAATTTCTAAAATGAGTTTTTTATCATATTTTAAATAGAATTGCGACACTGAAAAATTATTAAAAGAGAATGAATCAATTTTTATGCCTGAAAATAACGAAACGCCAAGACCTAAAAAAAGAACAAGTAAAACTATTATAATTAGTTTAATAAGCTTTAACATTATCGAGATGTTCCTTATAGCAACTATTGCTGTGCTTTTTTATCTTAACATACCAATAAGCTCAACTAAAGTATTGTATATTCCTAAAGGTAGTACTAGTTCTATTATATCTTATTTGAACAAAAATGGTTATGAAATGAATCAAATTGATAACATAGTTATAAGACAATTTGGTTACCCCCAAAGTGGTTGGATAGACTTAAAATCTCAATATATGAATAAAGCAGATTTTTTATATAAATTAACAAAATCAAAGGCTGCTTTAAAAAATATAACTTTAATTCCAGGGGAAACTTATTTTATATTCTTAAAGGAAATCGCTGAAAAATTTAATCTTTCTGAAGAAAGATTAAAAATCATATATGATAAATATGCTTATAAAAAAGATGGAAATATTTTAGCTGAAACATACTCTTTACCATATGGTATGAAAGAGGATCATCTACTATTTTATCTATTCTCAAATACAAATAAACAATATGAAGAGTTTTCACAAAAAGTATTTGGTTATTATGATAAGAAAAAATGGTATTACTATATAACAATGGCATCAATTATCCAAAAAGAAGCTGCTACAGTTGATGAGATGCCTTTAGTTTCATCAGTAATCTATAATAGGTTAAAAAAGGGTATGGCTTTACAAATGGATGGAACTTTAAATTATGGAGAATATTCCCATGTAAAAGTAACAGCCCAAAGAATTAAAGAAGATAATAGTTCATATAATACATATAAAAATAAAGGACTTCCTGCAAATCCAATTTGTGCAGTTAGTTTAGATGCAATTAAAGCTGCTCTTTTCCCTGTAAAAAGTAATTATCTATATTTTGTAAAAGACAATAAAACTGGATTACATAAATTTGCTTCAACATATAATGAACATGTTAATAATATTAATGCAAATAGAGGTGTTAAAAAAAGTTACACTAAAGTAAAAGAAAAAGAGACAAAAATCGACCAAGAAGCTAAAAAAATCATGAAAACTGATGTTTCTAAACAAAAACCCTCAACAATTAAAGATTTATGGAGTAATGTTAAGTAGTCATTTGTGAATAATTGAAACAGTCATTTTTTTGTAACTAACCAAATGTTAAAATTCAATTAGCATAAAATTAAATGTGGCTATTATAACAATACTCAAAATATCAAACTAGGAATTAACATGTCAAAAATCATTTATACAAAAGTTGATGAAGCTCCAGCTTTAGCGACTTATTCTTTTTTACCAATCATTAAAGCTTTTACAAAAAGCTCAGGTATTGAAATGGTATCAAAAGATATTTCTTTAGCAGGAAGAATTATTGCAAATTTTCCTGAAAATCTATCAGAAGATCAAAAAATTGGTGATGCATTAGCAGAACTAGGTGAAATGACACAAGATGCAAATACAAATATCGTAAAACTTCCAAATATTTCAGCTTCTATTCCACAATTAAAAGCTGCAATTGCTGAATTACAATCAAAAGGTTATAATGTACCTAACTATGATGAATCAGAAGAGATTACAGCTAGATACTCTAAAATTTTAGGAAGTGCTGTTAACCCAGTACTTAGAGAAGGGAATTCAGATAGAAGAGCTCCAAGTGCAGTTAAAAACTATGCTAAAAATAACCCTCATAGAATGGGAGAATGGACTAAAGATTCTAAAACTGATGTTGCGCACATGACTGAAAATGATTTTTATGGTGCAGAATTATCTAAAACTTTAGAAAAAGAAGATAACTTCCAAATTGCTTTTGTAAATAAAGCAGGTGAGAAAAAGATATTAAAAGAGTCTTTACCTTTAGAAGCTGGTGAGATTGTTGACGCAACTTGTATGAGTGCAAAATCTTTACAAGAGTTTTACCAAGATGCAATCGATGAAGCTAAAAAAAGAGGAGTACTTTTATCTCTTCACTTAAAAGCTACAATGATGAAAGTATCAGATCCAATTATGTTCGGATTTGCAGTTAAAGTATATTTCAAAGATTTAATTGCTAAACATGGTGAATTATTTGATTCACTAGGTGTTAACTTCAATAATGGTTTAGGTGATTTATACTCTAAATTAGATCAAGTGGATGAAGCTAAAAAAAATGAAATCTTAGCTGATATTGATGCAGTTTATGCAAAACAACCAAAATTAGCAATGGTAAATTCTGCAAAAGGGATTACAAACTTACACGTACCTTCAGATGTTATTGTTGATGCTTCTATGCCAGCAATGATTAAAGGTGGTGGTAAAATGTGGAATGCTGAAGATAAAGAAGAAGATACTTTAGCAATGATTCCAGATAGATGTTATGCACAATCATTCCAAGCTGTTATTGAGGATTGTAAAGAAAATGGTAAATTAGACCCAACAACTATGGGAACAGTTCCAAATGTTGGTTTAATGGCTAAAAAAGCTGAAGAGTATGGATCACATGATAAAACTTTCCAAGCTAGCGAAGATGGACAATTTGTTGTTACAAATAGTGCAGGTGAAACTGTATTTAGTTTTGATGCTCAAGAAGGAGATATCTTCAGAATGTGTCAAGCAAAAGATGCTCCAATTCAAGATTGGATTAAATTAGCAGTTACTAGAGCTAGATTATCAAATACTCCAGCAATCTTCTGGTTAGATGAAAACAGAGCACATGATGCTGAAATGATTAAAAAAGTGAATAAATACTTACCTGATCATGATACAAGTGGTTTAGATATTTCTATTATGGCTCCTGTTGAAGCTACTAAAAAATCTCTTGAGAGAATGAGAAAAGGTGAAGATACTATTTCTGTTACTGGTAACGTATTAAGAGATTACAACACTGACTTATTCCCAATTTTAGAACTTGGAACATCTGCAAAAATGTTATCAATCGTTCCATTAATGCAAGGTGGAGGATTATTTGAAACTGGTGCTGGTGGATCTGCTCCTAAACACGTACAACAATTTGTTGAAGAATCTTATTTAAGATGGGATTCATTAGGTGAATTTATGGCATTAGCAGCTTCATTCGAACATTTAGCAAATACTCAAGATAATTCAAAAGCACAAGTTTTAGCTACTACTTTAGATAAAGCTACAGGAACATTTTTACTAAATGATAAATCTCCAGCAAGAAAATTAGGTTCAATTGATAATAGAGGTTCACACTTCTACTTAACAATGTATTGGGCACAAGAGTTAGCTGCACAAAATGATGATGCAGAACTTAAAGCTGAGTTTGAACCTATTGCAAAAGCATTAACTGAAAACGAAGAAAAAATTGTTGCTGAGTTAGTTGCAAATCATGGTAAACCGGCTGATATTGGTGGATATTATTTACCAGATGAAGAAAAAGCTTCTAAAGCTATGAGACCATCAGAGACATTAAACTCAATTATTGGATAAAGTAACCAAAAAATTTATCTACATTTGTTAGAATAAAGGCAAGGCTTCGGTCTTGCCTTTTTTTATATAAAATATACAATTAGTTTAATTATATTAAATATTAATTTGATATAATTAAACTAATTTATAAATATGATTGTATTTAATTTAAATAAGGATAATTATGGATAATAAAAAAGTTGGAATTATTGGAGTTGGAAATGTAGGTTCTACACTTGCATATACCTTAGCTCATAAAGGTATTTGTTCTAAAATAGTTTTAAAAGATATTAGAGAAAATATAGTTCAAGCAATGGCTTTAGATATTTCCCAAAGTGCAAATGCTGCTAAATCACATACTATTGTGACATCTGCCAAATCTGGTGTTGATTTAAAAGGGTGCGATATCATTGTTATAACTGCTGGACTTCCGAGAAAACCAGGTATGAGTAGAGATGATTTACTACTAACAAATGCAAAAATAATTTCAAGTGTAATAGAAGATATTAAAATCTATGCCCCAAAGAGTAAATTAATAATTGTTTCTAATCCTCTTGATGCCATGGTTTATACAGCAATTAAAACATCTGGAATGCCTCGAAACCAAGTAATTGGAATGGCTGGAATTTTAGATAGTGCAAGAATGTCTCACTTTATACTTGAAAAAGTTGGTTATGGTGCTGGACAAATTGAGTCTTCTGTTATGGGTGGACATGGAGATGATATGGTTCCACTTCCAAACTATTCAACTGTTGCAGGTGTTGCATTACCTGAGATATTAAGTAAGAATGATATAAATGATATTGTAGAAAAAACTAAAAATGGTGGACTTCAAATTGTTAAACTTCTGGAAACTGGTTCAGCATATTATGCGCCTGCTCATGCAACTTCATTGATGGTTGAAGCTATATTAGATAATAAAAGAAAAATCTATCCTTGTGCAGTGATGCTAGATGGTGAATATGGTTATGAGAATATAGTTGGTGGAGTTCCTATTATGTTAGGAAGTAATGGTATAGAAAAAATTATAGAGTTAAATTTAAATGATGAACAAAAAGAATTATTTGAAAAATCGATAAATTCAGTAAAAGAGCTTGCTAATACACTTGAAGAAAGATTTTTTAATTAATCAATACTAACTACACACTAAAATGGTATTATAAATAAATTTTTCAAATGAAGGATTAAAAATGACAAAAACATATGAAGTACTAAATGTAAAATGTGGAGGGTGTGCAAATACTTTAATCAATGGATTAAAAGATCAATTTGGTAAAGTAGAAGTTGACTTAGAAGTACATCCTAGAAAAATCACATTAGATATTGAAGATAATCAAGAAGAGAGCCTAAAAACTAAACTAAGAAGTTTAGGTTACCCCTTAACTACTGATGAATTAAGTGGTTTTGATAAAGCAGCAACAACTGCAAAAAGTTTTGTATCTTGTGCAGTTGGTAAATTTAATGTTGCAACTTCAAAATAATACAATTAAAAAACGTGAATCACACGTTTTTTAATCTACTGTAAAAGTGGTAATTTATTTAAAAGTTTTTCACAATATTCCCATTGATCAAGAGTCTCTTTCCATTCATTTGGAATAGCATCTATTCCAAAATATGCACCTAAAACCATTCCTATCATAATACCCCTTGAAGCATTATCTCCTCCAACCATTGCATTTGCCTGCAATGCTTTTTTTAGCCCATCTTCTTTATCTTGATATTTTAATATAAAATACACACTTCCAGGTAATGTTCCTTCAGTGGGACTTGCTTTTCCAACTTTAATTGGTTCGCTTCTACCAACATCCCATAATCTTGCCATCGAAGTTAATGCCAAGTCATCACTAAATTGTTCTTTTGATAAAGCAGATTCTGGATTTTTTTCCTCTTCATATTTTGCAATTGCTTGCTTTATCTTATCTTCAAAAAAACCACCCATTTGAACCGAAACTTCTTTAATTGCATCATTTGGTTTCATACCATTTATTACTCTATTTGTAACTCTCGCAAAAAACTCTGCTCCACCAAGGGCATGCTTTTCTCTATGGGTAAACATAACTTTTTTAGCTACATCAACTAATATATCCTCATCATCATAATATGCATGAGCAGCAACATGTCTTATGGCTGTTGCATTTGAGAAACCCCCTAAGTTCTCTATAGGCACTCCTTGTCTCACTTGAGAATAAGTTTCCCTTGTCATAGTACATATCCATGAACCCCAACCGTTTTCTAGTCTATTCATCCAATGTGGTATAATATTTTGAACTTTGAATTCTCTTGGAGGATTTGATATACTTGCTAAGTGTTCTAAAACAAGGATATTATAATCTCCATAATCAGTTGTTCCTCCAGCCTTTTTACCTGGATGATAATTTTGTTCACCCCAACCTATTCCATGTGTCATTCCACCCATCATTTCTCCTGGGCTCATAAATTTTTCAATAGGCTTTTCTCCATATGCTTTAAATATTTTTTTTGCATCATATTCATAATGACTACCTAAACATAAAGCATCTGCAACAATAGAGCTAAAAAATGCTCCTCTGATTGAATCTTCTTTTGATATATTTTTCATGGTTTATTCACCTATTTTTATTTTTTTAATTATAACTTGGAAAAATTGATTTAATCTGTCAATTTTTATTAAAACTAATTATTTAGTCTTTTATTATTTACAATAAACATTTTATAATTAATTAACATTTCTATAATATATTATATTATAAAATGCTCATTATTTTAAAAGGACAATTTTATGAAAAAAATCTTATTTTCACTTGTTTTAGTAGGCTTTACTTCTTTATTTGCAGCAGATAGTAATTCTATCAAACACTTTGGATTTTCTGGAATTTTTGGATATGCAGGAGAAACTATAATTCATGATTACGAATCATTAAGCCAAACAGAAAAAGTTTTATATGGAACAGCTATTGGATCAATTCCAGGTCTTACAAAAGAATTAACAGATAAAAAATTTGATAATGAAGATATGGCATTTAATGTTTTAGGTGCATTAACAGGAAGTTTATTAAGTAACTATTTGAACAATAATGTTTTTATTACGATGGAGCATAACTCAACAAAAAAAAGTAATAAACTTTTAGTTTCTATGAAATTCTAATAAAAGAGGAAAACCTCTTTTATTATTGTCTTATTTTAGATTTTCAGCTACAAAATCCCAATTAACTAAAGCCCAAAAGTTCTCTAAATAAACTGGTCTTGCATTTCTTGTATCAATATAGTATGCATGTTCCCAAACATCAACAGTTAAAACCGGAGTTAAACCATCAGTAATTGGTGTTCCTGCATTTGATGTTGAAACAATTTTTAAAGCTCCACTTGAATCTTTAACTAACCAAGTCCATCCTGAACCAAAATTATTAACAGCAGCATTTGTAAAATCTTCTTTAAATTTATCAACTGAACCAAAAGCTTCTGTTAAAGCACTTGCAACTTCATCGCTAATTTCAGATCCACCAGGAGTTAATCCATTCCAGAAAAAGTCATGGTTAAATACTTGAGCAGCATTATTAAAAATCCCACCTTCACTACTTTTGATAATCTCTTCTAATGTTTTATCAGCAAACTGCGTACCTTCAATTAAACCATTTAATTTAGTTACATATGTTTGGTGGTGTTTTCCATAGTGAAATTCTAAAGTTTCTTTAGACATTTGTGGTTCAAGTGCATCTAATTCATATGGTAGTTTCATTAATTCGTGTTTCATTTAAAATCCTTTTTATAAAATATTATTACTGTTATTTTACTACTATAACTTAAATTAAAATTAATAAATTTACAGTAAATTTTTTAATTAAGACAGGTTTTGTCCTATTTAATTATAACTACCTTATTAAAAGGTTTTCTAAGTGATTTTCTTTAGCAAAGTTCAATGCGCTATTGCCAAACTTATCTTTTTCATTTATATTTGCATTGTTTTGTATTAAATAATTTATTAATTTTTTTTGCTTATAGAAAAGTGCATAAAATATTGCATTAGCACCTAATTGGTCTTTTAGATTAATATCTACACCAAAAGCGATTAACTTTTTTATAAAAGTTAAGTTTCCTTTATAAACTGAATAAAATAGTGCATGAAGCTTTTTATTTAAATGTACCATTAAATCAATTTCTTTTTTTAACAAAGTTTCAAAAGCTAGTTTATTATCAACTTGAATTGCCCAGAAAAGTGCATTTCTTCCATCATTATCCCTTAAGTTTATATCTACACCTAGTTTGATAATATCTTCAAATCTCTGGTCATTTTTTTTTACAATTGATTCAAAAAAAGCAGACCATCCAAAACTATTTTGATAATTTATATCTGCTCCATTAAAAATTAATTGTTTAAAAGTTTTTTCATCTTCTATATTTGTTAAGA
Organism: Halarcobacter sp.; assembly: GCA_963676565.1. Classification (GTDB taxonomy): domain Bacteria; phylum Campylobacterota; class Campylobacteria; order Campylobacterales; family Arcobacteraceae; genus Halarcobacter. The sequence goes on from OY781089.1 coordinate 2,435,097, forward strand.
GCAAATCAGAAAGTTCATTTTTATCAGTTAAATAATTATTACTCATTGTTTTTCCTTTTATAAATGATAATATTTATCAAGGAAAGTATATAAATTTATATTTAAAGGGTATTTAGAGTATCAGTTAGTTAGTGTTTTTAAGTAAAGAGAAAATTCTCTTTACTTTTTAATCAATTCATAAAGTGGTTTAAGAGCTGTTTTAATCTCTTCTTTTGTCATAGAACCATCTAAGGCTCCTTCTTTAACACTGCCTTCATAAATTTTTGTAATAGTTCCTTCTTTACTTAAAATAAATGCTGCATATTTAGTTTTAGCATTATCAGTTACATAAAGTGCGTTTACCATATCTCCATCAAAATCATAAATCATAGGAATATTAGTTCCTTCATTTAGATCTTCAAGTTTTCCTGGAATAAACATCTTTTTAACAAACCAAGGTGCACTTGAAATGTTTGCAACCATTACATATGGTAAATCAATACTAAACATAGTTGGTAACTCTTTAACAACGGCTAAAGAATCATGATTTCCAACAACAATTAGAGTGTCTTGATCTTTTTTAAAAAGAGTTTCTCTTTTTACTTTGTCATCTTTTCCTACAAGTTCATATTCACTTGGAATAGAATCATATTTCGTAATTTTAACAACATTATCATTTGCCAACATTTGTTTTGGTTTTTCTGCCGTTAAAAAAACTAATAAAGCAAAACCTGCAACACCTAAAAAAACAACTTTTAAAAGATTCCCCATTTTTGTCCTTCTTTTTTTGAATTTTGAACTAAGATTGTATCAACAATATATTAATTATTTATTAATGATTTCTTTTAACCCAACGTTTAAATAATCTATGAGTTAAAACTTCCTCTTGAATATCTTTTTGGTTTATAATATTCTCTACTAAAAGATTTGCTAAATATGGAGATAAAACAAAGCCCCTACCCCCAACACCATTTATCACATACAAATCATCTTTTGTAATTAACATATTATTTTTAACATGTGAACCATTTTTTAAATGGGGATACTTTTCTATAGTTTTTTCTGAATCTATTATTTTACCTAGCATTGGAAAATAATCAACACTAGATGCCCTTGCCCCAACTTTTAAACTTCGAACTTCAATATCTTCAAGTTTTAATATATCATTTGCTTTTTCTAATAACTCTTTTGTATCATTCTCACATCTTTCAAGACTATAATTGTGGGACGTTAATTTATTTATATTAACTCCCTTAATACAAAGGTTACAATCTTTCACACTACACTCAAGTCTATGGTGGGTAGCTCCAATTGAAACAATGTTTTTCTTTTTTTCTTCATCATATTTAGAAAAAGAGATAGAACAGGCTTTATGGTAGTTTTTTAAAACTTCTGTAGAGGTAAATACATCTATTTTTTGTCCCCAAACTGCTCTTATATTAAAATATTCTTCTTCGATTAATTCAATATCAGCACCAGTAGTTAAAATAACTCTCTTAGCTTTTAAGTTTCCATTAATAAGCCAAAAATCTTCATCTTTTTTTAATTTATAAACTTCAAAATCTAAAAGTTTTTCAACATCTTTAGCTAAAAGTTCACAAATTTTTTGAGAATTTACATGGGAACCTATATCAAAGAAATAACCATCCCCCTCTTCTTTAAAAGGAAAATCCATATAAGGGATATAACTTTCAAATTTTTGCCTATCTTCTTCATTTTTAGGAATTCTAACAACTCCACAATTGTTTATTTCTTCAGGGAAGTTTTCTTTGTAAAAAGAAACAGAAAATTTTAAAGCATTTGTTACTAAATCTTTAAATTTGTTAGGTTTTCCAAGAAGTGGAGACAAAAAAGCTCCAGCTGCACCACTTGCACCAAAACCAACTTCTGGATTTTTATCTATAAGCAAAATAGAATCTGAATATTTAGATAAAAAATGAGCAGTACTACATCCTGCAATACCAGCTCCAATAATAATATAATCGTACACTTTAGACATTTTTATGAATCTCTTCTAATATTTGAAAGTTTGGTCGCCAGTAACCTCTACCACCCCTTAAACTAAAACATTTATGATTTGGAAGTTTTTTTCTATAAAAATTCAATCTTTCTTTTGTAGTTTTTCCAGTATCACAATAAAAAACAAAAATAGTTTTTTCGTCCATTAAGGCCATTTCATATGGGTTATAGGTTATTGTTTCTATATTATTTGATATAGGTTTTAATATAGTATCTACAAGAACTATCTTATAGCCTTCTTTTTCTAATTCAATAGCATTTTTAAGTAACTCTTCTTGAGTCCATTCATCTTTAGTAAACATAATCATATAATTACTAAAAAGGGTTTAAAAAGGGTTAAAGTGTAATTTTTACTTTAGCTATCAACACTCAACTATGCTAATATAAATTTTTAACTTGATTGACAATGACTCAAGTTTATGATATAATATTAATTAAAAATAGATAATACAAAATTTATAAATAGTTTAGAAGGATAAATTATTATGGCAAAAAGTTTATACGAAACATTAGAAATAAATGATACTGCATCTGCAGATGAAATAAAAAAAGCATATAGAAAATTAGCAAGAAAATACCATCCAGATGTAAATAAAGATAAAGATGCAGAGGAAAAATTTAAAGAGATAAATGCTGCATATGAGGTTTTAAGTGACCCAGAAAAAAAACAACAATATGACCAATTTGGTGACTCAATGTTTGGTGGACAAAACTTCCATGATTTTGCAAGAGGTCAAGGACAAAATGTTGATTTAGATGAGATTTTAAGACAAATGTTTGGTGGAGGTTCAGGGTTTGGTTCATCAGGATTTTCACAAGGTGGTTTTAGTGGATTTGGAGGTTTTGGAAATTCAGGTTTTGCAGAACCAAACTTAGATACACAAGCACAAATTACAATCCCATTTGATGTGGCAATTCTAGGGGGGAAACAACATATTTCATTAAATAATGACTCCTTTGATATTAAGATACCTGAGGGGATTAATAATGGACAAAAAATAAGAGCAAAAGGAAAAGGAAAATCATATAATGGACAAAGGGGTGATTTAATCATAAAGATAAATGTTGCTTCAAGTCCAGATTATGAAAGAGATGGAAGTACCTTAACTAAATCTTTTGATGTACCATTAAAAACAGCATTATTTGGTGGAAAAGTTTTAATAAAAACTATCCATAAAGATATTACACTAAAAGTTCCACAAAACACTAAACAAAACCAAAAGTTTAGAGTAAAAGAACTTGGAGTATTAGATAGAGTTGCTGGTTCAAAAGGTGACCTATATCTAAAAGCAAATATTGTTTTACCTAAACTTGAAGATTTAGATGAAGAGTTGGTAAAATCATTGGAAGAAAAATTACCAGAAACAGTTTAAAGGAATATATATCATGGCTAACAATGCTTATAATGAACCAGTATATTTAATCTCTGCTGTGGCTGAAATTTTGAGTATTCATCCACAAACTTTAAGGCAATACGAAAGGGAGGGTTTAATTAAACCCTCTAGAACAAATGGTAAGATTAGGTTATATTCCCAAAAAGATATTGATCATATTAAATATGTATTAACTCTAACAAGGGAATTAGGAATCAATCTTGCAGGAGTTGATTTAATACTTCAATTAAATCAAAAAATAGAATCTTTAGAAGTAGAGGTTCAAAATTATAAAAGTAAATTAAAAGATGTAAATAAGTTTGGTATTGTACCAAACTCAAAAGCTTTAGTTATTAAAAAAAGTTCTTATGATGTTGTAATTTTTGAAGAATAAAGAGTAAAATTAATTACTCTTTATTTATTTGAAATTGTACTTTATAATCTCTCATTAATGGTGGAATATCTAAATAGTTTTCATCATTACTATTTGTTTGTTTTGAAGAATTTTCACCATCATTTACATTTGTTTCATAAGGTTCATCATTTTTAGATTCAAAACCAGTTGCAACAATAGTGATTTTAACTTCATCTGGCTCTAATGTATTATCAGAAGTTGTACCAAAAATAATCTCTGCATTTGAATCAATTGTTTCATGAATCCTTGACATTACATCATTAATTGCAAATAAAGATACCTGTGGATGTGTATTAAAATGTATTAAAATACCTTTTGCACCACCAAGTGAAACTTTATCTAAAAGTGGTGAATCAATTGCATCTTCTAAAGCTCTTTGAGCAGCTTGATCACCTTTAGCTTTTCCTATACCCATTAATGCCATACCCTTATGTTGCATAATTGTTTGAACATCAGCAAAGTCGGTATTAATATCTGAATTTCCTGGGTTTAAGATAACCTCAGTCATACCATTAACAGCTTGGTATAAAATATTATCAATAATTTTAAAGGCATCTTTCATACCAACATTTTCATCAATAATCTCTAAAAGTCTGTCATTTGGTACAACAATAATAGAATCAGATACTTTTTTAATCTCTTCTAATCCAAGATTTGCAAGCCCTGCTCTTTTTTTACCTTCCCAAGTAAATGGTTTAGTTACAACAGAAACAGTAAGTGCCCCAATATCTTTCGCTGCTTTTGCAATAATAGCTGCGGCACCTGTACCAGTTCCACCACCAAGACCAGCAGCAATAAATACAATATCAGCACCATTTAAAGACTCTTTTATATCTTCGTAACTTTCAACTGCAGAATCTCGCCCAACCTCTGGCTTCATTCCAGCACCAAGACCTTTTGTAAGCTTTAATCCCAATTGAATCTTTTTAGGAGCTTTTGATATTCTAAGAACTTGCAAGTCAGTATTAGCTGCAATTAAATCAATCTTATGAGTTCCTTCGTTAATCATGTGGTTGATCATATTACAACCACCTCCACCAACTCCAATTACAGAGATTTTTGCTATATTTTCAGATAAGGTTTTGTTAGGCATTTCCACTTTGATATCATCCACTCCAAATAAATTTTTATTATCCATTAGAACCACTCCGTAATAGCATTCCAAATTTTGTTAACACCCTTACTCTTATCTTTTTTGTTAAGAGTAGGTAGTCTTCCAGAATCATCTAATTTTGGGTCCTCTTTTTTAATATTCTTTTTTGCTACTTCTGGCTTAATAGGCGCATTTAAATCTAAACCACTCAAATCTTGACTCTCTATTTTTACTGATGATAAATCATCAATCTTTCTTTTTTTAATTAATGCTTTATTTGAATCCAATTCAAAATTTCTATTTGGGTCAAGAGAATATAAAAGTAATCCAACTATTGTTGACATTTTTTGATCTTCAAAACTCATATATCCATTTTTGATATTAACTGGATTTGAAACTTTTACTGGTAAATTGTCAAAAATTAATGTTGCTAATTCTTGGATACCTTCTAGTTTACTCATTCCACCAGTAATAACAAGTCCTGTTCCTAAAGTTTCGTAAATACCACTTTTTTTAAGATCACTTTTAATTAAAGTTAAAATCTCTTCAACTCTAGCATGTATAATCGTTTGAACATGTTCTAAAGAGACTTCTGAAGAGATTTTTTCATCACCAATTCTTGGCGTTCTTATTTTTTTATTTTGAATCTCTTCTAAACTTCTTAATAGATTTCCATATTCAGTTTTTATCTTTTCAGCTGCTACAGGTGGGGTATGAAGCATTACAGAAAGGTCATTGGTAATATGATTTGAACCAACAGGTAAAAATCCATTATAGATTAAAGATGAGCCTTTATAACAAACATATTGAGTTGTTGTTGCTCCAATATTAATAACCGTTGCTCCAAAGTTTCTTTGTTGATCATCTAGAACAGAAATAGCTGAGGCATATGGGTCTAGAACAAAATTAGTAACTGAAAGGTTTGCCATTTTCATAGCTGATTTGATATTTGTTAAAGCTGTTTTTTTAGCTGTTACAACAAATACTGAAACTTCAAGTCTTGAACCATTCATATTTAAAGGGTTCTCAACATCAGCTGAATCATCTATTTTAAAGAAGATTGGTATAACATGAATTACATCATATTCTGGGATAATTGTAGCATTGTATAATGCCATTTGTAAGACTTGGTTTATCTCGTTTTCAGTGATAAGTCCATTTGGAATATTTACACTTCCTGAACTTCTAATACATTTCGTGTATGCACCTGATATTGAGACAACAGTAGACTCAATTGGTTCTGTAGTATTTTTTTGTGCTATTGAAACAGCTTCTCTTATAGAGTTAGAGGCATCTTCAATATTTGAGATTACCCCTTTATTAATTCCATCACTCTTAGAAGATCCTGTTCCTAAAATATTTATTTTATAATCTAAATTATTCTTTGCAATAACAGCAGTTATATAAGAAGACCCTATATCTATTGCTAAGAGAGTTTTATTCAAAATTACTCCTCGAATGTTACAGAAGATTGTACTTCATATCTATTTTTTAAATTTTTAACTAAACTATTCATTAGTTCTTGGTTATAAAGATTGTTCATTGTAGTCTTAACAGCTTCATCTTTTGAAGCATCATAAGAAGCTAGTTTCGAACTGTTAATTTTATAAACTACAACTTTTTCACCAAGTGAAATTGTACCTTGCTTCTGCGTAGTTGAAAATAATTGGTTTAAAAAAGTTAAAGCTTCATCTCTTGCAAGACCATCAATTTTATTAACTGAATCCCTTGAAACTAAACCAATATCTTTACCATCAAAATTTTCTAAAGATTTTTTCGCAAGTTCTTCAAGCGCTTTTGCTCTTTGAACAGCTTCAAAATCAACAACAACTTTAGCTCTTGCATCTTCAAAAGATAAAGTTTTAGGTGGGATTCTATTTGTGATTTTTACAATGATGTATTTTTCATCAACCAAGAAAGGTTTTAATAAATCTCCTGGTACAGCATCTAGAATCTCTTTATTATTTTCTTTCCCAAAATTTAAAGCTATTTCGTTAACTGTGTTTTTAGATGTTAAATTAACTTCACCTTTTTTAATTGCTAAGTATTTTTTTAAAGCTTCTTTTTTTGTTTCTTTCAAATCTAAAGCTTTTACAATATCATTTTTTGCTTCATCTAATGATTTAATTTTTCCATCTTCTTTTTTCAAATCAATTTTATTCATATTGTAGTATTCAGTAATCTCTTGCTCAGAATAAGAACCAGGGATTAAAGAAACTTCATCATAGTCATAAGAGATAGCACTTTGTGATTTATAATTGTCTTTATTTTCTTCCCAATATTTTTTTAATTCATCTTCATTGATTGTTACATTTACATCATTTGAACTTAAGATTTTAATTGAGATATCATCTTGAGAAAAAAGTAGTTTATTTAAGTTTTCTAATTCTGCTTTATTTGCTTTAACACTAAAGATTTTTTCAACTTTTTGTAAAAGTAAATCTCTTTTTACATTTGCTTCAAACTCAGTTGGATTTGTTCTATTTTGATTTAAAACACTAATGTAAACATCTTTATCAAATTTACCATCTTTAATAAATGCTGGTATTTTAACTAATTCCTTTGCAACTTCTTCATCCGTTACGTCTAATCCAATCTCATCAGCAAATGAAAGAATAAGATTTTTTTGAATCACCATATCATAAGCTGCTTGTTTTAATTTTAATTGATCAGCCATCTCTTGGTTAAACTGTTGTCCAAAAACTCTTGCATATTGATCATAAAGTGATGAATATTCCCTTTGGTATTCACTTACTGTTACTTCTCTATCACCTACAACTGCAACTGACCCACTCTTTGAACCATAGTCATAAGAACCCCATCCTACAAAACCGGCTCCAACAAAAGCAATAGTACTTATCCAAATTGTTATCACAAGCCATTTTTTGTGTCTCTGCATCCAAGAAATCATAAAATATTATCCTCTTAAAAATTTTGGATATGATACTCAAAGAATGCTTTTAAATAGGTAAATTAATTATTCTTATGTTTAATTTTATTTTGAAAGTAAATCGTTGATTACAGATTCTCTTTTTGTAGTTTCAATTCTTTTGCAAGCACTTTTAAAAGCATCCTCTTCACCAACAATAAAACACATCTTTTTTGCCCTAGTAATTGCAGTATAAAGAAGCTTTGTATTGTGCATAATATAATGGGAAAAGCTCATTGGAATTAAAGCATTTTCATACTCCATTCCTTGGGTTTTATGAATTGTTAAACAATATGCCAAAGACAAAAGATTAGTTAACTCATCAAAATCATAAAACACTACCATATCATCATTTGGGTATAAAACAATTACATTATTTTCTTCAAAATCAAGTTTTATAATTAGGCCTAATTGCCCATTAAAAACCCTTTTTTCTAAAAAGTCACTTGAACCTGATTTATACATTTTCATAGTTTGAGCTTTCATATTTTCATTTTTAATATGAATAACTTTATCGGTCATTCTAAACTCATAAAGTTTAGTTTTATATCCTTTACCTTTAGTATGATTAAACAGCGTTTGCAATTGCATATTTAGGTTTTCAACCCCTAATATTCCAGCTTTCATAGGAGTGATGACTTGAAATAAAGTCAATGCTTTAGAGATATCTTTTTTCTTTATAAACTCATAAAAACCTTCAATATAATGACTTGAAATATTTAAAATTGTATTTAAAATATTTTCACTTATATTTGCCCTTACATTTGAAAACTCACTTTGTGTACTTGTATTTTTTACTGCATAATAGTTATTTATTGATACATTAACAAATTTAAAATCTTGATAATCTTTTTCATATTCAGGGATATTCCCTTCTCTAATATCATTTGCTATTACTGCAATTGCTTGGTCTTGACTTTGTCTATATATTTTTGTAAGTTTACATATTGGCGCAAGTTCATGTTTTATTGCATCACCTAAAATGTTCCCTGCTCCAATAGCAGGAAGCTGTCCATCATCTCCAACAACTATAAAAATTGTGTCATCTGATATTTTTTTTATAAGATTATAAAACATTACAGAGTTTACCATTGATGCTTCATCAAGTAAAATAACTTTATGGGGAAAAAACTCTTTATCTTCATGTTTTACAAAAAGAGATTGGATAGTACTACTATTGTATCCTGTTGTATCAGAGATTCGCTGTGAAGCAATTCCACTTAAAGCAATGGTTATAATATCATCATATGCAACTATCTCTTCGAGTAATTCTAAAACTGCCCTACTAGAAGTTGATTTACCTGTTCCTGCATAACCAATCAAAAATAGTGTTTTATTTCCATTATTGATTATTTCAACTGCTTTTTTTTGCTCACTGCTTAATTCAAACCCTAATGTCTTTTGTTTTTTTTCGAGATACTCATCAAAACTTGATATTATTTTTCTATTTAAATCGTTTTTTCTTCTCTCAAAAAAATCTAATATTCTTCTTTCGGCATTGTAAAGCATTGAAGGGGATAATCTATTTTCATTTGTTTTAAATAATTGTTCTTCAACAAGCATTTTTGTAATAACATTTTCATATAAAATATCTTCATTATTAAAATGCAAAGACTCATCTAAAAGTTTATAAAGATGAAATTTGTCTATTGAAGAATTTCCATTATTGTCACAAAACTCTCTTAATGTAAAGTTTATACATGCATTTACTCTAAAATCACTTTTAGGATCAATCCCCAAAGACTTTGCTATCTCATCTGCTCTTTTAAAACCAATCCCTTTTATTTGTATTAATAAATATGGATTTTCTTCTATTTTTTCTATTAGATTATCAACTTCACTAAAATGGGAATAGATTTTATTGATTAGGTTTGAAGTAACCCCAAACTTTGATAAAAATGTACCAAGTTCCCTAAGGTGTTTAAATTTTTGCCATGAGCTTACTATCTTATCTAGTTTTTTTTCTTTGATACCTTTGAACTTTAAAAGTTCACTTGGGTTCTCATTTAAAATCTTAACTAACTCATCTTCAGAGTATTTTTCAAGTAATTCATGGGCAAACTTTTTACCAACACCTTTAACAATCTTAGTTAAAAAGAAAAACATCTCTGCTTCTTTTAATTCTAAAGTTTGAAACTCAAATTGAACACCGTATTTTTTGTGAGTTGTCCAATCCCCTTTTAGTAGGATCTCTTCCCCTACTAATTTTTCTAAATCAGTATCAAAGTAAGTTCCACAAATTTTTTGATTGTTTTCAAGTACAGCGATTACATATTTGGTTTCTGCATTTTGATAGAGAACTCTTTTTATTACACCAGATAGATTGAAAAGTTTTTCATTTTCTTGAATATCTTCAGACATCAATATCCATCATCAAATTTGCTTTTCTTATGTTTATCTTTTTTGTAAGAACTTTTATTCTTTTCTTTTTGTAAAAGGTTTGCATCTTTTAAAAGGGTATCCCTTTCATCTTCAAAATTGTCGCTTGAATTTTCTATATAACTTAGTGTTTTATTGATAAAAGCTATTAAAGATCTTAAATAATTTGAATCCAAAGGTACTGCTTTAACTCTTTTTAAATCCTCATAGTTTTTTAATGTTCTTTCTCTAAAAAGTTCTTTGTCAAAGTTTTCTAGTTTTAGTAAAGAGATAGTTCTAGTAAAAAACTTTTCTAAAACTCTAATGTATCGTATTCTTAATTGTTTTTCGTGCATATTAAAAACTACAAACTTGGTAAGATATCATTAAGGCTTTCAAGTCCTAACTCTTCTAAATCCAAATGGATTTGTCCCATTTTTTTTGATTTTTCATTAATAATTACAGGGGAAAAGATATTCATAGAAGATTCTGAAACTTGAGTTTGCAAAACAAAGATATAAAAAATAGAAATATCTTCTATAGACTCAATTTCAAGTTTATTTTTAAAATCATCAGGAAGTTCAAAAGCTAAAGATTTCAAAGCTCCAAAACTCATTAATCTAAGAGTTATACCAGTATTATTGCCTTTGATTACAGAAAAAAAGTCATCAAGTTTGGTTAACTCAAACTCTGTCTCATCTTTACAACCATCAATTGGAATTACAACTTCATAACTCATTTACTTCCTTTTTGTGTTGAGAGATTCTACAAAAAATATAATTTGAAGTCAATTAATAATTGATTTATTGTAATAATCATTTAGTTGATTATGGTATACTTTGAGTATGATAGTTTCAAATAACAATAATCTTTTGAATATTTTACTACCAAATGATAACAAAGTTTTAAAAGAAGCATTAAAAAATGCTGATGCACAAACTTTGCAAAAATTTCAAAATGGAACTGCTACAGTTGGTGATATTTTAAAGAATCTCTTTGAAAATCTGAAAACTTCAGATAAGAGTCAGGGAAGTATTGAAAACTTTTTAAAAAACACAAATGTTTTTAAAATGGAACAAAACTTTTCTAAATCAATAGAACAAGTATTATCTCAATTAAAAGCAACCCCTTCTTTAGAGAAATTTACAAGTCAAATAGAAACCCTTTTAAAAAATATTACAAATTTAGATGAAAACTCTTTAAAACAAATGATTGATAAATCAGGGGTCTTTTTAGAATCAAAGATTGCAAATCAAATCAATGCCCAAGTAAGGAATCCAGCGAATCTACCAAAAAATATAGCTGAATTATTAACACAAATAAAAACCCTTATAAAAGATATTCCAAATTTAGAAGCAAAAAATATTACAAATTTAATTGATAAAATATTACAAGCAAATTCAAATCAAACAATGAGTCCTAATAATTTACAAGGTGAACTTAAAACTTTAGTTTCTAATTTACAAAATCTATTGTCAAATATCTCTTCAAAGGAGATTACAAGTTTAAGTAATCTTACTCAAAAACTTGAGAATTTGTCTTCACAAGCTCAACTTGTAGAATCAAAAATTGCAAATTCAAATACTCCTCTTGATACTAATTTACTGAACAATAAAGAGACAATAAACAATAAAACCTTAGAGACACTATTAACCTTGAAACAAGAGCTAGTAAATATTAAGGGAATAGATACTAAACCATTAAATCAACTAATTGATAAATTGTTAAATTTACAAAACCTATTTACAAAAATAAATTTACCTAATCTAAACCAAAGTGGCTTTCAAAGTAATTTTGCTACAAATTTAGATTCTCTTTTAACAAATTTAAAAACATCAATACAAAATCTTCCTTCAAGTAATGATAACCTAAACCTTCATCAAAACATAAATAAAACTATTCAAAAACTTGAAACGATTATAAACAATCTAATTCAAAACCCAAATAGCTTTTTACCAAAGGAATCAAACCCCATTCAAAATGATATGAAAGCTTTACTTTTACAAGTTCAAGGTGAGTTAATATCAAAGAGTGATCCTAATTCCCAAGAGACTTTAAAACAGGTTGATAGACTTATTACTCAAATTGAATATCATCAATTACAATCAATCGTTTCTAATTCAAATAATGTATATATACCTTTTTTATGGGATATGTTAGATGAAGGCTCAATCTCAATGAAAAAGATTAATGAAGATAAATTCTATTGTGAAATCAATTTGTCATTGAAAGAGTTTGGGGAAACAAATCTTCTTTTAGCTTTATATGATAAAAACAAATTAGATTTGACTATATTCGCTTCTAAAAATAGTTTTAAAAAAAGTATACAAGAAGCACTTCCAAAATTAAGAAGTTCATTAAATTCTGTTGACTTAATACCTGTAAATATTAAAATAGTAGATATAAAAAAAGAGGAAACAAAAGAACAAAAACAAATGAACCAATTCAACCAAAATGATGATTTCATAAATCCTAGTTTTAGTGTTGATATAAGGGTATAAGATGGAAAAAAACAATCTTAAAAAAGCTGTTGCCTTAGGTTATGATATTGATGTTGATAATGCACCAAAAGTATTAGCAAAAGGAACGGGAGAATTAGCAAAAAATATTATAAAAGTTGCCCAAGACAACGAGATACCAATAAAAAAAGATGAAGATTTAGTTGAACTTTTATCTGCCCTTGATATAGATAAAGAGATTCCAAATTCTATGTATAAAGCTGTTTCTGAGATTTTTTCATTTATTTATGATTTAACAAGCCTTGAACGAAAAAAAAGAGAGTTTGAACAAAGGTAATATTGATTTAGATATAAGTTCATTTATAATATAATCCTCAAAAAACAAAGACATATCTGATAATGAGACTCAACAATCTTGATAATCCTTTTTTTATAGTATTACTTGCCATAGCCATAGTAATAGTAAATACTATATCATCAATAATATTTTTCCCTATATTAACCTTGGGAATTTTATTTATGGCCTTTTTTGTGTGTCTTAAGAAAAGATATTATTATTCATTTACTGTTGTTATTCTTGCCTTAACTTTTATCGAGTTAAATAATGGATTTAAGCCATTGTCTTTATTTTTACTTGCTACTTTTGTATATGTTTTTCTAGTGCCAAATATTAATAGAGTCTTCACCTTTAGTAGTTTAAATAGTTATATTTATATGACAGTGTTTTATTTAGGTGTTACCATTGTTTGGTCAATTGACCATCAAATAACACTTTATTTTGCTGCAATTTTAGTAGTTAATCTTATAATTGATTTTATCTTATTTGGAGTTTTAATTTGAAAAATAGAGTTAATATAGCCTTAATTGTGATTTTTATTGTATTGTTAACTTTATTATCTAGAGTTTATTTTTTAAGTATTAAATCAAATACATACTATGAAGAACTTTCAAAAAGAAATTATATTAAAAAAGTTTACGAAGTACCAAATCGAGGTATTATAAAAGATAGAAATGGCGTACCATTAGCTATGAATAAAATTGGGTTTTCAATAAATATAAAGCCTCATTTAAGATCTTATAAAAATAAGCATAAGCTAGACCAACTTGTAACTTTGATAAATAAGCACTTACCTCAATATGAAAAAGAGAAACTTTATAAAGAGTATAAAAAGTTAGATTCAAACTATAAACACGATTTTGTAAAAGTAATTGAGTTTATCCCTTATGATGACTTCTTTGATAAATATACAATTTTTAATTCAAACGATGACATTAAAATTAAACCTGAAGTAAAAAGAGTATATCCATATGGTAAAAATGGTTCTCATATAATTGGTTATGTAGGGAAAGCAACGAAAAGAGATATTGAAAATAATGGATTTTCAAAATATAGTGGAATCATTGGTAAAAATGGTTTAGAGAAATACTACAATAATAAACTTCAAGGAAAACTTGGTGAAAAAAGTATTAAAGTAAATGCTTTAAATAAAGAGATTGAAGTTTTAAATGAAATTGAACCCACATCAAATAATGATCTTCACACCTCAATTGATATTGAACTACAAAAATATATTCAAAAAATTTTTGAAGGTAAAAGTGGCGCAGTTATTGTAATGGACTCAAATAATGGAGAGGTTTTAGCTGCAGGTTCATATCCAGAGTTTGATAATAATATATTTGTAGATGGAATTTCAGTAAAAGATTGGGAAGATATGAGAAATGACTTTAACCACCCTTTCACAAACAAACTTGTAAATGGTAAATATCCTCCTGGTTCTGTTATAAAAATGGGAATTGCACTTTCATTTTTAGAAAATGGTTTAAAACCTGATTTTGAAGTTTATGATAATGGTTTTATAAAAATTGGTAGAAGAAACTTTAGATGTTGGAAAACAACTGGACATGGAAGAGTTGGTTTTACAAAGGCTATTAGAGAAAGTTGTGATGACTTTTTTTATAAGGGTAGTTTAGAAATTGGTATAAATAAAATATCAAAAACTTTAGGGAAATATGGAATTGGTCAAGAAACAGGAATAGAACTTACCAACGAATTTTATGCTACTAATCCAAACAAAGAATGGAAACAACATAGATTTAAACAACCTTGGTATATAGGTGATACTATTAATGCTTCAATTGGACAAGGATATATGTCTGTAACACCAATGCAGATTGCAAGATATACTGCCTTTTTAGCATCGGGGAAGCTTCCAAAACCCCATTTTGCAAAAGATAATTTTGAAGAACCAAAAGAGATTAAGTTTAATCCAGCTCATATGAAAATTATCAGAAAAGGTATGTATGAAGTAATTAACCATAAAAAAGGTACAGCAACAAATTATATAAAATCTAAAGTAACAATTGCAGGGAAAACGGGTACTGCTCAAGTTGTTACAATACCTCAAGAGGAAAAAGTAAGAATGAAAGAGAGTGAACTGGAGTATTATCACAGATCTCATGCATGGCTAACAACCTATGGACCATATAAAAATCCACAATATGTAGTAACAGTTTTAGTTGAACATGGTGGGCATGGTGGTAGTGCGGCAGGTAAAGTTGTAAGTCAGATTTATGATAAGTTACTTGAAATGGGATATATAAAGAATAAATAACATATTAATCATATTTTAGCTAACATACACCAATTTTAAGAATTTTATTTTAGGGATTTTGATTGAGATTACTTCTAAGTTTATTAATATTTTCAGTGGCACTTTTTGCTGCGGAAGAGCAACTTCCTGTTGTAAATTTATCTGTTGCAGCACTTGAACAACCAGCACAATTTGTAAGAACAATCAATATTGCAATAATTCTTGCATTACTTGTTTTAGCACCCTCATTACTACTTATGATCACAAGTTTTACAAGATTATTAATTGTATTTTCACTGCTTAGACAAGCAATGGGTTTACAGCAAACTCCTCCAAACCAGATTATTGTATCACTTGCACTAATTATGACAATTTTTATTATGGAACCATATGCAAAAAGATCTTGGGATGTTGGTGTAAAGCCTTATATGGATGAAGTTATAGGTTATGAACAAGCTTTTGAAGAGGGAGTAAAACCTTTTAAAGAGTTTATGATTAAAAATACTAGAGAAAAAGATTTAGCCCTATTTTATAGAATAAAAAAAGAAGAAAACCCTAAAAATATCGATGATGTTCCTTTAACTTTGTTAATGCCTGCGTTTATTGTAAGTGAATTAAAAACTGCCTTTGAGATAGGTTTTTTAATCTTCTTACCCTTTTTAGTAATAGATATTATCGTTGCTTCCATACTTATGTCCCTAGGTATGATGATGTTACCACCTGTAATGATATCCTTGCCTATTAAAATCATCTTTTTTATTGTAATTGATGGTTGGGCATTGATTATAGGAAACCTTGCTCAGTCCTTTAAGTAATATTTTAGTAAGGTATTAAATGGAAAGAATTGATATTATACCTTGGAATGAGAATTTTTGTACGGGAATTAATCAAATAGATGAAGAGCATAAAAAGTTAGTTGAAATAATTAATAGTCTTGCTACAGAATTTGCATATAATACATTTACTCTAAATATCAATACTATATTTAATGAACTAATCGATTATACAAAATACCATTTTACGTCTGAAGAGATAATTTGGGATAAACACTTCCAAAATCAAGAAGATAGTAAAAAACATAAAAAAGCTCACAATAATTTCATTAATGAACTTCACAATTTAATAGAACTACAAAAGAAAAAACCAATTGAAGAAATAGCTGAAATAACACTAGATTTTCTGGTACAATGGCTAGTCTCTCATATCCTTGAAACAGATAGATTTATGGCTTATAAAGTTTTAAGTCTAATTGATGGTGATTCAATTGAAGAAGCACACAAAATTGCTACACAAAAAATGAGTGGTGAAACAAAAAAACTAACTACACTTATAATGTCTATTTATAAGGTACTATCAAATAATACATTAAAACTTATGAGAGAAAAGGCAAGACAAGAAAAGGTTCAAAAAGTATTAGAAGAAGAAAAAAATAAATTTGAAGATATATTTAAATATAGTAAAGATGGCATTGCTTTATTAGATTTAGATTATAATTTTCTTGACTTTAATGATTCATACCTTAATATGTTAGGCTTTTCAAAAGAAGAATTACTCACCAAAACTAGTATTGAAATAACTGCCCCTAAAGATATAAAAAAATCAATTAAAGCAATGGAAGAAGTTCTTGAAAAAGGTTTCATAACCAACTTTGAAAAACAGTTTTGTACAAAGGATGGAACATATATTTATGTAAATATCTCTGCTTCATTACAACCAGATAAAAAAACAGTTCTTGTAATTACAAAAGACGTATCATCTTTAAAAATCTTAGAAGAACAATCAAAAATGGCTGCAATGGGAGAGATGATTGGAAACATCGCCCATCAGTGGAGACAACCACTTTCAGTAATCTCTACAGCTGCAACGGGAATAAAACTTCAAAATAATATTGATATTTTAACTAAAGAACAGTTGGACTCAATGTGTGATACCATAAACAACAACGCCCAATACCTTTCAAAAACTATAGATGATTTTAGAAACTTTATAAAAGGTGAAAGAGTAATTAAAAAATTCAATCTTTTTGAAACTTTTGAAACTTTTATGGAGCTTATGAAAGGTACCATCAAACAAAACTTCATAAAAGTAAATATTGATATTCCAAAAAATATTTCTTTAAATGGTTACCCTAATGAATTAATACAATGTTTTATCAATATATTCAACAACTCAAAAGATGCTTTGAAAAATAAAGAGGATGAAAGAGTTATAAATATCTTTGCAAAAATAAAAAACAATAACTTAATAATCATTTTTAATGATAATGCAGGGGGAATACCTGAAGAGATACTACCAAAGGTTTTTGAGCCCTATTTTACTACAAAATATAAAGCACAAGGTACAGGCTTAGGATTAAGTATGACATACAATCTAATAACAAATGGTATGAATGGTTCAATTTCTGTATATAATAAAGACTATCCAAACAACAAAGATTCTTCAAAAGGTGCGGAATTCAAAATTATCTTGCCAATAGATGACAAAATTTCTATAAAGTAAAAGAAGAGAAGAAAAGATAATTTCAAAATAATGAGGGGGGAGATGAGATTTTCTAGGGAAATTCTTCTCTTCTTTTATGTTTGGGACAAGGAAGTATACAAATCCAAAATGGCCTAAACGTGACATATGTACTTCAAAATTAAAAAATGATACTCTCCTAATACCATTTCTAGATAAAATATCTTATCAACTAAGATGAGGAGTAAATTTGAATAATTCAGTTAAAAATTTAGTAAAAATATTTTTATCTTTATTTATAATTTTTGTTTTTATTCAAATTGCAATATCTTATTTTTATTTCAACCAAAGTAAAAAAAATCTAATCAATAATTCATTGAAAAATGAACTGAAAATAAAAAGAAAAATCTTTAGTGAAAATTTTATTACAAATAGTCGTCATTTTCTTCTAGCCATACAAGACAGTAAAGTTTTTCAAAATTTTTTAGAAGGAGATAATTCTTATTTAAAAGAGAATGAAAACATTTTTTTAAGCCTTGCAAAATCTCATAAATATATTGACCAAGTAAGATATATTGATGAAACAGGACATGAAATAATAAGAGTTGATCAAGATAGAAAAACAAACACAACTACTGTAGCAAAACCAGAACAACTCCAAAACAAAGCAAATAGATACTATTTTGAGGAATCTATTTATAAACCTGTAAATAAGATTTGGTTTTCACAACTTGACTTAAATATTGAAAATGGTGAAGTTGAACTCCCCTATATACCTACTATTAGAGCAATACTACCTTTAGAGAAAAAAGATGAGTTTAAAGGTATTTTAATCATAAATTTCAATATATTAAAATTGCTTGAGCAAATAACTTTATCTGAAAAATTCAACTATATCTTAACAAACAAGAAAAGTGAGATTTTAATCCATTACAATGATGATTATAATTGGAGTGAATACAATGATAATGAAGTAAAATTAGACAAATTTATATCCACAGACAAAAATGAAATCATTACAAATTTTGAGTATTCAAATTCAGATTTTGCATCAATTTATATTTGTAATCAAATTAAAGACTCTTTGATATTGGTTGGTTTTATAAAAGATGAATATCTTCAAGCTTTAAAAGAAGAGCATATTCAAAGGGGATTATTAATTATCATTGCCATACTTTTAATATTTTTAATTATCTTTACCTTTACAAAAGTTAGATTAACTGAGATATTAAATAAATTAAAAAAATCAGATCAAATAAATGAAGAGCTTTCAGAAACACTAGAGATTAGTGAAGAAAACTGGAGAAGTGCTATTGAAAACTCTGGTGATGGACATTGGGATTGGAATACTTCAACAAACGAAATACACTTTTCAAAAAACTGGAAAATTATGTTAGGTTATGAAGAAAATGAAATATCTAATAACTTTTTTGAGTGGGAAAAAAGAGTTCACAAAGATGATATTAAAAGAGTTTTAAAAGAAGTTGATAAATTTATAACACAAAAAGATTATAAATATAAAGTAAAGTTTAGATTGCAAACAAAAGATGGTAGCTATAAATGGATTTTTGCACAAGGTTATGTTCTTAGAAAAGACAAAGAAGGAAATCCACTAAGAATAATTGGTACGCACAAAGATATTACCACTGATATTAAAAATGAACAATTTTTAATAGATGAAGTAAAAAGAAAAACAGATGAAAACTTTAAACAGTTTCAACTTATCCAACAACAAAGTAAATTAGCAGCTATGGGTGAAATGATTGGGGCAATCGCTCACCAATGGAGACAACCTTTAAATGAAATTTCTATTAGAATTCAAAAGTTAAAATATGCATACAAAAAAAATGAAATAGATGAAGAGTTTATACAAAGTTTCATAAATAAAAATAAAGAAACAATCAACTTTATGAGTACGACAATTGATGATTTTAGAAACTTTTTTACAATTGACAAAAGACCTATTAGGTTCTCAATCAATGATTCAATTAAAAATGTATTAAGCCTAACAGAGGCACAACTAAAAAAACAAAATATCAAAATAGATTTGAATGAAAATCAAAATTTTGAAATAGAAGGTTTTAAATCTGAATTTGAACATGTAATTATGAATCTTATTTCAAATTCAAAATATGAGCTTGAGAAAAGGGAAATAAAAAATCCTGAAATTATAATAAATATCAACTATTACGAGATTGAGTTTGAAGATAATGCAGGTGGCATTCCAAAAGATTTGATAAATAGAATTTTTGAACCATATTTTACAAGTAAAGACCAAGGTGAAGGTACAGGGATGGGGTTGTATATGTCAAAAATGATTATTGAAGACAATATGAAAGGCTCGTTAGAGGTTATAAATACTCAAAAAGGGGCTAAGTTTATTATTAGATTTAACAAAGAGGATAAAAGATGTTAAAAAAAATAGATACAATACTATATGTTGAAGATGAACTAAATGTACAAAAAGAATGTGCAGAATTTCTAAATATGTTTTGTAGAACTTTAATCCTTGCAAAAGATGGTGAAGAGGGATTAAAACTGTATAAAGAGATTAATCCTGACCTAATAATAAGTGATATAAAAATGCCAAATATGGATGGCATTGAAATGATAAAAGAGATAAAAGAGTTAAATTCAAAAGCTCCAGTAATCTTTACAACAGCATTTAATGATACAAACTATTTACATAATTCAATTAAACTACAAGTTGATGGTTATATTTTGAAACCAATAGACCTAGAGCAGTTTGAAGAACTATTAATCAAAATAATTTATGTATTAAATTTGGAAAAAGAACAAGCTAAATTAAAAAACAAACTTGATAAAAATCATGATAACCTACAAGCAATATTTGATTTTATTGATTATGGAAGGATGATAATAAACTATAGCTCAAAAATACTAAAAGTAAATGATTCTTTATGTGAAGTTTTAAATTTAAAAAAAGAGCAACTTATTGGTAAAAAGTGTTTTGAAATAGAAAGTTTAAAAGAGTTTCAAGGTGGTGAGGATATCTTTGATGAAATCATCGAAAAAAGAAAAATAAGAAAAAGAAAAATAACTCTATATAATTCAAAAAAACAAAGAAAAGATGCCTTAGTTGAAGGCTTTGTTCTGCCAAATACTGATGAGATTTTTTTATCTTTTGAATGGCTTTAGTGGGTAATTGTTACTTCAAAACATGCTCCCACATACTCTTTATTATTGTATGTAAAGTTTTTATTGTATACATCTAGTTTAAAGTTATATCTTTCCCTTAAAATTTTATCGACCATAACTAAACCAAGTCCAGTACCTTGAGATTTATATTTTGTTGTAAAATATGGTTCAAAAATTCTATCTTTAATGGAAGAGTCAATTCCCCCTGCACTATCATATATTCTTAAAACTAAACTATTTTCATCTAATTTTTTTACTTCAATAAAAATATATCTATCATCTTCATTTTCCACAAATTCTTTTAAAGCATCTTTTGCATTGTTTAATATATTAATAAAAGCTTCTGATAATTCATTTTTAGCTGCAACAATACTTATATCTTCATCTATCTTTGTTATTAGTTTAATATATGAACTATTTAATGAACTTTGAACTAAGGAGATAGAGTTTTCAATAATATTTTTAATACTAACTAAAGAAGTGCCCTTTTCATCCTTGATAAAGTTTCTAAAATTATCTATGGTAGTTGATAGGTAATTAGCTTGTTTCATAACCTCTTCAGAACAATGTAAAATCTCTTCACTACTAACTGGTATCTCCATATCTACTTTTAAACTTAGTCCACTAACATTTGTAGTTATTGCACTTAAAGGTTGTCTCCATTGATGGGCAATATTTCCAATCATTTCACCCATTGAAGCTAGTTTTGTTTGTTGTTCTGCTATTTTTAAACTTGTTGTATCCCTAATAAATATCAAAAATCTTTGTTTGTTTGGAAGTAAAGAGATTGAATAATTAATTGGAATAAGCTTTTTATTTAAAGAGATACAATTAGCTTCTTGGTTTTCAATAACGCCTTTTTCTAAAACTATATTCATAGCATTTAAAAGATTCTCTTTATAATTTTGTACAAGTAAATTTAAAAAATTCATTTCAAATAAACTTTTCTCCTCACAGTCAAAAATATTTAAAAACTCTTTATTAAAATTGAATATATCAAGATTTTTGTCAACAACTAAAATTGCATCCCTTGAGTAATTAAAAATTGTTTCAAACTCCTCTTTTTGTTGAACTAATCTCTTTTCATACTCTTTTTGTATAGAAATATCCCTCATAGAACAATAAACTAACTCTTCATCAAAGATTTTAATTCGTACAATACTTACAAAAACATCAAAAAGTTTTCCATCTTTTCTTTTATATTTTGATTCAAAATTAACAGGTTCAAAACTTGTTTTATTTATATTTTCTAAAACTACCTCTTCTTTATGTATAGCTTCAAAATCAGTAACTTTAAAATTTAATAATTCCTCATCCTCATACCCAAGTACTTTTTTAAATAATTTACTATATTCAACAAGATTTCCTTCTAAATCAACAATAAAAATTGCATCTGATGAATTTTCTAGCAAATATTTATATTTTTGTTTCTCAAAAATTATCTCTTCTTCCAATTTTTTTTCAGCAGTAAAATCTCTTCCAATACCTAAAACTCCAATTATTTTGCTCTCATCATTTAAAATTTTTGTTTTTGTAGTTTTCAGATATTCTTCATGTCCATCACTTTTGAAAGTTACTTTTTCAAAATTAGATAATGGAGTATCTGATTCCATAGCATTTTTATCATGTTCAGTGAAAAATTTTGCTAAGTCTTCATCTACAAAGTCAAAATCTGTTTTCCCTATAATCTCTTCTTTTTTTGCACCAAAAAACTGCTCAAACCTTTTATTACACTCTAGGTATTTACCATTTTTATTTTTTATCCATAATAAGTCTGGAATATCGTTTAATATAGCATCAAACTCATTTTTTCGAAGTTCCATTTTTTTCTCAAAGCCTTTTTTCAAAACAAAAACAACAATTGATAAAATAAGTAAATTCAAAAATAAAAAAAGAGATATAGATTGTGTAGATAAAGTAATATTGTACTGTTTTAAATCAGCTGAAAAAAGAAAAAATGAAAGGAATAGTAGACTTAGGATAATTTTTATTTTCATCATTAAACTTTTTTATATAATTATTATAATGCCTTAATAACTATAAATCCAAAATAAATTTTCCACTCAAAAGACATTAAAACTATACAAAAAAACATACTTATTCAATAAAATAAATAAAAAAGGTTTATCATGGAAGCTAATAATAGAATTTGGATAATTGGCGGAAGTAGTGGTATTGGATTAGAACTAGTGAAGATATTATTAAATGAAAATCACTATTTAATTGTAAGCTCTAGAAATGCAACCACTAATGAAGAGTTACAAAAACTGCAAGAAAAATTTCAAGATAACCTTTATTTATTAGATTTAGATGTAAGTAAAGACAACTTCAAAAATGAGGTACAAGAAGCCTGGGGAGTATATAGAGGTTTAGATATATGGTTTTATAATGCAGGAACTTATGAAGTTATGGATATAAACAATTGGAATAAAGAGCACTTTATTAAAATGAATGAAACAAATTACTTAGGCGTTGTAAAATTAATGTGTGAGATTATTCCATATTTTAAAAATCAAGGTTTTGGAAAATGGATATGGAATTTAAGTCTTTCTACATATTTTGGCTTACCTAAAGGTGGTGGTTACTCTGCACCTAAAACAGCCTTATTAAACTTAGCACAATCAATTCATCCTGAACTTGATTCCCTTGGAATTAAATTAAAAGTTATAAACCATGGTTTTGTAAAAACTAGACTTACTTCAAAAAATGATTTTGAGATGCCCCAACTTATGAGTGCAGACTATACAGCAAAAAAAATTAGTGAAGAGATGTTTGAAGATAAAAAATTTGAAATTTCATTTCCCTTTAAATTAAAAATATTTTTAAAATTTCTATCTATACTTCCCTATAAAATATCTTTATCTATTACAAGAAAGATGATTTAATGAGTATCGAAGAATATGCTTCTTTTTTTGAAAATATTCAAAAAGAGACAAAAAAACAAGAATATGAAAAGTTTTATAATGAAAAGGTAATATTTAAAGACCCTTTTCATGAATTAACAGGTACTGAAAATATATATATTGTTTTTCAAAATATGTTTCAAAACCTTGATAATACTAAGTTTGATGTAACAGAAATAGTTTCAAATAAAAAAATATCATATATAAAATGGAATTTTACCTTCTCATTTAAAAACAAAAAAGAGATAAACAAATTTACAGGAGTTAGTAGAATAGTCTTCGATGAAAATAACAAGGTTTTAATACACGAAGATTATTGGGATGCAGCACATAATATTTATGAAAAATTTCCAATATTATCAAGTTTGCTAAAATTTGCAAAATCGAAAATTCAGAATTAGTATATTATGAACTATTATTATCCACTAATTGCAATGCCCCTTGCTATATTAGGCTTACCACTATATATCTATCTTCCAACATATTATGCAGTTGATTTAGACTTAAATATTACTCTTGTTGGTGTGGTTTTATTTTTAGCAAGATTAATTGATGTAATTAGTGACCCACTAGTTGGTTTTTTAAGTGATAAATCCCAAAGAATTTTAAACAGTAAAAAACCAATTATGTTTTTAGGCTTTTTAATCGCTTCACTTTCATTTTATGCTTTAATAAACCCAATCAAAGAGTATGCTATATATTTTCTAATATTCTTTTCTATTTTAATCTATTTAGGGTTTAGTATGATTATGATTCCCTATTTAACGTGGGTTTCGGAAATAAGTGATGATTATAATGAGATTAGTACATTAAATAGTAATAGAGAGCTTTTTACAATAATTGGTTTAGTTTTAGCATTAATTGCCCCTTTTATAATTGATTCTCAGGAACTTTCCCAAAAACTGAATCTACTTTTTTTATTATTTATCTTTTTGTTTACTCCTTTATTTTTAATAACACTTTTTAAAATGAAAACAAAATTTATAAATGATCAAACAGAGATAAAATTAAGTACATTAAAACTAATTTATAAAGAAAAAGAGGATTATAAATATTTACAAATTGGATATTTCCTAAATTGTTTAGCAAATGCAATTCCAGCAACACTATTTCTTCTATTTATACAAGTGGTTATTCAAGATAAAAACTCAAATGAGTGGATTTTAATAGTATATTTTGTTGCAGGAATAATTGCCTTACCCTTTTGGAATAAACTATCAAAAAGTAAAGGCAAAAAGCAAGTATGGGTATTATCAATACTTCTGGCTTCTATTAGCTTTATCTTTGTGATTTTTCTAAAAGAAGGGGATATTTTATGGTTTACATTAATCTCTTTTATAACAGGACTTAGTCTTGGTGCTGACATCGCTTTTCCAACTGCAATTCAAAGTGATGTTATTCAAAACTCAAAATATAAACAATTATCCTCTACATCATTTGGTATTTGGACTATGTTAACTAAACTTGCACTTGCTAGTTCAGTTATGATAACTTTTTCAATTTTAGGACTAATTGGTTTTGATGAAAATAATATAAATCAAAAGATGATTTTAACACTCTCTTTACTTTATGCACTTTTACCAGTTATTTTAAAACTATTCTCTTTATATTTTATTTTCAAATTTAAAGAAATCAAAAAATAACCTTATAAATAGACAAATTATTCATACAAAAAAACTTCATTTGATTATAAAATCACTTTCAAGAGGAGTTCATATGAAGAATTTAACATTCCTAGTAATATTTATGAGTATAGTTTCCTTAATAATTTTGACTAAAACTCCCTCTTACGCCAAAGCCCCAGCCCCGGTAATTTATGTAAACCCCAATGAATTCAGTGGGCTTTGGTATGAAATTGCAAGAACTTACAATAGTTTCGAAGAAGATTGTGTTGCACCAACAGTTGAATATAAAAAAATCACTGATACAAAACTTGAAGTATATAATAGATGTTTTAAAGAAAAGATTGGTGCAGATTTAAAAGAATATAAAGGAATTGTGGAACCTTTGGGTTCTAATGGAAATATGTCTTTAATGGAAAAAACATATTATTGGATTTTTTCTGAAGAGTATAGAATTATTTATTTAGATAATTATGAAACTGCAGTAGTAGTTGACAAAAATATGGAATATGTTTGGATAATGAATAGAAAACCAACTATAGAAAATAAAAAATTAGGGAATATAATCTCAATATTAGATAACTACATTGATACTGATAAATTAATATTTCCTAAACAAGATAAAAATGGAAGATACAAATGAGTGAGAAAAAACTAAAAATTGCTGTAATTGGAGCTGGGATAAGTGGTCTTGGTTCAGCATACCTTTTGAGCAAAAAACATGATGTAGATATTTTTGAAAAAGAGAATAGGCTTGGAGGTCATGCAAGAACAACTCAAATTACAAATGATGGAAAACCATTTGGAGTTGACACAGGTTTTTTGGTTTTCAATCATCAAACCTACCCTCTTCTAACAAAACTATTTGAAGAATTAGATGTAAAAATAGAAAAGAGTGATATGAGTTTTGCCTTTTGGGATAAAACTTCAAATATTGCTTATAATGGTCAATCATTAAAAGGTATGTTTGTACAAAAGAAAAATCTATTTAATCTAAGCCACTATAAAATGATAAGTGATATTTTAGATTTTAATAAGAAAGCAAATAGTGATTTAAAAACAAATTCAGCTGATTTGGATGTTAGTTTAGAAGAGTATTTAAAACCCTATTCAAAATATTTTAAAGATAGATATATTGTACCAATGGGAGCATCTATTTGGTCTACACCAACTCAAAAAATGAATGAATTTCCAGCTAGAACATTTTTAACTTTTTTCAAAAACCATGGCTTACTAGGTGTTGATACACATCACCAATGGTTAACCGTTAGCAATGGTTCTATAAATTATGTAAATAAAATCAAATCTAAAATCTCTGGAAAAATATTTCTTAATTCAAATATCATATCAGTAAAAAGAGAAGATGGTAAGGTTTATATAACAACAAAAGAAGATGGTGAAAAAGAGTATGATAAAGTTGTTTTTGCCCTACATGCACCAGATGCATTAGCTATTTTAGATGAACCATCAATTGAAGAATTAACTATTCTTTCATGTTTTAAATACAAAAAGAACAATGCGGTATTACACAATGATACTAAAGCTTTATACCCTAATAAAAAATCATATGCAGCATGGAACTATAAAACAAATGGTGATGAAGAATCAGTTACCTTATCTTATTGGTTAAATCTACTTCAAAATCTAGATTCAAAAAAAGAATACTTTGTTTCTTTAAATGAAACAGATTCTTTAGATGAAGTGATTGAGAAAATCGAATACTCACATCCCCAATTTGACCAAAAAGCAATTGATGCACAAGAAAAAAGAGATCTAATTAATGGGAAAAACAATACTTACTACGCAGGAGCATATTGGAGATATGGTTTCCATGAAGATGGTTTATATAGTGCAAATACAATAGCAAAAGAGTTTGGATGTGAGTTATGATACAGCATAATTACCTTGATGGCTCAATCTTTCATAAAAGATTTCATCCAAAAACCCATGATTTTAAATACAAATTTTTTATGGTAGATATCGATTTAAACTCTTTCGAGGACTTAAATAAAAACAAATTATTTTCATACAATAGTTTTAATCTATTTTCATTTCTTACAAAAGATCATTTTGGTAAAAGTGATGATTTTTTAAAAAATGTTGATGAACTATTAAATAAATTCAAAATTAAAAAAACATTAAAAATGAGATTTATAACCCTTCCTAGAATCTTAGGTTTTGTCTTTAATCCAATTAGTGTACTAATTTTATTTGAGGAAAATAAACCCAAATTTATGTTTGCCGAAGTGCATAACTATAATGGAGGAAGAGTTGTTTACCCAGTTGAACTAAAAGAAAAGAATGAAAAAACCTTAACGGGTAAAACCAAAAAAGATATGTATGTTTCACCTTTTTTTAAAAGGGATGGGGATTATAGTTTTGATTTAATATATGATGAAAATGATTTTCAACTTTCAATAAAACTATATGAAGATGGGAAAAAAGTTTTAGTTTCAAACCTTTTAACCAAAAAAATAGAGTTTAGTGATAAAAAAACATTAAAGATGTTTTTTAAACACACTTTATTAACTTTTTGGGTTGTTACAAGAACAATCTACCAAAGTATCAAATTAAGATTAAAAGGTCTTAAATGGACTCAACCAATTCCACAAGATCAAACAAGGAGAATATAAAATGGAAGCTTTCTGGAAAAAAATTGGGGAAAAATTTTTATCAAAAATTGAAATTGGAAATTTAGAAGTAACATATCCAAATGGTGAAATAAAAAACTATGGTAAAACTTCTTACCCAAAAGCAAAAATAAAACTTTATACAAATAAATTTTTCAAAAGAATTATGTTTTATGGGGATATAGGATTTGCTGAAAGTTACATGGATAAAGATTTTGATTGTGACAATTTAACTTCATTAATCAAAATTGCATTATTAAACTCTTCATCTTTAGAAACAGTAAGTAATCATGAAAAAAACTTTTCTTTATATAACCTATTCCCTTTTATAAACAAAGTCAAGCACTACTTAAGAAAAAACTCTAAAACAAAGGCTAGAAAAAACATCTCGAAACATTATGATTTATCAAATGATTTCTTTAAACTTTTCCTTGATGATACTATGATGTATTCAGCTGCAGTTTTTGAAAACCCAAAAGAACCATTATTTGATGCACAAAAAAGAAAAATAGATATCTTAGCAAAAAAACTTAATCTAAAAAAAGGTTCAAAAGTTTTAGAGATTGGTTCAGGATGGGGAGCTATGGCAAGTCATTTAGTTAAAGAGTATGATTGTAAAGTTACAACTTTAACTCTTTCTAAAGAGCAAAAAAAGCTATGTGAAGATAGATTTAAAGAGAATAATATTGAAGAGTCTATTGATGTTTTATTAAAAGACTACAGAGATATGGAAGGTAAGTTTGATGCAATTATTGCTGTAGAGATGTTTGAAGCAGTAGGACGTGAATACTTTGATGTATTCTTTAAAAAATGTGAAGATTTATTAAAACCATCTGGAAATTTAGTTATGCAAATAATTACAATGCCAGACCAAAGATATGATTCATATTGTAAAGGGACAGACTTTATTCAAAAATATATCTTCCCAGGTGGTCATCTACCAAGTGTGGCAAAGATTTTAGATGTAACGACTAATCATACAAACTTAAATCTACTTCACATGGAAGAGTTTACAGAACATTATGCAAAAACATTAAATATCTGGCATGAAAACTTCAATCAAAGAATTGAAGAGGTAAAAAAGCTTGGGTTCGATGATTATTTCATAAGAATGTGGAGAATGTATCTTTGTTACTGTGAAGCTGCATTTTTAACAAGAAATATTGGTTTAGTTCAAATTACCTTAACAAGGTATAACAATATTCATCTAAATGAAGGGCTTGTAGCATGAAAAAACTACTAGTATTATCAATATTTTTTACAATTTTTTTTACAGGATGTTCAAAAATGCAAATAGAAGATTTTAAAGATAAAACTCCAGAATTTATTCCACAAGAATACTTCAATGGAAAAATGACTGCTTATGGTTTAGTAAAAGATAGAAGTGGAAAGATTATTAGAAGCTTTAAAGGGCAACTTATTGGCTCATGGGATGAAAATGGGATTGGAACATTAGATGAAAAATTTGTTTATGATGATGGTGAAGAATTAACTAGAGTTTGGACTTTAAAACCTACAGGTGAAAAATCATTTGATGCAACAGCAGGGGACATAATTGGCACCGCAAAGATGCAAGCTTTAGGAAATACAGTTATGATAGATTATGTAATGAGAGTACCATATAATGATTCTACAATAGATATTAGTGTTAGAGACTGGTTACATTTACAAGAAGATGGTGTAATAATTAACCACTCAAAAATGAAAAAATTTGGATTTACAGTTGGTGAATTAGTTATCACAATTATCAAGGAATAAGCCTTGGAGAATCAAGAGAAGATAAGAGGACAAGAGATAAGAAGCATTTTATTTTTAATGATTCTTTTCTTACCATTATCTTCAATTGCTAATTACTTTAATGATAGACCACAATTTACCCTTTTATATTCAATTGCATCAATTTTCACTGTAATTCTTTTTTTTAATTTAAAGAAAATAAACAACAATAATAAAGTAGCTAAATATATGTTGTTAATTCTATTTACAATATTTTTTAGCTTTTTATTCCTAGGTAATCAAAACAGTTTTGACATATTTTGGGTTCTGGTACTACCTTTAGTAACAATAATGATTGAATCTTATAAAAATACAAAAAAATGGTTGATTGGTTTTATTGTTCTACTTTTAATATCTTTAATTATATCCTACACAAAACTAGTAAATTATGATAGTTTTGCCATCTGGTCATTATTGTGGGCAGGTATTTTTGTTTCATATATGAGTTTTCACTACAAAAAATCACAAAATATTTTAGAAAATGAAATTTATGACTACCAAAAGAACTTAGAAAAAAAAGTAGATATTGCCACTAAAGAGATTCAAATTTTAAACAATGATTTGGAAGAAACCCAAAAAGAGATTATACAAAGACTTGGAACTTTAGGTGAATTTAGATCAAATGAAACTGGTGCACATGTTATAAGAGTTGGTTTATATTCAAAGAAACTAGCACTTTTATATGGCTTAAGTGAAGAGTTATCAGAACAAATCAATCTTACAGCTCCTTTACACGATATTGGAAAAGTAGGTATTGAAGATTCTATTTTAAATAAACCTGCAAAACTTACACAAGAAGAGTATGAAACTATGAAAAAACATGCAAGTATTGGTGAACTAATTTTAAGTAATTCAAACAAACCATTAATACAAATGGCATGTGAGATTGCAAGTGGCCACCACGAAAAATATGATGGAAGTGGTTATCCTAAGGGTTTAAAAGGTGAATTTATACCTTTAAGTGCTAGAATTGTAGCCATTGCAGATGTTTTTGATGCATTATACTCAAAAAGAGTATACAAAAAAAGTTGGTCTAAAGAAGATATTAAAGACTATTTTATGGAAAATAAAGCTGTTCACTTTGACCCTGAATTAGTCACTCTTTTTTTAGATAACTTTGATGAATTTGTAAATATATATGATAAGAATAAATGAGGAATAGATGAAAGTAGTATTGACAATTGCAGGAAGTGATAGTAGTGGAGGAGCTGGTATTCAAGCTGATTTAAAAACCTTTGAAAATTTTGGAGTTTTTGGAGCATCAGTTTTAACAGTTTTAACAGCTCAAAACACAACAGGTGTGAGAAGTATTAGCCAAATAGATTCAAACTTTGTAAAAGAACAACTTGAGATGGTTTTTGATGACTTAGAAGTTGCAGCAGTAAAAATCGGAATGCTTTTTTCAAATGAGATTATTGACACAGTAAGAGAATTTATAAAAGGTTTAGATATTCCAATAGTATTTGACCCAGTTTTTGTATCAAAAGCAGGTTCTAAACTTTTAAGTGATGATGCAGTAGAAAATATGAAATCTTTATTTCCCTATGTTACAGTAATAACTCCAAATACCTTTGAAGCAAAGGGTTTGTTTAACTTCAATGAAAACAATGGTAATGGAGTTGAAGAGATTAAATCTTTACCTTGTGAAGTTTTAATTAAAAATATAAAAAAAGGTACTCAAAGTATTGATAGACTTTATTTAGGTGAAAATATTATAGAGTTTGAATCTGCATTTTTGAATTCTGAAAACACCCATGGAACAGGTTGTAGTTTTAGTAGTGCAATAGCTGCTAATATTGCCTTAGGCAAAAGCTTAGAAGATTCAATCTCAATTGCCAATAAATTTGTTTTTGAAGCAATTAATAATGCCCCAGGAATAGGAAAAGGGAAAGGACCGATTTCTCATAAAAAAGGGTTTGAATCATTATAAATTTAAAAAGGTATGAAAAAAATGAAAGCAATAATATTTATAGCCCATGGTAGTAAAAAAGAACAGTCAAATAATGAATTTGTAAATCTAATTGAAAAAATTTCAAAAGAAGATACTAAATATGATTTAAAA
Source organism: Halarcobacter sp. (assembly GCA_963676565.1). GTDB lineage: Bacteria > Campylobacterota > Campylobacteria > Campylobacterales > Arcobacteraceae > Halarcobacter. The sequence goes on from OY781089.1 coordinate 2,466,922, forward strand.
AAAGCAGCCTTTTTAGAACTTGCAACGCCTAGTATCCAAGAAGTTGCCGTAGAGTTTATAAAAAAAGGTGCAATATATATTAGTTTTTATCCATATTTTTTAAACTCTGGAAAACATGTATTAGTTGATCTTCCTATTATCATAGAAGATTTAAAAAAAGAGTATCCCCTTGTGGAGTTTAAATTACTTTCACATTTTGGAAAATCTGAGAAAATAAAAGATATTATCCTTTCTGATATAAACTAAAACATCATAAACTTACATTTTTAGCCTACTAATTTCCCACTAATTATAAGATAATAAAATAAAAAGTGGGAAAATGAACGTAGCAATTATTGGAGCAGGTTTTAGTGGTTGTCACTTATATAAAAATCTATCACAAAAACAATTTAGGGTAACTATCTTTGATAAATCAAGGGGATGTGGAGGGAGACTTAGTACCAAATATATTGGTGATAAGTTTATTGACCATGGAACCTCTTCAATTAATATACATGATAAAGAACTAATTGATTTTTTAGATAAAAAAGTTAAACAAAATATTCTTCAAAAAAGTGATAACAACTATATTCCAACAAATGGAATAAACAAGCTTTGCTCTTCAATGATAGATAAAAAAGACCTAATTAACAATACTAGAATAATCAAAGCACATTATAAAAATAAAAAATGGTTTTTATTTGATGAAAAAGGTAAAATGTACCAATCATATGATTTATTGTTATTAACTAATCCTGCAACACAAATTTTAGAAATGGATCTAAATCTTAATAATGAGATAAAAGATTTGTTAAAAGATGTAAAATATACACCAATTAGTACACTTATTTGTTATGATAAAAATAGTAATGATTTAGATTTATCATCACTTGAAAAAAATACTAATTTCAAAAAAGTTGTTGATAACTCATCAAAATATCAATACAAAGATTTTAAAAGTTTTGTATTACATTTAAATGAAGAATTTACACAAAAAAATATAGATCTTCCAAAAGAGAAGCTTTTTGAAAAGATTTATTCATTAATTAAAAAAGAGGTAAATATAGATATAAAAAATAAGTTTGAAACTATAGAACACCTTTGGAAATATGCTTTTGTAGAAAATACAATTAATAAAGAATATATTTTTGACACTAATCAAAACCTAGGGATTTGTGGGGATTATTTTCAAAAGAAGAACCTAGAAGGTTCATTTTATAGTTCAAATAAATTATCAGAAAAAATCATAAATTTAATAAAGGAGTAATTATGTTTAAAGACGTAGTTTTCACAGCACTTGGTGCAACAAAAAAGATAAGAAAAAGTGTAAAAAAAGAGTTAAAAACTCTAGAAAAAAAAGGGATGTTAAGAAAAGAGGATTTAAAAACTTTTGTTGAGAATCTTGAGGCTGAAGGAAAGATAGAAGATAAAAAGATAAAAAAAGAGATTAGATCAATGTTAAAAGAGATAATCAATGAACTTGGTCTTGCTACAAAAAAAGATCTTCAAAAAATGAAAACAGAGATTTTAGAAGAATTAAAAGGTAAATAGTTTGAAATGTGACAAATGCAATGAAAAACTAGGATTTGAATCCTTACCATCAAAAATATATTTTGTAAGTGAATTTGATGAGCTAATGGCAAAAAGCAGAATATTCTTAATGAAATTAGGTCTAAACTTATTTAAAGTTCATGATTTACACTATATAAAAGTTGAGGATACAAAAGAGTTTTTTAAATCAAATATTGACGCATTAAAAGGTCACTTTAATCAAATGGCAGCTCAAGATATAAAGATTTATATTGATTATGAAAATTTAGGTTTTTCATACAAAATGGTTTTACATGCAAAACCATTACAAAGATTCATAAACATGATAGATGATAAAGAGTTTTTTGATGTGATAAATAATCAATCCTTAACCTCGTATTTTCAGCCTATAGTTGATGTAAAGACAAACTCTATTTATGGGTATGAAACATTAATTAGAGGGGTTAAGGCCGATGGTTCCTTAATCTATCCAGATGAATTATTCGAAAAATCTGCTAGAAATGATATGAACTTTAAACTAGATAGGATGTGTAGAGAAAGTGCTTTAAAAACCGCTGCTACTAAAAAAGTTAATAAAAAAGTATTTATTAATTTTTTACCCACATCTGTTTATGATCCTGAGTTTTGTTTACAATCAACTGTCAAATGGGCAAAACAACTAGAAATAGACCCCTCAAATATTATATTTGAAGTTGTCGAGACAGAAAAAGTAACAGACCAAGAACATCTAAAATCTATTTTAGAATATTATAGAAATGAAGGGTTTAAAATAGCTTTAGATGATGTTGGTGAAGGGTATTCTAGTTTAAATATGATAATTGAATTAAAACCTGATATTATCAAAATAGATAGAAATATTATTAAAGATATAGACAAAGATGATTACAAAGTCTCTGTTTATAAAGCTTTAGCTAGTTTAGCAAGGGATAGAGATATTAAGATATTAGCTGAAGGTATTGAAACAGCTTATGAGTTAGAGGTTATAAAAGAGATTGGAGTTGACTATCTACAAGGTTATTACTTCGCTAAGCCTTTACCAGAACCAATTAGAAAGATCTAGAAGGATACGTTATAAAATATTTTTCACCCCTAAGGGTTTATCAAGTATTCACATTTTTATTAACAATATATTTAGTAATAAAAAGAAAAAAGAGTTTTTTATTACTAAAACCTTTAAAACCAAAAAAGCTAAAGGAGACTATTGTAAAACTAGGAGCTAGTTTTATTAAACTTGCTCAAGTATTAGCTACGAGGTCTGATTTTTTCACAGAAGATTACCTTGATGAATTAAAGAATCTTCATGATCAAATTCCCCCTATGAGTCACAAACAATTCAAAGAGGTTTATAATATCGCTTTTGAAAATAAAGATATTTTTGAAAGCTTCCAAGAGATACCTATTGCTTCAGCTTCAATTGGGCAAGTTCATGTGGCACATTTAAAAAATGGAAAAAAAGTAGCTGTAAAACTAAGAAGAATAGGAATAAAAGAACAAGTTTTAGCAGATATAAAGATTATTTCATTTTTTAACTTTTTATTTAAACCCCTGTTTTCATCATATACTAAAAATTCAATTGAAGCTGTAATTTCTGAATTTTCAAAAATGATAGTTGAAGAGATTAGTTTAAATCAAGAACTAAAAAATCTTAAAAACTTTAAAAAAGTATACAAAAAACAGAAAGTTAGATTTCCAAAAGGATATAAAAAATACTCATGTGATGATGCAATGGTTATGAGTTTTGAAGAGGGATTTAGATTTGATGATAAAGAGAGTATTTTTAAAAATAACATTGATTTTAAATCAATTATCTCAAACCTAGTTGACTTTTATACAACCCAGATGTTGATAACTGGATTTTTCCATGCGGACCCACATCCAGGTAACCTTTTAGTAAATAAAAAAGGGGAGCTTATTTTACTTGATTTTGGTATGGTAAAAACTGTACCAAATGATAAAAGAATTGCTATTATTGAACTTATTAAAGCAGCTCATGAAAAAGATTATGAGACATATATTAGTGCTAGTAAAAGACTAGGTACTATTGCTTATGAAGCACCAACAAGTGAATTAGCTGAGTTTACTGCAAAAATGTTTGATATATTTTCAAATGATAATCTAGATAGTGAATCTATGCAAAAACTTGCCTTTGAGATACTTGAAAGTACTAGAGATTTACCTTTTAAACTGCCAAGTGATGCAATTTATATTTTAAGAGTAAGTGCAATTATTGAAGGTCTTGGGACAACATATATAGAAAACTTTAATGGTGTAAAAGATATTTTGCCAATATTAAACCAAAACTTACCAAAGGCGTTAGGAACAAAAAGTACCATAAGTGAAACACTTATTGCTGAAGCAAAAGAGTTGCCATTTATTGTAAAAGATTTTAAAGTAATGGTAAAAAAAGCTAGTGAAGGTACACTTGAAGTTGAAGTAAGCAGAAACCAGCTTGAGTATATAATTACAAGTTTAAAAAAAGTTTTAAAATCATATGCAATATCTTTTGGTTTTGTTTTAGCTTCAATGTTTTATTTAATGTATGGCTTTGAACCAAAAGAGATATCAATCGTTTTATTTTTATTAGGATTTATAAGGGTATTTTACAAATGAAAAAAATTGACTTGAATGAAGAGGACAAAAATAGGCTTATTCAAATGGCCTGGCAAGATAGAACAACCTTTGAAGGGATAAAAAAAGAGTTTGGATTAACAGAAAATCAAGTTAAGAACTTAATGAGAAAACTAATATCAAAAAATGGCTTTAAAAGATGGAGAAAAAGAGTTCAAGATAGAACTACAAAACATGAGAAAAAAGTTGATTTTAAACCCATAAGATTTAAAGGTCCTTGGTAAGATTTAAATTAATACTACTTTATTCTTACCCTCATCTTTAGCTTTATATAAAGCATCATCAGCTCTTTTTAAAACTGTTGTAGAATCATCATCTAAAGCAAATAAAGTTAATCCAAAACTTGCTGTTACAGTTCCTACCGCTTCAAAGTTTTCAGATTCTATTGTTTTTCTTAAATCTTCCATTAATTTTAAACTTCCTTCCAATGAAGTTTCTGGACAAATTATAACAAACTCTTCTCCACCCCATCTTCCAAGATGGTCAACATTTCGGATATTTTCTTTTAAGATTTTAGCAATTTTAATTAATACACTATCTCCAATTTGATGCCCATAATTATCATTTATATATTTAAAATTATCAATATCAATAATTGCAAGTGCAAAAGTATGATAATATCTTTGTGAACGAATTATCTCATCTTGTAATAGTTCATCAATCTTAAATCTATTATTTATTCCTGTTAGTTTATCTGTAATTGCAAGATGTTCTAATTCAGACTTTAATTTTTCTTTTGTTTCAAGCATATTATTTAAATAAATTGCCATTTGATTAAACTCTTTAAATAGTATTTTCCCACTATCTATTTTTGTTCTTTCATTACTTGAATTTTCAAAGAAAGTATTAAACTCATCTATTGATTTTCTAATTCTTCTATTCCACCAAATCATTGAATATAATGATAAAAGAGTCAAACAAATCATTAAAATACCAACTATATAAATCCTATTTTGTTGTTCCTCTTTTTGTTTTAATGCTTTATAAAATATTTCTGATTTCATTTCATCTAAATAAGAACCTCCACCAATAGACCAATTCCATGGTTTAAAACCTTTTATATAAGCATACTTAGTTGTTTTTTGATCGGAATTAGGCTTTTTCCAAATATAATGAACAAAATCACCCTCTTCTTGTTTTGCTACTTTATTAAACTCTTTTACAACGAATAAGCCATTTTCATCTTTAAAATTAAGCATGTTTTTTCCTACAATTTGAGGATTTAAAGGATTCATTAAAACAGTTCCATCTAATTTATTTATAAAAAGATATTCGTGATTTCCATACCTAACTTCATTTAATCTATTTATTACCTCATTTTGAACAATTTTCTCATAATCTTTAACATATTCAGAAGTCCCAATATATAAATCAAAAGGTTCAAAATATTTTATAAAACCAATTTTTTTACTTTCATTTTTCTTATTATCTGTTCTATAAAAGTAGTATTCAACATATCCCTCTTTTTGTTTTGATGAAGCAATATATTTAAATAAATTATGAAGATTTATACCATGAGTATCTTTATGATCTCTTAGAAAATAGGTGCCTTCATACTGGGGGAAAATAGGATGTAAAACAGTTTCTCCATCTAATTTTAAAATAAAAAAATACCCCCTGTCATCAAAAAATCTGAATTCTCTTAATGACTCTTTTATTATTGAAATAATCTCTTCATCTGATTTTGTATCTTTAAACTTATTGTATAAATTATCTGCAATATGATAAGCATCATAAATTTTATCTTTTAAAACTTCTTTTAGATTATTTTCTGCATTTATTCTTTTATATTTTATATAATCAATTGCATTTTCAACTTGATTTTTAAGTAGAGTTTTTCTTTGTTCTAGTTGCATATTTTGGTAATTTTTGATGATTTGTTCAGAACTAAACCTTACTTCAAAAAACCAAAGTAGTGTTAAACTAAAGGTAAAGAAAAAAGAAACAAAAAGTATGATATTTGTAAAGGAAAAATGCTTCAAATATTTCATTATTCTAGCCTAACTTTCTGCTTTTATTTTTATTTTACCATAAATTAACCTCTTATAATAAAATTATTAAAAATTAAATTTTTAATTTTATTTTTTATTCTTATAAGATATATATTCTTTTCTTACATCAACTATAAAACCTTTTTTCAAAAATTCTCTACCCAATAAAATAGGATAATTCATCTTTTTTCTATTTGTTAATGTAAACTCTGTTTCAATATATTTTCCAAAAATAAAAACTTCTGTTAATATAACGTATCTTTTTTCTATAATTCCATTTGAACTTCTAACCTTTGCAATTCTTCTAATTGGAAGTTTAAACTTTTGATTCTTATATTTTTTGTGAGTTTCATCTAAAACATCAAAAACTACATATTTATCATCGATTGATTCAATAAAACTACAATGTAAAGATGAAGTTTTAGCTCCAGTGTCAATTTTTGCTCTTAAATCTTTTAAATTTAATAAAGGTAAATCTACTCGATCATATTTTCCTATTACAATATCTTTTGCGTATAAACTTGCAAGAAAAAAACATAAAACTAAAAGTTGTTTAATCAAATTATCTCTTTTATAAAATTACTCTTGTATTGTCCAAATAAACTTTGAGGTATCAAAACCTTTTTTTGAGGCTATATCTATTAATCTTTTTTTCGTATTTTCATCAATTGTTTTTGTTCTACTTAATATCCAAAGATATTCTCTACTTGGACTTCCAACTAATGCATATTTATAGTCTTTATCTAAATCAATAATCCAGTAATCTCCATAAAATGGTCTAAAGAAACTAACTTTTAATTTTGAATTAGTAATATCAGTAGCATAAGCTACCCCTTTTGCTTCTTTTTTCTCATTAGTTTCAATTTTTGTACATCTGTTGATAACTCTTATTTTTTCATCTTCAAGTAAACTATAATTAGCTGTAACATTCTTGCATCCTTTTTCAAAAAAGTGTTCAAATCTAGCTATTTCATACCAAGTACCTAAGTACCTATTTAAATCAACTCTGTTTTCTGTTGCTAGGGGCTCATACTTTGTTGAACATCCCACAAAAAAAATTATAGCTACTGTTAATATTAATTTTCTTATCATCTTTACTCCTTTATTTTATATATGTTCTTTTTTACATCTAATGCCATTTGTTTATAATCAAAACTTGGTATCAACTCTTCTTTTCCAAGCCATTTTTTCACATACTCTTTTCCACCATAAAAGCTTGATTGTTTAACTGGGTCAAATATTCGATACTCTTTATCATTGCCAACACCTGCTTGATAAGCAAAGTTACCATAATTTGAAGCAGGATTATAATCTAATAAATACTCTTCAAAAAATGCTGCACAATATCTAAAATCTAAACCAAGATTTTTTATAAAATAGCTTGCTAATAATTGTCTTTGCCTATTACTTATCCAACCTGTCTTTTTTAGTTCTATAACTCCTGCATCAATTATATCAATGCCCGTCTTAGCATTAAAAAATAATTCTAATTTATCTTTATTATTTAAAAAATTATACTTTTTATAAATTAGTCCCTCTTTTAAAAAAAGTCTATTTTCACTTTGAAGCATTACAAAATGAAAAAAATCTCTCCAAAGTAATTCAAAAAAAATCCAATAAGAAGATTTTGAAACTCCTAATTTGTTTTCATACTCTTTTATTTTATAATACAAAGTTTTAACACTAATACAACCACTTGCTAAATAAGAGGAAAACTTTGTGGAATTATTAAATCCATCTACTAAACTTCTAGTATCATAATAAATGTGGATATATTTAGATAAATATTCATCAACTCTTTTCAAGGCGTTTGTTTCTCCACCTTTTAAAACTCTTTTATTTTCGTCAAAAGATAAGTTTATCTCTTCAATTTTTATACACATAAAAAGTTTATCTTTTGAATCAATCACTTTTATAGGTTCTTTTATAGTCATTTTTTCTGCTTTTTTTCTAAAATGACTAAAACTTTTAGTGTAATCAAACTCAAATGGTTCTAACATTGTTTGATTAAAGAAGCTTTTACCCTTGTATTTTTCTAGCTTCTTTTCAAATTTCCTTTCTTCAACTCCGACTTCTTTTTCAAAAAAAACTCTTAAATCATAATCTTCATTTAAAAGCTCAAGTGTTATTTGTATATCCTCAACTATATAAAGCCAAATATTTTTTTTCAGTAAATTTTTCTTTAAATCAATTAAGGACTCATAAATAAATTGTTTTCTAAACTCTCCACATTTATTAAATCCAAGATTATTCCCTTTTAAAATCTCCAAAGAATAAAGACATATCATATTTTCACAGCATTTTGAGGCTTCATTTAAAGCTAGATTATCATGTATTCTAAGATTGTTTCTAAAAACTGTAATACAAAGTTTTGGCTTACTCACTAAATAACTCCTCTTTAAATCTTTTTGCATTATTCAAATGGTTTTGAAGTTTCTCCTCATCCATTTTATTTAGTAATGAAATTTGCATTTTCATTCTTGGATTGTCTTTGAAAAGATGATTATATTTATATAAAAAGCTCCAATATAAACCATCCCAGATTTCACACCAACTTTCACTTTTTTTATAATCACTTGACATTTTTAAAATATAGTTACTACTACTTATATATGGTTTTGTTGTAATTGAACCACCGTCACTAAAACCACTCATACCATATACATTTCCAACCATAACCCAATCATATGCATCAATATAGTTTGCCATAAAAAACTCATATACACTATTTGGTTTTATCTCTAAAAGTAAAAATAAATTTCCAATTATCATAAGTCTTTCTATATGATGGTTATATGAAGTAAGCTTTAGTTTTTTTATTACATCATCAAAGGGTTTTAATGAAGTATCTCCTTCATAAACTTTTTTAGGAATCTCATTTTCAAAACCAAAAAAATTGGAATTTCTAAGTTTTACATGGGAAGTTTTATAGATAGAAAGCATAAACTCTCTCCAAGCAATTATTTGTCTTAAAAATCCCTCTTTTGCATTAAAAGGTACATCAACCTTTGAAGCTTCGTTTATTAGATATTTTAAATCTAAAAGTCCAACATTTAAACTTGAAGAGATATTTGAATGAAATAAAAAAGAGCCTTTTTCTACAATTGCATCTTGATAAACACCATATTTTTTAAATTTATTTTTTAGAAAATAACCTAGGTTTGCCCTTGCCTCTTCAAATGTTATTGGATAAGTAAACTGTTCGCAAGTTCCTACGCTTTTGAATTTCTTGCAATACTCTTTTGCTTCATGTAAATATTTATTTTCAAAATTTAGTATTTGAGGAACTAATTCATTCTTTGGCATCTTCTTTCTATTTTCACTGTCAAAACTCCATTTTCCACCATAAGGTTTACCATTTTCAACAAATAGATTTAATTCTTTTCTTCTATTTATATAGTATTTGTGTAAAAACTTATTTTCATCATTAACATTTAAAAAATTTGGGTTCTCAAGAATTTTTATTTTTTTAAAATTTCTTTTTATTTTTTTCAATAACCAGTCATCAACAACATCATAAATAACTATCTGTTTATCTTGATATGTTTCTAAATATCTCTCATCTTCATAATATTCCACATCGATTTCATTTTTTAGTAAATACTCTTCATAAAACTTCATTGAAGCTCTATGAAAAATAAGTTTTTGTATATGAAAAGTATATAAAGTAAAGAACAAAGGCTCTTCAATTAGAAGAACCTTTTTATTTTTTAGATTTTCAATATTTTCAAATAATTGATGAGGATATAATATAAAGATATTCAACTTAGTTCCAATATGTGTTTAAGCACATCTGTTTTCAAATAAATCTTTTAGAGTTTCAAGGAAATATTGATTATGGTTTGGAGCCTTTGCTACTCTATAATCTTTTATTCCAACCTCATCGGCAATCTCTTTATACTCAATGTCAAGTTCAAATTGTGTTTCAGAGTTATCTACTGTAAAAGATATTGGATAAACAATAACCTTTTTATCTTTCATCTCATGAAGCTTATCATCCATATATGGTCTAATCCATTCCATTGGTCCTAGTCTAGACTGATATGCTGTATGTATATTCTTAAACTTAATACCTTGTTTTTCTAACTCCTTCTTTGCACACTCTACATTTGCAAGAATATGCTTTTGATAAGGATCACCTTTATCTATAGTTCTTTGAGTTAAACCATGTGCAGAAAAGATTAATTCAAACTCTTCTGATTTATCATCTCCTAATGTCTCTTTTATTCTCTCTACTATTGCTTTATTATATAACTCATGGTCATAATATGAATCTAAGGTTTTAATCTTACCTTTAATACCTAATTTCTTTGCCCATTTTTCAAACTCTTCAATTGATGATTTAGTTGTAGTTGAAGAATAGTGTGGATACATTGGAATTGCATATATTTCATCATAAGGCTTTAAGTCTTTTAATACATCTTTAGCAAAAGGTGGTGTGTATCTCATCTTATAAAATACATCAGCATCAACTATTTTTTCTAGTCTTCTAGCTAATCTTTTTGTATGACCTACTATTGGAGACATTCCCCCTAGAGCTTTATAGTTTTCTTTTGCTTCTTTTTTTCTCATACTTGTAATAAAAAAGCCTATCATTGCTCTTATTGGTTGTGGAGCTCCAATTATATATTTATCATTAAACATGTTTGTTAGGAAAACCTCTACCTCATTTAGGTTATTAGGTCCTCCCATGTTCATTAGTACAATTGCTTTTTTCACTTATATCCTTTTTATTAGGATAATATTTAAATTGGCTGTTTTTTTGTATGTAATTCTTGTTAGTTTATATTATTTTGTTGAGATAAAATTTCTTTAGTGATTTTATGTCTAAAGCTAAACATACTATCTAATTCTTTTTTTACAAAGAAATTAAAAAGCTTACCAAATCTTCCAAAGGGTAAAACATATAAAACTTCATCTTTCAATTCTACACTATTACCTCTTTTAGTAAATATATGGGAATGTTTCCAATACCTAAATGGAGACTTCATCGCAAAATCTACAAGTAAATTAGGTTTTTGATTTTTTAATATCTTAACTTCCCAATATATTGGAATAGGCATAAGTTTTTTTACTGTTTTTAATCGTAGAACTTCATGCTCTTTTGCTTCAAAGCTATCATTTAACATAGTTACTTTCATATCAGGAGGAGTAATCTTTATTAAATTATTTGAATCAAGATGAAACTCATATAACTCCTCTACTGTACAGTTTTTTATTAATGAAGTTTTCTCATACTTAAACATTTACTTAGCCTACTAAATCTTCTATAGTATCTTCTATATTTGTATATTTAAATTTAAAACCACTATCAATTAATCTTTTTGGTTTAGCACATTGTCCATCAGTTAAAACCTTTGCACCTTCACTAAATATCAAGTTTAATGCAAACTCAGGTACGGGGAATATTGTAGGTCTATTTAAAGTTTTTCCTAAAGCTTTTGTAAGTCCTAAATTAGTTGTTGGTGTTGGTGCTGTTAAGTTATACACCCCTTCACATTGTTTATTTTCTATTACATGTTCATAGGCATCCAATAAATCACTTATATGAATAAATGAAAAATTTTGTTTCCCATCTCCAATGGTACCACCAACTCCAAGTTTAAATGGAGTTAACATCTTTTTTAAAGCTCCGCCATCACCTAATACAATACCAAATCTAAATATTGCTGTTCTAATATCTAATTCTTTAGCCTTTAAAGCTTCAGCTTCCCAATCTTTTGCTAATTTACCTAAAAAATCTTTTGAATAATTAAAGTCATCTTCGTTATAACAAGCAATATTGTCATATATACCAACTGCTGAAGTTGATATTAAAAGTTCAGTTTTTTTTTCTGCTTTTTCAAAGGCTTTGATTAAAGCTTTTGTAGTATCTATTCTACTAGAGTATAATAATTTTTTATAAGACTCAGTCCATCTGTTGATAATATTTGCACCAGCAAGATTAATAACTACATCTGCTTTTTCTATAGTTTTTGTAAGCTCTTTTATATCTTTAAGGGTTTCTCTTTTGATTCCAATTACTTTAAATCCCTTATTCTCAAATCTATTTTTAATACTAGTACCAACAAAACCACTTGAGCCAGTTATTGCTAAAGTTTTCATATCTACTCCTTTGCAATTTAATTTTACAAATTATAATATATTTATGATTTATTGGTATATTTTATTTGTTAGTTAAACCTTTTTAAAAACTTCTTTTATCTAGATATTCTCTAAAATCTTTTGCCCCATCCTTAGAACTTGTCACAATATCATCAATTCCATTAAATGATATCTCTAACTTAGATTGTTCTACACTTTGCATAGATTTAATCTTATCTACATTTACAATATATGACCTATGTATCCTAAAGAAATTTTTACCTTCTAATACAGACTGCATATCTCCAATCTTTTTTCGTAAGTAAGCATCTGCATCTTTGATTTTTATAATAACTTCATCTAAATCAGCTTTGATATAAAAAATATCATCTATATCAATAAGATAGATTTTATTTCCTCTTTTTGCCACAAGTTTTTTTGTTTCATCAGCTTTTACAATATATTTTTTCATTTTATCCAATGAGTTTTTTATTGATTCATTTGAAATTGGTTTTAGTAAATAATCAATACCACCACTTTGAAAAGCTTCAAGTGCATGCTCTTCATATGCAGTTTGAAATATAATAAAAGTTTTTGGATTTAAATTTACTATTGTGTTTGCTAACTCTAAACCATTCATATCTGGCATTGATATATCTAAAAAGGCAACATCAAACTTCTCTTTACTTAAAATTTTTATTGCTTCAATAGCACTAGAACAAGCAGTAACATCTAAAATCCCTTCTTCATTTAAAAGTCTATTTAATCTACTAAGTGCTAATTTTTCATCATCTACTATCAATACTTTCAATACTAATCCTTCAAGCTTATTATAAATTTCATACTAGAACTATCTACTTGATGGCTTAATCTTCCAACATCAAGCAGATCTAATCTTTTATCAAGATTATTTAAACCTGTTCCATATTTTATTCTTTGAGATAGTTTACCATTATTTATTATAACAATCTGCTTTGAAGAAACTAAAACATCTATTTTTAGTTTATTTCTATTATATCCATGCTTTATTGCATTTTCTACTAATAGTTGAATAGAAAACTTAGGTACTAAAATATTTTCATCATCTTCATTTAACTCAACATTTAGTTCAATATTATTCTCAAACCTAATATTTTCAATATTTAAATAGGTTTTAACCATATCAATTTCAGTTTTAATTGGAATTAAACTCTCTTTAGTAATGGCATTACGTAAAAACCTAGATAACTCAAGGGTTGCTCTCTCTGCATCTTTTTTATCTACATATATTAATTCAGAAATAGAATTTAAGGCATTAAATAAAAAATGTGGATTTAATTCATTTTCTAAAGCTTTAATTTTTGTTTCTAAAACTTGAGAATGTATATTTTCATATCTATGTTTCATTGATACAAATTGGTGTAATATTAGTCCAATTAAAAATGTGAGAAATCCAATAATTATAGAGATAAAAAACCAATAAGGACTTATAAACTCTACTATTTCAATTTTAAAAAAAGAACCAAAATAAAAACTAAAAGAGAAACCTAAAAACCCAGATAAAAATGAGAAAAAGAAACTAATCAAATACCAAAATTTCTCTTTGAGCTTTGGTAATATAAAATCATTTGAGATTGTAATAAATACAAAAGAAAATAAAGAGATACAAAAAGCCGTTAAACTACTAAAAAGTACTGTGTATACATTTTTGAATTCTTCATTTAGAAAATAGAAAAACCAAGAGATTAAAAACCCAAAACTAGTTCCTATAAATATTATATAAAGCCAGTCTCTTTTTGAAATTTTTAATTTTATTCTATCCATTAAATTCCTTGTTTAAAGCTTTTACTCCAATTGCAACGCCAGGCCATCCTTGACCTGCAAAAACTGAGTCTCCAATATTGTATAAACCTTTAAAGGGTGTTTTAGCACTAGGAGTTGAAAAAATATTTTTCATAGTAATAGCTCTACCTCCACAATTATATCTATTTACATACCTGTTAAAGGTAAGTGAAGTAGCACTAAATTTTTTTATTATATCCTCTTTTTTTATAGTATTAAGTTTCTGCAATAGTTTTTCTATAATAAACTCTTGGGTTTGCTCTTTTTTTAATTCATACTCATCTTTATCTAACTTTTTCCAAAAAGAAGCCTTTGTATGAGAAGAGATTGTAACTGAGAATCCCCTTTTTGACATCTTTTCATCATCTTTACTACTAATAGAGATAAAAAATGAATTTGAGATACAATTTGGTATCTGTTCATCAAGAATTATTAAATAATGGTGTAAAAGATCATAATTTTTTTCTAATACCAAATTTACTACAAAAGCACTTTGGTCATTGAACTCAAAACTATCATAATATTTTTTTATTCTTTCATCTTCAAAAAGTTTTCCACTATCATAAATAGTAGAGTTTAATACTACATTCTTTGATAAATATTCATCTTTATTTGAGATTAGTCTAAAATAGTCTTTTTCTAAAACTATTTTTATAATCTCCTCTTTTTTCTTAATTTCAATATCTTCAAGTAAACCATCAAATAAACTACCCATTCCACCATTTACATAAAATACATCATGAAAAGGGTATGAAAGCCCTAAAGCTAAAGAAAGAAGTGATATATCCTTTGATGTTGTTTGTAAAGTAATCAAAAGTTGTGCATCAATAAAATGTTGATACTCTAAACTTATATTTCCAAGGGTTTCTTTTATAAAACTATTTGCACTTTTAAATACTTCAATATTAAAACTTCTAAAAAGTTTAATTAGAGTATTTGCACTAAGTATATAAGATTTTAAAGAATATTTTCCATAATAAATATCATGGATTTGCCAAAACTTTTCATCAAGCTCTTTAATTTTGGCCCAAAAAGCTCTATTATTTTTATTTGGGAAAGCTTTATTAATTTGGTCTAAAAACTCTTCAAAATCTTTTACTCTATCAATTGTTTTTCCATTTTGAAAAACTCTAAAAGCTATATTGCTTTTTTTGATATCAGGATTATAATTTGCATAATCAAAAATCTCTTTTACAGGATGGTTTTCTTCAAAGCCTACAAAAGTAGTTGCCCCACTATTAAAAAAACTTCCATATCTTTTAAAAGTACTTGCACATCCTCCTAAGTTTGAATCCTTTTCAAATACCACTATATCTTTATCGCTATTTAATGAGGCAAACATACTGCCTCCCATTCCAGAGCCAATTACACAGAGTTCATAATATCTACACATTTTTAGCCTCTTTAAATCTATCAATTGCCATTTTTCTTGATAAAGAGATATCAACAATAGATTTTGGGTAATCAACAAATAAATTTGACTGAACACCATTTTCAATATGAAAAAGTCTAGGAGATAAACTCTCAAACTCTTTTATAACTGATTTTATAAAAATACCCTCTTTATCAAACTTTTGTGATTGGGTATAGGGATTAAATACTCTAAAATATGGTGCAGCATCAGCACCTGTACTTGCTCCCCATTGCCATGAGCCAACATTTGAAGAGCATTCATAATCAAGTAGTTTTAGGGCAAAATACTCTTCCCCTTTTTTCCAATTTATAAAAAGGTTTTTTGTTAAGAATGAACAAACTATCATTCTAAGACGATTATGCATTGTTCCTGTTTCATTTAGATGTCTCATAGCAGCATCTATAATTGGAACTCCAGTATTTCCTTCACACCATTTTAAAAAATCATCTTCATTTTCATTCCATTTAATACTCATACCATTAAAGTTATCAAATTGTGAATGTGGGAAGTGATATAAAATATAATTGTAAAATTCTCTCCAAAAAAGTTCTCTAATAAACCCTTCACTGTTATCAAATTTTCTATAATAATTAAACAGTTGTCTTGGACTAACTATTCCAAATCTTAGATGAACCGATAGTTTTGAGGTACCATCTTTAAAAAAGTAGTCCCTACTTTCTTGATAATCTTCTAATTTCGAAGAAAAATCTTCCATAAGCCTACACACATTTTTATTTAAAAACTCAGGTAATTGTACTTCTTTAAAACCCATTTCATCTAAAGTAGGAAATTTTTCATAATCAAAATCAATTTTTTTAAGAGTTTCATTAAATTTGTATGTTTCTATATTATTTGATTGAGTTAACATAGCCATTGATTTGTAATATGGAGTAAAAACCTTATAAGGAGTCCCATCATTTTTTAAATGTTCACTTGGATGAGTGATAAAAGAATCATAAAACCTTTTCATAGGTAGAAGTTCTTCTATCTGATTATCCCTATTTTTTGCATAATCATCAAAATCGCATGAGCATAAGATCTCATCAAAACCATCTTTTAATTTCCCAATAACTTCCTTTGGTTCACCATAAAAAATAGCTAAGTCAAGACCTTTTTGTTTTAATTGTTCTTTAAGACTTAGAACACTTTTATAAATAAAAGTAACTCTTTTATCATCTTTAGGGAGAGATTCTAAAATATTCTTATCAAAAATAAAAATAGGCAATACTTCATCTTTTGCATATGAAAGTATTGCATTATCTTCTATTCTAAGATCTCTTCTAAACCAAAGGATTTGTCTCATTATTTAAAAGCCTCCACTTTAGATCTAAGTGCCATTTCCTTAGGATATGGAGTTAAGAACTTTTGATTATCAAGATATTCAATATTAAATCTTTTTACATAAATTTTTATGATTTTAATAACTGCTACTAAAGGGATGATATGTTCTTTAAACTCATCTAAAGCAGCTAATATCTCATGTTTTTCCTCTTTTGTAATATATTTTTTAAAATATCCAAAAATATGCATTAAGACATTATAAGTGCTTGAAGTTCTACCCTTCAAGGCTATAGCTTCTAAAAACTTTTGTTTGTATAAAGATAATACCTCTTCAATATCTTTCTTCTCATGATTTGCAACAATTTGACCTAACTCTTTATATGACTTCTGAGATTTTGAATAAATAAGGTATTTATATGAAGTATGAAAATCAACTAATTGACCAAATGATGGTTGTGTTTTCATAAACTCAAAAACATCTTTATAGGCAAATACTTGCATTAGAAAGTTTTCTTTTAACCATGGATCAGTTAATCTTCCTTCTTCTTCTATTGGAAGTAAGGGAAATTTTTCCATAAGCTCTTTGGCAAAAACTCCCACACCAACATTTTCACTTTGACCTTCGCCATCTGGATAAATTTTCACTCTAGCCATTCCACAAGTTGGAGATTTTGATTTTAAGATATAACCACAAAGTTCATCTTCACTAATAGTATCAACTAATCTTTTAGAGACACCAACAATATCTTTTGTAACATCTTGTTTAGTGTTTGTTGTTCTTATTATAAGTTCACCATTTATTCTTACTTGTCTAATAGCTTCTCTAGGAGTTGGATAGATTTCACCTTCTGGGCAAAAAGATCTAAATTCAAAATGTTTTGACAATTCGTCATAAACAAATTTATCCTTAGAATGTTGACCATCATATCGACACTGTATTCCAAGTAAACATGTAGAAATACCAATTTTCATCTTTAACCCTTTTTTTGTTTTATTGTAACAAAATGAGGTATTTTTGGTATATTTTGTATGTCAGTTTATCAATTATGACATAAATAGGAATATTGCAAAAGGGATATAGAATAAAGAGATTAAGATAGAGATAAATACAGTCAAGGACATCATTTCAGGTTTTAAATTTAAAAGCGTTGCAATAGTAACTGTGTTTCCCGCTAAAGGAACAATTGAATATAAAAACATCACTTTATAAAAACCTTCATCTAAAAGTAATAAAAAGTTTCTATCAATATATATAAATAATAAAACAATTCCTGGCCAAAGTAAAAATTTTAAAGAAAGAGCATATGAGATAAACTTAACATCAAAAGCTTTTGCACTTTTTAGCTTTTCCATCCCCATACCTAAAAACATCATCCCTAAAATTGCATAACAACCTTTTAGATAGATTATATAATTTAAAAACATCTCAGGCATTTTTATACCTAAAAGATTAAAGGCAAAACCTAAGATAAATGCGTATAAAACAGGAAGCTGAAGAACTTTCTTTAAACTTTGTCTAGCTGTAAAGCTTCCCTTTGCCGTTATAAAATACCCAACAGAATTTTGATAAAGCATAGTTCCTAAAACTGTAAAGATAAAAACATCCACAAGATGAGGATCAAATAATATAATAGCTATTGGAATACCAATATGCCCTGTATTTCCAGTAGAGCTTGCAAAGGCAAGAAGATTTGAAGTATTATCTTTCCATACTTTTTTAAATAAAAAAAGTAAAATAAAAGCCATAATAGAACTAGCCAAAAAGAAAAAAACTGGTAAAAAGACAACTGAACTATCAAGTTTTACACTCATTGTTGCATTAAATGCAATTAATGGAGCCAAGATATAAAATAAAATCTTGGCAATAGTTTCTTTACTACATCCTAGAAATCTAGTGCTTATAAACCCTAAAATAACTGAAAAGTAAAGGGGTACAATTTTAGAAAGAAGTGCGAAAAAAACTGTCATATTAATCTATTAAAGTTATTTCATCCTCTTTTGTAGTAATCATACATAAAAACTCATATGGTTTATCAAAACAAGCTTCATAGTAGTGAGGAACTCCAGCTGGGATATATAAAAAGTCACCCTCTTTTGCATGAATTATCTCATCACCTATTTTTACTTTTGCCTCACCATTTAATACATATTGTTGATGTTGTATTAAATTTGTATGGTTTGGCATAGTACCACCAACTTCCAAAGAGACTTTTCTTACAATAAAGTCTTTATCAATACTTGGAGTTAAAACTGCAATATTTGCACCATTTGTTTTTGGAATTTCATTTGTTTCATAATCTTTAATATTTTTACAATACATGTATAGCCTTTATTATATTCTTACTAAAAAAGTTTAATTAATAGTAGAATATTATAGACAAAATCTCCTTTATTTTAGAATCTTTCTTGGACACTTTTACCCCACTTCGCTTAGTTAGAATTTATTTTTGAAAAGGAGAAAATTATGTTAGCAGAAATCAACAGTTTCTTAAATGACCTTATATGGGGAAATATTTTAATATATTTATTACCCTTATTAGGTATATTTTTTACAGTAAGTTCTAGGTTTGTTCAGTTTAGATATTTCTTTAAAATGTTTAGCATTTTAAGACATACAGAACATGATAAACATGGACATATTAGTTCATTTCAAGCACTAATGCTTAGTGTTGCAGGACGTGTTGGTGGTGGAAACATCGCAGGTGTTGCTGTTGCAATTACAATTGGTGGTCCAGGAGCAGTTTTCTGGATGTGGATTATTGGACTAATTGGTATGAGTACAAGTTTCTTTGAGTGTTCACTTGCACAATTATATAAAGAAAAAGATGCTCAAGACTCTTGTGTTTATAGAGGTGGACCAGCTTATTATGCAACTAAAGCTTTAGGTCAAAAATGGGTTGGTGTTATTATCTCAATTTTAATTATGATTACTTTTGGTTTTGCTTTTAATGCAACACAATCATTTATCATAACTACATCATTTGAGTCTTCATTTAATATTCCAACATGGATTACAGGTATTTCTTTAACTTTAATTTTTGCATTAGCAATTTTTGGAGGAATTAAAAGAATCACTAAGTTTTCTGAGTTTATTGTTCCAATTATGGCAGTTGGTTATTTACTAATTGCACTTATTGTTATCTCATTAAATTTAAGTGAAATTCCATCTTTAATCTCAATGATTGTACATGAAGCATTTAATCCAAGTTCTGCAATTGGTGGTGGTATTGGTGCTGTTATTTTACAAGGTGCTAAAAGAGGAATGTTCTCAAATGAAGCTGGATTAGGTTCTGCTCCAAATGTTGCAGCAGTTGCTTATGTAGCCCATCCAGTTCAACAAGGTATTGTTCAATCATTCTCTGTATTTATTGATACAATTATTCTTTGTTCTTGTACTGCATTTATAATTCTTTTATCTGGTGTTTATCAACCAGGAGTTGAAGGTGTTCAAGGAGTATTATTAACTCAAAATGCTTTAATTGAACATATTGGTCCTTATGGAGGATATTTTGTAACAATCGCACTATTCCTATTTGGTTTTTCATCTATGTTATATAACTACTACCTAGCTGAGAACTCTGTAAACTTCTTTATAAAAGGTAATGTTACTGCATTTAATATCTTTAGAATTATTGTAGTTGCACTTATTATTTGGGGTTCATTCCAAGATTTAGGTTCAGTATTTTCATTTGCAGACCTTTCTATGGGACTTTTAGCAGTAATTAACTTAATTGTAATTGCCCTACTTTATAAACCAGTTTTACAATTAATCAAAGGTTATGACAGACAACTTAAAGAGGGTAAAAAACCTGTTTTAAGATATAACGATTATACTGATTTTAATATTGACAAAAAAATCTGGAAAGAGATTGTTGATACTATTCAAAACAATAGAGCAAAAGGTGAAAAAGACCTTTAATATTTAGTAGACTAAAGTCTACTAAATATCAAAACTTTTAAGTAAAAATAAGACATTATATAAGCTGGAAAAGAAAATGACACAAAGGTTTTTTATGTTCAATAAAGAAGGTATCCCTTTTTTTATTATTACTATTCCTTTTTTAAGTATATTGTTTATCTCTTTTTTTACTCTTTCCTATTATTTGAAACTCTCAAATGAAAATTTTGAGAAAGATATAAATGAGTACAAAAAACTATATGCTTTAGAAAGTAATATTTCAAAAAAACAAATTGAGGAAAAAATATCTTTAAAAATAGAAGAACATAAAAAAATAGAAGAAAAATTCAAAAGATTTATTGTTCTTACCACTGTTTCTATTTTAATTTTCATGGCTTTATTTTCACTTTTAATGACTTCAATAATTAATGATTTAATAAAAAAATACAAAATGCAAGTTCAATTTAAAGAGAGTAAACTCCAAAGATTAAATAAAAATCTAGCTTCTAAAGTAGAAAAAGGAATAGAAGAAGGGAAAAGAAAAGATAAAGCAATTTTACAACAATCAAAGTTAGCTAGAATGGGATCTATGCTTAGTATGATAGCCCACCAGTGGAGACAACCTCTAACTGAACTTTCTGGAATTTTGATGGAACTTGAAACTGCAACTAGATTTAAAAAAGTTAATGAAAGCCATATTTTAAAATCAATCGAAAGAAGTGATACTATGATTGAATTTATGTCAAATACTATTGATGATTTTAGAAATTTTTATAAACCAGATAAGATTAAAGAGGATTTTTATTTAGTGGAATCATGTAAAAAAGCTTTAAGTTTAATTAGTGCAACATTAAGTGAAAATCAAATAAAACTTGAATTTGATGTAAGACAAGATAGTAAAATTCATGGATATCCCACTGAGTTTTCCCAAGTGATTCTCAATCTTTTAACAAATGCAACAGATATTTTAATTGAAAAAAAGATTCAAAATCCAAAAATAAAAATTAGAATTGAAAGAATAGGAAATAGTTCCATAATAATTGTTAGTGATAACGCAGGTGGAATAAAAGAAAAAAACTTTGAAATGATTTTTGACCCATATTTTTCAACAAAAGAATCATCAAAAGGTACTGGCTTAGGATTATATATCTCAAAGCTTATAATTGAAAAAAATATGGGTGGAGAATTAAGTGTTAAAAACGACCATGAAGGTGCAGTTTTTAAAATAGCATTAATAGGATAATTAATAAAAATGGACGAAATATTATTAGAAGATTTAAAAAACATACCAATTTTGTGTGTAGAAGATGAAGATGGAATAAGAAAAACTATTGTAGATACTTTAAAATACTACTTTGATGAAGTTTATGAAGCAAGTGATGGAAATGAGGCCTTTGAAATATATTTAGAATATAAACCAAAAATCATTTTAAGTGATATTCAAATGAAAAACTGTGATGGTATAGAGTTTGTTAAAAAAATTAGAGAAAATGATATGTCAACAACTATCATTATGTTAACAGCTTATTCAAATGAAGAGTATTTAGTGGATTTAATAAATCTAAATATAAACCATTTTATTTTAAAGCCTTTAAATCTAAAAAAACTAAATACGGCTCTTCTTAAATATTTGAAAAAATCCCATAAACCAATTATGTTATGTGAGAATTTAGCTTTAGATTTAAATAAAAGAGAACTACTTTATAAAGATGAAGAGCCAATTGTTTTAAGAAAAAGAGAAAAAGAGTTTCTGGAACTTTTATATCAAAGAAATGGTTCTATTTTATCATATACAGATATAGAAGAGGAGCTTTGGACAGATAAAGAGATGACAACCCATGCTCTAAAATCTTTTATAAAAGAATTAAGGGCAAAACTTCCAATAAATATCATAAAAAATATACCTCAAGAGGGTTATGCTTTAAATATATAAATTAATGATAAAAATATTATTATTCAAAAAAATGAAGATTTAAAGTAGTTTTTTTATTTATTTTATTTTTCAATTTATTAGGCTATTATTTAACTAAATAACTAGGAAAGTAATTATGAAAAATATAAATATTTATTTAATTATTTTATTTACTTTATTTTTTTCTGCCTGTGATAGTAAACAATCATCTCCAAAATCTAATACAATTACTGTAATAACTCCAAACTTTGATAAGGCAATTACTGGTCCAATAAAAAAAGAGATATCTGCCTTTGAGAAAAAAACTAATTCAAAAGTTATAATTATATCTCCTAGCTGGGATGATATGGTTGATAAAATAGAAGAATCATTAACTGATGATAGAATAAATTATGATGTTTTTGTTGTATTTTCATCTTGGGGAGGTTCTCTTTTATCAAAAGATTATGCTGCACAAATACCTAAAGAAGTACAAGACTTAATTGAGTGGAATGATATTCTCCCAATTTATAAAAACAATGTACTTTCTTGGAATAATAAATATTACTTCTTACCCTATGATGGAGATTGTATAAATTTATATTATCGAAAAGATATTTTGAATAACAAAGTCTATAAAGAAGATTTTTATAAAGAGTTTGGATATGAACTAAATGTACCTAAGACGTGGAAAGAGTATGAAGATATAGCTAAATTTTTTAATGGCTGGGATTGGGATAACGATGGAAAAATCGAATATGGTTTTGCTGAGAGTAGAATAAAAGGATATGGGACAATATTTGGTTTTTTTACACGAGCTGCATCTTATGCTAAACATCCAGAAGATAAAGCATTTTATTTTGACAAAGGAATGAATGCAAAAATAAATAGTGATGCCTTTGTTAAAGCTTTAGAAGAATATATAAATAGTGCAAATTATGCTCCGCATAATCTAATAAATTATTCCCCTGTAGAGGTTAGACAAAGTTTTATTGGTGGAGAAGTTCTTATGGCTATAGATTGGGCTAATACAGGTGCAATGTCTCAAAATGCAAAAGAATCTATTATCAAAGATAAAGTTGGTTTTGCCAAACTTCCAGGAGCTAATAAAGTTTATAACTTTAAAAACAAGAAATGGGAAAAAAAGTATAATGCACCATCTTCAATTAGCGGGAATTGGGTTTTAATAGTAAATAAAAATTCTAAAGATAAAGATTTGGCTTTTAAATTTGCATCTCATATAAGTTCAAAGGAAATAACAGGAAAATATGTTCCAATTGGTTGGAGTGGAATAAATCCATCTAGATATTCCCACTTAAAAAATGATAATCTAATTACTTGGGAAAAAAATGGTTTCTCAAAGAGTTCAGCAAAGGAGTATCTAAATACAATATCAGAAGCACTTTACAATGAGAATGTTCTAGTTGATTTAAGAATTCCAGGAGCCCACTTGTATTATGATAGTTTTAATGAGTATTTAAATAAAGCTATAAAAAAAGAATTAGGTGTAAAAGAAGCTTTAGATTTAGCTGCAAAAGAATGGAATGAAATTACTCAAAAATTAGGGAAAGAGGAGCAACTAAGATTTTATAAGGAATCAATAAATGAGTGAATTAAAAATGAGGGACATATCTCTTTTTAGTCTTTTAGCAATTGTTATAGGAATTACTTTAAGTAGTATCATTTTATATGTTTCCTTAAATAAGATTAAATCATTAAACAATCAATTAAAAGTATTTACAAATACAAAAAATAGTTTTTTAGAGTTAAAACTAAATACTGAAGAAATTTTAACTACTAAAGATTTAGATGCAACTATCAAAAAATGGAATAGTTCAATTACTAAATTTGAAAACGACTTTAAACACCTTGAAAGTGAACAAAAACAAAGCTTAGAAAACCCATGGTATATTAGTAAAAAAGAGATAGTTGATATAAATAAAATATTAAATAATAAACTTTTAATTCCTCAAAACCTAGATGAAAAATCTATATTATTTATACAAGGACAGATGTTTACCCTTGAAGATAAAAGTGAAATTTATTTTGTAATAAGCTCACTAATTAAAAAATTAGAGTTTTTGTTTCAATATGAAAGAATTATTTTTGACGAGCTAGAACAAATTGATGGAAACTTTAATAGCTATATTGAAAAACAAATAGATATTACAACATATTATTCAATTTTCTTTATTCTTTTAATTACACTTGCTACTATTTTTGTTATTGTTATTATGGATAGAAAAGTTGTAAAAATTGAATCTCAATTATTATCTGTACAAAAAAATCTAAGGGCAAGTTTAGTTGATTTAAAAGATTCAAGAGTGTTGTTGCAAAACATAATTGATTCCACTCCTGCTGCAATATTTTGGAAAGACAAAAACAACAGGTATTTAGGTGTAAATAAATTGTTTTTGGAAAATGTAAATATAAAAGAATATTCAGAGATTATTGGAAAAACAGATTTTGAGATGCCTTGGTCTAAAACTGAAGCTTCAAAATTCACTAAAGATGACAATGAGATTATGAATACAAAAACACCTAAGATAAATATTGAAGAGACTTTAACAAACTATAAAGGTGAATTAATAAAATTACTAACATCAAAGGTTCCTTTACAAAATGCCAATGGTGAGATTATAGGTATACTTGGAATATATATTGATATAACAGAAAAAGAGAAGATAACTGAAGAATTATTTAAAAAAGATAAACTTTTAGCTCAAAGTTCAAAGATGGCTGCAATGGGAGAGATGCTTGAAAATATTGCACATCAATGGAGACAACCACTATCTTGTATACTAACAAGTGCTACAGGAATGAAACTAAAAAATGAATTTGATCATTTAGACAAAGAGTTTTTAATCGAATCACTAGATGGAATTGAAAATTCAGTAAAACATTTAAATAGAACCATAGATGATTTCAGAAACTTTTACAAAGAAGATAAACAGAAGAAACTTTTTAGTACAAATGAAGTTTTTGAAAAAGCAATATCTTTAATAGAAGCAAAATTAAAAAATAAATCAATTGATATTATTATTAATAGTTTTGATTCAAAAATATATGGCTTTGAAAATGAGTTCATACAGGTTTTAATGAATATATTAAATAACTCAATAGATGAATTTATTAAGATTACACAAGAAAAAAAACTAATTTTTATAAATGTTAACAATGAAGAAACCTGTGAAAATAAAGTTTCAGAAAATATAGTTAATCAACCTTGTACAAAAATAGAAATTTATGATAATGCAGGTGGCATACCTGAAAATATTTTAGAAAAAGTTTTTGATGCATATTTTACAACTAAAGAAAATGAACAAGGTACAGGTATTGGACTTTATATGTCAAAGCAAATAATTGAAAAAAATATGCAAGGTTCAATATCAATTCAAAATAAAGTTTTTGAATATGAATCAAAACAGTACACAGGTGCAGAATTTACTATACTTTTACCTTCAAATGAGTGCTTAATAAATGATATAAAAATTCATTAAATTTTTCTATTAAAAGTATCAAATACACACTTTTTACATACTTTAGTGTTATATTATTAAATAACAAATTTCTACAATAAGACTAAAGGGAAATGATGAAAAAGTCAAAAGAGTTTGAAGAAAACTTTAGAATAGAAAAAGATTTTTTAGGTGAAAAAGAGATAGAAAAAGATGCTTATTATGGTATCCAGACACTAAGAGCAAGTGAAAACTTTGATATAACTCATACTAGTTTATCTTTATTTCCAACATTTATAAAATCTATCGCAAAAGTAAAAAAAGCTTGTGCCTTAACAAACTATGAGTTAGGTGATTTAACAATTCAACAAAAAGATGCAATTATTCAAGCGTGTAATGAGATTATTGATGGGAAATATCATGATCAATTTATAGTTGATCCTATCCAAGGTGGAGCAGGAACTTCAACGAATATGAACGCAAATGAAGTAATAGCAAATAGAGCCTTAGAAATTCTTGGTGAAAAAAGAAGTTCATATGAAATTATTCATCCAAATAATCATATAAACATGTCTCAATCTACAAATGATGTTTATCCAACAGCGATTAAGATTACCTTACATGAATTAATATATAAATTAAAAGATTCACTTAGATATTTAAGAGATAGTTTTGATGAGAAAGCAATTGAGTTTAAAGATGTACTTAAAATGGGTAGAACACAACTTCAAGATGCAGTTCCTATGACCTTAGGTCAAGAGTTTAAAACATATGCAGTTATGGTAAATGAAGATATAAATAGATTAAAAGATTGTCAAACTTTACTAAAAGAGGTAAATCTTGGAGCAACTGCAATTGGAACAGGAATAAATACAAAAGCAAAATACCAAAGAAGAGTTATAAGTAATCTAAGAGAGGTTACTGGAGTTGATTATATTAGTGCTGGTGACTTAATTGAAGCAACACAAGATACAGGTGTATTTGTTCATATTTCAGGTGTTTTAAAAAGAGTAGCAATCAAAATTTCTAAAGTTTGTAATGACTTAAGACTTTTAAGTTCTGGTCCAAGAGCAGGATTAAATGAGATTAATCTTCCTAAAATGCAACCAGGTAGTTCAATTATGCCAGGAAAAGTAAATCCTGTAATTCCAGAAGTTGTAAATCAAGTTGCCTTTGAGGTAATTGGTGCAGATACAACTATTTCTATTGCTTGTGAAGGGGGACAATTACAATTAAATGTATTTGAACCATTAGTTGCATATAAATTATTTACTTCAATTAATATAATGAGAAGATCTTTTGATACACTTGCAGATAAATGTATTAAAGGGATAACTGCAAACGAAGATGTTTGTATGGAAAATATTTTAAATTCAGTTACAATAGTAACTTGTTTAAATCCAATACTTGGATATGAGAAAAGTTCAGCATTAGCAAAAGAAGCACTAGCAACAAATAAAAGAATATATGATATTATTTTAGAACAAGAACTATTTACAAAAGAAGAATTAGATAAACTTCTACATCCAAAAAATATGGTAACAAACTATCAAGGGTAAAAATTTAAGGAATAAAATGAATATAACTATTATAAATACCGGCGGAACATTTAATAAAAGATATAACCCTATAAAAGGACAGCTTGAAGTACCAAGTGATAACATAGCATTAGACAAGATTACACAATCTTGTCATAATGTAGATTTTGAAATCAAAAACGTTGTTTCAAAAGATAGTCTTGATATGACAGATATCGATAGACAAGCTATAACTGATGCTGTAGTAGAATCTAAGAACGAAAAAATTATAATAATTCATGGAACAGATACTGTTGATTTAACATCTGCATTTTTAAAAGAACAAGTGAAAAATAAGAAAATTGTTTTTACAGGAGCAATGGTTCCAATGAGCATAGATGAAGTTGAAGCAACAATGAACTTCTCAATGGCATTAGGTTTTTTAAATGCAGATATTAATGATGGAATATACTTAGCTATGCATGGTGTTGTTGTTGATGCAAGTAAACTAAAAAAAGATAAATCTGTTGGTAAATTTTTAATTCAAGAATAATAATGGAAAATTTAGAGAATGAACTAATAAGTTTTGGTATAATTGCATTAGTAGTGTTACTTTTAGCATACTTAACAAAGAAAAAAGAAGATAGTTTCAAGTAATATTTAATTTTTTACTTTTTTTAATTTTTTTCTTGTATAATCCCTTCAAAAAAGGCTTTAGGATGGGATATGTATAAATTTTACTTATACTTATTATTACTCTCTACGTATGGTTTATCTCAAACAATAAACTATGAAGAAGTGGTCTTTCAAACCTTAGAAAACAATAATAAACTTAAGCTTCAAGAATTAAATATTGAAGCTTCAAAATTAGATATACAAAAGGTTAATGGTTTATCCTATGGTAAACTTGAATTAAACCATGAAGTGATGAGAACAAATCATCCTGGATATGTTTTTAACTCAAAATTATCATCAAGGGAAGCTTCTTTTAATGATTTTGGAGCTTTAGAGTTTACTGGTCCTTCAGCAATCAATGTTATACCAGATAATCTAAATAATCCAGAATCAATAAACAATTTTACTACAAAAGTAACATATGATTTACCACTCTTTACAGGGTTTAAACTCTCAAATCAAGAAGAACTTTTAAAAATTAAAAACCAAGCTCAAATATTAAAACTGACACTTGATAAAAGAGCTTTAGAGTTTGAAGTTTTAAAAGCTTATAATGGTGCAGTTGTCGCGAAAGAGTTTATAGAAGCTACAAAACAAGCTAAAAATGCTGTTTCTCAATTTGCAAAATCAGCAAATGAATTTTATAAAGAAGGTTTAGTTACTAAAATTGATACTAAACAAGCAAAAGTTCAAGAATTAAAAGTTCAAAGCAAAGTTACCCAAGCCCAAAATAAATTTGATATTGCAATTGCATATTTAAGATTTTTAAGTTCCAATGAACAACTATCAAATGTTAAATCCCTAAAACTTTTTAGATTAAATGATAAAAACCTAAAATCATTATACAAAGAGGCAATTGATAATAGAGTTGATTTAAAAATGCTTGATATTTCAAAAGATGCTATGGAAAAAAATGTTGATTTAAATAAATCCTCTTTTTACCCAAATATCTACTCTCACTTGGAATATGGGTTTAATGACAATACACTAAATTTTGATTCTTCAAAAGACTATTATATGGGTTTATTGGGAGTTAAATATACTATTTTTGACACAACTAGAAATGTAGATTTACAAAAAAGTAAAATAGAACTAAATAAAACAAAACTAAATCTAAATCAACTACAAGATGCAATTAAATTAGAATTAGAAAAAGCTTTTTTAAATCTAAAGGCAAAGGAAAAAATATATCTAGAAAAAATAGAAGCAAAAGAGCTATCTTATGAAGTTTTAGAGCAATCTAAACTTATGTATAAAAATCAATTAATATCAATGACTGAACTTTTAAAACAAGAGGCATCATATAGAGAGAATGAAGCAGAATTGATAATGGCTAGCTATGAAAAATCTATTGCTCAAGCAAGATTAAAACTTGCCCTTGGAAAAAGTTTAAGAGATTAAAGGATTATAAGTAATGAATAAAAAGTTAATAACTCTAATAATATTTTTAGCAAGTGTAATGAACTTAAATGCACTTGAATTAAGTGGGACGGTGATTTCGGATAATGAAAAAATTATCACAAGTAGATATATGGGATTTATTAAAAAAGTATATGTAAGTGAAGGTGACTTTGTTAAAAAGGGGCAGCTTTTATATAAAATAGATTCATCAAATATTGATAGTTTAAAACGGGAAGCTCAATTAAATCTTCAAATCCAAGAAAACAATTTTAACAATGTAAAAACAAACTATGAAAGATATAAAAGATTATATGAAAAAGATTTAGTTCCAAAATATGATGTTGAACAACTAGAACTAAAACTAAAAAATATAAAAAATATGATAGCAATAGCAAAGGCAAAACTAAAAGAGGTAAAATCTCAATATAACTACTTAAAAATAGTAGCGCCAAATGATGGACTAATTATTAAAAAAAGTATCAAAAGTGGTGAGATGGCTATGCCTTCAAGTCCTGCTATTATTCTTTCTGATTTAAATTCACTTAAAATTAAAACTGATATTAGTGAAAGTAATTTAAAAAAAATAAAAATTGGAAAAGAAGTAGAGGTTCAAATTGAATCATTAAATTTAAATACAAAAGGAAAGGTTGCCTCAATAATTCCAAATGTACAAAACATGACTCACTCTTTTACAATAAAAATCTCTTTTGATTCAAAAGGAATGAATATCTATCCAGGTATGTATTCAAAAATATTCATTAAAGTGGATGAGAATGGAAAACAATAATTTAAATATTGCAGGAAGACTTGCACAAGTTTTTATTGACCACCCTTTAACTTTTATATTAGGGGTATTTACTTTAATTTTAGGAATATTATCTTTAGAGTTTATGCCAAGGGAAGAAAACCCACAAATAAAAGTAAGTGGGGGTGCTGTAATTGTCGCCCTACCAGGAGCAAAACCAAGTGAAATAAAAAAAGTAATAATTGAGCCTTTAGAAAAGAAAATAAAAGAGATTAAAGGTGTTGAACATATCTATTCTTATGCAAAAGATTCTGTTGGTATAGTTCAAGTACAATACTACATTGGAGAAGATAAAGAGGAATCAAATCTAAAACTTTATGATCAAATAATGAGAAATATAGATATGCTTCCCAAAGGAGCTATGCAACCTATTGTTAAAACTATGGATATAGATACAGATATACCCATTGCTACAATAGCTTTTTATCCAAATGAAAAAAAGATTTCTCAAACTGAACTTTTTAATGAAATAAATAAAATAGCCTTTGAGATAAATAAAATTGATCAAGTTGCCCTTGTGGACTTAAAGGGAGAAAGAAAAGATCAATACAATATTGAAGTAGATTCTAGCAAGTTATCAGCATATAATTTATCCCTTGGACAAATTGCAAAACAAATTAAAGCCTTGTCCCTAACTACACCAAATATGGTATCTGATAACTTACAAGATTCACTAACTGTTTTAAGTATAAAAAATGCTATTGAAACAAAAGAGGACTTAGAAAATATAATCATTTCATACAATTTTGATACGCCAATTTATTTAAAAGAAGTTGCAAAAATCACTAGAAGTTTTGATATACAAAATAAAAAAGAAGCTCTTATTTATACAAAGGAGCATAAAGAAGGTTTAAATCAAGTGACCTTAACAGTATCAAAACTAAAAGGTGCAAACTCTGTTACTATAAATGAAAAGATTTTTGAATACATTAATTCAATAAAAACTGATTTAGAAAAGAAAAATATAAAAATGGTAATTACAAGAGATGATGGGTATACAGCAAATAATGCTGTTAATTCTTTAGTTCAAAATTTACTTATCTCTATTTTGATTATTGCCATACTACTTATATTTTCTTTAGGGTTTAAAGAAGCAATGATTGTATCACTTCTTGTTCCATCAATTTTGTCAATCACCCTTTTTGTAGGTTTTATGATTGATGAAACTATAAATAGAATCACTTTATTTGCATTAATTGTAAGTCTTGGGATGCTTGTTGATGCAGCAATTATTGTAATTGAAAATATAGTTAGACATAAAAAAGAAGATGGTGGTAAAACTGATATTAAAACTATTTCAATTGAAGCTACAAATGAAATTGGAAATGCCACAAATATTGCGACAATAGCTATTATTATGACATTTATTCCTATGTATTTTGTAGGGGGAATGATGGGGCAATTTATGCACCCTCTTCCAGTATTTGTTCCTATTGCTCTAATAGTTTCACTAATTGTAGCTTATATTTTTACACCATATTTTGTAAAAAAATTTTTATAAGGAGATAATAGATGAAATTAGAAAAATTTATTTATAATATTATTGAATCTCCTTCTAAATCAATGTTAGTTTATCTAATAACTTTAGGACTTTTTGCCCTTTCAATTGCAACATTTCCAACTGAGATTATAAAAGCAAAAATGCTTCCAAGTAAAGATTCTGATACCTTTTCTGTTTATGTTGATTTAAAAGATGGAAGTTCAACAAAACAAACTAAAGAGGTAACTTCTTGTATCTCACAAAAACTTATATCAAAGGATATGGTGACAGATGTTTCTGTGTTTATTGGTGAGGGGCAACCCCTTGATTTTGCAGCACTAGTTAAACAAAGTGCTTTAAAAGATAAAGAGTCTCAAGCTGAGATTATGGTAAATATCAAAAAAGCCCATAATAGAGATATACAAAGTTATAATTTTGTTAGTGAAGTTCGAGATGAATTACAAGATTGCTCAAAATATGATGCTAATATCAAACTAATAGAACTACCTGCTGGACCACCTGTATTAGCATCAATAGTTGCAGAAATCTATGGTGGAAACTCTTTTGAAAGTAGAAGAGAATTTTCAAAAAAAATTGCAAAAATCTTAGAGGAACAAAAAACTTTAGTTGATGTTGATATCATGGCTGATGATGAGTATTCTAAATTTGAAATTGAATTGGATAATAACAAGATCATTAAAACAGGTATCTCTTTAGAACAAATTAAAAATGTACTTTTTATAGCTTATGAGGGAGTAACTTTATCAGTTGTTAATGAAAGTGATACAGAATCACAAGTTCCAATTTTCTTAAGACTTGATAACTCAAGAGTTTTTAAATCTAATAGTGTTAACGATATATTAAATAAATTATCTACCCTTAAACTTATGAGTAAAAATGGTTTTTCTGTACCCCTTAGTGAGCTAATAAGTGTAAAAAAAGTGATTAAAGAACCAACTTTAACTTCAAAAAATTTAACACCTATGATAAATGTCATTGCTGAAACAAATAAAGATAGTCAAATATACCCTCTATTAGACGCTAGAAATGCTTTTTTAAATGATTTTGATACAAACTATGAAGTAAGCAAATCTAATCTTTTAAACCTAGAATTTAAAGATAAGAATACTGGTGAAAAATTTGAACTTGTATGGGATGGGGAGCTTAAAGTTACTATTGATACATTTATTGATTTAGGGGGAGCCTTTATTATTGCTTTAGTTTTAATATTTTTCCTAATGGTTATGTATTATAAATCTTTTGCAATCTCTGGTGGAATAGTATTAGCTTCATTTATCTCAATTATTGGAGTTATCTTTGCACATATAATTATGGATTTAATTACAACTGATACATTCTATTTAACGGCAACTTCACTAATAGGATTTATTGGACTTATTGGTATTAATTCAAGAAACTCTACATTAATTATAGATTTTTCTAAACAATTAGTTGAAGATAAGGGATTAACAATAAATCAAGCAATTGCAAGGGCAACTGCCACAAGATCAAAACCAATTATTCTTACAGTTTTAACTATGGTATTTGCTTCATCTTTACTTGCAACAGATGCAGTATTTGGAGGATTAGGAGTTGCACTTATTGGAGGAACATTAATCTCATATGTTGTCTCAATGTTTTTTGTTCCTGTAATTATTAGAAATCAGATGAAAAAAGTTATAAAAAACTAATCAGCGATATGGATTATAAACTCTAATCCATCGCCGATATTTTTAGCACTAATCTCTCCTCCAATTTTTTCCACAATACTTTTTACTAGGTAAAGACCTATTCCTGTTCCTTCATCTTTAGTAGTATAATGTTTATCAAATAACCTTCCTAAGGTATAATCACTTACTCCACCTGCATTATCTTTGAAAACAATACTAAAACCTCTTAAATCTTTTTTTGTATAGATATCTATGTTTCTAACTCTATTTTTATTTTGGACAAAGGCATCTATTGAGTTGTTTATTAAATTTATAAACACATGGGTAAATTCATTTTGATGTACATGTACACAAAAATTAGAATCTATATCAATATTTAAAATTACATTGTTTTTTACTAAAACATCTTTTAGAAGCATTTTTACATAAGTAATTAGTTTTAAAAGTTTTACACACTGAAGTTCACCTTTTGGTTTTAAAAAATCTCTAAATTCTCTAAGTGTTGTAATCAAATGGTCAATATTATCAATTTGTTCTTGGGCATAATTTTCGATAAGCTTTTTATCAAATTTTTCTTTTTTACACTCTTTTTTTATAAATTCTGTTTTAAGTTTTATACCATTTAATGGCGATATCCATTGATGAATAATTATCTCAATTAATTCACCCATGGAAGCTAATCTTGATTGTTCTTTTAACATTTCAAGTTGAGTAGAACTTTTTTTCATCTCCTTATCAACTAAATGTTGAAGGTTCTCCTTCCTTTCATATTGTTCTTGGATATCTATCAATATAAAAAAATAGAACTCTTTGTTTACTGGATGCTTTATTGCTTTAATTTGAAATTTTCTTATTGAATTATCATAACACTTAAAATCAACTTCCAAATCATTTATCAAATAATCATTATATGTCATCCAATTAAGAAATTTTCCTACGATATCCTTTTGAATCAAAGAAGTAATTTTTGTCTTCTCATTAATTTTTTTAAAATATTTTTCCACATAATTATTAGATTGTTCTATATTAAATTTGCTATCTACTATAAAACATGGCATTGGAGCATTAAAGAAAAGGCTTGTAAATTCTTCTTGATTTTCAGATATATTATCGGTTAGTTTTTCATTTTTATATGTTTTAATCTCTTGAATAATACTACGAATATCTTTCTCACTTATAGAATTACTCAAACTCTTGTTATTTTTGTTCAATCTTAAAAAGATTTCATGGCTTAAATTATCTTGCATAATTAAATTTTATAAATTATCAAGTTAGCTTCAATGTATAGTTAATTTATAATAATTTATATTCTCCCATCTATATATTATAAATAACATATTATCATATATATTTGATATTTTTTATTAATTTTTAGCTATATATTAAAAAAATATTAAAATTTTTAACTATTTAGTATAATTAAGACTATTGAATTTTAAGTATTTTTAAAAAGTTGTATTGTAAAAACAGCTCCTTCTTCTCCATTTTTAACTGTTAAAGAACCTCCACAGTGATCATTTATAATAATTTTACTCATATACAATCCAAGTCCCGTCCCCTCTTTTTCACTTTTTGTTGAAAAATATGGATCGAAAACTTTTTCTATTATCTCTTCGTCAATTCCATTTCCATTATCACTTATCTCAATATAAACATTTTGCTCATCACTATATGTTTTAATTTTTATTTTTGAATCTAAAACTAAATTTTCAACCAAT
The DNA here is from genome assembly GCA_963676565.1 of Halarcobacter sp. Taxonomy (GTDB): domain Bacteria; phylum Campylobacterota; class Campylobacteria; order Campylobacterales; family Arcobacteraceae; genus Halarcobacter. The sequence goes on from OY781089.1 coordinate 2,502,184, forward strand.
ACATCTTCAGCATTTTTTATTATGTTTAATATAACTTGATTTATCTCAGTTGCATGAACCATAACCTCTTCATTTGAGTTTAATTCTATTTCTAATTTAATGTTATTTGAATCTAATGAACCTTTTATAATCGAAACCGAATTATTTATAATATTCTCAAGGCTAATAAGGATTTTTTCTTTATCTGTTTTAAAAAAGTTTCTAAAATCATCAATCGTAGTTGATAAGTGAATAGAGTAATCACTTATTAAAGACAATTCCTTCTCTAAATCTTTTTTAGGAAGATTTTCATCCAACATCAATCTTATTAAAATGTTATTTGTAGTTGCAGAAATTGCAGTTAAAGGTTGTCTCCATTGATGGGCAATCATTGATAACATTTCACCCATTTGGGCCAACCTACTTTGTTGTATTAGCTGTTTAGTTTTTTCTTCATTTTTTGCAATCTCTTTTTGAACTTTTTCCTCAAGTTTTATTGTTAAAGAGTTTAATTCATCTTCAATATCTTTTCTTTTTTGAATATCTCTCCATACATTATGAATTAGTTTTTTATTTTGAAAATCAATGGCTGTAATCACAACATCAAGCCATATTAAAGTACCATCTTTTTTCTTATGTAGCATCTCAAAAGTACAAGAACCCTCTTCTATAGTTTTTTGTAAATATTTATCTATTAATTCTAAAGAGTGTGTTCCATCAGGTTGAAAAGTTGGTAAAATATTTTTTCTATTGGTATTTATAAATTCTTCTTCATTTTCAAAACCTAATAATTCATATGATTTAGAATTACATTTTACTATCTTAGGTTCTCCATCTATTGTTGCTAAAAAAACACCATCAGATGATTCATTAAAAGTTTTTTCAAAAAGAATTTTTTGGGAACGAAGTTCTAGTGTTTTTTCTTCAAGTTCTTTTGATTTTGATTCAATGTTTTTATTTGCCTCTTGAAGTTTTTTATTATGTGTATTTAATACTATTTGTCTATATATCATAATTATAAGAATAATTATGATTACAATAGCAACTTGCCAAAACTTTGTATAATCAACAAAATTCTCATATTTTACAGACATCCACTTATTTTTTAACTCTTGTATCTTTGCAATTGAAATAGAGTTAATAGCTTTATTGATAATTGAAACTAATAAATAATAGTCATCTCTAATCATAACTCTAAAATCAAGATTAAATTCTGTGGTACCTGATATTTTTATATCATTAAAACCATATTTTCTAATATAGTGGGATAACTCAGGAAGTATACCAATTGTTGCAAAAACTTCATTGTTTGATAATGCTTTTAAAGCATCAAATTTATTTTTATAACTTTTAAACTTTATTTTAGGGTATTTATCAATTAAGATTTTATATATTCCTGTACCTTTTACTATAGCAACAGTTTTACCATCTAAAATAGCTGTATTAGTAATATATCTTTTATCAAGTTTAGTTGCAATTGCAAGGGGATAAGACATATAAGGAATTGAAAATAGACTATATGAAAGTTTATCTTCTGTAATAACTGCAGCAATTGCTAAATCTGCCTCTTTATTTTTTATCTTCTCTTCAATTTTTTCAAAACTATCAACAACCTCACAAGAAGAGTCAATAAAAGCTCTTTCTTTTATTATATTCCAAAAATCAACAGAGATTCCAGTGGGCTTATCTTTTATGAAAATAAAGGGATGCCAATTTGTAGAGATACATTTAATCTTTTTCTCAACTAAAAATAATCGTTCTTTTATATCTAATTCATCAATTATATTGACTTTTTCTTTCTCTAAACCATAGGTATCAATCCATTTCTGTCTTAAATTTATCCACTCAATTTTAGAAATAGAATCAAAGGATTTTTGTATAATAGAATTAAGGATTTTATTCTCTTTTGTTATTCCAAACCTTAAATCAGTTTTGTTTAGGTTTGGTAGATTTAATTCATCCAATACTCTCATATTTGTATATTGTTTATTTTTAATTGCATTTTGAGTACTTAAAAGGTGTCCAAAGATAATATCAACTTCACCAAAAGCTAGAGCATCTAATTTTTTCTCAAAACTGTCATATTCAACTATTTCAAATAAATTTAGATCTTCAATTTGTTTTTTATAAAAAATATTTTTTGTCATACCTAATCTCATATTTTTTAATGAGTTTAGATTCTTATAGTCTGTCAAATCTTTTCTTGAAAAAATCATCAAAGGGATTTCATAATAAGGTTTGGTGTAGTTTGTAAAGCTTAATCTACTTTCTCTGTAAGAGATTGCATCTATTATATCAATTTGTTTTTCTTTGAATCTTTCTAAATTAATTGGCCACTTATTAACTTCATATTCAAAGTTTAAAGAACTCTTTTCTGATATCAGTTGTAAAATATCATAAGAGAATCCTTCTAATTTTCCATTTTTGAAAATAGAAAAAGGTGGAAAGTCTGGTAACAATGCCACCTTTACTTTATTGTTTTTTATATACTCTTTTTCTTCTTGAGTAAAATTTAGTTCTGCAAATAGTGTAAGGTTAAATATTGATAGTAAAAGTAAAAGTTTTAACAATCTACTCATAAATCATAAACCATTGCAATTTCATCACAAACAGGAAAGTGTTTACATCTAATACAATCAGCCCATATCTTATGTTCTGGTATCTTCTCTTTCTCTATTTCATAAAATCCCAATGATTCAAAAAAACCTTTTTGATAGGTTAAAGAAAGTATTTGTTGTAAACCTAAAGATTTTCCTTCTTCTATACAAGCTTCAACCAATTTCTTACCTAATTTTAAACCTCTAAAGTTTTTAGAGACAACTAAACTTCTAACTTCTGAAAGTCTTGCTGAATGTATATGTAAAGCAGTAAATCCTGCCATTACACCATCAACTTCTACAACGGTATATGATCTAATTGTATTAGCCATTTCATCTTCTGTTCTTAGAAGAATAATCCCATTTTCAACCTCTTCTTTAACTAAAGATTGCATTGTAGTAATATGGCTAACATCTGGTTTATAAAATTTAATTTCCAAAAAGATATCCTGTAATTCTATCTTGAAGTTGTTGTAAACCTCGTTTTTTTAAATTTGAAATAAAAATACCCTCAGGGTATTCTCTTTTTAATTTTTGTAAATCATTTTGTTTCAATTTATCAATTTTTGTAAAAGCATTTATGATAATTTGATCACCTCTTTTTATTGTCTTTAAAAACTCATCAACATTTTTGTCAATTGCTAAATCTGGATGTCTAGAATCAATCAAATGAACAAAGATCTGTAAACATGGCCTTTGTTCTAAATATCCCGTCAAGTTTTTATTCCAATCCCTTTTTAAACTTTTTGAAACCTTTGCATATCCAAAACCTGGTAAATCAACAAATCTAGAATAAACATAAGGTAGTTCTTCACTTTCGGTTTTAAACTTAATATCAAAATAGTTTATTAACTGTGTTTTCCCTGGAGTAGAAGATGATTTGGCTAAACCTTTTCTATTTGTAAGGGTATTTAACAAAGAAGATTTACCAACATTACTTCTTCCTAAAAAAGCAACTTCTGCTTTATCTGGACTTGGAGAGTCCATAATACTTTGGGCGGAAGTTAAAAATTGTGCATCAACGATTTTCATTATTTCTTCTCTTCTTTATTTTTATTATTGTTATTAACATTGATGATAAATCTTACTGGGTTATTTTGAGTTCCCTTAACTTTTGCATTACCTGTTAATTGATTAATAAAAATTGTTTCCCCAAAAAGTTCCCTTTGTTCACTCTCTTCTTTTACATAACCATTACCAATGATTGTATATTCTTGTTTTTTTGGAGAATAAATAACTCTATTTCCTTTCCCTTTATAAATCTTTCCATTACTATAAATTTCAAAATCTGCATTTCCTGAAGCTACATATTTAAATGGTGTATTTGACTTACCCTTTTTATTAGCTTCCATAAAAATCTCTAATTTATAGGCATTAAGTTTATCTTTGCCCATTTTTAATTTTACATTTCCTGTAAAAATAGTTATTCCTTTTGAATCATCAGATTCAAAACTATCTGCATCAATAATCAATTTATCATTTGCAAAAATCAAAGTTGTAAAAAACAACAATGTTATAAAAAATTTCATTTATTAATTTCCTTTATTTGTATCAATTTCAAAATGAGTGTTCTTTGAACTCATATAATATTTATTTAAATCAAGATAAATATTTTCACCTTTTATATAATTTTCATAATAATTACCATCAAAAGGTTTTGAATTATATGCAATTTTTGTTTTTGCATTGTAATCTAATTCATCGGTATTTAAATTAATATAATCATTTCTTGTAAACTTTACATTATTTAAAAACTCAAATTCATCTGCTCTTTTCACAATTTTATCAGCGATTAATGTATCAGTTATAATATCACCCTTTGAATTTGTATTTCTTGTGGTTAAAGAACCATTATGTAATACATCTTTTGTTTTATATCTAATTGCCTTTTTTGAATAAACTATCCTATTCATATTTTGTGGACTCAATGTGTACATTATTGAATCATCAAATACTAAAAGTGGCAAATCTTCAATTGATTCTTTTTTTTCAATTCTATCAACTGGGATAAAATAACTAAAAGTTGCAAGAATCAATAAAGCTAAAACAAAAACTCTTATAACCATGCTTTAACAAAATCCTCTTCTATTCCATCTTCTTTTATAATATATTCAATCATCTCTCTGACTGCACCTTTACCACCATAAGAGTTGCATTGTATATTTACAATCTCTTTTATATATTTTGAACCATTAGCGGGAGTAAAAGATATTGCAGCTTTTTTTAGCATCTTATAATCATTTAGATCATCACCAATAGCGGCAACTTCATTCCAAGTGATACCCTCTTCTTTTAAAATTTTTTCTAAAACTTCATCTTTATTATGAACACCTTGATATAGATGTTCTATTTTTAAATCTTTTGCTCTTCTTTCAACTATTAAAGAGTTTCTTCCTGTAATAATTGCAGCTTTTTTCCCAAGTTTTTTTGTCCATGTTGCAATTGCTAAACCATCTGCAACATCAAAAGTTTTAAGTTCATCCCCACTATTTGAATATGTTATTCCACCATCTGTTAATGTTCCATCAACATCAAGAACAATTAACTTAATCATAAAACACCTTTAGTACTTGGTATTCCAAGCTTTTCATTTTTTGCTAAGGCTCTTCTTAAAGCAACAGCAAAGGCTTTGAAACTAGCTTCTAAAATATGATGTTTATTTCTTCCTCTTTCATTTATGATATGAACAGTTAGACCTGCATTTCCTGATAGTGCATGGAAAAACTCTTCAGCTAACTCAACATCAAACTCTCCAACTTTTCCAGTTACATTAACCTCATAAACTAAAAAAGGTCTATTTGATAAATCTAAAGCACATGTTGTAGCTGCTTCATCCATTACAACTGTTGCATTTCCATATCTTTCAACATTTTCAATTGGGAAAATTTCATCTTTTAAAGCTTTCCCTAAAACAATACCACAATCTTCAACTGTATGGTGTGCATCAATATGCAAATCACCTTTGCAAGTTAAATCTATATCAATACCACTATGCTTTGAAAGTGCTTCAAGCATATGGTCAAAAAAACCCACTCCTGTATCTATTTGAGAAGAACCATTACCTGATATATCAACTCTACATTTAATATTTGTTTCTTTAGTTTGTCTATTTAATTCTGTCATCTATTTTCCTATTCAGCAATAATCATTGCCCCAGTTAAACCATTTTTATTTCTATAATCTCTAGCTTCTTCTTCTGATCTAAATCCAGCAATCCAAACTCTATTTATTGGTCTACTTTCAAAAGTACCCTCTTTAATAACAACATTATACCTATCTTCTAAGGCTAATTCAAATTTTCTTTTTGTAATTTTTGCACCTTCAAGTCTTCTAAAAGCACCAACTTGAATATAATATTTACCAACAGTTGCTGTCTCTTGTTTTTCCTCTTTTGTCTGAGCAATTTTTGCATGGAATCCTAAAACTGTAATTTTAACCCTTGCAGTTCCTTTTTTTACCATATCTATATCATGGGCAGCTTTATTTGAAAGGTCGATTATCCTTCCACTTACAAATGGTCCTCTATCATTAACTCTAACAATTGTTGATTTCCCATTTTCTAAATTTTCAACTTTTACCATTGAGTTCATTGGTAAGGTTTTATGAGCAGCAGTTTGAGCATACATATCATAAATTTCACCATTTGAAGTTCTTTTTGCATGAAAATTTGGACCATACCAAGAGGCAATACCCCTTTGTGTATCACCAACCTTTGCTAAAGTTGGATAGTACCATTTTCCGGCAATCTTATATGGTCTCATAGTTGCTCTATGCATAGCTTTAGAGTTTTTGATTTTTTGAGTTCCAAGTGGCTTATGCACTTTCTCACCAAGTATAGGTATATAACTGCTATAATTTGTTGATTTTGAAGAGCATCCTGTAAATATTACCCCAAAAGCCAAAGCTGAAAAACCAAATTTAATTATTTTATCTGATAACAAGTCTATCCCCTATTTTAAGAAAACTACTTTTTAAATTATTATCTTTCATAATTTTCTTAACATCTACATTATATTTTCTAGCAATTGAATATAAAGAGTCGCCACTTTTAACAGTGTATCTTTTTTTAGAAGGTACACTACTGATTTTAAAAATATTTCTATTTTTTATCATATCATTTGGAATTGGCAATAATAGTTTTTGTTTTAATGATAAAAATGAAGATTTTAATTTATTTTGTTTTTTTATAATTTCAACTGTAATATTGTATTTTTTTGCAATACCAATTAAAGTATCTCCACTTCTTACAGTATGAACAGCATAAACTGTATCTTTGATATTATTCTTATTTAAATTAAATCTACTTAATCTAGTATATGGAATATTGATTGTATAGAAATTTTCACTTGGAGGTACTATTCCTCTTTTTAAGTGTTTATTTAATTCATATAATTCATCATATTTCATACCAATTGCTTTTGCAATATTATTTAAATGCCAACCACCTTTAACAGGAACTGTAGCTATTGTTTTTGAGATACCCATATTTAGTAAGTGTGAGTTAGCATCATTTTTTATAAAATTTTGTGAATTTAGCATGGCTAATGAGATAATTTTTCTAATATATCTTCTAGATTCCTTTGGAAGATATTGTCTATCCAAACCTTTTTGTTCCTGAAGTAAATCTTCAATATCTGGAGTTATTCCCCAAGTTTTAACCTCGTCATATACATTTCTTAGTTTATAATAAGAAACTCTTCTTTTTTGATATTCTGCAATGGTTTTTCTATATTCATATATCTTTTTACTTCTTTTTTGTGATGGGTGTCTTTCTACATAAATATCTAAAATAGCTCTACTTAAAGCTTCAATAACCCTTCCTTCACCACAGTTATATGCAATTGCAGCTAAGTACCATTTATCAAATCTGTCATGTAAAGCATTTAAATATTTTGCTGCAGCAATAGTTGATTTAACAAGATCCATTCTCTCATCAACATAAAAATCATTTTTTAAGCCATACATTTTTGCAGTTCCATGCATAAACTGCCATAGACCAGTTGCTCTTACATAAGATTTTGCATCTATATCAAAATTTGATTCTGCCATTGCCATATAAATAAATACATCTGGAATATTTTGTTGTCTTAGTATATCTTTTACTCTTGGTACAAATAATGATGCTTCATTAAGTTTTTCTAAGTAATTATGGGAATTTCTTCTATTTTGAAATTGCTCATACACCTCTTGAAGTTTATAGTCAGTTATAAAAGAAGATTTAATATCTAAATCTTCCAGAATTTGTAAATCTCTTTGTGTGAAATTTGAACCTATTAAGGATGCATAAGAATAAATAGAAAAAACAAAAATAAGTAATAATAGTTTTTTCAAATTCACTTTCCTATATATAAAAATAGACAATATTATATCTAAATTATCGTAGAAAATTCCTTAAATAGCCTTATTGCGTTATTTGTGGTAAGTTCTTCTATCTCATCTTTTGTCATATTTAATAATTCAGCCATTTTCTCTGCCACTAAATTTGTATAAAAAGGCTCATTCCTTTTCCCTCTATGAGGATGTGGCGTCAAATATGGACCATCTGTTTCAATAATAAGTTTTTCCTTTGGAATCTTTGATAAAACCTCCACAAGTTTTCTTGCATTTTTAAATGTTAAGACTCCACCAATTCCATAATAAAAATTGTGTTCTGCTAAAGGGAGAAGATGTTCACTTGCATTGTAGCAATGTAATACTCCCCCAACCTCTTTTGCATTTGTATTAATTAATATATCTCTTGAATCATTTGAAGCATCTCTAATATGAACAATAAGAGGTTTTTTTACCTTTTTTGCAAACTCAATTTGAGCTTTAAAAACCTCTTTTTGTTTTTTTATATTTTGTTGTTTTTCTTCTTCATCTTCAGGAAGTCTAAAATAATCAAGTCCACATTCACCAATTGCGATACATTTTGGATGATTAACATATTTTTCCATAATTGTTTCATCATACATATCAATATCATAAGGGTGAATTCCAACAGCAAAAAAAACTTCATCATATTTTTCTGCTAGTTTTATAGCTTGTGGTAAATCATTAAAATCTGCCCCTGGAATTAAAAAGCCTTTAACTTTATTTTCAAGTGCACGATTTATAACTTCATCTATATCTTCATAGTATTGTTTATTATCAAGATGTATATGTGTATCTATTATGATGCGAAATACCTCTTCTCAATTAAATTTAATAAACCATTGATATCTTCAATATCATCAGTTTTAATCCAGGCATCAACTCCAAAGTTTTTGAAGGCATCAAAATCACCTTCATCATCAAGTAATGCAATAGAAGTAAATTTTTCAGAACAAGCTTCTGATTTATTCTCTTCAAAATCAAATATTGTGTTGATGTCTAATATTGCTATTTGTGCCTCACCAGTGCTTCCACTTTCAAAATGCTCTACATCATGCTTTGAATCTATTACAGATTCGTCAAATTCACAAAAAGTTACAATTTTCATATACGACTCCTAAAGAAGGTTTTATAAATTCTATCCAAAAAAAAATAATAATAAATTGAAAATTAGATTTTTTAAAGAATATATCTCGCTGTATCCTCATTTTCTACAATATCTTCAAGTTTTTCTTCCACAAGCTTTTTTGTGATAATAACTTTTTCTCCTGACCTTTCATCAGCTTCATAAGAGATATCTTCAATAACCTTTTCAATAACTGTATGAAGTCTTCTTGCTCCAATATCTTCAGTCTTTTCATTAGCACTTACTGAGTATTTGGCAAAGGCTCTAATAGCTTCATCATCAAACTCTAATTCAACTTTTTCTACTTCTAAAAGTGCCTGATATTGTCTTAAAAGTGAATTTTTTGTATTAGTTAATATTTTATATAAAGCTTCTTCATCAAGATTTTCCAATTCTACTCTCAAAGGAAATCTTCCTTGTAACTCAGGAAGTAAATCACTTGGCTTACTAACATGAAAAGCCCCTGCAGCAATAAATAAAATATGATCAGTTTTAACTTGACCAAATTTCGTATGAACCGAACTTCCTTCTACAATTGGAAGTAAATCTCTTTGAACACCCTCTTTACTTGGATCTTGATTTTGAGACTTTGTTCCTGTAGCAATTTTATCAATCTCGTCTAAGAAAATTATACCACCATTTTCAGCTCTTTTAACTGCTTCTATTTTAATAGCCTCATGGTCAAGTAGAGAATCACTAGCTACATCTTTTAACAATACTCTTGCGTCTTTTATTGTAACTTCTTTTTTGATTTTTTCTTTATTTAAACCACCAAGCATCTTACTAAGACTTTCTTGCATAGAGCTCATATCCATTGGCATTGATGAATCAATTATTTCAACATGGGTCTTTTTAGGAACCTCTATTTCAATTTTTCTTTCATCAAGTTCACCACTTACAAGTTTCTCTTCCATTTTATTGTAAGTTTTAATAAATGATTCCCTTGCAGCATCACTTGCACTTTCAGGAAGTGGTGGTACAAGTTTTTCAATTATTTGTTTGTTTACTTCATCATCAATTTTATCTTTAATTTTATCTTCAAATTCACGAGTAACTAAATTAATTGATTCATAAACCAAATCTCTAATCATAGATTCAACATCTCGACCAACAAATCCAACTTCAGTATATTTTGAAGCTTCAACTTTAATAAATGGTAATCCCATCATTTTTGCAAGTCGTCTTGCTATTTCTGTTTTACCAACCCCTGTGCTTCCAATCATCAAAATATTTTTTGGCATTATCTCTTCACGTAAGATTGGCTCAACATTCATTCTTCTATATCTATTTCTCAAAGCTAGGGCAATAGTTTTTTTAGCATTATCTTGCCCAATTACATAATCATCTAAATATTTTACAATTTGCTTTGGTGTCATTTCCATTTAATATTAATCCTCTATCTCTAAAATCTTTATATTTTGATTTGTATATATACAAAGTTCACCTGCTATCATTAGTGACTCCTTTACTAAATCAACTGGTTTTAAATCTGAATGTTTTGCAAGTGCTCTTGCTGCACTAATAGCAAAGTTTCCTCCACTACCAATTGAAGCTATACTTCCATCTTCAGGTTCAACAACATCACCAGTACCACTTAATATAAAAATATGTTCTTTATTTAAAACAATCATCATAGCTTCAAGTCGTCTAAGAACTTTATCTTTTCTCCACTCTTTTGAAAAAGCAACTACTGCTTTTAATAAATCACCCTTAGATGTTTCTAAGTGACCTTCAAACATATCAAATAGATTAAAAGCATCAGCAGTACTTCCAGCAAAACCAGCTAGAATCTGATCTTTATAAAGTCTTCTAATTTTTGTAGCATTTCCTTTTAAAACTGCATTACCAAAAGTAACTTGACCATCACCGCCAATTACAGCTTGTCCTTGACCTTTGTAAGCAAGTATGGTTGTAGCTTCAAACATCTATTCAACTCCAATAATATCAACTTTTAAACTTGCATGAATTGCATGACCTAATTTACAATCAACTGTAAAAACACCTGTAGCTTTAATTTTTTTATCTAAAGTGATAGCTTTTTTATCAATAACAATTCCAAAATCTGCTTCTAAAGCTTCACTAATCTCTTTATTTGTAACTGAACCAATTAAGTGACCATTTGCACCAACTTTGTGTTTAATAGTTAATTTTGTTGATTCTAATTTTTCTGCAAGTTCTTTTGCATCTGCAATTTCTTGTGCTTCAGCAGCAGCTTTTATTTTTTGTTCTTCTTCAAAATTTGCAATAACTTCATCAGTAGCATGTAAAGCAAAACCTTTTGCAATTAAAAAGTTTTTCCCATATCCATCTTTCACATCTTTAATGTCACCGGCTTTACCAGTTCCTTTTACATCTTTTATTAATAATACCTTCATAATTTCTCCAATTCTTTTTTAAAAAGTTGAATATTCTACAATAAGTTGTTTGAATTGAGTATTAAGATTGAAATTAAGATTTTAAGACTTAAGAGTATAGTTTTCAAGCTTCTAAGAATTTAAGAAGCTTAAAAATTTTTAATTATTTGTTTTTATTGAAGTTACAGTTTCAGCACACCCTTGTTTATAGTATCTATCATCAGATGCTTTTGTTACAACTACTTCTTGCTTTAGTTTTTTATTTTCCATTGTCATAGTAAGTGGTAATTTTTCATTCATCTCTTTTGCTAAATTAATATCTTTTTTAGTAAAAACATCAATAGGTGAGCATTCATTTTTTACCTGAGGACAATTAACTTCATAATAAGACCCATCTTTTGCTTTTTGGACAAACACTTTTTTTGCATTTAATTTAGCATCTAAAACATTACCATTTTTTGAAGCTAATGAGTAACAAGCCTCTGCCATATCTTTAATTCCAAAAACCTTTGCTTTACCTTGAAATAAATATTGTAATCTTACAAGATTGTCTGCTTGATCGGTACCTGTTCTACAATAACTATAAATTGCACCAATAGTACTACTATGTAGATTTTTATTATTAAAAGCAACATTCCAACCTCTAAGATTTGGTTTTAAAGCACCTTGTAAATATAAACCATCTTGCTCTGCTTTTGTTCTTGAATCAACAACTACAACTTTTTTGCCATCAATTCTTGCACCATTTAATGCAGATTCAACCTCTTTTGTACTTGCATAATAACCCAGTTTTTTTATTAAAGATTTAATATCTTTATTTGTACTAGAATAACCTTTGTTCTCCTCTAAAACACCAAATTTTTTAATAAACTTACCAAACTCAGTGTTATCTACATCATGATTAAAAACATTCCCATGTTTACCCTCTGTTGCAAATAAACTTAGACCTAAAAAAAACGAAACACAAACTATCTTTTTCATCTACTCTTCCCCTTAATAAATTAATTTTTTATTATAATAACATATTTTTTTATCTTATTATGATTTTAAATTGAAAATCTTATAAATTTCGTATTTATAGTTATTTCTTTATATTATTTAATATATTTTGATAATTTTAAATTATAATTATTATTTCTAAATCTATCTAGAATCTATCAATAGTTCAAATGATAGATACAAGAGAAAATATAAAGTTATAAAAGCTTATAATTATTAATCTATTCGAGGAGTTTTTGTAATGATAGATATATTAAAAGCCAAACCAATACATATAAACAGTATTAAATCTCTTTTAAAACAATTAGGTTACGAAAGTGAAGAATCGCAATTAATATCAGCCTTATCTATGCAAGACCAAAATTCAGAAGTTTTTGTTGCAGTTGATAAATCAAAAGTTGTAGGTCTAATGTCCCTTATTTATTTTCACTATTTCCCTATTCAAAAATCTCTTTGCCGTATTACAGCAATCGTAGTAGATGAAAACCTAAGAAATACAGGTATAGGAAAAAAACTTATTAATTTTGCTTTTAATCAAGCACAAAGTAAAGATTGTGCCCAGTTGGAAGTTACAACCTCTTTAGCTCGTACAGCAACTCAGGCATACTATGAGCAACTAGGATTTACAAAAGTCTCATACAGGTATTATTTAAATATTGATTAATATAAACTATTTATTTTTGAAAAATAATTATCATAACTAAAGAAAAGATAATTTGAAATTTAAATACATAGCCAGCTAAAATAAAAGCATCCCAACCAGTTTCTTTAATAGCTTTAAATGAGATTTTAAGTCCAATTGCACTCATTGCAATTAATAAACAAATCTCTGAACTTTCAGAGATAAAAGTAGTTAGCCCTTGAGGTAAGATTGAAGTTGAAGCAAGAATTGAGAAAAAGATAAAGCCTATAACAAATATTGGTATTTGAAAACCTCTTTTTTGATTATTACCATTTGCATTATTTTTTGCAACTGTGTAAACCAGCCATAAAATTAAAGGGCTTAATAGTAATATTCTTCCCATTTTTACAATAGTGGCACTTTGTCCAACTGTTTCATTTACTCCAAAACCTGCTGCGATTGCATGACCAACAGATTGTAAGGTGTTACCTAATAAAATTCCTATTTGAACGTCGCTTAATCCTAACAAAACCCCAATAATAGGTAGAACAAATAAACCAACAGTACCTAATAAGTTAACAATAGCTATAGCTAATGCAGATTTTTCTTTATCAAGTTTAACAATATCTTTTGTTGCAGCTATTGCTGCACTTCCGCAAACAGCATTACCAATACCTAAAATTAAAGCAAATTTACTATCAAAATTTTGTTTCTTTGCCAGAAAGTTTGTAAAAACTATAGTTGCTATTAATGAGATTACTATTAATAAAATTGTTTCAAATCCAAGTTCCTCTAAAACATTAAAATCTAAATTTATTCCTAATAAAGAGATAGCAAGAGCTAAGATTGTTTTTTCACTAAAAGTTATTCCTGAATTAAACTTTGAAGGTAATTTAATGATATTTCCAACTATGGCACCTAAAATAATTGCAATTGCAACAGAGCCTATTGGTATGTAAGAAGATAAAAGAAAGGCAAAAAATGCAACTAAAATACTTAATAAAATTCCATATACTTTTTCCATAGGCGAATTATATAAAAAAATTTTATAATTAAAGCTTTTGGAATTAAAAGTTTTGCTTATACTTGACTATTTAACCCCAGATTTGCATAGGAGGAGTATTAGCTACTGCTTTTAAAATATTTGCCCGTGAAACAATTCCTAGTAAATTATCATCTTGATCAACTACAGGAATTGCAGTTAGAGAAAAATCAACCATAACCTTTGCAACCCTTCTAATATCAGTTATAGGATCACTAGTTATTACTTCCTTAAAATCAAAAGTTGATAATTTCCTTTCCATAATATTTTGAGCAAACTCTAAATCAGCAACAAGTAAATCTAAAATAAACTCTTGTGTTACTAAACCAATAAGTTGATTATCATCTTTATTTAAAATAGGGATTTGTCTAAATTCATGCTCTTGCATCAATTCATAAGCTTCAAGAAGAGTATTCTCCTCATTTAAACTTATTACATCTCTGGTCATTAAATCTTGTACATGGAAAATTGGCTCTTTTGTATCAATATTAGCCATTTTTTTGTAAACAGACTTAGCTTCTTCAATATTTTGATTTTCATAAAGTTTTTTCTTAGATTTTAAGCTATGATCTTTAGGTAGACCCTCTTCAGTATTGTTTCTAACTCTTGCAATGGAATCAACATTGGAAAGAGTATATAAATTATCTATTGTACTTCTAAAACTCAGTCCATTGTTGTTATAAATTGCAAACATTTAACTACCTTTTTTATTAGAGTTTCAACTAGCTATGTCTAATGTGTTTGGCAAAGAATGTCTAATATTTCTTTTCTTAACATAATTGTTTAAACCAATATGATTATTATAACCTAATAGTTTAGCTATTTTTCTAACTGATAAACCAACTGCTAATAACTCTTCTATTTTATCCCTTTGTTTATCAAACTTAGATTTTTGAATTGTTCCCTTTGGCTTTCCTAAACTTTCACCTTTTAATTTTTTTGCAGTAAGAGCTTCTTTTGTTCTTAAACTCATTAAATCTTTTTCAAGGTTTACAGTCATTGATATAACACCAAGTATCATTTGTGTCAGCATATCTTTATCATCAATTAAATCAAGATTTTGCCTAATAACAATAATTCTAATTTTATTTGAAAGTAAAAACTTAACTATTTCTAAAATTGTCTCGATAGTTCTGCCAAAAACATTTAAATCATAAACAACAACAGTTGAAGAAGATTCACAATTTTTTAAAAAATCAAGAATATTTTTTTCATCATCTGGAGTATCTATAACTATTTCAATCTCTTTATTTATAGAAATATTGTTCTTAGAAATATATTCTTCTAAACCTTTTTTTTGATCTTTTGTATAACTCTCATTATTGTTGTTAACTCTAACATATGTGAAAACTTTAGACATATTAATTCCTTTACAAAATTTATAATTAAATATTAAAAATAAACAAATTGTTTAATTTTATATATTTAAAACTTATACAAAATGATATACTTTTATTTATTAAAACAAGCTTATAAAAAGCTTATTTAGATAATTTTCTTAATGATATTATTCATTCTTTTGAAAATAAAGTCTTTTTTGGCTAATATCTCCTTTTATTAGTACTTTATGAAGGTTTTTAAAAGTGAAATTAGTAATTGGAATAACAGGAGCAAGTGGCGCAAAACTTGCACTAAAATTTGTACAAAAACTGCCTTCAAGTGTTGAAGCGTTTGTAGTGGTATCAAAAAGTGCCCGAAAGGCTTTGAAACTGGAGCAGGACATCGATATAAAAGATGAGCTTTTAAAAAGAGAAAATACTCATATTTTTAAAGAACATCAAATTGAAGCATGTATCTCATCTGGATCTTTTAAAACTGACAAAATGATAATACTACCTTGTTCAATGAATACCCTCGCAAAATGCGCTGTTGGTATTTCTGACAATCTAATAACTAGAGCTTTTACAGTAATGTTAAAGGAAAAAAGAGAGGTTGTTTTAGCACCAAGGGAGATGCCTTTATCTACTCTTGCTTTAGAAAATATGCATAAACTATCAACTCTTGGAGTGATTATCGCACCACCTGTATTAGCTTACTATTCAAAACAAGATTCTATAGATCTTATGGAAGATTTTTTAATAGGAAAATGGTTTGATTTACTAAAAATTGAACATAATCTATATGAAAGATGGAAATAAAAATGGGAAATTGCAAAAGAGAAATAAACGTAGAAGGAACTTATAAAAAGGCTATTTATAGTGGTACTTTTGATCCAATTACAAATGGTCATATGGATATTATTTGTAGAGCTTCAAACATTTTTGAAGAGGTGATCATTGCTGTTGCAAAGAGTGAAGCAAAAAACCCAATGTTTGACCATGAACAAAGGGTTGATTTTGTTAAAGCTGCAACAAATAAAATTAAAAATGTAAAAGTTGTAGGATTTGATACTTTACTTGTTGATTTAGCAACTGAACTAAAGATAAATACAATTGTTAGAGGGCTTAGAGCCGTTTCTGACTTTGAATATGAACTTCAGATGGGTTATGCAAATTCATCAATAAATAAAGATATTGAAACACTTTATTTGATGCCAAAGTTAGAAAATGCATTTGTTTCATCGACAATCGTTAGAGAGGTTATTAAATTTAAAGGGAAATACCAACACTTGGTTCCAAAAGAGGTTCTAGAATGTATATAGTAATTGAAGGTATAGACACAGCAGGTAAATCAACTCAACTTGATATACTAAAACAAAAGTTTCCCCAAGCTATTTTTACAAAAGAACCAGGGGGAACTACCATTGGTACAAAGCTTAGAGCTATGGCTTTAAATGGAGAAGCAAAAAGTAAAGTTGCGGAGATGTTCCTTTTTTTGGCTGATAGAGCTGAACATATTGAAGAGGTAATAAAACCAAATAAAGAAGGAATGGTTGTAAGTGATAGAAGTGTTATAAGTGGTATCTCTTATGCTTCTAACTTACCCCTTGAAGTTGTTACAAGTTTAAATCTTATAGCTACATCAAATATTCTTCCTAGCCACGTTATATTGTTAGAATTATCAAAGGATGAATTAACAAAAAGATTAAGTGGTAAAACAAATGATTCAATCGAATCAAGGGGTATTGATTATTTGATTGATATTCAAAATAGAATGAAGAAAACAGTAGAAATATTAAATTTAAATCATATTTTTATTGATGCAAGCCTTAGCATCGAAGAGATTTCAAAAAAGATAGAGGATTTTATTAATGGCTAACATTCAAAGTTTAAGAGGAATGAATGATATATTAGGTGATGATAGTAAACTATTTACCTATTTTGTTGAAAATGCATCAAGAATTGCTAAAAACTATGGATTTACATACTTAGAAACTCCAATTCTAGAAGAAACAGCATTATTTAAAAGAAGTGTTGGAGAGAGTTCAGATATTGTAAATAAAGAGATGTATCAATTTATTGACAAAGGTGAAAATGACGTTTGTTTAAGACCTGAAGGTACAGCAGGAGTTGTTAGAAGTTTTGTAGAAAACAAATTTGATAGAGCTGGTGGTACATATAGATGGTTTTATTATGGACCAATGTTTAGATATGAAAGACCCCAAAAAGGTAGATTAAGACAGTTCCATCAATTTGGAGCAGAAGTGTTTGGTCAAGCATCTGTTTATGAAGATGCTACAATTATAATGATGCTTAAAGATATTCTTGATTTCTTTGGAATTAAGTTTAAATTACAACTAAATTCATTAGGTTGTCCTACATGTATGCCTCCGTATAGAGAAAACCTAGTTAAGTATTTAACAGATATTAAAGAAAACCTTTGTGAAGACTGTAATAAAAGGATTGAAACAAATCCTATCAGAGTTTTAGATTGTAAAAATGAAAACTGCCAAAAACTATTATACAATGCCCCTAAAATCACTAACAATTTATGTGAAAAATGTGATAGTGACTTTATAAGTCTTAAAGAGGTATTAGACTATAACAATATTGAATATGAAGTTGATACAAATCTTGTTAGAGGGTTAGACTACTACTCTCAAACTGCATTCGAATTTACATCTTCAGAGATTGGTTCTCAAAGCGCAATAGCTGGTGGTGGAAGATATGATAGATTAGTTGAATTTTTAGGTGGAAGATCAACTCCTGGAATAGGATTTGCAATTGGTATAGAAAGACTTCTTGAATTGATTAAAATGAAAGAAGAAGATAGTAATACAATATATCTTGGGGCAATGACAGAAGAAGCTTTAAACCCTTTAACAAAAATTGCTTCTGAAAAAAGAAAAAATACTAAAACTATAATGGAATATACTCCAAGAAGTTTTGGGAAACATTTTAAAATTGCTCAAAAACAAGATGCTAATATAGTAGCTCTAATTGGTGAGAATGAATTAAAAGATGGAACAATATTTATTAAAAATATAAAAACACAAGAAGAAAAAACAATTAAAATCGAGGATTTTTAACTTTGAATAATTATGGTATTGACATTTGGGCTGATGATAATTTTTTAATTGAAGAGGGTGTTGTTAAAATCAACCATGCTTCAAAGCCTTCATTAATTGAAATGGTAAAAGAGATAAGAGAGAAGGACTATAAAGGACCTTTACTTTTTAGATTTCCACATCTTATACAAAAACAAATAGATAAACTATTTAATCTATATAATAATGCTATAGATGAATATAATTACAAGGGAAAGTTTAATGCTGTATTTCCTTTAAAGGTTAATCAACTTCCAAACTTTATTCATCCATTAATAAAATGTGGTGAAAAATACAATTATGGATTAGAAGCTGGAAGTAAAGCTGAGCTTTTTTTAGCCATGACCTACAATAAATATGGTTCACCAATAACTGTTAATGGGTTTAAAGATAAAGAGATGATTCATTTAGCTTTTATTGCAAAAAAGATGGGACATGATATTACTGTAATCATTGAAGGGTTAAATGAACTTGAAACAATATTAGAAGTTGAAAAAGAAACAAATTTACCAACTCCTAGTATTGGAATTAGAGTTAGATTATTTAATAGCGGAAGTGGAGCATGGGCAAAATCTGGTGGAATTGATGCAAAATTTGGATTAAGTTCAACGGAGATTCTTGAAGCCTTTGAGATGCTTGAAGAAAACAACTTATCTGATATGCTTACAATGATTCATTTCCATATTGGTTCAGCAATGAATACAATTAAGCCCCTTAAAAATGCCCTTAAAGAGGCTGGACACATCTATGCGGAATTAAAAAACCTTGGTGCTACAAAATTAAATGCTATTAACATTGGTGGTGGTTTAGCCGTTGAGTATTCTCAATTTCAAAGAACTTTACAATATAGCTTACAAGAGTTTGCAAATGATGTAATATTTACACTAAAAAATATTGCAAAACAAAAAGGGGTAGAAGAACCAAATATTTTTACTGAATCTGGTAGATTTATAAGTGCTTCATCAACTGTTTTAATTACTCCTGTTTTAGAACTTTTTACAGCAGAATTTGATGAAGAGCATTTAAGATTAAAAGATATTAACCCACCACTAATTGAAGAGTTAAAAGATTTATATAATGATATAAATTCAAAAACAGCATTAGAATATATGCACGATAGTATTGATCACTTAGATTCACTATTAAAACTTTTTGATTTGGGGTATATTGATTTAGAAGATAGAAGTAATGCTGAAATTCTAACAAACCTAATTATTAAAAAAGCTATTTGGTTTTTAGAGGTTGATGATTATGATGAATTAAAAAGAATTGATAATAAGATTCAAGAAAAATATCTTGTTAACTTTTCAATTTTTCAATCATTACCTGATTTTTGGGGTATAAAACAAGAATTTCCTATTATGCCAATTACACATTTAAATAAAAATCCAACAAGAAGTGCATCTTTATGGGATATAACATGTGATAGTGATGGTGAGATTGGCTTTGATCCAAATAAACCACTTTTTTTACATGATTTAGATTTAAAAAAAGAGGAGTATTATCTTGGTTTTTTCCATGTAGGTGCATATCAAGATATACTAGGTATGAGGCATAATTTATTCTCTCACCCAACAGAAATAAATGTTATATTTGAAAATAATGAAGTTAAACTAGAAAATATTTTAGAATCTCAAAAGATAATTGATATCCTTGAAGATATAGATTATGATACAAAACAAATCAAAGAAGTTTTAAAAAAGAATTTAGATAACAATACGTATAAGATACTAAAAAAATATTTACATGACAATAGTTATCTAAAAACGACTTGGAGCTAATATGGAAGAGAAAAAAAATATACATGAATTGATAAAAGAAAAGATTTTAAAAGAAGAAAAGGAGTTAGGTTTATGGAAACAGATAAAAGAGGATTTTTCTGTACCTAAACTAAATGACCCTGCCCTAGATTCAAGTTTTGAACTATTTTTTAATTATCCTGGTGTTTGGGCAATTATAAACCATAGAATTGCAAATAGACTTTATAACAAAGGATGGGTAAAAATATCAAGGGCCATTGTTGGAATTGGTTCATTATTTACTAAAACAGATATTCATCCAGCAGCAACAATAGGAAGAAGAGTATTTATTGACCATGCTATTGGAGTAGTTATTGGAGCAACAGCTATCATTGAAGAAGATGTTTTAATCTATCAAGGTGTTACACTTGGTGGAGTAAGCCTTGATAAAGGGAAAAGACACCCTACTATTAGAGCAAACTCTGTTATTGGAAGTGGAGCAAAAGTATTAGGAAACCTTGTAATAGGTAAAAATAGTAAAATTGGTGCAAACTCTGTAGTTATTTGTGATGTACCTAAAAATTCTACAGCCGTTGGAGTTCCAGCTAAAATTATAAAAAGAGAAGATAAGAATGGAAGACTTAACCATAGTGATCTTCCAGATATCAATAAAGAGATGTTTGAATATTTATTAAAAAGAGTGGCCCTTTTAGAACATCATATGGATTCTTGTAAAGATGTTGATTTGGAAAAAGAGGAAAATGAATTAGAACACATTTACACAAAGTTCATTAAAGCAATGAACTCAATAGAAAAAAAGTAACCTAATTGATTGAACTTTTACTTTTTGGAATAATCACAGGTTTTGTATCTGGTTTCTTTGGTATTGGTGGAGGTACTATTTTAGTTCCAATGCTGTTACTTTCAGGTTTCATTATCAAAGAAGCAATTGCAATCTCAATAATGCAAATGGTATTTAGTTCAATATATGGCTCATTTTTAAATGCAAAAAAAGCCAAAAATATTTTTAAAGATGGTTTTATCTTAGGAGTTGGGGGATTTGTAGGAGGTCTTCAAAACAGTTTTGTACACTCACTTGTATCAAATGAGTTTTTACAATACCTATTTATTATAATAATCGTTCTATCTATTGTCAAAATCTTTATCTCCCCTGCACAATCTTCCCAAGAAGTTAAAAGTCATAGTAAAGCATCATTATTTATAATAGGTTTTATTGTAGGTGTTATAGCTATGAGTATTGGTGTTGGAGGTGCTATTATGTTAATACCTCTTCTTGTAGGTGTTGCTAAGTATCCATTAAAAACAGCTACAAGTCTTAGTTTATTTTTTGTAATTTTTTCTTCAATTGCTGGATTTATCTCTTTATCTTTAGCAGGACAAATGCTTTTTTATGAAGGTCTTATAGTTGGTGTAGCTTCACTCATTGGAGTATATTTTGGAATAAAGATAAAAAATACAACACCAATTACTTCATATAAACAATCAATTTTATTTTTAAACTTCTTAATTTTAATTACAATGATTTATGATACCTTTTTTAAAGTTTCTTAATCAATATCTTTTAAGATAAAAGGAACTAAGCCACCATTTTTATATATCTGAATCTCAAATTCATTATCAAGTCTAAGTTTTAACTTTATTTGATATACTTGTTCCCCTTTATATATAAAAGTATTTAATTTCAAATCTTTTTTAATTTCACTGTTTTTAATACTTATTGATTCATAGCCTTTTAGATTTAAAAACTTTATATCGTCATCAATAAATTGTAAAGGTAAAATTCCCATTTTTATTAAATCTTTTCTATGACTTTCCCCAAATGATTTTGCAATTATTACCTTTACACCTAAAAGTTTTGTAGCTTTTGCTGCCCAGTCATTTGTTTCTCCAATACCATAATTCTCATCTGCAATTATGATTAAATCTTTTTGGGACTCTTGGGCTCTTTTTGATTTTTCATAAAATGAGATAATCTCACCCGTTTGAAAATCTTTTGTAAATGCCCCTTCCTTTGAGACCATCATATTTTTTATTTCATTTGTATCAAAGGCACCTAAAACCATAAGTTTACTGCACCCTCTCCTATCTTCAAAGGTTCCAAAATCAAAAGATTTTACACCTTTTTCTTGAAGAAAACTTGCAACACTAATATATGGAGTTATTTGAATATTTGAAGAGATATTCTTAGTATTTATTTCACTATAAAATAAAGCTAAAATTTCACCATTTTCAATATTTATCTTATCTTTAAAACTCTCTTCTTTAAATGGAAATACTTGAACAAAACTAGAGTCTTCATTCCATGGGAAAGATTCACTTTTCTCAACAATAATATCTTGCCATTTTTCATTTCCTAAAAAAATGTTTTTATAAATATCTTTATACAAAGTATCATCAATTTTTTCCAAATATTTTAAAATTTCACTATGCTCTGGCCATAATTCATTTGGATTTAATTTATCAAAAACCTTTAGTTTCATACTTCCTATTAAAGAATGAATAACAACTAAAGATGCCGACATAGTGTAATTAAGTTTGATATTTTCATTAATATAATTATTTTCTAAAGTCCCTGAACTAATTGAACAATCAGTTAATATATTGGGACTTATTTTTTCTTCAATTTTTGTATTTGTATTTACAAAATAAAAACCTATACCCTCTAAATATTTTAATAAATCAAGATTTGCCAAATAATCATACACCGTTAAATCAGTTTTGAAAAAAGCTTTTATTTTTGAATCTATTTTAAAACCTTTTTCGTATGCTTTTTTGGCAACTAAGGCACAATGAATAATTAAAAATGGATTTAAAAAACCATTTGAAGTATCAATCAATGACAAGACTATATTTTTATCTTTAAAAACCTCATTTTTCAAATTTGGCACAACTCTTGGAAAAATATTACTTAAATCAAATTCTATACTTTCGTCATACTCTAAATTGTTTTGTTCATCTAAAAAAAGTTTTTGTGTTTTTAAATATTTATCAACTAATTTACTAAAGTCCTCATTTTGTCTAGTTTTATTGTAGTACAAAATAGTTTTTTCATCAATTGCAAAAAATGAGCATAATGCTTTATAAGAAGAAGCCTTATTTAATATCTTTGTTCTATTTTCTAGAGTTAAATATTTTAAACCATCCCCATAAAATTCGACAATTTTCTCATCTAAATTTGCATTTTGTAAAACATCAAGTAAAACTTGTAAAAAATCTGATGATAATACTCCATCTTTTGGTTTTCCAACAACTTTTATCCCAACAACCTTGGGTAGTTTTATTTTAAGAGGTAAGCCTAATATTGTCGCTAGAGCATCAATTGATTCTAATTTATGACCTAAAACTCCAAAAGAATTTGTCATATTATCTTTATAATCAGAAACAGCTATAGTTTCAGGAAATAAAAGAAACTTCTCTTCTATTTTTTCTATATGTAAAACAGTTGAAAGATATTCTAAATTAATTGGATGAATTATTTTTGAGCCTGGTGGAATAACTCTTAAATTTGAAAAGCTTTTATCACACCATTTTGCAAGTTTATATGTATCATCATTTTCTTGCATATACTGAAGCAATAAGTCAACACTTAAATTCAATTTTTTGCTTTTTAACTTTTCTTCTTTTAATTTTGCAAGTTCTGTAAGTGTAGGTATCGCAGTATATTCTTTTAAAACTACCCGTGAAGGATAAAAATTTATAAACTCATCTTTTCTATTTGTAAATATATCTAAAATCTTTTTTGTGGTTAATTCATTTTTTGAGTTTCTAATATTTGCTTCTAAAAGAATTTTCAATGAAATTGGTAATTTCTCTAATTTTGGATTGTTATTTATTATTTTGTCTAAACTAAAATAAAAAAACCTTTCATTTTCAATTACAAAACTATCGATATATTCCAATTTTTAACCCTTTTATAACTTTATATAAAAATTATCTAATCATTATAATAAAGATTTGATTAGTTTTAAAAGTTTATAAATCTAAATAAGTGTTTATATCTTCTTTTGTATCAATATCAATGGCATCTTTTTTTTCTAATTTTATTGTAGGAGCATTGTTTTTTGCCAAAATTAATTTAGCTCCTTTATCCCCTTTTAGTTTTAATAAACTAGGATAATATTTTTTAGAAAATATAGCAGGAACGGTTGCTAAACTTCCATATTTTGATCCAATTAAAGAATCTTTTTCTAAGTTATCAATTAGTTTTTCATAATGTGATATGGGAATAAAAGGTTGATCACACAACATAATTAAGCATCTATCATATTCTTCTATTTGCTCTACTCCAAAACTAATACTACTTGCAATACCATCATGAAACTTTTCATTTACTGCAATTGCAATTGGGTAATCAATTATCTCTTCAACAATAGTAGTTGCCTTATGTCCTAAGACTACAGTTACATTGTCACTTATATCTAATGCTTTTTCAACGACAATTTGTATTAAACTTTTGTTTTTATATTTTACTAACTGTTTAGGTTTTCCTAATCTACTTGAGGTACCTGCGGCTAAAATTAAAACTGCTAAATCATCAACTTTTTCCAAAATTATAACTTCCCATTTTTTTTTGCTTCTATTTGTGAACAAATAGATAAAGCTATTGATTCAGGAGTATAACTTCCAATATCTATTCCAATTGGAGCAAAAAATCTTTCTTCCTTTTCTAAATGAAACTGCTCTTTTTTTCTTTTGGCATTTTTTTTATTTCCCATTAAGCCAATATAACTTATATCTGTTTTTAATAAACTCTCCAAATAAGTATCATCTGTTTTTGGGTTATGACTTAAGATTACAGCTGCATCGTAACTAAAGAAATCAAAACCTTTTATATCTTCTAATTTTTCTAAATCAATTAGCTTATCTGCTTCATTACAAAACTGTTTTTTTAATTGAACATCAATTATTGTTGTTTTCCAACCCATTAAATTTGCCATTGATATTAAAGGGCTTATATGTGCGCCACTTCCAAAAATCAAAAGGGAAAATACTTTATTAATATATTTGTCTATCCCTTCATAATCATTTTCAAAATAAAAGGGTATGGTTTTATACTTACTATTTCCATGACCAGAACTTGGGTCTTTGGTAATTGTTTCAAAAACTATTTCCTCTTTTAATTTTAAGGCAATTTTTGAATTCTCTTTTACTTTTTCTTGCAAAAAACCACTTCCTAATACGCCTGCAAACTCAAAATCTGAGTTTACAAGCATAAGGCTTCCTTTTTTAGAAAAACTTGAGCCAGTTGTAGTTTCCACATAAGTTAAAGCAATATCTAATTTTTTTTGTTTAGAATTATCTAAAAATCTATGTAATTGTTTATTTGAAAACATTATTTATCCAAGTTTTATTGGAAAGTTTGTATATCTTTTTCCCGTTGCATCATATAACGCATTGATTACAGCTGCAAACATAGGTGGAACTCCAACTTCACCAATACCACCAATTTTTTCACCAGAATTTATAATTTCCACATTAATATTTTCTGGGGCATCTTTAATTCTATTTACCTCATAATCGTAAAAATTGTTTTGTACCGTTGCACCATTTTCCAATGAAATTTGTGCATATTTTATATATCCAATGGTAAAATTAATACACCCTTCAATTTGGTTTTCAATTCCTAATGGATTTATAGCCATACCACAATCAACTGCTCCCCAAACATTTTGGACTTTAAAATCATTGTTTTCAACTTTAATTTTTACAACATATGCAACTATACTTCCAAATGATTCAGCAATAGCAACACCATAACCACTATTCTTTTCCCTTTTATACCAATTTGATTGTTTAGCAACATTTTCCAGTAACTTTACAAATCTTGGACTTTTTAGATTTTTAATTCTAAAATCAAGGGGGTCAATACCTGAAGCAATAGCAGCTTGGTCAACTATATTTTCAACAACAGGTGCTGAAGTTGTATGACCAACTGATCTTAACCATAATACAGGAACAGGTGATTCTGGACAAAATGCTTTTAAATCATGATTTGCAATATTATAGGGATGTGTTTCTAAACCTTCTCTTTGTGTTGCATCAATACCATCTTTATACATAAAACCTTCAAACATAGTACCTTTTGTCAAAGACTGATTGATTACATCTGCTTTAAAAGCTGTGATATTTCCATCTGCATCAACTGCCATTTTTGCTTTATTTACTGTAAGAGGTCTATAATAACCCATTTTAATATCATCTTCTCTAGTCCATAAAGTTTGTATTGGCCACTTTTCATCTTTTGCAACTAAAACAGCATCCACAACAAAATCACTTGATGGATTAGCTCGACGTCCAAAACTTGAACCTAGATAATTATTATAATACTCCACATCATCAGGTTTTATCCCTAAAAGTTTTGCACAAGTTCCCCTATAAATTGTTTGAAGCTGACCACCTACAGACATATATGCTTTTTTCCCTTTATGATGAACCGTACAGTTTAATGGTTCCATTGGTGCATGGGCTAAAAATGGGAAAGAATATTGTGCTTCAACTACTTTTTTAGCATTTTTAAAAGCATCATCAATATTTCCATCTTTTTTCATAACTGGTAAATCATCTTTATCTAAATAGTTTATATACTCTTTTTCCAAGTCTTTAGAACTAACTTTTCCAAAGTCACCTTTATCCCATTTTACTTCAACTTTTTCAATTGCCATTTTTGCTTGATACCAATGTTCTGCAATAATTGCAATTTTTTCATTTGAAAGTTTTTTAATCTTTAAAATTCCTGGCATATTTTTTGCTTTAGAATCATCATAACTAATAATTTTAGCTCCAAATGAAATAGGCTGAACAAGTGCTGCATATTTCATATCTGGTAATCTAACATCAATACCAAACTTAGCTTTTCCAGTGATTTTTTCTTCAACTTCTAAAGGATGTCTTTTTATTCTTTTCCCAATTAAAGTATGATCTTTAGCACTTTTTAGTTTTACATCATTTGGAAGTTTCATATCTTTAATATCGTCAATTAAAGAACCGTATGAGATTTTTTCTTTAGTCTTTTTATTAATCACATAAGAATCTTTTGTTGATACATCATACATTCTTACTTGCCATTTTTTAGCAGCAGCACTTTTTAGCATATATCTTAAAGTAGCTCCAACTTGTCTTACTCTTTGTTGTTGAGTTTTAATACTCATTGAACCACCAGTTAACATCATTGGCATTCCAGGGATATTAAATACATCATCTACAGGAGCTGGTTCGAAAATAATCTCATCCCAAAAAGCATCAAGTTCATCTGCTATGCACATTGCAATACCAGTGTAAGCTCCCTGCCCCATTTCAACTTGTCCAAGATAAAATGTAATTGTATTATCTTTATCAATTTTTATAAATGCATTTGGTTCAATAACTTCACTTTTTTTCTCTACTTTAGAAGCCATTCCTTTTGTTGGCAAATGAAATCCTATAACAAAAGCTGAACTTAAAAGGGCACTATTTTTTACAAAATTTCTTCTATTTAAACTCATATTATGCTCCTTTAGCAACAGATGAAACTGCTGTTAATATTTTGTTATAAGTTCCACATCTACAAATATTTCCATCCATAGCTGATATAATCTCTTCTTTTGATGGGTTTGAATTAGACTTTAATAATCCTGCCGCATTTACAAGTTGTCCCGCTTGACAATATCCACATTGTGCAACATCATGTTCTCTCCATTGAACTCTTAAAGCTTTTAACTCTTTATCTTCTTTATTTTCAATAGTTGTGATTTTTTTGCCATATGCTTTGCTTACAGGAGTTGAGCAACTTCTAATTGCTTGATTATCCAATAATACTGTACAGGCTCCACACATACCAACACCACACCCAAACTTAGTTCCAGTAAGGTCTAAGTAATCTCTTAATACCCAAAGTATTGGTGTCTCTTCTGGAATATCTTTTAATTCAAATTTTTTTTCATCTACAAATATATGGTTCATATTTACTCCTAATCTCGAAATCTTACTAGTTTATTTTATGTGATTTTTTAAAAAACCAATAGAACAATTATCTATATCAATTGCCTAATTCTCCAAATTTATTAAATTTGATAATCAATCTAAATATTAATTTTAATCAAAAACTAAGTTATGTTTTAATTATAAATATATACAAAATCTGATTTATTAATTTCTATTTTTAAGTCTTCTTTTTCTGGGATTTTTTCATTAGAAATTGTTAAAAAAGGAATATTACTTAATCTTGCAAATCGTAAAGGAATCCCCAAATCATATTCAACATGCATTGATCCCACAAAAACCAACAACTTGTCTTTTTTAGTTTTCAAAACCTTTTTTGCAAGTTCTGCAACATTTTTAGCCATATAACTGTCCCAAGCAACTTGAACTCTATACATTCTTTCCTCACAGGGTTCATCAGTTTTATTTGGCATTTTTTTACAATGATTTAAATATGGCATAACTAATTTTTGATGGGCACTTACATTTAAATCTAAAGAATCATAAAAAGCTTTTTCCCCTTTAGACATATCTTTTATATTTTTAGTTGAAATTTTTTCTCTTTCCTCATCTGTAAGATTGATTCCATATAAGCTTCCACCGTTTTTCTTAACCGTTTCATAAATTGGTTCTAGATACTCCCATTTAAACTTTGTAAACTTATCCCACTGCCTTTTCTCTTTTAAGGTTTTTAAATCTATTTTACCACTTGTATAATCTTTTAATAAGCCATTATGATTTGGAGAAAACCATTCATTTGCTAAATTTAAGTTATACCCTTCTTTATCCATTTGTTTTAATAATTTAGTAAAAAATTCATGGGTTTGTTTAGTATTATGATGGTCACCTACAAATATCACAGGATAGTGTTCAAATTGTTTTACAAGAGTTGGGATATCAATCATTTTTCCCTCTTTATTTGAAAAAACACCCTCTTGCTTTTTTAAATCATAACTTAAAACCAAATCTTTATTAGAACAAGCAGTAAAAATAAATAGTGTAAAAATTAGTAAAAAAATATTCTTCAAAATTAATCCTTTAAATAATAAAAAATGATACAAACCATACTCTTAAAAAAACATATCTTATAAAACTTCATTAGTTTTGTAAGGTATAAATAAACTTCAAGTTTAAAGTTTTTTTAGTATATATAAATAGTAGTTTAAATTACTACATATTAATAAACTATTATGATATAATGCGCCCTTAAAAATTTTTTAATGGACTATTTATGACTGATACAATTAAAATATATAATGCAAAAGAAAACAACTTAAAAAATATAAATTTAGAGATTCCAAAAAATAAACTTATAGTTTTTACTGGACTTTCAGGTTCTGGAAAATCAACTCTTGCTTTTGATACACTTTATGCAGAAGGGCAAAGAAGATATATTGAATCTCTTAGTGCTTATGCAAGACAATTCTTGGATAAAGTTGGTAAACCTGATGTTGAAAGAATTGAAGGATTAACTCCTGCAATTGCAATTGACCAAAAAACAACTTCTAAGAATCCAAGATCTACAGTTGGAACGATTACAGAGGTTTATGATTATTTTAGACTTTTATATGCAAGGGTTGGTAAACAACATTGCCATAAATGTGGCGAACCAATCTCTCAAATGAGTGCAAGTGATGTAATTGATCAAGTTTTAAAACTTCCAGAAAATTCTAAAATAGTTATATTAGCTCCATTAATTAATAGAAAAAAAGGAAGCTTTGCAGATTTACTTGATAGCTTAAGAAGCAAAGGTTATGTAAGAGCCATGATTGATGGAGTTATGGCAAGACTTGATGAAGATGTAGAATTAGAAAAAAACAAAATGCACACTATCAAAGTTGTAATTGACAGGGTTGTAGTAAAAGAGGAAAACAAAGATAGAATTGCCCAAGATGTTGAAAAGGGTTTAAAAGAATCTTTTGGAGAACTTGAAGTTGAAGTTATGAATCATGAAGAAGTGGGAGTAGATAAACATATTCACTATTCTGAACATATGGCTTGTTTTGATTGTAAAATCTCCTTTGAACCTCTAGAGCCACTATCTTTCTCATTTAACTCACCAAAAGGTGCTTGTCCTTCTTGTGATGGCTTAGGTATAAGATATGCCTTAGATATGAAAAAAGTTATAAATGAAGAACTTCCTTTAGAAGATGGTGCCATTAAAATTATATATGGATTTAATAAAGGTTACTATTTTAAGATGCTAATTGCCTATTGTCAAGGGGCTGGTATAGATATAACAATCCCTTTTAAACAGTTACCAGAGCATCAACAAAAATCAATTTTACATGGTGGAGTTGAAGAAGCAAAATTTGTTTGGAAAAGACATAATCTAACTAGAAAATGGGAAGGTATTGTAAAAATTGCCTATGACATGATTAAAGATGAAAAAGATATGGCTGAATTTATGACAGAAAAGAAATGCTCAGATTGTAATGGAAATAGATTAAAACCCTCTTCTCAAAGTGTTTTTGTAGCAAATAAAACTATTTCTGATGTAATAAATAAACCAATTGAAGAAGCCCATGCCTTTTTCCAAGATGAAAAAAACTTTGAGTACCTAAGTGAACAAAACAAGATGATTGCTGCACCAATTTTAAAAGAAATAAAAGAAAGAATCTTCTTCTTAAATGATGTAGGTTTAGGGTATATAACTTTAGGAAGAGACGCAAGAACTATCTCAGGAGGAGAAGCTCAAAGAATTAGAGTTGCTTCACAAATTGGTTCAGGACTAACAGGAGTTATGTATGTTTTAGATGAGCCATCAATTGGACTTCATGAAAGAGATACAAATAAACTAATTAAAACATTAAAAGCCTTACAAGAAAAAGGTAATAGTGTAATTGTAGTTGAGCATGATAAAGAAACAATTGAAGCTGCTGATTTTATTGTTGATATTGGTCCAAATGCAGGGAAATATGGTGGAGAAATTGTTTTTGCAGGAACGCTAAAAGAAATGAATAAA
Organism: Halarcobacter sp.; assembly: GCA_963676565.1. Taxonomy (GTDB): domain Bacteria; phylum Campylobacterota; class Campylobacteria; order Campylobacterales; family Arcobacteraceae; genus Halarcobacter. The sequence goes on from OY781089.1 coordinate 2,533,362, forward strand.
GCCAAAACTTTAACTGCACAATATATGAATGGAAAGAAAAAAATAGAATATCCACACAATAGACCTCAAGAAGAGTTTATTGAAATAAAAAATGTAAATATCAACAACATTGAAAACCTTGATGTAAAAATACCATTAAAAAATCTTTGTGCAATTACGGGTGTTAGTGGAAGTGGAAAATCATCACTAATTTTACAAACACTACTTCCTGTTGCAAAAGAATTATTAAATCATGCAAGAAAAGTAAATAAAGTTGATGGCGTAGAGATTCAAGGTTTAGAGAAACTTGATAAAGTTATCTATCTTGACCAAAGCCCTATTGGAAGAACACCAAGATCAAACCCTGCAACATATACAGGTCTTATGGATGAGATTAGAACACTTTTTGCAAAAACAAAAGAAGCTGAAATTAGAGGATACAAAATTGGTAGATTCTCATTTAATGTTAAAGGTGGTAGATGTGAAAAATGTCAAGGTGAAGGTGAGATAAAAATTGAGATGCACTTCTTACCAGATATTATGGTTAAATGTGATGATTGTGGTGGGCATCGATATAATGCCCAAACACTTGAAATCCTTTATAAAGGTAAAAACATTTCTGATGTACTTAATATGAGTGTAGATGAAGCCTTAGAGTTTTTCCAAAAAGTTCCAAAAATAAAAGCTAAACTTCAAACATTAAGCGATGTTGGACTTGGATATATTACCCTTGGTCAAAATGCAGTTACACTTTCAGGTGGGGAAGCTCAAAGAATTAAATTATCAAAAGAGCTTAGTAAAAAAGACACTGGAAATACTTTATATGTATTGGATGAACCAACAACAGGACTTCATTTTGCAGATGTTGATAGATTAACAAAAGTGTTACACCATCTAGTTGAAGTTGGGAATTCAGTTCTTGTAATTGAACACAATCTTGATGTTATTAAAAACTCTGATTGGGTTATTGATATGGGACCTGAAGGTGGGAATAAAGGTGGAAAAATTATTGCAGAAGGAACTCCTGAAGAGTTAGCAAAAACACATAAGGAAACCTCTTCTTACACAGGGTATTATCTAGATAAAGAATTAAATGGTAAATAATAATATTTTCACCCAAGAAACTTCTATTGAGAGGTTTATCTATGCAATTGAAAATAAAATGTTTGTGCAAGCCCATGAATTACTTGAAGATGATTGGAGAAATTATAAAAAAATTTATAAACAAACAGATGAAAAAATTTATTGGATTAAAGCAAAAGCAGTTCAAGGTCTTATAAATGGTGCAACTGCTTTGGCTTTGTATTTTGATAAAAAAAGACCACATAGTTATGAAAAAATTTGGAAGGTTTTTGAAAAATATGATCCTTTATTAAAAGAATCAGGTTTGAAAAATTTAGATAAATATTTTTATGCAAGAGATCTATTAATAAAAATCAATAGTACAATCAAGTAGCCAAACTACTTAACTTAATTCGGCTGCTTGTTCTGCTTTAGCTTGAGCTATAAAATATGCTTTTAGTTTCATCATTTCATCAGTTGGAAACTGACTTTCAGACTCACCTCTAACAGCTTTTACAAAAAAATCTTTTGAATCATTGTTATAGCCAAAATTTAAATTTGTAAGTACCACTTCTTGATATTGCGCAACATCTTGTGCCGTTACCTCTTTTGTTTCCTTTGCTTTAGAAACCTCATTATTTATCTCATTAGCAGAAGAAGATTCTTCTACATTTTTAAAGAAAGAATCTTTAGCTATTTGTTTTGCTTCATCACCACTTTTTAGTTTCGCAATTTCATTTGAAGGTTGTATTTGTTGAATCAAAATCTGTTGATTATCAGCATACTGATTCATATTAGAAATTAATCCATATTCCATGACTACCTCCTTTTTTTATTATTATACAAAAAAATTGTTTTTTTTGTCAAAAAAAAAACCATTTTCATCATTTTTTTGGTATTATACGTTGTAAATTTTTATAACAAAGGAGTAGTGATTGGAAGATAGTTCCCAGAGGTGCAGTTTAATAAATAAAGGTATAAAATGGATATATTAATATTTCTATTTATACTTGTAATAGGCACGTCATTTTTATGTTCTGTTTTAGAATCAGTTATTCTATCTACGAATTTTAGCTATATCTCAGTAGTTGAAAATGAAAATCCAAAAACTGGAAAACTTTTAAAAGAATTAAAAACAAATATTGATCAATCTATAGCTTCAATATTGATTTTAAATACTATAGCAAATACTTTAGGTGCAACGGCAATTGGTGTTCAAGCTCAAAATGTATTTGAAGGTGATGCAACATTAGTAATGATTGTTTCAATATTATTAACTTTTGCAATTTTATTTGTTGCAGAGATTATTCCAAAAACAATTGGTGCAGTTTACTGGAAGCAATTAGCTCCAATAAGTGCAAGTTTTATTAAGGCATTTGTATTTTTAACTTATCCAATAATTTTAATTACACAATTTGTAACTAAAAAAATTAAAGGAAAAGAAAATTCTGACTCATTATCAAGGGAAGAACTAATTCATACTACACTATTAAGTGAAGAAGAAGGTGTTATTGGAGATTTAGAATCAGATATTATTGAAAATACTTTAACATTAAACGAAATAAAAATAAAAGATATTTTAACTCCAAGATCTGTTATGTATGCAGTTGAAAAAGATACTATAATTAAAGATATTTTAGAGGATAAAAGAACTTATAAATTTTCAAGAGTTCCTGTATATGAAGGGACAATTGATAATATAATTGGAGTTATTTTAACAAAAAAGCTTTTTAAACAAGCAATAAAAAATGAGACATCGAAAATTGAAGCGATTATGAAACCTGTATTTGCTTTAAATGAAAATATTCCTGTTGGAAAAGCTTTAAATAAATTCATCGAAAAAAGAGAACACATGTTTGTTGTTCTTGATAATTATGATCAAACTGAAGGAATTATTACTTTAGAAGATTGTATTGAAACACTTTTAGGCTTAGAAATCATGGATGAGTCTGATACGACAGCTGATATGAGAAGATTAGCACTTAATAAAATGAAAGCAAAAAGAAAAGAGAGAGCAAGTAAGAGAGCTTAAGCTCTCTTTTCTTAACAAGACAACTACAAATAACTTTTAATCTACTTTTTTTGATATAATTCTTCACTAAACTTTTAAAGGCTTATTATGAGTAGCACATTTAATTATGAAAACCTTAAACTTTTTTATATAGGAAAAGAAAAAGTAGATGAAAGATTAATCCCATTAGTTTATAAAAATAAACAACTCACAACACATGCAGCAATTATTGGTATGACAGGAAGTGGGAAAACAGGACTTGGTATTTCATTACTTGAAGAAGCTGCTATTGATAATATCCCTTCTATAATTATTGATCCAAAAGGCGATATGGGAAATTTATTATTAACATTTCCCCAATTAAGAGCAAAAGATTTTGAGCCCTGGATTGAAGAGCAAGATGCTATTAATAGCTCTATGAGTGTTACTGAACTAGCACAAAAGACAGCTTCTTTATGGGAAAATGGTCTTCTCAATGATTTTCAAAATAAAGATAGAATAGAGAAATTAAAAAATAGTGCAGATTTTACGATTTATACTCCAGGAAGTACCTCAGGAGTTCCTGTATCTGTTTTAGCATCTTTTAAAGCTCCATCAAAAGAAGTTTTAGATGACGCAGATATTTTAAATCAATTAGTTAACTCAACTGTTTCTTCATTACTTTCTTTAATTGAAATAAAAGAAAGTAACTCTTCAAAGGAGCATATTTTATTATCTTCAATTTTTATGGACTACTACTATCAAGGAAAAGATTTAAGCTTAGAAGAACTCATCTCAAATATTGTAAGTCCTCCTTTTAAAAAAGTAGGAATATTTGACTTAGACACTTTTTTTGCTTCTGAAGATAGATTAAAATTAGCATTAAAACTAAATTCAATTATTGCAAACCCATCATTTAAAACATGGATTCAAGGTGAGCCTCTAGATATATCTAAAATGTTATATGACGAAAATGGAAAAGCAAAAGTATCAATTTTTTCTATTTCCCATTTAAATGATTCTCAGAGAATGTTCTTTGTATCTCTTTTATTAAATCAAATGGTAGCTTGGATGAGAAGACAAGAGGGAACAAGTTCATTAAAAGCCTTACTTTACATGGATGAGATTTTCGGATACTTTCCACCATCAAAAAACCCTCCCACAAAACAACCAATGTTAACACTTTTAAAACAAGCCAGATCTTTTGGTGTAGGAGTTATTTTATCAACACAAAATCCAGTTGATTTAGATTACAAAGGTTTATCAAATATTGGAACCTGGTTTATTGGTAGATTACAAACAAAACAAGATAAAGAAAAAGTTATTGATGGTTTAACAACAGGAGCCAATTCAAACCTAGATAAAAAAGAGCTTTTTGATTTATTATCTAAACTTGAAAAAAGAAACTTTATAATGAAAAATATTCATGAAGATACAGTAAAAGTTTTTAAAACAAGATGGGTTTTGTCATATTTAAAGGGTCCTATATCTAAAGAAGATATAAAAAAATTGATGTCTGAAAAAATCAAAAAAGCATCAATAAAGAATAAAGAAGAAACTGATAATAAAAAATCTTTAAGAAGAAACCTTGATAATTCTACTAATAACATAAAACCCATAGTTCCAAATGAATTAGAAGAATTATACTTATATAAATCACAAAATGATTCATACCAAATGCAACCTTATCTTTTAGCCTCAAGTGAAATAAATTTTTATAATGCAGCCAAAGATATTGATTTAAAAAAACAGATTATTCAAAAAATTTATTTAGATGAAACAAATTTAGAAGTAAACTGGGAGGACTATGAATCGCTAAAAGAAAAAGTATTTACTAGAAATGAAAAGATAAACTCTTCTTATTATAACCTTCCAAATTTTATGTTAAACATAAGAGATTTAAAAGAAATCCACAAAGATTTTACTAATAGAATCTATAAAAATAATGTTTTAATTCTTTATAAGAATAAACCATTAAAATTACTATCTAAACAAAATGAATCATTAGAAGATTTTAAAATTAGAATCCAAGATAGATTAAATGAAAATATTGATGAAGAAGTAGAAAAACTTCAAATAAAATTTCAAAGAGATGAAAAAAGATTAGAAAATAAATTAAATGATTTATATGTAAAACTTGAAAAAGAAAAAGACCAAGCAACAGCAAAAACAACTGATACCTTAATATCAATTGGTTCTTCTATTTTAGGTGCATTTTTTGGTAAATCTTCATCAAGTAGAACAAATATTGGAAGAGCAGCAAGTGGTATTAAAAATGCTTCAAAAGTATTAAAAGAAAGAAAAGATGTAAAATTTGTTGAATCAGAAATAGAAGAGGTTTCAAATGAAATCTCTTCTTTAAATCAAAAGCTTGAAATAGAAATTGAAAAAATAAAAGAAGAGTTTAACTTCAATAACTATGAAATAGAAGAAGAAAAAGTAAAATTAAGAAGAAAAGATATTTATAATGTATCTATTTCACTTTTATGGGAAGAGGTTTAAAATGTTAAAAGAGTTTATCAGTTCGTTTAAAAGTTGTGTTTTATCAACCATTGATGAAAAAGGAAATCCTTTTTCAAGTTATGCACCTTTTATTATTCAAGATGGGAAATACTACGTTTATATTAGCTCAATGGCTAAACATACTAAAAATCTTGATTTACATAAAAAAGTAGCATTATTTTTTGTTGAAGATGAAATTAGTTGTGAAAATATATTTGGTAGAAAAAGAGTTGTTTTACAATGTAATTCAAATAAACTTCCAAGGGATACAGATAGCTTTGAAGAACTTGTAAATATTTTTGAAAAGAAACATGGTTCTACTATGAAAATGTTAAAATCAATGAAAGATTTTTCATTTTATGAATTTGAAGTTTTTGATGGTGAAGCTGTATTTGGCTTTGGAGAAGCCTACAATGTAGGTGGAAAAAATTTCGATGAATTAGTAGAAAGAAAAGGATTAAGTGGCCATAAGAAATAAATCTCTTATGGTGCCAGTCTTTCTACTTTCCAAGTGTTATCTTCTTGTAAGGTATAAACAAATCTATCATGCAATCTATTCTCTCCACCTTGCCAAAACTCAATTTTAATAGGCTTTACAATATAACCTCCCCAAAAATCAGGGAAAGGTATCTCTCCTTTTACAAACTTGTTTTTTATTTCGTTAAATTTTGCTTCAAGTAAAGATCTTGAGCTAATAACTTCACTTTGGTGAGAAACCCAAGCACCTATTTGGCTACCTTTAGGTCTAGATAAAAAATATTTTAAAGACTCTTTTGTAGAAATTTTTTCTATAGTTCCTTCAATTTTCACTTGTCTATCTAATTCTAGCCAAGGGAATAACATCCCTGCATAAGGGTTTTCTTCAATATCAACTGCTTTTTTCGATTTATAATTAGAGAAAAAGACAAAACCATTTTTATCGAAAATTTTCATTAAAACAGTTCTTACACTTGGAATTTTATCATTTCCAACCGTTGCAAGGGCAAAAGCATTTGGCTCAGTAAGTTTTGCATCAAGAGCTTGTTGAAACCACAACTCAAATTGTAGCATTGGATCGGGATTTAAATCTTTTTCATCAAGACCTTTTTTTCTATATTCCCGTCTCATAGATGTTGCATCAATCAATTTGTTTTCCTAATGTTAATATTTATAATTTTAACATTTTTAAATGTAAGTTTGTAGTAGATTTTTGAATATAGAAGCAGAAATAAAAAATTATTCTTCTATTTCTGCTGTAGATTGAGATTCTAATTCTTTTTGTGAATCTGTTTTTAAAAGCTCTGAAATTTTTTCATCTATTATTGTTAAGGTCTCTTTTTGTGTTTGATATGAAATTTCAGGTAATGTTCCACCCCACATTTTTTCAGCCTCTTCAAAACCTTGAACAACACCTCTTCTTGCTTCTTGTAATGCTTCTACATTATCTCCTGCAAGATTTATAACAAAAGAACTAACTCTTTTAGATGTTTCTGAAATACCAAAAAATCCTTCATCAGAAACTAAATCTTTCGCCTCATCTGCAGATAATTCAGTAATAGGTTTACCATCATATCCAATAGATTTTAAAGAAAAGCCACCATCAATCTCTTTTCCAGATAAAAAATCATACACTTCTGTATTGTTAATAATGTTCATTAATGAACTTTGAGCTGAAGTATTTCCTTGAGAGTATTCAACACTTTTTATGTTTAAAAATACTTTCAAGCTTTCCATTGAAATTGAAACATTAACTGCAGAATTATGAATTTTACTTTCATTATTTGCGGGGTCATGAATCTTATGGCCTTCTAAAGGATTTTGCACTTTATTATGTTCAGCCACTTTTTCATAAGCTTTTGCTTTTTCAGCTTGAAATGTACTATTTAACTGATTATCAACGTTTAAACTGACTGCATCCATTTCAAACTCCTTATTATATATTATCTAACTTTACTATTACATTTCTTAATATTAGCTTATATAAGAATCTTTATTTATATAATATTTACTTTTATCTTTAATTTTATTTCTATATTTTATTTTAGTTTTTTTTCACTATAATATTTGCGATTAGGGGAAACATTAATGATTAGATTTTTTTATTTTTTATTTTTCACAACAATTTTTGCATATGCAAACACCTCAAGTTATACTACTACTGAACAAAATGTTTTTGAAATGAATCAAGGAAATAAAGTACTTATACCTTTTGAAGACGAGTTTCTAAAAAAAGAAATAAAAGTAGAGATAAAAAAATTATTAAAAATAAAAAACCCTTCAAAACTAAGTTATAATCTAACAAGAAAATATTATAAATACCATAATTTTAATCCTTTTTTTGTATCTGATAAAGGAATAAAAAATATTGCCTTTGAACTTCTTACAACTATTAAGAAAGATGAAATCTTAAAACCTATCATCTCTAAATTTTTTGACATTGATTCAATTGAGAAACAAATTAATCTAATAAATCAAAAAACTCTTGATGCAAAAGAGTTAGTAAAATTAGATTTTATGTTGATTTCCACTTATCACATATATATGAGACACCTATCAAATGGTATTATTGATTGGGAAAAGTTTGAAGAAGACCTAGCAAAACTTGAAGAAGAGGAAGAGATAATTGCAAAGTGGCAAAGATACAAAGTTTTTACTAATTATAGAAAACTACTTTATAAAGCTGTTGAAAATGATGATATTTCTTTAGCAATTGATAAAACTAACTACACTTTTCCCAAAGTAAAAGAGTTATCAAATACTATTAATAAATACGAAGAGATTAAAAAAAATGGTGGTTTCTTAAGAATTCCAGAAATAACAAAATCTCTAAAAAAAGATAATTATTATTCTCAAATTTATTATTTAAGACAAAGGCTTTATCAAAGTGGTGACTTAGAAAATACAGATTGTGAAATAGAAGATAAAATTGATGAAAATAATAATATAAAAAAGTGTTATGAATATTTCGATAATTCAGTTTTTGAAGCAGTTAAAACATTTCAAAAAAGACATGGATTAATTGATGATGGAATTGTTGGTAAAAATACAATTAAATGGTTAAATCTTTCAATTGATGAAAGAATTAAAATCATAAGACTAAATCTTGAAAGAATGAGATGGCTACCAAGAAACCTTGGAGAAAAATATATAATTGTTAATATTCCTGATTTTCAACTAAAAATGTATAATAACTCAGAAAAGATTTTGGATATGGCTGTAGTCGTAGGAGAAAGAGAGCACCCTACTCCAATTTTTAGCCACAAAGTATCAACAGTAGTTCTAAACCCTTATTGGAGAATACCTCAAAGAATTGTAAGACGTGAAATTATCCCAAAACTTGTAGAAGATTCTATGTATTTAGTTGAAAATGAGATTAAAGCATTTGAAAATTGGGATCATAAATCAATGGAATATGACGTATCGGCAGTTGATTGGAGTATGTATTTAGATAATGAATTAATTGGTACTAGTGAATCTGCTCCAATGAGATTTATTCAAATCCCTGGAGATAAAAACCCTCTAGGAAGAATGAAGTTTTTATTTCCAAATAAATACTCTGTATATCTTCATGATACGCCAGCAAAATCTTTATTTAAAAAATCATCGAGAGCCTTTTCCCATGGATGTATTAGAGTTTCAAAACCACATGAATTACTAAAGGTAATTGCAGATGAAGATAAAACTTTTAAATACGAAGAGGCTCAAAAAATTTTAGATGATATTGAGAAAAAAGATTTAGATTTAAAAAATAAAATTCCTGTTCATATAGTTTATTTAACTTCTTGGATTGACGAGGAAGGGAATATACAATTTAGGGATGATATTTACAACTATGATAAGATGCAAATAAAATATATTTATGAAAATTAAGAGACAAATTTAAAAGTTTTTAAACTCTCTTTTAATTGTTTTATATCATCTAACTGTAAAAAATACTCAGGTTTTACAAGATATTTCATAAATCTAACTTCAGCATTTGTAAAACCATCTAACTCTTTATCTTTTATAGAGGTTTCTTTAGTAGTTATTCTAACCCTTTTTAGTTTTCCATTTTGATTTTTTACATAAAAAACTAAATCAAAATCTTTTGTATTTATTTTTTCAATGGTTACAAATACATTTAAAATATAATCTGAATATGAAGGTACAAGCTTTAAAAACTCATCAATATCTAAAAAACCTATGTAAAGCTTCGTATAGATACCAAAATATAAAGAGAGTTTTTTTGATTTAAAAAAGTTTAAATCCACAAAACCTTTTTCTCTACTTTTTTTAAATATCCACTCCAATGTTTGAAAATATATAAATTTTGAGTGTCTTATTGTATATGCTTCTATAAATTTTTCATGGGTATATGGTGTTTTAAAATTACGTTTTTTTCTATTAAAAACAAGTTGTTTTAAAAGTTCATCATCATTTAAATCTTTTGTAATCCAAATAGTACAATATTGAGGAAACCTTTTTAATCCAACTGTTCCTTGTGTCAAAATTATTAAGGCTCTAATATGATACTTTGGGAATAAAACCTTTAATAAAGCATATTTCTTTTCTAATCTTTTATTTAAGCTAACTGTTTTCTTAGAAGTACTCATCTCTACAAAATAAAGTGCATCATTGGTAAAAAAAAGTGCATCAAATTCACTTATATCTTTATAATTTGATTTATAAGCAATTTGTAGTTTTTTATCAATCATTAAACCTGTTTTATAAAACTTATCTATTCTATTTTGGTGAGGGCCTTTTAAAACAAACTTTGTGATAAATTGATTATGTAAGGCATATTCTAATAGTAATTCATAAATAATGTTTTCAAAAACTTCACCTTTAAAACTATTATATGTAGCAATATCCTCTAAAGGGATCTCTTCATTTTCTGATTTTAAAAGGGGTTTTACATTTCTTGAATCATATTTATAGAAGAATAGATGTTCTTTAATTTTTGATGTGTCTAAATTTTTTATTTCTTTTGATATTTTTAACTGCTGCAAATCACTTAACTTTCTTTAAAAACCTTTAATTTTGGGGATTATACCTAAACTAAGCAACTTTGTAAAGTGAATTTAAATAAATAAAAATATAATTATTTAAAATAAAAGAAAATGGGTTATATGAAACATATCGTACTTTTAATTATTATAGTTTTTACTTTTGTTGCTTGTGGTACAAAACAGATTACAAAAAATAAGATTTTGGAACAAAAAGAGAATAATGTTTTAAAACTTTACTCTAAAGTTATCTCTTTATCAGAAAAGATAGATAAGCAAGAAGCAAAAGAGTTTTCACAAGAAGTTATATTCTTTTCAAAAAAATTAGCCTTTGAATATGAGGTTCAAACTCCTGCTTTGATGCACAATACCTTAATCAATTTAGGTTTAAAACAAAGGGGACTTTGTTATCATTATGCTAATGATTTGTTAAGTTTTCTTAAAAGTAAAAACTTCAAAACTATAAATTTTAAAAAAGTTATTGCAAAAAGAGGTGAATATTTTGAACATACTGCCTTGATTTTGACTAGAGATGACATTAAATTTGAAAATGCTATTATATTTGATGCTTGGAGAAATTCAGGTGAACTTTTTTTTAGTAGCATAAAAAATGATACAAGATACAAATGGGAGTTAAAATAGATGAAAAAAAATATATTAATCACAGGTTGTAGTTCAGGGCTAGGACTTGCATTAACAAACTATTATTTAGATAAAGAGTATATAATTTATGGAATTAGTAGAACAAAACCAAATATAGAACATGAAAACTTTTATTTTAAAAAATATGATTTATCAAAAATTGAACTTATAAATCAAGAGCTAACTGCATTTTTATCACAGGTAAAAGAGTTTGAAGTAGTTTATTTAAATGCTGGTATGCTAGGTGGAATTAAAATATTAAAAGATTTATCAATTGATGAAATAAAAGAAGTTTTAGACTTAAATGTTTTTGCAAATAAAGAACTTCTTGATATCCTAAGCCCCATGCAAATAAAAACAATAATTGGTATATCATCTGGAGCTTCAATTAAAGGCTCAAAAGGATGGGGAGCATATTCACTTTCAAAGTCTAGTTTAAATATGTTACTTTCACTTTATTCAAAAGAGATGTTAGATACAAAACTTCTTGCTGTTGCCCCTGGAGTTATTGAAACACCAATGACTGATGTAATTAGATTTGATGTAGATGATAATATATTTACCTCTGCGAAGGTTTTAAAAGAAGGAGAAATCCAACAGCCACTTGATACAGCTGCTAGATTAGATGAAGTTGTAAAAAGAGCTGATGAATTTGAATCAGGTTCTTTTATTGATGTAAGAAATATATAAAGTTATATACCCTTTTCTTTTTTAATCTTTTTGATATTTGATAACATCAAAATTGAGATAAGTAAAGCTACTAAGAAAAATCCTGAAAACACATATAGTGTTTGAGAATAGCTTCCTGTTACATCTTTTACAATTGAGATAATTAATGGACCAACTAAACCAGCTGCTGCCCATGCTGTTAAGATATATCCATGTATAGCACCTAACTCTTTTGTTCCAAAAATATCACCAATATAAGCTGGGATTGAAGCAAAACCTCCACCATAACAACTCATAATAAAATATAAAATCACTTGAAATACAACAATTTCAGTAATTGAAGGTAACATATAAAAAGCAACTGCTTGTGTTGCAAAAAAGATGATATAAACAACTGGTCTTGTCAAAAGGTCTGATAATGAAGCCCAGAAAATTCTTCCTGCACCATTGAATATACCCATTAAACCAACTGCCGCAGCTGCTGCAATTGCTGAGATTCCAACAACTTCTTGAAGTAAAGGAGAAGCAACACCAATAATTGCAATACCACATGTAACATTTATAAATAACATCAACCATAAGCCATAAAATCTAGAAGTTTTAACAGCTTCATTAACTGTTAAATTTGCTAAGTCTTTTTTTAACTTCTTCTTACCAGATGCAATTTTCTTTTTAAATTTTTCTGGCATAAAATCTTCTTCTGGCTTTTGTAAATAAAGAGCAGATAAAAACATAACTACAAAATAGATGGCACCTAAAATAAAAAATGTATTTGAAATTCCAACTTTTTCTATTAAAATTTTAATTGTAGGACCCCAAATAGCCGAAGCAAAACCAAATCCCATAATTGCTAAACCAGTAGCCATTCCTCTTTTATCAGGGAACCACTTTACTAAAGTTGAAACTGGTGAAATATAACCAATACCTAAACCACATCCCCCTAATACTCCATAAAAAAAGTATAAAAGTAGTTTTGATTCCATCAAGATTGCAAGACCTGAACCAATGGTACCTAAACCAAATAATGAAGCAGCAATTAATGCTGATACCCTAGGTCCATTTTTTTCCACAAATTTACCCATAAGTGCAGCAGATAATCCTAAAAAGAAAATTGCAACACTAAATGCAATAGTTACATCAGTTAAGTTCCATTGCATCTGTTCTTGGATTGGTTTTACATAAACACTCCATGCATACACAGAACCAATACAAATATGTACACCAACAGCAGCAAGTGCCATTAGCCATCTATTTTTTTCAATCATTATTTTATTCCCCATATGTAAAATGAAAAAAGATTTTATCTATATTTTTTATTAAAAAGCTAAAAGAAGGGAATTAATAAGAACTAAGCTTAAGCTTAGTTCTTTTGGTGACAAGCAGCTGTAAAAAGTACATCTGTTGAAGAGTTAAGTGCAGTTTCCATAGAGTCTTGAACAACTCCAATTACAAAACCTATTGCAACAACTTGTAATGCTATATCATTAGATATCCCAAACAATGAACAAGCTAAAGGGATTAGAAGTAAAGAACCACCTGCAACACCTGAAGCACCACAAGCAGCAAGTGCAGATATAACTGAAAGTAATAATGCTGTACCAATATCAACACTCATACCTAAAGTATGAACTGTTGCCAATGTTAAAACAGTAATAGTAACTGCAGCACCAGCCATATTTGTGGTAGCACCTAATGGAATTGAAATAGAATATGTATCTTCATTTAAATTTAGTTTTTTACAAAGATCAAGATTTACAGGTATATTTGCCGCACTACTTCTTGTGAAAAATGCAGTAATTCCACTTTCTCTTAAACAAGTAAATACCAGAGGGTATGGATTAGATTTTGTTTTAATAAATACAATTATAGGATTAACAATTAAAGCAATAAATAACATAGTACCAACTAATACAAGTAATAGTTTTGAATAACTTAATAAAGCTTCAAAACCTGTTTGTGCAAAAGTATTTGCAACCAGTCCAAAAATACCAAAAGGGGCAAGTCTAATGATAAATTTTACAATTTTTGTTATTCCTGTTGATACATCAAAAAATACTTTTTTCGTTTCCTCTGCACTATAATGCATTGCAAAACCAATAGCGATTGCCCAAACTAAAATACCAATAAAATTCCCAGTTTGTAAAGCATTTACTGGATTATCAACCATATTAAATAAAACTGTTTTTAAAACATCAATAACACTATCAGGAGGATTTAAAGCCTTTTGAGCTCCATCAATAAGTACTAAGTCAACAGAAAAAAGAAAACTTGCAATAACTGCAATTAATGCTGCTAAAAAAGTTCCTATTAAATAGAGTATAACAATGGGTTTCATACCTGTTTGAACACCTACTTCTTTTGTTGCAATAGCAGTTGCAACTAAAACAAAAACTAAAACAGGAGCAATTGCTTTTAATGCACCAACAAACAATGTACCTAAAATTGAAAATGACATGGCTAAATCCTTTGAGACCATAGCCACCACAACACCTAATATAATACCTACAAAAATTTGTAGAACTAAATTACCATTTGCATATTTTGCAATGATACCGTTATTACTTTGCATATCTAATCCTAATAATAAAATTTTAAAGTAAAGATTATATCTAAGAAAGTTTTTACTTTTTATTATAAAAGTTATAGATTAATTGTATATTAGTTTCAGTTATGAGAATTGATTTATTTTTTGAATATCAAATTTTTTAAACTTTTGTCTTCATTATTAGTTTGAAAGGTATCTAAATTTTGTAATTTTTTATGATATTTAAAACTAGGTGCATTTTCACTAAATAAATTCAATATAAAATTAGTATCTAATTCAGGGGCATTTAAACAAGATAAAACTGTACATTCTTTATTTGCTAATTGATCTAATCTTTTTATAATCTTTTCATAATCTTTAGTTGCAGCAAAACTTCCTTTTTGAAATGAAGGGGGATCAATAATTATAATATCATATGGCCCCTCTTTTTTTATTCGACTCCAAGATTTTAAAATATTATAAGGCAAAAATTTAACTTTTTTTGTATTATGATTATTTAGATGATGATTTCTTCTACCTGTAGTTAATGCCCCTTTAGCCATATCAACGTTTACTACTTGTTTTGCACCACCTTCTATTGCACAAACTGAAAAAGCACAAGTATAAGAAAAAAGGTTGAGTACATTTTTATCTTTTGAAATAGATTTTATATATTCTCTACCTACTTTCATATCAGGGAAGATACCAATATTTTGGTTTTTGAAATTTATTGAATATTTTAATGAGTTTTCAATAAGAAACTCTTCATCTTTTACTTCTCCAAAAATTACTTTAAAAAAACAGTTTTTATCATATCTTCGTTGAATAATAAAAGTAGAGTAAGCATTTAATATTGCAATTTTTTTTAATAATTCAATTATTTGATTTTCATTTTTGTTTTCTTCATAAAAAGAAGCAAAAAAAATATTATTTATAGAATCAACCGTCAAAAAGTTTAAATCTTTATAAGAATTACCTCTTCCATGAAAAAGCCTTTTAAACTCTGGTGTCTTTTCTTTTAAATTTTTTTCTAAACAAGTTTGTAAAATATCAAACAATAAAATATCCTTAAGTTTTTTTATGATTTTAGCTAAAACTTACTAAGCTTTTAAGCACATCATCATAAAACCAGTAAACTGCGCGTTTTCTTTATTTAAAGATTGATGGCTGTGTTTTTTTAATTCATCTAAAAAATCTTTGTAGGCTTTATAAAACTCATAACTAGGTCTTGGTTTATAAATTATATTTTTAATTTCAAAATATTTCAAAATATTTTTTGTAGTTGTAGGTTTAACAAAATATTCTTTTTTTCTATTAAGATAATATGGAATCAACGTTATTAAGCTCCATTTAGCCAGCTGATACTTGGCTAAAATTTCAACCATATCATTTAAACCTTCTTTTTGATTTCCATATAGAAGTTCATATAAAGCTATTGAAAACATATCTTTTTCATACATCCCCATAGATTTAATAGCATCTCTTAATTTTGGTTTCTCAAAAAGTGAAATTAAAGGAGATTTTGAAATTATTTTTGAATAATTTTCACAAATAAGTTCTGGTTGAGAGAAATTCTCTTTTTTGAAAAATTCATTAACTTCTTGGGAAAATTTCTCAGATTTAAATTTTTTTACGATTTTAATAATCTCTTCATCTTTAAAACCTTGGGGATAAGATTCTAAAAATTGAGCTTCAATATCCTTTAATTTTTCAATAATTATTTTATCCATATTATTACCTTTATCTGTCTAAATTAAAAAATTATAACTAATTAAAGTGGTGGCTCTTAAAAATATTGCAATATGTAAGAAAGAAAATAGTGGAAAGGAGAAAGGGAGAGAAAAAATCTCCTTTCCTTTTTTTAACTTGGTTGTTTAAAGATAGTTAAGTCAGGGGCTTTTTTTGTATATTTTTCAATATTTACTAAAGCTGTATTTGAACTATTTCCCATAGCAAGTTCTGATGTTGGAATATCTTTAGTTAAAAGGTTTGCATTACCATTTTTACAAAGTGTTCCAATCTTACCTTTTTCTAAAGGATCATACCAAGCACCCTCTTGAACTCTTACAATTCCAGGTTTTAATCCATCAGTTACAATTGCACCTGTTAAGATTTCACCTCTATCATTAAATACTCTTACCACATCACCAGATTTGATACCTTTTGCTTTTGCATCTTGTGTATTAATCCAAATTGGCTCTCTGTTTGCAACTGCATATTTTTTTCTTAAACTTGTATTATTAAGTTGAGAATGCAGCCTATGACTTGGGTGTGGAGAGATTAATGCAAACTCTGCAGGTTTTTCTTCCATACCTACCCACTCAGCTGGTTCTAACCAAGTTGGATGTGCTTTACAATGTTTGTAATTCATTTTTTCTATTGTTTTAGAATAGATTTCTATTCTTCCAGATGGTGTTCCAAGTGGATTTAAAATTGGATCTTCTCTAAAATCAGCATATCTTACAAATTGTGTATTTTCATATGGAACCTCAAAAGTTATTGGTTGGTTTTTACTCCAAAACTCTCTAAATGTTGGCATTGGAAGTTTCATTTTTTGTGCTTGATTATAAGCTTTTGTATAAAACTCTTCTATCCATTGCATTTCAGTTTTATTTTGAGTATATTTTTCAAATACACCAAACTCTTTTGATAAGTCACTAAAAATTTGATAATCATCTCTTGCTTCAAATTGTTTTTTAACTGCTTGTTTCATAGGAACAATGTTAAGGTTAGAATAATCACCCGTTGCCGTAATATCATTTCTTTCATATGAAGTTGTTGTTGGCATTACAATATCTGCCATTCTAGCTGTTGGTGTCCAGAATGCTTCATTAACAACAACAGTTCTTGGTTTTTGCCAAGCTTTTAATAGTGTGTTTGTATCTTGATGATGAACAAATGGATTTCCCCCTACCCAATAGATAAAATCAATCTCTGGATAAGTAACTTTTTTACCATTAAAATCAATTGTTTTTCCTGGATTTAAAAGTGCATCTGCAATTCTTGCAACAGGGAAAGAGTATTTAGCTGCATTTCTTAACCACGCTGCTCCACCTTCATCTTTTGTAGGAGTTACATTTGCTGTAATACCACCTATAATAGCACTTTTTGCTGTTGGTGTACCACCGTTTGAATAGTGATAAGATAATCCAAATCCACCACCAGGAAGTCCTATTTGTCCAATAACTGAAGCAAGAGTTACTAACATCCAGTGAGGTTGTTCTCCATGATGAGCTCTTTGCATTCCCCATCCAGACATAAACATAGTTCTATTATCATAGAATAGATTAGCCAATGAATTAATAGTTTTTTCATCTACTCCACAAATTTTTGATGCCCATTGAGCACTTTTTACAATGCCATCTTCTTTTCCATATAAATACTCTTTGAATTTATCAAAACCTTCTGTGTATTCTGATAAAAATTCCGCATCATATTTTTTTGCTTCTAATAGTGTATGTACCATACCCATCATCATTGCAACGTCTGTATTTGGATTTGGCGCAATCCATTGTGCATCTAGATATTCACAAGTTTCTGTTTTAAATGGATCAATACAAATTATCTTTTTACCAGATTTTTTTAGTTCTTCAAAATATTTAAATCCATGTTCATCACTTGAAGTCCATGCAATTTTTAAAGTTGCAAGTGGGTTTGCTCCCCATATTACTACAACTTTTGAACTTTCTAATACCACAGGCCATGAAGTTTGTTGTTCATACACTTCAAGTGTACCTAATACATGTGGCATAATTACTTGAGATGCACCTGTTGAATAATCACCTACAGTACCTGTAAATCCACCTGTTGCAGTCATAAATCTATGTAATAAAACTCTACAGTTGTGGATACTACCACTACTTTTCCAACCATAACTTCCTGCAAAAACTCCTTCGGCACCTTTTTCTTTTCTTGTTTTTTTAAGCTCTTTTGCAACTAATTTAATTGCATCATCATAAGAAACTCTAACCCATTCATCATTACCTCTTAATTCAGGTTTAGGACTATCTGGGTTTTCTAAATAAGATTTTCTTACCATTGGATATTTTACTCTATCCTCTGCATATACTAAATCTTGTGTATAATGTTGTAATGAATTTTCAATACCAGAAGTTTTTTGATAAGGCTCAGATTTTATCACTTTTCCATTTTTTATTGTAAGTTTTAACATACCCCAGTGAGCTGCTGTTAATATTTCACCATTTTCAACTAGTTTTGTAGAAAACTTTGCAATTGTACCTGCAAGTAATTCACCTCTTTTTGTAATTGCATCAATAAATGGAACTGTACTAAATAATGCAGCAACTCTAATAAATCCTCTTCTTTTCTGATCAATATTTTTCATTTTACTCACCTTTCATATCTTTTGCATGTTTTTGCAAAAATTGTGTTACTAAATATCTCTCTTGTTTTGGAATAGCCGTTCTATTTACCATGGCTTTAAACATACTTGGCCATTGATTAGCAGTAAATTCACCTACTGGATGTGCAGGATGACAAATTGCACAGTTATTTTTATATAAATCTTCTGCTTTATCATATAGAGGTTTTAAATCTTTGCTTAGATTCTCATTATTTGTATATGCAGTTAAAACTACTTTTTCCCACTCAACACCATCTTCATCTTTACTTGATGAAAGTTTTTTTACATCAAAATTTCCACTTTTGCTAAGTCCAGCAACTAAGATTCTTTTTCCCTTAACAAAATAAATTGCATTAGATACTCCAGCTTTCATAAATCCTTCAATTTCTATTTTAGATTTATCTGAATTTTTTTCTACAATTGTAACCTTTGATGTAGGTAACAGCCTACCTTTAACAGTACTACTATCAGCAGCTTCATATAGATTTTTTACACTATTACTGTACATTGTTTCATTTGCATATAATGAAACTGACAATAAAGTCATTCCAAGAATTAAACTCGTTTTCATATTTCTCCTTTATTTTTCTATATGTAAAGTATAAAGAAAATATGAGTTTAAATAATTGTAAAAAAGTGGGGAAAAAATGTAATTTTGAATTTATTTTACTTTTATTGTAAATAAAGCTCCATTTTTAACATTTTTAGCATTGACAAAACCTTCCATATTATTTTCAATAATCATTTTAGTCATATACAAACCAATTCCAGTTCCTTGTTTTGCATGCTTTGTTGTAAAGTAAGGTTCAAATATTGTATCAATATCTTTGAGTTGAATACCTCCTGCATTATCCATTATTTTAATTACAGTGTAAGTTTTACCAACTTTTATACTGATTTTTATTTCAGGATTTTTAATTTTTCTTAATACAAGGGCATCTTTTGCATTTGAGATTATATTTAATACAGCATGTGAGAATTCACTTGAATATCCATTTATTATATTATCTTCTTCAATATCCAATATCAAATTGATTTTATTATTAGTTAACGAGGCATTTATAATTGCTAAAGCTTTTTTACAAGCAGTTAATACAGAAAAATCCTCTTTTTTCTTTGTTGGTTTGAAAAAGTTTTGAAAATCACTAATTGTTGTTGACATATGTTCTGTTATTTCATTACAGATTCTAATATTCTCTAAAAGGTGCTCTTTTTTTAGACTATCATATCTTGTGATTGTCTCTAACTCCATTAAAAGAGCATTAATTTCACTTATTGGTTGTCTCCATTGATGGGCAATATTACCAATCATCTCTCCCATTGCAGCTAGTTTTGATTGTTGCATCATGAGTTTTTCTTGATTTGTTCTTTGTTTTATTTCTTTTTGTATTTTATTTTCCAAACTATCAATCATTTGGTTCATTACATTTTTTAATACATTTAATTCTTTAGATTTTCCTTCTTCTTTGAGCCTTTTACCAAATACCCCTTCTTTTAGATTGTCTAATGTCAATGTTGCTTCATGAATTAATTTATAATCATCATTTAAATTCTCTTTTATTAGTTTTACTCTTTTATTTATTGCTTGGGACATTAATCCTAATTCATCTTTACTATCTATATCAATATGCAATTCACTATTGTAAGCCATAGGATTATTTAAATAGTTAAAAAACTTTTTTAATCCTTCTTGTATTGTTTCAATACCTTTTACAAGTTTCATAATAATTGTCATATCAAGAATCAATCCAATTACACCTATAACCAATATTCCAATAATAATAAAAAGATTATTCTTATCAACACTCTTTTTTAATTGAATCAATTTTGACTCAGAACTTTTTAATTTCTCTTCTTGTGAAAGCTTTAACTGGTTAATTAATCTATAAAAACTATCTCTTTCTACAGTAGATGTATTCATAAAAGCTCCTTCATCAAAGCCATTTAAAGAATATCTTCTTGTGGTAAGTGCTATTTTTTTATACTCATTCCAATAATTTTGATCTATTTTAGGATTCTTATCAAAATTTTCATCTAATTTTTTTATTATGGGCAAGATCTTTTTATCAATTTCATTTTTGAAACCATCATTAGGTGAAATAACTAAAGATAAAATTATTTCACGTAACATGTATAAATCTTCTATATATAAAGTCTGAATTTTCTGTGTATCTTGAAAGTTTACAACTACACTATTAGAATTCTTAAAACTATCCTTATTTATTTTTAAAGATAGCCATCCTATAAAAAGTAAAGATATAAGGGCTATAAAACCCAATATTAAAAACTTTTGTCTTATTTTCAAATTATTCATTTTTTAACCTTATAGGATATAGATACTCTAATCTCTCTTTTGGAAGTTTTTCTTTTCTAATTGACCAATGATAAGGTGTGATTTTTGCATTCCATAAAGGGAAAAGTGCCATTTTAGATGGCTTGTAAATCACCTCTTTATTTAGTGCAATTACTGTATTTACAGAAGGAAGAACTAAGGTATATGCCTTATTGTAAGAGTATAATAAAAGTTTATCAACCTCTTTTTGAAATGCTTCAGATGAAACATCAAGTTTAAAAAGTTTTTGAAACTCCTTTTCTAAATAATCATCTTTTATAATAGAGCTCCAACCTGAGTCAGGGTACAAAGTAAAAAGACCTGTCCATGGATGTCCATTCCAATCTTCATCTACCCAAACAAGTAGATCCCATTCAAACTTTTTATTTTTATTCTCAAAAAGTCTATTAAGTACAACTTTTTCATCACTTGTAACATAATATTTTAATTTAACACCATATTTTGATAATTGATACTCAATACCTTTCCACATAAACATAAATCTATCTTGTGTAACAACATTTAAAACTAAACCATTTAATATAGTTTTTAACTCTTTTTGGGAAAATCTTGATTTTCTATTTATATACTTTTTTGAAATTTCTTTTGAATAATAAGCATTACTAGATAATAAAAAAGGAGCTTTTTTTGCCTCGTTTTTAAAAATGAACTTTATTAGTCGCTCTTGATTAATTGCATCATTTAATGCCCTTCTAACTTTTACATCCTTTAACTTTGAGTCTTTTTTTAATAAATTAAAATGTACTAAAAGATTCCCATTTGATGGGGAGATTAAAAGTTTTGCATATTTGGAATTAACTATTTCTGTCTTTTTATTAAAAGGGATATAAGCTATATCTAATTCACCCTCTTTTTTTGATATCTTATCAATAACCTCTTTATTAGTTAATTGAGTAAATATCGTTACTTTTTCTATATAAGGTATATCTTTTTTAAAATAATAAGAATTTGCTCTTAAAACTATTTTTTCACTTTGTTCTAATCCTGTTGCATACCCTTCTTCTAAGATATAAGGCCCTACCCCATACAAACCTACACCTTTTGTATTTTGTGCAGTATAGCTTGGTCTCCAATTATATTTTTTATAATACGCATTTGTATAAAAATTTATTACACACAAATCATTTAATAACATACCATAAGGTTCATTTAGATGAATTCTTATTTTATAATCATCTATTTTTTCAACATAATTTAAAGCCTTATGTATATTACTATATAAGAAAGGCCCTTTCATAAAGTGTTTAAAATTCTCAACTACAGAGTCTGCATCAAATTTTGAACCATCTTGATATTTTACATTATCTCTTAGCCAAAAATCATATGTCAAATCATCAATTTTTTTATGTTTATAAGCTAGATAATATTCCCATCCTTTATTAGAATCACTCAAACGAACTAAAGTCCCATTTATCAAACTTAGTATATTAAAATAAGGAAGTGTAGGCATATATACTTTTATATGGGAATTTTTGACTCTATGGTTTATTGCAATACTTTTTGAATCATCATGTTTATAACTTATTGCTTCAAGGGCAAATAAAAAATTACTTGTTAAATAGAATAAAACAATGAGTCTAAACAAATTTGTACCCTATTCCTGAGAGATTTGAAATAAAATCCTTTGGCAATTTCTTTCTTAAATTTTTCACTAATGATCGTAAGGCATTATCTGTCATCACACTATTTTGCCATACTTCATCTTGTAATTGTTTATAATAAACTATATTATTTCTATTCTTAAATAATAACTCAACAAAAAGTATCTCTTTTTTTGTCAAGGAAATTAACTCTTCATTGTGTAACAATATTTTTTGATTCCAATCATATTTATAACCATAAGGAAGCTCTTTTAAATAAAATTTTGAATCAGAAAATAATTTTTGACAATCTTCTAAGGCATTAATGAGTTTTTCCAAATTTATTGGTTTTATAATATATTTTTCTATATGCATATCAATTAGTTCTAACAAATATTTTTCACTTGTATGAGCGGTTATAACTATAATACATATATCATTATTCTTTTGTCTAAGTTCTTTTATAAACTCTATACCATCCATACCAGGCATTTCCAAATCAGTAATAATTAAATCTGGAGTAAAGGATTTTAATTTTTCTAATGCTTCTACACCATTTGCTGCTTCTTCAACTTCTGCAACAATATACTCTAAGGATGAGACTGTTTTTTTTCTAATTAACTCTTCATCTTCAACAAATAAAACTTTTATTTGTTTCAATACTTTATTATGCATATTTATATTTCCTTAAAAATAATCAAAATCAAATCTTTTTATAAAACATCCATTTTATATTTAAAATTATTAACAATTAGTAAAACCTATACATTTGTACATCAATAATTTCATATTCAAAAACTTGGTTATTTATAGAAAATTCAAATTCTTCACCTAATTCTTTTCCAAGTAAAACCTTACCTAAAGGTGATTTATTTGATATCATATGTTTATTTGGATTTGTTTCAAAAGTACCTACAATTATAAAAGTTTTTTCCTCTTCGCTATCTAAATCTAAAACTTTAACAACTGAGCCAAAATTTACTTTTGTATGGGGGATTTTTGTAGTATCAACTACGGTAGAATTATTAATAATTTTTTCTAAAAATCTTAATCTTTTATCAAGATTTCTAATCATCTCTTTAGCTGAAATATATTCTGCATTTTCACTTCTATCACCATGCTGTGCAGCTATCTCTTTTTCTTTTACCCAAAAAGGTTTTTCAACCTCAGCTAATTGCTTAAACTCTTTTACGAATCTTTTATATCCAAATTCTGTTATTAACTCTTTTTGCATTTGATATTATATCTAAAATACTCCTTTGTATTTTGCAAAGCTTTGCTATACTTCCAAGTAATATGGAAAATTTAAAACAACTTTTATACAAAATGCTTATTATCGGCTTTGATGGTAAAGAGATACTTAATAATAAAAAATTAATTACAAATATACAAAATGGTTTAGGTGGAGTGATACTTTTTGATCATTACATTGATGATAAAACAAAATCTAAAAATATACAATCGCCACAACAAGTAAGAAAACTCAATGAGTCACTTCAATCTATTAATAAAGAGCCATTAATAATTTGTATAGACCAAGAGGGTGGAAAAGTTGCTAGATTGAAAGAAGAAAAAGGTTTTAATAAAACTCTTAGTGCAAAAGAGATTGCCTCTTTAAAAGAAAAAGATGCAAAAAAAGAGTATGAAAATCTTAGCTTTCAACTTAAAAACCTTGGTATAAACTGCAATTTTGCTCCTTTAGTAGATTTAGGAATAAACAAAGAATCTAAAATAATCTATGGATTAGATAGAGCTTATGGTGAAGATAGCGAACAAGTAGTTAAATATGCCGAAATTTTTATGGATGCTTTAAGTGAAAACCAAATCATCTCTGTACTTAAACATTTTCCCGGTCATGGTAGTGCAAAGGGTGATAGCCATGAAGGCTTTGTTGATATAAGTAAAACTTGGGATGAGATTGAACTAACTCCATACAAAAAACTTTTACATAAAACAAAGATGATAATGAGTGCCCATGTTTATAACAGTAAATTAGATGAAGACTATCCATCAACTTTATCTTTTAAAACAAATACTGAACTACTAAGAAAAAAACTTGGATTTAATGGGGTTTTAGTAACTGACGATTTACAAATGTTAGCGATAAAAAAACACTATAAAAAAGAAGAAGCTATTCAATTAGCCATAAACTCAGGAGCTGACATGTTAATGTATTGCAATCAATTAAGCAATGATGATACAGATGAAACAATAGATATGATGATACATTTAGTTCAAAATAAAAAAATCTCAATTGATAGAATCAAAGAAGCTAACTATAGAATAAATAGATTAATTAAAGGTATATAATGCAAGCTGGCTTTTCATTTATTGATTGGTTTATATTTATTTCTTATTTACTAATTTTACTTTTTTTAGCTTCTTATCTTTCAAATAAAAATATAAACTCATCTAGGGAGTTTTTTACAGCTAAAAACTCTTTTGCTGCCTTTCCAGTTGCACTATCACTTCTTGCAACTGCTCAATCAGCTGCAACTTTCTTAGGAGCTCCAGAGTTTTCATATAGATATGATTTAACTTTGCTTGGTTACTCTATTACTTCTTTATTGGCTATTTACATTGTAGTAAAAGTATTAATCCCAAAACTTTATGAGATGAAAGCAATAAGTGTTTATGAACTACTTCAAGAAAGATTTGGTGGAAATAGTAGACGAGATGTTGGAGTTATGTTTTTAGTAGGAAGATTATTTGCAAGTGGAGCAAGACTTTATATGGCAGCACTTGCACTTAGTATGATACTTTTTTATGATATAAGTTTAATTCATGTTTGTTTCTCTGTTATATTACTTACCCTTGGTGCATTAATTTTTACTTATTTTGGTGGAATTAAATCAGTAATCATTAGTGATATACTTCAAATAATAGTTTATTTAGGTGCTGGAATAGCAGTTCTAATTTATCTATATTTATCATTATCTATGGACTTTAACCAAATTTTCCAAACTCTAAGTGAAGCTCAAAAGTTAGAATATATTGATTTTGAACTAAGTTTTACCAATGAAGGTAAATTTAATATCTTTTCACTTTTTACAGGTTATATGCTTTTAAATATAGCAGCCTTTGGACTTGACCAAGATTTAGCCCAAAGGGTTTTATCTTGTAAAGATAAAAAACAAGCAGGATTTTCACTTTATGGAGCAACCCTTTTAAGTATCCCTGTATCAATGCTATTTTTAAGTATTGGATTACTTTTATTTTTATATTATCAAGAGCATACAATAAATCAAAAATTTGCAGGTGAGAGTATTACTATTTTTATGTATTATATTTTAAATGAGATGCCAAATGGACTAAAAGGTTTTGTAACTATTGGAGCTATTGCTGCAGCTTTAAGTAGTACAAACTCTGTTTTAGGAGCAATGAGTAGTGTTGCCATTGAAGATGTATA
Organism: Halarcobacter sp.; assembly: GCA_963676565.1. Taxonomy (GTDB): domain Bacteria; phylum Campylobacterota; class Campylobacteria; order Campylobacterales; family Arcobacteraceae; genus Halarcobacter. Next base: position 2,559,399 of record OY781089.1, read on the forward strand.
TAAACCATATAGATTTAAACATAACAAAAATATTAGTGAGACCCATTTTGTAAAAGTTGCAAAGATTATGGTTTTAATATTTGCTTTTTTACTTTCATTAATGGCTATTCTTAGTTTTATAATACATAGCAACTCCTCAATTCCACTTATTAGTTTTGCCCTTGGAGTTATGGCATATGCTTATAGTGGTTTACTTGGAGTTTTTGCAAGTGCTTTATTTACTAATAGAGGAAACTCAAAATTAATTCCTTATGCACTATTTATTGGTTTTGCAAGTGTTTTTTGTATGCAAGGATATACATTTGGATTAAATATTGGTTTTGCTTGGCAATTAGTAATTGGTACTACACTTTCATTTGGAGTAATGCAACTTGGAAAAAAATGATTTAAATACTAAACTTTATATTGGTGTAATGAGTGGAACTAGTCTTGATGGGATAGATATAGCCTTATGTAGTATAGATGATAATAGTAGTATACAAACTTTACAAACAAAAGAATACCTCTTTGATAAAAAGATTAAAGAAGATGTATTAACGGCTATTTCAAATCCTATAACATTAGAGTTTTTAGGTACTTTAAATCATAAATTAGCACTTATGTATACAGATGCAATAAAAGATTTTTTAAAAGAGTTTGAGATTAAATCAGATGAAATTATAGCTATTGGTCTACATGGACAGACACTATGGCACTCTCCAAACAAACCCTATGCTTTTTCAATGCAATTAGGTGATGGATCACTTGTAGCGAAGAAACTTCAAATTGATGTGGTAAATGATTTTAGAAGTGCAGATATAGCAAACAATGGACAAGGAGCACCTTTAACCCCTGCTTTTCATAAATCTTTATTTGATGATAAACAAACTGCAGTTTTAAATCTTGGAGGTATTGCAAATATCACTATTTTAACAAAGGAATACCTAGGTTTTGATACTGGTGTTGCAAATATTTTAAGTGATTACTGGATACAAAAAAATCAAAAAACCCCTTTTGATAAAAATGGTTCTTGGGCTAAAAGTGGAAAAGTAAATGAAGTGCTTTTAAAAGCTTTACTAGATGACCCTTATTTTAAGAAACTTCCCCCTAAAAGTACAGGTAGAGAGTATTTTAATAGCACATGGTTAGAAAATAAATTAAAAAGCTTTTCTTCCATAAGTGCAGTTGATATACAAGCAACACTTTTAGAATTTACTATTGTTCCTATAATTGAAATATTAAAAACAAAAGAGATAAAAAGATTAATTGTATGTGGTGGTGGAGCCCAAAATAAATTTTTAATGGAAAAATTATCAAATAAACTAAAGAATATAAAGGTAATAAAAAGTGATGGACTTGGAATTGATAGTAACTTCTTAGAAGCTATTGCTTTTGCATGGTTAGCTTACAAAAGAGTTAATCATCAAGCTATTGATTTGTCATCAATTACAGGTTCATCTAAACCAACTATTTTAGGAGCAATTCATGGAAAAGATTAAAGAGTTTTTAAAGGGTACCTCCTATGAAAACTTCACCATTGAAGTTGCTTCTAGTGATGCAAGTTTTAGACGATATTTTAGATTAAAAGATAAAAATACTAGTTTTATTTTAATGGATTCATCTTTAGAAAAAACATCTTTAGAACCATTTATAAAAGTAACAAATCTTTTATTAAGTGTAAATTCCCATGCTCCAAAAATCATTTTTGAAGATTGTGAAAAGGGTTTTTTAATTTTAGAAGATTTAGGCTCTTTAAATCTACTTGATAAATTAAACAAGGATAACTTTAAAGAACTATACAAAAAATGTATAGATGAAATTATTACTATGCAAAAAATTGGTGGGAAAGATTTACCTTTATATGATGAAGCTTTCTTAAAACAAGAGATGAATTTAATGAAAGAGTGGTTTTTAAATAAATACTTACAAAAAAACTTAAATAAAGAAGAGATTGAAGTTATTGAAAAGAGTATTGATTTAATAGCAAAAAAAGTACTTTCTCACCCTCAAGGAGTATTTGTACATAGAGATTTTCATTCAAGAAATATTATGTTTTGTGAACCACTTGGAATAATAGATTATCAAGATGCTATGAATGGTTCTATTGTATATGATTTAGTATCATTGTTAAAAGATTTATATATAAAATTTAATCCAAAAAATATACAAGAATTGGCACTTTATTTCAAAGAGCAAAAGAAACTTCAAATAGATGATGAAGAGTTTTTAAAATGGTTTGATTTTATGGGATTACAAAGACATATAAAAGTTTTAGGTATTTTTGCAAGACTTTATATAAGAGACAACAAAGATGGCTATTTAAAAGATTTACCTCTTACTTTAGAGTATGTTCTTGAAAGCTTAGAAAAATATCCAGAGCTTAATGAACTTTATGAAATATTATCAAAGGTAAAATTACCATGACTGCACCAAATATGACAGCCCAAAATATGATAGCATTAATACTTGCAGCGGGTAGAGGTGAAAGAATGAAACCTTTAACAAACACAACACCAAAACCACTTTTAAAAGTAAAGGAAAAAGCTTTGATAGAGTGGCATATTGAAAAGTTGGTTTCAAAGGGATTTACAACAATTATTATAAATATCGCCTATTTAGGTGAGCAAATCATGGAAAAACTAGGTGATGGTTCAAAATGGGGAATTAAAATAATCTATAGTGATGAGAGACAAAGTGGTGCTTTGGAAACAGCAGGTGCTATTATTAAATCATTACCACTTTTAAGTGAAACTTTTTTAGTTGTAAATGCAGATATATGGTGTGACTATGATTTTGATATAAATTACAAATTAGATAACTCTTTAGCCCATCTTATTTTAGTGCAAAACCCAAAACATAATCTAAGTGGAGATTTTAAATATGAAGGTTCTTCTTACACCTTTAGTGGTATTGGATATTATAGTAAAAAGATTTTTGAAAATATGAAACTAGAAAAAAAAGCTTTAGGCCCACTTCTAAAAGAACTTGACTCTCAAAATAAAATCAGTTTTGAAGTTTATAAAGGTGTTTGGAGTGATATTGGAACTCCACAACGTCTAAAATTAGCTAATATATAATTGAATTTAATAAGGAATATAATCAATGACTAGATCTTATTATTCTAATAGCATTAAAATTTTTTTGAATGATGACATAGATAAAATATTAGGTCAACTCACAAGAAAACATAGTCACTCGTTAGATGATTTACAAAAAAATGCCTGGATAAAACAAATTGATATTTTGAAATCAACATTTAAAAATACCCATAGAGGTCATATTTTCTTTGAATTTGCCATTCCTAGAATGGGTAAAAGAGTTGATAATATTGTTATTATTGATGATTCAATCTTTATAATAGAATTTAAAGTTGGAGCTAATAAATATGAAAACTATGCAATAGAACAAGTTTTAGATTATTCTAATGACTTAAAAAATTTTCACGAAGGGAGTCATCACAATAAGATATTTCCAATATTAGTATCTACAGAATCTGATTATATTAATAATAAGATTGAAACTCTTCAAGACTTATTATTTAAACCATTACTTGCAAATAAAGATAATATTACAGAATCTATAGAAAAATGCTTAGAATATAATCAAATGAAACCTATTGATCCTCTTCAATGGTCTAATTCAATTTATAAACCAACTCCTACAATTATTGAAGCTGCACAAGCACTATACAAAGGCCATGATGTAAAAGAAATATCACGTTCTGACTCTGGTGCAATAAATTTAACTAGAACAACAGAAAGTATAAATAGAATTATTGAAAATTCAAAAAATAATAATTTAAAATCTATATGTTTTATAACTGGTGTTCCTGGTGCAGGGAAAACACTTGCTGGACTCAATATTGCTAATGAAAGAATGAATATTGATAAAAATGAGCATGCTGTTTTCTTATCTGGAAATGGTCCCCTAGTAGATGTTCTAAGAGAAGCCCTTACTAGAGATGAAGTTAAAAATGCAAGTAATTCTGGAAAAAAATTAACAAAAAAAGAAGCTGCAATTAAAGCTAATTCATTTATTCAAAATATCCATCATTTTAGAGATGATGCACTTATGAATAATAAGGCGCCAATAGAAAAAGTTGTAGTATTTGATGAAGCACAAAGAGCTTGGAATGAAAAACAAACTAGTTCATTTATGAAAAGAAAAAAAGGTCACGATAATTTTAATTCATCAGAGCCTAACTTTTTAATAAATGTTATGAATAGACATCAAAATTGGTGTACTATTATTTGTTTAATTGGAGGAGGACAAGAAATCAACACAGGTGAAGCTGGTCTTGAAGAATGGGTAAATTCACTAAAACATAATTTCAAAGACTGGAATATTTTTTACTCAAATTTAATTGTTCAAGATGAAAACTATTTAAATAATTTAGAACTAAAGCAATGGTTAATAAATAATGCAAAAGTAGAGAAAGATCTCCATTTAGCTGTATCAGTTCGTTCTTTTAGGTCAGAAAGATTATCAGAATTTATACATTTATTATTAACTTTAGACTTAAATAAATGTAGAGAAATTTATTCAAAGTATTTGAAAAAAGCTTATCCTATTAAAATCACAAGAAACTTTGAAAATGCTAAACAATGGTTAAAACAACATGCTATTGGAAGTGAAAGAAATGGAATATTAGCTTCTTCTGGAGCATATAGGTTAAGACCACATGGTATTAATGTAAAGAATCAAATAGACGCTCCCATTTGGTTTTTAAACGATAAGTACGATATTAGGTCATCTTATTTTAATGAAGAAGTTGCAACAGAATTTGATGTTCAAGGATTAGAATTAGATTGGATATGTGTTTGTTGGGATGGGGACTTCTATCTAAAAAACAATAAATGGGTATATAGAAAATTCAAAGGTACCAAATGGCAAAATGTTAATCAAGATATAATTAAGAATTATTTATTAAATGCTTATAGAGTTTTACTTACTAGAGCTAGACAAGGTATGATCATTTTTATCCCTTATGGAACAAATGATGATTCGACAAGATTAAATGAGTTTTATGATGAAACCTTTGAATATTTAACACAAATTGGAATAGAAGAAATTTAATTAAAACTTTCTAAATATTTAGCCACAGCATCTTCATCATTTGTATAAGAGGAAACATATGTAGCTATTTTTTTTAAGTCGTCATGGGCATTAGAAACTGCAACACTAGTTTGAGCAAGTTCGAACATTCCCATATCATTTAAATTATCACCAAAAACTGTAAAATCTTTATAATCAACTTGCATCAACTCATGAACAGTTTTTAATCCATGGGCTTTATCTGCATCTTTATGTAAAATTGTTAGAAAATAACATCCCATATAAGCTTCTGGAGCTAAAATAGATTTAATTTCATCTTTAAAAATAGAATGAATATTTTCTTGTAATTGTTGTAATTGCTCTTTTGTAGAGAAATAAACTATTTTGAAATTCTCTTTCATAGCTTTTATATTGTTAGATTCTTGAAGATTGTCATCCATATGATATCTTTTTATCAACTCATTAGTATAACTATTTCTTTGTTTTGGATATAAAAAAGCCTCATTAAGATTTTTATCTTTTAGGGATAAAACAACAGGATAGATTCCAAGTTTTCTTCCACATTCAATAATTTCATTTCCAATCTCTTGGGATAAGATTTTCATATCTAAAATCTTTTTTTCAGGAGATACAATTAGTGAACCATCAAGTAAAATCATTGGTGCGTTTGTATTAAGTCCTTTTAAAAACTGTTCACTTTTTTTATAACTTCTAGCTGTTGCAATACTCATAATATGTTTTTTTGACATATTATTCCAGGTGTTTAAACTATAAGGGCTAATAGATAAGTCATTACGTAAAAAAGTGTGGTCAAGATCAGTTAAAAAAAGTTTAGTCATAATTATCCTTCAAATCAATCTTGATAGTGTATTATTATGCTACTGTAGTTTCACTAAAAAATAGTGAAACTAAAAATTTATTGAAGATATATTAAACTGCACCCATAAGTTGTTTTGAGCTTTCCCCTACAAAAGTCAACATTTCTTCATATGATGCACTTGCCTCATCTACATCAGTATCAATCAACTCATCATATACTGCTTCAATTTTTTCTTCTTGTTTTTTTAATCTCTTCATATCAGATTTCTCTAAATCTGCTAGTTCTAAAAGTTCATTCCAAACAGAGCTTTCATCTAAAGGAAATGCAGTAAATTTGATACCTTCATACTCAAAAGTACCAGCTTTTTCTAAATCTGTTACATATAATAGATATAAACCACCAGATACTAAAAAATCTTTATATTTTTCTACTAATGGTGCTAAGTCATGAAAACTTTCTAATTCACAAGCAAAAAATTTCATTGTTCCATCAAGAATAGTAATTACTTGTTTTGCCTGAATCTTTGGAGGAAGTTTTCTATCAGGAGAGATTTGTTTTCCAGGTTCGACTATTAAAGCTCCCCTATATCCATATGTTCCATCACTTAATTCACCTTGAAATGATGGTTGCCATGCTAATTCATTTTCCTTTAAAAACTCTACGAAATTTGCCATTTTTATTCCTTGTATTTATATTTTCCAATGTAATGCAAGAAATATTCCCTAAGCTTTTTTTACTCTACATAAACCTTTCAAAGCTTTGAGGATATGGAGTATTTAATAAATCACCCTTTTGCATAGGTGGAAACAATTCATCATATCTTTTATAGCTAGTTTGGTCTAACCTTCTAAAAATATGTGTTCTATTTAGCTTGTGTGGATTATCAAGTCCTGCTGATGCAATTATCTCAATAAAACTTTCTAAAGTTACTTCATGAAAATTTGCAACTCTTTGTTTTTTGTCTTCGACTACAAGTCCTTTTGCTAATCTTGGATTTTGAGTAGCAACACCCGTTGGGCAAGTATTTTTATGACATTGTAAAGCCTGAATACATCCAAGACTTAACATCATTCCTCTAGCACTTGCTACTAAATCAGCCCCAAGAGAGAAGGCTTTAGCTATATCCATTCCATTTAAAATTTTTCCAGAAGCAACAACTTTAATCTCATCTTTTAAATTAAATCCATTTAAACAATCAACTACAAAAACCAAGGCCTCTCTAAGTGGCATACCAACAGAATTTGTATATTCTAAAGGAGCAGCACCAGTTCCACCTTCACCACCATCAACAGTTATAAAATCTGGTCTAATGTTATGTTCAACCATTGCTTTACAAATATCAATAAATTCCTCTTTTCTTCCAACACAAAGTTTAAATCCAACGGGCTTTCCTTCAGTTAAATCCCTTAATCTTTTAATAAATTTTAAAAGTCCTAAACTTGAATTAAAAGCACTGTGTGTTGGTGGAGAATCAACTCTTGTATGTGGTTTAACATCTCTATCCTCAGCTATTTCAAGGGTATTTTTATTTGCTGGTAAAATACCGCCATGTCCAGGTTTTGCCCCTTGAGAAAGTTTAATCTCAATCATTTTTACATTTTCATTTAATGCTTTTTTAGTAAATTTTTCTTCATGAAAATTTCCATCTTCATCTCTACAACCAAAATATCCAGTTCCAATTTGCCATATCAAATCACAATTAGATGCTAAATGATATCTACTTAATCCACCTTCCCCTGTGTTTAAAGCAAAATTTCCAATTTTAGCGCCATGTCCTAAAGCCATAATAGCATTTGAACTTAAGGCTCCAAAACTCATGGCAGAAATATTTAAAATAGATGAATCATATGGGACTTTACAATCACTACCACCTATTAATACTCTTGGACTTAAGTCTAAATCATGGGCTTTTAAAGCATGTAAAGAGTGTCCTATCCACTCATAACCTTCTTGATAAACATCCATCTTAGTTCCAAAAGGAATTGTACTTTGTTGTTTTTTTGAACGTCTATAAACTACACTTCTTGCTTGTCTATTAATTGGAACCCCATCCATATCAGATTCAATAAAATATTGTCTAATAGGAGGTCTAAGCTCTTCTAAAACCCATCTCATACGTGCAACTACAGGGAAGTTTCTCCATAAGGCATGTTTAGTTTGTTTTGTATCATAAATACCAACTGCAATTAAAACTGCAAATATCAAAGCAAGCCATAAAAATGATAAATCGATAATAGAAAGGATAATTATAAAAATAGATCCAAAGATGATAATTTTTTGAAATAGTTTAGGCATAAGGAAGTCTCTTTTTTTATTTTTATTATACAAAAAAGAGATTAATTAGAAGGTTTATATTTTTTAGTTATCCTTGCAAAATCATAAAAATCACTTAACATTAAATAGCGAATTTGAATATCTTCAAATTTCTTATGAACTATTTCTAAACCTTCATTATATAATCTTACATCTTCAATAAATTCATTTGGATAATCAAGCTTTTCCTCTTTTATTTGAGGGAAACATTCCATAAATTGAAAAAAAAGTTTATTTACAAGTTCTTTTTTTTCATTGCTTGGTTCTTTTAAAAAACCTTTTAGAGTTTCAAACTCTTTACAAATTTCTACTAAACACTTGTACATGAATCACTACTACTTTGACAAGTACCAATTTGTTTTTTTGTATCAAGTTCTAAATCTAAGACATCATTTAATTTTGCCATATCAAATCCACAAATTTTACTATCATCTACAATTATCAAAGGTCTTTTTATTAAAATTGGATCATTAATCATTTTATATATCAATTGTTCTTTGGTGACTGAATTTAAGTCAATTTCACCGTTTTTTATCTTTGGAGCAGTTTCATTTACAATTTCATTTTTTTCTAGTCCTACAAAAAATGACTCTAAGGTTTTTTTGTCCCATTTTGTATCAAGTATAGATTTAACTTCAAACTCAAGACCGTTGGCTTTTAAAAGCTCTTTTTGTTTTTTATTTCCTAAACAACCAGGCTTCTCATAAAAAACAATCTTTTTTTTAACATAAAACATTTTGTCTCCTTCATCCTAATAATCTATATGCAAATATCATGCCTTTTATTGTTTACGGTATTATTTTTGCATATAATACTTTTTTTCAATTACAAAGGTATTACATGCTTTCAAAATATTCATTCGGAACTTATAGAACAACTTATCAAAATCCAATTCATAAAGAAGCTTTAAATTTTGCATTAGATAATGGGATTACTCATATTGATACTTCATCAAACTATATGCATGGTGAAGCAGAAATTATGATAGGTCAAATAATAGAAAATAGAAATAGAGAAGATTTCACTATTGTTTCAAAGGGTGGTTATATCCAAGGTGAAAACCTAAAAAGAGTTATGGAAGGCTTTAAAGTTGAAGATTTAGTAAGATATGATGAAAACTGTTTTCACAGTATCCATGAAGAGTTTTTAGAAGATCAAATCAATAGAAGTTTAGAAAGATTAAAAACAAACTACATCGATGTCTATCTACTTCATAATCCCGAATACTACTTATTAAAAGAGATAAAAGTTGGTATGACAGAACAAGCCATCTTAAAACACCACGAGATTATGCAACAAAGAATAAAAAGAGCCTTTGCCTTTTTAGAAGCAAAGGTTAAAGAAGGAAAAATAAAAGCCTATGGTATTAGCTCAAACTCCTTTGCAAAAAAAAGAATAAATTACCACTTTTTAGAGTATAAACACTTAATAAACTATGCAAAAGAGATTGCAGGAGATAATCACAATTTTAAAGTAATACAATTGCCTATGAATATGTTTGAAAATGATGGTGAAGAGTGTGCAAAATGGGCCCATGAAAATGGTTTAGAAGTTCATATTAATAGACCATTAAATGCGATGAAAGAGGATAGAATGATTAGGCTTGCTTCATATGAAGAGTGTATAAATTATGATTCCCTTTTAGCTCAAATTAGAGAAATAAATAATGATGCCTTTCAAGAGGTTATTGACCAGATTTTAAAAATAGAAAATGATTACAGATGGGCTGGCGATGTTGATGATATATTAGAGTATCAAGTAATCCCTTATATTGTTCAAAATATCAATCTTGACCCAGTTTATTTTCAATTAGTTGATAACTTTTTAAACTGTTATAAAAGTAATATAAAAAGTAGAATTTCAAAAGAAGTAGCAAAGGAAATAAATATAAATGGTCCAATAGATGGTGTTGCTTTAAAATATTTGGAACAAAAAGAGTATGTTACAAGAATACTTGTGGGGATGAGAGATAAAAGATATGTAAAAAAGATTTTAGATTACTCTAAAATCTAATCTTTTAAGCTCTCTTTTTTTATACCATTGTAGTAAAATATATGAGATTATAATTGCTGCAATGGTTCTAATTACTACAACCATAGTAAAATCAGCACCAAATATTACAAACAATAAAGTATCTTCAATAACTGCGTGACAAATCATCAAAAAAGTACCTATATAGAAAATATCATCCTTAGAGATATTTCCACTTTCAACCTCTTTTATTAAAATTCCAGCTCCATAAGTAATACCTAAAATTATACCAACAGTAATAGAAAAACCTTTACTAACATTTTTTTGTGATTGTTTAATAAACTTTCTACTTTTTATGAAATCCATCAAAAAAATCAATGCAGTTATTAAAATAATTACTGTGATACTTAATTCAATTGAATTTAAAATAGAACTTTGCAATAAATCACCAATACTTTCATATGTTTGTTTTTCAAACACAGAATCAGTTAAACTTGCACTAAAAAGTTTTGCAGGTAATAATGAAGTAAAAAAAGCAACTATAAAAGCACTAATTATCCTAAGGCTATATGAATAAAAATTACCTATTCCAATTTTTTTCATAATTACACCTTCTACAGGAAGTGCATGTGCAATACCTACAAAAACAGCTAAAATCGACCACTGGTGAATAGTTAAATCCAATGGTGCAGCAAAAGCAACAGAAGCATAAACATTTAAAAACATTCCACTAATAATTGCAAGTGAAGTTTCAGGTGGCAAACCAATTATTGAAGTAAATGGTTCTATTAAAAAACTAACATAGGATAAAGTATTATAGTAAAATAGTATATCTGCAATAATATAAATAGGTATGATTAGCTTTAAAACTATCCATGCACTTTTTATTGATGATTTGAAACTTTCTTTGTAATTCATAAATTAAGCTAAGCCATTTACAATATTTATTGGTTTTTTACCATCAAGAACTCTTTTTACATTTAGAGCAGCTTTTTGTCTCATCTCAAAATAAGCTTTATCACTATAAAAAGCAGAATGTGGATTAATCATAAATCTTCCATCAAGCCACTTTTCTTTTGCTTTCCAAGCATCTATCATTTTTCCACTTACTGGCGGTTCACTTGGAAGAACATCTAAACTAACACAATTTAAATGTCCAGATTTTAAAGGTTCATAAAAAACATCTAAATCTTTTACAATAGCACCACGTGCAGTATTTACAAGTGAACTTCCTGGTTTCATTTTAGAGATAAACTCTTCATCAATCATTGCATTTGTCTCTTTATTTAAAGGAGCATTTATAGAGATAATATCGCAAGTTTCAAGTAATTCGTCAAGATTGTCAAATCTTTTTGCACCAAGCATTTTTTCAGTTCCACTTGAAAGATATGGATCATAAAAATGTGTTTGAAATCTTAGGGCATTTGCTTTTAATAAAACACTTCCCCCTATTCTTCCTGCTCCAATAACACCAAGCTTATAATCGCTTGTTCTTTTGATATATTTTAATGTATTAGTTTGCCATGTTCCATCATCATACTCTCTACATTGATAATCATATCTAGTAATTCCACGGGCAATATTCATAATCATAGCAATTGATGTATCACTTACTTCATCTGTACCATAATCAGGTGTATTTGAAGCATAAATCCCTTTTGATTTAATATATTCCAAATCTTGAAACACATCATAACCTACACCGTATCTAACTAAAGCTTTTAGATTTGGTAGTTTATCAATAAATTCATTTGTAATTTTATGATGCCAAACTAAAAGTACCTCTATACCCTCATGAAGTTCAGATGATAATTCATCCCCTAAAACATCTCTTTCAATATCAGGGTTTGTAACCTTATCTGTAATATAAACTCTTTTCATAATATCTCCAAAATATCTATAAATATTAGCTTGATATTTTAGTTAAATATTGCAAAAAGTTAAGAATTTTTTACTCAATTATTCTTTTAGCTAGTTTTTCTATAACTTTCTTTTTTAGGATATGAATATCACTTTGCTTTACCCATAACAAGGCTTCTTTTTTATAATATTCTAAAATAAGAGGGTCAATAGATTCTTTTTTTTCATCCATTTTTTGTAAAAAATCTTTTAATTCTCCTTCATCAAAATCTTCAAATTTTTCTAACTTAAAATATAAAGCTTCTAAGAAATCATTATCGATAAAATCTTTACTTCTTTTTAAAAACTTTGTAGCTTCTGTTTCTAAAGCTTTTATATCATTCCATTTTCTTCCAGTTTTAAGCTGGTCAATTGCTACAGGTAAAAACACAGGAACTAGATCTAAAACTTGATTTAACTCACTAAAATCATTATCAACCATAGATCTAAAAAGCATTCTAGTTCTGTTTCTAATTTTTACTCTTAGATTATCATCTTTTATTACATCTTTATGAATTAACTGAAATCTTCTAAGAGCAGGTAATTTTGAGTGATTAAAAGCCATAATAGAAACAAGTGGGGCACTATCAGCTATTTGCTCCTCCCTTGAGCCATTTGGTCTACAAAATGCCCAATAAAGCCTAGCTTCCATATCTTCATGATTTAGATATTTTTCATCCCCTAAGCTTTCAAAATCATCCTCATCTTTTAGTAGTTCTACTTCATCTTTATATGTTAAATTGAATAACTCTTCCAAAACGTTCAAACCTTTTAATATTTTTTTTCTCACTTATTATAAATAGTGTCTTACAAACTAAACTTTCATACATCTCAAATTCACCATCAGTTAAAACCATAAGTAAGTTATCACTTCTGATATCACTTGATTTTTTTAAATATCTTAAAACTTCATCAAAATTTGTTCCACCATCACTTTTAGGGATAAAAAGTTCTTTTTCTATCAAGGGATTAAAGGAATCAAACTCGATTATATGCTCCTCTTTAACTTTTAAATCAAAAGGAAGAACCTTTACTTTATATTCATAGAAACCTTCACAAACATCTTTTACTACCCCTAGAAATTTTTTATATTCATCAAGGGTAACACTTGAACTACTATCAAGTGCTATAAAAACCTCAATCATCTCGTCACTTTTTTTATTCCCAGGTAAATACAATCCACTATGAACAAATTTTCTATTTGGCCTTGAGTAAGTTGATGTTTTTTCAAACAGTGATGAGATTAAATACTCTTTTAAAGTATCTTGTAGTGAAATTTCAGGTTTTATTAAAGTATCTATTTCAATTTGCATTCCCTGATACTCTTTTGAACTTTTTTTAGCTATTGAAAGTGCTTGTATTATGATTCCATCTAATTTTTCTCTATCACCACTACTTGTATTTTCATCATTTACCTCTTCTATATCCATCTTTGATTCATCATAGATATAAGCTTTTAATTTACCATCTTCTTTTGGTTTAGTTTTTATCTCATCATCTTTTTTTTCTTCTGAAGAGCTTTCATTTTTTTCTTCTTCTTTTCTAAGGATTTCATAGACCTCTTCAACACATTTATTTTCTAAGTCTAAATCTAATATCTCATCAGTTGGCATTTTCCCTATATTTGAGAAACTATATAAAACCAAATTTGTAACTAAATCACAAGCTTGATTCCAAAGTTTTTTCTCTCTTGTTCTTTGTCTAAAGGGGTGTTTTAAAACTATGTGTAAAAGTGTGTGGGCATAAAGATAAGTTATCTCATCACTAGAATAACTTTGTAGTTTTTTTAAATCAATAAATATCTCTTTACCATTAGTTTGAAATGCACTATTACTATTATCTTTAAAACTAGTTGGAATTGATAATGCTAATACAGAAAGAAAGGGATGGTTAAATAAAAAGTTAATCCTTATTTTCTGAAAAACTTCATCATATGATATACTCACCATACTGCTCCATCCAAGTATCAAACTCTTCAAGTTCTGCTATATCTTCATCTTTGACTATTAAATCTTTAATAAGCATCACATTAAACTCAACTGGAAGATGATTTGCATATTTAAATAAATTCTTTCCTTGAGAATTCCCTTTATATTTTTCAATTATTGCTGCACATAAAGCATATAAAGCACTAGGTTCGTCTGGAACAACATCACTTTCTCCTTCCAAGATAGCATCAATATCAGGTAACGTTTTATAAACTTTTACAAAAGAGATAAACTCAATGCCTGCACCATATCCAACAGTTCCGTAAACAACTGGATGAATACAATTTAGATCTTCATTCTTTTTTAAAATATTGGATAACATATTCCATGCTCTTGGTGTACAAAAAGCTGGATTTGTTTCAGTTGAACTTGGTACCTCATTACTTAATAAATCTGGACGAAAGCCTAAAAAACCTATAACAAAAGGATGTATCTCATTTTTGATTGCCCAAATTTTAAAATCATCATATTTAGCTTCCAAAACAATATGTACCATCCTATTAATAAGTGGACTTGGAAGTTTAAAAACAATACCTTTATCATCTATTTTATTTCCAGCACAAATGATTCTCCAACCCCTAGGCAGTGTGTACTCACCAATTTTCCTATCTAAAACCAACTGATAAATTGCAGCTTGAACTGAAAGTGGAGCTGAGTTTAACTCATCTAAAAAAAGTATTCCTTCAGAATCTTCATTGGAGGGTAAAAAAATTGGTGGCATCCATTTTGTTTGATTATTAGATATTGTAGGAATTCCCCTTAAATCAACTGCATCAAGTTGAGAAAGTCTTACATCTATAAGCTTTAAATCATTTTGTTTTGCAATATCATTTACAATATATGATTTTCCAATTCCTGGACTACCATGGATAAATAAAGGTATATCTACATCTATTAAAACTTGGATTTGTTTATATAATTCAGTTGTTCCTATAGAAGGTGTAATCATTATTTATCCTATGAAAGTTTTAGCTCTTTTAGTATCTCTTGTAAATCTTTATTTAAATCGGTGATTTTTTCTAGAACTTTATCTTTTTGCTCATTTGACATTGAAAATTTGCTATCAATATTTTCATAAATTTTTAAAGAGTCAGTAAAAATCTTTTGCATCAAATCTTGTTTTATTTTTTCTTCTAAAATACCCATAATATCTCCTTGATTAAACTTTTTTTAGAAAGCTAGCTAAATCACTATCCATACTTATTAGATGTAAATCAAACCAATCTGGAAGCTTTTGTATATAGTAAGCTTTTAATAGTTGCTTACCAATAGAAGTGTTACTTTTTTCTAAAAAAAACTGCATCTCATGTAGTACTTTTTGATGTTCCTCTTTATGCTCTCTTGAAGTTGGATAATTAAATTGATCCATTTGTAATTCTTCATAAAAAAATGTCTTTTTGTATGTTCTATTAACTCTTTTGTTTTATTTATTATACTGCCAATTGAATTGCTGTCTGCACCATTATAAATCTGAACAAACTCTTTATGAATCTCATCCATTTCATTGTGTTTTAGAAGATGCTTATTATCTTTAAATTCCATATTTTTCTTACCATATTTTTAAAGCTTATATGCAATAACTATACCCCATTGAAAAAACTCTTTTAAACAATGTTTTGTATAATGTATTTTTTAATAAGAGCAACTCGTTGCTCACTTTAGAATTTGCTTCTTTAAAAAGAGTTTATCTCTTTTGCTAAAAGAAGTGTAATATTTAGGTCCCTTTAAAAATAGGGATTATTTTTAAAGGAAATTTATGCAATTTGAAAAACTTATACATGGAAAACTAATAAAAAGATATAAAAGATTTTTAGCAGATATTATACTTGATGATGGAAGTGAAATAACTGCCCATGTTCCAAATAGTGGTGCAATGACAAGTTGTATTGAAGAAAATTGTGATGTTTGGGTTACACACCATGATAATCCAAAAAGAAAACTAAAATATACCCTTGAACTTACTCGTATGGGTGATAACTTAATCTGTACAAATACAGGTGTTGCAAATAAAATTGCAATCGAAGCAATTGAAAATGGCGTAATAACTGAATTACAAGATTATGATAATCTAAAACCAGAACAAAAATATGGAAATCAAAACAGTAGAATTGATATTTTATTGTGGAATAACAATAGTGATAAAAAATGTTTTGTTGAGATTAAAAGTGTAAGTTTAAACCTTGGTGATACCTTAGCATTTCCAGATGCCAAGACAACTAGAGGTCAAAAACATTTAGAAGAGTTAAGAGATATGGTGCAAGAAGGTCATAGAGCAGTAATGCTTTATATAATCCAAAGAACAGATAATCTTCCTTTTAGAATAGCACATGAAATTGATAAAAAATATAATGAGATTTTTGAAGAGGTAATAAAACAAGGTGTGGAAGTTTTAGTTTATCAATCTGATATAAATCATGAAGAGATAAATGTAGTAAAAAAAGTAGAATTTAAGTAAATTAACTTAACTCTACTCCACAACTTTGGCACTCTTTTCTAAACCAACCTCGTCCAGGAAATTTACCACAACTTGGACACTTCCATAAAAAAATTGTGAACCCCATATATATTACAAATCCAGCTATTCCTGCTCTAAACCAAAAATCTTGATTTTGACCAAATATCTGTTCAATATCTTTTATAGCAATTACTATACTAGGTGTTAAAAGGATAAAAAATATTCCCGCTGCAATTTTTGCATTTAATATCACTTTAGCAAATTCCTTTTTCACATCTTGATTTCTCATTTTTGTCCTTAATAAAAATATTGAAAATAGTATCAAGGAAAAGTAGCAATAACAAAACAAATGATATCAAAGTATAAGATTTTCTTAATATTTTTTATTAAAACTTGCTTAAGTTTCATAAGGTACAATTATAAAAAAATTATAAAGGTAAGTTATACATGAATAAATTTGACAAATTTAGAAATTTTTGTAGAAAGTTCAGAATTATTGTGGGAATAGTTTTAATTGGAATTGGTTTTTTTACAGGAATTGTATGGTTCTATTTAGGTATTATTCCATTAATTGCTGGAATTGTAGACTTCTGTCCAACATGTCTTATTTCAAAAAAATGTACTCCTAAAAATTTACAGCAAAATTAATCTCAAGCTTAATTGCTTGAGATTTTATAAATATTGCCACTATCAGTTGAAATAAAAAGTTCACCATTTTTTGACTCAACTATATTTCTAATTCTTTCACCTAATTTTTCCAAAAAGCGCTCTTCTTTAACTAATGATAAATCTTTACTAACTTCAACTTTATTTAGATGCCTTAATTTTAATGCAGTAGATAATATATCCCCTTTTAAAGATTTAAATAATTTTCCACTGTAAACAATAAGTGAACTTGGAGCAATTGATGGAATATAGACTTTTTTAGGTTGTTCCATACCTTTTTTATGTGTTCCTTCTCCAACAGCTAATGGAGCCCAATACTCTTTCCCATATGAGATAACTGGCCACCCATAATTTTTTCCTTTTTCAATTAAATTGATTTCATCACCACCTCTTGGCCCATGTTCAATACTCCATAAACGTTGAGTTTTTTTATCATAAAAAATCCCCTGAGGGTTTCTATGACCATAACTATAAATCTCTGGAAGTTTTCCTCTTTTTTTAACAAATGGATTATCACTAGGTACAGTCCCATCTAAATTTAGCCTAATAATACTACCTGCATGATTAGCTAAATCTTGTGCATTTTCTCTAATACCTCTATCTCCTATAGAAAAAAACAAATGACCATTTTCATCAAAGGTGATTCTACTACCAAAATGTACATTCTTATCTGTAGCAGATTTACTAATAAATAAATCTTTAAAATCTATAAGTTTTTTTCCATCAAATTTGGCACTTGCTAATGTTGTAACACCCTGATTATTTATAGATTTTGAATAGGTAAAATAAAAAGTTTTATCAGTCTTGAAATTTGGTGATTTTTTAACATCTAATAAACCACCTTGACCACGATTGTGAACATTGATTTTATCTATTAATGGTTTTAATTTTAAAGTGTTTAAATCTAAAAGCATTACTTCACCTGATTTTGTCGTAAGAATCATCTTTTCATCATCTATAAAATCTATTCCCCAAATTATTCCAAGATTTGTTTCTATTTTATTTATTTTAAATTTGTCATTGGCAAATAAATTTATAGATAAAAAAAGAGCTAAAATAGTTTTTAATAGTAACTTCATAATAAACTCCTTTATTTACAATAATTAATTTTATGATTAAAAAGTTAAATAAGTATTAAGTGAAAAAAAGTAAATTCAAAACTTCAAAAAAGGTAGCTTCTTTAAAAGCTACTCTCTTTTATCCATGATTTTATTAAATCAGATAATAATTTAGGAGTTTCTAAAGGAAGCATATGTGATGTACCCTCCCTTGATATTACTTCAATATTTGTATGTTCTTTTTTTATTTTTTTAAGGGATTTATGATTAATAAGTCTGTCATTTAATGAATAAAAAAACTTTATTGGGATTTTTAAAGCAGTTAACTCTTCATAGATATCATTTCTTTTAAATGTACTTTCCATTTGTACATTATAAACATCTTTTCCCATAGAAGAGAACATATCTTGAACTAGAGAAATCAATTTTTCATCATTTTTATTTGATTCTTCTAATAAAGATTGTGTTTTTTTGTAAGATAAACCCTTAAAACCTAAATTGTTCATTTGTTGTAAGGTAAGTTTCCTTTTCTCAATTTCATCTTGATTCATTGAACTTGGAGTCCCAGCAACAAGCATAAGCTTTTTTACTCTATTTGGAAATCTTGTGGCAAAATAACATGCTGTATAACCACCTAAAGAGAAACCCAAAAGATTAATCTTTTCATCTTCTATTTGTTTATTTAACTGTTCTACTGACTCATCAAAATCAGAAGTATGGGGTAAAGGCAAATGTATTAATTCATAATCAGTTAATAAAGGTCTTAGTTTACTCCATAATCTTTCATCAGTCATTAGACCAGGAAGTAAATATATTTTTTCTTTCATTTTCTATCCAGTATATAATATTTTTTGTTTTAGTTTGTATCAAAATTTTTATTAAAACTTTACTAACAAGTGATGTTATATTTTTCAACTAATGTTGAAATCTCTTTTCCTAGAAAGTTTAATTTTTCCATAGTAAGTCTTTCTTTACTGCCAGATATTCCAACTGATCCAATTAATATATTTTCATGATTAAATAAAGGAACTGCAGTACAACACATGTTATCTTGGGATTCACTATAATCAATTGAATATCCATTTTTTTGAACATCTTCTAATGTGTCATTTAACTCATTTAAGTTTTTTATTGTGTTGTGTGTATATTGATTTAATTTCAAATTTTCTAAACTGTAGTTACCAAAGGCAAGTATTGATTTACCCAAAGCACTAGTATGTAAAGGTGTTTGAAGTCCTATATTATTTCTAGTTTTAAGCTTTCTCGAACTATTATCAACTTGATTTAGATATAAAACTTTATTGTTATCAAAAATACCTAAATAAGCACACTCATTTGTTAGTTTTGATATATCTTCAAGAAGTGGTTTAGTTTTTTGAACAAGAAGTTGAATCTTTGTTTTTTTATTTTGTTCATTCTCTAAACTTTTGGGGATAATCTCATTTGACTCATCTAAATATTCAATATAATTTTCACTATTCAAAGTCTGTAAGATTCTTGACATAGTACTTTTATTTATATTCATTTTACTACAAAGTGTAGAAGCTTGAATAGGTTTTCCATAATTTACAATCTCTTTATAAACTTGTAAACCCTTAGAAAGAGATTTTAAAGAATCTGACATTTTCACCCTTTATGCAAAACTAATAAAAATTAGTTTTGCATATTTTCTATAAAAGTTCGTTAAATTTTGCTAACCAAGCTGGATGAGCAGGCCAAGCTGCTGCTGTAACTAAATGTCCATCAACATAAGCATCTTCAAATCCAACATCAATCCATGTTCCACCATTTGTATTAATATCAGGCGCACACGCTGGATATGCTGAACAAGTTTTATCTTTTACAACACCTGCTGCAACTAAAACTTGTGCCCCATGGCAAACAGAAGCAATAGGTTTTTTCTCATCATCAAAATATTTTACAATTTCGATAACTCTTCCATTAAGTCTAATATACTCTGGTGCCCTACCCCCTGGAATCAATAAAGCATCATATTTTGTTTCATCAATTTCATCAAAAGAAGCATTTAATGTAAAATTGTGTCCTGGCTTTTCAGTATATGTCTGATCACCTTCAAAATCATGAATTGCAGTTTTTATTTGTTCCCCTGCTTTTTTATCTGGACAAACAACATCTACATCATGACCTAACATTTTCAAACATTGAAAAGGCACCATCAATTCATAATCTTCAACAAAGTCACCAGCAATAATCAATATCTTTTTTGACATCTCACTCTCCTATAATTAGATTTAGTTAATCTTATAGAAAGTGAATTTAATATTAAACTTAGTGGAAAGATTAGTTTAAAGTAGTTTCAGCATGTGAAACTATACTAAAGATTGTAGATACTCATATGCTGTAATCCCATATGCCCTGTTAAAATGGGAAAGGTCAGAAAAACCATATTCTACTATAGTTGCATATAAGTCTTTAGTTTGCTCCAAATATTTTTTTGCATGGATAAGTTTACAATTTAAAAAAAACTGATAAGGAGTAATTCCTGTATTGGCTTTAAACATCCTGATAAATTGAAATTTACTTAAACTCAACTTTGCAGAAATTTCATCTATATTTAAAACATCATCAAGTTCATAATATATCATCTCTTTTGCTTTTTTTATAAAAAGATTTTCTTTTTTGTAATCAATTATAAAATCTTTAGAAGAAAAGTTATCAGCAACATTTAATAAAAGTTCATTGCACAAAGATATATCTTTTTTGTTTAAAATTGCATATGAAAGATTTAAAATATCTTGTTTTAATTTTTGATTATAAATAATAGGAGTGGCAAACTTTTCTATATGTTTTTTACCCAAAGCTTCTGTAAAAAGTTCAGGTTTAATATATAACATCACATAATCTAAAGATTCGTCTTTAGTTCCTGCTTGTCCATCATGTAATTGTTCTGGACTAAAAAGCATAACTCCATTTTTATACGACTTAAGATTTGTTCCTTCCAAGTTATATTTTTGAATACCATTTAGAGTAACCCCTAAACAATACTCCTCATGGGCATGCTTTTTATATGAAAAGGTATGCATCTTTGCTGATAAAGCTGTTATATCAATCCTATTTTTATATATAAACTTTTCCATAAAATCTTTTTAAAATACTAAACCAAATATTTAGCGTCGTTTGTTAGTTCACACTCTTCATCACCAGTATTAACAACACCTTCAGGCTCAATAACCATTATATTACACTCAGTTTGGGCAAAAGGTTTATGTTCTACTCCTTTTGGAACTACAAACATTTCACCTCTGTTTAAAGTTACACTTCCATCTCTAAACTCAATAGTTAATGTTCCATCCATAACAATAAATACCTCATCAGTATCTTTATGACTATGCCAAATAAATTCACCTTGAACTTTTACAACTTTAAACTGGTAATTATTCATTTGTGCAATAATTTTTGGAGACCAATGTTCATTGAATTTTGTAAATTTTTCATTTATATTAATAGCTTTATATTCCATTTTTAACCTTTCAATAAAATTTTAAAACTATTATAACAATAAATTTTTTACTGACATAGAACATTATTGCATTATAATATTAATTAATTTTTCCGTTTATCTCTTCTAGCCTTCTTTTATACGCCTTAGCTGCAACTGCATAACCACCATTTGTAGTATCAACAAAATGGATATGTTTCCCATGTCTTTCAAAAATTAAACATGTCATAAGTGCATGTTTTGACTTATTTATTCCATAAATAAGTTTTTTATTTTGGTACTCTTTTTCCAAATACTCTTCAAGTTCTTTCATCTGTTTATTACTAATAGAGAAAACCATTCTAACTATGTTGTCAAACTTCTCAATATCTGTGGTTGAGATGATTCTTTTTTTATATTTTTCCCATTCACCAATTTTAAACTTCATCAATAAAAACCCTAAAAGGTTTATAAATCTTAGTTTAAATAAAGTGACCATTTTACCTAGTAATGATTTTGATAAAAAAGAGGCTTCTACATTTAAGTCTTTAGCATTAAAACTAAGTAATAGTTTTTTCTCATTGATTGGATGTCTTGAACTAATATCACCAACAATTTTTTCAATATTTTCTAAGACATCTTTATAATCTTTTTCATCAAGACATTTTAAGATAAATGACAAGGTTTCATCTTTAGATGATTCAATAAAAGACCATCTACACTCCAAACCTTCTAAATCTAACTCATAAAACTCATCTTTTTTATCTTTTATATGATATTTGTCATCAAGTTTTAAAAGATAATCAAAATAATCTAATCCCTCCCCTTTTATCAAAGCTTGTTCATGATTTTGTGTAGTTTTATATTTAGCTATTAAAATCTCTTTTTCAAAACTTGCAAGTTTTTCTAAAGAGATAGATCCTACTCTAAGTTCTAGACCATAAGCATCTTTTGCCATTTCTCTAACTGCAACTAATGCACGCCTTGCACTTTTATAAACACGTCTTGGAACTAAAATAAAAGCGCCATCACCACCAAAAATAAAAGGAAGTTCTAAACTTCTATCAATATTTAAAACAGAGATAATACTCATAGCTCCTAGCATATTGATCTCTTTATATTTTCCTTTTTCTATATTTTTTGTAGAATCTTTGACATCTGTTGCTAAAAGATGCCAATCATTTGGTATTTTTGTATAAATATCAGGGTTCGATAATTCTGTAAAATCACTTACAGGCTTAAGATTTTTATAAAAATAATAAGTTGCCATTTAACTCTTTTTTAATTTATTGGTTCTGGTGTATTAATCATCCAGATAGAAAAAATATCAACATAATCCCAAAACGATTTTTTTTCCTCTTCACTTAAATTTGTTTCTTCAATCGCTTTTGCAAACATCTCTAACCAAACTACCCTAGCACTTGGAGTGATTTTAAAAGGCATATGTCTTGCTACCATTCTTGGAGCACCTCTGCTTTCATTGAAATATTTTGGTCCTCCACAAATTTGAATGAAAAAATCAGCAGAGTGTTTTTTTGCCATAGCTAAAGCTTGTTCATTTTCAGGGAAAAGATCTTTAATTTTACTTTCCGCTAGTAAATCATAGTGTCTACTTATTAAACTTCTCATACCTTCTTCTTTTAAAGTTGTTAATATTTTTGGATTTGGAAGGCTTACATTTGGTCTATTTCCCATTGAAGTCTCAGATATATTATATTCCATTTTTTTCCTTTTTTGATTTGTGAAAATATACACTTTTAATAATTTATAAATTATATGAAAATAAGGTAAATTAAAAAATTAAACAAATTTTGATAAAATTTAAAAAAAATTGGAAATTAAATGAATACAAAAAATCTTTTTATACTATCTTTTATTGGGATACTTACAACATACTATTTTATTCTTGGCATTGATAAATCAATTCAACTTATAAAAGATGAATATCTTTCAATAATAGCATTGATTGTAATTCTTATAAGTCTTTTATTTTTTAAATTAAAACTAAAAGGTCATCAAACTATAGATTTTGTTCAAAATAATCAATTCTCTTTAAAATCTACAATCTTATTTTTTCTAGTATTTCAAGTTGTAGATTACTATTATGAAGATGGATTTATTGGAATGATTTCACAATGGTTTTTATATTGGATAATGGGACTTATTGCAATAACATTAATGAAAACAATAAACTGCTATAGAAATTATAAATATCTGAAAAACAACCCATAGTATTAAATTTAACTTAATTTTTTTATTAGTACACACTTTTAAGCCACTTCATAATTATAAAATTATCTAAATGTATTTAAAGGATAATTAATGAAACAAAAATCATTATTGAAAAATGTTGGTGTCCAAATCATTATAGCAATGATTTTAGGTACTATTGTAGGTATAGTAATGGGTAAAGATGCATCTGTTTTTGCACCCCTTGGAACAATATTTATTCACCTAATCAAAATGCTTGTAATACCATTGATTGTAATCTCAATTATCTCTGGTGCTGCAAACTTAAGTGATAGCCCAAGTGCAGGAAAAGTTGGAATTGGTACAATTGCCTTTTTCTTAGGAACTTCTGCTTTTGCAGTTGCATTAGCATTAATAGCAGGTGAAGTTTTTAAACCAGGTGTTGGATTAGACTTAAGTAGTGTAAGCCATATGTTTTCAGACCAATATGCTGACAAAGGGGCTCTTCCTGGTGCAATGGAAACACTTATTGGTATGATTCCAACTAATATTTTCCAATCACTTATGGATGCAAACATCTTACAGATTTTAGTTTTTTGTTTATTCTTTGGTATTGCAATTTCTAAAATTCCAAAAGAAAAGAGTAGTCCACTAATCAATGGTTTAGAGGGTATGATTCAAGCTTTAATTTGGATGGTTACTGTTGTAATGATGTTAGCACCAATTGGTGTTTTTGGTCTTATGGCTGATTCAATTGGTACATATGGATTTGATATGCTTGGCCTTGTAGCAAAACTTTTTATAGTTTATATGGGAGCTCTTTTAGTTTATGGATTTATTTTTTATCCACTTATTATAAAACTATTCTCGAAAACATCTGTAAAAGATTTTATTGGTGCTATGAAAAAACCTCAAGTAGTTGCTCTTTCAACTGCTTCATCTATGGCAACACTTCCTGTTACAATGAAAACTTGTGAAGAGGATTTAAATGTTTCAAAATCTACTTCATCTTTTGTTTTACCACTTGGTGCAACAATTAATATGAGTGGAAATGCCATTTATTATGGACTTGTGGCTATTTTCTTTGCACAGATGTATAATATTGATTTAGGACTAGCTGGATATGCTGCTATTATTTTCACAGCTACTATTGGTGCAATTGGACAAGCTGGTGTTCCAGGTCCTTCATTTTTAGTTGTTGCGGTATTACTTTCTGCTGGAATTCCTATTGAAGGCTTACCTTTATTATTTGCCCTTGATAGAATTTTTGATATGACTAGAACTGCTTTAAATATTACAGGTGATGCTGTTTGTGCAGTAGTTATTGATAATTTAAATGAAAAACAAGATAAACTTCAATCAGTTGAAGTTTAAATAAAAGAAGAGATTAAGTCTCTTCTTTTAAAATCTATTAATAATATTATTGTAATCTAAAAGTAAAATGTAAACTTTAATTAAATCTACTTAATGTATACTCATTAAGAATATATTTTAGGTATTTTAAATGAAAACATTAAATGCATATTTCAAGGACATTAAAGAGCTTGAAAGATTTATTAAAGATAATTGTATTGAAGACTCTTCAAAACTTTTAATTCAAGTTTTCACCCATGAAAACAATCCTTCATATATAGAACAAATAACAAACTATTTTTCAAAAAATTTCCCTTTATCTTCCTTAATAGGCTCTACAACAGATGGAGAGATAAAAGATGGCTTAGTAAGTACTAATACAACAGTTATAAGTTTTACAATTTTTGAACAAATAACTTTAAAAACTGAAATCACAAATCAATTTGATAACCACTTCCAAGTAGGAAAAGATATAGCATCAAAGATAATACAAGAGGATACAAAAGTTATAATATCTTTTATTGATGGCTTATTAGGAAATGGTGAAGAGTATATCAAAGGGATAGAGTCAATTGACAAAAATATTATTGTTGCAGGGGGACTTGCAGGGGATAATGCAAAATTTGAAAATACTTATGTTTTTACAAAAGAGAAAATATACACAAAAGGTTTTGTGGCAGTATCTTTAAGTAGTAAAAACTTAAATGTTAATACTGATTATAGTTTTAATTGGGTTCCTATTGGGCAAAAATTAAAAATCACAAAATCAGATAAAAATGTAGTTTATACTATAAATGATAGAACCGCATTAGAAACATATGCATATTATTTAGGTCATGATATTAGTAAAAATCTTCCATATGTGGGAATTGAATTTCCTTTAATTCTTGAAAGAAATGGTATACAAATAGCAAGGGCAGTAATTGCAAAAAATGATGATGGTTCTTTAGTATTTGCAGGGAACTTAAATGTTGGAGATGAAGTAAGTTTTGGTTATGGAAATTGCAATGAAATACTTGATAAAACACAATACCATATTGATAAAATTGCTTCTAAACCAGTTGAAAGTATATTTATCTATTCATGTATGGCAAGAAGAAGATTTATGCCAGATAAAATTGAACATGAAACACTTATATATAACGATTTAGCACCAACAGCTGGTTTTTTTACGTATGGAGAGTTTTTTAGTGAGAAAGACAATAAAGAGCTTCTAAATCAAAGTATGACTCTTTTAGCTTTAAGTGAATCAGAAAATATAAATAATAAAAAAATCACATTAGATATAAAAAAAGGAGCAAGCTCAACAGTTCAAGCTTTATCACATTTAATCTATGTATCAACAAAAGAGCTTCAAAGAAAAGATGAAATTATGATTTCCCAATCAAGAAATGCTGCTATGGGTGAGATGTTGAATATAGTTGCCCATCAATGGAGACAACCTTTAAGTTCTATTTCAATGATTGCTAATAATGCTTTAGCTGATTTAGAATTAGATAGTTTAGATAATGATTCCCTTGAAGAGTATCTTAAAAATATACAAAAGAAAGCATTAGATTTATCAAATATAATTAACAATTTCAAAAACCACTTTAAACCTAGTGATAAAAAAGAGGAGATATCATTAAAAAAACTTTTTGATGATACAAAAGATATAATAAATGCAAACCTTGAAAACAATGATATAGAACTAATCATACAAGATGATAATGCTCCAATTGTTTATGTTTATAAAAGAGAATTAATGCAAGTTCTTCTTAATCTTATAAACAACTCAAAAGAAGCATTTACACCACAAGAAAAATTAAAAAAAGCTATTGTAATATCGGTGAAAGAATCAAATCAAAATGTCATTATAAGTGTTTGTGACAATGCAGGTGGAATAGATGAAAAGATTATTGATGAGATATTTAACCCATACTTTAGTACAAAAAATGAACTAAATGGGACTGGTCTTGGACTTTATATGAGTAAGATAATTATTGAAAAATATATGCAAGGTACAATAACAGCAGAGAATAGAAAATATGGCGCTTGTTTTAATATTCAGTTAAGAAAATAATATTTATATATTAATTTCTTAATTTCTAAGTGTTGCTATAAGCCTATTTGAATCTTTTAAAAAGCCAAATACATCATCTATTGATTTTACTAAAATATCTGAAGATAAAAAAGTTTTAGTACATAAACCTTCATCTTGTAAAATAGCAATACCTAAAACACACTCTTCTAACATTAATAGATCATTTCTACCATTACCAACACTTAAAACTGTTTTACTGCCTAGCTTCTTTACAAACTCTAACTTGTCTTTGTCTTGATTTTGCTTCCCTATTACTATAACTTCACAATTTGTGTTTTCTAACTCTTTTTTTACTGTGCCATAAGTATCTGCTGTAATTACATAAAATTTAAAATCTGATGCAAGTTTATTAATATTTTCAGAAACATTTTTAAGTAGTTTTCCATCAACTGCAATTGTTCCATTATAATCAAATACAACACTTTTTATCTCAAAAGCTTCCCTACCTGGAATTTCAATTTTCATATATTTACTCTATTTATTTTATTTATTCAAATCTTTTATCAGAACGTCTATTTATAACATCCTCTGCACTTGCTTTTAACCATCCTGATCTACTATCTTTAACACCATCAAATTTTTCAATATATGGCTTTATATCTAAAAGTGGTGTTCCATCTAATACATCTATGCCATCTACATAAACTTTATTATCTTTAACACTTTTTAATTTTACTATTGATAAACCTATATGGTTTGGTCTAAGTGGTGTCCTTGTTGAAAAAACTCCTCTTTCTTGAGTATCCATAAAAGGAGTTACAGTAAGTTCAGTTCTTTTTACTTCATGAAAACTATATATTAAATAGATATGACTAAAGCCATCTAAATCTTTTAATCCCTCACTAAGCTCTTCATCAAGGATAATAATCCCTTCTACATCTTTTGCACCCTTTGGTTGAATAGGCATATCTTCAATAGCCTTAAAAGGTGTTTTTATTGTTCCAATTGGTTTTATATTATGCATTTTCTAATCTCTTTAAATATATTAAGGCTCTATTTGTAACTGCTTGGCTGTAAGTATTTATCTTAAAGTGTTCTGGACTCCAACCTTTTAAAAATCTTTTAAAATCTGCCCAAGATAGACAAAACAACATTCTCCATTCATCTTCAATATCTTGTGGATCGATACTAGGATGATAAATCTCTATAGCCTTATGTAATTCATCAAAATAGATATCTTTTATAAACTCTTCTAAATCTTCACAATCTTCTGGTTCAACTGCACTACTCATAAAGTATGCTAAATCCTTCATCCCACAACCATGACCTACATATTGAAAATCAACTGCCGCACATCTTGTAACTGATTTATTAAAACAAAAATTTGCTAATTTTGCATCCCCATGGACTATTGTTTGATATTTAGTATTTTTAAGTATTTCGTCTATTGTACTTGCATATTCCTTTAATTCACCATCTTCAAGTCTTTCAAACTCATCGGGTCTTGTTTCAAGATGCCAGTAAGTTCCAGTTTCCCAAAGTAGTTCATTTTTTATATTTAAATATTTAGCATGAAAATTTGCAAGCCAAGATAAACAAATTTTTATATGGCTTTCATTTGCATCTAAGGTGGTTGTAACAAGCTCAATATCTGCTAAATCTTCCATTACTATTAGATACTCATTTTCTGTTTTAAAAGTTTTTAGACCTTGTGGTATTCTACATCTTTCATCAACTTCTTTGCTAAAGTTTTCATACCAATTTACTTCAACTTCATAGGAGTGAAGTTTTCTTTGATGGGAGAAATCAGTATTCCAGCCCCTTGGATGAAGTTCAGGTTTTGGAAGTTTTATATGTTTTACAATAATATTTTTTGATTCAAATTTTAGTCTTACTAGTTCACCATATCCACTCCAAAGAGTCTGGATGGTTTCCTTTGAAATTAATTCGCCAATATCTAAGTCATTGCCAATTTTTTGATATAAAGAGTTCATAGTTACGTATTATATTTAAAATAAAGTCAATAAATACTAATACAAGTAATTATTGACTAATTAAATCTAAATTTTCACTTCACTTATTTGGATAATAGGGTTTGAATTTGTAAAGTTTGGTAAATCATTCATGATTTTATCTGCATGGGGAGTAAATGCTTCTTGAAAAGCTTCCACCGATTCAAATGTTAAATGAGTCATAGCAACATAAGGAATCTCTTGCCCTGGAATTGCATTTGCTAATCCATAATCAACATTTGCACCTTTTAAAGCATCACCAATTAACTCTCCTGCCATTGGGATATGAGTATCTAAATAATAATCCATATCGAACTTAATATCTTCACCGTTTGGGTATAAAACACTTACTCTAACCATTTTTTCTCCTTAGTGATTATGTATTAAGATTAGTCTAACCAATTTTTTTAATAAAAACAATAGTTATTTACTGTTTTTGGAAAATTTAGAACTAACTAAAATACCACCAAAAATTACAAGTAAAATACCTATAAATGTAGTTAAATCAGGGAAAGCATCACCTAAAGCAACTCCAAATCCTATAGAAAATGGAATATTTGTATAACTAACTACTCCAATAATACTTGCTTTACTTACACTATATGCCCTTGTAATAAACCACTGTGAACCAGTAGAAATGATAGCCATAAAACCAATCAAAGCCCAAATAACAGGATCTGTATGGAGTTTAAATTCAAAAATCGGAGTAAAAAAATAAATTAACAATGGGATAATCAAACCAATCCCCATAAATGAAAGCATTATAAGTCTTGCATCAAATATATCTTTTATTTTTTTTATAGTTGCATAAGCACAAGCTGCAAAAAAACCACCCAGTACTCCTAAAACATGTTCAAATGAAAACTCTATTCCAAAAGGTTTCATCACAAGTATAATTCCTATAAATCCAATAATAAGTGCAAAAAATGTTTTTAAACTAATACTCTCTTTTACTAAATAATAGGCGAGTATTGTTACAAAAAATGGTGAAGTTCTATTTAAAACAACTGCTTCACCAAGGGGAATTGTTGCAATTGTATAAAAAAACAATGCCATTGCCAAAGCTCCAAACAATCCCCTTAATAATAGTAAATGTAACTTTGATCTATCAAAGGCTACATTAAATTTTTTTAGTGTAAATAGTATGATAAAAACACCTATTAAGTTTCTATAAAAAACTATTTCTAAAGGATCCATACTAGTTGATAAGTACTTTGCTACTGCTCCATTTAGTGCTCCTAAAACAGAACTTGCAAGCATAAAAAGTACACCTATATCTATTAACTTTAATCTTTCATTCATATAATTTATTCTCTTTATTTATTCATATTTTTTTTAGTTTTATTGGTTGCAATTGCCTCATAAGGATTATCTGGCCAATAATGTTTTTTGTACTTAGAAAATAACTCTTTTTTCACCTCAGCATAAGAGTTTTCCCAAAAACTTTTAAGGTCGTATGTTATTTGAATAGGCCTTAAAGCTGGACTTAAAAGATGCATTTGTAAAGGGGTTTTTCCATTTAAGATTTTTGGTGTTTCGTGAAGACCAAAAACCTCTTGTATTTTAACTTTTAATATTGGTGTTTGAATATTAGTGTAATCTATTTTTATATTTGAGCCACTTGGTACCCTTAAAAAACTAGGAGCTAAAATATCTATTTGTTGTTGTTTTTCCCAAGGAATATATGAAAGTAAAATAGCATAAATATCCAAAGACTCTAATTGCTTAATTGATTTAACATCACTTAAGTATGGTTTTAACCAAGATTCAAGGGTCTCTAATAAATCTTCATCTTTGAAACTTACCAACTCATCTTTCATATTTTCATTTATAAAGTTTACTCTATTTTTTAAATCAATCGTCTTTTTACTCCATGTTAAAAGCTCTAATCCCTCTTTTTTTATAAGTTCACAAAAAAGATTAGAAAAATCGATATTATTCTCAACTGAAATAGCCTTTGAAGTAAGTTCAACTTCATAAAAATTGCTAACTTCTCTTATATCAAGCCTTTTTGACTCTTTATTATAAGTTATTGTCTGTGTTGTTTTTATATATTCACTAAAATACTCTTGTATCAATTCAAGTGAAATTTTAATTGCATATGAGATATATGAATCTTTATTTTGAGCATTTAGTATTGGTGTTACTAAAAACCTTTCATTAAATAAAGAATCCTCAATATCTATTATCGCACCCTTACCATTGCTAAGTTTATATCTATTATTATTTTTCCCTCTTTGCTTTGCTAATCTATCGGGATAAGCAAAAAGGATTAATATACTTAAAATCTTTTCATCAACTCTTTTTTTAGCTTTTTTCACTTCCTCTAAAGAGTTTAATTTTTTAAATATAAACCTAGCTTGTTTTAAAATATTTGAAGCTAAGTTTTTATTTATTAGATGACTACCTAAATCATTTTCATATAAGTGAATAAATCTAGAATAGATATTAGTATCACTAAAACTGCTTTTAAAAATATCTTTTTCACTAAGTAGTGTTGCTAAAATTGATGCTTCATAGGCAAAGCCTAAGTCATTTGCTTTTAATATCATAAATGCAAATCTAGGATGAATCCCAAGGGATAATGCTTTTTCCCCTATCTTTGTTATCAAAGAGTTTTCATCTAACATTTTTAACTCTTGAAGAACTAATTTTGTACTTTGTTCAACTTCCTTTAAAGGATAATCTAAAAATTTGAGCTCTTTTGTATCTTTTACTCCCCAAAGTGAAATTTCAAGAAAAAATGAACTTAAATCTGTTCTTAGTATTTCAGGTTTTGTTGACTCTTGCAATATCTTTTTCTCATGCCAAAGTCTATAACACTTTCCACTACTTAATCTTCCCGCACGCCCTGCTCTTTGAACTGCTGAATCTTTTGAAATAAAAGTAAGATTTAAATGATTCATACTTGTTGAATAGTTATAAGAGGATTGTTTTTCTAGTCCTGAATCAATAACAATGCTAACACCTTCAATAGTTAGTGATGTTTGAGCAATATTAGTTGAAAGTATTACTTTTCTTTTATCACTTCTTAGTAAAGCCTTATCTTGTTGCTCTTTACTCAAAGCTGAATATAAAGGTAAAATCTCTATATCACTTTTTTTACCTTTTAGTTTCTCATTTAAACTATTTTGCAAGTTTTTTATCTCTTTAGTTCCTGCTAAAAAAACTAATATATCCTCACTATTCTCTTCCAGTGCTTTTAAAGTTGTATCACAAAGTAAGCTATTTAGAGTTTTAAAATCAGGTTGTTTTATACTCTCTTTTAAATAGATATTTTCAACATCATATAACTTCCCCTTTGAACTTATAACAGGTACTTTTCCTAATAAATTTACTAGGTCATTTGAATTTAATGTTGCAGACATAATCAAAAGTTTTAAATCATCTCTTAACAACTCTTGCACTTGTAAAGATAAGGCCAAGGATAAATCAGTATGAATACTTCTTTCATGAAACTCATCAAAAATAATCATCGCTACATCTTCCAAAGATTGGTCAGATTGAAGTTTTCTCACAAGTATTGCTTCTGTTACAACAAGAAGTTTTGTTTGTTTTGAATAACAACTTTCCATTTTAACTTGATAACCAATACTTTGACCTAATTCTTCTCCAAGTAGTTTTGCCATTTGTTGAGCTACCATTCTAGCTGCTACACGTCTAGGTTCTAGCATAATAATCATCTTAGAGTTATCATCAGAATGAAGCCATGATTCTTTTAATAAAGAGATTGGAACAACTGTACTTTTTCCAGCTCCTGGAGGAGCTTCAAGTATAAGTTTTGAATTTTGATTTAATGTTTGTTTTATTTCATCTAAAACACTATATATAGGTAAACTTGTCATATAAAATATTATACTTAGAAAACTCTCATACTTTTCTAAATATGCAAGTTTAGATTTTTCTTTCTTTTATAAATTCAATAACTTTTTTTGCACTTTCTTTTGAACCATATAAAGAGCTATCAAGAGTTATATGATAGTTAGTAGCATCTCTCCAATCCTTTTTTGTAAAATGCATACAATAATTTGCTCTTTTTTCATCAGAGTCTTTTAAATCATTATCCCCAAAAGGTGATTTTGCTTTGTAGATTTTATTTATTTTATCTTTTCTATATTCATTATTAGCATGGATAAAAACATTTATGCAATTTGGATGATCTTTTAAAATAAAATTTGCACAACGACCTACAATAACACAAGACTCTTTTTCACAAATATCTCTTATAATCTTACTTTGAATTAAAAAAAGTACATCTTTAGGTGGTAATTCATCATTTACATAATTAAAGTTTTGTTCATATAAATCATACAATAAAGAGTTTGTGAGTTTTTGTTCATTTTCTTGAATATATTCATGGGTATAACCTGTTTTCTGCGAAGTTAAATCAATTAACTCTTTATCATAAAAAGCAACTCCTAGCTCTTTTGCTATATATTTACCTATTTCATGTCCACCACTACCATATTCTCTTGAGATAGTAATCACAAAAGTATTGTTATATTTATCACTAATATCTTCAATATCTGATTCTTTTGTAACTTCATCAGCAAGCCAATTTTCAATAAAAGGTAGCTTTGTACTAAAATATTTTATCATTGCTCCTATTAATAAAGCAGCAATAATACTACCTTCTCTAATTCCAACTAAATGATTTAAGAAAATAAAAGAACTGATAACTCCTAAAATCACCATCAAAGTATCCATAGATATCTTTATTTTTCCAAACTCTTTTTTGAAGGTTTTAGATATAACGACTACTAAGCCTTCCAAAGGAAGATATGTAAGTCTTGATTTAACTACAAGGAAAATACCAAAGGCTAATACAGCACAAGAGATTAAACATAAGATTAATTGTTCTATATAATTTGAAGGTATTAAACTCTCTACTAAAAACATTGCAACATCAATGCAATATCCAAATACTATAATTGCAGGAAGTTGTACCAATTGAAAAGGATTGTATTTTTTACGAAGTATTGCTATTTGAATCCCCATAAATAAGACATTTAATAGTATTGTAAACTGTCCAATAGTTAAGGGAAAATATACACTATAAATATATGGTACACATGATATTGGGGATACTCCTATATCTGCTTTAACGGAAAATGAAACTCCAAATGACATAATAAAAAGTCCCACAATAAATACAAAAAGCCTTTTAAATAAATTTATATTGATAATATTTTCTTTTTTCATCTTTCTCTTTTCTTAAAATAACTGTACAGTACGGTTTAATTAAAGGGATATTATCCATTTAAATGTTAATATTACTTTAATAAATAGGAATAGTTTAATGAGAAAGAAAACAGAAGAAAAAAAAGAAGAGATAATAAAAGCTGCTAAAGAGGTTTTTAAAGAGTTTGGTTTTGAAAAAGCCTCAATGTCAAAAATAAGTTCAAAGCTTGGTGGATCTAAAGCAACACTGTATAACTACTTCTCTTCAAAAGAAGAACTTTTTTTTGAAGTTATTTCTATTGCAAATGCCCAAGAAAGTGATTTTGTACATCAAATTATAGATACTAAAAATGAAACCCTTGATATTCATACCCAACTATACGAATTTGGAAAAAGGTTTATAAATTTTGTATATTCTCAAAAAATGGTTGAAATAAGAAGACTCACAATAAGTCAATCAGAGATAACAAACCTAGGTAGAATTACGTATAAAAACCGAGTATTAAAAAGTCGAGAAATACTTTCTAAATATTTAGAAAAAGCAATAAAGTTTAATAAAATAAAAAAAACAGATACAAATATAGCAGCAATACATTTTTTTGGACTTTTAGAATCGGAGTTGATGTATCCATTTCTTTTTCAAGTTGATACAAATTTTTCAAAAAAACATATGGATGAGATGGCTGAAAGGGCAATTGATATTTTTATATTAGCATATGGCGTCTAAGACTTCATATAGCTATTATAATAACCCCTGCTCTCTTAACTTATCTTTTTTACTTTTTCTTTTACCTTTTATTGGTGCACTTCCTTTTTGTTTTGTAGTATTTGAAATAGTAAAATCAAAGCCATCTATTTGCTCTTTTTTTATATCTAATTTATATCTTTTTTCTATTAGTTTAAAGTGGTTTAGATTTTCATTATCTAAAAAAGATATAGCTGTTCCACTTTTCCCTGCTCTTGCTGTTCTTCCTATTCTATGAATATAATCTTCTGTACTTCTTGGCAAATCAAAATTTACAACACAATCAATATCATCAATATGCAAACCCCTTGATGCAATATCAGTGGAAAAAAGTATATCTATCTTTTTATTTTTAAAATCATTTAGAGTTAGACTTCTCTCCTCTTGGGTTAAATCTCCATGAAAAGATTCAGCCTCATATCCTTTTTTGATAAACTTATTTGCAATATTATCTGCTGCTCTTTTATTTGCCATAAAAACCAATACTGATTTAAAGTTATTCTCTTTTATTAGATGTCTTAAAAGCGCACTTCTATCCTCTTTTTTTACAAATATTGCCCTTTGAGTTATCTCTTTCACATTTGTATTTGAATCTTCGATTTCTACTTTTAAGGCTTTGCTAGTTATCTTTGAAGATATATCAATAACTTTTGGTGAATATGTTGCAGAAAATAAAAGATTTTGTCTATTCTTTGGAATAATCTTTAAAATCTCATCAAGTTCTTGAACAAAACCTAAATCAAGCATCTTATCAGCTTCATCTAAAACAAAATATTCAATAGTAGATAAATCAATTTGCTTTTTACCTATAATATCAAGAAGTCTTCCTGAAGTTGCAACTACTATATCACACCCCTTTTGTATCTTTAAAAGTTGTTCCCCTATCTTTTCTCCACCTATAATAGAAACTATAGAAAGGGCTTTTGGAAAATATTGACTAAGGTCTGAAAATGTTTGGGCAATTTGAAGAGTTAATTCCCTTGTTGGAGCTAAAACCAACACTTTTATTTTTGCTTTTTTTTGTGTTTTATTCTCTTTCAATGATTCTAAAATAGGAATAACAAAACTTGCAGTTTTACCACTTCCTGTTTTTGCCTGAGCCATAATATCTTGTTTTGTTTTTACAAGAGGGATTACCTTTGTTTGAATAGGAGTTGGAGTTTTATAATTGTTTTGCTCTAAAGATTTTGAAAGTTCTAAAGATAGATTGAATATATCAAATGACAAGATTTTCCTTTTAGTTTATTATATAGATTTTTCAGAATTTTTAGAAATCTGAGTATTGTAAATATTTGCGACATGAATTAAACTTGTGACTTTAATTAGAGGTTTTATCAAAAGCTGTGCACTTCCAACTATAAATAGCCAAGTTCCACTATTCATTAATGTATCATTTAAAAAGAAAAAGCTACCTGTTAAAAACCAAATAGCTATAAGCAAATCATTGAAAGCACCTAAAAACTCATAACGTCTTTGTATAACAATATGCTGATTTCCAACATCTACATCAAGTTCATTTTCTTTTTCATAAAAATTCAATTTTTCTCCTCAATTCTTTTATTCACCATTTAATACAGACATTACAGTTGCCCTACTTGTTTTTAGTTCTTTTGTAATTTTAGCAATATTTATATCACCATTATCATTGTAATATTCTTCATCATCTAACATTCTTAAGATCTCATCTTTTTTATCAAGTATCTCCTGAGAACTATCTCTTTTAGCAAATGTAAAATCCTCTTCACTCATAGTTTCCATAGCTACTAAATCTCTTTTTATAGTTTGAACTGTAACCTTAAGCTCTTTTGCTAAATCCTTTGGGTCTTCAATTCCTCTTAAGATTAAATCTCTTATGGCAATTCTTCTTGTTTTCATTTTTCTTCTACGATGATATGAGATTTTCATTTATGTCCTCATTTTTTAGTTGATAAACTTATAAACCACAAATTACAAATATGTTTATAAATAGTTATATATGATTCAAGTTTTAAGATATCTTTTTTTGTAAAAGTTTTTAGGTACTTTTTCAATAGATATCTTTTTTCATTTTTATCTAAATCAAATTCAAAACAAATAGTTGCAAGGTCAAAAAATGCATCATTTAAACCTACATATTCCCAATCAATAAACTTAATATCTTTTTTATAAAAAAGAATATTTTGAGGGTTTAAATCGTGATGGCATATAACTAATCTTTTTTTATATTTTTCTAAATTTTTTAACTCTTTTTTACATATCTTTAGACTATTTTTTGCCTCTTTTGTTTTTAGATAATTGTAATTTTTCAACTCTTTTTTTAAATTCAATTTTTTTGATTTAATCTTAATATTATGAAGTTTTTTTAAAGTTATAATTAAAGCTTTTAAATCCTCTTTATCTAATTTAGTTTTGTGCTTGCCTTTTAAAAAATTATAAATCATAAAACTTTTATTTTTATCAAGATAAATTGGTTTTGAAGCAATACCTTCTTTATAAGCTTTTTTTTGAATCTTATACTCAAAATCTCTACTTATATTTACAGTTGCATCACTTCTAAACTCCCTTAAAACATAAGTGTTTTTTGAAGTTTTCAACTCATAGTTTATATTACAAAAACCTTGATTTTTCAATGGTTCAAGAGTTAAAACCTCTTCATTTTTAAATATCTTATAATCTTGAAGTTTCTGTATTATCATACTCTTTTTTCCAGTTTTGATATGCAACAAATGCTAATATAGTGTAAATCATAAATAAAACAGCTGTTAGATTTAAACCTTTTTGAATATAGATGTAAATAGAAACAATATCAATAACTATCCAATATATCCAATTTTCTATAATCTTTTTTGCAAGCATATAAGTTGAAAAGACTGCAAATACTGTTGTAAAAGAATCAACATAAGCAAAATCAGCACTAGTATAATTTGCCATAACATATCCAAAACCTAAAGAGATAATACTTAAAACTATAATGATTTGAATATTTTTACTTAAACCAAATGTTGATACTTCTAACTCTTGTTGTTCTAATTTACCACCAAATTTCCATGAATACCAACCATAAACTGCCATAATAAGATAATAAGCATTTAAAGCTGAATCCATAAGTAATGATACATCATAAAAAAGTATTGTATAAATAAGTGTTGAGACAAAGGCAGCTGGCCAACACCAAAGGCTTTGTTTTATTGCTAAAACTATGTAAGCTATTGCTAAAATCATAGCAATAGCTTCATAAGTAGTCATTACATTTAATGACTCAATTACTGTTTGCATAAATTCCAAAGTATATAATCCTCTATATTTTTTTAAATGGATTTTAATTAAATATACTGAGAATCATATAAAATAAAGAAAATTTATTTCAAAATATGAGTTCTATCTTTACTTGATTTAACTCTTCCTGTTTTTATGGTGTTAAATATATGTTCAAAAACTTTCCCTGGGTTTCCTTTTTTATTTGTTAGAAAATATGAATGACCTTTTGGATAATCATATTTATTACTCAATTCTTCACAATCAATTGAATAAACATTTTTTTGAACTTTTGATATATCTTCAGGGCCTGTATGGCCTAATCTTCTTGATGCAATTCTATTTTTTAGATTTGATACTTTACTAGCTCTTAAAGCCAGGTCACTAGATGAAAAGTAAACTGAAACATTGCTACTTGATTGACTTATAAATCTTCCTTTTTTATCCTCTTCCAAAGATTCATTTACAATATCTGCAGCCACTAAAAAGCTATGTCTAAATAAAAGAGGAACCCCATTTGCTAAATCATATCTATTCCATTGGTGTAAAGTTTCCCTATAAACTCTATTTCCCATAGAATGACTTAATACACTTATTCTTTTTAAACATATATCTTCATCTTTTGTGTAAGCATCTCTCCATTTCATAAACTTTTGAAGCACTCTTGCAAATGAAAAAGAACTAACATCTGCTGATTTTTGATCATCCCAATAATCTTTTATAATACCTTTGTCATTATCACATGGCCAAATTATAGGTATCACTAGAACTAAGTCTTTCTCTTTTTCATCAAATAACTTTTGGAGAGTTTTAACTCTAGGAAAGATATCATTTTCTGGAAGATTAGAAAATCCATGAATAAAAAGAAGTATATTTTTAGCTTTTGACAATTTTAATTGTTTCATTAGGTTTGTTGAACCAATTTCCATATAATCATTTTCGCTATTTCTTTCACAATAATATACTGAATTAGAAGGTGCATTTTTATCTAAATCAAAATCATACTTTACCCCTGCAGTTTGCTTTGCAAAGCTACCTTTTGGCTCTCTATTTGTTATAAAATACATACTTTTCTCCTTTATTTTGTTACTTTAGAAATCAGTTCCTTTTGAAGATATAGTTTTTAATAAATTTTATAAATAATGAATAATTTTATATATTATAACAATATTTATATTCTTTTAAGTAATTTTTTTAGTAATTAATTAAATATTTTTAAAAAAGCTTATGTATTTGTTTAATTGATAAATTTAAATTAGGCTAAAATAATTTTCTTTAGCCTAGTTTTTTATAAGATTTTGTTTATATCTTCGATTAGTTTTTGTGAGTTTTCATCTAATTTTGTATTAGAGTTTTTTGAAATAAAATCTTCTATACCTGAAGTTCTCATAGAAAATTGTTTTGAATATTTAATTATCTCTTCATCTAAGTTACTAACTCCAGCTTTTGTTTGAACTAAATAGATATTGAAACTATTATCTTCTATTGTGAATTTTACATGGTTAAAATAAACCTTTGCATCTTTAAATATCAAATCTAAGGTAAGTGTATCTTTTCTAAAAAAAGGAAAGGCTTGTTGTGCTTCTCCTAAAACTTCTGTGATTAGATAATAAGCTAAAGTATCAGGTGTCAAGTTATCAGTACTAATTCTTTTTTCCTGTTTATTAAAGTATTCATCAACTAATCTAATAAAAAAATTAGATGACATAACACCAATATCTTTTAATATTACACAATTTATGTATTCATAAACTAAATGTGCATTCTCTTTTATAAATGCTTTCAGCTCTTTTTCTTGCATTTTTGTTTCCTATAAAAATATATTTATTTAAAAAAAAGATTTTATCTAATTAGTTGTTAAATAGTTAAAATGTAGATTTTAAACTAACTTCTAAAAATATTTTGCTTAGTGGTACTAAAATTGCATATACAAAAAGATTAAGAAAAGGAATATATTATGCAAGATTTTATTGATATGTACAAAGAAACTTATCAGATTAAACAGCAAATTAAACTCGATGAATCACTAAACCAAGGTGATATACAAATTATTGAAGATGGATATAAAATAAATGCTAGCAAAGATGCTGATGTTTTAGAGATATTAGGGAAAATAAAACTTCACACAATAGTTAAAGATGATAGAGTATTTAATCCAACAACTAATTTTATGGAAATCATTGTTTTAGCTTGGATATATAAAACTATGTCAACTGTTTTAGAAGTTTTAGAGATGGATTTATTACTTGAAAAACTTTTAATAAAAAAAGAACATGATCCAATAGCCTCATATGCCGTACTTAAAATACTTGAAGCTAATCCCCTACTTTCAGGAGCAGATTCTAGTATGATAGATCACTATCTAACAATGGAGCTTACAAGCGAACTAATGAATCAAATGGAAGATAAAAAAGAAGAAGTTAATTAAGATTCTTCTGATGAGTCAGAACTTGATTCCTCAGATTTACTCTCTTTTAAAGATTCTTTCTTTTTACGCTTTTCTTCTTTTTTTCTAAGTTTTTCTAACTCTTTTGCTCTTTTTTCATAATTGTAATTAGTTTTAGCCATTCACTATCCTTGTTGTGTTTTATAAATTGGTAAAACAATAATTATTTTTAATATTAAAAATATAGTAAATGCTCTAAAAATCTATGTTTTGTTATATTATATAGTGTAGCGTAGCTTAATGGCATTTTGTCTTAAGTATAAAAACTTATTAGCTTCAAAATAAAAATATTAATTTTAATAATATGTATATATACAAAGTAATACTATTTAAACACTTAATATTTTGTATAAATACAAAGTATTATGATATAATATTTCAAAAGGAGTTCTTATGGATTTTAACTTATTAACAAATGAAGATATTATAAAAGAACTTGGTAAAAACTATGAAGAGTTAAGACTTCAAAAAAGACTTTCTGATGATGATGTTCATAAAAAAGGTGGTGTTAGTATTGATGCCATCCAAAGACTAAAAAATGGTTCTAATATAAACTTATTAAATTTTATAAAGATTTTAAGAGGACTTGGAGAGTTAGACAAGCTTCAAAAACTACTTGAAGTAAAAGAGGAGTTTAGTATTCAAGAAAAAGTAAAAAACACTAAACCCAAAAGAATATTCAAATCTAAAAAAGATACCAATAGTGACTTTATTTGGGGAGAAGATAAATGAGTAAAATAGTTGAAGTAAAATTATGGGGTACAACTATTGGATATCTTGGTTACCCAAAAGATTCAAATATAGCGCAATTTGAGTATGACAAAAACTTTATGAAATCTAATATTTCACCCTCACCTTTACTGATGAATTATCCACCTGACAAGTTTTATTTTGAAGATATTAGTTTTAGAACTTTTAAAGGAGTAGCTGGAGTTTTTGCGGATTCTTTGCCAGATAAATATGGGAATCAACTAATCGATCAATTTATGGCAGAGAAAAAAATCCCCAAAGAAGATATAACAACTCTAGATAGATTATTATATGTGGGGAAAAGAAGTATTGGAGCTTTGGAATATCATCCTTGTGAATTTGAAGATGATTTTGAAAAAAGTGCAAAAGCTTTAGATATATCTTTATTGTCTCAACTAGCTGAATTAGTAATTACAAAAAAAGACAAACTAAATGATAAATTAAAAGATTCAAAAACAAAAAAAGAGGCACTTGATTTGATTAGAGTTGGTTCTAGCGCAGGAGGAGCAAGGGCAAAAGCACTTATTGCAAAAGATGAAGATAAAAAGAATATATATATTGATGGAACAAACTTATATGAAGGGAACTATTCTTATTGGCTTTTAAAATTTGATTCATCTGCAAATCAAGATAGGGATTCAAAAG
Organism: Halarcobacter sp.; assembly: GCA_963676565.1. Lineage (GTDB taxonomy): Bacteria > Campylobacterota > Campylobacteria > Campylobacterales > Arcobacteraceae > Halarcobacter. Next base: position 2,601,621 of record OY781089.1, read on the forward strand.
ACCCAAAAGGGATGACTAGAGTTGAATATATCTATTCCTTGTTTGCTAAAGAGTGTGAGATAGATATTCCTGAAACCTCATATTTAGAAATAGATGATGATTTTCATTTTATGATAAAAAGATTTGATAGAGTTGTAGAAAATAAAAAAACCTCAAAACTACACTATATATCTTGGGCTGGACTATCTCATTATGATAGAGATACAACAGGGGCATACTCATACGAACAACTAATCTTAAACTTACGTCAACTAAACTTTGGACAAGAAGAGATTACAGAAATTTTTAAAAGAGCTGTTTTTAATATAGTAGGAAGAAACCAAGATGACCACACAAAAAACTTTGGATTTTTGATGAATAAAAAAGGAGAATGGAGTTTATCCCCTGCTTTTGATATGACCTACTCTTTTGACCCATCTGGGACTTGGACGAAAGTTCATCAAATAAGATTAAATAAAAAGCAAGATAATTTTACAAAAGAAGATATTATTGCATTTGGGAAATATTGTAATCTAACTCAAATACAATCAACAAAAATCCTTGAAAAAACTATTGGGATATTTAAAAAATTTGAAAAACTTGCAGATGAATATAAGGTACCAATAAAAGTGAAAGATATCATCTCTAAAAATTTGAGAAGAGATTTAATTTAGTACCTTATTTATATTAGATAAAGAAGCAACCTCTCCTGGCATTAGACTATCAATATGAATCTCACCAATTCTAATTCGAACAAGTCTTAATGTAGGGAATCCAACAGCAGCAGTCATTTTTCGAATCTGACGTTTCTTTCCTTCACAAATCGTAATAGATATCCAACTAGTAGGTCCATGTTTTGGATGACGAATATTTTTTCCTCGAGGTGGTAAATCTGGCTCACCATCAATTGCAAATGCTTTACAAGGAAGAGTTAAATATTTGCTCCCACTTACAGTAATTTCAACACCCTTTTGGAGATTAGAAATTGCATCCTCTGTAATCACACCATCAACTTGCACATAGTACTCTTTTTCTATACTTTTATTTCTAACTTTATGACTTGTCATACCATCAGTTGTAAGTAATAATAAACCTTCTGAGTCATGGTCTAACCTTCCAATAGCCATAGTATCCTCAGGAAAATCATAAAAGTCACCTAATAAGCTTTTATTTTTCATTTTTTCTTGCTTGAATTGACTTAAACACCCATATGGTTTAAATATTTTAAAGTGCTGGTGAGTTTGTTCTGATGTAGAGTTTTCATTTGGCATTAAAGATATCCTTTAGATTATGTGGAATTGTAACTTTTATTTTATAAAGTTGCGATTTAATCTTTAATATCTTTTTTGTATACCTTTCCATTGAATTTTAATATAGATTTTTGGTTCGTTGTTATTACTTTAGCATCACATTCCCCATTCTTATTAACTTCATTTTTGGTTTCTGTAACCTTGCTTTTTATCAAAATATTAAAAAAGCCATTTGATTTTTGGTTTGACATAATTAAAGTGTTTTTAGTATCTGTAAATTCACCAGAACAGTTACCGTTCCATTCACCAATGGCGTTCATCACGGAGTATTTATCAAGAATTTTTTTTAGTCTGTTGCCTGATTTGATAAAAAGAGACAAGGTTTCGCTTGTATAAGGATTAACTCTTGACATTCCCTGATAGCGTACTTTAACACCAAAAGCTCGAATCTTTTTATTAATAAAGTATCGCGCTGTATCTATACTGATTTTTCTAAGCATTATGGCATCTGAAACCCATTGGTTCGTTTGACTGCTTTCAAAGAATTTTTGTATTATTTTTCCAGTACGATTATCGGCAATAACAATATGACTGTTGAGGGCAAAATATTGTATTCCCTCTTCTACAATCTCTGGTATAACTATAATCACTTCATTTGGAGTTTGAGGGTTGGCTTTTGATACAATCAAATCTGTTTTTACTAATAACGGATCAAGACCTAATTCTTTTAAAACAGATAAAACTAATGTGAAATTTGATAAGGTGTCATTTAGTCTCTTTGAATTTGTCCTGTCAATCGTACCATCAAAATTAATAACAAATTCCTGTACTTCTATTTTTTTGACCAAATCCCAAGAAGTATGGTGGCTTGTGATAGCACGTTCACTTATTCTTGATTTTATTTGAGTCAGACCTTCAGCTATCTCGTCATAGACAATCCGCTGATAATCAATAACATTGCCTTTTAAATCATAGTTTATCAAGGTAGATTCCATTTCATATTCACCCAATTTATAGGTAACCACCACCGTATAGAAGTTTTGAGACAAAGTTACTTTGTAAGAACTCACTGCTTTATACTTAGATTTTTCTTGATAGAAATCAGGATATATAGTTTCAATCTTCAAAGCGTGACTATCAATGGATTTAAAGTCAGCAACGTCAATAAAATCATCAAAGTTTGTGGTATCAACTACTGGCAGTTTTCTCTCTTTTAGAGTATTTATCACGTCTTTAAAATCAATAGATTTCTCTACTTGTTCTATTGCACCTTCCACTTGCTTTTCATCTTGTTTTTCTTGTCCAAAAGAATAAGAGAACAACAGCGATATAAGTATAAAAATTTGCATATGTTTCATGATCAGATCCAGTCTAAAGTTTTTTCAAGAAAATAGTGTAAGAAAGCTAAAATAACTAATATTAACAACATAGAAATTCCACGTTTTAAGAACATATACTTAGATAAGTTACATTTTTTTTTCAGATAAAAGAGATCAAAAAGTATAAATAGTATAGCTAAAATGGCTCCTATAATACCTCCCACAAAAAACACTCCAAAAAAAAGCATTTTGGAATAAATAAAAGATAAGAAATTTGTTTCTTCTGGCGTTGGACCTGCAATCAAGTATGAAAGTAAATACATATAGCCAATACCTAGAATCAAGGCAATGACTGTCCAAAGGGCATACTCTAAAATGAGTTTTCCCACTTTATTGGATTGAACAACGTTTTTTTCGTTCGTCTTCATTGGGTATTCCTTTCATTTTGTCTAACAAGTCAGGATCGCTAAAGTCTAACTCTTGCTCAATATTGCAAATATAGATAGATGAATTTTTTTCATTACTTTCTTTTACCCTAAAAAGGGTATTGGTTAATACCCAATGAGTATTTTTAAAAGTAATGTAGTGGTTAGCCTCGTTAAGTCCGCGATCAGGAAATGTTGTTTGAATTAAAAAGCCATTTTCTTCTGCTAATACATCAACAATTTGATTTCCACCATCTTCTGAAAAATTGGTACTTTTTAAAGCAAATCGGTATGCTCCATCTTTATTGATAAACAGTAATAACTCATCTTCTTGGTATGGAATTGAGCTTACTACTTTGTCCAAAGCATAGTCATTGTTGATATCAATGTCTCTAACAAAATAATTTTTATTGTTCAAGTAGTATGATATATCTTTACCTATAGGATTTTTCTTATTCTCTTCCACATTAAATTCATTTGCAAACAAATCATATATAATATGCATTTTGTGATTATTAAAGCTATGCGTAAACTTTTTGTCAAATTGTGGATGTTGTCCATCAAAGAGAAAAAACAAAACTGACTTTGCTTCTTTAAATTCCAAGGTATTGATTAGATTATATCGCTGTTTTTTCTTGATATACTTTATAAATTTATCTTGAAAATAATTAACGGCATCAGCTTGCCATTTACCATTTTTTGCAATATTAATGAGTTTTTTTTCATAGTTCTTATACTTTTCATTTGAAATCAACTCAAAAAAATAAGCAATATAAGCATTGCTTTCATTGTAAAGTTTGCTGGGGGAATCGTTGTACTCATTCCATCCAAAATAACTTACAAATTCTTGAAAACTATCAGGAAAGAGATTTAGAAAAAGTACCTCATTTTTTGTGGAGAACGCCAGCTTTATTTGAGCTATAGAAATACTGTTATCTAGCGGTTCTTCAACATCAGAAATTAAATCATTGTTATTGAACTTGCGATTGGGTTTATTAATCAAATTTCCCTCATTGAAGAAACTAAACTTTCCACACTCTAAAGTGACATTGACTTTACAGTTAGAATAATCAAATTCTGCCAACTTATACTTACTATACATACCTAATTCTTCAGTGACCAAGCCACCTAGATCTTCTTCGTTTTCTAAAAAATATGCTGTACCTTCATCTTGAAAAACACTAAAAGGAAAAGCCTTAGAATACTTATAAAATAAAATTGAATCTTCTTTTTGATAAGCTAGTTTCTTGCCTGTTGAAAACCCTTTTTTCAAGTGTTCTGTTACTTTTTCCCTAATTACTTGATGAAGAATACTCTGATCCTTTTCAGGATACTTTACTAAATAAAGATTAGGATAGACCTCGGATTGTATAAACATCATATTCTTAAAAAAGAAGTGGTTAATAATCTGTACAGTAAGACCAATAACAAATAAAGCCAAAGCCACTCGTGACCTTTCTTTATTTTGTAAAATCCACTTTATTAATCTAATGGCAAAAAATAGTAAGCCAATACTCAATAGAAGAAACAAAATGATGAGGATTATTTCCATGAAGTTACATCCTTAGGGCACTGCAATCAATAAGCTAATACCATTTAGTCAAATACTTGATACGAGCATTTGTCATTTCAATTTCGCACTCAAGTCTGGCTTCATTGCGTTGCATACCCCCACTTTGAAGTACATAAAATGCATCACAATTTTTTTTCTTGAATTCAAGCCAGCTACGTTGGCTAATAATCAAGCTTTGTTTCAATTCATTAGCATCAACTAAGGCTGCATCGGGTAATTTTCCCGTGTTTATGCTACTCATAATAGCTTTATAAATACGATTCAATTCAGCATCAGATGACTCTTGTTCAAGCTGTAGCTCACATAAAGAAGTAGGCAGACCACAACGTTCATCAATATCTTGTGCAAACAATTGGAAAGTCGTACAATAAAAAAATAGAACCAAGAACCTAATCATTTAACTTTCCTTTTATTAAAATATATAACGTTTAAGTTGAAAAACATTTAGTAATAGTTAATAATAAATATTTTTATTTAACTCCACATTTACTATCAAGTATTTTAGCTAAACTATCTCTTTTTTTATCTGCTTTCATCAGTCTTTGATACTCTGATTCATCATTATTCTTTTTAGCTTCAACTTTTGCCATAAAAGATTGATACGAATATAATGAATCATACATAAATAATTTTCCATCGATTTTATCTATCTCTTTTGCTGCACATTTACAATATTCTAATTCTTTTTCATTTTTGGCTTGTTTTTCACAAGTGATTTTAAACATCTGTTTTGATTTTTTAATTTGCCCACTTTTTAGCATCTGTTCATACATCTCTTGATTTGCTTTAACTTGATAAAACTCTTCAATATTCATAGATAAAATATTGTTAGCAAAACATTGTAATGATAAAAAAGATATAAGAATTAAATATTTGATGCCCATTCATTTCCTTTTATTTTTTAGTTTATTTAACAATCATAGTATCTTTTTGAGACTTAAATAATACTCTTCAAAATAAAGCTTGTAAATATATTAAATAATTATTAATATTACTCCAAAATGAAGTTAATTAAAATCATTTTCTGCAATAATTTTAAACTATTCTTTTGTAGTTTAACGTTTGAAATAAGCCAATAAATTTCCCGCATGGTAATTTATTGGCTGTTATATAATATTCTTAAATTTTAAAGCTTCCATTACAATTTGTTTTCTATATTTTAACTCTTCTTTTTTAATATCAGCATTTAAGGCAAAAAACCAAATGTTATTTTTAGTTTCAACATATCCTACATACCATCCTATTTTACCTGACCATCCTGATTTGGCTTTTATTATATAATCTTTTGTTTTTTCAACAGTTAATATTTTTTTTGTAATATCGATATATTTTTGTTGAAAGGGTAAATCATCTTTATATAATTTTTTGAGAAACTCTATTTGTTCAACTGCTGATATTTGTAGATCACCTTCTAGCCAAAAAGTAGATACATCTAAACCAGTTTTTTCATTACCGTAATCTATTTTTTTTAACCAATCTAAATATTTTTCATTTCCTATTTTTTTTGCAAATCTTTGATAACACCAAACGCATGACATTGCAATAGCACTTTGTAAAGTTTGATCTTTATTCCATGGTTCATAAAATCTTTTTTTACCATCCCACTTAATAATTTCATATTCGTCTTTTATCACTCTTTCTTCTAAAACAATAAGTGTATTTGGTATTTTAAAAGTTGATGCTGGAATATATCTTTTTATGGCTCTTGTATCGTTATGTATAAACTCTTCATTATTTAGTGATGACAAAACAATTGTTCCATTGATTTTTGTTTTTTTAAAAATGTTTTCTAACTCTTTATCTTGTGCTAGTGCAAAATTGAACAAAATGTTTATCAGTATAATTATTTTTACATTGTTCATTTTTCCCCTTTTATATAACGCCCAGTTAAGGGGTGAAGCACGCAATGACCAAGCCTCTGCATAGCACATCAACATCGAAATCCAACGCATAGCAAAAATGCCACGCGTGCTGAATCCCTCTTGAACTGTTTGTTATGGCGCTCCACTCAACGTTAGCTCTTGTATATCAACTTGGTCTACTTCCCTGCCTAATATTAGCTTGTACTCGACTAAACGATGAACTGGGATAACTGGCAACTCGATACCTTGATAATCTTTAATAACTGATTCTGAGAAGTAAATTTCAAGCTGGTGCCAAGAGCCATCTTGACATGATTGTATCTTAGTATGTTCAGACAAACCGATTTCAATTTTTTGATTTTGGTAAACCAATTGGAAATACTCTAGATCCCAACCATATTCGGCATAATGAGTTAACGGTTTGGATATGTATTTTGCTACATGCGATAGCACTTTGTCTGCGTCTGAGTTTCGAATATAAAGATCTATATCTGCGATTTCCCGACTTCCACCATGAATAGTTGCCGCTAATCCACCTACTATTTGATACTCCACAACCTCTGCATCTAAGATCTCTTTGAGCCACTGCAAGGCTACTTTAACTTTATCACTCATCTAGTTCCTTTAGCTGAATTTTGCCTTGCGCCATAACGCCCCACACATGGGCGCAGCTTTGCTGCGTCCTTGTGCTGTGGCTTGTTAAGGGTGCGCATCAGGTTTTGCAACAACCTTAAGACGATTTGTTTTAACCCAAACACCTGCATCCTCCTCTTTGCCACCATATATAATTTGAGAGAATCCATCATACTCACTGTAAATACCTACTCCATCTTTTGGAATTATAAATTTCCCTTTAATCGAGCATGATTCGTGCGGTGCTGAATAAAATTGTGCTCGCCCTTCACCAACAACTTCACCCATCCATACCCTGTGCCAGTATTTGGCTTTTGCTTTAACATCCAGAGCTTTGCAATCTATGTCTTCATTGCTATAGGCATTAAAAGATAAAACTAATGTGAAAAGCGTAATGATCATTCTCATGCTAAACCCTTAACGTTTGAGTCGAGAAATATTTGAGCCGCTAAGGTCAAATATTTCTCTCCAATGATTTGTTATATACTAGTTTACTATTAATAATTTGGATTATTCCTTCAACATTATCCTTAAGTATAATAGCTCGTTCAATAAATAAAGATACATCAGAATCAATTATATTTTCATCATCAATTAAAGTATTTTCAATTAGACCGGAAAAGTATGAGTGTATTTCATGTATTAAACAATTTCTTTGATCTTTTAACATATTTAAAGCAGGAACAACATTCTTCAATGAATCATGTTTTTTTAATTTAAATATTAATCCACCTAATGTGCTTTCAATAAACTGTGAATTTTCATTATTTTCATCAAGAAATTTTTTAATTAAGCTTTCTAATTTTCCAGTAATTAAAATGACACGACCAAGTTCCATACAAAATCTATCATTAGTATATAAAAGATTATAAAAATGTTTATTACTCATTCAAACTCCTTATGCATAACGTTTAAGGAGAGCAATATTTGACACAAGGGCGGGTCAAATATTGGTTCCTACGTTTTGTTAGTCATTTAGTTGACTCGCTGATTCTTCTATCGTCTTGATAGGGTCTTCCATAAATTTACAGGCTTTTGAAACTTTTAAATCTTCAATTATCTCAGATAAGTTTGGTTGTAGAACTTTACTAGACTCTTCAGCATATAACAAACACTTTTCTTCATCTGCTATTGTAATGAAATTTTCCAAAATTTTTATATTGTCTTGTGCTGGAGAAAATTTAAGAACAACAGCTTCAAATTTTTCATCTGTTTTATAAATCTGTATTTGAGAACCCCAGTTATCGTCTGATTTAAATTCTTCAACATCACCCCAACTATTATTAATTGGTAATAAAGAACGTATTGAATTCATGAAATTTGTTGAGGGGTTTGAAAACTCTTCCCAAGCAAAATAATCATCTAGCGCACTTTGAAAATCAGTTTTATGCTTTTCTACAAACTCTTTAGGAATGATTTCAATATTATATTGAAAAATTGCCATTATTTATCCTAGTGACTAACTATTTATTGAATATAAATTATATAAATAAAGTACTTAAATACACTTATTTATTATATATTTATAATAATTATATAAAATAATATTATTAGATATATATTGTGAAGAATAAATTTATTAAAGTATACTTCCAATAACTTAAAAGAGCTTGTCACATTAGTTTGGAGTGATTACCTAACTTTGTCATAAATAGGGGGGGGGTAAGGACGTTTGTCCTTACTTTTTTTATGAGTATAATTGAATAAACTTATTTTCTTGAAACTCCATTAAAATGCATTTTGAAACTTTTAATTTTTCTAGTAAATCTTCTGGAGATATAGGTAAACAATTAAGATTTATTTTTTTAGTAACATTCATAATATTTATAAACTTTTTATCTGTGGTTAAAAAATAATCTAATCCGTTCACTTCTGCACTCCATAAATGAAAAGCATCAGGTAGCTGTTTATCTGATAAACCTGAACATATCTCTTTAAATCTTTCTATATTGTTAATAGATTTTTTTGTTAAGTTGGGATAACTACTAGTATTTCTTACTAAATTCTTTATATCAGCATTATTTAAAGAAAGCAAAAATTTACAAAAGTCAATAACATTTTTGTTATCTATAAATTCAAGAAAATCCATACTTTGAAAGTAGCTTCTATCAATCGCTGGTTCAATAAATTTAATTGAGACATTTTTTAAAAGATATCCTCTCTCTTCTAGGAAAGTTTTTTTCCAACCTTCAAATTTAACTTCATCATAAGAGAAGAAATGTATCTTATTCTCATAAACTAAATTTACAATTGTTGGAATACACATAATTTGATTCCTTTTCCATTGATTATTATCATCTGGTAATGGTTTTCTAACATAGCCTAAAATATCATTAGTAAGTACTTGATTACCCCATTTAAGTGTTTTTTGAGAAATTTGATACTGTAATGTTTCACTTAAACTAAAAATACAATTATCTAAAAAAACTTTTATCAATTATTGACCTCTTAAAATAGTAGTTTGATTAAAATATATTTTGTCGTAAGCTTGGTGTAGATTTTACCGAAGTCTAGCGAAGGTGTACTACTCGTACATCGAAGCTAGAATTCGGTGAAAGATGCGCCGAAATTACGGCAAAAAAATTATTCCCACTCGATTGTTGCTGGTGGCTTAGAAGAGATATCATATACCACTCTATTAATCCCATCAACTTCGTTAATAATTCTTCTAGAAATAGTTTCTAATACATCATGAGGGATATGTGCAAATGTAGCTGTCATACCATCTGTTGCTTCTACAATTCTAACACATACAGTATTGTCATAAGTTCTATTATCACCCATAACACCAACTGATTTTACATTTAGAAGTACTGTAAATGCTTGCCATGTTTTATCATATAATCCAGTTGCATGTAAAACATCTAGCATGATAACATCTGCTTTTCTAAGTAATTCTAAATCAGGTTTATTAACATCTCCCATCACTCTAATAGCAAGTCCAGGACCAGGGAAAGGATGTCTACCAATCATATCTTTTGGAAGTCCAAGTTCAAGTCCTAAAAGTCTTACTTCATCTTTGAAGATTTCTCTTAAAGGTTCAATTAACTCAAAAGTCATCCAATCTGGAAGTCCACCAACATTGTGATGTGACTTGATAGTTTTAGAAGGTCCTTTAACTGAAACAGACTCAATAACATCTGTATAAAGTGTACCTTGTGCTAAGAACTCAATACCATCGTGTTTTTTTGCTTCTTTATCAAATACTTCAATAAAAGTTTCACCGATAATTTTTCTTTTTCTTTCAGGATCAGTTACTCCAGCTAATCTTTCAAGGAATAGTTCACTTGCATCAGCAGTAATAAGATTCACACCTCTTGCTTTAAACATAGCTTCAACTTGTTCTCTTTCATTTGCTCTTAATAAACCATTATCAACAAATACAGGAATAAGTTGGTCTCCAATAGCTTCAGCTAAAAGTGTTGCAACAACAGAAGAGTCAACTCCTCCACTTACACCACATAATACTTTTTTATCTCCAACTTGGTCTTGGATTTTTTTGATTTGTTCTTTTGCAAATGAACCCATGTTCCATGTTGATTCACAACCACAAACATGTTTTGCAAAGTTTTTAAGAATCTTAGCACCTTCAGCTGAGTGATAAACTTCTGGGTGAAATTGAAATGCATAAATATTTTCATCTTCTTTTGCAATTGCTGCAAATGGAGAGTTTTCACTTGTTCCAATAACTTCAAAACCTTCTGCTAATTTGTCAACTTTATCTCCATGTGACATCCAAACAGTTTGTCCATCAGTTGTGTCTTTGAAAATCGCACACTCTTTTTCAAAAGTAAGTTTTGCTTTCCCGTATTCATGATGATCTGCAGGGATTACTGAACCACCATAAAATTGAGAGATAAGTTGCATACCATAACAAATACCCAAGATTGGAAGTCCAAGATTAAAAATCTCTTCATCAGGGTGATATGCATCTTGTGCATATACTGAAGCAGGTCCACCACTTAAAATAATACCTTTTGGAGTTCTAGCTAAAATATCTTCGATTCTTTCACTATATGGTACAATCTCAGAGTAAACACCAGCTTCTCTTAATTTTCTTGCGATAATTTGTGTATATTGACTACCAAAATCTAATACAACTATTGGTACATGTTTCATTAAATAGATTCCTTATTTTCTAATTAGTATCCGCGATTATAACTAAAGAGTAATTTAATATTGATTAATAGAAAAATAAGTGAGTAAAAGAAGAGAATGTAAAAGTGCAAAAAGCACTTTTACAAATAAGATTATCCTACGTGATAAAATCCTAAGATTTCGTATTGAACATACCAAATAGTAACAGAAGCAATATATCCAATAAGGATAGTCCATGCATATTTCATATGTGAACCAAATGTATAAATACCATGAAGTTTACCCATAACTCCAACACCTGCTGCTGAACCAAATGAGATCAATGAACCACCAACACCCGCTGTAAGTGTTACTAACATCCATTGGTCAAGACCCATTTCAGGAGATGCTTTAAGTACTGCTGACATAACAGGAACGTTATCAACGATTGCAGATAAGAAACCAACACCAATATTTGACCAAGTTGGTCCTAATACTGATGGGTCATAAACTACAACTGCTAATGCTAACCATCCAATAAAGTATAATGCACCAACTGCAGCTAAAATACCAAAGAAGAACATTAATGTATTATTTTCAATTTTTGCCATTGAATGGAAGATATTAAAGTGGTCTTTACCATGTTTTCTTTTTAAACCATAAGAATAAACTTTAAGTAAAGAAAGACCAAACATCATACCCCACATAGCTGGTAAATGTAATACTTGGTGAGACATAACAGCACAGAAAATTGTGAATACACCAAGTCCCATTACTACTTTTGCACCCTCTGCCATTTGTGGTTTAAGCTCTTTTGATGCATCAAAATCAGGTTTTGTTTCTGGAACAAATTTAGAAAGGATAAATGCAGTAATTAAATATCCACCAATAGAAGATGGGAATAAAAATAAGAAATCAGTAAATGTACCCTTACCTGCAGTCCAAGCCATAAGTGTAGTAATATCTCCAAATGGTGACCAAGCACCACCTGCATTTGCTGCAACAACAATATTAATTGCACCAGGTACTAAGAAGTCTTTTCTTGTTTTTTCAATTGTTATTAATACAGTTGATAAAATAAGAGCAGTTGTTAAGTTATCTGCAATTGGAGAGATAAAGAATGCCAAAATACCAGTTACCCAGAAAAGTTTTCTATATGTATAACCCTTTGAAACTAGATTATATTTTAAGCTATCAAATACTCCCATATGGATTAATGACTCAATATAAGTCATAGCAACAAATAAGAAGAAGAAAATTCCAGCAATTTCTAAAATCAAGTGTTGCGCTTCAGTGTGCACCAACCCTAAATCTAGACCATTTAACGCATAATATAGCGCAACTAGAATAAACATAAACGTACCAATAAATAGTGCAGGCTTTGCCTTATCAATTTCGTACTTCTCCTCAGCAGCTACGAAATAGTAACCTACCACAAAAATAAATAGACAAGCGAATCCTACCCAAGTCATAGTTAAATCAGGTGCAACTTCTGCCGTACCAGAAGCTCCACTCGCTGCTAACAGCGATAAAGATGATAAAAATAACATCATCAACAGTTTTAACATTTTTTCTCCTTAATAAAATGTGCTCCAAGTGATTTTTTTCTTTCAATTGCAGCTTTTAGAATAGATTTTGCCGTAAGCAACCTTAAATAAAGCAGTCTACCAATGTTTTCATTAAAAAAATTATTAATTTCTTCTAAGGCTTTTTTTAGTGCTTCTTCATCTCTTACTATTCCAGCATTTTCCCACATAAGTTGTCTAACTCTCTCTTTTATGGGCTTATCAGCCTCTTTGTTACGAACATATGACCGTATGCTTTTATCATAATTTAGAGCTTCAATTTTAAAATTTTCTTTCATTGAAATATCAACTGCAATTTTTGAATAAACTACACCTTCAAGTAAAGAATTTGATGCTAATCTGTTTGCTCCATGCAATCCTGTGCATGCACATTCACCAATTGCATACAAGTTTTTCATCCCTTTAACTTTTGCATCAACATTTGTTGCAATTCCACCCATAGAATAGTGAAATGCAGGAGAGATAGGAACTCTTTCAAAGGGTAAGTCATAACCAAACTGTTTTAGGTTTTCATAAATATTAGGGAATCTTTTTCTAAATGAGTTTTTTTCAAAACTATCAAAAGAAAGATAAATTCCTAATCCAGTCTTACTATGGTAATCATAAATTGATCTACTTACAACATCTCTTGGTGCTAATTCACCATCAGGGTGATATTCAAATAAAAATCTATTATTGTTTTCATCTACAATATGAGCACCCTCACCCCTTAGTGCTTCACTAAGTAATGATTTTCTTGCAAAAGAGGTACCTTTAAATACTGTGGGATGAAATTGCATCATCTCCATATCTTTTAGCTCAAAGCCCTTTTCAGCACAAATACCTTGTATCTCACCTGCAATTGCTGTTGAGTTTGTATGATATTTATAAATTGAGCCAATACCACCACTTGCTAATATTGTATTATGAGCATATACAACTTTTTGTTCAGTTTCACTAACATAATATTGAACCCCATAACAAACATCATCTTTAATTAAAAGATCATTTACAACACAATTCGTTTCAATTTCATGTTGGCAAGTTCCCATCAAAAACAGATGAATCATTCTTCCAGTGGCATCACCGTCAGCGTGTAAGATTCTGTTTCTACTGTGAGCTGCTTCTTTTGTAAAGGCTAAGTCACCTTTGTTGTTTAAGTCAAATTGCATTCCAGCAGCAATCATATCATCAACACAAGCCCTTGAGTTTTCACTTAAAACTTCAACAGCATTTATGTTGTTGTGATTAACTCCTGCAACTAAAGTATCTTTTATATGCGCAGGGATATCTTCTTTATCAACTGCAGTTGCGATACCACCCTGTGCATAAAAAGTATTACATTCCCAAGGAACTTTTTTACAAAGCACCAATACTTTTTTATCCTTTGGTATTAGCCTTGCTGCATTTAATCCAGCAACACCTGAACCAACTATAATGTAATCATATATATTCATTATTTTGAAATTTCCTTATTGTCCTCAACATAAACGGGAGGTGCCTTATAACCACACCCACTAAAAGATAATATAAATCCTGCTATAATAATTGCATGAAAAAAGTTAATGAAATTCTTAGTCATCTTAAAAATAATCCTGAATTCAGGAAGATTAATACACAAGCCACAATAATAAAATTTATTGAGCTTTTACCAGACAAATTAAAAAAAGGTGTTAAATTTGCCTATATAAAAAGAGAAATACTCTTTTTTGTACTTTCTCATCCTGTTTATAAAATGGAGTTTGAGTATAACAAGAGTTTAATAAATGACTTATTAAAACAAGCACGTATAGCAAATGTCCAAGAATTAAGGTTTTTCGTTACTAATAAAATTGAAAAAAAGAAAAAAACAGAAGTTATTCCAATGACATTTAAAGAAAGATCATATGGTATATTTGAAAATAAAATCACAAATGAAAAACTTCATGCAAAAGTTGAAGAAATAAGAAAACTTATAAAAAACTCTTAAGTAGTTTTTCCCTTTGCTTATAATCAGGACAATATTCTTCAACTAAATTCCAAAACTTTTTAGAATGATTTTTATGCTTTATATGAGCTAATTCGTGAATTACAACATACTCAATAACCTCAATTGGAAACTTCACAAGTAAGGTGTTAAAATTTAATCCATTCTTATAATTGCAACTTCCCCAAGTTCTTTTGTTTTTTCTATACTTTAAACTAGTTGGAAAAAGACTCATAATATTTGAATATCTTTCAACTATTGGAGGTATTATCTTTTTTGCTTCATTTTTATAAAAAATATCAATATCCCTTAGATCTAGATTTTTATGCTTTAGCCCTAGGAAATAAAATTCATTATCTTCTAAACTGTTTTTTTCAAACTTTAAAATAGAATTTTCTATCCATTTTTGTTTTCTTTCCAAAAGATTTATTGCATCCTCTTTTGTGAAATAATAATTTGTGTTAATTTGTATCATTTGGGAAGATTTTACCCTTAAATAAGTATTTTTCATACCCTTTTTTTTTACTACTTTAATCAATAGTGTTTTATTGTTGAATATAAGTTCAAATTTCAATTAATTCCTTAAGTATAATATAGATATAATCCGTGCCAATATTAGTTGCAAACTATATTAACATATTGAAAATTATTCAGAGGATAAGTGAATGAAAATTGCAAAAAGAATGGAGAATTTATCTCCGTCGGTTACAATGGCTATTACTGCGTTAGGGAGAGAACTAAAAGCGCAAGGTAGAGACATTTTAAGTTTTAGTGCTGGTGAGCCAGATTTTGATACTCCACAAGTTATTAAAGATGCTGCAAAAAAAGCAATCGATGATGGACACACTAAATACACAGCAGTAGAGGGAACTATTGCAACCAAACAAGCAATTATCAATAAGTTAAAAAAGGATCATGGTTTAGATTATGAATTAGGTGATATTGTTGTTAGTAATGGTGCAAAACACTCGCTGTTTAATCTTTGCCAATTATTAATTGAAGAGGGAGACGAAGTAATCATCCCTGCACCTTACTGGGTTACATATCCAGAGCAAGTTAAATTCTCAAATGGAACACCAGTAATTATTGAAACTAATGATTCAACAGAATTTAAAATAACAGCTGAACAATTAAAAGCGGCTATCACACCAAATACAAGAGCCTTAATTTTAAATACACCTTCAAACCCAACAGGTGGTGTTTATACAAAAGAGGAATTAATCGCTATTGGAAAAGTATTAGAAGGTACTGATGTTCTAGTATGGTCTGATGAAATGTATGAAAAAATTATGTATGATGGAAAAGTATTCACTTCAGCAGCAAGCGTAAGTGAAGATATGTACCAAAGAACAATCACTATTAATGGTATTTCTAAAGCAGTTGCTATGACTGGATGGAGATATGGATATATAGCAACTCCTAAAAAAGATTTAGTAAAAGCTATGATTAAACTTCAAGGGCAAGTTACGTCAAACGTAAACTCTATAACACTTCAAGCAGCTGTAGCTGCTTTAGATGGAAGTGCAGATGCTGATATTGAAATGATGAGAGTTGAATTTGAAAAAAGAAGAGATGTTGCAATTGAACAATTTAATGCAATCAAAGGTTTATCTTGTGTTAAACCAGATGGAGCATTTTACCTTTTTGTAAATATCAAAGAAGCTTGTGATGATTCTTTAAAATTTGCTGCTGATCTTTTATCAGAAAAAGGTGTTGCAGTAGTTCCTGGTGACGCTTTTGGTCTTCCAGGTTACTTTAGATTCTCTTTTGCTACAGACTTAGCAAGTATTGAAGAGGGAATTAGAAGAATTAAAGATTTTGTGGAAAAATAAGAGTTATGACTCCACAAAAAAAAGCTACCGTTGTTTCAAGTAGTGTTGCTGCTTTATTAACACTAATGAAACTAGTTATTGGTATAGCTAGTGGGTCTGTTGCAGTTTTAGCATCTGCAATAGACTCAGTTCTTGATATGTTTGTATCTTTATTTAACTACTTTGCTGTAAACAATTCTGAAAAACCAGCCGATGAAACTTTTAATTATGGACGTGGAAAAATTGAAGCCTTAGCTTCTGTAATTGAAGGTACAATTATTACTATTTCTGGTTTATTTTTACTTTATCAAGCTATTGAAAAAGCAATCAATGGTGAAGTATCTCAATATCTTGGTATCTCTTTAGGTGTAATGGTTGCCTCTTTAATGATTACTGTTAGTTTAGTAATCTACTTAAATAAGATTGCAAAACAAACTAATAGTATGGTGATCAAAGCTGATGCTTTACACTATAAAACAGATGTTTACACAAATGCTGCTGTTTTAGTATCACTATTACTTGTAAACTTTACAGGTATTGAATTAATCGATGTTATTGTTGGTGGTGGTATCTCTATATTTATTATCTATTCAGCCTATGAATTGATTCAAGAAGGTGTTCTTGTATTATTAGATAGAGCAGTTGATGAAGAGATAGTAAAAGATATCAAAAAAGCTTTAATGTCAGAAGAAAGAGTTAACACATTCCATATGTTAAAAACAAGAGAAGCAGGAAGTCAAATCTTTGTTGATGTTCACTTAGTTTATGATTGTCTAATCACTCTTATGGAAGCTCATAAAATAACTGATAAAATAGAAAATAAAATAAGAAAACTAGATAGATCAAAGGATTGGGTTATCAATATTCATATGGATCCATATGATGATCTTGATAGTAATGAAGACAATCATCTATCAGAAGGTTCACATTGAATTATATAAATATACTTGGAGCTAGTGGAACAAAAACACAATCTACAGGAACAACCTCATTTCAAATTTATAAAAATATCATAATTGATGCAGGAAATGTAATAAAACCTCTAGGGGAAGAGGTTTTAAACATAAATCATATATTCCTAACCCATACCCATTCTGACCATATTATAGATTTACCTTTTATTATTGAAAGTTTTTTCGAACAAAGAAAAGAACCTTTGACAATATATGGTTCAAGTCAAACTATTCAATCTTTAAAAAATCATACATTTAACGATGAAATATGGCCTGACTTTTCAAAAATAAAACTTATAAATTCAGAAGAGTTTTCTATAAAATACCAAGTTATAAAAGAGAATGAAACCATAAAAATTGATTCATACAGTATAACTCCTATAAAGGCAAACCACATAGAAGGAGCCTTTGGATATGTTATTGAAAAAGCTAATCTAGACTCATATTTTATTAGTGGTGATACTTATACAAACCCTTTGATTTGGGAAACAATAAATACTAATAAAAAAATAAAATCATTAATTATAGAATGTTCTTTTCCAAATAAGTTTGAAAAATTAGCTCACGAGAGTAAACATTTAACCCCAAAACTTTTAAAAGATATAATTTCAAAAATCAATAGAGATGATGTACAAATATTTATATATCATTTAAAACAATCCTATAAAAAACAATTAATTGAAGAGATTGAAAATTTAAATATTTTATCAAATGGCGGAAAAATTTTAGCAGATGGGGATGTTATTCATCTAGAAACAGGTGAAACACAATCTAAAAACATAAGTCATGATAAGTTTGATAGAATAATGGAAATCAACAAAGAACTTTCATCACAAGTTGATAAAGACAAATTATTTGAAATGATTTTATCATTAACAAGGGATTTGACTAATTGTGAAGCTGGTACTTTATATATTGTTACAAAAGATAGAAAAAGCTTAGAGTTTAAAGTTATTCAAAATGATCCTTTAAATATAAAAATGGGAAATTGGGAAAAACCTATTTCATGGAATTCTTTACCAATTTACTTAGATGATGGAAAAGAGAATATAGAAATGGTTTCTGTTGTATCTGCATTAGAAAAAAGAATTATTAATATTCCTGATGTATACAACTGTGAAGATTATGATTTTGAAGGAACAAAAAAATTTGATAGTTCTTCAGGTTATAGATCAAAATCTATGTTAGTTATCCCTTTAGTTAATCATGAAGAAGATGTTATTGGAGTATTACAGCTAATAAATAAAACTACCTTTTCACATGATGAAATTATCCCTTTTAACAAAGAAGATGAAAATATATTAAAAGCATTAGCTTCTCAAGCTGCTATGGCCTTAACAAATTCATTTTTAATAAACAGTTTAGAAGAGTTTCTAAACTCATTCGTAACAACAATTGCCCATGCAATTGACGCAAAATCAAAACATACAAGTAAACATATAGATAAGGTTGCAAAAATAGCTATCTATTTAGCAAAATCTATTCATAAAGATAATACTATCTATAAAGATGTAAAATATAGTGAAAATCAATTTAAGCAAATTGAACTTGCCGCTTGGATGCATGATATAGGTAAAATTTCCATGCCTGAATCAGTAATAGATAAAGGTACAAAACTCCAAACTATTTTTGACAGAATTGAAAATATAAAAGAAAGATTTGAAATAATAAAAAGAGATTTAGAAATCTCCTATTTAAAAAATGAAATTTCAAAAGAGAATTATCTAGACCAAATTAAAAAAATAGATGATGATTTTACTTTTTTACAAACTGCAAATATTGGTGGAGAATTTATGCAAGATAAAGATATTGAAAGGATTGAAGAAATCTCTAAATTTCAATATATAAAAAGAGGCGAAGTCTGCACAATCTTAACAGAAGATGAAGTAAAAAATCTATCAATAAGAAAAGGTACTTTAAGTAAAGAAGAAAAAGACATTATGAACAGTCATGCTCAATTAACCCTTGATATGTTATCAACTCTTCCTTTCCCTAAAAAATACAAAGATACCCTAAATATTGCTGTAAATCACCATGAAAAGTTGAATGGAAAAGGTTATCCAAGGGGACTTAATGAAAAAGATTTAAGTCTTGAAGATAGAATCATGATACTTGCAGATATATTTGAAGCATTAACAGCAAGTGATAGACCATATAAAGAAGGTAAAAAATTATCTGAAGTATATAAAATCCTTTCATTTATGGTTAAAGATAATGAAATAGATGGAAAACTTTTAGAGTTTTTCTTTGAAAGTGACGCCTTTAAAAAGTATATTAGTGAAGAACTAAAACCAAATCAAATAGATTAGGTTATAATAACTTTATTATGAACAAAAAAAATCTATTAAAAAAATTTATGATTTTTCTAGGTTTAGGAGTTTTCCTAAGCTTTATAATTTCTACAATATATATCAATTTTGATAAGCTTCCAAACTCTATAGATAATCGACTAAGAGACTATTTCTTTACTCTTAGAGGAGAGATACCACATGAAGATAATATTGTAATTATTGATATTGATGAAGCATCATTAAAAGAAGTAGGACAATGGCCTTGGTCAAGACCTAAGGTATCTCAATTATTAGAAAATCTTACAAATATGGATATAGGCTTAATTGCTTTTGATATGGTTTTTGCTGAACCAGATAAAAGTTCACCCCATAGAGTATTTAAAAAATATGGTATCACAAAGGAAAATACTCCTAACTATGACCTAATTTTAGGAGATACTGTTGCAAATACTCCTACAATATTAGGGTATGTTTTTGAATTTAAAGATAATGAATATATAAATAAAAAAGCTCCTCAAATCCCTGCAATCTTTATAGAAAAGAATAAAAAACTAGGAGATGACTTTTTATTAAAAGCAAAAGGGGCTATTATAAATGTACCTGAGGTTCAAGAAAAGGCATATACGAGTGGTTTTTTCAATAATATACCTGATGAATCAGGGGTAATAAGAAGTGTCCCACTTATAATCTCTTATGAAGATATGATATACCCATCTCTAGCTTTGGAAGTTATACGTTTAATTTCCAAAACTAAAAAAGTTGTTGTCAACTATGATGAGTATGGAATAGTTAATATAAAACTAAATAATTTAACAATTCCAACGGATAGATATGGAAGACTTTTAATAAACTTTAGAGGTAAATCAAAAAGCTTTAAATATTATTCTGCAAAAGATATTTTAAATGGTTCAATTAGGAAAAAAGAACTTGAAGGGAAAATTGCACTAATTGGGACTACTGCAGTTGGACTATTAGATCTTAGAGCAACACCTTTTGAATCAGTTTATCCAGGAGTGGAAGTTCATGCCAATGCAATTGACAATATTTTAACTGGTGATTTTTTAGCCAAAGAATCATGGGTTGATGGTGCAAATATCTGGATTATATTTTTCTTAACAATCTTAACTGTTCTCTTAATAACATATTTACCCTTTTGGTTAAACCCAATTATTACCCTTTCATTACTAGGAGGAACAGTTTTAATTCTTTATACTTTATTATTTACCTATGGTTTAGTTTTAAATATATTTTTTCCACTTTTAACAATTGTTATTGCAGCCATAGTTGTAACTTTATTTGATTATTTTTATGAAATAAAAAAAGAAAAAGCAATAAAGAAGAAATTTGCTTCTAAAGTTTCTGCATCAGTTATGGATAACCTTTTAAAAGATATTGATAATAATGAATTCCAAGCAGAAGAAAAAGAGGTAACAGTCTTTTTTAGTGATATTAGAAACTTCACGAATATCTCAGAACAAATGGATGATGCAAAAGGACTTATTGAATATCTTAATGAGTATATGGAGCCAATGAGTAATATAATTACAGAATATGAAGGAACAATAGATAAATATATTGGGGATTCAATAATGGCTTATTGGAATGCTCCTGCACAAGTAATAAATCATGCAGACAAAGCTGTTACTGCTTCACTTAAACAAATAAAACAACTTGTTCCACTAAATAGAAAACTAAAAAAAGAAAAAAAACCTCTTATTGATATGGGTATAGGTATTAATACAGGAAAAGCAATTGTAGGTGAAATGGGGAGTAAAGGTAGAAGTGATTACACAGTAATTGGAGATGCCATTAATCTTGGAGCAAGATTAGAATCACTATGTAAATTTTATGATTCTAAACTCAACATTTCAAATTTTACAAAAGAGCAACTAAAAGATAATTATACTTTTAGATTTCTTGACTTAGTAAAAGTTAAAGGAAAGAAAAAGCCTGTAGAGATATGGCAAGTAATTGACTTTGGAGAAGCTAAAGGAGAACTAAAAGAAGAGTTAGCACTTTATAACAAAGCGATTAATCTTTATAAAGAATCAAACTTCAAAGAAGCATTAAAAATCTTTGAAGAACTAGAAAGCTATGATAAAAAAACAAATAAAAAAATATATGAAATTTATATAAATAGATGTAAAGAGTTTATAGTTTCACCTCCAACTGATTTTAACGGTATTTATGAACATCATACAAAAATCTAATTTTCTATTTTATTTATTTTTTTTTGATATAATAATTTTTAATTAATCAAAATGAGACCTATGCATGAAAAAAAAACTTTTTTTATTTTTTTTATTAACAACTTTAGTTTATGCTAAAAATTATACTCTGTATCTTACTTCAACAAATTCTTTAGAATCAGCAAAAGAATATTATGAGAACATTAAATTTCATACTCCTGATTCTTTTGATACAATAATTCATCAAAGAGACGATAAAAGTTATACCCTATTAATAAAAGATATAGAGACTTTAGAAAAAGCAAAAAAAATTCAAAAGCTTCTTTATTTAACAACTAATTACCAAGACAGCTACATAAAAGCTTTTGATAAAAAACCTAACTACAATGTAATTCAAATAAAAAATGAAGAAATAAAAAATGAAGAACCATATAAGCAAAACCTTGAACAATCTAATAAATATATAACTGCTGCAACAATGTACAATGCAGAGCAGTTTGAGAAATCTTATGAACTTTTTAATAAACTTTTTTTAGAGAATAACTACAATCTAAATGTAAACTATTTTTTAGCAAAAAGTGCTTTTAAAATAAAAAAGTATGATGAAGCTATGGCTGCATACGAAAGGGTTTTAATAATAAAACCTGATTTCAACCAAGCAAGATATGATTATGCTAGAATATTATATAAATTAAAACAAAAAAAAGAAGCCAAAATTGAATTTAATAAACTTCTTTCTTCTAATATAAATCCAGAAATTAAAACTGAAATATCAAAATACTTAGAAGTTTTAAATAAAAAGATGAAAGGTAGTGCAAATATTATTGTAGGCTTTAGTAGAAGTACAAATATAAATAATGGCCTAGTATCTCCTGAATATAGACTTCCTGGACTAAATGATATATTAGTTAAAGGGGAGGATCCAATTTCAGATACTGCACATAATGAAATATTAGATTTAAACTTCTATAATTATTTTAAAGATGATGAAATGAGATTAAAAAACTCATTTTTAGTTTACAATAAAAGCTATTTTAATGAAAAAGATGAAAACATAACTTTACTATCATATAAACCTTCTTTATCTTATTTAGACAAAAACTACCTATATGCATTAGGTTTTGGTGTTGAAAGGATAATAAAATCAAACGAAGATTTTAATTCTTTTTTTATTAGCCCTCAAATTACAAATAAAGACTTCTTAATATATTTAAAATACCAAAAAGTACAATATATAAGTGAAGAAAACAAAGAAAAAGACTTTAATAAAATTCAATTATTTGGAAAAATAAATTTGTTTAAATATATGAACTATTATACAAATCTATATAAAAATATGCGAGATAAAAATATACGAACAGATATAGATAAATATACAATAGGAAATGGATTAAATCTTTTTTATATGATTGACAAAGATAATAAAATTAATTTAAAATATCAATTTAACTATAGTAAATATAAATACGAAAATGATTTCTTTGGAACAAAAAGAGAAGACAAACAACATTTAGTTGAATTATCTTTAAACCATGCACTAAATAAGAGTAGTTTTATAAATATAAATACTTCATATATGAAAAATAATTCAAATCAAGATGCATATGTCTATGATGAAACAGCGATTAACTTAAATTACCTTAAAGCTTTCAGGTGGTAAAATAATTTCTATAAGGACATTAATATGAGTACTTTACCTATTAAAATAATTTTTTTAACCCTGTTGTTCTTTTCAACATCTGTTTTTGCAAATGTTGCAAAAGTTGTAGCTCTTGTAGGTAATGCCACAATTGAGCGTGAAGGGAAAACAATTGATCTTACAAAAAAATCTATACTTTTAAAACATGATGAGATAAAAACATCAGATAACACAAAGGTACAATTATTATTTAAAGACAATACCATTATTTCTATAGGAAACAACTCTACATTTCAAATATATAACTATCTTTTTGATGAAAAGAATAATAAATTTGAAGCAAAATTTAATATGTTAAAAGGAACATTTAAAACAATCACAGGAAAAATCGGGAAAAAAGCTCCTGAAAATTTTCTACTTAAAACAAAAACTGCATCTATTGGAATTAGAGGTACACAAATTGTATTAAGTATTAAAGATGGTCAAGAAAAGATTTTTTGTACAGAAGGTAGAATTTTTGTTCAAAAAAATAATTCAAATTTAAGTACATCTGTAAATGCTGGTCAATTTATATCAGTTAGTGAAAATACAAATAAACTTGAAGTAAAAACTATAAAACCAAGTGATATTAAAAATATAAATAAAAGTATTACAATTAAAAGTAATCTAGCTGTAGATAATATCACTGTAAAAGATGAGACGCCTGAAAAAGCAGAAAAAGCAGAAAAAGCAGAAAAAGCAGAAAAAGCAGAAAAAGCAGAAAAAGCAGAAAAAGCAGAAAAAGCAGAAAAAGCAGAAAAAGCAGAAAAAGCAGAAAAAGCAGAAAAAGCAGAAAAGCCTGAGAAAATTGAATCAACTGAATCAACTGAATCAACTGAATCAACTGAATCAACTGAATCAACTGAATCAACTGAATCAACTGAATCAGCGGAATCAGCAGAGTCTACCATAGAAAATAGTATAGATGATGATTTATCTGAACTTACTCCAAAATCATATTTTGAAAACAATAACTCAACGGCAACATATAAAGGGGATTTTAATAGTTATGGTTTTAATAATGGACAACAATATCTAAAAAATGTTAATAATAGAAAAGTTGAAATTCCAACTGATACCACTATTAACATGGATATAGATTTTGGGAAAACAAGTGATCAAATATCAAATGGTGAAATTAAAATAAATGATGTTGGAGATAGTACCTCTAGGACATTAACATTTGATGGAAGTATTGATACTTCAAAATCAACTTTTGATTTATCACCAACTGGAACTACAGAAGGAAGTGGTGGCTCTGGTAAAATTTATGGAAATGAAGCAGACTTAATCAAAGGTGAAGTAAATATGAGTTCATCTGATAATATTCAAATCAAAGGTAACTTCGACGCAGAAAAACAGTAAATAAGATTTATTATATTATTCAATTAATTTACAACATAAATTAGATACAATTTATACTTAACTGAATGTACTTTATTATTGTATAGACAAAATTATCTTATACTTATTTAATAGTCTAATACAAACTACTCAAGAAACATTATCTAAGGAATTAATTAAATAAAATGGCACTAATAGACTTACAAAACATTACAAAACAATATGATATAAAAGTTATTTTAAAAGATGCAAACTTCACTCTAACTCAAGGTCAAAGAATTGCAGTTATTGGGCAAAATGGACAAGGAAAATCTACACTTTTTAAGATAATTATGGGACAAACTGAACCAGATTATGGTGAGATTTCAATTGATAAATCTTTAAAAATTGAGATGCTTGACCAACAACCAAAATTTGAAGCAAACCTAAAAGTTAGAGATGCAATTGAAGCACAACTTACTGAATTAAAAGCTGCAAAAAAAGAGTATGAAGATATAACAGCTCAAGTTGCCTCAGATTATGAAAATCAAGATTTATTAAAAAGACAAAGTGAACTTGCAACCTTTATTGATTTTCACAATGCTTGGGATTTAGATAATACTATTGAAAGAGTTTTAAAAGAGTTCAAACTAAAAGAGTATGAAAATAAAGATGTAAATCTTTTAAGTGGAGGGGAACAACGAAGAGTTAGTCTTGCTGGCTTACTTTTAAAAAAACCAGATGTTTTATTATTAGATGAACCTACAAACCACCTTGATGTTTATATGGTTGAGTTTTTAGAAAGTTTACTTTTAAAAAACAACTTTACCCTACTTTTCATCTCTCACGATAGATACTTTATTGATAATATCGCAACTTCAATCGTAGAAGTTGAAGGGGGAAATCTTAAAAAATTTAATGGTGGATATTCTTCATATTTAGAACAAAAGCAACAACTTCTCGAAAATATGCAAAAAGACCATGAAAACTTACTAAGACTTGTAAAAAGAGAAGCCCACTGGATGCAACGTGGTGTTACAGCTAGAAGAAAAAGAAATGAAAGAAGAAAATCTGAATACTTTGATTTAAAGAAAAAAGCTAAATCTAATCCTGCAGCTATTAAAAAGATGTCGCTAGAACTTCAAAGGGAACAAAAAGCATTTAATAGTGAAGAGAAACAACAAAACAAAAGAAAAATGCTTTATGAACTAGACAATATCAAAAAATCTTTAGGTGACAAAGAACTAATAAACGACTTTACAACAAGAATTTTACAAAAAGATACAATAGCAATTGTTGGTCCAAATGGAAGTGGAAAATCAACTCTTCTTAAAATCTTTATGGAAAAACTAAAAGTTGATGCTGGAAGATTTAAAAAAGGTGATTTTAACATTGGATACTTTGACCAACAAAGAGAGATGTTAAATGATGACAAAAACCTAATGGAAACTTTTTGCCCAAATGGTGGAGATAGAGTTGTCTTAGATGATGGGCGAAACATGCATGTTTATGGCTACTTGAAGAACTTCTTATTTCCAAGAGAATACCTTGATAAAAAAATTGGCGTATTAAGTGGTGGAGAAAAAAACAGAGTTGCCCTTGCCCTACTTTTTACAAAAAAAGTTGATTGTTTAATTCTTGATGAGCCTACAAATGACTTAGATATCCCAACAATCAATATTTTGGAAGAGTACTTACAAAACTTTCAAGGTGCCTTAATTTTTGTATCTCACGATAGGTATTTTGTAGATAAAATAGCAAAAAAACTTTTTGTTTTTAAAGGTTACGGAGTTGTTGAAGAGAGTTTCCAAGCATATACTGAATATTTAGAAATTGAAAAAGAATTAAAAGATTTAGAAGATTTAGAAAAAGAATCATTAAAAAGTGAAAATAATACTAAGCAAATAAATACTCCTAAAAAACAAAATAAACTTTCTTATAAAGACCAAAGAGAATATGATAGTTTACCAAAAGAGATTGAAGAACTTGAAGAAAAAATTGAAGAGATTAATCAATGTCTTTCTAATCCTGAATGTTACGAACAAAGAGGTATCGTAGCAGTCTCTAAAGAGTTAGAAGAGACAGAAGCTATTTATGAAGTAAAAGTTGAAAGGTTTTTGGAATTGGAAGAACTAGTTGAAAGCTTTAATTCCAAATAAGCTATAATTTAAAATAATTTAAAAAGGTTATAAATGAGTTTAAAACAAACATTAAAAGATGATTTAAAAACAGCAATGAGAGAAAAAAACATTGTAAAAAGAGATTCTATTAGAGCGATTAATACAATGATAAAACAAATTGAAGTTGATGAAAGAAAAGAATTAGATGATTCAGAGGTTTTAAAACTTATTCAAAAGGGAATAAAACAAAGAGAAGAAGCAGTAGTTCAATATAAAGAGGCTTCAAGAGATGACTTAGTTCAAAAAGAACAAGAGCAAATTGATGTTTTCAAAGAATATATGCCAAAACAATTATCTGATGAGGAACTTGAAGCAGGTATGAAAGAGCTTATTGCAGAACTTGGTGCAACATCAATGAAAGAGATGGGTAAAATCATGGGGCAAGCAAGTAAAAAGTTTGCAGGTATTGCCGATGGTAAAAGAATAAATGAAATGACTAAAAAACTTTTAGGTTAAAAATTTAAAATGGATACTAATAAAGTAAATGAGATTGTAAAAGAGACTTTAATAAGTCTTCATAAAAAGAATATTCTAGCAACACCAAATGAATACCATAAAGAGTTTTGCAAAATTTCTAATGTGTATGATTTTACTGTTGAAGAGTGTGAACAATTCAAAAAACTTGTTAAAAAATTAAGTAGAAATGAACAACTGGAAATAAAATCAAAAAATATTACAACTATTGAAGATATGATTCCAATATTACTTAATAGAATTTCTAAAGAAAATATTAACAACCTTGCACTTCTTTTTAATAACTCTTTAAAACCCTCAATTAGTATTGATATAGACAAAGACTTAGAAAAATTTACTATAAAAATTGGTGATTCACCAGCATTGTTATTTGAAGATGATATTCAAAAAGAGATGCAAGACTTTATCACAAAAAGATTTGAAGCTGATAAAAATGTTGTAAAACAAAAAACATCAGAGATTGCAAAACTATTAACCTTGATGGGACAATATTTTAGTGATGCTATTCATAGTAGTGATAAAGGCTCAAATGAAGTTTCAAATATCAAATCTAAAATTCAATCTATAGATATGAAAGATGGTATGCAAAGCCTTAGTGACTTGCAAAGTCAATTAATTGATGCCGCTAAATCTATTGAAAATGAGATGTCAAATGTAGGAGAAAAGTTAAATTCTGGTAAATCAAAAGTTGAAACTTTAGAACAAAAAGTGAAAAAATTAGAAGTAGAATTAGAAAAAACAAGAAAACAAAGTTTGATAGACCACTTAACAGGTGTTTTAAGTAGAGGAGCATACGAAAACGCCGTAAAAAAAATAGAAAATACTTTTATGAGAAATAATACTCAATATGCAATTGTTTTCTTTGATCTAGACCACTTTAAAAAAGTTAATGACACATACGGTCATGATGCTGGAGATATTATTTTATCTACCTTTGCAAAAGTTTTGAGTAAAAACACTAGAGAACTTGATATTGTTGGAAGATATGGTGGGGAAGAGTTTGTTGCAATTATCCATTTTAATCTAAAAAGAGAACTTTTAAAATATCTAAAAAGAATCAAAGCAATTATAAAAGATAATGACTTTATATATAAGAATCAAAAGATACATTTAACTTTTTCTGCTGGTGTTTCAATTAGAAATAATCATAATAGCTATGATAGCACTATTCAAAAAGCAGATATGCTTTTATATGAAGCAAAAGAAACAGGTAGAGATAAGATTATACTGGAGGATGGTACTATAATTTAAGGAGTCCCTATGAAAGCCTTATTAATGTTTTTGGTTGTTGGTTTTTTTTCTAACTTATTGGCTATTGAAAGTTCAGGTTTTATAAAAAAACTGACAGGTGAGGCGATTATAAAAAGAGATAACAAAACTATTATAGTAAAAACTGGAGTTAAAATATACCCAAAAGATATAATCATTACAAAAAACAACAGCTCTGTTGGGATTATATTTAAAGATAATACTCTAATCTCCCTTGGAAAAAATACTGAATTTATTATTGAAGAATATAAATTTAATCCAGAAGAAAAACACGAAGCTTTTATATCAAGAATTACAAAAGGAACACTATCCTGTTTAACAGGATTAATGCCAAAATTAAATCCTGATGCTATGAAAATAAAAGCAAAAACAGCTTCTATAGGTATAAGAGGTACACATTTTTTAATTAGCGTAGACTAAAAGGGTATTTATGAAAATTTTTATTACTATTATTTTACCATTATTCTTTTTTACAGCCTGTTCAAAAGTAAACGTTGTCCTACTTCCAGAAGATGGAGATAAAATTGGGAAAATAGAGATCCAAAATGAAGACAAAAAATTTGTTATAGATAAACCATTTGAGCAAGTAAATGCTATTGATGGAGACTCATCAATTCTAACCAAAGAAGAGGTTCAAGAAAAGTTTAAAGACTCAATTGCAGCACTACCTAAAAAACCAAAAAGTTATCTAATCTATTTTGAATGGGATTCAACAAAAGTTGTTCCAAAATCAAAAAAAGAAATTAAGAAAATCATCGAAAATATAAAAAAAGAAAACACAAACTATATACATATTATTGGTCATACTGATAGAGCAGGAGATAACCAATACAATAAAAAATTATCACTAAAAAGAGCAAACTATATTAAAAAAATACTTATTAAAAACAAAATACCAAAAGAGATAATTGAAATAGACTATTATGGAGAATCTGCACCTTTAGTCAAAACACGAGATGACGTGCCAAGAAAAATAAATAGAAGAGTAGAAGTAACTGTAAAATAATATTAAAGACTAAATAAGTTTCTCTTGTCCAATTCTATATAGGGGAAGAAACACTTTAAATAAGTACTTGTAGAAGTTATATAATTAAAAGTGTCCTATTATGTGTACATATTTACTTAAAGTTCCTAATTACACGATATGTAATACTACTATTATTTGCATTTATAACTTCAATCAAAGCACCTTTATAACCAATAGTTTTTGACTCTGATAAATCATATTCTACATCATTATTAAAAGCTGGTCTTGCTCTATTATTAGAAAACTCTCTATAACTTATATTAATTTTATTACCTACCTTTCCACTATATATTAATGTTTGTTGAAAAGATTTTCCTCTTTCTGAAACTTTTTCTACTAATTCCCAATCACCATCATAACAAGCAGTACCACCAAATACTGTTACAACACATAATTGCTTTTTGTCAGTTTTCTGCAAGGCTAAAGATTCAAAAGGGTCAAATATAGCTCCACGAACAACTCCTGTAGGGTTGAAAAATAAATATTTATCATCATAACCAATTGGTGGATAATATTTAGGTGGAATATCATATGCAACTCCATCAATTAATTGGTTTACTCTTAAGCCTTTTTCTTGATAAACAACTCCTTTTTCCAACAAATGGTCACCTATAAATGCAGTAACTTCATTATTAAGTTTAGGATAGTTTACATTTTTTACAACAGATGCACCTCCATTATACTTTGTACTTGCACAACCACTAAATAAAATAACAAATCCTATTGACATTAATATCCATATTCTTTTCATAGTAATCCCCTTATAATATAAAAGTTTATCAAAAAAAAATGAAATGTTAATTAATATACTTATAAAAGTTATTATTCTTTATTATTGAATTTAGCTCTTTTTGTTTTCTCAATAAAATATCTAACTCTTTCATTAAACCATGCAAAACTAAATCATTCTTAAGTGCATTCATTTTTGACTTTTCTTTACCCTCTTTTGTTTTAGCTCCAGTAGATTTTAACCACGGTTTATGTTTATGTATTTCTTCTCTTGCTTTCTGTTTTGCTTCATCATTCCAAGCTAACTTATGATATTTACTCATTAAGTGCCTTTTCTTTTAAAGTTGTGACTTCTACCTCATCATTTGTTTTATCCTCTATAAGCTTAGTTTCATTTTGTAGTTCGTTTTCTTTTTCTATTTTTTTTGGTGAATTTTGATGAAGATGATTATGTTGTGAAGCTTCTTTTATAAATGTTGTTCTTTTAGGATTAACTATCTCATTAATTGCCATAATGCTCTTTCTTGTCTCTTGCATAACTTTTATCTGCATATTAGATAACCTTTCAAAATTAACTATTTGTTTTCCTGCTTCACCAGTTATATTATTAGTAATGGTGCTATTAAAAACTTGAAGTTGCAACACATTAGTTGTAAGTATAGTAATTAAATGAGAAGTATCACCCTCTTTTACTTTCTTTACCATTTCCAAAATATCATCACCTAAAATTTGTTGTGAAATTGGTATATCTTTGTTTGGATTTTGATTTAATATATTAATCATTCCACTATATAAAGGATTACTCATTTGTTTTGTTGCGTGTTTCTCTGCATCATTCTTTTTTTGTTTAGCTTCTTGAATATCCTCTTTATACTGTTCTTTCCATTGGATACATTGACTTAAACTAATTTCATAGCTTTCTATGATTTCCTTATCACTAATACCACTTGAAGATAAATAAATATAGTTTTTTATCAAACCTCTTTCATAAGCTCTTAAAATTTGTTCATCTTTTTTTAATCTTTTTGAGATACTTAATTCTTCAAATAGTTCATCTAAGCTATACTGGTCTTGTGCATAATCTTCTATATCTTGTAACATTTCATCTGTGATTTTATATCTTCCCATTATCATTTCCTTTTTTAAAAAGTGTAAAATTAGCTATTGCATATATTAAACCAATACTTTTTATTTTTTTCATACTCTATACCCTCCTATATATCGTCGTTCTGTTAAAAGTGTAAAGTTAGCTATTACATTATGGTACTTATACTCATAAGCTAAAAGATGGCTATACAAATATACATATGAAACAAAAAAAAGAGGAAGAATAGAAAAAATGCTTTCTTTTATTAGCTTTGTTACTGTTGGTCTTGATAAATTTAGTTCCTCTGCTATTGCCTTTATATTTGGTTTTCCATTTAGCTTTATATAACTACCTTCATTTATCAACTTTAATATCATTCTTGTATTTTGTTGTTTCTGCTTCTTCATTTGCTTCCCTCTCATTTCTCCACCTTTCTTATATGCCTTTTTTAACTCAATAGGTGTTAGTTGTTGTTTTAAATTGTTTTTGTTCTTTAAAATAAAGCTATATACTCTATTTGACATATTTAATAACTCTTTATAGCTATATGGTTTATTTAATTTGTCATTTATCTTATGTCCTGCATATATAATCATTTCAAGTGATAATATTTTGTGGTAGTACAAATTTTTTGCATAGATACATAGTCTTTGATACATATCTTTTTTATTTTGCGCAAATAGTATTATTGGATATTTTGTATTTATTGATTTATAGTGATTTGATAAGTCATCTAAAGAGTATTTTTTGTATTCAACCTCATCAATATCTGTACTTTCTACAAATTCAAAATTTACTTTTATATGATGTTTCATTGAGTGCTTTATATTTGCTAACCATTTAAGCTGTTTAGGTGAACTTATAGAGTGTTTTAGTTCATAAGTAATACAAACATAGCCTTGATGATTAAACTTCGTTAGAGTCTTTATATGAGTTGGTATTAATAAAGAGTATGCAACCTTTTCATAATCATTAAAAAGAAATTGTAACGATATTTTATTTAGTTGCATACTACTATTTAAACCTATTTTCTAACTAACTTTTTCTTAGGTTTATTAACTTCTCTAAAATCCAAGTGAGGATTTTCTTCAAGTAGTTTATTTTTCATTCTACTAACTGCAACACTATTACTTATAGTCTCAAAAGTTAAATCTTCAACTTTAGTTTTTGGATTAAACTCCATTAAATACTGTTTTATAATTGCAGGATTTCCAATATCTCCACCAAATAAAAAAGGGTCATCTTCTATCTTTGAAAATGTCCACTTTTTAATATCATTGTCAATTGCATTTACATAATTCTTTTTCATAATCTTCCTTTTTTAGGCATTACTTTATTGACCCATTATTTCAGAGCAACCTTTTTTTACTTCACTATTTAAAACTTTGTTGAATAAAACAAATTATGATAGAATTCTATTGCGATATAGCCTTATCAATTTGATTATTCATTTTGATAGGGTTTTAACTACTATTCATTTTATTACCTCCTTTTATAGATTTACTTTTACTGTTCTATCTTCTAAGTATCTGATTAATTCAGTTCTTGAAACATGAAGTTTGTTTCCAATTTTTACTGCTTCAAGTTTTCCATTGTAGATTAGTTTTTTTGCTGTTGGGGTTTTTATAATATGGTAGTCTTGTAGTTGTGCTAAATTAAATAACACACCTTTTGGGATTATGTTGTTATAGTCTGTTATTGCCATTATAATTACTCCTATATGGTTATAAGTGTAAGTATAATATATATTTAGAAGTTTGGTATATTACATTTTTATAAAAATATTGATCTTTTGTATTGTTATATATTATGTATTAAGAAGTAAAAATATATACCTAAAAAAAACTCTGAAGTTTTGATTGGAAGTCTTTAAATATTTTAGGTTTTAGTTCTAAAGGAGTTAGTGTTTCAAAATATTTATTCATTGTAGCTTTAGAGACATCAAAATCCGTAGCTGATTTAATATATGAAGTTATTTTACTTGTTTCAATATTAAGTACAATTGATAGAGGTTTAAAAATCATAAGTTTATGACAAGTTTTTGGAATAGAACAAATTTCTATTTTTTTTGATAATAATTTTATATGTCTTTCATTACCTTCATATCTTTTTAATACTTCTAAATCTTTTTTATACTCATTAATCTCTGTTCTACTTATATTACTTAGAAAAAGATAATGAGTGTAGCCATCAATCAAAGCATTTGTAAATTCAAAATAAATATCCTTATTCTCACCTTCTGGCTTACATATTTTACATTTATATAAAAAACTCATATAATGGTTATTGCTTTTAAGTTGATATTGTCTCTTTTTGCTATTGTCAAAAATCATATGTGTTCTATATTTCTCTGCTTCTAAGAAACTTACAACATCGTCTGAATTACTAATTTTACTTACTTCTCTTATTATAAGTTCATAACTATTTTCAAGAATTCTTTGATTATCTTTTTGACTATTAACTAATATATTAGAATTAACCTCATGATATATTTCATGCCATAAGTTTATCTCAGCAAATGAATGACTATCTAAATTAACAAAAAGTGTACTATAGTCTGTTAATGTATATTTATTCAATGGTATCTCTTTAATATTATCCTCATAGTCATCATATTTATCAAAATCTATACTATCACTAAGTACATACTCCTCTTTTAATCTATCAAAAAAATCATCATTTATACAAAATTCAATTCCTGTTGTATCTAAAATATCAACACTATAATCGGAAGAACGACCATACCTTATAAATTCAATTACAGGCTCTATCATTTCAAGTAAATGTTCTTTATACTCATAATTAGTATGATTTACTATAGTTTGTACAAAATGTTTTTCAAATTTTTTTATTCGAATATCATCGAATATATAGCTTGATACTTCTTCATCAGTGTCAAAATCAATTTCAGTACCATAAAAAAAATCATCTATATAAAAAGTCATTCAATATCCTTATCTCATTAAACCATTAAAGGCATTAATTGCCCTACTTGCTTGTTCTTTACTTGTTTTAGCGTACCTTTGTTCTGTTATAGTGATACTACTATGTCCTAACATTCTACTTATATCTTGTATAGGCACTCCATTTTGCACTAATGTAGTTCCTAACATATGTCTTATATCATGTAATCTTAATTTAGGTAAACCTAAAGCCTTTAATATATTTTGAAAATGTACTCTTGGTGTTTCTCTTGTATATGTAAATATCTTGGCTTCACTTTTAGAATATAAATCAATATTTCTCAATCTTGATTGACTCTTTAAAGCTTCTAAAATATATTCATCAATTTCAAAATCAAGCTCTTTTTTTCCCTTTGTATTTGTAGAGACTATTTTAAAAGAATTTGACTCAAAATTTAAATCACAAAATCTTAAATTTAGTATTTCATTTATTCTTCTTCCAGTCAAAGAAAAAGCAAATATATTTTTGATTTCTTCATATTGATAAAATACTTCATCACCTATATCAATTCGTGAATATTCTCTTAAAACTTTTATTATCTTCTTTGTATCATCTAAAGATAAAGTATATTCAACCTTGTTATCAACTTCGGGTAATTCTAAATCATCAAAATCAAGCGATATTTCTTTTTTATATGTTTTAAAAAAAGCCCTTAATGTCCTTGCATATAAGGCTACTGTTGCAGGTGCTTTTTTAGAATCTAATAATCTATGAATAATCTTTTGAATATCTTTTATTGTAATAGCTGAAAAATTTTTATCATGTAATTCTCTTGAGTGAGTTCTTAGTGTAGTTTCATAGTTTTGTAAAGTTGATTTTCTTGCAGATACTTCTTTGTCTTTTAAAAAGTCATCAACTTTATCTAAAAATGTTTCTTTTTCTTTTATATCTATTTTATCTATTTTTTTCTTTTTTCGTAGACTTTCACCTGCTTTTAGTTTTTCTTTTATATCAAGTCTAATAGAGTCTACAATATCAAGTAAGTCTTTGAAGGATTTAACAAAAAGTAGTTCTTTATTTGTCTTTGTTTCATGATAGTTAAAAATGAGATTCTTTTTACCTCTTTTTCCTTCTATCTTTACTCTAAGTTGTACTTTGATTTCTTTCTTCTTTTTGAGTAATTCATTACCTTGTTTAACTGTTGTTATATCATCTTTAAAAGTATCATCAAACTCTAAAAACAATCCTACACAATTTCTATTTGTAATATTAATTAATCTAAATTCACTCATTCTAATATATCCTTAGATAAAAAATGTCCTTTAAAGTACCCTTTTTAGTGTCCTAATATTTGATTTATCTATGAATAATCATATCTATTTGTATATATAGTTTAGATTAAAACCACTAATTAAAGGTACATATAGAAGTATTAGTATATATTTAGATTATCTTTTCCTGACCAATTCTATATAAAGCAAAATCATATTTTATAGGATCTTCTTTATCAAAATGTTTTAATTTTTCAGTTATATCAATTGCACTTTTTAAATCATAAGTTTTTCTATCTAAAAGCCCTATTCTTTTTGAAACATTAAAAGTATGAGTATCGAGGGGCAAGATTAAATCTTTTTTATCAATTCCATGCCAAAGACCTAAATCTAGATTATCTTCTCTAATCATCCATCTAAGATACATAAACCATCTTTTATAAGGTGCATTTCCTATGTGCTTAATCTTTCCATCTTTATCCCTTTTAAATGGGCTTGAAACTAAAAATTTAAATCCTTGTGATTCATAATTTGCTAGCTGATGTATTTTTAATATAAGAGCATCTAAAGCTTCTAGTATTGAGTTTGTATCTATATAAGTTTTTTTAAAAATCTCATTTAAACTGTATTCTTGTTTCATATTTCTAAAGGTTTGAAATATTTTTATAACATCCTCACTATTTTGAAATCTATAATAATGATTAGACAACTCTTTTTTTATAGTATCTTCATTTTTATCAAGTAAATCAAAATCTAATGAATCTAAAAACTTAACTATTAAACTAGCTTTTCCATATCCAAACAAAGCACAAAGTAAAATTGCATATTCATCTTTATATCTACTTGCAACTAACAAAGGATCGGGTTTTTCATAGCTTAGTTCACAGGAAGAGTCTCTACATAAAACCTCTTGGTCTAAAAGTTGTTTTAATTCTAAATCTTTTTTAGTCATCATTTCTCATATCAATTAACTCTTCTAAATCCTCTTCAATTTTTGCATATGCATTATTGGCATCTTCATAATAAATTTTGTTAAAGTTTTCTTCATATATCAAGTGGTTTGCTTCAAGATTATTCAATATAGAATAATTTGCAAATGAAGACAAATAATTAACATCAATCACATTTCCACTTGTACCAATAACCACCAAAATATCACATTGTTCTAAAATATTATACATAAGTTCATACTTAGGAGCAGCTTCTCCAAAAAATACAATATTTGGCCTCATTTTTGAACCACAAATTTTACATTGGCTATTTGTTTCATCTTGCAGTTTATAATCAATATTTACTATATTCTCACATTTGGTACATTTAATCTCTTTTAAAAAACCATGTAAATGTATCACATCTTTACAATTTGCTTTTTCAAGTAAGTCATCAACATTTTGAGTAATAACTTCTATTTTTTCGGGATATTTATCTTTTAATCTTGCAATCATTTTGTGAGCATTATTAGGTAGTTTTTCTTCAATATCTTTTCTTCTTAAATTATAAAAGTTAATTGTATTTTCATAATTCCAATCTAAGCACCCTGCACTACATATCTCATTTATATCATGATTTTCCCACAATCCATCACTATCTCTAAAAGTTGAAATACCACTACTAGCACTAAGTCCTGCACCACTAAAAATTATGATTTTATCTCTCATAATACCTTCTATTTTTTCTGATATAATACCATTTTTAAAAAATGATATTGTTTAATTAGGATTACACATGAGAAATATACTTATAACTGGATGCTCAAGCGGGATAGGCTTAGAAACTGCAAAAATATTAAAAAAAGAAGGTATAAAAGTATATGCAAGTGCTAGAAAAGAAGAAGATGTAAAAATTTTAGAAACATTAGGTTTTACTACTTTTTTATTAGATGTTAGAAACAAAGAACAAATTGCTAATGCCTTAGATTCTATTTACAAAAATGACGGAAAAATTGATGCAGTTTTTAATAATGCAGGTTTCGGACAACCAGGAGCTGTTGAAGATGTAAGTGTCCCTGTTTTAAGAGAGCAGTTTGAAACAAATGTATTTGGTATGCATGAAGTTACATGTCAGGTTCTTCCATATATGAGAAAACAAGGGTACGGAAAAATCATTCAACATAGTTCAGTTTTAGGGATAATTTCACTAAAATTTAGAGGTGCATACAATGCCTCAAAATATGCTATTGAAGGCTTGGCTGATACCTTGCGACTTGAATTAGCCAATACAAAAATTTTTATCTCTACAATAAATACTGGCCCTGTTACAAGTAAGTTTAGGGAAAATGCAGTTAAGAAATTCCAAGAAAATATTAATCAAGAAAATAGT
Organism: Halarcobacter sp.; assembly: GCA_963676565.1. GTDB lineage: Bacteria > Campylobacterota > Campylobacteria > Campylobacterales > Arcobacteraceae > Halarcobacter. The sequence continues at coordinate 2,639,775 of OY781089.1, forward strand.
GCTTTTAAAAAAGATTATGAGACACAGTTAAATGAAAGATTAAATAATGACAAAGATGACACACCATTTAACCTACCCCCATCAGCTGTAGCTGAAAAGATTTTAAAAATAATGAATACAGATAAACCAAAACCTAGATACTATGTTACAAAAGCAACATATATCTTAGGTTTTTTCAAAAGAGTTTTATCAACATCCCTTTTAGATTCAATACTAAAAAGAATATAAAAAGAGAAAAATCTCTTTTTATCTATTTAGAAAGATATGGTTTACCATAAAATCTAATTGTTAAGAATACCACAGCCAAACTGATTGGTAAAAGGATATAAACTGATACACCAAATGCAGCAGGTAAATACCCACAAACTACAGCAACAACACCAACAAATAATGCATAATATAGCTGTGTAGAGATATGGTCCATATGATCACAAGAAGAAGCCATAGATGATAAAATTGAAGTATCTGAAATAGGAGAACAATGATCACCAAAAATTGCTCCTGTTAAAACAGCTCCCACATTTAAAACTATATAGTTATGTAAATCAACACCCTCAAGTCCTGTATTTATTCCAATAGCATTTGCTAAAGGGATTGTAAGAGGCATTAAAATACCCATTGTTCCATATGAAGTTCCAGTTGAAAAAGAGATTATAGAACCTAAAATAAAAATCACTGTAGGTAAAATAACTTGTGGTGTTGAATCAGATAATAATTGAACTAAATAAGTTGCAGTTCCTAACTCTTTCATTACAGCACTTAAAGACCATGCTAAAATTAAAATAACAGCAGTAATAACAAGTGCCTTTACACCATAAACCCAAGTTTCAATTGCTTCATGTAAAGAAAATAGTTTTTGTTTAAGTCCCATTGCAATTGCAACAATTGAAGCTAATAATGCCGCTTCGAAAATTACTATAGAAGCATCAGCAGCACCAAAAGCATCTCTAATTGAAGCAAAAGAGTATGGATCTGCCTGAACAGCCTTTAAAGCTTCCCCTTCTAAACCAGATACCCCATTTACATAAAATCCAACAAAAGCAACAACAATTAAAATTGCAATTGGAATTATCGCATTATACATAGAGTATTTAATACCCTCTTTTGGTAACATATATGAGTTTTCTTGATTCATTAATTCATTTAATGCTGAATTAGGGTCAGTAACTTCACCTTTATGATGGGCTCTAGTTGCTGCTTTATGCATTGGTCCAAATTCTCTTAATGTAATTGCAGAAAATAAAACAAATGCAAGCATTAAAATGTTGTAAAATCTATAAGGTAAAGTTTCTACAAAAATAGCAAAAGCATTTATTTCTGGTTGACCAATTACACTATAAGCATCTTTAATCAGCGATAACTCATAACCAACCCAAGTTGAAATCAATGCAAGACCAGCAATAGGAGCAGCAGTAGCATCAATAATAAATGCTAATTTTTCCCTTGCAATCTTTAACTTATCTGTAACAGGTCTCATAATTGGCCCAACTACAAGTGAGTTCGCATAATCATCAAAGAATATAAAAAACCCCATAACCCAAGTATAAAGTTGCGCACTTGCAGGAGTCTTTGCTTTTTTTGCTAGTTTTTCAGCAATAGCCCTAGGACCACCCATTTTAGTTATAACTGCAATCATACCACCAATTGTAAGTACTTGTAAAACAATACCTGCATTCCAAGAATCAGCAAGTGAACCTACCATTTTTGATGAAATATCTACAAAAATATTAAAAAATGAAGAAAAGATATTCTCTCCACTAATATTTACAATAAAAGTCCCAGTAAAAATTCCCATAAATAGTGAAAATACTACATTTCTTGTAACAAAAGCTAATACAATTGCAACAAGAGGAGGAAGTAAGGTAAAAGCTCCATAAACAGATGTACTATCTTTAGTTTCTGCAAAAGATATAAGTGGAACAATAGCTAATAATAAAAAGATTTTTAGAAATCTACTCAATTTAAATCCTTCAATAAAATTTTGAAGGTGAAATTATATAAAAAAATTGCTTTAAAGTTTCATATAAATTACATTTGTGTTTAAAGTATTTATTAAGTTTGTTGAATCTCTTTTGTATTTGCTTTTTGTTGTAAAAAATCAGATATTTGCATTAAACAAAAAGTAACTATAAATATCATCAGACCAGGGAAAAAACTAACCCACCAAGCAATATCAATTACAGCTTTCCCATCACTTAATAAACTACCCCAAGACATTTGAGGAGGATTAATTCCAAGACCTAAAAAAGAAAGCCCTGATTCAGCTAAAATTGCCCCTCCAACTCCAAAGGTAAAAGATATCAAAAATATTGGAGCTAAAAGTGGTGCAAAATATTTGAAGATTATTTTGATTTTTGAAACATTTGCAAGTTTTAAAATCTTTATAAAAGGTTTATTTCCAATTGCAAAACTCTCACTTCTAATAAGTCTAGCCATCCCCATCCAGCCAGTTATTGAAATCACTATTATCAAAACTAAAGCTGATGCTTGTATATATGAAACAAGTGCAAGAAGTAAAAAGAAAGTTGGAAACGTTAAGAAAAGATCAATTAATATTGTAATCCCTTTATCAATATTTCCTCTGAAATACCCTGCATTAATTCCAATAAAAAGTCCAACTAGTGAAGCAATAGCTGCACTTAAGAAACCTATTATAAGTGAAGTTTGACCCCCATTTAAGATTCTAGCAAGAACATCACGCCCAAGTCTATCAGTACCAAAAAGGTGGTTAAAAGAAGGTGCTTCAAGTATTCTTGCAGGATTTAATTCATAGGGTGATACAGTATAAAAAAACGGCATAAAAAATACCAATAAAATCAAAGATATTAAAATATATGATGCCGCTTTTACCATTTTTATTCTTCTCTTAAACTAAAGTATGAAAGTGAGCTCTTACCAAATTTTTTCGTTTTATCAAGTGAAAACTTACCTAAAGTTTCTGGTATTTCTAAAGTACTTACATGTTCAACTATTATCATATAAATATTTTCATTTTCAAAATTTTCAATCATTTCAAATGATTTCTTATAAATATCTTCCATGCCATCTCGAAAATCAAATGGTGGATCGATATAAACGATAAGTTCATCATCACTGTTTTTTAAACTATTTATAATAGAAGGTGTTTGAACAAAAGTATCACCCATCATAGTTTGACATGATTCAGGCTCAATTGCTTTACAGTTTTTTGTTAATATTTTATATGAGTTTTTATCAAGTTCTACAAAAAATGATTTTTTTGCACCTCTACTAATAGCTTCAAGTCCAATGCTTCCACTTCCAGCAAAGCTTTCTATAAAAATTTTTTCTATTATGTCAAATTGCAAAACATTAAAAAGTGACTCTTTTAACCTTGCTTTTGAGCTTCTAGTAACATCTAATGAAGGTAATTCTAAAACTTTACCTTTATATTTTCCTGCAATAATTTTTGTAGTTGGTTTATTGTTTTTCATAATTCTCTTATTGTATAAATTTTTTCGTATTATAGTTAAACTTTGTTGAGGGTTTAATTTGAAATGATTATTGTTAAACTTGAGTTAATATTGAGTTTAACTTTCGTAATTTTAATAATATAGAATTTTATCATTAAAAAAGGAAGGACTATAATGAAAAATTTTAAGATAAGAGACTATGCAACATCTTTTACAACATTGATGTTTTTGGTAATTGGGATAAGTGGAATTATGATGTATTTTCACTTTTATGATAAATATATAAAAGAATTACATGAGATTATAGGTTTAGTTTTTGTTACCGTTGCTTTATTCCATGTTTTAGCAAATTGGAAAGCTATGAAAAACTATTTTTCAAAAAAGGTGTTTTTATTTGCTGTAGCAAGTACTATTGTAGTTAGTTCAGTATTTGTAATAAATAGTTTAGGGAAGGGAGATAACCCAAAAAAAATGTTAATCGGAAAAGTTTTAAATACTCCAACAACTATCTCTTTTAAACTATTAAATGGGGATTATGAAAAAGCCATTGAAAAATTGAAAGCTCAAAATATAATTGTAAGTGAAGGAAAATCGATAAACGCTATAGCAAAAGAAAACAATACTAGTCCATTTAGAATAGTTTCAATTATCACAACTAACTAAATTTTGTAATCAAACCCATACCTTTTTTAGATAAAATTACGCGATTTTATACAAAAGGTTATTCTTGCCAAAAAAAAGATTGAAAAAGATTTTACCAAGTCATGAAAAAATAAAAGGACAAAGATTTTTAAAAATATTTGGAAAACTTTTAGATAATAAAGATTTATGGAGTTTGTCTAGAAAAAAGGTTTTAGGTGGAGTTTTTATTGGAATTTTCGTAGCTTGTTTACCAATGCCCTTACAAATGGTACTTGCTACATTTTTAGCAATTATATTTAGTGTAAACCTTCCCCTAAGCTTTGCACTAATATTTATTAGTAATCCAATTACAATGCCTCCATTATTTTATTTTGAATACCAAATTGGAAAACTATTAATAAATCCACAAAACCCTGTAAAATTTGAGTTTGATTCTATGTATGATAACTTTGGAGATATTGCATTATGCCTTTGGAGTGGAGCTTTAGTTGTAGGAATATTTTCAAGTGTTGTATGTGTTGTAATTGTCAATTTTCTTTGGATTTATACTGTTAAAAAGAATAGGAAAAATGGTTTTAAATTAGTGTCAAAAAAATAAGTTTTTTATAGGCAAGAGAAGCTTTAAATTTTTGTTTTAATTAAGGCGAATGAAAAAATTTAAGTGGGAGCTTACATCAAGTAAGTGAGTACTTAAATTTTTTCGTTCAACGCAAAGTAAAGCTAAAAGATGAAGCTTATCTTGCGTATGATTGAGCTCGTAGCTCTCGAATTACATTAACTTTAATTTCCCCTGGATATTGAACTTTTTCTTCAATCTCTTGGGCAATCTCTGTTGCTAGTAACACAGCTTCGTCATCATTTACTAACTCAGCTTTTACTATTACTCTAACTTCTCTTCCAGCGTTAATTGCATAGGCATTAATAACACCAGTTTTACTAGTTGAAATATTTTCAACCTCTTCTACTCTTTTTAAGAAGCTTTCTAAAACTTCTCTTCTCGCACCTGGTCTTGCTGCACTAAGTGCATCAGCAGCACATACAGCAGCTGATTCTACATTGATTGGTTCCTCATGACCATGGTGAGCATAAACTGCATTAATAACAGTTGGTGGCTCATCATATCTTTTACAGATTTCTGCACCTAAATCAACATGGCTACCTGGCATATCATGAGTTAATGCTTTACCAATATCATGTAAAATACCAGCACGTCTAGCTAATACAGTATCTCCTCCCATTTGAGCGGCAATAAGTCCAGCTAAGTTTGCAACTTCTAAAGTATGTTTTAATGCGTTTTGACCATAAGAAGCTCTATATCTTAATCTACCAATTAATTTAATAAGTTCTGGATGCATAGATTTAATTCCTAGCTCCATAATAACATCTTCACCCTCTTTTAAGATGTTTTTATCAAATTCCGTTTTAACCTTATTATAAATCTCTTCGATTCTTGCAGGTTGAATTCTTCCATCTTCAAGTAATTCTTGAATAGTTCTTGTTGCAATAGCTCTTCTATATAGATTAAATGAAGAGATTGTGATTGTATTTGGAGTATCATCGATAATAATATCAACACCTAATAACATCTCTAGAGCTTTTATATTTCGCCCCTCTTTACCAATAATTTTACCTTTTGTTTCTTCATCAGATAATGGTAGATTATTGATAAGTCTTTCAGCTGCAAATTCACCAGCATATCTTGTAACAGCTTGAGAAAGGATATTGTTAATTTCCTCTTTAGATTTTTGCTCTGCTAGTTTATATTTTTTTCTGAAAATCGATGCAATTTGAGCCCTTGAGTCTTCTTTTACTTTCTCAATCATCAGCTCTTTTGCTTCCTCTTGAGTAAGACCTGAAGAGTTTTCTAATACTTTAATTGCCTTAGCAATCTTTTCTTCAAAAGTTTTTTGCTGTCTTTTTAAACCCTCTTTTAAAGTAGTTATTTTTTCATTTTTTTCAACAATTTCCGCTTTTTGTTCTTTGATTATTCTTAGCTCAGATTCTAAATGATGATTTAATTCTTTCTCTTTCTTCTCTATTTGAGAAAGCATCTCATCATATTCTCTCTTTGCAGCCTTAAATTCCCTGTCGTAATCTTTTTTAGCTTTAATTTGTGCATCTTTTAAAACAACTTCAGCTTCATGCTCAATCACTTTTGCTTTTGCTTTTGCTTGTTCAATATAGATGTCAAATTTTGCTTTGTTTATTTTCTTTAATACATATATTGTTATTGCTACACTTAGTATTGCAACAACTATAGCGACTATCACTGTTGTCATCATGGTATTTACCTTAACTTGTAATTATATAGTCGGCTTGAATATCGTATTGATTAGATAGTTTTTTATCTGATTTACAAAGTGTTAATTGAGTAAAAACAATTACAGGTTTATAGTCCAACCTATCGAAAAACCTGTCATACATTCCTTTTCCAAAACCAATTCTTTTACACTCTTTATCAACTCCAACAACAGGCACTATTGCTAGATCGATTTTAAAATTTTTGCAAAATGAATTATTTGGTTCTTTAATACCAAACTTTTTTTTATGTAATGGTAATCTATATCTTACTAATTTAAAACTGTCCTCAACCATAAAGGGAACAAAAACATTAGTTTTTGTTTTCCTTAGTTCGTTTATTAATGGAAGTACGTTTACTTCCATACCCATTGGAATATATAACAAAATGTTTTTAGGTTTATAACTATTTATAAAACTTTTAATTTTTTTTACTGTTTTTTTATCTTTGTAGAATTTTAAAAAACGGCTTTGAAATTCTAATCTTTTAATACACGATTTTCTAAAATCACTCTTGTGATCCCTCATCATATTTAAGCCTTACTTGGGTAAAATTCTTACCTTAAAATATTTTACCCATAAGGAATTAAAATGCAGTTTAAAAAATTACTTTTTTTAATAATTTCTGCCACGCTGCTACTAATTGGATGCGACTCTAAAGATGAAAATACAAGTAAGGCTGGAACTGAAACATCAACTCAAAAAGAGATACAAACAAAATATCAACTAGAAACATTAGGTGAAGCACCTATCAATTTAACTTATAAAAATGAAACACTAAAAATTGATGAGATTCAAGGAAAAGTTATACTTGTTAATTTTTTTGCTACTTGGTGTCCACCTTGTAAAGCAGAGATTCCACATTTAATAAATTTAAAAAATAAGTATAAAGATAATTTTGAAATTATTGCTGTAAATGTAGGTGAAAAAAGTGGACAATTAACAGAGAAAACAACTCTAACTAATTTTGTAAATGAATATAAAATTAATTACACAGTTACAAACTCTGAAAACAATTTTAAAATTGCAGAATTAATGGGTGGAGTTAGAATAATTCCAACTATGTATCTTTTTGATCCAAAGGGAACTATTGTTCAAAAATATGTAGGTATTGTTCCAGAAGAGATGCTAGAAACAGATATTATAAAAGCTTTAGGAAAATAAATATGTTTAGTTTTTTCAAGAAAAAAGATAAAAAAGATGAAGAGATTGTTGAGAAAGAACTTCAAGAAAAAGAACTAAAAGAGCAAGAGTCTAAACAAGATGAACTTCCAGAAGAAAAAGTTGTAGAGACAATTGAAGAAATTATTCAAGAAGAACCAAAACAAGAAGAGATTAAAGAAGAGACGCAAAAAGAAGAAGAGAATGTAGCTTCAAAGAGCTTTTTCTCAAGAGCTTTATCAAAAACCTTTGAAAATATTAAATCTGTAGTACCACAAAGACAAGAAAAAATTGCCTTTGATGATATTGAAGAGCTTTTAATTGAATCAGATATGGAATATGAAATCATCGAAAAAGCGATGGATGGACTTCCTGAAATGATTACAAGAAAACAATTAAGACACAGACTTGTAATGTTATTTGAACATGCTCCTGATGTAGATCTTTCAAATTTACCTAAACCTTTTGTAAGATTAATCATTGGTGTTAATGGTGCAGGAAAAACAACAACAATTGCAAAACTTGCTAATAAAAGTAAAAAAGAAGGTAAATCTGTACTTCTTGGAGCGGGCGATACATTTAGAGCTGCTGCCATTGAACAATTAGATACTTGGGCAACAAAATTAAATGTTCCAATTGTAAAAACTAAACAAGGTCATGATGCAAGTGCTGTTGCATATGATACTATTTCTTCAGCTATAGCAAAAGATATTGACAATGTTATTATTGACACAGCTGGGAGATTACAAACACAAACAAATTTAAGTAATGAGCTTAAAAAGATTGTAAAAGTTTGTGGAAAAGCTATGGAAAATGCACCCCACCAAAAACTAATGATTTTAGATGGAACTCAAGGAAACTCAGCAATAGCACAAGCTAAAGCTTTTAATGAGATGATAGGGATTGATGGAATTATTGTTACAAAACTTGATGGTACAGCAAAAGGTGGAGCACTTTTCTCTATTTCAAATCAGTTAGAACTTCCTATCTTTTTTGTAGGTACTGGTGAAACTGCTGATGACTTAATGCAATTTAGTCCTGATAACTTTGTTGATTCAATATTAGATGAAATATATCCAGAAGAAAACTAAGATATATGGATAAAACTATTAACTTTTTTGTTACAAAAGAACTTGAAGAATCTGTTCTAAATGAAATAAAAGTTAACAATAAAGAGATAATAAAACACACATATAATGATGAAACCATTTGGATAAAAAGACCAAGGGCAACTAAATCAAATATCTTTCACAAAATGGCATATTCTTTAACAAATATAAAAGGACTTATGCCAGTTGAAAGTAAAACAAAAGAACAAACTTTAATCCATGAGGTTTCAAAACTACAAAGACTAAAAGAAAAAAGAATCAATGTTCCTAAAGTTTTAGGATGTAATAGTGAAGTTTTTGTTTTAGAAGATAATGGTATAACAATAAAAAGTTTTTTAAGAAATAAAGAACTTGAAAAAACTGTTTTTGAAAATAGATTAAAAGATACACTAAACCTACTAATAAAAATCCACAATAATGATGAATACCACGGTGGTCCACAAGTAAAAAACTACACTTTTAAAGATGGTGTTGTAAGTGCTATTGACTTTGAAGATAGCTTTGATAAAAGCTTTAAACTAGAATATATTCAATTTAGAGATTTCTTCTTGTTTTTATTCTCACTTACAGAATTAAAAAAAGATATTGACTACAAAGAGATTATTGATATTTACATGAAAGAAACAAAAAAAGAAGGTATTGATAAAGAGTTAAAATCAATTGCTTTAAAATTAAGATTTTTAACTAAAATTATTGAAAACAAACTCTTTTATAATCTATTTTTTGATGATGTAATTAATACTTATAAATTAGTGAAAACCTTACAGAAACTTTAAAGATATTATTAAACTCCTTGCTATTTGAATTTTTTTCAGATATAGTGTACTCACTTAAAGAAAAAATTAGTACTTATTCATTGTTTGCTTTTTATTAACATCTATGTTGACACTTATCTCTCATATAATTTACAATCTGGTTTAACTTTACTAAAACTTCACATATGAAGTAAACATATATAAAAGGATTTCTATGTCAAATAGATACAATGGAACAGTAAAATGGTTCAATAATGAAAAAGGTTTTGGATTTATCCAATTAGAAGATAATAGCAAAGATTTATTTATTCATCACAGTGAAATTAATAATAGAGGTTATGGAAAGTCATCATTAGATGATGGACAAAAAGTTACTTTTAATATTGGTGTAAATCAAAAAGGTGAACATGCAACGAGTGTAGAAGCTCTATAATCTTTTGTCTAATATAAGATATAAATATCAAACAATAGAGTTTGATAATGTTGATATCCATTTAAAAACACTTAAAGATACTCAACAATTTTATGACAAAAACAATGAAGCACAAGATTTAGGGATAAACTCTGCATCTTGGGCCTTATTTGGTGTCTTATGGCCTTCAAGCCAAATCTTAGCTGAATATGTTTATCAATCTGATACAACTTCAAAAAGAATTCTTGAAGTTGGATGTGGTATTGGTTTAAGCAGTTTACTTTTAAATCATTTAGACCAAGATATAACAGCAACAGACTATCACCCTGAAGTAAAAGCCTTTCTTTTAAAAAACTCAAACTTAAATAATGATGAAGAGATTCCTTTTTATAGGTTAGACTGGGAAGATGACGCTATAAAGAAAATTGGAAAATTTGATTTAATAATAGGAAGCGATTTACTTTATCAACAAAACCATGGAGAGTTACTATCTCATTTTATTAACAACTATGCTAATAAAGTATGTGAAGTAATAATTGTCGACCCAAGTAGAGGTAATCATTCAAAATTTAAAAAAGCTATGATAAGTTTTGGATTTGAATATGAAAAAGTAGATACAGTAAAATATTCTGAAACAAACTACAAAGGCTCTATCCATAAATACAATAAGGAATAAAACTTTTACTAAAAATTCAAGTTAAAAACTACCAATTTCTCTAAAATATCTTTCTATATTTTCAAAAAATATACCATCATTATAATTCATAACGATACAAAACAAAAAAATTTAAAAAATTTTATATTTTCTATTTACCCCATGTTTTAGGGCTTTTTATTTATAAAAAACTCTATCCATATCACTCTTTAATGTAATTTACTTTGCATTACAAAGTATATTGTGATATACTTTCATATGTTAAAAGATTGAAAATAAATAAATGAAAGGCAAACTATGGAAGAAGATTATAAAAAGTGGTTAGCTCAATTTCGTAAAGGATACATTGAATTATGTACTCTTATTACTTTAAAGCAAAATGGGGCACATCATGGTGTTGCACTTATAAAAGCTTTTGAAGAAGTTGAACTAAGTATAAATGAGGGGACATTATATCCCTTACTAAATAGAATGGAACAAAACGGTTGGTTAGAGTCTTCTTGGAACATGCCTAAAACAAGTGGGCATCCAAAAAGGGAGTATAAAATCAGTAAAAAAGGTCAAGAACTTTTACCTAGATTAATAGAAACCTTCGATTCACATAATAAAAGTTTAGAAAATCTAAAAGGAAAGAAAAAATGAAAACAAATGACTACATAAAACAGTTAAAAAAACATTTATCTGTTCTTGAAAATAATAAAAAAGAAGAGATAGTAAAAGAGATAGAAAGTTACATTGAAGAAAGCGATGCTAGTTATTCTTTACTTGTTGAAAGATTTGGAACACCCCAAGAGCTTGCAAACAGTTATTTAGAAGATATGCCAATTAATGAATCTAAAAGTAAAAAGATATGGTCAAAAACTAAAAAGGCTGTTTTTACAATTATTATTTTCCTTATTGTAGTTTCTATTGCTGTTGGAATTTTTATTTATAATATAATAAAAGACCCATTCGACTATGCAGAGTTTGATGCTAATACAATTGATACAAAAATTGAAGCCAAATGGGAAAAAATCGATAATATAGACTCTATAGATATTGAACAAGCAAAAGTTGTACTTTATGGGAGTGATAAAAATGTATTTGAAGTAAGTTGTGAAGGGAATAAAAATGGGCAAAACGAAAATACTTTTGTAATAAAACAATCAAGATGCTTTTTGAAAGTACCAAAACAAAAACTAAATATAAAATCTATTCAATCTGAAATTGTATTTGTTGAACCAAAAGATGAGATACAATTTAATTCAAGACAAAGTAGAATAAGAGTTGCTTCTAAGAAGACCCAATATAAATATGAATTAAATGGGGAAGAGAGTGATTTTAAAAAGATAAAATCAAATGAAAATGGTATACTAATAAAAGGTAAATTTTATCAAAGTGAAGTTATACCATACGAGTATTAAATTTTAGGGGAAGAATTTATTCCCCTAAAAAACTACCAATTTTTCTAAAGTAGCTTTCAATATTTTCAAAAGAATGATTACCACCCTCTTCTATTACAAGTTCACTTTCACTTAACTTTTCTTCTGCTTCTGTGTAATCTAATACCTCATCTTCAGTTTGAAGTAGTGTTAAAAAATTTTCTTGGTTTTCTATCTCATTTACTTCTAAAGCTTTTAGTTGTTGAATATGTTCAGTTGTAACTTCAAAAGATGTACTATCATAATAATTTATCGCCATTCCAACTTTATCTAAAGTTTTATACGGGTAAACAGCTGGATTAATTAGAACTGCTTTCAAATCATATTTGTTTGCTAAATATATTGAATAATACCCACCTAAAGATGAACCTACTAAACCTACATTTTCATTTTTTTCTAAAAGTAATTCAATTAGTTGTTCTAAAGTATCTATTGCTAAATTAGGTACATATGATAAAGATGGTGCGATCACCTCTTCCTCAAAGTATTCCCTAAAAAGCATTGCTTTACCACCATGTCCACTACTTCCAAAACCATGTATATATATAATCATATTTTCTCTTTTTTATTAAATTCTCTAAGTGCTTTTCTAGATGCTTTATCAACCAAATTAAAAAGCTTGTCAATATCATCTTTCAAAGCTGTTTTTTTGTGACCTTTTATTTTAACAAAGTTCAAATTTAGTTTCTGCATTTCTGAATAAAACTTTTTATAAAGCTCTTCGTTTTTAACTTTTTTACCACTACTTGTTAAAAAATCATTTTTAAATAGTTTTTCTTTTCTTTTTTCAAGTTGCAAAATGTTTTGACAATCTGTATATACTGTAACTTCCAACTCACTCAAATCTTCTAAAGCCCAAAGTAAAACCTCTAGTTCAAGTTTTGTTGAAGAGGTGTTTTCAAACTTTTTTACAAATATATTTTGATCTTCTAAAGTTTCATCATATATAAAATAAGCTCCAAAACCAATTTTACTTTGTGGATTTACACTACCATCACAAAAGAGTTTTATCCCACTCATTTATATCTAATCTCTTTATTTAAAGAACAATTTATCTGATACTCAACCATTTTTGAAAATGGCTTTAAAAAATTCTCAAACTCTTTTTTTGAAATATCTTCTAACTTGTGTTGGTTTAACAATTTAAGAACACAAAGTGTTGATTCAATAGTAGATAAACAATATTGATTAGGTTGTGTTTTAATTTTAAAATCTGATTTTTTTGTATATTGAAAACTAACTTTTGGCAAGGTCTTTAGATTTTTACTTAGTCTTAACATCTTTTTAGAACAAGGCCAAGTAGAATCTATGATAAATATTACATTTTCTTTTTTACTACTTCCAATTGGTTTTGTATTTAAATCAATGCTATCAAGGCCAGGATATAGAACATAAGAGTTTATGTTTCTATTTTCAATTATTTCATTTACTCTTTTATGATTGGTAAAATCTATCCCTATATGTATCTCTGAGTTTGGTAATGAAAGATTAGTAAAATGCCCTGTCCCATTTTTTGTTTTTCTAAACTCTTTTGGATGCATCAAAATCACAAATTTAGTTTTAGTTTTAATTCTTTTTATGTACGAACACATACAAGAACTTTTTGGTCTATAACATTTGAAGCAAACTTCCCTTGAATCTATTATCATCAATCCTTTAATTAAAAAGGAATTTTATTCACTTATTACTTAAATAACATCTTAATACTTACTTTCCCCACAATTCCAACATACTAAAAATTGCCCTTCATGAACTTCATTACAGTTTTTGCATCTCCATGAAGGTAGATTATCATTTGTTTTTTCTAAAATTGACTTAGCAAAATCAAGATCTTTTTCTTTTACTAATACCTTAACACCCGTAGTTGCTTGTAGATGTGGATGCATTCCACCAGCATCATCTTTATCAATTATAGATTCTATATTTCTATCTTTTAACATAGAAACTAAAATCTGTGCTTCGATTTCACTATATAATGTTTTTAACTCAACAAACATATTAATCCTTTATATTATAATTCTAATATAGCTTTTTTCTAAAATAAATTAAATTTTTAATTTTGATATATTATTTAATCTCTTAAATATATTTGATTATAATTGCACTTTAAATTTAAAGGTAACCTAAATGGCAAAAAACATTATCTCAATACTTACATTAACTGTTGTTTTTTTCTCTCTTACTTTTTTTGCTTTCAACTCATATAAAAATGCAAAAATCTATGAAAATACTTACAAACAATATGCCCAAGAACAAACTATAAAAAATAGTGTAGAAGAAAACACAAAAGAGATGCTAAATGATCTTATTGGAGCACTCTTAGGAGAAAAACCAACTAAAAATAAAAATGATATAGCATCAAAACAATTAGAACTAGAAAAACTAAAAGAAAAGCCAATAGAGTATGTGATTATCTTTGCAACTATAATCACCCTATCTCTTTTGAGTTTCTTTATTGTCTCAAAAAAAATATTTCTAACATACTTACATAGTGTTACACTTTTAAGTCTTGTATTTGGTCTTATAAGCCCTATTTTTATGATGTATATTTTACTTGACTATAATTTTCAGAATATAGTAAATATAAAAGATGCAATTTTGCAGTTTGAATCCCTTACTATAATAGAATCTATAAATAAACTTATCTATATCCAAGAAAAATATTTCGTAGGAATAATTATCTTACTTTTTTCAGTGATTTTCCCTCTTATTAAAACCCTACTTTCATTTGTAAATGTATTTATAGGTCATATTTCTATACTAAATAAAAGTACTAAACTACTTTCAGCTCTTAGTAAATGGTCTATGACTGATGTATTTGTTTTATCAATATTTTTAGTATATTTATCATCTGTTAGTAGTGGAATGTCAAAAATAGTAACCCAAATTGAAGTTGGATTTTATTTCTTTTTTATATATGTAATTCTTTCTATAATTCTTAGCTTTTTTAATAAGATTAAAATTGGTGTAAATTAGAAAAAAGAATTTACTTTATATTTATTGATATTTTTTTCATTTAATATCCAATCTTATTTCTTATGAGCTATTACTTTAATCTCTAATTCTTCACTTTCTAAAGGTATTTCAAAATACTTAGTTACATGATAAAACATCTCTTCTGTATCAAAAGCTGGACGATCAGGTTGTTCAAGTCGTCTTTTAGCTATTTGTTTTAAACATTGTTCGTCACTAACTTCCAAATATATCAATAGGTGTAAAGCATCAATCTCTTTTGAAATACTTTTAAGCCAAGCTCTTTGTTTAAGTGTATTTGCAGGGAAATCTAAAACTACATTTGTTCCTGTTAAAAGAATTTTTTGAACATGTGATTTAATCAATGGTCTTAATAATGCAGAATATTTTATATAGTCATCAAAAGATGAAATTTGCTGAGGATACAAAGCGGACAACCACTCATCTTCTGATATTAACACTGCATTATTTTCTATAGCATATTCTTTTGATTTTGTGGACTTTCCAGCACCCATTTTTCCGCAAAAAAATATTAAAGTTCCTATTTTTTTCATCTAATTTGTTCTTCTCTTTCAATATGCTTATTATTTGGTTTCATAAATTATAAAGCAATAATTAATTCACCAAAATATTTTGTAGGAGTTAGTATAAAAACTTAACCTTATAAAGTGTAATATTTGAACTCCCTTTATATGACTTCAATAACTTATTTCCTGAATAAAAATCTACAGTACAACCAATAATTTTTACACTATCTTTGCCACGGAAAAAATTAAATTTAGCCGTTAGATTAGAGTTTTCTTTAGCTGTAAGTTCTAATGTAGCTCCACATGAAGATGAAAAACCACCGCCACCTTGCATTAAATTCAACGTGAACATAAGCTCTTCTTTTGCTGGTATTGTAAATGAATATTTAGGCTGATCATTTTTAATCAGTTGCTCTCCACCCCAACTTTCATCTGCATTCTTAAGAGTTAAGTAAACATTTTCAGTATTAGTTATACTTCTTTCTTCTGCAAAATTAGTGACTTCTACATTTAATTTTGAGGTTGCTCCTGTTGAAGGGGCTGTAATCTTAGCTGCACAGCCAGCTAGAAAAGCAGACAAAATAAATGTAATAATAATATTTGAATATTTCAATTCTTATCCTTTTATTGATTATTTGAACTTTTATTTTAGCTTTTTTGTTCTAAAAAGATAAAATAATAAAGAGTATAAATTTACATTTATTTTGTTATAATATTCATTATTTTTTAAATAAGCAAGGAGTCTTTTATGTCTTCAATTGATAATATAGTAGATAAATTTAATATTGGTTTTCTTAGTACTGTTATTGATTCAAATAATTCTCTTATGAATCAATTTAGTCAATTTGATAAACCAACAGATTTTAATGCCACCCTTAAAGAAATAAGTAGTGAAGCTTATACTCCACCCCCATCACAATTAGTACAACTTGATGGTTACACTTTAGATCAAAACAATAACAAAATACCTACTAAAATAACTATAGATGGAGTTTATGCACAAGATTCATTTTTAGATGAAGATGGTAACTGGGATAAAGAAGCTGAGGCAGAAGCTTATAAACAAAGAGAACTAAAGTATAAAAAAGAAGTAATTGAAGACTGGCTAAAAAATATAGATTATGATTTGCAATCTAAAGCTGAATTAATGAAAGCGTTATTAGCAAAAACAGAATCTTAAGAGAATAAATATGATTATTAATGAATTAAATTCATTACAACATACTAATAATGTGACTCAACAAATAAAACAAGTTCAAAAACTTGAAGAGAGCCAAAAAGACAATAATAGTATTGAAGAAAGCAACCTTCCTTCAGAATATATAGAAGAGTCTCAAATGAGTGAAGAACAGCTCATAGAAAAAAAGATTTTTGAACAAATTTTAAATACTTATTCAAGTTCACCTTTAGAAGATTCTGATTTTTGGAAATTTCATCATAATAATGACAACAGTGGTATTGATGAAGCTAAAAACAAGATGGAAAGTCTTGCTAAGGAGCTTAAATCAGGAGAACAAACCCAAAGAGTTAAAGCCTTGTTAAATCCTACAATGGATGATCTTGTCAAAGAAAGAAACACTTACAAAACAGAAATTGGTTTTTCAAAATCCTTTAACATCTCAATGCCAAATGGACAATATAGTGTCGATATCTCATTCTCTTTTATGCAAAGTTATAATAAAATTAATGAAAATGACAGCAGTACGGAAGCTTCAAATATATTAAATCTTATCAATCAAGTAGACTATAAAAATATGTCCATAAAAGTCTCTCAAGAAGAACAAAATAGTACATTAAATTCAACTCTTGAAGACTTAAATGATTGGCTTCATACACAAGGTCATACTTTTAATGAAGTATACACAAGTAGTGAAACAAAGGAAGACTTTAAAATATTAAATCACTTTCAATCAAAAACAATATTATATAGCTACTTATAAATGCTTTTTCATGCAATCTTATAGTTAATATTTCATTTCCTCCTTAAATTCTATCAAATATATATTTGCCCTTGCATATATAATACTGCAAAACCTGAAATAAAAACTCGTTCATTTTTAATTTCACAATATAAAATACCACCTCTACTTGAAGCTTGATATGCAATCAAATTTGTTTTTGATAATTTTTTAGCCCAATAAGGAGCTAATCCTGAGTGAATGGAACCAGTAACAGGGTCTTCATCCCCTCCATTTGCAGGCCAAAAATATCTAGATATAAAATCAAAATTTGAAGAAGAAGCAGTAACAACAACATCATAAGGAGCTAATTGCTTTAACTTTATTGAATCATATTCAATATTTTTTACATCATCTTCATTATCCATGATAGCAAAATATGCTTGCCTATTTTGTAACACTTTAGTTGGTTTGATTGATAAACCATCAAGTAAATTTTGTGGAGTATCTTCAATTTCTACTGGTTCTTGATTAGGGAAGCTCATTTGTATTTTTCCATCATCATTTTGATAAACATATAACGAACCAACTTTTAATGTTGAAAACTCAATTTCATCTTTGCATTTAAAATGATTAAAAATTATAAAAGAAGATGCCAAGGTTGCATGTCCACAGAAATCTATTTCGGATATTGGAGAGAACCATCTTATCTCATATTTATTTGGAGCAGTTTCTTTTATAAATGCAGTTTCAGATAAATTATTTTCCATTGCAATTTTTTGCATTTGCTCTGGTTCTAACCACTCTTTTAGTGGAACTACCGCAGCTTGATTACCTTGAAATTGTTTTTGCGTAAATGCATCAACAATATATATGTCTAGAGTCATTTATTTATTCCTTTAATTTTAAACGTTGTACATTTTGTTGTTTATTCCACTTTTCTGCTTCTTCTTTAATAATTTCATTTTCAATTTCACTAAACTTATTTGCGATTCTATTGATTTTATAATATAAATCAATCAAAAGCATCAAATCTTCTTCTGTTGGTGCAACACTTAAAAAAGCTAAAGTTGAATTAAAATAACTCAAGGCACATAGTTGAGCAGGATCAGTAAATCCAATATTTGACGAAGATGCGATGGTGCTCTCTCCTAGAACTCCATCTATATATCCCAAGTTGTAAAATAGAGATTTTGCACCACCATGAATATAGTTATTAGAAAATTTATAAAATGGCTTCATATATTGAGAATTTGTAAAATCCATTAAATTATGCAAATTCGGTTTCTTATTTTTAAGAACCTTTGAAGCCCATCCATAATCATTTTTAAAATTTTCCCCGTATGTTTTCAATATTTCATCATATCTTGCATTTATTTCATCAATTTCATGCTCAGGTATTTTTTCGAATCCAAGATAGCAGTTATTTTCAAGATATGAATTTAGCTCTTTTCTTGATTCTATAATTGAATAATCAATATACCTTTTAGCTACTTCATCATCATTAATAGCTAAAAAAATGGCGACTACACTTGTTTCGAATAAAGTTCGCCATCTTGAAAGTGCTGCAGCAGGATATCCTCCCTTTATTAAATAGATAATCTCTGAACATATTAAGGTAGACTTTTGATGTAATCTGCGTATTGCTTCTTCTTTATTATCAGCTTCTAATTCTAGTCTATTAAAAGTATTGTGTCCGATGGTCTTGCAAAGTTCAGAAAAAATTTCTAGTTCTTGAATTGGTTTGCTGTAACGATAAAGTAAACGATTTGTAAAACCCTGTGTATATTCACGAATTTGAATAAGCTGACTATAATCTGTAGCTTCAAAATCTTTGTCTGTTTTAATTTCATCATTTTCTAGATTAGTAAAGCTAACATCATTATCAATTTTAAGATTTTTTAAAATTTCTTCAATTAGTTTCTTATTTAACAAGATTCCTCCGTAGTTCACAAGTAAGTATTTAAATTTGTAATTGCATATAACTATTTATTTAATATACATTATATAAATAAAGTACTTAAATCCATTTATTTATTATATATTTCTAAAGGTGCTTATTTTAGTGCTATGTAGAAAAAATATTAGAAAATGTGATGATTTTTATCTATATTTTTATTATTTGTTATAACTCTTATGTTTATTTTATATCGATATATGGAATTTTAATATGTATAGTGTATGCTAAATATAAAAAATTACAAAATGACATATTTTTCATCCCTTTAAATTTATTTTATTATAATTCCAACATAAAATAAAAAGGTTATAGAAAATGGCTAAAAAGAAAACATCACTTTTTGAGTGTCAACACTGCGGGGAGCAAAGTACAAAATGGCTTGGAAAATGTCCAAACTGTGGAAGTTGGGATAGTTTTATAGAATTAAATCAAGAGCAACAAGAAGTACTAAAACAAACAGCAAAAGTAGTAAACTCTACTTCAAAAGCAACTCCAATAACCCAAATAAAACAAGATGATGTTACAAGATTCTCATCAAACAATGATGAATTTGATTTAGTTTTAGGTGGAGGGATAGTTCCAGGAAGCTTAACACTTATTGGTGGAAGCCCAGGGGTTGGTAAATCTACACTTCTACTTAAAGTTGCAGGTAGTATAGCCTCAAGTGGGAAAAAAGTTTTATATGTATCAGGAGAAGAGAGTTCAGGACAAATAAAACTTAGAGCAAATAGACTTGATGCAAACCATGAAGATCTTTTTTTACTTTCAGAAATAAAACTTGAAGAGATACAAGATGAGCTATTAAGAGCTGATTATGAAGTTTGTATTATTGACTCTATTCAAACTATTTATTCTAGTGCTTTAACTTCTGCTCCAGGAAGTGTATCGCAAGTGAGAGAAATTACCTTTGAACTTATGAGAAAAGCAAAAGAGAGTGATATAGCTATGTTTATAATTGGTCATATCACAAAAGATGGTTCAATAGCGGGACCAAGGGTTTTAGAGCATATGGTTGATACAGTTTTATATTTTGAAGGGGAAGCTAGCAGGGAACTTCGTATGCTTCGAGGATTTAAAAATAGATTTGGTTCAACTTCTGAAATTGGAATTTTTGAGATGACAGGAGAAGGTTTGATAAGTGCAAAAGATATTGCCTCAAAATTCTTTGATAAGAGTAAAGCTCAAAGTGGTTCAGCTTTAAGTGTAGTTATGGAAGGAAGTCGTGCTTTGATTATAGAAGTTCAAGCCTTAGTTACTGAATCAACCTACCCTAATCCAAAAAGAAGTGCCACTGGTTTTGATGCAAATAGATTAAATATGCTTTTAGCCCTACTTGAAAAAAAGATTGATTTACCACTAAACCATTATGATGTTTTTATAAATATAAGTGGTGGTATAAAAATCAAAGAAAGTTCTGCAGATTTAGCTGTTATTGCAGCAATTATATCAAGCTTTAGGGATAGACCTATTTCAAAAGAGTCCGTATTTATTGGAGAAGTTTCATTAACTGGTGAGATTAAAGATGTATATTCTGTAGATATGAGATTAAAAGAAGCCCAAGCACAAGGTATAAAAAAAGCTGTTGTAGCACAAAAACCAAATCTAAAACTTGACCTTAAAACTTTTAGTGTAGATGAAGTACCTAAAATGATTGAGCTATTTTAATAGAGCTTTTAAAAGCTCTATTATTTCTCTACTCTTTTTGTAGCACCTGCCATAAGCCTATCTTCACTTACAACTGCTCTTGTATGAACACAAGTTCCAATTACTCCACCTGAATCTTTTGCTTCAATTTCAAACTTATATAGTTTTCCTTCCATACCAACAAAAGTTGCAGTAGAAATAGCAATATCACCCTCAAGTGTTGGAGCCATATGCTTCACATTTACTTCCACACCAACAGACAATTTCCCATCACCTAGAAGTGGCTTCATTGCCTTTGCAGCAGAACACTCCATTAGTGCTACCATTCTAGCAGTTGCCATAACAGGTGGAAAGTTATCATCAACTGAAATCTCTAAATTTTTTGCTAAATCTTTTTCTAAAACTTTATATTCTATTGTTGCCTTTGTACCAACTTCTAATTCCATGTGTACTCCCAATTTGTAATTTGTATCCAATATAATAATGAAATTTAACTTTTTATCTTCTAATATGAAAAGTTTAGATATAATCCGCAAAATTTTATTGGAAAATCATGATTGAACTTGAAAATAACACTGATATAAATATAGATATAAAAGAGCTTGAAGTTATAAAAAATAATTTAACTTCAAAAGATATTGAACTGATATTTGTTGAGAATGAACAAATGAGAGAAATCAATAAAGAGCATAGAAATATTGATAAAGCAACAGACGTTTTATCTTTCCCTTTGGAGTTTGATTTGCCAAATATGCCATTAGGTTCAATTATTATCTCTACTGATTTTATAAGTGAAAAAGCCAGTGAATATAATCATAGTTTTGAAGATGAAATGAAACTTTTGTTTATTCATGGAATTTTACACCTACTTGGATTTGACCATGAGGTTGATAATGGTGAACATAGACAAAAAGAGGAAGAGCTTATAAAAAAATATAATCTTCCTAATAGTTTGATAGTTAGAAACTCTTAAGAAAGGTTTTAGATGGATATTTTAATATTTGTAGTATCAATGACAGCACTAATTTATGGAGCTGATTTTATTATTGAAGAGAGTGAAAAAATCGCACTTCATTATAATATTTCACCTTTTGTGATTGGTGCAACATTAGTAGCACTTGGAACCTCTTTACCTGAAATGGCTGTTTCAATGTCAGCTTCTTTAAAAGGGAGTGGAGATATTGCAGTTGCAAATGTAATTGGTAGTACAATTTTTAATATTGCTTTAGTTTTAGGTGCTGTATTTATAGTATCAAAGAAAATCAATCCAGATAGAGATCTTTTTGCCCAAGATTCTGCTTGGGCTTTATTTCCTATTTTAGTATTCATTTTAATGGGTATTGATGGAAAACTAAACATAGTTGATGGAATTTTATTTTTAATTTTAATGGTTGCTTACTTAACCTTTCTTATTAGCTCAAATCAGGTTGAAGAGATTGAAAGTGATATAGATAAAGAAAAATTTGCCTGGGGCAAAACAATTGGACTTTTACTAGTTGGTTTTGTTTTAACAATAGGTGGAGCAGATTTTGCAATTGATAGTGCAGGAAACATAGCAAGAGAATTTGGTATTAGTGAATGGATTATTGGTTTATTCCTTGTAGCATTTGGAACATCTTTACCTGAACTTACTATTTCAATAAAAGCAGCATTAAACAACAATGCAGATTTAGCAATTGGAAATATCATAGGTTCAAATGTAGCAAACTTTACTATGGTATTAGGACTTTCATCTATTGTAAATACACTAAATGTAGATTTATCAGCAAACTTTTTTGATATAACAGCAGCATTTATTCTTTCACTAATGTTAGTATTTATAACTGCAAATAAATTATATAATAAAAGTGCAGGTATTGTATTATTAGTAGTTTTAGGGTTAGTTATTCAAAATAGCCTATAGGCTATCTTGAATTATTGACATTTTTCACATGTTCCTTGGAACACAACTTCTGTATTATCAATTTTAAAATTTGATACAGAAGCTAAACTATTGTTTAAAACAGATGTATCAATTATGATATCTTCAATTTTTCCACATGAAGAACAAACTAAATGTGAATGTTCCTCTTTTACTAATTCATAAACTGTTTTAGCATCTGGAACTTTAACTTCATTTAAAAATATTTTTTCAACCATTGCATTTACATTTTTATATATTGTTGCCAATGAGATTGAAGGAAATTTTTCTAAAAGATTCTTATAAAGATCATCAATATTCATATGTCCATTTTTATACAATTCCTCAACAATAGCTACTCTTTGAGGAGTAACTTTTAAATTGTACTCTTTTAATAGAATCGAACTATTAAACATTTTATTTCCTTTCCTGCTCATAAATATTTCAAAGATAGTATGTGCAGATTCTTTACGATTATGTAATATTATTAAAAAAACCTTTGATTTTTATTTATTAATGTAAATTAGTAATTGATAATTATTTTCCTTTAAGCTAAATCATATCTTTTAGCTATATAATTAATGTAAATTATTCTATTGATTCAATTCAATATTAACAATAAATATCAATCTTAACAAGGAGTAAAAATGAGACAGTATGAATCATATAAATGTAACAAGTGCGGTAATATAGTGGAAGTTCAAAATGTTGGTGGAGGTAAACTAACATGTTGTGACGAAGAGATGGAGATGATTACTGAAAATCTTACTGCTGTTAACCTAATGAAAGCATTTGCAGGTGAATCAATGGCAAGAAATAAGTATGAATACTATGCAAAAGTTGCCCAAAAAGAAGGCTACAGAGATATAGCTGAACACTTCCAAAGAGCCGCTAACAATGAAAAGAAACACGCTAATCTTGAACTTAAAGCTTATAATGAGATGATTAAAGGTAAAGAGTTAGGCGATACAGTTGAAAACTTAAAAGATGCAATTGCTGGTGAATCTTATGAGAATGTAACAATGTATCCAGATTTTGCAGCAATAGCAAAAGAAGAAGGAAGAGAACAACTTGCAAAAATGCTTGAGATGATTGGAAAAATTGAAATTGAGCATGAAAATATGTATAGATCACTTCTTGAAAGACTTCAAACTGGAAAAGAGTTTGAAAGTGACAATGAAGAGGAAGAATGGATTTGTGAAGTTTGTGGTCATGTTCACAGAGGTAAGAAAGCTCTTAAAATGTGTCCAGTATGTAAACACCCTCAAGAGTATCAATCAAGACTTAATAGTAAAAAATAAAACTTATTAAAAAGCAAGAGTAGAATTCATCTACTCTTGTAAAAAAAACGATAAAATACAAAATTATAAGATATCAATAATTTTGGAGAACTTTTGCAAAAACTATTGCTAATAATACTTCTTGGCATATCTCTTTATGCAAAACAATTTACAGTTGCCTCATACAATGTTGAAAACCTCTTTGATTTAAATAAAAACAAAAGTGATTATAAAGAATATATTCCAAATACAAAAAGTAATTGGAATAAAAAAACCTTTGAAATAAAACTAAACAACTTAGTAAAAGTCTTAAATGATTTAGATGCAGATATAATTGCCTTACAAGAGATAGAATCAAAAGAATTAATGAAACTTCTTTTAAAAAAAATACCAAAATATAAATACTACTCTTTTGACAAGTATAAAAACTCTTCAGTTGGACTTGGTTTTTTAAGTAAAATTAAAATTGTTTCAAATGATAGTTTAAATATAAGATTTTCAAAAAAGATTTATAGACCAATCTTAGAAACAACCTTTGAGATTGAAAATATCCAATTCAAAATATTTAACAACCATTGGCCTTCAAAAAGAGTTGCTGAAAGCTATAGAATAAAATATGCAAAAAACCTATTTGATAGAGTTGCTAATCTTCCTAGAGATTATGACTATATTTTATTAGGTGATTTTAATTCAAACTACAATGAATTTGAAACTATATATAAAGAACCAAAATTAAATAATGCAAATGGAATTACAGGAATTAATCAAGTTCTAAATACAACTATTGAAAAAAGATTTGTAAGTCTTGATGATATTTTAAAAAAAGAGGAAAGAAGCCATTATAATCTTTGGCTTGATTTAGATTTCAATGAAAGATTTTCAAATAAATATAAAGGAAAAAATACTACTCCTGATAATATGATTCTCTCCCCTGCTCTATTTGATAATAAAAAAATTTCATATTTACTAAATAGTTTTGATGTCTTTAAACCTGAATATTTATATAAAAATAAAAAAATCATACGATGGGAAATGAAAAACAAAGTTCATAAAGGAAAAGGTTTTTCAGATCACTTACCAATAATTGCAAAATTTTCCACTGAAAAAGTAGAAAGAAACCCTTTAAAAGAACAAAAAAATTTAGAGATAAATAAAATCTCTCAACTTTATGAAAAAGTAAAATTACAAGATTCGATTGAACTTAAAAATATAGTTGTGATTTATAAAAATGGCAACAACGCAATAATAAAACAAAAAGATGATAGAGCAATTTATCTTTACAACAATGCAAAAGATTTATCAGAAGGTTTTTCTTATGATATAGAAGTTTCAAAAATTAAGGATTATTTCGGATTAAAAGAGATAATCGAATTTAAAATTAAAAAATATAGAGGAAAATATCCTAACTATAAATCTTTTTATTT
The DNA here is from genome assembly GCA_963676565.1 of Halarcobacter sp. Taxonomy (GTDB): domain Bacteria; phylum Campylobacterota; class Campylobacteria; order Campylobacterales; family Arcobacteraceae; genus Halarcobacter. The sequence continues at coordinate 2,665,265 of OY781089.1, forward strand.
AAATCAAGAAGAAACTGATATTTTTAATTTTAAAAACCAAAATGAGATAATAAAAAACTTGAAAGGATATTACAAAAAAGGTTATTTATACCTTGATAAAGGTAAAATTAGAGTTTACACATTAAAAAAAGAAAACTTGCCAAAAGAGAATAAAAATATTGTTATACCAAAAGCACACCTATCATATTATAAAAATCAATTCCAAATACTGTTACATGAGAAAATAGACTAATGTTAATCAAATCAATCTTTACCAACAGTAGTGGAATTTTAGTTTCAAGAATTTTAGGTTTTTTAAGGGACTTACTAACTGCTTCAATCTTAGGGGCAAATATCTACTCAGATATTTTCTTTGTAGCCTTTAAATTACCAAATCTATTTAGAAGAATTTTTGCGGAAGGGGCTTTCACACAAGCATTTATCCCCTCATATGCAAAGGCAAAACATAAGATTAGATTCTCTTCAATGATTTTTTTACAATTGATTGGATTTTTGATTGTTTTATCATTATTTGTAAGCCTATTTTCTTCACTTATTACTAAAGCAATTGCTTTAGGATTTGATGCAGAAACTGTTGAACTAGCAGCCCCTTTAGTTGCTATAAACTTTTATTATCTACCTTTGATTTTTATAGTTACTTTTATGGCTGCATTACTTCAATATAAACACCATTTTGCCACAACTGCATTTTCAACAGCCCTTTTAAATCTTGCGCTAATAGGTGCACTTTTAATCTCAAAAGGAATGGATAAATATGAAATAACCTATTACCTTTCTTATGGGGTTTTAGTAGGTGGATTACTTCAAGTTTTAGTTCATGTAATTGCCATAAAAAACAAAAATCTTTGTAAAATTTTCACCTTTAGAAAACATAATAAAAAAGAGGAAAATAGATTTTATAAAAGCTTTTTTGGTGCAACATTAGGTAGCTCAACTGCTCATATTTCTGCTTTTTTAGATACTTGGTTAGCATCATTTTTAGTAACTGGCTCAATCTCCTATTTATATTATGCAAATAGAGTTTTTCAGCTTCCCTTAGCACTTTTTGCAATTGCAACTTCAGTTGCTCTGTTTCCTATGATAGCAAGGGCTATAAAAAATAAAGATGAAAACAAAGCTTTACATCTAATGAGAAAGTCATCACTTATATTAACTGCCTTATTATCAATTGCTACACTAATAGGAATTGTTTTAAATGATGAAATAATATGGCTTTTGTTTGAAAGGGGTGCCTTTGGTGAAAATGACACTTCAAATACTGCTTTAATTTTAACAATGTATTTAATTGGTTTAATACCATATGGACTAGCTAAAATATTTTCACTTTGGCTTTATGCTCACGAAAAACAATTTTTAGCTGCTAAAATATCAATGAAAGCCTTGGGAGCTAACATTGTATTTTCATTAATACTTATTGTTCCTTACGAAGCTGCAGGTCTTGCATTTGCGAGTACTTTAAGTGGTTTTATTTTATTAATCTTAACTTTAAAAGAGTTTGGTATGGGAAATTTTAAAACTCTGTATTTTAGTAAAGATTAGATATAATATTGCCTTTTTAAAATAAACTAGGACTAATATGAGAGATTTTTTTAAACAATATGTACCCTATTATAAAAACTATATAAATAGATTTATTTATGCCTTTATTGGTATGGCATTAGCTGCTGTTGGAACATCAGGAACAGCTTATGCAGTTAAACCTTTACTAGATGATATCTTTGTAAATAAAGATTTAGAGATGTTAAAAATACTTCCAATAGCAATTATTATTTTATATTTTGGAAAAGCAGCAGGAACTTATATACAAGCAATAAACATGGCTTTTATTGGTCAAGATATTGTAAGACTTGTTAGAGATAAATTATTAGGTCATATTCTAAAATTAGATGTTGACTTTTTTTACAAAAAAAATAATGGTGAATTAATCTCTAGAATTACAAACGATATAAATAGAATTCAAGCAGCTGTTTCTCAAAAAATAGGTGAATTTATTAGGGAATTTTTAACTGTAATTGGTTTAGTTGTAGTTGTAATTTATCAAAGCCCTGAACTTGCATTTTATGGACTTATTGTTATGCCACTTTCAATGTGGCCATTATCTATCTTAGCTAAAAAGATGAAAAAACTTTCGTTTAGATCACAAGAATCAATTTCAGATATTACTACACACCTAAGTGAAATATTTAACAATATTGAGATTATCAAAGCTAATACATCTGAAAAATTTGAACTAAAAAAATTCTCTGACTTTAATATGAATTTTTTTAAAATCAACCTAAAAACTGTAAAAACAAATGAGTTAGTAAATCCACTTATGGAAACAGTTGGGGCAATTGCTTTTTCCCTTGTAATTGTAATTGGAGGGAAACAAGTAATTGATGGAGAGTTAACTGTTGGTGCCTTTTTCTCATTTTTAACAGCCCTATTTTTACTTTATCCACCAATTAAAAGATTATCTTCAATCTTTAACTTTATGCAAGATGCAATTGCAGCAAATGAAAGAATAAATCAACTACTTGATTTAAGAGCGACTATTCTTTCAGGTAAAAATAATTTCCCTGAAAATATTCAAAAAATAGAATTTAAAAATGTTACATTAAGATATGATGAAAAAGTTGCTTTGAAAAATATAAATCTTGAAGCTAAACTTGGACAGAAAGTTGCCTTAGTTGGGGATAGTGGTGGAGGAAAAAGTTCCTTAGTTAACTTAATTGCAAGATTTTATGATGCAAGTAGTGGTGAGATTAATATAGACTCATTAAACATCAAAGATTTAGATATTAAACAACTAAAAGAGAATATTGCAATTGTTACCCAACGGGTATATATTTTTAGTGATTCTATTGCAAAAAATGTAGCATATGGAAAAGAAGTTGATGAACAAAGGGTTATAGAAAGTTTAAAACAAGCCCATGCTTATGATTTTGTATCTAAACTACCTGAAGGGATAAACACTGACCTTGATGAATTTGGTACAAATTTAAGTGGTGGTCAAAGACAAAGAATTGCAATTGCAAGAGCTTTATATAAAAACCCAAAAATACTTATTTTAGATGAAGCAACATCAGCATTAGATAATAAAAGTGAATCAGTTATCTCAGATATAATTGATGAGATTTCAAAAGATAAAATCATATTTATCATTGCACATAGACTTTCAACAATTAGAACAGCTGATAAAATAGCTGTATTTAAAGAAGGTGAAATCATTGCTCAAGATACCGAAGAGAACCTTTTACTAAATTGTGATGAATATAAAAGATTAAAAACTTTATCTAACTAAGGATTTTGATGTCACAAAAAAACAAATGGAATATCAATAACCCTAAAGAAAGACGTGAAGCATGGATGCATGCTTTATTTTATAAAGATCACAATTTTATAAACTATTTTAGAGATAATTTATATCAAATAGCTCCTGGAGTTTACAGAGGAGCCCAGCCAACTATGGGGCAACTAAAAAAATTAAGAGATAAGTTTGGTATTAAAACAATTGTAAATTTAAAAAATGAAAATAGAGATAGTGCTTATTTTTTATTTGAAGAAGAACGATGTAAAGAGCTTGGTTTAAAACTTGTAAATGTACGAATAAGTTCAAGAAGTGTACCAAATACTGATCAATTAATAGAATATAAAAGAGTATTAGAAGAAGAGATTGAAAAACCTGTATTAATCCACTGTAAAGCTGGAGCTGATAGAACTAGTCATTTTTGTACACTATATCAATATTTCATTGAAAAAAGAAAAATGAAAAATACAGATCAACTAAGATTCTTTCCATATGGATATATGAAAAGCTCAGGTGCTGGAATTTTAAAATGTTACTATGACTTATTTAGTGACTACGAAGAAAAAAATCCAGATGCTAATTTAATTGAATGGTCAAAAAGAATTGATCCTCAAAAATTTAGAGCAGAATTTAAAGCAAATAAGCTTGCAAACTTCCTATATGATAATGTCTTAAGAAGAGAATAACCACTTCTTTACAATTATTTAGATAAAATGTTGAAATTTTTAAAAAAGGATAAGTGTGTTTAACTACCAAAACTTAAAAAAAATACTTTTTTTATTTAATCCAGAAACTGCACACGGTATTGCTGAGTTAGGATTAAGAATCCTACCAAATTGTAGAATAATTAATAATTACATGGTTAAAAGAAACTTTGTAATGGATCATAGACTAACTCAAAATATTTTAGGAATAAATTTTCCAAACCCTGTAGGACTTGCTGCTGGTTATGATAAAAATGCTACTATGATTAAAGCGATGCCAGCATTAGGATTTGGATGTACAGAAATTGGAACAATGACTCCAAAAGCACAACCTGGGAATGCTAAACCAAGATTATTTAGATATCCTGAAATAAAGTCTGTACAAAATGCTATGGGATTTAATAATGAGGGTTCGGCAAAGGTATTAAGCAATCTAAAAAAAGTTTATCCTTTTTCAATTCCAGTTGGTGCAAATATTGGTAAAAATAAAACAACACCAGAAGAGTTTGCTTTACAAGATTATAAAACTTTAATTAGAAAGTTTAAGGATACAAGTGATTATTTAGTTATAAATATATCTAGTCCTAATACACCAAATTTAAGAGATTTACAAAATGAAAAGTTTATTACTGAACTTTTTACTATGGCTAAAGATTTAACTTCAAAACCAATTTTCTTGAAAATTGCTCCTGATATGGAGATTGAAGCAGCTATAAATCTTTGTAAGACAGCTATAGATTCAGGTGCTGCAGGGATTATTGCAACAAACACAACAATTGATTATTCACTAGTTCCAAATGCACAAGATTTTGGTGGCTTAAGTGGTGCATGCTTAACTCAAAAATCATGTGAATTTTTTAAAGAGATTGCTAAAGAACTTTTTGGTAAAACAATTTTAGTTTCAGTTGGTGGTATCTATACAGCTGAAGAGACATACAAAAGACTAAAAGCTGGTGCATCCCTAGTTCAAGTTTATACTGGGATGATATTTGAAGGTCCTTCTATGGTTAAAAATATCAATGAAGGTCTTTTAGAACTTATGCAAAGAGATGGATTTAAAAACATTTCTGAAGTTATAGGTTCAGATTTAAAATAAATTTTAAATAAGGAACATTCATGAAAAAAAATCTACTTTTAATTATGTTCTTTTTATTATTCTTAGGAGAATCGATGGGTCAAAGTTTACCTAAATTTTATACTAAAACATTAAATAATGGTTTACAAATTGTTGCCATTCCAATGGACAATGGTTCAAATGTAGTTTCTACAAATATTTTTTATAATGTTGGTAGTAGAAATGAAATCATGGGTAAATCTGGTATTGCGCATATGCTTGAGCATTTAAATTTTAAATCAACAAAAAATTTAGATGCGGGAGAATTTGATGAGATTGTAAAAGGATTTGGTGGAGTTAATAATGCCTCAACATCTTTTGACTATACAAAATACTTCATAAAATCTAGTTCAAAAAACATGGACAAATCTTTAGAGTTATTTGCAGAATTAATGCAAAATCTTACTTTAAAAGATGAAGAGTTCCAACCTGAACGTGATGTTGTAACAGAAGAAAGAAGATGGCGAACAGATAATAACCCAATGGGATATTTACAATATAGATTATTCAATAATGCATATTTATATCATCCATATCACTGGACTCCTATTGGATTTATGAATGATATTAGAAATTGGACAATTGAAGATATAAGAGATTTCCATTCTACATATTATCAGCCAAAAAATGCTGTAGTTGTAGTTGCAGGAGATATCTCAAAAGAGGACGTTTTTTCTTCTACTGAAAAGTATTTTAAAGATATTAAAAATGAAAAAGAACTTCCTGGGAAAATCCATACAGTTGAACCAAAGCAAGATGGTGAAAAAGAGATAACTGTTTATAAAGATTCTCAAGTTGAGATGCTAGCAATAGCATACCATATTCCAAATTATGAGCATGAGGATCAAGTTGCACTATCTGCATTAAGTGAGTTACTAAGTTCAGGTAAGAGTTCGATTCTACATAAAGTACTTGTAGATGAGAAAAGAATGGTAAACTCAGTATATGCTTATAATCTTGAACTTACAGATCCAGGACTATTTATGTTCATGGCTGTTTGTAATGAAGGGGTAAAAGCAAAGGATGTTAAAAAAGAGATTAACAAAATAATAAAAGATATCAAAGATGGAAAGATTGATAAAAAAGAGATAAACAAAATCAAGATTAATACAAAAGCTGATTTTATCTTCTCATTGGAAAGTTCAAGTTCTGTAGCATCTTTATATGGAAGCTATTTTGTTAGAGGAAATACAAAACCTTTATTTGATTATGAAAAAAATATTGAAAAGTTAAAAAAAGGTGATATTGTAAAAGTTGCTAAAAAATATTTAGCAAAAGAAAATTCAACAACATTAATTTTAAAAAACAATAAATAATAAATTTAAAAAAGTAAAAGTTTGAAAGGGAGAAGATAGTATATGAATATTATTACCGGTGCAATGACTGCACTAATTACACCATTTAAAGATGGGAAACTTGATTTAGAAAAATATGAATCATTAATCAAAAGACAAATTGAACAAGGTATTGATGTAGTTGTTCCAGTTGGAACTACAGGGGAGAGTGCAACTTTATCTCATAGTGAACATAAACAATGTATTGAAGTTGCAGTAGCAACTTGTAAAAATACTAATACAAAAGTTATTGCTGGAGCTGGTTCTAATGCTACACATGAAGCATGTGATATAGCAAAACATGCCCAAGGAGTTGGGGCAGATGGGATATTATCTGTAACTCCATATTACAATAAGCCAACTCAAGAAGGATTATATCAGCACTATAAAGCTATTGCTCAATCTGTTGATATCCCATTTATGATGTATAACGTTCCAGGAAGAACTGGGGTTGCTATTGATACAGAAACAATAATTAAGTTATATGATGATGTAGAAAATATCTATGCAATTAAAGAAGCAAGTGGAGATATTAACAAAATCGTTGAGATTCAAAGTCTTAGAAAAGATTTAGTTTTAATTTCAGGAGAAGATGCGATAGACTTCCCTATTTTAGCAAGTGGAGGGAAAGGTATTATCTCTGTAACAGCTAACTTACTTCCTAATCTAAAATCAAAACTAGTTCATGATATTGAAAAAGGTGATTACCAGAGCGCTAAAAAAATAAATGAAGATTTATTTGAGTTAAATAGAGTACTATTCTGTGAAAGTAACCCTATTCCAATTAAAGCTGCTATGTATTTATCTGGATTACTAGACACTTTAGAGTTTAGATTACCATTAACTGCTCCAAGTGCAGAAACTATGAAAAAACTTGAAGAAACTTTAAAAAATTATGAGGTAATAAAATAATGAGTAACGAAATGAAGGGGAAGACACTAGTAATTACTGGTGGAACAAAAGGTATTGGTAAAGAGTGTGTTTATAAATTTGCTTCAAATGGAGTAAATGTGGCATTTACTTATAACTCAAATGCGCAAATTGCAGAAGATATTTGTAAAGATGTTGAAGAGAAATTTGGTGTAAAATGTAAATGTTATCCATACAATATCTTAGAGCCAGAAACTGCAAAAGAGCTATTTTTAGAAATCGACAAAGATTTTGATAGAATCGACTTCTTTATTTCGAATGCTATGATTTATGGAAGAGCTGTAGTTGGTGGATATGGTAAATTCATGAAGTTAAAACCAAGAGGATTAAACAATATCTATACTGCAACAGTTAATGCCTTTGTTTGTGGTGCACAACAAGCTGCTAAAAGAATGGAAAAAGTTGGAGGTGGTTCAATTGTATCACTTTCTTCAACTGGTAATTTAGTTTATATTGAAAACTATTCAGGACATGGTACAAATAAAGCTGCTGTAGAAGCTATGGTTAGATATGCTGCTACTGAATTAGGTTCTATGGGAATTAGAGTAAATGCAGTTTCAGGTGGTCCTATTGATACTGATGCATTAAAAGCATTTACAAACTATGAAGAAGTGAAACAAAAAACTGCTGAATATTCTCCATTAAACAGAATTGGACAACCAGAAGATTTAGCACAATCTTGTTATTTCTTATGTACCAAAGATGCTTCATGGATCACTGGACATACATTAATTGTTGATGGTGGGACTACTTTTAAATAATGACTAAATCATTAAACCTTCCAAATGCACTTGCCCTTTTTAGAATAGCATTAGCTCCGCTAATGCTATGGTTTTTAGTTGATAGAGATTCTGCAATTTTTGCAAACTTTCACCCATCATGGCTTGATTATTTTGCTGGACTTATTTTTGTTATTGCTTCTGTTACTGACTTTTTTGATGGATACATAGCAAGAGCATGGAATCAAATGACAAAATTAGGTGGGATATTAGACCCACTTGCAGATAAAATGTTAATGCTTGCAGGCTTTTTAGGTCTAATGGTGATTGATAGGGCAAGTGCTTGGGCTGTATTCTTAATACTTTCAAGGGAATTCTTTATTACAGGTCTTAGAGTTGTTGCGGTTGCAGAGGGGAAGAGTGTAGCTTCAACAATGGCAGGAAAAGTAAAAACTGTGGTACAGATGATTGCAATTGGTTTTCTAATAATGAATTGGCCATTTGCCACTGAACTTTTATGGCTAGCTGTGGTTTTAACAATCTACTCTGGATATGAATATACAAGAGATTATTTTAAGATATAAAGGTATATTGTGGGAACTATAACATTTTTATTAGTACTTTCTTTTTTAGTATTTTTCCATGAATTGGGACATTTTTTAGCTGCAAGATTTTTTGGAGTAAAAGTTCATGTATTCTCTATTGGTTTTGGGAAAAGACTTTTTTCAAAGGAATGGAAAGGTACAACTTGGCAATTTGCATTAATACCACTTGGTGGATATGTAAAAATGAAGGGTCAAGATGATACTAAACCTGGTTTAGAAGAAGAAGGAAACGACTCTTATAACAACAAAACACCATGGCAAAGAATTGTAATACTTTTTGCAGGTCCTTTTGCAAACTTTATACTTGCAGCGATTCTTTACTTTGTAATAGCCCTTGGAGGAGCAAATTCTTTAAGTCCTACAATTGGTAATGTTCAAGAAAATTCACCTGCAATGAGAGCTGGAATAAAAGAAGGCGACGTAATTATTAGGATCAATGATGTTGAGATCAAAACGTGGGATCAAATAGGAAAAACTATTATCTCTTCACAAGGTGCTCTTAAATTTTTTATTCAAAGGGATGGAAAAGTTATTGCAAAAACAATAAATCCACATATCTCAGATGCACAAAATATATTTAGAGAAACAATTAAAAAAAGAATGGTAGGTATATCTCCCGCACCAAAACTTGTAACAATATATCATGATCCAATCTCTGCAGTCTCTTACGCTTGGGATAAAACAATTGAATCATCAAAAATGATTTTCCAAGGTGTACAAAAATTAATACAAGGTGTTGTGCCTAGTTCTGAAGTTGGTGGAGTTATTACTATTGGAAAAGTTATATCAGATGCTAGTGAATCTAGTATAATTGCCCTACTTGCAATTACAGCTTTAATTTCTGTTAACCTTGGAGTTTTAAATCTACTTCCAATTCCAGCACTTGATGGTGGACATATAATGTTTAATTTATATGAAATTATTGCAAGAAGGAAACCAAGTGACCAAGTATTTATGTATTTGACTATTGCTGGATGGGTTGTATTAGCTTCATTGATGTTACTTGGAATTTATAACGATATTAATAGATTATTAGGATAATAAATGGATAATAAAAAAGCAGTTGAAAACCTTGATAAGGTTATTTCAAAAGTTGAAGCAGCAAGACTTAGAGTATCAGAACACCATATAGTAAAAATTGTTGGTATTTCTAAATATTCAAGTTCCCAAGATGTGAAATTTTTATATGAAGCAGGTCAGCGAGCTTTTGGGGAAAATAAGGTTCAAGATTTAAAACAAAAAAGTGCTGAATTAGAAGACTTACCTTTAGAATGGCACTTTGTTGGAAGACTACAAAAAAATAAAATCAATAACCTTATTGATTTAAACCCAACATTAATTCAATCACTTGATTCTTTAGAATTAGCAGAAGAGCTAAATAAAAAATTAGAGGCAAAAGATAAAAAACTATCTTGTCTTTTACAAATTAACTCAGCAAAAGAGGATAGTAAAACTGGTGTTATGCCAGAAGATGCAATTGAAATTTATAAAAAAATACTTGAAACTTGTCCAAATATCAGATTAAAAGGTGTTATGAGTATTGGTGCACATGTTGAAGAAAGAGAAACTATTAAAAATTCATTTAAGATTACAAAAGATATTTTTGATTCTTTAAAAGTTCATGGCGCTAAATATTGTTCAATGGGAATGAGTAATGATTTTGAACTTGCAATTTCATGTGGGTCTAATATGATTAGAGTGGGTTCTAGTTTATTTAAATAAGTTTATTTATTATTTAGATATTTACAGTAAATTTTCTATATAATATAACAATTCAAAAAAAGGTTTTATTTGAATAGTATAAAAGAAATTGAAAAATGGTTAAATAAACACGAAATTACAAACTACACAATTTTTTCCAATTTAAACATTGCAGTTGATGGTAATGTAAATCTTAGAAATAAACTAGAAGAAGATATGCTTCCTGTTAAATTTGAAAAAGTTACAGGATATTTTGATATAGCAGAAAATAATCTTATCTCACTTGAAGGCTGTCCACAAATTGTTTTAAAAGATTTTGATTGTTCTAGTAATAATCTTACTTCACTATTTGGAGCACCTAATAGTGTTTTAGATTTTGATTGCTCAAATAATAAACTAACTTCACTATCTTATGCGCCTAAAGATGTTGATGGATTTTTTAATTGTTCAAATAATTTATTAACTTCTATAGAAGGATCACCAAGACATATCCAAGGTTATTTCAAATGTTCAAACAATAAATTAGTCTCTTTAAAAGGAGCCCCTAAACAAATAAAAGATTATTTTGATTGTTCTAACAACAATATCTCATCATTAAAAGATGGTCCAATGAGTGTTGGTCAAGATTATATTTGCCACTTAAATGAACTAAGAAGCTTAGATGATATTGCAGATGATATTGGTTGGGATGTAATAACAGATATAAACCTTAATAATATAGAATCAAGTGTTTTTGATGAAGATAACAAATACTGGAAATACAAAGGTACTGAAGTTATTAAACACATTTACAAACCTATTGTAGTGTTTGAGACAAAAGATGATATTATGAAATGGCTTCGTTCAAATAGTATTAAAGATTTTAAAATTTTAGATGATAATTCTGTAGATGTAACAGGGGATGTTAGATTATCAGGAGCTCTTGAAAACTTCCAAAAACTACCAATTAATTTCCATGAGATAAAAGGGAACTTTGATATTAGTGATAATGTCTTAACTTCTTTAGAAGGAAGCCCTAAAATAGTACATGGTGATTTTTTAGCCCACAAAAATGAATTAGTTTCTTTAAAAGGTGGTCCTAAAGAGGTTTCTAAAAACTTTGTTGTATTAAAAAATAATCTCACTTCACTTCAGTTTTCACCCTCTTTCGTTGGAGAAGATTATATATGTTCAAACAATCCTATTAAATCTTTAGAAGGTATTGTAGATGTAGGTGGTTCAATTTTTACAAGCTTATATATATCTTCTATAAAATCAAAAGAGTTTAACTTTCATTCAATAAAAACGTATAGATATGATGGAAGTTTAGTTTTAAACTATTTAGAAAAAGAGTATGTTACATTAACTGAAGAGGAAAAAATCTATAACAAAACAAGGGACAATCTAGAAAAAGTTGTCAAAAAAATGATAAGAGATAAATCATTAAAACCTGAGATGATTAATGATAACTTTTTAAAAAATTTAACAAAATACAATTTATTAAATCTTAAAAAACAAGTTTTAGAAATAAAATCTCCAAAACAAAAAGATAGCAAAAAAGAGCTAAGTGAAGCTGAGATTTTAGAATCAGTTTTTAACAAGGAGATTTAATGGAAGTTTCTAAAAACTTTAATAGATATGATTCTACAATATCACCAAATTATGATGTTCAAAGAAATTCAAGAACTAACAATGTTAGTACTATTAAAAGTTTTTTAGAAGCTTTTAGAATAGATTTAAGTCCTAGAGCTCGTGCAAGTAGTGAAATCAATGATCCTTCAATTAAATTTCCTACTTACAATGAAGATGTTCTACAATATAATCAAAATTTAAAGTTAACTTATAAGCCTTAAATATCTAAAGAGTTTTTAAATTTTTTCAACTCTTCTTCTATAGAAGGAACTCTCATAAAATGTTCCCCAATTAAAAATGCATCTGCACCAATTGAGCTTAAGTTTTTTATAATCTCTGTATTACTTACACCACTTTCAGCAACTATAATCTTCCCATTTGGAATCATTGGAATTAATCTTTCACATAAAGACATATCCATTTCCATTGTTTCAAGATTTCTATGGTTTATACCAACAATATGTGCTCCACATTTCATTGCTTTTGTTAAGTCTTCTTTATCATGAACTTCAACTAAAACTTCAAGCCCTAAGTGTAGTGCATACTCATATAACTCTTTTAAATCTTTAGTACTTAAACTCTTTGCAATAAGTAAAATAAAATCTGCTCCATATACTAATGCTTCAACAATTTGATACTTATCTAAAATAAAATCTTTTCTTAAAAGTGGAGTTGGAACATATCTTCTAATTTGAGTTAAATACTCTAAATTACCTTGAAAATAGTGAGGTTCAGTTAAAACAGAAATTGCATTTGCACCATTGTTTGAATACTCTTGTGCAATTACTAATGGATCAAAATCCTCTTTAATCACACCCTTACTAGGACTAGCTTTTTTAACCTCAGCAATAATTCTAATAGGTTCTTCTTTTGTTGAAGTCAAGTAAGGTTTTACATCCCTAGGTGCAAATGGATTTGCACTTAAACTTCTACCAAGTAAGTCTAAAGGCATATCCTTTTTTCTTTTTTCAACATCCTCTAATGTTCTTTTATTAATTTCATCTAAAATCACTTACTACACTCCTTAATTTTTTCCCAATGTAATTTTATCTCTTCATCATTTAATCCAGCGCTATCAACAACCTTTTTCATGTTTTTATAGGCATTTTTACAATCTTTTAATTTATATTGACCCCAAGCAAGGGAATCAATATATGCTAAGTTATGTGGTGCTTTTTCCAATGCTTTTTTAACAAGAGTAATACCTCTGTCAATATCAATGTCAAAATCAATTAAAATATACCCTAGGTAGTTTTGATAAACATGATTATCTAAAATAATTAACACATCTTCAAACTTTTTTATAACATCTTTTAAAACATCTTTTTTATTTTTAGCCATCTCAAACTCAATTATTGCAATTTGAGCTAGATAATCTATACTTGAACTTTCTTTATATAATTTATTTGCTAAATCATAAGCTTTTTTATAATTATTAGAACTTCTATAAAGAGTTAGTAATTTTTCATTATCTGCATTACTTTCTTCTAAAAACTTTATCGCTTCATTAATATCTTTTTTCTCTAAATAATACATCAATAGTTTATAAACCCTGTCTAAAGATAGATTATTTTCTAAATTTTTTGCTTTATTATACGTATTCTTTAAAACTCTTATTATTCCATCAATGTTTTTTTCTTCTTGATAAAAAGTTAATAATCTTGAGCAAACTTGTTCTTCACATCCATTCATTTGAGTATAAGTTTCTAAAAGATTTATCGCTTCTTTTTTCTCATCTAAATATATATACATTACATTTACTAAAGAGAGTAGATATTTTGAGTCTAAATCTTTTTTATAAAGCGTTTCATAAAGTTTTTTTGCTTTCTCATATTGCTCTTTTTGAATATAAATATTTCCTAATAAGTCATAATTTTTATCATTCTCTTCAAGTTTTAAAAGTTCTTTTGTTTCCTCTAATGCTTTATCCAAATTAGCTGATTGCATTAGAGATAAGATATAAACCTTTTTTATCTGAATTTCTTTATTTTCTATATTTTTAATATTTGAATCAACAATCGATAAAACATCATTATAATCTTTCAAAGCAAATGATATTTTAATATATTCTAATAGGTACTCATCATTTAAAGTTTTTTCATATAACCTTTTATATAGTTCCCTTGCTTCATCTTTTTGACCTTGTCTATCAAATTCTAAGGCAAACATAACATATTTATCTTCATGTTCAAAAGCTTTATATTTAAACTTCTTTTTTATTAAGTTTTCAGAATATGGCTGTGGTGAATTAACTTTTTCACATCCAGTAATAAACAAAAATAAAAATAATAATACTAAAATACTTTTATAGCTGGACACTCTTTTATTACCTCTTCTTTATGATTTTTAAAATAATCCCAAAAAGGGAAAGTTCTACATTGTATCGGTCTTGCCTCATAAATAGAACATTGTTTCTTTTCTAAGTTAAAAAAAACACATGCATAATTATCACTTGAGAGTTTTACCTCTTTAATACTATACTTATACCCTCTTTTTTCTAAAAATCTAACTCTTAATTCTTCTAATGGAATATCTAAATGACTACTTAAGTTTTCTATTTCCTGTTTATTAATCCAAATATTTCCACTTTCACCAATACAGCAGTTTCCTTCACAAGTATCGCAACCTTGTGTATCAAAACCAAAATCAAAACCTTCTTTTTTTATTATATTCATATCTCTACTTTTATACTATGAGTTGATGACTTTTTATAAATCTCTTTTACATCATGGGTAAAATCATCATTTTCAAAAACTATCAAAGGACTTAAAACCCTAAGTAATGATTTTGAATTTTTCCTTGCATATACTAAAACTAAAGTAGCATCTTTACTTTGTTTTGGATGAACAAATTGTAATGATTCAATATTTAATTTTACTTCATTTAAAATTTCTATTATTTCATTTAACTGTTTTGCATCATAACAAAAGAAAAATTTTCCATTTGATTTTAATATCTTTGAAGTTTTTCTTACAAACTCTTTCAAAGGAAATTTATCATTATATCTAGCCACTTTGATATTTTCATTTTCACTTTTTATTACATTACTATGGTAAAATGGTGGGTTTGATACGCACATATCAAACTGCTTTTCAAAGTCCATATCTAAAAATGAGCCTTTAAACATAGTTGTACTAATCTTATTACACTGTGAATTTCTCAATGAAAACTCTTGGAAACTTGTTTGTATTTCACATTGATTAAGATTTACTTTTTCATACTCCCTTGCAACTAATAAACCTAAAATACCGCTTCCACTTCCAATATCTAGAAGCTCACCATTTATGTTTTTAAATTTAGCAAGATTTTGTGTTATAAAATTATATAAAAAATGTGTGTCACTATTATAGCAATAACCATTACTTGGTTGATATAATACCAAAGAAAGACCTCCAAAAAAATTACAAGATTATATCTAATTTATCATTAATAAAAATTTCTATTAGTCACGATTACTTCACGTTGATTTTGTAAACTTCGTAAATAAATTTTCAAATGAATTTACGTAAGTTCATGTTTCATTATAAAACAAACATATTTTGAATAATTTATTTTTATAAGATTAAATTAACTTTATTTATTAGTTTTAGTTAGTATAATTAAATTGTGTTTGAGATTAAATTGATAATTTCAAAGAAAAATTTACAAGGGGAAAACAATGGCAATAAAAGAAGCTCCAGCGAATACTCCAGTATGGGTAGATGAAACAAGATGTAAAGCATGTGACGTTTGTGTTTCTGTATGTCCTGCAGGTGTTTTAGCTATGAGACAAGAGCCTACTTCTACACTTGGTGCAATGGTATCAATCATTGCTAAAGACTCATGTATTGGTTGTATGGATTGTGAATTATCATGTCCTGACTTTGCTATTTATGTTGCAGATAAAAAAGAATTTAAGTTTGCAAAATTAACAGAAGACGCAAAATCAAGAGGTGAAGCCATCAAGAAAAATAATTACAGAGTTCTAAGTGAAGGGGTATAAATGGCAAGGGAATTAATATCAACAGGAAATGACTTAGCTGCAATTGCTGCAGTTGATGCAGGATGTGAATTTTTTGCAGGATATCCAATCACACCATCATCAGAAGTTATGCATACTATCTCTGATTTATTACCAAAACAAGGTAGCGCAGCAATCCAAATGGAAGATGAGATTGCAGGAGTATGTGCTGCTTTGGGTGCTGCAATGTCAGGGAAAAGATCATTAACAGCAACTAGTGGACCAGGAATATCTTTAAAGGCTGAAAATATTGGTCTTGGATATATTGCAGAAGTCCCATTAGTAATTATAAATGTAATGAGAGGTGGACCATCAACTGGACTTCCTACACGTGTTCAACAAGGTGATGTTCTTCAAGCAAAGGCACCAACACATGGAGATTATAAATCAATTACAGTTTGTGCTGGAAACCTAGAAGAGTGTTATACTGAAACTGTTAGAGCTTTTAATCTAGCAGATAGATTTATGCAACCTGTATTTGTACTTTTAGATGAAACTATTGGACATATGTCTGGAAAAGCTGTACTTCCTGATTTAGAAGAGATAAAAGCAGGAATAAAGCCAAGAAGAGTTTTTGAAGGTGACCCAAAAGAATACAAACCTTATGAGGTTCCACAAGATGAACCAGCAATTTTAAATCCAATGTTTCAAGGTTACAGGTACCACTTTACTGGATTACACCATGATGCAAATGGTCACCCAACTGAAGATGCAAAAAAATGTGAAGATTTAATTGAGCGATTATTTAATAAAGTTGAAGCACATGTAGATGAGATTGATTCATATGAAGAATATAAACTTGATGATGCAGATATTATGATTATTGCTTATGGTTCAGTTTCACTTTCAGTTCGAGAAGCAATTAGTAGACTTAGAGAAGAAGGGATTAAAGTTGGTATGTTTAGACCAATTACTCTTTGGCCAAGTCCTGAAGCAAAAATTGAAGAATTATGTAATAAATTTGACAAGGTGTTAGTTACTGAACTTAATATGGGACAATATATTCAAGAGATTGAAAGAGCAAGTGGAAGAAGAGATTTCCATAAACTTTTTAAAGCGAATGGTAGGCCAATAGCTCCACTTGAAATTATAGAAAAAATAAAAGGGATGTAAGATGGCTTTTAACTATGACGAATATTTAAGAACAAACAAAATGCCAACATTATGGTGTTGGGGTTGTGGTGATGGTGTTATATTAAAAGCACTAATTAGGGCAATTGATAAACTTGGATGGAACATGGATGATGTTTGTGTTGTATCTGGAATTGGTTGTTCAGGAAGATTTTCATCTTATATAAATTGTAATACAGTTCATACAACTCATGGTAGAACTATTGCTTATGCTACAGGGATTAAATTAGCTAATCCAGATAAGCATGTAATCTGTGTTACAGGTGATGGTGATGGTTTAGCAATTGGTGGAAATCATACAATTCATGGTTGTAGAAGAAATATTGATATTAATCATATTGTAATTAATAACTTCATCTATGGTCTTACAAACTCTCAAACAAGTCCAACAACACCACAAGGAATGTGGACAGTTACTATGAAAAGAGGTAATATAGACCCAACTTTTGATGCTTGTAACTTAGCAATTGGTGCAGGAGCAACTTTTGTAGCTAGAGAAACTATGCTAGATCCTAAAAAACTTGAAAAAGTTTTTGTGAAAGGTTTAGAGCATAAGGGATATTCATTTTTCGATATTTTTTCAAATTGCCATGTTAACTTAGGTAGAAAAAATAAAATGAACTCTGCTATGGCAAATTTAGAATGGATTGATTCAATCACTATGGCAAAAACTAAATTTGAAAAATTAGAAGAGGATGATAAAAAGAATTTATTCCCTACTGGAATATTAAAACAAGATACAACAAAAGCTGAATATACAGATTCATATAAAAAAGTGCAAGAAGCTCATCAAAATAAAACAATGGTTCAATTACAGGAGTAAATCATGGCTAGAACATTAATGAGATTTACAGGAGTAGGAGGACAAGGTGTTCTTCTTGCTGGAGCAATTTTTGCTGCAGCTAAAATAAAAGCAGGTGGTTATGGTCTAAAAACAGCAACTTATACTTCACAAGTTAGAGGTGGACCAACTGTTGTTGATATTACATTAGAGGATGAACCAATTTTATATCCATATGCAAATGATGGAGAGATTGACTTTATGCTATCTGTTGCACAAGTTTCTTATGACCAATTTAAAGGTGGGGTAAAACCTGGGGGAACTATTGTAGTTGAACCTAATTTAGTAACTCCAACTGAAGAGGACAGAAAAAAATGGAATATCTATGAGATTCCAATTATTACAATTGCAAAAGAAGAAGTTGGAAATGTTATTACTCAATCGGTTTTAGCACTTTCTATTGCAAATTTAATGACAGGAAATATTGTAGATAATGAAACATTAAGAGAAACAATGCTTTCTAAAGTTCCAGCAAAAGTTCATGAATTAAACAATAAAGCTTTTGATTTGGGATTAAAATACGCAAAAGAAGCAATTTCGTAAATAATTAGCTCTTTTGAGCTAATTATTTGATATAAACTATATAGTTATTGATTTTTTCTTCTAATCTTTTTGAAAGATGTAGATTTGAGTTTTTTAAACAAGATAAAATAAACTTAGCCTCTTTATGATAGTTAAATATTTTTTGACCATCCCAAGACTCAGGTGGTTTTTGCATATTTGTAATTCTATCTGCTAATTTAACCATTTGAATCTCATAACCTTGAGTTAATAATTTATTAATACTATCTTCCATTTGTTCTTTTTTTGTTGGAAGTGTTTTATCTTTTGTTAAAGCATCAACACCTTCAGCAACTTCAGCACTAAAAGTTGTATATAAATCATCATAAGTTACATCAGTATCTTCAATAGTATCATGTAATAAAGCAACTGTAATTGCTAAATCTGCTTTTTTATCTTCAATCTTTCCCTCTTGGCATGCATGCATTACCTCCATAGCAACTGAAACTAAATGGGTAATGTATGGCTCACCATCTGGAGTTTTTTGTTCACCATGAGCTTTTGCAGCATAATGTAAAGCTTTTAAATATTTTTCTTGAGAAAACATTATTTATTCTCCTCTTTCTTTTCATTTCTTTTTTTACCATTGTTAACTTCCATTCTTGGCATAACAGGTTTAGCATTTTTTGAAAAATCAATTAAGTCTTCAACAGTTTTTACACTTTCGTTTAAACATTTAAAGGATTTTTCTAAAATATATGTAGTACTTAATGCATCACTATAAGCTCTATGATGATTATCTATGTTTATATTTAAATCCTCTTTTAAATATTTTAAACCATATCTATTTGCTTTAATTGTTCTTCTTGCTAAATCAATGGTACATAATTTTCTATTTTGCAATCTTCCTAAATCATATTTTTGTAAAGATGCTGAGATAAAATTATAGTCAAATTTAATATCATGGGCAACAAATACATCATCACCTAAAAAAAGCTTGAACTCCTCTAATACTTTTTTAATAGTTGGAGCATCTTCAAGCATACAAGGTGTGATTTTTGTAACCTCTTGGATATATTCTGGGATAAATTTTTCATATACTAAGGTTTCATACTTATCAATTATTTCACCATTTTTATATTTTACTGCACCAATTTCTATAATTTGATGCCCTTTTTTAACATTTCCACCATTTGTTTCAATATCAACAATACAAAATGTTTGATCTTTTATTAAAGTATTAGTTGTTAGTAAAATAACCTTATCATCAACTATATCTAGTGGCATCCCATTTGATAGTAAAAGTTCAAATTCCAATTGAGGGTTATCAAAAAATCTATCTTTATTTTTTGATAATAAATCTAGAAACTCTTCATAGTCAATGGGACTTTTTTTAAGTTTATCTACTAACCTTTGAAAAAACATATTATTATATTTCTTTTACAGCTTTTACAAAATTAATCATTTTAGTTTTATCCTTCTTCCCTTTAGAAACTTCAACACCAGAACTTACATCAACACCAAAAAAGTTATATCCTTTTAACTCTTTTAAATTTGATTCATTTAATCCACCAGCTAAAATCATTTGTGAACAGTCTATATTTTCAAACCATTCAAGGGCAACTCTTTTTCCAGCTCCACCAAAATCTTCAACAAAAGCATCTACTAAAACATAGTTTCCTTGATTTTCAATAAGGTCTTTTTTTTCTTTTGCTCTAACAACCTTAATATATTTAAAATTTAAAATATTAAAGTCTGTATAGTTATCATCATCAATAACTTGAGCTAATTGCATTTTTGCATTTGTACAAACTTGGTTTATAAAACTACTGTTTTCATTTACAAAAAGTGCAACAGTTTGAACAAAAGGAGGTAATTGCTCTACAATCTCCCTAGCTTTAAATGGATCAATATATCTTGGGCTTTTTTCATAAAAAACAAACCCTAAGGCATCAGCACCAGCATCAATTGCATCTAGAGCATCTTCTAAATTAGTAATTCCACAAATTTTAATTTTCATATAAATTTATCTTCTAGATTTGTAAAGATTTAATTGCTTTTGAATAATCTTCATTTCCAAATACATAAGACCCAGCAACGACAACATCAACTCCAGCATCTTTAAGTTCTTGGATATTTTTGTCATTTACTCCACCATCAACTTCAATTAAACAATTTGGATTTCTTTTGTTAATTAACTCTTTTAATTTTTTAGCTTTTTCAACAACTGATGAAATAAACTTTTGTCCACCAAAACCAGGATTTACAGACATAAGTAAAACAATATCTAAATCTTCAAGTAGATACTCTATTGATTCAGGTGTAGTGTGAGGATTTAAAACAATACCTGGTTTAATTCCTAAACTTCTAATTTTTTGAATAAGTCTATGTGGGTGTTTTTCACTCTCAATATGAAATGTAATATATTCTGGTTTTAAAGGAGCAAAAAGCTCAACAAAAAAAGTATTATTCTCAACCATTAAATGAATATCAAGAGGTTTTGTTGCTGCTTTAGCAACAGGATTAACCACAACCGGACCAATTGTCATATTTGGAACAAAATGCCCATCCATTACATCAACATGAATTAAATCACATCCACCATCACAGATAGCTTTTATCTCTTCAGCTAAGTTTCCAAAATCTGCTGAAAGGATTGAAGGAGCTACTAGCATATATTAACCTTTAAAATAATTTTTCGCGATTATACCTACTTTATAGTTTTATTTTGCTTTTTTAGATACTATTTCAAGAGCAAAAGGATACATAATGAAATTAATGATTATTACGTTAACAATATTTTTTACAACATTTTTAAATGCACAAAATATTGAAGAATTATATATAAAAGCAAAAGAGTATGAGCAAAATGGAAATTTCAAAGAGGCTATGCTTACATACAAAGAGATTGCTAAAAAAGAAAGAGATATAAATAAAACTTACATAGATGAAGAGATTAAAATTACAAATGAAGTTATAACTGAGAATCTTGATCCAATTGAAAATGAGGAAACAGTTGAAACAATAGAACAAATACTTGCTTCAAATTTCAACCTTTACCCTTACCATGAAAACTACTTATTTCCTTTCTCATACGATACAAAAAAAAGAAGTGATGGCCGAAATCAAATGGAAACAAAATTTCAACTAAGTGTAAAAAAACCAATACTTACCAATTTTTTTAATCTAAATGAAACTATCTATTTTGGATATACCCATACTTCATGGTGGCAACTATACAATGATTCAGCCCCTTTTAGAGAAACAAACTATAGACCAGAAATATTTGTAAATATCCCTTATATAAGAGCAGATAAAACAGCATTAAAGGGTTTTAAATTTGGGTTTTTACATGAATCTAATGGTCAAGATAAACCAAAATCAAGATCTTGGAATAGATTATATTTAGAAAGCTACTTTCAACTTGGAAACCTTTTTGCTATTCCAAAAGTTTGGTATAGAATCCCTGAAAAAGAGGTAGATGATGATAACCCTGATATTCAAGATTTCTTAGGTTATGGAGATTTAACTTTAGTATATCCATATAAAAGACACACTTTAAAATTACTTCTTAGAAATAATATGAAGTTTGATGATGATAACAAAGGGTTTGCTCAACTTGATTGGACTTTCCCATTTTTTGGTTCTAAAAACACTTTTGGTTATATCCAACTTTCAAATGGTTATGGTGATAGTTTAATAGATTATGATAAAGAGATTAGTAGAATAAACTTTGGTATATCTTTATCTAGATAAGAGTTAGACCATCTTTGGAGTTTTTATAGGTACTTTTTAAAAAGTCGTTTAAAAACTCTTTATCAAAGGTTTTCACTCCATTTAGACAAATATCTAAATAATCTAAATTTGGCAAAATTTCATGGTTTCTTTTCTCCTCTTTACCCATATATAAAAAACTATCTCCCAACTTTTTCCCACAATAAGTTTCTATATAATCTGATGAAACAATATTTCTGTTATAACCTTTTTCTCTAATATCTAAAGTATCAAAATAGTTTGAAGATAAGTTTTTGATTAGTATGGCATTAAACCAAGAGTTTTTATCTTTTTGCACATTTAAAACAGCTCTGTCAATTGAGTTTTTAAATCTATAAGAGGGTTCTTGGTTAAAAACCCTTTTAAAACCATAAACCTTTATAATTTCAACATCAACAAGATTAATATTTTCTTTTTCAAGTTCTTTTTTATTTATAAGACTTCCATAAACAATTAAGTTCATTATTGTCTTTTTTCCATAAACCACATAAATGAAAACATTAAACCTGGAGTTTTAGCTTTTGTTTCATCAAACATAAACTCTTTATAATCATCAACTGGAAGATACATTAATTCTATTTGTTCATCATTTATACCTCCACCATCATGCTCTTTCATTGAATCATCAACTTGTGCAAAAAAAAGTGTTTGGCAACCACCACTTACACCAACATTTGTGTAAAAAGAACTTATCTTCTCAATTTTTTCTAAAGGGACGTTATATCCACACTCTTCATCAATCTCTTCTTGAGCAATTTCAAGTAAAGATTTATCTTTATCAACAATCCCTGCACATAATTCATAGGTGCATAATTTTGATTTATCATTCAAATAAACAGGTGGTCTAAACTGTTTAACTAATATAAATGCATTTTTTTCACTATGGTATAAAAGAATTGCAACTGAATCAAAACTTTTTACAGCTTCCCAATTTTTCTCAATACCATTTTGAATATAAGAGATTTTCACCGGATGGACAAATTTAGTATCCACTAAATCACTGGTTTTAAACTTTTCAATTTTGTTATTCATATTTAGCCTTTGCAATATTTTATTGATTTTTCAATAAAATAAGTTTAAATCAAATATTGTAATTCTATAAATAAGAAAAGGTTGTAATAATGAAACTTAAATATACAGGTCCCAAAGAGTTAATCTCTCCACACGGAGTTAGTTTTAAAAGAGGTAAAGATGATAAATATGTATATATTCATCCTGCAATTCAAATATATAATGCAATTCATCATGACTATGAAAAAGATAAAATCTATACTTTAAATATAGAAGGAAAAAGATTAAGCGATGAAGATTTAACAGAAAAAATACTTCTTTTAAGACCTGAATTTAAAAAATATTTTGAAGAACAAGTAGATGAAATAAAAGACTATTTGGATGAAGAGATAGATTCTATAAGTGGATTAAATGAGTTTTCAGAAGAAGAGAAAAAAATTTATAAGAGCAATCTTATTATTATGAAAAACTATCGTATCCAAAGAGCTTTTAATAAAGCTGTTTATACTAAACTAATAGAAACAATAGTTGATGATATATTTATCCATAAATTAAAAGAGATAAATGCACCTTTTAATGAAAGGTTTTGGCATATTTTCCAAACAATTCAAGGGGAACTATCTAACCACAATCATAGATCAATTGGTTCAAAACTAGATATTCTTCATGATAACGATTATCTAAGTATCTCTTTAAAAATAAACTCTATAGGGTAATAAGAAGTTTACTAAAGTCGATTTTGAAGGTAGAGCCTTCATCGATTTTTGATTCTAAGCTTAGTTTTAAATTATAGTCTTTACAAATTCTTTTTACTATATCAAGTCCTATTCCAAAACCACCTTCATGATTAACTCCCCTTTTGTATCGTTTGAAAATCTCTTCTTGATCTTTTTTAGATATCCCTATTCCAAAATCTTGTACACTTAAAACAGCATCTTTTAGACTTACATTTACAATTGAGTTTGCATTACTGTATTTAATAGAGTTTGAAATTAAATTATTCACTATCTTTTGAGCCTTTGTTTTATCCATTTTAACTAAACATCTATCAACATCTGAATTTATCTTAATATTTTTAGTTATTGAAATATCATTGAAATACTCCACACTATCATTAACTAAACTTGCTAAATTGAAGTTTTGGATATGACTATCATCCATATTTGAAAAGGCTGAGAAGTGAATATCATTGTAAATTTGGGAAATTTGTTTAGAGCTACTTAAAATATATCTCAACATCTTTTCACTATTTTTACCTTTTTTTAACATACTAACTGATGTCATAAGAACTGAAATTGGGGTATTTAATTCATGGGCAGAATCTTTAATAAAATTATCCAATTGAACAACTTTTTCCCTAACAGGTTTAAGTAATATTCTTGCAAGAAAAAATGCAATAAATGCCACAAATATAGCACTTAGAAAAAATGCAATAACAATATAAATTTTCAAATTCTCTTTGCTTTTTACCCCTTGGGTTGTTTGTGTAATAATATATTTTATTGGGATATCTTTTTCATTTAAGCTCTCCATATAAAAATGGTATTTATCTTTTCCATAAAAATCTTCATTAAACTCTACTAGTTTTTCCTCTTGTAAATATGAATAAATTGGATTTTTTTCTTTATCAAAGATTGCATAATTTATACTTTCTTCTTTTAATTTTTTTGGTACAAAATCTTTGTGGTGCATATGAGCATTTAAAATATCATTTTTGATTTGCATAGAGGCATTTTTAAGTTCCATTGTACAAGTATCTTCAAGTGATTCCACTTCATTTTTATAATAAACAGATAATAAAATACCTATTAATAAAAGTGCAGATCCGACATAAATAGTAAGAAAACTTAATAATGCTTTTTTTTCATTGTTATTCAAATTTGTACCCTATTCCTCTTATTGTTTGAATTCTTTCTTTTCCAAGAATCTCTCTTAAATTTTTAATATAAACTCTTATAGTTGCATCTGTTGGCATCTCATCATAAGCCCAGATATTTTGTAATAATTCATCAGATGAGATAACTCTATTTTTGTGATTAAAAAAATATTTTAGGATATCCCTTTCTTTTAAAGCAATTTTCTTTGTTTTATCTTTTATTTTTATCTCACAAGTATTAGGGAAAAAAGTTATATCTTCAGAGATTTTAAATTCATTATTCTGCTCAATCATAAAATTTTTACAAAGTTTCATTATTCTTTGGTCCAATTCTTCTAAATCAAAAGGCTTTTTAATATAATCATCAACCCCATTTTCAAAAGACTCTTTTAGATGCTTTATATCTTGATAGGCAGTTAATATTATAATAGGAGTATTATTATTGTAGTCTTCTCTAAGGATTTTTAAAACCTCTAATCCACTCATTATTGGTGTATTTATATCTAATAAAGCTAAATCATATACATCATCAAGTAAATTTTCTAAAGCTTCTTGTCCATTTGTGCACAAGGTCACTTCAAAATCTTTATCACATAGATGTTCATTTAATAAATCATTTAATGCAAAATCATCTTCCAATAGTAGTATTTTCAAAACTTATCCTTATTAAAAATACTACGATTATACTCTAGTTTTGTTTATTGAGTGTGTATTGAATTTACTTGAAGTTATCAAAAACTAGTGGTGATTTGAACTCTAAAGATTTAAGATGTTTCATAATAGTTTGTAAATCATCAATATTTTTACCTGTAACTCTTATCTCATCACCTTGATTTACAGCTTTTACTTTTAGTTTTAAATTTTTTATCTCTACTTGGATTTTTTTTGCTTCATCTTGTTTGATTGAATCAATTATTGCATATGAATATTTTCTATTTCCCCCTGAACTATCCTCTTTTTTTGCTTCATCCAAAGAGTTGATTGAAAGTCCTCTTTTATTCATTTTAGAGATTAATATATCATATATTGCATCTACTTTGTTATCACTTGAAGAGATAATTGTTAATGTTTTTGCTCCTTGATTAAAATCAATCTCAGCTTTTAAACCTTTAAAATCATATCTATTATCAACCTCTTTTTGTGCTTGAATTACTGCATTTTTCATCTCTTGCATATCAAGTTTTGCTGAAATATCAAAACTGTGTTCTTTTGCTGCCATTAATGCTCCTTAATTTTTTTTATTATAGAAGATTTATTATACAAGAATAATTAAATCCATTTTAAAATTTTAAAAAGTTTTGTTTGAATTACCATAAATAACAATGAAGCACAAAAAGCTAATAAAGTACCATATAAAATACCTATTTTTGAATAAGTCATATAAACAACTAAAGAGTATATAGCTACTGAGCTCAATCCAAATGGTGTATTTTTTATGATAGTTCTAGCTTGTAAATTGCTATGCCTAAAATGTATTATCAACAATAAAGGTAATAAAATAGTAGGGAAAGCAGAAAAAATACCTGCAATATTTGCTGGAACTATTTTTGGTAGACTTGAAACTATTAAAAATATAATAATAGTTAAAAAAGATCTAAATAACAGATCACTAATTGTTATTTTATCCCTTTTTACTGTTGGGAAATTCTCTTTTTTTGCAAAATAAATTGAAGCAATATACATCAATGCTATCACTACTAAAGGAGTAAAGATTATATGTGGAGGTATAAAAGATATAACTAATGCAATAAACATATATGCAATAAAAGAGATAAATAGACTTAAAAATATCTCAAATTTTCCCTTATAAAAAGTACTAATGTAGTAACCAATGCAAAATGACAAGGCAGCAAAAAGCCCATGAATATTGTACAATGCAACATGCGTTACATAATCAACACCATTTTCAATAGCAAAAAAAAGTAGAGTAATAGAGCTTCCTATAGGAAGTCCAGATAATATACCTGAAATCTTTGGACTTAACTTTTCGGCTATGAAACTTAGTGCTAAAACTAAAGCCACAACTGAGATTGACTTTATAATTAAAAGTTCCATTAGGTTTTCCTAAAAAATATATAAATTAAAGATATTAGGAAGTGTTAAACACTTCCTATATTAAAGAATATGGTCTTCTTTTCGTGGTTGTGGTAAGATAAGATTTAAGATAATTCCTGTAATTGCTCCAAGACCAATTCCAGAGAATGGAACTCCACCAAAATTAAAAGTCATTCCACCAATTGAGAATACTAAAATCATAGAAACAATAATTAGATTTCTTGGACAATTAAAATCTACATTTGCTCTAGTTAAAGTTGAGATACCAACTGAAGCAATAATTCCAAATAAAAGTAACATAATCCCACCCATAACTGGCACTGGTATCGTTGCTAACAATCCACCTAATTTACCAACAAAAGCTAAAACAATTGCCATAATTGCTGCCCATGTCATAATTGCAGGATTAAATGCTTTAGTAACTGTTACAGCACCTGTTACTTCTGAATAAGTTGTATTTGGTGGTCCACCAAATAATGATGCTACTGATGTAGCAAGTCCATCACCTAAAAGGGTATTCTTTAAACCTGGTTTTTTAAGATAATCCTCTTTTGTAACGTTTGAAATAGCAAGCATATCTCCAATATGTTCAATTGCAGGAGCGATTGCAATAGGAAGAATAAATAAAATCGCTTGCCAATTAAACTCAGGAGCAGTAAAACTTGGCATTGCAAACCATGCAGCATCAGAAACTGGTTGGAAGTTTACTAAGCCAAGAGATAAAGCAACGATATAACCAACAATTATTCCACCTAAAATTGGAACTAATCTAAAAATTCCTTTTCCTAACAATGAGATTAACATTGTTGTAAATAATGCAACCATAGATACAATAATTGCTTTTTCAAATGGTACTAATACAATTGCGCCATCACCAGTTTTTCCCATAGCCATATTAACAGCAACAGGAGAAAGTATTAAACCAATTGAGATAATAACAGGACCTACTACAATTGCAGGTAAAAGTTTATGAATAAAACCATCACCTTTAGCTCTAATTATAAAACTAAGAACAACATAAAGTAAACCTGCTGCGACAAGTCCAGACATAGTTGCTGCAATACCCCAAGTTTTAACACCATGTGAAATTGGTGCAATAAAAGCAAATGATGATGCTAAAAAAATTGGAGGAACATTTTCTTTGTTAACAAGTTGAAAAACTAAAGTACCAATACCAGCGGTAAATAGTGCAACATTTGGGTCAAGTCCAGTTAAAATTGGTACTAAAACTAAAGCACCAAAAGCAACAAATAAGAACTGTAGACCAAGAATAGAGTCTTTGACCCTAAAATTGTAATCTGTGGGTTTCATATACATCCTCTTTTAAGTATAAATTTAGATATTTTATCTAAGTTTATATTAATCATCTGTAAATTAATGTGTAATTTATAAGCAATTTTTAGATAAGATTAATTAAAATAAACAAACTACGGTTTATAAAACCCCCTAAAAAAAGGCTATTATAATGTATAAAGAGAGTACAAATGTTGTTGTAAAACATTTAGTAAACAGACTAAGAGATGTACGAACTAACTCAAATGAATTTAGACTTACTATTGAAGAGATTTCAAGAATTATTGCATCTGAAGCATTAAGTGAATTTCCAACAATTACTACAAATATTCAAACTTGGCAAGGACCACTTGATGTTGAAGTTATAGAGGTTCAAAAATTAGTTTTAGTACCAATTTTAAGAGCTGGTGAACCAATGTTAACAGGTATTTTAAGAACTTTACCATATGCAAAAAGTGGATTTTTAGCTATGAAAAGAGATGAGCAGACTGCTCAAAGTAAACTTTTTTATGAAAATATCCCACCTTTAAAAGATAAAACTGTACTTTTACTTGACCCAATGATTGCAACAGGTGGATCTTTAATTGATGGAATAGATTATTTAAAAGAAAAAGGTGCTAAAAAAATCATCTCATTAAATATTTTAGGTGCTCCTGAAGGGATAGAAGCAGTTCAAAGTGCACATCCAGATGTTGATATTTATATTGCACAAATTGATGAAAGACTTGATGAAAATAAATATATTAGACCAGGTCTTGGAGATGCTGGAGATAGAGCATTTAACACTAACGCTTAACTGTTACCATACTCATACGCTAAAGGGTTTGGATATTTATATCTAAATCCTTCTCTTTCAATTTTACTTCCATCTATTAATCTTTGTTTATATTCTTTTTTATTTTTAAAAATAGGTTTATCAAATCCAAATCTTGAAGCATTTTTAAAATATATCTCTTTTCTAGTTGGATGTTTACTGCTACAAAGATTATATATTCCTTCTAAATCATTAAGAAGCGCAAATTTAGTTGCTCCTATAACATCATCTAAGTGAACATAATTTATCTTTACATCCTCACTATCAAGTTCTTTTCCTGCAAAATATTTTCCAGAAATTCTATTTGCTCCCATAAGTCCAGCACATCTAAAGATAAGATGGGTTTTGTCTTTAATTAATTTTTCTATATCATAAATCTTTTGTGATTTAGCATTTATAAATACTTCATCTTCACTAAAAGTTTTTTCTTCATCTGGATAGATTGAAGTTGAGCTGATAAATATGATTTTCTCTATCTTTTCTATACTTTTGTGGGAATAAATTTTTTCTAAAAAAGCTTTAAAATCTTGGAATTTTGAAGGGGGAAAGTTTATAAAAAGATAGTTTGTATTTAAAAGATTGTCTAATCCTTCATAAGAAGTTTCATTTAAAACAAATGCCTTTAAGCCCTCATTTTCAAAAGCCTCTTTTTTCTCTTCTATTCGAACAGAAACCTTAACCTCATAGTTTTCTTTTAAACTAAGGGCTAAAGGATGACCTAGCCACCCTGTCCCTAAAATTGAAACTGTTTTTTTCATTATTACTCTTTTTTCTTTAGCTCTTGAACCTCTTGCCTTAATGTTTTAATCTCATCAAGTAAAATATCCAATTTTTTACTATCTTCATGCATCTCATCATGAAAATCGGATTCTTGTATTTTTTGCATCTCTCCAATAATAACAGCAACAAATAGATTAAAAAATACAAATGCTGCAATAATTACAAAAGATACAAAATAAGTCCATGCCCACGGATATACTTCCATGGCTTCATACATCACATCAGTCCAATCTTCAAAGGTTAAAACTCTAAATAAAGTTAACATTGAAACTAAAAAATCTTTCCATAGTCCAGATGGTAAATCATGGAAATAGAAGTTTCCAACAATTGCATAGATATAAAAAATTATAAACATTAAAATTACAATATCAATAATTGAAGGGATTGCTTTAATAAGCATATCAATAATTGCTTTTAATTCTGGTCTTGCTGTAAACAATCTTAAAACTCTAAATACTCTTAACATCCTTGCAATTGCTGCAAATCCAGATTGTTCTAATGGTAAAAGGGTAATTACCACAATTACAAAATCAAAAACATTCCATCCAGATTTAAAAAAATTAATAAACTTTCTTTCAGCAACCATTTTTATAGCTATCTCAAAAACAAAATAAATAGTTACAAAAACATCTGCAAACTGTAAAAACATTGCATAATGTGTTTCAACCTCTCCTATTGTTTTAAATCCTAATACAGAGGCATATGCTAAAATGATAAAAGTTGTAAGATTAGAGAACCATCTAGAGTCCCTAATCTCTTGAATTTTTTCCATTGTAGTCATTTAATTTAATCCTTTAAAATAGAAATTGCTAATAAAACCCAACCAATAATTTGTATTGTTCCACCTAATGGTGTAATAGCACCTAAATAAGGAGCATCTAAAATTACTAGAAGGTATAATGAAAAAGAAAAAATAATTGTACCAATAAAAATTAGCCAAGATGCTATAACTGCTTTTTTAGAATTTTCTTTTAAAAACATCACAAAAGATGCAGCAAAAAGTCCAAGTGTATTATAAAAATGGTACTCAACACCTGTATGGTAAGTTATTAGAAGTTTTGGTTCAACAATTGATTTTAAACCATGAGCCCCAAAAGCACCTATAGCGATGGCAAGTGCCATCATAAATGAAGCTATTGTTAAAAACCGTTTTACATTTTTATTGATAATCATATTATTTCCCTAAATTTTTTTGGGAAGATTATCAAATATTACTTAAATAAATACTTTATTTATAAATTAAGCTATTAAATTATTCTTTATCTTTTTTTGCAGAGAAACCTGCACCTTTTTTTTCTTTTTTTGTAAGTTCTAAATTATTGATTAATTCTTTATAATCAATCCCCTCTTGATTCATTTTAGCAAAACATGCAGCACAAGCAGCAATTGCATTTGGAACCTCTTTTTTCTTTTTATATGATTGAATATTTTTTTCACTAACTTTGATTAAAGCTGTAAATTTAGGTATTGTAAGTTCTGCATCAAGTAGTAGTTTCTTAAAATCGATAAAAGTCATTTTATATTTTCCATTCTCTAAATTTGAAATATTATACAACAAATATCTTGATTTTTTTCTAATTTTTCAATTGAATATATATTTTATATATAATTTATAGAAAAAGATTGGAATTTAATCCAATCTTTTTTAGTTTACATCTATTTCCCAGAAGAATTCAATCCAAGAATTAGCTTCCTTTACAGCGAAGTCTGGTTGTAGTACAGCAGTTTTTTTATAGAAGATTGTTGCAAGTTTAAATTCAACAGTTGGAAATTTTTCCCTTAATATTCTAAGAATCTCTTCCATAGTCTCACCTGAATCAACTATATCGTCTATTAATAAAACTCTTTTTGCATGAGAAACATCTGGAATATTAAAAATATTAAAGGTATCAAGTTTTATTTCACCCTCATAATGAATAGAATTAAGTGTATAAAGATTTCTCATATCCATCGCCTCTGACATTAAGTGTCCTAGTGTTAAACCACCTCTAGCAATTGCTAATAAAATATCTGGTTCAAACTCTTCACATTTTTTTACAAGAAGTTTTGTATCTTTAACACACTCTTCATAACTATAATAATATTTTTCAGCCAATTTTATCCTTTAAAATGGAGGACAAACAAGTTGTCCTTTATTTTTATTTTTTAAATTTTACAGTATAAATGTAAGAAAACTAATAAAAGTAATAGCTAGAATTCCAACATTTAAATCTTTATATTGATTTTTTGCAATTTTGATAATTGTATAAATTAAAAATCCAGCAGCAATTCCATTTGTAATAGAAAAAGTTAAAGGCATTAAAATTACAATTAAAAATGCCCCTGCACTTGTTGCTAAATCTGAATCTTCAAAGTTGATTTTACCAAGTTCTGTAAACATTAGTACACCAACAACAACTAAAACTGGATAAATTGCATTTCCAGGAACTGCTTTAAATAAAGGCAGCATAAATAAAGTTCCAATAAAAAATACTGCAGTAAATACTGCTGTTAAACCAGTTCTACCACCCTCTTCTACACCACTTGCACTTTCAATAAATGCAGTTGTCGTTGAAACACCAAGCAAAGACCCAGCTGTTGTTGCCATTGCATCTGCTTCTAATGTTTTTTGTAAAGATTTATCATCTTTATTGTTTTCTTGGAAAAGATTTGCTCTTGTTCCTACACCTGTTAATGTACCTAAAGTATCAAACATATCAGTAATTAAAAATGTAATAATAACTGGTAATAAAGATAGTGACAATGCACTTGCAATATCAAGTTTAAATAAAATTGGTTCAATAGAAGCTGGTGCACTTAGATAACTTTGAGGGAAAGCTCCTACACCTAATGTCCAAGCTATAATTGAAGTTATTACAATAGATAAAATAAAAGCACCTTTTATTCTATATGCATAAAAAGTAAAAGCAAGAATTAATCCAATTACTCCAATTTGTACTTCTAATTTTGAAAAATCACCTAAAGAAACTAAAGTTGCTGGGCTATCAACAATCATACCCATTTGCTTTAATCCAATAAAGGCAATAAACGAACCAATACCTGCACTAATTGCACGTCTTAAATTCATAGGAATTGAAGTCATAATCCAAACTCTAAAGTTTGTAAATGAGAGAATCATAAACAAAATACCAGAAAGAAAAACGATACCTAAAGCAGTTTCCCAAGGTATTTTCATCCCTAAAACTAATCCGTATGAAAAATAGGCATTAAGACCCATACCAACTGACATAGCAATTGGTGTATTTGACCACAATCCACTAAAAAGTGTAGCAAAAATTGTGATTAATGCAGTTGCCGTTACTACTGCTTCCATTGGAAGTCCAGCATCAGCTAAAATGAATCCATTAACTGGAACGATATACATCATTGTAAGAAATGTTGTAAATCCTGCACTTAGCTCAGTAAAGACATTTGTGTTATGTTCTTTAAGCTTAAACATAAATTATCCTTAAGATTTAAAATTAAGGTATAATTATACGGAATGTATGATGTATTTATACTGAAAAATTGTATAAAATATGTAACTTTCAAATAAAAAACGGGTAATTTATAATGAATATAACTGAAGAGTGTGTAAGATGTATAACAGGACAAATTGACAAGGCTACAAAACTATTAAATTTAGAAGAAAACTTGTCAAATGAAATAATGGAAGAAGTAAAATTAAAAGCAAAGAAATTTGATTTTAATAGAACTCCACCTTATGTAGCGAAAGAGGTTTATGAACTTTTAGCTCAAAAATCAAACTTAAAAGATCCATTGGAAAACTTAAAACAAGAATCTATAGAAAAAGCAACAACATATATCCCATATTTACAAGAAAAAATAGAAAATAGTGAAGATAAACTTTTTGCAAGTATAAAAGCTGCAGTAGCAGGAAATGTAATCGATTTTGCAACAACAAAAGAGTTTTCTTTAGATGAAGAGATTAATTCAATTTATAAAACAAATTTTGCAGTAAACGATTATAAAATTTTTAAAGAAGAGCTTCAAAAAACAAATCAACTTATTATCTTATCAGACAATGCAGGTGAAAATGTCTTTGATAAGATTTTAGTAAAAACATTAAAAGAGCTATTTCCAAAACTTAAAATCTATTATGCAACTAGAGGAAAAGCAATTATTAATGATATTACTATAAAAGAAGCTTTACAAGTTGGTATTGATAAATATTGTGAAGTTATAAGTACAGGAGTTGATACTCCTGGTTTAGAAAAGTCTCAAGCAAGTTCAGAATTTTTAGAACTTTTTAATGAAACACCTTTAATTCTTTCAAAGGGTATGGGAAATTTTGAATGTTTGGAATCATATAAAGATAAGAAAATCTTTTTTCTATTTAAAGTAAAATGTGAAGTAGTAGCAAATAAGATTTCAAGAAATCTAGGAGAGATTATATTAAAAAGAGGCTAATTAGCCAGCCTCTTTTATTTTATATTCTGCTAAAAGTTCTGAGATTTTTTTAACACCCCTTTCAATTTGTTCAAATGTTGAGTTTGTAAAATTAAATCGTGCTTCACAGGAATCTTGATTATCATGAAAAAATACCTTTGCTGGAACAAAAGCGATATTGTTTTCAATAGCTTTTTTTGCTAATTCAAAACTATCTTCTTCAAACTTTCCATAAATAAACATACCACCTTTTGGAATTTTAAAACTAAACTCAGGTAGATACTTTTTAAAACATTGTGCCATAAATTGCATCTTTGATTTATAGTCATCTCTAACTACTTTAATATGCTCAAAAACATCAAATCGGTTTAAATACTCATTTAATATCATTTGATTAAAAGTTGGAGTATGTAAATCCAAAGCTTCTTTCGAAGATAAGATTTGAGTAATCAACTCTTTTTTTGCTCTAATCCAACCAACTCTAAGTCCTGGAGCTACAATTTTAGAAAAAGAACCTAAATGGAAACTGTTTTCATAAAAAGCACTAATTGGTTTTTTAATCTCACCTTCAAAATCCAATAATGAATAAGCACCATCTTCGATTAACAATGAACCATTTTTTTCTAAAACATGGGCAATTATCTCTCTATTAATCTCATCTATAGATTCTGATGTTGGATTATGAAAATCACTCATTATATAAACGGCAGAGGTTTTTTTCAATTCTCTATTTAAACAACTGTGGTTATTAAAACCTTTAACCTTTAAATCAAGAACATTAAAAGCACTTAATGCACCAATATATGTTGGTGTTTGAACAAAAATCTCATCCTCAACAAAAGTTTTAGCAATAATATCAAAGGCTTGTTGACTACCTGTTGTAATTAAAATCTCATCTTTTGTTGTAGGAAAATCAAATTTCTCATTATATATATTTGCAATATGCTCCCTTAAGCCATCTAGACCTTGAGATTTTGAATACTGCATAGATAAAGAGTTTTTTAAAACCTCATTTGATGCTTCTTTTAATTGCTCCATTGGAAATAGTTTTTCATTTGGTAATCCACCTGCAAATGAAATTGTTTCTTCATTTATCGCGTCTAATATCTCTCGTATATATGATCTTTGAATTTTTCTTCCCATAATCACTCCTAAATTTTTTAAATTATATTTGAATAAAAAAATTTATTCTTTATCCTAAATTTCAAAATAATTGTTCTATATTGCTATTTTTGATATAATCATTTTATGAAAAAAGAAACTATTCACCTAAGACATAAAATTGTCAATGACACCTATTACTATATTTACAAAAATTTAGAGCATCAAATCACCCTTGATGAATTAGCAAAACTAAATAAAGTTAGTAAGTATCATTACCATAGAATTATAAAAGAGGAGACTTCCTTTACCCTATTTGAAATAATCACTTCAATTAGACTTCAAAAGGCAGCTAATCTTTTACTTACAAATAAACACTCTACAATAAGTGAAATTGCAAGTTTATGTGGATATATGTCCCATTCTTCATTTATAAAAGCTTTTAAACAAAGATTTAAACATACACCAACATCTTGGAGAAAAGGTGCTTTTAAAACCTATTCAAAACAACTTCTTGAAAAATTTCCTTCATCAAGGGACTTTTCAAATATAGAACCTCAAATTAAAGTTTGTAAAGCAATTAAATGTACTTATATAAGACATAAAGGTTATGATAAAAAAATAAAAAATACATGGGAAAAACTTTACGCAATAGCATATGAAAATGATATTACAAATTTTAAACAAATTGCACTATACCATGATAATCCAACAATAACTCCACTGGATGAATGTTCTTATGTTGCAGCAATTAGTATAGATAAAGACTATAAAAATTTAAATATTCTTGAAATTCCTGAATCTTTAAATGCAGTTTTTGAATTAAAAGGTGTATATGGTGATGTTTTAAATTTTATTAGATATGTATACCATTATTGGTTACCAAATTCTGGATATGAAACAAGTTCTATTCCTTGCTATACAATTTATGAAAAAAATCATTTTACTACAGGTTTTGAAGATTTTAATCTAAAGTTATATTTACCTATAAAAATTGCTTTCTAAAATTTTATATATATTATGATTATATATAATTTAAATTTATATAAAATTTTCATAAAAAAATAATATTTTCTTAAGAGTACCATTTTTTCGGCTATATTTATTAATTATTTAATTGATATAATTAGAAAGTTGTTAGTTTTATATTAAAAATAATACTTCTAAGAAAATCTTTACAAGTATAATTAAAAGTAATAAAACTTTCTTGTGTGGAATAAAAGAAGGAGAAAAAATGTCAAAAGATATGTCAATAAAAATAAAACTGTTACTTAGTGTTATTGGAGCAATATTAACTGTAGCTTTAATAACAGAAATTAATTCAATTATAACTTTAAAAAAAGAGACTAATTACATCATAGATAAAACAGAGAATAATGCTTATAAAGCAAAGGAAAAAGAACTTGAAAATTATGTTTCTTTAGCTTATAAAACAATTGAATCTTATCATAAGAGAACTTCTAAAGATAAAATTCAAAAAGAGGTTGAGGAATATCTAAAAGAACAAACAGATTATCTTTTTTCTATTATAAATTCTGAATATCAAAAGAATAAAGATATTCTTAGCAAAGAAGAGCTTTTCAAAAGAATCAAAGATATAATTGATGCAACAAAATTTGGTAAAAATGGATATTTCTTTGGATACAGTCCTAAAGGTATATGTTTAATACTTCCACCGAAACCTCAATTAGAGGGTAAAGATTTAAATCATGTAAAAGATAAAAATGGCATTTTTGTTATTAAAGAAGTTGTTAAAGCTGGTATGTCAGAAAGTGGTGATGGATATGTAAGTTATCAATGGCCAAAGCCAGGTTTTGATGAAGAACAATTAAAAGTTTCATATGTAAAAATGTTTAAACCTTTAAACCTAATTATAGGAACAGGGGCATATGTAGATGATGTATCAGAAAAGATGAAAAAAGAAGCTTTAGAAGCTATTTCAAAAATGAGATATGGTAAAGATGGATACTTTTGGATAAATGACTCTAATCATGTTGTTAAAATGCATCCAATAAAACCTTCTTTAGAGGGTAAAAATATGAATGACCTAAAAGATAAAAAAGGAACATATTTATATAGAGAAATTGTTAAAACGGCAAATGCAAAAAAAGAAGGTGGCTTAGTTAAATACTTCTGGACAATTCCAAATAAAAAAGGAACTTATGAAAAATACTCATTTGTGAAGAAATTTGAACCTTGGGATATGATTATAGGGACAGGAGATTATATAATAAATATTGAAGAAGAGATTAAACAAATGAAACAAGAGATTAATGATACGACAAATGAAAGCATCTTAAACTCAATTTTAATCATTGCCATAATTATTATTTTAATATCTTTATTAAGTGTTTATCTAATGAATAAAGTTATTGTAAAACCTCTAAATGAATTCCAACAAGGTTTACTAAACTTCTTTAAATACATAAATAAAGAGCAAAAAGAGATTGATCCTTTAACAATAAACTCAAATGATGAGATTGGGAGAATGTCTTTACTTATTAATGAAAATATCCAAAAAACAAAAACTATAATTGAACAAGACAACAAACTAATTGAAGATGTAAAAGAGATAGTTAATCATGTAGGAAATGGTTATTTAGATAAAAAAATTGATACATCAACAAATAATGAGTCTTTAGAAGAATTAAAAATTTTATTAAATGATATGTTAGAAAATGTAAAAAAATTAGTTGGTACAAATATAAATTCTTTAAGTGAAGTTCTAGAACACTATTCAAATAAAGATTTTACAAAAACAATTGATAAAGCAACAAGTGGAAAAATTGGAAATGACATTTTAGAATTAAATAAAATGATTACAGAACTTCTTCAAGATAACCAAGAAGATGGTTTAATTTTACAAGAAAAATCAAATGAGCTAACTTCAAATGTAAAAATTCTAAATGAAAATGCAAATTCACAAGCAGCATCACTTGAAGAGACTGCAGCTTCAATTGAAGAGATTACAAGTAATATAAAACAAACTAGTCAAAAAGCCCAAGAGATGTTAAGTATCTCTTCAAAAACACAAAAATCTGCACACATTGGAAAAGATTTAGCAAGTAAAACTGTAGATTCTATGGAAGATATTAATAACACTGTTATGAATATAAATGATGCAATTACTGTAATTGATCAAATAGCTTTCCAAACAAATATTTTATCTTTAAATGCAGCAGTAGAAGCAGCAACAGCAGGAGAAGCAGGAAAAGGATTTGCAGTTGTAGCCCAAGAGGTAAGAAACCTTGCTGCAAGAAGTGCAGAAGCAGCCAAAGAGATTAAAGATTTAGTTGAAAGTGCAACAATTAAAGCAAATGAAGGTAAAGAGATAAGTAGTACTATGATTGAAGGGTTTAGAGAACTAGAAAGAAATATTTCTGAAACAAGTAATCTAATTGATGATGTTACAAATGCTGCAAATGAACAAAGTTCAGGGATAACTCAAATTAGCGATGCAGTTAATCAGTTAGATAAATTTACTCAAGAGAATGCTTCTATTGCTGAAAGAACAAACTCTATTGCACTTGAAACAAACGATATTGCAAAAGATATTGTAAATAATGTAAATAAAAATAATTTTGAAGGAAAGGCATAAAAAACTTATTAAAAAGAAAATAATACTTTTATGATACTTTTTTATTGTAAAATACTCTCATAATTAAAGGAATAATTATGAGAGTATTAATTTTTAACACAGATGAAAAAGATACACAAAATTTAACTTCAATGATTAAAGCTTTCCCTATTAATATAATTATAGATAATGCATCCACATATTTTGATACTATGAATTATTACAAAAATAACACTTATGAAAAAGTTTTTATTGATGTACAAGATGAGGAAGGAATAAAAATAACAAAAGAGATTTTAGATATTTATCCAAATCAGAAACTATTTATGATGGGTGATGATTATAATTGTACTCTAGAAAAAAACTGCAATTCTTGTGCAAAAGAGCATTCTAAAAGTTTAATTATTAAACCAATCTCTCAAATAGAACTATGTAAAGTAATGAACAATACCTTCTTATGCGAATGTAAAGGTAAATCAATGAAACAATTTAACTTAGAAAAAATTAAAAAAAATATTCAAAAAGAGTTTCCCTATTTTGATTTTGAAATTAATCAAAAAGAAAAGATAATATCATCAAGCCCTATGCCTATGCAGATTTTAGTTTCATTTATAAGTCAGTTAGAAGAAAACAATATCTCTTATGAGGTTGAAAATTTTGAAAGAATAAATCTAAAATAATATAAGTCTTATATCCTTTAAGATACCATTTCAAGTATGGAACTACTTGATAAAGAACACCTTATTTATCTTCTTGATTTTGATAACTTTGATTTCCCTAGTTTAGATATGATGAATGATGACCTTGTTGCTATTGGAGGAGATTTTCATCCCCAAAGATTAATTAATGCATATGAAAATGGAATCTTTCCATGGTTTATTGATGAATATAATCATATTCATTGGTTTAGTCCTCAAAAAAGAATGGTTTTATATCCCGAAGAGTTTAAATTAACAAAAAGTCTTAAAAGAACAATAAATAACAAAGGTTTTGTTGTAAAAAGTAACACCTGCTTTGAAGAAGTTATAAAAAACTGTTCAAATATAAAAAGAAAGCATGAAGATGACACATGGATTGATGAAAATTTTATTGATGCCTATACAAATCTTCATTATCTAGGAATAGCCCAATCTATCGAAGTTTTCTTAGATGAAAAACTAGTTGGTGGACTATATGGTCTAGTAATTAATAATATTTTTTGTGGCGAAAGTATGTTTTCACTTGAAAGGGATGCCTCAAAAGTTGCTTTTTACAATTTATGTAACCAAGCGAAACAAAATAATATAAAACTTATTGATTGTCAGGTTTATAATGACCATTTAGCTTCATTAGGAGCTAAAGAAATCTCTAGAAATAGTTATTTTAAACTACTAAAACAATAAAAACTTAATAAATAATTTAACAAACACTATTCACTACCAATTAAGTCAAGTATACATAATATATTAATAATACTTTTATGTATGAATGAAAATAATTAAGGAGTGGAAATGAAGAGGATTCTTGCGACATTAGCTTGTCTTTGTAGTTTGTCTTATGCTGTGGATTATGACCCAGTAAAAGGTAGTATGTTGTCACTATCTTGTGCATCATGTCATGGTACAGATGGAAAATCAGTAGCAGTTACACCGTTAATTGCTGGACTTGGTCAAAAAACAATGTACAATATTCTATTAGATTACAAATATGATAGAAGACCTGGTACTATGATGCCTAAACACGCTAAAGGTTTTAGTGATGAAGAGTTAGAGCAAATTAGTTATTACTTTTCAAAGATAGAAAGATAAGGGGTAAATATCATGATGAATAGAAGACATTTTAACAAAATACTTGCAGGTTCATTTGCACTTTCACTTGCTGCTTGTAGTAGTGTAACAAGTATGACATCTACTTTGCCAAAAAATAAAAAAAGAGTTGTTGTTGTTGGTGGTGGTTTTGGTGGTGCTACAGCTGCTAAATATATGAAAAGATATTCTCCAAATACAGAAGTTATCTTAATCGAGCAAAATAAAGAGTATTATACTTGTCCATTTGGAAACACTGTAATTGCAGGGATGAATGACTTAGATTATATTAAACATGATTATAAAACATTAGAGAAAAAATATGGTATTACAGTTATTCATGAAAAAGTAGCACGTGTAGATGGAGCAGCTCACACTGTAATATTAGAAAATGGAGATATGATTCCATTCCACAAAGCAGTAGTTTCACCAGGAATTGATTTTAAATATGAAAAGGGTTATGTTGAAGGCTCTGAACTTTTAGCTCCTCATGCATACAAAGCTGGAGCTCAAACTCAGCTTTTAAGAGATCAATTAGAGGGAATGAAAAATGGGGGAACTTATGTAATG
This sequence comes from Halarcobacter sp., assembly GCA_963676565.1. Taxonomy (GTDB): domain Bacteria; phylum Campylobacterota; class Campylobacteria; order Campylobacterales; family Arcobacteraceae; genus Halarcobacter. Next base: position 2,706,769 of record OY781089.1, read on the forward strand.
GTAGCCCCTGCTAATCCATTTAGATGTCCTCCTGGACCATATGAAAGAATCTCTTTAGTTGCACATTATATTAAAAATAATAAGCCTGATTCTAAAATTATCATATTAGACCAAAAAAATAAATTCTCAAAACAAGGTCTATTCCAAGAGGGTTGGGAAAAACTTTATGGTGATTTAATTGAATGGAGAAGTGCTGAATTTGGTGGAAAAGTCATATCTGTTGATCCTAAAAAACTTGAAATTACAACAGAAGATGAAGTTGTTAAAGCTGACGTTTTAAACTATATTCCAAACCAAAAAGCTGGAAAACTTGCATTTGATTCAGGTTTAACAGAAGGTGATTGGTGTCCAGTAAATAAAAAAACTTTTGAATCAAAAATTGCAAAAGATGTGCATGTAATTGGTGATGCAGCTATTGCAACAAAAATGCCAAAATCTGGATTTTCTGCAAACTCACAAGCAAAAATAGCAGTACTACAAATAAGTAGAATGTTACAAGATAAGCCAGTTGTGAACCCACCTAAACTTGCAAACACTTGTTATAGTTTAGTTGCACCAAATTATGGCATCTCTGTTGCTGCTGTTTATGAAGCAAAAGAAGACATAATCGAAACAGTTCCAGGTTCAGGAGGATTAAGTCCTATGAATGCTGATGAAGGAACAAGAATGGCTGAAGCTGAATATGCTGTAGGTTGGTATAAAAACCAAACTGCTGATATTTTCCAATAATTAAATTATTGATTCAAGCCAGATTTTAGAAAATGCCTTTATGGCATTTTCTATATCATTTTCTCGTAAACCACCAAAACCCAATCTAGAAGCTTCCCAATCCCCACCTGAAATATCAGATGCAAAATATAACTTAATTTTATTTTCTTCACCTAAATCTTTAAATTTTTTCCAATCAAAACTAGTTTTTGGATAAATGTTTATATTAAGCCCTGCTCCTTCACTTAATATATTTACATAATCTCCTAGATAATTCTCAATTGCTTTTTTCATAAGATTATGTTTCTTTTTATTTATAGTTCTAATTTTTCTTAAATGTTTATCCCAATATCCTTTTGCAATAAACTCTTCTAGTGTTTTTTGCAAAGTCAAATCTACTCGTGATATTGAGCTATCATAAAGTAAATTGTATTTTTCAATTAATAGGTTTGGTAAAACTACATAACTAACTCTAATGGCAGGAGAAAAAGATTTAGCAAAAGTTCCCATATAAATAACCCTTTGATTTTTATCTAAACCTTGCATCGAAGGTATTGGTTTATTTACGAAACTAAGTTCGCTATCATAATCATCTTCTATAATAAATCCTTGATTTTTCTCTGCCCATTCTAGTAATTTTATCCTTTTTGAAATAGGAGTTGTAACTCCTGTAGGATATTGGTGAGAGGGTGTTGTATAGACAATCTTAGAATTTGAATTTTCTAAAGTATTTATATCAAGACCATTTTTTTGTATTGGGATTTTGTCAATTTTATAACCATAATCTTCAAATACCCCTTTAACAACATAATAACCTGGATTTTCCATTGCAAGTCTTTTGTATTCAGTTTTTAGTAATCTTGCAATTAAGCTTGCTGCATTTGGGAAACCTGAACAAATCACCACTGAAGAAGGATTACAATTTACACCCCTTGATTCATTTAAATATTTAGATATCTCTTTACGTAAACCAAATTCTCCTTGACCATCTTGATATTTCCCAAGATGTAAACTCTCATTGATAACTTTATTATAAACTCTTTTCCAAATTTTTAAAGGGAAAGTATCAGCTGAAAGTCTTGAAGGATAAAAATCATACTGATATTCAAGCTCTTTTTTTTCTTCATCAATATTTTTTGTTTGCACTAAAGTTGCGCTATTATATAAATCCTCACTTACAAAGAATCCACTTTTGGGAATACTTTCTATATAACCTTCAACTACTAATTGAGAGTATGCATTTTCTACAGTGATTTTACTTATATTATAAATTGATGCAATCTTTCTTATTGAGGGTAGTTTTTCCCCTGCTTTCATAGTGTTTAAAATACTTTGTTTTAGTTCTTCATAAAGTTGAATATGTAAAGGCTTTAAATCATCTTTATTAATTTTAAGCATAACTGTCCTTATAAATTTTATATAATCTGTATCTTGTAATATATACAATTTATAATTATAATACAAAAAAATCAAAAAAGGATTATTAGTGAAAAAAGCATTTGATATAAAAGATAAAGAGCAAATTTCAGAAGTTTTGAACAATTCTTCATTTGGTACACTTTCTTTAAGCATTGATAATAAGCCATATTCAACTCCTTTAAATTTTGTAGAATTTGAAGATGAAATATATTTTCATGGGGCAAAAAAAGGTAAAAAGATTGATATTATAAAAGAAAATGCTTATGCATCTTTTTGTGTAGTTGAAGATTACTCATTATTACCATCTTATTTTAGTAGCGACAAAGGTGATGCTTGTCCTGCTACTCATCTTTTTAAATCTGTAATAATTCATGGAAAAATCAAAATATTAGAAGGTTATGATGAAAAAGCTACTGCATTAGAGATGTTGATGCAAAAACTTCAAAAAGAGAGAAAATATATCTCATTGAACAATGAGATGTATAAAAAAGCCATTAATGCAACTTGTGTTTATAAATTAATTCCAGCTAACACTACTGCAAAATTCAAACTTGGTCAAAATTTCAATGAAGAGAGATATCAAAGAGTTGTAAGCCATTTAAAACAAAGAGGAGAAAAAAAAGATTTAGAAACTTTAAAACTTTTAGAACTTTATAAAAAGTAGATATTGCAAAATGCAATAAAATCACCCTATTCTTTTTGATTCTTGTAAAATATCTTTATGAGAAAAGATATTTATGAAAAGATGCAAATACTTGCAGACAGTGCAAAATATGATGTTTCATGTAGTTCAAGTGGAAGTGATAGTAACTATAAAACAGGAGAATTAGGGGCTACTCATAAAAGTGGCATATGTCACACTTTCACTGCTGATGGAAGATGTGTTTCACTCTTAAAAGTTTTACTTACTAATTTTTGTATTTATGATTGTGCATATTGCATAAATAGAAAATCAAATGATATTAAAAGAGCTGCCTTTTCTCCTAGAGAATTAGCTGATATTACAATCAATTTTTATAAAAGAAACTATATTGAAGGATTATTTTTAAGCTCTGGGATTATTGATAATGAAGACCATACAACAATTTTAATCCTAAGAGCTTTGAAAATATTAAGACATGAGTATAAATTCAATGGATATATCCATGTAAAACTAATTCCTGGCGCGGATGAAAGACTAATTGAGCAAGTTGTAAACTTAGCTAATAGAGTTAGCTCAAATATAGAACTTCCAAGTGATAAGTCACTAAAACTTCTTGCTCCTAATAAAACAAAACAATCTGTACTTCAACCACTTAAATACGCTAGGGACATAAGTTTAGAAAAAGATAAAAAGCCAATTGGAATGAGCACTCAACTAATAGTTGGGGCAACACCTGAAACAGATAAAGATATTTTAAAACTAAGTTCAGTTATGTATGATAAAGCCTTACTAAAAAGGGTTTATTATAGTGCATATATACCTGTAAATGATGACAAAAATCTTCCTGCAGTTGTAACAAAACCTCCTCTTCTAAGGGAACATCGACTTTATCAAGCAGATTGGCTTTTAAGGTTTTATGACTTTAGCTATGATGAGATTGTAAATGACGAGTTTCCAAATTTAGATGAAGAAGTTGATCCAAAAACCTCTTGGGCTTTGTATAATCTAAAATATTTCCCAATGGAAATAAATACAGCTTCAAAGGATGAACTTCTTAGAATTCCAGGGATTGGAGTTAGAGGTGTGTTTAAAATTTTAAAAGCAAGAAAATTTAAATCTTTAGATTTTGATGATCTAAAAAAGTTAAAAATCTCAATTAAAAGAGCAAAATATTTTATTACATGCAAAGGGAAATATCAAAAAGAGATACCCTTTGAAGATGATAGAATCAGAACAGCATTAGTAAAACCAAAACCAAAGAAAATTGAACAAACATCATTATTTGATTTACAATATAGTTCCATAACAGGTGAATTATGATTTTAATTTATGATGGAAGCTTCGAAGGCTTTTTAAGCTTGGTTTATGATGTATATTATGAAAAACTAAATCCAAATATTATATATAAACAGTTACCTCAAACTTTGATTTTAGAAGAGATAAAACAGATTAAAACAGATGAAGAAAAAGCAATTAAGGTATTAACTGCAATCAAAAAAAACTTCCCTAAAAAAGTCTTTGATTTAATTAGAAATATCTTTATGTGTGATTCAAAGGAGTTTGAAATCTATTTACTTAAATTTATAGTCTTAGGGTTTAAAGATAAAAATCAACTATTTAACATAAACAATGAAAATGTAATCTATCTTCAAAATTTACAAAAAGAGTTATCAAGGCATATTCACAAAATGTATGCCTTTGCAAGATTTCAAGAATTGGATGATGGCACTTTATATTCTAAAATAGAATCAAAATTTAATGTGGTGTATTTTTTAGGAAGACACTTTTTCAAAAGATTTAACAATCAAAAATTTATCATCCATGATATAGAAAGAAAAATAGCTTTTATAAAAAATGATTCTTATCTAGGTATTCAAAATGTAGCTTCCTTTGAAAAACCAACATTATCACAAAAGGAAGAAAAGTTTGACAAACTTTGGAAAACATTTTTTGAAGCTGTTTCCATAGAAAGTAGAGAAAATATCAAATGTCAAAAAAATTATGTGCCCTTAATTTATAGAACATATATGAATGAATTTGATACAATTTCAAAAAACAAAAAGTAGAAATATGGCACAAAAAGATAAAGAAAAATGGGATAAAAAATATAATGAAACTCCAAAACTTATGGAAGATAGGACACCTAGTCCAAAAGTTGTTGAAGCAATAAAATACACAAGAGGAAAAAAAGCATTAGAAATAGCCTGTGGAACGGGTAGAAATTCTATATATCTAGCAGAAAATGGTTTTATAGTAGATGCTTATGATATCTCTGAAATTGCTATTAATCATCTAAAAAAACAAAATATAAAAAACTTAAATGCTATTCAAAAAGATTTAGAAAATTTTGAAGCAAAAGAAAATAGTTATGATTTGATTGTACAAACAAATTACTTAGATAGAAAGATTTTCCCTAATTTGAAAAATAGTTTAAAAAAAGATGGGATAATTGTAATAGAAACATATATGAATCATGAAGAAAACGAAAAGCCACCTTCAAATCCACTATTTCTACTTCAAAAAAATGAATTGAAAGAGATTTTTTCTGATTTTGAAATAGTAAAATATGATGAATACTTCAATGAAAAACATGAATTATATAAAATGAGAAAACAAGCAATAATCGCAAAAAAATTATAAAGATATATTTTAAATTTGCAAATTGCAATACTTTTTATGGTTTCTTAATAATTTTGATAATATCAAAAAAACAAATAAGGTATTAACATGGATGGTAAGATAATGGTAACTTACAAAATAGTTTGTAAAAACGATTTTAATTTAGAAATCTCTTTAGAGAAATTACTTGAAAATGAAAAAATTGCAAAAGCTATAAAAAATGAATTTGCAAAGGGAATCAGAAATATTGACCTTAATACAAAAGAAAATGATTCAAAAATTAAAGTTGAAACAAAAAAAGAGTTGTATCAATTTGAAGTCAATAAAGATGATTTTGCTGATTTAATCTCACTAGCTGAAGAGGATGCAAACACTAGAAAACTTATGAAAAAAGAGTGTTCACATATTGAATTAGTCAATATAGAAACAATCAACTAAAAAGCTACTTCTAAAAAATATTAAATATTTAACTGATTATTTTAGCACTCCTTTATACTAAGTGCTAATTTTTATTGTTTTTTAAGTATTTTATATCTAAAATTCTAATAACTTTAGTTTATTTTACTAAAGTAAAAACTTTTTTGTGTTCAAGGAGGTGGATACTGAGGTTCAAGAAACTAATATAATATAGTATTACTAGCAGTAAAACCTCAAAATGAATTTAGCACTCATTTTTTAGATTACTGCTAGTGAATTTTTTTAGCATATAATTAGTTTTAGTGCTAAATTATTCAAATATGTTTATAAGGATTTGTTATGGATAATTTAAATTTGAAGAAAACAAAAATTGTTGATGCTATTACAAAATACCAGTTATATTACCATATCTCTTTAGGTAATTTTGTACATGAAACTTTTTTAGATTTAAATGAAACAGTTGAAAAGATACAAGAATTAAACCTTTTTAAAAATCTAGAAATATCAATTAATAAAATAAAAGAGATTATTAAAAATTTTAAAAATGAAAAAGATATAGAAGAATCAATTAGAAAACTTGCTATGCAAGATGCTTTAAAGGATTTTGTTGAAAATGACAAAGATTTATTAAACAAAGATTTTTATTACCAACAAAGAATTAAAGATATTGAAAACAATTCATACTTCAATGATAAAATGAAATATAATTTTGAAAATAATTACCAAAAAACATATGAATACTTTAATAGTGTCATAAATGAAACCCAAATTAAAAGTTGTTTTATTTAATAATATAATTAACTATAATTAGCTTTTTTAAGATATAATTTTTAATGGGAAGAGAACAAAAATTAAAATTATATTTTTTAATAGCTTTTATAGTACTGTTTCTAATAAGTTTTCTAGTTTTAAACTCTATAAAAAATAATAATATTAATAAATATCTAAAAAATGAAGCTAATCAAGAATACCTAAACTATCAAGTAATTTACAATGATTATAAAAATATTTCAGAACTTATATTTAAAACACATATCCAAAATAAAGAAATCTTAAACCTTTTTGCAAATAGAAAAAGAGAAGAATTAAAAAACCATCTTACAGAAAACTATAATAAATTAAGAGTTTTTAATTTAAGACAACTTCATTTCCACTTACCAAATAATGATAGTTTTTTAAGAATGCATAGACCTAATAAATTTGGGGATAATCTCACAAAAGATAGAAAAACTGTAGCCTTTGTAAATGAACATAAAAAATATATACATGGTTTTGAAGAAGGAAAAATATTTAATGGCTTTAGATTTGTATACCCCTTAAGTCTTAACAATAAACATATTGGAAGTGTTGAGATATCATTTAGTGCCCTATTTTTTATAAAAGAGATTGCAAAAAGCTATAAAATAAATGCAAATTTTTTAATAAAAAAAGATGTAGTTGATGAAAAAGTTTTTAAAGAGGAAAAGAAAAACTATATACAAAGTCCTTTAAAACCATATTATTATCAAAAATCAATTTATGAATCATCTAATTTAAACAAATACGATATAAAGCTTCCAAAACAATTAGAAAATAAAGTTTTAAGAAATATGGAAAAAGGAGAAGTATTTTCTATATATGTAGAAGAATTTGATGAGATTGCTACATTTATACCTTTAATCAACCCATTAACTAAAGTAAATGTTGCTTTTTTGAAAATGAATAAAAAAGATGGCAAAATAAATGAAATCAACAAAGACTTTTATAACTATCTGCTACTTTTAACCTTATTAATAATTTTTGTTTTAATCTATCTTTATTCACAAATAAATTATCAAAAAAGTCTAGAAGCAAAAGTTGATGAAAAAACTAATTCTTTAAATAAATTAAATAAAAACCTTGAAGTTACAATTGAAAAAGAAGTAGCAAAAAACAGAAAAAAAGATGAATTAATGATTGCGCAATCAAGACATGCAGCTATGGGCGAAATGATAAGTATGATTGCACACCAATGGAGACAGCCTTTAACCACAATATCAATGGATGTAAATAATATCCTTGCAGATATTGAACTTGATACTATAAATGAAGAAGAACTTAAAAAAATATCTGAAGATATAATAGAAAAAACACAATATATGTCAAAAACTATTGATGATTTTAGAAACTTTTTTAAACCAGAAAAATCAACTGAATTTATTAATCTTCAAGATTTAATAAATAATACCATTAACATTACAAAAAGTTCACTTGAGAATCATGATATTAACTTAGAGCTTAGTTGTAAATCTATTATCAAAATAGAAACATATTCAAGGGAGTTATTACAAGTTTTAATTAATATTGTAAAAAATGCAAAAGAAGCCTTTGAAAAAAATACAAATAATCGATATATAAAAATATTCTGTAAAGAGAAAAAAGATTTTGTACAAATAAATATAGAAAATAACGGAAGTAAAATCCCTGAAAATATTATTGAAAAAATCTTCGAACCATATTTTACTACAAAAGATAAAAATGTGGGGACTGGCTTAGGACTTTATATGTCAAAAATTATCGTAGAAAAACACCTAAATGGTAAAATAGAGGTACAAAATCTTGAAGAGGCAGTTAGATTTTCTATAAAACTACCCTTTAAAATATCAAATTAAAACAGAAGTGTCATTTTATGATAAAGATTAAAATGCTTTATATATTTTATATTTTTTACAAACTTTCTAATAACACTTGGAATAACAATAGCAAATGGTGCAATTAAAATAAAAATAAATGAAAAAACAAATCTTAAAAAAAGATATTTAAAAGCTTTCTTAACATAATCTTTTTTAACTGAATATCTAAAATTAACCCTTAAATATTTAAAAACAAAAAAACTTTTATTTAAAAAATTTGAATTTTTAATGGAATAGATAAAATATTTAATATTTATTGTTAAAAATACTACACAAAAAAGTAAAAAATTTAAGAATGTATTTATTTGAATCAATTCTTTATTTATGTAAAAAACAATTATTGAAGATAGAATAGATGTAATAAAAAATAAAATCAATTCTTTATCTTCTTTTGTAAAATCTTCATTATCATATCTATATCTTTCTTCCAATGATAAGTTTTCTAATTTTATATTTGATAGATTATCCATTTTCTCCCCTTTAAATTTTATTCATTTCTTAAACTTAGTATAAACTAATACAATTTTCATTAAATATCGATTAAATCTTACAAAAACTTATTAAAAAATTATAAATTTGAATATTTCCTATTTTTTGGCACTAAAAAAATTATCTATAATTTCTTTTTTATTAAGTAACTGCAAGTTTAAGTAGATTTATTTAACTTCGCAATGATACTTAATTTTTCTGAATCTTTTATGAAAAAAAACATAAATTTATTAATTAAGAAAATAAATCTTAAAAGCTGAAAAATACATGATATAAGTACTATTTAGATAAAATATTCACCTTAAAATAGTTATTAATCAAAGGTTAATTAAAAATGAGTGAACATAAAGATTTCTTACGTGTTATAGTTGAAGAAGATTTAAAAGAAAATAAATATCAAGAAGTTATAACAAGATTTCCCCCTGAACCTAATGGTTTTCCACATATTGGACACGCTAAATCTATTTGTATCAACTTTGGTATTGCAAGGGACTATAATGGTTTTTGTAATCTTAGAATGGATGATACAAACCCAACAACAGAAGATACTAAATATGTTGAAGCATTAAAAGATGCAGTTGAATGGCTTGGCTTTGAATATAAAGATGAAGTTAAATATACATCAGATTATTTCCCAAAAATTTATGAATATGCAGTTGAATTAATTAAAATGGGAAAAGCATATGTTGATAGTATTACTGAAGAGGAAATGAAAGAATTTAGAGGTACAGTTACACAAGCAGGAAGAAGAAGTGAATTTGCTTCAAGAACTATAGAAGAGAACCTTGATTTATTTGAAAGAATGAAAAATGGTGAATTTAAAGATGGGGAACATGTATTAAGGGCAAAAATTGATATGTCAGCTCCTAATATGAAAATGAGAGATCCACTTTTATATAGAATTAGACATGCCCATCACTTTAGAACACAAGATGAATGGTGTATATATCCTATGTATGACTTTGCGCACTGTTTAAGTGATTATATAGAAGGAGTAACACACTCTATTTGTACTTTAGAATTTGAAAACAATAGAGATATTTATGATTGGGTTTTAGATGAATTAAACCTTACTCCACCAAGGCCCTATCAACATGAATTTGCAAGATTAGGAATTAACTATACAGTAATGAGTAAAAGAAAACTTCTTGAACTTGTAAATGGAAACTATGTTAGTGGTTGGGATGATCCAAGGATGCCTACAATTGCAGGATTAAAAAGAAGAGGATATACTAAAGACTCTATAATCAATTTCTGCGATCAAATAGGTATTGCAAAAGCAAATTCACAGGTTGATGTTTCACAATTAGAGTTTTGTATTAGAGATGATTTAAATACTAAAGCACCTAGAGTTATGTGTGTATTAGACCCTATAAAAGTTACTATAACTAATTATGAGGGAAGTGAAGATATTGAAGCTTCATATTATCCCCATGATGTACCAAAAGAGGGTTCAAGAAAAATTCCTTTTTCAAAAACTGTTTATATAGAAAGAGAAGATTTTTCTGAAAATCCAGTAAAGGGTTATAATAGATTAACTCCAAATCAAGCAGTTAGATTAAGACATGCATATATTATTACATGTGAAGAGATTATCAAAGATGAAGATGGAAATATTATTGAAATAAAAGCTCTTTACAATCCAAATTCTAAAAGTGGAAATGATACAAGTGGTATTAAAGTTAAAAGTGCTATTCAATGGGTAGATGCAAATACTTGTAAAAAAATTGAAGTAAGACTTTATGATAGATTATATAAAAATGAAGCTCCAGAGGATTTAGATGATTTAAATCCAAACTCTTTATCTATAATTAAAGATGCGTTAATTGAACCAGCTGTTATTACAGACAAAGTTGATGAAAGATTTCAATTTGAAAGACAAGGTTATTTTTATGCTGATCCAATAGATTATACTGATGAAGCACCAGTATTTAACAAAATTGTTGGATTAAAAGATTCTTGGGCTAAAAAAACAAAAACGCAAGAAAAACCAGAAGAAGAAATTGAAAAGAAACAAGAAGTAGTAAAAAAAGAGATTGTCCATGGTGAGGCTCAAGCAATGACGGGCGAACAACAATCTTTATTTACTATGTATACAAGTGAACTTGAACTAAATAATGAGGTGTCAAATATTTTAGCAAGGGATGAAAATTTATCATTTTTCTTTGAAGAGGGATTACTTTTAATTAATAGTCCAACAACTTTGGCAAATATTGTTGCGAATGATATTGCAAAAGAGTTAAAAGATAAAGATGTAGATGAATTAAAATTTACAGCAACAGAAATAGCTGAACTTGTAAAGATGATAGATGAAGAAACTATTTCAACAAAAATTGCAAAACAAGTTTTTGAAGAGATGGTAAAAACAGGTGAAACCCCATCAAAAATAGTAAAAGAAAAAGGTCTTGTGCAAATTAGTAATCCAGAGGTTTTACTTCCAATTATTGATGAAGTGATTGAAAACAACCCAGAAAATGTTGAAAAATATAAAAATGGGAACCAAAAACTTTTTGGATTTTTTGTTGGTCAAGTTATTAAAGCAACTCAAGGAAAAGCAAATCCAAAAATTGTAAATGAACTTGTTACAAAACAATTAAACTCTTAAAAATAAAGAAAAGCTTTTTTAGCTTTTCTTAGCACTTCACAATAAATTTACTAATTTCGCTTATAATAAATAAAAATAGGATTAATCATGAATAATGTTGGATTAAAAGAAAAAAGTATAATTTTTTCAATCTTTATTTTTGTAATTTATCTTTCATATACACAAATAAATAAAGAGAAGAAAAAAGAAAAAATTATTAAAGAAGAAGCAAAAAAAGTTCAGATAAAAACCTCACATAAAAAAGAACAATTTAAAAAGATTTTTGTACCTGCAATTACAAAAGTTTATACAAAAAGATATAAATATTTTCAAGAAATAAAAGCTTTAACTAAAACAAATCCTTTTGATGAAAAGCTTACAAAACTAAAAGAAAAATATGATTTAGATACAAATGAAGAACTTTTAATTGTTTTAAAACCTCATCCAATAAGTATAGCACTATCGCAAGCTGCAATTGAAAGTGCTTGGGGTACATCAAGATTTTTTAAAGAAGCAAATAATATTTTTGGAGTTTGGTCTTTTAACAAAAATGAACCAAGGATTGCTGCAAATATAAAAAGGGAAGAACAAACAATATATTTAAAAAAATTCAATACAATTGAAGATGCAATAAATCAATACTATAATATGCTTTCTACAAAAAAAATATACTTTGATTTTAAAAAAGAAAACTATTACAATAACGATGTTTTAGCCATTGCTAAAAAACTTGACAAATACTCAGAACAAGGTGAAATCTATACTGAAAAAATAATAGCAGTTTTAAACTATAACAAATTTCAAAATTATGATAAAATATTAGAATAAATTTGTTAAATTATTAAGGACTTTAATTGGAAAAAATTATTGTAGGTAGAAAAGAAAAAATCTCTATACTTAACTTAGAACTTTTTGAATTAGATGCAAAAGTTGATACTGGTGCCGATTCTAATGCATTACATTGTGATAATATAAAAATTGATGAAGAAAATAACCTTGTGACATTTTGTTTACTTGATGAAGTTCATCCTTCTTACCATGGAAAAACAATCACTTATCCTATTTATAAAATGAAGAAAGTGAAAAGTTCAAATGGACAATTACAAATAAGACCATCAATAAAAGTTGAAGTTGAGTTTTTTAACAAAACTTATAAAAGTGTGATTTCATTAACCAATAGACAAGATATGAAGTTTCCAATGCTTATTGGAAGAAAATTTTTAGATGGTAAGTGTTTAGTTGATGTGTCAGAAGAATATTTAAGTGAAAAAAATAAAAAAAAGGATAAATCTTGTTAGTTTATGTATTATCAAGGAATGAAAATCTATATTCAACGAAAAGATTAGTTGAAGCAGGAAAGCAAAGAGGTTGGAGAATTGAAGTTATAGATTTTTTAAAATGCTCTATTGAGATTATGAAAGGTGAATTATATATTAACTATAAAGGTAAATCTTTACCAAAACCTGATGCAATTATTCCAAGAATTGGAGCAAGTAGAACTTTTTATGGAACTGCTATAGTAAGACACTTTGAAGTTATGGATGTATTTTCAACTTCAGGAAGTTTAGCAATAAATAGAAGTAGAGATAAACTAAGAAGTTTACAAGTTCTTTCAAAAAGAGGTGTAGATATGCCTAAAACAGTTTTTGCTTCTAATAAATCAAGTGCAAAAGATGTTATTGCCTTAAGTGGTGGGGCACCATTAGTTTTAAAAATTCTAGAAGGAACTCAAGGTGTTGGTGTAGTTTTAGTTGATAGTGAAAAAGCAGCGAAATCTGTACTTGACGCTTTTTATGGGATGGAAGTAAACTTACTTGTTCAAGAGTTTATTGAAGAAGCAGGAGGAGCTGACATAAGAGCTTTTGTTGTTGATGGAGAAGTTGTTGGAGCTATGAAAAGACAGGGTGCAGAAGGTGATTTTAGATCAAATCTTCACCAAGGTGGAACTGCAAAATTACATAAATTAACGAGAAAAGAGAAATCAACTGCCCTTGCAGCTGCAAAAGCTATGGGATTGGGTGTTTGTGGAGTTGATATGATTCCATCAAAAAGAGGTCCTTTGGTTATGGAAGTAAACTCTTCACCAGGATTAGAAGGGATAGAAAAAGCAACTCAAATTGATATAGCAAGTAAAATCATGGATTATATTGAAAAAAATGTAACTACAAGAGATGAAAATAATGAACTTGTTAAAAAAACAACTAGAAAAGCAAAAAAAGATAATATTGGAGTATAAATATTGGATGATGTACTAATTATTGGTGGAGAAGAGATAAAAAAAGGTGAAAACAAAAATATAGATATAGAACTACCTAGTTTGTACAATACTCCCTCTACTTTAAGAGTTAATGTCATTAGAGGAAGAAGAAGTGGTCCTACAGTTTTTGTAAGTGCTGCTATTCATGGGGATGAGATTAATGGAATAGAAATAATTAGAAGATTAAAAAAACTAAATATCCTAAAAAGATTAAAAGGAACATTGATATTAGTTCCTGTTGTAAATGTATATGGATTAGTAACCTTATCAAGATATCTTCCTGATAGAAGAGATTTAAATAGATCATTTCCAGGGAACGAAACAGGTTCACTAGCTGGAAGAATTGCAAAAATATTTTTTAAAGAGATAGTATTGAATTCAGATTTAGGGATTGATTTACATACAGGAGCAATTCATAGATCTAACTTACCACAAGTTAGAACTGATATAAAAAATGAATTTACTTATAATTTAGCAAAAGCCTTTGAAGCACCTGTTGTTTTACACTCAAGCCTAAGAGATGGATCTTTAAGATCTCAAGCAATGGAAAAAGGCAAACCAATCTTGCTATATGAAGCAGGAGAGGCTCTAAGGTTTGATGAAACAAGTATAAGAATTGGTGTGAAAGGTATTGTGAATGTTCTTAGAAAAATGGAAATGCTTGCACCATCAAGTAAAAAAAGTAAAATAAGAATACCTGTAATTGCAAAAAAATCAACTTGGACAAGAGCAACTCAAAGTGGTTTATTACGTTCAGTAAAATCATTAGGCGATACAGTTGAAAAAGGTGAGATTATTGCATATATAAATGAACCTTTAGAGGATGAAGGAGATACAGTTATAGCTCCTTTTGATGGAATTATTATTGGAAGAAGTGAACTTCCACTTGTGCAAGAAGGTGATGCAACATTTCATATTGCACAGTTTGATGACCTTGAAAAAGCAGAAAACAAAATAGAGTATTTTAGTGAAGAGGTTATTGAAAGAAGTGAGTTTCAAGAATTAAATGAAGAACAAATGATTGAATAGGAAAATTATTGACTCAATTTTATGATATTTTAAAACAGCTACTTAGAGTTCCAAGTGTAGTTGGTGCAGAACACCCTTTTCTTATATATTTAAAAAGGGAATTGGAAGAACTAGAATTAGAAGTTGAATTTTATGATGGTTTATTAGTTGCAAAAGGTTCAAATCCAGAATCTGGATATTTATCAGCCCATGCTGATAGACATGGACTTATTTGTACAGGGAAAAATGAGTTCCAATATGCTGCATTTTTAGCTAAAAACCAAACAAATATAAAAGAACAATCGATACAAGCAGATGAATTATTAAAAAACTTTACAAAAAGATTTGTGGATGAAAAAGTTCAAGCTTATGAACCATATAGTGGAAGTTACATGGGAATGGGAACTATTAAAGAAACTTACCTTTGTGAAAGAAGAGAAAATATCATCTTTAAAATAGATGGATTAAGTCATATTCATCCAGGAACTCCAATTGCCTTTATGGATAAACTATCTATTAAAGAAGATACTATTTATGCCCAATTAGATAATACAATTAGTGTTGCAAGTATATTATATCTTTACCAAAAAGGCTACCAAGGAACTGCATTTTTTACTGCAAGTGAAGAGGCAGGTATGAGTTGGATTTATCTACTTGATTATTTTAAAAAATATGACTTAAGTACAAATGAACTATTAGTTTTAGATACAAGTCCATATAAAACAAAAGAGGAAATTGACCTTTTAGATATTGTATTAAGAAATAGAGATCAAAATGGATATTTCAAATCTCCATTAAAACAAAAAATTAAAAGAATAGCTATTGAAAGAGGGATAAAATACCATTATAAAGATGAGTATTTAAAAAGTTTACACAATCAAAATAACCCAAATAATACAAAAGCTAAACTTGGGATTACAGAGCTTGGAAGAATAATAAAAGCCTCTAAAGGGAGTGTGCAAGGTACAACCTTACAAATTCCAACAATTGGTTATCATACTTCAAATGAAACAGCTAATAAAAAATCAATCAAACTATTTATTGAAGTGCTAAAAAAGGTTTATAATTTATAAACCTCTTTTAGGCTTTTTTATTTGAAGTCATTTTCATAAATAAATTCAGATATCTCTTCTAATGTGGTTTTATCAAAGGTTAGCTCTGGCATAAGCTCATATTTTTCTATAGCATCCATCATCAAAGAAGTATTTGCATCTGGTTTTAAAACCCAATTACTCATATACTCTACAAAATCTTCTTTTAGGGGAAAAGCTTCTATATATCTTTTTTTTACCTCTTGAATTGTGGGTGCTGATTTATTTAAGTTATCAACACTATGGCAAGTTACACAATTACCATTAAATAGCAATTCTTTATAATTACAAAAACTACTTGTAAAAATAAGTGATATTATAAAAAAATATTTCATATCAATCTAAAACGTTAATCCACTCTTGAAAACTTGCATCACTTGGCATTCGCCAATCTGCTCTTGGGCTTAGACTAATAGTTCCAACCTTTACACCATCAGGCATTGCATTTCTTTTAAACTGTTGAGTAAAAAATCTTTTTACAAAAATATCAAACCATTTTTTTATCTCTTCCTCTGAATACTCATCAAAAGCGTGAGAAGCTAAAAACAATATTTTTGAAGGTTTAGCTCCATATCTAATAAAATGATATAAAAAGAAATCATGAAGTTCATATGGTCCAATTATACTTTCAGTCTCCTGTGAAATTTTATCACTATCATGGGGTAAAAGCTCAGGTGAAATTGGTGTATTCAAGATATCTATTAAAACATCTTTTATATCTTCCATATAAGTAAAATACTCAACCAAATATGAAATTAAAGTTTTTGGAATTCCACTATTAAGTGAGTACATACTCATATGATCACCATTATAAGTGCACCAACCAAGGGCTATCTCACTTAAATCGCCAGTTCCAATTACTATTGCACCCTCTTTGTTTGCTAAGTTCATAAGTATAGCGGTTCTAGCCCTTGCTTGAACATTTTCATAGGTTACATCATGGATATTTTTATCATGCCCTATTGCTTCAAACTCTTTTAAACTAACATCACTAATTGGTATCTCTTTTATAGTTACACCTAAAGATTCACATAGTTTTATTGCATTTGACTTTGTTCTACTTGTTGTTCCAAAGCCAGGCATAGTAATAGCGATAATACCTTTAACATCAAGATTTAATATCTCAAAAGCTTTATATGTAGCAAGTAGTGCTAAAGTTGAATCTAGTCCACCTGAAATACCAATTACCACTTTTTTGCAATTAATATGACTTAATCTTTTTATTAAACCATGGGCTTGAATATTTGTAATCTCTTCACAAACCTCTTTTTTAATCTTTTCATCACTTGGCACAAAAGGATGTTTATCTATAAATCTATTTAGTTTAGATATTCTAACTGTTGATTCAAATTTTATTATTCTAACATCACTTGGAATACTATCTCCAAAATAAGACTCATGGTTTCGTAACCAAATAAGTTTTTCTAAATCAACATCTGCTCTAATTGTTTGATTTTCCAAACAAAATCTTTCACTTTTAGCTAAAATTGAACCATATTCACAAATTAGTGCATCCCCACTAAAAATAGTATCACTACTTGATTCCCCTACTCCACATGAGCTATAAATATATGCACAAACCAATCTTGCACTTTGGGTTTTTACTAACTCTTGTCTATATGAAGATTTTCCAACCAGTTCATTTGAAGCAGATAGATTAAAAATCATATTGGCACCATTTATTGCCATTTGATTACTTGGGGGTAAAATTGACCATAAATCTTCACATACTTCTATTCCAAAGGTAATATCATTTTCATCAGAAAATAATAAATCAACCCCAAAAGGAATCTCTTGAGAAAGTAATTTTAATGTCTTTAATTTTAGACGAAGACCCGATTGAAAATATCTTTTTTCATAAAACTCATTTTTATTTGGAAGGTAACTTTTTGGAACTATTCCTAAGATTTTTCCATTTTGAATAACTGCCGCACAATTATATAATCTGTGTTCAAAAGAAACTACTATTCCCACAATTGCAATAGTTGAAATGCCAATAGATTTTTTTACTAATTTTTCTAAGGCATTATTTTGAGATTCAAGTAAGTTTTGATTTAAAAAAAGATCACCTACTGTATATCCTGTAATACATAGTTCAGGGAAAAGTACAATTGAAGTTTCATTTTCTGATTCTTGTTTAAAAATATCAATAATCTCTTCAATATTTTTACTACTGTTTGCAATTTGAACTTTTGGGACACTAGCAGCGATTCTATAAAAACCATACATATTAATTACTCTTTTATTTTATTTTGTAAATATGATTATAGCCTTTGTTATTTTAATTAACGTAAAAGCGTAGGTTTTAACTTTAAGATAGTGTTAATGTTTATTATATATAATATTATTCGAACAAATGTTCGTATAAAGTTGGTGGAGATTATTTAACTAGTACTCCTTAAATTATATTTAGTATATTTCCCATTAACTTTTTATTTTAGGGTTGCTTTTTATAGTTTTCATATGGTTATCAAACTCTTTGCAATCCTAATTTTTAGTGTTTAAGGGTATAAATGAATAACAATAAGTCTTATCTGATTATTATATTATCAATACTATCAGCTATTGCACCTATTTCTATTGCCACATACCTTCCTTCTATGCCTACAATGGCGGAACACTACAAAGTTAATATATCTGACATAGAATTAAGTTTATCTATTTTTATGTTTGGATTTTCATTAGGACAGATTTTTGGAGGACCCTTTTCAGATGCAAAAGGAAGAAGATTCTCTTCACTTGTTGGTCTTTTAGGTTACTCATTTTTTAGTTTTTTAATTACATCTTCAACATCAGTTTATGAATTATGGATATATCGATTCCTAGAAGCATTTTTTGGTGGTTTGATTATAGTTAATGCTGCTGCAATTATTAGAGATTTATACAAAGGTAAAGAAGCAGCTAAATATTTTTCTATTCTAGGAAGTTTGAGAACAATAGTTCCTATGTTAGCCCCTGCTCTTGGGGCTTTAATTCTATTTTTCTTTACTTGGGAAAAGATATTTATCTTTTTAGGACTTTACTCTATGTTAGTTGCTTTTTTAATATTTAAAGATTTTGAAGAAACATATACTTACTCTAAAAAAAATATTATCCAATCATATTTAATTGTGTTATCCAATAAAAAAGCGATGATAATGATGTTTGTTCTTGCACTAGGATTTTCTGCTATGTTTTCTATTGTCACCAAATCTTCATTTATATACATCGAATATTTAGGCTTAAGTGTCAATCAATTTGCCTTTTTTCAAGGCCTTAATTTTGTATTTTTTATGTTAATTGCTGCACTAAATGTAAAATTTTTAAATTATTTTAAACCCAAAAAGATACTTCAATTTGCAATAGTCACACAAATTATACTTGCATTTCTATTTTTAGTGTTAAATGATTATATAGGATTTATTTTAGTGATATTTTTTATTGTAAGTTATATCTCAATGAATGGTTTGATTTATGGAAATGCAACAGCACTTATTATGGAAAACTTTCCACAAAATGCAGGTGTAGCTTCTGCTTTAATTGGAGTTTTACAATATGGAACTGCATCAATTATCTCATCAATAATTGTTAGTTTTCATTCAAATAGCTTAATTTCTGTAGCACTTGGAATGTTATTTATTTCAAGTGGAGCATTTCTAGTACTAAAAAAATATTAAATTAAAGAAAGGATAAAAAAATGGAATATAGATATATAGGAACAAGTGGACTTAGAGTTACTCCAATTTGTTTAGGAACAATGACATTTGGAAGAATGGCAACAAAAGAAGAAGCTTTTAAAATCATGGATAAAGCATATGATGCTGGTATCAATTTTTTTGATAATGCAGAGATGTATCCCGTACCTCCACGGGCTGATTTAGTTGGTTTATCTGAAGAGATTATGGGTGAATGGATGAAAAGTAAACCAAGAGAATCTTTAATTGTAGCAACTAAGGTTGCAGGTGCAGCTAATGGAAGATTTGCAGCTCCTGTTAGACATGGATTAACTGCTATTGATAGATTTCATATTGAAAGAGGAATTGAGGGAACTTTAAAAAGACTAAAAACTGATTATATTGACCTTTACCAAGTTCACTGGCCAGATACAGTTGTACCATTAGAAGAATCAATGGAGGCAATGGATAGATTAGTTCAAGCAGGAAAAGTAAGATACATAGGAACTAGTAATGACTCAGCATATGGATTAACAAAAGCAAATGAAATTTCTAAATACAATAAACTAGCTAGATTTCAATCTATTCAAAATAACTTCTCACTAAATGAGCCTAGATTTTTTGATGAATTAGCCCATGTTTGTAGAAAAGAAAAAATTTCACTTCTTCCTTATTCACCACTTGCAGGGGGAGTTTTAACTGGAAAATATCAAGATAGAACTTTGCCTGAAGGTTCTAGATTTAATGAATACAAAGCTTTAAATCTTCCAAGATTGGAAGCAATGAGAAATAGATTTATAAATGAAAAAACTTTAAGTACTACAGAAAAATATATGCAAATCGCAAAAGAACATGGTATGAATGTTACAACTTTAGCAGCTGCTTGGAGTAAACAATGGGATTTTGTTGCAAGTACAATTATTGGGGTTAGAACTGCCGAACAATTAGATGATATCTTACCAGCTTTAGAACTTACACTAAGTGATGAAATAATGGATGCTTGTAAAAAGGTACAACAAGAGATTTTATATCCTATGGGATAAATAAAAAAAGGATAGCATTAAGCTATCTTTTTTTAATAGTGTTGAAGTAGTTTAATAGCTTCTGATGTTTCTTTTGCAGCTTCAATTAAAAGAGGTAATACTTTCTTCTTCAATGTTTCTGTATTTTTATAACTTAAATGGGAACCTATATTCATAGCCCCTATCATCTTATTTTCTCTATTATAAATTGGTGCAGCAATTGAAAGAAGACCATCTTCAATCTCCTCTTCAACAATCTGATACCCTTGATTTTTTTCATCTAATAACTTTTTATATAAAGTATCAGGGTCTTTTATACTTTTTGATGTGTACTCTTTATAAGGTAATTTCAAAAGATAATTATAAAGCTCTTTTTCATCCATATGAGACATAAATAATCTTCCTGTTGCAGTATATGCTGCTGGTAGTCTAGAACCAACATGGATACCCTCATTTAAAATTCTTGTTGCAGGTACTCTCATAATACAAATAACATTTTGTCCATCTAAAATTGAAATAGAACATGATAAGGTACACTCATCAACTACTCTTTTAATATTTTTATATGCAATATCTGTCCATGGTAGAGAAGCAAAATAACTATATCCTAACTCTATTACTTTAGGAGTTAAAGAAAAAAAGTTATCATTGTGAGAAACATAACCTAAAGATTCCAAAGTTAAAAGAAGTCTTCTAGCACTAGCTCTGGTTATATCAACTTTCTTTGCAACATCAGAAAGGGTCATATTCGTATTTTCGTGATCAAAAGCTTTTATTACACTAAGACCTTTAATAAAAGCTGTTACTATCTCTTTATTATCAATTTCATTTTCTACTTTTGAAGTCATAACTTTATTTTTTTTCCTTGGCAATTAAAATTCCTCCTGAAATAATAGCTAAAATTCCTATGATTCCCAAATAGCTTGGGAAATCGTCACCTAAAATAAGTCCAATTATCAATGAAAATATGATTACAGAATAACCTGTAGCTCCTACAATACCAGCTCGAGTAACTCCATATGCTTTAGTCATATATATCTGCCCTACTGATGCGGTAAATCCAATACCACCAATTAAAACCCACTCAAAAGTGTTTGGTAATACAAACTCTCCCATCATAAAATCAAAAAATTCACTGTGGTAATTTATTGATAATAACATAGAAGCCAAAGGAACAATTGAACCTATACCCATAAAACTTAAAACAATCACTCTAGTATCATAATATTTTCTAAGTTCTCTAATACTTGTAAAAGCTAAAGCAGCACATACAGCATTTAAAATACCAAAGATATGTGCCTTTTCAAAAACCATTCCATCAGGATTCATAACCATAAACATACCACTAAATCCCAATAATATAGCAAGCCAACCTTTGGGTCCAATTTTTTCTTTTAAAAACCACATGGCAAAGATTGCCGTAAAAAGAGGAGACATTCTAGAATATGTAACAGCATCAGCCAGTGAAATATTTGCAATATTATAAAAGAAACTCAACATGGCAATAAGACCAATAGCAGCTCTAAAAAATAGTAAAAATGGCTTTCCCCCAGTTTGTTTTAAAGGTGATTTAAAAAATGTTAACAGTACAATACAAATACCAATAAAATTTCTAAAAAAAACTATCTCAATTGTGGGTAGACTTTCTGCTAAAACTTTAGCCATAGCACTCATTAAAGCTAAACAAATTGAAGATATCAACATAAATAATACACCTTGATTTATTTGTCTAAGCACTGAGAAACCTTTTATATTTTTAGGAATTATATTTGTTTTTTACTTAATATGTTATTATTACGCACAAAAGTTCGTTTTTATATAAAAAGGTTACAAATGGAAATATGGAAAAAAAATCTTACAGTGGATGAAATAAATGAATTCAGTAAAAATACTGCTGCTGAAAGTTTAGGGATTATAATCACTAATTTGACAAAAAATAGTTTAGAAGGACAAATGCCAGTTAATGAGAAAACTTGCCAACCTAGAGGTCTTTTACATGGAGGTGCATCAGCACTAATGATTGAGACTTTAGGAAGTCTAGCTGGATATTTAGCCGCACCCAAAGATGATGCGATTGTTGGCATGGAAATAAATGCAAACCATATTACAGGGGTAAAAAAAGGAAACTTTGTAAAAGGGATTGCAACGCCTTTACATATAGGTAAAACAACTCATGTATGGGAAGTTAAGATTTATGAAAATGACACAAATAAACTTGCTTGTGCGGGAAGAATAACCCTTGCAGTGATAAAAGAAAAGATATAAAGAAAATCTAATTTTCTTTATATCTTCCTAATATTAAAAAAGAACTTAATGTTAAGACCAAAATACTTATTGCTAATATAAAAAAATCTTCACTTTTAAAACTTAATACAATAGCAGAAACAAAAGATGCCATTCCAAATTGAAGAACACCTGCAACAGAAGAGGCAACACCTGCATTTTTAGAAAAAGAGTTCATAGCTAAAGCCAAAGAATTACCAAAAATAAATGCCATTAAACCAGTATAACTTATCAAGTAAACCATTGTTTCTATTAAAGTTATATCTTTATAATTTAATAAAAAAAGTATACAAATAAAAGTTTGAATTAAAAGTGTTATTTTCATAATTTTTAAAATCTCAAAATGTTTTAATAATGTGATATTAAATTTTGTTAATAACATCAGTGCTACAAAATGAGAACTAAAATAAAAAGGAAAAAAATCTGTTGAAATACCAAAAGATTCTATATAAATAAAAGATGCCTTTGATATAAAAACAAAAATACCTGAAAAACTTAATCCCAATACAAACATAGAAATCATGGCTTTTTTGTTAGATAAAACTAAATAAAATGAATTCAAAATATTTTGTTTTTCATTGCTTTTTGTATTATCTAAATATTTTTGAACGATAAATAAAATGATAAGAGGATATATTGTTAAAAATATAAAAACTCCTTTCCATGGAAAGAAATGGATTATAAAAGCGCCAATAGCTGGTGCAATTAAAGGAGCTACACTTCTAACTGTACCTATTATTGAAAAAACTTTTGCTGCTTCATTCCCTTTAAACTTATCCCTTACAACGGCTGAAGAATTTACTAAAACAATACCACCAAAAAATGACTCAAAAAATCTATAAATCCAAATTTCATAAATTGAATGACTAAATATGATTAAGAGACTAAAAAAAGAGAATCCTATTAAACCATAAATAGAACTACTTCTTCTTCCATAATTATCTGAAATTACTCCACCAAAAATTTGTCCAACTGATAAGCCTATTAAGAAAATAGCTAAAGATAGTTCAACTTCTTCAAGTGACACACCATATGTGGAAGCAATATCTGGGATAGAAGGGATATATGTATCAATCCCCATTGGACCTAGTGAGGCTAAGAGTGCTAATAATATAGCTAAATTAACATGATTTGATAACTTAAACAAGATTTACTGCTTTAAGGAAGTTAGCATTTTTATAAAAATAATGCAATTACAATATTTAATAAAAATGCTTGAATATAACTTTTTTAGGAAATATATTAGCCTAAATAAAGCTAATAATTTCCGCCTATGTAATAACTCACTTCCACTCAAAAGATATTCCTATTTTAATTAATCTAAAACAATTAATGCATCAAGAGCAAAAACACCTTTAGCTTTTGCAACTAAAGGATTAATCTCTACTTCAGAAATTCTTTCATTTGATACAATCAAATCAGCAATTTTAGTTACTGTTTTTGCAATTGCCTTGATATCTACAGCTTCAGTACCCCTTGCACCTTTCAATAATGCTGCAGATTTTAAAGAAGAGATTTCATCAACGATTGCATCAACACCTAAGTCAGGAGTGATTAAACATACATCTTTTAAAACTTCTATCCAAATACCTCCAAGACCAACAAGAACTACTACACCCCATTGTTCATCTCTTCTAGCACCAATTACAATTTCAGCACCTAAATTAGCCATACCTTCAATTAAAATACCATCTAATTTAATTCCAGTAGATTCAATACTTGTCATCATTTTATTAAAAGCAACTCTTAATTCATCATCACTTTTAATATTTAACACTACACCACCAGCATCAGTTTTATGTGCTAATTGTGCAGATTGAGCTTTTAAAACTACAGGATATGACAATTCATTTGCAATTTTGATAGCTTCATCTTCATCTTTTGCTAAAGCACCTTTTGGAATAGGAATATCAAGTTTTTCTAAAATCTCTTTTGACTTATACTCAGGTACATTTCCTGAATCAAGTTGCGAAATCATATCAATCTTAATAATTTCATTTTCCCTTCTTTGTTTAGCTTTATTTCTACAAAGTTTATTAACATTTGATAAGGCTTTCACTGCACTTTCCATTGATTTACCTAATACTACACCATTATCTCGAGCTAATGTCATAAACTCTGGCTCATAAACATTTGATTCATCTAAAGGTACATAAATAGCAGGTTTTTCAGGATGTTTTTTCATACTATCAATGAAACCATTTAAAAATATACTTTTTGTACCAATATCTTGGTCAGTTGGTAAAACAACTAAGGTAGAACCAATCTTAGGTTCAGTTAATAAAAGATCTAGCCCTTTACCAACAAGTTCAGGATCACGTGCAGCTTCAACACCTACATCAAATGGGTTTCTAGCAGGTAAATATTCAGGAATAATATCTTTTAGTTTTTCTTCAATATCACTTGATAATGCAGCCATAACTAAATTACAATCTTCAAATTGGTCAGTTGCAATTGCGCATACAGCCCCTGAATGTGTCAATAAACCAACTTCTCCACTTACTGGTTTTGGAAATCTAAGTAATAATTCACTTAAAGTAATTAATTCATCTAAAGAATTAACCATAGCAACACCAGCGTTAAGAAGTTTTGTTTCCATTAGAGTATAATCACCTGTTAAAGAACCAGTATGTGATTGAGTAATACTTCTTGAAGCTTCACTTCTTCCTGAATGCATTAAAATTACATTTTTATTAACAGCGTTTGCTCTTTTAACAGCAGATAGTAAATTTTGTGGATTTTTAATCTCTTCAGCATATATTGCAATTGCTCCTGTATATTCATCTTCAACAAAGAAATCAATTAAATCAGATAATTCAATATCTGCTTGATTTCCAATTGTTACAGAATAACTTGTAGGAACTGCTCTTTTACCCAATGATTGACCAATAAATAAACCAATTCCACCACTTTGAGTAATAATTGCAACTCCTTTTGAACCATTTTTATCAAATGGAACTTGCTTTGGCAAATCAATTAATACAAGATGAAAATTGTCAACATAATTAAAATAACCAATACAATTTGGTCCAACTAATCTAATGTTGTTTTCATGGGCATATTTTCCAATTTTATCCTGTAAAGCGTGACCTTCCTCACCTAATTCTGCAAAACCAGCACTCATACAAACAACCGTTTTAACATCAATAGTTTTCAAATCAACTATTGCATCATATACACTTGCTGCAGGGATTGCTAAAATTCCTAAATCAATACCTTTTGGTAAGTCATTAAGATCTGTCTTAATTTCAATACCATCAATATCTGCCTTGTTTCTACCAAGTAAATTTATCTCACCTTCATAACCATTTAGTTTTAAAGTTTTGATAATATTTCTTGCACTAGAACTAGGTTTTGCAGAGGCTCCTAAGATTACAACTGATTTTGGATTCAATAATGAAGAGATAGATTCAACTGTCTCTTCATTAGTTCTTTTTATTGCTTTATTCAATTTAAAAACCTTGATTCTAAATTAAAATGGATAATGGTGATTACCTAAAGCTTCAACAGTAACCCATTTAAGTTCAGTCATCTCTTCAATAGAGAAGTGCCCACCTTCTCTACCCATACCACTATCTTTAATTCCACCAAATGGAATATGAGCCTCATCCATAATTGTAGGTCCATTAATATGAACCATACCAGCTTCAATCTCTTCAGATAATTTTAAAGCATTACCAATATCATTAGTTATAACAGCAGAACTTAATCCATAGTTTGTCATATTTGCAACTTCAACTGCTTCTTCAACAGTTTTTACTTTAATAAGTGCTGCAACAGGACCAAATGCTTCATCATGATAAACTTTCATCTCTTCTGTAACATAAGAGATTACTGTTGGCTCATAAAAACAACCAGAGTGAGAATTACCACATAAAACTTTTGCACCCTTAGAAACTGCATCATTTACTAATCCATCAATAAAACTACATTGTGCTTCTTCAATTAATGGACCAACAACAGTTGTAGGTAAACTAGGATCAGAAGCTTTAATTCCAGAAATTTTAGCTGCAAATTTTTCAGCAAATTTATCAAAAATCTCTTCTTGAACAATGATTTTAGAACCAGCCATACAAATTTGACCTTGGTGCATAAAAATAGAAAATGCAGCAGTATCAACAGCATAGTCAACATCTGCATCATTTAAGATAATCATAGGAGACTTTCCACCAAGTTCAACTGTAAATTTTGTAAGATTTGCAGCTGCACTTGAAGCAATTAATTTACCAGTTGAAGTTGAACCTGTAAATGTAATCATCTTAACTCTTTTATCAGTTTGAAAAGTTTCACCTAAAACTGAACTTGAACAAGGAATTACATTAAATACTCCATCAGGAAGTCCCGCTTCTTTAAATATCTCACCAAATACTAAACCTGTAATTGCAGTATTTGAAGATGGTTTTAGTACAAAAGTATTACCAGCAGCAATTGCAAATGCAAACTTTTTAGATGATAAAATCATAGGTGCATTAAATGGAGCAATACCAGCAATAACACCTAATGGTCTTCTAATACTATAAGATAACATACCAGTTTCATTTGTAGCATGTGTATATCCTGCTACTCTTCTACATTCACCAGCAGCAACTCTAAAGATATCAGCAACTAATCCAATTTCAAACATTGATTTACCAAAAGCAGAACCTGTTTCAGTAATTAAAATCTCTCTAATCTCCTCAGTTCTACTTTCAAAAATATCAGCAGCTTTTAATAAAATTGCTTCCCTTTCCCTTGGAGTAGTATTTGCCCAAGATTTTGATGCTTTATGAGCTGCATCAATTGCAGACTCAATATCCTCTTTACTTGCCATATGAACCTTAGCAAAAGCCTTACCTGTTGAAGGAGAGATATCATCAACTATAGTATTTGATGATGAAGGAACATCTTGACCATTAATAAATAATTTATATTCTTTTTTCATTTTTAATACCTTATTGTTTTGCTATAGATTCTTTAACTGCATCTACAATTTTTTGTCCATCGATACCTTTACCCTTCATTTCAGAAACCCATTTTTGAACAGTTCTTTCACCTGCTGCATCAAATTTTGCTGTTTCTTCTTCGCTTAAAGTAACGATTTCTCCACCTGATTTAACTTGTAAAGCTTTTCCAATTGCTTCAAAATCATCTGCTAATTTTGCAAATTTAGCAATTTGTTTTTTTCCTGTTGTAGCAGCTAAAACATCTTTTAACTCTTGAGATAAGCTATTATATTTTTCTTTATTCATTAGTAGTAAAAGTACAGAACCACCAAATCCTCCACCACCTTTGATTTCAGTAGTGTATTTAGTTAATTGTTGAAACTTAAATGCTGGGAAAATTTCCATTGGTAAAGCTGCACCATCAACTGCACCTTTAGATAAAGCTTGAGGAGCCGCAGGTAAAGGCATACCAACTGGTTCTGCACCTAACTCTTGAATATACCAAGCACCCGTTCTAGATGGAGATCTTAATTTTAATCCCTTAACTGCATCTATTGAATCAACTTTTTTGCTAACTGTACTTAATTGATAAGGCCCAGCCATTGCAATTACAAGTGGATGTACATCCGTATAGTCATCTTTTAATAAATCAAAATTTTCTTTTGCTGCTAGAGCTGTTTTTAAACTTGAGTTTGTATGTACAGTTGGCAGTTCTAAAACTTCAGTTCTAGGGAAAACACCTGGAGTATAACCTGCAACTGTGTAAACTATGTCAGCGACACCATCTCTTGCTTGTTTATATAATTCATTTGGTTTACCACCCATACTCATAGATGGAAACATTTCAATTTTAATTTTACCTTTTGAAAGTTTTTCAACTTCAGCTGCCCATGGCTCTAAAAGCTTAGCATAAGGTGGTGCTTTTGGACTTAAAAATGTATGCATTGTAAGCACTACTTCTTTTTCTGCACCCCATAATGAGCTTACTAATAACATTGATCCAGCTAAACCTAGTGTTGCTTTTTTAACTAACTTATTCATAATTGTCTTTCCCTTTTGTAATATATTTACCTACTGATTATAACGTCCCACCATAGCAAATAAATAACATCAATAACAATTTTTTATCTTTCGATATCTTTGTTATAAGCACCTAAACCTGGCTTATAAGTTTTCTCATAAATAAATTGTTTAATTCCTTCTTTTCTACCTGTATCATCAAAGTAGTTTGCAGCTTCTTGAGCTTTTACTAAATACTCTTCAGCATTTTGATATGTCATTTCAGAAACTTTTCTAACTGCTTGTTTAGTAGCATGTAAAGCAACAGGATTTTTCTCTTTTAATACATTACAAACTTCAATAACTCTGTCTTTTAGTTTATCTGCATCGCAAGCTTCATTTACTAATCCCCATTGAGCAGCTTTTTCACCATCTACATTTTCACCCATCATTGAATGGTACATAGCATCTCTAAAACTTAATAATTCAACTGCAACTTTAGTAGCACCTCCACCTGGTAAAATTCCCCAGTTAATTTCAGATAATCCAAATTGTGCATCTTTAGATGCAAATGCTAAATCACAAGCGAATAATGGTCCATAAGCACCACCAAAACACCATCCATTTACCATTGCAATTGTTGGTTTATAGAAATCTCTTAGTCTTTTCCACCATCCATAAGCTTCTCTTTGAGCTTGTCTAATTGCACCTAAACCTTTTGCTTCATTTTCAACAAAGTACTCTTTTAAGTCCATACCTGCACTAAATGCTGTACCTTCACCTGTTAAAACAAGAACAGAAACATCTTCTCTATATTCTAATTCATCAAGAATCTCCATCATTCTTCTATTAACAGCTGGACTCATACAATTTCTTTTTTCTGGTCTATTATAAGAAACCCATGCAATTCCATCTACTACTTCGTACTTTACAACATCTTTTTCACTACTCATCTATTTTTCCTTTTATTAATTTGTTTTTTATTTATTTGATTTGCCAATCATGTGCAAATGGTTCTGGTTTAACATCTTTAATTAAAGAACTATTACCATTTTGTGCATCATCACCTACCTCTTTAAGAAATTTTCTTAAATTTTCAGTAGAAGATAAACCTTTTAATACCTGAATACCCTCAATTTCAACTTTTAGTATTTCAGAATATAAAGCTGCAATTGATTGTTGAGACTTATCAAGTTTTGATGCATGTGCACAAAGAGCAAGCATCGCAACAAGAAGTTCAATTTTTTTACCCAATCTATGGATTGGAACCTGTGCACCAGTTTGTTCTAGTTGATAGTACAAACTCATACCTAGGTAAAGCCATTTACATTTTCGTAGATTTCTTTCTGCATATTGAACATATGGTTTTAAATCTGCTGGGATTTCGTCATATCTTGCTTTCATTTCTACAGGAACTAATCTTCCTAATAAATGAGGAATCTCTTTTAAACCATTTCCTATAATCCAAGATATTAATTTATAAAACCCTGGTTTAGTAAGTAGTTTTAAAGTTGCAGTTGTACATCTTCCTGGATATTTCATGAAAGTTTTTAAATCAATTTTTAAAATTCTCTCTTCTTTTGCAACTGGTTCTCCATTAATCATGTTTGCTTCTTGTAAAACACTTAACATACTTGCAACATTTTCAGATGTAAATTTTGAAGTTATATCTTTAATCATACCCATCAAAATCAAATCATTTTCACCCTCAACAATTCCAAATACATGAATATTTGCTCTAGCTTCTGTAACTCTTGAACTTCTATCAAAACTTCTTCCACCAATAACTCTTTCACAAGAGATTAATGATTCTAAAGCTGAACTTGCTGCAAAAGATTTTGAGATATCTCTTAAACCAGCTAAATCCACTCCATTTTTATCTTGGTTCAAAGAAAGGTGAGATAAAGCTTGAGAGGTTAATGCTCCACCTAGCATTTTTCCAATTCGTAGACGTGGTAATTCATGTTTGATAATAGGCCCACCAACACCTAATCTTTTAATTGCATAATTAACAGAATCTGATGCCATCATTCTTTGATAACCTGCACACATTGCAGTTAGCATACATCTACCCATTCTAAGGCAATAAAATAAAACCTCTACTCCATCAGCTTTGATTTCATTTTCTACTGGAATTGGGAAGTTTGAGAAAGTAATTCTTGTGTTATAAATTGATTTAAAGGCATCAGAATTTGAAGAAACAATATTAAAACTATATTCATCATTTTTGATATCATCTTCAGGAAGTTCGATGATAAATAAACCAATTTTTTTACCACCTTTTCCAATTCTTGCAGCAATTGCCATAATACCACCATAAATAGCACTAGTGATATAATGTTTATTTGCAGCTCCTTCAGCAAATAATCTGTAACAATTATTCTCTTCATCCTTTTCAACGTAAGCTTGGATTTTTTTAGCATTTACTCCAACACCTACTTCTGTTAATGCAAAAGAAGTGATTCTTCCACTAGAAATCATTGGTAAAAATATAGATTTTTGTCTATCATCTCCATATCCAAGTAATGAACTTGAACCAATTGTAAGTTGTCCAGAAATTTCAACTGCTAATGCCCCTATACCATTTGCAGCTAGTGACTCTTCCATAATTGCTAATTGATTGTAGTTTAAACCTAAACCATTGTATTCAGCTGGAACAGTAAAACCATAGGCATTTTTCTTAGATACTTCTTCCCTTAAAGTATTTGATAACTTTCCATCTGCTTCGAAAGCTTGTCCACTTTCTAATAAATTTAATGCTGTTTCTAAAATCTCATCTGCTTCTTTTGTTTTTGCATTTTGCATTGCAACTGAACCTGCTGAGATTTCAGATAAATCTGGTTGTGGACCATAAATTAATCTTTCAACTAAACTTGATTTTGTAATATTTAATTTTTTCATCGCATCTGACATTGCTGAATCTAAAGCACCAACATCTTGAGCTTGTACATGATCACCTGCAGCAGCTAATGCTTCCGTTGCAGCTGATTGACCATTTTTCCCCATTCCTCGTCCTTTTTTTCACATTTCATTTTATATATTGTCAGTTTAACAACAAAAAACTTAAATTTATCTTACTAGTAAAGTACTTTTAAATGAATTGTAAAATATTTTTAAGATACTTATATTTTTTATAGAAGATTAATTTAAGTTTCGCTACTCTT
Source organism: Halarcobacter sp. (assembly GCA_963676565.1). GTDB lineage: Bacteria > Campylobacterota > Campylobacteria > Campylobacterales > Arcobacteraceae > Halarcobacter. The sequence goes on from OY781089.1 coordinate 2,738,698, forward strand.
TTGCTATGGATAAAAAAGAATTAGAATTAAGAATAGAACGGGTTAAAGAAAAGAAACCCGAAATTTACAATGATGTTTTGACTATTGTAGTCCCTTTTTATATGTTTCACAATGATTTAAGGGAAGGTATTACAAAAATACAAGAAACTAAATATAATATTACAAATAGTGAAATTGATGTGATGAGATGTTTATATTTATCAAAAAATGATGATAATACATTAAGTCCAACAAAAATATACAATAAACTAATGTTTACATCTGGTGCTATTACTAAAGTATTAAAAAAACTTGAAGATAGAGGTTATGTTGTTAGACTTGAAAACAAATTTGATAAAAGAAGTAAACTTGTAAAGTTAACAGAAGAAGGTGCAAAGGTTTGCAAAGCCTGTTTTTCAGATATGCTTGCATATGAAGAAAAAAGATTCTCAAAACTAACAGAAGAAGAAAAAAAGATTTATACAGAATTAACTCAAAAACTTTTACATTAATACTTCTTGAGAAGTTTTAATGTATCTGTTATTTTAAAATATTTTTCTAGATAAAATTAATTCTATACCTTTCCCACTTACATATACAGTTATTAAACTATATAAAGTAATTTCAATATTTTTAAAAACAAAACCTGCAACTATAATAATAACTGCATCAAAAAATATCAAAATATGTTGTTCTTTAAAATTAGTTTTATGAGATATTAATTTAGAAACAACTGCTGGTCCTCCTGCTGCAGCATTACCTTTAATAATAAAACCAAGTGCAACACCTACAACTATACCACCATATATACTTGCAAGTATAGGGTCAATTACAAAACCCTCAAATTGTAAAAATTCTCTAAAAAAATCTACTGTAAAAGATGTAATTAGGATTGTAATAACAGTTCTTATTCCATATTTTTTATTTATAAATTTTATACTTAATAGAATTAGGGGGATATTAATCATTAACATTAATACCCCAAGTGGTAAGCCAATTACTTTATTTAAAATCATAGCAATTCCAGGTGAGCCACCTGGAAATATATAGTTAGGTGCTAAAAAAGTTACTACAGACAGTGATAATAAAATACCTCCAGTAAAAATATAAAGATAGTTTTTTAACTCAACTTTTTTATTAATGTTTTTCACTATTTATGTATTCCAAGATGGATCTAGTTTTGATATAAGTCTATAATAAGCTGGCCATTCAGGGAACCTAACCTCAGCTCCTGCTTGTGCAGCTCCCCCTTCAAACTGTTCTCTTGTTCTTAAAATTGCATCTTCACTTGCTTGAATTAACTTTTCCCCTGTAGACATTGCTTTTATTTGAACTTTACAACCTTGTATTAATTGGAACATTCTATGAAAAGCCCATACTACACTATCTCCAGTTGTAATAACTCCATGATTATGTAACATAATTGAGTGTTTATCCTCACCCATTGCTAATACTAATCTTTCTTGCTCACTTTCATCTAAAACTATTCCTTCAAATTTATGATATCCAAGTCTTTCATGGAATTGATATGATTCTTGCATCAAAGGAATAAATCCACACTCTAAAGCACTAACTGCTTGTGTATCTGGATTATGAGTATGTAGAACACAACTTATATCTGGTCTTGCTTTGTGAATAGCAGAATGAATTACAAATCCTGCTTTATTTACTGGATAGGGACTATCATCTATCTTTTCACCATCTAAATTTATTTTTACTAAATTTGATGGTTTAATCTCACCATATAATAAACCAAATGGATTTATTAATACCTCTTCTGTTCCTGGAATCCTATATGAAATATGATTATAAACTTGTGTAGTCCAACCATAATAATCAACCATTCTATAACATAAAGCCAAATCAACTCTAGCTTGCCATTCAACTTCACTATAACCTTTTGGTGTTTGTTGTGTTTTAAAAATATCTTTCATCATATTACCCTATTGTGGTCTTTCACCCATTATTGTTGTTCTATACATCTCTCTTCTAAATCCTTCATAATCATTAAAAGCTTGATGTAAACAGATTCTATTGTCCCACATGATAAATGTTTTTGAATACCATTTTAATCTACAACAAAAAGCCTCTTGTGTTGCAAAGTCTGCTAAAAAATTGATTAAAGGCATCGATTCAGCCTCAGTCATACCTTCAATTCCACAAGCATAAGTTTTATCTACAAAAAGTGCCTTTTCACCTGTAACTGGGTGAGTTCTAACTATAGGATGATATGAACCTTTAATCATATTCTGAGTGTTAACATCAAACTCCATATTTCCAAAGTTTTTGATTTCACCTTTGTTATTTTGTTCTGAATAGATTTGCTCAACTACTCTTTTTCCACTCATCCAAACTTTTAGTGGAGCAATCATCTCTTTCATAGCATCACTTAAACTATTATATGCAAGTACATTGTTTGCATATAATGTATCTCCACCATAAGGTGGCATATCCTTTCCATAATTAAAGGCAACGGCAGGTGGTTTTTCTAAAAATGCAGAATCCGTATGCCAACCACTTCCAAATACCATCTCAGTTTTTGTACTAGCTTCTTTAATAACTGGTTGAATATTTTCATGACCTTCTACACCTTTTGTGTATGCATCAGTTCCAAACTCACCAAATCTAAGTGTAATATTTTCATGATCAGTAAATGAAATATCTTGATCTCTAAAAATGATTAGTTTATGTCTGTATAAAGCATCTTCAATTTCATTTTTAGTCTCATCATCAAAATTACTTAAATCAACACCACTAATCTCAGCACCCATTGCTGCTGCAATTGGTTTAACTTTAATATTTTTGTACTCTTTTGCACTATTATCAAATAATCCTATTGGATGAACAATACTTCCCATAATAAATCCTATTCGTTTTCTTTTATTGCACGTCTAGCTTCATCTACAAGTTTTTGACCATCAAGTCCTTTTGCATTAACTTCATTAATCCATCTTGTAACAACTCTTTGTCCGGCTTCATTAAATTTTTTCATTTGTTCAGCGTTTAACTTTACAACCTCTCCACCCTTTGATTCATTTTGTAATTTAATACCTGGTTTTTCAACATCCATCCAAAGTTGACCTAACTCTTTTGTTTTTTCTAAACCAGTATTATTTTCAATAACTTGTTGTAGCTCTTTTGGTAATTTGTTAAATTTATCTTTATTCATTAAAAATAAAAATACTGATGTTCCAAATCTATCACCATTTTCACCTTCAGCCGAATATTGTGTAATTTGGTGGAATTTAAATGGAGCAAATACTTCAAATGGGAATATTGCCCCATCAATAGCTTTTTTAGATAATGCTTGTGGAACTGCAGGAAGTGGCATTCCAACTGGCTCAGCCCCATACTCTTCAATCAACCATGCACCCGTTCTAGAAGGTGATCTTAATTTAAGCCCTTTTAAATCAGAAACATCTGTAACTTTTTTATCAACCATATGAAGTGCATTTCCAGCGGCAACATATACAACTAAAGGTTTAACATCTTTATAATCTTCTTTAATCATGTCGAAGTTTTTTTCAATTGCTACTGATGTTGCAACGGCATTCCCTTTGTGTACTGTTGGTAGTTCGTACACTTCAGTTCTTTGAAACACTCCAGGGGTATACCCTGCAACTGTCCAAACAATATCAGTTGAACCATCTCTAACTTGTTTATATAATTCATTTGGTTTTCCACCCATACTCATTGATGGAAAGATTTCTATTTTCAACTTTCCATTTGATTCTTTTTCAATTTTTTTTGCCCATGGCACAAAAAACTTTGTATGTGCTGGTGATTTAGAACTTAAAAAGTGATGTAGTGTTAATGTAGTAGTTTCAGCATACAATGAACTACTTAATAATAATGCTCCTAAAGCACTTAATCTCTTACTTTTAGTTGTTAAATTCATTCTTTTCCCTTTTAATAAATTTAATTCAGTATAACGATTAAAAACAGAAAATAGAAGGCAAATTTTTAACAATTCCTGATACTATTTTAACATTTTGATAAATATTCTTTTGGAGTTAATTTCTCATATTTTTTAAAAAATTTTGCAAAATATGAAGGGTTTTCAAAACCTAACTCATAGGCAATAGTTTGGATTGTTTTGTTTCTTGTTACAATCTCTCTTTTGGCTTCTAAAATTAATCTTTGGTGTATCATTTGAGTAATTGTAGAACCTGATATTTTTTTAACAATTTCATTTAATCTTTTTGTAGATAAATCCATCTTTCTTGAATAAAAATCTGCATTTTTCTTCTCTTTGTAGTTTTCTTCAATTAGATTTTTTAAAGTGATTAGTTTTTGAAAATTAGAATCAAGTTTTTGTTGTGATTCTGGTTTTAACTCTTCCATATAGTAAAGTAGTGTTTCAAGCAATGATCTTAGAATTGAATTATTTTGATTTTCTTTGTGATACTCTTTTTTTAAAACATCCATTATTGGAAAGAGTGTAGAGAATTTATCTGGATCAAAAGTAAGATATGGTTCACAATCAGGATTGAATAGTTTATGTAAAATCTTTTTTATGTTATTACTATTTTCTAGTAAAAATGGTTCATTAAAGTTTATGATATATCCATCATATTCATTATTGTATTTTTTTATATTCCATTTATGAGTCTGATTTGGATAGATAAAGTATATTCGTCCTTTTTTTAAAGGGTATTCTTCAAAATCTATATCATGGGTTTGATTATCATCTTTTGATTCAGTAATAATAACTATTTCATAATATCTATGTCTATGAATAGGAATAGTCCTATTCATACACCTTTGTTTTATAATAGAAATTCTAAGTTGTTTTTCGTATGTTATTTCATAACTTGGAATTTCTTTTATATTCATCTTTTAACTTTTATTTTAAATCTTCAAAAGGAAGTCCAACATACTGCTCAGCAATAACTTTTCTTCCAGCTTCACTATTTAGGAAAAATTCTAACTCTGAACCTTCCATTCTTTGTTGATAGAAATCTTTATCATCACCAAAGTTATGTAGTAAATCAGTTAACCACCAAGAGAATCTTACACCATGCCAAATTCTTCTAAGTGCTATTGGTGAGTATTGTTCAATACACTCTTTATCACCCTCTTTATATACTCTTGTTAAAATCTTATATAAAGTAGCTACATCTGAAGCTGCTAGGTTAAGTCCCTTTGCACCTGTTGGAGGTACAATATGTCCAGCATCACCAACTAAAAATAAGTTTCCATATTGTAATGGCTCACAAATAAATGATCTAGTTGGAACAATACTTTTTTCAATACTAGGACCAGTAATAAGATTGTCTCTTGCAGATTCAGGCATTCTTTTTTTGAACTCTTCCCAAAATCTTTCATCTGACCAATCTTCAATTTTTTCTGTAACTGGAACTTGAATATAGTATCTTGATCTTGTATCTGATCTCATAGAAGCAAGTGCAAAACCTCTTTCAGTCTTTGCATAAATAAGTTCAGGGTTAATAGGAGGAGTATCACTCATAAGTCCTAACCATCCAAAAGGATAAACCTTTTCATACTCAGTTCTAACATCAAGAGGAATCGTTTGTCTTGAAACACCATGGAATCCATCACACCCAGCAATATAATCACACTCTAATTTAAATTGCTCTCCATCTTTTTCATAAGTAATATATGGATTGTCTGATTTTACATCATGTGGTTGAACATTACTTACTTCATATACTGCTTCGATTCCCCTTTGTTCTCTAGCTTCCATCATATCTCTTGTGATATCAACTTGACCATATACGATTACACTTTCGCCAGTTAATTCAGTTAATTCTATTTTAGTTCTTTTATCGCCAATAGAAAATTCAACTGCATCGTGAACTTGACCAATAGTGTCCATGTTCTGTGCAACGTCTGCTTCTCTTACAAGTTTTGCAAAACCTTGTTCTAATACACCTGCTCTAATTCTACCAAGAACATATTCACCTGTAACTCTCTCTAAAATCACAGACTCAATTCCTTGTTTATGTAATAATAAACTTAATAATAAACCAGAAGGTCCAGCACCAATAATTGCTACTTGAGTTTTGTTAGTTTTCATCTTTTCCCCTTTTATTTTTATTCATTATAAAAGCTTTTTGTTCCATATAAAATACTAATGTTCCTCTATATGGGACAAAAAAGCAAATTTTTCGGGAATTTAGTATAAAATATAGAAAATTTATGAATTTTGGAGTATTTATATGAACAAAAGTTCGAATCTATCTTCAGTTGAAAATGCACTGAAAATATTAGAATGTTTTACAATTGATGATACAGAAAAAAGAGTAACTGAGATTTCAAATGAACTTGGATTGGCAAAAAGTACGGTGAGTCGTCTTTTAAAAACTTTACTAAACCAAGGTTATGTAAAAAAGAATCCTACTAATCAAAAATACTCTTTAGGAAATAAAGTATTAACTTTATATAGCTCACTAATGTCTAATATGGAAATAGTAAAAGAGGCTCATCCATATCTAGAAGAATTAGCAAAAGAAACTTCTGAGTCTGTACAACTTGCAGAACTGGATAATAAAAAAGTTATCTATATGGAACAAATCAAATCTAGTTTTCCTATACAGATTTTTGCTCATATTGGAAGAGTTAATCCCGTTCATTGTACAAGTTCAGGAAAACTATTACTTGCCTACCAAGATTTTCAAACTATTGAAAATATTTTGAGTAATGGATTAGAAAAATTTACTCCATATACAATCACAGATGAAAATAAATTAAAAAAAGAACTTTTAGAAATAAGAGACTTAGGTTACTGCTATATAGAAAATGAATTTATAGATGGTATTGTTTCAATAGCTGCTCCAATACGAGATTATAATAAAAATGTAGTAGCAGCAGTTTCGCTTGTGGGACCTATTCAAAGAATAAATGGAGTTAAAGCTCAAAAATATATAAATAGAGTAGTTCAGACTGCAAAAGATATATCTTATAGTATGGGGTATATGTATTAGTGAAATTGGTTGGCATTACATTTTTCAACGTAATGTATAAAGCTTATCTTAAATCTAAAAAATCCTGAATATCTTTGCATGATTCTTCATATCCTTCTTTATCTTTTAATATTTTATATGCTTTTTCTAAATATTCGAATGATTGATTTTCAAAACCTATAGATGCATAGCAAATACCTAATAAAGTATTATCTTCAAGTTCTCCTAAATCTTTAAGTTCTTCTAGATTATCTTTAGCTTCATCAAAGTTTTTATCATAAAAATATATTTCTGCTAATGTTTCACAACAAATTTTAATATTAGGGATATCCTTCTGTGGCTGTAATTTCATTTTATTCTTTGCATCTTTTAAATTCTTTATTGCTTCTTCTTTATTTCCTTTGTATTTATAAATTAATCCAAAATTCAATAATGAAGTTAAAACAGAATGATAATTTTCTCCAAATTTATCTAGATATATTTGATAACCTTCATTAAGATTTAATAATGCTTCATCATAATTTTCTGCTCTCATATATATTCCCGCTAAATTACAATATGTAGCTGCTATATCTGTATGATTGTTATCTAAAACTTTTTTTCTAATAATTAAAGCTTTTTTTAAATAGTCGATTGCTGTTTGATAATCTCTTTTGATAGAATATGCTGCACCTAAATAAGTATAGTTTGATGCAATATAATTATTATCTTTAGTATAAATTTTTTTATTAATATCAAGAGATTTTTTTATATATTTTATTGCCTCATCTGCATTATATAATTGAACATTATAATAACCAATATTATGATAACACATTGAAAGGTCTAAAGGAGATTTTATCTTTTGATTATCATAAATCTTTAGTGCATCAAGAGAAATATTAATTGCTTCTTTGTTATTTCCCTGCCATGATATAATTCTAGCTAAGCTAACAAGTGTCATTGCAACTGCAATTGAATCGTTACCAAAAACTTTTTTTCTTATATCTAATGCACTACTTGTTAATTCTTTTGATTCTTTAAAAAGACCTAACATAGAATAACAATCTGATTTTTGACTATATGAGTCAGCTAAAGAATATAAGTCTTCTTTGAAATAGTTAGTTTGAATATTTATAGCAGTATTTATATGTGAAAGGGAAGTTTTATAGTCACCATTTAAGTAATATGCTCTTGACAGATCTCTATAAATCATTAGTTCAAATATTGGATCAGATAAATTATATTTTTTATATAGTTCTATTGCCTTTTCTAAATGTTTTATTGCTTTTTTATCATCTGATATTTGATTATAAGTAGCCCCTAAATATCCTTCCAAATAATGAGTCATATTAGAATCATTATTTTCATTTAGTAATTCATTCAAAATATTGATTTTATAATCATATTTATGGATTCTTCCATACAATTCTGCAAGTTGAACTTGATAATATACATTTTTATCTAATTCTAAACCTTTAATATAATAATTAATTGCATTAGAGTAATCATTTCTTAAACTAGAAATATCACCTAAAGTGAAATAAGTTTGTGCAGTATTTTTATTTTCATTATCTAATCTATTCAGCAATAATTCTTCAGCCTTTTCAAATTCTGCATTAGCAATAAATGAATTAATCTGTGTATCTTTTTTATCTTTTGAGGTATTTTTCATAACCTTTTCATAAGTGTCTTTTAAAGCATTAAATTCTTTATTTTTTTCTTCTAAACTTTTATCTTTTTCTTCTAATTCTTTTAATAATCTAGTAATTACTTTTTCTGAAGGATTAATTTTTTCAGAAATTTTATTAATAGAATCTTCTGATAAATCAACTTTTGAATATCTTGAAATTAATTCAGGTATTAAAATTGAAATAATGATTCCTATGATTAAAATACCTAGAATTGTTGAACTAAATATTTTATTAAGTGGAAGATTAGGATCTAACAATAAATTAATAAAAATAGTAATAGGTGAATAATAGTAATACAATATCAAAAGAACAAATAGAATTGCAGCAAATGTATAAAATATATATTTTGGATTTTTCATAAATATCTTCAATTTCTGCTTATTTTAACAAATATATATAAAAATACGTCTTAAAATTATTATATTGAAACTACACCCCTGAAACTTAACCTGAGGTTGAATCTCTACTTTTTATTAAGAAACGCTTCTCATGCATGATTAAGGACACTTAAAGAAATAATATACATCATTTTGCTAAAATGGTTTATATTTTAAAGATTGGAGTAAATTATGACTGCGCCAAAACAAGAAGCAAAAAAGATTATTGATTCATTGCCTGAAGATGCATCTTATGATGAAATAATAAAAGAATTAGCTTTTGATAGAATGATTCAAAGAGGACTAAAAGACTCAAAAGAAAATAAAACTATTTCAAACAAAGAGATGAAAAACAGAATCAAACAATGGTAGAGATACATTGGACAAATGAAGCAGAACTTTGGCTTAAAGATATACACGATTATATCGCTTTAGATAAAAAATCAATTGCCAAAAAAGTTGTAACTGAAATATATAATAAAGTTCAAATACTACAATCTTATCCACGAATCGGTTATGAGTATGAAAATGATGAGAATAAAGAGATAAGAGTACTACTTTATGGTCATTATAGAATTGCATATTTAATTAAAGATGAAAATACAATTGATATATTGGGTGTATTTCATGGAGCATTAGATATCGAAAGATATTTGTAAGATATAAAAAAATTACTCTAAAATATTTCTCAACTCAAACCTTATCCCAACAAACCAAATAAAATAGACTAAAAAAGTCTATTTTATTTTAGTGTGTTAATTTAGCTAACTGAATAATCATATTATTAGCTGTATCTTCATTTAATGGTTTTTCATATGTTGTAAGAAGTTCTCTTGCTATAATATTTGCACCTAAATGTTGAAACATCATTCTCATAGCTTGAAGCCCTTTAGCTCCACCTCCACCACTGTGAGTTGCTACTGCTACAACTTTTTCATTAAAAGCATCTCTCCAGTTATCAGTTGCCCTTGAAGTCCATGCCATAGCATTGTTAAGTACTGGTGGCATAACTCCATTGTATTCAGGAGCAACCACAATAAAAGCCTTCAAATCTAAAATTCTCTCTGCCAAATATTTTGCAATCTCAGGCACACCATTTTTTTCTTCCTCTTTAGTACTATATAAAGGTAAATCTAAATCAACTAAATTGATAAGTTCAACTTGACACCCCTGCTCTATTGCTAACTCTTCAAGTTTTAATGCTAATTTTTGATTATTCCCTGAGCTTGCAACTAATATTCCTATTTTAAACATCATAATTATCCTTCTTTTATACCTGAGTTAATCATAAACTCTTCAACTTGATTCCATGTAAAATTCTTTTGTGCATTTACATGTCCAAACATTTGATTTCTTTGTTGTGAAGTTAAATAATATCTTTCATATAATTCAACTCTTCCCCCAAGTGCAGAGCCTGCAAAATCCCAAGCGATTCTAAATATTTGTGCTCTTTCTTGTGCACCTTCATCATTTGCACTTGGCATATATTTATTTAATAAATCTTTCATCTCAGGATTTTTATAAGAATTAATTGTAGGAGTTGCAAGTAAATTATGACTTCCAATTGTTTTGATAATATCATTTACTCTTATCATCCAAGCAGGCATATTAGCTATTAACGCTCTCATTGGACTTTCATCAAAGAAAAACGCACCATTACCCCAGTCATGAGCTCCTTCCATTCCAGCTTTTATTGATGACCTTGTCAATTGTGAGTAAGACCAAATCTCACCTAACATCATAATAACTTCAGGTCTTTTATCTGTTTTGATAATTTTTGCCATTCTATGGCATAAATCATATGCAAACTCCAATTTAACCGCTGCTCTAATTCCTGTTTGTTGAGTGATATTTCCATATCTTCCTAATTGATCAATTACAGTTTTATTATAAAATGCCAAATCACCATCCATAAATACTCTATTTAATGGAATCTCAACTTTATCAAAAATCACATAAGCATCTTGCTCATCAAATCTAGAAGAAAATGGTGCATCTTGAATTGAAGCATTTACTTCATAATGGTCTCTACAAACCATTATTACACCCTTTGTATTTACAGGAATAGAAAACATTAAAGCATGGTCAGCACTTCCATTACTAGTAATTGGTGCAGAAGGATAAACAAAAAGTTCATCTGCAAATGGCCCAAGGGTTGCTAAGATTTTTGCACCACTTACAACTATACAATCATCTCTTCTTTCAACTACTTTAAATGCTACTTCACCATTTATCCCATCTAAATCTGGCTGACTTTTATCAGGTTGTGGTTGAATAATTGTATGGGTTAAAGATAAATCTTTTTCAAGAACTTCTCTATAAAAAGCTTCTAAATTATCCGCCCACTTGTGATGACCAGCTGCTCTAAAAGCATCAGTTCTACTTACATAACCTGTTAGTGCAACATTACAATAATCAGGTGTTCTTCCTAACATTCCATTTGAATATTTTGCAAGTCGTTCAAAACATTTTGCTCTTGCTTCTAAATCTTCTTTGTTTTTAGGCAAAATTAAACTAGCTGTCATTAACTCACCTGTAACTTCATCAGTAACTAAACAATCATCAGCATATTTTTGTTGCCAATCAAAATACCCTGCCATACCTTGCAAAGAACCTTTAAAAGATGGATGTTCAAATAGATTGACTTTTTTACCATCAATCCAAATCTCTCTTTCATCTTTTAAACCATCTAAGTATTGTTTTCCGTTTCTTGCTGCCATATCTTCTCCTTAAAATTGTCCCAATTTTGAAGGGACTTTTAGTTTTTTTAAAATTTAGAACATTTGTTCTAAAACTATAACTACATAAATTTTAAAGTTCGCTTAACGCACATTAGTTACAAATAAGCTTAGAATAGCATTAAAATAGCATTTTTTTAAGAAGTATAGATATCTAGGTAGTTTACTGGTAAGATAAATTTTTAAGTCAAAATTTATGCAAAAAAGAAATTTTAAAATTTTTTAAAAATTTATGAAAATATTAGCTATTTGTTAGATTTTTGATTTTTTTTTGAACTAAATCAATAGAACTAATCAATGAAGATTTTTCCAAACCTTTTTGTGTGTGATAAGGTTTTAGTGTATATAAAAGATTTAATATTCCATGAAGTTTTCTAAGGTTTTCATCCTCAACTTTTGTAAATATCCAGTAAAGTTCCCATTGTGAACCAATTACCCAAGTATTTGAACAAACAAATTGAAGCTCCTCTTCATTTAAACTTATCATATATCCATATTTTGCTTGATGTAAAAATAGATCTTTTAACTCTTTGGCTTTTTCTAAAACTCTTTTCTCTATTGTTTCTTTTACTTTTGGATATGTTTTATATAAGTTACTAATCTCTAATCTTAAAAAGGCACATTTTTTTTCCAATTCCATTTGTGTTGAAAAAAGTGCGTAATAATCAAAGGGTAAATCAATGTCATCTTTAATAGAAGTTAAATGACTACTAATAGATTCCATATAATTTTCATAAATGGCAATAATAATCTCTTCTTTATTTTTGAAATAGTAATACAAATTCCCAACACTAATACCTAAATCATCAGCTATATGTCTAGTTGAACTATTCATACAACCTTTTTCATTAAATAGTTTTGTTGCAGTTTTTAATATATCATCTCTTCTAGTTGACAATTTTTACCTTAAAATGAGAATTATTGGATTTTAGCTAGATGAAGGATAAAAGAAGATTAATCTTCTTCTTTTATCATTTGTTTTAATACTCTTCTTGCAAGTTTTCCACCTGCATCAATGTCTAAACTTATCAGACTTCTATTTGGGAATTTCTCTAGATTTTTTTGTTGAAATTCTAAAACTTCCAAATCCTCTTCAAAAATACCACCCTGACCTTTTAAAATATCTTGAGTTAATTGATCGTCTTCTGGCTTAAAACTTCTAGCCATCCCCCAAAAATACCACATAGAAGTTTCACTTTGTGGAGTCATAAAATCTACAACTGTACATCTAACTTTATCTTCTTTTGGTGCATCTTTACCACCTTTATCTTTTAAAGCTACTCCCACATCAATTAAAACTGCCCCTGGTGGTACAAATTTTGATTTTTGCCATCTATCAACTTTTTTTGTAGGGTCAAGTTTATTATGTTTCATACACATTTGCCAAAAAGGAGGTGCTTCAATGTCATTCATATATCTACTTGTTACCACAAAGCCATCTTCATAATCAGTAGTTACCGGACTTTCATCTATCTCTTCTTGACCGATGCTTGAACCATGAACATATTTTTCATGGGTTAAATCCATTAGATTATCAATCATAAATCTATAATCACATTTTATATCAAAAACTCCACCTGCATATGCCCACTCAGGATTATCATGCCATTCTAAATGTGGTATCAAAGATTCATCAGCTTTTTCTTTTTTACCTGGCCAAATCCAAATAAATCCATATTTTTCAACAACTGGAAAATATCCTAAACATGGTATCTTTTTAGGGTCTTGTCCAGGCATTTCAATAATTTTTCCCTTGCACCCAGCTTTTAAACCATGATATCCACAAACAAGGTCGCCATTTTCTATATAACCTAAAGACATTGCCGCACCTCTATGGGTACAAAAATCTTCTAAGGCTACAACTTTACCCTCATTATTTCTATAAAAAACTATGTTGGAAAGACATACCTCTCTTGCAAAAGGTTTATCTTGAATCTCTTCTGATGTAGCTGCTACATACCATGCATTTTTTGGAAACATATTTATCCTTTCAAATTTTTTTGATACCATGAACTTATAGCTTTTGCAACAAGTTTAGGTTGTTCACATGGAGCCATATGACTCGCATTTTCAATTACTACTAAATCACTTTCGTTTAGATACTCTTGCATCTTTTCATGTTGAGAAATGGGACTCCATTTATCTTCTGTAGCACTTAAAAGTAGAACAGGAACTTCTACATTAGGTAAAACTTCCCTAGCATCAGGTCTATTTAGAAGTGCATTTATTTGTTTGCTAAACTCTTCTTTGTTATAAGTTCTAACCATACTTTCAAGTTTAGACATCAATTCTTTATTTGATAATCCTTGATTACCCATCATTGGTGGAAGCCATTGTTTTAAAACTGAATCAATCCCTTCTTTATCAGCAAGATCAAGAAGCTTTTGTCTTCCAGGAACTTCTGCATCACTTTTTGGATTAACACCTGTATTAAATAGTCCTAAACCTTTTACTCTTTTTGGGTCTTTATTATAAACCTCAAGGGCAACTCTTCCACCCATAGAGTGTCCTATTAAAATAAAGTTTTCAGGTGATCCAGCTAAAACCTTTTTTGCCATAGATTCAATAGAGTCATACCCTTTAAATGAAATCATAGTAATATCAAAACTATCTTCTAACTCTTTTTGGATATCTTCCCAAACTGTTTTATCACATAAAAGTCCTGATAGAAATACAATTGAATCTTTAGATTTCATAATCAAATCCTATTTTGTATTTGCATTAATAGCTTTTCTTGCTTCTTTTACAAGTTTTTCACCATCAATGCCTTTTTCTTTAACTTCATTAATCCACTTTTGAACAACTCTTTGACCAGCTTGGTCAAACTCTTTCATCGATTCTTCACTTAATGCAGTAACATCTGAATCTTTTGAAGATTTTTGTTTTTCAATTCCTGGTTTTTCAAAATCCATCCATAATTGACCAGCTTTTTTAACCATTTCCATATCTAAACTTTTTTCAACTATATCTTGTAAGTCTTTTGGCATAGAATTAAATTTATCTTTATTCATTAGCATGATAAATACTGATGTTCCAAATCTAGAATCATTTGGTCCAACAATTGAATGTTTAGTTAAGTTATGAATTTTAAATGCAGGGAAAATCTCAAAAGGAACCAATGCTCCATCAACTGCATTTTTTGATAAAGCTTGAGGTAGTGTTGGTAATGGCATACCAACTGGTTCTGCACCAAACTCTTCAATTAACCAACCTCCAGTTCTTGATGGAGTTCTTAGTTTTAATCCTTTTAAATCTTCAAGTGATTTAACCTCTTTTTGTGTTGTATGAATTGCATTACCAGCATGCACATAAACTAACAAAGGTTTTACATCTTTATAATCATCTTTGATTAGATCAAACTTCTCTTTTATTGCAATTGATGTAGCTAAAGATGAACCTTGATGAACAGTTGGAAGTTCAAAAACCTCAGTTCTAGGAAAAACTCCTGGTGTATAACCAGCTAATGTCCAAATTATATCAACTGACCCATCTCTTGCTTGCTTGTAAAGTTCAGTGGGTTTTCCTCCAAGTGTCATTGAAGGGAATACTTCAACTTTAATTCTTCCATTAGACATCTCTTCAACTTTTTTAGCCCAAGGCATAAGTAACTTTGTATGAGTTGGAGCTTTTGGACTATGTAAATGATGTAAAATCAACTTAATAGGTTTTTCATTTGCATATAAACTACTTGCAAATACTGCAATCCCCATAACCGTTCCTAAAATCTTCATCTTTATATTTGTCATCTTTTATCCTTTATTTTATAAGAATATATTTTTAAAATAATTCTCTAAATCATTAGTTGCATCTAATGGCAAGATATCTGCTATATGTTGGTCTGGTCTAACTATTAATATGCACCCTTTATCTTTGTCAACACCCCTTAAATCGAAAATATTCTCTCCTTCTTTATAATTTGGACAATATGCTTTTTCATAATCTTTTAATCCATATACACCAATAGCAGGTCTTAAAAGTGATGGAATCTCTTCAAACTCAATCTCTTGATGAACTTGTTGGAAGATTCCATATGTATCAATAACTGAATCTAAAGCATCACCTTTTTTAGTATGTTTTAAAATTGGTGAATTCGGATTATTTTCTAGATAATCACAAAGTTTATAAACTGCTGAATTTTTATCGTTTGGATTTGATCTATCATTAAAAATATATAATTTAAATCTAGTATCAATTTTAATAGTCTCTAAAAGTTCTATCTTTTTGGCATCTGCTAATCTTATAACTGGTGCACTATGTAATCTTTCCCCTACTTCAAAACCACTTGCTAATATTTGATGAGTTCCTTTTCCTGTTAAAATTGATGGCTGATATTTAACTGTTAAACCAGCAGTGAATCTTCCACCTTCAATAAAGTGACTTTTTACATTTACTGCTTTGTTATCAATAGGAGCACTCATAACTCTTGCCCATTTATGGTCATAATCAATTAAACCTTGTGCAGCTAATTGTCTTTCATCTGAATATGTATGTAATAATGAAGCATCACATTTACCTAATAAAACAGAAGCTAGTTTCCATCCTAAGTTAAATGTATCACCCATAGAAACATTCATACCTTGACCTGCCTTTGCACTATGAGTGTGGCAAGCATCTCCTGCAATAAAAACATGGGGATTAGAATCACCTGTTAAATTTGCTTCAACATCATCAAATCTATCTGTTACACTATGACCAACTTCATATACAGACCACCATGCAGTTTCTTGAACATCAAAAGAATAAGGAGCAAAAATTTCACTTGCAGCTTCTTTTAATCTATCTAAAGTGATTTTTTTACTATCTCCTCTATTTTCTAATTTATCAAGTTCAACATATATTCTTGTTAGTTGTCCACCTTCTCTTGGAATTAAAAGAATATTTCCTTTCGAAGATTTGATAATATTTTTAAATCTTAAATCAGGAAAATTGGTTTTAACTAAAACATCCATAACTCCCCATGCTTGACCTTCTCTATCCCCATGAAGTTCTCCACCAATTGCACTTCTTACTATACTTCTTGCACCATCACAACCAGCTAGGTATTTAGTTTTTACAGTTTTTTCTTCCCCCTTACAATCAATAGTAACAACTACTGGATACTCTCTATCGCTTTTATCAAAATCAACAGAAACTAAAGAATGAGAATAATCTACTTCTAATCTTGTTGGAGAGTTTTTCATAACTTCCATGTATAAATCATGGATTCGACCTTGGTTAAGTACGGTATGAGGCATGTAAGAGATACCATCTTTTACATCTTGCACCTTAGCATCTCTAATAATTTTATTAGAGTTACTTGAATCAGGTTTCCAAAAATGAGTCTCATTTACCCAATATGCTTCTTTTAAAACTTTTTCGGCAAATCCAAATGCTTCAAACATCTCCATAGACCTACAAGATACACCATCAGCTTGACCTAGATACATAGGTTCATCTTTTCGCTCAACTAATCTAGTTTTAATCTCTGGAAACTGAGCTAACTGTGCAGCTAAAGTTAATCCCGCAGGACCTGAACCAATTATTAAAACATCCAATTTTTCTGGAAGTTCACCTTGCTCTCCTTCAAACCCTTTTGCTACTTTTTGAATCTCTGGATTTCCTCTATGAAAACCGTTTACATGAAATTGCATTATCTTCTCCCTTTTAAAATGTCCCATGTTAAAAGGGACTCTACTTTTTTAACTACTTTTATCCGATTGAGTAAATCAATCGTAAAGTAGCAAACCCTAAAGAAGGCAACGAGTTACCTTTCTTTTTTGTTGTATATACAACACGTTATGAAAATACTAACATCTTAAATTTTAAAGTACGCTTAACGAACATAAGTTCTTTTTAAGGAAAAATAGCATCAACATAGCATTTTTAGAATTAAACAAAGAACTTTAATTTCTTTTAAGAATGTATATGTAAAAGTTTCGTTTTTAAAAGGATTTTAATGACATCAAAATTAGGCAAATCTGTTGGTATTGTTGTAACAAATACTGCAGTTTTATTAAATAGTTCTATAAACAAAAAACTTCAACCATTTGGTATAGCAATAGAACAAAGAGCAATACTAGAGATAATTATGAATAAAGGTAGTTTAAAACAATCAGAATTGACAACTATTTTATGTAGAGATAGAACGACAATATCTAGGACACTTAAAACTTTAGAAAACAAAGACTATATAAAAAAAGAAAAAATAGATAATAAAGTGTTTATTATTAGATTAAGTGAAAAAGGTATTGATGTTATGGAAAAAACTCAAGATATAGTAAATGAATTTAGAAGTAAAATTTTATCAAATTTCACAGAAGAAGAGATTGAGAATTTATACACATATTTAGAAAAGATTCAAGATATTGTAAAAGAATAAAGACAAGAAGACTTGTCCTATTCTTTTATTAGATACTAAAATTTATAAGTTAAATATAGTTTAGCTATATCCATAGTATCATCATCATTTGCTGGTAAATCTAAATCAACATGAGCTAATTGTAATCTTGCAGATAAACCATCTAATGCACCTTTAAATTTATATCTTAAATCAGCTTGGATTTCAGATGCTCCATCCATATTAGTCCCAGATACTATTTGTCCCTTTTCACTTTGAGAATATGAAGAGAATGCAAATAATGTAAATACATTAGGAATAATTTTTGGAATAACCATTAAAGAAGTTGAAGTCATACCTGCATAAATGTTATCTGTAAACATTTGTCCACCATTATATTTAAAGAAATGTGGAACATGTCCTAAGGCACCTAAGAAAGAGTTATCATCAGATACTTTTGTATATGCAATTTTAAATGCTGTATCAAATACTTTACCACCTAGTTTTACTCCATACAATGTTGTTTCACCTTTTCCACCATTTGTTGTTTCATTTGTTGCTCCAATTGCTACATCACCATCATAATCTGTTCCTGCATAATATGCTCCAATTGATAAAGGCATATCTACTGGTAATTTATAATCACCTTGTACAAAATATGTAGAATATGAATCATTAGTTGCTCTTGGTGCATCTAAAGGATTTCCAATATCATCATTTACTGCTAAATATTGACCTTCTAAAGTCAAATTTGGAATTGATGTATTTTTTACATATAAAGATAATGTTGGATCACTAAAATGTGTTTTTCTTGCATCATTAGTTGTATTATATCTTTCAATCCAATCTTTAATTACATATGCTCTAATCTCTGTATTTCCAATATCTTTAGAAACTACAGATAAAGCATGAAATGTATCTTTTAATGGATTTGAGTTTGATACTGCAATTAAAGGAGTAACAATACCTTGTCTACCAACTTTTACTTCAGTTTGTGCAAAATTATATTGTAAGTTTGCAATATATAACATTGATCCTTCTTGAGTAATTCTTCCTTCACCCTCTTGATTCCATGGAGCACCTGTTCCTTCTGCACCTGATTGCTCTATTTCTAAGCTTCTTGCATGTTGAAAACCAACATTTGCTTTAAACCCATAAAAATCACCTGTAGTGTAGTTTAATTGTAAAGCTACTGCTGAAGAGTTAGCATTTCTGTATGGTCCTACTAAAGTTGAATTAACATCAGAAGCCATAACTGTCATATTTCTAATCTCACCAGAAACTTTTCCCCCTGATAATGCTTCTACTAAAGAACCTGCGTTTGCACTTATCCCTAATGCACTAACTGCTGCTAATGCTAAACTTACTTTTTTAACGTTGAACATAAAATTTCCCCTTGTTTTATTTTTTGAACACTTGTTCGATAACTTTAACAATAGTTTTTTTAAAGTTCGCTTAACGGACATAAGTTCTTTTTAAGTAAACATAGCATTTACGTAGCATTTTAAATAAAATGATATTATTTACTATTTTTTCAATAATTTAGTAATTCAAAAAACAGCATAAAAGCCCATATTTTAGGGTATTATAAATAGAGTTGATTGAAAAAAAATGTTAGTTTTTATTTTTTTAATTTTTGATTTTTTTTGATAAATTTAAAGATTTTTTTGGAAAAACAAACAAGTGTTCGTTTTATTTTTGAAGTTTTTTTATAATAATACTTAATATTAGTATTATTTTATCTCATTTTTGTTTATTATTTACAGTATAAGTTTAAACATAAACTTATACTGTTCTAAATATCTATCCAGCTAAAAAATGTGGCATGAATAATACTATCATAGGTAATAGCAATAAAACTCCAATTCTCACTATTTCTGCTAGTAAAAATGGAATAACTCCAATAAATGTCTCATTCATTGGTACATTTTTTGCTACTTTTGAAATAATGAATACATTTAAACCAACAGGAGGTGTAATAAGACCTAATTCAACGGATATGAGGGCAAGAATCCCAAACCATATTTTTAAATCTTCATTGTCCATTCCAAAACCAGCAGTTGATGCTGTTACGTACTCCCCACCATTTAGTGTGATTAATACAGGCCATATAAATGGAATAACGACAAGAATCATTGCCATTGAATCCATGAAAAATCCAAGAATCAAAAATATTAATAAGATCAATATTAATATAAGCCAAACATTCATATCAAGTGTTGATGTCCACTCTGCGATTCCTTGAGGAAGACCAGATCTTGTAAAAAAACCTTTTAAAACTTCTGCTCCAAACAAAATGAAATAAATCATTGCACTTGTAACACCAGTTTCTAAAATACTCGTTTTTAATCTTGAAATAGTTAAGCCTTCACCTTTACCCTTTTTAATTCTTAAATATACTCCATACATTGCAATAATAAAAACACCAGCAGCAGCTGCTGGAGTAGGAGTAAATAATCCTAAGCCAAGACCTAGAATAATTGAACCAAAGGTTAAAACAACGGGAACTAATCCCCTTAGTGCTTTATTTCTTTCCTCTTTACTTAATGGTTTTGAAAGAGGTGCTAATTCAGGTTTTAATCTAACTTGAATAACAATTACCATAATAAAAAACAATACTGCTAATAAACCTGGCAAGATTGCTGCTTGGAACATCTCAATAATTGAAGCCTCAACTACAATTGAATATAAAATTAAAGCAATTGATGGTGGAATTAATATTCCAAGTGTTCCACCTGCTGCTAATGTTCCAGTTGCAAGTCTAGGAGAATAATTAAGTTTCTCTAATTCTGGTAATGCAATTTTTCCCATTGTAGATGCTGTTGCTAATGATGAACCAGAAACTGCTCCAAAACCTGCACAAGCTCCAATTGATGTGATTGCAACTCCACCTTTAAATCTACCAAGTATTGCGTTCATTCCTGCAAATAAATCTTTTGCAAGCCCAGTATAGTTTGCTAGATATCCCATTAGGATAAATAAAGGGATAACAGATAGATTATAATTTGCTAAATTTTCCCATAATAAACTTTTGTATTGCATAATATATGGTTCAAATCTAATATAAGAAATATTTACTGATAATACGTAAGTTCCTATAATACCAGTAAAAGCCATGGCAAAAGCAACTCTAGCTTTTAATATTAAAAGTAAGAAAAATAAGGCTAAGCCTAATAAACCAATTAATTCTTTCTCAGCCATCTATTTTTCCTCCTTTATGTAAAAATATTTGGAATGCTAAAACAACTGCCCATAAAGCAAGTGAAATAATCCCTGGTGCATAAAATGGCCATTCTGGCCAACCTAATGTAACTGAAACTGCACCATCATCATATGATTCAATCATTCCCATAAACATTAGAATTGTTAAAAAAATCACAAAAACTAAAGTACAAGTTAACCACAACATATCAAAATATTGTTGCACTTTTGGTGAGAATTTATTTGCAAAAAAGTCTACAGCTACATGTCCCCTTTGAGCTTGTGCCCAAGGGAAAAACATTAAAGCAATACAACTTGTCAATAATCTAACCAAATCCTCATAACCAGAAAGTGCTGATACATTAGAATCAAAAATTCTAGCCACTTTATCTAAACCAAATGCTGCTATATTAACCACTGTAGTTGTTACTACAATAAAAAGTAAAATACCAGCTAAATAAACCCACCAAAGGCATATTCTTTTTAGCTTCCCCTCAAAATATAATCTTAATCTAGCTTGCATTATAAAACCTTATTTATTTGCTATTTTTAGCAATAGCCTTTCTAGCTTCATCTACTAGTTTTTGTCCATCAATACCTTTTGAAGTTGCTTCTTCAATCCATTTTTGAACTACTTGCTCACCTATTTTGTTAAATTTAGCCATCTCTTCGTTGCTTAATTTGTGAACTTTTCCACCTTTTGATTCATTTTGCATCTTCTTCCCTGGTTCTTCAACATCCATCCAAATTTGCCCAACTTTTTTAACCATATCCATATCTACACTATCAATTAAGATTTTTTGTAAATCTTTATCTAATGATTTAAATCTATCTTCATTCATAAGTAACATAAATACTGAAGTACCAAATCTTTCCCCATTTGGTCCCTCAACTGAATGTTTAGTTAAATTATGAAACTTAAGAGGAGGAAACACTTCAAAAGGGATAAACCCTCCATCAACAACACCTTTTGATAAAGCTTGAGGAAGTGCAGGTAAAGGCATACCTACTGGCTCTGCACCCAATGCAGATATATACCATCCTGCAGTTCTTGATGGAGCTCTAAGTTTTAAACCTTTTAAATCTTCAACACTAGTTACCTCTTTTTCAGTTGTATGAATTGCATTACCGGCAGCTGTATAAACCATTAAAGGTTTAATTTTGTCAAAATCATCTTTAATCAAATCCATATTTTCTTTAATTGCTATTGCAGTAGCAAGTGAATCACCAATATGTACAGTTGGTAACTCAAAAACTTCAGTTCTTGGGAATACACCAGGAGTATATCCAGGAAGTGTCCAAACGATATCTGCAACACCATCTCTAACTTGTTTATATAACTCAGGTGGTTTCCCTCCCATAGTCATCGATGGGAAAATTTCAATTTTTAATTTTCCTTTAGATGCTTCTTCTATTTTTTTAGCCCATGGCTCTAAAAATTTAGTTTGAAGAGGAGCTTTTGGACTTAAGAAGTGATGAACTGTCAATGTCTCCGCTGCATAAGCTGAACCTGCTAATAACAATGTACTAACAAGAATGCTTCCCTTTTTAATTAGATTTTTCATGTCTTTTCCCTTTTTTCACTAATCTTTTATTATTTCATTGCTTTTTCTAAAGCATCTAGAACTTTCATTGCCGATAATGCTTGTTGTACACTTGCATTTGGTTCACGTCCATCTTTAATTGCTGAGATAAACTCTCTATCTTGTAACTCAATTCCATTCATAGAGACTGCAACATTTGAAACATCAATTTGCTCTTCTTTTCCCGTAAATAAATCATCATATCTAGCTATATAAGTTCCATTATCACAGATATATCTAAAGAAAGTTCCTAATGGCCCATCATTATTAAAAGATAATGATAATGTACAAATTGCTCCTGAAGCAGTTTTAAGTCCAATACTCATATCCATTGCAATACCAAGTTCAGGATGAATTGGTCCTTGCATTGCTTGAACATCAACAATCTCCTCACCTGTTTGGTAAGCAAATAAATCAACTGTATGACAAGCATGGTGCCATAATAAGTGGTCAACCCATGATCTTGGCTCACCTAAGGCATTTGTATTTGTTCTTCTGAAGAAATAAGTTTGAACATCCATTTGTTGAATTCTTAACTCACCAGCAGTAATTTTATTGTGAACATATTGATGAGATGGATTAAATCTTCTTGTATGTCCAGCCATAGCAATAAGTCCTGTCTCTTTTTGTTTATCAACAATTGCTTGTGCATCTGCTAATGAATCTGCCATTGGAATTTCAATCATTACATGTTTTCCTGCATCCATTAAAGCGATTGCTTGTTGTGCATGAATTTGAGTTGGACTAGTAATAATTGCTGCATCAAAATCATATTTTAAAGCATCTTCTAAAGTAAGTACATAATTTGGAACATTAAACTGTTCAGCTACTTTTTTTGTACCCTCTTCTCTTCTTCCAACTAAGCAAACAACCTCAGCATCCTCAATATTTGATAGAGCATCTAAATGTTTTTTTCCAAAAGCTCCATTTCCTACAACACAAATTTTCATTTAGTCCTCCTTATTTTCTAAAATTGTTAATGAATAATTAGTATTTGAAATTGGTACATGCATAAATCTATAAACTTCATTTACCTCTTTAGTTAATGCACCTCTCATAGTTAACCACATAATTGCTTCTGCACCTTCACTACCTGTTTCTCTAATTAATTCAGTTACTGAGATGTCTTTTATTGATTCTGGATCTTTTACCAAATTATCTAACCACCAAGTATCGTATTCGACATTAATTAAACCTGCTCTTGGTCCTTGTAATTGATGTGATAATCCACCTGTTCCCATAATTGCAACATTGATATCTTCAGGGTAAGACTCAACAGCTTCTCTAATAGCTTTTCCTAAGTTGTAACATCTATTTCCCTTTGGTTGAGGATATTGAACAACACCAACATACAATGGAATAAACTTACAAGGCCACTCTTCTAAATCTTCACCAAATGCTAAAGAAGCAGGAACAGAAAAACCATGGTCTACATCTAATTCAAATGACATCGCAACATCAAACTCTTTTTCATTGAAGTGTTCTGCTATATGACAAGATAAAGCAGAGTCCCCTTTAAAAGTTGGAACTTTTCTTCTTCCATATCCTTCATCAGCTGGTAAATACTCATCAGCAATACCAAGTCCAAAAGGGATAACATTTTTTAATGAGAAGTTAGAACCATGGTCATTATAAACAATAATACAAACATCAGGTTTTTTCTCTTTCATCCATGCTCTTAAAGGTTTAATCCCTTCATTAAAAGGTTCCCAATATGGACCAGTCATCTCTTTATTGTCCATTTTAAGCATGATTGTTGGTATGTGTGAAGTACCTATTCCTCCGATTATCTTAGCCATTTTTCTTCTCCTCATTCTCTTTTATACTTCTATTTCCCTCAATTGGTCTTCCACCATTAATCATCATTTGTTGGAACTCTTCAGTTGTCATTTTATTTGGTTCTTCAGACATCATAGCTCCGGCTTGTTGCATATGTAAACCTAGAGTTGCAGCAATCTTCCATAAATAATAGATATTCCCACCTAATTCAAGAAGGTAATTTAAATCTTTTCTTCTAATACCATCTTTCATCTCTTCTGTTAATTTAGGGAATCTACTCATATATTCTTCTTCATCAGCTAAAAAAGCTTCCCTTGCATCAGGTTTATTTAAAGTGTCACAAAATTTATTTAATTCATAACCTTTTACACAAGTTTGTAAGTCAAATACAATTGTTCCAGGTATATCTTTATAGTCTCTTTCTTCATAACTTCCCATAATTTAATCCCTTTCTTTTTTAATTAAAATGTTTTTCAATATGTTGATTAATTCTAGGATAAACATTTCTAATATTATCTTCGAATATCATCTTTTTCTTTTCATCACTAATCTTAGCAGCATCGATGTATCGTTTTGTATCATCAAAATAATGACCTGTTAATGGGTCAATTCCTCTAACTGCTCCAATCATTTCAGACGCAAATAAAATATTTTCTGTAGGAACTAAATCTAATAATAAATCAATACCTTCTTGGTGATATACACAAGTATCAAAATAGATATTATTTTCAATAATGTTATTTAAATTATCTAATTCTAACATATCACAAAGACCTCTAAATCTTCCCCAATGATAAGGCACTGCTCCACCACCATGTGGGATAACAAATTTTAACTCTGGAAAGTCTTTAAATAGTGTTTTACTCATCATAAGTTGAGTAAAAGCAGTTGTATCTGCACCTAAATAGTGTGATGATGTTGCATGAAATACTGGGTTACAACACCCACTTACATGAATCATTGCTGGAACACCATATTCAACCATCTTTTCATATAATGGATACCAATATTTATCATCTAGCTTTGGAGCATCATTCCAATATCCCCCAGATGGATCTGGATTTAAATTACATCCAATAAATCCATACTCTTTTACAACTCTTTCAAGTTCAGCTGCACTTGCAGTCATATCTGAACCTGGAGATTGTGGAAGTTGTGCAACACCCACAAAGTTTTTAGGAAAAATATCAACTATTCTTGCAATAAGTTCATTACAATGTTCAGTCCAATTTTTACTAGTACTTTGATTTCCTATGTGGTGTCCCATCCAAGATGCTCTTGGAGAGAAAATAGTTAAGTCAGTACCTCTTTCTTGTTGTAATTTCAACTGATTTTTTTCAACACTTTCTCGCAAAGCCTCATCAGTAATATTAATAACACCCTTTGCATGTTGTACTAAAGGATCAAAACTTAACTCTTTTTTTTGTTGTTCTCTATAATCACCTAACTCTTTAGGTCCTGTTGTATAATGTCCATGACAATCAATAATCATATTAAGATTCTCCTTTCAATTGAGCTTCATCATCATAATATTTAAATCCTGCTGCTTCTAAACCTGGTCTCATTTTGTATAAATCAAGTCCTAAAACACCAGCTTCAAACTTCTCTCTTTTTTCACCTTCAAAATCTTCTCTTTTTTGAGCTGCATCTGCAACTATTTTTGCATCTTCTTGTGCAACAATACAAATCCCATCATCATCAGCAACTACAACATCACCAGGATTTACAATTTGTCCTGCACAAACAATAGGAATATTCACTGAACCTAATGTATTTTTTACTGTACCTCTAATACTAACTGCTTTTGACCATACTGGAAAATCCATTTCTTCTAAATCTTTAGTATCTCTAACTCCACCATCAATCACAAGTCCTTTAACACCTTGTGCAATAGCAGAAGTTGCTAATAAATCTCCAAAGAAACCATCAGTATTTGGTGTTGTACAAGCAGCAATTATAATATCACCTGGTTGTGCTAACTCCATAGCTACATGAAGCATCCAGTTGTCACCTGGCTGAAGTAATACTGTAATTGCACTTCCAGCTATTCTTTTCCCTTTAAGTACAGGTCTAAGTTCAGGATGTAATTCCCCTACTCTTTTTTGTGCTTCATGAACTGTTGCACTTCCAAACTTTTCTAATCTTTCAATCTCTTCTTTTGGCGCTCTATTTATATTTTTTACAGCTACACCTAAATGTGGTTTTCTAATCATCTTAATCCTCCCATCCATATAATCTAGCTGGATTATCAACTAAAATTTTCTTTTGTAAAGCCGGGTCTGGAACCATTAATGGAAATAAATCCATTAAGTCTCCATCATTTGGCATATATTTTTTAATATTTGGGTGAGGACAATCTGTTCCCCAAAGGATTCTATCTGGTGCAATTGCCACTAACTTTTGCGCATATGGAATCGCATCATAA
The DNA here is from genome assembly GCA_963676565.1 of Halarcobacter sp. Lineage (GTDB taxonomy): Bacteria > Campylobacterota > Campylobacteria > Campylobacterales > Arcobacteraceae > Halarcobacter. The sequence continues at coordinate 2,765,695 of OY781089.1, forward strand.
AATGGTGGCTCTGGTGAAATTCTTTCAGCACAAGAGATTTTAACCCACCAATTTTCCCTTTCCATAAATTTACATAAAATTTTAAATGCTTCTTGCTCAACACCCTCTTTTGTTGGGACTCTACCCATATGGTCAACTACAATTGTAATGTCAAATTTTGCAAAGAAATCTTCATATTTAATTATATCTTCTGCATTTACATGAATAACTAAATGCCAACCCAATGGAATTACTTTATTTATAACTCTTTCCATCATCTCTAAATCTGGCGCTCCACCTAAATGTGTAACAAAATTAAACCTAACACCTTTAACACCATTTTCATCTAAATATTTAAAATCTTCATCTGTAAAAGTGTCATCTGCCATACAAACACCTTTATATCTTTTAGGATCATTTTTTATAGCATCTAACATTGCTGTATTATCTTTACCATGGCAAGAAGCTTGAACTAAAACAGCTCTAGAGATTCCAATAGTATCATGCATCTTTCTTAAAAGTGCCTCTGGTGTATCAGGTGGCCAGTATGTTGCCTTTTGTGAATAAGGAAACACTTCATGTGGTCCAAATACATGACAATGGGCATCACAAGCATTTTCCATAGCTTTAAATACTGGCGTCTTAGTATTTCTATCTGGCGCCATACAAGTTTTCTTTTCCAAATTAAACTCCTTCTTTTTTAATTTAAATCATCTGGATGTGGATAAGCCACACCTTTACTTAATAATCTTGCTGTTCTTAATAAGCCAGCTTTTTTAATACTTAATTCGTCATTTATTTTTTCACTTGTTAATTCGACTGTAAACTCACCACTTGGATGTTCAATAGTTAAATTAGCAATTGGCATATTTTTTACTTTTATAATATCACTAGTAACACACTCATCATATAAACAAGCACTTGCAACAGAAACTGCTCCAAGTACTCCAATTGCTGCATGACAATTGTGAGGTATAAATGTTCGTGTGTTTATGCTTCCACCATTTTTAGGAGCTGAAACAATTGTCATTTTTGGTACAACTTTTTTTGATACTTCCCCAAGATTCATCATTGGACCAACTTCTAATCTTAATTCTTCTAATGTTTTTCTTAATTCAGAATTTTTGCTTAACTCTTCACAACTTTCATATCCTGTAATTCCTAATTGATTTGCATTAATCAAAACTACAGGCATACCATTATCAATACATGTAATATCAATATCATTTACAATATCTTTTTTATTGCCCGTTGGAAAAAGTGAACCACAAACAGATCCTGCAACATCAAGATAATTACAAATAATTGGTGCTGATGTTCCAGGAACTCCATCAATTCTTGCATCACCATCAAATTTTAATTTTTTGTTTGGTGTTTGCATTACAAGTTCACAAATATTGTTACTATTAATCATATTGACTTTTATCGTTGTCATATCTTCTGTTGGTAATACCATCTTATTTTCAATAGCAAAAACACCAACACCTGATAATATATTTCCACAATTAGGAGAACTGTCAACTCTATTTTCACCAACAACTACTTGTACAAAAAGAAAATCTATATCACAATTTTCTTTTTCTGATTTACTTACAATAGCAACCTTACTAGTAAGGGGATTCGCGCCTCCCAAACCATCAATTTGTCTAGAGTCACGACCAACAATACTTAATATGATTTCATCTCTAAGGTTTTCATCCTGAGGTAAATCATTTTTATCAAAATAAATACCCTTTGAACTACCACCTCTTATTTGCATATATGGTATTGATTCATAACTCATTTTTAACCTTTAATTTAATTTTCGAACATTTGTACAGAAACTATAGCATTGGAAAATTTAAAGTACGCTTAACGGACATAAGTTCATTTTAAGTTAAGATAGCAATAGCATAGCATTATAAAATTAGTTTATGAGAAAAAGAAAATTAAGTTATTAATATAGATTTATTTAGAAGATATTAATATTTAAAAAATCACTTATGAGATACTATTTTATGGTCTTTAATTAGAAATTTAAAAATACTTTTTGTGTTTATTTAGTTTATAACTACTTTTATAAAAAGATATGAAAAAAAGAGAAATTAAAACTTTTTTAAATTTCTCTTTTTTTTCTAAAAGTACACACTTTATATTTAATTTTATTTTTTTATATCTTTAATAACCTGATAGGCTTGGTTTATTTGTTGAGTTTTTGCAGTTGCTTCTTCCATATAAGATTCATCTTTATCTTGAGAGCTAATAATATCAGGATGATATTTTCTAATTAAGTTTCTATAAGCTTTTTTAATTGTATCCATATCATCAGTTTCTTTCACACCTAAAATTTCATAGGCTTCTTTTGCACTCATAGTTTGATTATTGTTTTTCATTTTATTTTCAAAATTATTAATGAATTGTTTATATTGTTCTTCTGAAATATTTAATTCACCTACAATAACTCTTAAGACTTTGTCTTCTTCCTCTCCAATTCCACTATCAATAAAAGCTAATTGGATTAAAAAACCAACAAATTGTCTTCTTTTTAAAATACTTTTCCCAATAAGATTATTTAGCTCACTTGCAATTTGCTGAGTATTACCACTTTTTTGTTTCTCTTCATTAAAAATTTCTTTCATGATATCTCTAGCTTTTTGCTTTTCATCAAACACTTTTGTTATATCATCAAACATCATTTTAATAAGCTGTGCTTCAAGTTCTTGAACTCTTCCATCTGCTTTAGCAACTTTAGCAACAAGCGCTATAAAAAGTCCTAATTCACTTTTGGCAAAGTCCTCTTTTGAGTTTATTAATTTATTGAGTTTTCTTCTTTGATAATATTTATATAGTTTAAAAGCAACAATTAGTCCAAAGATAATTGATAAGGTTAAAAATGTATTTACTATAAATGTATAATACAAAACAACAAGGAGAATTGCTATAAAAATCCATTTTTTTAATTTCATTATTTAATCCATTTTTTGGTAATTTAAATGACAATTATATCTATTTAACCTTATATGATATAATGTGGAATTATATTTCAAAGGATTTATTATCAAAGTTTTTAAATATCTATTACTATTTACTTTTCTTCTTAGTTTGAATCTTTTTGCAGGTTCACAAAGATTACAAAAAGAGATGAATTATGAAGTTTCATATGAAAAAGCTTTAGAAAAGGCTCTAAAACAGAATAAACCAATTATGATGATGATAGGACAAACAGAGTGTCCTTATTGTAATAAGTTTGAAGTAAAAACACTTACAAGGAAAAATATTAATATAAAAGTTCAAAAAGATTTTATACCTCTAAGTCTTCTAAGGGATAAAGATAAATTTCCAAAACAATTTGAAGCAAAAGGTGTTCCAACTGTAATTTTTATTGACCCAAAACAGCAAAAAGCTTTTTATAAATCATTTGGTTATAAGAGTAAAAGAGATTATAAAGTAGAGTTAGAAAAAGCTTTAGAAATTTATAATAAAGAATATAAAAACTAAGAGGAAGTATTAAATTTACATAATACTTCTTTTAATATATTTAGCCAACTAATTTCTCATAAAAATCTCTTAGTTTATTCTCCCCTGTTTTTGAAGCAATCATATCAACTCCCATCATAGTTAGAAAAAATTCAATAGGCCCATAAGTTTTAGATGAAACAAAATAAGGTAAAGTTTTTAAAGTAAGTTTTCTAATAAAATCTGGCAAATATGTAATCTTTGGCTTTTTATCTAAAACTTCAAAAGCTAAATTAGCTAATTGTGTATGGGTAAATAATTCAGGTCCACCAATTTCAAGCTCTTTATTTTTTAAATCTATAGAATCCAAACAAAACTTAGCTAAATCTTTTCCATCTATAGGATTCAACTTTTTATCACCTTTTCCAAAAAGATATATCCTCCCACTTTTAGCCATATCTAAAAAATCTTTCATATCTGAATAAAAACCATTAGGTCTAATAATAAGATATTCCAAACCTGATTTTGTTAACTCATCAACAAACTTTTCTTTTGCTTCACATATCTTTAAATTTTTGAACTTATTAGCGTTTAAAGCGGATACATATATAAACTTCTTTACTCCACTCTTTTTAGCTTCATTTAAAATATTTAAATTAGCTTGATAATCCACATCCATATATGTTAAATTATCCTTTTGCCTTGTAATTCCTAATGTTGAAATAACAACATCAACTCCATCAAGTTTATTTAGTAAAGAGTGTTTATTTGTAAAATCTACTTTATAAACTTCTTTTGTATTTATATTACTACTAAAACTATAATCCCATCTTCTTGTTAAAACAATAGGATACATATTCCTATTATTCAGTTCTTTTAAAATATGAGTACCTAAATATCCAGTAGCTCCAATTAAACATATATTCATATTAAAATTTTCCCATTTAATTTTATTAGAATTTGTAAACTAGTCCAAATGAAGCACTATTTATATGAATGTCTTCATTTTTTCCATCTAATTTATATTCTAAATCATAACCTTTATAACCAAATTGTAAATCATAAGATGTAGAAAGTGAGTAATTAACTAAAAGACCATAATTAATCCCGCCAGCACTTACATCTTTGTTAGAACTATTTTTAAGTCCTGTTCCCATTCCAGTTAAGCCAATAACACCATATAAAGTTGTATTAGAAAATATCTCTTTCCCTAATTTTGCATTAAAAGAAATTGCATCACCTGTATCATTAGAACCATCTGCACTAGTAACATTTACACCTAATGCAAATTTACACTCCTCTCCCCATTCATATGAATAACCAACATTTACTCCAAAGTCTGAATTTATATCACCTGAATATGTATCAATTCCAACATTTAACTGATGTCCTGAAGTTTGGGCATTTAATAAGTTTATAAATAACCCAACTGATAATATTGTTATTTTTATTTTCATTGTTTCTCCTTTATTTTTAAAATTATATAGATAAAATAGATTTAATACTTTTCCATTTTTGCTAACTAGGAGAATTTAATGGATTACTATAATAGTTCAATAAAAAAAGCTATTAAATATATAGAAGAAAATCTAAATGAACAACTTGATTTAAATAATATCTCAAAAGCAGCTTCATATAGCCCATACCATTTTTCAAGAGTTTTCAAACAAGCAACAGGGGAGAACATAAACAATATGATAAAAAGACTTCGTCTTGCGCAAAGTACTCATGAACTACTTTTTCAAAACTCTTCAATTACAGAAATTGGACTAAATATTGGTTATGAAACACCAAGTAGTTTTAACAAAGCTTTTAAAAAACTATTTAATATGAGTCCTAGAGAATATAAAAAACAAACAGAAGAAAACCTAAAAAACCATTTTCAAGAACTAAAAATAAAACCTGAAATTATAGATATAAAAGAAGATATCTATACTTTATTTTATAGGTCATTAGGGGAATACAATGATGCCGCAATTGAAGCTTGGAATAAATTAATTTCAAAAGAAGAACATTTAAAAGAGATAAATTATGAATTTTTAGGGAAAAGATATTTTGGTCTTTGCTATGATAATCCTAACATTACAGAATATGACTATATGAGATATGAAGCTTGTGTCTTATTAGACAATGAAGAGTTACCTAAGATTTATACAAAATACATAAGGGTTTTACCTAAAGGGAAATATGCAGTTTTAAAATATACTGGTGGATATGATGAACTTTACGATATTTGGTTTCAGTTTTATGGATGGATTTATAATCAAAACTTGCAATTATCAAACTTCCCTCCCATAGAAGAATATCTTGATAATCCAGAGGATATATTAAATGGAATTATCAAATATAATACAACTAATTTGATGTTGAAACTAGATTAAAAGATTCAAGTAGATAAAATCATTCCATGAATAAAAAAATAAAAAAATATATAAAAGAGATTGTTAAATACTCAATCATTTTAATTATTGTATTAAATGTAGTAAGCTTTTATAAATCACAAGATTTAAATAAAGAAGATTTTCCATACAAAACCTTTGAACTAATTGATGGTTCAAGCTATTCTTTAGATGAAAATAAACCTTTATTAATTTATTTTTGGGCTACGTGGTGTCCTATTTGTAAGTTTCAATCACCAAATATTGAAGAACTTTCAAAAGAATATCAAGTAATAACATTTGCTAGTCAATCTGGTTCAAAAAAGGAAATTGAAGATTATCTAAAAAAACATGAATTAACTTTTAAAGTCGTTGATGATATTTACAATGACTTTGCGTATAGATTTAACATAAAAGCATATCCTACAACTCTGATTTATGATAAAGATGGCAATCTAAAATTTAGTGATGTGGGATTTACATCAAGTTTTAGCTTGAAATTAAAGTTGTGGTGGAGTAAATAAAAATTTATTTATACTTAATAAAACTTTTTAAATACTAATTTTTTTATCTATTTTAACTTGTTATGTTAAAACTACAAAATGAAAAATAACACAATAAAAAATATAAATACAATTGATGAACTAGCAAAATTTGCTGATTATTCTTTTTTAAATACACTTGTTTGTGATCCATTGGCAAATAAAGATGGACAAAACCATAATCCAAGAGAAGTTTTTAATGGACACTATGTGCCAGTAACTCCAACAGCTATAAAAAACCCAATATATATTACTCACAGTAAAACTTTTTTTAAAGAATTAGGATTAGATGATTCTTTAGCAAAAGATGAAGAGTTTATTAAAATGTTTTCAGGGGACACTTCAAATATAAAAAAACCTTTAAAAAACATAGGTTGGGCAACGGGATATGCCCTATCAATTTATGGGACTGAATACTATATGCAATGCCCTTTTCAAACGGGAAATGGATATGGAGATGGTAGAGCAATTTCAATTTTAGAAGCAGTAATAAATAACAAAAGATGGGAGTTTCAACTAAAAGGAGCAGGAAGAACACCCTATTGTAGAGGAGCAGATGGACGTGCAGTTTTAAGATCAAGCATTAGAGAATTTTTAGCACAAGAACATATGTTTGCCCTTGGTGTTCCAACATCAAGGTCACTAAGCTTATACACTTCAAAAACTGAAACTGTAACTAGACCTTGGTTTAACGAAAACTCTTATTCAAGGGATCCTGAACGAATGATTGAAGAGAATGTTGCAATATCCACAAGAGTTGCTCCATCATTTATAAGAGTTGGTCAATTTGAACTATTTGGAAGACGAGCAAGAAAAAAAGAGCATCCAAAAGCATTAGAAGAGCTTGAGCAACTAGTTCTTCATACAATAAAAAGGGAATATCAAGATGAAATAGAAGAAAACTCTAGTATTGAAGAAAAAGTAATATTATTAGCCCTAAAATTTAGAGAACGACTTACTTCATTAGTTGCTAATTGGATAAGAGTTGGATATTGTCAAGGTAATTTCAACAGCGATAACACTTCTGTTGGAGGATTTACTTTAGATTTTGGACCCTTTGGATTTATAGATATCTTTGACCCTGAATATCAACCTTGGACAGGTGGAGGATTGCACTTTTCATTCTTTAATCAAACAGAAGCTGCTAGAAAAAACTTTAATAGTTTTTGTAGTGCTTTAATGCCACTACTTGAGACAAATCAAAATGCTTTGGAAAACCTTGCAGGCATTAGAAGTGGTTTTGCAAAAGAGATGAATGAAAAAATGGAAAAGATGTGGGCTTCAAAATTAGGCTTAGAAAAATATGATGACAAACTGTTTAATGAACTAATGCACCTAATGTTAAAAAGTGAAGCTGACTATACAATACTTTTCCGTGAACTTTCATCAATTCCAAAAGATGTTTCAGATCTTGAAATTAGTTTTTATAGAAAAATAAATGATAAAGATTTACAAAATAGATGGAACAAATGGTTAGAAAATTGGAAAAGTAAACTTAGTGTTTCAAGTGAAGAATTAAAAACTATAAACCCTAAATATAGCCTAAAGGAGTGGTTTTTGGTTGAGGCTTATGAAAAGGCAAATGATGGGGACTATAGTTTAATTCTTGAATTACAAGAAGTGATGACTAATCCTTACCTAGAACAATCAAAACAAATAGAAGAAAAATATTATGTAAAAAAACCAATTAACTATTTTGGCGTAGCAGGTATTTCTCATATTACATGTTCATCATAAAAAAAGTCAAAAAAAGACTTTTTTTATAGTTTTCACTACTTTATAGCCACTTTTTTGTTGTATTATTTTACGGAAAAACATATAGGAAAAAATTATGATTGGAAGTAAATATAAAGCAACAACACAAGATAACAATGTTGTAGTAAAATTTAGTGATAAGGTAATTTCTTACGAGGTTGATAGTAAAGAAATGGCATCAAAAGTTTCTAAGTTATTTAATGAAATAGGTGTATTAGAACTATCAGAAATCTGGGATACAATTTTCAAAGCTATAAATCAATATAAAAAACAAATCAATAGCGCATTTTAAAGATCACCAAAACTAGCAAAGGCACTTTCTATACTTGGAATTGTTTTATAACTAGTTTTTGTGAGCCTTACATTTTTCGTATTTAAATTGCATATGGCAATCTTAAAGTTTGCGCCCATATGTGGTTCAACAACGCAGATAATCTTATCATCAATTTGCCTTGTTGCATGAATAATGCCTTGCAAAGAATTGAAAAAATACTTTGGATAAGTTAAAGGTGTTATTTCAACAATATCAATAGTTTCTTCATTTTCTAATGTTTGTACTATATCCATAGCATCTTCATAACTATCAAATTGGATACACCAATCATCAAAGTTTTTATTAAAGTGTACCATGTCCTCATCTAAAAAGCCACCAGCTAATGATTGTAATGCATATATCGACAAACAATCCCCTTTTTTATAAAAAATTTTCCAAGAGATAATTTTAACATATTATTTTTTATCTTTTATAAAGATTACTTGTATAAACTTCTATACTAGAAAAAGGATACATATGGAAATAATGGTATATGTTATAGTATTTTTTATAATTGGATATGCAATTACAAAAATACTAAAAGAGAATAATAAAATCATACTAGCAATTTTAGGCATAGCAATATTTTGGGGATTTTACTATCATCCTATGTGGGGATTAGTAAGTTTAGGTGAAATGGCCATGGGATACTTTGTTGTTAGGTTTAATGAAAATTAATCATTTTTGTTAAGATTTAAAAATGGATATAAAAAAAACATTATAAAGTAAAAATTCCTATTAAAAAAAGATAATATTAGTTTTATTTTAAGAGGATTATAAAATGTCAACAAAAAAGTTTGAAAATATTATTAGATCAATAGAAGAAATACCCAATGAATTTAGATTTGATGGTGAGATAATTCAAAGTGAATATTTAATAGATGGCGAGATTAGAAATTGGAAAGGGGAACAACAGGATGTTTATTCCCCAATTTGTTTAAAAGAGAATGAGAATAAACAATTTAAACTAGGAACTTATCCCATGTTAACTCAAATAGAAGCAAACCAAGCTTTAGAGTCTGCTTCAAATGCATATAATATGGGAATGGGAGAATGGCCTCAAATGAGTGTAGGTCAAAGAATTAAACATATTGAAAAATTCACTTTTAAAATGATTGAAAAAAGAGATGAAGTTGTAAAACTTCTAATGTGGGAAATTGGAAAATCATATAAAGATTCCCAAAAAGAGTTTGATAGAACAGTTGATTATATTAAAGATACTATTGATGCTTTAAAAGAGTTAGATAGAAAAAATTCAAAACTTGAGATTAATTCAGGAATATTAGCACAAATAAAAAGATCTCCTATTGGGATTACATTGTGTATTGGGCCTTTTAATTATCCATTAAATGAAACCTTTACAACATTAATTCCTGCACTTATTATGGGGAATGTAGTAATCTTTAAACCCCCAAAATTTGGAGTACTATTACACAAACCATTACTTGAAGCTTTTAAAGACTCTTTTCCTAAAGGTGTAGTAAATACTCTTTATGGTTCAGGGGCAAAACTCTTAACACCATTAATGAAAAGTGGAAAAATTGATGTTTTAGCATTTATAGGTAGTTCAAATGTTGCAAGCCAATTAAAACATAATCACCCAAAACCAAATAGATTAAAAGCAATATTAGGTCTTGAAGCAAAAAATGCAGGAATAATAATGCCCGATGCGAATTTGGAAGTTGCAGTAAATGAATGTGTTTCAGGTAGCTTATCTTTTAATGGTCAAAGATGTACAGCTTTAAAAATATTGTTTGTGCATGAAAATATTGTTGGAAGTTTTTTAGAACAATTTAATGCAAAAATTGATGATATCAAATGTGGATTGCCATGGGATGAAGATGTTCAAATAACACCTCTTCCTGAGTATAAAAAAACAGAATATCTAAAAGAATTAATTGATGATGCACTTAAAAATGGAGCAAATATTGTAAATAAAAATGGTGGGACTATTAAAAATACCTTTATGTTTCCTGCTGTATTGTATCCAGTAAATAAAAATATGAAAATTTATCATGTGGAGCAATTTGGCCCAATAGTTCCAATACTTACATACAAAGATATAAAAGAACCTCTACTTTATATGATGGAATCAAACTATGGACAACAAGTTAGTATTTTTGGGAAAAATTCAGATGAGATTGCAAAACTAGTTGATGGCTTAGTAAATCAAGTAAGTCGTGTAAATATAAATTCTCAATGTCAAAGAGGACCAGATATTTTCCCATTCACAGGGAGAAAAGATTCAGCACAAAGTACATTATCTGTTAGTGATGCATTAAGAGCTTTTAGTATTAGATCAATGGTTGCTATGAAAAATGACGCAGATAATAAAGAACTAGTCACATCAATACTTAGAAACCATAAATCTAATTTCTTATCAACTGATTTTATTCTTTAATAGAATTTTCAAATTTAGTAGTTTTTATATTATTTATAAGATATTTAAACTACTAAATATAATTCGAACGATATTTTAGATGTTCAATCTATTTTTTTAAACAATGAAAACTTTCCTTAGTCCATCTTCTAAATAAGCAGTTATAACAAGAATTAAATTTACTAGAGGTTACTAGTTCATCTTCATCTGCATCTAAATAAAAATTTTTACATGAGTTAGCACTTTCTTTTGCCTTTTCATAGTTTTCTCTTCCAAATTTAAATACAAATTTGTCATCTATTTTTTCAAACATTTTAGTATTTCCTTAATTCTTCTGTTGTCAATAATAAATATTCATCAAGTACTTTTTTAATAAGTACAACTGATTTGTGATTAAGCATAACTCTTTTTAATTTGTCATTTATTTTTATGTTTATATCACTATTTGCAATTTGACCATTAGGAAATTGCACCTCATCAATACTTCCATGTTCTAATAACTCTTTCACACTTATGTATTCTCTTAATACTTTTAGATTTCCTTTTACCCTTCCATCACTTCCATATAATCTCAATGCAACTCCTGCTAAAGCTCCAATAACACCTTGTCCATTGTTTTTATGTTCGCTTAAATGTAGATTTTGAATTTTAGCCATTTCATATGCTTCATCTTTTGTTAACACTTTTTGTTTAGCATCAAATCCATATTGAATTAAATTTTGAGTATCAGTAAAATCTTTTTCAAAACCTATACAAATCCCTGGCTGTGAGGTTGGTGCTGAATATTTTTCTATATATTCTATTACAAACTTTGTAATCTCTTCTTTTTCTTCATATGTCAAATATGTTGTAAAACACATTGAACTATTGTGGGAAGTATAAGGAATATCTTCATGAATGAATAACTGATGCCTTGTAATTAAAGAACACGTTTTATCATATTTCTCTTCAATATGATTTTGAATCTCTTCACTTAATTGTCCAGTTGATTTTTCATAACCTATCTCATCTGTATCATCGATACAAATATATGTTTTATAACTACTCATCATAACTCCTGTTTAAAAACAATTGATAAAATTCTTCTTTCTTCTTATCAAAATTATTTGGAAAATATTTAGGATAAACTTTTGAACCTAACCAATAAGCACCCAATGTTTTAAAAAAAGATGGTGGATTATCTATCCAGTTTATTGGCTTTTGTGGTATTAAAAATACTTTTTTATCTTTTACTGCTTTTAGATATCTATATTTATTGTTTGAAAATACATCTTTATAAAAATTTTTTTTATTTGTAATTATTACATCTGGATTTATTAAAAATAGTTGTTCTAGATTAATTGTAATTCTCATATTTTTTAAATCATTACACTTTATTGGATTTTTTGCATTTATTAAGTTTATTGCTTCTGAATGGATAGAATCTTCACATTCTGTTACTAAACCATCATCACTTTTTGCATAATATACATTTAGTAAATCATTATTAGGAATCTTTTTTGTTAATAGATTAATATTTGCTAATTCTTTTTGAATATACTTAGATAAACTATTTCCCCTATCCTCTTTTCCCATAACTTTTCCCAAAGTTTTATACCCTTGGATATAACTTTCAATAGTTGTTAAATCAATTGAACAAGAATCAATTCCTACTTTTTCTAACTTATTGGCTAATTTTGAGTAATTACCTTTTGAATTCCAAAGAACAACTAAATCAACTTTTTTATTTAATAAATCTTCAACTGATTCTAGTTTTTTAAAGGGATCTACTTTATTTGATATTTTATCTGGAAACTTCAACTCATATACAGATTGAATCATCATATTAACTGGCCGAGACTTACCAACAACATTTTTTGCAACTTTTCCATATTCGCTACATTGTTTAATCTGTGATGAGAATAAAGAACTTAATAAAATAAAAAACAAAAATACTATTTTCATAAAATCTTTCCTTAGGCAAATTTGGGTATACAAAAGCTATGTTTATATAAATCTGTGATTTCGACATCTATTCCATATAACTGTTTAATACTATTTTCATTTATCACTTCAGAGGTAACTCCATCATCTAAAACTTTTCCATCTTTAATAAGGATAGATTTGTTTGAGACTAAAAATGCATGGTCAGGATAATGTGTCGATTTAATAAAGGTATACCCTTTTTGTGATAATTTTTTAATATGTTCTAAAAGTCTTAATTGATTACCATAATCTAATCCACTAACTGGTTCATCCATAATAAATATTTTTGCTTCTTGTGCTAATGCCCTAGCAATTAAAACTAACCTTTTTTGTCCACCACTTAATTCATTATAAGCTTTTTTATAAAGATTAGATAAACCAACAACTTCTAGACTATTAAGTGCAATCTCTTTATCTTTTTTATTATAAGAAGAAAAAATACTTTGATAAGCAATCCTTCCCATCATCACAACTTCTAAAACACTAAAAGAAAAAGGTAAAAAGCTATTTTGAGGGACATATGCAATTTTTTTAGCTAAATCTTTTTGTTTATATTTAGAAACATCTTTATCTTCTAAATATATTTTTCCCGTGCTTGGAGGTAAAAGTCCTAGAATCAATTTTATCAAAGTTGTTTTTCCTGCTCCGTTTGCACCTAATAAAGAGATAACATCACCATCTTGTATATTTAAACTAATACCATCTAATACATTTTTATTTGAATATCTATAACTAACATCACATATTTTTATCATCAACTCAATCCTTTTCTTGAATTTTTTAAAGCAATAATAAACATTGGAATTCCAACAATAGAAGTTAAAATACCTATTGGAATTTCAATACTTAAAAGTAGTCTTGAAAAATTGTCTACTAAAACTAAAAAGATTGCTCCCATTAGTGCAACAGTTGGGATTAAAACAATATTATTTGATCCAACTATCAGCCTTGCAAAATGGGGAATAATCAATCCTATCCACCCTATCATACCTCCAATTGAAACACTTAATGCACTTATTAATGTTGCACATAAAATCACTATAAATCTGATTAACTTTATATTTACACCTAAACTTTTTGCTTCATCATCTCCAAAACTTAAGATATTTAAATATTTGGACATAATTATTAAAGAAAAAATCCCTAATAACATTGGAATAGAATATAAGCATATTTCATTTAATTCAACAGAAGCTAAACTGCCCATAAGCCAATAAACAATTGATGGTAATTTATCATAAGGATCTGCTGTATATTTAACTATTGAAAGTAAAGTTGAAAAGAATGATCCACTAATAATCCCACCTAAAATAAGTATTAAAGTTGAACTATTTCTTTCTTTATAAATATATGTAATAAATATTGCAAAAACTACAGCTATTACACCAAATATAAAAGAGAAAATTTGAGTTAAAAACCAACTATTAAAAAATGCAAGTGACAATGTTGCACCAAAAGCTGAGCCTGAAAGAACACCCAAAATACCTGGTGAAACAAGTGGGTTCATAAACATTGATTGAAAAGATGCCCCTGCAACGGCGTAAGATGCACCAATTAATATTGCAGCTAATATTCTAGGTAATCTTATATCAAAAATTATATTTTCTAAAAGTTGGAACTTTTCTATAGCAGAAGGTTCTATTCCAAGAAAGAAGTATTTCATCACCTCCATAAACTCTGATATAGATATTTTGTAATGTCCTAAAAATAAAGAACAAATAGAAAGACTTAAAAGTATAGCTACTAATAAAAAGTAAGTTTTTTTCATCTAAGTCTTCCTATTTTTAATTAGAATTTATATGTTAATTTTACGTAGTATTCTCTACCTGGCTCAGGATAACCTAAATCTAACTCATAGTTTTCATCAGTTAAGTTTGTTACACCTGCACTAAATAAAACATCTTTTGAAATTTTATAGTCTGCATTAACACCAATAACTTTTATATTCGATACATTTACATAGTTACTATTAGCATCTTCTAGAATCAAATCTTTTTTAAAAGTCATGTTTGCAGTAAGTTTTAAATCTTTTGTTGGAGTATAATCTGCAAAAAAGTAAGCACTATGTTTAGGAACATCTGTTACAACAATAGAACCATCATCTTTTTCAATATTTATGTAAGTATAATTAAAACCTAAAGTGTATAAGTCTTGTTTATATTTTAAAGAGGTTTCAAACCCTTTGTACTGTTCTTTTCCTGTGTTTTGTTCTTGACTTTTAGAACCAGAAACATTGTCAACTATTCTAATAGGGTCTTTTACATTAATTAAAAATAATGCTGTATCAAATTCAAGATTATCAAAATTGATTTTATGTCCTAATTCATAGTGTGTTGCTTTTTCAGGTACTAAATCAGGATTAATCAATGCTTTACCTTTTTTATCTGAAAATCTTTCTTTTAAAGTTGGTAAATGTGTTTTTTTAGCAATTGTAAATCTAGTAGTTTGATTTTCTTTAAAATCATAAAAGAAACCTACTTGCCCATTGTATGCATCATTTGATTTTGTTTCAACAATTGTATCATATGTAATTGCTTCCGTAGGATTTGCATAATCATAACTAAGTGAAGTGATAATTTTAAATCTTTCATTTGGTTCATAAATATCTTCTGCTGCAAGTGAATATACTTTTTCAACAAATTTATCATCTAATCCACTTTCACTTCCTGCAGCCCTGTTGATTTCATGGTTATCTTTTTTTACATTTAAAGCAAATTTTATAGTATGTTCATCTGACCATCCATATTCTGTATACTCTAAACCACTTCCAATACTATAAGCATCTGTATATTCTAATTTATTTAAATTTACCCAACCATTTTTATACTCTTCGTATGTATTTTTATAACTTGTTCTATATAATTTAAATTTGATATCTGCTGTATCATATTTTTTATTAGTAATAAAATATAATGAATTGCTATCCCAAGTTGGCCAATCAATATATTTTTCTTTTCCATCATCTTTATCTACTACTGTTGGTTGAGATTTTTCAGAGTTTAAATAATTCATTCCTAATACATATTCAGTATTGTTATCAGGAGTATAACCTGCTTTTAAATTAAATGATTTTGAATCTGAATCACTATGGTCTCTTTCCCCTTCACTTTGCAATGCTGTTGATACATAATCATCCGAAAGACTCCAATGATCTCTATTTTTTAATGTTCCATTGAATTGTAGATAATACTTATCTTGCTTTGTTCCTAAACTTAAAGTATTTAACCATTGAGATTGATTGAAATCATTATCAAAATTTATTTGAGAAGAGATACTACCTTCAAACTCCTTTGTAGGTTTTTTTGTTACGAAATTCACAACTCCACTCATTGTATTTGGCCCAAACATTGTTGAACTAAAACCTTTTGCTATATTTACACTATCTAAATCAGTAGATAAAATTCTTGAATAATCAAAATTTCCATCATAAGGTACATAAATTGGTATACCATCAATAAATATACCTGTTCTTGTAGCTTCAAGACCTCTAATCATTAAAGAACTTTCTTCCCTACCACCTTTATGCTCAATTGTAATTCCAGATTGAGTATCCAAGACTTTTGCAATATCTTTTTCTGGATTAGATATCAATTCTTCATTTGAAACCTTTTTTACATCTAGTATCTGTTGCTGTTTTGCTGAGATAGAAATCTCACCTAATGTAAATGTATCTTCTGCAATTAATAAAGTAGAAGATAACAATAATAAACATGAAAAACTTATTTTCATTTATATTCCTTGTAAAAAAATATTTACCATAAATTAATTTTTTATGTATTCTTAGCTTGAAAGTATAAATATGCTAATTGAGCATATTTATATTCTTAAAAAAAAGCCCTAAAAAACAATGAAAATTTAATTTTATAAAATTTTATAAGACTTTTTATAGACAAGCTTTAAAAGTAAATTTTATTTTACTATTTTATTCCATAATTTTACTTTAGAATTAAATAAAAAATTAATATTTATAATTAAGAATAGTTATAGATAAATAAAATGGTTTTGGAATATATTATTTTAAGATTTCAAGAGAGTGGGGATAAGTTTTAAAAACTTTCCCACTCATCGTCATTGTTATTGTTTGCAACAATCTCTTTTGTCTCAGTATTCTTTTCATTTTTCATTTTTCTAATTTTATTTTCACTAGCTCTTCTATCTTTTTTAGCATCAAAGTTTAAATCTAATTGGCTTTCTCTTCTATCAACAACCATATCTTTTCCTTTAAACTCTTTTTCATTAACTTTTTTAACAATATTTTCAGATATATGAGAAGTATGCACTGCTATCTCTTGTGTTTGGTTAGCGGCACTTGCTATTTTTTGAGTTTGTTGGTCTTGAATTGTTACAGCATCATTTATTTGTTCAATTCCTGATTGTTGTTCTTTTGAAGCTGCTTCTACATTGTTTATAAGCTCAATTGTTTTTCTAATATTTTCATTTAAATCAGAATAACCATGAATCATTTTATCAGCAATTATTTTCCCATCATTTGCTTTAGTAGTTGCATTTTCAACTAAATCTTTAATCTCTTTAGCTGCTTCTGCACTTCTTGCAGCAAGGTTTCTAACCTCTTGGGCTACAACTGCAAACCCTTTTCCTGCTTCTCCTGCTGTTGCTGCTTCTACAGCTGCATTTAGTGAAAGAATATTTGTTTGGAAGGCTATTTGGTCAATTACAGTAATTGCTTCATTAATAGCTGTTACTTGTTGATTTATCTCATCCATAGATGATGTAGTTTGATTAGCTAAATCATTACCTTCTTCAACTGATTTAGTTACTTTATGTGCAAAGTCAGCCATATCAATTACATTTTGAGTATTACTTGTAATTGTTCCAGTCATTTGTTCTAATGCTGCTGCAGTTTCTTCTAATGAAGCGGCTGCTTCATTTGAAACATCATTTAAGACAGTTACATTTTTAAGTAAGGTTTCTGAAGAGTTTTGAAGAGTTAATCCAACTCTTTTTTCATTAGATAGCATTTCAGTGATTGAAGAACCTAAACTATTTACACCTTGAGATAATTTTAAAAGATGATGTTTTACATTTGATGTTTGCACTTCATTGATATAGTTGTAATTTGTATATTGCTCTAATACATCTAAAACTTCATTTATATTTTCTTCTAAATGTTCACCCATAGAGTTAAGAACTTTTTTTAAGTCCATTAATGCAGGGTTATCAACATCTGATGTAATTCTTTGGCACAAGTCTCCTTGTTCAAACTCAGAAAGAATTTTTACTGTATCATCAATAAATCTTCTATCCTCTTCTACACCTTTTTTTGTGATTTCTATATTTTCATTTACAACTTTTGCCATTATTCCAATTTCATTTTTTCTACTATCATCTAGCCTTTCTACACTACTTGATTCTCTATTTAAATATTTGAAGAAACCTAGTAAGCCTTCTTGGAATTTTTCAATTTCAGAACTAATCTCCCTTGAGATTATAAAGGCTGATAAAAGAACTAAAGAAAGAACTACAATTGCAATAATTATTGATGTTTTTAGTATGTTGTCATTTAAATCTGCAACTTCAGGACCAATTATACCTTGGTCTTTTTTTATAGATAGTTTTATATCTTCAGACAATTTAGCTATTTTTGGGCCTATAATTCTTAAATTATCAATAGCCTTATTTTTTTCTGTGATATTAGTTACCACATCATTTAAGCCTTTATTATAAATATTAATTAGTTCAATAGCTTGAGCTAAATCTTTTTGTCTATCTGGATTTTGAATCTTTTTTTGTACATGTGATAGTTCAGTTTTTAAAAGGTTGAACTCTTTAATAGTTCTATTTGCATCCTCTTCTTTATTTGAATCAAGAAATTTAACTGCAAATAATCTTCCAAGTAAAAGGACTCTTATTGTATGTGCAGTTTCTAAAGAAGCTTCAATATTCCCATCTTTTTCAGCTGATAACATGACATCTGTTAAAAGTTTTTCTATTTTATTACCATTAATATTTAAATTGTTTTCTACAATCTTATCTCTAGCTTTTGTAAAATCAACTACTTTATAGAAATCATCTTTATATATTTTAAGATTTTCTTCTAATTGAATAACATGTTTTGCTCTAGAAGGAGCTTTAATCTCTTCTCGTGCATCTTTAACAAATTTATCAGTTAAATCATAATATTTGTGGAAACCATCTATATCTTTTTGTTCATGACTAGAGAAATATCTTATTACATTCATTCTAACCATCAACATATTAGCTTGTACTCCTGAAGCAAGCCCAGCATCATTTGCCATCTCTCTATATTCAGTAAATCCTTTACCTGATTTTGAAGAACCTAAAATACTATTACTAGCTAAAATAATTACTAAAATAGCAATAATCCCAAAGGATAATATAAGCTTCATTTTAATTGACATATTTTTTAACATTTTTCATCCTTTTATCTTATTTTCTTGACTTAAATTTTTATTTAATTTGTTTTAATATTTAACAGATAAAGTAATCAGGCAAAATGCTTAATTATTTTTTTGATACAATTCTTATATTATTTTAAAAATAAGCTTAATTATTTATTAATTATGATGTAATATATTATATTTATTTAAACAAATAGATCTCAAAATAAGGGCATAAAAAAGTAACTTCGAAACATAATAGATACAAAAACTCTATTAAATTAATATTTTGAAAATTGTCTAAGATTGCATAACCCTTGGTACTGGGGGAATTCACTATTTATATCTAAAAAGTTTTTTGGAGTTGATGCTGTAAGACTTTTAAATTCCCTTATAAAATGGGAGTGATTAGAGAAGTTTTGTTCAATTGCTAGTTCTTTAAATTTTGTATCATGCTCTCTGAATTTTATATAATCTAAAATAGAATAGAATCTTCCTATTCTACTCAAAAATTTTGGAGTTAATCCTGTGGTTTTTTTCAAATTTCTTTCTATTTGTCTTACTGATAAATTTTGAGATTTGAAAAAGGCATCTAAATCTCCATCTTTATATAGTTTGTTTATAGTACATAAAGTTTCATTTTTATTGAAATTGGATTTATAAAATAGATCTATCAAAAAGTTATTTAGTTCGTTGTAAACTTTTGTTTTATCATGTTTGCAGTTGTATATTCTTTCTAAAAATGATGAATCAAGCTTTATTGAAAGATCGTCTAAAGTGTACATGGTATCTATTAATTCATCCACTGCAATATTAAAAAGTTTATAAAATACACTTGGATTTAACTGTATATCAATAAAATATGCATCATCACTCACATAAGCAAAGTATGATTTCATCACAGGAGGATGAACATAGATACCCCTTTTCATCTCTCCATTTTTATAAAGACTAAAGTTTATTTCCCCATCTAGTACTATAAAAACAGTTGCACACCCATCAGGAATAATTTTTTGACAATTGATAAGATTACCATTACCATCTCCTTCTAAAAACCAAAAGACTTTTATCCAGTCTTTTAGTTTTTCGTGAGGAATTAGCATTGAAGATTTAAGCATCTAAAACCTTAATTTTTTAATAAGCTAATTATAATATATTCTACTTTTTAAGCTAATTCATGGGCTAAATCTGACTCAGCTTGCTCAAGCATTGCAAACTCTTCATCTGCTGTTTTAGCAACTAAATGGTTTTTACTATATAAGAAGTAATATAAAGCACCAATTACATAAAGAATAATTGTATAAAAAAATGCTCTAGGATCAAATGCATAAACACCTGTTAAAGCGATTAAAGATAAAACAAATGCTATACCTGAAGTTACAGTACCACCTGGAGTTTTGTATGGTCTTGGCATCTCTGGGTTTTTAACTCTTAATAAAATATGACTTAAAGACATTAAAGCATATGAAATTGTTGCACCCACTACTGCCATAGCTAACATTAGATCACCTTCACCACTTAAAGAAGCTAAGAAACCTAAAACACCTGGAACAATTAAAGCCCAAGTTGGAGTTTTTCTTTTACTAGTTAGTGATAAAAATTGTGGTAAATATCCTGCACGTGAAAGTGCAAAAATCAATCTACTATATCCATAAATGATTGAGAAAAATGATGCAATTAATCCAGCTAATCCTAAAACATTAACAGTTGTTGCTAATGTTGTATTTCCAGTTGCATTCAATGCATCTACTAAAGGCACTGCACTTTTACCAATTACTTCTGCTCCAGTTGCACTAGGAACTAAAAATATAACTAATGCAGCAGTAAATAGTAAGAAAATCATTGCAGCGATGATACCTTTTGGTACATCTTTAGCTGGATCTTTTGCTTCTTCTGCTGCTAATGGAACACCCTCAACAGCCAAGAATAACCACATAGCAAAAGGTAATGCTGCCCAAACACCATACCAACCTAAAGGTAACATCTCAGTAGCTCCTGCAACATCAGCTGAAGCAGCAATATCAAACAGTTTAGTAGAATCAAAATCACCTAAAAGTGCAACAGCAGTTGCTAAAATTGCAAATACAGCTAAACCACTAATCACCATCATTGTTTTAAGTGCTTCACCAGCACCAATTAAATGAATAGCAATAAATACAGCATAAAATAATGCATAAACAATAGGACCATTGAATCCCGTCAAAGCTTCAACGGCAGAACCAATAAATATTACAATAGCAGCAGGTGCTAAAGCATACTCAATCAAGATAGCTAGACCAGTTAAAAAACCACCAGCTGGTCCCATAACTTGTCTAGCAAAACTATATCCACCACCAGCGGCAGGGATTGAAGCTGACATTTCTGCTAAAGATAATACTAAACAAAAATACATTAAAGCCATTAAACCCGCAGCGATTGAAAATCCTCCCCAACCAGCTTCAGCTATACCAAAGTTCCATCCTGCAAAATCCCCTGAAATCACATATGAAATCCCTAAACCTGCTAATAAAATCCAACCAGCAGTACCTCTTTTTAGTTGCCTTTTAGCAAGATAATCTTGATTTAAATTACTCATTTTCTTTCCTTATTTTATTAAAAAATTTTCTTCATTTATATTGTTTTCTATAATATTGTTTGTTGTTCTATCTTTTAGGTTTACACCTGATAATTCAAGTCTTCTTGACTCTTTTAATAGATACATTGTTTTCTTTATTGCCTCTTCATATGATAATCCCTCATTTCTAATATTTGATATACAGTTTCTACTTTCATCAGTAAGTCCAACTTTCGGATTGTAAGTTAAATATAATCCCATACTATCAGGAGAACTAAGTCCTGGTCTTTCACCAATTAATACAATAGAAGTTTTAGAGTTTAATATCTCTCCAACCTCATCTCCAATAGCGACTCTTCCTTGCAAAACTATAGTGATTGGTGCAATATTCCAATTTTGCGAATCTGTATTTAATTCTTCAATAAGCTTTTTTATAAATATTGAAGAATTTTCTTTGATTGCAAGAGAAGATAAACCATCCACTACTACAATTGATAAATCATATTTTTCATTTTTTAAAGTATTTACTTTTTTTAATGTTTCGATTGATTTTTTATCTAATCTTCTTCCTAAATCTGGTCTTTGAAGGTAAGTTGTTCTATTTATTGCTTGGGAATGCAATAGTATTGGTGTAAATATCTCTTGCTCTTGATTTAAAATAAGATTTGCATTTTCTAGTTGCTCAATAACTGTCTCAACATCTAAAGGAAGATGGACAGCATCTTGTGCTTGTGCGTGGGCTAGTTGAAACTCTAAAGAATGAGAAGTTGGAATACTAACTCCTGCCCGTCCTAAACCAATTCTAGCATCAGTATAATCTCTAAGGGCAGACCATGGGTTTTCAATAACATTTTGTTTATCATTTGCTTTTTTAATATTACCCATTAGTTTGTTCCTATTGCATTTGATAGTGAATTAGAAAATGTCTTAGGCATTTTGTCATTT
Organism: Halarcobacter sp.; assembly: GCA_963676565.1. GTDB lineage: Bacteria > Campylobacterota > Campylobacteria > Campylobacterales > Arcobacteraceae > Halarcobacter. The sequence continues at coordinate 2,788,300 of OY781089.1, forward strand.
AAAATGAAATCATCCATATTTTTAAAGATTTCCATTTTTTCCAACCATGCTGTAAATTCAGGTGCTGGCTTTAGATTTAAAACTTTTCTAGCATATAAAGCATCATGGAAAGAGGTAGTTTGATAATTAAGCATAATATCATCACTTCCAGGAATACCCATTATAAAATTACACCCTGCAACACTTAAAAGTGTTAATAGATTATCCATATCGTTTTGGTCTGCATCGGCATGGTTTGTATAGCATATGTCACACCCCATAGGAACACCTAACAGTTTCCCACAAAAATGATCTTCTAATCCAGCTCTTGTAATCTCTTTTCCATCAAACAGATACTCAGGACCTATAAAACCTACAACAGTATTTACCAAAAGAGGATCAAATTTTTTAGCTACGGCATAAGCTCTAGCTTCACATGTTTGTTGGTCAAGACCAAAGTTTGCATTTGCTGATAGGGAACTTCCTTGACCTGTTTCAAAATACATTACATTGTTTCCAACTGTACCTCTATTTAGAGATAATGCCGCTTCATGTGCCTCTTTTAAAATACTTAAGCTTACACCAAAACTTGAGTTTGTAGCCTCTGTTCCTCCAATAGATTGAAACACTAAATCAACTGGAGCTTTTTTCTCAATTGCTTCAATTGTATTTGTAACATGAGTTAAAACACATGATTGGGTTGGTATTTCATATTTTTGGATAACATCATCCATAAGCTTAAGCAGCTTTATTGTTTGCTCAACATTATCTGTTGCTGGATTTATTCCAATTACTGCATCACCATTTCCATATAATAATCCATCTAAAATACTTGCAGCAATTCCTCTTACATCATCAGTTGGGTGGTTTGGTTGAAGTCTAGTAGAGAGTTGATTTGCTAAGCCAATTGTATTTCTAAAAGATGTAACAACTGGGCATTTTTTAGCTACTAAAATTAAATCTTGATTTCTCATAATCTTACTAACAGCAGCTACCATTTCAGGTGTGATTCCATCTCTTACATATTTTATTACATCTGGTGTAGTTTCATCGCTTAATAACCAGTTTCTAAAATCACCTACAGTTAAATGAGAAATTGGTTCAAAGGCCTCTTTATCATGCCCATCAATAATAAGTCTTGTAATTTCATCATCCTCATAAGGAACTAAAGCTTCAGTTAAAAAGTTTTTTAAAGGAACTTCAGCCAATCTCATTTGAGCTATCACTCTTTCTTGAGAAGAAAGAGCTGAAACTCCTGCTAATAAATCACCTGAACGCTTTGGAGTTGCCTTAGCCATTAAATCAGCCAAATTTTTAAAAGTATAAGTCCTATTTCCTAAAACATATTTATAACTATTCATATTTATTTACTTTATATAATTAAAGTATTTATCCTTTCTTTTATAAAAAAATCACTACGAAATGAATTCACATATGTAGTTTGATAAACACATTTTATACTATATTTAACAAACTAGAATGTGTAAGTTTGTATATTTTTTAGAATGCTTTTTTTATAATATTTTTTGATTATTTTAAAAGTATATAAAATATTTGTTTTTTAATTAAGTCCCATATAGTAGTAACTTCTATATATAAAAACTTATCAATTAAAATTATTTCATTTTTAATATCAAATAAAATTTTTCATCAAATTTTTTTATACTTTTTTTGTGATGTCGTTTTTTTGTTATGCTTTTAATTGACTCAAGGGATTGTTGGTAAATTGATTTGTTTTAATATAAATAAAACAATAAGATATATTAAAATATCAAAGCCAAAATAATTTGGCTTTGATATCATTAATTAATTTTTTTTCTTTTTAAAGTTTTCAATAAACTTTGAAAAGCCTAAATAAAACTTTGATTTAAGATTATTATTTTGTGAAGTTAAAAACTCAACAATTTCAGTATGACCAAACATACTTGCAAAGGTTATGGGTGTAGTTCCCATTCCATTATTTTCATGAATGTTTGCACCTGCTTTTACAAGAATTTTAACAATGTCTAAATATCCTTTGAAACAAACACCAGCTAAAGGTGTTTGTCCCCTGTCGTTTTTTTGATCTACCAAAGCTCCATAACTTAGTATCATTTCTGTAGTTTCTATATTACCATTGTAAGAAGCTAACATCAAAATAGAATTACCTTTATGGTCGCATAAGTTTTCTGACATACCTGCATTTAACATCAATTTTAAATCTTCAGTTTTTCCGTACCTTGCATAATCAAGTGCAATTACTTGAAGTTCCTCATATCTATTTAATTCATCTACTGTAAATGTCATTTTATACTCCTAATGCTTTTTTAACTCCAGTTGCATAATCTGGATGTACCTTTTCAAATAAAGCAATTTGTCTATCAATAATATCTTGAGGAACTCCATCCATTGCATCTTTAATATTGTTGAACAACTGCTCTTTTTGGTTTTCACTCATTAAAGTAAATAGTGCAGTAACTTGAGTAAAATCATCATTTCCAACTCTATGGTCATATCTATCAGCTATATCACCTACTTCTAATTGTGGCTCAGAATATTTTTTGTCTTCAACTGGTCCATTAAAACTATTTGGTTCATAGTATGCATCTGTTCTTTCTCTTTGCTCAAAATTCATACTTCCATCTGCATTATAAGTATTTACATCAACTATTGGTCTATTTACTGGTAACATCTCATAGTGTGTTCCAACTCTATATCTATGAGCATCTGGGTAAGAGAAAATTCTAGCTTGTAACATTTTATCTGGTGAGAATCCAATACCTGGAACTACATTTGATGGAGAAAATGAAGCTTGTTCTATTTCGTTAAAATAGTTTTTAGGATTTTCATTTAAAGTCATTTCACCAACTTTGATCATTGGATAATCTCCATGAGGCCAAACTTTTGTCAAGTCAAATGGGTTAAAATTAGATTCTTTTGCCTGCTCTTCTGTCATAACTTGAATTTCAAAACTCCACTTAGGAAAGTTTTTATTTTCTATGTTTTCAAATAAATCTCTTTGATTTGATTCTCTATCTTTAGCTACAATCTCCTCTGCTTCTTTATTTGTAATAGTTTCAATTCCTTGTTTTGTTTTGAAGTGAAATTTAACCCAAACTCTTTTACCTTCGTCATTAATTAAACTATATGTATGTGAACCATATCCATTTACATGTCTATATGATTTTGGAAGTCCTCTATCAGACATTAAAATTGTTACTTGATGCAGACTTTCTGGACTTAATGACCAAAAATCCCAAGCAGCTGTATTACTTCTTAGATTTGAAACGGGATGTCTTTTTTGGGTATGTATAAAATCAGGAAATTTATATGCATCTCTAATAAAAAAAACAGGAGTATTATTACCAACTAAATCCCAATTACCTTCTTTTGTATAGAATTTAAGAGCAAATCCTCTTACATCTCTTTCTGCATCTGCTGCTCCTTTTTCACCTGCAACAGTTGAGAATCTAAGTAAAAGTCTTGTTTTTTCACCTTTTTGTAATACTTTTGCTTTAGTATATTTTGAAATATCTTCTGTGATTTCTAAAACACCATATGCCCCACTACCTTTTGCATGAACTACTCTTTCTGGAATTCTTTCTCTATTTTGATGAGCTAGTTTTTCAATTAATTGATAGTCTTCTAATAATACTGGCCCTCTTTGACCTGCTGTTTTAGAGTTTTGATTATCCGATATTGGATTACCAGCTGTTGTTGTTAATGTCTTTTTCATGAATATCCTTTTTTATTTGATAATTTTTATCTTTTAATAAATTTATTCTACAAGTTAAAATATTAAATCTAAATATAATTAACATATTAAAAAGTGAAACTAAGTAAAAAACTATTTATAAAAAAAGGTAATAAATATAAAGAGATAGATATGTTTTGTAGCTAAAAAAAGGCAAAAAAAAAGCTTCTAGATAAAAGAACCTAAGTTCAAATATCTAAAAGCTTTTTATGGCTCCGGCACCTGGATTCGAACCAGGGACCAAATGATTAACAGTCATCTACTCTACCACTGAGCTATGCCGGAATTTAAAATTATAATGTCATTTGAAAGAAAGTTTTGAGTGGCTCCGGCACCTGGATTCGAACCAGGGACCAAATGATTAACAGTCATCTACTCTACCACTGAGCTATGCCGGAAACTGTCTTCCTTTTCAAATGGGATGGAATTATAGTAAAAAATATTTTCTTTGTCAAGGATTTTTGGAAAAAATTACGAAATTTTATAAAAATTTAATCCACTGCTATTTGTTAGCTTAATTTCACCTTTTTTTACTAGTTTTTCTAGTAACTCTTTACTTTTAAGGTCAAACATATTTTCAACATCTTCATTGGTTAAAGGTCGTCTTTTTAACATAGAAACAATCTCTTTTTCATCATAAGAGTTTATTTGTTTTGGTCTATTTTTAAAAGCAATATTTACATTTATACCTTCAAATCTATTTGCTACTTTTTCAAGTAATTCAAATGTCACAGGTTTAACTTCATATGCAGGTGGTCTATCAATTGTACCTATATCCACTCTATGTGGATTTATTTTTTTCACAGCATTATAAAGTAATTCTATCTCTTCATCTTTATCATTTAAAGTTTTTACAAATAGTATTTCAAGCACTAGTTTATTAGTAGTTTCAGTTCTAAATTTAGCCATTGAATCAATCATCGCATCAATATCAATACCCTCATGTATTCTATCAAGCTTTTTAAAACACTTCTCACTTACACAATCAAGGGATAGTTTTACAGTATCAAGTTTTAATAAGGCATTATAAATCTCAGGCTTATAAATAGTACTTCCATTTGAAAGTATCATTGTTTTTGTTTCACCTTTGATTTTATTGATTTCGTCAATTAATTCATCAAGTTTTGGATATAAAGTTGGTTCACCATTTGCTGTTATGGTTATAACATCAATTCTAGGGTGCTTATCAAGACTTTTTTGTATCTCATTGATAACTTCTTCAACTTTTGGATAAGTTGTCATTGTATCTACCGTTTTAGCTTTCTCAAGCTCACAATAAAGACAATCAAAGTTACATTGTTTTGATGAAGGTGAAAGATCAATTCCCAATGATATACCAAAACGCCTAGATGGAATTGGTCCAAAGATTATAGAGTTTGAATATCCCATAATAAATAGTTCCTTTAATTTTTAGAAATAAAAAAAGAGAAGCTAAAAGCCTCTCTTTTGAAAATATGTTTTAGTTAGTAAAAAATTTACTTCTTACTTACTCTTTGACACTCTTTAACAAAGTGGATTGCATTTTCAACAGGAACATCTGGTAAGATACCATGACCTAGATTAAAGATATGACCCTCACCTTGCATTGTTTTTTGAATTGCTTCAACACATTTAGTAGTCTCTTCTTTTGAGTACAGTCTGCATGGTTCCATATTTCCTTGAAGAACGTACTTTTCACCAAGTTTTTCTTTTGCCATAGCCATTGGAGTTCCCCAATCTACACCAAATACATCAAAGTTTCCGTAAACTCCACCCATATTTATAAATGCAGATACACCTTTTGGGAACATGATAACTGGAATTTCTGGATATTTTGCTTTTATAAAATCTGCAATTTCTACCATATATTTCCATGAGAATTCATCATATCTTCCTGGTTCTATTGCTGCTGCCCAAGAATCAAAGATTTGAACAACATCAGCTCCAGCTTCAATTTGTTTTACCATGTAATGTTTAACTACTTCAGTTACTTTTCTTAAGATTTTATGTAAAAGTTCAGGGTTTGAATACATCATTTTTTTACAAATGTTATATGTTTTTGTTCCTTGACCTTCAATCATATAAGTTGCAAGTGTCCATGGAGCTCCTGTAAAACCAATTAAAGCTTTATCTTCAGGAAGTTTTTGTTTTAATAATTTAATAGTATCATATACATATGTTAATTTATTGGCAGCTTCTTCGCCACCTAAAAGTGCATCAACGTCTGCTTCTGTAACAACTGGCTTATCAAATTTTGGTCCTTCACCTTTAATGAACTCTAAATCCATTCCCATTTCATGTGGAATAACTAGAATATCACTAAATAAAATAGCTGCATCTACACCAACTATATCTAATGGTTGAATTGTAACTTCACAAGCTTTTTCTGGATCATGACATAAGTTTAGAAAATTCCCTGCTTGAGCTCTAACTTCCATATACTCAGGTAAATATCTTCCCGCTTGTCTCATCATCCAAACTGGAGTATAAGGAGTTTCTTTTCTTAAACATGCATCTACGAATATTTTTGACATCAATGCCCCTCTTCTTCTTTCTTTTCTTTTTTTCCAACTTTACCTAAAAAGTAAAGTCCTATTGAAAGTACCATTATAGAGACTGCAAAATAAAGCATCTCTAAAGCACCATCATATTTTGTATGAAGTACTCTTTGGAAAAAACCAACTACAAGTACCATCACAACAACTTTTGCAATTTTATCTTTTAATTGATCAAGTGATGTAATCGCTAATATATTTTGTCCCTTATTAGACTCTTCAGCTACATCTATTTTAGAAATAAATAATTCATATAAACCAAAAGCAAAAATTATCATTACAACAGCAATTAAATAAATATCAACTGCACCAATTATTTTACTAACTATAACTTCATGAAAGTCTGCTGGATGTAATCCATTTAAATAAACATTTATAACATACATAAATACTTCAAAAATATCTACTGATCCAACTATAAATAAAATAATAGAACCAATAAGTCCAAAAATGACAGCAAGAACAATAAAAATTCTTGTTCGCCACATTGTACCTTCAAAAAGCCTTTCAAGCATTAAATATCACTCTCCATCTCAATCCATTTAAGACCAATTCTAACTGCATTTGTAGCAGCTCCAACTCTTACTTGGTCAGCAACGTTGAAGAAATGAACAATGTTATCAGCATATACATCTTTTCTAATTCTACCAACATAAGTGATATCTGTATCAGTTGAGATAATTGGCATTGGATAAGCATTATTAGCTAAATCATCAATAACTTCAACATTTTCAAATCTTTCTAAAGCTTCTCTTACTTCTGCAACATCTACTGAAGTTCCTTCTTCGAATGTAACAGTAATAGACTCAGAGTGTGATCTTAAAACTGGAACTCTAACACAAGTAGCAGCAACAGCAATCTCTTTGTGTAAGATTTTTTGAGTTTCAAGAACCATTTTCATCTCTTCTTTTGTGAAGTCATTTGGTTGTTGAACATCAATTTGAGGAATTACATTATTTACAATTTGGTGTGCAAATGCTTTTTTCTCAGATTCATCTAATTTAAATGATAATAAATCTTGCATTTGTTTAACAAGCTCTTCCATACCAGTTTTACCAGCACCCGAAACTGCTTGATAAGTTGATACATCTACTCTTTTAATTCCATATAATTCATCAAGTGGTTTTAATGCTAATACCATTTGGATAGTTGAACAGTTTGGATTTGCAATGATTCCTGTTTCTTTCCATAAAGCAATATCTTCAGGGTTAACTTCTGGAACTACTAATGGAGTTTTTGGATCCATTCTAAAGTGACTTGTGTTGTCAATTACAACTGCACCTGCATCAACAGCATATTTTGCATATTCTGCTGAAATAGAACCACCAGCAGAGAAGAATGCAATCTCTACTTCATTTTCTTCAAAACAAGTTGGAGTTAACTCTAAAACAGTTACCTCTTTACCATCAAATTCAACTTTACTACCAGCACTTCTTGCACTTGCAAGAGGTACTAGTTTGTTAATTGGGAAGTTGTAATCTTTTAATACTCTACAAAGTTCTTCACCAACAGCACCTGTAGCACCCACTATAGCTACATTAAATTTTCTCATTCTTCATTTCCTTTATTATCATCTAATTGTAAATTGTTTGTCTCTTCATTCGAATTCATTTCAGTATTATCTTTTAAATTAAATTCTGTTAAATCAATACCATCCATTGTTTTTGCATTTTCAATATCAAGTTCATCATCATCCTCTTTTGGACATTTTGCAACTGAAACAACTTTATCTTGTGCATCTACGTTTACAATAATTACACCAGAAGTATTTCTTCCCGCTTTTCTAATTGTATTCATATCAACTCTAATCATTTTACCAATTGAAGTTAATGCCATTAAATCCATAGATTCATCAACTAATACAGCACCAACAACATTACCAGTTTTTTGGTGAAGTTTCATAGAGATAACTCCTGAACCTGCTCTATTAGTAAGTCTATATTCATCAACAGTTGTTCTTTTTCCTATACCTTTTTCAGATACAGTTAATAACTCTTGCTCTTCATTATCAACAACATTTGCATCAACTACGAAGTCAGTATCTTTTTTAAATTTAATACCTCTAACACCTCTTGTACTTCTACCTTGTTCTCTAGTTTTTTCAACTTCGAATCTAATACATTGACCTAAACTTGTAAAGATCATTAGATATTGTGTTTCTGGAGTTGTAATTTTTGCTGTTACAACTTCATCGGCATCATCAAGAACAATTGCTCTAACTCCATTTGATCTAATATTACTAAACTCAACTAATGATGTTCTTTTTACAATACCATTTCTTGTAAAGAATGCTAAAGATTTAGACTCATCAAAATCACTAGTAGGGATAATTGCCATAATCTTCTCATCAGATCTTAGGTTGATTAAGTTAACAACAGCTTTACCTTTTGCAGTTCTAGATCCTTCTGGAATTCTATAAACTTTTAACCAATATAATTGTCCCATGTTGGTTACAAACATAAGTGTATCATGGGTGTTTGTTACAAAGAACCTTTCAATAAAGTCATCATCGTGAGTTGTAACGGCAACTTTTCCTTTACCACCCCTTCTTTGTTTTTCATATGCTTTAATTGGTACTCTTTTTACATATCCATTATGAGTAATAGTAACTACCATTGGCTCATTTGGAATTAAATCTTCAATATCAATTTCATCATATGAATCTTCAATTTCAGTTCTTCTTTCATCAGAGTATTTTTCTCTAATTTCAGTTAGCTCTTCTCTGATTATTTCATTTAATTTTTCTTCAGATTTTAAGATAGCTTCAAGTTCTGCAATAAGTGTTAATAACTCTTGATACTCAGCTTCTAATTTATCCCTTTGAAGACCTGTTAATCTTCCAAGTCTCATATCTAAAATAGCTTGTGCTTGAATTTCACTAAGACCAAATCTATTCGATAAACTCTCTTTTGCTTCTGCGTCATTTGCAGAAGCTCTAATAATCTTAACAACTTCATCAATATTGTCTAAAGCAATTTTTAACCCTTCTAAGATGTGTGCTCTTGCTTTTGCTTTTTCTAAGTCAAAAATTGTTCTTCTAATAATTACAGTTTTTCTGTGTGCTAAGAAAACATTTAAAAGTTGTGGTAATGTAAATACTTTTGGTTCTTTATTATGAACAGCTAAAAGAATAATACCAAAGGTAGTTTCCATAGGAGTTGATTTATAAAGGTTGTTTAGTACAATCTCACTCATAGCATCTTTTTTTAGTTCAATTACAACTCTAATACCATCTCTATCTGACTCATCTCTAACTTCAGAAATCCCCTCAACAGTTTTTTCTTTTGCTAAGTTAGCAATTTGTTCAATAAGTCTTGATTTATTTACTTGGTATGGAAGTTCATCTAAAACGATTACCTCTTTTTTACCTTTTGTTTCAATATGATGTTTTGCTCTAATTTTAACTCTACCACGACCAGTGTTATAAGCATCAATAATTCCTCGTCTACCAAAGATTGTTCCACCTGTAGGGAAATCTGGTCCTTGGATAAACTCCATTAATTCATCAGCTGTTGTTTCAGGATTATCAATCATATGTAAAACACCATCTAATAACTCACCTAAGTTATGAGGAGGAATTTTTGTAGCCATACCAACTGCAATACCTTCACTACCATTTAAAAGTAAGGTAGGAACTCTTGTTGGTAATACATCAGGTTCTTTCATTGTATCATCATAATTTGGTACAAAGTTAACTGTGTCTTTATCTAAGTCTTTTAGAACATCTTCAGATATTCTAGTCATTCTAGCTTCGGTATATCTCATCGCTGCAGCGTTATCACCATCAATAGAACCGAAGTTTCCTTGTCCATCTACAAGAGGAGCTCTCATAGAGAAGCTTTGCGCCATTCTTACAAGAGCATCATAAACTGAACTATCACCATGTGGGTGATACTTACCGATTACATCCCCTACAATTCTTGCTGATTTTTTATATGGAGCTCTTGCACTCATATTTAAATCATGCATCGCGTATAAAATTCTTCTGTGAACTGGTTTTAAACCATCTTTTGCATCAGGAAGCGCCCGACCTATGATTACACTCATTGAATAATCTAAGTATGAAGCTTTTATACTGTCTTCAATATTTATATCAATAATATCTTGATTTTCGAAAAGGTTTTCCATTAAAAAATGCCTTTGTTATAAAATTTAAATATTTTATCTAAAAAAGGCTTAGCAAAAGGTGTTAAGAGTAGTTTTTAAGCAAAAAAAAAGGGTGAAATTTTTAAATACTTTCACCCTTTTTACGAAGAATTTATTAAATTATAAATTGTTCTCTTGTTTATATTTTACAATATAAGAATATACTTCATCTTTTAGTTTTAATTTATCTTTTTTCTTAGCTTCAATTTCAAATTGGTCAGCAAAATTTTTCTCTAGTTCACTAATCTCTTGATCTAAATCATTATGTTTTTCAATAACTGATTGAAAGTGTGCGTCTTGCTGTTTTAGTTCAGCGATAATATCTCTATGTTCGTTAAACATTGGCTTATCCTTTCTTTATAAAATTATTAAATTATATCAATAGAGGACTTAATAAAGTGTAAAAAAATTTGGAACCCGAAATTTATTACGGGTTCTCAAAGTATTTAAGAGTAGTAATTCAAAATAAGTTAAATACCTAAATTATGTTCGGTAATCAGCGTTTATCTCTACGTATTTATATCCAAGGTCACATCCATATGCAGTGAAACTACCCTCACCTACACCTAAATCACAAATAACTTTAAATTTGTCATTTTGTAACACTTTTCCTGCTTTTTCTTCAACTTCTTTAGTAAAAACAATCTCGCCCTTATTAAAAACAACTACATCATTATAAGAGATAACTAATTTTGTATCATCACAAGTTACACGACTTGCTCCAATTGTTGAAGCTATTCGTCCAAAATTTGGATCTTCACCAAAAAGTGCAGTTTTAACTAATAATGAGTTTGAAAGAGCTTTAGCTGCAATCTCTGCTTCTTCATTTGAAGCTGCATTAATAACTTCAAAAGCAACTGCTTTTTTAGCACCTTCGCCATCTGCAACCATTAACATAGCCATATCATGCATTACTAGTCTTAAAACCTCTTTGAAAGCTTCTTTGTCATATGCATTTGATTTTTTATTTGATAATAATAAAACTGTGTCATTTGTAGAAGTATCACCATCTACTGAAATTGCATTAAATGTAGTATGAATATTAACATCCAACAGCTCTTGCATATCCTCACTTGGAATAGCTGCATCAGTACAAATAAAACAAAGCATTGTTGCAAGGTTTGGATTTATCATTCCTGCACCTTTAGCAACTGCTCCTATTTTAAAAGAACTTCCATCTTCAAGTTTTACTTCATAAAGGCAAGTTTTAGGAAAAGCATCTGTTGTCATAATAGCTTGACTAAGATTTTCACCATTTTTTGAAGATAAATCAAATGAATTTGCGCCATCAATAATTTTTTGTTTTGGCAAAGGATTTCCAATAACCCCTGTACTACTCATAATAGGATTAGTGATTTCATGATTTAATGATGAAAAAATCTCATTGATATCATCAATCCCTTTTTGTCCTGTTAAAGCATTTGCATTTTTTGAATTAACTAATACAAAGTTTGTTTGAAAGTTATTCTCATAGTTTTGATAATGTTTTAGTGGTGCTGCTTGAAATTTGTTTAGTGTAAATACTGCTTTTACATCACATAAAGTATCACTATATATAAATCCTAAATCTTTGTTTCCGTTTGGTTTTAAACCTGCATGGATTCCATCACAGTAAAATCCATCAATTGAATCTATAAAACCTTTTATTGGTAAAATTGTAAACATAATATTATATCCTTTTAAATGTCCCATTTAAAAGGGACCTAAATCTATAAACTTCTTTTGACATGATTTGTAAAAAATCATTAAAGAAGCAAATTCTAAAGAGAACAACGAGTTGTGTTCTTAAAATGTCCCATTTAAAAGGGACCTAAATCTGTAAACTTCTTTTAAATCTCTTCAGGTTGTTTTTTTAAATTGATAATTCTTTTTGCTTTTGATATTGCTTTTTGACTACCAACTAGAAGAAGTTTAGAACCTGGGCTGATTACTGCACTACCTTTTGGCATTTGGATAAATCTTCCTTTTTTCTCAGTAATTCCAATAACTGAAACCTTTATCCTATCCCTTAAGTGTAAGTCCCTAATCTGCCTATTTACAACCCACGAATCTTCTTTAACAAAAGCTTCTTCCATATCAATAGGAGTATCTGGTTTATAAAGAAACTCTTCTAGAACATTTTCCATATCAGGACGAACTGCCATAGCTGAAACTCTTTTTGCCATAAGAGATGGTGTTGCAACCACTTTATCAGCTCCAAGTTTTTGAAGTCTGATTTTTTCATTATTTGTTTCGGCATTTGAGATAATCAAAAATGGGCTTCGTCCTAACTCTTTTTCATAAAGTCTAACTGATGCAATAAGTGTAATATTGTTTGAAATATTTTTTGAAAGTGAAATTGCACCCTTTGCTGAACTTAAATGAGATTTCAAAAAAGCTTCCTCTTTAAAAGGTTCCTCTTTTACATAATATGGATAATTGCACTCTTTGGCAATCTCTTCAATATCATCACTTGGGTCAACTACCACAAATGGAACATGGTTTTGGTTAAACTGTTTAGCTAACTGTGCTGTATACTCATTGTGATAAAAAATTACGAAATGACGTCTAAGTCTTGCAATTTTATAAAGCATATTTCGTTCCTTGTATAGTTCAAATAAATTCCCTTTGATAATTGTATCAATTAATACTGCTGTTGAAAGGGTAAATATAGCAAATCCAAAAATAATCAGGGTAATTGTAAAAAATCTACCTGCTGGTGAGATTGGAGCAACTTCCCCAAATCCAACAGTTGTAAAGGTAATACCTGTTTGATAAACTGCATCTAAGATTGGAAAATCATCGATTAAAATATAACCCATTGTTCCAATTATCATAATGAATTGGACTAAAACTAGAGGTAATCTAAAAGGTTTTAATTGAGAATATATGATTGGGTTTAAATCATATTCTGGTTTGGCTGAATGAAGTTCCCAGCCTAGAGCTTTTTTAACTCTTCTAAAAATGCTCATGAAAGCACTTTCTTAAGTGCTCTCTTATGAGTGTTTTTTAAGAGTTCTTAACTCTTTAGCAGAAACTCTAATTTTTCTAGTTGTACCATCTTCTAAAGTAACTCTAACAGTTCTTAAGTTTGGTAAAAATCTTCTTTTAGTCTTGTTGTTTGCGTGACTTACGTTGTTTCCAACCATAGGTCCTTTTCCTGAAACTGAACATCTTCTTGACATTTTTTATTCCTTAAATTTTGTAGTGAAAAATATTCGCGTATTGTACCTTGTTAAACTTAAGTTAAATTTAAAAATAGACCATCTTGTATAAGTTCTTTTATTAAAGATAGTTTTGATAATATTTTATATTATTTATATAAAAGGTTTATCTATGCAATTATTTGTAAAGTTTATTGTACTACTTTTTTTATCAGTTTTTTCTTTTGCAGTTGAGCTACAAAAGCCTTTAACTTATGAAGAACAAAATATAAATGGTTGGTTTATGAGTGAAAAACTTGATGGAATAAGGGGATATTGGGATGGAAAGCAGTTATTAACAAGAAAAGGTAAAAAGATATATCCACCAAAATGGTTTATAAAAAACTTCCCAAATTTTGAACTTGACGGGGAATTATGGACAAAAAGAAATGATTTTGAAAATATACAAAATATAATAATGGACAAAAAGCCAAGTGAAGATTGGAAAAATATAACTTATAATATATTTGAAGTTCCAAATACAAAGGGAGATTTTTTTCAAAGATTAGAAAAGGCTAAGTCTTGGTTTAAAAAGCACCCAAATAAATATGTAAATATTATAAAGCAAATAAAAATAAAAGATGAAAACCATCTAAATAATTACATGGAAGAGATAATATCAAAAAAAGGTGAAGGAGTTATTGTAAAAGATCCAAGCAAAAACTACCATACAGGAAGAAGTCCTCATATTCTAAAGCTTAAAAAAGCACAAGATATAGAAGGAGTTGTGATAAGAGTTAATTTTAATGAAAAAACAAAATTATTGAAAAGCCTTGTAATAAAACTTGATAATGGGATAACTTTTAATCTAGGAAATGGTTTTACAAATAAACAAAGGAAAAACTATCCAAAAATTGGTGAGATAGTAACCTTTAAATATTTTGGTTTCACTAAATATGGGAAACCAAAATTTGCCTCTTTTTTACATGTAAGAAAAGATTAAAAAGAGTTAATTATCAAGTTTACTCTTTCTAACTGTTTTTCAAAGGTAAACTCTTTGGCAACATTATAGTTTTGTTCTTTTATGGTATTTAATTCAGTGTCATCATGTAAAAGTGCATCAAGTTTAAACTGCATACTTCTATCTTGAGGGGATTCCATAGTTGAAAAAACATCCACTAATTCAGAAGCATCATTTGTAACCGTTGTAAAAACAGCACATTTACAATACATAGCTTTTAGAATGTTTGTATTAAAAGTTTTGTTTGTTGTTGGGAGCAAAAATATATCAGAAGCTATAAAAAGTTTGTCCATATCTTCAAAATCATCCAATAAAATCAATTTTTCACTTAAATCCATACGAGATATTTTAAATTTTAGATTCGCAATCTCTTTTTTATCTCCTGCAATAATGGCTACAAAATTTTTATAATTTAGATAGTTAATTATATTTAAGAAATCATATACACCAGAAGTTTTAAAGTTTTTTGCTGTAAAAAGAAGTGTTTTTTTACTAGTTTCAATATCTAATTGGGAATATACTTTATTTCTAATTTTATCTATATCATCATATTTTATATCAATTGATGGATAAACAACTTCGATTTTCTCTTCAAATTCACTAAGTTCTTTTTTTATTCTGTTTGAATTTACAATTACTTTTTTTGCATTTTGAATATTCTCTAAAGTTTCTTTATCTATATTTCCACTATGAAAATATATATCGGCATTTTCTTTTCTTTTAAGTATTTTTCCAAATACTGAAGACTTTGGAAGCTCTTTTAAATTTTCATCTTCTAAAATTTTTTTTATTAATTTTGTTTTTGATTTATAACTTATAGTTTTCATTGTGACATTTTATTATCAATGTACTTAAAGAATTGATGCTTTTATAATAATTTTATTTATAATTAGTAATAATTATAATTATATATTTAGGCGAAGAATATGATAAAAAAATCTTATATAAAAGAATATTTCAAAACAATCAATAACATAAAAAATTTAGATTTGAAAAAAGTACTAAATTGGGGTTTTTATTTTTCTCATAATAAAAAAGAACATCTAATTATTGTAAGTAATCATTCTATTTTAAGTAAATATGATTTTAAAGAAATTGTTTCTTGCGATAACACTTACTATCTCCAAATTGCAAAGAATGAGATACATACAGAAGAATCTTTATACGAAAGATGTATAGAACTTTATGAATTTTCAAAAAATTTAGGAATTGAAAGTTTTGACGGTTTTGATGTTGAAGAGGTTTTAAAACCTTAGTTTAATTGATGATTAAATTCAGGTACTATCTCTTTTAATTTTGAAATTTTATCTTCACAAACTAATAGTTCTTCAATATCACTATTAAGTTTATCAATATCGTAGTCAGTTTTACTTGCAACTGTTATTGACTCATATTGTGTTTTCATATCACTATCATTTATTAATAATTCTTCATAAAGTTTTTCGCCTGGTCTCAACCCACAAAATTCAATTTGGATATCTTTTTTACCACTTAGATCAATCATTTTTTTGGCTAAATCCACAATTTTGATTGGTTCTCCCATATCAAGAATAAATATCTCACCACCCTTTCCTAAACTTGCTGCTTGCAAAACTAATTCACAAGCTTCTGGAATAAGCATAAAATATCTAGTAATATCAGGATGAGTTACGGTAATAGGTCCACCATTTTGAATTTGAGATTTAAATTTAGGAATTACACTTCCACTACTTCCTAACACATTTCCAAATCTAACTGAAATAATTTCTGTATTTTTACTCTCAACATTTTGAGCATAAAGTTCACAAACTCTTTTAGTAGTTCCCATTACATTTGTAGGTCTTACAGCTTTATCTGTAGAGATTAAAACAAACTTCTCAACACCATATTTAATAGACAAATCAATACTATTTTTTGTTCCAATAATATTATTTGAGATACCTTCTAAAATATTTTCTTCTACCAATGGCACATGTTTATATGCTGCAGCATGTATAACTATTTGTGGTTTATATTTTTCAAAAGTAGACTCTAAAAAGCTTAAATTTCTAACTGTTTGCATAACAGAAACTATAGTATTATCATTTAATTCTTCCGTTATCTTGTAAAGATTATATTCACTATGATCTAAAAGTATTAATTGTTTTGCACCAAAAAGTTTACACTGTCTACTAATCTCAGAGCCAATACTTCCACCAGCTCCAGTTATAAGTACTACTTTGTTCTTAATAAAAGACTCGATTTTTTGTTTATCTAAATCTTTTGGATGTCTTGCAAGCAAGTCTTCTACAGAGATATCTTTTAACTCTTTTGTATTTGTTGAACTTAGCGTGTTAATTTTTTTAATATCATTTATACCTAAGTCATTTAAAATCTCAAAAATGTTAATCAATCTATTTTGTTCATAATCCTTTGAGATAATTACAGCTTCGATACTTTTTGTTTTAATTATGTTTTCCATATCTTCAAAAGAAGATACTTTCAGATTCATAATATAGCTATTTATTAAATTTTTATTATCGTCTATAATTGAAACAGGGGTATAATCAATATTTTTAGAATCATTTAATATATTTTTTATACTATTATCAGCTCCTAGGATAAGTGTATTTTTGTATTTAGTACCTTTACCACTTTCTATAATAATTCTTTTTGAAAGTCTTAATAAAGAGATAAATACCAAAGAAAACATAAAATCTATGATAATAATACTTCTAGCTAAAGGGCTGAGTTCTTCTCTAAAAAGAATAAATACAATAATAAATAATCCATAAGTTAAGATATGAGCTAATATGATTTTTTTTATTTCATATAAAGAGAAAAATCGCCACGCTGTTCTATATAATTTAAAATAAATAAAAAAAGAAACTTTTATAAAAAATATTATAAAAAATATTATAAAGAAATTATTTAAAAAATCTGTAGGTATATCAAAATTAAATCTAAGATTATAAGATAAATATAATGACGTAAGGGACAATAAAAAATCAAATACTAAAAAAAATATTATTCTTTTTAGAGGAGAAGGTTTTAGCAAGTATCAAATCCTTTTTTATAATAGATTGAATTATACTAAACTTGCTATGAAAACTTGATAAATTCTTTCTTTTCATCTATATGTTTCATAATAATACCCAATAAAAATATACTAAATATAAAAGTAATAAAAATATTAGAGATAAAATAAACTAAGCAAAATAAAATTATATTTACAACTATTGCATAATTTGTAACCTTATAATGACTCCATCCAACTTGTGTAAGTCTTTGATATGCATGTTTCTTATGAGCTTGAGATAATTTTTCACCATTTAATTTTCTTCGTATCAAAGTAACAGTAGCATCAAACCAAAACAAAGAAAACAAAATAATCCATATCCAAAAATTTTCACTAGTTTGATTTGAATAATAAATTGTAAAAACGGCAATATTGTACCCTAATAAAGTGCTACCAACATCCCCCATAAATATCTTTGCTTTATTCCAATTCCAGTATAAAAATCCAAGAATTGAAACAATTAAAACTATAAAATGATTTCCATTAAAAAGAATAAATCCAGCTAAAGATAAAAATATAGCTTCACTTCCAGCATAACCATTTATTCCATCCAAGAAATTATAAAGATTTATAAACCAAATAATCATAAAAAATGCAAATATATTTGTAACTATTTGATTTTCTATAGAAAAAACAAAAAAATCTAAACTCCCAAATCCACCTAAAAAATACAATCCACCTAATGATACAAAGGATTGAACGATAAGTCTTAACTTAGCACTTAACTCATAAATATCATCAAAAAAACTAATTAAACTAATCACTATGCCAACTAAAAGTGCATAAAAAAGGTTTAAGTCTATATCATCAGTAAAATACAGATAAAGTAAACCTAAAAACCAAGTGATAGCTAAAGCTATACCACCACCATGGGGAGTGGGTACAGTATGAGAACTTCGTTCATTTACAGTAGCAACTAGTGATTTTTTTATAGCATACTCTTTTATAAAATATGTAAGTGAAAATGAGATTAAAAGTAATATTAAATAAATCAATCTTTGCCTTTTATCATAAGTTTTATACCTTCTTCAACAGAATATAGGTTTTTAAGATTTAATTTCTCTTTTGTAATACTATTATCAATCTCTAAACTACCATATAATCTTTTATGAAATGAAGGTTTTACTATTTTTAATAAACTTTCAAAAAATGGTATTTTAATTAAAAAAACTTTTTTATCAAGATTTTTTGCTATAAATTCACAAAGCCTTGTTGTGCTTAGAGGTTCATTATCACTTGCTAAAAAGATTCCTGATTTTTGTTGCTCAATTACAATATCTACTAAGTGACAAAGGTTCCCTATATATACCATGCTTCTTTTGTTTTCTATTTTTCCAAAAGGTAATATTGAAATTTTGTTTACTAGATTTACTAGATTTTTAATATTTGCTTTTACACCATATCCATAAACTATAGGAGTTCTTATAATACTAATTTTAAAATTCTCGTCTTTTAACTTTTGTAGTTCTAATTCAGCTTTTAGTTTACTTTTTCCATATTCATCTTCTGGATTACAAACAGTATTTTCAGTATATTTATTATTTGTCTCTTCTCCATACACTTTAACTGTACTCATAAAAATAAAGTGTTTTACTCCACTTTCTTTTGCTTTTCTAGCTAACTCTAAAGTTTGAATAACATTTACTTTTTCATATTCTTTAGCACTTGCTCCATTCATTTGATGAACCAATGCCGAAAGATGAAAAACTACATCAATTTCATTACAATCTAAAGTATTCATATCATCTTTTAAAAAACTAAAAGTTTTTATCTGATATTTTTCTTTATATTTATTTATAAAATAATTTCCTATGAAGCCTGATGAACCTGTGATTAATATTTTTTTCACACTTTACCTTCATATATCTCAAAATGTTTTTGAATTACTTTTTTTATATCAAATTCTTGTTCTGCAAGCTTTCTACTATTTCTTCCCATATTATTTCTCAAATCACTATCTAATATAAGTTTTTCAATACACTTAGCTAAAGATTCTGCATCTTTTACTTTACAAAATAGACCTGTTTTATTTTCAATAATAGTATCCTTACATCCTGGCATATTTGTTGTAACTATTGCTCTTCCACAAGATGCTGCTTCAATAAGAACTTTAGGTAATCCTTCACCATAGTATGATGGTAAAACTATAATGTCAGACTTTTGAAAAACTGACTTAATATTACTACTAAACCCTTTTACATTAAAGTTTGGAATTTTTGAAATTTTATCCAAGTCACCTTTTGTTAAAGAGTTCGGATTACCTTCATCTATTTCTCCATACAGCTCAAACTCTACTTTCATATCTCTTTTTTCTAATATTTTAGCTGCCTCTGCAAACTCAAATACTCCTTTTTCTTTTAATAATCTTGATGCCATAACTACTTTAGGTATAATATTTTCAGATGATTTATAAAAGTATTGTTTGAGATCCACTCCAGAACCTTTTATTAAAGTTATATCTTTATTATTTATAGTGTCAAAGCTCAGAATAACTTTTTTGTCTTCAGGATTTTGAACTATTACATGAGAGTTATCACCACCTAGTGCAATTTTATACATTATCCTAACAATTGTTCTTACCATTTTTGCCTTAATACTCTGTGCTACAAAAACAAAACCTAACCCAGAAATAGCAAAAACTTTTCTAAAGTGTCCTAAAAACCTTGAAACAATACCACCATAAAGTACAGGCTTGATAGTAACAAAATGGACAATATCAGGACTTACTTTTTTTAAAAGCTTATATATTTCTAAAAAAGATTTTATTTCATTTTTTATTCCCATACCACTTCGTGATATATTAATAGGGTGAACGGTTAAACCTAAACTTTCTAAATACCCTTTTTTATCAGTAATTCCACAAGCTATATGAACTTCATAACCTTTTTTTAAAGCTTCCAAAGATAAAGGCAATCTATGAGAAATAAAAAACCAATCTACATTGATTACAAATAAAATTTTTTTAGTCAATTTCTAATACCTTTTTATACTTTTCTAGTATTCTTTTTTTTGAAAATTCATAAACTCTTTTATGCACTTTTTTCTTAAAATTTTTATAAATATTAGTATCTAAATAATATTCTATCGCTTCTATAATATTTATTAAACTTTTTTCAGGTATCAATATCCCATATTCTACTATTTCTAAATTTTTTTTCAAATGTCCTTTTTGTATATTATAACTTGGATTTAAAATTTCTCTTGGACCTGTTTTACAGTCAGTTGATATTACTGGAAGCTCACAGCACATAGCTTCAATAAGTGCATTAGGGAAACCTTCACTTATAGAGGTAGAAACATAAATATAACTCTTACTCAAATAATAAAATGGATTTTTCACATTTCCTAAAAAATGGATTTTTTTTGATAATTTATATTCTTGAACCAACTCTTCTAATTTAGTTTTTTGTTCACCATCCCCTAAAAATATAAGTTCCAAATTATTATGTTTTCTTTCTATACTTATAAATGCTTTTAAAAGATCAATTTGTCTTTTATCTTTATGAAATCTTCCCATAGAAATAATGTATTTTTTTTCTTTATTGAATTTAAAAATAGCTTCACTATCATCATTTTTAAGCAAGTTTATTTTTTCAATATCAATAGGATTATTTATCACTATATTTTTATTTTTTAAATTAAAAGTTTCTATATATTCTAATTTCATTGCTTCTGCTTTAAAAATCAATAAATCTGCATATTTATAAAGTCTTTTAATTAAAAATAAATTTATTTTTGAAGATATTCTATTATCGCTATATTTTGCTAAAGCTGATACAGCACTGACAAGTTGAACATTATGATTAGAACCAAAAAATCTAGCAAATATATTAACGTAGTTGGCTCGAAATAAGTGACTTTGAACAACTTCTATATTATTTTCCTCAATATATTTTTTTAGTCTATATCCAAAAACTAAAAGCATTATAAACTTTTTTATAGAATTTTCTTTACCATTATTTTGTGTTAAATAAGTAACTTTAATAGAACTATCTAAGCTAT
This sequence comes from Halarcobacter sp., assembly GCA_963676565.1. Taxonomy (GTDB): domain Bacteria; phylum Campylobacterota; class Campylobacteria; order Campylobacterales; family Arcobacteraceae; genus Halarcobacter. The sequence goes on from OY781089.1 coordinate 2,809,874, forward strand.
AAAAATTATCTTTTTCAAGGCATAGAAGTTCTACTTTATGTCCTTCTTCTTTAAGTGAAGAAATTATTGTAGCAAGAACTCTTTCTGCCCCACCATTAGTAAAAGAATTTATTAGAAAAGCTATTTTCTTACTCACTAATCATCCACCTTTCATACCATTTTTCAAATACAAGTAAAAACCATATTTTATATGGATTTACTCCTTTTTTTTTATAGTAACTATCTCTTAAAAAAATTACTTCATTTGGATTTAATAATCCTTCTTTTTTTACTCTCTTATAATCTAGATAAAAATAAACTTCATCTTTTAATTTGCCATTAAGCCATTTATCTATGGGTATTGAAAATCCTTGTTTTTCTCGTTCCATAAGTTCTTTTGGTACATATTTATGCACTAACTCTTTTAAAAGGTACTTTTGTATTTTATTTTTATATATTAACTTTTCTGGGATAGAACCTACATACTCTATAATTCTATGGTCTAATAATGGTTCTCTTGCTTCTATTGACTCACTCATACTTGCTCTATCTACTTTTTGTAAAATATCATCGGGTAAATATGTCTTAAAATCTATATATTGCATAGATACATTTTCTGTCTCAGTTTGAATAACTTCTTTTCCTATAAGTTTTTTTATTTCTTCAGACAAATAATATTTATTTGCTTCTTTATAAAGTTGATTTATATTGTGAATTTTTGAAAATTTTAAAAGCTTTAATATTTTACTTATCAAGTTCTTGCATTTATATTTGTATGGTACAAATTTAAATAAAAAGTAAAAAAACTTATCATCTATAAATTTAAAATCAAAATATTGAATAAACTTATACTTATCATAAATCTTTTGAAGCTTCAAAGTATTAATATACTTGCCATACCCAAAGAATGTCTCATCTCCACCATCTCCTGACAGTACAACTTTCACATCTACTCCTGCAAGTTTGGATACTGCTATTGTTGGAATTGCTGAACTATCACCAAAAGGTTCATCAAATATATCTGTAAGTGTTGGTAAAATATCAAGTAAGTTTTCTTCTGTTATATAAAGCTCTTTATGTTCAGTTCCAAGATAATTTGCTATCTCTTTTGCATATTTTGCTTCATTATATTTCTCTTCCACAAATCCTATTGTAAATGTCTTTATTTTTTGTTTGGTATGCTTTTGAAGTATTGAGGCTACTGAAACGGAATCATATCCTCCACTTAAAAAAACTCCTACAGGTACATCAGATACCATTCTAAGTTTATATGATTCTATAAGAAGTTTTTCTAAGTCTTTTAATATCTCTTTTTCAGTTTTTTTTGTTTTTTCTTGGGTAAAGGAATTTGTTATATCCCAATATGTTTCAATATCTATTTTATTAGTTTTTAAATTATAAGTAAGATATTTCCCTGGTTCTAACTTAAAAGTATTTTCGAATATTGTTTTAGGTGCATTTATATATCCAAATTGAAAGTATAATGACAAACTATCTAAATTTATCTTTTTATTCTTTTTAAAATTTGGGTGTTTATGAAAGGCTTTAATTTCTGATGAAAATATAAAAATGTTTTCGTCTACATAATAATTTAATGGTTTTACTCCAAATCTATCTCTTACAATTATTATCTTATCTTTTATTTTATCATAGATACAAAAAGCAAACATTCCTATAAATCTATCTACTGCTTTTATACCCCATTGTTTATAACTATAAAGCACTATTTCTGTATCTGAATTTGAGTTAAACTTATATCCTAAATATTCCAATTCTTTTTTTATATCTTTAAAGTTATACACTTCACCGTTAAATACTATTATATAATTCTTACAGTCACTATTCATAGGTTGATGACCATGATCAGTTAAATCTTGAATTGAAAGTCTTTTATGAGCTAATCCTATTGTAGTACTTTCAATTTGTTCATAAAAAATTCCTACATCATCTGGTCCCCTATGATGTAGTGTTTTTATCATATCATTTAATATCTCTTTTGGAGTACTATTATTTTTATCTATAAGTCCTACTATACCACACATTTTCTTCTCACTTGTAAAAAATCTTTGAATACAAAATATATAACAAAAAATAAAACTGTAAATTGTAATTTATGTCTCATTGCTGTACCATAATTAGAGTCAATCATCGATGTTAAAGTTAAACCAAACAACATATAAATAAATAAAAATAAATAAAATCTATTTAGATACAAAAACTTTTTAAATTTCCTAAAATTATATAAAAAATAAATAGCTATATAAAGAAGAAAAAGATTTTCTATAAAAGTAAATAAGGCTGGCAAATTATGAATATCCCAAGGCATAGGACCAAAAGTAAAATATACTAAACGTATAGGAGCAAACAAAAATAAATCTATAATATTTTTATAGTTCATTCCTTCTAGATAAGCTGCACCCCCTGATGTTCTATATTCCATACTTTTATTTATAACTTCAATATAATTAGGATATAAAAACTCTACCATTATAGTAAATACTATTAAAACAAGAATTATAAGTAGTAATATTTTTTTGGGTTTGAAAAGAATAAAGGGAAATGCTATCAAAAAAGGTAAAATATAAAATGCCCTAAAGAAAACAAGAAGATAAAGTGTTAAAATTATAGTCAAAAGAGGGAATAGAATTTTTCTTTTTGTATACATAATATAAGTAAAGTATAAAACTATTGAACCTAGTAACCAAATAAAAGGTTCTCTTGTCACCATAACACTCATCAATAAGTGAGTAGGTAAAAGAGAGATAAAAGCAATAATATATAACTTATTGCAACTGTTATATTTAAAAATTTTATACAAAAAAAGCACAGAAAGATTTGAAAAAAATATATTTAAAAACGATGCTTTTATAAAATCATTTCCATCAAAAAATTGTATAGGTAATAACAAATATCCCATACTTATATATGAATAACTTGAAGAAGGTATCTGTTGCAAATCTTTAAAGTAATACTCATAGATATTTTTTGAATACTCAATATATCCTGATGCATCCCACATGTAAGGTATTAAATTATATTTAAAGTTAAAATAACCCAATAAAATTTGAATATTTATAATTATAAAAAATAAAATAAAAATTTTTCTTTCTTTTACTAATACGTATAATAAAAGTGAATATATTATATCTATAAAAAATAAATAATTTATCAAGTAAATACCTTTTCAAACTCTTTAGCACTCTTACTCCAACTATATTTACACCTTATCCTTTCTTTTATTTCATCTTTATCAAAATCATTATTCCTAAAATCTTTAAACTTAGTAGCAAGCATGTTTTCATTGTCAGGTTCTACTATATATCCAGTGACTCTATCTTCAATAATATTTGGTATTCCTCCTACATTTGTTCCTATACAAGGTATCCCGAAACTCATAGCTTCAATCAATACATTTGGAAAGTTATCATAATGAGAAGTTAAAGCACATATGTCAGATATATTATAAAATTTTCCTAATTCATCTTTATCTATGTTACCGGTAAATATCACATTATCTTGAATACTTAAACTATTTACTAATTCTATTAAATCATCTTTTTTATTTCCATCACCCACAATAATAAGTTTAGAATTAGAATCTTTTTTTACAAATAATGCAAACCCTTTTAAAAGCATAGGAACATTTTTTATATCTATCAATCTTCCCACAAAAAGAATTACAAAATCATCACTTTTAATTCCAATATTGCTTCTAAAAACTTGTTTATCTATCAACGTACCTTTATCAAACTCATATACTCCAATATTTATAAAGTGTAGTTTATCATTAACAATATCTCTTTGTTTTATCTGTTCATAAGCATTTCCATTAGCTATAATTCCATAGCAACCTTTTGCTAAAAAAATGTCATAAAAATTACTCAATGGTCCAGGCATTCTTATATATGCTTTTTTATTTATAAATTTTGATACTAAATAAGTCAATAAAGGTAACTCACAAGTATGTAATACAAAGTCATCATCTCTCTTTTTTAAAGCTAAAAAAACTCTAAATTCAAATATCACTTGTCCAAGTATTCTAGGTATTCCTCTAATACCTCTTAATTTTTTAAGGTATTTATTTTTATGAAATAATTGTGTAAAAGGATAAAGCCAAGGTGATTTTATAAAAACTTCTTTATTAAAATGCTTTGCAACCTTATCATAAGTACTATTTTTAAAAAGAGGTTTTAAAGAATATATTTCAACTTCATATCCTAAGTCTGTCAAAGCTTTAGACATATTTATATCAAAATTTTCTCCACCACCTCTAAACATCATCATACCAATATTAACAAATATTACTTTTTTCATAATTTTAAATCTCTTGCTCGTATAGGAGTTATATCATATTTACTTACAAAATCTAAAAACTCTTTTAATAAATCATACTGAGTTTTTTTAGAATTATCTGGCAAAATACATTTGTGCTCCCAAAAATGTGTCGCTAGTACAAAAGGATAGTCATTGTCTTTACAGTAAAGAAAAGCATTTTCTAAAGTTTTAAGCTTTGTAGATGGAGTTAAAGCATATCCTCCTACTTCCCATCTATTACCATCTACTATAGGAATAGGACTATCAAATTTAAATTTAAACATATAATAAATTCTTTGTAATCTTGCTATTTGATGCTTTGCAGAAAATAAACTTCTAGTATTTCTTTTAACTCCTGGCAAATTTAAAAGATTAAATTTATTATCAATTAAAATATTTGCTATATCTACAGACATAGTGTTGCTAGGAGGTACAAAAGTATTTATATCTATCCCAAATAAACTTTCTAAATATTTTTTAGACTCTATCAATTTTTTTTCAAAACCATCTATTTTATCTATTAGTTCGGGGTAAATAGTATGGTTTTTTATTCGATAAGTATGATGAATACCGTGTAAAGCAATATCAACTTTATTTTCTACTATTTTATTGTTAATATATTTAGTTAATTCTGCATTTCTTCCCATAGGATAAGCTTGAGTGTCATGCCAGTACTTTAGTGGTATAAAGCCAACTAAAGCTGTCCCTATCTGATATGGAACAGTAGCAAATGTTATAGGAAAAGTCCCCCATATATCTTTATATAAACTATCTATCTCATCTATATTTGTAAAATATGATAAGTCATCATCTCTTATTATAAATTGTACACTCAATTTACACCACCTAATATTTTATCTAAAGAATAAAGTCTCATAAGTTTATGATATTGATTTGTTTTCGTTAAATGATCTATCACTATTTTTGAATCTATATATGTATCTAAATTATTTAAAGTATTAACTTTTTTTGCTTCTATATATTTTTTAGCATAATCTACTGTAAAACCTATCTTGGGCCTAATCAATAACTCTTTTGACAATATACTATTTCCAATATTTCTTAAAATGATTTTAGATTTCTTTAAATTAATTTTCTTTTTTAATGGTAAGTTTAAAGCAAATTTTATTATTTCTATATCTAAAAAAGGAAGTCTCATTTCTACACCGTGGGACATACTCATTCTATCTGCTCTAGATAGAAGTGGTACTAAATACTCTTCAAGTTCTGTAGCCAAATAAGTAAGCATTTTTCTCTCAGTTTTATCTTTGATGAAACTATATTTTGCTTCATATTTTGAAAATCGTTCATTGTTATAGATATGCTCTATTGTTGGCTCTATATTTGCTGTTTTTGTATTTCCTCTTGCATACAATAAAGATTGTAAAAACTTAGTAGGTAAAAATTTACTATATTTATCTAATAAAAGTGACTTATAGTATAATTGATGATAAGGATAACCTCCGAAAAGTTCATCCGCACCCTCTCCACCTAAAAGTACTTTATAACCATTTTCTTGTGCTAGTTTTGACACATTTAAAATACCTACTGCATTAGTATGAACTAAAGGATATTCCCAATAAAAAAGTGTGTTATCAAAATCTTTTTTAAATACTTCATAGTCTAAATCTTTATACACTATATCTACATCTAAATCTTTTGCTAATATATTCGCATATTTAAGTTCAGAACTATCTATAGAGTTTACATGTAATAAGTTATATTTCTTATATCTATTTGCATAATATGCTATTAAAGATGAGTCAATTCCTCCTGAACCTATAATACCTAAAGGTACATCCGAAAGTAATCTTTTTTTTACAGCCTTATCAAGTAATTCATCTAATATTTGCTCACAATTGCAGAAAGACAGCTCTTTATAATAGTTTTCATCAATTAAATTACTTAATTCAAAATATTTTTCTTTTTTTATTTTAAAATCACTAAGCCCAATACTCAACATTTTAGATGGTCCCAATGTATTAATATTTGAGTATATTGACTCTTTTTTATAAAATGTGAAATTTAATATATTGTCTAATACTCGCGTATCAAATTCGAGTTCGATACCAAAGCTAGGAAATACTTTTTGTTCAGATGCAAAATAGAACTCTTCTTTTTGTTTATTTAAATAATAAAAAAATGGCTTTTTGCCCAGTCTATCTCTATAGCAATATAGAGTATTTTCTAGTTTGTCATACAGTGCAATAGCAAACATACCATCAAGTTTATTTACAAATTCTTTCCCATGTTTTTTATACAGTTTACATATTACCTCTGCTTCACAGTTTGTTCTAAAACTGTCATCTATTTCATTTTTCAATTCTAAATAGTTATAAATTTCACCATTAAAAACAACTACAATATTTTCATCTTCAAAAGGTTGGTTCGCATCAATTGAAAGGTCATTGATAGACAATCTTGTGTGACCTAAAATCAAGTTTTTATTTTGATAAAAATCACTATTATCAGGTCCTCTATGACTCAGACAGTTTAATGCTTTTTTTATATCAAATTGTTTGTTACTAATTGCTCCTAATATACCACACATTATGTCTTCTTTATCCCCAAAAATCTTGGTCCAGAAGAATAGTCTTTAAAACCTCTTAAAAAATATATAAAATTAGTAAACCCTCTAGAAAAAACGTTTGGTTCTTTATTTGGTTTTAACTCTTCACCATAAGGCAATGGCCCTGAAAATAGTCTTGAAAACTTAAATAATAGATTTTTCCAAATACTTTTTTGAACATTTTCATTTTCTAAACCTCTTCTATGAATATATCCCATTTGCTTTTTAAACTCTATTGGCATAACGCTACTAACATACTCTATATTATTATCTCTAAACCAGTTTAATATTTCTTTTATAGAATGGTCACTTTTTTGGGGTACTGAGTATTGATCATAAATCAATGCTTCCATATCTATATTCTTATGAACATTTTCATTATATAGTCTTTTCATTCTCCAAGGATATAGCCTCTTTGCCCATTCTATTCTTTTATGAATATCTTCACCACCTAACAACTCAACTAAACCTTTTTCGATATTATTAAAAAAATGGCCATAGTTGTTGTAAACAAATAACATAAGAGGACATCCATCTTTCAATACTCTACAAAGTTCTTGAAAACCTCTATATGGATCAGGAGTATGATGAATTACTCCCGCACTAATAACCAAATCGAAACTATTATCTTCGAAATCAATGTCTAATACAGATTGCTTATAAAACTCAATATTTTTAATTCCCAATATTTCAGCCTTTTCTTTTGCCTTAGAAAGAGAAGCATCAGATAAATCTATACTAACTACTTTTTTAGCTCCTAAGCTAGCTATTATCATCGATTCTTCACCGGTACCACACCCGCCATCTAAAACTACTTTATTTTTAAAAAAAGTAAATGGATCAATACCTAAAGTTTTATAATAATTTATTTTTGTATCTTTTAAAGATGTCAATATTGAATCCAAAGCATAGTCTGGAAATGGAGTATTCATATACATCTCATTTACTCTTTTTTGGATATCACCATATTTTTCTGTGTCAAATAAATCTTGTTTAGCCATTTAATTTTTTTCTTCCTTTATTTCACTTCTTACATAGATATATTTTCCACTTTTTGTTTTTGGTATTTCACTTACTTTTTCCCAAATAATATTTGGTTTCATACCTAGCGCTTTATAAATTTTTTCATTTATTTCATCTTGCTTATCAGTAGATAAAGACTTGCCTTCATTTAATGTATACAATATATTAATATATTCTAGATTTTTTTGGACTAAATTATAATGTTTTATTTCATCAATATAAAAAAATAATGTAATAAAATATTGAGCATGAACTTTATGATTATCTTTTCCAGTAAGATATTCAAATACTCTACCATTTAAACCATTCAAAAAATAATTATCGTTTTCTTTTTCTAAAGATTCGGCACTATCCATTATATCAAACCTTATTAATGGCATTACAAAGTTATGTAAATTAGTAACTAGTATATGATTATCTACAACTTCAATAATATTATTAAATAGAAATATCTTTTTCTTATCATTCTGTTTGTCTTCAGCAGCAATAGCACTAGCTTCTCTAGAGCCATAAAAATCATATACTTTAGTTTTAAAAACTCTTTCTATCAAATCTCTATGTTCATTATAAAGCATTGCAGTACTAGTTACAATAATTCTTGGTGAATAAACTTCAATATTATGTTCTTGTATATATATTGCCAAATCAACTAAGGAATTAGCATAAGCTTTTAAAATTTCAGGTTTAAAACTGTTAATTTCATTTATTGTATTTAGTTTTTCTTTTTCTCCAAAGTTAAATGCATTTATAAACTTTATGTTTGATAGATAATTTTTGATTTTAGATTTTAAAGTAGTTCTTTTTTCAAAATCTTCTACCGACCCCCAAATTACTAATTTTCTACTAGTACTCCAATCTACTCCAAGTAAATCTTTATAATAATAATAAAGCGTAGCATCAATCCATAATTGATAATTTCCATCTTGTAAAAATCTTACAGGTTCACCTGTCGAACCTCCTGATGTATTTTGCCAATACTTATAAGGTTTTTTCTTAGATACCAAATCTTCAAACTGATTTCGTATTGTATCTTTTGTAATTATAGGTAAACTGTCTAAATTATTTATATCGATATTTTCTAACGCAATATCTTTATATAAAGGAACATTTTCTTTTGCATGTTTCAAAATATTTTTTAATTTTTTATTTGCTAATACTTCAAAATTATTTTCATATTTTTTTATCTCATCATATACTTTTAAAACTTCTTTATTTTTTATCTTCCAAAGTAGTGAACTTATAAATTTATTCATGCATTAACCTTTTTCCTACACACAAAATTACCTTTAGTAGAAAAAATATCCATCAATGGTAATTTTATTTTTGTTTTTCTGTAAAAAGGAAAATATGCTTCATGTATAACCTCAAATCCTAATTTTTCAAGAATATTTTTTAGCTTTCTAGGAGTTATCATATTTATATGCGTTACATCAGGCTCTTTATCAAAATATCCCCAATGTTCAAGTTTCCCATAAAACCATGCATCATTTCTAATAATAAATGTCCCATCTGACTTTAATACTCTTTTCATTTCTAATATAAACTTTTCACAAAACTGTTTTGGAATATGTTCTATTACTGTTATATTTGCTATTAAGTCAAAGCTATCATTTTTAAAAGGTAATTCAAAGCTACTATTAGCAACATAACTTACATTTTTTAAATCTCTTTTTTGAGAGTATTCAAGTGCTTTTAAAGATGGTTCAAGAGCAATTAAATGATTCGAAATAGTTGACAAAGGTTCTGTACATCGTCCAATCCCAGCACCAACTTCTAAAGCCATATCATAAGAATCATCTAAAAATTCTAATAGATAATTTTCAGTATCTAAATGATAGTTTTCATTATTCCAATAGTCATTATCTTCCTCAAAACAACTAAAAACTGCGATATCATCTTTTATTGTGTAGTTATTATTTGATAATAACTCTGTTACTTTACTTTCCATCTAAAAACTCCTTAATCTGTCGCCCTACAATTTTTTTACTAAAGTTTGATTTGGAAAACTCTAATGCATTACTAGAAAGTTGTGATAAGTATTCTCTATCATTCATTATTTTTACTATTTTTTCTTCTATTTTATCTAACTCATCATATTCATATAAGAAGCCACTATATCCATCTTTTATAGCTTCAATAACTCCTGATGTTCTAAATCCAATAGATGGGACTTTTATAAATCCAGCTTCTGCATATACTCTACCAAATGATTCTCCCATACCATTATTAGCTTTTGAAAGTAATATATGTAAATCACAACCATGTAATATATCTATTAAATCTTTTTCTGACTTATAACCTAAAAATTCTACTTTATTTTCAAGTCCAAGTTTTTTTGTAATATTTTTAAGTTTCCCAATATACTCACCATCTCCAACAAGTTTATAAGAAAAATCAACTTCTTTTTGTTTTATTTGTGATAATATTTTAAGTATATCTTGAATGTTTTTTTGTTTTTCAAATCTACTAAATGTAACTAATGTAAAAGTTTCATGATTCTTTTTTTTCTTAAATTCCCACAATTCATCATCAATTGGTCTTGGAATTTTCTTAAATTTTTCAAGAGGAGTAGAGCAATACTCATTTATAAATTTTATTGTAGCATCCGATATAGCTATGATTTTTTTAGCATTATTATAAGATCTACACAAAATAGCATTTCTTATAATCATTTTGTATTTCGTATTTTGAAAAGGAAGTCTTGTACCAGCTGCTAATATAATAGGTTTAAATGAAAAAAAAGATTTAAATATTCCATATGCTACTTCACCAAAATGACCCATTATCATCACATCGTCATAATCGCCACTTTTATAAAGTTTATTAACTAAAAACATATTTTTAATCTCAGTAATATAACCACCATCACCATTTCTCACAATCTTATAAGGTAAAGTTCTATCAAACTCTTTATCTCCATTTTCATGAGGACATACAAGTGTAACTTCTACACCATTATCAACTAAGCCCAATATTGTCTGATGAGTAGAAAACTGCATTCCTCCAATACTTGGTAAGAAACCACCTGTTATACATAATAATTTCACTTATCACCTTTTTTATACAATAATATCACTTTTTTTGAAATAATAAAGCTATAAATAACATAAGTAATTAAAAATAATCCTAACATTATAAACTCTAAATTACTGTCAAATATATGAAGAAAAAATATACTTATTATTGATATAAATAACCCATAAATTATTTTAGAATCTATAAATAGATTATATCTTTTGTATGTTAAAAAATAACAAATTAAAGCATATACTAATTCACTAGCACCTGTCGCTATTGCAGCTCCTATTATGCCAAGTTTTGGTATAAGAACAATATTTAATAAAAAGTTAACTGCCAGAGAGACAAGTGTAACTTTAAATAAAATTTTACTATCTCCATAAGCACTTATTATATAAGAAGCATAACCAAAAAATATTGTTAGAAGATATAAAAATATTAAAGTATAAAAAGATGACATTCCTACTAAATATTCAATAGTGAAAATAAGACTGATTAATTCATCCCCAAAATATAAAAATATTAAAAACAAAGGTATAGTTAATATGAAAAGTGTTCTTTGTAAAAGATCATAAGTAGTTTTGATATTTTGAATCTCTTTTTTAGCAATATATCTTGACAATATAGGTAATAAAATAGGTACAAAAGCCATATACCAAAAATTTCGAACAATCACTGCTACAAGAAACACCGCACTATAAATACCAACTTCATAGTTATTTAAAAAATATCCTATCATAATATTGTCTGACCACATATAAAGCATTGATACAAGACCAGAAAGGCTAATATAAAAAGAGTATTTAAAATAATCCTTATTGAAAATTTTTTTAAATTTTTTTAACTCAATTTTTTGATAATAAGAATATATTTTTTTTGAAAAAATCAAAGCAAAAAATAAATACCCAGCTAAATAAATATAAGCCACTTGAACTATAGTAATCTTTACATATAAACTTAGTACATACAAAGCCACTAAAGGAAATACCTTATGCCAAACAAGTTCATGCAATTTTGTGTAGAGAAAATTACCTTTTGTAATAGCTATCTTCATCTGAGAAGAGACAAAAGCATTAAGTACTATATATATTCCTAAAATATTTGCTAAAGATGTAAAATCTTCTATAAAAGCACTTTCCAAACTACCTTGAAAAAGTACAATCAAAAAATAAAAAAATCCACCAACAACTAAAGGTAAAAAAAGAGAAAAATAATACACATTTTTAAGTGCATTTAATTTTTGCTTCTCTTCATATAATGGAATATAACGCATTAATCCAGCAGACATACCAAAATTAGCAAAAATAGATAATATAGAAAATAAAGTTAATGATAATGAAAAAAGACCGAAATCACTAACCGTAAGATTTTTTGTCAAAAAACTATTCCACAAAAAACCAAATATTAAAAATATTGGCTGTAGAATAATATGGATTTTCGCTGTATTAAATAATCTAATCATTTAAAATTTTTAAAATACTATCAATAATTTGTTTTTGATTCTTTATTAAATCTTCTTTTGTCATTTCGGTGTAATAATCAGGTTCCATAATCAACATATCATAAGACTCTTCAATAACAGATGATAAGAAATATTCAAGTTTATATTCATCAAACAAATAATTATCTAATTTATTTCTAATAAGTTCACTCCATTTAGTAATTGCTATATCTTTTAATTTCAATACCAAATCACAATTATTAAAAAAAACATTACCAACAGTTATTACTGGTTTTTTAAGTATTAATCCTTCTAATCCTACAGTTCCTGTAATAGTAAATATCATTTTAGATTTTTTGATTAATTCTTTACTATCAATTGATGGATGTAATAAAATTACATTTGGTAATTCTTTTAATTGCTTGTAAAACAAAATTGTATTTTTACCAAACATATTAGGATGCTCTTTAATTACTAATCTATAATCCATTGGTAAAGACTTTGACAATGTCTCTGCAACAAAGATTTGATTTAAATAGAATGGAGCACATGTCATAGTAGTTGCTTCAGGCTGCATGTGTAAAGGGAAATATACATATTTAAACTCATTTAACTCTTTTATATCAATTTTTTTTAATAAATTTAATCTATTAATATATTTTCTTTGTAACCTTACTTTTAATTCTTCATTAAAAAGTTTTTTAAATGGATTTGGTTTTGTATGACCTGTATATTTTTTAGTTATGTAATACCTAAATGAATATCGAAAAAATCTTTTAATACCACCAAAATAATCTTTTCTTTTTTTATCATTAATCTTTTCATAAAAAGGCTTATCGAAATTTTCTCTATATTTTTGAATCATCTCTTTAGCTTTTTGTATCGATATATCACTTGGTTTTAGATTTTTATTTAATTTATATTCATTCGATATAGACCAAAAACTTTTTTTATCAATTCTTAATAGTTCAGGAACAATTATTTTAATTCCTAATTTTTTTGCAACTGCAAAAGATATAAGATGAGGCATTGAAGCATAAGCATTAGTTACAATTAAATCAATTTTTTCTTTTGTATATAAATTCTCAAAATATTCAAAAAAAACAACTATCATATTTAAAATATAAAAATATTTATCTTTTATATGATTTCTATCTGCCCATACATATTTCCATAGTGTTTCATCACTACTATATCTATTTTCCAATAAACTAATTTTATCTATTAATATAGATTTTTCTTCTTTTGAAAATACTTTTTTATTGTAAATATTCTGTTCATAAACTTCATCTAAAGAATTAATATTATTAAACCTATTTTGAATCAATTGTTCTGTTAACTCTTGATAATAGTTCCTACCAACATTTAAACAATCAACATTCCCATTTATTTTTTTTTCTTCAATTAATTTATTAGCAATTGGAGTAAATACATAAGCAAAATCCCAATCTAATATAAAAAAAACTTTTTTAAAATTACTTTTCAAATCTATCTCCAAATGTATAATTCTTTATAGTAAATGTACTATCTTTGTTTAAATAAAAAACACCTACTTTCATTTTTTGCCTTTTATATTTTAACAATACCTTTTTCTATGAAAATTTCAAATATAAAAAAAGTAATGTATTTTTATTAATATACTTACTTGTATTCCCATCTCATAATATGATTATTAATATTGAATTTTATTCATTTAGTTTAAAACCTCAAACAATGTTTTTAATATATAATTTTGTTCTTCATTATTAAGTAATGGATACATAGGTAAAGAGAAACATTCTTTATAATATTTATCCATTATAGGAGTATTTTCATTACCATAACCTAAAGATGTATAATATGGTTGTTTATTGATAGGAATATAGTGAACTTGAATTCCTATATTCTTATCTTTAAGCTTTATAAACAACTCTTCTCTAGATATATTTAATTTACTAAAATCAACTTGAACTACATATAGATGATATGATGATTTTCCATCAAACTTATAAAGTGGTTTTACAATAGTGTTTTCAAATGCTTTATCATAATTTTTTGCTATTTCAAATCTTCTTTGTAAAAAATCAACTTGCTTTTTTAATTGACTTAGACCTAAAGCACATTGAATATCTGTGATACGATAGTTATACCCTAACTCATGCATTTCATATTCCCATGGTTTCATATCTGGTGTTTTAATCATCCCATGAGCACGAAGTTGCAGTAATTTTTCATATATATCTTTAGAGTTAGTAGTTATAGCTCCGCCTTCTCCTGTTGTAAGGTGTTTTACAGGATGAAAAGAAAAGATTCCACAGTCACTATAGGTACAACTTCCTGACTTTATATCATTAAATTTAGCGCCAATTGAGTGAGAATTATCTTCCAAAATAGTTATATTATAAGTCTCTTTTAAATGTTTTAATTTTTTTTGATCTAGCATTCTACCACTAAAAGAAACTGCATATATAGCTTTAATATTTGTATCTTTTTTTAATTTTTGTTCACAAAGTTCTAAATCTATATTTCCATCTTCAGCAATATCTACAAAAATAGGTTTTGCACCAACATAAAGTATACTATTAGAAGTAGCTAAAAAAGAATTAGGGGTCGTTAATACTCTGTCTTCCTCTTCTAAAAGACATAAAGAAGCTAAATGAAGTGCTGCAGTTCCATTTGAAACTACTACTGCATAATTAGAACCACAATAATCTGCTAATGCCTCTTCAAACTCTTTTATTTTTGGTCCTGTTGTTAAAAAATCTGACTGCAAAGCTTTTTCAACAGCATTTATATCATCTTGTTGAATAAATTGTTTACCATAAGGGATAAAATTCATTTATGCTTTCTCTACAATTTCAAAAAATTGTTCATGAGTGAACCATTCTTTATTATTCAAAGAATCATATTCAAATCCCATACCAATATCTTTACCTTTTTGACCAAGTGCATTTACTGTAAAATCAACTCTATGTGCAAACTGAATAGTTGGAGTGATTACATAATGGTCATCAAATTCTACTACACTATCATTTGCAGTAATCATGACTTCATGCATTTTTTCACCTGGTCTTATTCCTATTATTTTATGAGGAAGATTAGGAGCTAAAGCTTTTGCTAATTCTGTCATTTTCATAGATGGAATTTTTGGAATAAAAATTTCACCGCCATGCATTCGTTTGAAATTATTCAATACAAACTTTACACCATCCTCTAAGGTAATAAGAAACCTTGTCATTTCTTCATTTGTAATAGGAAGTTCTTTTGCACCTTCATTTATAAGTTTTTTAAAAAATGGCACAACAGAACCACGTGAACCAACTACATTGCCATATCTCACTACAGCAAATCTTGTTTTCTTTTTACCTACAATATTATTTGCAGCTACAAAAAGTTTATCAGATGCCAACTTTGTTGCACCATAAAGGTTTACAGGTCCCGATGCTTTATCAGTAGAAAGTGCTATAACTTTTTCAACTTCATTTTTAATAGATGCATTTATCACATTTTGAGCACCATAAATATTTGTATTAATGCATTCCATTGGGTTATACTCTGCTACTGGTACATGTTTTAAAGCGGCAGCATGAATAACAAAATCTACACCTTGCATAGCTTCTTCAAGCCTTGTTCCATCCCGTACATCTCCTATAAAATATCTCATACAAGCATCATTAAAAGTTTGAGCCATTTCGTATTGTTTCAGTTCATCTCTACTATAAATTATAATTTTATTTGGTTTATATTTTGAAAGGATTATTTCAGTATATTTTTTACCAAAACTTCCCGTTCCACCTGTAATTAATATATTTTTATTATTGAACATCTATCATAATCTCCCATCAGTTTCATCTAAAATAGATTTAATATCATAAACAACAGTATCATCTGTAGGTTTGATATCTAAACTCTTAAACTCATCATGTGATACAGCAAGTACAACAGCATCATAAGTCTTTGAATCCATATTTTCTTGAAGTTCTAAATTGTATTCATGTTTTACTTCATCTTTATCTGCCCATGGGTCATAAACATCTATATTACATCCAAACTCTTTTAATTCCTCAATTACATCTATTACTCTTGAGTTTCTTATATCTGGACAATTCTCTTTAAATGTAATACCTAAAATAAGAACATTACTCCCTTCTATTCTATGACCTTTTTTTATCATTAGTTTTATCACTTGATTAGCTACATATATTCCCATATTATCATTTAGTCTTCTTCCTGCTAATATAATCTCTGGGTTATAACCTATTGATTGTGCCTTATGAGTTAAATAGTATGGATCTACTCCTATGCAGTGTCCGCCAACTAATCCTGGTCTAAATGGTAAGAAGTTCCATTTTGTTCCTGCTGCTTCTAGTACATCATTTGTATTAACACCAAGTTTATTAAAAATAATTGCAAGTTCATTTACAAATGCTATATTTATATCTCTTTGAGAATTTTCTATTACTTTTGCAGCTTCTGCAACTTTAATAGTTGGAGCTAAGTGAGTTCCGGCAGTTATAATTGAAGAGTATAAATCATCAACTATTTTACCAATCTCTGGAGTTGAACCAGAAGTAACTTTAAGAATTTTTGTTACTGTATGTTCTTTATCTCCTGGATTAATTCTTTCAGGAGAATATCCACAGAAGAAGTCTTTATTAAATTTTAAATTTGAAAACTTTTCTAATACAGGAACACAATCTTCTTCTGTAGCCCCTGGATAAACTGTAGATTCATAAATTACAATATCATCTTTTTTTAAAACTTTCCCAACAGTTTCACTAGCTTTTATTAAAGGAGTTAAATCCGGTCTTTTATTTTTATCAATTGGAGTTGGTACTGTTACAATATAAATATTACAATCTTTTATATCATCAATATCACAAGTAAATTTAATATTATTATTCAAAGCTTCTTTTAATTGAGTTTCATTTAATTCTAAAGTTCTATCGTATGCATTATTTAATTCATCAATTCTTGTTTGATATATATCTAATCCTACTACATCATATTTAGATGAAAATGCAGCTGCTAAAGGCAAGCCTACATATCCTAGACCAATTACACAAATCTTATTCATATTTATTTTTCCTTTTTTATTACTTGTTTTATCCAAAAAATTCTAAGTACCAATCAACAAACTTATTGATTCCTTCTTGTACTGGAGTTTCAGGTTTATATTCTAAATCTTCTACTAAATCATTTACATCTGCGTATGTTGCTGGTACATCTCCCGCTTGTAAAGGCATAAAGTTTTTCTCTATTGTTTTTCCTAATTTATTTTCTATAGCTGTAATAAAGTCCATTAATTTTACAGGGTTATTATTTCCAATATTATAGATTTTATAAGGAGCTGATGAAGTTGATGTTTCATGGTTCCAATTAGGATTTGCTTTTGGAGGATTATCTATTACTCTAATAATACCTTCAACAATATCATCAATATATGTAAAATCTCTTAACATTTCACCATTATTAAAAACATCTATTTTTCTTCCTTCTAGTGCTGCTTTAGTAAAAAGGAAAAGTGCCATATCAGGTCTTCCCCAAGGCCCATAAACTGTAAAGAATCTAAGACCAGTAGTTGCTATTCCAAAAAGATGGGAATATGTATGAGCCATAAGTTCATTTGACTTTTTAGATGCAGCGTATAAAGATATTGGATGATCTACATTATGATTTGTAGAGAAAGGTAATTCTTCATTTAGACCATATACTGAACTTGAAGATGCATAAGATAAATTTTTTACATCATTATGACGGCAAGATTCAAGGATATTCATAAAACCTATAATATTTGAATCCATATAAGCATCAGGATTTGTTAAAGAATATCTAACTCCAGCTTGTGCAGCAAGGTTACACACAGCATCAAACTTTTCTTGAGCAAAAAGTTGCATCATTGCTTCTTTATCTTCAAGGTTTAGTTTGATAAATTTATAATTAGGATTAGTTGATGAAGTTATTAGTTTCCCGTAAGGGATACTAGGACCTTTTTCTAAAGAATCAATAATACCATTTCTTTGCAGTCTTCCATATTTCACATCTTGGTCATAGTAGTCATTGATATTATCTAATCCTATTATCTCATCACCTCTTTCAAGTAACTTTATTGCTAGGTGTGATCCTATAAATCCTGCTGTTCCGGTTACTAATATTTTCAATTTGTTTTCCTTTTTAAAGTTTCAATAAAATATATAAAAAGCACTATGAAAATTGATAAAATAAAAGCTGTCAAAAATGAAACTATAACCATTAATTCTTTCTTTGTCTTTATTAAATTATTATTTAACTGAATGCTTCCTACCACTTCACTATTTTTTGCACTATTGTTTGTTAATTTTAACTTTTCTAATTCTATTTGATCCTCTAAATCAGAAATTTGATTTTTTATATCAAACTCAAGTTTTCTTTTTAAATTTGGTATTTTTTCATTTTGAAGCTTTAAATACTCTTTATTTAAGTTTTCTATTGTATTTTGAAGATTTAATATTAGATTCTGATTATTTAATATTTGCATTGCAAACAACATATTTTGTGTATCACTTAAACTTCTTCTTTTAGAAACATCATTAATATTATTTTGGTATTCTTTTAATTTTTCTTTATTAAAGTTTAGTTTATTTTCTAAAAGTTTTAATGCTACATCTTCCAAAAACTTTATTTGTTCTTGAATTTCTATTTTATTTACCTTTTCAATAAATATTTTTCTTTTTTCTAATTTTTTAATTTTCAAATTTAACTTTAATATGTATTCATCTATTTTATACTTATATTCATTTACCAGAAAAGATACTACTTCTTTATTTTTTAATACAGCTTGCTCTTTTGAATAGCTCTGTGTATATATTTCAAGAAAATTATTTACTTTTTTTACTGTTGTAATATTAGAAACAATAGCTTTTTCTTTTGAAATATGATTTTTATTTTCTACATCAAAAATAAGCTTTAATTTTTTTTCTAATACCTTACTATCTTCTATTAAATTTTCATTTAAATGACCTATTTTTACAACAGATTTGACTTCATAAATAGGAGATAAAGAAAAAGAGTAAATAATTGTTAATATAGTTATAATTGATACGAAAACAACTATAAATTTTCTTGATTTCCATATTATCCTAAAGAATTCCTTTAAATCTATCTCATTTTCTTCTATATTTAGTTTGTCTTTCAATTTATTTTCCTCTTCTTATCATCACTATTCATATCTCTAATGCAAATCTTATTTTTTATATCTTCTAGAATAGATTATAGTTACTATTATTGTAAAAAGTTTTTTCTTGTAGAATTTACATTTAAAGTTATTTGAGAATCATTAGAAGTAAATGAAATTACATAATCAGCATTTACATATGTTTCTTTTAAGAAGCATACATATTTAATACCGGCTATGACAACTTTCAATTTATTTCCTTTTAAATGCAAAATTATTTATATAATAAAGTTATATTATATCCTATTTTAAATTATTAAAAGATTTACTTTTAATTTCAAATATATAGTTTTTAGAATTTGATAAAAATAATCCTAAAAAAAAGGCAAAAAGTCCTACAACTTTTGAGTTATGATAAATATTATCTGTTAAGCTATAAATTAAAAAAACCAAACTAAAAAGATATATAAAAAACTTAGTATTATTGTCAGTTTTTAATCTAAAAAGATAAATAAATATTAAAATAAATAAAATTAAAGCAAAAACCCCGCCATCTAGCCAAATTTGCAGATATTGATTATGGACGTGTGGTTCTTTAGTAATTGATAGTTTTTCAATGTCTGTATTTTCTATATAAGTAATGAACTTATGTCTAGTATCTCCCATTCCTAAACCAAATATAATATTTTGCGGACTATCAAATAAAAGAGAAAAACTAGTTTCATATAGACTTAATCTAATTCCCGTTGATGTTTTATAATTATTTTCATTAATAATAGAATTTATATCAGAATAAACAGCATCAACTCTTTCCTTAAATTCATGACTAACATTATATGTACTAAAAATTACAATACTTAAAGATGTCAATAAAATTATAACAACCTTTAAAAAATTTAATTTTTTTATACTAATCAATTTATTAGCTAATACATAGGCAAATAAACTTAATATTATCAGATAACTATTTCTTCCACCAATTATAATAATATTAAGAATAAAAACTAAAGTAATAGAAACTAAAATAATTTTATAAAATAGTTTTGTATTAAACTTTGTGTAAAAATATATACAGGTAATTACACCTAAAGATAGAGAAAAAGAAGATGCAATTCTATGTAAACCAAAAGGTCTTCCTCTTTCGCCACGATAAAAATCAAATGTAAGGCCTAAATAATATATAGAAAAAAAACAAAGTTGAATTAAAAATGCTATTAATACCCACTTTAAAAAATCTTTTTTTAATGATGTAGAAATAAAAATTGCCATTAGAAAATATTGAATAGGTTTATCAACTAAATACACATAACCATTTGAATACTTTGCATACCAAAATCCATTTTCAATACTTGAACTTAAAAAAGTTAATGAGAATAAAAAACAGCATAATATTAATAGATAAATTAGTATTATTTTTTGTTCATATAACTGATTAAATTTCTCTTTAAAATTGCCTTCTATTATCCAAAGTAATGTAGCTAAATATATACATAATCTATGTAGTCCACTATCAACTAAAAAAGTTAAAGCAAAGACTATAAAGACTATATTTAATAATATTGATATGTAATTTTTATTTATTTTAAATTTCATTTTTATTTTTTTCTACATAATTAATAAATTTTTTTTTGATTTCGACTTTATCAAAACATTTCGTATAATCTTCATGAATTTCAGGATAACTTATTAATGCTTTATTTATATTAATTGACATTTCTTCAGCATCATTAACTTTTGATAGATATTTACTTAACTTATTAATTAGAAGTTCCCTTGGACCAGTATCACAATCTGTACTTACAACAGGTGTTTTAAGAATTAAACTCTCTACAATTACTCTAGGTAAGCCTTCTCTATCTGAGCTTAAAACTAATAATTTAGCGTTTTTTATATAAGGATATGGATTTTGAGCAAATGACTTAAAAATAATTCTCTCTTTTTCAATATTGAATTTTTTAATTAAATTTAATATATCTTTATTTTCAGCTGTACCAAGAAGGAAAAGCTTTATTTTTTTGTCTTCTATTTTTGAAAAAGCTTCTAATAAAATATCTTGTCTTTTTTTCCTTATTCCTGAACCTATTTGTATAATATATTCTGTTTTTGGTATATCTACTTTTTCTAAAGCTAGTTGTCTAATTTTTTCTTTATCAAAGGGATTATAAATTGTTTCAATTTTTTTAGGGTTAATAAATTTACATATGTTTTTTTCAGTATCTTTTGATATTGTAATTAAATTCTGATTATCAAAAAGTTTTTTGTATAATCTTTTTCTCTTTTTATATCTAAAAGATGATTTTTCTTTTAATGTTTCAAGTTCTTGTGAGATATCAACTCTCATATAAAATATTTTTGGAAGGTTTATAAATCTTACAATTTTTGCAGTAACTTCCATATGTGAAATAACTAAATCAACTTGAAGTTCATTCAATAACTTTTGAAGCTTTTTAGATAAAAGATAATCCCCAAGTAAATCAAACTTTTTATATATTTTTTTATCTTCAGATAATGAATATGTTTTAATATCAGGTATATCATAATTCCTTTTATTCTCAAGTAAAATAAGATGATTATCAAAGGTATCCTCAGTAGCTCTTATTAAGTCAATAGTACTCCTTTGACCACCACCTTTTCCTAAATTCACAATTACATGAGCAATCTTCATATTTCATTAACCAATTTTTCTAATTCTTTGTATACTGTTTCTTTTTTAAATTTATTAATATATTCTTCTTTAATTATTATATTAGATTCTAATGCTAAATCAATTTTTTTAGCCATTTCTTCAGGGTTTTCCATAGGAACTAACCATTTTTCTAGGTCTTCTACTAATACTTCAGAAGGTCCAGTTGGACAATCTGTACTTACAACGGGTGTATCTAAAACTAATGATTCTACAACCACTCTAGGTAAACCTTCCCTATCAGAAGAGAGAACAAGAAGTTCAGCATTTTTTATATATTTATATGGATTTTGTTTAAAACCTAAAATAATAACTTTATCTTCTAATCCTCTTTCTTTAATCATTTTTATAATTTTTGGTTCACTTTTAACAAGTAATAAAAGTTTAATATCATGTTTGATTAATTTAAAGGCATCAAGTAATACATCATGTCTTTTTTGTTTTTTAAATGCTGCAGGAGATATAATATATTTATAGTTTAATTCAATATCTTCTTTACCCTTATTTCTTATTTCTTCAAAATCAAAAGGGTTATAAATCGTTTTTACTTCTTTATAATCAATTTTTAAATCTTTAAAGTCTTCAATCATTGCCTCTGATACAGTAATAAGTTTTTCATTTTTATATAGAAATCTATAAAGTTTTAACTTTTTAGTTGCTCTTTTTTTACTAAATCTTTCTAATTCAGCTTTTAAAGACATATGAATTGTAAAATATTTATTATTATGTTTTAGTAATTTAACAACTCTATCAGCCCTTGGTAAATGTGAAAAAACTATATCAAAACTTACTTTTGTTTTTTTCATTTCTCTTTCTAAAATTTTCATATAAATATAATCACCAATTTTACCAAAGACTTTAAATGTATTTCTATATTTTGTTAATGAAATTATAGGAAAATTAAACTCTGATACATCATAGCTTTTAGAATCTTCAATTAAAAACATATAAATATTATGACCATTTTTTTCTAGTATTTTAGCTCTATTTAAAACTGACTTTTGTGCACCACTACCTTTAAGATCAGTTATAACAATTGCAATATTCTTTTTCACTTACAAATTACCTTTTTAATTTCATCATAAACTCGTTGAGCTGGCGAATAATCTATTTCATTAAACTTTTCATCTAAAGTTAAATTATCAATATCTTCTACACTCAAAGAGATTAAATATTTCTTTTTTGTTAAATTATTCATAAAGATAGTAAAAATTTTATCAAGATTTTTATTTTTAGAAAATATTGAATATACTTTCTTTTTAGATAGAACTGACTCAGTAATCATACTTCCACTATCTTCTGTACAAAATACTACATCAGAGTTTTTTAAAAAATATTTTACAACTTTTTCAGGTTTTTCATTATAAAAAACCGCCTTTTCAAAAAGTTCTTTTTTCTTAGACACTAATAATTTAATTTTAGATTCTACGTCAATTGGCGTCCTTCTTGAGGTAGTTAGAAATATCTTAAAATTTTTCTTTTCAGCTAATAAAGTCAACTTTTCTACAATAGTATAAAACTCATCATTTGTAAAATTGTAATTCTTTGTAGCACCACCAATTAAGATTGAAAAAAACTTTCCAGACAATTCTTTTTCTGCTATATCAATATTGATAGGAGCTATATCAACAAGAATTTCATTTTTAAAACCATTATCAACTATTGAAACTATATTTGTAAAATGATTGGGTTTTAATCCTCGTAAAGAACTACAATAAAAATTTGGGATATTAAAATATCTTGAAATCAATATATTCAATAAAGCAGTATCTCCACCTGTTGAAATTAAAAAATTATATTTTTTTGATTTATCAATTTGAAAATTTCTATATAATATTTTTATCAAAATAGAAATTATTGTTCTATTTAAAGGTAAAAAATTAACTAGATAAACTCCTATTTTCATCAAAGCCTTTATTCTTCTTTTTGCATAAACTTCATTAATTTTTAAATCATGTTTTTTTTGAATATAACTTAATAGTCCTTTTGATATTGATTCATGGCCTGCTTTTTTATCAGTAACTAAAATTACATTTAGCATTCTTTATACTTTTCATTTAATCTTTTTGCAATTAGATCATAACCTGCATCATTTATATGGGTTTCATCTAAGTAGAAATTATCTAAATTTTTTTCAAACTCATCATATAAATTAACTTTTTGACAATTTTTATTATTAGCTGAAATTTCGTCTAAAATAGAGTTATATTCTTTTATATAAACATTCCTTTTTAAGTCTTTATTTGGAACTGTATCTATTAAAAAAACCAGTTTATCTTTAGAGTCATTTACTATTTTTTCTATATTGTTTTTATATTCTTCAGGTGAAACAGAGAATTTACTACCTAAAAGAGTATTTAACCCCAATGTTCTTGCAATTTTCTTATATTTTTTTATAAGCTTTCTTCCAAGTTTCCTAAAAAAATTGTCTGGATAATATAAAACATAAGGTGAATATTTAAATGTTCTCCATGAGTCAACCAAGCCATATTGAATTAGAATAATCTCAATCTCTTTAGACATATTGTCATTGTAAAAATTAATCATTTCTTTTGTTGTACTCATTGTATATCCACAATTAATACATTCAAAATTTATTTGTTTTGCAAAACGCTCTGGAAAAGCGTTATTTCTAAAGTATACATCACCTTCTGTATTACAATCACCTAATGCAAGAATTTTTTTACTCACTTTTTAATCCTTTATAAACTTTTATAGTTTCATCAACCATATTCATAACAGTAAAGTTATTTTTTGCAAATTCAAATTTTTCTTTAAAATCATCTAGTACTTTATTATAATCTTGTTTAACAAAATTTATCTTTTTTATAATATCATTTACATTATTGAATTCTATAATATATTTATCACCTAACATTTTTTTCATATCAGATACAGGAGTAGAAATAAAAGGTGTTTTGCAAAACATTGTTTCAACAAAAGTATATGGAAACCCTTCATTATCTGAACTCATTACAAATAAAGATGAGTTTGAAATTATTCTTTTAACTTCAATATTATCTAAAGCACCTGTAAAAGTAATCTTTGAATCAACATTTAATTTTGATGCTAATGATTTTAAATTATTTGACTCTGTTCCATCTCCAACTAAGATCAAGTGAACATCCAAACTTTTCATTGATTCAATTAAAAGTTCAAATCTTTTCACTTTTGTAAACCTAGCAACACTGCAAATTATAAACTTATTTTTCTCTATATTATATTTTTTATATAAATCCAAATCAAGATTTAATGAATTATCAAAATTAATACCATTATAAATTGTTACTTTATTAGGATTTTTTAGATTTTCAGAAATTTTATCAGACACAGTTATGGCATAATCACTTTTTTCAAAAGCTTTTAAATTTGATTTATAATTATGTAAAGTTGATACAACTTTTATGTCATTTATAAAAGCTCTTATTTTATTTACCATATCTGTAGCTTTATTAGCTTGAGTGTGAACTATATCAAATTTTTCTTTTTTTAAAATTTTAAAAAGCTTATAAAGAATAAAAAAGTTGTTTCGCCCTCTAGATAAATCAAGAGGAATAAAATTTATATTTTTAAAGTGTGGAGCAAAATCTTTGTGAGCTATTACACTTATATCAAAGCCCCTTTTTTTTAGTTGTTTTGATAATTCAATTGTATGTTTTTCTAAACCACCATCTTCATTTCCAGCTAAAACTTGGCATATCTTCACTTTTTTAATCCTCTAAGCCCTCTTCTTAGCTTTATTTTAAATGCACTCATATTATCTTTACCACTAATTGTTATTCTTTTTAATTCGTAAATATTATCATCATTTATATTATCAATACCTTTTTGTGTAGTTGTTGCATTAGTATATCCACTGTTTTTCACTAATTGTATATCTATATTATCATATAAGCCAAAAGGGTAACAAAATGATCTACACTCAATATTGAAACTTTCTTCAATATTTCTTTTAGACTCTCTTATCTCATTTAATTTTTGTTCTTTTTGTAATGTTGGCAAGTTATCGTGAGTTAGAGTATGTGAACCAATCTCAATCAAACCTGACTCTATTAGTTTTTCTATTTGATTATCACTTAATTTTGGTTCATTTTTCAACTCACCATCATTATTTTTCTTTTTTCTTTTTGAAGACCATTCTCTATCATGTCTGTCTATTACAATATATATTGTTGCTTTAGCATTATATTTTTTCAATACAGGAAATGCATTTGTAAAGTTATCTTCATAACCATCATCAAAAGTTATTGCAATTGATTTTTGAGGTAAATTATCTTTTTTTTCTATAAGTTCACCCATAGTAAAAAATGCCCACCCATTTTCAGATAAATATTTTATTTGTTTTTCAAATTCTATTGGATCAACTCTAAGTCCATTAAACTTAGCATTTTTTTTATGATTACTTACCATATGATACATCAAAATTCTCGGATAAGACAAGTCTACTGTCTTAGTCCACCATGCATACCTATAAGAATAATATAAAATTATGAGAAGCATGATTATTAAAATATATTCCAATTTATAAAACCTTATTATATACTTTAATAGTTTTTTCTAGCATATTCTTCAATGAAAAGTTTTCGGAAATATATTTATATCCATCAAACTTTAAATCTTGAGCTTTTAATATATTTTCACACAATTTTTTTTCATCTCCAACTTCAAAGAAAAACCCATTTTCATTTTTAATTATAATATCTTTTACTCCACCATGATTTGTGGCAATTACTGGAGTATTTAAAGCTATTGATTCTGCAACTGCTCGTCCAAAACTCTCTGGCTTTTTTGAAGAACTAACAACAACATTAGTTAAATCATATATTTCAGCTATCTTACTTTGACTTCCAGTAAAAATAATATTTTCTTTCAAATCTAGTTCTTCTATAAGTTTTTTCAATGAATTTAGATATTCTTCTTTATCACTTCTTACTCCACCAACTATAAGACCAACAATATTTGATTTATCGCTTTTTACTAAACTTATAGCTTTAATAAAAGTTTCATAATCTTTAAGCTGCGTTATTCTTCCAACACTTGTAACTACAAATTTATCTTTTAAATTGTACTCTTTTTCAAAATTTCCTATAAAATCTTTATCTATATTTTGCGGATTAAAAACTTCTAAATCAATTCCCCTTGGAATAACTGTAATTTTATTTTTATTAGTGTTGTAATTTTTTTGAATATATTCTTTTATACTATTACTTACGCATATTACAGCATCCGCTTTTTGCATAATAGAACTATAAAATCCAACACTATTAAAACCATGAACTGTACTTACAGTTTTAAATCCAAGTGATTTATTAGCTAAAAAAACAAGCCAAGCAGGAACTCTACTTCGCACATGAATAATATCAGGTTTTAACTCTTTTAAAATCTTTTTTAATTTACTTACACGAGAAAATATTGTAAAAATGTTTTTAGAACACACATCAAATTTTATATGAGTTCCACCATCTTGCTCTATCTTATTTTCAAGTTTACCACCAGCACTAATAACAAAAGAGTCTAAACCTTCTTTTACATATTCACGATTAAGTTCAACAACACCTCGTTCAACTCCACCTTCATTTAGTTCTGGAAGTAACTGCACAATTTTCATAAAATAAATGACCTTTCTTTACAATTACCTATAAAATTTTCTATACCAAAGAACAAACTGCTCAATGCCATCAGCAAGTTTTGTATCTGGCTTATAATCAAAATCTTTAATTAAATCATTTGTATCTGCATATGTTGATACTACATCTCCTGCTTGCATAGGGAGAAAATTCTTTTTAGCTTCTATTTCAAGTTTATCTTCTAATGTCTCTATAAACTCCATTAAACTTACTGGTGCATTATTCCCTATATTATATACTCTATACGGTGCACTTGAAATATCTGGACTTGGATTCTCAGCATTAAAATCTTTTGAAGATGAAGCTGGATTATCTATTACTTTTATAATACCATCTACTATATCTTCTACATAAGTAAAGTCTCTACTCATATTTCCATGATTAAATACTTTTATTGCTCTATCATTTAATATTGCATCTGCAAAAAGCATTGGTGCCATATCTGGTCTACCCCATGGTCCATATACTGTAAAAAATCTTAATCCTGTACATTGAATTCCATAAAGGTGTGCATATGTATGTGCCATCATTTCATTTGATTTTTTAGTTGCTGCATATAATGAAACTGGATGATCTGTATGATCACTTGTTTTAAATGGTTGAGATTTATTTAATCCATATACAGAAGATGAACTAGCATAAGATAGATTTTTTACATCATTATGTCTACAAGCTTCAAGAATATTCATAAATCCTTTTATATTTGAATCAATATAAGCATGGGGATTTTCTATTGAGTATCTAACCCCTGCTTGTGCTGCAAGGTTACAAACTGCATCAAACTTTTCTTTTTCAAACAATGCATTTATATCATTTGTATTAGCCAAATCCATTTTTATAAATTTATGTTTTGGATATTTTGTACTACTTACAAGTTTATTAGAAGATATTTCTTCTTTTTTTATTCCAAGTTCTTCTAATCTTGCATATTTTAAATTTACATCATAATAGTCATTTATATTATCAAGTCCTATTACTTCATCACCTCTTTCTAAAAGTTTTAGAGCCAAGTGATACCCAATAAATCCTGCTGTTCCGGTTACTAGTATTTTCAAGAAAACATATCCTTATTTTTTATAATTTCTAATATTAAATATTTAAAAACTTAATATATATCTAAAACTATGTATATTATATCTAAAACATTTTTAGATATAATGTTTTTCCAAAATCGCCAATTTAAAGCTTAAGGATTTTATTGCTATTCAATAGTTATGAATTTATATTTATATTTTTACCAATAACTTTTTTTATATATTTTTATTTAAATAGTAAAAGACTAACAGAAGTAGCTAAAGGATTTTTAGTATTTTCTTCATTATTTTTTTACTCTTATTGGGAAATTAAATATTTACCAATTATATTAGCATCTATGCTTTTTAACTATCTAATAGGAACAACTCTTTCTAAATATGATAGTAAAAAAAGCAAAAAAACATTTTCTAAAAAATATATTTTAATATTTGGTATTATTTGTAATGTATCATTATTAGGATATTTTAAATATGCAGATTTCTTTATTGAAAATTTTAATTTATTTACTGGATCTGATATAGAATTATTACATTTATTACTCCCTTTAGCAATTTCATTCTTTACTTTCCAACAAATAGCTTATTTAGTTGATAGTTATAGAAATGAGACTAAAGAGTATGATTTTCTAAATTATGCTTTATTTGTAACTTTCTTTCCTCAACTAATTGCAGGTCCAATTGTACATCATAAAGAAATGATGCCTCAATTTGCAAATATTAAAAATAAAGTAAAGAACTATAGAAATATTGCATTAGGTATTTTTATATTTTCAATGGGTTTATTTAAAAAAGTAGTTATCGCAGATACCTTTGCAGTGTGGGCAAATGCTGGATTTGATATAGCAACAACTCTAAACTTCTTTGAAGCATGGGCAACCTCTTTATCATATACATTTCAACTATACTTTGATTTTTCAGGTTATACAGATATGGCTATAGGTATTGCTCTTTTATTTAATATAAAATTACCAATAAACTTTAACTCTCCATATAAAGCTTTGGATATTCAAGATTTTTGGAGAAGATGGCATATTACATTATCTAGGTTTTTAAGAGATTATATTTATATTCCATTAGGTGGGAATAGAAAGGGAGCAACAAGAACATATGTTAACTTATTAGCAACATTTGTGATAGGTGGTTTTTGGCATGGTGCGGGATGGACATTTATCTTCTGGGGGTTTTTACATGGTATTGCTTTAGCGATTCATAGATTATGGCAAAATATAGGATTCAAACTTCCTAAAGTATTAGCGTGGTTTATTACATTTAACTTTGTAAATATAGCATGGGTGTTTTTTAGAGCTAAAGAGTGGGATGATGCTATTAAGGTTTTAAGTTCTATGTTTAGTTTAGACAATATTATTTTGCCTGAAAAATGGGAACGAAAATTTAATTTTTTAAATGAATGGGGTGTAGAATTTACTAAAGTATATGAAAATATCTCGGGAAAAGATAATACTACATGGTTTATACTCGTATCTTTATTAATCGTATTATTAATGAAAAATTCAAATCAGTATAAAATTGTTTTTAAAGCACAATTTCATTTATGGCTATTTTCAATAATAGCTTTAATGTATTCAATTTTTTCATTTTCCAAAACATCAGATTTTTTATATTTTAATTTTTAGGATATTTATGAAATACAAATATTTTGCTTATTCAATAATTTTATTACCCCTTTCAATTTTTTTTATAATAGAAACATATATTTATACTACTAGCGAAAAACTTGTATTTACAAATGCATTAATTGAATCAAGAAAATCAAATATTCAATGTTTAGTAATAGGAGATTCACATATACAAAATGGATTTAGAAATAATTTAACAGGTTGTTATAACCTTTCTATTGGTGGATCATCATTACCGATGATAATAGATGCAGTAGAATCAGTTATTGAAAACAATCCATTAAAAGTTGTAATATTACCTTTAGAACCACATGATTTTTCAATATATAGACAACAAAACTATTCACCAATATTTAAAGATATTTCTAAAAACTTTAATCCTATATATAAACCTTTATTTAATACAATTCCTGTTAGAGAAGAAGTATTAAATTATATTGAAAGTAAAAAAGAAAATGATTTATGGGTTAATTGGTCAAAAGACGAAAGACTAAAAAGAGTTGATAAAAGAATAAATATACATGCTAATTTAGAAAAATTTGAAAAATCTAATTATGCAAATGATTACAAAAAGTTAATTAAAACTCTAATTGAGAAAAAAATAAAAGTTTATTTAGTAAGAACACCTGTAACAAATTTGTATGATAAAAAAATGTTTGAAAAATTAAATCCAATAAAATGGAATAATTTTGTAAAAGAGTTTACAAGTTTAGGTGCAGTTTTTATTGATTTTAGAAAAATAAATTTTGATAATAAAGATGATACAGTATTTGTAGATGAAGATCATTTAAATGAAAAAGGTTCGAAAGCATATGTTAAATTAATTGAAAAAGCACTAGAAATCAATACTAAATAGTATCTTTTCAAAATCTATTTTTTCATTTGTTTCTTCAACTATTTTTGCTAACTTATGAAATTTTGTATTTTCTTTTTTTGAATCTAAATCAATGATATTGATATTTGCTTTACTATTTGCTTTTGCTTCACTTAGCATTGATGTAGAATCTATTGTAATATAAAGTTCCTCACAAAGTACTAAAAAGTCAGGTATGGGGTTTATATTTGGTTCTTTTGAAAAGATTAATTTATAATCAAAATTATAATTCTCAATCAAATCATCAATTTGTTTTGGTGTTCTTCTTGAAGTTGTAATATATTTTAAATCGTTTGGGTATCTTGCAAAGACTTCATCCAATGCACTTTTTATTTTTTCAATTTTCATTTTAAAAATATCATTATCTCCACCAATTATAATTCCAATTGCCTTTTTATCACTTTCTTTTTTTAAAATATTTTTAGGAATTGAATAAGATAGATTCAAAGGTACTTCAATAATATTTTCCAGTTTTGGTGGATTATCATGACTTTGTGCAATTATATAATCAAAATCAGTGTATCTGTATGATTTTGGGAGCATTAAAGCAATAGATTTTATATCATATTTTTTTGAGATATACTTATTGAAATAATAAGTTCCAGATCCAGTACTTATAACTGCATCATAAAACTCATAATTAAATTTTTTGTGGCTTAAAAATAAATTGTCTGTATAAAAAGATACTTTATCAAAAACATATGAAAAAAATTTAGCAATTTTTGAACAAAATTTTACTTCTAGAATATCATAACTAATATTTTTTATTTTACAAAAAGCAATAGATTGATTTAAATGACCAGGCTTTCCATCACTAATTATTAGAATTCTTTTCATAAATCTCTTTATAATAATTTTTAAATCTTTTGTGAGGCCAAAACCATTGTTTTGGATCGGCTTTTATTATATCAGATATTGCATTAGCATGCAATTGAGCCATTTTTTGAATATCATCTTTATCATCTTCAGTTTTTATTGGCTTTATTGGTTCATAAATTTTGATTTTATATTTATAATTCTCTTTATTAAATATTGAAAAAGGAACTACATATGCTTGAAATTTTCTTTGTAATACTGCTGAAGTAGAAGACTGATTTGCTTTTTTCCCAAGAAATTTTATAACTGAACTATCTTTAGGACTTGCTTTTTGATCAATTATAAGTGAAACTATCTCTTTTTTTGTAAGTGCTTTGAAAAGTTGTTTTACAGCCCCTTTTCTAAAAACAATTTTAGCTCCCGAACTTTCCCTTGACTTCGTTATAAATTTATCAATTTCTTTAAAGTTTGATTCCCTAGCAACTTGCACCATTGGTGAAACAAATTTATTAAAATAGCACCCTAAAACTTCCATATTCCCATAGTGTCCAGATATCATAATAATAGGATGCCCTTCTTCTTGAAGTTTTTTGATTATCTCTATACCTTCAACTTCTACATCATTTTTAAGTTCTTCATCAGTAATTGTTAAATTTTCTATTTGAGATAAGACCCATAAAGTCATGTTAAAATAAGAGTACTTTTGAATCTCTTTTATCTCTTCATTTGAAAGTTTATTATCAAAAACTAAATCTAAATTAGCTTTGATAATTTTGTTAGTTCCTCTTGCAAAAAAGTATACAACTCTAGATAAAAAAAAGAAGAATCCTCTTCTTGATTTTTTAGGAAGAATTTGCATAAGTTTAACAAAAAGTAAAAAGAGTCTATAAAGAATCTTCTCTAGCATGAAAGTTTAACCTTAAGTTCTTTTGGAGTTTCAAGTTTTGCTATATCATTTTCAACTAAGAAAATTGGTTTTTCAAAACATATTTTTAGTTTATTATCTTTTAGCTTATAATTTAACTTTGGCATTGACATATCTTGATTAAGTGTGAGATTTAAACTTATCATGAAAGAAAGCCATTGCATATTTTCAAGAGAAGGAAGAAGGGTTTCAAAATGTTTCAAATCCCTTTTTGTTGGAAGTGATTTCTTTGAAAACTTAATTGTATGTGCAATTGTAACCCTACTTGAATGTAGAAACCCATAGTTTAAACCACTTAATATAAAATCAAAAGTGTTATCATTTGACTTATAAAAGTTAAGTGTTGTACCTAGTGAATTTAACTTTGAAGCAATTACTAAAAGAAGTCTATATCTATCATCTAAACCATGAACTGGCTTTAATACATCAAAAATATCCCTTGCATTTTTGCCTAAAAAAGCACTTTGTTTCTCATCAATTTGAAATCTATCAAGCAAACTTTTTACACTTACGTTAAAATTTGCTGGAAATTTATAATTTGAATTTCTTAATAAATCAGTTAAATATACACCTTCTCTAACACCCGCTCCAGAAGTAACTACTCTTTTTATATTTAACTCATCTAAAATAGTTTTAAATATAAAAGTACCCTCTTTTATAGTATCAAATCTATCTTTTTTTATACCTATATATTTTAAAGTATTACTATTTTTAGCATTTACAATTTGCTCAAAAATATGTTTATTTAAATCAACACAATAAGTAAAACCATGTAGAATATCAAGTGGATAATGGGTTTTTGAGATAATAACCTTACTTAAGGCCCTAATACTTCCACCAATACCAACAACAGTTGAAGGGATTTTATGACCACACTCAAGTACCTCTTTTAATTTTCCTAAAAGATAATCTTTTGCACCTTCTATATTACCTTTAGAGAAAAAAAGTTCATTAAGTCTAACTGTTCCTACATCTAAGGAGATACACTTTTCTATTTGCCCATCTCTTACAATAGCAAACTCGGTTGAACCACCACCAATATCAACAGTAATAAACTCATCATCATAAATTAAGTTCATAGCGGCAACACCACCATAATAAGCTTCTTTAACACCATTTATGATTTTAATATTTAAACCCAACTCATTTCTAACCTTTTTTAAAAAAAGATTTGAATTAGGCGCATCCCTTAATGCTGAAGTTGCAACACAGATAATTTTTCTAGATTTTAAAGATTTTGAAATACTTAAAAAAGACTCCAAAGAGTTAAATGCTCTTTGCATTGGAAGTTCTTGAAGATTACCACCATTTTCGTAACAACCTTCAGATATTTTAACTCTTGCTTTTGTTTCATTTATAAGATTAAAAGCAAAACGACTACTTTTTTCAAGTACAACCATACGCATTGAGTTAGACCCAATGTCAATTATAGTTGTTACCTTAGCCATTAAGCTTCTTCTTCTTGTAATTGCTCGTATTTAAACTGTAACTCTTCCATTGTTTCTTGGTTGTCTGGATCAACTATAATACAATCAACTGGACATACTTCAACACAAGCTGGTTCTTCGAAATGACCAACACACTCTGTACATCTATCCGGATCAATTATATAAATAGGATCACCCTCTTCAATTGCATAGTTAGGACACTCTTCCCTACATGCATCGCATGCAATACATTCATCAGTTATTATTAAAGACATAGACCCTCTTTCCTCGTAAAATATTATTTGGAGTTATAGCCTATTATTCTTAATAATTCCTTTAATTTGTAATAAATTTTGCTCATTTTTAGAAACAATTAAGAAATCACTATCTTCGTAGGTAAAAAGGTCACAATTTATATGGTTTGCTGCAGCTATATCAAACTGTCTTAATTTACCTGCAAATATAACAAAACTAAAATTTCTTGCATTTGCTAAAGATAATGCAGCAGCACCTGGACTTCTAAATTTTAGTCTACTTTCATATAAATTTTTACAGATATTAGGATAAGCATAAGCCCGTTCAAATATTCCAAATGAAGGTTTAGAGACTTTTTGAAAAAAAATTTCATCTTCATTTATTATTGAAATCTCTTTTATACCCCTATCAACTCGAAAAATCATACTTGCATTAACTAAATTAGTTACATACCCTGCTTTACTTTCATCATTTATAAATAAAGCAACAGAAGATCCATAGTAAGGTAGTGAGCTTTGAAAGTTGTGACTTCCATCAATTGGATCTATTACAATTTTTACATTTGAGTTTGAAGATAGGTGTCCTATCTCTTCAGAAAAGATATCACCAAATTTTTGAAGATGTTTAATAAATATTTTTTCAGCTTTTAAATCTATATTTAAGGAGTTATCTCCTCCATATCCTATTGTATTTGAAGGTTCTAAGTCTAAAGGAGTCATATGAGTATTAATATACTCATAAAGCTCCTTATTAGCTTTTATAACTGCATTTGTAAATGCGTTATAATCAAAGTTCATATTATTGAATTAAGATAGTGTCTCAACTATCTTTTTAGCAGCTTCTCTACCATCAAGGGCAGCAGTAACTGCAAGGTGTGCACCTCTTTGACAATCTCCACCTGCATAAACTTTTTTATTTGAAGTTTGATAATCTTTTGTTTCAACTCCACCCCAAGAGTTTAATTCTACATTTAACTCTTTTAAGAATGCAGGAGCTTCAGGAGAGAACCCTAAAGCGAAGATTACTACATCTACATCTTCAGTATATTCACTACCTTCAATTATTTCAACTCTTTGTCTTCCAGATTCATCTGGTTCTGAAAGTCCTGTTTGTAATAATTCAATTGAAACTGCTTTATCACCATCTTTGATGATTTTATTAGGACTTACATTAAATACAAATTCAACACCCTCTTCTTTAGCATTTACAACTTCTTTTTTACTTCCTGGCATATTAGCTTCATCTCTTCTATAAAGACATTTAACACTTGCAGCACCTTCTCTAACTGATGATCTAACACAGTCCATAGCAGTATCTCCACCACCTATTACAACTACATTTTTATCTTTAACATCAATAAAATCTTCACCAACTTTGTTGTTAAGATTTCTTTTTTGAATACCAGTTAAAAAGTCCATTGCTAAATGAACATTTGATGCATCTTCACCATCTATTCTAGCAAATCTACCTGCTTTTGCTCCAATTCCAAGATAAATAGCATCAAACTCTTTTTCAAGTTCAGAAACATCTTTATCTTTTCCTATTTCACAATTTAAATGCAATTTCATTCCAGCTTCAAGTAACCAATTAATTCTTCTATCAACTGTAGTTTTATCAAGTTTAAATCCAGGGATTCCATACATTAAAAGTCCACCCGCTCTATCTTCTCTTTCAAACATTTCCACATCAAACCCTCGTCTAAGAAGGAAAGTTGCTGCTGAAATTCCAGAAGGTCCAGAACCAATAACTGCTACTTTAAAACCTAATTTTTTATCAGTAAATCTAGGTTTCATACCATGTTCAAATGCTCTTTCATTTAAGTGAGTCTCAACTGCACCAATTGATACAGCTCCATGTCCTGTATTTAATGAACATGCACCCTCACATAATGAATCTTGAGGACAAATTCTTCCTAAGATTTCTGGGAAAGGAGAGGTTTCATTTGATAAAGCAAATGCTAATTCCATATTTTTTTCAGATGTTTGTTTTAACCATGCTGGAATAAAATTACTTAATGGACAACCAGTATGACAATATGGATCACCACATTGCATACATCTGTCAGCTTGTTCTCTAGCTCTATGTTTTTCAAATACTTGATAAACTTCATTATAGTCTTTTAATCTTTGTAAAACATCTCTTTTTTCCGGATTAATTCTTTCAAATTTAGTAAAATTTAACATCCTAGTCTCCTTCCTCTGGATTTAGAGGTAACACCGTCATATTTTTTGGTTTAACCATCCAGAAATCTCTAATTTCTGCTCTAAAGTTTTCTAAAATTGATTCTGCTAAAGTAGACTCAGTTTCATTTAAATATTCCATCAATAATCTTTTTAAATAAAGTCTTTCTCTTTCAGTATCATCTGTATCGATTCTAACTGCTTCAATTAACTCTTGATTCATTTTATCAACAAAGTGTTTTTCAGGGTCATAAACAAATGATAAACCACCAGTCATACCTGCACCAAAGTTAATACCTGTATTACCAAGAATAACAACAATACCACCAGTCATATATTCACAAGCGTTATCTCCAGTACCTTCAACTACTGCAGTACATCCAGAGTTTCTAACTCCAAATCTTTCACCTACAGCAGCTCTTACAAATAGTTTACCACCAGTAGCACCATATAAACAAGTATTACCAGCTCCTGCGAACTCAGGACCTTGGTGAGGAGTATTGATGATGATTTTACCACCATTCATCCCTTTACCAACATAGTCATTTGCTGCACCATCAAGGTATAAATTCATCCCTTTTGATAATAATGCCCCAAAAGATTGTCCAGCAATACCTTTTAAGAAGATATTAATAGAGCCATCAGGTAATCCAGCATCTCCGTAATATTTTGCAATTTCACCAGAAATTAATGTACCAAATGATCTATTTAAGTTAGAGATAGTCTCTTTAACTTTAATTGGAGTTTTTGGGTTTTCAATAGTTCTATGAACTTTTTTCAATAACTCTTTTTCAAAGTCATTAGAATCAAATGGTTTATTAGTTGGTTTTTGACAAGTATCAATTCCATCAATTCTTCTAAGAACATTTTGGAAATCAAATTTTTGTGCAAATTTATCATCAATTACTTTTAATAAATCACTTCTACCAACAATCTCTTCAATTGTTTTGTATCCTAAAGAAGCAAGAATATTTCTAACATCTTGGGCAATAAAGTTAAAGTAAGAGATTAATCTTTCAACTGTTCCAGCGAAGTGTTCTCTTAAATCTTCATCTTGAGTAGCAACCCCAACAGAACATTTATTTGTATGACAAATTCTTAAAATCTTACATCCAAGCAGTGTTAATGCTGCAGTACCAAATGCATAAGATTCAGCTCCAAGCATTGCTGCTTTTACAACATCAAGACCAGTTTTTAAACCACCGTCTGTTTGAACATGAACGAACTCTCTTAAGTGATTAGCCTTAAGCGCATTATGTGCTTCAGAAAGACCCATTTCCCATGGATTACCAGTGTGTTTGATAGATGTTAAAGGAGCAGCTCCAGTACCACCATCAGCACCTGAAATTACAATTCTATCAGCATATGCTTTTGCAACACCTGCTGCGATTGTTCCAACACCAATAGTTGATACAAGTTTTACAGTAATTTTAGCTTCAGGATTAATTTGTTTTAAGTCAAAAATCAATTGAGCTAAATCTTCAATAGAATAGATATCATGGTGTGGTGGAGGCGAAATAAGTGTAACACCTTCAACAGTATGTCTTAAGCTTGCAATTAGTGCTGTAACTTTGTGACCTGGTAATTGACCACCCTCACCTGGTTTAGCACCTTGTGCAACTTTAATTTGAATCTCTTCTGCACTTCTTAAATATCCTGGAGTTACACCAAATCTACCAGAAGCAACTTGTTTAATTTTAGAATTTTTTAGTGTTCCAAATCTAGCTGGGTCTTCACCACCCTCACCAGAGTTACTCATACCACCAATTGTATTCATAGCCATTGCCATAGCTTCATGAGCTTCAGGAGAAATTGAACCACATGACATAGCTGCTGTTGCAAATCTTTTGAAGATATCTTCTATTGATTCAACTTCAGATACATCAATAGCTTCTCTATCTGAATTAAATTCAAAGAAATCTCTAATAAATTTTTTATCTCTGTTTGCAACAAGGTCTCTTAATGTATCAAAATCAGAAATATCTTCTTTATTTGCTGCTTTTTTATTATGCATTGCATTAGTTGTTGCTGGTCCATAATCATGGTATTCACCACCATTTGTATATTTATAGAAACCACCTAAATCTAATGGGAACATATGTTTATCATCAAAATAAGCATTAAAATGTTGTTTTTCAATTCTAGCTTCAATATCTTCATATGTTAATCCAGCTAAATCTGAATGTGAACCTGAAAAACAATCATTTACAATCTCATCACTTAAACCAATAATATCAAATAATCTTGAGTTTCTGTATGATGCAACTGTAGAAATACCCATTTTTGACATAATTTTTAAAAGTCCAGCATTCATAGCTTTTTGTGTATTTTTTAGAAGTCTTTGCATCTCATATTTAGAGATCTCTTTTCTTTCATATAAAGCAACTGTTGATGTATACATCATATAAGGACAAATAGCAGTAGCCCCATATCCTATTAAAACTGCTGCCATATGAGGATCATAAACTTCACCTGTTTGAGCTACAATTGATACATTATGTCTAATTTTTTCTCTTATTAATGTTTCATTGATATATCCTACAGCCATAGCCATTGGAATAAGTTTATTATTTTCACTTACATCTTTATCATCTAAAATTACAACTGAAACATCATCTTCTTTAACAGCTTTTACAACATAAGAAGCCAATTTTTCTAATGATTTCTTTAAATCTTTTTTAAATGCTGTACTAAAAATTCTGTTTTTGTAGTATTTATCATATCTTGGAGATGTTGGCTCACCAAATGATCTTAAAACATCAAATTTTTCTTTCATTAAAATTGGAGATGCAACTTTTAATCTTTTTGCATATTCTGGTTTTTCATCTAAAATATTATGAATATGACCAAACCCAGTTTCCAAAGACATTACAATCTTTTCTCTATATGGGTCAATTGGGGGATTAGTAACCTGTGCAAACTTTTGTCTAAAAAAGTCAGTAAAGTTTCTATTTACATTAGAAAAACATGCTAAAGGAGTATCATCCCCCATAGACCCAACTGGTTCTTTCCCATCTTTTGCCATAGGTTCAATAATTTGATCAATCACTTCATATGTGATATTATAGTATTTTTGTCTCTTTTCAACATCATCAAATCTATATGCACTTGTATCTAAAAATGATTCATCAATATACTCTTGTAAATATTCCATATCATGGTTTAACCATTTACCATAGTTTTGAGAAGATTTTAAATAATCATTAATATCATCTTGTTTTAATACTTTTCCATGTTTAAGGTCAAGACCAATCATCTCTCCAGATTGTAGTCGCCCTCTTTCACTAATATTGTCTTCATCAATTGTTACAGTACCATATTCAGAAGTAATATATATTTTATGATTTTTTGTAATAACATATTTTGCTGGTCTTAAACCATTTCTATCAATTAAACATCCTATGTGTCTCCCGTCTGTTAAAGAAACAGCAGCTGGTCCATCCCATGCTTCCATTGCAGTTGATGTATACTCATAAAATGCTCTTAAATCTGAATCCATATGTGGTGCATTTTGCCATGGTGCAGGAATTAAACTTCTTGCAGCTTTGAAAAAATCAAATCCATTTGCTAATAAAAATTCAAACATATTATCTAAAGATGCTGAATCTGAACCACTTGGTTGTAAAATTGGTAATAATCTATCAATCTCTTCATTTGTAAAAACTTCTGATTCAATTTGTTCAGATTTTATTTGAACATTTACTCTATTCCCTTCAACTGAGTTAATTTCACCATTATGTGCAATTGCTCTAAATGGTTGAGCTAGTCTCCATTGAGGTAAAGTATTTGTTGAAAATCTTTGGTGAAATAGTGCAAAAGAGATTTGGAAATCTTCATCTCTTAAATCAATATAAAAATGCTTAATGTGCGTAGGCATGATAAGCCCTTTATATGCAATCACTTTTGACGAAAACGTAGGAATATAAAAATCTTTCTTGTCTATTAATTTGTGTTCACACTCTTTTCTTGTAAGATATAACATAGCTTCAAATCTTTTTGAAGACATTAAAGCATTTGCACTTACAAAAACTTGAACAATATGTGGTAAACTTTCAAGTGCTTGTTTTCCTAAAGCATCAGTATCAACCGGAACTTTTCTAGTAAATAATACTTTTAAATCATTTTCTTCACAATATTCTTTAAACGTATCGATATCTTCTAAATCTTTTGCAAAAATCATAGCTACAGCGTATTTTTCTGGTAAATCAACACCATTTTCATTAGCTATTTTTCTCATAAATTTATTTGGCATTGAAAGTAGAAGCCCTGAACCATCTCCAGTTTTTCCATCTGCTGCCACTGCACCCCTGTGCATCATTCGCTCAAGCGATGTTATAGCATCTTCTAAATTCTCATGACTTGGTCTGTTTTTCAAATCAGCAACTAGACCAAAACCACAGTTGTCTTTAGAAGAAGTAAGTAAATCTAAATTACATCCCATTATTATCCTTTTATAATATAACTCTTTATATTCCTGATAAAGTCACAAATAGTATCTAAAAAATGTTTAAAATGTGGTTAATGACAATTCATCAACTTAAATTAAACTTAAAAATAATATTTTAAATTTTAAATACCAAAATGCTATTCTAATGCTATTCTAGCCAAGATTTTTTTCAAAATTTACATTTTTTGACATACTTTCTACACAACTTTTAATTATACTTTTTTCATAACCATATAACTTAAGGAGTGAAAATGAAAAAATTTATGATTGGAGCGGTTGCAGCAGCAGTAGTTGCTACATCTGGGTTAGCAGCAGAATATACACTTAAATTCTCACACGTTGTAAGTGCTAACACACCAAAAGGTAAAGCGGCTGATTTCTTTGAAAAAAGACTTGAAGAATTATCAGGGGGAAAAATTGATGTTCAAGTTTATCCATCGTCGCAATTATACAATGACAATGCGGTTGTTAAAGCATTAAGACTTAACTCAGTTCAAATGGCAGCACCATCATTTTCTAAATTTGGTAAAATCGTACCAAACTTAGCATTATTTGACTTACCATTTCTTTTTAAAGATATTGATCACTTACATAGAGTTCAAGATGGACCAGTAGGACAAAAACTTAAAGATATGGTTACTGCAAAAGGTATTGTAGCTTTAGATTTCTGGGATAATGGATTTAAACAATTCTCTTCATCAAAAAAAGCTTTAATTGAGCCAGCTGATGCAGAAGGTCAAAAATTCAGAATCATGTCTTCTAAAGTTTTAGAAGCTCAAATGAAAGCAGTTGGTGGTAACCCACAAATGATGCCATTCTCTGAAGTTTATTCAGGATTACAACAAGGTGTAATTGATGCAGCAGAAAATCCAATTTCAAACATCTACACTAAAAAATTTCATGAAGTACAAACTGACTTAACTATTTCAGATCATGGTTATCTTGGATATTTAGTGGTAATGTCTAAAAAATTCTGGAAATCA
Source organism: Halarcobacter sp. (assembly GCA_963676565.1). Classification (GTDB taxonomy): domain Bacteria; phylum Campylobacterota; class Campylobacteria; order Campylobacterales; family Arcobacteraceae; genus Halarcobacter. Next base: position 2,852,238 of record OY781089.1, read on the forward strand.
TTACCAGCTGATTTACAAGCAAATGTAAAACAAGCTATGAAAGAAGCAACAGCAAAAGAAAGAGAATATGCAAAAGCTTTAGAAGCTGAGCAATTCAATGAAATTAAAAAGTATGCAGAAGAAACTGGAAAATTAAAAATTCACACTTTAACAGCTGAGCAAAAAGATGCTTGGAGAAAAGCAGTGAGTAAAATCTACCCAGAATTTTATGATGATAAATCAATTGGTAAAGATCTAATTGAAGGTGCATTAAACACTAAGTAAATTTCCCTTAAAACCATCGGTTTCACCGATGGTTTTACTTAAACAAAATCTTCTTAAAATCCCATTAACTACCGAAAAACCTTATAAATAAAAAATCTATTTTTTACTAAAAGTAACATGGTAAAATAAATTTGTGAATTTATTTTTATCTACATAATAGCTACATAACTTTTAATTATAATCGTTATATGTATACAAAAAAGGAGACGATTTATGACAACTACAGTTAAAGGATTCCTATCCAGTGTTGCTGTTACATCAATACTTCTGTTTAATGGGTGTACTGACAATGAAAAGGAAAAAATTCTAAAAACAAAACCTCTAGTTCAAAAGGGTGAGTACGTTTTAAAATTTTCCCATGTGGTAAGTCCAAATACACCCAAAGGTAAGGCAGCTAACTATTTTGAAAAAAGGTTAGAAGAACTTACAGAAGGAAGAATTGATGTTCAAGTCTATCCATCTTCTCAGTTATACAAAGATAATGCCGTACTAAAAGCTTTAAAACTTGATTCAGTACAAATGGCAGCACCATCTTTTTCAAAATTTGGTAAAATAGTACCACAATTGGCATTATTTGATTTACCATTTCTTTTTAAAGATATGTATCATCTTCACAGAGTTCAAGATGGAGTTGTAGGACAGAAGCTAAAAGATATGGTTTCCTCAAAGGGTTATATAGCATTAAACTTTTGGGATAATCATTTCAAACAGTTATCTTCTTCTAAAAAACCTTTAATTAAGCCAGAAGATGCTGAAGGTCAAAAGTTTAGAATTATGTCTTCAAAAGTTCTTGAAGCACAATTCCATGCAGTGGGGGCGAATCCACAAATGATGCCTTTTTCTGAAGTTTATTCAGGATTACAACAAGGCGTAATAGATGGTCAAGAGAATACAATCTCTAACATCTACACAAAAAAGTTTCACGAAGTTCAAAAATATCTAACAATAACTAATCATGGTTATTTAGGATATTTAGTAGTTATGAGTGAAAAGTTTTGGGCTAGCTTACCAAAACAGTTGCAAGAAAAAGTTGTTATTGCTATAAATGAAGCAACACAAAAAGAAAGAGAGTATGCTGAAGAGTTAAATGCACAACAATTTAACCAAATTAAGGAGTATGCACAAAAAACTGGTGAGTTAGAAATTATTCAACTAACTAAAGAGCAAAAGGATGCTTGGAGAAAAGCTGTAAGTAAAATCTATCCTGATTTTTATGATGAAAATCAAATTGGAGAAGATTTAATTAAGGGCGCATTAGCCACGGAGTAGGATTATGGGGATTATTTTTAAAGTAATTAGTAAAATAATTGGGTTTATTAACCAAACAATTGCAGCAGTTGGTATCAGTGCTGGTGTTGCAATTGCGTTTACAAATGTTGTAGCAAGATATGCATTTGATGCATCTCTAGTTTGGGCTACTGAGTTGACAATTTTTTGTTTCTTATGGAGTGTATTTTTTGCAGCAGCATATTGTTTCAAAAAAGATGCACACATTGCAATTACAATTGTTTTAGATGCGGTTCCAAGTAGAGTTGCAAAAATCATGTTATTAATTTCACATTTAGTAACATTTATTTTCTTATGTGCAGTTTCATACTATGGTTATGAGTATTTACTATTAGTTATTGATTTAGATGAAAGATCAATTGACCTTTGGGATATGCCAATGTGGATTCCATATTTAGTTATCCCAATTGCCTTTGCATTTGCTGCTTATAGAGTTGGTGAGAGAATTCATGTAATTTTATCAACTTCTCATGACAAAATTTTAAAAGAGAGTGAAGCAGAACATGTATTAGCTGAGATGGGTATAGGTGCTAGAAGAAATAAAGACAATGAAAATGTTCAAGAATTAAACAAAATGGTTAAAGAAGTAGAAAAGAAAACAGGAGGATTACTATGAGTGTAGCTGTATTATTTGGGATATTTTTCTCACTAGCTGTATTAGGAACTCCTATTGCTATTTGTTTAGGTGCTGCTACATTTGCAACACTTATGTTATTTACGCCTATTTCTCCTATTGAAATATCTGCAATGATATTTGAAAAAGTTGAACACTACTCACTTATGGCGATTCCAATGTTTATCTTTGCTGGTAACCTTTTATCAAAAGGATCTGCTGCTCAAAGGATTATTGAATTTGCTAAATCTTGTGTAGGACACTTACCTGGTGGTCTTCCAATCTCTGCTATTTTTGCATCTATTATTTTTGCTGCAGTTTCTGGTTCATCTCCAGCTACGGTTGTTGCTATTGGTTCTATTATGTTTGGAGCAATTATGCAAGCTGGTTACCCTAAAAGATATGCTGTTGGTACTATTGCTACTGCTGGTTCTTTAGGTATTCTAATCCCACCATCAATTGTACTAATTGTATATGGTGTAACAGCAGAAGTTTCGATTGGTAAACTATTTATGGCTGGTGTAATCCCAGGACTTATGCTTGGTATTATGATGATGATTGTAACTTATATTGGTGCTAAAAGATTAGGTTTTGAAAGAACTGAACCACAACCATTAAAAGTTAGACTAGCTAAAATGAAAGATGCTTCTTGGGGATTAATGACAATAGTTATTGTTATTGGTGGTATCTATGGTGGTATTTTTACCCCAACTGAAGCAGCTGCAGTTGCTTGTGTATGGGCATTTATTGTATCTGTGTTTATTTATAAAGATATTCAAATTTCAAAAATTTATATTACAGCTTTAGAATCTGCAAAAACAACTGCAATGATTATGTTCATTATTGCAAATGCGATGTTATTTGCTCACTTCTTAACAATTGAGAATATTCCTCAACATATTACAGAAGCATTAGTTGAAGCAAATGTAAATAAATATATGTTCTTATTAATGGTTAACTTACTTCTAATTTTAGCTGGTTCATTCATGGAACCATCAGCTATTATTATGATTATGGTACCGTTATTACTTCCTGTTGCAGTTGCACTTGGAATTGATCCAATTCACTTTGGTATCTTAATTACAGTTAATATGGAGCTTGGAATGGTGTCCCCACCTGTTGGTCTGAATTTGTTTGTAACATCAGGACTTACTGGTATGAGTATAAAAGATGTTATTGTAGCCGCATGGCCTTGGACATTAACAATCTTAGTAGGTTTAATACTAATCACGTATATACCTTCAATCTCATTATTCTTACCAAATCTAATGTTTGGATAAGATCCTAATAAAATAGGGTTAAAACCCTATTTTATTTATTTTCTTTTAAAATTTCTCTTTTTATCATAGGATGTAATAAAGTTTCTCCTCTTAAAGCAAACTTTACTATATCATTATATTCATATATCTCTTTTGTTGTATTTCTATTTGAACTAAAATTGCCAAATTGTGATTCGATTTGAGAATTTGTAACAGCACTATTCATTGCACCCATAGAGGTTTCATAGGCACCAAAACCGTAACCTAATGGTGTTGCTTCATCTCTTACATACCAAGCATAATCTGCATCTATATAAAGACCTGTATCGTGTGTATAAACATATTTTTTAACTTCACCTTTAAAATCTTGTTTATCAAGCCATCTAATCATACAACCAACATCATCAAAGACATAGACATTTCCATTAGATGTTATAACTTGAGCAGAGTTTTTATATGTTTTTAGCATCATGTCACAATCATTGCAAATATATCTATTGTTATAAGTTTCTAAAACTATTCTATATGGTTCATTTATATTTTTATGTCCATATTCAACTTTTATATCTTCTCTAGTATCTCTATTGTAACTAGCTATAACAATTGATAAAACAATTAAAAATAGATAAGGAAAAGTTCTTCTAATCATAGAAAAACTCCATTTTCAATGTAATAGCAAATAACATAATATGAACAAATCATTACAAAAATAAAATTAAATATTGAACTATATTTGAAATAAGATACATCTTTAATTTTTATAATTGATTCAACTACATATCCACAAACACCAAAGAAAACACCTAAAAACAAACTAATCCAAATAAAATACCCTACAAAATAATACTCTTTTTGAAGAAGACAAAATGGGCACTGATGATTTGGTAAAACATATACATAAATTCCAAAAAAGTATGTTACTGCATAATAAGAGATAAATAAAAATGAAATATTTAGTAAAAAACTAATCACTATTTTTTTTAAATAGTTTACAATGATTATTGCAAAAAAACATATATAAAATAAAGCAACTAAATATGGCATCTCTAAATCAAATGGTATTTGATCAAATTTAAACATAGTTGAACAACAAAAAACAGGAACTTTTAAAGGAATATCATTAAAAAACAATAGTTCTAAAACTAATTCAATTACCACTAAAACAAGTAAAAAATTAAAAAGTATATATTTATTTTTTATATACAAAAATCTTTTAGATTGTAAATCAAGTCTATTAATTATAAGCCAAACAGCAAGTAAAAAAACTATAAATATTTTAAATAAAAGTAAAATATTTCCATAATCATTTGCTCCTATTACACCAGCAACACACATAGCTCCTGGAACTACATGTCTTAGTTCATCTAAAGCTTTTACAAAATAAATAAATAAAATAATCTTAGAAACAATTGTAAAATTTATAATAGTATTAACTAAATAGTTTCTTTTTTCTAAATTATATTGTAAAGAAGTCGTAACAGAAAAATCCCATTTTCTTAGGATTTTTATAACAGAATATTCACTAATTATCATCAATCCTACTAATATTATTTCAATAAATAAAAATACGATTATGTCATTTAGTAAAAATATATCCATTATTCTAAGCTTCCATCTTTTATATCTATATATCTATCTACAAAATCAAGATTTTCAAAAAGTGAATCGTGAGTTGCTACTATAACTGTTTTCTTTAAACTTTTAAATTTTTCTAACATCTCAATAAAAATTAAAGAGTTAAACTTATCTAAATTTGCAGTTGGTTCATCGGCTAAGATAATTGATGGATTCATAACTAAAGCTCTTGCTATTGCACATCTTTGTTTTTCACCACCACTTAAACTTTCAATATTTTGTTTTGCTTTATGGGAGATATTTGCAATCTTTAAAGCTGTATTTATTTTCTTATCCAATTCCTCTTTTTTAAAACTACTTAAAACCAGAGGGCTTAAAACATTTTCATAAGTTGTTAATCCGCTAATTAAATTAAAAGATTGAAAAATAAAACCAATCTCTTTATTTCTATATTGTGAGACATAAATATCAGGAAGTTTTGAGATGTTTTCATTGTTTATAATAACATCCCCTGAAGTTGGTTTTGTAAGACCTGCAACTATAGACAAAAGAGTACTTTTACCACTTCCACTTTTACCCCTTAAAATTATCATCTCCCCATCATTTACTGTTAAATTTATATCTTTTAAGGCATTAAATTGATTTTGTTTAGTTTCATTGTAAATTTTGTTTAAATTTTTTAATTGAATTTTTTTCATCATTTCATAATCTCACTTATATCATCTATTGCAACTTTCCAAGATGGGATTAAAATAAATGCAAGATAAGGAATGACAGTAAACATAAACATCAAAATCAACATTCTAATATCTACTACAGGAGTAAAGCTTAAATTTTCCATTCCATTTGCTATAAAAATAGTTTTTAAAAGTGGGGCATCTAAAATAAATACAAAAAAGTATGAGATAAAAACACCCATTAAAAAAGCAAAAATTGAAACTACACTATTTTGAATAAATTTCAATAAAATAATATCTTTAATAGAAAAACCAATACTTCTTAAAATTGCAATATCTTTTTTTCTATCTCCAAAAATAGCTGAAACTTGGTTTTTAAGTAAAATAAAAAATGAAAGCATAGAAACAATATATACAATCATAAAAATTCCACCTTTATAATAAAAAATATGGCGTAAATCTGATTCTAATATTGCCCTTGGTATTACCTCTGTGTAAGGAAATATATCCATTACTTTTCTTGTGATAAAATCAATCTCATTTTCATTTGGTACATAAATTGTTAAGTAAGAGTATTCATTTTCATCTAACTCTAAAATCTCTCTTGCTACATAACTGTTTACAAAAACTGTATTAAATGAAAGGATATTTGTAGATATAGTTTTATCTATGTTTTTTGTAATTTTCCCATTTTGTGTTAAAAAATTAAACTCATTAATATATTTATACTTTTTAAATAAATCTTTTAAATCTTCACTTATAACTAACGTATCATCATCTAAGCTATCATCTGAAATTATATGAATATATCTTTCAGCTTGGGCAAATCTATAATATCCATCAACTTTCCCAAATACATTTTCAACACCATTTAACTGTATAATCTCATCAATGTGTTTTTCGTATAAAGGATAAAACCTTCCTGCTCTTTTGTTTTTAACTATAATTTGATCTTTAATGCCAATTGTCGATAATAAATCATATTTAATAGAATCGGAAATAAAAAGAACAGAACTTAATATAACAACAATAAATGTGAATATAAAAAATGAAAAAAAATATTCAGTTTTATCTTTTAGTAAAAGTTTTACTGAATAGTCAATGAAATTTTTATTTAACATATACAAACTCTTTATAATCACTAGATTTAAAACTAAATGAAGGTTTTATATAAGTTTTTGAAGAGATTACTCTTAATTCATCTTCTCTTTTTTTGAAATCAAAACTAAAAAAGTTCCACAAAACAAATAACAATAAAATGAAAGAAACTAAACATAATTTAATTATAAAACTCATTTCAAATAAATCAAAACCTCATCAGTCAATTGACTAAAAAGCATCACTTTTTTGCCAAAGTGGTCATTTTTAAAATTGTATGCTGCTTCATCTGACTCAAAAGCAACTAATTCTTTTCCCATAGGTCCATAAACATCTGAACCCACAACAAAATAGGCTTTTCTAGCATCAACTTTTTTTGTTGTAAAATAATCTGTTACATAAATATTTTTAAACTCTTTATTACTCTTAAAAATAAATTTGAGCATATCTTTTACACCATCAAAATAATATTTTTTATTTCCTTCTTCAATCATTGATACCCATTTTGGGTGATTTTTTACAAACATTCCACAAATTGGACATCTTGCATCATCAGGTACTTTGATTGATTTTATTTTTCTCATACTTTTATTAAGTTTCTCAACATCCCATAGATAAGTGGTTATCATTTGTAATTCTTTATCTCTTTTAACTTTACACTCATCTTTTAAAGTTGCTTTTAATACTGAAATAGAATCGAAATTTTGAATATCTAAATTTTTACATTTAGACTTATAAAGATTCTTTCCTCTTTTATAAATCTTTTTTTCTTTTTTCTTTCTAATTGAATTTATATCTTTATTATAATCATTTAAAGCGACTGCATATGCTGTTTCAAAGTCAACTAAATCTCCACCATTTATTTGAATGAAATCTAATGCATCTTCTCTATTTTTAAATGCATACTTACTATTACTTGACATTGTCCCAGGAACTTTACTACCTAAAACATAAAATGCATTATTTGCATCAATAAACTTTAAACTTTTTACATCTACAACTTTTACATTTTGAGGCATTTTATTTCCTACAACAGCGTATAAACTGTACATTGAACAGTATTGTTTACCTTTGTAAATATGGTTAGTTTTATAATATTTTTTTAAATCCATCGCACAATAATCACAATACTCATTACCTTTGCCATTATTTATAATAGTTGCATTTTTCTCATCTACACTTTGAAACATTTTTCCTAAAGAAAAAGAAAAGAATATAAAAAATAGTAAAAATATGATTTTTCTCATTATGATGCCTTTTATTTATGATAATTTTTTAACATCTCATAATTTGAACAAGCTACTTTCAAACCTTTATCACACGATTTTTTAAAAAGTTCTTCTGCTTTTTTAAAATCTTGGCTTATCCCTACTCCATTTAAAATTAATACTGCTTGATTATTGCAACCCTTAACTCCATCTTTACTTTTACATGCTTTATCATATAACTCAAATGCTTTTTTAAAATCTACTTTTGTTCCAAAACCATTTTCATACATATGTCCTAAATTTTCACAAGCTAAGGTAACTCCTGCCTTACATGATTTTTCATATAAGCCTATGGTTTTTTTATAATCTTTTTTTACACCTTTTCCTTCAAAATGCATAAATGCTAAATTATTACATCCCATCTCATCAAAACTTGCACAAGATTTTTCATAAAATTTAAATGCTTTTTTTGTATCTTGTTTTACACCATCACCTAAATCATATAATCTTCCAAGGTTATTACATGCTGCTCCATCATTGTCATCGCAAGCTTTTTCATATAAAACACTTGCTTTTAGAATATCTTTTTTTACACCTTTTCCATTTGCATATATTACACCTAAGTTATAACATGCTGATGTAAAATCTCCTTCACATGCTTTTTCATAATATGTAATTGCTTTTTTTACATCTTTTTTAATTCCCTTTGACCCCATATATAAAACACCCATGTTATAACAAGCTGATGATTTTCCATCTTTACAAGCTTCTTCATAGATATTTGCAACTTTTTTATGATCACCTTTTTTATGTGCATCAACACTTTCTTTTATATATCCAGCATCCAAAAAACTAATTAGTAATACAATTAAAATCAAATACTTTTTCATAATCTAACCTTTAAAATCCCATGTCTGTTAACATTGTGTATTCTAAGCAACATGAATTATCTCCCATATCGCAACCTTTTCCATAAACTTGTTTTGCAAAGGTATAATTTTGCCCCACACCTCTTCCTGTTGAATATAAAACTCCAAGTTTATAACACATGATACTGTCTCCATTTTCACACCCAATTTTAAATGAAGAAAAGAGTTTCTGATAATTTTTTGGATCTTCAAAGGCGATTTGTTTAATATAAATATCAACTAATCTAAAACATGCTTGAGTATCACCTTTATTGCAACCTGTTTTATACCAGGTTATTGCATTTTCTTTATCATCATTTTTAAAATATATATTCCCTACTTTATAACATCCTAGAACTGCATCTTTTTGGCAAGCGAGTTTATACATTTTCATACTTCTAATATCATTATCTTTACTATTTAATTGATATTGATACATAGTTCCTAAATTGTAACAAGCAAGATTAAACCCTTTTTCACAAGATTTTTTATAGTAATTTTCTGCTGTTTTAAAATCTGGTTTTACATCTATAATTCCACCTTTGTCATAACAAACGCCTACTTTAAAACAACCTCTAGCATTACCTAAAGAGCACGATTTATCATAAAGTTCATAGGCTTTTTTAAAATTTTGTTTTACACTTTGTTTATTTTCATACATAAATCCAAGTCTATAACATCCCTCTTGAATATTGTTTTTACACTCTTGTTCATATATTTTAAAAGCTTCTTTGAAATTTCCTTTTGAATATAGTTTATTAGCATTTTCAATGCCATTTGCATATAAAAATAAACTTCCTAATAAAACTAAAAATATTAACTTTTTCATAAATCTCTCCTAGTTATTTAACCACTTTAATATCTCTACCTCTGTAGGCAAATGCGCTTATTACTAAAACCATAACTATTGAGTAATAAACAAAATCTGGCAAAGGTACTTTATCTCCTGATGCATATGAATGCATCCCTGATAAATAAAAATTAACTCCAAAATATGTCATAATTATTGATGAAAATGACACTAGTGAAGCAACTAAAAAAACATAAACACTATTTAGTTTTGGTATAAATCTAAGGTGTAAGACAATAGTATAAACAACTATTGAGATAAAAGACCAAGTTTCTTTTGGATCCCATCCCCAATATCTACCCCAAGATTCATTTGCCCAAACACCACCTACAAAATTTCCAACTGTTAACATAGATAGTCCAATAATTAAACTTATTTCTGTAATAGCTACTAATTGTCTAACTTGTAAATCAATTCTTTGTTTATTTGAAGCATTTTTAAAAATCATCAAAATTAAAGATATAAAAGATAATAATGCCCCAAGAGCCAAAAATCCATAACTTGCAGTAATAACTGATACATGAATACTTAACCAATAAGATTTTAAAACAGGAACTAGAGGAGTAATTTGTGGACTAATAAAATTCAAATGGGCAACTAACATAATAATCCCACCTAAAATTGAAGCAGAAGCTAGAGCAAGCAATGATTTTCTAAACACAACTAATCCTGCTAAGATTGCAGACCAACCAGCATAAATCAGTGATTCATATGTATCACTCCAAGGAGCGTGTCCTGATATGTACCATCTCATACCAAGTCCTGAACTATGAGCTATAAAACCTAATAATAAAGCAATAAAAAATACTATTTTTAATTTTTTAAACTCTTTCTTGTAAAAAATTGAGATAATTGCAAATATTAAAATTATAAATCCTAAAGAGAAATAAAAGTTAATTAGGTTTTGAAATATTTTCAGATTATTAAATAAAACCTCTATTCTTGTTTGATTAACGCTTGGTAAAATATCGTTTGATACTTTTCTTTGATAAGCTTGTATTTTTTCTAAAGCTTGATTTGCATTTGTCCAATCATTACTATTTAAACCTAATGACAAACCATTAAAGTACATATAAATAGCTTCATTTATATCTCTATCTAACCATGCCATTGATACAGCTTTATGTGGTTCGTGCCATAATTTATCTAAATCATGTGGGTTTGGAATAAATTTATAAAACATTCCAATAGTTGATAAATAAAAAATATTTAATCTTTCATCCAATTTTATTAAGTCTTTATCAAAAGTACCCCTTTTTGAAGGCATTTTTTCATTAGCAAGATTTATTTGTTTATTTAGTTTATATGTGCCATCTGTATCAAAAACTTGTGAAAAAGAGATATATTTACTATCTTCCTTTACACCTAGTATTTTTTTAATCTCTTTGTTTTTAATTTTTATTAATTTAACCTCTTCCCAAAGATTTGGTTCTGCAAAAATTCCTAACATAATTTGAGTAGCACTTAAACCATACATTGAAGATTTATTTGAGATTTTATGTAAAATATCAACAGCTTGTGTACCCATTGGTTTTATTCTTCCATTATAATCTTGAACATATAACATTGCAAACTCTTTTACATGCTCTAAAGAATTAACTCTAACTTTTTCTAGATATTCATTTGTGTCTGCTTTTAAATGTATATTTGCAATAAATATTAGAGGTAAGATAAGTGATAAATTATTTTTATTTAAAAATATTTTAAGTCTTTCAAATCTACTTCCTTTTGTAAAGAAATTCAATATAAATCCTAAAGATAATAGAAAATAGGCAAAATAAGTTGGCCATTTCCCTGGGTCATTATTCACTGATAATACTGTACCTCTTTCATCTCTATCATAAGAAGATTGAAAAAACTTAAAGCCATTATATGATAAAGGATGATTCATAAATATTTTGTAATCAATCGATTTATTTTCATCATTTAATACAACTTTACTTGTATATGATGAAGGACTTTGAGAACCAGGATATCTTTCAATTTGAAAATCAAATAAGTATATATTAAATGGTAGCTCAATTATTTTAGACCCCCATGAAATAGCTATTTCGACATCATTGATTTTTATATTTGATGGTGGTTCAATACTTCCATGTCCACCTAAAATCTCAACTTCTTGTTTTTTGCCATCAAACTCAATATTTACAAGAAGTTTTTCTACATTTGTTTCTTTATTATAAGTAAAATCTTTATACTCAACTACAAAGTTTCTACCTTTCATTTCGTGTATATATTTAAAATAATTGTTACCAATTTTTCCCAAAGCTAATAGGTGCTCAAAGTTTTCATTTTGTGTTTTAATTTGAAGATATGATTCTTCAGAGATAACTCTATTTTCACTCATACCTTCTCTAATATGGATAACGCCTTCATAGCCAAAATACCTAGTAACTCCTGCACCAAGTAATACAACAACAAAACCTAAATGAAAAACAAAAGCACCCATTTTTCTATACATTCTACTTTTGATTATTATACCTATTAAAGATATACATAGTGAAATCATAACAGCTTCATACCAAACTGAATTATAAACCACTACCTTTGCAGTTTGTGCATCATAATCATTTTCTATAAAAGTTGCAACAGCAGAAGCTACTGCTAAAACAAATAACATGAAAATCACAAAATAATATGACAAAAACAACTTACTAAAATAACGCATAATAATCCTTTTTGTAATTAAATATTACAAACCAAATATTTGTCCTGCATAAACGATAAAAAGTCTTAAAAATAATACCCCTACAATACTACATAATGCAGATATATATAAGACACTCATAGAGTGTGCAACTTTTTTACCCAATGCAAAATTTAATATAATTGGTATAATAAATCCAATACCAACAATCCCATACCAAAAAACACTTGACCACGTACCTTCATAAAAACTATTAATTGCAATTTTTCCTGCTTCATTACCAGTTAATAAAGAAACAAATAACATGACTAAAAATAGGACCTCAGCAGTCATAATTGGCCATTCAACTTTATGTAAAACTTTCATATCCCCTGAATGGACATCTGCTTTAAATAAACTTCTTGATACTAAAAACAATGCAGCTGTTCCAGCTGATAATCCAGATACAACAAAAAGTGCAGGTAAAATCGAAGTATTTAATAATGGAAATCTAACTAATACTGAGATTAAAAAACCTGTATATGCACAAACTACTATTGCAAATAAAAACAATCCGCCTTCAACTAGAAATCTAGCTTTGTTTAAAAGATTTATTATTGGTGTTGTAAATGGTAATTTTTTTTTAAAAAAATCCTCAAAAGCATAAACAACCGCAATACATGTTAAAGGAATATAAACCATTAAGGCAGCCACACCTATTGACATAACTGATGTCCAGTTATAATTAATCAAAATCTGCCAAAATAAAAGTGGTCTTGTTAAGTCAGCAACTAAACAAACCATACCAAGCATAATTGTTCCACATGAGACTAAAGCAGCTGCTTTATAAACAGCAGTATTTTCCCTCTGATTTTTATAAAATCTTATAGCCAATGCAACAATTAATGCTCCACCTGAAACTCCTGCTAAAAGAAGATAAACTGAAATTGGCCAATGCCAGCCTATCTCTGTTGAAAAACCTGAACTGTAAGTTACTAATTCATTCATATCAAACTCCTGTTTTTAGCATTGGGATATATCTTAGATTTGGTTGTGTTCCAAAACTAGGTTTTAACCTAACAGAATCTTTTACATTCAATATTTTATTTATGTAAGAGTTTTTATCATTTAAATCACCAAATACTATTGCATCATATTTACAAGCTTCAACACAAGCAGGTTCTTTACCATCAGCTAAATTTGTATTTTTGCAAAAATTACAATTTTCAGCTGCTTTAGTCTCACTATTTATAAATCTCACATCATAAGGACATGCCACAATACAATATTTACACCCGATACATTTATCAACATTCATTGTTACAATATCTGTAATTGAATCTTTATAACATGCTGTAGTAGGACACACATTTACACAAGAGGCATCACTACATTGTTGGCAAGACACTCTCATATATTTTCTATCTAAAACATTATTTGGGTTTGTTTGATCCTCTACAAAAAGTCTATGTTGTCCCTTTGGAATAAGATTAACTTTTTCACAAGCAATCTCACAATCAGAACAACCTACACATTTATTTTGATCAAAAATCATCCCAAATTGAGGTTTGTTTGTTTGATCTTGACTTGCATTTAATCCATATTGCAAGCCTCCAAGGAAAAGGGAACCTAAACCCATACCTTTTATAAAGGCTCTTCTATTTTTTTCCGTACTCATTTTACTATCCTATTAAATTTAAGTATTAATGAGGAGCATTTGAAATATTTTTTTTAGTATCACTAAGTCCCATCATTTCGAATTTTTTCTTAGGTCTCATATCCCCTGGCTTCATAACTTTTACCATTTCTACATCAAATACTAAAGTTGAGTTAGGTGGAATATCTCTCATTTGAACATGTCCATAACCTAATTTACTTGGAATATAGATTTTATATTTAGCCCCAGGATTCATTAACATCAAGCCTTCTTTTAATCCATCAACAACATTTACCATTGATAAGTGTGCTGGTGCTTTTCTTTCATATGTATCATCAAATACATATCCATCAAGCAATGATGCTTTATAATTTATAATTACGACACTCTCAGGTTTTGCTTTCTCACCTGATCCAGCTTTGATAACCTCGTATTGTAATCCTGACTTAGTAACTTTTACACCTTTTTTAGCTTTATTCTTAGCAAGAAAATCTTTCTCTTTTTTTAAATTTTCAGCTTGTACTTTTTTAAATTTTGCCTCTTTTGCATCATTTAAAAAATTTGCTCTATTGTTTAAACTTGTGATAATATCTTCTTCATTTAGTTTTGTTTTCTCTTTTAAAGCATCTGCAAAACCTTCTAGAACTTTATCCATATCAATTTTTGCACCTAACTGTAATTGTCCATATATTTGATTACTTAAATATTGACCAGTTGATGCACCAATACTATATGACTCTTTTTCTAAATCAGTTTTAATATCACTAGAAATACCTTGAGATACACTTACTGCTAAAACTAAAGATACTATAAAATGTAACTTTTTCCCTACACTTCTCATTTTCAAATCCTTCTTTACAAGATAAGGATTACACAAAAGTGTAACCCTATATCTTCTCATATTTATTTATTTTTTCCTAAAATATGTTGAGCTTCTTGAACATAAGCTTGTGCAGCTTTAGCTCTTCTTTCAGTATATTTGAAACCATGAACACCCCATGATCCATCTTTTTTAAGAAGTCTCATAGTAGCCTCTGCTTTTTCAATTAACTCATTAACTCTTGCTCTATCTTCAATACTTAATTTAGTTACGTCAAGTACTTCATATAAACCTTTAATTGCAACAGTAACCTCATCATAGATTTTTTTGATTGGTTTTTGCCATCCCATTACCTCTTCATATATTCTTCTTTGATCTTTGAAGTGTAATGTTTTTTTCAATGTAGACATTGCAATAGAGTGACAACCTTTGTTATCTTCCATATCTTTGTCTGCCCATGAAGTTTTTCCACAAGCCCACATTAAGTCAATATAATTATGACCTTCATCATTTTTAGCGATATACCAATCTTTGTATTTTTTAGGTACTTGTTGTACTCTAGGTTTTCCTGGAGGTGGATTTAAAGATTTTCTCTCTGGGTCAACATCAATTTTCCAAATATGAGATCTTCTTTGTGTATCAAAACCACCATGATCTTGATATTGAACAGCATAGAAATTTTCACAACTCATTGTAAATGGCATGTGACATGCTTTACAATCTAATTTGCTGTGTGTATCTTTAGTATTTTCAATAATTAAAGCCTGCTCTTTGTGACAACTTTGACAATTTTTTCTAATAGCAGGTTTTGAATAGAATGAACTTAAATAATCTCCAGTATCTGTATATACACCACCTTTTTTGGCTGTAGTTGTAGCTACGTATCCTGTAACATCGTGAGGATCGTGACAAGTAGTACATCTCATACCAGCTTCATAGTGTGCAGTAAAGTAAGATTGAGAACCTTCAGACCCACAACCTGGTCCGGCAGATTTAAATTTAGAAGTAAATCCAAGTTCAGTAGATCTTCTTTTTAACTCTGGGTTTTTAGAATCTCTGAATTTTTCAGCTAAGAATGGTCTGTAAGAGAATCTTTGGTGACATCTTTCACAGTTAGAAGTCATAAGTCCATTACCACCATTTAAGTGACCACCCGCTCCGTGACACTCTTCACAAGAGATACCTTTTGAAATAGTATGGTCTTGTAATTTTTTTGCATCACCTAAAGCATTTTTAAATTCGTTTTCAGTTTTAAAGTCAAATTTCCATGGGTGACATACTTGGCAGTATGATGAAGCAGCTTGAATAGCCATAGATTTTTTATATCTAGCAGCATATGAAGCTAAACCTCTTACATAACCTGAGTTATCTCCATGTTCTTCTAAAGTTACAGGAAAATCAGGAATATATTCTCTAATTTTTTTAGCAACTTCTGGAGTTAAATCATTTGCCCATGTTCTTTGGAACTGGTTACCACCAGCTACAATTTTACCTGTACCATCTTTTAACAACCCACCTTCAACATGGTACGTACCTCTCATTAGCCAAGCATCCATAAATCCAAGTTTAGTTCTAAGGTGCCCTATTGTACAATATATTACATCAGGAGTAATACCTTTTGGTAAAATAGAAGCTGTGTCTGTGCCAAAGACTGATTTAGTTAAATCATTACCAACTTCAGGGTGTTCTCCTGGAAATCTAACAGTGGTAGAGTGTCTAGATGTGCTCCATTTTTCATATTGTGCCGCATGACATTCTCCACATTTTTCTGGTCCAATAAATTTATTAGGAAATTTTAAAGGATCAGTTTCTGCTAATCTATACATAGTAGCAGTAATACCTTTTCTTTTACTGTATTTTTGTAAATCATTACCATGTCCAGCGTGAGAAAACTCTTCTCCTCTATCTACAACTTTTAATTTACCAACAATTCTACCTTCAGGTAAATATTTAGTAAATACTGGGTGGTTTTTAAAAATCCAGTCATATCTGTCTTTTTCAGCTATAACATAATCTTTAAGTGAAACTACGCCTCTGCTTTTTAAAGTACCAGAATCTTCAGCTATGATTTTTTGCATATCGTGACTCAATGGAGGCAATTTGCTATTAGTAGCAGTCCCATGAGTAGACGCGATTACATTACTTGTCATAACTCCAATACCTAGAAATAAACTAAGCAACAGTTTTCTGCTTAATCTTTCCATTTCTTCTCCTTTATTATTTTAGCCCTTTAAAATATATATTGAAGGTTGTATTAATATATATCTTCAAGTACCATGTGAAATACTAACAATAAAAGAGGTGATAAAAGGGAGAAGTGTTAATTATTTGTTAATTTTAGCAGTTAATTTCAATTTTAAATATGACGCCATCATCAATATTTTCAACTAAAATTTTTCCATTGTAACTTTCAATTATAAATTTACAAATATAAAGACCAATACCTGAAGCTTCCTTCATATCCTTTGTTGAGAAATAAGGGTTGAAGATTTTATCAATTACATCTTTTGGTATTTGACCTGCATTGTTTTGAATAGTTATGACTTTTTTATTGTCAGTAATGAATGATTTTATGAAAATCTCTCTATTTTTTTTATTATTATTGACAAAGGCATCCTTCGCATTATTTATAATATTGATAAATATTTGTACAATCTCATTTTCATTACATTTAAAGTTAAAATTTTCTTTTAAATCTAAAATTATATTTATACTATGTTTATCTAAGGAAGCTTTTAGAAGTCTGATTGATTGATTTGTGATTTTTTCTATATTACATTCTTCTCTTTGGGTTTTAGGAGAAAAAAAGTTTTTAAAATCATCAATTGTATTTGACATAAAACTTATTTGATTAGCTCCTTCCTCAAGTTTTTTCATAAGTTTTTCATTTGTTAATTTACCCCTTTCACACATAAGCTCTAAATTTATAAACATTGAAGAAAGATGAGTAAGGGGTTGTTTCCATTGATGTGAAATATTTCCTATCATACTACCCATTACAGCTAATCTATTTTGGTGTTGTATTAACTTATCTTTTCTGTGTTGCAAAGCTTGATTTTTTTTAAAAATAGAAAAAATCAAACTTAACATCCCAATTAAAGCAAAAAACATTACAGAACCACCTGTTAGAAACTGTTGTTTATGACTTTCAATGATTGTATTTACTGGAATTTTAACATAAATCATTGCTCTTAACTCACCAACTTTTTCATAAAAACCTCTAGAATCTCCGTAAACTTCAACTAAAGAAGTAGGTGCATCTTTTGGATTTCCATGACATTGTAAACAATCGCTAGTGTTCCTACTAGTAGGTTTTGCAATAAAAAAATATGATTTATCATTCTCTTCTATCATTGAAAAATATTCTTTTATCTCTTCTGTCCTAAATTTATTTAATATTTTTTCTTCAAAAGGGGTTGCCATATGGATTGGATTTAATGGATTGGTAGCAACAAGTTTATATTCATAATTTATTTCATTTTTTTCCCTTTGAACATCATATATATATTGAGAGATATAAGTAGAAGATAATAATCTTGAATCAAAGTATTTTGATGATTTTTTTGAATCAATTAAATCATATAAAACTGGTCTTTGTATAGTTTCAATATATGTTCTAATTGCATTCATACTATTTAGAATTGAAGTTGCTACATTTTTTGTATCTTTTATAGCTAATTGCTTATAGAAGTTGTAAAAAAATGCTGTTAATAGCATATATAATACAATAAATAAAGATACTACAAATCTAAAATTAAATTTCACATTTATATCCTAAGCCGTATATATTTGTTATAAATGTACCATCTATTTTTTTTCTTAATTCTTTTACAATTGCTTTTACAGCTTCTTTTGTAGGTTTATCATAATCCCACATATAATCTAAAATATTATCAAATGTTAAAACTTGATTTTTATTTTTTAAGAAGTATTCTAAAAGTCTACTTTCACTTTTTGATAATTGAATTATTTTTTTCTTGTTTTCAATTGCTTTAATACAAAAATTATAGTTTGACTCATCTGTTAATTTAATATTTAAATTATAATCAACTAATTCCATTGCCACAATTCTTAATGCTTCAATTAATTCACTTTTATTAAAAGGTTTTGTTAAGTATTTTGAAATTTTTAAATCAACTGCTCTCCAAAGATACTCTTGTTCTGTATGGGCAGAAAGTATAATAACAGGAATTTTCTTATTTTTTTCACGAATTTTTTTAACAGCTTCTAAACCATCCATTATTGGCATAGATATATCAAAAATTAAAATATCATAATAATTTCCACTAACTTCTTCTAATGCTTTTTCGCCATCATTTACAGCAAAAACATCTTCAAAAAAGAGATCAAGAATCTCAGTGATCTCTTCTAAAATACCTTTATTATCGTCAGCGCAAAGCACTTTTTTATTAACTAAAATATCTAATTCGTCAAACTCTTTCATGAATGAACTTTCATTTATAATTTTAAAAACTATTCTACATCCATGAAAATTAATAAGAGATTAAATTTATATTATAAGTTTTATCTAAGATTGGACTAACTTACTATTTTATATCTTCTATTTCGAATAGTTTTAAGAAAGTTAGCCAAACTCTTATCAAATAATTTTTAATGTTTGTGATCATGGGAATGTGAATGTGAGTTTTCATGATTTTTTATTATAAGATTCATTTTCTCTTCATTCAATACTTCTAAATCTTTATTATTATATTTTTCAATTAATTCATTACTAGTAATTCTATCATCACCTGCATAATAGATATTGATACTTGTATCTTTTAATTTTTTATATGGATTTATCCCCATCTCTTTTATTACAATATCTTTTACACCTTTTTTTAAAAACCAATTTATTAATTCAGATCCATGATCAAATGGGTTTTTCTCAACTGTTAAATTAGCACCATCATAAAAAGCAAAATATTTTGCTTTTCCAAATAATGGTGATATGGCACTATTTTCTTTATTTGTTTTTACGGGAAATGTAATCATTTTTAATCCTTATATATTATTTATTACTATTTTGTTAAATTTACAAAATTATCAAATTTTCTTTATATTTCTTAAAATTAATCTATAAGAAATATAAATAACAAGAGGCCACGTACATAGCCAAATTATTGAACTTAAATATTCCATTGAGCCATCCTTTAATAAGTATGTGCATGAGGATCTTCTATCTCCTCTTTTGTAATTTTCACCTTATCCATTTGCATCCATGCATAAAAAATATACGCTAATACAAAAGGAACCATAAGTGCCACATAAGACATCACAGTCAATGTATAATGGCTTCCTGAACTATTTATAATAGTTAGTGAACTTTGTAGGTCAAAACTTGATGGATAGTATGAGGTATTATTAAGTCCTACATTTAAAAATAGAGCCATAACAGTTAAAACAACACCTAATCCACCAGTTTTGATACAACAAGTTTTATTAAAATGTATTGTTAAAAACACTGCAATAACTACCATTAATATACCAATTATAAACATTCCTAAAACAAAAGGCATCTCTAAAAAGTTTATTAGATACTTATACTCTTGCATATAAATTTTTAAGTTTTCATCATAAGCAAAACCTGTTTTTGTGAATAAAAGAGATAAAAATAGTAAAAAGAAAACTAAAAAAATGGGCATATCTATTTTGATACTTTTGATTGCCCTTTCCCTTATAGTCTCATTATCAATATTATTTATAAAATACAATGCACCTAAAATTCTAACTAAGAAAAAAAGTGCAAAGCCTAAACTTAGATTAAATATTGAAGATAAAGCTTCTAAACCTCTCATTGAAGTATGCCAATGTGAAAAGTTATTTTCATCTACACTAAAAGCAGAACCAGAAAAAAATGTTGCAATGGCAACTCCAAGTAAAATTACACCTAAACTTCCATTTATAAATAAAAAAGTTTCATATACTTTTTGACCTAAAAAATTGTTTGGTTTCTTTCTATACTCATAACTAACTGCTTGAATAATAAAACAAAATAATATTGCCATCCATACCCAATATGCTCCACCAAAACTAGTAGAATAAAAAAGTGGGAAAGCAGCAAATAATGCCCCACCAAATAAGACTAAAGTAGTAAATCCAAGCTCCCATTTTCTACCAAGGGAGTTTATTAACATAGTTTTATATGTTTCATCACCTCTAGCAACTCTTCCTAAAAGTGTCTGACCACCTTGAACAAACATAATAAAGCCAAATAATCCTCCCAGAAGTGAAATTATTATCCACCAAAACTGTTGTAATTGTAATAATGTTAATTCTTCAAACATATCAGTGCCCTCCTTCAGGGCCAATTTTTATCTGACCTATCATGATTTTTATCTCGGCAATTAAAAGTGCTGTAAATAAAAAAGCAAACATAAAAAATGTAATTTTTACATTTGATGTTGAGATATCAGTAACAGCAACGCCAACTGGCATTAAATCCTGTATTGCCCAAGGTTGTCTTCCAACTTCTGCAACAATCCAACCTACCTCACTTGCAATATATCCTAAAGGTATAGAAGCAACAGAAGCTATCAAAAGCCACTTATAGTTTAAGATATCTCTTTTAAGTGTAAAGAAAAGTAGTAAAGCAAATAAAAATAAAAACCAAGCACCAAGTGCAACCATTAAGTGAAAAGTGTAAAAGGTCAAAGGGATTGGAGGAACAATATCTTCAGGGGTTTTTAAATGTCCATATCCAAAATATTTCATATTTTCAATTAGAATATTTTCATATTTTTGGATATTTTCCACATTATTTTCTCTTTTTGCTTTTTTATACTCTTTTAAAGCATTTATAGCAATTTTCCCTTTATCAATCTTACTTTGAGCTGATTCAATATTATATTTTTCATTTCCATAAACTAAATCTTTAAGTCCAGGGACAAAGGCATGAATATCATGGTAAGCTAAAAAAGAAAGAGCATATGGTGCTTCAAGTTCAAATAAAAATACCTCTTCCTCATTTGTTAAAGTTTTTTTAGGATTTAATACTCCAATTCCAACAATTCCTGCATCATTTCTTCCTTCATACAATCCTTCCATCGCTGCTAATTTTACAGGTTGTTTAAGGGCAACTTGATGTGCTGATTCATCACCTGTTATAGTGATAAATATTGAAGTGATTAGCCCAAAACTAGCAGCTACGATGATTGATTTTTTAGCAAATTCAATCTCTCTTCTTTTTAATAAGTACCAAGCTGAAATTCCAACAACAAAAAGTGAAGCTACAATATATCCACTTGAGATAGTGTGCAAGAATTTTGAAATGGCAACAGGAGAAAAGATTACATCCCAAAAGTTTTCCATCTCATTTCTAACTGTATCTGGATTAAATTTCATTCCAGTGGGATATTGCATCCAACCATTTGCAACTAAAATCCACAAAGCACTCAAATTTGAACCAACTGCAACAAGCCAAGTTGAAAGAAGATGAAAACCTTTAGAAACTTTATCCCACCCAAAAAACATAACAGCAAAAAAAGTTGATTCCATAAAAAATGCTAAAATTCCCTCTACCGCTAAGGGTGCTCCAAAAATATCTCCTACAAACCAAGAATAATTTGCCCAGTTTGTTCCAAATTCGAACTCCATTATAATTCCAGTTGCGACACCAATTGCGAAGTTTATTGCAAATAGAGTCATCCAAAATTTTGTTGTTTTTTTCCAAAATTCATCACCTGTTTTTACATAAATTGTTTCCATTATTGCAATAATAAAACCAAGTCCTAAAGTTAAAGGAACAAAAAGCCAATGATATATTGCAGTAAGTGCAAATTGAGCCCGTGACCAGTCTACTAAATGCTCTTCCATTAGTTATCCTTTATAAGATTTTTTAATACAAATTCTATTTTTTCATTATCACTTTTGTATTCAGTTTTAATAGTTTTGTCATAAACAAAAATATTCAAAAAAAGTAGTATTACAATTAACTTTATAATAATAAGTTTCCATAAAGTTCTGCCTATTTTTAGGTTTTGGAAACCTTCTTTGTAAAGTAGATATATATTAGTTAGTTTACTCATACTTATAACTTTTATAATTTATTTTTATGTATTATACTCCAAGTAAGTTAATTTTATGTTAAATTAATTATAAGTTTAAATTATAATATACTGGATGTTTATTAGTATTAAATCAAAAATATTTTGAAGTTAAAGAATTTGATTTACATGTTTTTTGATTGTATTATGTGTATTTTATGATTTTTAAAAGGAAAAGTTTTAGGGCGTATTTAATTAGCATTGAAGTTTTAGTTTTCTTCTAAAAGAATATTTCAAAAGTTTTTGCAAGCTCTTGAAAATACCCATTTAGAAAACTAACTAACTATTTTATAACCTCTATGTCGAATAGTTTCAATAAAGTTATCATCGAACTCTTTTTTCAAGGCATTTCTTATTAGATTAATATTAACTTCAATAACATTATCAGATACCATTTCTGGTTCTTCCCAGTTTGTTTGAAGTAGTTCATCTTTTGAAATAGAACCTCTGTGTCTATTTTTTAAAAGATAAGCAAGAATTGAAAATGACTTACCTTTTAAATTCACTACATTTTCATTGTCATCAAATAATTGTTCATTTTTCATGTTAACAATAAACTTATCTTTATATAAGATGTTTTCTTGGAAATTTTCCCTATGAATTGATTCTATTTTTGTTAATAAATATGTTGTAGACACAGGCAAATGAAGTATATCCATTGCACCATTTTTTAATAAATCTACTTGAAACTCTTTTGAAGGTTCATTACAAATAAATATCACAGCAGTAAATCTACAATTAATATTTTCTAAAATATTTTTACAATCATAATAACTGCTTGAATTCACAAGTATCATATTATAATATCTTACTTTGCTATGATAAATAGCATCATCCATATCTTCTGCCACATCTACTATATAAAGGTTATTCTCTTCTAAATGTTCAATAATTTTTTCATCAATATTATATGATAATAATCTCATACTACCTCTACTTTTTTAATATACGCTTTTACTTTATTATTGTCCGAATAATACATAATTTATGATAAATTCTAACTTATTTTATGTATTTTTTTTTATTAAATCAGTCTTTTTTTATCTTATATTAAGTTTTAAATGAAATAATAGGGTAAATTAACTAATAGGGAGTTAATATCGAATCCAAAAAGAAAAAATTAATTGTTAAAAATGTATACAAGGTTTTTGGGGAACATCCCAAAAAAGCTTTAAATATGTTATCGCAAGGTCTAAGCAAAGAGGAGATTTTTGACAAAACTTCTATGACTATAGGTGTCCAAGATGCAAGTTTTGAGATAAATGAAGGAGAAATCTTTGTAATTATGGGGCTATCAGGCTCAGGGAAATCTACACTTGTAAGATTACTAAATAGACTTATTGAACCTACTTCTGGTCAGATTATAATTGACCAAACAGATATCACAAACTTAAATGACAAAGAATTAATTGATATTAGAAGAAAAAAAATATCAATGGTTTTTCAATCTTTTGCATTAATGCCTCATATGAACATTATTGATAATGTTTCATTTGGCTTAGAATTAAGTGGTGTTGAAAAAAATGAAAGATATGAAGCAGCAAGAAAAGCTTTGGCACAAGTAGGACTTGCACAACATGAACTTTCATATCCAGATGAACTAAGTGGTGGTATGCAACAAAGAGTAGGACTTGCAAGAGCCTTAGCAAATAATCCAGATATCATGTTAATGGATGAAGCTTTTTCAGCACTTGATCCACTAATTCGTACAGAAATGCAAGATGAGTTACTAGAACTTCAAGAAAAAGAGAAAAGAACTATTGTCTTTATTTCTCATGACTTAGATGAAGCCATAAGAATTGGAGATAGAATTGCTATTATGCAAAATGGTGAAATTGTTCAAATAGGAACACCTGAAGAGATTATAAATGAACCAGCAAATGATTATGTTAGGTCATTTTTCAAAGGGGTTGATGTAACTTCAGTATTAAATGCTTCACATATAGTAAGAAAGATTAGACCAACTATTATCAATAAAGAAAGTACAGGGGTTAAATCAGCACTACAATATATAAGTGATTTTGATGAAGATTATGCATATTTCATTGAAAAAAGTGGTAAATATATTGGAATATTAACTTTAGAATCTTTAAAAGAGCAAAAAGAGCTTGGTGGATCTATTCATGACGCAGTTATAGATGAAGAACCAATTGATGAAGATATGCAAATTTCAGATTTTATAACACATGTTGCAGAGCATACTTTCCCAACTGCAGTTATAGATAAGAATGGAAAATACAAAGGTACTATTTCAAAAAGTAGATTACTTAAAGTATTTGATGAAGGAGTAGAATAATGAGTACTGACCCATGGGGAAATGCCTCAACAGCACAAGATCAAAAAGAATCATCAGTAAACTGGACAGATGAAGCAGCTAATGCACCCGTTGAAGAGACAAAAGATTTTGATATATTAAATCCATTTGAAGATTCTATTATTCCTTTTGATGAGTGGACAAATAATGGAATTGATTGGTTAGTTGAAAACTTTAGAGATGTTTTCTTGGCCGCTAAAGCTCCAATTGATATAGTTTTAAAGGCTATTGAATCTTTTTTACTATTTTTAAATCCATACGTAGTGATTCTATTTTTTGTACTTTTAGCTTTACAATTTTCAACTAAAAAACTAGCAGTTGGAACTCTTTTTTCATTTTTTGTGATTGGATTTATTGGAGCTTGGGAGCAATCTATGATTACCCTAGCCTTAGTTATAACAGCTGTAATATTCTCTGTAATTATTGGTCTACCCCTTGGAATTTGGAGTGCCAAAAGTGATACAGTTGATAAAACATTAAGACCAATTCTTGATGCTATGCAAACAACGCCAGCATTTGTTTACCTAATTCCAATTGTTATGTTATTTGGTATTGGTAATGTTCCAGGTGTTATTGTAACAATTATATTTGCTCTTCCTCCATTAATTAGGCTTACAAACCTTGGTATTAGACAAGTACCTGAGGATTTAATTGAAGCTTCTAGATCTTTTGGGGCAAGCTCTAAGCAAATGCTTTGGAAAGTTCAAATTCCTGTAGCAATGCCAACTATTATGGCAGGAATCAACCAAACACTTATGCTTGCTCTTTCTATGGTTGTAATCGCTTCTATGATAGCAGTAGGAGGTCTTGGTCAAATGGTATTAAGAGGAATAGGTAGATTAGATATTGGTCTAGCGGCTGTTGGGGGATTAGGAATTGTTTTACTTGCCGTTATCTTAGATAGATTAACACAAGCAATGGGACAAAAAGATAAATCAGATAAAACTAGATGGTTCCAAAAAGGTCCAGTTGGTTTTGTTTACAATTTAATGAAAAAATAAGGAGAGATTATGAGTATTAAAAAACTTTTAGTAGGTGCTGTTGCATCAGTTGCAGCAGCTTCATCACTATTTGGGGCAAAGGTTACAGCAGTAAAAACATCAATCGCTGAAGAGGGATTTCAGATGAATATTGTTGTGGAAGTTTTGAAAAAAATGGGACATGAAGTTGAAGTTACAAATGATGTAAGTTATGATATTGCATATCAAACTATTGCAAATAATGCTAAAAGTGATGATGTATATTTTATGGCAGCAAATTGGGATCCATTACATAAAGGGAAAATAGAAGCCCTAGGAAAAGATAAATTTTTTCAATCAGGTGAATATATCTCAGGATGTGCACAAGGTTATTTAATTGATAAAAAAACAGCTGATAAATATAATATCAAATACTACAATGATCTAAAAAAACCAGAAATTGCAAAACTGTTTGATTTAAATGGAAATGGAAAAGCTGATTTAACTGGTTGTAATGCTGGTTGGGGATGTGAAAAAGTTATTGAGCATCAATTAGATGCATTTGATATGAGAGGAGTAGTTGAACATAATCAAGGTGAATACTCAGCACTAATTGCAGATACTATTGCAAACTATAAAACTGGTAAACCAATTCTTTACTATACATGGACTCCATACTGGGTTTCAGGTAAATTAGTTCCTGGTAAAGATGTAGTTTTCTTACAAGTTACAAAATCTGCTAGTCCAAATGGCTACTCTACAAAATTACCAAATGGTGCTGACTATGGTTTTGCTGTAAACTCTCAAAAAATTGTAGCAAATGCAACTACAGCTACTAAACACAAAGATATAGCTAAACTTTTCAATTTAATGAAACTTGATGTTAATGATGTATCAGGAGAAAATATGTTAATGGCAGATGGTCAAAATAAAGAGAAAGATATTGCTAGACATGCTAAAAAATGGCTTGAAGCAAACAAAGCTAAAGTTGATGCTTGGATTAAAGAAGCAAAAGCTGCTAAATAATTAAAATAAGGGTTTATCACCCTTATTTTTAATATATTTTTTATATAATTACATACTTTATAATTTAAAAAAAGGAAATTGATGGCTTTATTAGACAATAATAAAGATGTATTACCATTAGCAAGTATTGCAGAAATTTTAAATGCAAAAATTAGAACACTTAGAATGTATGAAGATAAGGGTCTATTACCAAAGAAAAAAGATTCAAAAAAACTTTATTCAATTAGTGATATTAAAATAGTAGCTTTTGTTCACTATTTAGCAAGTGTAAAAAAAATAAATGCAAATGGAATAAAATATATAACTGAGATGTTAAATACTAACATGGATGAAAAAAATAGAGAAGATTTTCTTGCAACAGTTGAAGAGAAAATGGAAAAAATCTCAACCTGCGATATAAATGAAGTAGAGATTATTTAGGTAAAATAATCTCAAACCTTGCCCCAAACTCACCATCCCTAACTACTAATTTACCATTCATATTTTTATCAACAATAGTTTTAGACATATAAAGACCAATACCTGTTCCATGACTATCTTTTTTTGTAGTAAAATATGGATCAAAGATTTTACTTTTTGGTTCAACTTTTATTCCACCACCATTATCTTCAATATATAAAACTATTTTATCAATTTGATCTTCTGTATAGATTTTTATCCAAGGTGATTCTATTTCTTTTTTTATTAATACATCTTTTGCATTTGTTATTATGTTTAGTAAGACCTGTTTAAATTCATTGTAATAAGTGTTTAAAATAAGGTTGTTATCAACACAAATAGTTATATTAATTTTATTATTTGATAAGGTACTTGACATAATAGTCATAACTGAATCCATAGCAAGTTTTAATGTAAATTTCTCTTTCTCTTTTTTAGGTAAGAAGAAATTTCTAAAATCATCTATGGTGTGAGACATATACTCTAAAACCTCTTCAGCCTCTTTTGCTTTTTTATTCATCACCTCATCATCAAGTTGACCCATTGTATATTTAAACTTAATATTCATCAAAATAGTTGAAAGTTCTGATAATGGTTGTCTCCATTGGTGAGCAATGTTTGATATCATTTCACCTAAGGCTATAAATCTTGATTTTTGTACTAATAATTGTTCATGTTCCCTATTCTTTTCAACTTCCTCTTCAACTCTTTTTTCAAGGGTTAAATTTAAATCTCTTAAAGCTTGAGATTTTGATTGAACACTTTTTTGGTACCTTCTAAATACCTCATCGATTTTTTGAGAGATTAAAATAGAGATGAAAATTGCAATAGTTAAAAAGAGAATAAACAAAAGAATATTTTGAACAACTTGATTTTTAACTCTATTTTGAAGATGACTTTTCTTTTTTGCAATACCCTTTTCTATATCATCAACATAAATACCAACAGCAATAACCCATTGCCATCTTGGAAAGTACTTAAAGTATGAAAGCTTTTGATTAATCTCATTAGTATAAAGCTTTGTATAGGCATATTCAGTAAAAGATTCCCCTTTTAATCTAATATCATCCATAAACTCTTCTCTAAATTTTTTACCATTTTCATCAGTATAATTAGTTGAGATTATTTTTCCAATTAAATCTGGTCTATTTGGATTAACAAGAAGTTTAGCAAATTTATCGCCACCATTCATATCTAAAATCTCATATACAAAGATATAGTTACTTTTGTCATTGTCAAAGGAGATGTTGTTTAAAAGCCTAATCATATCAGCTTTTAGTTCAGTCTCATCCTCTTCACTTTTAGTTGAATTATATTTAATAATATCAATAATTGTATTTATCTCTTTTTTTAGATTTTGTTTTTGCATGAAGTATTGATCTTGAACAAATTTTTCCATATCAACATGAAAATCTTCGTAGGTATTTTTAACATAAAAATATGATATTAAAAGTATCATAGAGGTCATAATAATTATAAAAACATAAATAATAATCTTTGATATATTCTTCTCAGTAATGAATCTCAAGTCAAATTTCCCTATAAAGTAATTTTTGGTATGATACCATATCTTATATGAAAAGGCAGTTTTGATGGACAAAACATTAATTTCTAAACTTAGTAGTTTTTCTGTTCTATATGTAGAAGATGAAGAGGGAATTAGAAATAATATTAATGAAATATTAAAACAACTATTTAAAAAAACTTTTGTGGCTAAAAATGCAAAAGAAGCATTTAATATGTATGAATCAAATAAACCAGATTTAATTATAACAGATATTAGAATGCCAAATGAAACAGGAATAGAATTAATTAAAAAAATTCGAAAAAGAGATAGTAAAGTAAGAGTTATAATCACTTCTGCTCATACTGATTTAGATTATATGCTTGAAGCAACTGAACTACATTTAGTAAAATATATTATAAAACCTATAACCGAAGGTAAACTATTTGAAGCGTTAGAAGCTTTTATTAAAAGTTATGAAACAGCTAGATTATACAATTTAAAAGATGGTTGGCTTTTTGATGAAAGTAAATCATTGATTACGACAGAAAATGATGAATTTAAACTTACTAAAAAAGAGAATCAATTTCTAAAACTTTTAATTCAAAAAAATAGAATCATCACTTATGAAGAGATGGAAAATATTATTTGGAGTGAAGATAATATAATGACTCCAAATGCCATGAGGCTTTTTATAAAAAATTTCAGGAAAAAACTACCTGAAAATACCCTAAGAAATATTCAAGGTACAGGCTATAGATTAGTTTTAGACTAACCTATTAGCTTTGTATCATTATCTATATTATTCTCTAAATCATAGCTTCTTAATTTTTCAAGTTGTATAAAGTAACTATGTCCTAGATATATTATAAAAAATACAGCTGAAAAAAGCATCAAAGATGGAATTAAAGATAAGAAATATAAAAATGCTGTTCTTAATCTAAAGGCCATCGCTTTTTTCTTATGAATAGCTTTATACTCATCTTCACTTAATATAGTTGAAGCAACATCAAAATTTAATAGTTTATGAAAGAAGTAATAAACAGGAAAGTTTATTGCAATAATATTAACCAATGGGATAAAATACAATGGGATAAAAAGTATAAATAAAAACACCATTATAAATCCACTTTTAAGTGCAACCCATAAAGGTGTAAGTAAAGAGCCAAAACCATTTATTTCTAGATGGGAATAGTGTCTTTTATGTAAAACTTTTAAAATCATTGGAGTTAAAAAACCAATAATAATAACAGTTAAAAAAACTGAAAACATCATCACAAAAATAGTCCCAACAGTATAAATTAAAAAACCAACTAACCATGAAGTAATAGAGTACTTAAACAAAAAAGCAATTATAGAAGTCATCCAAATAAAATAAAAGGGTGCTTGTTCATCTACAATCACCTCTTGACCCGATTGAACTTGTTGAACATAAATCTCTAAAGAATCAAATCCATATCCTGCTGCTGTGTAAAAAAACATTAACATTATAATCAAAGTAAAAAGCAATGGCAAAATTGCAATTTTTAACATATCTTTTGTAAAAAAGTCTTTTACACTAAGCCCAATTACTTCACCTTCTAATAACTCTCTTTTCATTAAACTATTCCTTCATTTTCTAATCAAATCTTTTTCTGTAGTCACATTTTTGACAAAGTTCTTCTATTACTTCACCATTTTTAAAACCATTTTGTATATCTTTTACCTTTTTAGAAGTTAAAATATCTTTTAATCGTGTAGTATTTGTATTCCCCAAATTTACAATTCCATCTTTATCCAAACAACAAGGAACTACAGTGCCTGAACTTAATACTCCAAAATGAGAGTCTAAACCATAACAAAAACCTTTGTTACTTACAAACTCATTATTTAAACTTGGCCAGTTAAAATAATCGTCAAAATTAAAAAATATCATTCTATCTATTTTTATATTTTTTGGCTTCTCTTTATAAATCTTTTCAATATCAATTTTGCAATTAAATTTTTCATTTACAAAATCAAATACATTTTTATTAAACTCTCTTGCACTTTGGGACTCATCTAAATTCCAAATTCGTAAATTTATAAAAAAATGTTGTCTTTTCTCTTTTGCATATTCACAAAAATTTAAAATTGGTTCCAAATACTCTTTTAAAGTTTTTTTATGGGAATTAGCATTGTAAGAGTTAATTGAAAAATTGATTTGTCTAATTGTATCATTCATCAAGCTTTCAAAATGAGTTTCATTTAAATTATTTGCAGTTGTAGTAATATTTACCTTTAATCTATTTTTCTTACTAATTTCTAGATATTCTTGTAAGTTTGACAAAACTAAAGGATCCCCAACAATATGGTAAGCCAATTCATTGGTTACTTCTTTTAACTGCTTATTTAAATAATCAAATTTTTCAAGACTCATAGTCTGGTTTGGTAAGTTTTTAGGTGGACAGAAACTACATTTTAAATTACATATATTTGTAATCTCCACATGAACTTTTCTAAACTTTTTGATAATCTATTCCTATTTTAAAAGGTATGGAAGATCACGTTTTAAAGACTCTAATAAATCTTCATTTAAAAAGAACTTTGCAAATTCTTGATCTTTGTTTTTATAACAAAAGCTGCAAACATACCTATTTCTTTTGATTAGTTCTATAGTTTCTTCTAAGATTATTTGTAACTCTTCATCACCATTTTTATAATGTTTATACATAGTTTTCAAAGGTTCTTCTAAATTTGTATCTTTAAAGAATACTACATTGTCTTCAAGTAGACCAATAACATTTTCATCATTTGATTTTATATTTAAAAAAGCTTCTTTAATATCATCCATCCTAAGGTCAAATTTATACCCTAAAAGAAGAAGCTCTTTAAAACTATTTATGTCATTTTTTTGGAAATAATATTGCAAAAGAAGTGTTAAATAATGATCTTTTACATCACTATCATAAGCTTCAATATAATCTAAAACATATTCAATGTCATCTATTTTTTGTGTTTCTAAAAGTGTTTTATGAATAATACCAACTTCTGCTATTATTTCATGTAATCTATCACTCATTTGTATCCTTAAGCTTTATAAAAATTAATTAGAAATTGGATTAATAAATCTAAGTGGAGCGGGAGACGAGACTCGAACTCGCGACAATCTGCTTGGAAGGCAGAGGCTCTAGCCAACTGAGCTACTCCCGCTTATCAGATTGGGATTATAGCATAGATTAACTATAATTACAAAAAAGGATTAATATATGATAAAAACTCCCCATTTAAGTACTGATGGTATTATAAAATTGTATGATGAAAATGATATTTTCAAAGGAATTGTACTAATTGAAAGATTAAATGAACCCCACGGGTTAGCATTACCTGGTGGTTTTGTTGATATAGGTGAAAGTGTTGAAGACGCTTTAGTTAGAGAGATGAAAGAGGAAACAAATTTAGATGTAAATATATTAAATCTTCAAAATATTTATTCAGATCCATCACGCGATCCAAGATTCCATACTGCATCTGCTGTTTATGTTTGTGAAGCGAAAGGAAAACCAAAAGCACAAGATGATGCAAAAGAGGTTTTTATATATCCTATAAAAGAGATACCTTTAGAAAAATTAGTCTTTGATCATAGAAAAATTATTGAAGATTTCCAAAAAACTATTAGATGGTAGAATAAGAGGAGTAAGGAAAAACTCCTCTGTCATCAGATATGTATGTAAACTCAGTTTAACTAAATATATACATAATCTTGTTTTTAAAGTGAGTATAAAATATACAAAGTTTATATTTTTAACAATTCTATTTTAAATAAAACCCCTCTATCCTCATTTTCCTCTAAAATCAATTTTCCATTAATTTTTTCAATTATCATTTTTAAAATGTATAAATTAATATCAAATTTTTTTGTTTTTAACAAATAATCTTTGTCTAAATAAACTTTGAAATTTTCAAAGTTTGAATAAGTTGAATTATCAAAATAAGATAGGGATACTTTTTCTCCATCCTCTTTTAATTCAATATTAATCTCTTTTTTGTCAATTTGTGTTTTAGAAAAAGAGTTAAAACTAACTAAAAGTAACTTAGAAAAAATTTGTTTTAAATCCTCTTCAACCATATCAATAACAATTAAATTATCCCCTGTAAAATTGATTTTGATTTTTTCTTTATCTAATTCACTTCTAAATTTAAATAAAACACTATCAAAAGTAACTTTCAAATTATGCTTTCCAATTTTTTTATCAACTTGAAAAAGGTTAGAGAAGTCTCTTAAGCCCTCTTCCACTCCATTTATTTCAGATAAAACTTTATTAAGACTTTTAGCAAAAGAATCATCTTTTTTATATTCGGATATCAACTCCATAGATTGTAAATAAATTTTCATATTAGAAATAGGTTTTCTTAGTTCATTGGAGATTACACCAACTACATCATTCATAACTTTTAATTTTTCTTGTTGGAGAATTTTTTCATCTTTTCTACGAATCTCTTCAATTTGTTGTGAAACTTTTTCATTTAGACTATTATTTAAAACTTTTAATTCTTTTGTTGTTCTTGACAATTTAAGATGTAATTGAACTCTTTTTAGTAAAACTTCTGGATAAAATGGTTTTACAATATAATCTACAGCTCCTAATTCAAAACCTTGAATAATATCTTTCTCATCATCTTTAACTGTTGAAAAAATTATTGGAATATTTTTATATTTATCATTAGAAATAATCTCCTTACATGTTTCATAACCATTCATAACAGGCATAATTACATCTAAAAGAATCAAATCAATATCAGGATTTTTACTTATAAGTTCTAAAGCTTTTTTCCCACTTTGTGCAAAAAGCACTTTATAATCTTTTAAAATTTTCATTGCAATTTGAAGATTTTTAGCATCATCATCAACAATTAAAATTGTTTGCAAATCATCATTTTTCATAAGTGCTTTCCTCTAAAAGTTTTAATTTTACATAATTATTTGCTTTGGTAATTAATTCAATATTTATAAAAGGTTTAACAACATAATCAATTCCACCTACTTCATAAGCTTGCTCAATATCTTTTGTTGAATCCTTCCCTGATAAAAAAATAATTGGAATATTTTTTGTATTATCATTACTTTTAAGTTTTTTACATACTTCAAAACCATTAATATCAGGCATCATAATATCTAATAAAATTAAATCAAAATCTTGTTCGGAAGTAAGTTTTAAAGCCATTTTCCCATCTTTAGCATAAAACATTTTATGCCCTTCATTTTTTAATATATTCATAGCCATCTGAATATTTTTGGGCACATCATCTACTATTAAAATCTTTCCCTTAAACACTTAACTTCACCTTTAGTCTTTCAATCTTTTCATCATATGTATTCATTAAATAATCAACTTTCTCTATATCAAATGAATTTATATTTGTAATTAAATCTTGAGCATAATTTCTTAACAAATCAACTTTATTTTTTACAGCTAGTTCTAATATTTTATTAGCAAACTCTTCCACTAGAGTAAAGTCTCCACTTTCTTTTACAAAATTATACTCTTCTTTTAAGCTATTTTCTAAAATGTTAATAACATCATTTAATTTTTCCAAATCATATTCTTCTTTTTCTTCTTCGACAATAATATTATCTTTAAATTTTTTATACTTTAGATGCTTCGTCATTTCAATTATTAAATCTTCTAAAATGACAGGTTTTCTTAAATATCCATCAAAACCAAAATCTGTCACTTTTTCAAAATCTTTTCCCATAACTGAAGCAGTTAAAGCAATTAATGGGATTTTTCTAAGTTTTTCATTTTCTTTTATTATTGTTGCCGCTTCATAACCATCCATAATTGGCATTCGTAAATCCATCAAAATCAAATCAAAATTAACGTTTCTTAATCTATTTATAGCTTCTTCTCCATTTTCAGCTTCTATTATTTCTAAATCAAAATTCTTTAATGCTGCAATTACAAGTTGTCTATTTTCTTCCACATCATCAACAACTAAAATAGTAGCCTTTTCAAAAACAATTGATTTTATATCAATTTTACTCTCAACAGGTTCTTCATTTATTGAACTAACATCTAAGTCATATAAAGTAACTTTAAAAGTGCTACCTTTTCCAACTTCACTTTCTACTTCTATTTTACCATTTAACATTTTCGCTAATTTTGCGCAAATTGATAATCCTAAGCCTGTTCCACCATATTTTGCAGTATTTTGATTTTCTTGTTGTTCAAAGGCATTAAAAATCGATTTTAAATTCTTTTTGTTTATACCAATCCCTGTATCTTCAACTATAAATACTAAATCTACTTTACTCTTAATTTCATTTTTATAAAGAGATGTAGCTTTTAATTTTATTTGTCCTTTATCGGTAAATTTAATTGCATTACCAATTAAATTGAATAGTATTTGTCTAACTCTTACCCCATCTGTTATAATATATTTTGGTAATTTATCATCAATTTCCATAATAAAGTTAATATTTTTGCTTATAATCTTAGAATGAAAAATTGACTCCATTTCAATAAAAACACTTCTTGGATTTATAGACTCTTTTTTAATTTCCATTTTTCCAGCTTCTATTTTAGATAAATCTAAAATATCATTTATAATTCTAAGTAAAGAATCTCCACCTTTTTTTATCGAATTTAAATATTCTTTATGGACTGGATTATCTATTTCTTTATCCAAAATCTCTGTAAAACCTAATACTGAATTCATTGGTGTCCTTATTTCATGACTCATATTTGCCAAAAATTCACTTTTTTGTTTTGCTAAATTTTCTGCTTTTTCTTTAGCCTTTTGTAATTCTGTATTTAAATCTTCAACATGATTTTTTTCATCTTCAAGCTCTTTAGTTCTTGATAACACTTTATTTTCTAGATTTTTATTTAAATCTTTTAATTCAAAAGTTTTTTGATCTACTAAAATTTGCAATCTTCTATTATAAAAAGTAAAGAGTAATATAATACCAATCGTTCCAATGACAACATACCAAACAATTCTATAATCAACAATAGGTTCAAAGGCAATATCATTAAACTTACTTTTTATCTCTAAATGTTCCATCTCATTTATTGAAGACATAAATTTAGATAATATTCCATAAAGTGCATCTTCACTTTTTTTTACAAAAAGAGTTAATGATAATTTTACATCTATTGAACCTACTATTCTTAAATCATGGAAGGCAAAAGACTTAATTGAATAACTCATCAGTGCAGCTGTACCTAACATTGCATCATATTTTTTTGAAACTAAATCAGTAAGTCCCTCTTTGATATTTTCTACTTCGTAAAACTTCAAATTTGGATATTTATCATAAATCTTTTGTACATAACCATAGCCTTTAAGAACTGCGATTTTTTTACCTTTTAAAGAATTTAAATCTTCAACAAAACTAGTATTATTATCCATTACAATAACAACTTGACTTTCAATATAAGGCTCTATTGGTTGATAATATTCATATAAAGCTGCATTTTTAATATCTTCTGAGATAATATCAATTGCATTATTTTTAGCTAAAGATAAAGTTTCAGACCATGAATCAGTTTTAATTCTATCTATTTTTAGACCAATAGAGTCCTCAAATTTTTTTAGATATTCTGAAACAAATCCAATATATTCACCTTGCTCATTAAAACCTTCAAAAGGGAGCCAATTTGGATCTCCCGCAAAAGTTATTTTAGGAGAAGTAGAAAGCCATTTCAACTCATCTGAATTAAGATTTAAACTGTTTCTGTCATAAATTTTATAAACTTTATTTTGTAAGGCATCTAATTTTTCTTGGGGAATTTTATTATGAGCTTTAATTAGAATTGATTGTAAAGTTTTATATTTTTTACTAAGTCCTATATATACTTCACCATATTTATTATAAAAATTTTTCCCAATTTTCAAATTGTAGTTTTCTAATAATTTCTCATTTAAGCTATAAATTAAAATTGCATCTGCTTTAGAGTCTTTTTTTGCTAAAAGTTCATACATTTCTATATTTTTATCTAAAGTAATAGTTTTAATATTTAAATTTAGATTCTTTACTATTTCATTTGTAATAGCTTCTTTTTGTAAAAGAACAGTCTTATTTTCTAAGTCATTTATAGATTTAATTTCATTATTTTCTTTTTTAACAACAATATACATTGGAGTATAAAAATAAGGCTTAGAAAAAAGAAACTTATTATCTTCTCTTTCTTGACTCCAACTTAAATCAAGTATCCCATGTACCTTCTCACCTTTTATAGTAGCTTCAATTGCAGAAGACCACTTGTCAAAGTCAGTAAGTGAAATATTTAAACCTCCATATTGACTAAGAAGATTAATATAATCTATATGAACATTTTTACCTAAAATATCAGATGCCCAATAACTCATTTTAGCAATTTTTATCACAGGATTCTTTTTTAACCAAAGTAATTCTTCTTTTGTATAATCCAACGATTCATTGTATAAATCTAAAATTTTTTTATCATAACAAATATCTATTCTACCTATTTCTTTATTTTCATATTCAATAACAGATGAATCAATTATATTTCCATTGGTGCAATTAAAATCTTTCTTCCCTTTAATTTTGTATTGCCAATAGATTTCATCATACTCTAAATCAGTAATTTGAACAGATAAAATATTCTCTTT
Source organism: Halarcobacter sp. (assembly GCA_963676565.1). Lineage (GTDB taxonomy): Bacteria > Campylobacterota > Campylobacteria > Campylobacterales > Arcobacteraceae > Halarcobacter. Next base: position 2,889,964 of record OY781089.1, read on the forward strand.
TTGTTGTATATAAGGTATTACTAATTCATCAAAGGAATCTTTATCAAGCTCAAAAAGTGGTTTTGAACTAATATTAGCTAAGGTTAAAGTATCATTGTAAATAGCAAAAAGTGGGATTAAAAATAAATTTAAAAGAAACAATAGTTTTATTATAGTTTTCATTTGAAATTCTCAATTAAATTTTTATAATTGTTCCAATAACTTGTACTATTTTCTTTTGGAACTAACCATTTAGAGAATGTTTTTTTATATTCATCTTGTTCTCTTAGTTTTATTATACTTTTATTTATATCTTCTATTACTTTTTTACCCCATGGAGATTTTGAACAAGCAATAGAACCAAGCACTCCCTTTTCGTAATTTTCTTCAAGTGGTAAAAAAATTAATTGATTATCTTTTTTATTTCTAGCATTGTAAAAACTAAGTGAACTATAATAATCAATTGTATAATCAACCCTTTTTCTTTTTATCATTTCAAATATTGAATCTGTTATATTTTTTGAAGATTTCCTAATCTTGAAATTTGGTTTTTCTTTATATTTATTTACTATTTCATCTAAAGGTAAACCATAACCTCTTCCCATTCCCTGAATAAAAATAAACTTTTCATTTGCCATTAAATCATCTAAAGAAATAGGAATTTGTGTAAAAAACTTTTTATTCTCTTTTCTTGTAATAATTCCTAGTGGTTCATAATAAAGATTAGGAATAGATGTTATGACATACTCTGGTGTTGTATTATAAATCCAAGTGGAAAAACATACATTTTTTTTATGTTGGAAGTTTTTTATAACTCTTGAAAGGGCACTTTTTTTAATTTCATGATTATAATTACTCAAATCTTCAATAATCATCTTTTGGAATAAGTCCCCAAAGCCCATATTTTTAAACTCACCTTCACTTATATAAAAGGGAGGTGCATCATTAATAAGCCATGTTATTTTATCATTTTGATTTGAATATAAAAAGTTAATAAGTAAGATTAAGGAGAGAAGACTTTTCAAAGAAACTCCTAATGTTAGATTGTCATTATTCTAGCACATAAACTTCAACAATATTCTTATACTTATAAATTATTTTATAATTATATTTTAATTGAGTACAAAATAACCAAAAATAAAATAATTATAAAAAGTATAATAAGTATTGAAATTGTTGTTTCCATCAAATCTCTTGCAAATTTATTATTAAATATGAGTTTAAGTGTATTAAAGGATCTATTTTTCTTAGATCCATTTCTTATAAGAACAATCCCAACATAATTTCTTATGGGAGTTTTATATTTTTTCATTCCAAAACACTTAACTAAAAAATAGTAAATATGTTTATTAATAAAATTTTGTTTATGGACAAGGTAAAAAATATCATTTTTATCATATTTTGATTCTAAATAATCAATAAGCTCTTTTTTTATTATTACTTTTTTATTTGACTTTAAAATTAAAGGTGAAAATATAATAAAGGTATAATTTGAACTTTTAAAGTAAGACTCTAATATCTCAAGCATTTGCTTTTTTATATCTTTTAATTTTCTTTTTGTAAGCTCTTCATTTAAACTAATCATTGCAACTTCGAATAAATTAAACTCTTCTACATACAAATAGTATTTACTTTCTTTTCTTGATTTACATTGATATATAAATAATAACACTATAAAAAAAAGAGTAGTTGTGAAAAGCATCAATTTAATATTCGCATTTTTTATGCAGGGGTATAGTATTCTTTATTTTCATAAAATCATTCTAACTTAATAAAAATTAATCTTTATATTAATTAAAAAATCATAGAAATAAAAAAAGCCCTATAAGAAAGATGAAAACATCAAACTTATAGAGCTTTTAGTGGAGCGGGAGACGAGACTCGAACTCGCGACAATCTGCTTGGAAGGCAGAGGCTCTAGCCAACTGAGCTACTCCCGCAACTTTTAATAAAAATGGTAAAAGAAATAAAAACCAAATAGTATTACCAACTCTATTTAGTAGTGGAGCGGGAGACGAGACTCGAACTCGCGACAATCTGCTTGGAAGGCAGAGGCTCTAGCCAACTGAGCTACTCCCGCAAAAATTTGAACATATAAAGTGGTGGGTCATGAAGGACTCGAACCTTCGACCACTCGGTTATGAGCCGAGTGCTCTAACCAGCTGAGCTAATGACCCACATTGGTTTTATCACATTCAAATTTTAAATGGCGGACAAGGAGGGATTCGAAAACTCGTCTCATAAACAAGTTTCTTACAACATCCCATAACTACAGTCACACCGATGTAGTTAATCAAAATTTCAAACTTAAAAAATGCCATAATAAAACATAATTTGTCCGAAATTGTCCGAAAATAGTTTACAACCATTTAAGGAGCAGAATTATAAGCAAATTATTCTTAATAATAGCTAAATTAAACATATCATTTCAATTTAGCTTTATGTTTTATTTTTACTTATATTTTTGTAAATAGCCATTTGTTAAATAAAAATTTGTATTCTTATTAATCTTAAAAGATATAGAGATTAGATTTTTTTTTGAATCATAATGAAAACTACTTTCTTCAATCAATTTAAAAGTTTTTTTTCTCATTTCATTATAAAAGTTACATTTTACAATTCCTCCATTAGCTAAATCTTCAAATTCAACTTCATCTTTATTCAAGAATCTTGTTTCAATATGATGCATCTTTAAATATTGTATCTTGAATGGCTTATCATAAATTTCTTCTAAACATGATATTAATGCATCATAATATTTTGGTTTAATTGAACTTGGAAGAAATTGCAAATTATTTGAAATTAATGCTTCATCATAATCATAATAAGACACTTCAAAAGATTTCAAGTCGTCCAATAGACTATTTAAAAACATTCTTACTTCATGATTATTGATTTTAAATAGATCATCATATGGATATTCTTTCGTATGATCACCTGTGTATGAATAAATTATATCTTCAAGTAAATGAAATTCATTTCCGCCAGAATAATCATGAAAGACTAATTCCAAATCACTAATTTTAGTACTATTTTTAACTAATGCGTTTGCTGCATTTCTAATAAATTCTGAATCTTTTGATTTCATTTTTGTTCTTTCAAGAACATGTTCAATTTTATAGTAGTTACAATATTCTTTATAATTATTAAAGCCTGCTTTTTTCACAAAATAATCTTTTGCCTTTTCAATACTTGAAAACATTTCATTATCATATGCAACTTTAGATAAGTTATTAATCTTCAAAACTTGTAAATGCAAACCATCTTTATACATTTCAAAGCTCCTTTTTCTTTATTTTATAATAATGCAACATGTGTGTCAAAGACTTTTTTTAGAGCTTTTTAACAATATTTTATTAATTTAAATATAAGGACTAAACTGTTAATTTTTTATTTTATAAGACTATATACTAAAACTTTTTTTAACAATATTGTTGTGTCTTAAGAAATCTTAATTTTATATTAATTTAACTGTGATTTTTTATACTTAATTCAAAGAAAAAGCTAACATTTCTTAAATATAAATATTAGTTTTGAGAATAGAGACACCCTACTTTTAAAATTATTTGTCGATATTCTTTATTTATCTCTAAACACAAAATATATTTCTATATATACTCTTGTATATCTCAATTAAGAGAGTTGATCTGGTTACACTCAATATGAAAAAGTGTAGAGAGCATTAAATCAAAATAGATTACAATAATTTTATTGCTAATACCAATGTAAATATAATGAAAATAACCATGTAATCATAATCAACTCTATTTACCACAATTAGGACAATCAAACTACTTTTAGATTTTTATTTTTTAGGATTTTATATTTAAAAAGAAGTAATTATAGGCTAAAAGCAACACCCTGATAGTGCTTCGGTACCCACTCGTACTCAACCGCTCATTAAAAGCTTTGGATCACTTTGACTTTTTAAAGTCAATACCAAGGTCGCGTCGCTTATCTTTTATTATATGTTTTTATACAAAAAAAGTCAATATTCTAAATTAATGAATCTATATAATTTTTACAAATTTTGAAATTTATTTTCTTGAATTACAACAGTTTAAAACTTTCAATCTACTTATTATTATTTCAATAACCTACAACTAAGATATATCTATTAAATTTATAATAACTAATTAAGCCAATGAACCTATTTTAGGTCTCTTGACACAAAAAAGTTTTATTTTTATAATAACTTTAAACAAAAATAGAAAAGTGAATAAAATCTAAAAAACCTCTTATAACTAAATACAAATAATTTAAAAAGGAACAAAATGAAAAAATATTATATTAATGACAAGTTTGAGTTTTTTGATGAAAAAACTGAAAATCATGTGCTGTATGCTGAAGTTGAAGAGCTTAATGAGCAGATAACTATTACATTGGCAACGCTAAGTCACTGGTTCGAAGAAAAAATCATTGATGCAGCAAAGAAAAAATGGTCAGCAAAAGAAATTGAAATTAAATTTAGAGGTGACGTCTATATGGGTTACCATACATTTCGATATTTTAAACTTAAATTCTTCAAATAATTAGCCCTTATTTAGGGCTACCCATTTTAAATTTCAAAACTTTTCATAACTACATTTTTACCATAATTACTTTCAAAAGGAAGTCCAAAAGGATTACATTTACAAAGACATTCACTATTTGGAAACTGATACTCTATTGCTTCATGAAAATGACCAAATATCCAATGTTTTGCACCATCATACCTCAAACACCACCCATCAAATGTATAAAATGAAGCAATTACACTTAAATATTTGTCAGGAATATATGATATTAATTTTGCTGGAGAGACATGCGTTATCATCACATCTGATTCTGCATATGCAATCCTTACTTTTTTTTCTTCCATACTATATATATCATCAAAATATTCTACTCCATAAATGTATTTTGCATCATCTGTCCTTGCTTTCCAAAAATCGTTCATTGTTTCATAATTAAATTTTTCCTTCAGATCATTGTAAGAGCCATCATACCAACTGTCAGCACCTCCAAACCTTATTCCATCAATTTCTACAGAATTACCATTTAGACAGTATAAGTTTTTTTCTTTATTAATCAACATTCTCATCTCTTCAACTCTTTTAAAAGAAGTTTTATACTTTTCAACCATCGAAGAATCTACTAAATGATAATCTACATTTCCAAGTACACATATAATATTTGAATAATAAGATTTTAAGAACTTTAAAAGTCTGAGATTTTGATTATTATTAATACCCAAATCACCAGCTATAACTAAAACATCACCTACTCTTCTATTATCTTTCGTGATAATTGGATCAAACAATTCATCAAATTTTCTATCCTCTAATAACTCATTTTTATCAACATATTTATCTATATGAAGATCACTCAAATAATCAATTTGCATAATTAAAACTCTTCATTTTTGTTAGCCTACCATTTGCAGATTCATAAGGGTATCCCATTGTATTTATTAAACATTTAGTATTGTATTTTTCAAAGCTATCAAGACCATGTGAATGGCCAAATATCCAATACTTTGCAGTTGTCTCTTTTAAATAATGATCTCCATCAAAACAATAAAATGCATTCAATTCTCTATCCTCATATCTTGATGATAAATGCTGTTGCTTAATTAAAGGATTTACATGAGTTACTAATACATCACACTTTTGATATATATTTTCAAGCTTTTTCTTTTCAATTTTAAAAATTTCATAAATACTCTCAACACCAACAATTTGGCGGGCATCATTCATACTACTTTTCCATTTATTGTTTATTTGCTCTTTTGTAGCATATTGTTTCGAATGATAATGATTGAGATACGATCCATCATACCAAGAATCGCATCCAGCAAATTTTACATCATCTATTTCAATTATATTTCCATTTAAACAATATAATCCTTCTTCGACATTTATTAAGTCACGCATTTCGCTCACTCTTTCGAAAGAATTTTTATACTTTGTTCTTGCATATTTACCAAAAAGATAATAGTCATGATTGCCAAGCACAACCATAATATTTTTATAGTAATTTTTTCGTAAATATTTTAAAAATTCAATTGATTGATTATTATAATGCCCTAAGTCCCCAGCAATCACCAAAACATCACCTATTTTTCTATCTTTTGCAATAATTTGATTAAATATTCTTATTATGTCATCTACACTTTCATTATAATCTATATACATATCTATATGTAAATCCGAAATATAGTCTACTTTCATTATTTCCCTTTTAAATATTAAAACTTTTCATAACTACATAGTTACTCTCGCCTGGATATCCTAATCCGTTAACCACACATTTGATACCATAATATGCTTCAAAATCATTTAGCTCGTGATTGTGCCCGTATACCCAAAACTTTGCAGTAGTTTCTTTAAGAAACTCTTCCCCTGAAAAAGAGAAAAAAGTATTAGTAACTTTTCCTCTAAAATGATGTGCAAAATGCTCATCTTTGGTCGAAGGAGACACGTGTGTAACCATTACATCGCACTTTTTATATACAGACTTTATCTTTGGTAGTTCTATTTTATAAATATCATCAAAATTATCAATACCCTTCAAACTGTAAAAGTCATTTATACTCTGTTTCCAAACTTGGTTAATTGCTTCATGCGTATAATTTTGACCTTGTTTATATCTTTCAATGTAGCCATGGTTATACCAAGAATCAGCTCCGCCAAAACGTACTCCATCAATCTCAACAACATCCCCATTTAAACAATATAGTCCTTGCTCTTGATTTATTAATTTACGCATATTTTCTACACGTTTAAATGAGTTTTTAAATTGAAGCTGCTGGTCATAATCTGACAAATAGTAGTCATGATTTCCAAGTACGCAGACTACATGTTGGTAATAGTGTTTCTTTAAATACTTTAAGACTCTAATAGACAAAAAGTTGTAATGGGAAATGTCACCTGCGATAATTAGCACTTTTCCAACCTGCCTATTGTTTTCAGTAATAATAGGGTTAAATAATCTAAATATATCTTCGTCTTTGAGTCTATTATCAACCTCTAAATAAAAATCCAAATGTAGGTCTGATAAGTAATCTATTTGCATTTTGCCCTACCTTTTCTCTTATCATATCAAATATAAAATCTCTTGTAAAGCCCAACAAATAGGCATTTTTACTTAGTTAAATATTAAATTTCTAATAAGAGTTTACATATACTAAGAAATATAAAAACATATTAATCAATAATAAAGGATAAAGCTGTTGAAATTAATTTTTTAAAATTTTCAACTTTTTAGAAATCCACAAATGGAAGAAGAAAAAACTACTTTCTCTATCATCAAAATACCACTCTATTTTTAAGAATTCTGAAATTTGTGACTTTATAATTTTTTAAGGTTATACTATTAAAACAAAGAGTAAATATATTCCATTTTCTTTTAATGAGAATAATTCAGTTTTATTCTTTGATTTTAATTAAAAAGAGTAATGAAATCTTTTATTTGACGCTATATAGGGCTTTTAAAGCTTTTTTATTTTAATTTTTTCTGTTATTATTTCAATATAAAGATAAAAGATTTTAATATTTGTCTTTATCTTATAATTTATTCCACCCCAAATCATGAGGATATACATGGCAGTGATTTTAGTGCCCTTTTTTAAAGAATGAGTATGAATGAAAATGTTTTTTTGCAAAGTGATGCAAGCTATGATAATAAGTCAAGAATTGCAGGCATTGCTGTTATAAATATGAATAATGGAGAGAAATACGCAACAACACTAACTAATATAAAATCCAGTATGGAAGCCGAGTTTATAGCATTAGTTTTTAGTGTTAAAATCGCTATGAAAATGGGGTACAAACATGCCGTCTTTGTTTATGATTGTCTAAGTTTAGATCTAACAAATTTGAAATACTATATTCAAGATAAATTTGAAACATCACAATTCTTATGGTTAAAAAGAGAGTATATAAATGAAGCAGATGCCGAAGCTAAAAATGCTCTATCAATAGCAAAAAGTTTACAAAAGTTAAATGTTTCAAAAAAGAAACTAACAGAAAAAAAATTAAAAAAATTAAATAGAAACAAACTTATTAGGGAATTCTCTTCTTACAGTTATAAGCAGATTATTCAAGCGAGCATGAGCATCGCTTCAAAAGATGAGAAAGAATTATTATCTATATTTTTAAAAGGAAATTATGATCTTTGTGTAATACCAAAACAAGAGATAAGGAAGGTTGATTTATATAAGTTTATTTATCAAATATTACCAGAAAAGAAAGAAGCTTTTTTAGCATTTATAAGCATTTCAAATCAGAGCGTATTAACAAACAAATTTAAAGAAAGACTCCCTAATACTAAATTGGAAGAGAAAATTAACAAAATAATGAATAAATTAAAGAATCAGAAAAAGGCATCATAACTAAATGTTTATTTCAAGAAAAAAAGAACTAATAAAATTAGACTATATTTTATAAAGAGATGGTTCATCTTTAATTATACTTTATGGAAGAAAAGGAGTTGGGAGACTACTCTTATAAAACAGTTTATTCAAAAAAACAGTCTCAAATCAATTATATTTACAGGAAATAAAAACTATAGCTACACAAATCAAATACATATATTCATAAACCAGGTTTTTAAATTTGCAATTAGTGAAAATTTGGATTTGAAAAAAACCTATCCAAAATCTTGGCATGCTGCATTTCGATATTTAGAAGATCACTTGATTTTTGCAAAAGAGAAAGAAAAGATTGTACTTTTTTTTGATGAATTTCCTTGGTTTGATACAAAGAAAAGTAGTTTTCTTTCTGAATTTTCATACTTTTGGAATAGCTTTTGTGAAAAAAGAAAAAACTTAATTGTTATTGTATCGGGACCTGATGTTTCTTATATAATAAATAAAATCTTAAGAAATAAAGGGTCTTTATATAATAGACACAATTTGCAAACTTATCTTGAACCATTTGATTTGATTGATAGTTCAAAGATACTAAAAGAAAATGATACAAAACAGATTTTAAATATATATTCAGTTTTTGGAGGAATCCCTTTGTATCTTGAAAACATTGATTATAATTTGGTATTCAATGCTAATACTAAAAAATTTGGTATTGAAAAAAACTCTTTACTGCAAGATGAATTTGATGAACTCTATAAAGCTTTATATCAAAAATCTAAAACACATAGGAAAATTATAGAGTTACTTGTTTCAAGCTGGAGTGGATTTACTCAAAATCAAATCTTAAAAAGTTTAAATGTTGTTTCTTCAATTAGAAGAGTCTGGATTCATTAATTCATGTATGAAGTTCAATCAAGTTAAGAAAGATAGGAGATATAGAGTAATTGATAATTTCACCTACTTTTACAATAAACTACTTAAAAATAATAAAACTAAAAACTGGGTAGACATTATTAATGAGCCTTATTTTTTACAGTGGAAAGAATCTTCATTTAAAAATATATGTCTTCAAAATATTGACAGAATAAGAAAACTATTAGGAATCAATGGAATTGATACAACTGTTTATTATTGGACAGACCATTTAGATAATAATATAATAGATATTATACTTCTTCATGACATAACAAAGTATATAGATATCATTGAATGTAAATATAATGATAGTATTTTTGAGATAGATAAAAATATTATAACTCTCTTTTAAGAAAGATCAATGCATTTGATGCCAGTACAAATAGTAAGTTTAACATTAGATTAGTATGTATTACAAGCTTTGGTATTGAAAGAAATATGTAATATAATGATTTACCAATTGTAGATTTTACATTTAATGACTTGTTAAATAAAAAAAGAAGCCAATTCAAATCTAAAGAGTATCTTTTCACTAAAACTACCAACTAAATATATATAATATTGTTTTTTTCTATATTGGCGAGAAATCTGTAAAAAATAGGTAGATAATTCGCAGACTCAATTCAAGTGACTGGATCATGTACCTATTTTTTGATAAATAATGCGTAAAATCTATTGATTTTTAGAACAGTAATTGTCAATCATATTGCAATTACCTCCACCTATTCCCATAAGTGTGATTTTTGCCATAGAATTACCTAAATCAGGGTTTTGATCAATTTGTATATTTTCAGGATCAAAAGAGATTGTTGTTTATTCATATCTTTCATCATATTGCCTTTTAAAATGGTATATCTTCATCTTTTATGTCAATTTCAATATCTTTTCTAACTCTTGCGGGTTCATATATTTTATTTGAAGGTTCCTCTTTTGAAGCTTCATTTGGAGTATTTCCTGAACCTAACATTTTCATAGTATCCACTCTTAAAGAGTGTTTAGTTCTATTAGTTCCATCTGTGGCAGTCCAAGACTCTAAAACTAATCTTCCTTCAAGTAAGACTTTTGAGCCTTTTTTTAGGTACTGATTAGCAACTTCTGCTGTTCTTCCAAATATATCAAAATCTAAAAAACAAGTCTCTTCTTTTTGTTCCCCTGTATTTGACTTATATTTATAACTTGTTGCTATTGCAGATTTTGCAACTACTGTATTGTTTTGAAGATATTTAAGTTCAATATCTCTTGTTAGATTCCCTACTAAAACTACTTTGTTATACATTTGAGCCCTTTTTATTTATTTTATTAAGATTTTTGACAACATAATGTCTGTTAAATATCTTTTAAAAACTTTTTCATCTCTTCTTCACTTTTTGCAATTGCAAAATGTCCTGAACTATGAACAAAATCCATATTTTTATTTTGTTTAAATGAATTAGCAACTAATTCAAATGAGCCTAATCTTTTTGAAGGTATTTTGACTTTCCAAGTAGAGTCTTCTTCATCTTCCCAAACTACTGCTTTTATATTAGGCATAGTTTTTCCATTTATATATGTGGTCCAATGTGGAGTAAATGTTTCAAGTTCTATAATATTTGGATTTGAATCAAAGTAAAAAGAGTTTTTAACTATTGCTTCTGCTTCTTTTAAATCTTCTTTCATCTCTTTCATAGAAGAAATAACAGTTACTACAAAGTCAACTGCTTTTTCAAATTGAATATCTTGTTGTTTATCATTTAATCCTCTTGAGTTAAAACATTTTATAAGTGAAGAGAATTCATACTCTTTTGCTTTTTGAATACCAACATCATGTTTATCAATTGAATCTATAAATTTTGAGATTTTAGGATATTCATTATTTAAACCAATATAATCCCATATAAGTCCTGCTGAGCTTTTGCCACCTTTATACTGGTGATGATCAAAATATTTTTTACCATCAAATTTTCTTCCAATATCAATTACCATATCATAGTTTGAAAAGTTTGTTGTATTATGATCTACTCTATTTACTATTATATTTTCATCTGTAAATACTTTTAAAAGTGCAATTGCAGTTACTTCATCTGCATGCATTGATTTATTGTGGGTTGCTATTAATTTACTCATATAATTCCTTCAATTAATTCATAGTAGTAATTATTGAGATAACTACTTTTCCATTTCTTTCAAGTTCAAAGCCTTCTTTCCCGGCAAGATGAATCCAAGATTTGGAGTTATTTTTAAACTTATATAGCTTGTCACTTTCTTTCATGATTGATTTTAATTCTTCCCATTGATCATTTACAAATCCAAAAGGAATAGGCTCTGTACCTAATCTATTATCAAATATAAGATTTTCTTTTTCTGCTTGTTCAATTGAATATAGTTTTTTTGAATAGTTTTTATTCTGCATTTAAATCTCCTAAATTATATGAAGAAATTATAATTTAAGAGATAGACATATCATGTCTTGTTTAGTTTTATTTGTAATATTTTTAAAGTTTCTCTATATACTCTAATACGGTTTTACAATCTTTCTCATACTCTTCAATATCATAATCTTGGAAATCATCTCTATGCATTTTTTTGTTTCTTATTGAAGCTATCTTTCTTGTTTTTCTAATAATATATTCTGGTAACAACTCCTCTACAGAAGTTAATTTACTATGAAGACCTCTTCCTTTAGCTCCTAATTTTTCAAATATAGTTTCAATCTTTTTTGTATAGTTTATTATCAAGTCAGTATCTAAAGCTTTTTTATTTTTTTCTAAAAACTTTTTTTTATCTTCTTCATATCTATTTTGTAGTTTTGTTTTGTCTTTTTCATAAACTCTAACCATTGCATCACTTAAAGTAAGAATCTCCCAATCATCTATTGCAAAATAGTCTTTATTGAAATTAGATACAACAGCAACTTTTTTAGTAGGGGTTCTCCAGGCTAAATCAAGAACAATTTCTTTTCCTTTATTATTTACTACATATCCTACTTCAGGAAGCTTTATTTTATCATTGCTTCTTAATATATGAATATATCCATGCAATGCTAAATCTGAATACTTTATTACATCATCCCAAGTTCTGATATTGAGTTTACTTTGCTTTCTTCTTTGAATATATATTTCATGTAATTGATCAATTGTTACCATAAGATGTCTATGGTTTGGTTCTTTTCTATGGCAATCTATACAAAGAGCTTTTAAGTTCTCAATCGAATTATCTGTCCTTATTCCATTTATATGATGAGTATGCAATAACTTTTTATTATCAACAAAAGATGTATGACATCCTTCACATACATAACTTTTACTACTTCTATAGTCTTTACTAACAATATCCCAATCTTTTGTATATTCAGATTTATATACTTTATTTAGTTTTGGAAGATGTCTAAATAGGGTACTATAATTTTCAAAAAATTCATCAATTTGGAATTCTTTAAAAACTTTCTGCTTATTGTTTTTGTAATTCTTATAGTTTAGTTTATCAAGACAATTTTTACATACTTGAAGATTAGCTACTCCATCTATATTTTTATTTTGTAACTTACTAAATCCATTAACATTGAATTCACCTGATAGATCGTTAGTTACTATATATCTATCAAACCTTTTTTTGCTTTTCATTTCTTCTAATGTTTTACAATCAGAAACATGAAACTTCCTTCCTAAAGAAGGGTTATCTAAAACATCATCAATTCTATACCCTTGATCAGGTATATATAATAAGACTTGTCTACCTTTATAGCTTAATAGACCATTAAATTCATCAACATCATTAGGCTCAATTTCAATACCAGTAGTACTTAAAAGCTCATCAATATCTAAGCCATCAAATGAAGTTTCACCTATATCAAAATCAATTTCTTCAGCACCCATTTTTTCTGCTGACTGAAAAAGTTCTGCAAAATCAATATTTAATTTCATCTAATTAATTTCCAAAATCTTTTTAATTTCAATGTCAGAGTTTGTAATCACTCTAAAGCTAACTCTTCTTGAAGCACTTTGATTCTCTTCCCCATTTTTAATCACAATTTTAGAAGAAGAGAAACCTACTGCTGCAATATGTTTTTTAATCCAGTCTTTATTTGATTTAATTTGATCTAATTTATAGACATAATTTAAAACAGCTCTTGTTCTATCTTGCGATAATTCCATATTTTTAAAATATGCAAGATCTTCAGTTGCTTGAGAATTCCAATAACTACTTGTATGACCTTCAATTCTTATTTCATTTATTGAGTCTTTAAATTTTAATATAATTGACAAATATCTTGGAAAAAAATCAGCTAATATTTGCTTATATTTATTCTCTAAGTTTGATTTTCCATTTGCAAATAATGTATCAGGAGATTTAAAAGTAAAAGTTAAATCTTCTTTATTTAATTCTGCTTCCCATTTTTTTAAATCGTCTTTAAAAGCTTCATTTAATGCATCGTAAATTGCAACTTGATTTTCCTGATATGCAACTGCAACATCTTTAATTTTATCTCTTTCCACCATTGTATCTCTCATTAATGCAATAGAGATAAACAGGAAAACCACCATTAGTCCTGCCATCAAGTCTGATACTGATAACCAGTCGTCTTCTGTCTTATTGTTATTAGATTTATTAAAAACCATATCTATTACCTATGAGAATTTACAATTTGTTTCATTTCAGCAACAAGTTTTTGGTAGTCTCCTGTAAACTGGTTTGATATTCTTGCTAATGCAGTACCCATTGCATTCATCACATTTTCAATCTCTTTTTCTGCAACTTTATCAATCATTTCTACTTGATTTTGAACAGATTCACCTGTTCTATTTAATGTTTGTTCAATAGTATGACTTAAGCTATCAACAACTTTTTGAACATGTTTCATTTGCTCATTTGCAAGTTCATCCATATTATTTTGTAGATTTGAACTTAGTTCTTTTAATCCTTTTTGAATATTTGAATTATTGTGAGTAAACTCTTCAAGTAATACTTTTCCTGTATCTTTGAACTCACTACTAATTTCTTTATTATTGCTAATCATATCATTAATCATTTGTCTAATATGTTTATTAATATCTAATAATGCAGCTTCTAATTGTTCTTTTATATCTATACTATTTTTTGTTAAAGTATTAGATGATTCAACTAAAGCTCCATTTGTTGCAGAAACATTGTGTGCAAATTCATCTGCACTTTGAACAATTGCAGAAGACATTTTCTCTGCTCCTGATGCTACTCCATCAATTAGCTCGATTGAAGCTTCTTGAATTCCTTTTATTGTTGTATCTATTTGATTTCTTATTTCTGGAACTGCCTCAACTGCTTTATCTTTAATTTCTTTAAATGCTTCAAGATGTCTATTTAATTCTTCTACTTGGTGTTGGTTTGTAGTGATTATAGTTTCTAATTCACCCATAGATTTTGGAATAGATTCTGTATTTGTACTAATAGATTCAACAGATTTCTCCATTTGTCCCATTGTATTAACACTTAAATCAAATTGTGATTTCATTTCTCCTAATTGTACTTTATAATTTTCTTGCCAATCAACCAATTTATGTACTGCAGTGTTTAACTCTTTGAAATTCTCTCCAAACTGTTCTGTTAGTTTTTCATTAAAATCTTTTATTACTCCATTTAAAGCTTCTATTACTTGCTCTGTTGCAGACTTTGATAACATATCTGCAAAATCTTGTAATTTGATCCAAAGAGTATCTTGGAACTTTATAAAAGTCTCTTTTTGTTCATTACTGTTTTCTAATAACTTAGAGAAGTTTTCATTCATTAAAGATAATGTCTCATTAACTCTTTTATTGTTATCTAAAATATCAGACCTTAATAATTTAACTTGACCTATCATACTTGATTCACTATTATCATTAAAAGATTTCTGTATAGCAATTAGACTTTCATTTTGTTCCCTCATTATTGCATACATATCTTCAACACCAATATCTTCCTGAATTTCAGTTTCTTTTTTTGAAAGTATATTTGTACTGTAAATAAATTTAAAAAGAATAGATGCTGCAATACCTACAATACTTGTAATAAATGCAGTTTTTAATCCTTCTAATAAAAGAGGAATACTTTTGTCTATATCATTTGGATTAAAATCAAATAAACCTATAACAATACCTGTAAAGGTTCCCAATATTCCTACAGAGGTTAATAAACTTGGAACATAGTTTATAAATTTATGGTTTGAATCTTTTCTGATCCAAAGTAAAGCGAATATAAAAAGTCCTGCTATAATGTATGTATATATATCAGTAATTGTATCCGTTGATACACTTTTAAGTGATTGTTCTATGATAGATGAGATCATATTATTTGTCCTTCTAAAAATAATTTGATATTGTATCTAAACTGTATTTATAAATTGTCTTAATCATTATATTTTCTAAAGTTCTATTTTATAGTTTTTTCTTGAATAGACTTTTTTTGATTTGACAATACGAGTTATAGGATTAAATCCCCAAGTGATTCTTTTTTTAAGCTTTTTTGATTTTCTATTATTAGCTTTTCTCATAGTTACACTCCTAAAGTTTTTGTAAAGAAGTATAACTACTAAAAAGGTCACATTTTGTCTAATTATAAACTCATATACTTCTTAATATCTCTTTCAATATCTTGCTTTAAGGAAAGAGGTTTAATTACTTTTACAAATGGGATCCATTTTTTTACTAATTCCTCCATTTCTCTTGTTTGAGTAACATTAAAACTCAACAAGATATTTCCATTCTCTTTTTCTTCTAATATTTCTTGTGAAGATAATTGTTTTTTAGATTTAAAGTGAAACGCTTTAGATGAATCAATTTCTAAAACGACTTCAATCATATTGTCTTTATAGTTCTTGGTATATCTACTAAATGGAGTCTGAATATCTTTTATAAAATTTTCAATTTCTTCGTCTCTTTTAAAAGGTTTGCCAAGATCTTTATAATCTAAAATTTTAGAGACTCTATAAAGTGAATACATAAAAGAATTATCAACACCACATGCAACATAGAAGTTATCATTCATAAATATTATCTTATACGGTTTTACTTCTATTTTTTTAACTTGATTCTCTCTTTCTTCATAATCTATTAAAATTGATTTTTTATCTTTAATATTTTCTTCTAATAGATTAAATAGTTCAGAGTCTTTATGTTTTGTCTCAAAAGGCTTACTTTTAAACTCATAAACACTACTTTTTTCTTTTGCTTTTTTCTTTAATAGCCTTTTATCCTCTTCCCTAATATCTAAACTGTCAAACATATTACTTCTTTGTGCTATGTTGAATGTTTGAACCATTAAAGATAAAGTTTTAGGGTCTAAAAAGTTGTCAAACATTGTTTTATTAATAGACTTATAATAAGACTTTCCATGTATACCACTTCTTACAAGTTCAAATGCTCTGGGGAAATGAGATTTTATAATATCAAGATCTCGTCTAATAGTTTTTTCAGATATTGGAGCACCTTCTCCATTATTTGCACTTTCATTAAACCACAGTTTGTCTAATTCAGATCCATCAAAATCATATGCTTCCTGAGCATTTTCTTGTAATTTTGAAATTGTAATTATCTTATCTTCATTAAAACGATTAATTAATTCTAAAACTCTTTTTGTCTGTTTTGTTTCTTCTTTTATAGCTCTATTTTGTTTGTATTTTTGTTTTGGATGATTTGAAGGAAAACTTGGGTTTCTTAAAAGTAAAAGTCCACTATCAACCATATCATCTATTGTTAATTGAAATGATTCTAAATCTTCATCTATTTCTAAATAGTCTAATATCTCCTGTGTACTTTTTAGTTTTGTGCAGAACTCAATAATTTTGTCTTCTTGTTCATTTGTCTCTTCAAAATCTATGTTTTTAAAATCATCAATACTATAGTTGTGTTTCATTATTATTCCTCGAATACCCATTTTTTAGTTTCGTTACAAAACTTTTTCTTTCTCTTTAACTTTTGATTAATTTCATCAATTGATTTAGGTTCTTCATAAGATAAAGGTCTATTTATTTTTCTGTATCCATTTATATCTATCGTAACAATTAAATTAAATTCAGATCTATTTATTAAAAATTTTCTTTCAACATTTGGAATTTGATTATAGTCTAAAATACCCCAGGTTGAATCAGTCCATTCACTTATATCACTTCCTTTACCAATTATAATAGCACATTGATTTGTAACTATCCATCTTTCATGCCACTTATCATCTTTTTTATCTTCCCAAACTCATATTTTAAATCAATAAAATCTTTTTTTAAGCTTTCAGAAATATTTTCTTCTTTTAAAATTTGATATTTTTTATTGATTTTAAATATTCTAAAAAGACAAAGTATGATTCAATCTTTTCCAAACTAACTTCATTTATAAGAATTCTATCAGTGTTTTTATACATATAATGTCTATTTAATTTCATTAATCTCAAATATACTCCATTTATCATTTTGTTTTATTGCTCTTGCTTTTACATATACATCAGAAGTTATATTCTCTTTAATTAGCATGAATTTTGGGATGTAATAATCTTTAACAAAAGCAAAATCTGGTTTAAAGATATTAATATCTAATTGTCCTGCAATAATATCATCATATGAATATGTAATAGCTCCATCTTTATATTTTAATGAAAGTTCTCCTTCAATATTTTTAATAAAGGACGAGGGAACTTGTTCAGTTTTTGATATGTCAAGAATATTAGTCTTGTATTTGTTTTGTTTTTTATTAAAAGTTTTAAAATACTTTATTTTTATAAAATCTCCAACATTAACCTTTAAAGATGTCTGATTAAATTTTACAATTCCATCCTCAGTAGAATTATTAATTATATAATGAAACAACTGTTTTTTATCATTTATATGGTCTACTATAGCTATATTACTTAATGCATTTTTTAATAATTCATCCTTATTTAATTTTGATTCAATAATTTTCACTACATTGTATTTCTTATTATTTCTATCATAATGTAGTTTCAAATGGTAGATATCATTAACTTTTGCATTTTTAAGTATATTAAATTTAAAAGGATTTATAGCTAATTCAATATCATTATAGTTACTAAAAGCCATTCTTGATTTATTATCTTTTGTCTTCCAAATATCGTATATAATTAAATCTTCACCATCTAAGTTTTGATAAATATAATCTTCTGCTATCAATATATTCTCTTTGTAGAATTCAATATTATTTTTAGTTGGTGTAATATCTTGAACAGAACTATTAAGTTGATGAAAATACTCAGAAATTTTCCATTCATTTTGATTTCGTTGTTTTTCATATTTTAAAAGCTCTGTTTTTGCTTCAGGAAATTTACCTTCATTAATCAATAAACTTGCAAGATCTAAATGAATCTGGCCAAGGAAGTCTTCATTTTTTTGAATAGTACAAGCTTTACATAACATTGAAATTGAAAGTTTAATATCCAACTCTTTAATTAGAGATGCAAATTCATGCCAAATATAGGCTTGATCATTTAAATCTAATATAAGTTCCTTATAAATATCTATAGCAGCTTCTATTTTGCAACTTTTATTTAACCAAATAGCATAGTTTCTCAATATCCATATGTCTTTATTTGTTTTTTCTAATGCTATTTGATACAATCCATCGAGCCAAAATAGCTTATTAGTATCTATATCCTTATTTTTTATAATTTCACTTATTGATGATAAGGTTTTTATTGCTAAAGGTTTATATGTTTTTTCTTCAACATACTCTTCTTCCCAATCGAGATCTCTGAAGTTATTATAATTCCAATAATAAAAAAAGTCAAAAAGCCTCCAACTATTTTCTTCAACCATGACCCTATTAGCTAATTTTAATATTTCAGAATGCCAATGTGAAGCACCGAATTCTGAATAAGTAAAAACATAAATCTTAAATTGTTCCCATAGCTCATTAAAATTTCCATTTTTTTGAATATTTATTAATTTCCAAAAAAATGATTCACGTAAAATTTCTATAATAATATGTGACTCAATGTTATTATTTAAAAGATGGTTTAATTCAATTTTATACCCATTATCAATAAAAGATCTTAAGAGTTTTTTTAATAAAGATGGATACTTTTTACCATCATTATATTGTTCTTCTTTATCTTCTTCTCTTAAGTTTTTTACTCCCCAGTTTATATAGAATTTATATAAATTAATTGAATGTTTTTGTGAACAAAAGATAGCTAACTGTAAAATTATAGAATGTAATAAACTTGGCTTTGAATTATTTAACTGTAGATATTCTACAAATAGTGATTTTACCTGACTACTATTTAAACTATCATGTTTATTTTTCAAATATCTATAAATTATCCAGCCATATGATTCATGATTATCTATTGATAATTGACCATTTCGATACAGTTCTCTTATTATATTTAGTGCATCATGATGATTGCCATTTTTACTGATGTTTTCAGCGTGACTTAATTCTTGATAGTTTTGTTGTAGTTTAGCTTGTAGAAAACTTATTTGTTTTTCAATTATTTCATCCGAATAAATAAATTGAATAGAATTAAGTTGATTAAAAAAAGCTCTTGCTTTATTTAAGTCATTATTAATTTCAATTTTAATTATGTCTATAAGTACCCAAGCATATGCTTTCTGTATCCAGTTATCTTTATTATCATTTTGATATAAATACAATGCAATTCTATATGCATCTCCAAGCTGTTTATTTTTTCTTAACTCAAAAACTTTTTGAGTGCTATACTCTTCCACTATAAACTCTCTAAAATTTCTTTAACAAGTTCTACAGATGAATTGTTTTGTACTTGAGGGGCTTTTTTAAATTGTTTTTTGCCATTGTACCAAAAATCTATTATCGCTACTTTTGAGTCCTTTTCAAAAGTATATCTTTCACAATAGTTAATATGATTAATATTTATAATTGATATATTATGTTTTTCAATTTTTTCTTTTATTGAAAAATAAAAACTTTCTAAAAAGTCTTCTTGAAATACAAATTTAGATTTGTCTACTTTGGTTAAAACGATAGTATCTAACAGTTCTTTTTTCAATAATTCAATTAATTTTTCAAAAGTATTATTTTCAATAGACTTTATAGAAGTGATTTTATTTTTACCATTATAATAAATTTGAATTCTGTCAATTTTATTGTCTTTCTCAAAACTATAAAGTTCACACCAAGGATGATGAGCTACTTCCTTTATATTCATATCAAGATATAGACAAATATCATTTACTTTTTTAGAAATTAGCATAGATATACTATCACTTAAAACAGAATTATGAGTAGATAAAACTTTTGAAGAATCAAATTCAGAAAAATCTGCTAATTGAATATGAGGTTCATCTAATGTATATAATTTTTTTGAAGCTCTCGTAATAGCAGTATAAAGCCATCTAAAATATCCTTTACTTAGTATGCTTTCATGTGTTTTACAATTAATAAATACATTATTCCATTCACTGCCCTGAGCTTTATGGCAAGTTAATGCATATCCAAACTTTATTTTTAAGGAATTGAAATATATATCATTTTTTATTTCTTGTTTAAATTCTTCAGAATTAGGTTTTACGTCTTTTTCTCTCATTCTATTAACAAAATTCACATATAATGCTTTTGCTTCAATTGACTTTAAATCTTTTTCTTTATATTGAGATAAACTACAATTTGCATAAATAATTTCAGGATATAATACATTCTCTAATATATAACATTCAAACCAATGTGCCTTATTTGCTTCATTTTTAAAACCTATTTCAACTTTTCTGAAATATAACGGAACCCTAATTGTAACTGGGGATTCATCTATTTTAAATTTATGTTTTAAAGTCACTTCTTGTATATCATTTTCTAAATAGGGATAGACTTTTCTGACTAAGCCAAAATCTCCATTATATATGAAAACTCCAAACCTATTATTATTTACTGTTGACATAACTTTATCCCCAGGACAAATGAATTTTTCATCTTGGAAAAAATGTTTTCTTATTAAACTGTTATATTCATCTACAACTTTATTAGAATGTGCAATTATTATTGACTCTCCATTTATTGAATAATTACAAGATTCAAGATATTGACTTAATAAATCAGAGTGTTCAACATGAACAATATCCTTTTTATCTAACTTAATATCAAGTTGATTAAAAATATTTTCACTAATTGATTTTCTTAAAATTAATGAATTATCTAAAATTCCGCTATTTTCTTCTTGTCTTACAATCTCTGTTAATTCAAAAGAATCTACAGAAACATTAAACTCTGTTTTTAAATAGTTTTCATCAAGTGCAGGAGAAAAGTTCATACCCACAGGTGGAAGCTGTGCACTATCCCCAATTAGAATCACTTTTTTATTTTGGTCATTATGATCTAAATTAATATATTCGAATAAGTCTGAGAGTAAATTTCCTGTTCCAAATCTTAAAAATTCACTATTTTGTTCAACATCACTAATCATAGAAGATTCATCTATTATATATACTGTATTATCTGAATGATCATTTGAAGCTAACTCAAAATAGAATTTAAAAGTTTCACTACCATCAAAGTTTTCAATTTTATAATCTTTTAAATTTTCATATTTATAAATAGATTTATGAATAGTAAATGCAGAATTTCCTGTTTTTTCTTTTATCACTTTTGCAGCCTTTCCTGTTGGCGCTGCTAAAAGATAATCTTTTCCAACGGAAGATAAATATTCAGTTAATCCTTTCGTTATAAATGTTTTTCCTGTTCCTGCATAACCTTTTAATATAAATACATTGATATCTTTACTATTCAAAAAATTATTTAACTTATCAATTAAACTTATCTGAGAATTAGTTAAGGAATATTCTTCGAAAATCTCGTGTAATGAAATACGTTTATTTATTTCATCACTATTAATATTCATTTTTTCTGCAACATTATTATTAGAATTTTTAAAACTACTAATTATTTCTTCATTTTTTAAATTAATCTCTTTTAATTGAGAATTGTTTCTTTTTTCTATCTCTAAAATATTTTGAAGCTCTTCAATTGTCTTTTCTAATTTATTATATCTTTTACCATTATCGATAGGCTTTATAAAAGGCCTACATATTTTATCTTCAACCTTATTGTAACTTTTATAAAACCAACAAGCGATAAGATATGCTTCTTCTATTAGCCATAATGTTTCATTAAAATCAATTTTATTCTCCCCATGAACAGCTTTATTCCCTTTAATTCTTATTGCATGAAACTTATCTAAAATTGTTCTATTTATAATCTTTTCAAATTCTTTATTCCTCAATTTATCCAGTAAATTCCAACTTTTATTACAGTATATATTTAAGTCTCTGTAAATAATGCCAATAGTTAGTTCAATAAAGCAACGAAGTTTCATTAATGAACTTTGTGGATCTGAGTATGTATATAACTCAGCTTCAACCCCTAACTTGGCAAGCTCTGGCCAAGTATCTTTTAAAAAATTAAAATTATTTGTGATCATATGTGTAACCATTGTTATTATATATTATCATTGATTATATCTATAGTATTATTATATATTAATGAGATAAGTGATGGTTTTCAACATCGTAACCAAGGTTAATAAGCTCATTGTCATTTCTTGTTCCAAGCTGTCTTTTAAGTGCAGCAATATTATGAATCCACTTTTTACCATCTTTGACAAAGTATCTTCCATTATATGCATCTTCATCATATACAATTTCAAACCCATTTTTTAAAGATAACCTTTCTCTTCTATTAAAGTTTTTAGAATTTGATTTTCTTGCTGAAAGGTAACTACTTCTACTTTCATATTTTACGGCATATGGTATTCCCTCATTTCCCCAAAGTCCATTTTCTCTTCCATAATCATAATCACTCATAACAAATCCTTTCAATTTATATGTTGTAATTGTAAATATAATTATAGACATATATTGTCTATCTAAAATATAATTAATTTATATTCCTAATTTATAAAAGACATTATATGTCCAAACTAAAAAGTAAACTTCATAATTGAAATTGGAGAAAAAGATGAAAAATAGAAAAAGAACTTTAGATATTAGAGTTATTCAATCATTACAAAAAAAACTAAATAAAAGTATATTTGCTCAAGACGAAGCTATATCAACATTAGTTGATTATATAACCATTAGTGCAGTTGGATTAAATAATAAAGAAAAACCAATTGGTTCTTTTCTCTTTACAGGGCCAACAGGAGTTGGTAAAACAGAACTTGCAAAACAATTAGCAAAAAACCTTAATTTACATTTTCAAAGATTTGATATGAGTGAATATAGTACAGAAAGAAGTGCTGATAATCTAATAGGTGGTGCTGCTGGATTAGTAGGTTATGATGAAGGTGGACTTCTTACTAATGCAATATTAGACAACCCTGATTGTATATTGTTATTTGATGAAATAGAAAAAGCTGATAAATCAATATTAAATAAATTCTTACAAATTATGGATTATGGAAAACTAACAAGCTCAAAAGGAGAAGAAGTCTATTTTAATAATACTATCGTCATATTTACATCAAATTTAGGTTCAATAAAAACTACAAGAAGAACTGCTGGCTTTGGTTCTAAAACATATATTGAAACAGAAAATGGTTTTGATGAATATCTAAGTCCTGAGTTTATAGGAAGAATAAATCAAATTGTAGAATTTAATCCAACAAATAAAGAGATATCAAAAATGATTGTAAAAAAATTTTTTAATCAAATTGAAGAGATGTTAAAAAATAGAAATATTAGTGTTAAAGCTACTGAAGATATCATTAATAAAATCATTGAGAATAGTAATTCTAATTTAGGGGCAAGAAACTTAGAAAACTTAATCACTCAAAATATAAAAGTTATCATATCTCAAGAACTGCTATTAGGAAAAATTACAAACAATTCAATAATACTCTTTGATTGGGATAAAGATACTAATGAATACAAATATACTATTGAAAAAGCAGAGGTTTTAATTAAAATCCCTGAAATATTGTATGACACTCCATATTTTAAGAATGCTGAAGAAGCACAAAACTATGCAAAACAAAACCCTGGAACAGTAATTATGAGAGATCCAAATACAGATGGATATATTATAAAAGAATGATATTAAATAGACAATATATGTCTAAAACTATCTTTATAATTACAATATAAAATTTAAAGAAGGAGTTTAAGATGGTAGCAGTAACAACACACGGGATGGAAAGAATGAATCAAAGAGGTATCACAAAAGAGATGATAGAGATTGTTTTAGAGTATGGTGATTATATTCAGGATAAAGTCATCTTAAACTCAAGAAAACTAAAAAAACTAATAAAAAAAGTTTCTAAAGATTCAAAGCCAAAACTTTTAAAAGTATTGGATAAAGGTGGATTAGTAGTAGTTTTAAGTGATGATAATACAGTAATTACAACATACAATCATAATAGAAAACCATTTCATAAAAGGACTGTAAATGTTTAATGAAGTACAAAAAGAGTTTGACTCAAGTGTGAGAAGACTTGCAGAAAATAGTCTATTAAAAAAACTAAAAAAGCAAGGTATCAAAGAAGTGATATATCAAATGAACAGTTTGAAGAGTTTTTAGAAGCTGAAATAGAAATTATAAAAACAGATGGTAAAAAAGTTGGAGCTGGTATGGCTGTTGGTATTGGAATATCAATATTAACTGGTGGATTATTTTAAAGGACTACTATGAATACAAAAGAGTTAGAAAAAATTATAGATGGGACTTCAAGAAAATCAACAGCAGGGAAGGTTTGGACTATTACAAAATTCTTGTCAGTTTGTGGATGGTGTACTGGCAAATTTATTGTTAAAAATACTCCTACTGTATTAGGTGCTGCATGGGAGATAAAAAGAGAGATAAGTGATTCTATTGTTGAAGAGTATCAAGAGTATAAGAAAGAACAAAAAAAGCTTGAAATGGAAGAGAGAATAAAAATGCTTACACATAAAGGAGCAAAAAAATGAGTGCTGAAAAACTACTTGATGACGCAATAAAATCTATAAAAGATGGAGCTAATACAGTATCAAACAAATATGAAGAACATATTAGAGAAAAAGCTATAGAAAAAGTAAATGCAAAAATCACTGAAAAAGGTTTAAATGTTGAACAAATAGAATCAGATGATTATGAAGCAATGATTTCTGATCTCTCAAAAGATATAAAAGAGGACTATGCAAAAAAAGCTTCACAAGGTTTATTAGCATTTATTGGTCTTGATATGTTAATTGGATTTTAGGAGATTAGATGTTAAAACTACTATTTAAAACAACTGCATACTATATCATATGGCAAAAGTTTAAGAAACAGATTATCTTAGTCTTTTCTTCAATAATACTAATCTCATTTATTGGAATAATCTACGAAGATTTACTTGAAGTAATGAAAGTAAATAATAGAGATAGTGTAGGAGTATTGTTATTCTTCAAATGGTTTCTAATTTTTTCTATCATAGGTTTTAATATCTATGTTTTAAGAAAAACAAACATAGATCCAAAAGAATTAAACTCCTCAAAACAAAAAGAACCATTTTTTACAAACTACTCAAAAAAAGAGCAAGAGATTCTAAAGAAAGAAGATGAGCTTATAACTATTACTGATTTGATTTTAAAGAAGTATGAGAACTAATATGAAAACTATAACTCTAATTGCATTTATTCTATCTCTTTTAACTGCTTGTTCATCTGTAAAAAAGAATGAAAAATACTATCAAACAAACTTCTGTGAAGATTTAAATGGAAAAATAGAGTATAGATTAAAAGATAAAACAAGAGTAGATTGTCTAACAAATGATTTTGCCATAGAAGTTGACTGGGCGAAAAAATGGGCTGAAGCTATTGGACAATCACTTTATTATTCTGAAATGACAAATAAAAAAGCAGCCATAGCTTTAATAGCCTCTTCAAAAGATAAAAGATTTATAAAAAGAGCAAAGAGATTAAGTGAAAAGTTTGATATTAAAATATTCATTATAGAAAAAGAGTAAGATGAAAGATAAAAGCCAAAGAGAAATTAGACTATTAAAAATATTCTTACTGTTTTTATTTATCACTTTTTGCTTGATAGCTTTACTGCTATCAACACTTAGCACTATAAATAGTGATAGAAAAATCCCACCAATGACTATTTCCAAAAGTGAATTAGCAATAAGAGGAGATGTTTTTAGTAGTGATGATTTTAAAATAACTACTTCAAAAAAGATTTATAAAGCCTCTATTGATACAAGATATTTAGATACAAATAAAAAAGAGCTGTTTGTAAAACTATTTTCAATATATAGCAATATTCCATATCAAAGAATATTAAAAAAAGTAGATAACTCTTTAAAAAAACCCTCAAATTTGGTTCTATCATATAACATAGATTCAAGAACTGCAAAAAATCTAAAAGAGCTCGGATTTAAACTAAGAAAACTAAATGTGTTTATCGCAAGAAGAGTAAATGGAATAAGAAATCTAAGAGGTCTTAGTATTATTGAAAGTGGAGAAAAAAGAGTCTATTCATATAAAAACACTTTAACTCCTGCAGTTGGTTATATAAGAAAATTTGAATCAAAAAAAGGAAAAACAAAAGTAAAAGGAATAAAAGGTATTGAAAAAAAGTTTGATGGTATTTTAAATGGTAGTAATGATGGTTTACTAAAAGGAAATAGAGATGTTCTTTCATATATTAACTTTGATAAAAACTCCATTTTAAAACAAAGAGTTGATGGAGCAAATATTCATCTAAATATTCCCCTAAGACTTCAAAAGAACATAGAGATGATTTTAGATATCTATAAAAAGAAATTAAAAGCAGATGAGATTATAGTTTCTGTTATGGAAAGCTCTTCTGGAAATGTATTAACATTAGCCTCTTCTAATAGATTCAACCCTGAAAAGATTCTAACTAAAGATATGTCTTCATTAAATGTAAAAGCAGTAGAGTATCCATTTGAGCCAGGATCAGTTATAAAACCTATTTCCATATCGTTAGTTTTAGATAAAAAAAGAGTTAAAAGCAATAAACTATTTTTAGCCTATAATTTAAAAGGAAAGCCAAATAAAAAAGGAAAGTACCCAAAAGGAAGATATAAAATTGGAAGGTTTTGGATTAGAGATGATCATAGATTTAAAAAGCATTATCTAACAATAGATGATATAGTTATATTCTCTTCAAATATTGGAACACTTCAACTTGCACAAAAATTATCAGGAAAAGAGATGCTTAAGGGTATGCAAAGATTTGGGTTTACTAAAAGAACAGGAATAGAATTACCTTATGAAAAAACAGGAAAGCTTCCCTCTTTAAAACAATTATCAGTAGGTGAAAGTAAAAACAAAGATAATGTATATAAAGCAACTGTATCTTATGGACAAGGTATGACTTCTACTTTTATGCAAGTATTAAAAGCATATACAGTATTTAACAATAAAGGATATATATCAACTCCAAAACTAATCTCTTTTATAGAATCAAATAAAGGAATTTGTGAAGCACCAATTAGTAGTAAAGAAAGAGTTCTTTCAAAAGAGACTGCAGATGAGATAAAAAGACTTTTAATAAAAACGGTAAATAAAGGAACAGGAAAAGCTGCGAAAATTGAAGGTTTGGAAATTGGAGGAAAAACAGGAACTGCACAAATAGCAAGAAGAGGTAAATATCAAAAGAAGTATATCTCTTCATTTTTTGGCTTTGCAAATGATAGTAAAAACTCATACACCATTGGAGTAACTGTCTTTAATCCAAATTCAAAAGGTAAACATTGGTATCAGTATTATGCTTCTAAATCTGCTGTTCCTGTATTTAAAGAAGTAGTAAATACTCTTTTAAAGTTTAACTACTTAAACAATAGTAAGTAGACATTATATGACCAAGATAATAAGTAAAATCTTTTTAAATAAAAGGATTTATATATGAAGTTTACATACCAAGAAGTTAAAGATATTTCAATGTTAATAGAGGCTTTTCAAAAAGAGTACTGGGTACATAGAAGTATGCATGACAAAGATTATCCTTTTGAAAACTTATTACCATTAAATTTACTTGATGAAATTATCTATAGATTAAAAGAAGTATCAAATATAAAATCAAAGTATGCAGATTTTATCGAACTAAAATCAGATATTGATTTTATTGAAGAGTATTATGAGATAAAGAAATTCCCAAATGTCAATATTTGGTTATCAAATACAAATAGTACTTTAAGAGAGACTTTCTCTTCATATATTGAACAAGTAAAAAAAGTAAATCATTATGAAAAGAGTAGAAATGAAAATTAGAATAGCTTTATTTTTAACTATTTTTCTTTTTAATGTAAATAGCTTTGCAAGTGAATATAGTGACTATATAGTAAAAATACATGTTGGAAAAATTTATAATAGTGAAGAAGAGAGACTATATAGCCAAGGAGAATTAGTCTATTTAGAAGGTACTGGTTTAATTCTTAATAACAATAAAGTCTTAACATCGGCTAATTTATTAAGAGATTCAAACTGGATTACTATAAATAAAGAGAACCTACATAAATGGTATAGAGCAAAAATAGTTGAAGTCTCTTATATTACAAACTTAGCTATTTTGGAGATTGAGAATTATGAAATATCAGAAACTTTAAAACCTATATCTTTTGCAAAAAAAGTAGAAAAAGAAAGTATAGTTTCAGTTGTTGGCTTTGAAGCTGGGAACAATGAACTAACTATTTCCAAAAATCTTATATCAAGAATTAAAAAAAGTAATAAAAACAACTACAATATAAATTTCCCTGTAATACAGATTGACAGAGACTTAAATCATATTATCAGTGGAGCAGTTGTTTTAAATCTAAAAAATGAGTTAGTTGGAATTGGTATGCAGCCTTCTGAATATTTTAGTAGTAAAGCTTATATTGTTCCAATAGACTTAATAAGAATATTTTTAAATGATTTAAACTACAAGAAGAGAAAAAGAAGAGATTACTTTTTTAAAAGAGAGCAATTTATCAATTTATTTGCAAAAGGAAAAAATATATGAATACTATAAATAAAATAGATTTAAACATAGATAGAAGTGACATAGAACCTATTACTGATGTTATAACAATAAGAGATACAGAACAAAGAGTTTTAAATTATATGATGATTTCTTTAGAAAACTATAACTATATTAATGAAATATTAAAAGATGAAGATTTTACTTTTTTGACACATACAAAGATATTTCAATATTTATTTGAAGATAATGACCTTCTTCCAAAAGAGACAGTTTATAATAGATTTGAAATAAATGAGTTAGAAAAGTTCATAGATATGTTTGCTCGTCTTTTAGAAGATAAAGAAAATGTTAAATATACATCTACTCTTAAAATTCTTTCAAAAGAGCCAAGTTCAGATATAAAAAAAGACATAGAGTTTTTAAAACAATACTCATTTGAAAAGGCTGTTGCATTTAGTGGATTTAAAAGTGATTATGCCGTAATTGAAGTTGCATTTGAAGATTTAAACAGTTTTACAAGTGGTCATTTTTATCAAAATAGACTTTGTAGTATTTTTACTACAAATATAGAAGATATTCCAGAAGAACTTTGTGATACAGCAATTAATACAATTAAATTTTTAGAACAAATAGATTTAAATGATTCTATTTATAGAGCATCATTTTCTCCTGTAGAAATAGAGACAGTTGGTATTACGAAGTTTTATATAGAAAAAAACTATCAATTATTAGAACAAAAAAGAGAAAAGAAAGAAGCCGCTTTTCAAAAGCTTTTTGATTGGGCAGATAAATATGAATTAGATGAAAAGACCTTTCCAAGAGACATTAATAAACTATTAAAAATGCAAGAACTTGAAATCAAAAATAAAAACATAAAAGAACTACCTAAAGAGCTTATCTTATTAGAGAGACTTTTTTTACTTGATCTTAGTTTTAATAAAATCAAAACTATCCCTAAAGAGTTTAAAGAATTTAAGCACTTAAAGTTTTTAAAATTACAATCAAATGAGATAGAAGAAGTACCATCTGAGTTGTTTGAGATACAAAGTTTACTTTTTTTAGTTCTAAAGGAAAACAGTATCATATCACTGCCCTCAAATATCTCAAAATTAAGAAACCTAAAGCATTTATGTATATGCCAAAATAAAATAGAGTTTATTCCAGATGAGATAACTAAATTGAAAAAGCTTGAAGGGTTTTGTATGCATAGAAATAGATTAAGTTCTCTGCCTAATGATATAGGTGAACTTATAAATCTTAATACCTTAACTTTTTCAAACAATTATATAGAAGAAATACCTCAAAGTATAATTAGACTTGAAAAGCTTGAGTCTTTAGAGTTTGAAAACAATAAAATAAATAATATAGATTTACAATTGATACGATTAAATAAACTAAATCAACTTGCACTTGATGATAAACTTCTTTTATCTATTTATGAACCTATTCGTACTTCAAAAAAGTTTGATACTATAAACTTAGTTGAATCAAAAATCAAAGAAGATTCAAGACCAATAAGAAATCTAAGCTTTAAAATTGAAACAGAGTCTTGGATAGATGAAATTGATAGAAGAAATAATGGATGTATTGTATTGAAAAAGACTGAGTAAAGGTTCAATTGTTTCTCTTGTCAATCGGGCTCAATACCCGACCCAAATTTTTCATAGAATTATAAAGAATAGCCTAAAATTAGACATTGTAAGCTTGTGATTCTTTTTTAATTTATCACTAAAACATAACAGAATCACAAGTAGAGCAAAAATTGATTTTATGCAGCATCATGTTCTTCTCTCAACTTACGTATATCTTTCCACTGACCTTTTCCAAAAACAAAAGGATTAATAGATATTCTCCAATACCAATTCTTTTAAGTAAGTAATCTAATGTCTCTTTTACAATATTTATACTAATATTTTTTTAGTGATTTTTGAAAGACTTTCTTTTTAAGTTAACAAAATATTAGCAGTTTGAAAAAATTAGCCCACTGTGAAATCAAAAAACTTTACAAAATCAAACATATATAATTATTATATTATAAAAATGTCCAAACGCAAGCTATTAATTATGTAGTTAAATTTCAAGAACTTCTTTACTTGGAGTTCCATCTCTATATTTTTTATCAGAGGAGCATACAAAGGAATTTTATAAAACAGATTATTTAAAGTGTCTTCAATTCCTTTTATGTGACTTGCAAAAGAAAAAGTCCAATCTGTTTCAGTTGATGTAATTGTTATCTTTCATAAAACTTCTCTACATACCCAACTATTTTATCAAGAACTCTTGGAACTATTTTCTTTCTTTCTAAATATTTAGGTTTTACATTTAAAGTTGCTGCAACATCATTTGCTAAAGGTTTTCTTTGCTCATAAATGAATGTATCAATAACCTTTTCAACTTTGTCATTATCTAAATTTTCTTCAACACAAAGTTCATCTAATGCTTTACCTTTTTCAACATCCCAGAATTTTTCAAACTCTTCTTCTATATCTTCACTATTTTCAATTTTCATCAAGTTATCATTGATGAATCTTTCAATTAGCTCTCTTTTACTTCTAAGCTGTGGATTATTGTTAAGGATATTACTGATATTTTCTCTTTGTTTAGTTCTAACACCTTCATCTTCTGTCTCTTTATATTGTGCAAGTAGTTTTAAAATATAACCAACATTGATTTCATCTTTATGGATTAATTCCAGCTCAAAGTCAACATCATCTAAAATAGAAACTTTCTCTGTTCCTTCTCCATTTCCAGTCGAATGTTTTATCTGTTCATAAAGGTCAAGATATTTAGATTTATAATCTTCAAACATTTGCTCAGTCATTGATAAGTCTGACCATTTGAAGTCTGTAAATCCTTCTAAAATATTTTTAATTCTCATTAAGTTTCTAAATGCTTTAATAAACTCTAATTTAATATCTTCTCCCATTAAATTATCAATACTACTAACACTTGGTACAATAGTGATTAGCTTTATAAATGCTTCATTGAATTTTTTAACATAAACCTCATATGGCTCCATAATGATGATTTCTTTTGCATCTTTGTTAGAGAACAATGCTATTGCATCATCAGTAGCTTTTTTCAAGTTCCTAAAACAAACTATATTTCCTTGCGATTTTTGTTCGTTCAAGATTCTATTTGTTCTACTATATGATTGAATTAAACCATGATATTTCAAGTTCTTATCTACATACAATGTGTTTAGTGTTTTACTATCAAATCCAGTTAAGAACATGTTTACAACAAGTAAAATATCTACTTCTCTTTGCTTAACTCTTTTTGACATATCATTATAGTAGTTATAAAAGCTCTGAGAATCTTTTGTTGAGTATTTACATCCAAACATTTTATTGTAGTCTTCAATAAACTCATCAAGCTTTTCTCTACTATGTTTATTGATGTGCTCTTCATCTACATGAGCACCATCAGCTTCATCTAAATCAATGATTCCATCAGCATCTTTATCATCTTCATTTGCACTATATGAAAAAATTGTTGCAATTTTTAAATTATGTTTTTTAGATTTAAAAGCTTCATAATATTTAATAAGCATATCTACAGAACTAACACACATCATAGCTGTGAACTCTTTACTATGAGTTTTTCTTCCATGATTAGCAATGATATAGTCAACTATCTTTTCAAGTCTATCTTGACTTTCAAGAAGCTCTTTTGTATCAATTGCTTCAACTTCAATATCAACATTAGTTGCACTTCCTTCTTTCTCTTTATATCTACCTATATATTCAACAGAAAACTTAAGTACATTGTCATCATTAATTGCATCTGTTATCACATAACTATGTAGTTGTTCATCAAATAACTCTTTTGTAGTTCTTTTTCCCAACTTGTTTCCAGTTGCATTCTCAGCAAAAATTGGAGTACCTGTAAATCCAATCATCTGATTTTTTTCAAAGAATCTTGTAATGTTTAAATGTGTTTCTCCAAATTGTGACCTATGACACTCATCAAAGATAAAGACAATATGTTTATCTTTTAGTTTTTCCATTGATGATAAATATTGCTTTTTAGAAATTGCTGTGTTAAGTTTTTGAATAGTTGTAACTATTAATTTTGTATCATTACTAAACTGTTTCACTAATGCTTTTGTATTATCTGTTCCATCAACTGAACCGTCTGAAAAACTATTAAATTCTTTAGTAGTTTGATAATCTAAATCTTTTCTATCTACTACAAAAACTACTTTATAAACATTAGGAAGCTTCATAAGAATCTGAGCAGTTTTAAAAGAAGTTAGAGTTTTACCAGAACCTGTTGTGTGCCAAATATATCCATTTTTATTTGTTTCACTAACTCTATTGATAATAGCTTCAACAGCCCAAAATTGATAAGGTCTTAAAATCATTAATATTTTTGGAACTTCTGCTAAAACTATATATTTACATATCATTTTAGATAAGTGACATCTCTCTAAAAAAGTTTTTGTAAATTCTTCTAAGTTAGTGATATTTCTATTGGCTTTATCAGCCCAATAGAATGTTTGCTTGAATGATTGTTTTTTATTATTAGCGTAATACTTGGTATTAACACCATTTGATATAACAAATAGTTGAATATAGTTAAATAGAGCGTTATTAGCACCATAAGAATGTTTTTGGTATCTATTTATTTGATTGAATGCTTCTTTTAATTCTAATCCTCTTCTTTTTAGCTCTATTTGAACTAATGGCAGACCATTTATTAAAATCGTAACATCGTATCTGTTTTTATATTTACCTTCAACAGTCACTTGAGATGTAACTTGAAATAGGTTTTGACACCAATGTTCAGAATCCAAGAACTCAATATATTTTGTAGTGCCATCATCACAAGGAAGAACAAATCTATCTCTTAGAATTTTTGACTTTTCAAAGACATTTCCCTTATTTAGATGGTTTAAAACTCTTTTAAATTCTGTATCTGTAATAGTAGTTTTATTATGCTTTTCAAGTTGAGATTTTAAGTTTTTTTCTAAATCTTTATCATCTTTAATAACTACTCTTTGATATTGATTCTGTTCAAGTTGCTTAATTAAGTTTTCTTCTAAGATTGCTTCTGATTGTTTACTCATTTCACTCTCTTTATAGATTGACTTTTTTGATGGTTAATTTTTGCTCAGATATTTCTGATTTAAAAAAATTAATTTTTTGTTTTTGATTTCTTTCTAATTCAGAAATTATTGGTTTTAGAATAGCTTCATTCTTGAATTTTAATCCAAAAGTTATAGATTCAATTTGTAATGCAATTATATTTTTTTCAATAGCTTCATTAATGTCAAAAGTATAAGATATTTTTTGTTTTTCCCCATAATGTAATAATCTCACTTCTTTTTCATATTCCCAATCTTCTGATTTTACAGTCCAATATTCTATAATACTATCAAAAATTTCTTTTTCATCTAAATTTGTATTTTTATATTTTACTTCATCTTTCCCAACATAGTTAGGTAAATATAAAAATTTATAGCCGACACATATACCTGTATGTTCTTGTGTATAATGTGACCACATTAATTTATTGTCATTTATTTGTGACAAAGAACACAATTTAAAATTATTTTTATTTAAACTTAAATCCTTAAATTGTTTTTCTAAAGATTCAGATGCAACATCAAAAGGGTCATTTAACTGATTAGGGTTTGCAAAGTATAAATAGTTCTCTGTCAAACTTGATAATGCATTAATGGAAAAAGTTTGATATTTATATAGAGTTCTTGAAAAGTAAGTTGTTCTGGTGTCTTTTTGATATGAGTTATAAAATATAAAGTCTTTTATACTTTTATCAAACAATGTTTTTTTATCCTCTTTAGCAGTTTTTATTTTTACTAATAAAAGTTCAGCTTCTCCATCCAGATTCACAAGATATTTTTCTGCTAAATTAATTGACTTCTCAAGATATTTAATAGCTTTTTTGTATTTTTTATTTTTTTTCTTTGATTTTTTATAATATAGCTTCCCAAGTTCTAAATAATATTTTGGATTTTCATTTTCACTTTTTATTCGATTTTTAATGATAGTAATTCTTTTATTTAGTGAAATTGAATCATTAAAAGCTGATAAATAATAAAGTTTTCTATCCTCAGTAAGAATAATATTAAGTTTTTTGGATTGAATGTAAATTTCTTTAATTTTTTTTATATATAGTTTATGAAGTTTCTTGCGATATGAACCAGTTAATTTTGTAAACTCATTATTATATTCAATATTTAATTTTTTGATATATTTTTGCATTTCATGATACGAGGATAAGATTGTATAACTAAGTCCAAAAACATCATCCAATTCAAAATCTTTTTCATCAATTACTCTTTGATATGATTTCTTGATATAATTTCGTGTTATTATATAGTTATTTAAAATATATAACAAATAAATATCTTTTTTTAATTCTTTATAATGATTACTAAGCTCATTAAGAATGCCACTAAGATGATTTATACTATCTGTATATTTTTTATCAATATTTAACAGCTTTGCTTCATAAAAT
The DNA here is from genome assembly GCA_963676565.1 of Halarcobacter sp. Lineage (GTDB taxonomy): Bacteria > Campylobacterota > Campylobacteria > Campylobacterales > Arcobacteraceae > Halarcobacter. The sequence goes on from OY781089.1 coordinate 2,925,547, forward strand.
ACTTTATGTTCTTTATGAATTTTAGACTTTTCTTTGTTTAGTATATATTTAACTTCATTGTACCCATTAAGTTTAAATAACTTTTCAATACCATCTTGCCAATTTCCTGAATGAAAATTACTATAATAATCTTTATAACATTGTATTGCTTTTTCAGTTTTATTTGTTTCTTCATAGCATTGACCTAATATAAAAAAGTCATTACTATTTTTATTATAATTATTTTTATAATATTCTATTGCTTTATCATATTTTTTTAGTTTAAAACAAACTTCCCCATAAGAAATATTATTAGTTTTAGATTTTCTTTCTTCATTATGATTAAAATATTTATATAGCCACTTGTAATCTTTTTTTTGTATATAGTAGTATAAATCACTTTGTTCTGTAGTCAATTTATATTGTTTTTTGAGTTGCTGAGAATCATCTAAGAATTCTTCTTTAAACCAAAGTTTATTAAGAAATCTTTGTACAGTATTGGTATCTAATGTATTTTTACGCAAAAAATCAAAACATTCTTTATTTTTTTTATCAATGAAAAGTATATAGAATTGTGCTTCTAAATTATTTTGATTTTCTTTTACTGATTTATTTAGTAGATGTTTAGATATATCATATTTATTAAACCATGTATAATGTTCTAAAGTTCTAAAGTTATTCTCTAAAAATAAATATAATTGTAAGTTAGTAACTGATTTGTCATTTTGGTTAATTTGTAATATCTGATTAAAATACTTATTTTTATTTTCTTGTATCATTTTTATGGTAGTACGTTTTTTATGACTACTAACCCAACTCATTAAATCATATAAATAATAATAGAAAAACAAATATTCTTTATCTTCTAAAAAATCAGTTTTTAATTTTTGAATGTTTATTTGTGCTTCATAAAAATTTGATTCATACAAATTGTCAATAATCATTTTTTTTAATTCTTGCATAATATCTCTTTTTTATAATTTTTAAACAAACATCTGTTGTAAAAGAGCTTTTTTAAACTCTTTTGTTTTTTCTAATTCTGTTTTTGTAACTTCAATTTTTTTGTCAATTGAAGAAAGAAAGTTAGCTATACTTTTTTGTTCTTCAAGACAAGGTAAATCCCATTTCAATTTTAAAAAGTCTTTTTTACTCATAACCCTATTTCTTCCAGCCCCTCCAGGAGAAATTAAATCTAACATAACCTTAAGTTTTTTTTGAATAATTTGATATTTAAAATAATGAGAGTTAGTTATCTTATTTTCAAACGTATATGTTGGAAATCGATGGGATACTAAGCCTTTGTTATCTTCTTTTTTTACGATAGCAATTGCACCTTCCCATGCAAATGTGATGTTTACAATTAAATCATTCTCTTTTACAACATATAGTTTATCCATTACAATTTTATCTGGTTCAGAATTAGGCTTTTGAAATGTTCCTTTACAATGACTTTTTACACCTATTGCTAAATAGGGTTCTTTTGGTTTTTCTATTTCTCTGAAAGTAGGAATTAAAAAATCAATAAATGAATATTCTTTCCACTCTGGAAAGTCATTTCCATTCTTATCTTTAAAACGAATTTCATGAGAAAAAAATTTTTGCATTACACTTTGTTTATATTTATCTAAAAGTTTTTCTTTTTTTGTAAGTTGCTCTATCTTTGTGTCAACTAAAGTTAAAAAAGAAGCTATTTTAATTTGTTCATTTTTTGAAGGAATATGAATTGAATCAATCAAAACTTTTTGATTATTAATTTTCATGTCATTTTTTGCACCCTTTTGAACCAAAGGCCTTAAATACTTATTTAGATTATCAGATAGAGAAAAATAGTGATCTAAAAAATTTGAGTCAATGCTATCTTTACATCTATATACTGCATATAAAGTAGATACAATTCCTTCATGTTTTTTATTTGCCTTAATAATTCCATATGGAGCTGTAGCCAAAGGACTTTTAGTGTAGACAATATCGTTTAATCTTACTATTGGATAATTAGATACGGATTTCCCGGCATAAGACCTGCCTAAATGTTCTATTTGATTTACTAAACCAAATTGTTGAGATACTGAAAGTACTTCATTTTTAGAAAAAATATTTTTAAGGTTTTTTTCTTTATGTTCAAATAACAATTGAGATAATTTTTGACTTACCCAGTCTTTACTAAATTCTTTAAATCTCAATTTAGGTACATTACTCATGATAATCTCCTAAAATGGTGTAGATATGTTTAGTTCTTTACAATATGAAGCTATTTCTTCATCTGTAACTTTCATATCTACTTCTAAAGCTTTTAATTCATTTGAAACAGCATCTAAATCAATAGGTTCTTCTTCTTCAAATGTGTCAACATATCTTGGGATATTTAAATTATAATCGTTCTCTTTAATTTCTTCAATTGAAGCTAAGTGTGAATATTTATCTTCTTCAACTCTATCTCTGTAAGTAGATACAATCTTATCAATATCTTCTTCTCTTAAATAGTTTTGATTTTTTGCTTTATCAAAATGAGCTGATGCATCAATAAATAAAACATTATCACTATCTTCTCTACACTTTTTAAATACTAAAATACAAGTAGGAATAGAAGTACCATAAAAAATATTTGCTGGAAGTCCAATAACTGCATCTAAATAGTTTCTATCTTCTATTAGATATTTTCTTATATGTCCTTCTGCTGAACCTCTAAATAAAACCCCATGAGGTAATACAATAGCCATAGTTCCATTATCATCAAGATGATGAACCATATGTTGAACAAAAGCAAAGTCTGCTTTACTTGAAGGTGCTAATTTACCATATTGAGAAAATCTATCATCATTCAAATGAAGTGGGTTTGCTGACCATTTAGCAGAGAACGGAGGATTCGCAACTATTGCTTCAAATCTTTCATTTTCATGTTGAGGATTCTCTAATGTATCTTCTTGTTTGATATCAAACTTTCTATAATGAACATCATGCATAATCATATTCATTCTTGCAAGGTTATAAGTAGTTCTATTTAACTCTTGACCATAGAAGTTAGATACATCTTTAACTTCTTTTGAAACCCTTAGAAGTAGTGACCCAGAGCCACATGTAGGGTCGTACACAGATTTTAGTTTACTTTTTTTAGTAGTTACAATCTTTGCTAATATCTTTGAAACTTCTTGTGGTGTATAAAACTCTCCAGCTTTTTTACCTGCTCCAGCTGCAAATTGACCAATTAGATATTCATATGCATCTCCAAGAACATCTCTATCATGATTTTTTAATTCAAAGTTGATATTGTCTAAGTGATATAAAACTTTTGAGATAAGTTTATTCTTTGATTCTTCAGTTCTACCAAGTTTTGTAGAAGTTAAATCTAAATCTTCAAATAAGTGTTCAAAATCATCTTCACTTGCATGACCCATTGTTGATTGTTCTATATGTCTAAGAACTTGTGTTAAGTCTTCTAAAATGAAGTTATCAGAATCTGCATTTCCTTTTTTAGCCATATATTTAAATAATTCATTTGGCTTTAAAAAATATCCAAGTTGCTCAATACAATCTTCTTTTAATCCTTCAAGGAAGTCTTTACCATCTTCTGAATTCTCATCAATCTCTGTAAATTTAATTCCATCTTCTGCTAATAATTCATTTGTAAAATCTTCAATTTTTTCAGAAAGATATTTATAGAAAATAAATCCAAGAATATAATCTCTAAACTCATCAGCATCCATTTTACCTCTAAGTTCATTTGCTATATTCCATAATTGTTGCTCTAAAGCTTTTTTATTTTCTTCACCCATTTTTTCGAATCCTTATGTGTCATATTTGTTTGTATTTTAAAGTAAATATTATACTACTTCGCTACTTCCATACCTGTTAAAATTATATAATCAGTAAATTACTTAAATAGGTTATTCATCCCCTAACTCCAAAATATCAAATATATCATTCAGATATTTCATCTGTTCAATATTGATAACTCTATCATCTCTATATTGTTTAGGAATTTTATTTCTAAACTCATCAATATTTAAAGGCTTGTGATTTATAAATTGTTCAATCATCATATCTGATAAAATACATCTTCTATCGTTTATGTCAAATTCTTTTGAAATCTCATCTTCTCTAAAGTTGATTAGCATTTCTTTTATCTCTTCATCTGGCAAAAATAATTGAGTATATTTATTTTGATTTAGTGTCTCTTCATTATGATGATGTTCTTTTTTTTCTTTTTCAATTTCTTCTTGAATATCATCACTAATTTTTTTAACTTCAACCACTTCAATCTCTTGAACAGGCATAGATTGTATTTTTCCATGATATTTTGCTTGAGCTTCTTTAACTACTTTTATCAACTTAGAAATTTCATTTTCTCTATTTTTATACCAGTCAACTGACCAAATTCTATAAACATCCCAGCCAAGTGTTTCTAAAACATCTTGTTTTAATCTATCTCTATCTCTTGCAGATTTAGATGAATGATAAGTTGCACCATCACATTCAATAGCTAAAACAAAGTCATTTGGATTTTTAGCTGATGTCACAGCTAAATCAATGAAATATCCAGCAACACCAACTTGAGGAACTGCTTCAAATCCACAATCTTTTAAAATATTGTAAACAGAAACTTCAAACTCAGAATCAAAATCTCTATTTGTGATTTCTGGAGCTTCTGATACAACACCTTTTTCTAAATAATTTAAAAATGCTTTTAGTGCTCTAACACCTCTTGAACTATTCTCAGAAATGATAATATCACTACTTCTCATTGATGTGAAGATTTCCATCTTTTGTTTAGAACGAGTGAACATAACGTTTAGTCTTCTCCATCCTGTATCAGAATTGATAGGACCAAATCTTTGATAAACTCTTCCTGTGTCTTTGTCTTTTCCAAAAGTTGTAGAGATTAAAATTACATCTCTTTCATCCCCTTGAAGATTCTCAAGGTTTTTAATAAAGAATGGTTCACTTGTTTTAGACCATTTAGCAATATAGTTAGAAATAATTGGAGATTCTTTTTCTCTTTCATCAACCATATCTTGAATTAAATCTCTTTGTGTAGAGTTAAATGTTCCAATACCAATTGACCTATCTGGATAGTTTTTCATTTGTTTTTCTAAATGTTCAATGATGATTTTTGCTTCAACTTTGTTTCTACTACTTTGATAAGCAGAATTTTCAATGTAATGATATTTAACACCTAATTCATCACTATTTTTGCTTGATGGAGAAGGGAATACAATTAAATTGTCTTCATAAAATTGTTTATTTGAAAAATCAATTAAACTTTCATGTTGAGAACGATAATGCCATCTAAGTTGTCTAATAGGTTTGTACAAATTTAAACATATATCTAAAATTGATTCACTTTCACTTGCAACTGTTTCTTCATCTTCTGTTTTATTCATAGAATCAAAGAATGATGTTGGAGGTAACTGTTTAGGGTCTCCAACAATTACAATTTGATTCACTCTTGCAATTGCTCCTAATGCTTCTTCTGGTTTTAACTGTGATGCTTCATCAACTATTAAAACATCAAACTCAACTTGATTAGGTGGTAAATATTGAGAAACAGATAATGGACTCATCATAAAACAAGGTTTTAGTGCTTGAATAGCTCCAGATGCTCTTGCAACTAATTGTCTAATTGGAATATGTCTTTTCTTTTTATTTATCTCATGCTCAACTAAACTATAATCAGTTAAATCACTAACTCTGTTCCCTCTGTAACCATATGGAATATCTCTTTGACTTGCTAAATAAGCTACCTTTCGTTTATTTAATTCAATAAGCTTTATATCTAACTCTTTAAATGTTTTAAGAGATTCTTCATGAGATAATCTACTAAATCTATTGAAAAGCTCATTCTTTCTAAATATTTCTTTCAATAGAGTGTGATAGAAATTGTATTTAAAGTTTTTGATAATTTCAGTATTAGGTAGACTCTCATTTTCAATTGCAGTTATTATTGATGTTAAACTTTGATTATTTAAGTCATGAGTTATCTGTCTAAAGTTAATCCAAATAGATAAAGTTTGTTTATTCTCATCTATTTTTTCAAGTTTCTCAATACAGTCACTTATCTTTATATTTTCTCCAAAGAATTCATCTTTTATAGAACCTTTTGATTCTATTTCAACATAGATATTTTCAATATTTTTTTGTGTCGCTGCAATTGATTCAAGAATACTCATATTATCAATATTTTGAGTTATATATTGTTTTAGATTATTATCAAGATTAGAGCCAAATATAAACTCATATAGCTCTTTTGTTCTAACTATCTGTTCATATAGTTCATCACTAAGTTCTATATCAATATTTTTAATTGATGAATTTATTTTTTGAGATAAATTAATGAACTCTTCAAAATTTAATATGAAATGATTAATTCCTACATCATTTCTTTTTAATATAGCAAATATATCTTCTAATTCATCACTTGTTATTAATTTAAATAGTTCTTCTTCTAAATTTGAGTTTTGATTTAAATTAGATGCCTTATAAAATGATTCAATCAAATAATCAATATCATCATTGATAGTCTCTAATTTGTCTTTTAATTCGATTATATCAATATCATCTTTATCATAGTAAAGTTTTTTAATAAACTTTTTATCAGATGTTTTTTCTATTTCATTTAATAAATTATTATACGATTCTAAGTTTCCTGTCAATGAATCTTTATATGAAATTAATAAATTATATTTTGATGTTTCTCCAGAGATTAATAAGTTTAGAATCTCTGAGATGTTTATCTCTTTTTTTATAACTAAAACCCAATTATGAAGTTTTTCAATATCATTAGTGTTAGTTTCTATACCATTAAACATATTTTTAAAATATTCTATATAATGTTCATTATTTTCAAATTGTTCTCTACAATAAATATATTCTTTTATTTTAGTAATAATACTATTCCATTCAGAGTTGTTTTTAGGAAGAGAATCTAATAATAAAGAATTGATTAGTTTTTTTGCTGTTTTAAATTCTCCAGATAGAAAATTAAAAAAAGAATCTTTTTTATCTTGGATAACCTTTTCGGCATAGTCAATCTCTTTAATTGAGATACTATCTACTTTATCAATTGATGCAATTAATCTTAAGTCTAATCGTAATTGTTTATAGTAACTTAAATCTTTTTTCATATCATCAAACTCTTTTGAGAATGATGTATCTAAGTAATTTGTGTTAATTGAAGAGTATAAAGCTTCATCAACATGAGATAAGTATTTAATACCATTACACAGTTGATTAATGTATTCAATGTTCTTATTATTAGATGTGGTAGCTTCATTTTTGATATGTTTTAAAATCTTATTAATCTTTGATATATTAATGATTAATTGTTCAAATAATTCACTGTTTTTACTAAAAGCTTCAATATCATTTTTAATATTTGATATTGCATTTTTTACACTTTCAAAATTAGATAAATATTCATCATAGACATTCGGATTTTGAGATAGATTAGATAATATATTTTTAGAATATTCATCATCTCTTTTATTATATTCTTCTACAAAAGAATGAATCTTTTTACTTTCTGTATATTCATTTTGAATTTCAATATTTAATGATTTATATTGTTCTTCAAGCTTTTCAAAATCAAACTTAAGAGATTTAAGAGTTGTTATAAATGTATCTATATCAACAAAATTAAGATTATATGTATCTAAACCTCTCCAATAAAAGTTATTAAAGTCATACTCTTTTAAATAAGATTGATACTTTTTTAATATCTCAATCGTATTTGATAGTTTGTACGCATTATATTCATTTGCATTAGGAACATCAAATTTTAGGTATTCAGAAGACTTACTATATCTTTCAACTAACCAAAATATATTATAAACTTTTTTGTTTATTGCTCCATATGGTTCATGTAATAAATCAATATATGCTTTTAGTTCTTTCTTTTTTGCTTCAATTTGCTCAATTGTAATTTCTATGTATTCAACATAACCATATTTAGAGTCAATTCTTTTTTTGATACTTTCTAATATTTTTGTTTTTTGTGATTTATGACTATGTAATTCTAAACAAAAATCTGAAAGACCAATTGAGCCAAGTCTTTTATGAACTACTTCTAATGCAGCAAGTTTTTCAGAAACAAATAAAACTGATTTTCCTTCAGCTAATAGTGCAGCAATTAAATTTGAAATTGTTTGGGACTTTCCTGTTCCTGGGGGTCCTTCTATTACAATGTTTTTGCCATTTAAAACATCAACAATTGCACTATGTTGTGAAGAGTCAGCATTCATAACAAGAGGAATTTTATTCGCTAACTTATCTCCATCAATATCATACTCCTCTGCAAACATTGCAGATTCAGATATTTCTTTTCCTTCAAAAATGTCTTTAAAAATATCTTTTTCAGATAAAGGTGTACCATTTTTCCAATTTTCTTCATTTAAATCTTGATACATTAGTATCTTCCCAAATTTTAGAAAATCAATTGCTATTTCATGTTTTAATGACCAATCTTTTTGTAGTTTTATAGCTTCACTTACTTCTTTTAAGTAGTCATAATAACTTAGCTCTTCTGTAAGTTCTGGAAGAATAATTCCATAGTCATTATTTAACTTTTCAGCTAATGACCTGTTTGTATCAATTCCAGCACCAGTATATTCTAAAGTAAATTCATATCTGTTGGCTCTTTTTTCTTTATTTAAAACAATTGGAATACTGATAAGTGGAGATTTATTAGATTGTTCAGAGTTTTTTGCTTCTTTCCATTCTAATAATCCAAGAACAAGATAAAGCATGTTTGAACCAGTTTCTTCAATAATTGTTCTTGCATCTCTTTCAATTGAAGTTAATATTTTTTCCATTTCATTTGGATAATGAAGTGTCTGTAAAGAATCATCTGTATGTTTTTCTTCCACATCAGAACTATTTAAATCAATTTCTGGAAGCTCTTTTGAAATATCATACCCTAATTCTTTTGCTCTTTCTTCTGCTGTAAGTAATGCTTGTTTTTGAAGCTCTTTCTTTTCTTCTTGTAAGCCTTCAATGATGAACTGCAATTGTTTAATAGCTTCATCATTTTCTTGTTTTATAGCTTCTTCTAATTCTTTCCTATGCTCATTGATTTCTTCATCAATTTTTTCAAAATCTTTTTGAGAAATTGCTGGTTCTGGAATGAATTCAAATTTAAATGTGCCTTCTTCTTTAACTAAAAAGTTATAAATGAATTCAGCAGATTCATCAATAATTCTTAGATTTTTAGTTTTAGAAGGTCTTTTATAGTTTATAAGTTTATTTCTTCTTGATGTATCAATTAACTTGTCTCGTAATTCACTAATTCCTCTTGAAAATAAATTACTCATTTGCTTCCTTGTTTAAATTGTATTCCAAAATATCATATTATAAAATATTTAAATTACCTAATTAAGTAATTCATTGTTTTTTTAAATATTCATCTATATTCTTTTTAATCTCTTTTTTTAACTCATCTGGTTCAATAACAGATATATATGGCATATATCTTTGAATTGTTGGAATAATTTCCATCAAATCAGTTATTGTCACTTCTATTTCAAGAGAACCATCTTTATGTTTTTTTAAAATTCTTTGGGCAGATGATAATGGTTTTCTTATAAAATATCTTGCAACATTTCTATAAATATATAGTTGAACATTAATAAGCTCATTTTCTGGTTTATAATAAGCTGTTATTGCTTTATCAAAACCTTTTACTTTCTTTTTATCAAATTGAAAGTTTGAATGAAGAACTTCAATTTCTTTAATTGTATTAAGATGAAATGTTTTAATTTTGTCATCTTTAGGTTCATAAATAATTAGATACCAATATCCTTCAAGATTTAAAATCTTCAAAGGAAAGATTTCTCTGTGCTTATTGTTATAAAAACATTTGATTATATTTTTTGCCTCAATAGCATTTCTAATTTGAATTATTTCTTCTTTGAATTCATCAAATTTTTCTACCGAGGATTGTTGATAAATGTTATTAGACAATTCATCTTCAAATTTATGAAATAGAGCATCAGTCTTTTCAAATAAATCCTCATCTGTATGTTTGTCTTTTGATTTAAATTTTAAGATAGAAATAACAGCTAATTCATCTGCATTAAAAAGTGTTTTTGTTAAAAAATTGTTAGATGCTTTATAAACTTTTTCAGAATAATTGTATTTTATCTTTTCATCTAAAAATAATGGAATAATGTAATCTTTAAAATCAGTTTGAATGATTTTTTTAGAAACTCCAAATCTTTCAGCAACATCAGGTGTAGATAAAGAATAACCTTTTGAAAGTAGTGTAAGAATGGATGATAATCTCTTTATTCTATTTGTTAAGTTCATTTAAATATAATATAACAAAACCATTAATTTATTACTTAAAAAAGTTATTTTAAATCAATCACATTTATTTTTTTTGTGCCTAATTTACTAAATTACTTAATTAGGTACTTCACTATGAATAAAATAATTTAAAAAAGCTTAGAGATTTGATATAAATGAATTAAAAAACTCAACTTACCATAATTATTGAAGTAGTCTTTTTCTTGGCTACATCTGGCATTTAATATTCTATCTTTTGAATATACTTATTATACAAAGAGATATGAGGACACTCTTCTTTGATTTGTTTTACTTTTAGATCTATATTTACATACAGTTGAGTACAACTTTCTACATTTTCTGTTGTTGGGTTCACTGATAAAAGACCTGCACATAGACTGTGAACATCATTTAAAACTTTAATATCATCTGTGATTCTTATAAAGTTAGGAAGTTCTTCATTCATTTTAGAGTGTACATATGAAGTTAAAACATATGAAACTCCTATGCCAATAAGTGCTGAAATAGATGTTATCTTTAATAGTCTTATAACTTTGTTTTTCATCTTAAAATCATATCAAATCTCTAAGCTTTTTTCAAATAACTTACTTGAGCTTTATATTCTTTGAACTATCTTGATATTTCATCTTCTTAACTCTTTACCTTTTCTTGAGGTTGCACAGAATATTGGCCTAAGAGAAAAAAATCTCTTAAGTGTAATCTTTCCGTCGGAAGTCCCAAAAGAATGGGAATAGAATTAAATTATATTGTCATATCTCAATATCTTTAACGAGAACTGTCTTTTAAAGACACACTTGGGCGGAGCCCCTTACCCTTTGCAGCAATTTCTTGCAAGTTCAAGTGATTGGCTAATCTCCTAAAGCATCGATTAAAGCTCGGCATATCTGGTGATATAAACAGTCTATTTCCGAAACTATTCAAAAGACAGAGTCTTTTTTATTCTTCAACCCATATGCTTTAAAGCACTTAGGAGAGGGAATCGGCACACCAAAGGCGGGTTTTTCTTTTGCTTATATATGAGGGCTTAGAACAATGATAAGAAACTGTATCAACAAACAATTCTGCTTTAGGTTGTTTTTGACACCAATAGGCACCTCAAAAGCTCTTCTAAAAAAAACCAAAAAAAGCTTTTATTTTCTGTATTATATTCACTATGGAAAATTAATCCACTGTAATATATAAAATTTGTAAAATAATTTTTATATATTCTTTCTTTTGTAAAAAATATATTTACATTAACCATATAATAGATGGTTTATAAAAGTTATTACACTAAATTAAACTTAATCAAACATTAAAGTAATAAAAATAATTAAATTTAAGAATTTAAAAGTTAATTATATTAAAGTTAAGAAAATTTTAAGAATAACCTTATAATATTTTCCTCAAGAGATGGCCATCTCCTAAAAAACAATTAGGAGAACTAATGAAAAAAACATACCCGAATAAAATCAAGATTGAATTTGATTTTACAAATGAAGAAAGAACTTACAGCAAAGAAGAAATTGTAAATGATTATATTTTCAGATGTTTGGAAAATATAGAAAGAGCTGTTTTAAATAAGTATATAAATACGTATGGCGATCCAACTTGTGGATTATGGAATCAAGTTGAAATCTTATGTACCAACTTTGTCTCTACACTTGAGAAAATAATTGAAACTAATGATTTAGAATATTCAAACTTTATCATTAATAACATAGAACAATTTCTAACTAAAGATAGAAAATATAGACAACAAAACCAAAAGCTTTTTTTACCATCTTTAGATATTGAGAACTTGGATGATGAATCTTTTGTTTGTGAACTTCTTGGATTAAAGAGTGAAACAAAAGACGTTAGAAAAAATTTAGAGAAAATCAAAAGTAAATATTACTTTGAAGATTCGGAAGAGGTAAGTCATTGCATTAAAAAAGACTATATTGCTTCTTACGGAGATATTATTGGTAAGGTATTTACACAGTTAGAAATTTTTCATGAGCAAATTTTAGAGATCTATGAAGAGGCAATGAAAATTAATGATTCAAACTTTTACACAAAGTTTGTAAGCAACAATATTGATGAGTTTTTAATTAGAGACCAAAAGTATTTAAATGCTCAATTAAAAAGGAGTATCTAATGAATTTTAGTGGGAATGCAAATGAAGAATTTCTATTCAGATTTATAGAACAAAAAATTACTGAAGGATCTATTGAAAATATAGACTTCAGTAAGTGCAGTATATCAGGTTACGATTTCTCTCATATAAAATTTTATAATGTAAGCTTTAAAAAAGCTGCTCTTGTTGATTGTAATTTCGACAATGCAACTTTTGAAAATGTTAATTTAGATTTAGTAACTATTGAAAAGTGTAGTTTTGAAAATGTAGAATTGATAAATACCGAGTTGACTTATTAGATATATACAATAAGGGAGATTATTACTCTCTTATTATTAACTTGTTAAGTTATATAAATTCCTTTATTTTGAATATTTTATCCTCTATATATTATCCTTCTCTAATAAGTCTATGTATCTTAATAAAAGTCTTCCTAATGGAGTTATAGTATGTCCAATTGCTTTAATCATTCCTGTTTCTTCATCAAACTCTGGGAGTTCTCCTTTTCGTGGCTTTTTAAAATTTCTTTGTAATAAATTAAATCTCACAAGTTTATCTCTATATGTATCAAATAAAATACTTTGATCAATCAGCTCAGAAGATAAACCAAGTTCTTCAGTATGAGACATAAGAAGTTCTTCATGTTTTTTATTGAACTCATCATCATATCTTGCTTCATCAGTATGACTATATAAAATTAGAACCTCTATATCATTTAATTCATTCATAATATTAAGAAAAATATTTTTTTGAATTTCATCAAGATTATCATCATCTAATCCATTAATCAAAATAGATGCTAAATATTCTTTTCTTTCATTTGATGTAGCCTTAGTAGATTGCCAACTTGCTTCTGAAAATAGATCTAAAAATCCTTCATCTGTCATTTTAGATTTTAAAGTATTAATATCTTCACCCATTTCTCCAAGTTTTCTATCCAAAACTTTTAGAAAGTCACTTATTCTATCCATTCTTTGACCTGGAATAAGAGAACCGATCATTTCGGCTAAAATAGGTCCAGCAATAGGAATAGCTCCTATTCCACCTTTTACATATCCAGTTAGTGTATCTACTGACTGCTCTTCTGTGTCATAAACTGTAATTTCATCATTTTTCATTTTTTTCTCTCTCTTCTAATTCTTTTTCTAATTTATCAAACACATCTAAATAAATACTATTTAAATATCTATTCTCATAGTCAAAAAACAATGATAACTGTTGTCTATTATTATCTTTTGGTTGTTCAAAATACTCTACAATCTTTTCAAAAGGATTATCTATTAATATCTCAAAATCAATTATCGATAATATGTATATATTGTCTATAAAACTATAGTTCAATCTTTTTTTAATAAGATCTAAGTAATTTTCTAACATTAATGTATGAGTATGGATAACAATAATTCCATATTGATTTTTCGCATTAATTTTATTAAAACATGATTCTATTTGTCCTAATGCTTTATCCATTGTTTTAATGAATTCATCTTCAAGCTCTTTAATCTGACCGTTAAGGATTATGTTCTCATTAACTGGAAGTAATTTACTTTCAACAACTATTACAGAATCATCTTTTAATAGATAATATTCAGCTTTATCTCTATTTTTTTCTTTTATTAGATTATCACATTCATAGAAGTATTCATTATGAGTGAACTTTGTCATTCTTCTTGTATAGTTCTCAAATGTAATTCCAAAGCTTCTTTTAAATCCTTTTTCATTAACTTGTAATTCACATAAAGTATCAAAAACTCTATATGTTAACGCTTCAGATAAAGAGTTTATAGATGGGATGAAATATCTTTCATTACCCAAATCAATAATTGGATACTGATCTATCAATCTCATATTCTTGACAACATCTTTTGTATATCCTAATTCTTTACATTTCATTCTATAAGATTTTATAGAAATAGAAAATTTTGATAAAAAAAGTTCAAGTTTTTTTGCTTTAATTTTTGGATCATACCCTTTTAAATGATCAAGAATAATTTTAAAAGTAAAAGGACTATTTATATTATGATGAGAATTATGTATAGTTACAAAATAAAACATCTGTTTTGGACTAAGTCCCAAAAACTGTTTAAATAAAAGTTCTTTTTCTTCATATAAATCTAATAATCTTGAGATATCATTTCTTAATGGAGTATATTTTCTAAGTTGCTCATGGGCATATCTTGACATAGAAACATGCAGTGAAACTTTTAAATCATTTCTAAAATTAGATTCATTATCTTTTGAATTTAAATAAAAAGATATAAATTTTCTATAATCAAGCTTATTAGGTATTTCATTTAATTTAACAATCCTATCATCAGAATTTGAAAATCTTATTGCTAAATCTAAAATTATTGAATACCAATTTGAATTTTGTAGACAAAATCTTTCTAATGAATCTTGTTCAAGTTTATAAAAATCTGTATCTGATAAATTTTCAAGTCTCTTTATAAACAGCATCCATTGAAATACAGTATAAGACTTCATATGATTTATTAAATTTTTATTTGTTTTCATTCAGAATTTATCGACCTTTATTTTTAATAACTTAATCAACACTCTTTTTGTATACTTAATTATATTATAACTTTTAAATATATAAATAACATTTAGTTTAATATTATTTTTGTTTTTATCAGTAAGAAATCTCTCCCCAAAAAATTACATAAATTTCTATGTACAAGAAAAGCCCCATAAATAAGGTATTTCTAAAACACACAAACAGAAAGATAAACCTCAATCACAGTATTCCCGATTAAAAGTATATCTTTAACAATAAAAAAGGTTTCGTTTAATGATGAGGGAGAGAAGATGATTCCCTTGAAGGGAGTGGTTGTTTAGAGGAGGTTTGAGGTGATAGGTTGGAGAAGGAAGGGGTGAGAGGAGAGAACTTGAATGGTTCGGGCTCTCCTACTCAAAGATATACTTTTAAAGTTTTAACTACTGCCTGCAGCTGGTATCCATCGATACAATGTGGCTAATGAAATATTTAAATCCATTGCAACATCCTTTGGTAAAGAACCAGCTTTTAGTAACTTCTTTGCAGCATTTATTTTACTTTCTGTCATAACTCTTTTACGTCCTCCAATTCTACCTTGTGCTCTTGCTGCTTTCAATCCAGCTATGGTTCTTTCTTTTATCAACTCACGTTCCATCTGGGCCAGTGCAGCCATCATATGAAAGAAAAACTTGCCAGCAGGTGTCGAGGTATCAATTGAATCTGTTAAGCTCTGAAAGTTAACTCCTCTATCTTCTAATTCTCCTATTAGTGTGATAAGACTCGTCAAACTCCTTCCAAGTCGGTCAAGCTTCCATACGATTAAGGTATCTCCTTCTCTTAATACTTCAAGTAATTGATTTAATCCTGGTCTATCATCTTTAGATCCTGATATCTGATCTTCAAATATCTTTTCACACTCTACTTTAGTTAATGCATCTCTTTGAAGAGATAGGTTTTGTTCCGAGGTAGATATTCTTGCATATCCTATTTTCATCTTTTATCCTTTCTTAAAACTCATAAGCTCTTACTTATTTGAGTAAACAGTTATAAGAATGGTTTTTGAGAATTAATCAGTTCCCATTTCTTCTTTACACAATTCTCAATTCTCTTTTTTCTATTAATCCATCCTTTTTGAGAATCAAAGTCTTCTTTTTAGCATCGATAAAGGGAAATAGCATTTTCAATAATATTTAAGTTTAAGACCATTGTATTCTATTTGGACAGTTCTAATATATGAATTTTTTATATGTTTTTTGATTGGCAAATTTAAATAAAATTATAAAGAATAAGACAGCTCTTTAATTACGCTTATATTTTAATTAACACTTCTTCATAAAAAATATGAAACTCTCACATAGTTTAAAGAAAATTAATATTAAGAGACACTTTCTCTTATGACTTATTTAACAGAATAATCTTATATTTTTAGATATTCACCTGTATTTGTAAAATGAAGATTCATTTTATCCTTAAAATCATTTATCCTACGCGAATATTTCCCTATCTTTTTCATTAGTGAGATATCTGCTTTTATTCCACAAAATATTTTTTCCGTTTCATCAGGTTTTATACTCCGTGTTTGTTGTAACATTCTAAAATCAGCATATTCTTCTTCTACTTTTGCTTCATATGTAGCAGTAAGATGTTTATATTGAAAATAAAGCTGCTCTAATTTTTTTAAAGATGTTAATTTATCTTGAATTTCAATTACACTCATTTTTGATAATTTATTTTTTCCTAAATAACAAATTTGTATTTTTGTTCTTTGCTCATAACCAGTAGGTTCTCCTTCATTATTTAAAGAAGCATATGTTTCAGCCCCTACAAATCTAAAAGGCATAGTATTGGATAATTTAAGACTCTGAAAGCTTACAAAACGAATAACACTTAATTTTATATCTAAATTTATAAGAAGTCTTTCAATTTTATTTTCTACTTCTTTTATGGCTTTATCATAATCTTCAAGCTCCACTTTAATACTCCTAATTTTATTTTACTTTATAAAATATATCAAAGAACAAATTAAAGAATGATTTTTTTGCCACATTGTGAACAAATTAAGAAAAATTTAAGATTTATTTTGTAGTATTTCTTGTTCACAATTTGAACGGTTCTTTTTGTGAACACAATTAATTATACAAGGAGTAGATAAATGAGTAATAAAATAAGAGCAGATTATTTGACAAAATTAGAGTCATTAACAGAAAAAATTGTTGTCATTAAAAAAGAAACATCATTTAAATTAAATAGAGTAGAAGATGAGATCTACTATGTCTTAAATGAATTTAAAGAGTTCGAGAAATCACAAGACATTGAAAATAAATATGATTTAACAAGATCAAAAGATGTTGAAAAATTTTTAGAACTATCAAGAGAATCTCTTAGAAGATTTAGAGAAGATGGTAGATTTAAAGAAAATGTTCATTTTAAATATGATGAGAATGAAAGAGTGAAATACATTCCGGAAGGAATCATTTCATTTGAAAAAACATTCGTTAAAAATGAAAGAAAAATTAGAACTGATAAAGAAAAACAAAATAAAGAAAAAATTAGAAAGAGTAATTTGAGTCAGTTAAATATCAAATTTGCAGGGAGGGCTGCATAATGGAAACTACAAAAAATTATGAGTCAGTTGTAACTAACTATGGAATTGTTAAGCTAAGAAAAGATGGAAAATCAGGTAATATTCTGATGGATTATAACTATTATAATATTGAGGGTAAAAAGAAAAGACGAAAAAAATCTCTTGGCATTGAATATAATGACTATAACATAAGTGACGCAAAAGAGTGGTTGCTAACTCTTGTTATGGATAAAGAAGGTAATTTTATTGTAAGAAAAGAGATTAAGAGTAAAAATTTGTTAGTTAGTGATTTTATGAAAGAAGTAAAAGAATTTTTCATGGCAGAGAAAAATAGGTCACAAACTAATAAAACATATGTTTCAATGTTAGAGAATCATTTTGTTCCTGTTTTTTCTAACCATTATGTTCACGAAATTACTACAAGTGATTTAAATGCTTTGTTCTTAAACATTAAGAATAAAAGCAAGTATGATCAAGCAGGCGTGGAATTAAATGTAAAAACTCTACGAAATATCAAGACCCCTATTAGTAAGTTCTTTCAAATAGCTATTGATGCAAAGATTATTACTATTAATCCAATGATAAACATCAATAAATCATATTTTAAAAACAAAAAGCAAATACTTACAAAAGGGAAAGGATATGATCTTAATACTAAAAAAGAATTAATTGATAACGATGAAAATCATGTTGATCCTTTCACTGAAGACGAGATTATAAAGCTTCTTGCTGCTGCAAAAGGAAAATTTAGAAATTTTATAGGAATCTTATTTTTTACAGGAATGAGACCCTCTGAACTTATTTGTTTAAAATGGGAGAATATAGATATTGAAGGCAGATTCTTAATTATTGAAGAAGCAAGGACAGGAAATGAAACTGAAGAGGAGACTGCAGCAGGATTGACAAAAACTCGATCATCAAAAAGGAGCATAGACCTTTCAGAAAAAGCACTTCATTTTATTAAAGAACAATACAAATACTCAGGCGAAACTGAGGGTGAACTTTTTAAAACTCAATATGGTGAACCTTATAAAAACCATGATACTTTTACTGCCAACGATTGGGGCAAGCTTTTTGACAAAGTAAGAAAAGATAAGGCAAAAAACCATATTCCAAACAATTTAAATATTAGACATAGAAGACTTTATCAGCTAAGACATAGTTTTGCATCAATTAACCTTTCTGGAAACAAATTACCTCTTCTATATGTTAGTAAAATTTTAGGACATAGAGATCCCGAAACAACACTAAGAAAATATTCGAAATGGGTTGATTTAAATAAAGACTCTTCTTTTAATATGTTAGATAAAGCAACTGAAGCATTTGATTCTTTAATAGCATAATACTTTACTAAAAAACTGAAACTGTAAAACCTCAATTCATAGTTTTCTATGTACTGGGGTTTTTTCTATAACGATTCTCTTCTTTTCCCATAATAATAACAGTAATTTTATCATTCCCTAAATTATAAAATTTAGAAAAAAGGTAACACTCTTTAAAGTTAAAGCATCTTAATTAATTTTTTGATTTTCTTGTTTGTCCGAAAGTTGTCCGAAGAAGTTTTTGGAGTTTTGATATAAGCCCCATAAATGGGCTATATCAAATGGCGGACAAGGAGGGATTCGAACCCTCGGTACCGTTGCCAGTACGCATCCTTAGCAGGGATGTGGTTTCAGCCAACTCACCCACTTGTCCTTATGAATTAGGGATGTAATTTTACTTACTAAGTACTTAAAAAATTCTTAATTTTATAACTTTTTTTCATCTTTTTTAAAAGTTATTAAAAAAGGAAAAAAGAAATGGAAAATTAAATATTTTCCAATATCTTTTTTACTACCTCTTTAGGATTTTCTGCTTTATAAATTGGTCTTCCAACTACAATAAAATCAACTAAATTCTCTTTTGAAAAAGGGATAGTAGCTACTCTTTTTTGATCACCACTATCTTCACCAAAAGGTCTAATACCTGGACATAAAGTTATAAACTCTGTAGATGTATTATTTTTAATATCTAAACTTTCAAAAGCAGAACAAACTACACCATCAACTTTTGATTCAAAAGTATCTATAGCCATTTTAGTTGCTTTAGTTTCTATATCTTCATTATATACAGCCTTGAACTCTTCATTATCAAAAGATGTTAGAGCTGTAACTGCTAAAACCAATGGTTTATTTGGAATATCTTTAATTCTATCCATTACAGTATTCATAGCTGTTTTACCTGAACTTGCATGAACATTAAACATATCGACTAAACCAAATTGAGCAATCTCTTGGGCTGCATCAGCCATGGTATTTGGTATATCATAAAGTTTTAAATCTAAAAATATTTTGAAATTAGAATTAATTGCTTTTAAATCTTCTAAAAACTTTTTACCATCTCTAATGTAAGATCTAAATCCAACTTTTAACCATACATCAAAATCTTTAATTTGTTCTACTAAGGCCAAATTTTCTTTTGCACTTGGTAAATCTAATGATACACAAAGTTTCATCTTAAGCCTTGTTGATTTTGTCTAAAAGACCATTTATAAATTTAGGCGCTCCATCACTTGCTAGTCTTTTTGAAAGTTCAATTGCTTCATTTATAACTATTGGTTTATCTAAATCTTTAAATAAAATCTCATAAATTGCAAGTCTTAAAATTGATTTTTCAACTGAACCAATATCTTTTATTCCACCTTGATTTAGATGTGAAACTATCTCCTCATCAATTTTTTCAATGTTATTTACTACACCATTAAATAAATCAAGGGCAAATTCTTTTTGCTTGTTTCTGATTTTTTTGTCTTCTAAAATCTCATCAACATATTTAACAATACCTTCATTACCTAAATCATACGCATATAAAAGACCAATTACTGATTCTCTAGCTTGTGTTCTTGTAGCCAAATTATTTTCCTATTTCACTATATAAATCTAACATCTCAATAATAGTAACCATAGCCTCTGCACCTTTGTTTCCAACTTTACTTCCAGCTCTTTCAATCGCTTGTTCAATTGTATCAGTTGTTAAAACTCCATTTGAAACAGGTTTTCCATATTTTAATGTAACAGTTGCAATACCTTTAGTTGCTTCAGCAGAGATATAATCAAAATGAGGAGTTGCACCTCTAATTACAGCACCTACACAACAAACTGCATCATATTTTCCAGTTTCAAGAGCTTTTTCTAAAGCAAATGGGATTTCAAATGCACCTGGAACTAAAATCAAATCTAAATTCTCTTCATTTCCACCATGTCTAACAAAGGCATCTTTTGCACCTTCAACTAATCTATCTGTAATAATGTGATTAAATCTTCCATTGATAACGGCAACTTTTTCATCACCTTTTAATCTTAATTTTCCTTCAATAATGTTCATACTTACCTCTTTAATTTTAACTAAGGGCGCTAATTATACCCTAATACATCTTTGATAGCAAAAATGTCTTCTACAACCTTATATAACTCATCCACTTGAACCATATTTGGTCCATCACTTAAAGCAACACTTGGATCAAAATGAGTTTCAAAGAAAAATCCATCAACACCAACTGCAGCTGCTGCTTTTGCTAAACTTGGAACAATTGCAGCATTTCCTCCTGTTGTTCCACCTGTACTTGGAACTTGTGCAGAGTGAGTTGCATCAAAAATTACTGGAGCATACTCTCTCATTGCAATTAGATTTTTCATATCCACAACTAATGCACCATATCCAAAGGTATTACCTCTTTCACAAAGCCAAACATTGTTTTCCTTAGAGTTTTCATATGAAACCTCATCACAACCTCTAGTTCTTAATACTTTTTCAACTGGGTGTTTCATAGAACCAGCTGCTAAAAACTGCCCCTTTTTAATATTAATTTTACAATCTGTCTTAGCAGCAGCTACTAATAAATCTGTTTGTCTACATAAAAAAGCAGGAATTTGAAGCACATCTAATACTTCAGCAGCAGGTGCAGCTTGGTAAGATTCGTGAATATCAGTTACAAGTCGATATCCAAATTGTTCTTTTACTTCTTGGAATAATTTTAATCCCTCATCTAATCCAGGTCCTCTAAAAGAGTCTAAACTAGTCCTATTTGCTTTATCAAATGAAGCTTTAAAATAAAAATCTACCCTTTTATCTTCACTTAATGGTTTCAATTTTTCTGCAATTCTCATTACAGTATCTCTATCTTCTAAAACACATGGTCCTGTTAATACAATCACACATTATCCTTTTTTCTAATTCTTATTAAATATTGTTCTTTTCTCTTCACCTGTGTAAACATAATGAAACTCATAAAAGTTTTGAGCAATATATTCTATATCATTTTTTGCATTTTCATCACAAGCAAAAAGTATCTCATCTTCTTCATGTAATTTTATATCATGTTCTGGTAAAAGTTTATATTCACCGTTTCTATGAATCAATAGCGGTATTATATTGTTTTTTTGTTCTCTATTATATAAAGAGCAATTAAAAATCTCTAAAAAAATCTCTTTATTTTCTTTAATTGCCTTAAAAATCTCAGGGGAATTAGTCTTATCTATCTTTTGTTCATGTAAGATTGGATTTTCATCTATTGTCTGTATTAAATCTTTTACAAGTTTAGAAGCCCATACATCATCTTGCTTACACATCATTCTAATAAATTTATCAGATAGTGGACTTATAAGTGCATTTGTAGTTTTATTAATTAAAATTCTTGAAGGCATAAAAATATGATCAATTTTAGCACTTTTGAAAATAGATAAATCCTCCATCTCATTTTCTCTTGCTATTGTCATAATCTTTGGATTCAATTTCTTTGCAGTTGCTAAGATTGAAAGATTTGTTGTATCATTATTTGTAGCAGAAATAATAGCAACAGCATCTTCAATACCCACATTTAGAAGTAGTTCTTTATCATCTGCATTACCAAAAGTTATATGTCTTTTTAGATCACTATTAAAAGTTCCAACTTTTGCTTTATTCATCTCTATAAACTCAGCTTCAACCTTATCTGAACGTAAAACATTATAAATATGTTGTCCCATTCTCCCAAATCCACAAACTATATATTTACCCTTAGGGAAAACTGGAAGATTTGCATTTAGATTATCTATTTTATAAATCCATTTTTCAAGTTTTAATAAGTTTGGTGCATTTATTGCCATTTCTATTTCACTTGAAATTATAGAAAAAGGGTTTGCTATTATCTCCACATCCAAATCCCTTAAGTTTTCACTGTGGTTTGTAGTAGTAGATTTAATAGCAAGTCTTACATGTGGATTTAAAAGTTTTGAAGTTAAGGCAATTCTTAAATTCAAAGAGTCATTTTCAAAAATTGAAACTAATCCTTTACAATTGTATTTTTTAATACCAGCTTCCTCTAAGGCCTTTGGAGTAAAAGCATCAGCAACTAAAACTGGAACTGTAGGGGTAAAGTTTTCAAGTCTTAGGGCACTTGCCCTTTCTTCATCCTTTTCAATTACAACTGTTCTAATACCTTGTTCAATTGCTCTATTTATAATTTCACTTGTGATTTGATTATAACCTAAAATGATTATGAATTTATCTTTTAATCTTTTTACTTGATGAATAAATCTTGTTCGCTCAATCTCCCTTAAAAAAAGTTTATCTTGAAGTAAGGCAACCAAAGTACCAATTCCATAAAACCACCCAAGAACAGTTAGATAGATAGAAAAGCTAACCCAAAGTCTTTGGGGATAAGTAAAGGTATATGGAGTTTCACCAAAACCAATTGTTGAGGCAGTATATGATACAAAATAAAATGCATCAAAAATACTCATATGATAAATATTTCCTTTATCATCAACTCCATCAATTATTAATAAACCAATAATAGCAATGGTATATGTAACAATAATTACAATAAATGGTCTTCTCATCCTTTGAAGGATGATAAATAAAGAACTATTTTTCAAAAAAAGCCTTTATTATCTTTTTGATTTTAAAGTATCACCAACATACAACATAACTGAAACTATGTTTGCTAATAACGCTCCACCTGATAAAGATATAATTACTGATATAATCTCCGTATTTATTGTATAAGCATATGCCGCAACTGTCCAAACTGTAGCTGCTGCAATCAATTGAATATCTGCAACAAGTGAAGTTGCTAATAAAACTGAACCCATTTGTGTTTTATCACCAAGCTTTAATATTGTAGCTATTACATTAATTATAATTGCCGCCATAAGTTCATATTTACTATGGTGTTCTAAAGAACTCATATCTCCATAGAAGAAACCAAAATTTATTGTCATTGCTAAAATAATAAAAAAACCTGAGATAACCTTATCAAGATTCATATATCTTCCTTTAATTCTATTTGGGAATTAATCCTTCTTTGAAGAGACTAAAACTCCACTGAAAACTATCAGCATTATACCTAAGATAATCCAAATATCAGGAAAAGCATCACCTAGCATAAGGCCAATCAAAATTGAAAAAGCGATATTTGCATATGAAATAGTTCCTATAATTCCAGCTTTTGCAACAGAATAAGCCTTTGTCATATAAATTTGTGCAAAGGTAGCAACTATTCCAAGTAATATAATAAATAACCAATCTTCAGATTTTGGCATAACAAATTTAGCAAAAACAAAATCTAAACTAGGGTTTGTGTAAAATTCTGAAATTATCATTAAAATAATAGGACCTAATGTTCCAATTCCCATAAACGATAAAACAATAGTTCTGCCATCATAAAACTTTCTAAGCTCTCTAATTGAAGTGTATGCAAGCCCTGCTCCAACACCACATAAAATACCTAGCCAATCAGTTTTATCTAAAGATGAACCATCAAACTTTGTTATAAACAAAATTCCTATAAATCCAATAAATACACCAAGCCAACCTTTAAAACCAATTTTCTCTTTTACAAAAATATAAGCAAAAATTGCAGTAAAAATAGTAGAAGTTCTAGAAAAAGTCATTGCTTCCCCTAAAGGGATATTTGCAATATTATAAAAAAACATCAAAAGTGCAGTAAATCCAGCTAAACCTCTAAATATCAACAACCAAGGTTTTCCACCAACTTGCTTTACGGGTTTTCTGTATATTGAAATTAAAATTAAAAAAACTCCAAAAACATTCCTAAAAAATACAACTTCTAAAGAACTCATTGAATTACTTAGTTCTTTTGCGAAAGCTCCCATTAGGGCAAATAAAAAAGAGGCAAAAAGCATATACTTTATGCCTAAAGATACATCATTAGTCATTAAACGTCCTCTAAAAAACGAATTTTAGTCACTTTGCAGTTAAAGGTTTATTATTAATTAACTTAAATTTAAAAATTAATATTTTTAGTTTCATTTGGGTAAAATTATTAAAATTTTAAAGATAATAGATGTTTATAGGAAAATAATTGGAATACTTAAAGATTAATGGTGAATCAAAACTAACTGGTGAGGTTGAAATCTCTGGAGCAAAAAACGCTGCATTACCCCTAATAGCAGCAACAATTTTAGCAAAAAATGAAATTAGCATTTGTAATATGCCTAATGTTGTTGATATTAATACATTATTAAAACTTATTGATAAACTTGGTGGAACTTTCAAAAAAGAAGAAACATGTATCAAAATTGATACTTCTAAACTAAGTAAAACAACTGCAACATACGATATTGTAAAAACTATGAGAGCCTCAATTTTAGTTCTAGGACCTATTTTAGCTAGATTTGGTCATTGTGAAGTTTCACTTCCAGGTGGTTGTGCAATTGGCCAAAGACCAGTAGATTTACACCTAAAAGCACTTGAAGCAATGGGCGCACAAATAAAAATAAATCATGGATATATTGAAGCTACTGCTCCTAATGGTCTGAAAGGAACAAAAATTGTATTCGATAAAGTTACTGTTGGTGGAACTGAGAATACTGTAATGGCTGCAGCTTTAGCAGATGGTGTTACAACTATTATAAATGCGGCAAAAGAGCCTGAAGTTCAACAACTTTGTGAAGTTATAAGAGATGCTGGGGTTTTAATAGAAGGAATAGGAACTGATACTTTAATTATTCACGGAACAAATAGAAAACTTTTAGAGTTTAAAGATTTTGATGTTATTCCAGATAGAATTGAAGCAGGAACGTACCTTTGTGCAGCAGCAATTACAAATTCGAAACTAAAAATAAGTAAGGTTAATCCTATTCACCTTGAAGCGATACTTTCAAAACTTGAAGAGATGAACTTTGAACTTATTCAAGATGAAACGTCAATAACTGTATTACCAACAGATGAGATTAAACCTGTAAATATTGTAACAAGAGAATATCCAGGTTTCCCAACAGATATGCAAGCTCAATTTATGGCATTGGCAACTCAAGCAAATGGTACAAGTACAATTGATGAGAGACTATTTGAAAATAGATTTATGCATGTTAGTGAGTTACTAAGACTTGGTGCAGATATCCATTTAAATGGAAATATAGCAACAATTAATGGAAAAGCTAATTCACTTAATGGAACTGATGTTATGGCTACAGATTTAAGAGCTTCATCAGCATTGGTTTTATCAGCTTTAGTAGCAAAGGGAGAAACATCAATTCACAGAATCTATCACCTAGATAGAGGATATGAAGATTTAGAAGGAAAATTAAATCAAATTGGTGCAAAAGTTGATAGGTTTAATGAATAGTTAGGATAAAAATAAAACAAAATTGAAATAATAAAAAAGGCTGTTAAATGAAGTTAGAAATTTCTCTATTTAGATTTGATTATAAATCAGATTATTTACCGTATTACACAAAAAACTTTATCAAAGTTGATAAACAAAAAACACTGTTGGATATTTTAAATACAATAAATCAAGAATACCCTTTTGGATATGAAAAGAGTACAGATTTTAATGTAGTAGTAAATGGTGTATACTTAACATTAGGTATTTCAATTGATGAATTGGTGGATAATTTTGGGAAAGATTTAACAATAGAGCCAATCTCAATTAGAAGAGCACATACAGACCTTTTAATAAATCAAGCTGATTTTGAAGATAGATTAAAAGTTTTAAGTGAATTTATTGATGAAGAAGATAAAAAAATTTATGAAGATTATAAAATTTATTTTTATGCTTCAAATACAATAAACTATGAGTATGATTATATTGGTGATTCAATTTTATTACTTGCTTATGATTTAATTGAAAAAAACCCTTCAAATGAAAAAGAGATTTTAGAGGCTTTAAATGAATATGAGTGTTCAGCTTCATATCATACAAGTTTACAAAATAGAGTTTATAAAATTGACTCTTCAATTGAAGAAAAAATATCTAAAATCAAAAACAAATTAGGTTTAACAAAACCAGTTAATGAACAAGACTTATTTTTAGAAAAGAAAAACCCTATAGATTTTGGAACTTTTGATGAAACAAAAGAGATTAAACATGATTTCTCTGATTTTAATTTAGCATACTTCAAAGGTATTGAAACTGATGAACAAACAAATAAACTAATAGCTAATTTAAATGCAAAAATTATAAACACTCCATTATCTAATATTGATTTAGCTTTAGATACCTTTCATTTAAATAGTGATTTTACAATGAAACTAGCATCAAATGTTATGTTAGAAGCATTTGATAATGGAGCTGATTTGATAATTGTTGATGATGAAAATATATTTAATCTATTTGATTCAAATAGAAGAAGTTTAGAAAATGCTTGTGGAAGAGAGATTCCAATTCCTGTACTTCATAAAAATGAATTACAAAAACTTGCATGCGCAGAACATGAAAGTGTAAAAGAGAGTTTATCAAAACATATTATTGACCCTGAAATAATTTAAGGATACAAATGTTTCTTGATTTCAAGTTTGTATTTTTTGGTTCTTTAATAACCTTAAGCTTAATACCTTTGTATATCTATAGAAAAGAGATATACAAAAGGTTTTCAAAAAAAGGGAATCTAAAAGTATTTATAAAAGATTTAAATGCCTATTTGACATATAACTATCCAAAAATAAACTTTAATTTTGATATTGTTGAAAAACTTGATGAAAAAGACTTACTAAAAACAAAACAAATTTTGATTATCGAAGATTTAACCAGACAATTTGTATACTTTGAATATGAACTTAGTACGCAAAAAAGTGTATCTAAAGAGAAACTTTGGAGTTCATACGATCAAAATTCTACTTTACATAAAGATAATAAATTTCCTGTAGATTGGCCTCAAAGAAAAGAAGCTGCATGGAATAGAGAAGAAGGTAAATGTAATAGATGTGGTACTAAAACTAAGCTTGTAGATGCAAATGCTCTACTTGCTAAACAGATGAAAAATGGTGGTGGCTTTAATCTTGAAAATGTTGTAATCTTATGTAATGATTGTGCGAGAATTATAAAATCTCAAAATTTAGAAAAAACAAAAAAAGATTTAAACTTTTTAGATAAACTTATGAAAAAAGTTTCATACTAGTTTATATTAAAATATTTTTTCATTCTTAACTTATGTTTCTCTTCATTTGTTAATTGATTTTTTGAAACCTGTGAAGAGTTTTTCAACCCTTTTTTTGATTTATCTTTAGCATTTAAAATCAATAAAACTTTTTCTAAAAACTCATCCTCTAAACTTTTTAATTTTGATAATTCTTCCCTTATATAAGTCAAATCTTTGTTTAATGGAACAACATAAGGTGTTATTATTACAACTAGACTTTTATTTTGCACATCATTTAGCCTATTTTTAAATAACTCACCAATTAATGGAATATCTCCTGCAATTGGTATTTTTTCAACAGATTTTTGATTTTTATTTTCTATTAAACCTCCTAGAATGACACTTTCACCGTTGTTTACAACAGCTGTTGTTCTTAACTCTTTTTTAGAAGTATTAGGGTTTGAGTTTGTATAATTCTCATTTTTTATACCTTCTAAAATAGTATCTATTTGAATTAAAACTTTATTTTCTTTAGAAACTCTTGGTTTTACTTTTAAAGTCAAACCTACATCTTCCCTTTCAAAATTTGTTTTTGTAGTTCCACCATCAGTTGTTGTACTTCCCGTTTGAATAGAGATAGTTTCCCCTACATATATTGAACTTTGCTTATTGTTTATACATAAAATTGAAGGTTGAGATATAATATCCAAGGCATATGTTTTATTTAAAAGATTTAAACTAGCCCCTAAAGCAATAGATGAACTTACATTTGGAATTTGTATATTTAAACTACTTGTATCAATTGCAATTGCTTCCCCTAGATTTAAATTTGAAGCAAAGGTATATAAACCTCCACTAAAAGCTTTTCCTCCAAAAATGCCAAATCTTAACCCCACATCTTGTAAAAGATTGTTGTTTAGCTCTATTATATTTGCCTTAATATAAACTTGCTTTTTCTCAACATCTAATTTACTAATAAGTGTCTTTAAATTTTTGACCTCATCATAATTTCCATCAATAATAATTGAATTGAACTCTTCATCTATTGCTATTGTAGTTTTTTCTTCCCTTTTAGCAATTACCTCTTTTAATATTTTTTCAAGATTTTTAGCTTCTATATTTGAGAGAAAAACAACTTCTGTATTAATATCTTTTTTTATACTTTTTGTTATATTTTTACTAATAATTTTATTTTGTTTTTGGACTACTTTTCTTCTAATTGGTGTTAAAACTTTAAAATCACTTTTTACAACCCTTAAAATATTGTCACTTTCAATTAATTTATAACCATTTGATTCTAAACTAAATTTTAATATTGACAAAAGTTTACTCTTTTCAATTGGTTCATTTGAGATAAAATCTACTTCACCCTCAATTGAATCAGTAACAAGAATACTTTTATTGATACTTTTTGATGTTACATCAATAAGTTCTTTTAGTTTTAAACCTTTAAAGTTTATATTTATTAGTTCACTAGAGAATAAATTTGTAAGTAATAATAAAAGAAGAAAAAATAGTTTCATAAAGTTTCCAAAATAATTTTAACAATTATAATAAAAGCTTACTTATAATTTTATTTATTATTTAAGATTTCAACTTCCCTTGGTAGTTGAGCTTCTAAACTCGTTTTTTGTTCTAAGCTAAGAGATAAAGTAAGAATCACACTATTTGTAAACTCTTTATTGGAAATTTGTATATCAAATTGATTTAGAATATATTCAACTTTCGAAAGTATTGAGTAATCTAATTGAATAATCATATTTTCAAGTTTTTTATAGGTATGAAGTTCTGAGTTTTCAATCACTAAGTTTACTGCATCACTATAAGCTCTTACAAGTCCACCAGTTCCTAATTTGATTCCACCAAAATATCTAACAATTATAACTGCACTATCAATTATTTCATGTCCTGCTAAAACATTTAATGATGGTTTTCCACTAGTTCCCTTAGGCTCACCATCATCACTACAATTTTCAACTATTTGGTCAAACTCATTTAAATATCTATAGGCATACACATGATGTCTAGCTTTTGGATGCTCTTTTTTTAATCTTTGCATAACTTCATCAAAATTATCATATGGCATAATATAAGCTATAAATTTTGATTTTTTTTCCTCGTAGCATTGCGTGAACTCATTTTTTACAAAAAACAAACTTCAAATTATCCTTATTTTTTAGATTTTTCTTTATATTATACTTAATTTATTTAAACCTAACCAAAAAATAACTTAGTTTTAATTATAATTTCATCCATGAGACTAGACCTATATCTTACAAAAAACTTTGATATTCAAAGCAGAAATAAAGCAAGCGAAATAATAAAAACCAATAAAATAAAAATCGATGGCAAAATTATTACGAAACCCTCTTTTAATGTTGAAGACTCAATGAATGTTGAAATTTTAGAAGATGATTTTTATGTAAGTAGAGCTGCATATAAACTAAAATATTTTTTAGAAGAAATTAATATTGATTTAGAAAATAAAAATTCTTTAGATATAGGAAGTAGTACTGGAGGCTTTACACAAATATTGCTTGAGAATAATGTATCAGGTGTAACTTGTGTTGATGTTGGTTCTAATCAATTACATGAAAGAATAAAAGAGGATAAAAGAATTAAATTCTTTGAAAATCAGGATATTAGAACCTTTCAAAGTAATGAAATTTTTGAAATTGTAACTTGTGATGTTTCTTTTATCTCAATTTTAAATATTATCAACGATATAAATAGATTGTCAAGCAACAAAATAATAATACTTTTTAAACCACAGTTTGAAGTTGGAACAAATGTAAAAAGGGATAAAAAAGGTGTTGTAAAAGATAAAAAAGCTATATTACAAGCAAGAGATAAATTCTTAGAAGAAACAAAAAAATTAAATTGGAACTTGGAAAAAAGTTCAATGAGTAAACTTGAAGGAAAAGATGGAAATGAAGAAGAGCTCTTCTATTTTAATAAATAAAAGTTCAATTACAGCAATTGCAATTGGTGGATTTGATGGGATGCACCTAGCACACCAAGAACTTTTCAAACACTTAGGAGAAAATGGAGGAATTGTTTCGATTGAATCTGATTATGCAAATTTAACTCCAAAAACTTTTAGACAAGAGTATTCTGTCTATCCAATCTATTATTATGTATTAGCAAATATCAAACACCTATCAGGGGAAGAGTTTATAAGATTAATAAAAGAGGAATTCCCAAAGTTAGAAAAGATAGTTGTAGGTTTTGATTTTTGTTTTGGGAAAAATAGAAAAAACTGCACAGAAGAATTGAAAAAACTTTTTAATGGAGAGGTTATTGTTGTCCAAGAGTTTACATTAAATGGAATCCCCGTACACTCAAGGCATATTAGAGAATTTTTAAATGATGGCTTAATAAAAAAAGCAAATAAATTTTTAGGAAAAGAGTATAAAATCTTTGGTAAACAGATAAAAGGACAAGGTTTAGGTTCTAAAAGTTTTGTTCCAACTATTAACTTAAATGTTGATGAGTTTTTACTTCCTAAAGAGGGTGTTTATATAACAAAAACAATCCTAAATGAAGAAGAATATGATTCAATTACTTTTTTAGGACATAGGAAAACAACTGATGATTCCTTTGCAGTTGAAACTCATATTTTAAATAAAGAGATAAAAAACAAATTTTCAACAGTTCAAATAAAATTTGTAGATAGAATTAGAGACAATAAAAAATTTGACTCTTTTGAAGATTTAAAAAATCAAATTGAGCTGGACATATCTTGTGCAAAATCATTTTTTGATAAATAAAAAAGATAGTATAATACTTTATACTATCTTTTTTCACTAAAATTTATTTATTTCTTACACACCTAACATAATTACTGACATTTTTAAAATCAGCATATCCATCACCATTATCAAAAAAAATACTCCATGCAAGTTCACTATTCATAGAATTTGTTGTATCACTCCAATACCAATTAGAACCAACATTCTTTAAATATTCTTTTTGTAATGAAAGATTTTTTAATTCATCTTTTGTAGGCATTCGCCAATCTTTGAAATCTCCAAGAATAAGTTCTTTGCAATAAGTTGCTGCAGTATCACCTTTTGTATCAGAATATTTTTTATTTTTGTAGTTTTCTTTTGTTAACCAAGGTTTTATATTTTTTAAAACCATATTATCATCTTGCCAAATAAGGTTTTGTTTTTTGTCTATATAAAGTTTTTCTTTTCTTTCTTTTTCAATTTTCTTTTTTCTTAATTTCTCTTTTCTTAACTCTTCTTTTCTTAATTTCTCTTTTCTTAACTTTTCTTCTTCAATTTTTTTTATAGCTATTCTTCTTTTTTCTGCTTCTATATCAAATTCTAAAGTTATATTCATTTTTGTATCTTGATTTAATTCAACATCCAAACTTTTATTTAAGTATTTATCAGCTTTTATATTAATTTTATAATTACCCTCTACTAATCTTTTATTAGGTTCATATGTTTCATTATTAATCATTATTGTTGAAGTGGAAGGATTAACGCTCAAAGTTAAAAAATATGTTTTTTTAGTTTCAATATCATCAAAACTTATCCAAACATCATTTTTAAGATTATTACTTTCATTTTTCTCCAATCGTAGAAAATTCTCTTTAATATCTACAACATTATACTCTTCACCTCTTTTTAAAACTTGTAATACTTTTTTATCTACTTTATAGGTATCATATGTTTCTGCATCATTTTTAATATATATTTTTTGTGTAATATTTTTCTGATTTAACATAGTTTGTAATGCCTTTTGAGAAGGTAAACAACCGCTCATAAAAGACATAATAAAAATACCTAAAAATAATTGAATTATTTTTTTTATTTTTTTTATCATTTGCTCCCATTTAATATTTTTAATGTTAATTATAACGAATTTTCATTAATCACAAATTATATAAGCTCACCTTGATAAGCAGATTTGGAGCAATTTTTCTGTACAATTATATCTTTAAATATTATCTATATAAGGAATCTATTTGAGATATATTATATTTAGTGTTATTATGGTGAGTTTATTTCAAATGTTTTTTTGGATTTCTCATAATGATTTAGTTTCATTAATTGAGGCACCATACAAAAAAGTAGAGTCACTTTCATATACTCCATATTATGGATATGAAAGGAAAGCCTTATCATCTAAACAAATACAAAATGATTTAAATCTATTATTTCCAATTACTAAAAAAATTAGAACATACTCTTCAGAAGATGCAAAAATCATTTTAGAAGCTTCATCAAAACAAATATTACCTATAGATTTAGGTATTTGGTTAAGTAGCAATTATGAAGAGAACTACTTAGAGATTCAAAAAGCTTTAAAGTTATTAAAAGCATATCCAAATAGTATAGAAAATATTATTGTAGGGAATGAGGTTCTTCTAAGAAAAGATTTAAATAAAATTGAATTATTTGCATATATTAACTTTTTAAAAGCCTTTACAGATAAACCTATTTCAACTGCTGAAACATGGGATATATGGGAAAAGTTTCCAAATCTAA
The DNA here is from genome assembly GCA_963676565.1 of Halarcobacter sp. GTDB lineage: Bacteria > Campylobacterota > Campylobacteria > Campylobacterales > Arcobacteraceae > Halarcobacter. Next base: position 2,958,845 of record OY781089.1, read on the forward strand.
CTAAGCATGTTGATTTTATAACAATTCATATTTTACCTTATTGGGAAAAAGCATCAATTGAAAATTTTGATGACTTTATACTAAAAAAATATTCAATTATAAAAAATTTATTCCCAAATAAAAAAATATATATTGGAGAGATTGGATGGCCAAGTAATGGATATAATAATAACAAAGCAATACCAAGCTTAGAAAATCAAGCAAAAGCTATTAGAGGTTTTGTAAACCTTGCTAAAAAAAACAACTGGTCTTATAATATTATTGAAGCTTTTGATCAGCCATGGAAAGGTTACGAAGAAGGGAATATCGGCCAATACTGGGGAATTTTTGATGCAAATAGAAAACTAAAATTCAATTTAGCTGGAGCTATTGAGACAAACCAATATTGGCTTTATCAAATGATAGGAGCTATATTTATTGGGGCTTTACTTACATTCTTTGGATTAAGACATAAAAAACTAAATCTAAATCACACTTTAGCTTATGCAATAGTAGCTCAAGGTATGGGCTTTGGTATTGTAATGGCTTTAATATATCCATTTATCAATTATATGAATTTTGGTATGTGGATTATGTGGGGGATGGGAACATTTTTAATGATTCCTCTTGTTATTATAACTTTAGCAAAAGCAAATGAACTATTTAAATCCTCACTTGGAACACCTCCATCAAGGTTAGTTCCCATTGATTTAAAATCTAAAAATATCCCTTTTGTTTCTATTCATGTCCCAGCATATAAAGAAGAACCTCATGTTTTAGAAAAAACTTTAAGAGCTTTATCAAATCTAAATTATCCTAATTATGAAGTTTTAGTAATTATAAATAACACACCTGAAGAGTATTATTACAAACCTATAGAAGCTTTATGTAAAGAGTTAGGTGAAAAATTTGTATTTATGAATATAGTTTGTTCTGGATTTAAAGCTGGTGCATTAAATAAAGCTTTGGAGCAAACAAATAAAGAAGCTGAAATAATTGCAGTTATTGATGCTGATTATGTAGTTGAATCACCTTGGCTAATAGATTTAGTCCCATTATTTGATGACTTAAAGGTGGCAATTGTACAAGCACCACAAGATCATAGAGATGGAGAAGAATCGATTCTAAAAACTGCTATGAATGCAGAATATGCAGGGTTCTTTGATATTGGAATGGTTGATAGAAATGAAGAAAATGCAATAGTGGTACATGGAACAATGGTTATGGTAAGATTAAGTGCAATGCTTGAAGTTGGGGGTTGGGGAACAGATACTATTGTTGAAGATAGTGAACTTGGTCTTAGATTATTTGAAGCTGGCTATATAGCTCATTATACAAACAAAAGATATGGTTATGGATTATTACCTGATACCTTTGAAGCTTTTAAAACACAAAGACATAGATGGGCCTACGGAGCTATTCAGATTTTGAAAAAACATTGGAGAGAATTAAAACCAAGTGCTACTAGACTTACCCCTACCCAAAAGAAAAAGTTTATTGCAGGATGGTTTTTTTGGCTAAGTGATGCTATGGGTCCTATTATGGTTGTGATGAATCTTATTTGGGTTCCTGTTATTGTTTTTGTAGGGGTTACAATCCCTACAATTCCACTAACAATCCCAATTATTACAATGTTTTTAGTAAATCTTTTCCATACATTTATTTTATATAAAATTAAAGTAAAAGCAAGTTTAAAAGAGACTTTTCTAAGCGCCATAGCTTCTATGAGTTTGCAACTTATTATTTTTAAAGCTGTTTGGGATGGATTTGTAAAAGATGGATTACCATTTAAAAGAACTAAAAAAGGTGGAAAAGCTAAAAAAAGTAAAAGTCCTATAATATTTGAAATAATTTTGTGTTTCTTATTGTTGACATCTTTTTTTACATTAATTTTTATAAATAAAACAGATATTATTGAGATTTATGTATTTGCAGCAACTATATTTATTCAAAGTATTCCATATATATCTGCTATTATTATGAGAACCTTAGAATTATATTCTATTAATTATCAAAAATCATTAGAGTAAGAATAAATAGTTATTAATATTCATTTAGCTAAAATATCTCCTATGACAGATAAAGTATTTGATAAATCAATAACAAAACAGTTCGAGTTTGATGAAGAGGTTGCATCGGTCTTTGATGATATGTTAACCCGTTCTGTACCATTTTATAAAGAGATGCAAAGATTAACAATAAGCTTTGCACTTAACTATTTAGAAGATGAAGATAAAGTGTATGATTTAGGTTGTTCTACAGCTTCAACTCTAATAGAGCTTAGTAAACATTCATCTAAAAAACTTCAATTAATAGGGATAGATAACTCAGAAGCTATGCTTGAAAGAGCTTCAAATAAATCTAAAGCTTTTGGGGTAGATATAAACTTCATAAATGAAGACTTGCACAATACAAGTTTTGATGATGCTAAACTAATCATTTCAAACTACACCCTACAATTTATTAGACCTCTTCAAAGAGAAAAATTAGTAAAAAAAATCTATAATAGTTTACAAAATAATGGTATTTTTATTTTTAGTGAAAAAGTAATCTCATCAGATAAAGTATTATCAAAACAATATATTGATGAGTATTATGAATTTAAGAAAACTCAAGGTTATAGTGAATATGAAATATCACAAAAAAGAGAAGCCTTAGAGAATGTTCTTATACCTTATACTGAAGAAGAAAATAAAAAAATGATATTGGATGCTGGATTTACCCATTGTGAAACACTTTTTAAGTGGGTTAATTTTGCAACATTTATCGCTATAAAAAAATCATAAAGCTTCTTTTAATAGGAATTTATTTTCTATTAAAGAAATAAAAAGGAATATTAATATGTTAGAAATTGGACAGCAAGCTCCAGACTTTTGTGCAAAAAACCAAGATGATATTGAAATTTGTTCTAGAGATTTAAAAGGTAAATGGATTGTATTATACTTTTATCCAAAAGATTTAACTCCAGGTTGTACTACACAAGCTTGTGATTTCACTGAAGCTGAGCCACAATTTGATGACTTAGATGCAATCATTTTAGGAGTAAGTCCTGATGATACTGCTAAACATAGAAAATTTATAGAGAAAAAAGAACTTTCTATTACACTTTTATCAGATGAATCAAAAAAGATGTGTGAAGATTATGGTGTATGGCAATTAAAAAAATTCATGGGTAAAGAGTATATGGGTGTAGTAAGAACTACATTTATTATAAATCCGGATGGAAATATCGCTGCTATTTGGGATAAAGTTAATGTTAGAAAGAAAAAAACTGTAAAAGGTGAGAAGATAGAAATTCTTCATGTTAATGAAGTAAAAGAGAAACTTCAAGAACTACAATCAAAATAAGGAATAATATGAAGTATTTAACAAAAGGCTTAATAACAATTTTTGCTTCAACTTTTATAGTTCAAGGTTTAAATGCAAAAACTACAATGTGTTACAAAAATGAATGGAAATCTCCTTCAACTATTGAAACTGTAAAACTAGATGGTGGTGAATGTAATGGTAACTTCTCATACAAAGAGATGATGAAAAAAGGCTGGAACTTAAAAGATATTACAATTACTAAAGGGAAAGAGGGATTAAATTATACTTATTTACTTAGTGATGAAGAAGAAATAAAAGTTGACAACTCAAATTTTATGGAGAATAAAGTTGCAAAACTAGACTATCGAGCTATGGCAACAAGATTAAAAAATGTTACAGACGATAGTGCAACAATTGCTATTGGTAACTTAAGAGTTGGTCAAAGTGCTGTAATCCAACACAATTATGAAAATGGAAAATCTTTACTTGTAGCAAATGGTTTTGTTACTTCATCAAATGAAAATAGCTCAACATTAAAATTAACTCCTTTTTTAGATATAAAACAAAATGCTCTACCAACTTCAAATAGAAAAGCTGTTGAAGGTGATATTGCTATTATTAACTATTTATATGATACATCTTTAATTATTGCACCTTCGCAAGATGCCTTTACAGCAACAAGAAACAAATACAGAGATAATAACTTCTTACACTCTGATTTATTTGCAGCAAAATTAAAAGATGAAGGTGAACCAATCCCTTCTAAAAAAATAATTCAAGATTATGCAATATCACAAAATATTGGGACAATATTTTTTGTTATTAAAAATAAAGTTTATATTGTAGATTCAAAAACATTTGCAATATTAGATAGTGATACAATCTCTTATAACTTTGTAGAAAATGAACAAATGCCATTTTATACAAGAATTGAAAAGATTGAAAAGAACATTATAAAAAAAGTTACAGAGTATACTGAATGGTTCTCATTTTTAGATAGATTTATTGGAAATGATAAAAGAACAGAAGATGAAGTTTTATTAGAAGATTATGTTAAGTCAGGGGAACTTGAAGTAAAAGCTGAAATTTATAATGATTATTATGAAAAATTATTAGGTATTAAAAAATGATAGATGAAGCGCATATTGACTACTTTAAATCAGTAGTTGGTGAAGAAAATGTAAAAGCTGATAAGGCACATTTGATTGCATATTGTTATGATGCAACAAGGGAAAGATTTGAACCAGATGCAGTAGTATTTCCAAGGGATGAAGAAGATATCTCTAAAATATTAAAATATTGCAATGAACACAAAGTTGTAATTGTACCAAGGGGAGCAGGTTCTGGTTTTACAGGTGGTTCACTTCCATCAAATGGAGGAATTATCTTAAGCCTTGAGCGACATATGAATAAGCTTTTAGAAATAGATATGGAAAATATGGTTGGGGTAGTTCAACCAGGACTTATTAATATGGATTTCCAAAAAGCAGTTGAAAAAGTTGGTTTATTTTATCCGCCAGACCCTGCAAGTGAAGACTACTCTACTTTAGGGGGAAATGTTTCTGAAAATGCAGGTGGAATGAGAGCAGCAAAATATGGGATTACAAAAGATTATGTAGTTGCACTAAGAGCTGTACTACCAAATGGAGATATTATAGTTGCAGGTAAAAAAACTATCAAAGATGTAGCTGGATATAATACAGCTGGTATCTTAATAGCAAGTGAAGGAACATTAGCAGTTATTACTGAAATTACTTTAAAACTAATTCCAAAACCAAAATTTAGCCAAACATATATGGGTATTTTCCCAGATGTAAATAAAGCAATGAATGCAGTATTTAAATCACTTGCAAGTGGTGCTAATCCTGTTGCAATGGAGTTTTTAGATTCACTTGTAATAAAAGCTTTAAAACAAAAGTTTCCACAAGTGGAATTACCAAGTGATGCAGGTGGAATATTAGTTGGGGATGTTGATGGAAGTAGTGAAGCTGAAATCAAAGCTCAACTTGAAACATTGAAAGAATCATTTGCAAATAATGGTTCTATTGACTTTATTGAAGCAAGAGATGAAAACCATGGAAAACAACTATGGTTTGCAAGAAGAAATGCAAGTCCTGCAACGGCTATTTATGGAACAAAAAAATTAAATGAAGATATTTCTGTTCCAAGAAGTAAACTTCCAGAAGCATTAGATGGTATTTATGCAATTGGTGAAAAGTATGGATTTAATGTTCCTTGTTTTGGTCATGCAGGGGATGGAAATATTCACGTTAATGTAATGGTTAAAGATAAGACAAATGAAAAAGAAATGGAAGATGGACACAAAGCTATTGAAGAGATTTTCCAACTTGTTGTTGATATGGGTGGAACTTTAAGTGGTGAGCATGGAATTGGTTTATCAAAAGCTCCATTTATGAATATTGCCTTTACAGATGCTGAACTAAATTTATTTAGTAATATCAAAAAAGCTTTTGATCCAAACAACATTTTAAATCCATTTAAAATGGGATTAAAATAAAGAATATGAAATGGAAGAGCCAGAGATTGTAAAACATCCAGTTAAGACAATATTAAGGGCATTAGACTCATTTTTTAATGATGACACAACTTATTATGCCGCAAGTCTTAGCTTCTTTACAATCTTCTCTTTACTACCTATAATTGCCCTATTAATTGCAATTATCTCAAGCTTAGAAGTAACTCAACAATATCTTGATATATTTGTAAACTATATCTTTGATTTATTAAACCCTACTCACTCAAAAGATTTTATTGATACATTAAAAAACTATATATCAAATTCTGGAAAACTAGGTTTGTTAGGTATTTTATATATGCTTTTTGTATTTATTATGTTTTTTAAAGACTATGAGTATATTGTTAATAAGATACATAGAGCAAAGAGAAAACCATTATTACAATCATTTTTCTTTTATCTATTTTTTCTAATAACACTTCCTATGATGTTAGCAGTTTTAAATATTGCACTATCTTTTTATGACAATACAATTTTTAATTGGTTAGTAACATTTTCTTTTGCTTGGTTAATTTTCTTTGGTTTGTTTAAACTAAGTGTTAATAAGCCAATAAGTACAAAAGCAGCTGCTATATCATCACTATTTACTTTAATAGTACTTTCTATTACAAAAAACCTATTTATCTACTATGTGGTCTATAATAAAACATATACAACTATCTATGGCTCACTAGCTATTTTACTTTTTTCATTTTTTTGGATTTATATCTCTTGGATAATTTACCTTTATGGAATTAAAATGTGTCACAGAATAAATATTCAAGAAAAAAGACAAGATAACAAATAAAAAATTAGACACACATATCAAATAAGAGTATACTTCTTCTTAAAGGAGTTCATTATGAAATTAATTAAATTATTTACACTAATTACATTATTTATATCTATAGTATATGCAGATAGCGTTGTTCAAAAAAGAACAGAGATAAATAAAGAAAATAATAAAATACTAAATATGCTTTATAAAACTTATCCTAAATCAAAATCACAAATCCAAAATGCGTATGGGTATGCAACATTTAGTAATATTGGAGTAAATCTAATTTTCTTCTCTGCTGAAGGTGGCAGTGGCGTAGCTGTTAATAATAAAACAAAAAAAAGAATATATATGAAAATGGGCTCAGCAGGGGTTGGTATAGGTCTTGGAGTTAAAGACTTTCGTGCAATTTTTATCTTTGATAATAAAAAAGTTTTCAATACCTTTATCAATAATGGATGGGAAGCAAATGCACAAGCAGATGCAGCAGCAAAATCTGATAAAAAAGGTGGCTCTATAGAAGGAGCAATAACAGTTCAACCTGGTATGAAGCTATATAAACTTACAAAAAATGGTTTAGCACTGCAAACAACAATTCAAGGTACTAAGTATTGGAAAGATGGTGATTTAAATTAGTAAGTCTATTTTATTAGCTGGTGCCCACAGCAAGATTTGAACTTGCAACCTCCTCCTTACCATGGAGTTGCTCTACCGTTGGAGCTATGCAGGCACATTCTAAAATGAGAATGAAATTTTATCTTTCAAGCCCTTTGTTTATCCTTAATTTAAATTAAATGATATAATATGTTTTATTTTTTATTTTAGGCTACTTATGACACATTCAAATTTAGATAATTTTCACCTAGTTGATATTCAAAACCCTATTCATCCATCTATATTTTATGATGATCAAGAGTATGATCTTTTTATTTTAAGATTACCCCAAATAAAAAATGATAGTTTTGATTTACACAGTTATGCTTTTATAATTACTCAAGAGAGCTATTACTACTATGATAAAAATAAAGATGGATTTAATGACTTAAAAGACTTTAAGCATTTTTATCAGTTTTTAAATAAGTTAATAAATAACACAATGAAATTAACCACAAGTTTTTCTACAAATATTTCTGAATTAGAAGAACATGTTTATCAAGAAAAGACACATAAAAACTTTAACGCAACATGGTTTTCCCATAAAAATGATTTAATAAAAATAAATAGAGTGCTTCTTAAAGCAACTGAAGCTATTGAAGATATCATGTTTAAATATAAGAATGAAGATGACTATCTCGAAAGAAACTTTGCAGATATTCAAGAACATATTCAAAGAGCAAATAGAAATATAGAGCATTGTTTAGAGAAGCTAGATACCTTATTTAGTTTTTATCAAACACAAATTAATGAGCAATCTAATAAAATTGTCTATATACTAACTTTACTTTCAGGAATTTTTTTACCATTAAATTTTATAGTTGGATTCTTTGGTATGAATACAACCTCTCTACCCTTTACAAAAGAAAATGGTGGTACTTTAACCGTTGTGATTATATTAATAATAACAGGATTACTAACAACATTAATAACCTTGTTGATGAGAAGAAGGTAGCAAATAGTAAAAACTAATTACGAGAATATAAAAAAGATAAGAAGTAAAAATAAAAAAGATAAAGATTATGAGGGGGAAAAGGCTAAAAAAAAAGCTTCACCCAGATCAACTAAAAAAAGTTAACTAGAATGAAGCTTCAGAATTTGTCCCTGAAAAAGATGATAATCTTTTTTAGTACAAATATATACTCAAGAGCTGGCAGCGGCCTACGTTTCCACAAGGGGACCCTGCAGTATTATCAGCGCAGAAGTGCTTGACTTCCAGGTTCGGAATGGAGCTGGGTATTTCCACTTCGCTAAAACCACCAGCAATATGAGTAAAGAAAGTAATTAGTAATTGGTTACTAGTAATTAGTAACGTTACTCTCTTTACTCACATTAGGTTCTATGAGTTTTAAAAGTTAAATGTTAAAAGTCTTTGCGTTATTGCTAACGTCTTACACAATTTGTATTAAATGCTATACATTTAATAAGATAGTAAACCAAGAAATATATAAAATAAGCCAAACGATCTATTAGTACTGGTCAGCTAAACGTCTTACAACGCTTACACATCCAGCCTATCAACCAGCTAGTCTTGCTGGGATCTTCAGGGAAAGTTCATCTTAGAGTTGGCTTCGAGCTTAGATGCTTTCAGCTCTTATCACATCCGTACGTAGCTACCCAACGATGCCCTTGGCAGAACAATTGGTACACTAGTGGTACGTTCATCCCGGTCCTCTCGTACTAGGGACAAATCTCTTCAACTTTCCTACGCCCACGGAAGATAGGGACCGAACTGTCTCACGACGTTCTGAACCCAGCTCGCGTACCGCTTTAAATGGCGAACAGCCATACCCTTGGGACCTGCTCCAGCCCCAGGATGCGATGAGCCGACATCGAGGTGCCAAACCTCCCCGTCGATGTGAGCTCTTGGGGGAGATCAGCCTGTTATCCCCGGCGTACCTTTTATCCTTTGAGCGATGGCCCTTCCACACAGAACCACCGGATCACTATGACCGACTTTCGTCTCTGTTCGACTTGTATGTCTCACAGTCAAGCTAGTTTATGCCATTATACTCAACTGGCGATTTCCATCCGCCATGAACTAACCTTTGTAAGCCTCCGTTACTTTTTAGGAGGCGACCGCCCCAGTCAAACTACCCACCAGACATTGTCCTGAAGAAGGATAACTCCTCGCAGTTAGTAACTCAAATATTCAAGGGTGGTATCTCAAGGATGGCTCACTACGTACTGGCGTCCGTAGATCAAAGCCTCCCACCTATCCTGCACATGAATATCCAAGCTACAGTGTCAAGCTGTAGTAAAGGTGCACGGGGTCTTTCCGTCTTTCCGCGGGTAGGAGGAATTTTCACCTCCACTACAATTTCACTGGATCCCTGGTTGAGACAGCTCCCATCTCGTTACGCCATTCATGCAGGTCGGTATTTAACCGACAAGGAATTTCGCTACCTTAGGACCGTTATAGTTACGGCCGCCGTTTACTCGGGCTTCAATCAAATGCTTCGCTTGCGCTAACATCATCAGTTAACCTTCGAGCACCGGGCAGGCGTCACACCTTATACATCCACTTACGTGTTAGCAAAGTGCTGTGTTTTTGGTAAACAGTCGGGAGGGACTCTTTGTTGCAACCTCTTCCGCTTTCGAGAGCAAGTCTCTATACAGAAGTAGGCACACCTTATACCGAAGATACGGTGCTAGTTTGCAGAGTTCCTTAACCAGGGTTCTTCCACGCGCCTTAGAATACTCATCCCACCCACCTGTGTCGGTTTACGGTACGGGCAACAAATAATATACTTAGTGGCTTTTCTTGGCACGACAGTATCATCGATTCTCAATCTGCTCCGAAGAGCGTCAAGAGCCTGTAAGATCTCGGTCTAATGTTACCCGGATTTGCCTAAGTAACAACCTACGTCCTTCGACCCACTATTCCATCAGTGAGCTCGATTAACTCTATGCGTCCCCACATCGCGCTTATTTGTTGGTATTGGAATATTAACCAATTTGCCATCGTCTACCCCTTTCGGACTCGACTTAGGACCCGACTAACCCTACGATGACGAGCATCGCGTAGGAAACCTTGGGTTTTCGGCGAAGAGGATTCTCACCTCTTTTCTCGCTACTCATGCCTGCATGCTCACTTCTATCCGCTCCAACGCTCCTTACCGGTACATCTTCAACGCTGAATAGAACGCTCTCCTACCACTCAATAAATTGAGTCTAAAGCTTCGGTGCAATGTTTAGCCCCGTTATATTTTCCGCGCAGAATCACTAGACCAGTGAGCTGTTACGCTTTCTTTAAAGGGTGGCTGCTTCTAAGCCAACCTCCTGGTTGTCACAGTAACTCCACATCGTTTTCCACTTAACATTGACTTTGGGACCTTAGCTGTTAGTCTGGGTTGTTCCCCTCTCGACGATGGATTTTATCACCCACCGCCTGACTCCCTAGATTACACGTATAGTATTCGAAGTTTGATAGGGTTTGGTACCGCGGTAAGCAGCCCTAGCCCAGTCAGTGCTCTACCCCTATACGCTACTACTAGAGGCTATACCTAAATATATTTCGGAGAGAACCAGCTATCACGAAGTTTGATTGGCCTTTCACCCCTATCCACAAGTCATCCGAAGACTTTTCAACGCCTACCGGTTCGGTCCTCCACTAGCTCTTACACCAGCTTCAACCTGCTCATGGATAGATCACTTCGTTTCGGGTCTGCAGCATCTGACTAATTCGCCCTATTAAGACTCGCTTTCGCTACGGCTTCGCACTTGGCTTAACCTTGCCAGACACCACAACTCGCAGGCTCATTATGCAAAAGGCAGTCCGTCACCCTGATAAATCATAGGGCTCCGAATGATTGTAAGCTAATGGTTTCAGGTTCTATTTCACTCCCCTCACTGGGGTACTTTTCACCTTTCCCTCACGGTACTTGTTCACTATCGATCTGTAAGTAGTATTTAGGGTTGGAGGGTGGTCCCCCCATATTCAGTCAAGATATCACGTGTCCCGACCTACTCGTTCCTTAGCCTAGTACCATATTAAAGATTTCGAATACAGGAGTATCACCTTCTATGCTTTACCTTTCCAGGTAATTCTTCTATCTAAAATATTATCACTAAGTGCCCTAATCCGGTTTCGCTCGCCGCTACTACCGGAATCTCGGTTGATTTCTGTTCCTCTGGTTACTGAGATGTTTCACTTCACCAGGTTCGCCTCCTCGAAAGGATAACATGCATAACATGCTGGGTTGTCCCATTCGGAAATCTCTGGATCAAAGCCTCTTGACGGCTCCCCAAAGCTTATCGCAGTCTAGTACGTCCTTCATCGCCTCTTACAGTCTAGGCATCCACCATTAGCCCTTAATAGCTTATTAATAAAAGTATCTCTACTTCTACCTTATTTGAGAAATTAACTAATTAAAGTTAATTGCTTTTTTGAATAATTATTCCTTGGCTACTATCTTATTAAACATATTGCTATATTAAATAAAACAGTTGTGTCTATCATTAATTAGATATTTAATTAAAAATATCTGATTTAGATATGAAATTTTTTATTTTTTAAATCATCTTCATACGAAAGATTAATTTAAACGAAAAAAATTAAAGACTTTAACATTAAATTTTTAAATAACATAATCATTTTTCAATGATTGTTTAGATCATAAGATCTAATATAAATTCAAATTCATTTGAACTTATATTAAATCTATTTATTTGATTTTTACTTTTATAGTTTATTTAATAGATGGTGGAGATAAGCGGGATCGAACCGCTGACCTCCTGCGTGCAAGGCAGGCGCTCTCCCAGCTGAGCTATATCCCCACATATAATCTTATTATCAAAGATTATTTAATAATGGTGGGCCTACCAGGACTTGAACCTGGGACCTCACGATTATCAGTCGAGCGCTCTAGCCAGCTGAGCTATAGGCCCATTTGTCACCTATTTTTTAAATAATCTTTATAAACCGAACACAATAAACTATCTATTTTTTTTCTCATCTTATTTGCTACATTTGTACGCTTAAAAAATCTACGATTTTCCAAGGTAACTGTCGTGTTGTAGCTTCTGAGCTAAGAAACGAATCTTAGCTCTTTCTCTGAAAGGAGGTGATCCAACCGCAGGTTCTCCTACGGTTACCTTGTTACGACTTCACCCCAGTCGCTGAATCCACTGTGGAGGGTAGCTACTTTAGCATCCCCGCTTCGAATGAGTTCAACTCCCATGGTGTGACGGGCGGTGAGTACAAGACCCGGGAACGTATTCACCGTAGCATTGCTGATCTACGATTACTAGCGATTCCAACTTCAAGTAGTCGAGTTGCAGACTACTATCCGAACTGGGAGGCATTTTTGAGATTTGCTCCACCTCGCGGTATTGCGGCTCTTTGTATGCCCCATTGTAGCACGTGTGTAGCCCTGGACGTAAGGGCCATGATGACTTGACGTCGTCCTCACCTTCCTCCTACTTGCGTAGGCAGTCTCGTTAGAGTTCTCAGCCGAACTGTTAGCAACTAACGACGAGGGTTGCGCTCGTTGCGGGACTTAACCCAACATCTCACGACACGAGCTGACGACAGCCGTGCAGCACCTGTATATAAGTTTCTGCAAGCAGACACCAATCTATCTCTAGAAAGTTCTTACTATGTCAAGTCCAGGTAAGGTTCTTCGCGTATCGTCGAATTAAACCACATGCTCCACCGCTTGTGCGGGTCCCCGTCTATTCCTTTGAGTTTTAATCTTGCGACCGTACTCCCCAGGCGGTACACTTAATGTGTTAACTGCATTACTGCTATGTCTAGCATAGCAACAACTAGTGTACATCGTTTAGGGCGTGGACTACCAGGGTATCTAATCCTGTTTGCTCCCCACGCTTTCGCGTCTCAGCGTCAATAATGTTCCAGTAGATCGCCTTCGCAATCGGTATTCCTTCTGATCTCTACGGATTTTACCCCTACACCAGAAATTCCATCTACCTCTCCCATATTCTAGATAGACAGTTTCAAAAGCAGTTCTATAGTTGAGCTATAGGATTTCACTTCTGACTTATCTATCCGCCTACACGCTCTTTACGCCCAGTGATTCCGAGTAACGCTTGCGCCCTCCGTATTACCGCGGCTGCTGGCACGGAGTTAGCCGGCGCTTATTCATATAGTACCGTCATTATCTTCCTATATAAAAGGAGTTTACGCTCCGAAAAGTGTCATCCTCCACGCGGCGTTGCTGCATCAGAGTTTCCTCCATTGTGCAATATTCCCCACTGCTGCCTCCCGTAGGAGTCTGGACCGTGTCTCAGTTCCAGTGTGACTGATCATCCTCTCAAACCAGTTAGGCGTCATTGACTTGGTGAGCCATTACCTCACCAACTATCTGATACCATACAGTCCCATCCTCGAGCACAAAAGCATTTCCCTTGTAGACTTATGTCTTAAAGGCATATAGGGCATTAGCAGTCGTTTCCAACTGTTATTCCTTTCTCGAGGGCAGGTTAACTATACATTACTCACCCGTGCGCCACTTAGCTGACAGTTAAAGTAAACTTTAACCCGTTCTCGTTCGACTTGCATGTGTTAGGCACGCCGCCAGCGTTCACTCTGAGCCAGGATCAAACTCTCCATAATAAAAAGTTTAATCTTGACTTTATTTTAGTAACTCTAAAGTTACAAAATAAATCTCAATTTGTAAAGCTAAGCTTTATGTTAAATAGACAAGGATATGTTATTACCATATTCTTGTTTCGTGTTTATTTCTCTACATCTTCATGTAGTAAATAGTTTTATCATATTCGGTTTATAAAGATTATTATCTTAACAAACCTTTTATTGTTAAAGAACGTTTGAATCGATACTCTCAACCTTGTTTCGTTAAGTGTGTCACTCAAATTGGACGGGAATTATAATAGAATTTTTACCCCTTGTCAAGGGTTTTTTATTAATATTCGCTTAAATTTTGAAATTCTTTGAAATTTAGTTTTTATTGATATATAAACACTTTACTTTCTGATAGTTTGGCAGATGAAAGTGCATAAAAAGATTTATCTAATATAGTACTTGCTTTCCCTCTTGAAATACCGATAGTTGGCACAAGGTCATACTCAGTTCCATCATAAGTTATTTTAAGTTCTTCTAAATATGTGATGATTTCTTTATAGTCTTTATTTTCATCTACTATAAATCCAATTTTTGGACCAAATAATCTAAATGGTTTTAACTCTTCAGAAATCTTGTCTGTAATTGCCTTAAAAAACTCATTTGAAGTTTTAACATTATGTGATTTTGAAAACTCTACCAATGCATTTAGATAAACTTCAAAAAATAAAATCTCTTCTTGATCTTTTTCTCTTAATATATTTTTCAATTTATTAATATTTGGTATTTTTGTAACAACATCAGTATATGATGGTATATTGTTTAAATAGTTTTTTAAAATATTTTGTACAACTAATCGGATAAACTCTTTTTTACTCTCTAATAGTTTTATTACAGCATTTTTATAAAAACTTGAATAATATAGTTTCATTTTATAATCATTGATCAAATCAAGTTCTATAAAATCAAAACCAACTTCTACTTTTTTATCCTCTTCTTCTGTATTTACAATTTCAGCTTTTACTAAACCATGAAATATATTATTTATAACTAAAGACTCAATCTCTTTATTTAACCATTTTTCATTTGGCTCATTCATATCTAAAATACTTTTTGTAAGTGTTTCAATAGATAATAAAGAGTTGTTTTCTATCTCTAGATCTTTTTGTTTCATAAAAGAGTGAATTAAATTTTGTCCTATTTGGATAAATTGAACATTTGAAAAATTAACTTGTGATCTAAAGTTAAACTCATAAAAATAGTTTTTACCATAATTAAATAGTATTTGTTTATTGATTGAATGAAACTCTTTTTCTAAATAAGAATTATTATCTAATCTTTTATATATAAAATAAAACTCTTTTGATTTATCTTGAGAACCTATTAACTTTTCGTATGAAAAATATAAAGAAAGACTAAGATAAATTTTTGAGTAAATACCTGTAAGGTGAGAAACTAAATTGTTTTTTTCAACATAAGTAATAATTTGTTCAATATATTGATTTTTTGATGTTTCAATTTTAAGAGAAATATACTTTTGTAAAATTCTATCTATAATTTTTAATTTATAATATTCAAAATAATCATTGTCATATTTATTCTTTTCAAGTAAAGAACTAAACAAGTTATCAAGTTTTTCTTTTGAAATATTATCACTGTATAAAACTATATTATGAATGATTATCATATCAACATTTGATATCTCTTCTTGACTAATAAAATAATCAATTAAATCTTGGTTTTCATTTAAAGAACTATTTTTAGTACTTGAGTGAATAAGTTTATACTTAAGTAAAAGTTTATCCCTAAAATCATTTAGATTATCACTTTGAATAACTTCATTTTCATTTACATGTTTGTTATATAAAATAAAAAGCTCTTCTAATTCTTTTGAATCAGCTAACTTAATGTTCTCAATATGAAGCTTTGATTTTAATTTATAAATTAGTGTTAATACTAATGTAACTATCTTCTCAAGGAAAGTTATGTAGTAATTTTTATCTTGATTTAAAAGATTATAACCATCAAAAATTTTTCCTAGCATAAATACATATTTTTGAATAACTATATTTTTATTGTTTGAATCAATTGAAAGATAAGTTAAATTTGTAAAATATAAAAGTATTTTCCCTAAAATTGCATTTAAAGAATCAATTCTATTTTTATCTAATGTTATTTTGCTTTTTGTATTAGTTATAGAAGAAGTAATTAACTCTAAAATGACATTTATATTTTTTCTTCTTTGAATATCAATTGAATTGATGATACAAACTTCATTTAATAATTCTAATAATGATAAATAAAAACTAAATGAAAGTTCAAAACTCTTTTCATCATTTTTTAAAAACTCTTCACAAACTTGAATTTCATAATCAGAAAGTAGTTCTTGAAGTTTTTGTGATGAGAATCCATTTGTTTCATCTATAAGATTGTAATTTTTTCCATTTGACAAAAGGTTTAATAAAATATATATCTCTTTAAATATATTAACAGAACTTTTTGTGATGATATCTTTCATTCTAGTTTCAATATCTTTTAATAAATAAATTCTATAGTTGTAACTGTTTTTTATAAAGTCTTTTAAATCGTCAGGTAATTCTTTATTCTCTAAATAAATTTTTGAAATAAAATTTGTAATAATAAAATATTGAGATTCAATGGTATTAACTAAACTACCCTCTTCTTCTAGATTATATATTTTTAATAAATTTTGAACTTCAAAATTGTCATTATCAATTGGTAAAAGATTATTGGTGTCTAGATTCTCTAAAAGTTCATTTTCTACACTAAACATAATAATCCTTATCTTTCATGCAATGCATTTTGTTTTGTTTTTAAAATAGGTTTTAAAATAAAATCTAAGATTGTTTTCTTTCCAGTTTTAATATCAACAGAAGCAATCATACCTGGAATAATTGGAAGTTTTTCACCATTTTTTTCTAAATAATTCTTTTCTGTACGAATTACAACTTTATAATAACTTTTTTCATCCCTTGACTCTTTATCTTTTATACTATCAGCAGATATTTCAACAATCTTACCATCTAAACCGCCATAAATAGAAAAATCATAAGCTGTAATCTTTACTATTGCTTGTTGTTTTGGATTAATAAAAGCAATATCTTTGGGATCGATCTTTGCTTCTACAAGTAATATTTCACTATCAGGGACAATCTCAATTAAATCCATACCAGATTTTATAACTCCACCAATTGTATTCATATTTATTTGCTTAATTATCCCATTTACAGGTGAAATTAAAATAGTTTTTGAAAGTTTATCTTCTTCTGAGATAAGTTTTGATTCATATTTTTTTATTTCTGTATTTATTTTTTGAAGTTCATTAAAAACTTCAGCTTTAAAAGTTTTTAGTTTTTCCTCTTTTTTATTTTGAGCTTCTTCAATTGCAAGTTCTAATCTAGGAATAGAAAGCCTTGCAGCATTTAAATCACCTCTTAATTGAGAATACTCTTTTTTAATTTTAAGTAAATCAACATTTGATCTTGCACGTTTGTCAACAAGTTTCGCAATAGTATCTCTTTCTTGTGCTACAAGTTTTAAACTTCTACTTAATTGGTATGTTTTATTTTTAGTTTCTACTAATTCTTGTTTTTTTTGTCTATATTGAAAATCTAAAGTTTCAATAGTACTTAATAATTCATCAATTCGTTTTCTAAAAAGTTGTTGATCGGCTTTTGCAAATGCTGGAGCTTCTTTTATAATTTCTTCTGAGAATTCTAGTGTAGGTAAAGGTTTATCTAAATCAATTTTTGATTCAGCTTCAAGTCTTGTTTTAGTAATTAATAAATGAGTATAAGTTTTTTTGTTCTCTTCAAGAGATGCTTGAAATCTTGTAGTGTCAATTTTCATTAAAGGTTGCCCTTTTTTTACAATTTCACCTTCACCAATTAAAATATCTGAAATAATACCACCATCTAAACTCTGAATTGTTTGTATTTTTTCAGAAGGTATGACCTTACCTTCTCCTCTAGCTAACTCATCAATAGGTGAGACATATGCCCAGTAAATAGCAAATGTAAAAAAAGCCAAAATAAGTAAAAACAAAACTAAGGCCATCGAACTTATTTTTGAATTTTCTTGTGCATAAAGACTATTTACAAATCTTATATCTTCTTCATTTTTCATTTTTTCTGACTCACTATTTTTTTACTTACTTTTTGAGAGTTTGCAAAAGAACTTATAATCTTAGCCTTTGGACCATCAGCTATAATCTTACCATCATCAATTACAATAAGTCTATCAACTATTGAAAGGATTGATGGCCTATGGGTAATTACAATAACAGTTTTATCTTTTACAATATTTGCAACTTTATTTTTAAATTGTTCTTCACTTAAATCATCCATAGAGTTTGTTGGTTCATCAAAAATCATAATATTTGGATTAGATACAAGTGCTCTTGCAAGTGTTACAGATTGTCGTTCACCGCCACTTAAACCATCACCTCTTTCACCTACTTGTAAATCATATCCAGCTTGATGTTTTCCTAAAAAGTCATGAACACCAGCAATTTTTGAGGCTCTTAATATCTCTTCATCAGTTGCGAACTGATCACCAATAGTAATATTATCTTTAATAGTTCCCATAAATAAAAATGGCTCTTGAGGAACATAACCTATTGCACGTCTGAGGTCAACTGGGTCAATTTGTCGTAATTCTGTATTGTCTATTAAAACTGAGCCATCTGTTGGTTCATGTAGATTCATTAAAAGTTTTGCAATAGTTGATTTTCCAGAACCTATTTTTCCTATAATTCCAACTTTTTCACCTTTTTTAATGGTAAAATTTACATCTTTTAATACTTTGAAATTTTGGTCATTGTATGAAAAATTTACGTTTTTAAATACAATATCACCATCAAGATTTTCTCTACTTAAATAGTGTTGATTTGCATTTCTTTCAACTGGCATATTCATAATTTCATCTATATTATTTAAACTAATCATTGTTCTGTCAAGTCTAATTATCATACCAACTATCTGTGAAACAGGAGCTATTACACGACCATTTAAAATCATAGCTGCAATAATTGCACCCATTGTAACTTCACCTTCATTTGCTAGTAAAACACCTGCTGCAACAATTCCAATAGATGAAAACTGAGAAATAAAACCAACAAAATAAGTAACTATTTGTGAAAGGTAATGGGATTTATTTCCATAATATGAAGTTTGTGAAATTGATTTTTCCCAATGAGTTCTCATTCTATTTTGAGCTCTTACACTTTTGATTATTTCTAATCCTGTAACAGCTTCAGTTAAAACTGTTTGTTTTATTTGATCCTCTTTTGCAGATTTTAAAATAGTATCTTTTATTGGTCTTTGCATTATCCATGAAAACATTATAGCAATAAATACTGTTGCTAAAGATACATATCCTAAAGGACCTCCAATAAAAAATATTATTGCTATAAAAAGTGCCACGAAAGGTAAATCTACAAAAGCAGTAATTGTAGCAGTTGTAAAAAATTCTCTTACACTTTCAAAGGATTGTAATCTACTTACAAACATCCCCGTTGAAGAGGGTTTTGCATTTAATTTGATATTTAATAATTGGTCAAATATCTTACTTGACATTCTAATATCTGCACGTTTTCCAGCTTGTTCTATAAAATGTGCTCTTAAAAGTTTTAAAATAAAATCAAATATTAAAACAATTGCAATACCTGATACAAGTACCCACAGTGTATCAACTGCTTTATTTGGTAAAACTCTATCATATACATTCATAGTAAAAAGAGGTACGGCTATAACAAAAAGATTGATTAAAATGGCAGCTAAAATCACAAGATAGTATATCTTAAGATTTTTTTTCATTGTTCCCCAAAACCATCTTTTAGCTTCATAGACTTTTACATCTTTATCAACTCTATTTTCAAAGTTATATGCAGGTTTTATAATTAAAAGGTTTCCACTATATTCTTTTTTGAAATCATCTAATGAAATTGTAATTTCACCAAGACTTAAATCAGGAATTATAACTGTAATTTGATTTTTTAGTATATTTACATTTAATACTACACAGGCTTTATTTGTATTAAAAAGTGCCACAGCAGGAAGTGACATATTTTCTATTTTTTCAACTTTCCTTTTTACAGGTTTTGCAACAAGCCCTACTCTTTTTGCTGATTTTATAAACATTGCAGGGGTCATAATAGAACCATGTATTGCAAGTCCAGAGATTAAAGATTCAGCTGAAGCTGCTCTTTTATGAAATTTTGAGAGGAAAAGCAGAGACTCTAAAAGAGTATCCACTTCTCTATTTTCAACGACATTTTCAAAGTCGTTATTTAAATCATCCAATAAGTATTCCTAAGTTAAAGTATTTAAAACTATTTAACTTTTATTATATAAGAATCTGCATAAAGTTTCCTTGCCATAGCTCTAACTTCTTTAGCAGTTTTCATATCTTCTAGATTATAAATTACTCCACTTTGTAAACCTCTTGCTGGTTCTACTTTGATTTTATAATCAGGACCAATAGCTTCTTGCATTTTATCAATTGCTTTTTGAGTATCTGTAATATCTTTATGAGCAACAAAATAAACTGCGTAAGTTCCTACAATCATCTCTTCAGTTTGAACAGGTTTAACTGTATCTTCCGCTAATAAAGCTTGAACCTCTTCTGAAGCAACTTCTTCTTTTACTGGTTCAACTTTTGCTGGTACTTTTGTTTCAGTACAAGTATCATTGTTGCTACTTAATACTGATTCTTTGATTGTTCCTAAATTTTTAAAGATATTAAAATATGCAGCATCAAGATCATATTGAATATCAATTAATTCTTCTTTTGCTGATATTAAGTCTCTTTCAATATTTAATACATCAATAAAAGTTCTTGTACCACCTTCAAACTGATCTTTGTAATATCCTAAGATTTCTTGATTGTCAGTGATATATTTTGATAATTCTTCTTCTCTTTTTTTAGCATACATATATGCATTATAAGCTGCAGTTGCTTCATCTATAACTTCAGAAGTTACCGTATCAAGTGTTGTTTGAGCCTCTGCTAAAAATGCTTTTTCTCTAGCACTTTGTGCTTTATCACTTCCACCATTTAATAAATTATATGTTAGTTCTATTCTTGCACTATAAACATTTGTTTGTTCATCTGTTGTAATTAAGCTTTTATCATAAATTCCTTGTGCTTTGAATTTTAAAGTTGGGAAAAATGAAGCATCACTTTGATTTAAGATAGCTCTTTGTTCTTTGATATTTTCAACTTGCTCTAAAATCTTTGGACTAGATAATAAAACTTGATCTATATAATCTTTTAAAGTAGATGGTATAGCAGATACATCAAGGTTTGGTCTGCATGACTTTCCATCATCTTCCATTCCAACATTCTTTTTAAATGAACTTGTTGCTCTTAAAAGGTTGTTAGTATCTTGGTAAAGTTTATTATTTGCATAGTGAATTTTTGCATTTACTTGTGATTCATGTAAAGCAATACCACTAATTTCAGCTGTTTCTTTTGCTGTTTGAAAGTATTCATTATAAACACTTAAACTCTCATTTGCTACTGCTACTCTATTTTTGTATTTTACAAGATTTAAATATGAATCTAAAGAGTCATAAATAATATCATCTACAATTGAGTCATTTAAATATTTATTTGAGCTATATCTAAACTGAGCTTCATCAATTTGACCACTTGTTAGTCCACCATCATAAATAAGTTGTTCAAAATCTAGTTGAGCATTATAACCTCTATCCGTATTACTTGTATTATTTCCAGCATCAGGATTTGTCTTAGTGTTTTTTACACCAACGTATGCTGTTAAATCAAGCTTTGGTAAGTATCCACCTTCAGCTTCATCAATATAAAGTCTATAAGCTTCATTGTTTTTTGCTGTAGACATGATTTTTGGATTATTTGAAATTGTATGTTCAACTACCTCTTTGATAGTCTGACCTTGCATTAACGATGCACCTAATAATAGAATAGCTGGAAAGCTCAGCTTAATGTTTTTCCCCATGATGTGTTCCTTAAGAGTCAAAAAATAATTTTTATTTTAACAAATTGTGTGATTTATTATCTCATAATTTAGCATATGAAGCTTTAAGAAAACTTTAACTAAAATAATTTAGTTTCTAATTTGTAATAAAAGTAACACTTAAGGTTAAAAAGATTAATGGCATATTCACTCAAAGAGATTTTAAAAAGCTTGAAAGTTCTTTTTATCTCAAAAAAAGAATTGATAAGTGAAAAAGAAAATAATATATTGAATATTTTTTTTGACAAAGTAATAATTACTCATACAAGTGGTATTGGTATAAGAAAATTTTGTGAAATGCACCCAGATGTGGTTATTACAGACTTTGACTTAGCAAATGGTTGTGGCATTGAATTATGTAAAAAAATTAGAAAACATAATCCTACTATCCCAATAATAATATTAACAGAAAACAAAAATGAAAAATACCTTCTCGAAGCAATAAGAATTCAAGTTATTGATTTTGTAGTAAGACCAACAAAAGCTGAAGATTTAATATATTCTTTAAATTTAACTGCAAAATATTTATTAAATCATGGAAATGTTACAATAAAACTCTCAAATGGCAACATTTATGACTATCAAGAAAAAACTATTTTAAAAGATAACAAAATTTTGTGTAAACTTACAAAAAATGAATTTAGACTTTTAGAGCTTCTAATTTCAAACAAAGGACAAACCATAAATAAAGAAGAAATTGAAAGTTATCTTTGGGCAGATGAACAAATAACGGACTCAGCTTTTAAATCACTTTTTTCAAGACTTAGACAAAAAATCGGGAAAGAGAATATCAAAAATAGTTTTGGAATTGGGTATCAGTTAGTTTAAAAAAAAGCCGAGAAATCATTCTCGGCTTTTTAAGAATTTAGATATTTGTATCTTCTACATTAAGTGAATCAATTAAAAGTTTAACACTTGAATCTGTAACACCTTCATAAATATCTAAGCCTGTATCTACATCAGTATTACCAGTAGCAGTCCATTCATTAGTTAAATCTAATTTAACTGTATCTCCACTATCTGTTTCTATTTTTAATGTATTATCACTATCAGTCATAGCTAATACATCACCAACACTAATATTTGATAGAATATGATCGCCACTTGATAAATCTATTTCATCAATAGAATTACCAGAAGATAAAAGTTGACCTTCAGTGATTGCATTTTGAAGAAGCGCAGACATATCTGTGATACCATCATCAACATCATCTTGGATAAATAATACTTCATCACCTGATAAGTTAGGAACAATTTCAGTATCATCTTCCAATGAAGTAATTTTAACATCTTTAAATACTCCATTAAAATCTTCATTTGTTGTGCTTCCTACAGTATAATTACTATCATTTACAGCAACCATTGCTGATGGACTATCTCCCATCGAATCATCAAGTCCTACAGATTGACCATCAATAAATATTGTTGCACCATTTATTGGATCATAATTTACTTCAATTGAATGCCACTCATCTATTGTTAATGAATCAATTGTTACTGCTTTGTATACCCCTCCATTTACAAGTGGAATATAAAGTTGTAAATATGTTCCTGGATTATGAGGTGAATTATGATCTGCATCACCAAATTCAATTAAAAATGAATTACTACCATTATCATTTTGTCTGAAGAAAGTTTCTGAATTACTATCTAATTTAACATCTGCCTCAAACTTAAACCCTGAACTAAAATTAAGACCAGTCATGTCGATATTGTCAACATCTGATGAAACAGTTGCAACTTCAAATTCAGGAAGATCATCAGTTCCTGTAATATTAATAGTTAATGTAGATACTTGTGTAACTCCATTTTCATCAGTTATAGTATATGAGAAAGTTTCACTAACTTGTTCTCCTTCTGATAATTCATTTACTATATCTCTATCATTATAAAGATTATAGATATATTCACCACTTTTTGCATCTACCATGATATTTCCATATACTCCAGAAATATGGAATCCCTCATAAAGTTGTCCATTAATTGTATGAGTTGCAACTGTACTTGATATAACTTGTGGAGAAGTCATCTCTAAACCTATAATCTGAATAGCATCATCATTGTCTATATCTACATCTTTATCATTTGTAAGAATATTTCCGCTGATTTGTGATTTTGTTGTGATACCAGAGGCTGCTTCATTTACACTATTTGTATCAGCAACTACAATTGGCTCATCATCATGAATACTTACAATCAATGCTGAACTTGCTGCATCTCCATCTGCATCTGTAATTGTATATCCAAATCCTAGTTTAATCAGAGTTTCTGATCTACCATTATGATCTAATGGCTCTTTTTGTGTAAATATGTAATCTCCATTCTCATTATATGTAAATGTGAATACAACTGTTCCATCTGCTTTAGCTCCTGTAATAACATTTCCTACTTGAGTCGCTGTTACTGCATCTCCTCCTGATGTTAAGTTATTATAGTCTGCAGTATTTGAAATATGCATCTCTGTTACTATAGCTTCATCTGCACCTTCATTGATTCTTCCTAATGTTCCTGTCACAACTGCTTCATCAAAAATCCCATCATTATTTGCATCGGCTTCTGTTGTACTTGCACTTGACATTCCATCTATTGTTGGTACATCATCAATGATATTTATACTAAAATAGTCTACATCTGTATCTCCATCACCATCTGTTACTGTATAGCTATATCTTAATAACAATTCTTCATCTTGTCCTGTAAGACTTGATTGAGGATGATCTATTGGACCTTCTAATGTGAATTCATAGTTACCATCTGGTTGCACAACTAATGTATAAACTGGAGTAGTATTTGCTAATGCTGTAATTGTAATTACTCCATTTACATCTACCATTTGTGTTGCAATAACTGGCTCACCATTTGACGTTAAAGCTATTGGTGGATTTCCTTGTCCATCATAAACCATAACTTGTGAACCTTCTCCCCAGAAGTTTACATCTGTCAAAGTAGCTCCATCTTCTCCTCCATCAAAGATTAATTGTCCATTTACACTTGCTGGAACTAAAGAGTCTATATCTACTTCTGAAATATCTTTTCTTCCTCCATAATCTGCAACTGGCGTATCATCTGCAATTTTTACTCCAAAGTTACTTGTTGACGTATCTCCATCTGCATCTGTTACTGTGAATTTTAATTTCAACAACAAGTCATCTTCTTGTGTACTTCCTATTGGATGATCTATTGCCTCTTTTTGTACAAAGGTAAAGCTTCCATCTGATTGAGCTTCTAATCTAAATACTTCTGTATCATCTGATAGTTTCCCTACCATTGTCATTCCATTATCTTCATATGTTACTACTACTGCTTCTCCACCTGAAGTTAATGTAAATGCTGTCCCATTTGGTCCATCATATATTTTTACTGTTCCGTCATTAGCATTTTGCCAATGGTGGAATACTGATGTTACTTCTGCTCCATCTGCTCCACCATCAAAGTTTAATTGTCCATTTACTACTGTATTTAAACTCGTCTCATCTGCTAATACTGGTGCTGTCCATGATGATAATGGTACATCATCTTTAATTAATAAATCAATCTCATTCTCTAGTGTATCTCCATCTGCATCTATTGCTTTAAATGCTAGGGTAAATGCTGAAGTATTCGCTTGTCCATGTTGTGGATGTAATGCATCTGCATGTAACAAGTTTGCATTTTGAGTATATGTATATGCCCCTGTCTCTGCATTATCCATTGTTACTTGTGCTACTTGTACTTGCACTCCACCTTGATCTTGGAATATTAATAGTGTCCCATTTGCATCTACATCAAATGTAATTCCATTTACTGTATTTACATCGAAAGTACTATTTACTGCATCCCATTCAAATGTTCCTCCATCTGCTCCTAGGCTTACTGCCATACTCAATGCTTTTCCTGTCATATTCCATTGTTGATCTGTACCTTGTGCTCCGCCTGCTGAGTCATCTGCACTTATGATTCTCATATTATTTGTCATTTGTGAATCATTATATATCATCTCTGGTACATCATCAATGATTCTTACAGATAATGAACTTTCTAATGTATCTCCATCTTTATCTGTTGCTTCAAATATGAAGTTTATTGATTGACCTTCGTCTCTTCCTCCAGGATTTCCATCTGGTGCTGTATGATCTAATGAACCAATTAAATTCACATCATACGTTTTTCCATCTGAGTTTAATATTACTTCAAATACTGTCTCAGTTCCTGCTTTTGCAATAACTTTTCCTGGTATACTAAAGTCATAAGTAATTGGTACTCCACCTGAAGTTAGCTGATCATGCATATATCCTTCTACTACTCCTGTAAAGGCTACACTTGCAAATCCATCTGCTCCATAATCTACTCTTAAACTTGCTGTTGTTGTATCTCCTACAGTTGACTCTTCTACTACTGCATTTTGTGCAATCCCATTTTGTGATAAACTTATTGGAGAATCATCCTCTACTCTTATTGTAGAGTATCCTGTTGCTGTGTCTCCATCTCCATCTGTAACAGTATATTGTAATACTAAATTTACTATCTCATCTTGATAGCTTCCTGAAGTTGAACCTTCTACATGATCTATTGGTGCATATTGTGTATAGGTATAATCTCCTGTCACTTCATCTACTACTATTGTAAATACTGTTACACCATTTGCTTTACCTGTGATATCTAGTCCTGCTCTTTCTAGTACTATATCTTCACCTTGCGATTGTAAAAAATATCTTTCATTATTACTTACATATTTAGTCTGGATTTTATCCCCTACTTCATTTGCAAATCTTAATTCTGTTACTGTTGCTCCATCTGCTCCACCATCGAAGTTTAACGATGTTCCTACTGTACTTAATGTTACAAAGCCATTTGCATCTGTAGTCTCTGTTACTACATATCCTGTTTGTCCATTATTTTGTGTATATCCACTCCATCCTGCTGTTGGTACATCATCTACAACTTGTAAAGTTACATTTCCACTTCTTACATCTCCATCAGAATCTTCCGAATCATAGTCAAAACTTAAATATTTAGTTTCGCCATTATGTTGATTCATTAGATGATCTATTGGTTTAAATAATGTCATTGTGTAACTATTAGTATTAGTATATGAACCAACCGTTTGAGGTGTAGTATTATCTATTTCTAAAGTAAATACAACTTCATCTGTAGTTTGTGTTTTTGCTGTAATGGTTAAACCATCTGCACTAACATCATAAACAACAGCTTCTCCACCAGAAGTTAGTCCATTTGGTACTGTTTGAGTTGTATTAAAAGTTATAGTTCCTGGTGTATCATCACCAAACTCTATTCTAAATGCTTTTGTATCAGTTTCACTATCATCATTAGCATCATCAATTCCAACTTCATATACTTTAGCTTTATTATCTTTACTTGTATCAACTAAAGGATTTCCTTGAGTATTAGCGATGAAATCTTGTACTGAATCAACTGTTACTGATGAAGTAGCACTATCAACACTTACAGTACCTTTTATTCCACCATAACTACTTGTGATGTCAACAGCCGTTGAGCCATTAACTAAATTGTATCCATTTTGATCCCATGCATGATATGTAATATCAGCACTTCCATAATAATCTTCATTTGGTACAAATCTAACAAGAGATGAATCATAAAGCATCGTAGCATTAGTATCACTTGTACTATTATCAAAGTTAGTCCAAGAAGTTCCACCATCAATTGAATACTGCCAAGTTCCATTTGTATTATCGATACCTGTTACTGCAATACCCTCTACTGCATCATCATCAAAATCACTAACAGAATTACCTAATAATGCTGAAACTAATGTACCTGTATTATCAACATCTAAAACATCTTCATTGATTTCAGTTAAGTTAGCAACTAAATTACTATCAATAACTGGTTTATCATTTGTACCTAAAATATTTATAGTTGCAACAGCTTCATTACTTACTGCTCCATTATTGTCAATAATTGTGAATTTAAATGTATCTGTATCAGTATCTCCTGCATCTAGGTGATCAAATACTGTTTCACCATTTGTTTTAAACATATTTAAGTTGTATTCAACTTTTCCATCTGCATTGATTCTTACAGCAACTCCACTATTACTTTCAATCCAAGCTGTTGCATTTACACCATCATATGTTACTGTATCTCCTGCATCATTTGAGATTGAATTAACTCTTAAAGTATCATTTACATCTACATCATATCCTGCAATAGAAGATAAATCATCTACTCCAAAATCACTTGTTGGATCAATAACAATTTGTTGACCTGCATTTTCCCAAACTTGTCCATTGTTTGCTGGTCCATCATGGATAAAAGATTTTGCAACTGGTTTATCATTTGTACCTGTAATTGTTATTGTTACTGTTTTAACTTCACTATGAGATGGTTCATTATTTGCATCTCCTGTAGTTCCAAAACCTTCCCAATCAGAAGCTTTATAATTAAATGATAAAGTTACTGTTTCACCATCTGCTAGAGTATTAAATTTTTCACTGAATACTTTATATACTCTGCTTGTAGTCCATCCATTTCCATTCTCACCTTTTAAAGATACATCAATATCACTAGCAACTAAACCTATAGGGTTTGATAAAACTTCAACATCTCCAACTATTTTGTAATGAGGATTAGTATTATTAATATCTTCATCAGCTACTTTTGATAGTTTACCTTTAAATAATACATCTTCATTTCCATTTTTATCTTTTAAATTTTCTTCAAAAATAATAGTTGATGGAGTATCCCCTAAAGTGATATTATCAACTACTGGTTGGTCATTTGTTCCTACTACTTCAACTGTAACTGTTTTTGGAGATGAAAGATTTGTTTCACCATTTGCATCATTTGTTCCATCATTTGCTACAACATCAAAAGTAACTAACACTTTTTCTCCGGCACTTAGATGATTGAATTCTGAATTATAAATAATGAAATCTCCAACATTAGCATTTACTTGAGGATAATTATCAAGGAAATCCTGTGTAACTTCAAGAATACCTGAATTCTCCGGATTTGATATTGGATTATTTGGTCCTGATGCACTATTTTGATCAAATGTGTATTGGAAATTATTTGAATAAATTCCACCATCAAATAAGATTGAAGCACTAGCTAATTGTAAAGTATGTGTATCATTTACATCATCATCTGATATCACACTATTTGCAAATAAATCTTCTTGTGATAATACATAATAATATTCTTCCCAAATAAAGTCAGTAATTAAATCATTTAACTCATAAATTCCATCAATTTTCGAAATAGATTGAATCACTGGTTGGTCATTTGTTCCTTGAATATTTAATGTAACTGTATTTGCTTCTGATACATTTGTCTCTCCATTTGCATCATTTGTTCCATCATTTGCTACATAGTCAAAGCTTACACTTACACTATCATCTACACTTAAGTGATCAAACAATGGGCTTGTTACTTCATATGATCCATCTTGATTTACTGTTACATTTAACAAACTCTCTGCTTCTAATGCACCTGCATCATCTATTGACAATGTTAATCCTGTTACTGGATCTAATTGTGCTGTTACTCCTACTGTACCAAATGTTGAATTCACTATTGCCAATGCTGTTGCGATATCTGGTGCTGCCATAAATGCTGCTATTGTACTTTGTACATCTATTGCTGGTATTGCATCTATTCCATTTGTCAATGCCGTTGTTACTTCTGGTATTGCTACAATTTCAGCTAATACACTTTTTATATATGCTAAATCTTGATTCGCTATTGCTGTTAGCAATGTTGCATTTGTAGTATTTATACTTAATGATATTGTACTTCCATCTGCTCTTGCGAATGTATGTGTATCATTTACATCATCATCACTTACATAATTCCCTAATGCATATTGACTATCTGTACCAATTGTCAATGTTTGATTATCTGGGTTACTTGCTAATTCTGATTCTAATACATCTATTGTTACTTCATCTACTACTGGCTGGTCATTTGTTCCTTGAATATTTAATGTAACTGTATTTGCTTCTGATACATTTGTCTCTCCATTTGCATCATTTGTTCCATCATTTGCTACATAGTCAAAGCTTACACTTACACTATCATCTACACTTAAGTGATCAAACAATGGGCTTGTTACTTCATATGATCCATCTTGATTTACTGTTACATTTAACAAACTCTCTGCTTCTAATGCACCTGCATCATCTATTGACAATGTTAATCCTGTTACTGGATCTAATTGTGCTGTTACTCCTACTGTACCAAATGTTGAATTCACTATTGCCAATGCTGTTGCGATATCTGGTGCTGCCATAAATGCTGCTATTGTACTTTGTACATCTATTGCTGGTATTGCATCTATTCCATTTGTCAATGCCGTTGTTACTTCTGGTATTGCTACAATTTCAGCTAATACACTTTTTATATATGCTAAATCTTGATTCGCTATTGCTGTTAGCAATGTTGCATTTGTAGTATTTATACTTAATGATATTGTACTTCCATCTGCTCTTGCGAATGTATGTGTATCATTTACATCATCATCACTTACATAATTCCCTAATGCATATTGACTATCTGTACCAATTGTCAATGTTTGATTATCTGGGTTACTTGCTAATTCTGATTCTAATACATCTATTGTTACTTCATCTACTACTGGCTGGTCATTTGTTCCTTGAATATTTAATGTAACTGTATTTGCTTCTGATACATTTGTCTCTCCATTTGCATCATTTGTTCCATCATTTGCTACATAGTCAAAGCTTACACTTACACTATCATCTACACTTAAGTGATCAAACAATGGGCTTGTTACTTCATATGATCCATCTTGATTTACTGTTACATTTAACAAACTCTCTGCTTCTAATGCACCTGCATCATCTATTGACAATGTTAATCCTGTTACTGGATCTAATTGTGCTGTTACTCCTACTGTACCAAATGTTGAATTCACTATTGCCAATGCTGTTGCGATATCTGGTGCTGCCATAAATGCTGCTATTGTACTTTGTACATCTATTGCTGGTATTGCATCTATTCCATTTGTCAATGCCGTTGTTACTTCTGGTATTGCTACAATTTCAGCTAATACACTTTTTATATATGCTAAATCTTGATTCGCTATTGCTGTTAGCAATGTTGCATTTGTAGTATTTATACTTAATGATATTGTACTTCCATCTGCTCTTGCGAATGTATGTGTATCATTTACATCATCATCACTTACATAATTCCCTAATGCATATTGACTATCTGTACCAATTGTCAATGTTTGATTATCTGGGTTACTTGCTAATTCTGATTCTAATACATCTATTGTTACTTCATCTACTACTGGTTGATCATTTGTTCCTGTGATTGTAAATGTGATAGTTTTATGTTCAGATTCAGAAGTCTCATTAATCCCATCTGTTCCATCTTTTCCTTGATTATCTACTGCGTAATATTCTACATTTACTGTTACTGTTTCACCTACTGCTAATTCTGTAAAATCTCCACCTATGCTATATGTTCCATCTGGATTTATAGTAATATCTAAATCATCCAATGTGATTATTTCATTGTTATCTGAATCTAATGGACTATCTACAACTGTGATTCCATTTTCTGCAATATAAAATTGATGTGTATCATTTACATCATCATCTGTTACTTCTAATGTTCCTGTGAAAATATTATTCCCATCTTCATCTAACAGTACTCCATTTTGGTTTGTATCTGCTGAGTCTGTATCTAATGTTTCATATAGTACAGAACTGTTATCAATAACATTAATCTGATTTCCATTTGCATTTAGAATTACTAAATTAGAAACAGTCATCCCTACATCATTTATAAACATAGTTTCATTATTTGTAGGTACTGAGTCAAAATTCGCATCGCCTGAATCATACGCATGAGAAATTAAATTTCCATCAACATAAAGATTAACAGTCCCATTTTCAAATACCATTTGGATATCATAATCTATCCCTGCAGAAAAGCTAAAGTCCGAATAAAAATGTTCATAACTATCTCCCATTTGGAATAGTAAAGACTGATTATAAACAGGATGATTACTAATTGCAATATATGGTGCTGCTATGTACCCTGAATTTGGAGGAAAACCTTCACCTTGATATATTATTGGTGTATTTTGTGTTACTGCTGAGTCAAGGTTTAAAGTAAATGAAATTGTAAAACCATTTGGTGTTCCTTCAAATGGAATATGACCAATATCTGAACCAGCTGATTGTAAATCATCTAAATTATTTAAGTTAATATTCTCTACTACTGGTTGGTCATTTGTTCCTGTGATTGTAAATGTGATAGTTTTATGTTCAGATTCAGAAGTTTCATTAATCCCATCGGTTCCGTCTTTTCCTTGATTATCTAATGCATAGTATTCTACTTCTACTGTTACAGTTTCACCTACTGCTAATTCTGTAAAATCTCCACCTATGCTATATGTTCCATCTGGATTTATAGTAATATCTAAATCATCCAAGGTGATTATTTCATTGTTATCTGAATCTACTGGACTATCTATTACTGTTATTCCATTTTCTGCTACATGGAAGGTATGTGTATCATTTACATCATCATCACTTACTGTTAATTTCCCAGTGAAAATATTGTTCCCATCTTCATCTAACAGTACTCCGTTTTGGTTTGTATCTGCTGAGTCATCATCGTTTGTTTCGTAAACTATATCATTTGCCAACTCATCTTCTACAGTATTATTTATATATATTTTTGCAGCTTCAATAAAATCTTGGAAACTAGAATCATCATATAACCAATTTGGATCAAAATAAGCCATCAATGGCATTGTAGAATAAATAACTGTTCCTGAACCATATTCATAAGAGAAAGCTACAACTTCATTACCATTTCCAGAAGTTAATAAAATTTTAGCTCCATCAGGTAAAGAACTACTTTCAAAAGCCCCATGAATTGATGAACTTCCACCATCTAATGAAGAATCATCTAAATTTCCCAATGTACCATTCGACAATTCAACACCATCAGGACCAATATTAACATCAGCATTACTGTAAGACGAACTTACTAAAGTCTGTGTCAAACCAGGAAGAATAGAATTTGCTTCATATGGACTTCCGTCATTTATAATTAAAGTCATCCCATTATAAACTGAACTATGTATTGAAGCCAAATTATTTGTAAACTCAGAATTAGAACTATATTTATCAATATATAAAATATTTAGACTTTCAATATCTTGCGCTGTTAAATCATCTAAATCTTTTGATGAAAATCCACCTAATGATAATATCTCCTCTTGAATAACAGTTCCTGAACCTTCTGCCATATCATAATAACCAACTAATCCCGACGAAACAAATTGATTAGGAATATCTGAAATTCCACTATTACTACCATTTAAATCCAAATTTTCTACTACTGGTTGGTCATTTGTTCCTGTGATTGTAAATGTGATAGTTTTATGTTCAGATTCTTCTGGTTCATTGTTTACATCACCTAACCCTGCTCCACTATCATCTACTGCATAGTATTCTATAGTTACAGTTGCAGTTTCTCCTACAGCTAATGAAGTAAAATCGCCACCTAAAGAATATGTACCATCAGTATTAATTGTTAAATCTAAATCAATATCATCTATTGATAATGTTGAATCATCAGCTAAATTTCCAAGTTCAAGATTTACTAACATTGGTTCTTGATCTGTTCCAATATTGTAGTTTCCTTCTTCTAAACTTGCCATAAAGAACTCATGAGTGTCATTATCGTCATCATCAGTTACTGTTAAAGTCCCTTCAAAAAGATTGTTAACTTCATCATCTCTTAATATTTCATTTCCATTTGTATCCTGAGAATCTACATCGATTGTTTCATAGACAACTTTTTTTCCTGAACCTAATGAATATGTAAAGTCATCCATTGCCCAATGTGAACCACTTCCATTATCTTCTTGAACATCTGTTCCTGTTGGAGTATTATAAACTATTAATTGGTCTATATTATCCCAATTTAATTCGATTAATGTTGGTCCATTATAATTTATTTCAATAGAATCAGAAGTATAAATAAGTTGACCGTTTAAATAACCTTCAAAAACTACATCTTGAGTTGTATACCAAGAAGATGTCATGTATGTAGATTCAAAGGTAACAACTTCAGTAAAAGAAAAAGAAATTGGTGAAACTCCATTAGCATTATAAGCCACATTATCTCCACTAACTATACCGTTAAAATATCCACTTGACGTAAGGTTGCTTCCATCTAGAACATATAAATTACTATCGTAAATAATTGAATCATCATCATTTTGATTTAATTCATCTTCAAAATCTTGAACTACTTGATCTTCACCTGAACCATTCAAATTCACATCAGTTACAACTGGAATATCATTTGTACCTTCAACTGTTAGAGTTACTGTTGCAATATTACTTGTTGCACCTTCGATATCAGTAGCAAAATAATCAAAACTTACAGTTGCATATTCTCTTAAACCTAAGTCATTAAAATCACCACTAATTTCAAATGTTCCATCTGGATTTAAAACTACTAATATATCATCATCTAGAACTGTAATCACACCATTTTCAGTTCCATCTTCATTGTAACTTGTAACAACAAGAGAACCTTCTATTGGAGTAAATGTATGAAGTCCAATATCTTCTTCATCTTCATCAAATACAGTTAAAGTACCAGTTATGATATTTTTATCCCCAGCTCCTTCTTCTCCTAATACTTCAATATCTTCTAAAGAAACATCAAATACTACTGGAGCAAAGTTTCCTATAATTGCGGCTGTAGGATCAAAAGTTCCTGCACCAGGAAGTCCATTTAATCTACCTGCTGTATCATCACTATTTGTACCATCTAAATCACCAGCACCTGCTGGATTGGCTGTTTGGTCTGAACCTGTTGGTGCTCCACCAGCTGCTGCTGCTTCAAGGTCATCTATTGTAGTCATTGTTGCTAATTGAGTAGGTCCTTCAAATACTTCAAATACTGGATTATCAGTTTGGTTTGTAAGTAATATTTGAGCTAGGCCTTTAAGAATAAAAAAGATCTCATTACCATTTGCATCAGTAAATGACACTCTTACATCATCATTATTTTCTAAAATTTCTAGTTTTGTTTGATCATAGCTTGCACCATTTTCAACAAAAACTTTTAAAGAACTAATTCCATCTAAAATCAATTCACCATTTTCAGTTTTTTGTAAACTAGCTAAATCAACCGTAATTCCACCATTTTGGACATTTATACCTTCATACATGATAACTCCCTTTGAATTCAGTTTTATATAATACAAGTCTACTAGTAGAAAGTCTCAAATAAGTCTCAAAAGTGACTAAAAGTAACAAAGAGATCAAATGTAACTACTTTGCAACTAAATAGTTTAAAACAAAAAATATCAATAACTTATAAGTTTATTTTCACTAAAATATCACTTCTAAAATTATTAAAGGAATCTTCTTGCAAGAAAAATCAAAAATCTTAGTAACAGGTGGTGCTGGTTATATTGGTTCGCACACACTTATCTCACTTAGCAATGCAAATTATGGTTTTGTAGTATATGACAATCTTTCAAACTCATCAAAAGAGAGTTTGAAAAGAGTAGAAAAAATTATAAATAAATCAATAGATTTTATTGAAGGTGACATAAGAGACAAAGATAAATTACAAGAGGTTTTTGATAAATATAAAATTGATTCAGTTATCCATTTTGCAGGATTAAAAGCGGTTGGTGAATCTGTAGAAAAACCTTTAAAATATTATGACAACAATGTTTGTGGAACTCAAAAATTGCTTGAAGTGATGCAAAAAAACAATTGTAAAAAAATAGTTTTTTCATCATCTGCAACTGTTTATGGAGATCCTGCAACTACACCTATAAAAGAAGATTTTCCAGTTGGAGGAACAACAAATCCATATGGAACTTCAAAATATATGATTGAAAAAATATTAGAAGACTTATATATAGGTGACAATGAATTTAAAATAGCAATATTAAGATACTTTAACCCCGTTGGAGCGCATGAGAGTGGAACCATAGGGGAAGACCCAAATGGTATTCCAAATAACTTGATGCCTTTTATTTCACAAACGGCTGTAGGCAAAAGAGAATTTTTATCTGTATTTGGTGGTGATTATAATACCCCTGATGGAACAGGGGTTAGAGACTATATCCATGTTGTTGATTTAGCTGAAGGTCATGTTAAAGCAATAGATTTTTTAAACTCACAAGATAAAAATACAAAACCACTAATTGTAAATCTTGGAACAGGAAATGGATATTCTGTTTTAGATGTTGTAAAAGCTTTTGAAAAAGCTTCTAAAAAAGAGATCCCATATAAAATTGTAGATAGACGAGCAGGAGATATTGCTTCATGTTTTGCAGATCCTAGTTTTGCTAAAGAGATTTTAGGATGGGAAGCTAAAAAAGATATAGAACAAATGTGTGCTGATTCATGGAATTGGCAAAGCCAAAATCCAAACGGATACAACTAAAAAAACAAGGAGAATTGATATATGAGTACACCAAACGGAAAGATTACAAAATGCCTGTTTCCAGCAGCAGGATATGGGACAAGATTTTTGCCAGCAACAAAAGCGATGCCAAAAGAGATGTTGCCAATATTGACAAAACCATTAATCCAATATGGTGTAGAAGAAGCGATGGAAGCAGGATGTAATATTATGGCAACAATTACTGGACGAGGTAAAAGAGCTATCACAGATCACTTTGATATTTCCTATGAACTTGAACATCAAATAAAAGGAAGTTCTAAAGAAGATCTTCTAAAAGATATTAGAAAGATTATGGAAACTTGTACCTTCACTTATACTAGACAAAATGAAATGAAAGGTTTAGGTGATGCAATATATAAAGGTAATGTTTTAGTAGGATTTCAAAATCCTTTTGCAGTAATCCTTGCCGATGACCTTTGTGTAAATCCTGATGGTGATGGTATCTTAAAACAAATGGTAGATTTGTATAATAAATATAAATGTTGTATCGTAGCTTGTATGGAAGTACCAAAAGATCAAGTACATAAATATGGTGTAATTGAAGGTAAACCAATGGAAGATGGAGTATATATGGTATCTAATATGGTAGAAAAACCAGATAATGATAAAGCACCATCTAATTTAGCTGTAATAGGAAGATATATCTTAACTCCAGAAATCTTTGAAATAATAGAGAATACAAAACCAGGAAAAAATGGAGAATTGCAAATAACAGATTCTTTATGTGAACAAGCAAAAAAAGGTATGGTATTAGCTTATAAATTCAAAGGAAGAAGATTTGATTGTGGTTCTGTAGAAGGTTTTGTGGAAGCTACTAATTATTTTTATGAACTTGAAAAGAAAAAAGAACAAGAACAAACTAAACCAAAAAAAGAAACTAAAAAATAACTCATAAGTAAGAAGTATTTTGATTTTATTAGTTAATCAAAATACTTCTAGTATAATCCCAAACTCGAATATATAAATTAGGAACAACAGATGAACATAGCAATAGCAGGGACAGGGTATGTAGGACTGTCAAATGGACTACTACTTTCTCAACATAATGATGTAATAGCTTTAGATATTATCCCAGAAAAAGTTGAGATGATAAACAATGGAATTAGTCCTATTGAAGACAAAGAGATTCAAGAATATTTAACTAAAATACATGGAAATCCTGAGTCATTTGAAGGAAGTTTTAAAGCTACTTTAGACAAAGAAGAAGCTTATAAAAATGCTGACTATGTAATAATCTCTACACCAACAGATTATGACCCTGAAACAAACTATTTTAATACAAAATCTATTGAGTATGTTATTGCTGATGTTTTAGAAATAAATCCTAATACTACTATGGTAATAAAATCAACTATTCCTGTTGGATATACCAAAGGTATAAACGAAAGATTTAATACATCTAACATAATCTTCTCACCAGAGTTCTTAAGAGAAGGGAAAGCTTTATTTGACAATTTATATCCATCTAGAATAATAGTTGGAGAACAATCTGAGAGAGCTACTATATTTGCAAAGCTTTTAGAGCAAGGAGCTTTAAAAGAGAACATTGATATATTATTTACTAATTCAACAGAAGCAGAAGCAGTTAAACTATTTTCAAATACATATTTAGCTATGAGAGTAGCTTACTTTAATGAGTTAGATTCATATGCAGAAGCACACGATTTAGATAGTAAGCAAATAATAGAAGGTGTTGGATTAGATCCAAGAATTGGAAGTCATTATAATAATCCTAGTTTTGGATATGGTGGATATTGTTTACCAAAGGATACTAAGCAATTACTTGCAAACTACAAAGATGTACCATCAAATATAATAGAAGCAATTGTAAATGCTAACTCAACAAGAAAAGACTTTGTAGCAAACTCTATAATAGAAAAGTTAAATCTTACTTCTGAAAATCCAGACAATCTACATACACAAAAAACAGTTGGTATATATAGACTTGTTATGAAAACAGGATCAGACAACTTTAGAAGTTCAGCTATACAAGGAATAATGAAAAGAATAAAAGCAAAAGGTATTCCTGTAGTAATCTATGAGCCAAATTTAGACGAAGATGATTTTTTTAATTCAAAGGTTATAAAAGACTTTGAAGAATTCAAAAAATTATCAAATGTGATAGTTGCAAACAGGCTTGATGAAAATCTTTCTTGTGTTAAAGACAAAGTCTACACTAGAGATTTATTTAGTAGTGATGATTAGGAAGACAAAATGCAAGAACTAAAAAAAGAGATACTAAAATCAATAGTACCAAGAGCAGTATTATTTCCTATGAATGAAAAAGCAAAGGCATCTATTGCAAATGAAAAGCTTATCTCTATCACAAGATTCCCTTATAAAATAGGAAGAGAATCAAGAATTAGTAAAAACGAAAGAGGTTTCTTTGTAAAGCTTAGACTTTTTGATGAAAACACTACACCTAACAATGACATATATCTTATAGACAATGACGAACTTCTACAAATATCAAAAGAGC
Source organism: Halarcobacter sp. (assembly GCA_963676565.1). GTDB lineage: Bacteria > Campylobacterota > Campylobacteria > Campylobacterales > Arcobacteraceae > Halarcobacter. The sequence goes on from OY781089.1 coordinate 2,997,574, forward strand.
ATTTAGAAATATCAATAGAAAACAATAGTTTCTTTGTGATAGATAGAGGAAGTATGAATGGTACAACTATCAATAATGAAACTATCGGTGGAAACAGAAAAATCACAAAAAAAGAGATCAAAGATGGAGATAGAATCAAAATTGGTTCAAAAGAATCATCTTATGAGTTTCAATTTTTAATTTTAGAAATCTAATAATCCAAATAAATTTGCAAAACTGTATATAAATTAATATCAATTGTAACAAAAATGAAACTTTTTTTTGATAAGATATACTCTTATTTTTTATATTAAACTAATGTCTTATTTTATTTATTAATAATTAAATTTTAAAATTTATTATTAAATGAGACATTTTTGAGACATTTTTTAGATAAAATATCCTCTTATTTTTTACAAGGAATCAGATGAACATAGCAATAGCAGGGACAGGATATGTAGGACTGTCAAATGGACTACTACTTTCTCAACATAATGATGTAATAGCTTTAGATATTATCCCAGAAAAAGTTGAGATGATAAACAATGGAATTAGTCCTATTGAAGATAAAGAGATTCAAGAGTATTTAACTAAAATACATGAAAACCCTGATTCATTTGAAGGAAGTTTTAAAGCTACTTTAGACAAAGAAGAAGCTTATAAAAATGCTGACTATGTAATTATCTCTACACCAACAGATTATGACCCTGAAACAAACTATTTTAATACAAAATCTATTGAGTATGTTATTGCTGATGTTTTAGAAATAAATCCTAATACTACTATGGTAATAAAATCAACTATTCCTGTTGGATATACAAAAGGCATAAACGAAAGATTTAATACATCTAACATAATCTTCTCACCAGAATTTTTAAGAGAAGGAAAAGCTTTATTTGACAATTTATATCCAAGTAGAATAATAGTTGGAGAACAATCTGAGAGAGCTACTATATTTGCAAAGCTTTTAGAGCAAGGAGCTTTAAAAAAGAACATTGATATATTATTTACTAATTCAACAGAAGCAGAAGCAGTTAAGCTTTTTTCAAATACATATCTAGCTATGAGAGTAGCTTATTTTAATGAATTAGATTCATATGCAGAAGCACATGATTTAGACAGTAAGCAAATCATTGAAGGGGTTGGATTAGATCCAAGAATTGGAAGTCATTATAATAATCCTAGTTTTGGATATGGAGGTTATTGTTTACCTAAAGATACAAAACAATTACTTGCAAACTACAAAGATGTACCATCAAATATAATAGAAGCAATTGTAAATGCTAACTCAACTAGAAAAGACTTTGTATCAAACTCTATAATAGAGAAGCTAAATCTTACTTCTGAAAATCCAGATAATCTACATACACAAAAAACAGTTGGTATATATAGACTTGTAATGAAAACTGGATCAGACAACTTTAGAAGTTCAGCTATACAAGGGATAATGAAAAGAATAAAAGCAAAAGGTATTCCTGTAGTAATATATGAACCAAATTTAGACGAAGATGATTTCTTTAATTCAAAGGTTATAAAAGACTTTGAAGAATTCAAAAAATTATCAAATGTGATAGTTGCAAACAGGCTTGATGAAAATCTTTCTTGTGTTAAAGACAAGGTTTATACTAGAGATTTATTTAGTAGTGATGATTAAATGAAAATATTAGAAATTAATCTAACAAGGAAAGCTAATATAAGAACAAAATCTTATGCCAAATATTATTGTGAAATTAATTCTATTCAAGATATAGAATTTATTTTAGAATTTTCAAAAAAAGAAAACCTAGAAATTCAAATTCTTGGAGATGGAACCAATATTTTGTTTAGTAAAGAATACTATCATAATGTTATATTTATAAAACTCAAAGATTCATTCAATTATTTTAGAATAACAGATAAAACTGTAGAAATAGGTGCTTCACATTCTCTTATGAAAGCTGGTAAACTTTTATCTAAAAATGGATATGAAAACTTCATATACATGTCTTTGATCCCTGGTTCATTAGGTGGTGCAGTTAGACAAAATGCAGGTACTACAAAAGAAGGAGAAATCAAAGATTCTTTTATTTCATGTATTGTTTATGACTTAAAAGAAAAAAAAGAAAAAGAATTATTAATTGAAGATATGAAATTTTCTTATAGAAATTCAATTATTCAACAAGAAAAGAATAGATATTTAGTTTTATCTGCAAAGTTTAAATTAGAGAATAAAACAACTAATTTAATTGAGCTTAAAGAATTCATCAAAACTAAACAAAAAGCCAAAATCAATAAAGAACCTAAAGGATATACTTTTGGTTCAACTTTCAAAAGTCATTTACAAGAAAAACCCGCTTGGTGGTATATAGATCAAGTGGGATTGAAAAATAGTATTATTGGTGGAGCAAAAATTTCTGAAATTCATGCAAACTGGATTGTTAACTATAATAATGCATCTGCATCAGATATAATTGAACTAATTAAAAAAATTAAATCTAAAGTTAAAAAAAACTTCGATATTGAACTTATTGAAGAAGTCGAAATCATATAAAAAGGTTAAAAATGAGTTATAAAATGTATGTTAATGGTCCTCAAATACCAAATGGAAAAGTAAAAGTAAGTGGAGCTAAAAATTCTGCCACAAGACTTTTGGCAGCTTCAACTTTAACTGATGAAATAGTAAGAATTGACAATTTTCCAACACAGCTTGTAGATGCTGAAGCAAAAATTGATTTTTTAAGAAGTATGAACGTGAAAATAAAAAAAGATGATGATAATGCTTCATTAGAAATTCTATCAAAAAAATTATCTTTAAATGATTCGGTAAATTATAATTTACCTATTAGAACAACTTATTTATTGGCTGCAGGGCAAATTGTTAGACATAAATTAGCTCATATTCCTTATCCAGGGGGTTGTAAAATTGGTTCAAGAGGATATGATCTTCATATTATGGTTTGGAAAGATTTGGGATGTTTAGTAGAAGAGAAAGAAGACTACATAGAAATTAAAGGTTCATTTAAAGGTGGTACAATTAATTTTCCTATTTCTACTGTTGGTGGTACAGAAACAGCTATTATGTGTGCTAGTGTTGCAGAAGGAATTACAGAAATAAATAATGCGTATATAACTCCTGAAATAGATGATTTAATCAATTTTATGACAAAAATGGGAGCTAAAATACAAAAATTTGGAACTGGAAAATTAAAGATTGAAGGAGTTAGTGGACTACTAAAAGGAACATCTTATAGCGTAATGGCAGATAGAATTGAAGCAATAACTTGGGTAATTTTTGCTGCAATTACAAAAGGAAGTATAGTTGTAGAAAATGTACCATTTGATACAATGGAAATTCCATTACTTCATTTAAAAGATTGTGGTATTGATTTTTATCAAAATGAAAATTCTATTTTTATGACGCCTGAATGCGTGAAAGGTGGCTTTATTCAACCATTTGAAGTTGCTTGTGGAACTCATCCAGGTGTAATTTCAGACATGCAAGCCTTTTATGTTTTACTTGGAATGATTGCGGAAGGTAAATCTGTGATATTTGACTATAGATATCCTGAAAGAATAGCTTATGGAAATGAGCTTAACAAGTTTACAGATGATAAGATACAAGTAGAACATGGAAAAATAATTACAAATGGTACCTTTAAAATTAATTCAGCAAATGTTTTATCAACTGACTTAAGAGGCAGTATGGGTTTAATAATGGCCGCATTTTTAGCAAATGGAACTTCTGAAATAAAAGATATACAAATGGCAATGAGAGGTTATAATAAGCTTGAAGAAAAACTTAGAGATCTTGGGTTAAATTTTGTTATAAAAAAAGATTAGTTAACTAACTCATGCTTAAATTATTTCAAAATCAATTTATAAAACATTTTTTTAGTACAAGCGTATTAAAACTTTTTTCTATATTTTTATCTTTTCTTCAAGGGATAATAATAGCTAGGTATCTACTTCCAGAAGGAAGAGGTATTATAGCTATTTATCTAGCAGTAGTAAACATGCTATTACCCCTAAGTGAACTTGGAATAAAACAAGCATCAGCATATTATTTATCAAAAGTTAAGATTGATATAACAAAAATTGTTAATACACAAACAATTACACTTTTAATATCTAGTGTTCTAACTATAATACTTCTATTTATAATATACTCAATTCAACAGTTAGATAACTTTTTTATCTTACTTATGATTTTCATATCTATTCCTCTAAGAATTTATGTATCTTTCACAACTGCGTATGGTTTATCATTTAGAGAAATAAATAAAATTAATATTATACAATTCTTACTAATATTTATTGACTTCATTTTTGTTGTTATATTTTTTGTTGTTTTAAAAATAGATCTTAAATACTATTTTGTATCATATTTTTTAGCCTCTTTAGTAGCTTCGATTTATACATTTGTTTGGTTAAAAGTATCTTATAATATCACTTTTATAATAAATATAAATGAATACAAAAAAGAGTCATTTAAAATTTTAAAAAAAGGTATAAGTTATGCTTTACCTCTTTTTGTTATTGGACTTAATTATTCACTTGACCTTCTAATTTTAGATTACTTTGTAAATAAAGACTTAATTGGAATATATGCAGTTGGAGTCACATTAGCAGTTTTAATTTGGCAACTACCTACTATATTAAGTTTTTTAATATTTTCTTATAGTGTTTCTACAAAAGATGAAAAACAATTTTCTTTAAACCTATGGAATAAAACAAAACAACTAATGATTATATTAATTCCTATCTCATTTCTATTAACACTTTCATTTAAATATTTAATACCATTTATTTATGGAGAAGCATATAGTGAGAGTTTTAATGTTATTTTATACTTAATGCCAGGTGTTTATTTTATGATAGGATTTAAATTATTAAATGGTGATTTAGCAGCAAGAGGATATCCCCAAATAGCTTTATATATATTTTCAACAGGAATAATAATCAATATACTATTAAATATTTTACTAATACCAATTTATGGTATTAATGGTGCTGCTATAGCAAGTTCAATAAGCTATTTATTTTGTAGCATTTATTTTGTTTATGAGTATTATAAAATAACAATAAGGAAATAGGATAATAATGATACAAAGTATTAAAACAGTATATATAATAAATGATTATTTTCAACATGGTGGACATGTAAAGAGTTTTGTTACACAATTTAAAGAAATTAATCCTAAAAATTTTATAATTATATGTTCAACAAATGGTTATATTTTAGAAAATCGAAATAATCTAGAGATACCAAAAGATAAAATTATAACAATTAATATGTCTAAATTAAGAAGAATACAATTTAATTACAAATTATATACTATCATTAAAAATAATTTAGAAGAAGGAGATAGATTAAATATATATTCAATAGAATGTTATTTCTCTTCATTACTTGCAAAATCTTTTTTTGACAATGTTAGTATTTTAAACTTTGTAATGGCTGGGCCAGAACCATTTCCAATGTTAAAATCAACAGACATATATATAGCTGTATCAAAAGAACAAAAAGATTATGTTTTAAAAAATACATATAATAAAAATATTGATGAAAATAAAGTTAAGATTATAAAAAATAGAATTAAACCATCAATAACTAACATAAATAGAGAATCAAAAGAAAGATATGTATTAGTTGTATCAAGATTTGATAAAGGCTTAAAAGCATCATTAGATAGAATTCTTTTTATTATTCAAGGATTAGATAAAAAAATACCTATTAAGATTGCAGGTACAGGAGAAATACTAGAGACCTATAAAAAGTATTTAAAAGATTTCAAAAATATAGAATTTCTAGGATATCGTGATGATATTAATGATTTAAGAATTAATGCATGTGTTGTTTTAGGTATGGGAAGATCCATTTTAGAATCACTACTAATTGGTAAACCATCAATATTAATTGGTCACAATGGAGTAGAACTACTCGAAGATATAAATTACGTATCTTTTGCATCAGATTATAATTTTTCTGGAAGAAAAATAAAAAATGATTTAGATCTTAATATTACTGTATCTAAAATTGAAGATTACTATGAAACTAATTATACATTAAAACAAGAAATTATAGACTTTATAACTTCTGAGTATTCTATCGATTATTTTGCAGAAAAATATACTATTTTATGTAAAGAAGTCAAATCTACTAATGTTACAGTTTATCAAATACTTGAAGAATATATTTATATTTTTTTAACAAGAGTCAAACGTAAAATAAATAGTTTATTATGGAGAAATAAATGAACATACTAATCACTGCACCTTCATTAGATACTAAAAAAAATGTAAGTGGTATAGCTTCTGTAGTAAATAATATATTTGAAACTAGTGACTTAAACTATATTCATTTTGAAGTAGGGAAACAAGATAAAGAGAAACGAAGTATGAAATGGATACTTAAACAATTCATATTACCATTGAACCTTTTTAAAGTCTTCTTATTAAATAAAATTGATATTTTTCATCTAAATGCTCCATTAAATGAAATGGGAGTTTTTAGAGACTTTGTATTGCTATTAGTCGCAAAACTTTTCAGAAAAAAAATATTGCTTCATTTTCATGGAGGTAAATTTTTAATAACTCCACCTAAAAATAAATTATTTTATAACTTTTTAAAGTTTTATTTTAAAAGAGCTGATATCATAATTACATTAAGTAAATATGAACAGGATTTAACTATACAACAATATGGAATAAATTCAAATAAGGTAACTTTTTTAGAAAACTGCGTGGTTCCTTTGGACAATAATAATAACAAAACTCAAAAAGATAAAGTAAGAGTAATTTTTTTAGGACGAATCGTTGATTCAAAAGGTATACTGCAAATAATAGACGCAATGAAAATACTTTTTTCAAAAAGAGAAGATTTTGATTTTTATCTTTACGGTACTGGACCTTTAGAAGATACAATAATTAAAGAACTTTCAAGTTTTAAGCATAATTTTAAATATTGTGGAATTGTATCTGGAGAAGAAAAAGATAAAGCTCTTCAAGATGCAGATATATTTTTGTTGCCATCACTTTATGGAGAAGGGCTCCCTATAGCATTACTTGAAGCTATGAATTTCAATACTATACCAATTGTAACGGATGATGGTTCTATGTCTGAAGTTATAGAAAATAATATTTCTGGATTTATAGTGGAAAAGGGTAATGTAAATAATCTTTTAAAAAGTATAGAGTTATCTATTGAATTAATTAAAAATAATGATTTTAAAGTAAGGCAAAATGCTAAAATTAAAATAAATAAGAGATTTAATTGTTTTAATTATTCGAAGAATCTTAAAAAAATTTATTTGGATTTAATTAATGTTTAATATTTTAAAACATTTTATCTTTTTTACACTTTTTTTTATACTTTTTTTTATTGAGACAAAGTACATAGGTGGAGTTAGAATTGCTATTTTATGGAAAGTAGTCTTACTAGGTATAATAATAGTTTATATCGTACTTAACAGTAAAGAAAAAATTAAATCCTTTATAGTATTTGGCTATTTATATAGTTTTAAAAATATTATTAGCTACTCTTCTCTTGACTATATTATTTCTACTGTAGCGGAAGTCTTAAAAAGTTTATATATTCCATTATTTGCACATTTTTTTATACTTTTAAATAAATTAAAGAATTTTGATGTTTATAAATTTTTGCTAGTTTTAAGTATATATATTATTATTAGTTGTGTTCCATTTTTAGTTGGCATTATAGAATCACCGAACGAAGGTTATGATATGTCTAGATTTGGTCTAAAAGGGTTTGGTTTTGTTGGAATCTTTGAAAATGCCCATTATGCATCAAATACATTAGCTTTTTGTATTACAATTTTAATTTATCAAATTCAAACTGTTAAACTAAGTTCAATATTAAAAGTATTTTATATATTGCTTATAATCGTAGCATTAATAGCACTAGTAAAAACATATGCACGTCTTGGATACGCTATGTTATTTGTTTCAGCATGTTATTTATTATTAGCTAACAAAAGTTTTAAGTTTTATTTAAAGTTAATCATACCAGTTTCAATATTAATTGTAAGTTTCATAGTAGTGTATAATCAATCAAAACTATTACAAATGAGAATTAGTGGTGAAAACAAATATTCTAAAGCAAGTTTAGGATCAGGTAGAGGTGACTTTGCGATTCATGCATTGGATAATTGGTATAGTGAAGACTTAGATACTTTTTTTGTAGGAATGGGGAAAGAATATGCTATGGATCAGATGGAAAAAGATGTAGGTCTTAGAATATATGCACATAATGGATTTATAGATGTACTTCAAATTAATGGCGTTATTGGCGCAGCAATTTTTTTACTTTTTTTTATATATTTAATTAAGTATATAAAGATAAATAAGCATCATCCATATTATCAACTATCTTTTTCTATATTTCTTGGTTATGTTATTTCAATGCTTGTTCAAGGAGAAAGATTTTTTTTATCAGATTTAATACTAGCAGCAAGTATTGCTTTACTAAGTATTGAAACAAAAAAGAAAGTGAAGTAAAATGAAAAAATTAAAAGTAATAAAGTCACAAATCTCTATTGGTTCTTACGATAACTTTATAAGCAACATAAATACATTATCAAAAGATAAAACCTCATCATATATTTGTATATCAAATGTACATATGACTATAGAAGCTTATCTTGATAAAAATTTTGAAGATATCGTAAACAATGCAGATATAGCTACTCCAGATGGTATGCCTTTAGCAAAGGCTATCAAGTTTATTTATGGAATAAATCAAGATAGAGTTGCAGGTATGGACTTAATAGAAGATTTATTTAAAGAGTGTGAAAAGAAAGATAAAAAAATCTTTGTTTATGGTGGTGCACAACCTACTTTAGAGAAGATGGAAGAAAAAGTAAATAAAGAATATCCAAACCTTAAGATAAAATCTTATTCTCCACCTTTTAGAGCATTAAGTCAAGATGAAAAAGAAGCAGATATTTCTATGATAAATGACTTCAATCCAGACTTTGTATTTGTAGCTTTAGGATGCCCTAAACAAGAGAAATGGATGAGTGAACATAAAAATAAAATCAACTCATGTATGATAGGACTTGGTGGAGCTATTGAAGTTTATGCAGGGGTTAAAGATAGAGCACCAAAGTGGATGCAAGACTATTCATTAGAGTGGCTATATAGATTGATTCAAGATCCAAAAAGACTCTGGAAAAGATACTTTTTGACGAATAGCTTATTTATATTTTTGTTTATTAAACAATACTTAACATACAAGTTTTCAAGAAAGGATATAAAATGATAGAAAATAATACATCTGAATATCACAAAAAAAGACATCCAAAACTTAGAGAATTTATATCAGAAGTTATAATCTTCATAACTGATATATTTGTAATATTTTTTACTCTTTTTTTCAGTTTTATAGTATGTAGATATTTTCAAGGAGAAGATATAGTTTTAAATGATATATTTATATCATGTCTAAAAATGTATCCAACATATATCATCATAACATTTTTGTTTTTTTATGAAAGAATATATCTAAATAGATTTGACTTTTGGCACGAGACAAGGAAGATTATCAAGTCGTTGTTATTGTCCTTTTTTGCAGTTATCACACTAGGAGTAATAATAAATCAGTCACAAAACTATCCAGTAGAGATAATAGCATGTTCTTTTGTTTTTATGATGGTTTTTATGCCACTTTCTAAGTTTTTTTTAAAACCATTTTTGTTTAATATAGGTTTTTGGAAAAAAGGGGTTAAGCTTTTAAGTAGTGATGCTCTTTTCAAAGATGAAATTTTTGGAAACAGATACTTAGGATATATCAAATCAAAAAGAAAAGAAGCTGATATTGTATTTATTGATTCGCATAAAAAAGATCCTGAAAGACTAAAAATAATATTAGAACAAGAGATTCAATCAAAAGAAAAAGTTATGTTTGTACCAATATTCAATAACTATCAATTTACTAACTCTGATATATATGAGCTTACAAATACAAGAACAAATTTAGTAGTTTTAGAAAACAAACTAAAAAGTAAATACAGAATGTTTATAAATAGATCATACAATCTAGTTCTTGCAATACTTTTAGCACCATTTCTTATGCCTATAGTTGGAATCATAGCCTTAGCCATAAACCAAGACTCAAAGGGACCAATACTATTCAAACAAAAAAGGCTAGGAAGAAATGGTAGTATTTTTATGTGCTATAAATTTAGAACCATGTATGAGCAAGAGGAGCAAGAAAGACTTCTAAAAGACTATCTAGAAGAAAACCCACATGAGATTGAAAACTATGAGATATATTGTAAATATGAAAATGACCCAAGAGTTACAAAGGTTGGGAACTTTTTAAGAAAAACATCTTTAGATGAACTTGCGCAGATTTTTAATGTCTTTAAAGGAGAGATGAGCTTTGTAGGACCAAGGCCATATTTAGTTACAGAAAAAGAAAAGATGGGTGAAGCAAATGTTAATACAATACTAAAAACAAATCCAGGTATAACTGGACTTTGGCAAGTTAGTGGAAGAAATGAACTTACATTTGATGAGAGAGTTCAACTAGAAAAATGGTATGTTCAAAACTGGTCTCTATGGAAAGATTTTGTTATACTTCTAAAAACTGCAGGTGTAGTTTTAAATAAAGTTGGGGCAAGATAGTATTTGAAAAGTTTATTTAGTAACCTAAAAGAAAAAAATACTTTTATTTTCTTTTTGGTGATATTTGGAATCTTTGCAATTGCATTTGATCCAACTCATAGTGTAGACAAAGTTTTTCTTACTAACTTTGACAAGATAAAACATATACTTGCATTTGTAGTGATTAGTTACTTTTTTGTAGAAAGTTCTATAAAACTAAAAGTGATATTAAAAATACTGATTTTAGTTTTGATAGCTTTTTTTATAGAGTATGTTCAATTTATGATTGGAAGAGAGGCTTCAGTTTTAGACTTCTTTGCTAGTATTAGTGGAGTTGGAATATTTTTCCTAGTTAGATTTTTTGTTTTAAAAAATAAATTTACTTTTTAAATTTATTTTTTAAAACGATATTAAAAGGTCTTATAAGATAATACAAAAAATTTAAACTTTTTGGAAGTTTTATTACTTTGTAATCATACTCTGTAGGATGAAGCATTGATTTTAGATATTTCAATCTATATGAAGTGTTTTTCAACATAAACCATTGAACAGATGAAATCTCTTTTGTATGGATTTTATCTGTATTTTCAAACTCTTTTATAAATCGATAATATATCTTATCTGTATTTTCAATTATTTTTTTATCACGAGTGTTTAAATTGATATTTAAATTTATAGAAAATACTTTTTCACAGAGTAATATACTAGATAATACAACTCTATCTGCATCTATTTTTTTTGCAAGAGACAATACTTTTTCAAAATCTAAAATCTTTTTTACTATTATCAAGTTTATATCTACTAACCATTCTAGTCTTTCCCACATATGTTTATATCCATGAATACAAAGATAGATAAAGTGAATTTCATTTGATAAGATATTTACTTCAGAATTTTTTAGTTTATATTTTTGACTAACAAAATAGTTTAATTTTTCTAAGTCCATAAAAAACTCAGCACTAGACAATGTCCAGTGTGCTTCTATGAGTATATTATTTATTTTATTCAAAAAACTTCTGTCATGTACTATATCAACTAATTTTTCTTTTTGATACTCTTCTAAATCAAAAACTTCTTCGTAATTTTCTTCAGCTAAAAGTTTTCCTAATCTATTGATATCCTTTAAGCTTACCAAAATATCTAAATCAACATATTGCCTTAGTGTTATATCATCATATGCCATTTGTGATAGAACAGGCCCTTTGAAAGCTATAGCATTTATACCATTTTCTTCCAAAAGTTTTGTAACTTTTATAAGTTCAGATGTCATAAGCATGTTTTGCTTAGCTATGTCCATATTGATTAATTTTAATCTTCTAAAAATATCTTCAGGTATAAACTCTTTAAAATTTTTGATGCTATTGTAGACTAATGGAAAAACTCCATGTTTATAAGAAAGTTCTATAAAAATATCCCAATCCTTTATTAAAAGAATCTTTTCTTTTAGTAAGTTCTGCTTTGGAATTATTTTACATGATTCTATTATTAATTCTACGTCATTTGATAATTTTTTTAGTTTTATTTTTTTGCCTTTGAAAAATCTAATTAGATACTATCAAATTATATTAAAAAATAAAATAAAAACTCAAAAACTTACTAATAAAAAATATACAGATTTATTACCTTATTGTAATACTTTTAAGATATACTTCCATCTTATTTAAGTATAATACGCAAAATTATTAAAAAGGTAAACTAAATGGCAGAACAGAAAGTAGCACTAATAACAGGAATCACAGGACAAGATGGTTCATATTTAGCTGAATTTCTTCTAAAAAAAGGTTATATAGTACATGGTATCAAAAGAAGATCTTCTATGTTCAACACAGATAGAATTGATCACTTATATGAAGATCCACATGTAGAAAATAGAAACTTAGTATTACACTATGGTGATATGACTGACTCTATGAATATAACAAGAATCATCCAAGAGACTCAACCTGATGAAATCTATAACTTAGCTGCGATGTCTCATGTTGCTGTATCTTTTGAAACTCCAGAATATGTAGCAAATGCAGATGGTACAGGAACACTAAGAATCTTAGAAGCAGTTAGATTCTTAGGACTTGAAAAGAAAACAAAAATCTATCAAGCAAGTACATCTGAACTATATGGTAAAGTTCAAGAAACACCTCAAAGTGAAACAACTCCTTTTTATCCAAGATCACCTTATGCAGTTGCAAAGATGTATGCATATTGGATTACTGTAAACTATAGAGAAGCATATGATATGTTTGCTTGTAATGGTATTTTATTTAACCATGAGTCTCCTGTTAGAGGTGAAACATTTGTAACTAGAAAGATTACAAGAGCAGCTTCAAAGATTGCTTTAGGATTACAAGAAAAACTATATCTTGGAAACCTTGATGCAAAAAGAGACTGGGGACATGCAAAAGACTATGTTAGAATGATGTGGATGATTTTACAAGCAGAACAACCAGAAGATTGGGTTATAGCAACTGGACAAACAACTACTGTAAGAGACTTTGTGAAATTTGCCTTTGAATATGCAGGTATAAACCTAAGATTTGAAAATGAAGGTGTAGATGAAGTTGGTATAATAGATAACTTTGATGAAGCAAAAGCAAAAGAATCAGGAATCGATTTATCTCACTTAAGTATCAATCAAACAGTTGTAGGTGTAGATCCAAGATACTTTAGACCAACAGAAGTTGACTTACTTCTTGGAGATCCAAGTAAAGCAGAAAAGAAACTTGGATGGAATAGAGAATATAACTTACAAGAGTTAGTTGATGATATGATGAAATCAGACCTTAAACTTATGACAAAAGACACTTATCTAAAAGATGGTGGTTATAAGATTATGAATTATTTTGAATAGTAGTAATTAGTTTGCTATAATTGTTATCAGGAGTTAAAAATGAGTTTAGATGAAATAAAAAAATTAGATGTAAAAGATAGAATCATTTTAATGAATGAAATCTGGGCTACTTTAGAAGAAGAAGATAGTAATATTGAATCTCCATCTTGGCACAAAGAAGTTTTAGAAGAAAGACTTCAAAAACTTGATAACAATAAAGCAGAATTTATCTCACTTGAAGACTTAAAAGCTTAATGAATATAAAAAACATAATAGCTTTAAAAGAAGTTTCAAATGATTTGAAATTAGGCGAAGAATTTTATGAAAAACAAAATCATGGATTGGGTTCATACTTTAAAGATAGCATAATATCTGACATAGAGTCTTTATGGCTTTATGGAGGAATTCATCAAAAAGTATTTGGTTTGTATCGATTGCTTTCTAAAAGATTTCCGTATGGAATTTATTATGTCATCAAAGATGAAACAGTTATAGTAGTAGCTATTCTTGATTTAAGACAAAACCCTAAAAAAATTTCTTCATATTTAAATAATAGAAATACTAAAAAAGAATATTGAAATGAACAAAGATAGTAAAATATATATAGCAGGACACAGAGGATTAGTTGGTTCTGCTATTGTTAAAAACTTAGAATCAAAGGGTTATACAAATCTTGTATATAAAACTCATAAAGAACTAGACCTAACTTCACAAGTAGAAGTAGCTAAGTTTTTTGAAGATGAAAAACCAGAATATGTAATACTAGCAGCTGCTAAAGTTGGTGGTATAGTTGCAAACAATACATATAGAGGTGAATTTATATATGAGAATCTTGCTATTCAAAACAATGTAATCCACCAATCATATGTAAATGGTGTAAAAAAATTATTGTTTTTAGGTAGTACTTGTATCTATCCAAAAGAAGCACCACAACCTATGCCAGAAAATTGCCTTTTAACTTCACCCTTAGAATATACAAATGAGCCATATGCAATAGCTAAAATTGCAGGTATAAAAATGTGTGAATCATATAACTTACAATATGCTACAAACTTTATATCTGTAATGCCAACAAATCTATATGGACCAAATGACAACTTTGATTTAGAAAAATCTCATGTGTTGCCAGCACTTATTAGAAAAATTCATTGTGCTAAGCTTTTATATGAAGGGAGAGAAGACGAAGTTGCAAAAGAGTTAGGTATTGAAAATATTGATGATGCAAAAGAGTATTTAGAAGGTTTTGGAGTAGATGCCTCTTCAGTTGAAATTTGGGGAACAGGAAAACCAAGACGAGAGTTTTTATATAGTGAAGATATGGCTGATGCTTGTGTATTTTTATTAGAAAATAGAGACTTTAGTGATACCTATGAAAAAGACTCAAAAGAAGTAAGAAATACCCATATCAATATTGGAACTGGTGTAGATATATCAATCAAAGAACTGGCAGAGCTTATACAAAAAATTATTGGTTTTGAAGGTGAATTAAAATTTAATATCAATAAACCAGATGGTACAATGGTTAAATTAACTGATCCGTCTAAATTACACAGTTTAGGATGGAAACACAAAGTTGAACTTGAAGATGGTATTAAAACTATGTATGAGTGGTATTTAAATAATAAATAAAATGTTTTTAGATAAAGAAACTTTTAGTACAATTATTGCAAATGCACCACTTATCTCTATTGATTTAATAATCAAAAATAGCGAAGATAAAGTTCTACTAGGTAAAAGAATAAACAAACCAGCAAAAAACAGTTGGTTTGTTCCTGGTGGAAGAGTTTTCAAAGATGAAAAAATAGATGATGCTTTTAAAAGAATCACACAAAATGAGATTGGTGTTGAATACAATATCAAAAGTGCTTCTTTTAAAGGTATATATCAACACTTTTATGATGACAATGTTTTTGGTGATGATTTTTCTACCCATTATATTGTGTTAAGTTTTGAACTTAGAATTACAAATACACCTATGACAAATAATCAACATGAAAATTATAGATGGTTTGAAGAAGATGAACTAATGAAAAGTGATGATGTATACTTTTTTGTAAAAGACTATTTTGATAAAGATAAGGGGATTAGATGACTAATATAATACTATGTGGAGGTAGTGGAACAAGATTATGGCCAATAAGTAGAACACTTATGCCAAAACAATTTGTAAAATTGTTTGATGAAAAATCTTTATTTCAATTAACTGTTCAAAGAAATTCAAAAGTTTGTAATAGTCAATTTATAGTTTCAAATGCTGAACAATATTTTCTTTCTGTTGATCAATTAGAAGAATTAAAAAAAGAGAATAATAAATACCTTCTTGAACCTGTTGGAAGAAATACTGCCCCTGCTATTGCTTTGGCTTGTATGGAGTTAGATTCTGAGGAGATAGTATTAGTAACACCAAGTGATCATCTAATTAAAGATGAAGAAGAGTATTCAAAAGTTTTAGAAAAAGCAAAAGAATTAGCACTTGAAGATAATCTAGTAACTTTTGGTATTACTCCAACATTTGCTGAAACTGGATTTGGATACATAGAAAGTGAAAATGAATATGATGTAAAAGCTTTCCATGAAAAACCTGACTTTGAAACAGCAACTTCGTATTTAAAAGCTGGAAACTATTATTGGAATAGTGGTATGTTTATGTTTAAAGCTGGAGTATTTTTAGAGGAATTAAAAAAATATTCTCCTGAGATATTTGATACTAGTAAAGATGCTTTAACAAACTCTTCTAAAGATGATATTACAAGAATAAAATATGATGATATGATGAAAATCCCTGAAGATAGTATCGATTATGCAGTTATGGAAAAATCTTCAAAAGTAAAAGTTGTTCCATCTAATATTAATTGGTCAGATGTAGGAAGTTTTGATTCTTTATATGAAGAACTTCCAAAAGATGAAAATGGAAATACCTTAAATAAAAATCATGTGTCAATAGATAGTAAAAACAATCTAATCTATGGAAAACAAAGAAAAATTGCAACTGTTGATATTGAAGATTGTATTATAGTTGATACTGGAGATGCTTTACTTATATCTAAAAAGGGAAGCTCACAAAAGGTTAAAAAAGTAGTTGCAGAAGTTAGAAAAACAACAGAACTACACAATATTCACTTAACTGGCTATAGACCATGGGGTTCATATACAGTTTTAGAAGATACTCCTGGATATAAAATCAAAAGAATTGATGTAAAACCAGGGAAAAGACTAAGCTTACAAAAACATTTCCATAGAAATGAACACTGGATTGTCGTAAGTGGAACTGCTACAGTTACAGTTGGTGAAGAAACAAAACTAGTAAGACCAAATGAATCTATTTATATAAAAATGGGTGAATTACATAGACTAGCAAATGAAGGGAAAATTCCTGTAGTACTTATAGAAGCACAAGTTGGCGAGTATACAGGTGAAGATGATATCGTAAGAATTGATGATGATTTTAAAAGGGATTAAATGAAAACTATAAAAGAAGTTATTACTCAAAGTGATGTTAAATTTGGGACTAGTGGAGCAAGAGGTTTAGTTACTGAATTCACAACTGAAGTATGTACAGCTTTTACTATCTCTTTTTTAGATGCCATGAAAAAAAGCTTTGAGTTTAAAAAAATTGCAGTTGCAATGGATAATCGTCCAAGCAGTCCTGAAATAAGTTCTATAATTTGTGGGGCTATAAAAGCCTATGGTTATGAAGTAGATTTTTATGGAGTGATTCCTACTCCAGCATTAGCCCTACAAGCTATGGCAGATAAAATACCATCTATTATGATAACAGGAAGTCATATCCCCTTTGATAGAAATGGTATCAAGTTTTATAGACCAGATGGTGAGATATCAAAAGATGATGAAATAGCTATTTTAAATAATACCAACCAAATAGTTGATGTCAATAGTTATTTACCAAAAGTAGAAGACACTGCAGCAACAAATTATATTAACAGATACGCAAACTATTTTGGGGAAAACTGCTTAGATGGTCTTAAAATTGGTATTTATGAACACTCAAGTGCAGGTAGAAATTTGTATTCAAAACTTTTTACAAATTTAGGTGCAGAGGTCATTTCTCTTGGAAGATCTGATGAGTTTATACCAATAGACACAGAAGCAGTTTCAGATGAAGATAAACAAAGAGGAAAAGACTGGTCAAAAGAATATAACTTTGATACTATTTTTTCTACAGATGGAGATGGAGATAGACCATTAATTGCTGATGAAAATGGTGACTGGTTAAGAGGTGATATTGTTGGTTTAATGACTTCCAATATCCTTGGGGTTAAAGCTTTAGCTGTGCCTGTTAGTTGTAATACAGCTATTGAAAAAAGTGGCTTTTTTGAAAAAGTAAAAAGAACAAAAATTGGATCACCTTATGTTATAGAAGCCTTTGAAGAGTTAAATACTTACAAATCAATTGCAGGGTTTGAAGCAAATGGTGGTTTTCTATTAGGTTCAGCACTTGAACAAAATGGAACTATTTTAGATGCATTACCAACTAGGGATGCCCTGCTTCCATTTATAGTATTAGCTAGTTTTACAGTAAAAGAAAAGACAAGACTTTCTAAACTTATTGAAAATTTACCAAAACGTTTTACATCAAGTGATAGAATTCAAAATTTTCCAAGAGAAAAGAGTATTAAACTTATAAATAAAGGTGTAGAAAATCCAAATAACCTATTAGAAATGTTAGGTTTTGAAAATCTAAAAATAGTAGACATAAATCAAATTGATGGATTGAGACTGACATTTGATAATGATGTAATCATACATCTAAGACCTTCTGGTAATGCACCAGAGTTACGTTGTTATGTAGAAACTAATAATCAAGATACTTCAGATAAGCTAGTAAAACAAACCTTAACTTCAATTTCACAATAAAAAAGAACCCATATTTTGGGTTCTAAAGTGTTATGAGATAGTAATCAAACCTTTGTTTGCTACTTCTTGAATAAAATTTAAAATATCATTTTCAACTTGTTTTTCATCCACCTCATAATTTGAGATTATCTCTTCTTTTACTTTATTTAAATCTTTTTTTTCTTCTAAAGTTTCCCAAATAAAAGTTCCAATCTCATTTATAGAAAAATACTCATTGGTATTACTATCAAGTAAAATTGTTTCATCATCTACTTTTTGTAAAAAAAGTGTATCTGGTATATTTATTTTTGTATCTAGTGTCATATTTTATATTACCTTTTTATTTTTTATAAATTTTACAATAGCTTGATAAACCTCTTCAAGTCTATTTAAATCCCAAGGAATAGTTATATCATATATATCTACTTTATTTGCTATATTTGTCAAAGCTTTAAATCTTTGTTTTTTATGAATAGGCAAATCTATTTCTGTGGAATATCTTATAATCTTAAATTTATCAATTCCTAAAGTTTGTGAAACTTTTATTTCACATAGCGGATCAGATTTTATTAAATTTAATATACAATTAATTGGTTTAGATTCTTCTGCAAAATTCTCTACAAATAATCCTAAATCTTCCATTTTACGATAAGGTCTATGATATGGATATGAAGGTACAGAAAAAATCATATTATCTTTTTCAAAAGTTGCTACTTTATCATCAGATATCATAGTATGACCTTTTTTTATAAAGAAATCTGTTAAGGTAGATTTTCCACCAAATGAATTTGCTACAAACAAAACTGAGGTATCTTCAATCTCCACAGCCCCGGCATGTAAGAAATAATACTTGTTTTCAAAGGTAAGTAGTATGGGGAAATAGGTATGTTTCAACCAATAGTCTACTAATTTATCTGTAGTTCCATCCGCTTTTGAGTATGTTATTAGATTAGAGTTGATTTTACTTGAAAAAGTAACAACATCTCTAACTGTGAAACTTATTATTTGATTAGATTCTATTCTAGAGAAAGGTTTTTCACTTTGAATAAAAACTTCTCTAAGCTGATTATTGTGAAGTTCTATCTTATAATTGAGTTTATTAGTAGAAGTTTGTTCTTCTACTAATGTGTATCTATTAGGACTCTGTTTTTTATTTATTTCTAAATGGTATCCAAATAAATACATTAATACTTTTTACTATATGTTACTAGTTAAATGAACTTCTTCTTATTCCACCTCTATCATCATTTGATGGATCAGTACCAGGTCCAGTTACTGAAGTAGAAGTATCTCTATTTACAGTATTACTTGCTGCTGCTGATGTAGGGATTGTCATTGAACCTAAAGCAACTATTGCAGGTGCTGCATATGCTGCTTTTTTTAGGAAACTTCTTCTGCTGTTTTTATTTTCTTCTACAATTTTATCCATTTTATATTCTCCAAAATTTTTTATAATGGCATTATAACATAAAAACTTTCTAATAATATTAGAAGTTACTTAAAAAATATACAGCTACGTTATAATGTTATTTTTGTAACTATTTTGTAACTTTAAAATTTTAGCTATTTTTTAGACAGTTTTATTTGATATTTAATAACTCATTGTGTTATGATAACAAAAAAATTTATAAAAGGATGTTTATGGGGTTAAAGATAAAATCTATTTTTACTTTCTCTATTCTAATTGCTTTATTCAGTGGTTGTAGTCTAAAAGATTATAAACTTTTCCAAGAAGGTAATCTAGATATTGAAGAAACTACTGTTGTTGAAAAAGAAGAATATTATCAAGAAATGGCATTTGAGAATATAATCGCTCCAAATGATAGAGTTGATGTTACAGTTTATATTCAAGCTGGTCAAGGTAGTCAACAAATGACTTCGATTCTTACTAGTAGAGATGTAAACAATAGTAATACAATTCAAGAAAACATTGGATTACTTGTTACTAGAAAAGGAAGTGTTAGACTTCCATTACTTGGAAGTGTAAATATTGCAGGGCTAACGCAAGATGAAGCTTCTAATTATCTAATTAAAGAATACAAAAAATTTATCAGAAACCCATATGTAATCGTTGAAATCAAAAACCAAAGAGTTATCGTAATAGGTGAAGTAAAATCGCCAGGTATCGTTCCAGTTACAAATGGTACAATGAATGTAATTGAAGCTATTGCAAGGACTGGTGACTTAACAGATATGGCATCTAGAAACAATATCAAAGTTATTAGAGGTGATTTAAGAAATCCTAAAGTTAGAACTATTAACCTTACAAGAATGGATGAATTATCTGTTTCAAGTTTATACTTAAAACCAAACGATATATTATATGTACAACCTAGAAATCTTAAAGGTTATAATAGAGCATTTAATGATATCAACCCATTTTGGAATATGTTATCTAGTATCCTAGATCCACTAAACCAAAGAAAAACTCTTATAGAATAGTATAAGGGTTATCATTAATGGAACAAAATAAATATATACAACATACAAATGATGAAATAGATTTAAAACAAGTATTTAAAACCATTCTTAAATACAAGTTTTTTATCTTTTTTACGATTTTAATATTTACTATAGGTTCAGCTGTATTTGCTTATGTTAAGCCAAATATCTATTCTTCTTCTGCAACTATTGAAGTAAAAGAGGAAGAAAGAGGTTGGAACACAAGTTCAGCACTAAAAGAAGCATTTAGTGGAACTGGAGTTAATATAGAAAATCAAATTGAAGTTTTTAAATCAAAGTTTTTAGCTGATAGAGCAGCTAGTTACTTAAATCTTGGGACAAGATATTTTACAAAAAATAACTATAGAACATATGAGTTCTATCAAAATTCTCCTTTTGTTGCTACAAAAGAGTTTATAGATGATGAATTCTACAATAAAACTTTTTATATACAACCTTTATCAAAAGATACTTTTAAACTAATTATTAAACCTAGTAACAAATGGTCAAAGTCTGGGATTTTAGATCTATTAGGTGTTAGAAAATTTGAGGACATAGATCTTTTTAAGTATGAAAAAATCCATAAATATAATGAAGAGATAAAAACACAATGGTTTAATATAAAAATTCAAAAGATTAGTGAACTAGAAGAAAGTGAATATTCTTTTTATTTTGTTCATGAGTCTTCATTTGTAGACTACTACTATAATTTATCAATTGAGCAAGTTTCTGAATTTGCGAGTGTATTAAGACTTTCTATTTTAGATACTGTTTCAACTAGAGCAAAAGATCTTTTAAATGCTATGTTAAAGGCATATAGAGATCAAGAAAGAGAAAGAAAAAATGAAACAGCAAACTTATCTTTAGACTTTATTGATTCTCAACTTGAAGAGATAAATAAAAGACTTAAGGCTTCAGAGGGAAAACTTGAAGAGTATAAAGAGACTAACGAAGTAATTGATTTATCACAAAAAGCAAAAATGACTTCAGAAAAATTAACTGATTATGAAAGTAAACTTCAAGAGATATCAATAGAACAAAATATCTTAAAAAATTTACAACAATATATCAATAAAAATCACAATTTATCTGGTCTAGCAGTTGGATCAATAAGCTTTGCTGATCCTTCATTATCAAATATGGTTAAAAACTTAACCGAGTTATCAAATCAAAGAGATAACTTACTTATTGATTATACAGAGTTACACCCTGATATTGTAAAACTTAGTCAATCAATTGCAACACTAAGAAGAAATATTAAAACTGTTTTAAGTAATAACTTAAATCAAATAGCACAAAGAAAAGCTTCTTTAGAATCTTTGATTAGACAATATACAAAATCTTTAGAAACACTTCCTCAACAAGAAAAAGAGCTAACAAGACTTACAAGATATTTTTCTGTAAATGAAAAAGTATATTCATATTTACTTGAAAAAAGAGCTGAAACAGCTATCTTAAAATCATCTACAATCTCTAATTCAAGAGTATTGGATGAAGCATTAAATTACCCTATTCCTGTTAAACCAAAAAGAATGTTAATAGTTTTAGTTGGTATGATATTAGGTGGAATTGTTGGTATTGCTTACGCATTTTTAAGAGAGTTTTTAAATGATACAGTTAAAAATACAGAGGAAATTGAAAGATATAGTTCAATTCCAATTTATGGTGTTGTTCCTCTTAATAAAAACAAAAAAACAAAAAATATCTTCCTTGAATCATTTAGGTCAATTAGAACAAACTTACAGTTCTTGCCACAAACAGAATCAAGTAGAGTTATTACAGTAACTTCTTCTGTATCAGGAGAAGGGAAAACAACTGTTGTTGCAAAAATTGCTGAAATAATAGGTCAAACAAATAAAAAGGTTGTTGTTTTAGATATAGATATGAGAAAAGCTAGTGTTCATAAAGAGTTTGATGTAGATAATGTTATAGGATTAAGTAATTATCTAACTGGACAAAATACACTAAAAGATGTAATCTCTAAAACAGAGTCTGAAAATGTTGATTTAATTACTACAGGGCCTCTTCCTCCAAATCCTTCAGAATTGATTTTATTAGATAACATGAAAACCTTAATTGAAGATTTAAAAGAGGAATATGATTATATTATTATAGATACGCCACCTGTTGGTCTTGTAACAGATGCACTTATTCTTATGAACTATGCAGATATTTCATTTGTATTAGTTAGAGCTGATTACACGAGAAAAGAGTTTATCAAAAACCTTGATAGACTAGCGCGTGAACACTCACACAATCATATTGGTATGATTTTAAATGGTGTTGAAATTGGTGAAAAATATGGATACGGTTATGGTGTAAGTTATGGATATGGTTACGGAAATGACAAATATTATAAAGATAGACCTAGTTAATAGGTCTTCTTTATACTAACTTATAATTTTTAATTCTATTATTTTCAAATAATTTGTGAGTTTCTTTTGCAAAAACTGCTTTGCTAAATGAATCTAAATACTTCTCTCCATGTATATCACTACCAACAAAATCAATAAGTCCATTGTCAGATAAATATTTTGCAGCAGCTTTTGGTTTTTTACCATAAAAACCAATTAAAGAATTGAGATTTATTTGAAACCTAACACCACTTTGTTTTAATTTATCATATTTTGAGAAGTTTGATGAAAAATATGAATATCTCTCAGGATGAGCTAAAATAGGTCTATACCCTTTTGAAAGTAAATTAAAGATAGTTTGCTCTAAGCCAAAGGGTTTATTTGTATAAGAAAGTTCAAATAAAACGTATTTGTCTTTTCCAAAATATAATAAGTCATCATTTTCAATAAGTTCTAAAAAATTTTCATCAAAATAGTACTCTGCAGAAGCAATAAGTTCTATATCTATATTTCTATTTTTTAGTTCTTGTTTAAGTTTTTCACAACCATCTAGAATAATCTCTTTTGTATTTGGAAATCTATGGGCCATAATATGTGGAGTTGTGATAATCTTATTAAATCCAAGTTTTTTTATACCTTGGATAATTTGTATTGATTCATCTAAAGTTTTTACACCATCATCAATCCCAGGGATTAGATGAGAGTGTAAATCTGTGGTATAGAATTCAGGTTTATAGTCTTTTGATTTTTTTTCAAAAATTGAACTAAAAAGTTTTTTAACCAAAATTAAACCTTTATTTTAGAGTAATGAATTATATCATTACTCTATTAAATTACTGTAATATCCTGATCAATAAGAAGTTTTAAAGTTTGATTACTACTATCAGTATAAGTATATTCTTCATAACCGTCTGCTGTTGGTGTTGAATTACCCCAAATAGTTGAATCTAATGCAATTTTATCTGAACTATCTCCATCTATTTTTAATTCATTATCATCTGAGATTGCTAAGAAGTTATCAATTGAAAGATTTGATAATATATGCATTCCATCTTCAGTTAAATCAATTGATTCTACTTTTGCACCACTAGCAGATTCTAAAATTTCTAACATATTATATAATCCTGCATCACTTGAAGAAATATCTCCTAAAGTTACTGAATTATTAGAAATTGAAACTCCTGGATTCTCTCCATTAATATCTAATGTTACTTCTTCTACATTACTTTGGTTCCCATCTGGGTCTGTTACTAGTACATTAAATTTTGCTGTTATACTTTCACCTAAATCTAATCCATCTACTTCTTCTGAGTATACATACAAGTCACCCTTTTGCGCTCCAAATTTTGTTACTAAATCTGCAAAGTCACCATCTAAATCTGCTTGTGTTAATTGAATTACACCATTTGTTGTTGAACTTGTTATATCTCCTGTTTCATCTGCAAAGCTTGAACTATCTCTTACTAATGACAATCCAAATTCACTATCCTCTGCATCTTCTACTCCTAACATTGCTAGTAATGCTGATGCTGATATTACTGTCTCATAGTTTGACACTGGTCCATAATCTGCAAATGATGTCTCATTTATTGTGATTGTTGGTGCTACTGTGATTACTGGTGCTTCATCTACTCCATTAATATCTAATGTTACTTCTTCTACATTACTTTGGTTTCCATCTGGGTCTGTTACTAGTACATTAAATTTTGCTGTTATACTTTCACCTAAATTTAATCCATCTACTTCTTCTGAGTATACATA
Source organism: Halarcobacter sp. (assembly GCA_963676565.1). Classification (GTDB taxonomy): domain Bacteria; phylum Campylobacterota; class Campylobacteria; order Campylobacterales; family Arcobacteraceae; genus Halarcobacter. The sequence continues at coordinate 3,022,393 of OY781089.1, forward strand.
CAAGTCACCCTTTTGCGCTCCAAATTTTGTTACTAAATCTGCAAAGTCACCATCTAAATCTGCTTGTGTTAATTGAATTACACCATTTGTTGTTGAACTTGTTATATCTCCTGTTTCATCTGCAAAGCTTGAACTATCTCTTACTAATGACAATCCAAATTCACTATCCTCTGCATCTTCTACTCCTAACATTGCTAGTAATGCTGATGCTGATATTACTGTCTCATAGTTTGACACTGGTCCATAATCTGCAAATGATGTCTCATTTATTGTGATTGTTGGTGCTACTGTGATTACTGGTGCTTCATCTACTCCATTAATATCTAATGTTACTTCTTCTACATTACTTTGGTTTCCATCTGGGTCTGTTACTAGTACATTAAATTTTGCTGTTATACTTTCACCTAAATTTAATCCATCTACTTCTTCTGAGTATACATACAAGTCACCCTTTTGCGCTCCAAATTTTGTTACTAAATCTGCAAAGTCACCATCTAAATCTGCTTGTGTTAATTGAATTACACCATTTGTTGTTGAACTTGTTATATCTCCTGTTTCATCTGCAAAGCTTGAACTATCTCTTACTAATGACAATCCAAATTCACTATCCTCTGCATCTTCTACTCCTAACATTGCTAGTAATGCTGATGCTGATATTACTGTCTCATAGTTTGACACTGGTCCATAATCTGCAAATGATGTCTCATTTATTGTGATTGTTGGTGCTACTGTGATTACTGGTGCTTCATCTACTCCATTAATATCTAATGTTACTTCTTCTACATTACTTTGGTTTCCATCTGGGTCTGTTACTAGTACATTAAATTTTGCTGTTATACTTTCACCTAAATTTAATCCATCTACTTCTTCTGAGTATACATACAAGTCACCCTTTTGCGCTCCAAATTTTGTTACTAAATCTGCAAAGTCACCATCTAAATCTGCTTGTGTTAATTGAATTACACCATTTGTTGTTGAACTTGTTATATCTCCTGTTTCATCTGCAAAGCTTGAACTATCTCTTACTAATGACAATCCAAATTCACTATCCTCTGCATCTTCTACTCCTAACATTGCTAGTAATGCTGATGCTGATATTACTGTCTCATAGTTTGACACTGGTCCATAATCTGCAAATGATGTCTCATTTATTGTGATTGTTGGTGCTACTGTGATTACTGGTGCTTCATCTACTCCATTAATATCTAATGTTACTTCTTCTACATTACTTTGGTTTCCATCTGGGTCTGTTACTAGTACATTAAATTTTGCTGTTATACTTTCACCTAAATTTAATCCATCTACTTCTTCTGAGTATACATACAAGTCACCCTTTTGCGCTCCAAATTTTGTTACTAAATCTGCAAAGTCACCATCTAAATCTGCTTGTGTTAATTGAATTACACCATTTGTTGTTGAACTTGTTATATCTCCTGTTTCATCTGCAAAGCTTGAACTATCTCTTACTAATGACAATCCAAATTCACTATCCTCTGCATCTTCTACTCCTAACATTGCTAGTAATGCTGATGCTGATATTACTGTCTCATAGTTTGACACTGGTCCATAATCTGCAAATGATGTCTCATTTATTGTGATTGTTGGTGCTACTGTGATTACTGGTGCTTCATTACCACCATTTACTGTTAATGATATAGTTGATGAATCTACTAATATACCATCTGATACTTGATAATCAAAATTTATTTCTAGTTTTTCATTTGGTGTTAATAAATTAAAATATGGACTATTTAAAGTATATGTACCATCACTTTGCACATCTATACTTAAAACATTATTTGTCTGTAAAAGATCAACATATTTTTCACTTATAACACCCTCAATAGTAAGCTTTCCTGTTGTCAAATCAATATTAACTGGAGCTAAATTATTTAAATAAGTTATTGCATCATTTATTGTTGTTGTAGGATCTAAAAGATAGGCTTCAATCTCTTGTAACTTTTGACTATCATCAATTACTGCTGATACTAAAGGATTACTTACAAGTTCTAAAAAATAAGTTTTTAAAACTTGTGTAAATTCAGGGCTAGGATTGTTTAATGCAGATACAATTGACATATTTGTTGTACTTAATGAAATATTTAAATTTCCTGCATATGAATATTCGATATCATCACCATTTACATCAGTTGCATTCCCTGCCACACTTCCTGTAAAATTGTAATCTACAATCTCTGTTCCACCAATTGTCACATCATTTAAATCATTCTCTTCTACTATATTTGATTCTTCTGTTGAAACGGGTGCATCGTTTGAAGTAAACTTATTTTCTAAATTTTCTACTTGAACTCTTTGAATCTCAGCCATTGTTGCAAATGGGTCTAGAGCATTAATAGATTCTTCAACTTGTACATTAATATTAGCAATACTTGATGAAATCCCTTCAAAATCTAAAGTTGGATTATCATTTGTAATTTCTCTCATAAATATTTCAATATCAGCAGAATTAGATAAATCAAATTGAGGATTATTTTGAAGAATTTGTGCTAAATAATCAAAAGCCAATAATGATGCATCTGCTTCACTTCCCCCTTCTAAATTACTAAATAAAGCTGCACTTAAATTAACTAAGTTTGCAATTTGTACAGCAACAATTTGAACTTGTGGATTTTGTTCTTGGATAGGATCATAATTTAACAAATCAATATTTGTATCCAATCCAAAAGTAGTTGCAATTAAATCTTCTGCTTCACTTTCAGTTAAACCATCTTTTACAAGCTCATGCAATAGTGTACTTAAAGGTGAAACTGTTGTTGAGCCAGTAGGAGCAGTATAGAAGCCTTCAAATGGTAATCCAGTAGAGATATCTGTTCCACCAAAAGCTACAATTGGTCCTGCATCTAATTCAGTTTGTGTTAATCCAGTAAAACTAAAATCCCCATTTGCATCTGTTGTAGTAGAGTTCTCACCAATGTCTAAAGAACCATTATTGTTTGCATCAATAAAAACTGTTGAACCTGCAATATATCCATCAATTAGTTTTCCTGAATATAATATAGAAGAAATACCTGTTTCGTCATTGTTTTGATTTAAATTAACAAATAAAGGAAGAAATCCATTTTGTGTAAGTTCATTGTCAATATCTAATCTTCCTGCAAGTGTAGGAGTATTATCAAATGTTAGTTCATTATTTTGAGTTGGATTTTGAGTTCCATCACCTTGAGTAATAACTTCGCCCCCAGCAGCTGAAGCTTCAAGTGCACTTGCTAAATCAGAAATACTATAAGTATTTTCTGTATCAGTTTGAATTAATTTAATTAGATCAGAACCATCATTTGAATTAAGAATTTCTACCATCCCTTTTAAAACTATTTTAAAAGTTTGTGCATTATCATTAAATGTTAAAGTTAAGTCTTCTCCATTATTTGTAAGTTCTGACTTATAAGATATATCAGAAGACAATTCGATATTTATTGTCTTGCCTTTTTGGAAATCTCTTAAAATCAATTCATTAATGTCATTCTTTGACATAAGATTTTCTAAATTTATACTTTTTTCATATTTTTCTATTGATAACATTGAGTATCCTTCATAATTTTATAAATAATATAATAACAAAAAAGTAGTCACTTTATAGTTACATAAAGAAAATTCTAAAGATTATTTGTAACTAATTATGTTATGATAAACTTATGAATGTATCATTAAATAAAATCCTTAAACAAAGCAATGTCTTATATCTTTCTAGTAATGATAAATTATGTAAGCAAACAATAAATATCTTAAAACTTTTTTTTAAAAAAATAATTTTTAGAGATAATGTAGAAAAGGCTATTTTAGCATTTGATAATATATTTATACATTTAATAATAACAGAAATAGATTTATATGAATCAAATGGAATTGAATTTATTAAAAAAATTAGAAGTATAAATAATAAGATTCCTATTATTGTAATTACTGAAAACAAAAGTATAGATGTCTTATTAGAAGTTGTCAAGTTAAACTTAACTGATTATATTATTAAGCCAACAGATGTAAATAAATTAATCACTAGTTTAAATATTAGTGCAAAAAAAATATACAATAGTGGTGAAATTGTAAATATAATAAATGACCATCTTACATATAATTATTTAGATAAATCTCTTCTTTACGATAATTCTGTAATAAACTTAACAAAAAAAGAGTCAAAATTATTTGAACTTCTATTATTACATAAAAATAAAATTGTAAAAATAGAAGATATAAAAAAACATATATGGATAGATAAAGAAGTTTCTGATTCTGCTTTAAAAACTATGTTTAGTAGATTGACAAAAAAAATAGGAAAAGATGTTATAACCAACTCATTTGGAGTTGGTTATGGAATTTATGAAAAGTAATTTACTTATTTTTGTAACTTCTCTACAATTTTTATCATATATTCAGCTGAGTTTTTTGCAGATGATTTTAAGAATTCATCAAAATCAAATCCTGCATCCATATCAGCTGTATCAGAAATAGCTCTTAAAACTAAGAATGGAACATCTAAAGCATCACAAATCACTGCAACACTAGCTCCTTCCATTTCAAGGGCATCTGCATTGAAAGTGCTTTCTATAAACTCTTTTCGTTCAGTTGAATGTACAAATTGATCTCCTGTAGCAATAGTTCCTTCCAAAACTGAAATTTTATTTTCATGTGCAACATCAAAAGCAACTTGTCTCAGCTCTTTTGAAGTCTCAACAAAAACCTTTCCACCAGGAACAAAACCATTTGGATGTCCAAATGCAGTAATATCTAAATCGTGTTGACAAAGTTTATCAGCAATAATTAAATCACCAATTTTTAGTTTTGGGTTTATTCCCCCTGCAACACCAGAAAAAAGTAAAGTATCACATCCAAACTTCTCAATCATTGTACTTGCTGTTAAACTTGCGAAAACTTTTCCAATTTTTGAATAAGCAATTACAATATCAAGACCGTTTAAATTTACTTCATAGTATTTATTATTTGCAAATTCAGTTACTTTAACATCATCAAAGTATTCTAGAAGAGGCTCAATCTCCTCTTCCATTGCACCCATTATTGCTAATTTAGTCATTTAATTCACCTAATACTTTCTCTAAACTTGCCATATCAGAAACATTTACAGTTGGTGTTCCTTTACAAATTTTTCTATTTAGACCTTTTAAAACAATACCATTTCCAAACTCAATCATCATATCTACACTAGAAGCATTAGCACTTACTGATTGCTTATATTTAACGGAAGACACCAATTGTTCTGAAAGTAGTTCAATTGCCTCATCCTTTGTAGAATAAGCCTCTGCAGTTACATTTGAAATAACTGGAGAAAATTCATCTTTTAAATACTCTTCTAAATATGGCTTTAAATTTTCAACTGCTGATGTTAAAAGTTCACAGTGTGAAGCAACACTCATATCAAGTACAATTGCTCTTTTTGCTCCAGCTTCTTTAAATGTATCAACTAAGCTTTCAAGGTCAGCTTTAATACCAGCTAAAACTAATTGTCCATCCATATTATAATTTGCTGGCCAAACTTGTTTTCCAAGTTCTTGTTGCTCTTTACAAATATCCTCAACAACTTTATCTCCCAGTCCAACTAATGCCATCATACCAGCTCCACCACCTGAACAAGCTTCATTCATAAAAAGCCCTCTTCTATGAACTAGTTCAACTGCATCTAAATAATCTAATGCTCCAGCTGCAACTAATGCTGAAAATTCACCTAATGAATGTCCTAATACAAATTCTGGTACAACATCACACTTTTCTTTAAAAATTGCATTTGCAATTGAACTTACAAGTAAAATTGCAGGCTGTGTATATTCTGTTTGTCCTAATTTATCATTTTCTGCAAAAAGAAGTTCTTCAAAATTTATATTTAATCTTTGGCTAGCTTTACTAATCATCTCTTTAGCGATGTCGCTATTTTCAAAAAAATCTTTTCCCATTCCTACAGATTGACTTCCCTGTCCAGGGAAAATAAAAGCTACTTTTTTCATCTCTTTTACCTTTTAAATTTAAAATTGAGCAGTATTATACTGAAAGTTTTTATTCATATAAATAAAAAAGCCCAAGAGTAGCAAACTCTTGGGCTTTTTGTTTAGTTTTAAAACTAAGTTAAAACTACATATTTTCGCAAACTGCGAACTAATGGCTACAACCACATCCACCATGTGATTGTTGTGGTTGAGGCTCAGATGAACAACATCCACCTTCACTACCATGATCGTGTCCGCCACCACCGCAGCATCCACCACCCATAGCAGCCATTCCGCCAACTACACCAGTTTGGATCTCTTCTTCAGTTGCATCTCTTAAAGATAATACAGTTACTGAGAACATTAAAGTTTTACCAGCCATTGGGTGATTATAATCAATTGTTACATCAGAATCAGAAAAAGATTTAACAGTTACTTGAACTGTTTCACCTTGCTCACCAGTTCCATATAAAGTCATTCCTTCAGTTAATTCGATTCCTGCAAATTGCTCTTTTGGAAGAGTTTGCATTGCTTCTTCATTATACTCACCATAAGCTTCTGCTGGTTGAACCATAACATCTGCTTGCTCATTTTCAGCCATTTCAACAAGTTTAGACTCTAAACCTGGAATAATTTGACCTCTACCAGAAATAAATTCTAAAGGAGCTCCACCAACATTTGAGTCTAGTTGCTCACCAGAATTTGCATCTTTTAAACTATATTCAATACCAATTACTTTTGACATTATTTTCCTTTATAAATTTTATTTTAATTTTCTTAATCGTTTTTCAGCTTCTTTTGCCTCTTTTGAATTTGGATACATATCAATTACAGAGGTATAAAAGTTAACTGCGTTTCCTAAATCATTTGTTTCTTCAAAGGCAATTGCACTATGAAGAAGCAATTCAGGCATATAATCAGCCTTGTCATATAACATTGCTGATGTTTTAAAATACCTAATGGCATCATCATATTTTTCACGGTAATACCACATATTACCTAAATAAAAATTACTTGCCGCAGGTTTATAGTTTCTCTCAAGTAACTCTTCAAACATAGGAATTGCTTTTGTAAACCAATCTTTTTTAAATAGTCTATATGCTTCATTATACATATCTTCACTACTTAAATCGGATGATACCTTTTTTGTTTTAGGTTTTGCTGTAGATTTATTACTAGTTTTTACGCCTAAAGATTTTTTTAAAGCTTCAAACTCTTCTCTAGTAATAAACTGATTCATATTTGATTTAAACTCTTTCTCTGAAATATAACTTTTATTAATCTTGTTTATTGTATTGCTTAATTTTTCTACGGCAAGTTTAAGGTTTGCAATATTTTTTGCAAACTCTTCTTGCATTAATAAAATCTGTTCTATATCTGTACTGTGTTTTTCAGTAAGTGTTGAATTCTCTTCAACTTTTTTTATAATCTCATTTATCTTTAAAACTGAAGTATTTAATTTTTGAGAATCACCTTCATAGATAGATTCTAATCCATCAATTCTTTCATTAATTGATTCCAAAGATAATTTTACATCTTTAACTTTTGAATCAACATTTTCTAAAGTTTTTCTTGTTTTTAGTAAATTTTTTTCAGTAGAATTTAATCCATAAGGATTTTTTGAATTTAAATCACCCGCACCAAATGCTGAGACCTCTTCAGCCCCAGCAATGGCACCAAGTAAAAAGAAAGTTAGTGCAAGTTTTTTCATAAATTACTTAACTAATTTGTGCTCTGATCTTCTGTTTTTTGACCAACAATCTTTATTTTTGTCAGTACATACAGGATTGCTCTCACCAAAACTAACTACAGAAACAGCATCTGAAGCAATTCCGTCCATAACTAAAGCATCTTTTACAACTTTTGCTCTTTTTAAACCTAAAGCATAGTTGTACTCATCAGTTCCCCACTCATCACAGTTACCTTCAACTTTGATTGTAGTTCCAGATTGGATACCTGCTAATTTCGAAGCATTTGATTTTGCAACTTCTTTCATATCAGAAGTTAAGTTATATTTATCAAATCCAAAATAGATATTTTCAATAAATACTTTTTCTCCATTGATCATATAGTAATAACCTTTATCTGCTCTTTCTAACATTGCATCATTGATAACTTCATCTTGAATATTTGAGTTATCGATATTATTTAATGCTGATTCAGAGTTTTTTGGAGCTTCATTTCCAACTTCTACCTCTTTTTGACTACATCCAGTAAATAATACTGCTGCAACTAAGAAAGTATAAATGCTTAATTTCTTCATGGCGTTGTTTCCTTATTTAAAATTTCAATTGATTTTACTAAATCTAAACTTAAGCTCGGTTTACAAGGGTTTTTGAGATTTTGTATATCTTGTAAAATTATTATACATTATCTTAAAATACCCTTTAATTTTACCAATCTATTGATTGGATTTTCCCATTTTTAAGTGGGAACAAATATGATTTATCATGATTAAGTCTGATAATTCCAATAGAACTTCTATCTCTAACTGTTTTTAGAAAAATAACTGATTCACCATCTGGTGAAAATTTAGGAAATTGATTACTTCCATTTGCAGTTAGTCTTTTAAGATAATCAGATTTTGTAGACATCAAATATAGATTAAAGGCAAAATCACCAAATTCATTCCCTTTATCCCTACTTGTGTAAACTATATAATCTTTAAAAGTAGTTGCAGATGAGTTATTTTTTCCATGGTAAACTAATCTTTCAACTCCCCTACTTCCAAGTTTTTTTGCAAAAATATTTGGATAACTCAATCTATCAGAAACAAAAACGATTTTTGAATCATTTTCTACAAATCTAGCTCCAACATCAATCCCTTTATAAGTAGTAAGTCTAATTTTAGATTTATTTCTTGTATCATAAAGATAAATATCTGGTTGATATTCTGGGCTGGCAGTAATTAAAACCTTTTTTCCATCTTCACTTATATCAGACGCTACAATCATACCTTCACTTTTCATGATAGTTTCTCTTTTTCTAGTGTAAAGATTTGTTTTTACAAGTGTTGGGATACCTTTATCATAAGTTGTGTAGTAAAACTCTTCTTGCTTAGTTTTACTTGCCCATTTAGGGAAAATATTTAGTCCACCTCTAATAACTGGTTTTTGGAAAGTTAAAGTATAATCAGCAATTATAATATCAGCTTTTCTTGCTTCTTTATATTGTGAAAATAAAACAAACTTATCCATCCACTCTATTGATGGTGCTTTTAGATGTTTGTTAACTGCAATTGAGATTCTGTGTGCTAAAAATGGATATCTATCTTCTAAAGAAGTTGTAAAACTTCTATTAAATACTAACTGTCTTGTATTTATATCAAATAACTTAACCATAACAGAGATTCCACCAAATCCACTAACTTGTGTATTTATATTTAAAAACAAGTCAGTTCCTCTATTTGAAAGAGTAAGAACATTTGGCATTGAATTATAATCAACACTTTCGTTTGATTTTAATACGTCAAAGTGACCACTTACTTCCAAATCTTTTTCGATCATTTTTTTAATTTTAGTTGTTAATGTTTTTTTCATTGTATTAGGTGAAACACCAATCTCTACTTTTGGAAGATTTGTAGAGTTTTTTACAATATCAAGTTCTGCATCAGCTGCAAAAACAGAAATAGAAAATATTAAAACTGAAACAATTAATTTTTTTATCATTTATTTATCCTTCTGATTTAAAGTTTATAATAATATCAACTTTAGAGTTAATTTTGTGTGTAGGAAAGCTTTCATTTATTTGACTTTCTAAAAACTCTTTTAATGATTGATCAAATCTGTCATTTCCAGAATATTTCATTACTCTATAATCAAATACTCCACTATTTGTAATCATTACAAGAACTTTCACGGTAAGACCTGGCTCTAAAAGTGAGGGATTCCATCTTTGCCATAAAATCTCTTTAATTTTTGAAAAATATTCATGCTCTTCACCATTTGATGTTGCAGATGTTTTTGGCATATTTGTTGTAGTTTTTGTATCATTTAAAAGTTTATTTACATTTAGATTATCAGTTTTCTTTTGTTTTTGAAATTTTGATTTAAATCTACTTGGATCTAAAGATTCTTTTACGGTACTAGTATTTTCTTTAACAACTTTTTTTGCAGTAGTTTTTACTTTTGCAAAAAGTGACTTTGCATCTACACCTTTTTGTTCACTTGACCTTGATGTTGATTTTTTTACTACTTCTTTAGGTTTAGGTTTTTGAACACTTTTTTTAGCAACTTTTTTTTCTGTTGCTTTTGTTGAAATCAATTCTAATTCTAAAACAGTCGTTTTTGAAGAATCATATTTTTTTGGTTTTGGTGCATAAATATAAAGTAAAAAAGTGAAACATATTGCTAAATAAACTGTAATTGATAAGAATCCAGATAGATAAAAAATACCTTTTTTTTCCATAATTACCCATCAGTTATTAATGCAACTTTGTAAAAACCAGCTTCTTTTACTGATTTTAATACAAACATAATATCATTATAAATTAAAGTTTTTTCTGCTCTTATATGAATTGGAATATTTCTATCTTGTTCCTTTGCAAATAAAACAAAGTTATCAGGGAAACTATCAAGTTCATATTTCTTTTTATTTACAATTACCATTCTATCTTTTGTAATTAATATATTGATTTTTTTAACTGCTTGAATAGATTTTGAAGCACTTCCTTGAGGAAGATTAATAGGTTCTTCAAATTCTATTACTGGTGCTGTAACCATTAAGATTGCAAGAAGTACTAGCATAATATCAACTAAAGGGGTAATATTTAAATCAGGTTTTTGGTTATAATCAAACACCATTTACCCTTTAGCTATCAAAATTTCTGATTGTGCCTTTATATAAGTATTTAACTCATAAACTTTTCTTGTCAAAATTTGATGAAAAGTATAAGCAAATATAGCTACAAAAATACCAGCTGCGGTTGCAACTAAAGCTTCACTAATTGCTGGAGCAATAACAGAAAAACCAACTTTACTTTCATTTGAAAATTTTGCAAATGACTCTAATATTCCAACTACTGTACCAAATAAACCAACAAAAGGTGCAGTTGAAGCAATAATTGATAACCATGTTATACCAACACTTGCATCTTTAATAATATTAATCTCACAAGCATTTAATATCTCTTTTGTATGAACACTATTAGAACATTTATGTAATGCAGACATAGGAGATAAAGTAGAACTTCTAGAAGTTAAGTCATCAAGTGATTTTTTTTCATTGAAAATAGAAGATTTAATAGATAAAAATCTATAAATAAAAATCCAAAAACATAATACGAAGTAGAATGAGAGTGTCAATAACACTAAAAGTGTTATTGCACTACCATTACCTAAGTAGTCTAAAGCTGTATCAATCATTCTTTTCTTACGCGAAAGAGTTGATTTTTGCTTCTACTGCTGCTAATGATACATTTGCATCTTTAACAGAGTTAACTAAGTCTTTTGCAGCCTCAATATTTTTAGCGATTTCTGAATCTTTTCCAGCTGTTAGAGCAACTGCTCCATCAACTAAACAATCAACAGAACTTTCACTAACTTTTACATGTCCCCAATTAATAGCGACAGCTTCAGTTGAGTCTGCTTTTTCTATAATAATTACGCCAACTGTTAGTGAAGAAACTAAAGATGCGTGTCCAGGTAGAACACCGAACTCTCCCTCTTTTCCAGGAAGAGTTACACTCTTTACTTCATCACTAAAAATTTGACCATTTGGTGCAACTATCGATAATTTTAATGTATCCATAAAGCCGCCTTTAATTATTTCATTCCTTCAGCTTTTGCTAAAACCTCGTCAATTCCACCTACCATATAAAATGCCATTTCTGGAATATTGTCATATTTACCATCTAAGATACCTTTGAATCCTGCAATTGTATCTTTAAGCTCAACATATTTACCAGGAGAACCTGTAAATACTTCAGCAACGAAGAATGGTTGAGAAAGGAATCTTTCAATTTTTCTAGCTCTAGCAACAACAAGTTTATCTTCTTCAGATAACTCATCCATACCAAGAATTGCAATAATATCTTGTAAGTCTTTGTATTTTTGAAGAACTGATTGAACACCTCTTGCTACATCATAATGCTCTTGACCTAAGATATCTGCTGCAAGAATTCTTGAAGTAGAATCTAATGGATCAACTGCAGGGTAAATACCTTTTTCTGCAATTTTTCTGTTAAGTACTGTTGTTGCATCTAAGTGTGCGAATACTGAAGCAGGAGCCGGGTCAGTTAAGTCATCCGCAGGTACATATACTGCTTGAACAGAAGTAATAGAACCTTTGTTTGTAGATGTAATTCTTTCTTGTAATTTACCCATTTCTGAAGCAAGAGTTGGTTGGTAACCAACAGCTGAAGGGATTCTTCCAAGAAGTGCAGACATCTCAGAACCAGATTGTGCAAATCTAAAGATATTATCAACGAACATAAGTACATCAAGACCTTTTTCATCTCTAAAGTACTCAGCCATTGTAAGACCAGTTAATGCAATTCTGTTTCTTGCACCTGGAGGTTCAGACATTTGACCATAACATAATGCAACTTTGTCAAGTACGTTAGAGTCCTTCATTTCATGATAAAGGTCATTACCTTCTCTTGTTCTTTCACCAACACCAGCAAATACTGAGTATCCAGAGTGTTTAAATGCAACGTTATGGATTAACTCCATAATAATAACCGTTTTACCAACTCCAGCACCACCGAATAGTCCAACTTTTCCACCTTTTGAATATGGAGCAAGTAAGTCAACTACTTTAATACCAGTTTCAAACATTTCTGTTTTTGTAGATTGCTCTTCGAAAGTAGGAGCAGCTCTGTGGATTGACCATTTTGTTGTATCTTCAGGAATTGCTTCACCTTCATCAACTGGTTCACCAATTACGTTAAAGATTCTTCCAAGTACAGCTTCACCAACTGGAACTTGAATAGGTCCACCTAGAGAAATACACTCTTGACCTCTTTGAAGACCTTCAGTCATATCCATAGCAATAGTTCTAACTCTGCTATCACCAATGTGTGCAGCAACTTCAAGTACTAATCTGTCTGCGTTTGCATCAGTTAATGTAACTTCGATTGCTTCATTTATTTCTGGTAAGTATCCGTCGAACTCTACGTCAACAACCGGACCCATTACCTGAATAATTTTACCTTTCATACGGGCAGCTCCTTTAAATTATTTTAATGATTCAACACCACTGATAATTTCAATCAGCTCGGTTGTAATTGCAGCTTGTCTAGCTTTATTATATTCAACTGTTAACGAATCAACTCTCTCTTTTGCATTTGTTGTTGCAGCGTCCATTGCTTGCATTCTAGCACTATGCTCAGCAGCCAATGAATCAATTAAAGAGTAATACATATTAAAATCAATGTATTTAGCAGTTAATTCTTCTAACACTTCTTCATCATCATCTGGTTCAATTTCTAACATTGAAGATTCATTTTCAGAAATTTCAACATTTTCTAAACTAATTGGTAATAAATCTCTTACTCTAATCTCTTGAGTAAGCATATTTAAGAAACCATTATAAACCAAAACAACTTTATCTGTTTCACCTTTTTGGAAGTCTTTAACAACCTCACCAATAAACTCTGCAGCTCTATCATAATCAGGAGCAGAAGATAAGTCAGATACTTTTTGTGTTAATTCAACACCTTGGAATGAAAAGTAGTCAACACCTTTTCTTCCTGCTACTCTATATCTAACTTTTGCACCTTTTGCTTCATATTCAGCTGCTAATTTACTAACTGTTTTGATTGTTGCCATGTTAAAACCACCACAAAGACCTTTGTCAGCAGTTACAAAAACTAAATCAACAGTTTTTGGGTTTTCAACTGGTACAAATGCTTTACTATCATTTCCACCATCTTGAACTTTGCTAACTCTGTTTGCAATCTCAGAAAGAACTTGATTAATCTTCTTTGCATAACTTCTAGCTTGGTCAGACAATTGTCTAGTTCTAGTAAGTTTTGCAGAAGATACAAGCTTCATAGCTTTTGTAGTCTTCTGAGTGTTTTTAACACTTCCAATTTTTAATTTAATCTCTTTTAAGTTAGCCATAGACTATCCTTATTTTGCGCTGAAAACAGTTTTGAACTCTTCTAATGCAGCTTTTAATGCTGTTTCAGTATCTTCTTCAAGTTTTTTTGCTGTTTTAATTGAATCTAAAATATTTGCATATTTTTGCTCAATAAATGCATGTAATTCTTCTTCAAATCTTACAACATCTTCTACAGCTACATCTTCTAAGTAACCTTTTGTACCAGCATAGATGATAACAATTTGTTTTTCAATTACTAATGGTTTATTAACACCTTGTTTTAATACTTCAACCATTCTTTGACCAAGTTCTAACTCTTTTCTTGTACTTTCGTCAAGGTCAGATGCAAACTGTGCGAATGCTTCAAGCTCTCTAAATTGTGCAAGAGATAATTTTAATGTACCAGCAACTTGTTTAGTAGCTTTAATTTGTGCAGCACCACCAACTCTTGATACTGATAAACCTACGTTAATAGCTGGTCTGATACCAGAGTTAAATAGGTTAGTTTCAAGGAAAATTTGTCCATCTGTAATTGAAATTACGTTAGTTGGAATATATGCAGCAACGTCACCAGCTTGTGTTTCAATAATTGGTAATGCAGTCATAGAACCAGCACCTCTTTCATCTGAAAGTTTAGCAGCTCTTTCTAATAATCTTGAGTGTAGATAGAATACATCCCCTGGGAACGCCTCTCTACCTGGAGGTCTTCTTAATAATAAAGACATTTCTCTATATGCAACTGCGTGTTTTGATAAATCATCATAAACGATAAGTGCGTGTTTACCATTATCTCTAAAGTACTCACCAATTGTAACACCAGTATATGGAGCTAAGAATTGTAAAGCTGAAGATTCAGAAGCACCAGCATTAACAACAATTGTATAATCCATAGCACCTGATTCTTCTAATGTTCTAACAACAGAAGCAACAGAAGAAGCTTTTTGTCCAATTGCAACATAAATACAAATTACATCTTCACCTTTTTGGTTAAGAATTGTATCAATAGCAACTGTAGTTTTACCAGTTTGTCTATCTCCAATGATAAGCTCTCTTTGTCCACGTCCTATTGGAACAAGTGCATCAATTGCTTTAATACCAGTTTGTAATGGTTCATGAACAGATTTTCTAGCCATGATACCTGGTGCTTTTTCTTCAACAAATCTTGATTCAGATGATTCAATTGCACCTTTACCATCAATAGGATCACCAAGAGCATTAACAACTCTTCCAACCATACCTTCACCAACTGGAGTTTCTAATAATTTACCTAATCTCTTACAAGAAGAACCTTCTCTTAATCCTTCTCCTGATCCAAGTACAACAACACCAACTGAAGACTCTTCTAAGTTTGAAGCAAGACCTCTCTCACCATTTTCAAACTCTACAATTTCTCCAGCCATAACGTTCTTAAGACCGTATACTTGTGCAATACCATCTGCAAAAGAGATGATTTTTCCCGTTTCGTTAACATCTACATTTAATTCAAAGTTATCAATTCTTTCTTTGATGATTGAACTGATTTCATCTGCTTGAATTTTTGCACCCATTCAATTTCTCCTTTATAAGTTCTAAACTGCTTTTAAAATATGATCAATCATTTGTGATTTTAATCTCTCTTTTGAGAATGAAATCTCAACACCAAGAGAATCAATATCTACCTTGATACCATCATAATCACAAACGTTTTGTGATAGTGATAAATTAACATTAAATTTTTTACTAAATTGTTCTTCTATTGAAGACATATATTTTTCATCTAATTTATTGTTAGTGTACACTACACCTGTATATGAGTTATTCATTATTGCTATTTTAGATTCTAAATCTTTAACAATATCTGGAATAAGTTCAAGTCTTTTGTTAGCCCCTAGTAACTTAACAAAATTCTTTAATTCATCTCCACTATTTTCAATAAATGAAATAACTAATTCAACTTTTTCACTATTTTTAACTTCTGATGAAGCTATAATAGATACAAACTTCTCATCAGCAAAAGCTGAAGAAATAGCTTTTAAATCATTACAAATAGCAGTTGCAGACTCAACATCTCTACCATCCAATAATGCCTTAACATATCTTTTTGCTATTAAATCATTCATTACGCTACCTTCTTAAGAACAATATTTGCTAACTCATCTTGTGATAATGAAACATTGTCTGAACTTAATAGCTCTTCAAGAATTTCTGAAACAATTTGTTTCTTAGCTTTAGAAGTTTCAACTTTGATTCTTTCATCAAAGCTTTTGTTTAAGTTTGCGATTTCAGCATCAACTGCTTCAGCAACTTTTTTCTTAACAGAATCAATATCTGCTTTTGCAGTTTCAACAATTTCCGCTGCTAAAGCTTTTGATTCTTCAAGTTTTTTATTTGCATCTTCTACTTTATCTTTTGAAGCTTTTAAAGTATCTTGTACTTTATCAAGCTCTGCTTGAATTGAAGCAGTTCTATCTGCAAAGAATGCTTTGATTTTATCAGCAAGCAAGTACCATAAAATTCCAGCAAAAATTATAAAGTTAACGGTTCTTTGAACTATATCATAGTTTGTTTCCGCACCTTCACTATTAGCGAGCAATGCCACAGGAGCCAGCGCTAATCCAAGTAATAATAATTTTTTCAACCCTAACCTCCTAATTAAATTGAGCTAATCTTAGCTTTCAAGCTCTCATTAAATTGAGGCATTGCAGCTACTAATGATTCTTTTAAAGCTTTCGTTTCTGCTTCTAAATCTTTTGTAAAGTTTGCAGATTTAGCTTCTAGATCCTCTTTAGCACTTGCAAGCTTTGCATCAGCAACTTCTTTCGCTTCGTTATATGCTTGTTCTCTAATTGCAGCTGCTTCTTTTTTAGCTTCAGCAATAACATGATTTGCTTCTTCTAACATCCCATCTACATCAGCAGAGTTTGATTGAGCATTTGCCAAGTCTTTTTTGATTGACGCTGCTCTATCATCCATATGCTTTAATAGAGGTGTAAATAGACAGCTGTTTAGTCTAGCAACAACTAAAAGAAAGATTACTGCTGTACCTAGCAATAATACAGGACTTATGTCTAACATTCATTCCTCCATATTTTTTACAGTTTAGTTTGACTAAAACTGCCTAAATTTTATCCAAAAGTATTATAAACTTATATTAAAATGAGTAAAATAAGAAAAGAATTTTAAAAAGTGTTACCAAAGTAATTAGAAATCTTCTCAATATCTTCTTGAGACTTAATTTCTATCTTAAAATAGTTTTTTTCAGCCTTAACTTTTAAGTTAGATTTTTTAAGATTTTCAATGGCTGATTCAAGAGGTTTAAAATCAAAATTTTTATTTTTTGTTTTTGTCTTTTTTTCAGAAGAATCATCTTTTGATGATTTTAATTTTTTCACTAGAGATTCTGTTTCTCTCACTGACAATTTTTGTCCAATAATAGAATCAGCAACTATTCTTTGTTGTTCATCTTCTAGGCCTAGCATAACCTTTCCATGACCTGCACTAATTTTGTTATTTGCTAACAATTGTTGTACATATGAACTTAATTGTAAAAGTCTAAGTGTGTTTGTAATTGATGTTCTAGATTTGAAAACTTTTTTAGAAAGCTCTTCATGAGTTATTGAATGTTCGTTAATTAATTGTGCATAAGAATAAGCTAATTCAATAATATTTAAATCATCTCTTTGAATATTTTCAATTAAAGCTAATTCTCTTAATTTGAACTCTTCAATATCAATAATAATTGCTTTAATTGTATCAAGATTTGCTAGTTTATGTGCCTTTAATCTTCGCTCACCTGCAATTAAAATATAACCATCAGCTTTATCTTTAATTACTGTAACAGGTTGAAGTAAACCATGAGATAATATTGAATCAGAAAGTTCTTTTAACTTTTCTTCATCAAATATTTTTCTTGGTTGATTAGGATTGGGTTTAATTTGATTAATATCTAATTTAATAATTTTATTATTGTCATTTGATTTATCATAATTATTTGAGTTGTTGTAAGCTGTTTCAACTTCACCTAAAAGTTCCCCAAGTCCTCTACCTAATGCCATAATCTATCCTATTTTTAAAATTAACCTGCAATAGCTCTTGCTAAATTTGTATATGCTTTCGTACCAACTGCCATTGAATCATATAACATAATTGGTTTACCAAAACTTGGCGATTCTGCAAGCTTGATATTTCGTGGAATAACAACATATGATGATTCATCAACCTTAAATAGTTTACTTTCAAAGTGTTGTGCTAAATCAGCAAATACTTGTTTAGACAAGTTGTTTTGAGAAGAATACATAGTTGGTAAAAAACCTCTAATTTGTAATCCTCTGTTAATAGTTTGTTTTACCAATTTAATTGTATTTAATAGTTGTGCTAACCCCTCTAATGCAAAAAATTCACATTGAATTGGAATTAAGACCGAATTTGATGCACTTAATGTATTTATCGTAATAGGTCCAAGTGCTGGAGGTGAATCAATTATAATATAGTCAAAATCTTTTCTAACTGGATCAATTTTTCTTTTTAAAACCAATTCTCTATCTTGGTTTTGTTTATAGAACTCTTTTTCAATACCAACTAAGCCAATATTTGAAGGCGCAACTTTTAGATTTTCAATTTCGCTATCAAGTATAATTTCAGACAATTCTTTTGTCCCTAACATTACATGATAGATATTGTACTCGTAAGTATCTCTATGGAAACCTAGTGAGGTTGTTGCGTTTGCTTGTGGATCGGCATCAATAAGTAAGACTCTTTTACCATCTAAGGCTAGTGCTGCACTTAAATTTACGGCAGTTGTAGTTTTTCCTACACCACCTTTTTGATTTGCAATTGCAATTACTTCTGTCATCTTAAACTAAAAACCCTTGTGTTATTAATTTCAATAGAACCATCATCATTTAAAATGGCTTTTTTTAAAGAAATTTTATTATTATTTATTGTAGCTGTGAAATTTTCGCTTTTTTTGAATTCTATCTTAAATTCCCTAAAAATCTGCTTCCAAGATTGTTCAATTTCTAACTTTTTAAAATAGTTTTCTAAAGTTTCCTTTATATCAATATTTATATCAAGTTTTCCAAAATCAGAACTAACTTCAATTAAATTTAATCCAATTCCACATAGAACTAAATCTTTTGTTGCAGTTGTAATAGTTCCACCAATTTTTTTATCATCAATATAAAAGTCATTTGGCCACTTTAACCATAAATTAGAGCCTAAAGAGCTTAAAACTTTTTTTAAAATAAAAGAAAAATAGATTGAGGCACTTTGAAGTTCTAGATCATTAGGTAAACTTTTTTTCTCTAAAACAAAGGAAAAAAATAGATTTCCCTCTTTCCCTTGCCAAGAGTTTCCCCTACTTCCTATTCCATTTGTTTGTTTTTTTGTAGTTATACAAAGTGGATAAGTAAAACCTTCCTCTTTGAGTTTGTTTTTTAAATATGTATGAGTAGAATCTACTTCATCTAAAATAATAATTTCCATGTTATATTTTATCTTATAAATCTAAAGGAATAAATAAACTATATAATAATTGTAAAAAGTGCACCTTTGCATTTTTTATTTTTATAAGTATATTCACAATTTGATACTTCAATAGTACCATTCATATTATTTTCGATAATTTTATTTGTCATATAAAGACCAATACCTGTTCCACCTTGATTCTCTTTTGTTGTAAAGTTTTGTTCAAAAATTTTAGGTAAAATATTTTCAGCTATTCCTAATGCATTATCTTTTATTTGTACAATAACTTTTCCATCAATTTTTTTAGAAGAGATAAATATATATCTTTTTTGATCTTTTGAAATATTTGATACTAAAGCATCATTAGAGTTTTGAATAATATTTAAAAAAGCTTGTTTCATTTCATTTTCATATCCATAAATCTCTAAAGAATCATCAAAATCTTTTATAACTTCAATATATTCACTTAATAATGAAGCCTCAACAATAGAAAGACTCTGTTCAATATTTTGTTTTAAGTTAAAAAAGTTTTTAGATTTATCTTTTTTATAAAAATTTCTAAAATCATCAATTGTTTGAGATAAATGTTTTGTAGTTTTAACAATATTATCTAAACTATTTTTTGCATTTTTTTTATTAAAATTACCCATTTCTATATAAAGATTTAGACCACTTGCAATTGTACTAATAGCACTTAATGGCTGTCTCCATTGATGGGCAATATTCCCAATCATTTCTCCTACAAATGCTAATTTACTCTGATGATAAATAATTGCTGATTTTTTTTCACTTTCAATCACTTCCTCTTGAATTCTTTTTTCTAATTGTTTATTAGCAATTTCAAGTTCTTCATTTACCATTTTCAATTTTTCAATATCATCTTGAGCTTTTGAAATAGAAAGAGCAATAAAAGAACTAACCATTGAAATCACTTCTTTATCTTTGTCGTTAAAAGGTACAAGCTCATTATCTTTAGATTTATTAAGAAGTTGTAAAACTCCTAGTTTTTTATTTTCTATGGGATGGACAATTGGTGCAGTAATAATTGATTTTGTTCTGTAATTAAAACGTTTATCAAACTCTTTAACTCCTAAAAAATCAAATTCTTTTTCTTCATAAACATCATCAATGGCTATAATTTTATTTGAAATAAATGATTTTACTGCTAAATACTTTTCTTGTTCAGTTAAAGAAAGTTTGACATCTTTTAAAGAATAAAATTGTCTATAGATGTTTTCATAAGACATGGCATCATTTTGAAAAACATTAAAAGATAAATAATCTCCTTCGATTATATATATACTTCCTGCTTCAGAATTTAATACAGATCTTGCATGCTTTAATATTTTATGTAATAAAACATCAAAATCATTTAATTTAAAAAGACTAGGATCATATATATCAGAAATATTTTTTTCTTTCATAGTTTCACTTAAAATAATTTTAAATCATTATATCAAAGATTATTTTAAAATGTCACCGATTTCTAATCTCTTACCTCTTATGTAGTCTGTAGCATTAACTGCTTTTTTAGATGGAGCTTGTAAAGTTTTTACTTCTAAAGAGCCAGTTTTACAGCCTATAAGTATAGAATTATTTTTGATATCTAGAATTTGACCCTCTTTATTTGAAGATGAATTCTCAAATATAGTAATATCTTTTAGTTTTAAACCTGAACTTAGAAAAACACCTGGCCAAAAAGAATAAGCTTTATATTTTAGATGAAGTTTTTTTGCACTTACAAAATCAACTTCACCATCCTCTTTTTTTATTTTTTTACAAAAGCTTACTTCTGATTCATTTTGTTTTTTTGGTTTTATATTTTCAAAATTATTTAATGTAGTTATTGTTAATTTTGCAGCTATTTCAGATAACTTATTAAAAGCTTCAACTACATCCATTGTTGGAGTAATTTTAAGATACTGTAAACCTAAAATATCTCCTGAATCAAGTCCCTCTTCCATTAGCATTGAAGTAACACCTGTAAATTCATCATCATTTAATAATGATTCTTGAATAGGACTAGCTCCTCTGTATTTAGGTAATAAAGAAGCATGAAGATTTATACATGGAGCAATAGCTAAAATATCTTTTGGTAAAATTTGTCCATAGGCTGCAACAATTATAAAATCAGGTTTTAAATTTTCTATTTGTTTTTTTGCATCTTCATTTCCCCTTAATCTTTCAGGTTGATAAATAGGGATACCAAGATTTTTGTCTAAGCAAAACTGTTTTATATGAGGAGCTGTTATAACTTGTTTTCTACCAACTGGTTTATCTGGTTGAGTAAATAATCCTACTATTTCATATGAACTATTTAAAATCTCTTCAAAGATTTTTGTAGCATAATCAGGTGTTCCCATAAATAAGATTTTTTTACTCATATTAGTTCCTTTATTAAATGTTTAATCTAATTTTTTTTTGGTAAGAAAAGTGTGCCGCTTTTATGATTCTCTTCACAAAAATATTCATATGCATTAGTTAAATCAAACCCAGATGTTAAATACATAGATTTTCCTTTTTTCATAAGAAAATCTGCTGCTTTTAATTTTGTAGCAATTCCACCTGTAGCAAATTCTGTATTAGGTGTATGAACTGCGTTTACCATCTCATCACTAATATAATCTACTTCTTTTAATAAAACTGCATCATCAAATTGATGTGGATGTTTATTGTAATATCCATCAATATCAGTTAAAATAGCTAACATATCTGCTTCAAAAAAATGAGTAACGTGGGCTGCTAATTGATCATTGTCACCAAATAAAAGTTCATCTGTCGCTGTTACATCATTTTCATTTATAATTGGTAAAACATTGTTTTTTAATAAAACTTCAATTGCACCTTTTGCATAAGCAGTTCTTTTTCTAGAATCAAAGTCATCTGCTATTAAAAGCATTTGCGCACATATAATATTATGTTCTCTAAACTCTTTTTTATAATGTTTTAATAAAAGGGGTTGTCCAATAGCAGCTAAAGCTTGTCTATTTTCAATTTTATGTTTATTTAATTGTAAAGAGGTAAATCCAGCTGCAACTGCACCAGAACTAACTAATATAACCTCCACTCCCTTTTTGTTTTTTAATTTAGAAATAAAATCTACCAGATTTTTTAATCTTTGTGTTGCAAGTTTTCCATCTTCAGTTAAAACAGCACTTCCAACTTTAATTACCAATCTTTTATATGATGGCATGGTTGCATTATTTTCCATTTTATTTATTTTGTCCTATTAATTCATATAAAGCAAATCTAATTGCATTTGTGTTTAAATGAGTTACTGATGAGATTGGTAATACAAAAAATGGTTTTTGTTCATCAAATTTGTTAAAAGTTAAATCTTGTACATAATATGGTAATGATTTATTAAAACCATATTCATTTGAAGAACTCACTTCAAGCCCAATATCTTCAATAAACGTTTTAATATCACCTTCTAAGTCCTCGCCATAATAAGCATCAACTTTTGTCAAGGCAATAGCAAAATTTCTTCCACTAAGTTCAGTTGAGAATTTTTTAACCTCTTCTTTTAAAACTTCATATTGCTCTATAGTTGTTCTATAATTTGCAATATCAATCATAAAAAGTAAAGTTTTTGTTCTCTCAATATGTTTTAAAAACTCTAAACCTAAACCTCTTCCCTCTGATGCTCCATCAATAATTCCAGGAATATCAGCCATAACAAATGAGTTAAAATCACCAACTTCAACTACACCTAATTTTGGAGTAATAGTTGTAAATTCATAATTTGCAATCTCTGGACTTGCATTTGATGAAGTTGAAATAAGTGTAGATTTTCCTACATTTGGATATCCAACTAGACCTACATCAGCAATAAGTTTTAATTCTAGTCTAATCTCAAGACTTTGTCCAGGAAGTCCAGGTTGACAATAAGTTGGTCTTTGGTTACTTGCATTTTTAAAGTGAGTATTACCTAAACCACCCTTTCCTCCTTCTAGAAGTAGTTCTTTTTGTCCCTCTTCTAAAAGATCTAATAAAATTTCACCTGTTTGGTTATCTATAACTTGAGTTCCAGGGGGTACAACTAAAACTAATGGTTCAGCTGATTTACCAGTTTTATTTCTACCTTCACCTTGTTTTCCATTATTTGCTTTAATTACAGCTCTACCCTTGTACCAAGATAAGGTATCAGTATTGTTGTCTACTTGGAAGTAAACATCTCCACCTTTTCCACCATCTCCTCCATCAGGTCCACCTTTAATTACAAACTTTTCTCTTCTAAATGAGGCACAACCTTGTCCACCTTTTCCTGATGAAACGGTAAATTTAACGCTATCTATAAACACTATTTTTTCCTTATTAATGTCCTATCTTCTTTCTTTAATGAAATCAAATTCCATTTTAAGAAGCCTAAATGTTTCTCTTTATGAGAAAACCTAAATTATCAATAATCAAATATCTATTTAATATTTCATTATTAATAATTACTAAAAAAGGGTGTAGGCAAAAGCACTACACCCTTTTTAAAATTAAACCTGTATGAGAAATTATGAAGCGTATACAGATACTTTTTTTCTATCTTTGTCTTTTACTTCAAATTTTACAACACCATCAATTAGTGCGTAAATAGTGTGGTCTTTTCCAATTCCTACGTTTTCTCCACAGTGTACTTTTGTACCTCTTTGTCTAATGATGATATTTCCAGCTCTAACTGTTTCACCACCAAACTTTTTAACACCAAGTCTTTTTCCAGCTGAATCTCTATTATTCTGAGTAGATCCTTGACCTTTCTTGTGAGCCATACTTTATCTCCTTAAACTTATGCAGCGATTTTAGTAATTCTAACTTTTGTGAAGCTTCTTCTGAAACCTCTTTTTAATTTAGAATCTTTTCTTCTTCTTTTTTTGTAAATGATAACTTTTTTATCTCTATTTACACCAGTTCCATCTAAAACAACTTCAGCTTCTACTTTTGCAGTAGATACAGCATCACCAGTTTTTAACTCACCATCGTTTATTGCTAAAACATCAGTGATTTCTAAAGTTTCTTTAGCAGCTTTACCAGTATAATCAATATCTAAAATATCACCCTCAGATACTTTGTACTGCTTACCACCACACTTAATAATTGCGTACATATTTCAATCCTCTAATTTATCAATCTTTTTTACTATAACTTTTAACGGGACGAAATATTATCTAATATTAGTTTAAAGTTTCTTTAAGCCAATATATTGAATCAATAGTATTTTATATTTATCTAAAATCAATTGGCAAGGCAATTGCATCCATAACTACCATTGAACCCATTGGTAGCCTTCTTGCTTCAACAGTTGTTCTTGCTGGTTTATGATCTCCAAAAGCTTCTGCAAATAATACATTTACAATACCAAAATCATCCATATTCTCTAAATGAACATTAACTTTTATAACTTTGTCCATTGAACTTTCAGAATCTTCAAGTAAGTTTTTTAAGTTTTCTAATACTTGTCTAGTTTGTATTTTTATATCTCTTACAACTATCTCACCATCTTGTGTTAAAGGTATCTGTGCAGATGTGTAGATAAATCCATTTGCTCTAATTGCTTGTGAGTATGGTCCAATTGCTTCTGGTAACTTACTACTTTCTAAAAATTCCATTTTTTCTCCCTAAGAATTGCCCTTTTTTAAGGGCGCCCCTAAATTAATTATTTTTTAACAAATGAAAGAACTTCTTCTTTCTTGCTTAAGTTGATGAATTTTACAAAAATAATTATAAATTATAACTTACTAATTTACCTAATTTTAATTGATATATATTATCTTTTATTTTTCTTAGCATTGTTGCTTTTTCCCTAAAAGCTAAAGTTTGATCATATTGAATATTTCTTAATTTATTTGTATAAAACTTCAATAATAACACTAACAACTCACTATTTAATCTTTCATCGTCATAAACTTCTAATTTATCATTTATTAAAATTCCATTAAAACTTTGATTTTTGATATCTGTAATTAATAATTCAAATTCATTTCTATGATACTCAAACATTGATGCATCAACTAAATCTAAAACTTTGTCTAATCTACTTGGTTTTTCTAAAATTGTTTTTATTATACATAGTTCAGCAATATCTATTTTTGTTAAATTAACTTCCGTTGGTCTTACATTATCAGTTGTAGTTTTTATTAAAGTTTCCCTTACATTTAATCTTTGAGCTAAATATCTTTTGTATTCATCTTGGTAAATTATCCCCAATGATTTTAGATAATCATTTGCTTCTAAGAGTGCTTTTTGCTTAGAACTTGGATTATTTATATCATATTTTGAAATTATATAATCTATTGCAAAAGGAATAAATGGCTTTGGATTATCAAATATTTTATTTAACTCTTCAACTTTTCCATCATTTACCATATCAGCTGGATCTTTACCTTCACCAAAGATAACAACACCACCTTCAAAATCACCTTGAGAAAGCATAACTGAAGCCTTAAATGCTGCATTTAAACCAGCATTATCACCATCATAGGCAAGAATAACCTTTGGTTCTCCCCTTCTAATTAAAGGTAAATGTTCTTTGGTTAAAGCAGTTCCAAGGGTTGCAACAGCAGTTGTAAAACCTGCTTGATGAAGCATAATAACATCTAAATATCCTTCAGTTACAATAATTCTGTTTCTTTTGTATATATGCTCTTTTGCAAGGTTATATCCATATAAAAGTTTTGATTTATTAAATATTTTTGTTTGGGGTGAATTTACATATTTAGCATTATGCCCTGTAATTGTTCTTCCACCAAAACCAACTATTTTTCCACTTTGTGAATATATAGGAAAAGTAATTCTTTCTATGAATCTAGAATATAAACCATTTTGTCCAGTATCAATAACACCTAACTCTTTTGCATCTGCAAGATTAAAATAATTGCTTTTTAAAAAATTGATTGTATCATTTGAACTTGGAGCATATCCTATTTCAAATTTTTCTATTGAAAACTCTGAGATTCCTCTTTTTTTAATATACTCTTTTGCAATATCATTGCTAACAAAAAGTTTTTGATAAAATTTATTAACCTCTTCTAATACTTTTAAATCTTGCTTTTTCTGATTTGATTCATCATAACTTAGGGTAAAATTATACATTGAAGCCAATTTTTCAATTGCTTCAGGGAAAGATAGTTTTTCATATTCCATAACAAAACTAATGGCATTATTCCCACCTGCACCACAACCAAAACAGTGATAAATCTGTTTTGCAGGGCTTACGACAAAAGAGGGAGTATCTTCTCCATGAAAGGGGCAACAAGCTTTAAAATTTGCACCACTTTTTTTTAATTCTACATATTGGGAAATAACATCTACAATATCAAGGTGGTTTTTTAAATTTTCTATGGAGTCTTTTGTAATCATAGTGAGAATTATACCTTTTTATTATTTTATATGCCCTTTTATGTTATATTCTTTCAAATTTAAAATGAGGTTTTTCTTGGACAGTATACTCTTAGAATATAGAGATCCACTATTTGGTGTTGTAGTTCTTTTTGCACTTATTTTTGCAATATCTTTCTTAACTCACTCTTTTTCTATCTATAAAGAGAAAAAGGCTAGAAGAGATTATAAAAAACTTTTAAGAAGATTTGAGATTGGAAAATTAAAAGAAGAGGATTATGTTCATCTATATAAAACTTATAATCTTCCCTTTGATTCAATTATTCTTTTAGCTTCAACCTTCTTACAAAAAGGTAATTATAATAAAGCTATATCTGTTTATCTATCACTTTTAGAGATTGTTACAGATAGAGTAAAAAAAGAAGAATTATTAGAATTACTTGGAACAACATATTTTAAAAGTGGTTTTATGCAAAGAGCAAGGGATATATTTTTAAGAATTTTAAAATTTTCTCCTAGAAATAAAAAAGCCCTTTATCACCTACTTATCATTAATGAAAAATTAAAAGAGTATGAAAAAGCAAAAGAGGTTATTGAGTGTTTAGATGAGATTGGTGATGATACAAAAAAAGATAAAGTTTTTATTGATACCTTAACCATAATAAATGACCCTTTAGAATCTTTTGAGAAAAAAGGTGAAAAGCTTTATAAAATCTTTAAAGAAAATAATGATGTTCAAAGACTTGTTGCAAGCTATTTTATAAGATACAATAAAGAGTTTTTTTGGAATCACTTAGATGAGTTTGAACCAAAAAAATTTACCGACTTAATGTGGTATTTAAATTTTGATGATATTGATTTTGAAAAAGTTTCGAAGAATAAGTTCTTAAATGAACTGTATAATGCAAAAGGGTATTTAGACACTCTAGATCATAGTGATGATTTTGTATTTGATATTTTAATTGTTTTAAATAAACATGAACATAAAATTCCAGCTACAATTGATTTTGAATTTATTTGTAATTCGTGCAAACAAATACACCCTATGTTTGATACAAGATGCCCACACTGTCACTCAATTTTAAGTTTTGAAGTAAAACACAATATAGTAAAGGACTTAGTTGAAAGAAATCAATCTTTACAGTGATGGCTCTTCTTTAGGAAATCCAGGACCAGGTGGTTGGGGAACTATTTTAGAATATAAAGGAAAAGAAAGAGAACTTTCTGGAGCTGTAGATAATACAACAAATAATCAAATGGAATTAAAAGGTGTAATAGAAGGATTAAAAGCTTTAAAAGAACCTTGTGTTGTAAATATTATCTCTGATTCAACTTATGTTGTAAAAGGGATAAATGAATGGCTTAATTCTTGGATTAGAAATAACTGGAAAACTGCATCAAAAAAACCTGTTAAGAATTTAGAACTTTGGCAGGAGTATGTAGAAGTTAGTAAATTACATAAAATCAATGCTACTTGGGTAAAAGGTCATGCAGGACATAAACATAATGAAAGATGTGATATACTTGCACGCTCACAAGCAGAGAGTATAAAGTAAGCTCTATTCATAGAGCTTTTTAGGTTTTATCAAAGAGATTAACAAGCACAGGCCTACTTTTAAGTGAATTTTACATTCACTGCTAAAAAGTAGTAAATATAATTTTTGGTCACTTCGAAAATGGACCATATTAAAGGGAGTAAAAAAGATGGATGATTATTCAAAATTAGAAAAGTGTTTGGCTTATCAGTTTAAAAATAAAGATCTGATAATCGAAGCACTTACGCATAAAAGTTATAAAAAACCTTATAACAATGAAAGACTTGAGTTTTTAGGGGATGCCGTTTTAAACTTAATTGTTGGGGAATACCTTTTTAAAAAATTTCCAAAATCAAATGAAGGTGATTTATCAAAAATAAGAGCTAGTTTAGTTAATGAAACAGGTTTTACAAAACTTGCAAATGATATTAAACTTGGGGATTATATTTATATTTCAAATGCCGAAGAGAGAAATAAAGGTAGAAGTAAAGCTTCAATTTTATCAGATGCATTTGAAGCAATCATGGGTGCTATATATTTAGAATCTGGATTAGAAACACTAAAACCAATTATTTTAAACTTATTAGAAAATTCATATGATAAAATCAATCTTGATGTTTTATTTAGTGATTACAAAACTGCTTTACAAGAGATAACACAAGCAGAGTTTGGTTCAATTCCAGAATATAAAATTGAAGGTTCTTATGGACCTGATCATAAAAAAGAGTTTGAAGTATCAATCTGGATAGATGGTAAATCATATGGAAAAGCTATTGGTAAAAGTAAAAAACTTGCACAGCAAGCTGTTGCAAAAATAGCAATTGAAAAATTAAAGAAGTAAGAGAAAAGTTATAATGAATACGTTTGGACAAAAATTTAGATTTACAACATTTGGGGAGAGTCATGGTAAGGCTTTAGGTTGTGTTGTGGATGGTGTTCCAGCAGGAATTAAAATAGATGAATCTTTTATTCAAAAAGAAATGGATAGAAGAAAACCAGGACAAAATGCCTATGCAACATCAAGAAAAGAAGGTGACAAGGTTGAGATTTTAAGTGGTGTTTTTGAAGGCATTACAACAGGAACTCCAATCTCTATGGTAATTTTTAATGAAAATCAAAAAAGTAAAGATTACTCAAATGTAAAAGATTTATTTAGACCTGGTCACGCAGATTTCACATATTTTCATAAATATGGAATTAGAGATTACAGAGGTGGAGGGAGAAGTTCTGCAAGGGAAACAGCAGCAAGAGTTGCAGCTGGAGCTATTGCAAAACTAATGCTTGATGAAATTGGTGCACAAATTCAAAGTGGTATTTGTGAAGTTGATGGTATAAAAGGAAGTTCTTTTGATTTTGAATATGCTAAAACTTCTGAAATTTTTGCCTTAGATAAATCAAAAGAAGATTTTCAAAAGGAAGCTATCTTAAATGCAAAAAAAGAGCATAATTCAGTAGGTGGTGTTGCTCTAGTAAATGTAAAAAACTGCCCTATTGGTCTTGGTGAACCACTTTATTATAAACTTGATTCACAAATTGCAAATGCAATGATGGGAATCAATGCAGTTAAAGGTGTAGAGATAGGTGATGGTATTGAATCTGTTTCACTAAAAGGACAAGATAATAATGATGAGATTAGAAGTTCAGGCTTTAAATCAAATCATAGTGGAGGTATGTTAGGTGGTATCTCAAATGGCGATGATATTAATGTTAAAATTTATTTTAAACCAACACCTTCTATTTTTATAAAACAAGAAACAGTAGATATCAATAATAATGAAGTTGAATGTGAACTAAAAGGTAGACATGATCCTTGTGTTGCTGTAAGAGGAAGTGTTGTAGCTGAATCTATGATGGCTTTAGTTTTAGCAGATATGGCTTTATTAAATTTAAGTAGTAATATAAATAATATCAAGAAAATTTATAATTAGTTAAAGTAAATTTTTGTAATATTCATTTCTCCTTTACTTTGGTTAAGTTGAAAGGATGTGAGCGGAGTTTATCTCCGCTTTTTTTTTAACTCAATTTATGTAATTTGTCGTTTATAAAATCACTATATGTATCAAGTACTGTTTTTTTAGAATCTGTAAGGAAAACAGATACACCACTTTTTTTTAATTCAGATAAAGGTAACTCTTCATTTTCTGGAAGAATTAAAACTCCAAATCTCTCCTGTTTACATTCGTTTACAATTTCGAATGCTGTGTGGGGATGTGGATTTTTTATAATCTGAACATCTGAAATATTCTGTCCATTTAAATCTAAAACTGTTAAATATTCCGATTCTTCAAAATTACTTTCAAGAACTGATAGATAACTCATCTTTTGATTTGTAGGGAAGACTACTCTAAGCATTTAAACTCCTTAGATTAGATTATTAAATTCAATGCATTTAAAAAAGAAATTGAAACATCAGTCGCTAGGACGTGTGAAAAAAAGTAATGACTAGGGAAAAGACAATTATGTATTTTTATCCTAACCAAACTGATGTTTGAAATATATTCTATTAAAGCTTATATTTATATACAATTTGTACAATATCGGGAACCATTTGGTTACCGTAGAGAGAAGATCACATATTTCATATTGTATAATTATATATTAAGTGATTATTGTGTCAAACTAATAACTGCTTAAATGAACATATGTCAGAATTGTATCAATTTTCTGAACATATGTCAAGTATAATTCAACTAATTTGTGTTAAAATTTTAATATATCAATTTTAAGGTTGTAAATGGCAAGAGAAAAACTTGAAAGAAAGTTAGAATTAAAGCCGGTATCTAAGTACTTTGGACCTAAAGATATCCAAGCTAAACAAGATGTAATTTTATTACATGAAGAGCTTGAAGCGATTCATCTAATGGATTCATTCTGTATGTATCAAGAAGATGCAGCAAAGAAAATGAATGTATCAAGGGCTACATTTGCAAGAATTATAAAAAGTGCTAGAAAAAAAATCTCTTTAGCTTTAATTACAGGTAGTAATATAAAAGTTCATGAGATTAAAAACGAATTTCATGTTGCAATTTGTTCAAATAGTAATACGAAACTTGAATATTCAAATGCGGATGCGAAGTATATTTGGATCTATTTTATTAAAGATTACAAATTAAAGTCTTCAAACTGTATTACGAATCCTGTATATGGGAATAAAGAAGAAGCACCATGTAATATTCTTCCAGATGTGTTGTATGACTATGCTACTAACTATTTTATGCTACAAGATATTGATTATGATTTAAAAATCTCTTTGATAGCTAAAGGTATTTATCCAATTTTACAAGAAGATATTACTGAAGATAAGATAGTAGACTTATTCCAATAATAAACAATCAGTTAATACTGATTGTTTATCCTAACTCATGCTTTAATTCTTCCAATCTAGCAATTCTATCTTCAGTTGTTGGATGAGTTCTAAAAAGATTTCCAAAAGATGATTTCATTCCTGAAAATGGATTAATTATAAACATATGAGCAGTTTGTTCTGTGGCATTATGTATTTGATGCCCCCGTCTTGCATAATTTTCAAGTTTTGACAAAGCACTTTGTAATCCCGCTGGATTTCCTGTTAATCTTGCAGCTCCTTCATCAGCCATGAATTCCCTACTTCTACTAACACTCATTTGAATTATAGATGCAGCTAGAGGTAAAATAATAGCCATAATAATCATAACAATAGGATTTCCACCTTGTCTATTATTTCCCCCAAACATTGCACCAAACTGTAAAATATTAGCAAGCATAGCAATTGCACCAGCAAAAACTGCTGCTATTGTACCAATTAAAATATCATAATGTTTTACATGGGAAAGTTCATGGGCAATAACCCCTTCTAGCTCTTTTTCATTTAACATTTCATATAACCCCATAGTAACTGCAACGGCTGCATTTTCATGGTTTCTTCCTGTTGCAAAAGCATTTGGAGTATGGTCTGGTATTAAATAAACCTTTGGCATAGGAAGTCCTGCTTTTTGAACCAACCTAAATGTTATTTGATAAATTGGATGTCTTGTATCTTCAATTGGGGTTGCATTATATTGTTTTAATACATGTTTATCTGAATAGTAATATGCATAAAAATTCATACCTCCTGCAATTAAAAATGCTATTAACATACCATTAGTTCCACCGACATAAAAACCAACAAAGACAAATAAAACTGAAAGTAATGCTAATAAAAAAACTGTTTTTACTTGTTCCATAAGTCTCCTTTATTTTAAAATTTTAAAAATTCTATCACAATAAAGTTAATAAAATTTTAATAAACTAGTTATAATAATTATAGCAAAGGATAAAAAAATATAATGAAAAAGTTATTTATAATTAGACATGCAAAATCTGATTGGTCAAACCCTTCATTAGATGATTACGATAGACCTTTAAGTAAAAGAGGTAAAAAGAATGCCCCATTTATGGGTAAAATCATTGCAAAAAAAGATATTATCCCAGATTTAATTATCTCAAGTCCTGCTTATAGAGCAAGGGAAACCGCTAAAATAATTGCTGAAAAAGTTTCATACCAAGAAGAGATAATATACAATGAGTATATCTACGAAGCATCTTTAAAAAGCCTTTTAGAAATTGTTAATTTTATTGAAGATGAATATGATGATGTATTTATATTTGGCCATAACCCTGGATTAAATATGTTGGCTTTTTATTTAGTTGACTTCAATGAAAACTTACCCACTTGTGCTGTATTAGAAATTGAATTTGATTGTGAGAGTTGGAGAGAAGCTACAAAATCAAATGCTAAACTAATTTCATATGAATACCCAAAGAAATTTAAACAATTAGAAAAATAATAGTTTATTTTTATCAATTTTCAAGTTAAAACCCTTTAAAATTTAAATAATAATTTTTTTTAGAATGGATATTATGAAAACATTATATATTTTAAGACATGCACAAAAGGATGAATCAAATCCAGACCAATATGATTATGATGTAGAACTTACACCAAAAGGTGAGGAGGACTCTAAAAAAATTGGTCAAAAATTAAAAGAAAAAAAAATTTGTCCTGATTTAATTGTATCAAGTCCAGCTATAAGAGCAAGAACTACAGCTGAAATTGTAGCAAAGGAGATTGAGTATCCAAGAAGTGTAATGTACAATGAAACAATCTATCAAGCTTTTTTAAATGAAATCATTGAATCAATTACATATACATATGATACTGTTGATACTTTAATGGTTGTGGGACATAATCCATCACTCACTGCCCTTGCAATAAGTTTTACAGGATATAAAGAAGAGTTAAAGATGGCAAATGCAATTAGAATAGATTTTGATTGTTCTTCATGGACTTCAATTGATAAAACCAATGCACATTTTGTAGAGCTAATAGAAATTTAGCTCTATTTTAAAAGTTTTCCAGCTAAATTTCCACTAGCAAAAGACCATTGAAGATTATAACCACCGCAAGGTCCATCTAAATCCATAACTTCTCCACAAAAATAAAGCCCTTCAATAATTTTACTTTGCATTGTTTTTGGATTTATCTCTTTTAAGGTAACTCCACCTCTTGTAATCATAGCCTTTTCAAAGCCAACATGATCAATGACTGTTAAAGGAGTATTTACTAATATCTTTACAAGCTTTTCTCTTATTTGTCCATTTAAATCTTTAAACTTTTTTGTTAAATCTGCTTCAACTAATAAACATAACTCTTTTACAACAGAATTTGGTAATAAAAGATTTAATACATCCTCAACATTTTTCTCAGGGTGAGTTTTAATATGTTTAAAAACATCTTCTTCATTCATCCCTTTAATCATATTGATTAATAAAGGAACCTCACCATATTTTTCTAAAAAAGGTGTAATCTCTCTAGAAAAATCAAGTACAACTGGACCTCTAATTCCTTTTGGAGTAAAGATTAAATCCCCAATCGCTTTTAGATTTTTTGCTTTTTTTAAATCAATTCTTACAATTGCTTTTGCTATTGTATCAGCCTTACACTTTGCTACCCACTTTTCTTTTGTAATAAGTGGAAGCATTGCTGGATAAAGTTCTGTGATTTTGTGTCCCAATGATTTAGCAAAATCAAAACCATCTCCATTTGCACCAAGCATAGAAAAACCTAAACCACCAGTTGCAACAATAACATTTGGTGCAAAAAAGTCTTCAGTAGTAGTTTTTACACCTTTTATTGTTTCATTTTCACAAATTAAATCTTCAACCTTAGTATTGTTTTTAACTTCTACCTTTTGATTATAAAGCTCTTCTTCTAGTGCTTTTATGATGGTTCCAGAATTATGACTAATTGGGAAAACCCTAAAACCATCAGGAATATGGGTTTCAACTCCAATATTATTTAAAAAAAATATTAAATCTTGATAATTGAAGTCATTTAAAGCATCTTGCATAAATCTTCCATTTTTACCAAATCTATTCATAAATTCTTCATTTGAAAGTGTATTTGTAAGATTACATTTACCACCACCAGTGGCTTTTAATTTTGGTCCCAATTTTCCCTGCTGTTCACAAAGAAGTACATTTTTGCCATCCCTTGCAGCAACAATTGCACTAATCATTCCTGCAGCACCTGAACCTATTACTATTAAATCATATTGCTCATTTTTCATCTTGACATAATATCAAAAAGCTATTAACAACTAGTTTTATAGTTTAAAAATATTTTTATACAATTAGTTATACAATTCTTAATTATAGTTTAATTAAAGGATTCATTATGACACTTGCTGCAATTAACACCTATACTCAATACCAAAGAACAGAACTTTCATATGAAGCTAAAATATCCGCTGTAGAAAATGAAGAACTTGAAAATAAAGATTTTGACAATGAAGAAGTTAGCAATTATAATCTTCCAATAATTTATGCAAATGAAAATGATTTGACAAATGCTGAGTATTTTCAAAAAAATATTTTACAAAGTATAATAGGTCGTTTTAATCAAAACCAGGAAGATTATTCTTTATTTCCAAATGGTAATTATTCTTCAAATACATCTAACTCACCATATGAAAACAATATACCTGCTTCTTTTTATTATGCAGGTCAAAGTGAGTATTATGAAAAGATATCTTTTGAATTTGATGCAAGTGCTACAATCAAAACTCCAGAAGGAGAATACAATATTGAATTAAAATTTTCTTTTACTCAAGAGTATTATGAAAAAAATGAAACCCAAATAGCAATAGTTCAAGATGAATTTAAAAATCCATTTGAGATTAATCTTGAGAAAGATGATAAGTCATTAGAAAATATAAAACAACTAAATTTCATCTTTGCCTCATATAAAGAGGGGAAAAGTGAAAAAGTTGATATATTTGAACAACTAAAAGAGCTTCTAAGCCAAAGAGATAAAATGATTTTAGAAAAAAATACTTTAGATAATTTTGAAATCTGGCAAAGAAATTCAAAAAATGAGATAAATATAGTTGCAGCGCAAAAAGATGGCATTGGAGTATTTTTAGCAAATTCTTCTAGTCAATCTAGCCAAATGAGTTTGAAAGCAAATGAAAATGGATACAGTTTTCAAGCAAGTTATTCAAATCGAAGTAGCCAATATATGGAGTTTACAAAGGATTTAAAAGCCTAAGACTCATACAAAAAATAATCTTTTTTATTAAATTTTAATTTATATTATATGTAATACAATATAACTTAATCATTAAAAGGAGTTTGCTATGAAAATTGAATCATCTGAAATTATCATGGGTGCAAGAACAAGTTTTAACTTTGAAATGAAATCATCAACAGAGTTTTCAAGCCAAATCATAAATCAAACTGTAGATATAAAAGATTTAGAAGTAAAACAAGATTTTGTAAAAGTTCAAACCACTGAACTTGAAAAAATTTTAGTTTCAAATGAAAATCAATTAAGTCATTTAGATAAATTGAAAAAAATGCTTATAGAACTACTTTTAGGTAAATTCACAACGAAAGAAGATTTTACTATTAAACCTACAAAAGAGGACTTAAATAGTGTCCCAATAGCTCTAGTTCAAACAAGAGAAACAAACTTTAAACTTACAAAAGAGTATTATCAAGAAAGTAATATAGAGTTTAATTCAAAAGCTTTAGTAAAGACAAATAGAGGTGAAATTCATATTGATTTAGATCTTTCCTTTTCACAAAAATTTGCTGAAGTACATAAGTCTTCATTTACTACGAAAGAAACTATTTTTATGGATCCTTTAATTATAAATTATGATGGCAATCTAACATCATATGATAATATAAGTCCAAAAATGAGATTTGAATTTGATTTAAATAGTAATGGAGAAAATGAATTAATACCTGAACTTAAAAAGGGAGCAGGATTTTTAGCACTTGATAAAGATGATAATGGGAAAATTGATAATGGAAATGAACTGTTTGGTGCAAATAGTGGTGATGGGTTTAGAGAATTAAGCCAATATGATGAAGATGGAAACTCTTGGATAGATGAAAATGATTCTGTATTTAATGATCTATTAGTTTGGGAAAGAAATGAAGAAGGAGAAGATTCTCTTATAACACTAGGTCAAGCAGGAATTGGAGCTATATACTTAGCTGCAACAGATTCCGCATACACATACGCAAGTGGGATTAATGAAAACTATGCCCAATTAAAACAATCTAGTTTTTATCTAAAAGAAGATGGACAAGCTGGGCTTATTACTAGTGTTGATTTTGCAACAGAACAAGTTGTCTAATAAAATAGAGGGAAATAGAAATATTTAAATAGAGATATTTATTTTTGTTAATATCAAAGTAAAAATGATTTTTTCAAAAAAATTCAAGGCCAGAGTAAAAATATAAGTAGGAGCATACTGTAGTATGTGACTTTCTATATTTTTATGACAACGCAGAATTTTAAAGAAAAAATCATTTTCCTAGGCAGAATGCACCAAACATTACATCAAGCATCTGGTCATTCTCATAAGGTCTTGTAATATTAGAGATATTTTCTAAAGCTTCTTTAATATGATAAGCAAAAAACTCTAACTCACCTGTTTGAAGTGGCATAGTTGATTCATTTATATGAAAAAGTGTTTGTGATACTGAATCAACTTGTCTTTTTGAAATAAGTGTCATATCATCACTATGTGTATTTGAATCAAGAAGAGTTTCTAATTTATAAACTAAAGGATTAATTGTCTCTTTAGTACTTAATTCAATAAACTCATCTTCTAGTTTAGACTTATCAAAATTATTGTCTAAATCTGATTTATTAAGAACTTTGATTATCTCTTTATGCTTATTTTCATCGAGTAAAGTTAGAATTTTTTCATCTTCACTATCACAAGTCTTACTATTATCAAAAAGTGCTATAACAATATCAGCTTCATTTACTGCTTCAATTGATTTTTCTATACCTATTTTTTCAATTACATCTGAAGCATCTCTAATACCAGCTGTATCAACAATTTTTATTATATGAGTACCAACTTTAACAGATTCTTCAATTGTATCTCTAGTAGTTCCTGCTATATCAGATATAATTGCTCTATCAAAGTTTAAAAGCTTATTTAAGAGCGAAGATTTTCCAACATTTGGTTTTCCAACAATTGCTACTTTAAAACCTTCTATTAAACCTTCTCTTCTACGACTAGCTTCTAAAGTATCAGATAACTTAGTTTTGATTTTATTTAGTTTATTTTCAATTTGCGAATATATATCATCTGGTAAATCTTCTTCTGCATAATCAATATTAACCTCTGTATATGCAAGCATAAAAAGTAAATCTTCTCTAATATCATTTACAAAATTTGTTAATTCACCCTTTAACTGTTTTGCTAATAACTTAACAGCATCTTCACTTCTTGCTTCAATAATTTTAGCAATTGCTTCAGCTTTTGTAAGGTCAATTTTTCCATTTAAAAAAGCTCTTTTTGAAAACTCTCCAGGCTGAGCAACCCTTGCTCCAAGTTTAATTACTTCACTCATAATAATATTTGAAATAGCAATACCACCATGACATTGAAATTCAACAATATCTTCACCTGTAAAAGAAAATGGATTTTTAAAATATATTAAAAGTGCCTCATCAATAACTTCATCATTTGAATTATAAATTGAAGAAAGCGTTGCAAGACGTGGTTTTAAGTCAGTTTTTTTTGAAAGTTTTAGAGCTATGGGTAAAGCATCTTTACCACTAACTCTAATAATTGAGATTGAACCAATACCATTAGCTGTAGCAATGGCAACTATTGTTTCATCATTAAGCAATTTTATTGCTCTTTTGACTTGTATTCATTTACAAGTACGTATTTATCTCCCCTAATATTTGTCTTAACTGCAACATATTTTTCAGGGAATTCATCTCTTAATTTTTTTAAAGCAATATGAACTAAAATCCCATCAAGGGGTTTAGTTTTGAAAGAACCTTTCTCTTTTATTGTTTCAATTACTGGTTCTAGATAAGCATAAATTGCAGTCTCTTGATTTTTCAAAAACTCTGCAACCTCAAGTCTTAACATAAGACCATATTTTTCATTAATCCAATTAAATAAAATATATGAAAGTGCCTTATATCTATAACCCTCTTTACCAATTAGTAAAGCAGAGTCATCTCCAGTAAATTCGATATATAAAGTATCTTCATCATAAAATTCTACTTTAATATTTTCAATACCATAACATGTATCTTCAAATAAAGATTTTAGACCTGCATCAACTTCATCTAAAATATCTTGTCTCTCTTTTTTTACAACAATTTTTGCAACTTCACCTTTTGAAGCATCTTCACCATAAAAATTATCAAAGATTTTTTCCTTTGATTCTACTTTTGGAACATCTCTTAGTCTTGGCTGCTCTTTTTTTCTTTCTTCTCTTCTTCTTTTTTGCGCAGCTCTTCTTTGATCCTCTTTATTAGAATCTTCAATTTTCTTAGAGACCTCTTCAATCTTTATATCTTTTTTCTTGAATTTATGTTCTCTAGGTTTGTTATCTCTTCTTTTATTATTATATTTTGGGCTTGCTGTGATAATGGCATCTTTTTTACCAAATCCTAGAAAACCCTTACTTGGTTGTTGAATAATCTCAATATTTAACTGCGTAATTGAACAACCAAATTCATTTGATGCTAATTCATAAACCTCTTCTAAAGTTTTTGCTTCAAATTGTTTCATAGTAAACTCCTATTACTTTTTAGCAGCTCTTTGCTTTTCAAACATTCTATTAATATAGTATTGTTGAGAAATAGTAAATACGTTGTTTACAAACCAATATAATGTAAGTCCCGCTGGGAACCATAGGAAGAAGAATGTAAATACAACTGGCAACATTTGGAAAATCTTTCTTTGCATCTCATCTTGCATAGTATTTGGAGTAATTCTTTGTTGTAAATACATTGAAGCACCCATTAAAATTGGTAATACAAAATATGGATCCATCTCAGCTAAATCGTGAATCCATAAAATCCACTCTGCACCTTTAAGCTCAATTGAGTTTAATAAAACCCTATAAATAGCAAAGAATACTGGAATTTGTAAGATTAATGGTAAACAACCACCCATTGGATTTGCACCATGTTTCTTGTAAAGTTCCATCATATGCATAGATTGTTTTTGTTTATCATCTTTGTATTTTGTTTGAATCTCTTTCATTTTAGGAGCTAAATCTTTTAGCTTTTGCATAGATACCATACCTTTGTATGATAATGGATATAATATAAGTTTAATAATAATTGTTAAAAATACAATTGTCCAACCCCAGTTTCCAACAATACCATGAATATATTGTAAGAATAAGAACATAGGTTTTGCAATAAATGTAAACCAACCATACTCAATAACATCAGTTAATTCAGGGTTTAATGCTTCTAAATCTTTAAAGTTTTTAGGTCCCATAAAACCTGAAAATGAAACATCCCCATTTGCATGTATAAAACTTTGTGGATTATTTGAAGAATCAGGCATTAAAGAAACTTGTAACGAGTTTTCAAAATTATAAGCTACAGTTGCATAATATCTATCAAAGTTTGAAACAAATTTGATTCCTGTATGAGATTCAACTTTTTCTAGTTTTTCATCAGAAGTTAAACTCATAGTTCCATCATTTAATTTTAAATACACACCATGATCAGCATACATATCAACTAAAACATTTGGTCTAAATCCATTTGTAATAAAAAATTGTTGTTTTTCAGAAGTTTTTACATTTATATCATAATGCCCATCTGGGTAAAATGTTAAATCTTTTGTTACTATTAATCCATCTATATTTTGAGTTAATGTAAGTTTTTGTTCAGTAGATGTAGCATCAACTTTTGAACTTGAAGATGTATAAGCAACTTTAAATGCTTTTTCATTTGTATCTGCATTTGCAAATCTAACCTCTAAAGGTCTTAATTGATTTGCTTCAAAAAGTTTGATTTGGTTACCCTCTTCATCTTTATATTTACTTTCTAAAAGTGTAACTTGTGCAACTCTACCTAGTTTATCTATTTGGATAGTGTTTTTTGCAGTTGTAATTGTTGAAATTATTTCAGAATCTCCAATTGCTTTTGAAGAAAGTGCTGAAATTGACTTTTTCATATCTGCACTTGAAGGTTGTGCTGCTGGACTTACATTTGAAGCAATTTCAGGTGCTGCATTTTGAGATTGTTCTTTTGCTATTTGTGCTTGTTTAGCCTTCTCTTCTTGTTGAGGCTTTAATACTAAAAATTCATAAGCAATAAAAAATACAAACACTACTAGTGTCATTATTAACATTCTTTTTTGCATACCGTTATCTTGTTGATTCATCATTATATGTTTTCCACTCCCGATTTTTTACTATGAGATATTTATTGTCACCTATTGGTACATGCCAATAGGTGACTTTAATTTTTTTAAAATTGATATTATTATGCCTTACAATCTTTACAACTGGATAATCAAATCCACCAGGAAAAAGTTGATTGCATTTTAATACGCGTGATATTGTAAAATAAATTGCCTTAAAGAAAGAATTGTTTTCCAACTGCCATAGTGCATAATTTGAGCAAGTTGGGTAATATCTACAACTTCCAAAGGAAATTACAGACAAGTATCGTTGATAAAATTTGATTAAGTATCTAAAAAGTGTTTTCATTTTGAATAAAGTTGCATTTTTTTCATTGCATATATAAAATCTTTTTCTAACTCTTTATGAGTTTTTTCAAAAAGTCTTTCTTTTGCAACAAAAATATATTTGCCAGTGGCAATATTATTTTCAAAAGTTAAGCATAAGGCTCTTAATTTTCTTTTTGCTTTCGCTCTTTTTACAGCATTTCCTACTTTTTTTGAAGCAACAAATGCAATTTCTAGATCTTTGCTAGAAGTAAAAAAAGCGACAAAAGAGTGGGTGTGCCACTTCTTGCCGCTTTTATATAATCGATTAAAATCTTTTGAATTGTTAAGACGGTGGTCTTTGCTTAAACAGCTAATCTCTTTCTACCTTTAGCTCTTCTAGCTTTAATTACTTTTCTACCGTTCTTAGTTTTCATTCTGATTCTAAAACCATGCGTTCTTTTTCTTGGCGTGTTATGTGGTTGATATGTTCTTTTCATATTCTTTAGTTCCTCTATTCACAAATTAAGTCGCGTATTATATTTAAACAAAACTTAAGTTAAGGTTAACTTTAGCTACTTTTCCAGATTTAATGCTTTTTGAACGCAACTTTCTAATGTTGTGTTATCTGCTATACTTACATTTATATTTTTGGGAAAATATTTCATTGTTGTTTTTCCAATACTTATAGCTCTAAAAGAGTCTTTCCAATTTACATTTTTGAAAAATGAATCAATAGTTGAAGGGGATGAAAATATAATAATTGAATCATCTGGTAAATCTATCTTTTCTTCATATTCTACACATACTGTTTCATATAAAGCTATATGTTCACATTCTACATTGTTTTCATTTAAAATACCAATTAGATTAGAGACAATTTTTTTTGCCCCAATATAAGCAACTTTTTTGTTTCTTAATAACTTGATAAGTTCATAGGCAAACTCATTACCATGCTTTTCCTTGCCAACAAATGCTGCCTTTATCCCAAATTTGCTTATCTGTTTTGCAGTTTGTGTTGAGATGGCATAAGAGGGGATATTTTTCCATTCTTTTGTAATTGAATTTAAATGTATTACTGCATTCTTTGAGGTAAAAATTAATCCATCATAGTTTTTTAAATCTATCTCATTTAAGATTGGTTTTGTATTTATAAGTGGCAAGTTTTTTGCATATTTAACATTTTTGTCACTTAAAATATAAATATTTTTATTTCTATTTTTAATATCATAATTTATATTCTTAACTCTTTGTTTTAAATGCTCAAAAAAATTATCTTTAGAAGATATTACCAAATCACCATTTTCATCAATAAAAAATTGAATTTGATTTTTTGAAAGTTCATATGTAAGTTTAATAAACTCCTTATAAGAACTGTTTTTATCACAATTTTTATCTTTTACGAATTTATTTTGATATTTATCATATTCATAATAAAGTAGTTTTAGATTATCAAAAAGCTGTGTAAGGTTTTTCATTTTCCTCTCATCTTTACATAAAATAAAGCTTCAATTAGAAGCTTTATTTTAATTTAAATTAACTACGACTTTATCATTTATAACATCAAACTCTACTTTAGAACCTTCTACAATTTTATCTTCTAAGATTAAGTCAGCTAATTTATCTTCTACTATCTCATAAATAGCTCTTTTTAGTGGTCTTGCACCATAAACTGGGTCGAAACCAACTTTTGCAATAAACTCTTTTGCACTTGTAGTTAAACTAATCTCAATATCTTTTGAAACAACTTTTTTCTTAATAGCTTCAAATAATATATCAACTATATTTGTAATAGCTTCAAGTCCTAGCTGCTCAAAGATAACAATATCATCAAGTCTATTTAAAAACTCTGGTCTAAAATAAGCTTTTAAATCATCTAATACTAATTTTTTTCTTTCCTCTTTATCACTAATTTCAATAATCTTAGCACTTCCAATATTTGAAGTTAAGATGATAATTGTATTTTTAAAATCAACAGTAACACCTTTGTTATCAGTAAGTCTTCCATCATCTAATACTTGTAAAAGTATATTAAATACATCAGGGTGTGCTTTTTCTATCTCATCAAATAAAATAACACTATAAGGTTTTCTTCTAACTGCTTCTGTTAACTGACCACCTTCTTCATATCCTACATATCCTGGAGCTGCACCAATAAGTCTACTTAC
The DNA here is from genome assembly GCA_963676565.1 of Halarcobacter sp. Taxonomy (GTDB): domain Bacteria; phylum Campylobacterota; class Campylobacteria; order Campylobacterales; family Arcobacteraceae; genus Halarcobacter. The sequence goes on from OY781089.1 coordinate 3,065,847, forward strand.
AGCATGTTTTTCCATATACTCACTCATATCAAATCTAATAAGAGCTTTTTCATCATCAAATAAAAATCTTGCAAGTGTTTTAGCACTTTCTGTTTTACCAACTCCTGTTGGTCCTAAGAACATAAATGACCCAACTGGTCTATTATCATCACTTAATCCAGCTTTGTTTCTTTTAATAGCTCTAGAGATTGCTTTTAAAGCTTCATCTTGCCCTATTACATCTTGTTTTAAAACCTCTTCAACTTTTAAAACTTTTTGTTTTTCAGAGTCCATCATTTTATTTACTGGAATACCTGTCCATCTACTTACAATACTTGCAATTGACTCTTCATCAACTGAGTTTCTAAGTAAGGTACCCTCTTCTTGCATTTGATTCCATTTAGCTTGGTTTTCAGCAATCTTTTTTTGTAACTCTGGAATTTCACCATACTCAATTGAAGCTGCTTCTTCAAACTTTGATTCTCTTTTAGCTCTTTCTGCTTTTACTTTTAATTCATCAATTTTTGCTTTTAATGAACTTTCTGCATTAAAAGTCTCTTTTTCATTGTCAAATCTTGCTTCTAAGTTTTGCTTTTCTTCATTTTTGTTTGCCAATTCTTTTTCAATCTCTTCTAATCTTTGTTCATTCTTTTTAGATTTTTCCATTTTTAATGCTTCTTTTTCTACATTAAGTGTTTGTATCTCTCTTTTTATTGTAGAAAGGGCAATTGGCTCTGATTCTATTTGCATTTTTAGCTCTGCTGCTGCTTCATCAATTAAGTCAATTGCTTTATCTGGTAAAAATCTATCAGAGATATATCTATCAGATAATTTGGCAGCTGCAACTAATGCAGAATCATTTATTGTTACATTATGGTGTGTTTCAAGTCTCTCTTTTATACCTCTTAGTATTTGTAAAGCTTCATTTACACTTGGCTCATTTACATTAACTGGTTGGAACCTTCTTTGCATTGCTGCATCTTTTTCAAAATATTTTCTATACTCTTTTAGTGTAGTTGCACCAATAGTGTGTAGTTCACCTCTTGCTAATGATGGTTTTAAGATATTTGCTGCATCCATACTACCTTCACTTGCACCTGCACCAATAATTGTGTGAATCTCATCAATAAAAAGGATAATATTTCCAGCTTTTTTCACTTCATCAATAACTGCTTTTAATCTATCTTCAAACTCACCTCTATATTTAGCACCTGCAATTAATGCACTCATATCTAAAGTTACAACTTTTTTATTTTGTAAACTTAAAGGTACTTGTTTTTCAACTATTCTTTGAGCTAGACCTTCTGCTATTGCTGTTTTACCAGTACCTGGCTCACCTAGTAAAATTGGATTATTTTTAGTTTTTCTAATTAGAATTTGCATCATTCTTTGAATTTGCTCATCTCTTCCAATTACAGGGTCTAATTCACCATCAATCGCTTTTTTATTTAAATCAATACCATATTTACTTAAAGCTTCTAAATTATCATCTGAACTTTGTGAATCAATTGTTTGTCCTGCTCTCATAGCTTCAAGATTCTTCTTAGCCTCACTTAAATCTAAATACTTTCCAAGCACATCTTTAATCACTTGATTTGATAAATTTGCCATCAACCATGTATCAATAGCTATAAATTTATCTCCATTGCTAGTCATCAGGCCTTCAGCATTTTGAACCGAACTTAAAAAGTTTCTTGATAGTTTTATATTCTCTTTTGTTACACTTGAAACTTGAGGAAGTTTGTTAGCATATGATTTTGCTTCTAATTCAATTGCTGCTTTATCCACATTCATTTTATTTAATAGTTGATTTAATACTGAATTTGTATTTGTTAATAAAGCCCATAAAAAGTGAATTACATCAACTTCTTGATTTTTATTATGTAATGCAAGTGATACTGATGAATCAATCACTTCATGCATTTGGTTTGTTAGTTTTTCAAATATTTTATTACTCATTTAGCACTCCTTTTCTTTAACTGCTAATATAATTTTAGCACTTTGAGTGTATCTTTGTCAAGTCTTTTTATAAATCTTTTATAAATTATAATTCTTTTTTTATATTTTTGTCCCTTTTAAAGTGGGACACTTTTGAAGGATTTTAATGTTGTGTGGAATTGATGAAGCAGGCCGTGGTCCAATTGCAGGGCCTTTAAGTGTAGCAGGTGTTATATTTATAAATGAAGTTAAAGAATTAAATGACTCTAAGAAATTAAGTGAAAAAAAGAGGGAAGAATTATTCCCTAAAATTAAAGAAAACTGTCACTATCATATAGTATTTAAAAGTGCTAAAGAGATAGATGAAAAAGGAATTAGTACTTGTTTAAAAGAATCAATAATAGAAATTATGGAAACATTAAAAGATAAATGTGATGAAAATATAGAATTTTTAATGGATGGAAATACCTCTTTTGGGATAAATACACTTCAACATAAAATAAAAGCAGATGCAACGATAAAAGAAGTAAGTGCAGCTTCAATATTAGCAAAAGTAAGTCGTGACAGATATATGAATGAAATAGCCCCAAACTATAAAGAGTATGATTTTTATAAACATAAAGGATATGGAACAAAAGCTCATGTTGAAGCAATTAAAAAATATGGTAGAAGTGATCAACATAGAGTTACTTTTAGATTAAAAGCATTAGGTGAAGAAAAAATTGGAGTACAAAAAAATCTATTTTGAAACCTCTCCAATATGATTTTCAACAGATTTTACTTTTCCTTCAAGTCTATTTTCATGACCAGGTCGAATATCAAAAGTTATAGTAGAATATATCCGTTTAGAACCTAATTGTTCTAACTTGTCATAACATTTTTGAATTATCATTAAGGCTTCACTCATTTTTTCTGTTTCAATAATAGTAGACATCGCAGTTAGTTTATAAGGATATCCACAATCTCTTATAACCTTTAAAACTTCAGAAACTTCTTTACTTTTACTTTCACTTTTATCTGTTGGAAACATAGCCATTTGTAACAATACAGACACAAGAACTCCTTATTTTAGTTGAAAATATTTAATTGGTTTTTACCATTTTTCTTAGCAACATACATACCCTCATCTGCTCTATCAAGTGCAGTATAAATATCATCACTAGCATTACAAATAGTTAAGCCCATACTTGCAGTTATTCTAATACTAAGATTATCAATTTTAAGTTTTTTTCTTGCAATAATTTCCCTTAAATTTTCTGAATATTTTCTTGCACCATTTAAAGATGTATTTGGTAATAAAATAGCAAATTCTTCACCACCATATCTGCAAATTACATCACTTTCTCTTTTGTGTTCCATCATTAAATCAGCCACGGCACATAATACATAGTCTCCTACTTGGTGACCATAGGTATCATTTATCTTCTTAAAATTATCAAGGTCGATAAGTAAAATAGCTACATCTTTGCCCTCACGTTTTGCAAGGTTTATTGACTCTTTTGCTATTGTCTCAAAATATCTTCTATTGTAAATTTTGGTTAAAAAATCTTTTTCAGAAAGGTCTTTTAATTCTTTATTCATTTCAAGCAGCTTTTCTTCATTGCTTTTTAATTGATGCGTTACTTTATAAAGTACTATATTTTTATAAATAATAACAATTATTAAAAGAGTAAAAAGTCCAATAAAAAAGTATAAATATGGTAATTCTTTATATTCAGATAAACGTTTAAATTCATTTTTTAAATGATTAATTAAACTATTATCATGATAAACAAAATCTTTTATATCAATGTTTTTTCTAACTAAACCCATAACATTATATAAATCATAAATTCTTTGTAGTTTATTTAAATCAATATTCCCCAAAATATCAGTATCATAATAAGAAAGTTTTTTTAACTCTTTTCCTTCAAATATCAACTCTTCTCTTGTTAGATTTTGAGTATTGTATTTTTCTAAAATTAAATCAACTGTTTCTTCAATATTTGAGTAAGCATATTCCCAACCCTTTAATGAAGCATTTCTAAATTTTTCAACTAACTCTTCTTGATTTTCTAATTTTGTTTTACTAGTATATAAAAAATCACTATACATATCAAAGCCATAATCACTTGGAGAAAAAGTATTATATGCAATTCCCATTTTTTGTAAAAAATATGGTGCTTTTGAGGTATAAGCTGATATAACATCTGTTTTCTTATTTATTAAATCATTAATATTGTGAGTATGATTAATAAATTTTAAATTTTTTAGTTGAACTTTTTGAGAAATAATCATAGATTTAAGTGATACTTCACTAGCATCGTCAATGGTAGTCATTATTCTTTTACCATGAAAATCAGTAATATTATTGATATTAGATTCTTTTGTAGATATTAAAATTAGTGGACTATTTTGAAACAAAGCATATAAAGTAACAATATTTTTATTATCACTTTTTTCTAAAATTAAAGTTTCTCTACCAACTGCAAAATCATATTTGCCATTACTTACACCTTGAGGGATATCAAGACCAAATTCAAAAGGTTTAATATTTACATCTAATCCTTCATCTTTGTAAAAACCTTTTTCTTTTGCAATAAAATAACCTGCAAATTGGAATTGATTAAACCATGATAATTGTAAGGTGACACTATTTGCAATAGCTAAAAAAGGATTCAATATCAAAATAAGAAACAGCGTAAAGAAAAAAGGATTCATTTGTTTTAATTTCCTATTATTGAATTATTAATAAATTATTTTATGTATTTCATTCTACAATAGTTTTGATAAAAATAATTTTATATGTCTATATTTTTCAAGACTTTAAGTATGTAAAAAAGATATATTATATAGATTTATTAATATTTTATTTACATTATTTTTGATATTATTTCAAACTTTACAATAAAAAAGGGGAAAAGTATGCAGATAGAAATATCTCCAGAAGTTTTATTATCTCAACTGGGTTACGCTAAAAATGATTCTTCATTGAAGCAAGCTGAAGATGTTATTAATGAAACTAAAAACTTCAATAAATTTTCAAAACATATAATTAGTTTAAATGACCATTTAAAAAAGATGAATGCATATGTTGCATTATCAAATTCATCTAATTATTTAAAAATTAAATGCGACGAAAATGATGCAGATGAAATCTTAACTGAATTCCATAATGAAGTGTCTCATTGGGCTGGAAAATACAATGTTGATGTTGAGAAATTAGATAAAAAACATGTATATTATATTTTAGGATCTAACTAAAAAAAGCAATAAAGATATCTTGAATAGATATCTTTATTTATTATTTGAAAATTTTTTTGTATGAGTGACAGTAAGGAGTTTTCCCTGTTCTTTCATAATAGTTTTGATGATAATCTTCTGCTTCATAAAATACACTTGACTCATATAAAGATGTAGCAACTTTATAATTCATATCTTCAAGTTCATCTACTAATTCCAAAGCAGTTCTTTTTTGACCTTCATTTTGATAAAAAATCGCAGATAAATATTGACTTCCTATATCTGGTCCTTGACCATCAGTTTGAGTAAAGTCATGGATTTCAAAAAAATGTTTAGCTAATTCTCTAAAAGAAACTTCACATTCATCATATTCGACCCTAACAACCTCTAGGTGACCAGTTCTTCCTGTACATACAGCTTCATATCGAGGATTTTCCATATGTCCACCCATATATCCAGAAACTACAGAATGTACACCTTTGAATTTTTCAAAAAAATGCTCAACACCCCAAAAGCAACCAGCAGCAAAATATGCAAAGGCATGTTGTTCACAACAATTTTCTATACTTTTAAATGATAAAGATAATGAATTTACGCAGTGTCTTGTATTTTTTGATGTGAAACCTTCACCTTCAAAAACATGACCTAAATGTGCACCACAATTGGCACAAATAATTTCAACTCTTCTTCCATCTGCATCGGGAACTCTTTTTACAGCTCCCACAATATCATCGTCAAAGCTTGGCCATCCACAACCTGATGAAAATTTATCTTCTGATCTGTAAAGTGCAGTATCGCACTTTCTACATTTGTAAACTCCATCTTGATAAAAGTCATTGTACTTACCAGAAAAAGGTCTCTCTGTACCTTTATTTTCTATTACATACTCTTCTTCAGGAGTTAATTTATTATAGCCCATACGTCTCTCTTTACAAAAATTAATTGCGGTAGTTTATCAAAACAACAACAAAGGGTGCATTAATTTTTAATATAATCAACAGACTTTAGTTTTTTTTAATACTCAAAAATATATTAATTTACTAAAAATCTTTGCTCTACTAAAAGTTTTCCCTTTTCATAAATCTTACCTTCAAAGATATCGCCTTCAACAAAATTTCCAACACCCTTTGGTGTACCTGTCATTAGAATATCTCCATCTTCAAAAGATGAAAAAGTTAAAACTTCGTCAATAATTTCTTTTGGTTTGTTTATCATTAAAGATACTCCACCTTTTTGTTTAAGTTCACCATTTATATAAAGTTCTAACTCTAGGTCTTCAATATTTCCATTAAAATTCACAAATGGAGAAAATACAGCTGAACCATTGAAACATTTTGCCCTTTCCCAAGGCAAACCTTTTTTCTTTAAAGAGCTTTGAACCTCTCTTAATGTTAAATCTAATCCAAATCCAACTGCAGAGATTTTATTTTCTTCTATCAAAAAAGAGATCTCAGCTTCATAATGACATGAACTATTTCCCTTTGGAAAATTTAATAGTGTAGAAACAGAAGAATTAGGTTTAAAAAAGAAAACCATCTCCTCAGGAGTTTCATTATTTAACTCTTTAATATGTTCTGTATAATTTCGTCCAATACATACAACTTTTGATGGATATATTCTCTCTTTTGCTATTAAAATATGATTCATTTATTTAATACCTTTAATCTTTTTTGGGAAAATGCATCTCCTGATTTTTTATACCATGTTATTGCTTTTTGTTTATCTTTTTCAACGCCATAACCCTTTTCATATAAATAACCAAGCCAAGACATCGAATGTTTATCATTTTGTTGTGCAGCTTTACTAAATAATTCAAATGCTTTTTCGTAATCCTTTTCTACACCATAACCTTTTGCATAAAGGTATCCTAATTGAGATATTCCATATGCATTATCTTTTTTAGCAGTTTTTTCATACCAATATCTAGCTTTTTTATAATCTTTTTCTACTGACCAGCCCATTTCGTAATAGTATCCAAGTTCATTTTGAGCATAAGTATCACCCTGAAATGCTGCTTTTTTAAAATATGAAAAGGCTTTATTTAAATCCTTTTCTACACCATTACCTCTATCATATAAATAAGCAAGTTCCCTTTGGGCAACTGAGTCATCTTTACTAGCTGCTTTTTCTAACCAAATATATCCATTTTTGTAATCTTTATAATCTAAAACATAGTTTAAGCCTAATTCTCTTTGGGAATATATATCTCCAGCTTTAGCTGCTTTTAAATACCAATTGGTAGCTTTTGTTTTATCTTTATCTACTATTTTTCCAACATTGTAATAATATGCAACCCAACTTTGTGCAATAACATCACCCTCTTTTGCCTTTTCTAAATAACAATAAAATCTATCCATATTAACTGGAAAACTTTTACAATCATCTATATTGGCATATTTTTTATTTGATAAATTTGCCTGTCCACTTGCACACCCTGTCAACAAAAAACCTAAAAATACTAAAACAATTAACTTAAATTGCATATCTTTCTCCTAAATTAATTTTTTTATTAAATCATTGATAATAACTGCTGTTAAACCCCAAATTATGTCACCTTTGTAGTCATAAACCCAAACTCTATGTCGTCTATGTCCCCAAGGTTTATGATAAGCTTCAGGTAAACCTAACTCTTCAACAGGAAAAAGAATCTCTTTATTCCCATCAGCATCTATAGTATATGGATGAACTTGATACTTTAAATTATATTCAATTGGGGGATTATTTTTAAAAAAATCTAAGGGAATAATTAATACATCTTCAACTTCATTTTTATCAATTACCATATTTTTGATTGCTCTTTTTTTTACTCTAGCTACAAAAGATTCAACCAAAGCACCAATGGGAGCTACATAAGTGTCTAATTGCCCTATTACTTTGATATCTTTTTTCTTAATACCCAATTCTTCATAGGTTTCCCTTAAAGCAGTCTCTTTAAAATTTTTATCATTTTCTTCTTTTCTTCCACCAGGGAAACATATATCACCACCTTGTCTTATGTGGGCAGCTCTTTTTTGGAAAATCAAATAATAATCATCTTTTTTCTTAACAATAGGAATTAAAACTGCTGAATTAAAATATCTATCCCTTGCCATAACTCCTGGTTTTTCAGGTAGATTTTTGACAAGTTTTTTAAGCTCTTTCTTTTTCATATTACCTTATTCAAATTTTTAAAAAAGTATAGCAAAAAAATTTAAAATATCATATTTTTGTCATATGTTCATTATATAATTTTGTTATCCCCATTCATTGAAAACTCATAGAATGATGATTAGTTTAAATACTAGTCGACCTTTTTTAAATAATTTAAAGTCGTATTCGCTCCACGACTTTAAATTAAATAACTAGTTTTGATATATTCTTATTACAATATTTATTTGAGTTTAACATTTTTCAAGTATCATTTTAATAAAATAATAAAAAGGCTATGGATGAAAGTTATTTTAATATTTCTCTTTCTTTTTACATCTATTTTTGCTAAAGAAATTTCTTTTACAAAAGAGGAAAAAGAGTTTATTAAAAATCATACGCCTATAAAAGTCGCCTCAATAAAATCATATATCCCCTTTAGTTATGAAAAAAATAATAATAAAATCGGACTTACACATGACCTACTTGATTTAATATCTAAAAAAAGTGGCTTAAAATTTGAAAAAGTAAATGGCTCATGGTCAACAATTTTTAAAAAGTTTAAAAATAAAGAGGTTGATATAATAAGTGAAATCTCTTATAAAAAAGATAGAGAAGCCTATACAGTTTTTACAGATTCTTATTACGAAGTACCAATTGGGATTTTTACAAATGGACTAATAAAATATGAGGGGATAAAATCTTTAGAGGGTAAAAGAATAGGAATCTTAAAGGGTTCATTCTTTATTCAAGTTTTAAAAAATATTAAAGATATTGAAGTTATTGAATTAGAATCAGAAAAAGAAAAACTTTTTTATCTACTAAACAACCAAGTTGATTTAATAATTAGCAATGCTATGACAGAAAACTACACCTATAATCTAATGTACAAAGATGTAAAACTAAGTGGTTTCTTTGAAAGTGAACAAATAAGTAAAGAAGATTTGCGATTTGGAATACAAAAAGAGAATAAAATATTAAGTTCAATTTTTTTAAAAACCTTTAATTCTATCTCATTAACAGAGATGATTCAATTAAAAAAAGACTGGATATATTCAAATAAAAACCTTTATTCTAAAGCATATCTAACAATTGAAGAAAAGAATTTCATAGAAGACAATGTGATAAAAGTTGGAATAGAAAGTTCTAAACCATATATCTTTTTCAATGAAAAGAAAAATGATATTGATGGATTTTATTCTGATATTTTTAAACTGGTTTTAGAAAAAACTGGTTTAAAAGTTGAATATGTAAAAGATTCATGGAATAATCTATTAAATAGTTTCAAAGAGGGAGAAATTGACTTACTTCCAGCAACTTTTTATAATAAAAAAAGAGAAAACTTTGGCTTATTTACAAAAGAATACTACAAAGTTAAAGAGTATATTTATACAAAATCATTAAACTACAATGACTTAAAAAACTTAAACAATAAAAAAGTTGCTATTGTAAAAAGTTATGCAACAATTGATAAGCTTAAGAAAAAATTTCCTGATATTCAAATAATAGAAACAGAAAGCCTAGCTCAATCAGTTTCTTTAGCTTTAAATGAAAGTGTTGATGCCCTTATTGATTATCATTTAGTAGTAGAAAACTTTTTATTTGAAAATGCAATTTTAGATTTAAAAGGTAGTCCACAAAACTATTTAAACGCTGCTTCAGTTCACTATTTTTCTAAAAAAGATCAACCTATTTTAAACTCTATTTTACAAAAAGGTTTAGATTCAATCCTAAAAGAAGAAAAAAATAAACTATACAACAATTGGTTTACTGCAAGTAGTATTTTAAGTTCCCAAAATTCAAAAACAATAAAAGAGAAAGAATTTATTCAAAAACACCCTCTAATAAAATTTAGAGTAAGACCAAATAGAGCTCCTTATGAATTTGAAAATAATGGAGAAGCTGCAGGGCTAGCAGTTGATTATGTAAGAGAGAGTGCAAAAAAAATGGGTCTTAACGTTGAGTTTATTATAAATGATGATTCTGTTAAAGATGCATTTTATCATATAAATAATGATAGAAAAAAATATGATACTTTGATTTATACAGTTAAAAATCCTGATAGGGAAAAGAAATTTTCTTTTGGTATTGAATTTCTATCTTACCCACTTATGATTATTACAAACAAAGATGCAGATTATGTTGGATCAATGAATAGTTTAAATAATAAAACAGTAGTTTTAGAAAAAGGTTTTTTAACAAATAAATGGATAAAAAGAGATTATCCAAAAATAAATATTATAAATGCAAAAGACACAAAAAGTGCATTAGAGATGGTAAATGACAATAAAGATATTACATATATAGGGAATTTAGGAGTTGCTAATTATCTTAGAGTTCATAATAAATTAGAAAATATAAAAATAGCTGCCCCAAGTGGATATGGAGATATAAACTATAGTTTTGTAGCCCCTAAAAAATGGCCAGAGTTGGCTTCTTTACTAAGTAAGGGATTTAAGCAAATAACTCCAACTGAACATATAAAAATTCAACAAAAATGGTTTTCAGTTCAAGAAATCAAACAAACAGATTATTCTTTAATATTTAAAACCTCTATTATTTCACTTTTTATAATAATTTGGATTTTATGGTGGAATAGAAAACTATCAAGGGAAAAAGATAAAACTAAAAAGGCATTGGATGAACTTCAAAAAGCTAAGAATCTTTTAGAAGAAAAAAATAAAGAAGTTTTAATCTCTCAACAGTTTTTAGAATCGGTTTTAGATGAGAGTCCTAATCCAATAATTATTAAAGATTATAATAATAAATTTATTTTAGTAAATGAAGCCTTAGCTAAACTTTATAATACAACAAAAGAAAAATTAATTGGAAAAGAGGATGGTTCATTTCTTGATGACAAGGAGATGGCTAACTTTTACAAAGAGAATACTAGAAGCGTTATGGATAAAGGTAAAACTCAAATTGTATATGAAGATTCAATGGATTTGAAAACTGGCGAGATTAAAAACTTCATGTCCATAAAAAAACCATTTAAAGATACTAATGGGAATCAACTAATATTAGTTATTGCAAATGATATTACAGAAATTAAAAAACTTGAAGCTGAAAGATTAAAAAATCAAGAATTGATTTTCCAACAATCTAAAACTGCTTCAATGGGTGAGATGATAGGAAACATTGCCCACCAATGGAGACAACCTTTATCTATTATATCAACTGCTTCTACTGGTCTTATTGTGGAAAAAGAATTGGGAGTTTTAGATGATAGTAAACTTGTTGATACTCTAAAAAGTATAAATGATTATACACAACATCTATCTAATACTATTGAAACATTTAGGGAGTATATAAAAGATACTAAAGAGTTTAAAGAAGTTATATTACAAGATAGAATAAAAGTTGCAATAAGTATTATAAATGCCTCTTTTAGTAGTAATTTTATAGTTATAAAAACAAATATTGAAGAGATAGAACCAATTAAGATTAAACTTGTTTTAGGTGAACTATCGGAAGTTTTAATTAACATCTTTAACAATTCAAAGGATGTTTTAAAGGAAAGAAAAATACGATCCCCTTGGGTTGATATTCAATTAAAAAAAGATATAGACAAAGCAATAATAACTGTTGAAGATAATGGTGGGGGGATTGATGAAAAGATTATTGAAAGAATTTTTGAGCCCTACTTTACAACAAAACATCAATCTCAAGGTACAGGATTAGGTCTTCATATGAGTTATAAAATTATAACTGAAAGTTTAAAAGGTTCAATATATGTTAAAAACACTTCAAATGGAGCGAAGTTCTTTATTGAATTACCCCTTTAATATATTATAATTTCCTATTTTGATATTTTGACCAATCTGGCATCTCATGAATATACCCATCAAATAATGATGAAGATATTATAAAATCGGCTGTTTGTCTATTTGTTGCAATTGTAATTCTATAGGTATCGCATATTCTTCTAAGAGCGGTAATGTCAGGTTCATGGGGTTGAGCTGCCATAGGATCAACAAAGAAAAATAAAATATCGATTTTCCCTTCAGCTATCATTGCTCCTATTTGTTGATCTCCACCTAAAGGACCCGATTTTAATCGGTGAACTCCAAAACCTTTTTCTTGTAAAAGTTTTCCTGTGGTTCCAGTTGCAAATATCACATGTTTTTGTAAAGTACCTTTATTAAATTGTGACCAATCTATCAAATCAAGTTTTAAGTTGTCATGGGCAACTAAAGCTATATTCATATTCGTCCTTTTTATTAAATATAAATTTCTAGTAGATGGTAGATATTCTATCCAAAATGGGATATTAAATTATTAAACTACATTTTCTAATAATATATCTTTTGCCCTTGCAACTTCAATAAAAGCCTCATGTGTACCACCAACATCAGGATGTACTTTTTTTACTATAATTTTATAAGCCGTTTTTATTTGCGTTTTTTCTAGTTGCCCATGAATAGGTAAGTCTAAAAGTTTTCTGTATTTTCTTTCTATTTCTTGATTTGAATTTTCTTTTTTTCTAAAAAAGCTGTTAATATTTTCATCAAATTCTTTTTGATTTTTTCTTTGGGTAAAAAAGGCTTCTTTTTGGATTATCTCTTTGTCTTCTTCCCACTTTTGTGTAGTAAAAACTTCACAAGATTCAAAGGCAATTTTTCCATTTAAAATAAGCTCTTCTAAATCAAAAAAGACCATCTCATATGGTTCTTCAAGGTATGCAATAGCTTTGTAATTCTTTATTTCAATCTTTTCAATCCAAACAAAATCTCTAAGAACAATATCTTTGTTGTAAATGATATAATCTTCTTCTAAAAACTGTTCATATCCTTGCATTGTAATCCCTTATAAAACTTTATATGCAAGAAGTGTGCTTTTACTAAGTATTTAATTAATAAAAAGATTGATTTAAGAAGTAAGATTTCAAAAGAAATCAAGGCTAGAATGAAAATAGATTGAGGAGTTTACTTAAAGTAAATGACTCAATCTATTTTACTGCGAAACGCAGATTTATGAAGAAAGATGTTTATTAGAATAAATCTTTCTGAATTAATGTAAGAAGTGTCTAACACCTGTAAAATATAACGCCATCCCATGCTCATTAGCAGCATCAATAACCTCATCATCTCTTACTGATCCACCTGGTTCAATTACACATTTTACACCAGCTTCAGCTGCTGCATCAATTGAATCTCTAAATGGGAAGAATGCTTCAGAAGCAAGTACTGAACCACTTACATCGATACCCATGTCTTCTGCTTTTCTAAGTGCTGCTTTAGCTGCGTCAACTCTTGAAGTCATCCCCATACCAATAGCAACAACTGCAGAATCTTTTACATAAACAACACAGTTAGATTTAGTCCCTGCTGCTACTTTAACAGCAATTTCCATATCTTTTTTCTCTTGCTCACTTGCTTCTCTTGTTGTTTTAAGTTCTGCATTTTTAACTTCATCAACTCCTACAGAATCTGAATCTTGATAAACAAATCCACCATCAACAATCTTGAAGTTAAAGTCATCATTTGCTAAATCTAATTTAGCAGTACCTTGTTTAAATAGTTTTAGTCTTTTTTTCTTGTTAAACTCTTCAATTGCATCATCTGTGAAATCAGCAGCAAATACAACTTCCAAAAAGATTTCATTCATTTTTTTAGCTAATTCACCATCAACTACACCATTTACAGCAACAACTCCACCAAATGCAGAAACTGGGTCACATTTTAATGCTTCAGTATATGATTCAAATAAAGTATCTTTAATAGCAAATCCACAAGGATTTCCATGTTTTACAATACAAACAGCGTTATCATCCCCAAAGTTTGCAGCTATTTTTGCTGCACCACTAATATCACCCATATTGTTAAATGATGCTTCACCTTTTACAGTGATAAATTTTTCTGATAAATGCTTATCAAACTCGTATAATGCACCTTTTTGGTGTGGATTTTCTCCATATCTTGTATCAAATACTTTTTCACCAACGATGAATTGTTTTGCTCCCATTCCACCATTGAATCTTTTATTCATATAATTTGCAATCATTGAATCATAAGCAGCCGTATGCTCATATGCTTTAATCATCATATCTCTTCTAAATTCAATAGTATTAGTATCATTTTTAAGGTTGTTTAATACCACATCATAATCAGCTACATCAGTTACAATGATTACAGAATCATGGTTTTTAGCAGCAGATCTAACCATTGCTGGACCACCAATATCAATATTTTCAATAATCTCTTCAAAGTCATCAGTTTTTTCAATAGTTGCTTTAAATGGATAAAGGTTTACACATACTAAATCAATACCTTCAACACCTAACTCTTTTGCTTGGTCAAGGTGTGATTGTTTGTCTCTTCTATGTAAAATACCACCATGGATATATGGGTTTAAAGTTTTAACTCTACCTTCAAAACACTCTGGGAATTTTGTAACTTCATTTGCTTCAATTACTGCAATTCCAGCTTCTTTTAGTTTGTTGTAAGTACCACCAGTTGAAATAATTTCATATCCTAAAGATACTAACTCTTTAGCAAAGTTTTCAACTCCACTTTTGTCGCTAACGCTAATTAATGCTCTCATTAAGATTTACCTTTTGATTGTTGTTTCTTGTAAGTTTTCGCGGATTATACTTAAAGTTTATTTAATAAAGGCTTTTATAAGTTTATAGAAGAGGAGATTGAATTTCAATCTCCCTATGGATTTTATTTTCTTCCTAAGAAAAGACCAACTTGTTGTAAAGGTTTCCCTTTCATCTCACCACAAGTTTTATTTTCAGTAATATAAGCTTTAGCTTCTGCTACTGAATCAAATTTTACATCAATTTTTTTACACATTTTATTGTAAATTTTTTCACCCATTTTTGCAGCTTTTGCTTGTCTTTTTAAGATCATTGCTTTCTCTTTTTCCATCCCTTTTGCAACTAACTCATAAACTTCATCATATTTTTTTATCTCACCACCATTTGCTTTTTGGAAAGCTATAGCATCTGATTCATTAGCAAATCCATACTTACTAGTCATACTCATAGTACCAGGCTTAGAACTTCCAACAACATAAGTAGCATCTTTTGCATCTATAAATTTTAAAGTTTTATTATCAACAACTTTCTCATCAGTCAATTTTGTCCCATTTAACTCTTTATCTTCAACCATACAATGGATTGAACAATACTGTTTTGTGTGACCTTCATGGTTTGCTGCATGATTTGTTTTATAAAACATTGGTAAAGTCATACCACAAATTGGACAATATTTTTTTGTTTTACCCTCTTGAACAATTGTTGCTTTTTCCATAGGCACTGCTTGATACATCATTTTTTTTGGTTTTTTATCCATATCCCCCGCACCAAATGCAAATGTTAAAGATATAATAGCCAAAAGTGACACTTTGAAAATTTTATTCATCTTCTTCTCCTAAAATATATATATTGATATAATCTTACTCTTTATATGTTAAATTACTGTTAATTAACTGTTATTTAACTCTTAATTGCTATTATTAATTAATTTTTTATAAAAGGATTTACTTTGTTCAAATATGTTTTAGTTTTTATGATTTTCTTTACAGCTTATTTAAATGCAGCGACATTCTCCAAAGAAGCCAGCAAAGAACCAATTTTAGTTCAAAAAGGTGAAGAAAAACATTGGTGCCCTGTTTGTGGAATGAGCATAAAAAATTTTTACAAGACTTCACATACTTCAACTTTAGAAAATGGAACAGTAAGACAATATTGCTCAATAAGATGTTTAGCAAAAGATAAAGAAGAGTATGGGATAGATGAGAACAACATCAAAGTAATTGATGCAAAACATGAAAAACTAATAGATGCGAAAAAAGCTTTTTATGTAATTGGAAGCAAGGTAAAAGGTACAATGAGTATGACTAGTAAACTTGCCTTTGAAAAAGAGCTTGATGCTAAAGAATTTATGAAACAATATGGTGGAAAGATTGCAAGTTTTGATGAAGCATTGAAAGAAGCTCAAAATTCATTAAAAAAAGATGATGCAAACACCAAAAATAAAAAAATAAAAAAAGTTTATCCAATGGGTAAAAAAATCTTTGAAAAACTATGTAATGAAGATATCGACCCAACAGAGTATATAGAGATTAATGAATTAAAAGCAGATATAAAAAACAATAAGCTTTGTAAAAGATTAGATGAAAAAAAGCTACAAGCAGTTGCTTTATATCTATGGGAAGTTAAAAGATTTGGAGATTTAGATTCAATCAAAAATAAAGTACAAGTTGAAGAAAGAGAAAAGTGTCCTGTATGTGGAATGTTTGTTGCAAAATATCCAAGATGGGCGGCACAAATATTTTATAAACATGGTGATCATGAACATAAATTTTCATTTGATGGTGTTAAAGATATGATGAAATTTTACTTTAATCCAAAAAAATGGGGAGATTATCCTGTTTCTAAAGATATGATTAGTAAAATCTTAGTTACAGATTATTATTCTCAAGAAGCTATTGATGGAAGTAAGGCTTTTTATGTAATTGGTTCAGATGTATATGGACCAATGGGTAATGAGTTGATTCCATTTATTAATGAAAATGATGCAAAAATATTCAAAAATGATCATGATGGAACAAAAATAGTGAGATTTGATAAAATTATTGAAGATGAAGTTTATAAATTAGATGAATAAAAAAAGTAAGTATTTTATTGGTATCACAATTTTCTTAATTAGTTTACTATTAATACAAATTGTGTACCTTAAAACATATGAGTCAATAGACCCCAAACAATTAAATGAAAAAAAAGCCTTTCTAAAAGTTACTGCCCTGCCTGATTTAGCTATTTCAACAGAGGCTATGTATATTAGACATAGAACATTAAGTGATACATTTTCTTTATTAAAAGAGAGTCCAGAATTAAGAGAGTATTTTCCATCTACTTTCACCTATTCCCACTCTCATATTCTAAATAACACACCCTCAAAGGTTTTAAATGAAAAGTAAAATCAATCTGTATTTAATAGAGTTTGCCATAAACTCTTTACTTAGACAAAAATTTAAAAATATATTTATTTTAATAGTTCTTATTTTTTTAACTTCACTAATAGCCTCAATATTTTTTATTTCAAACTCAATTAAATACGAACTAAATACGACACTTAAAACTCTTCCTCAAATTACCATACAAAAGTTAAAAGCGGGAAGACATTATGATATGAATTTAAATGATGTGGATGAAATTTTACATATTGCAGGAGTTACTGATGCAATTCCTAGAGTTTGGGGATACTACTATTTTGCAAATATGGGTACAAACTTTTCTATAATTGGAATAGATGAATTTGAAAACCAATATAAACAAACCTTAGTTGAAGCAACAAAAGCAAATGATTTTACAAAAGCCTTAGATGAAAACTCTATGATAGTTGGAGAGGGAGTAAAAAAAGCCTTAGAAGAAAACTACTATAAAAAATATTTTAATTTTATCAAACCAGATGGAACTTTCAAAAAAGTAAATATTGGAGGTGTTTTTAAGTCTTCTACAAACCTAGAATCAAATGATACAATTTTACTTCCAAAACAAATAGCACTAGAGATTTTTGGAATGGAAGAAGATAAAATTACTGATATTGTTGTAAAAGTTGCAAATCCAGAAGAGATACCAACAATCGCTTCAAAAATTCGAATAATATTTCCTGATGCAAGAGTTATTACGAATAAAGATTTAGAAATCTCATATCAAAATATCTTTGACTATAAAAGTGGAATGTTTTTAGCATTGTTTGTTGTTTCAATATTTACATTTTTTATTATTGTTTATGATAAAGCAAGTGGAATGAGTTCAGAAGAGAAAAGAGAAATTGGTGTTTTAAAAGCTTTAGGCTGGAAAATCGAAGATGTTTTAAAAGAGAAGTTCTATGAAAGTTTTATTATCTCTTTCTTGGGATATATAATTGGTATTTTAATAGCCTTAAGTTTTGTATATATTTTTAACGCACCATTACTAAGTAATATATTCACTGGGTATTCTGAATTAAAAACAGATTTTGAGTTGCCTTTTTTAATTGATTATAATACTTTATTTTTAATATTTTTTCTAACGGTTCCTATTTATATAGCTTCAACTATAATACCTTCATGGAGAAGTGCAACAATTGAAACAGATAAGGTTTTAAGATGATAGAACTAAAAAAACTAAAAAAAGTTTTTGAACTTAATAAAAATAATACAATAGTTGCAGTAAATGATATAAGTTTAGAGATAAATGATGGGGAACTACTTGTTTTAAAAGGTGCAAGTGGAAGTGGTAAAAGTACAATTCTTTCTTGTTTGGCTGGACTTTCAAAACCTACAACTGGTGAAGTAATTATTGATGATGATAGAATTTCAAAACTTCCTGATAATTTTGCTTCACTTTTTAGAAGAGAAAAAATTGGTTTTATCTTCCAAAAATATAATTTAATACCAACTTTAAGTGTAAAGGAGAATATCTTAATTCCACTAATTCCTGAAAATTTACCTTCTAATGAAACAAAAGAGATTTTAGAAAAGGTTATGAAAAAGTTTAAAATTGACCATAAAAAAGATGAACTTGTAAAAAACCTTTCAGGGGGAGAGCAACAAAGAGTTGCAATTGCAAGAAGCCAAGTAAATAATCCAAAATATATCATTGCAGATGAACCAACAGCAAACTTAGATAAAGAGTTATCACTTCATTTTATTGAGATTTTAAAAGAATTAAAAAATGAGGGTAAAACAATCATTGTAGCTACCCATGATCCACTTTTCTTTGAGCTTGACTTTGTTGATAAAGTTATTGAAATATCAAATGGAGAAATTTTAAATGAGGCTTTAATATAATGCTTTTATCACCTGAAGTTTTAACTATACTTATTATAAATACAATATTTTTAGTATTTGGTACCATTGCTTTTTTTCTATCAACTAAAATTTTTTTAGGATGGGATATCAACTCAACTTCTAAGAAACAATATACCTTAGAGAAACAAAACTATTTAAGTGCAACAATAATCAAATATATACTTTTTACAAAAATTGTACTTTTTTTATTTTTTGTTTTTACCCTAGATAAGATATCAAATGTTTTAACAGGTGCCATGTGTGCAGCAGGTGTTGTTGATGCAACTAGTTATGGTATTTATCTACTTTTGTTTAAATTAATAAATATCTATTTATTTGGTTTTTGGTTAATAATCCACAAAAGTGATATTGAAACAAAAGATATGAAGTTTACAAAATTAAAATTTGGTTTTTATCTTTTTATCTATTTAATTTTTTTAGTTGAAACAATTATTGAAATAACGATGTTTTCTTCAATTGAAGTTGATAAATTAGTTTCTTGTTGTGGAACCTTATATTCAAGTTCAACAGGCTCATATCTATCTTCTTTATACGCCTTTGATAATAGTTTAATTCTTGGAGTATTTTATTCAATCTTTGCACTGCTTGTATTATCATACTTTCTAAAAAATGATTTTTTATATGTGATTTTTAATCTTCTATTTTTAATTATCTCACTGCTAAGTTTAATTATGTTTTTTGGAACTTATATTTATGAGTTACCAACTCACCATTGCCCTTTTTGTATGCTTCAAAAAGAGTATAACTATGTAGGTTATATTATTTATATCTTTTTATTTTTAGGAACATTCTATGGTTTTATTCCTGCTCTTAGAAATATCGTTTTGCATATAAAAGAGAAACAAAACTATTATTATAAGATTTCTATTATATCTTCTATAATTTATGTGATAATTGTTAGTTTATATCCTATAGCATTTTATATAAGGAATGGAGTCTGGCTATAGTTATCAAAAAAATTATTTTTAAATAAAAAGAACTAATTGTATGCTTTTTATATAGCTGCATGTATATATCTTTGTTGGATTAGTGATAAAATTATTATCATATAAACAAAGGACTAAGTAATGAATAACTTAGACTTAATTTGGATTTTATTAAGTGCTTTTTTGGTTTTCTTAATGCAATTTGGTTTTTCTTTAGTTGAAACAGGAAGTGTAAGAACAAAAAATACAATCAATGTGGCTATGAAAAATCTAATTGATACAGTTTTTGGAATAATCTTTTTCTGGTTTATCGGTTTTGGATTAATGTTTGGAACCGACTCTTTTGGACTCTTTGGAACTGACAGTTTTATAATAGATGGTAAAAATCTAGAACAAAATGCAATATTTTTCTTCCAAGCAATGTTTGCAGCAACTGCTGTTACAATTGTTTCAGGAGCAGTTGCTGAAAGAATAAAATTTAATGGTTATATTGTTGTTGCGATAATTGTTTCTGCAATTATATACCCTATTTTTGGACACTGGGCATGGAATGAAAATGGTTGGTTAAATAAACTTGGCTTTATAGATTTTGCTGGTTCAACTGTTGTTCACTCTATAGGGGCTTGGATTGGACTTATTGGAACTATAGTTTTAGGACCAAGACTTGGTAAATTTAAAAATGGAAAAGTGAAATATTTTGCCCCAAGTAATCATAACTTTATAGTTTTTGGTGTATTTATACTTTTTTTCTCTTGGTTCGGATTTAACGCAGGAAGCTTATTAAAATTTGACTACGAAGTTACCTCAATACTTCTAAATACACTAATAGCTGCTGTTTTTGGTGGATTTGGTGCATGGATTGTAACTCTTTTTCATAAATCAAAGGTTGATGTTGAAATTTTTAGTTATGGTATTTTAGCAGGTCTTGTGGGGATTACAGCAGGGTGTTATGAACTAACTGTTGCACAAAGTGCAATTGTAGGATTTATCTCTTCATTTATAATGCACTATTCAAATGAACTTTTAACAAGATATTTTAAAATAGATGACCCTTTAAGCGTAGTTAGTATTCATGGTTTTGCAGGAGCATGGGGAACAATAGCAGTGGGTATTTTTGCGAAACTTCCTGATGGTATGACTAGAATTGAATTAATTTTAGTACAAACAGTAGGAGTGTTTAGTGCCTTCTTATTTGCCATCATTACAGGTTTTGTTCTATTTATTATCCTTTATAAACTTGATTTACTTAGAGTTAGAAAAAAACATGAAGTAATAGGTTTAAATACAAGCGAACACAATGCCAAGCTTCCATGGGTTGAGACAATTGAAAGTATTGTAACAATTATGAAAACAGGAAATATGGGGAAAAAAGTTCATGAAGAAAGGGGTACAGAAGTTGGTTTAGTGGCAAAATTTTTTAATATATTATTAAATATGTTAAAAGAGAAAAATACCCAATTAAAAAATAGTAATAAATCTTTGCATAAAAAAGCTTATTTTGATGCCTTAACATCAATTATGAATAGAAGAGGTTTTTTAGAAAAAATAAAAGACAAAACTCTTTTCTCAAAATATTCTCTTGCAATAATTGATATTGATAAGTTTAAATCAATAAATGATAATTATGGGCATGATATAGGAGATGAAGTTTTAAAAGAGTTAGCAAAAGTGGTATCAAATAATATAAGAGATAAAGATTTGTTTGCAAGATGGGGAGGTGAAGAGTTTGTTTTATTGATGGATACAGACGATTTACAAATAGCACAAAATATTGCAGATAAAATAAGAAAAGCAATAGAAAAAGCACCTTTCTCAACAGTAAATAATATAACAGCTTCATTTGGTGTTAGTAATTTTAAAAATATAAACGAATCTTTTGATGATGTATTGAAAAAAGCAGATAAAGCTTTATATAATGCTAAAGAGTTAGGGAGGAATAGAGTTTGTAGTTATTAAAACTAGAGGAATACCTCTAGTTTTTATTATAAATCTTGTTCGATTACTTGTCTAAATTTATTAAAGTAGATATCTTTTGCAGCATCTAACTCAAAATAAACATCATTGATAGAGATTTTCCCTCCACCAATCATACCAAGTTTTGTACAAGTGATTTTTCTATTTGCACAAAGTCTTTCAAAGCTTTCACAGTTTTCAGGGTCAACTTCAACTAAAGCTCTTGATAGTGTTTCAGAGAAAATATCTTTTTCATCTTCTAAATCTACTTTAGCATCAACACCTCTGTTTCCAACAACAGCCATTTTTGCTAGTGCAATTGCAAGTCCACCTACATTTACATCTTTTGCAGATTCTAATAGGTCTTGTTTATTAGCTTCGATAACTGTATTCCAAAGATTTAATTCTTTTGAAAAATCAACTTCAGGGTGAGTTCCAGCTACTTTATCATAGAATTTTTTCATATATAAAGATCCACCAAATTCTGATTTAGTATCACCTAATAAATATACAAAGTTTCCATCTTCTTTAAATGCAGAAGGTAAAACTTTATTTGCATCTTCATTTACACCAACCATTGCAATTGCAGGAGTTGGGAAAACACCAACACCATTTGTCTCATTATATAAAGATACATTTCCACCAATAACTGGAGTATTTAACTCTTTACAAGCAGATTTTATACCTTCACAAGCTTGAGCAAATTGCCACATAACTTCTGGGTTTTGTGGATTTCCAAAGTTAAGACAATCAGTAATTGCTTTTGGAACAGCTCCTGTCATAGCTACATTTCTTCCTGATTCCATAACAGCTGCTGCAGCTCCAAGTTCTGGATTAATATAACATTGTCTTGTATTACAATCAGCACTCATTGCTAAAGCCTTTCCAGTCTCTTTAATTCTAATTACAGAACCATCTAATTTTCCAGGTCCTTTTACAGTATTTGTTTGAACCATTGAATCATATTGATTATAAACCCATGATTTATCAACAACTTCCATATCACTAATTAATGCTTCAAATGCTTCTTGGTTTGAGATTTCTTTATCTAAAGTAATATCTTCAATCCCTTCTAAATACTCTGGTTTTGCAACTGGTCTATCTAAAATTGGAGCTTCTTCTGAAACTGGTTGAACTGGAATATCTGCACATTTTTCACCATGCCAAAATAATTCCATATTTCCAGTTGCAGTTACTTCACCAATAACAGCTACATCTAATTCCCATTTTTCAAAGATATCAATAATAGCTTGCTCACAACCTTTTTTAGCACAAATTAGCATTCTTTCTTGAGATTCACTTAGCATGAAATCATAAGGAGTCATCCCCTCTTCTCTTGCTGGAACTTTATCTAAATGCATAATCATACCAGAACCAGATCTTCCTGCCATCTCAAAAGAAGATGAAGTAAGTCCTGCTGCACCCATATCCTGGATACCAATAATTAAATCCTCTTTAAATAGCTCTAAACAAGCTTCTAAAAGTAGTTTTTCAGTAAATGGGTCTCCAACTTGAACTGTTGGTCTTTTTGATTCAGAATCTTCATCAAATGAAGCAGATGACATTACAGCTCCACCAAGTCCATCACGCCCAGTTTTAGAACCTACATACATAACTGGGTTTCCAATACCTTCAGCTTTTCCGTAGAAAATCTCATCAGCTTTTGCAATACCTAAGTTAAAAGCATTTACAAGGTTATTTCCAGCATAACACTCTTCAAAATTTGTTTGTCCACCAATAGTTGGAACACCCATACAGTTACCATATCCACCAATACCTGCAACAACACCTCTTAAAAGAAATCTATGTTTTTGTGCAGTTTCAGAATCACCCTCAATACCTGCAAATTGGATTAAGTTCATAGAAGCAACTGGTCTAGCTCCCATTGTAAATACGTCTCTCATAATACCACCAACACCAGTAGCAGCACCTTGATATGGTTCTATAAAAGAAGGGTGGTTATGTGATTCCATTTTAAATACTGCTGCGTATCCATCACCAATATCAATAACACCAGCATTTTCACCTGGTCCTTGAATAACCCATGGAGCCTTAGTTGGGAATCCATTTAAATATTTTTTACTAGATTTATAAGAACAATGTTCAGACCACATTGCAGAAAAAATTCCAATCTCTACATAGTTTGGTTCTCTTCCTAAAATCTCTTTAATGTTATCTAATTCTTCAAGTGTCAAAGAGTGAGCAAGTGCTAACTCTTCTAAAGTCATCTCTTTATTTTGCATTTTTCGCCTTAAAATTATGGTTGTGATTGTTTCTAAAGTTCGTGATTATATCTAAAGGGCACTTAGCTTTTGATTACCCTTCAGCTAAGATTTTTATTTTATTGTCTTTTAACTCTATGTAAAGCTCTTTTCGTCCATTAAAAGTGTAGTACTTAGTCTCATAATCTTCATCCATTAAAACTTTAAACATTTGCTTATTTAATGAGTTTGGGTAAGGAACAATATTTATATTTTTAAACTCTATTTTTTTATTTTCTTTTTTTGAGAAAATTTTTTCTTTGTAATCTTTAAATTGTTTAATATCCATTCCATCATGTCTTCTGAAGTTTTCTGAATAAAAATTTAAATACCCTTCTAAATCAGATTTTTTCCAAGCTTCTCTCCATTTATAAATAGAAGATAAGATTAAACTCATTTGATCTTTTGAAACCTTTTTTAAATTTTCATCGGAAATTAACAAAATCGATTTAGTATAATCAAAACTTTCATCTAATTCTTCAAGTTTTGGATTATCTAAAGCAATACATCCTTTTGTAAACTCTTCTCTTTCTTCGTTTAAAGGCATTCCATGAATCCATATACCATGGCCATTTTTATTTAAAGTTTTATCAAAAGTATTAGGATAATTAGTTACTAAAGCTAAAGGACCATAAAATTGATCCACTGATGTTAATTTTTTTGTTAATTCATAAGCTCCAGTTGGAGTTTTCAAGTCCCCTTCAGATTGTTTATCACCCTCTTTCTCTCCAACAATTACACTATCCCTTAAAATTAAGTTATAGTCATTTTTGCCAATTTTATATAAAGCAATCTCTTTAGCATCTTTTTGGGTAAAAAGAAGATATTTTTTTGATTCATAATAACCAAAATCTACATTTTTATCTTTTAAATATTTCTTCCAATATTCTTTTTTTGTTAGTTGTTTTTCAAGTTCAATTTTTACAGCCTCCAATCCTTGGCTTCTATAAATGTCAACTAAATCAGCAATCATAATATTTGAAATTATGATTAAAATTAATACTATTTTCTTCAATTGATAGCTCCCAAAATTCTTTATATATTCTTTAGTTGCGCAATTGTATAATATCGCTTCTAATTTTTTTATAAAAGAAGGTACATGAAAAAAACGATAATCCTATTTCTGTTTATTATTACATCTATATTTGCAAACGTTGTTAAAGAAGAAAAATGGCCCAAAGGTGAAACATTTTTAACCTTTTTAGACAAATATCAAATCCCTCAAAAACTATATTTCGATTTAGAAAAAGAGGATAAAGAGCTTTGTTCAGAGATTACTGCTGATAACTATTACTATACAATTGAAAATGATGATGGAAGTTTAAATCAAGTTTTAATTCCAGTTTCTGAAGAGATTCAATTACATTTATCAAAACAAGATGATGGAACTTATAAATTTCAAACTTTGCCAATAAGCTATAGAGAGTTTACTGAAACAATTGCAATGCCAATAACTAGTTCAGTTTCACAACAACTGCAAGAAGCAACAGCAAGTGCAGCTTTAGCGGCTAACTTAAAATCAATTTTTTCTGGAGTAAGCTTTAGAAGAATGCAAAAAGGTGATATTGTTGCAATTGAGTATACTCAAAAAGAACTTTTAGGGAAACCATTTGGTCAACCACTTATAAAAGCTGCAATGGTTGAGATTAACGGGAAAAAACATTATAGATTTTTAAATGATAAAAATGATAAATATTATGATGAAAAGGGTAAAGCATTTACAAAGTTTTATTTCTTTAAATATCCTCTTTCATATTCAAGAATTTCAAGTCACTTTACAAAAAAAAGATGGCACCCTGTTTTAAAAAGATATAGAGCTCATTTAGGAACGGACTTTGCTGCTCCTAGGGGAAGAAAAATTTACGCTGCTGGTGATGGAAGGATTGAATTTAAAGGTAGAAAAGGTGGATATGGTAATACAATTATCATCAGACATCCAAATGGATACAAAACCTTATATGCTCACCAACATAAATTTAGAGCCGGGTTAAGAACTGGGCAAAGAGTTAAAAAAGGTGATTTAATCGGATATGTTGGAAGTACAGGATTAAGTTCTGGACCACATTTACACCTTGGAGTATATAAAAATGGAAGAGCAATTAATCCTTTGAAAATCATAAGAAAACCTGAAACAGTAAAACTTTCAGGGGCAAAAAGAAAACAATTTATAGCCTTAGCAAAAGAAAAAATAAAAGAATTTGACAAAGTTATTGACAATATTGATAACTATAAAGGAACAAGATTAGATAGAATGGCTTCATCAAGCCAACTAAATCCAAAGGAAATCTAATGGAAATTAAAGAGCATATCATAACAAATCCTGAAAAACTTTTAGAAAATCTAAATGAACTTCACCCAAGTGATATTGCTCACTCTTTGAAAAAAATTGAAAAAGACTCTTCTGAGGATTTTTTCTTTATATTAAAACAAATTCCCGAAGATATTTTGGGGGAAGTAATTCTTGAACTTCCTGATTATCTAAGGGAAGATACATATGATGAACTTTCAAGTGAAAAACTTACTGAAATAGTTTATGAACTTGAATCAGATGACGCGACTGATATTATCCAAGAACTAGAAGAACACAATGTAGAAAAAGCAAAAGAGGTTTTTGACGGTCTAGAAGATGAAGATAAGCAACAAATTGAATGGTTAAGTAGATATGAAGAGGATGAAGCTGGTTCATATATGCAAACGGAGCTATTCTCAGCAAACTTAAATGAGACAATTAAAGAATCCCTTGATAGACTAACCCTTGGCAAGGAAGAAGATGAGCTAGTAAATATTCATCAAGTTTATATTGTAGATAATCATAAAAAACTTATTGCTTCTATTTTACTTGAAGATTTAATCCTTATTGATTTTAAAAAAACCTACCAAGAGGTTTTAGACTCCCATGATGAAAATAGGTTTAAAGCAAACATAGTTCATGATAAAGAACATATCGATGATGTTGCAAAAAAGTTTGAAAAATATGACTTAAATGCTGTTGCTGTTGTTGGGTTTCAAGATATGTTAATGGGAAGAATTACTTCCGATGATATTTTAGATGTTATTGAAGAAAATGCAACTGAGCAAATGTACCAATTAGCTGGGGTTGATGATGACTTTGAGCACGATGATAATCTTTATATAACAGCGAAAAAAAGAGGCTTTTGGCTTTTTTTAAACCTAGGAACTGCTATATTAGCATCCCTTGTAATTGGAATATTTGAAGAGACTTTACAATCATATGTTGCATTAGCAATTTTAATGCCAATTGTTGCTTCTATGGGAGGAAATGCAGGTACTCAAACCTTAGCCGTAATGGTTAGGCAGTTAGCATTAGGAGATATTGACTTTGATAATAGTAAAGATGCTATAAAAAAAGAGGTATTTATCTCAATTGTTAATGGTTTGGTTTTTGCAATAATTATTGGTGGTATTGCTTGGTTTTGGTTTAGTACTGCAATGCTTGGTGTTGTAATTGCAATATCTATGATAATAAACCTTTTTAGTGCAGGTTTTTTTGGAGCTTCAATACCACTTATTTTGAAAAAATTTGATATTGACCCAGCTATTGGAAGTACAGTTTTACTTACAACAGTAACTGATATAGTTGGTTTTTTTAGTTTTTTAATGCTTGCAAAGGTTATTTTACTTTAATTAATATACAAGATATTAAAGAGAAATTCTCTCTTTAATATCTAAACCAAAACCATTTATTCCAACAAATTCACCTTTTGTTTTTGTTGTTATTAAATTTATCTCTTTTATTCCAAGTAGATTTAAAATTTGTGCACCTATTCCATACTCTCTTATCTCTTTCATTTTTTTAGAACTATTTGAAAGGAATACCAATACACCATTATTTTCTTGAAGATATTTTATACTTTTCATCAAATCTTCATATTTTTCACTTGAAGACAATAATTCAATATCAGACATGATATTATGAAATTTAACATTAGTATTACTTTTTAATGTTCCAAAAGAGTAAACATAATGTGCCCTATTTTTATGATCTAAAAATCTATATTTATTTGCATTTTGCCCCAAAAAAGTCTCCATAGAATTATCTGTTATTTTAACTAATGACTCATTCATCATTCTATACTCTACAATATCTGAAATATAAACAATATTTAAATCATGCTCTTGGCAAAAGATATCCAAATCAGGTCGTCTTGCCATAGTTCCATCTTCTTTCATTATTTCACAAATTACAGAAGAACTTTGTATTCCTGCTAGATGACAAAGGTCTGTTGAACCTTCTGTATGACCTGTTCTAACTAGTACACCACCCTCTTTTGCAATAAGAGGAAAAATATGTCCAGGTCTAACTAAATCATCTTTTTTAGAATACTGATTAGAAAGAATTTTAATAGTCATATCTCTTTCATTTGCTGAAATACCTGTTACTGCATCTTTAGCATCAACGGAGATTGTAAAGGCAGTTTCATAAGAAGAATCGTTGTTTTTTACCATTGGAGCTAAATCTAATCTTTGTGCAATCTCTTTAGATAAGGCAACACAAATCAAACCCTTTGCATAGCTTGCCATGAAATTAACTTTTTGGGGAGTTGATGAATTTGCTGCGTAAACTAAGTCACCCTCATTTTCTCTATCTTCATCATCAACCATAACAACCATTTTCCCTTGTTTAATATCTTCTATTGCTTGGAATACTCTATTTATTGCTTCTATTGATTTGTTTTCATTTATTGTTGCATTCATCTTCTATCCTTTAAATCATATGCCCCATAGATTCTTTTTTTGTTCTTAAATAATCTTCATTAAATTTATTTGAAGGCATTATTATTGGCCATCTTTTTACTATCTCTACACCTTCAAGTGATTCTATTTTTTTTGGGTTATTTGTAAGAAGGTGAATTTTTTTAATATCAAAATATTCTAAGATATAATTTACTATTTCATAATTTCTCTCATCTTCTTGAAACCCCAATTGATGATTAGCTTCGATTGTATCTAATCCCTTATCTTGCAGTGCATAAGCATTTACTTTATTAAAAAGGCCAATATTTCTACCCTCTTGTCTTAAATAAATCACCATACCACCTGAATCACCTATATTTGCCAAAGCATATTCCAATTGTTCGCCACAATCACATTTTAATGACCCTAGTGAATCTCCTGTTAAACACTCACTATGTATTCTAATCAATGGAATATCACCCAATGGTTCTTTAAAGATTACTAGATGTTCTTTTATTCCCTCTTGGAAAGATTGTATTTTAAACTCCCCAAACTTTGTAGGTAAATTTGCTACATTTGATATATGTATTCTCATAACCTATCCTTTATCCTACTTTTTAAAAAAGCTTCAAAAAACTCTTTTAAAAAGTAGGTTCTGCAAAAAATGCAGAACCATTTTTTTAAAATTTATATGTTAAATATAACTTAGCAATATTCATGGTGTCATCATTTCCAGTTGCATTGCTATCATCTAAATCAACGTGAGCTAATTGTAATCTTGCAGATAAGTCTTTTGTGATTTTATATCTTAAGTCTGCTTGGATTTCAGATGCTCCATCCATATCTACTCCTGATACTACTTGACCCTTATCACTTTGAGAATATCTTGAATATGCAAATAGTGTAAATACTCCAGGGATTAACTTAGGAATAACCATAGCTGAAATAGAGCTTTGACCTGCATAAATATTATCAGTAAACATTTGTCCACCATTATATTTAAAAAAATGTGGTGTATGCCCTAATGCTCCTAAGAAAGAGTTATCATCAGATACTTTTGTGTAAGCTAATTTAAATGCTGTATCAAATACTTTACCACCTAGTTTTACACCATACAATGTTGTTTCACCTTTTCCACCATTTGTTGTTTCATTTGTTGCTCCAATTGCTACATCACCATCATAATCTGTTCCTGCATAATATGCTCCAATTGATAAAGGCATATCTACTGGTAATTTATAATCACCTTGTACAAAATATGTAGAATATGAATCATTTGTTGCTCTTGGTGCATTTCTTGGATTTCCTATATCATCTCTAACTGCTAAATATTGACCTTCTAATGTTAAATTTGGAATAGAAGTATTTTTTATATATAAAGATAGAGTTGGATCATCAAAAGTTGTTACATGAGATAATCCATTTGATGCAAATTCACTTGAAGCTCTATATCTTTCAATCCATTTTTTAATTCCATAAAATCTTATTTCAGTATTACTAAGATCTTTTGAAACAACAGATAAAGCTTCAAATGTATCTTTCATAGGGTTTGCATTTGAAACTGCAATTAAAGGAGTAACAATACCTTGTCTACCAACTTTAAATTCAGTTTGTGCAATATTATATTGTAAGTTTGCAATATATAACATAGAACCATCAGCAGTAATTCTTCCATCATTTTCTGTAGCAAAACCATTTGGTCCACTTGAAACTACTCCGCTATCATTTTCTATATTAAAACTATGCCCATGTTGGAAACCAACATTTACTTTAAATCCATAATAAGCTCCAGTTGAATAGTTTAATTGTAAAGCTACAGCTGAAGAGTTTGCATTTCTAAATGGTCCAACTAATGTAGAATCAACATTTGAAGCCATTTCTGTAAAAAGTCTAACCTCCCCTGAAACCTTACCATTAGTTAAAGCTTCAGCTAATGAATCACTTGCAAAAATTTGTGAATTTAATGCAAGGATAGCCATTAAAGACAACGTTCTTAATTTCATTTTTTATCCTTATGCAATTAAAAACTTAGTTATTTAAAAAGTTATTATATTATGCGAATACTTCAAACACTAAGTTTAATAAAAAAAGGTATTTTCTAGTATTTTACTAGTTGATACCCTTCGCCTTTTTTTGTTTGTATTAAATCAATTGGAAGTTTATGTCTCAACTCCCTAATAATTGATCTAATTCTTTCATGGGGAACAATCTCATTTTGATAAACATAATAAATTATTTCATCAAAAGTAACAATAGTAGGAGATTTAATAAAAAGGATTTTCAACATCATTGCTTCTTTTCTACCTAAATGAATCCTTTCTTCATGATGAACAAATATTGATTTTTTAAAATCATAAAAAGTATCATGGTTTATGAAAAAAACATCATCATTCCATAAATTACATAATTTATAAATTCTAAAAACTATCTCTTCTGGAAAAAAATCTTTAACTATTACATCATTATAAGAAAGGTAATAAATCACTTTAAACATTCGAGGTCGAATATCTTTTTCACAAATGAGAAGTATTGGAGCATCATTTCCATTTTCTCTAATAAATCTCATTATGTTAATATTTAATGGCTCTTTTAAATTCAAAACAAAGATTGAACACTCTTCTAAAAAAGCAACATCATCATAAACTTCTACCTCTTTATGTATAACTTTTGCTTCAAGGGTAACTCTTGTCGCATCTATACATTCGACAATCGCATTAGCAAGTTTTTTATCTGGTTCGAGAAGAAGCATTTTCATATTTATTTCCTATCTAATTTCTCATCAAGTAGTTTTTCTAGCTCTTTTCTTTCTTTTTCTAATTTGCCTTCATAATATTCATACTCAGGTTTATAGTAGTTAAGAGCACTTCTTAATCCTGTGTGACCAATTTCTACGTGACATGAGGCACAACTAATCTCTTTATTTGTTCCAATTAAGCTATCATAGTGTTTGTGTAGTTTCTGTGCCATTTTACTATATTTTTCATTTGAATTATATGTTGTATGACAGCTGATACATCCTTCATCGTAAACAAAATGAGCTCTTTTTTCTCTATTTTTTTGCCAATCAATTTTTTCTGGTTCACCAAAAAAATGAATAACTCCTTCTAATACACCATTTCTAGCTTTTGTATAGATATAAGCAGCCAAAGAATCATGTGGTAAGTGACACTCTACACATTTAACTTTAATACCAGTATGACCTGCTCCACCATGCACATCATTTTGATAAGCAGCAACCATAGGATCCATCTCATGACATACTGAACAAAACTTATCATTACTTGTTCTATGTAAACCTTCATAAGTAGCAAGAGCAATAAGTAAACCAACAAATACACCAATAAAACCAAATAAAACTATATTCTTTTTCATGGTGTATCCTTCATCCAAAGTTTAATATCATGTTCATGACACTCAATACACATATTTCTAGATGGTTCGTGTTCCATATGACACTCATCACAAAATAAAACAGGTCCATCATGAATAGAATTATGAGGATTTACATGAAGTATATTCATAAACTCTAACCTTTTTGCCATAAACTCTTTTGATTTATGACATGACAGACATCCTTCATCTCCTGGAGCAGAGAATTGTTTTGGATCATCTCCTTGCCCCTCATGACAAAATACACATTCAAATGATAATTCTGCATGATGAGATTTGACGGGGAACTCTTTTTTTACTTCCTCTGAAACAACAACTTTCTTTTCAGGAGGCGCTTGTTTAGCACCTCCATATAATAATATTGCACTTAAAGATAAAAGAGTTCCAATAACTAAAACATCTTTAATTCTTTTTTTCATGACTATATATTTTCTCCAGCTATCATACCAAATGTTAAGCAGTCTGTAACTGCAACTGTACCAAGTCTACTTGCACCATGAGTACCACCAGTAACCTCACCTGCTGCATATAATCCAGGAATTGGTTCATGTGTTTCAGATGAAATAACTTGTGCCTTAGTATTGATTTTCAATCCACCCATAGTATGGTGTGGTTTTGGCATAAGTCTAACTGCATAATAAGGACCTTTATCTTCAACTCCTTGACCATTAAATGCTTTAACAGGTTTACCAAACTCATCAACACCTTTTTTAACACCATCATTATATTTTTTAATACTTTCTTTTAATGGTTTTAATGGGATACCATAAGCTTTAGCCAACTCATCTAAAGTTTCATATTTTTTCATAACTTCAGATTGAAGTGCTTTTTCTAATAATGGGATTAATTGTTCAGAGAATGTATTATATGTACCAAGAGCAACAGGATAAGCATCAGCTTTTTCATGTAAAATAACATATTCAGCATCAGCTCGTGTTTTTCTATCAGCAAGCTCATTCATAAATCTTTTACCATTTCTAACATCTACAGCCATACCATATTTAAATAAACCTTGTTGAGTCATAAGTGGGGCAATTCCAAATCCTCTCTCATCAGGGCTTGCCCATGGTCCTTGTTGAATCCATCCAATATGAATTGGCATAGCACCAATTTTAAATGCTTCTAATAAAGCTCCTGCAGTTGCACCTTTGTGGTTTGTTGCATCTTGATCAACACCTAATCTTGGATCTTGAAGTTTTCTATAATATTTATCTGCAGCAAAACCACCAGCAGCTAAAACAACACCTTTTTTAGCACCATATGCAATAGGAGTACCAGTTTTATTATCTTTATCATCACTTAATAATTTGTCATCAAATCTATATCCAGTTCTTGCTGTAATACCTACAACCCTTCCATTATCATCTAAAACAAATTGATCAAATTTAGTACGTCTAACTATTTTACAACCAGGAAGATTTTGTACGAATTTAGTCATTGGTTTAATTACACCTGAACCACTCATATTTTCAGTAACAATAGTTCTAGCAACTGAGTGTCCACCAAACCATGCAGGTTTAACATCTTGCCATTTAGCTCCACATTCAACTGAGAAGTTAAATGCATCGAATGCCCTATTTGCAATTGTTTCAAGTAGTTCAACATGATTAATTCCAAGACCAGCTTTTAGACAATCTTTGATAAATAACTCATTAGAATCTTTGATTCCATGCTTTTTTTGTAGATGGTTATTTGGTACAGCCATACCACCACCATTAATAACAGAGTTACCACCAATTCTACCCATTTTTTCAACGATTAATACAGATAATCCTCTTTGAGCAGCTTTAGCAGCAGCAGCTAATCCAGCAAACCCTGTTCCTATAACTATTACATCATATGTTTCATCAAATTTAACATCTTTTGCTTTAGGTGTTTCAGATGCCATTGCATTTACTCCACCAAACATTGCTAAACCTGCAGCACCTAATGCACCCATTCTTAAAGCTTGTCTTCTTGAAATGTTTTCAGTTTTCATTTCTCTCTCCTTTAAATTTAATTTAAAAAACTAGTTGTTTTTTTTAAACTTAATGAAATTTTAACAATCTTTTGTGAGATTTTTTGTGAGAAATGAATAAGTATTCATTTATTTGGTTATTTTTTTGTTAGATTATTCTGCTAGGAATTTTTTATATATAGAATCTCTATATGTTAAGATTATTTTGTTGAATAAGTTAAAAAGTTTTCAACAAAATAAACTTTACATTTAATAGAGTAATTATCATAAAGTTTTACTTCTATTTCTTTTATAAATTTTACATTTTCAAACTCACCATCCTTAAACTGGGGCTTATCTGTTCTTGTAATATAAAGAAATTTTCCTTTTAGTGGTTTATTATCAATATTATTAAACATATGATAGTGATTTGTAACTACACCTTCTGGGTTATAAATTAAAGAATCAAAAGGATGCGGTTTCATATAAAATATCATCTCAGACATAATCTTTCTATCTTCAAATATCAATCTATAATTGTATTTTTTTCTTATATTGTCTAAGTTTTTTGCAACTTGTTCCCACCCACTAATTCTCTTATAAGGATCATTTTTCTTTGTTAATTCCACACCAAAGGTATTCATTATTGGATGATAAAAGTATAATATTAAAGCTAATAATATATTTAAAGCTAAAGAGATTTTAACAAGTTTAATCTTTCCATTCTTTATTAAAAAGGCAACAACTAATATAGTCCCAGCAACATAAACAGGAGCACTCCAATTTGCAAAGGCACGAGAGAGTAAACTAAGTGTTGTAATAAATAAAAAATATGGAATTACAAAAAGATATAAAAACTTTAAGGATTTATCTGAAAATATTGTTTTAAATTTAAACAATAAAAACAACATAACAGGGAATAAAACTAAGCCAAAAACACCTAATTGCGATCCTAAGAACTCAAGCATCTTATCAAAATGGAAAAGATCTTTTTCAACTTGAGATATCTCTTTTGTATGAGCAAAACTTATAAAGTCATGGGTAAATTGCCAATAAAGATTTGGTATAAAAACAATAAATGCAACTACAATTGAGATATAAAAATCTATCTTTTTAAAAACCTTTCTATAGTTTTTATCTAAAATTAAAACTAGCATTGCTGAGACTAGGAAAAATACCATATTGTATTTACTTAGCATCCCACAACCCGCAAAAAAACCAGCTAATAACCAATATTTTCTTTGTTCTTCATCTATTGCTTTTAGGAAGAAATAGATTGATAAAGACCAAAATAACAGTAATACAACATCTGTTGATATTATAATTGATGACATAGATATGGCTGGAAGAGTAAGAAAAGATAATGCACTATAAAAGGCTATTTTATTATCATTAAAAAGCCTTATTGTAATTAAATATATAATAGAAGAGGTTAAAGGGTATACAAATATTGAGCCTATTTTTGTAGCTATCTCTCCATCACCAAATATTGATGTTGTAATCATTATGAGCCAAGCTATCATTGGAGGCTTTGAGAAATACCCTAATTCAAAACTTTGAGCCCACCCCCAATAATAAACCTCATCAATATATAAACCATAATCTTTCATTAAGAAATATAAAACACCAAGTCTAAAAAGTTGAATAAAAATAGCTATTATTAAAAAGTTTTTTAAAGAATAAAAATTTGTAGTATTTGTCATTGTTTCGCTTTAATATGAAATGGCGATATTTTATCGATTTTTTACTATAATTGCCATAAAATTTACCCAAAGGCGTTTAATGAAACTCTCAGTAGTAATACCTGTAATGGATGAAGAAGACAATATCCAACCACTTATTGAACAAGTTGATGTTGCTTTAAAAGATATTGAATATGAATTAATTTTAGTTGATGATGGTTCTTCAGATAGAACAATAGAATTGATTGAAAAATATGCACTAAAAAATACTAAACTTTTAGAGTTTAATAGAAATTATGGACAAACAACTGCAATGGCTGCTGGTATTGATGAAGCAAAAGGTGAACTGATAGTAACTTTAGATGGAGACTTACAAAATGACCCATCAGATATTCCAATGATGATAGAACTACTTGAAAATGGTGGGTATGATGTAGTTGCAGGGATTAGAGCAAAAAGAAAAGATGGGATGTTTTTAAGAAAAATTCCAAGTAAAATTGCAAACTGGCTAATTAGAAAATGGACTGGAGTTTATCTAAGTGATTATGGATGTACATTAAAAGTATTTAAAAATGATGTAGCAAAAAACCTTGGACTATATGGAGAACTTCATAGATTTATCCCTGTTTTAGCAAAACTTTATGGTGCAAAGATGACTGAAATTGATGTGAAGCACCATGCAAGGATCCATGGGGAATCTAAATATGGGATAGGAAGAACTTTTAAAGTATTTAGTGACCTTTTACTAATGGTGTTTTTCCAAAAATACAATACAAAACCCATGCATCTTTTTGGAACATTAGGTGGTATCTCTTTTGCTGTTGGTATGATTATAAATTTCTATTTATTTATAATCAAACTTTTAGGGGAAGATATTGGTACAAGACCATTATTTACTGTAGGAGTTACATTATCTTTAATTGGTGTTCAATTAATTACAACAGGTTTCCTTGCAGAGATTTTAATGAGAACATATTATGAGTCGCAAAATAAAAAACCATATGTAATCAAACGTAGATTTGAAAAAGAAGACTAACATAAAAAAGATAGTTAAACTACTTATTCAGATTTTATTTACAGCTATAGCTATAACTATAGTTGTAAATAAACTTGACTTATCCCAAATAAAAAACACCCTAAGTTCCACAAACTTTTTTTATCTTTTTATAGCATTTTTGATGTTTAATATCTCAAAAATAATTAGTTCTGTAAGATTAAATAGATTTTTTAATGATATTAATTTAAAACTTTCACAAAGTTATAATCTAAAGCTTTATTATCTTGGGATGTTTTATAATCTATTCTTACCTGGAGGAATTGGGGGAGATGGATATAAAATCTATATTTTAAAGAAATATTTCAATCAAAAAATACTAACAATGACAAAAGTGATGTTACTTGATAGGATTTCTGGGCTTATAGCCTTGCTTTTTTTAACTGGAGTTTTAGGCTTATTTAGCTCTTTTACAAACTATACTTATATTTCCTATCTTACAATAGCTGGTGTAATTTTAATTTACCCTATTACAATATTACTTTATAAATATAAATTTAGTGAGTTTTTAAAAAGTTTTCAAATAACAAACTTTCAAGCTTTACTAGTACAACTTTTTCAAGTTTTTTGTGCTTATTTTATAGTTTTGTCATTTGGGGGAAGTAATGATATTTTTGATTTATTAGTAATTTTTCTAATCTCATCAATAGTTGCTGTTTTACCTTTAACTGTAGGGGGAATTGGAGCTAGAGAGTTAACTTTTGTATATCTTTTACAATTTCTAGGGAAAGAACCAACAATAGGTGTTGCCCTTTCTGTTATATTCTTTTTAATTACTGCTTTATCTTCTTTTATTGGAGTTGCATTTATAAACTACAAATGGTCAAAAAAGCAGTAATATTTCCTTTTTAAATAGGAACTTTTACAGTAAAACATGCTCCTTTTTCAGTGTTTTTAACTCCAATATAACCATTCATATTTGTTTCAATTATATTTTTTGACATATAAAGCCCTATTCCTGTACCTTGAGATTTATGTTTTGTTGTAAAATATGGTTCAAAGACTCTATCTATTATCTCTTTTTCAATTCCCCCTGCATTATCTTCTATTTTAACTATATGACACTCTTTGCCACTTTTTATCTCGATTACTATTTCAGGATTTTTAATTTTTCTAAGGATTAAAACATCTTTTGCATTATTTAAAATATTTAATATAACTTGTGAGTATTCATTTTCGTATCCATTAACTTCTGCATCATCAATCACATTCATTGATAGTTTTATATTATGATAATTTAAAGAACTTTTAATAATGAAGTGAGCTTTTTCACAAGTATATTTTACATTAAAGATTTTCTTTGCCTCTTCTGGTCTAAAAAAGTTTTGAAAATCAGATATAGTTTGGGTCATATATAAAGTCAAAGCATCAGCTTCATCTATTTTTTCTTCTAAATACTCTTTTGTAAATTCATTAAATTCATATGTTGCAAGCATATTCATATGAATAGCAGAAATCTCACTTAAAGGTTGTCTCCATTGATGTGCAATATTTCCAATCATCTCTCCCATTGAGGCTAGTTTTGATTGCTGTATTAGAATCTGTTCTTGTTCCATTCTTTTATCTATCTCTTCTTGAATTTTATATTCTAGGTTATCTATCATATCATTCATCATAATTTTTAATTCATTTAAAATTGCACTATCAGATTTTTTTGTAAGTCTCATACCAAGGTTTCCACCTTTTATATTTTTTAAAACTTCTGTAGCATCTTTTATTAGAATCTCATTCTTTTTAATATTATCTTCAACATTTTGGAAATTTTGATTAATAGATTCTGCCATTTGGAAAAACTCATCTTTAGAGTGAATTATAATTTTTTGTGCTTTATCCTTTTTATAATTTAGATACTCAAAAAATTCATTTAAACCCCTTTGAACAATATTTAAAGAAGTTATAATATTGTTTGAAACAAGCCAACCTGCAATAATAGAAAATAGCATTACAACAAGAAAATAAATAGCCACTTCTATTATCAATGATTTTGATTCTTCAACAGCTTTCATATAAGAATTTTCTACTTCATTTAAAAGTTCACTTTGAATAGAAAGTAAATGATTCATCAAAAGGTCAAAATGTTTTTTATCTTTTGTTGAAACATTTATATATGCCCCTTCTTCAAAGCCTCTTTTTAAATATGCTTGTGTTCTTTCAATAACCTTTTTATAGTTATTCCACAAAATAGATGTTTTTTTATTTTCTATTTTAATTTTCAAAAAAGAGTTATCAAGTTTTTCTACTAAAAGATTTATATCTTTTTGAATTATTGATCTTTGTTTTTTATTCGGAGCAATTACAATTGACTGATTTATTCCTCTTAATTTATATAGTGGAGCTATTATATTATCTTGCAAAAGTAAAGTTTTTTCAGATTGAATATAAACATCTTTTAATCTATCTTTTGCTTTTTCACTTGTATTTATTGAAATCCATCCAAAAATAAAAACAGAACAACATAAAATTATAAAAAGAATACTCAATTTTGCTTTGATATTAAATCTATCAAACAGTTTCATTATTTAATCCTTAGGGGTACTATAGGTGTATGAAAATCGATAGGATACTTTTTCTCTTCTCTTACGGACCAATGGTTTTTCGTAATTTTTGTTTTCCATAGTGGAGCAATCCCTCCTGCATATGGTTCATATATAACTTCTTTATTAACAGCAATTACTTTATTATGAGAAGGAACTCTTAATGTATAAGCCATATCTCTAGCTCTATTTAAAATTTTAGAAACAATATCTTCATAACTTGAACTATTTATTTTTGTAGTAAAAAATTCATCTATGTACTCTTTCATAAACTTGTCATTTGGAATAATAGACCAAGGAGAGTCATTTTCATAAATAAACATTACTGTCCAAGGGTTTTGGTAATACCAATCATCATCACCCCAAGCTAACAAATCCCAACTTTTGGTATTTTTTGAAGATCTTGTATTTAAAAGTTGCTCATAAATATCTTTTTCACTAGTGGTAACATCATAAACTAATTTCACACCATATTTTTCAAGTTGATACTCTATTCCTCTCCATAAAAACATAAACCTATCTTGAGTAAAAACATTTAATACTAATCCATTTAATAATTGATGTTTTTTTTCTTCTGACATGGTATGAGTTTTATACTCATTTTTTTTTGCAATCTCTTTTACCACTCTAAAGTTTATTGATGTAGCAAAAGGGGATATTGTTCCTTCTTTTTTATAAATAAAATTTAAAATATTTTCTTGATTTATTGCTTCATTTAACGCTAATCTTATCTCTTTATTTGCTAGTTTTTTATTTCCATTTATAAGATTGAAAAATATAATAATATTATTGGTTGATTCTTTTATCACAAGCTTTGAATATTTTGACATCACAGCTTCAATTTTTTTATCAAAAGGGATTGGGGAAACATCAAGTCTACCCTCATAATTTACTACATTCTCAAAAGCCTCTTCTGTATTAAGTTGAGTATATACTGTAACTTTTTTTATTTTTGGATACTGTTTATCCCAATAATATGGGTTTGCTTCTAAAACTATCTTTTCTGTTTGTTTTTTACCAACAGCATAACCACTTTTTAATATATAAGGTCCCATCCCATAAGGTCCAGGTTCTTGAGTTCCAGTTTCAGTCTCTTCAGCTTTTGTTGGATACTTCTTTAAATACTCATCTGTAAAGAAAAAAACCCTTGCAAGGTCTGTAAAAAAAAGTTCATATTTTTGTTTCAATTCTATTTTAAGTCTATATTCATCCACTTTACTTATCTCAAAATCAATTTTATCTACATTTGAAAATAAAAAAGGATTCTTTTTAAAATGATTAAGGTTGTTTATTGCAGAATCAATTGTAAAGGGCGTCCCATCTTGAAATTTTAGATTTCTTTTTATTTCAAATATATAAGTATAGTCATCAACTCTTTCATGTGACTTTGCTAAATCATAAACCCAACCTCTTTCATTATCATCAGAACGAATTAAACCTGCATTTGTATTTTTTGAAATATAAATATAAGGGATACTTGGGAAAAAAACTTTTATATGAGATTTTGGATGCATATATTCAATGGCATTTGAAGAAGAAGTATCTTCTTTAAAAATCTCATCATCAAGAGCATTTGAATAAGAAAAAGCTAGAATAGCAACTAAAATAAAAAATGTTCTAACCAATTTTATATCCTATCCCAGAAAGATTATTTATTATATTTGTAGGTAGTTTTTTTCTTAAATGTAAAACTACAGAGCGTAAAGCACTATCTGTCATAACAAGTTCTTGCCAAACCTTATCTTGTAATTCATCATAGGTAACAACTCTATTTTGATTTTGCATTAGTAACTCTATAAATCTAATCTCTTTTTTATTTAAAACTATTATCTCACCTTTGTATTTTAGTTTTTTAATACCAAAATCGTAAGTATAGTTTTCATCACTTTCTAATTTAATTACTTCATTAATATTTAATGATTCAATACACTTTCCTAAAGTTTCAAAAAGCATTTTTGTAGTTATTGGTTTTACAAGATATTTTTCCATATGTAACTCTACTGCTTCTAATAAATATTTCTTTTCTGTATGTGCAGTAATCATAACTACAGGAGTGGTTTTATCGACTTTTCTTACTTCTTTTATAAACGTGATCCCATCCATTAAAGGCATATGTATATCACTTAAAATAATATCAGGTTTTTTTTCAAAATAAAGGTCTAAAGCTTCTTTTCCATTTGTTGCTTCATAGACTTCTTTTGAGTAATATCTAAGTGTTTTTAAAATGTTTTTTCGTATACCATCTTCATCTTCTGCATAAAGAATTCTCAAAGGTTTTAATTGTAATTTTACGTTATTCAAAATCTTCTCCTAGTTGTAAAACTTTTTTTATTATACCAGCGAAACTTTTTTTATTATACCAAATAAAAATTAAACCAATAAATTAAGACAAATTTAAAAAAATAGCAAAATATGTATTTTTTTGCGATTTTTTTCCATTAGAATTAAGGAAATCAAAACAAAGGAAAGATATGCGAAAAATATTATTTACGGCATTAATTTTATTTCAAGCTTCTATGTTTGCTGATGCAGCTACTGCATTTAAAGCTTGTGTAGCTTGTCATGGAGCAAATGGAGAAAAAGTGGCACTTGGTAAAAGTAAAATCATCAAAGACATGAGTAAAGAAGATTTCATTAAAGCAATGAAAGGTTATAAAGATGGAACTTATGGAGGACAACTAAAAGGTATGATGAAAGCTCAGGCTGCTAGATTAAATGATTCTGATATTGAAGCAATTGCAGAGATGATAACAAAATAGAAAGTAGGAAAAAATGGAAGCAGTTAAAAGTAATGATTTTTCACAAAGACTAGAAAAGGTATTAATCTTAAAAAATATATTTTCAAGTAAAAATGAAGATGAACTATTCAAAGCTTTTTCAGAATTAAATAGTGGTTTAGAAGTTGATAAAACAACTCTTGAATCAGATTTCAATCGATACTTTATAGGTCCGGATGCTCCAATAGCTCCTCCATATTCATCGGTGTATATTGATAAAACTGATTCACTTATGACAGAAACTACTCAAAAAGTAAGAGATCTTTATGAAATCATGGGCTTTAAGAATAAGTTAAAAAATTCTATTCCTGAAGACTTTTTAGGTTTAGAGTTGGATGCTTATTATCAACTACTTTTCATTGAAGAGAAAACTAACTATTTATCTGAGATTAGATGTTATTTTTTATTTGAACATATTAAAGTTTGGATTTACGACTTTATAGAGGCTGTGTTATCAAATAAAGATAATCCTTCTGATGCAATAAATTATATTGTTCAGGAATTAAAATTGTTTTTTGACAACGAATTTAAATACGAAGGAGATTTAAAATGAATTACGTAAAAGAAAATGTAGACTCAATTTTAAATGATGGAGTAAACAGACGTGGGTTTTTAAAAGGACTAGCTGCCTGTGGTGCATTATCTATGTTTCCAGGTGGAAACTTATTGGCTAATGAATCTTTAAATACAAAGATTCCTTATTTAGGTAAAAAAAGTTATACAACTTTTAGAAATGCCTGTCCAAGAAACTGTTATGACACTTGTAGTATCAAAACATTTGTAAAAGATGGTGTAATGCAGTTTATTGAAGGTGCAACAGAATCAACATATACAAGAGGTGGTTGTTGTGTAAAAGGAAACTCATATGTAAGAAGAGTTTATTCTCCTAAAAGAATCAAATACCCAATGTTACAAGTAGGTGGTAAAGGTTCTGGTTCTTGGAAAAGAATCTCTTGGGATGAAGCTATTAGCAGAATTGGTGACAAACTTCTAAGTATGAAAAAAGAAGATGGACATATGCTAGGCGCTGCACTTACAAAATACTCTGGAAACTTTGGTATTACTCATTACGGTGTTGAAGGAATGTTTAGTTCTATTGGATATACAACAAGATTTGGTGGAACTCCATGTTGGCCAGCAGGTATTGATGCACAAAATTTTGATACAGGTAATATGTGGTGTAATGACCCAGAAGAAATGAAAGATAGTAAATATATCATTCTTTGGGGAGTTAATCCAGCTTCAAACTCTGTTCATAGTATGAAATATATCTATGAAGCAAAAAGAAAAGGAGCTAAAGTTATTGTAATTGATCCATTATTTACAGAAACTGCTTCTAAAGTAAATGAATATTATCAAGTTAAAGCTGGA
The DNA here is from genome assembly GCA_963676565.1 of Halarcobacter sp. Taxonomy (GTDB): domain Bacteria; phylum Campylobacterota; class Campylobacteria; order Campylobacterales; family Arcobacteraceae; genus Halarcobacter. Next base: position 3,109,497 of record OY781089.1, read on the forward strand.
AGTGATGGCTTATTAGCTTTAGCAATGGCAAAAATCATTGTTGAAAATAACTTGCATGACAAAAAATGGCTTAAGAAAAACTCTCACGGATATGATAAATTTGAAAAATATTTAAAAACTATATCAGTTAAAGAAGCTTCTGAAGTAAGTGGTCTTTCAGAAAAAATGATAAAAGAGATTGCACTAGGTTTTGCAAAAGCAGATCCTGCAACAGTATGGATTGGATATGGTATTCAAAGACATACAAATGGTGGTTCTATGGTTAGAGCTATTGATGCACTAGTAGCAGTTACTGGAAATGTTGGTAAATATGCAGGTGGAGCTAGATATGGACACTTAAATACTTGGGGATTTAATTACAATGCAATGACAAATCCTAAACCAGAAGGAAGTATTGGTTATACAGGTTCAGCTAAATCTATGGGTGATATTCATGGTGGTGGAGAAGGTGATCATAAAGTTAAATATTCTGATAGATATCTAAATATTAACAAAACAGCTGAAGGTATTTTAACAGCAACAGATCCAAAAATCAAACTTTTATGGGTTGCATGTAAAAACCCATTAGCTCAAGATTTTGATAGAAATAAAATTATTAAAGCATTTAATACTGTTGATATGATAGTTGTTGCTGATCAATTCTTTAACGAAACTACAAAATGGGCAGATATTGTTCTTCCTGTAACAACGCAGTTTGAAGAGTATGATGTAAATGTGTCTTATTGGCACTATTGGTTAAGCTTAAATGAACAAGCAATTAAACCACTTCATGAAGTAAAATCTGACCTTGAAATTGCATCATTATTATCTAAATATATGAATAAAAAAGAGGCAGGTTCTTGTACTTTCCCTCAAAAATATGATAGTAAAAAGTTAACTATTAAAGAGTTTAACAAAGGTATATATGATCAATTTGGAATTAAATCTTGGAAAGAATTACAAGATGGTCCAAAAAAAGCTAAAGCAGTAATTCCTTTTGCTGATGGAAAATTTAATACTCCAAGTGGTAAATTTGAATTCTATTCTGAAAAAGCTGTAGAGTACGGACACACTGCATTACCTGAATATTTAGAAGTTAGAAAACCTTATGATAAATATAGATTAACAACTCTACACTGTAGATATTCTTTACATTCACAATTCCAAAATTTAGATTGGATGGAAGATATTCATCCTGAACCATTTGTTTATGTGAATCCAGAAGATGCAGAATACAAAAGAATTAAAACTGGAGATACTGTAGCAGTATTTAATAAACAAGGTCTTTTAAGACTTAAAGCAAAAGTTACTGATAATACACCAGTTGGAACATTTATGATGTATGAACAGTGGTACAACAATAGTATTTATAATGTAAATGAATTAGTTGATGATACATCTTCTGACATGGGATCATTTAAAACAGGTGCACCTGGAATTGCACTACAAGATACTTATGTAAATATAAGAAAAGTATAAGGAGGAAGTTATGCAAAAAGCTTTTTTAGTAGATAGTGAAAAATGTTTAGGGTGTAATACTTGTGCAATGGCATGTAAAAACCAATATCACCAAGATAAAGGGATATTATGGAGAAAAGTAAGAGAAATTGGCCATGAAGACTATAGAACAGATCAAAATAATATTTTACCTACTCTAGTATGGTATGCAAAACCTGAAAAAGTAGATGTTCCTGCTGAAAGATACTATGCATCAATTGCATGTAATCACTGTGAAGAACCAGCTTGTGTTGCTATATGTCCTGTTCAGGCTCATACAAAAGATCCAGAAACAGGTATTTGTAAACACGATCAAAGTTTATGTATTGGATGTGGAGGATGTGTAAAAGCATGTCCATTTGGTGCATCTAAATTCAATGAAAGATTAGGAAAAGCAGAAAAATGTAGTATGTGTTGGGAAAGACAAGCTGATGGTAAACTACCTGCTTGTGTTCAATCTTGTCCAGTAGAAGCTATTAAACTTATCGATATTCATGATGAAAAATATGCAAATATAGGAGAAAAACATCCTTTAGGACTTGATTATGCGGTTGAAGCTCCAACAAGACCAAGTACAAGATTTATTAAACCAAAAATGCCGGATAATATATATCGATTAGAAGGATGATAAGATAAGGATATATAATGAAAATTATATTCACACTTCTTTTTCTTTTTTTAACATTACTTTTTGGCGAGCAAGACTCGCCAAAAGTATGTCCTATAAATAAAAAAGATTTTAACTACTACGCTAATCAGAAAGTTGATGTTTCAATTCCTTTAGAATTTTCTTTAGGAAAAAATGAGATAAAAATAAAATTGAGTGAAACAGAGTATCCATCAGGATATAATGTTGTAGCTTTTATTGATGTGGAAGTGAGTTCATCAAAAGTTGAACCTGAAGTAGAAAATGGTATTCCAATTACTTCTATAGAGTTTTTTGAAAAAGGAAAATATGAATTACAATTAAATGTAAATATCATATATAGAAGTAGCTGAGCAGGTGTACAAGTTGCTAGTTTAGCAAGACAAAAAATCTCCGTAGCTATTAAATAAAATAAGCCCTATAAAATGGGCTTATTTAATTGATAGGGATTATACCTCACAAACTTTACATAATTTTTTATACCTTCAAATATACCACCATCAAGATTAATCACCCTTTCATAACCTTTTGACTTTAAGAGTTTAGATACTTTAATTGATTCATTACCATTTTGAGAAAGTATTGCAAATTCACTATTTTTATCAATAATAGTATTTAAATATCTTAGAAATTGGCTTTCGTCAAACCTTCTATCTTTACGATAAAAAGTTAATAATATACTATGTTTTAAAACAGCTGTTCTTTTCAAGTCTTGTTCATTTCTAATGTCAATGATTGGTATATCTTTGAATAAAAAATCATTAGATAATTTTGCATGTTTTACCTTTGTAGTATCCACTTCTAATAATTTAAGAACAAACACTACTGAAACCACTATTCCTAAAAAAATTGAAATTGTTACTACTATTAACTTTTTTGCTAAACCTAAGGTTTCATTATTATTTTCCATTTTAATTCCATTATTGTGTGCCAAGCTAAGGGAGGGAGAGAAACTTGGCACGGTTTGTGTTTTTTTGATTTAATTTTAAATATTTTTTTAAGAGTAAGCTTAGAGAGTTCCTAAGGCTTAATATAATTAGTAATGGCAAGACCAAAACCACTAATTCCAACAAGTTCCCTTGTTTTACTACTTGAAAGTAAAGATATCTCTTCAATTCCCAAATGACTTAGAATTTGAGCACCAATTCCATATTCTTTTATCTCATCCATATTTTTTGCTTGACTATCCATAAATATCAAGACCCCACAATGTTCTTTCAAATAAGAGATACTGTTCATTAACTCTTCAAATTTTTTTGTAGAAGAAAACAATTCACAGTCAGGTACAATGTTATGAAACTTAACATTTGTACATTGTGTAATATTTCCAAAAGTATATGCAATATGATGATTTTCTAAATGGTCTTGAAAATCATATCTAACAACTTTTTGTCCTAAAAAATCTGTTTCCAATTCATTAGTTTGTTGTATTAATGATTCTTTCATCATTCTATACTCAACAAGATCTGAAATATAAACTATGTTTAACTCATGTTCTTCGCAAAAAATATCTAAATCTGGACGTCTTGCCATTGTTCCATCTTCTTTCATAATTTCACAAATAACTGCTGATTCTCCAACACCTGCAAGTTTACATAAATCTACAGAACCTTCTGTATGTCCAGTTCTTACTAGAGAACCACCTTCTTTAGCTATTAATGGAAAAATATGTCCAGGTCGTACTAATTCTTGAGGTTGAGATATAGGATTAGCTAAAATTCCAATTGTCATATCTCTTTCTGCAGCTGAGATTCCAGTCTTTGCAGCTACTGCATCAACAGAGATAGTAAAAGCTGTTTCGTATGAAGAATTATTTTGTTTAACCATAGGAACTAAATCTAATCTTGTAGCAATTTTTTTAGAGACTGCTACACAAATAAGTCCTTTGGCATGAGAAGCCATAAAATTTACTTTTTGTGGAGTAGAGAAATTTGCAGCATAAACTAAATCACCTTCATTTTCTCTATCTTCATCATCTACCATTACAACCATTTTTCCAGCTTGAATATCTGTTATAGCTTGTTGCACTCTATTTAATACAGCTATTGTTTTTTCATTATTTATAAATGCATTCATAATCTTTTCCTTTTAATTAAAGCATATGCCCCATTAATTTTCTTTTTGTTTCTAAATAATCTTTGTTATGTTTGTTAGAAGGCATTACTATAGGCCATCTTTTTATAATATTTACATCTTTTATTGATTCTATTTTCTTTGGATTATTTGTAAGAAGATGAATATTCTCTATTCCATAATGTTTTAAAATAAATTCAACTATCTCATAAGTTCTTTCATCACTTTTAAATCCTAATTGATGATTTGCTTGAATAGTATCTAGACCTTCATCTTGTAAAGCATAAGCATTCACTTTATTAAAAAGTCCTATATTTCTTCCCTCTTGTCTAAGATATATAACCATACCACCTTCATCAGCTATATTTGACAAGGCATAATCTAATTGTTCTCCACAATCACATTTCATTGAACCTAGAGCATCACCAGTTAAACATTCACTATGAATTCTAACTAGTGGAGCGGCACCAAAAGGTTCTTTAAAAATCACTAGATGATCTTTTATTCCCTCTTGGAAAGATTGTATTTTTAATTCACCATATTTACTTGGAAGTTTTGCTACATCTGATATATTTATTCTCATCTCTTCTTCCTTTAACACCTTTTAAAAGAATCTTTAGTTAAATTTTAAAAACTCTTTTAAAAAGTTGGCTTTACTTTTTTGTAAAGCCTACTTTTTTATTACCATTTAGTATGAGTTAAATCACACTGTATCATTTCACCTCTATGTGCAGGTGTACCTGGTTTTTCAGCAGATTCACACAATAAAGTTGTACCATAATCATTTCTTTTATCATGGGCATTAGTTCTTGCCCAAACTGATACAAGTGCTCTTTCTTCTGGTTTAGCTTCACATTTTCCATCTACTTCAAATGCATGAATTGTATTTTCATGAAGATATAAAAGTGAATTCTCCATAGCATCACCTGATACCCACATATCTGGCTCATTTTTTGCTCCTGCATCAAATTGAACTCTTCTAAACTTATCATTTACTTTTACTGTTTTTAACAAAGGATTATCTTCTCTTATTGCAAAGTTTTTAAATTGTTTTACACAAGCAGGCATTCTCATATTATAATAAATCTCTGGGATAGCATGATTATGATAAGGGTATAAAGAATCTACTACTTGAACTGTCATACCAACTTCAGCCCCTACTTTTTCTCCATTAATCTCATCAACTCTTAATAATCCCCAATGTCCTAATATTTCAGCATATGCATATCCACCACGAATTATAAGAAAGTTCTTTTCATTTCTTTTACTCTCTTCTGCATACATTGGAAACCATCCTGCTGCTGCCCAAAGGTTTGGTAAAGAATTCGCACTTACATCATAAGGAAAAGTTTTTGGCATCTTAATCTCATCACCTGTTACCATTTTATAAAAGTTTTTTGTAAACTCTTTCCCTCTTTTTCTTACATCTTCATTTGTCACTTTTTTATCAAAAAACTCATCAAATGTCATTCTATTTGCCCATTTAGCAACTGGAGATTTTTCTGTTAATTCTCTACCTGGATTATAGATCCAGTTTACATCACGTCTTGCAGAGAAACACTCTTTTGCTTTATCAGGATTTTCTAATATTTGGTAAATATTTTTTACCATAGTTTTCATATCTCTTCTATCCATTACACAGATTCTTTTTTTCTGTGTTGTATCATAAACTGCTTCATCAGAATTTAGACATTCACTTACTTCACCATTTGTTAAAGCTAAAGCATAAGCTTTTATATAAGTTAATGTTTCATCCCATAAAATATCTACATATTTTTGATCTTCTTTTGAGTACTTTACAGGTTTTGTTAAACATTTAAACTCTGCATTTTTAATATCTTTTTCATCTAAAAAACTTGGGATTTCTAATGCATTACAGCTTATAAAACTAAATAAAACTATAACTGCACCTAACTTTTTCTTGTATGCCATTTTAAGTCCTTTTATTATCTAAAACTTGATATTACAAAAACATCAAGTTTTAAATTTAATTTCTTCTACTTTTTAAAAGAATCCTCGCTTACACTTCAAAGATTCTATTAAAAAGTAGACCTTACTTCTTTTAGTAAGGTCTTGAAATAATTAACCTACTGGTTTGTGTTCTACATGTTTTTTATGTAGTTCTTGCTCGTCTTTAATAACGCCATATTTCTTATACTTTTCTTGAACTTTAAGTTTTTCTTCTTCCATTTCATAACGATAAATCTCATGCTCAGGTTTATAATAATTTAAAACATTTTTTAAATTTTTATGTCCAGCATCGAAATGGCATGAAGCACATGAAACTTGTTTTTCTGTTCCTTTAAGTTTTGTATAATGGTTATGCATTTTTTGAGCTTGTTTTGATAAATTTACTAAATTTTTGTCAAATGCATTTCCATGACACTCTATACAACCAGAATCATAAACATAAGAATCTCTATGTTTAAGTTTCTCTACCCAATCTATCTCATCTGGATTTCCAAAGAAGTGAATACCAACTTCTAAAACTCCATTTTTCGCTTTTGTAAATATATAGTTAACTAAACTATCATGTGGTAAGTGACAATCTACACATTTTGCACTGGCACCTAATTTTCCAGATCCACCATGAACGTCTTGTTTATAAGCGATAACCATAGGATCCATTTCATGACATGAAACACAAAATTTTTCACCACTTGTTTTGTGAATCCCATAATAAGTTCCATAAGAGACAGAAACACCTACTAATCCACCTAGGAATAATAATCCAATTATAAATAATACTGGTCTCATGGTGTTTTCCTCATCCAAACATTGTTTTTAATCTCTTTTTCATGGCATTCCGCACACATATTTATAGAAGGCTCATGTTCTCTATGGCATTCGTCACAATAAAGATTTGGTCCATCATGAACAGAGTTATGAGGATTTGCTTTATGTGTGTCCATAAAAGCTAAACGTTCAGCTAAATATACTTTTGTTTTATGACATGATAAACAAGCTTCTTCTCCTGCCGCTTCAAAATGCTCAGGATCTTTTCCTTGGTCTACATGACAAAAAACACATTCAAGAGATAGACTTTCATGTACACTCTTTAGTGGATACTTTTCTTTTTGCTCAGGTGTAACAGTTACCATACTCTCTTCATCTTGGGGGAAAGGCAAGCTTTCCCCATCATTTGCTTGTGCAAATACATAAAAAGATAAAAGTAAAATAGACATGCCACCTATTACTTTTATTATTGTTTTCATAATTAGATATTTTCTCCTGCAACCATACCAAATACTAAACAATCAGGAATTGAACAACTTCCAAGTCTACTTGCTCCGTGTGTTCCACCTGTAATCTCACCAGCTGCATAAAGACCAGGAATTGGTTTTTTAGTTGCTCCAGAGATAACTTCTGCTTTTGTATTGATTTTTAATCCACCCATTGTATGGTGAAGTTTTGGTACACCTCTAGTTCCATAGAATGGAGCTTTAATAATTTGTACACCTTCAGTTTTTTCAACTGGTTTACCAAATTCTGTATCTTTATTTGCTTTTACATATTTATTATATGAATCAATTGTTGCTTGTAATTCAGCTGCTGGGATTTTATACTCAGCTGCTAATGCAGCAACTGTATCGAATTTTTTAACAACACCAGATTTTAAAGCTTTTTCAGCAATTTCTGGAATAATTTTGTCAACAGCTGCTTGATCACAAATATTAATTGGATATGCATTAGTCTCTTTTGTTACTTTGAACATTGCTTGTGCTCTTGTTCTTCTATCTGCAAGCTCATTCATGTATCTTTTACCTGTTTTAGGATTTACTGAAATACCATATCTAAATGTAGCATTGATATTGAAGTTAGATGCTGCACCAAAACCTTTTTCATCTGGACAAGCCCAAGGACCAAATTGAATCCAACTTAAATGAACAGGAACTGCACCAAGCTCAAATGCTTTCATTAACACACCAGCAGTTGCTCCTGGTTGGTTAGTTGAATCTGTATCAGCAGGGATTCTTGGGTCTTGTTGTTCTCTTAAGAATTTATCTCTACTAAATCCACCTGCTGCTAAAATAACACCTCTTTTAGCTTTATAGTATTTTACTTTACCAGTTGTATTTTCAGAATCATCATCGTTAGCATTATTATCAAATTTATAACCTTCTCTAACTTGAATTCCAACTACTCTTCCACTATCATCTAATACAAACTCATCAAATTTTGTTCTTTTTTTGATTGTTCCATTTGAAAGTTTTTGGAAGTGAGAAATCATTGGTAATACAATACCTGATCCACTACCATTTGAAGAAAGATATGTTCTAGGAACAGAGTGTCCACCTAAGTGAGAAAGTTTCTCATAGAATTTTGCACCAGCTCTTTCAACTAGTTTTAAAGCATCATTTCCTCTTTCACCAATTACTCTAAGTAAATCAGGGTGATTAATATATCTACCTGCTTTCATACTGTCTTCCATATAAATGTCGATAGAATCTTTAATACCTTCTTTTTTCTGTTTAGGGTTATTAACAACAGCTAAAAGTCCACCATTAATTACAGAGTTTCCTCCGATTCTTCCCATTTTTTCAACAATAACAACTTTTAAACCTTTTTCAGCAGCTGTAATACCAGCTGATAATGCAGCATAACCAGAACCGATTACAACAACATCATACTCTTCGTCATACTTAACACCTTTTGAATCAACAGCCATTGCATTTGCAGCTGTACTTCCAAGTGCTATCATACCAGCACCAACAGCACCCATTCTCATAAAATTACGTCTTGTTATATCACCCATAATAGGTCTCCTTCTAAAAAATTTATAAGGAATCTTAATACAAATAAGTAATCAAAAAATAACCTTTTAGGGTAAAAAGGTTATTTATTTTAAAAAAAATGAATAATTGTTCAGTTTAAGCAGAAATTAATGTGTACTTCTAATTTTGTATCCACAACCAGATACATTTTCAATGATGTCATTATATGTTTTTTGACGTATTTTTTTTATTCTCATTCTAAGTGCTTCAATGCTCATACTTTTTTCTTGCCAAGCATAACTCTCTATTGTAGAATAATCAACTATTTTATCTATATTTGAGATTAATAAATGAAGAATCTCCATCTCTAATTTTGTTAACTTAACAGTCTCTTCATTTGAATTTATCAATTGCTTTGAATTTTTATCATAGGTAAAACCAAATTTTAGTTGAACTCTAAAATTATATATATCTTTTGTTGCCATAAGTAAAGAGGTTTGTAAATCTTCAATCACAATTGGTTTTCTTAAATAGTTATAAGCACCCTCATTGATGCTTTCAGAGATATTTGAGGGGGTATCGTAAGAAGTAATTATAATAACTGGTAAATGGGGAGAAACTTCATGCATAGCATGTACCATATCTAAACCATTCATTTCTGGCAAGTTTATATCTGATATTACAATATCAGGTTTAAATTGTTCAAACATCTCAAACCCTTCTATACCATTTTTTGCTACATCTACACGTTTACAATGTAGTCCTAATGCTTGCCTTAAAGCAAAAGATGTTGCTTCATCATCTTCTACAATTAATACATGTATTTGAGAAAGTTTTTTTAATACTTTTAAATCAATCATTATTATCCTTTATTTTTTTAGGGAAAGTAAATAAAAAAGTTGTTGGATTTTCATAAGATAATATAGTCAAATCTCCATAAAGTTTATTTCTAGCAATTAATCTAGATAAATAAAGACCATTACCTGTTCCATTTTCCCCTTTTGTAGTTTTAAAAGCTTCAAATAGAGTTTCACGAATACCAACTTTAATTCCTAAACCATTATCTTCAATTCTTAAATGGTATTTATCTTCAAGCTCTTTTATTGTGATTTTAATATACTTATTCTTTTTATTTTTATCATCAAGTAAAGAGTCTCTTGAATTCAGAACTAAGGCACTTATTATTTGTTGGAATTCATTTTTATAGCTGTGGCATTCAAATTTTATTTTTTCATGAACTACGCTAATATCAATCCCTGAATTTTTAAAATGTGGTTCAAGTATTATTTTTGTATCTTCTATAGCTTTTATAATATCAAAAGATTCGATTTTTCTACTTGGAAGATAAAAATTTTTAAAGGTATCAATTGTATCAGAAAGATAATGGGTACTAGATAAAACACGATTTAGGTTATCTTTAAATATCTCATCACTTAAACATTCCATCTCTTTAAATTGTAAAGTGTTACCTATAAGTAAAGATATAGAGTTTAAAGGTTGCCTCCATTGGTGAGAAATTGCACCAATCATTGCTCCTAAATCTGCCATTTTAGTTTGTTGGAATAAAATATCTTCCTGCTCTTTTTTTAACTTTTTAGCTGTTTCATTTTTAGTAACATCTTCTACAAAAAAGATAACTCCTTTATACTCTTTGTTTGCATCTAAGACAGGAATAGAAGTAAAAGATAAAAAAACTTTTTCTTTTTTTTCAAAAAAATGAAAAGTATTAGTATATGTTTTATGATTTTCTTTTGTTGCTTTTAATTGTTTAGTAATACAATCAGTTATCCATATAGGAACCCTTCTAAAAAGTTTTGTACACTCAAGTAAATTCCTATCTAAAAGTTTATTTTCTGAAAGACAAAGTAATTTAGAAAACTCATTATTATAATATGTTACTTTTTCATTGTCATCTGCAATTAAACATCCTCTTATATCTGATGCGAGGAATTGTTTTATTAAGTTTTTTGATATTTTTAATTTTTCATCACTTAGTTTTTGAGTTCTATTATAAAATAAATTCAACCATAAAAATATGATCATACTTATTCCATATAAAGTAAAATTTATTTTTAATTGAAAATCAACTCTTTCGTAAACTTTTTCTTTATTTAACTCAGATATAAGATACCAATTACCATATTTAATGAATCCTTGAGAAAAAATACTATTCTTTGTAACAGTTAACCGGCCTTTTTTGTCAATTTTTTGATTAAATCTTTTAAATCGTTTCTTTTTATCTTTATGTACTAATATTTTTTTGTTTTTATCTAATAAAAAAACATTCCCATCATAGGGTAAAGATATCTTTAAAATCTCTTTTTCTATATACTCCAAAGGAAGAATACCACAAACTACTCCGGTTTGACCTCTTTTTGCTTTTGTAGTACTACAAACTGCAACTACCAAAGTATCAATTATAGATGAAACATAGGGATTTGTAATTGTTATATCTTCATTTCTTATAGTCTCACGATACCAAGGCATTGATATAGTGTTATATGTAAGAGGCTTTATAATTGTTCTACTAGATATAATTGAATTGTCTTCATAACCAACAAACATATAGGGGAAACCTGCAACAGAGGAACCATGTTCCAGTAAACTTCCAATACTGTATTTATCTTGTTTATGATCCATATTTGAGATAAGTGCTTCTACATTTTTTACTGCTTGTATTTTTTCTTCTGTCCACTTTACAATTTGTTTAGAAGCATTGTTAATTGCATTTACTTGTAAATCATTAATTGCATTTTTTAGAATATAAAGATTAATAAAATAATTTGCAAGTACCAATATAAGAAAAAGCATACTAACAAATAAAATAAACAGTGTACGTTTTGACAAAATAAAGCCTTTTATTATTAGCTTTCGGAATTATAGCTTTTCATTAATTTTATATATCTGAAAAGAAAAGTTATTTTTTAGTCATTTTAAGTTGATATAGTTAAAAAATTGAAAAAAAGTTTTCTTAAATCTTTTTCTTAATAATTAATTATGAAAGTTTCTGTATAGTTTCATTTTAGAAACATAGTATGTTTTAATATAAGTAAGAAAGGCAAACTACAGTAATGTTTAAAAAGAGGAACTCCCTATATTTTTTTATTATCTTTTTAATCACAACAATATTTATAATACAATATTTACAAATAAAAGAAGATCAAGAAAAGAAAATAATACAATCACTTAATAAGCAATCTTTAAATCTAGACGCATGGTTGTTAAAAAAGAAAAATTTTCTTGAAAAATTGTCGAAAGATTTAGGAAATATGGATTATGACAAAGAAACTTATTTAGATTTAATGAAAGACACAAATAAAAAAATGGGTACAAATAGTATTTTTAGTGGTTTTAAAAATGGAGAATACATTGATACCCAAGGATACTGGATAGATAATTTTGACCCAAGAAAAAGACCTTGGTATATAGAAACTTTACAAAACAAAGAAACTACTTTTTCTGGACCAATGTATTATAATGATATTAGTGGTCAACAAATTGTTTGGTGGGCAATTTCATCAGTTCTCTCAAAAGACAATGAACCTTTTGGAGTAGTTAGTAGTGAAATACTCCCAGATATGATTATTGAGCATTTAAAAAATATTCAACTAGATGATTTAGAACATATTTTTTTATTCCATAAAGAAACAGGAATTATTATATCAGCAATTAATAGAGATATAGAATTAAAATATGTTCAAGACATATTTTCTGTAAGAATTTTTGAAAAATTTCAAAATACAAATGAAACAAAAATAGAATTTAAATATAAAAATCAATCTAAAACTGCCTATAAGGCTCATTTAACTGAAGCGCCTTGGATACTTTGTATTATCAAATAAATTACTAATTTTTTTATTTAAGGATGAACCACTTTTAAATAAAAGTGGTTCTAAAACTTATTTATGTAAAGATTGAGCAACTATAGAAAGGAACTCATCTTTTGTTTTTTTCTCTTTTTTAAATAATCCTCTAAGTGCTGAAGTTACAGTTGTTGAACAAATTTTTTCAACCCCACGCATTTCCATACACATATGTCTTGCATCTATCATAACTGCTACACCTTTTGGTTTTAAAGCATCATTTAATGCATCACAGATTTGTTCAGTCATCTGTTCTTGAATTTGTAATCTTCTTGCAAAAACATCAACAACCCTTGGTATTTTACTAAGTCCAACAACTTTTCCATTTGGTATATAAGCTATGTGTGCTTTTCCTATTATTGGTAACATGTGATGCTCACACATTGAGTAAAACTCAATATCTTTTATAACAACCATTTCATCATTTGAACTTGTAAATAAAGCTGAATTTATAATTTCAATTGGATCTTGTTTATATCCACCACACATAAACTCATATGCTTTTCTAACACGACTTGGCGTTTTTTCAAGACCTTCTCTATTTACATCTTCTCCAATATACTCTAAAATATTTTTAACTGAATCTTCAAATTCTAACTCTTTACTCATTTATATTCCTCTTAAGACTTTAACATATCACTCATACTCCACAATGGGACAAAAATAGCTAAGATAATCCAAACAATAAGTGCCATTATGATTATGAAAAATAGAGGTTCTATTAAAGTAGAAAAAAACTTCAATTTATCTTCAAATCGTCTTTTGTAAATAATCTTAATCTCACTAACAACAATATCAAGAGAACTGCTAGCCTCTGCACTGTTTATTAGATTTAAAATAATATCATCAAATAGATTTGAAGACTCAAATGCAAGTTTTACACTTTTTCCACTTTTTAGCAGATTTTCTATTTTGGTAATCTTATCAAAAAGATGTTGATTATTGATTAAAGTCTTTGCTTTTATAAAAGCATCAAGAAACTCATACTTACTTTTTAACAAAATATCTAAGACAACAAAAAATGTATACAAATTTTTGTATTTATATAAAGAACTTATTATATAAAGATTTTCAACTATCATCTTATCTATAAAGACTCTTACTTTTTTTTCTTTTTTATAAAAAAGAAAAATTGATATAATAAAAGCAATTAAAGTAAAAACAATCAAAAATAAATAGTTTTCAAAGATATCTTTGACAAATAATAAAGACCTTGTAGCCAAAGGTAATTGACCTTTTGCATTATTAAATATAGATTCAAAATTTGGAACGACAAATTTAAAAATACCGATTAAGGCAGAAAAAAAAGTTATCAATAAAATAAAAGGATAGGTCATAGCTTTTTTAAAATCTTTTTTTATTTGTATATTTTCACTTATAATATCACTTAAAAAAGAGAGGTTTTCTTTTGTATTACCACTATCTTGGATTATTTTAAACATCGATTTTATTAGTGGATTTATTTTAAACCTATCTATACTTGTATAAATATCTGAAGAGTTTGAAAAAGAGTTTTTTAAACTTTTCAAAAAATCATTAATATGTTGTTTCTTTTCATTTTTTATTAAAATATCAAAGGCATCATCAAGCAAAATCTTTGAATTCAACATCATACTTAATTCATAAAGTGAATTTCTAATTTGATTATCCGTAATCTTTTCTTGAAATTTAAACTCAAAAATAGACTTTTTTATCTCAATTATATTTGAGGGTAACTCCTCAAGCTCTAAATTATTAGTTTCTATAGTTTTTGATTTTAAATTACCATTTTCTTGATAAACAATTTTATACTTTTTCAACTACTTTATATACCTCAGATATTGTAGTTATACCCTCTTTAACTTTTTGTTTTCCATCATCTAACAATGTTTTAAATGAAACTTTAGATAAATATTCATTTATATTCTCATTTTTAATAATATAAAGTGAAAGGTTTTCATCATTTTTTAAAACTTCACCTAAAGAGCTTCTTCCTAAAAACCCAGTGAAATTACATCTTTGGCAACCTTTTTTTAAACAATTTTGACAAATTTTTAAAACCAGTCTTTGGGAGATTATATATTTAAGGGTATTTGCTAAAAGGTATCTATCAGCTTTTAAATCAATTAACCTATTAATTGTTTCTAAAGAGTTATTTGCATGAATTGAAGCTAATACTAAATGCCCTGTTAAAGATGCTTGTAGAGCAATATTTAATGAAGTTTCATCTCTAATCTCACCTATTAAAATAATATCAGGATCTTGCCTTAAGATATTTTTTAATACTTTTTCATATCCTAATTCAATCTCATCATTAACCTCAATTTGTTGTATCGATTCTAATTTATACTCAACAGGATCTTCTATAGTAATAACTTTCTTTTTTGAAGAAGAAAGTTTTTTTAATAATGAATATAAAGTAGTACTTTTACCACTTCCTGTAGGACCTGTTATTAAAACTAATCCTTGTCTTAGATTCTCAATTTCATTAAATGAATCTATAATATCACTGGAAAACCCTAATTTTTCTATATCTTTTTCAACTGTATTATTATCCAAAATTCTAATTACTATTGACTCTCCAGTAATAATTGGCATAGTTGAAACTCTGAAATCATATTTTTTATCTTTAATTTCAAAGGAGAACCTACCATCCATAGGAGTTCTAAAATTAGTAATATCTAATTTTGAAACCATCTTTATATATGAGCTTAAAACCTTTGAAAATGATTTACAGAAAGTGTAAAAAACTTTTAATGTTCCATCAATTCTAAATCTAATTTCAATAGAGTTTTCCTTGCTCTCAATATGTATATCACTAGTTCTATTTGAAATAGCTTTTTCTAAAAGTATTTGAAAAAAAGAATTTATATGATTTAAATCATTTTCAAAACTTTGCATTGATTTTTTCGCTAAATCATATAATTTTATTCTAGTATCTAAATCATTTAGAAAAAAGAGAATCTCTTGTTTACTTATTAATTTTTTTCTAAATACATGGGAAACTGTTAATAAATTAATATCTGATTCTTTGCAATAATAACAATAAAAATAGATACCATCTTTTTTTATTGGGATAATTAAACTATCTATTAATAGTTTTTTGTCAAATGATTTTAGGTATTCGTAGTCAATATTTTCAAAACTCATATTAATTTTTCTCTTGTAAATTTAAACTTATTTTTTTGAACTTATTTTCCATAAGTACACTTGTTTTATTGATTTTTTTAATCTCAAATCTTTCTATCTTGTCATTTAAACTAAACCACTTATTGTTTATAAAAACTTTTTGACCAATAATTGCTTTTAACTCATAAATTTGCTTTTTCTTTTCTTTAATCTTCTCAAGCTCTTTATTTAAATCTAATTTTTCTTTTTTATAAAATTTTTTAAAATCAATTGATACTTTTAAATTTTCATCACTCATTTGAAAACTTTTTATTTTAGAAAAGGAATTGTATTTTTCTAAATAGATTAATAAACTCAATCTTTTTTTTAAATCACTATTTGCAATGAAATCTAAACTACTATCCCCTTTTGTAATTTTGTTTAGATATATCTCATTTTTAAAGGCAAAATTTTCAATATCTTTTAATACATCTATCAATTTCATTTTCATTTTTATTTTCTCAATATTTACAAGTGAAGGGGTTTTATTAATTGGTTTTTTAATCTCCAAAAAATATAAATAGATTAAACAAAATATTGTAAGTGGAAACAAAAAGATTATAACCTTTGTTCTAAAAGATAAAAGGTAAAAACTATTTTCTATGGATTTTAAAAACTGCATTGGCTAAATAAACCTTTCTTTGAGAATCGTAAGTTATATCTTCCACTTTGAATTTTTCTAATTTTTTAAAAAGAGCATAAAGATCTTGTTTTTTTGATGATTCAAGTTCTAAAAAAAGTTTTGAATTAATAAGACTTACTTTTAAAACCTTTACTAAATGTTCTTTACTTAAAAGAAAAATATCAATAAGTTCTTTACTTACAAAATAAAACTGTGAGTTAAACTCAATTTGTTTAGTATTTGTTCTTATCTTTTCTAGGATATTTTGATTATCAATTTTTGAAAAATCTAATATATAAAACCCAAAACAAAGAGTAAAAAAATATAAAAGAAAAAATTTAAGAAGATGTGACTTTTTAATTTTTAGAAATTGGTGTGTATTTTTCTTAGTAAATTTTAATTGAGAGTTTATTTGAAGGTTTTCAATTTTTAGTATCTTTTCTAAAAACTCTTTAACCTCCTCTTTTGTATTTGTTTTATCAATTTTCTGACAAAAATATAATTGTTTATTTTTAAAAACCAAAGCTAAATTCTCATAAAAAAATAGATTTGGATTTTTATTAGAATCTAAAAAAAAGTACTTTGGTATTTGTGTTTTGAAATGAATTACTTGGTATATATTCAGAGATTTTATGTATGAGTTATATAAAAAACTACTCTTATCATAATTTAAAGAGGAGTTTTCTATGTAGTTTTTAATATATTTGTCTAAAAAATTTGAGTTTATCTCTTCATTAGATTTTATTTCTATTAAGTCTATTTTAATACCTTATTTATTTTTAATAAGGTATTTTATTATTTATTACTTTGTATTTTAATTAAATAAATATATTTTTTTATTATTTTAAAAAGTTACGTCATATCCTAATTCTTTAAGACCTTTTCTATCTTTTGTCCAACCTTTTTTAATAGAGACAAATAGTTCTAAATAACACTTTCTTCCTGTTAATCTTTCTATTTTTTGTCTTGCATCTTTTCCTATTCTTTTGATTGCACTTCCACCTTTCCCTACAATCATACCTTTTTGAGTTCCTTTTTGAACTATAATTGTTGCATTAACTACATCAATATCTTTTTTCTCTTGCACCTTATTGATTTTTACATCTGTTTCATATGGTATTTCATCGGAAATATTCTCAAAAATTGATTCTCTAATAAACTCTTTAAAGATATCTCTCATATGTTCAGTTGTTAAAATTTCTGGGTCGTATAAGTAAGGATGCTCAGGGAGATATTTTACAACAACATCTAAAATATCATCATGGGTAGTTTGTTTTTTTATTGATACAGGAATGATAGCTTCATATTTATCAGTATGTTTTTCATACTCTTTTATTTTTTCTAAAACTTCATTGTTTCCAACATTATCAATTTTTGTTAAAAGTAAAATATGTTTTGTGTTTTTTTTATTTTTCTCTAAAAAGTTCTCATAGTGAGTCAATTTATCAGTAACAGGAGCTAAAAATAAAATCAAATCACAATCACCAATTGCTTTTAAAGCCTCATCAAGCATAAATTGATTTAATAACTTTTCTGTTTCGTGTAAACCAGGAGTATCTACAAATATAATCTGATCCTCTTTATGCATCACAATTATATTAGATCTTTTTCTAGTAGCATTTGCTTTATGCGAAACTAAGGCAATTTTTTCACCAACTAACCAATTTAATAGTGAACTTTTACCTGCATTAGGTCGACCTACAACTGAAACATAACCACATTTACTCATACAATTCCTTCAAACATTTTAATAAGGTGATTATATCTAAAATTTTCTACTTATCTTCTTCGGTAAGAAAGAGATTCAAGTAAATGTTTTTTTTGTATATTTGTAGACTCTTCTAAATCTGCTATTGTACGGCTAACTTTTAATATTTTGTTTATACTTCTAAAGGATAGATTTAAATTGATTCTTGCTTTTTCTAAAAGCTCTTTTGTTTCAGAATCCAAAATACAATATCTTGCAATT
Organism: Halarcobacter sp.; assembly: GCA_963676565.1. Taxonomy (GTDB): domain Bacteria; phylum Campylobacterota; class Campylobacteria; order Campylobacterales; family Arcobacteraceae; genus Halarcobacter. The sequence goes on from OY781089.1 coordinate 3,128,008, forward strand.
TCATCATCACTTAACTTACCATTTAGATTTTTTTGACCTCTTAACATTTGCATTTTAAAAGCACTTATTACTTGCTTTCTTATTTCATGGGAACTTATTGTTGATTTTGAATCCACACTTGTATCACTCATAATTACATATAAATCAATCCTATCTAAAAAAGGTTCACTTAAACGATTTTTATACCTTTTAATTTCAAGTTCATTGCATCTACAATTATTTGAAACTGAGAGTAAATTTCCACATGGACATGGGTTCATTGCTGCGACAAACAAAAACTTTGTCTCATACAAGACTTTTGAATTTGCACGACTAACTAATAAAGAGTAATCCTCCAAGGGTTCTCTTAATGCTTCTATTATTGAGGAACTAAAATGTGGAAGTTCATCAAAAAATAAAATTCCTGAATTTGCTAAACTTATCTCCCCTATATTTGTTCCCCCTACAATAGAAGCTTTTGTTGAAGTATTGTGAGGACTTCTTATTGTTCTAATTGGTTTGAAATCAGGTTCTTTTAATTGCAAGGCTTGTAATTTTGCAATCTCTAAAATCTCATCAATACTCATAGGTGTCATTATAAAAGGTAATCTTTTTACAAGCATAGATTTTCCAACTCCAGGACTTCCTTCTAAAATTATATTGTGATTTCCAGCTGCTGCAATAAGTGCAGCTTTTTTTGCAATTTCTTGACCCCTTATATCTTTAAAATCCAACTTATATTCATTTGTAAAATAAAACTCTTTACCGTTTATATTGATTTTTTCATATTCAAACTTTTCTTTTTTATATAAATATTTTTCTTTTTCTTTCAATTTAAAAAAATCAATTGCCTCCAATAAATTTTTAACACAATAAATATTTATATTTGGGATTTTAGATATTTTTCTTGCACTTTTTTCACAAACTAATACGTTTTTTATTTTTCCTTGTTTTACCAAAGATAAAATTATTGGGAAAATAGAATAACTATCTTTAATATCACCATTTAAAGATAATTCTCCAAAGATATGATACTCTTTAAAATCAACTTTTTCTTCATATAATGAGACTAATAATGCAATTGGTAAATCAAAATGACTACCCGTTTTTTTAATCTCGCTAGGTGCTAAATTTATGGTGATTTTTTTAGGAGGAAATTTAAATTCATTGGTTAATAATGATGATTTTACTCTATCTTTTGATTCTTGTATACTATTTGTTGCTAATCCAACAATTGTAAAACTTGGTAATCCTTTAGTAAATGTTGCTTCAACATTTACTTCTTTTGCTTCTATTTCATTTAATGTTGCTGATTTTATAATTTTCATTTAACTTCTTTAAATAATTCATTTAATTATAACAATTTATATATTTATTTTGAATAATAAATAATTGTATTTTTTATTTTAAATTATAAAATCTAAAATATTATATTAAATATATATTTTTATTCTTATTCACTCAATAAATTTGTTATAATAATTAAAGATTCAAAAAAGAAGATAATATTATGTCAAAAAATAATGCTCTACTTAAAACGAAACTTGTTTATTTCATTGTTTTTTTATCCCTAACATTCTGGGCTCTATTTGCTTTTTTTACAATGCATCAATTAATTAGTTCCCAAGAAATTTATGCAAAGATAATCAATATAAGTGGTAAACAAAGAATGTTATCACAAAAAACTACATTGATGGCAAAAAGAACATTTGAAACAAATAATCAAAATTTTTTAGACCATACTTTAGAATTAATTAAAGAGATGAAAGAAGACCATAATTTTTTAATTAATAATTTGGCTTCAAAGGATATGAAAAATATTTATTTTGATGAACCCCATTCTCTTGATAAAAGAGTTAAAGAGTATTTTTCAATCTTTGACAAGTTCTTAAAAGAAAAAACAAAATCTAATCTTCAAAAAATAGAAGAATATTCTTATAACTTATTACCAAAATTAAATATTGCAGTTTATAAATTTGAAGAGGAGAGTAATCAAAAAATACTTGAACTTAAAAAAAGAGAATTTATAATACTTTTTGGGACTTTATTAACTCTATTTCTAGAAGCATTTTTTATAGTTATTCCCTCAATAAGAATAAATGAACAAAAAGAAAAAGAATTACAAGAGATAAATAGCAACTTAGAAAATAGAGTAAAAGAGGACATAAAAAATTTAAGAGAAAAAGACAAAATTATAAATGAACAATCAAAAATGATTTTAATGAGAGAAATATTAAATAATATCTCTCATCAATGGAGACAACCATTGTCAATTATAACTACTGCTGTTAGTGGAATAAAACTAAAAAAAGAATATAAACAATTAAATGATAAAGATTTAGATGAATATTTAAATGTAGTATTAGAAAATAGTGATTATTTATCAAAAACAATTGATAATTTTAGAAATTTCTTTGAAGATAAAGATGAGATGACTACATATAAGTTTTCATCTTTGATTGAAAATATTGAAGATCTTCTAAAAGAAGAGTTTGATAAGTATAAAATTGACTTTATTTTAGATATTGAAGAGTTACATTATTATGGAAATGAAACAAGACTCTTAAATTCAATACTTCATATTTTACATAACGCCATTGACGTTTTAAAAATCAAACAAGATCAAAGACTTATATTTATAAGTATATATAAAAATGAAAAAATTCATATAAAAATAAAAGATAATGGTGGAGGAGTAAAAGAAGATATTATAAATAAAATATTTGAACCATATTTCACCACTAAACATAAATCTTTAGGTAAAGGAATGGATTTATATATTGTTAAAGAATCAATAGAAAAAATCTTAAAAGGTTCTATAAAAGTCACAAATGAACAGTATACTTACAAAGGAAATAATCAAAAAGGTGCATTATTTGAAATAATTTTACCTTCAAATCAATAAAAAAGTTACAATATATTTACTTAAATTAAATATAATATACATGTATTAAAGGAGTTGATATGCAAACAGAAATTAGTACTCAAGATGAAAGGTCAAAAAACTATCTAAAAGATTGTTTTATGCAAAAGTGTAGAAATGAATATGATGATTATCTAAAGGATGAAGAATCATCGTTGGACAAATATGCAAAACTTTCAATACAATATCTTCAATATATATCATTGGGAGTATTTTCTACTGCTGTACTATTACAATCACCCTTAAACTTTAACTTTATAGCAGCATTTTTAGCATTGTCTGTTATAGTTTTTTTCACATCAGTTATATTAATTTTAAGATACTCTATGAAAAATAGTAATGATATGAAACTAAAAAATGATATCTATGATGCATGGACTAAAACTGTTCTTTTTGCCATTTTATTAAATCTATTATTGTTTTTTGTAGAAAATGGTTTAAATCAAATTCTAGTGGTTTTATTTTTTGCAACAATTGCAATAGTATTTATTCAAAAAAGTAAAAAAAATATTCAAGAACAGTAAGTATATTAATACCCTTTTTAGTTGTAGATTTATAATTAAAAAGGGGGAAAGCTAAAAAGTTTTATTTACCTTTTAACTTCTTTTTCCATTCTTTTTCAAATTTTTTTCTTTTGATTATTGAAAGGTTTTCTATAAAAAGATGTCCCGCTAGATGTTCCATCTCATGTTGCCATGCAACAGCTAAAAAGTCTTCACACTCCATAGTTTGTTTTTGACCATCTCTATTATAATATTCAACTATTATATGCTGAGCTCTTTTAACCTCTTCATTAAATCCAGGTACACTAAGACACCCTTCTACAAAAATTTGAACACCATCTTTATGGGTAATTACAGGATTAATTGCTTCAATTAAATCCTCTTTGTCTTGAATATCTTCCTCATTTGGAAGATTAATGATTAATACATTTAAAGGGATACCAACTTGAATTGCAGCAAGTCCTACTCCATTTTGATCAATCATTGTTTCATACATGTCATCTAAAAGAGTATGAAGTTCTTCATCAAACTTCACTACATCTTTAGACTTTGTTCTTAATAATTTATTTGGATATGTTAATACTTCTCTAATCATTTCAAACTTTACTTATGGCTAGTGATAACCTCATCAATTAAACCATATTTACAAGCTTCTTCAGCACTCATAAAGTTATCTCTATCAGTATCTCTTTCAAGAACTTCTAAAGGTTGCCCTGTTTGTGCTGCTAAGATTTCATTTAATGTATCTTTCATTCTTTGAATCTCTTTAGCTTGAATTTGGATATCTGTAGCTTGTCCTTGAGCTCCACCTAATGGTTGGTGAATCATTACTCTAGAGTGAGGCAAAGAATATCTTTTACCTTTAACTCCAGAAGATAATAAAAATGCACCCATAGATGCAGCTTGCCCAATACAAATTGTACAAACATCAGGTTTAATATAATTCATAGTATCATAAATTGACATACCACTTGTAATTACTCCACCTGGAGAGTTGATATATAGATAGATATCTTTATCTGGGTCTTCAGCTTCTAAGAATAAAAGCTGAGCAACAATAGATGAAGCAACTTGGTCATTTACCTCACCACTTAACATAATAATTCTATCTTTTAGAAGTCTTGAATAAATATCATAACTTCTTTCACCTCTTCCACTTTTTTCAACTACGTATGGTATATAACTCATTTTCTTTCCTATTTATTAGTTTCCTAATTTTTCGTCTAATAATTTTGTAATTACTTTATCTTCAATCATAGACATTTTAATAGCAGGTAAATATCCAGCTTCTTGGTATTGTTTTAATACATCTTGTGGATTTTGACCCATTTGCATTGCCTCATAGTAAATTACTTGAGTAACTTCTTGGTCATTTACCTCTACACCTTCAGCTTTTGCTAATGCATCAACAATGAAAGTTGCTTTTACAGATTTTTCAGCATCTTCTTTTAATTCATCTCTGATAGTTTCTACTTTTGATGCATCTTCTTGTAATTCTTTAATCTCGTCTTCTGACATTGATCTAACTTTGTTATTAAGTGCAAAGTTAATCTCTTGATCTACAACAGTTGCAGGTAATGAGAAGTTTAATTCATTTACTAAAGTATCAAGGTAAGCTGGTTTTAACTCATTTCTATAATAAGTACCTTTTTGCTCAGCTACCATTTGTTCTTTAATTTTTTCTTTTAATGCATCAACATTTGCTTCACCATCATAACCTGGTAAGAATTTAGCAGCAAATTCATCGTTGATTTCTGCTGGTACTTTTTCTTGAATCTCATTAAGAGTTACTTTGAATACAGCTTCTTTTCCAGCTAACTCTTTTGATTGGTATTCAGCAGGGAAAGTAACAGTTACATCTTTTTGCTCTTCATATTTCATACCAATAATTTGATCTTCAAATCCTGGGATAAAAGAACCTGAACCAATCTCTAGTGGATATTGTTCACCTTTTCCACCTTCGAATGCAACACCATCAACAAATCCTTCGAAATCAATTACTGCGAAGTCACCTTCTCTAACCATTCTTTTTCTTTTGATTTTTTCTAATGGAGCAGATTGAGCAGCTAACTCATTTAATCTTTCCTCAACATCTTTTTCTTCAATCTCTTTTAATTCAACAGCAGGAACTAAAGATTTATAATCACCTAAATCAACATTTGGCTTACAAGCAACTTTGATTTCAATCTCAATTGAACCATCTTCTTTTTTGTCAAATTTAGCAAATTGTGGTTCACCTACTAAATCTTCGTTAGCGATTTCTAACTCTTTTAAAGCATCACCAAGGATAGCTCTAACTGCTTCACCTTCAGCATCTTCTCTTAATTTGTCAGCATATCTTTGTTTTACAACAGATACAGGAACTTTACCTTTTCTAAATCCTTGGATATCCATTGTTTTAGCAGCTTGCTTAGCTACTTTATCAATATTTTGCTCTACAGTTTCTGTAGAAATTGTTGAAGTAATAACAGCATTTGCGTCATCAACTCTTTTTGCGTTAAATTCCATTAACTTTACTCCGATTTTTTAGTTTAGCCGTGATTTTATCTTAATTTTAATAAAATAGCCATTAGATATATTTAGACCAAATAAAAAGAGTAAAATACTTTGCAATTTCTATACCATAATGTGTTATTTTTAATGTTAATTCCGATTTTTTTGTTGATGTTTTTGATTATTTCAAATAAAGATAGTTTTCAAAAACATTTTTCACAAGATATATTAGAGAAACTTTCAGTTTCAAATAAATATATGGGAAAAACAACAAGGAATATTTTGTTTTTTATATCATTAATTTTAATGACAATTGCACTTGCACGCCCAGTTATGAATGAAAAAGAACAATCTTTTAAACAAGAAGTTGCTTCAATTGTTATTGCTATTGATGTTTCTAGATCAATGCTTGCAAATGATGTTTATCCAAATAGATTAGTAATGGCAAAACAAAAACTTCTTAATATCATAGATGAATCAAAACAAAATGCCCTTGCAGTTATTTTATTTGCAAAATCATCTTTTATACTTTCACCTGTAACACAAGATTTTAATTCATTAAAAATATTAGTTGAAAATTTAAATACTGGAATGAATTTTGATAATGGCTCAAATATTTTTTCAACATTAGAAGCAACAAACAAACTTTTAAAAGATTATGAAAATAAAAATCTACTTCTGTTAACAGATGGGGGAAATGCAACTTCTTATGAAAAAGAGATTGAATATGCAAATGAACATAATATAAATGTTTATACTATTGCAGTAGCAACAAACAAAGCCTCTGCAATAAAACTTGATGATGGAAAATTTTTAACAAAAGATGATGGATCTATTGTAACTGTTTCTTTAAATGAAAACATAAAAAAATTAAGTTTAAATACAAATGGTGGATATATCCACTACTCAATAGATAATAATGACTTAAAACAAATTCTTAATGATATTGAACAAAAATCAGTAAAAAAACAATTAGAAAGTAAGAAATTTAAAACCTATACTGAACTATTTTATTATCCTTTAGGACTAGCTATTTTAATACTTTTTATTGCTTTTTCTTCATTACCAAGATTTCTTTCGAAAAATGTTGTAAAGACTATAATTTTATCTTTAATTTTTATTTCATCAAATGACTTAAAGGCTTTAGAATTTGATTTTGAAACTATAGAAAAAGCAAAGGAAGCATATGAAAATAAAAACTTTGAAGAGGCATCAAAGAACTTTGATAAAGTCTTAAATACTCCAGAAGCAAGATATAACTATGCAAACTCTTTATACAAAGAAAAAAAATATAAAGAGGCTTTAATGCAATATAAAAATGTAATTACTTCTAATAAAAATCTTGAGTATAAAAAGTTGCATAACATGGGAAACTCTTATGTTAAATTAAATGATTTAGAAAATGCAAAGAAGATGTACGAAAATGCTTTGAAAATAAAAGCAGATAAAGAAACTAGGGAAAACCTTGAAAAAGTTCAAGATATTTTAGACAAAATTAAAAAACAACAAAACAAGAATCAAGAAAATCAAAATAATAAAGATAAAAAAGACAAGAAAAAACAAAAAGAACAAAAAGAACAAAAAGAACAAAAGCAAGAAAAGCAAAACAAAGATAAAAAAGAAGAGAAAAATAAAGAACAGAATAATAAAGAAGAAAATTCAAAAGATAAACAAAACCAGCAAGATAACAATGATGATAAAAAAGAAGAGAATCGAGAAAAGCAAAGTCAAAAACCTGAACAGTTATCAGATTTAGAAGAAAAGAAATGGTTAGAGAGATTAGAGAATAAAAAATCCCCAGTATTACTAAAAAAGGTTAAAACCAAGAATGAAGATACCTCTTCTAATCCTTGGTAATTTAGCATTAATAGTTTTGAGATTTTCTCATTTGCATTAATTCTTTTTGAACAGAAATATTAATATTTTCATTTGGTTCAAAATCTAATTTATAATTTCTTCCATCATAATCAACAGAATTAAGTATAATTTTCATTGCTTCTTTTCTTGCTTTATGTTTGTCATCACTTCTTACAACATACCATGGCGCTGATCTTGAAGAAGTACGTCTTAGCATCTCATATTTCTTTTCAGAAAATTCAGACCATAAATCTTGTGCTTGCATATCAACTTCGGAAAACTTCCAATGTCTTAAAGGGTCATTGATTCTTCTATCAAATCTTCTTTTTTGTTCCTCTTTTGAAACAGAGAAATAAAGCTTGATTAAAATCATCCCTTGTCTAACTAAGTCTTGCTCAAAGTTCACAACATCTTCCATAAAGATTTCATGTTCCTCTTTTGTACAGAAACCAAAGATTGGCTCAACCATTGCTCTGTTGTACCAAGATCTATCAAATAAAACCATCTCTCCACCTGTTGGGAAATGTTCAATATATCTTTGGAAAAACCATTGATTCTTTTGAGTATCAGTTGGCTTACCTAGGGCAACAACTCTGTAGTGTTTGTTATTCATATATCTTGTAATTCGTCTAATTGCACCACCTTTTCCTGATGCATCTCTACCTTCAAAAAGTATAATCATTCTTTTATTTTGAGATTCTAAAAAGTTTTGTAATTTAATTAACTCAATTTGATATGATTTTAACTCTTCTAAATCATAAATTTTTTGAATACCATCATGTAAAACTTGAGGGTCAACATCTTGAAAATTTCCTAAAATCCCTTTTAATCTTTTATTCTCTTCAATTAAATCTTCATATTTTTTATCTGAAATATTTTTTGTTGGTTTTACAATCTCTTTTGACTCTTTTATAATATTTTCATTTATAACCGAATCTTTAAATTTCTGCATTAAATTTAATGCAGATTTTTTTGTAAGATTATCTTTTTTTGTATAACCTAATACTTTTACGTATCTTTTTTTATCATATTGAAATCTTGCGATATATTTTTTTCCAAAAGCTGGATGTGTAGCTTTTGAGATATACAGTCCACTATAATTTGTTTTTTCAAAATCACTTAAATTCATTTTCTCTTAGGCCTTTGCAAATTTATTTTCATCTTCCATAATTTCTAATTCTTCTGAACCTGAAATTACTATTTTCTTGTCAACTTTCAAATGCTTACTATCAACTTTACTTGGATAATCTACACTAGATAAAATATGTTTAATACAATTTATTCTTGCTTTCTTTTTATTGTCACTTTTTACTACTACCCATGGAGCATGGTCAGTATTTGATGCCATCAACATAGAAAATTTAGCAATAGTGTATTTATCCCAAAGTTTTTGAGATTCTTTATCAACAGGGCTTAATTTGTATTGCTTTAAAGGATCAGTTTCTCTTTTTGCAAATCTTCTTGCTTGTTCCTCTTTTGATACTGATATATAAAATTTCAATAGAATAATTCCCGATTTTACAAGCATTTTTTCAAACTCTGGAACTTCCCTTAGAAACTCATGATGTTCTTCTGATGTACAAAAGCCCATAACTGGTTCAACACCAGCTCTGTTGTACCAAGACCTGTCAAATAAAACTATTTCACCTGCACTTGGTAAATGTTTTGTATATCGTTGAAAATACCATTGTGTTTTTTCAATATCACTTGGTTTTTCTAAAGCAACAACTCTTGCACCCCTAGGATTTAGATGCTCAGTGATTCTTTTTATAGTTCCACCTTTACCTGCAGCATCCCTTCCCTCAAAAAGCATTAGAACCTTAAGACCTTTTTCCTTTACATAGTTTTGAAATTTTAAAAGTTCAATTTGAAGTGAAGTTAACTCCTTTTCATATTCAAGAGTTTCTTTTTTTACCCAAATTTGAACTTTGTTTCCCTTTTCGTTAAACTCTTCTCTTTCCCGCTTACTATCTTTATTGTGTTTGATATTTTTATGGGTATCTATTTCGTCTTCGTCTTTAAATTCCTCATTTATAATCTGTCTTTCCTGTCCCATAGTCATACCATCTCCCTTTATGAAAGTCTACATTTATACTCATTATATCCAAAGTTGTTTACAATTTGATAACTACCTTTAATATTTTTTATCACTATTGATGGTAACTTAATTCCATTAAAGGTAGTAGTCTTAACCATAGTATAGTGAATCATATCTTCTAAAATTATTTTATCCCCTACTTTTAAAGGTTCATCAAAGGAATAATCCCCAATAATATCACCTGCTAAGCATGTATTTCCACCAAGTCTATATGTGTATTTTTTCTCATTTGCAAGGGCACTATTTCTAATATCAGGTCTATAAGGCATAGCTAATGTATCAGGCATATGTGCTTCTGCAGAGGTATCCAAAATAGCTATGTCCATTCCATTATTGATAATATCTAAAACAGTAGCCATTAAGTATCCAGTTTGCCAACCAACTGCTTCACCTGGTTCCATATATACTTCAATGTGTGGATATCTGCTTTTGAAATCTTTTAATAAACTAATTAAACCCTCAACATCATAATCAACTCTTGTGATATGGTGTCCTCCACCAAAATTTACCCATTTCATTTGAGGCAAAAACTCACCAAACTTTTCTTCAAAGTTTTTTAAAGCCCCTTCTAAGGCATCAACATTTTGTTCACATAAAGCATGAAAATGTAAACCATCAACATCTTCTAAATTATCCCCTTGGAAATTTACTCTTGTAATACCAAGTCTTGAATTTAAACCACAAGGATTATATAAATCAACCTCAACAGAAGAATACTCTGGGTTTACCCTTAATCCCATAGAGGTTTTACCCCTAGCTTTATCTTTATATCTATTTAATTGATTGAATGAATTAAAAACAAGATGATTTGAGATTTGGATAATTTCATCAATTTCTTCATCTTTAAAAGCTGGAGAATAGGTGTGAACCTCTTTATTAAATTCCTCTTTTGCTAAAAGAGCCTCATGTAATCCTGAAGCACAACACCCCTGTAAAAACTCTTTACATAAATCAAAAGTTGACCAAAGAGCAAAACCTTTTAAAGCTAAAAGAATTTTTACCCCTGTTTCATCTTGAACTTTTTTTAAAAGTTCAAGATTTCTTTTAAGTAATTCTTCTTCACAAACAAACGCTGGACTTGGCAGTTCTTCTATACTATTTACTATATTATTCATCTTCATTATAAGGTTCAAAATCCTCTTTACCTACTCCACAATCTGGGCATTCCCAATCATCTGGAATATCTTCAAATGCAGTTCCTGGTGCAATACCACTCTCTTCATCACCAATCTCAGGGTCATAAATATAATCACAAACTGTACAAATATATTTCATAGATTATCCTTTTTTATAATTTTGTATTCATTAACAGAATAAAAAGCTTTATGAGATTCAAGGCTTGAAAAGGAAAAAACTAGAAGCTTACTAATAGTAAGTGACTAGTTCTTTATCTTTTTGTAAACGAAGAAACTCAACAAGATTTTTATTCTAGCTCTAAGATTTTCCAAGGAAGCCCTTGAGTCATCAACTCATCCATAAAAGGTTTAGCATCAAACTCTTCTATGTTAAATACACCTTTTCCATCCCAAATACCTTTATAAAGCATTTTTGTACCAATCATTGCAGGAACCCCTGTAGTGTATGAAACTGCTTGAGCTCCCGTTTCTTTATAACACTCTTGGTGGTCACAAACATTGTAAATATAAACTTTTTTCTTTTTACCGTCTTTTAAACCTTCAATAATACAACCAATATTTGTTTTACCAACTGTTCTAGGTCCTAAACTTGCAGGATCTGGTAATAATGTAGTTAAAAACTCTATTGGAATAATCTCTACACCTTTATGCATAACTGGTTCAATACCTAACATACCTACATTTTGTAAGCAGTTCATATGTTGAATATAAGAATCACCAAAAGTCATAAAAAATCTAATTCTTTTTAAACCTTTTATATTTTTAGATAATGACTCTAACTCTTCATGGTATAAAAGATATGAAGGTTTAACACCAACTTCTGGATAATCATGCTCAACTCTAATCTCTAAAGGTTTAGTTTCAATCCACTTACCATCTTCCCAATATCTACCATTTGCAGATACTTCTCTTAAGTTAATCTCTGGATTGAAGTTTGTGGCAAAGGGATAACCATGATCACCTGCATTACAATCCATAATATCAATGTAGTTAATCTCATCAAATAAGTTTTGTTGAGCGTATGCACAGAAAACTCCAGTTACACCTGGGTCAAAACCTGAACCTAATAATGCTTTGATTCCAGCTTCTTTAAACTGCTCATCTCTTGCCCATTGTTCTTTGTATTCAAATTTTGCTTCATCTGGATGCTCATAATTTGCAGTATCAACATAATCAACCTTACATTTTGTACACGCATCCATGATAGTTAAATCTTGATAAGGTAAAGCAACATTTAAAACAACTTTTGGATTTAACTCTTTTATTAATTCTACTAATTGTTCTACATTGTCTGCATCAACTTGTGCAGTTTGAATCTCAACACCCAATCTTGATTTTATATCCATAGCAATCGAGTCACATCTTTTAATCGTTCTTGAAGCTAATGTAATTTTTTCGAATGTATCTATATTCATTGCACATTTAGTTGTAGCAACTCTACTAACCCCACCAGCACCTATTATTAAAATTCCTTTTTTTTCCATAAAAAACTCCGTTTAAAATATCTGATATTATATAATTAATTTCGTAAAAAGCTGTTAATGTATTCATCTAAATTACAATCTAAAAAGAATTTAAATAATTTAATTGAAAATCATTGATTCTTCTGATATAATTCGCTTCTCACTTTTTTATGTGGGGGTGACATGGTATCGATTAGAGCAGTGAGGATTAGTTGCATGTCGGCCTGAGCATGCCGTTAAGCGGCTCATTTTTTTTAGACGCAAACAATACAGATTACGCTCCAGCTTACGCAAAAGCTGCGTAAGTTTAACAACTTATAGGACTCCCCTTTATCGGGTTGAGACCTCGGAGGTTCACTCAGTAGATTCTATCTATGCTGATTATAGTGGATTCACCCAGATAGATTACCTTAAGGATATTGATCGAATCTTTTTGGGACATTCTAGATCTTAGCTTTTTGCTTGCTTTGCGAGTTGTGCTGGTGAAAAGTGAAATTTTACAACTCTTCTAAGCATGTAGACGCTGGTAGTAGCTGTTTTAAGACTCCGGTTCAATCCCGGACACCTCCACCAAATAACAATCTTATAAAATCTTTAAAAGTCTCTATAGATACTACAAAGTGGGACTTTTGTAACATATGTTAGTCTTTAATAAACTTATGGAATCCAACTACTTTAGGGATACATTTAGGGGTAACCGTTAAAATTTTAATCTCTGACACCTTATTAAAAATAGTAATAATACCCTATTATAATTATCACTATTTAAATTCTTTTTAATTTAATGTAGAATAAATAACATTATTTATTAATTAAATAATTTTTAAAAATTTTGATTATTTTATGTCAAAAAGTCCTATTTTATAGAATTAAACTTATTTAAAATATAATACTTATAGTACTTGTTCATTATGAACCAATTAATAAAAAAAGGAGCTAAAATGAAAAATGTCTTTTCTACACTATCTATATTTGTAATTACTGCATTATTAAGTGGTTGTGTACCTACGGAAAAATCAGTAATCAAAAAATCAGCTAATTATTTAGAGGTTGAAGTTACTGATAATGGATGTGCTCAAAACCTAAGTGAAGCATCAGATTTAGCATATGATGATACAAAACAAATTCTATACATTATAGGGGATAAAGGTGATTTCTATCAATGTAGTGTAAAAGCAACGAAAGATATGATTACTTTGGATTATATCTCTTCTACTAGTATTAGCCATAATTTTAGTAGTATTGATGCAGAAGGTCTTACTATAAATCCAGAGACAGGTGAATTGATAATCTCTACAGAAGGTACAAATGCTAATATTTATCCGCTTACAAGTGAAGGGGGAATAAATGGAAGCTATGATTTACCTAATGTTTTAAAAAATGCTACTTTCAATAGTACTAATACTATATTTGAAGCTGTATCATATGACAATAATTTTGGTATATTAACAGCTGCTGAGCAACCAATAAATAAAAAAGCACTAACTGATCAAACAATCTACAGCTTAGATGGAGACTCTTGGAATTTTGCAGCTGAGGACTATAGCCAATCTTCTGTTACAGCTTTAGAAAGTACAAATGATGGTAATGTAATTGTATTAGAAAGAGCACAAAGTAATACTACAGATTTTTATATTACACTTAAAAAAGTTTTTATTAACGACGAATGTAAAAATAAAAATATTTGTAATAATGAAATTATATACCAAGCATTATGGGAAGGTGGTAACTTTGAAGGTATCACAAAAATCAATGATGCTTACCTACTAATAAATGATGGTCAGGGACAAGTTGATGCTTTATTTAAAGCATTCAAAATTAAATAAAATTACAAAGAAGATATAAAAAATATCTTCTTATGTATATATTTTTAAATTATTACTTTCCAGATGCTGTTGGATTTTCTTCCATAAATTTATCTATTTTAGCAACAGCAGTAGATTCAAGAGAACTAGTTTTTTCATCAAAAAAAGTTTTAATACCAAACATCCCAGAAATAGCAACAATAACTAAAAGTAATGCAACATATACCCTATCCATAATCTCTCCCTTATGTGAAATTATACTTTAAGAATAAAATAATGTCAATTTATATTTTTATATTATATATAGATTATTAAATATATTATATACCTATATTAAGAGATATAAAATATTATTATATTGATAAAAAATATAAATTTTTTCTACTATATTAATTTTTATACATTCAAAGTATATAAAAGTTATATTATATGGTATAATTCTATATTATGAATTTTATATTAAAATGTATTACATTTTTTATTCTACTTACAAATGTTCTTTTTGCTGTTTCATGGGATACCTGTATAGAAAAATACTCTAAGGCAAAAAAATTTAGTGATAACACTAGATTAATGTATATCTATTTAAAATCAACAAAAAATTGCTTATTAAAATTCAAAGACTCTTTAAAAGAGAATCCTAAAAGTGAATTTACACTTGAAGCGATGGATGATAATATCAAAAAAATCAATGGCTATATGGAAGAACTAATTCCTAATTATATCTATCCCAATTCAAATCTAGAGCAAATTCCTAAATATATTTATACTCAACAATCTATTCCTAAATTTAACACAGATTATATGCATTTTGTAAAATTTAAAAAATGTAATGGAATACATGCAAAAGATAAAATATACACTGCAAAACATTGTAATATAGAAAATTCAATGCATATAAAAGATGACTTAAGTTACATAAAAACTAACACAATCTCTAAACTTGAAACTAATAAACTAGATTTAAATAAATCTGGCACATTCAAATACTATTCTATGTCAAAAGAGGGTATGTTTTACAATGTGTTAATCAAAGAAAGTGATTGTAAATTTTATGAAGAGAAAGTTGGTATTAGTGCCCTAACCCAATCACTAGATTTAGCTGATTTAAATAAAAAAACTGAGATTAGAAGTAATTGTTTAGCAATACCTTCTAATAGCGGTGGTGGTGTATTCCAAGATAATAAACTTGTAGGAATTATTTCAAAAACAGTATTTAAAAATGATATCTTTTTATATAGTGTTATTGAACCAATTCATACAGTTTATAAATAAATTTTAGTGACTATTTTAAAATCTCTAAGATCTTTTTCTCTCCTTTTTGATTTTAATTCCATGTTTTAATTGTATCTAATAAACCTTTACTTGAAGAATCAAGTAAACTAGTATCTTTTGAATCATCTTGAATATATGAAACCATTTTTGTAGCAAGCTCTTTTCCAAGTTCTACTCCCCATTGGTCAAAAGAACCTACATCCCAAATTGCTCCCTCTACAAAAACTCTATGCTCATAAAGGGCGATAATTTTACCCAAGGTTTTAGGGTCTAGTCTTTTATAAATCAATGTAGAAGATGGTCTATTTCCTTCAAAAACTTTATGAGGAGCCAATTCTTCAATTTTTTCTTCACATAGTCCCGAATCTTTTAAAATAGTTCTAACCTCATCTATATCTCTTCCATTCATCATAGCTTGACTTTGAGCTAAGCAATTTGCCATTAGCAAATCATTATGGATATCCATTTCTTTTTCATGATTGTTTACTGCAAGCATAAATTCACAGGGAATAATATCTTTACCTTGATGTAAAAGCTGAAAAAATGAGTGTTGTGAATTTGTTCCTGGTTCACCCCAAACAATTGGTCCAGATTTTATTTTTAACTCTTCACCACTTAGAGTAACTCTTTTCCCATTACTCTCCATATCAAGCTGCTGAACATACATAGCAAAAGATCTTAATCTTTGATCATATGGTAAAATTGCCCTTGTATCATAATCACAGATATTTCTATGCCAAATACCAATCAGTCCTAAAAGCATTGGCATATTATTTTCTATTGATGCTGTTTTAAAATGCTCATCCATAATAAATGCACCCTCTAAAAAATCATCAAAACTATCTGCACCAATTGCAATCATAACACTTAAACCAATAGCAGACCAAATTGAATATCTTCCTCCAACCCAATCCCAAAATCCAAATACTCTATCATCACTTATTCCAAACTCTTTTGTTTTTTCTAGTGCAGTTGACAATGCAGCAAAGTGTAAATTTGCTTCTTTTTCACCTAAATTTTCTTGAAGCCATTTTTTTGCTGATTTTGCATTTGTCATAGTTTCAATAGTTGTAAATGTTTTAGAAGCAACAATAACAAGTGTTGTTGTAGGATTTAAATCTTTTATAGTATCACTTAAATGTGATGAATCGATATTTGAAACAAAATGAACCTTTGGACCATCACAATATGGAGTTAAAGCTTGAGAAACCATTTCTGGCCCTAAATGAGAACCACCAATTCCAATATTAATTACATCGGTAAATTTTTCATTTGATGATGATAGAATTTTCCCTTCTCTTATAGAAGTTGCAAACTCTTTCATATTTTGTAAAACCTCTTTTATATCAGGTATTACATCTTTTCCATCTACAAAAATTTGATTATCAGATTTGTTTCTAAGTGCAGTATGTAAAACGGCTCTATCTTCAGTGATATTTATTTTTTCACCACTAAACATAGCATCTCTTTTTTCTTCTACATTACACTCTTTTGCAACTTCAATAAGTTTTGAGATAGCATCCTTGTTAATATTAATTTTTGAATAATCTAAAATCATATTTTCCAATGAAATAGAAAACTCTTCAAATCTTTTTGGATCTTTTTTAAATAATCCCTTTAAAGTAATTTTTTCTAATTCATTTTTAATCGATTTTAACTCAGCAAATAAATCCTCTCTTCTCCCCATCATTACACCCTTTTAGTCTATTGAATCTAATGCTTCAATACATAGTTTTGTTATTTTATCAAAATCATTATTAGTTATTGCATCTTTTGGAACAAACCATGTTCCACCAACACACATAACATTTTTTAAAGTTAAGAATTCATTTAAATTTTCTAATTTTACTCCACCTGTTGGACAAAAATTCATTTTTGAAAATGGACCACTAAAAGCTTTTAGAATATCTACTCCACCTGCAATTGTTGCAGGGAAAAGTTTACAATAAAAGATTCCATTATTTTGGGCAAGCATAACTTCACTCGCAGTCGCAACTCCTGGGATTAAAGTAATCTCATGTTTTTTTGCAGCATCTATTAACTCTTGTGAAATTCCAGGGGAAAAAGCAAACTTTGCTCCGGCTTTTTTTGAAGCAATAATATCATCTTCGTTACAAACTGTTCCTGTCCCTACATTCATAGAAGGCATCTCTTTACTAATAATCTCAACCGCTTTTAATCCAGCAGATGTTCTAAGTGTAATCTCCATCACATTTACACCCCCTGCACTTAAAGCACGTGCAAGTGGTAATGCATCTTTCTCATCATCTATAGCAATTACTGGAACTATTGGGGAAATACCCATTATATCTTTTGCTTCCATTAGGCTCTCTCCTCTCCAACTAAATCAAAAATAGTAGCACCCTCTTCTGCACTACCAACATTTGCTCTAATAGTAGAAAATAATTCTCTACCAAAACCATGAACATTTGAACTAGTATCTGGTAGTTCAATTTCTCTATTTTCAAGCTCAATTGTATCAACAATTACACTTACTTCACCATTTTCAACATCAAATTTAATTAAATCCCCTGTTTTAATTTTAGCAATAACTCCTCCGTCACTAGCTTCTGGTGTTAGATGAATAGCTGAAGGCACTTTTCCTGAAGCCCCTGACATTCTTCCATCTGTTAAAATTGCAACTTTAAAACCTCTATCTTGTAAACTTCCAAGTGGTGGCATAAGACCATGAAGTTCAGGCATACCATTTGATTTTGGACCTTGATAACGTACTACTGCTATAAAATCTTTTTCAAGTTCTCCTGCTTTAAAGGCAGTTTGAAGTTCATCTTGAGAATTAAAGACAATTGCAGGAGCTTCTATTATCATATGCTCATTTTTTAACGCAGATGTTTTTATAACACTTCTTCCAACATTCCCTTTTAGAAGTTTGATTCCACCCTCACTAAAAAATGGTTTTTGTACAGTTGAAATTATGTTTTCATCCCTAGAAACTTTTGCTCCTTTTTCAAAGACAACTTCATCTTTATCTAGTTTTGGTTCAACTACAAAGTTTTCTAAACCAAAGCCAACTACTGTTTTAACATCTTTATGAACAAGTCCTGCATCAATAAGTTGGGAGATAACTACAGACATTCCACCTGCATCCCTAAAATGATTTACATCAGCACTTCCATTTGGATACATTTTACATAAAAGAGGGATTACTTTAGAAAGCTCATCAAAATCATCCCATGTTAAAACAATACCAGCAGCCTTTGCCATAGCAATTAAGTGTATGGTATGATTTGAAGAACCTCCTGTTGCCATAAGTCCTATAATTGCATTTACAAAAGATTTTTCATCTATCATTTCCCCAATAGTTTTACCCTCTTTTTTCAACTTAATTAGAGTTTGTGCAGCTTTTCTAGTAAGGGCATCACGAAGTGGTGTATTTGTATTTACAAAAGAGGAGTTTGGAAGTTGTAATCCCATCATCTCCAAAAGCATCTGATTTGAGTTTGCAGTTCCATAAAACGTACAAGTACCACTACTATGGTATGATTTAGATTCAACTTCAAGTAAAGCTTTTTCATCAACTTTTCCTTGAGCGAACTCTTGTCTTACCTTTGCTTTTTGAGAATTTGAAATCCCCGATGGCATTGGTCCTGCTGGAACAAATATTGAAGGTAAATGACCAAATTGTAATGCTCCAATTAATAATCCTGGAACAATCTTGTCACAAACTCCCAAATAAAAGGCTCCATCATAAACATTATGACTCATCCCAATAGCTGTTCCCATTGCAATATTATCCCTAGAAAAAAGAGACAATTCCATTCCAGGTTGTGATTGAGTAACCCCATCACACATAGCTGGAACCCCACCTGCTACTTGTGCAGTCGCACCATTATTAAATAGTTCTCTTTTTAAAAGAGCTGGATAAACTGAATATGGTTCATGGGCTGAAAGCATATCATTATATGCGGTAATAATTGCCATGTTTGGTGCAGTTTCACCAGTCATAACATTTTTCTCTTCACTATTCATAGGTGCTATTGCATGGGCAAAATTGCTACAACCTAAAGTTTTTCTATTAACTGTTTGTTTTTTTGCTTTTTTTACTCTGTCTAAATAGATTTCTCTACTTTTTTTTGAACGATCTATTATTTTCTGTGTTACATTTTTTACTATTTCATTCATGCGTGATAAACCTCTATTAATCTTTCATTGTTTAACACAGCACTTATTGGAGTTTTAAAAATATCCTTTGAGTTTAAGGCTTCTTCATATACTTTAAGTTTTTCTTCCCCTTCAATATGAAGAATGATATTTTTAGCACTTAAAATTGCACCTAGGGTTAAACTCATCCTATCGTATGGTGCAGTATCTGGTTTTATAGAAATACATAGATTTTCATTTTTTAAATCATATGCTTCTTTTAATTTTTTATTATTAGGAAAAAGTGATGCTGTGTGTGAGTCACCTCCCATACCTAAAATAATAACATCAAAAGGGAATACACTATCTTCATAAGTTAATGAACAATCTTCATCACTCTCATATGCATTCTTCCCTTCAATGAACATTCCTACAAATTTAGCCTTTGAAGCAAAATTTTGCATTAAATTTTCTTTTACAAGTAATTCATTACTATCTTTATGTGTTGGTTCTACCCATCTATCATCAACAAGTGAAATTGTTACTTTCTCCCAAGGAATATCTATATTTGAAAGTTTTTGAAAAAGTGGTTTTGGTGTAGAACCACCTGAAACTAGTAAACTAGCCTTCCCTTTCTCTTCAATTTCATCTTGTAAAAGCTCAACTATATTTGAGCTTAGTTCTTCTAAAAGTTCCTCTTTTTTATCAAATTTTCTTAAATTAGTCATCGTTCCAACTTCTTCCATCTTGAGCAATCATTTGAACTGCAGCTGTGGGACCATCAGTTCCTGCTGTATATTTTTTCATTGGAACTAAGTTTTGTTCCCAACCTTCTAAAATAGGGTCAGCCCATTTCCATGCAGCTTCAACTTCATCAAGTCTCATAAATAGTGTTGCATTTGCTCTAATTACATCTAAGATAAGTCTTTCATAGGCATCTGATTTTCTTTTATGAGTATGGGGTGCATTAAGTTCAAGATTTACTTCTTGTAATTGCATAGTTTCACTAAGACCTGGAATTTTATTCATAAGTCTTAATTCAATTGATTCTTCTGGTTGAAGCTTTATTACAAGTTTATTATCAACAAGTGGAGAATGATTGTTTTTTTCAAAAATTGAGTGGGGCATAGTTTTAAACTGTATTACAACCTCAGAATTTCTTTTTTGCATCCTTTTTCCACTTCTTATATAAAAGGGAACTCCATTCCATCTCCAATTATCTATATCAACTCTTACAGCAGCATAGGTTTCTGTATTACTCTCTTTTATATCTCCATCTAAATATCCAGGAACTGATTCTCCCATAGATGAACCAGCAGTATATTGAGCTCTTACAGTTTTTGTAGCTATCTCATGGGGAGAGATTGGCCTTAGTGTTTTTAAAACTTTAACTTTTTCATCTCTGATATCATTTGCATCAAGTGAACAGGGTGGTTCCATTCCAATTAGACATAATAATTGTAATAAATGGTTTTGAATCATATCTCTCATAGCACCATACTCATCATAATAACCCCATCTTCCCTCAGCTCCAACACTTTCAGCAACTGTAATTTGAACATGGTCAATATGGTTTGAACTCCAAAGATGAACAAATAATCTATTTGAAAATCTAAGAGCCATAATATTTTGAACTGTATCTTTACCTAAATAATGGTCAATCCTATAGATTTGATTCTCTTCAAAATATTTTAAAACTGTTTTATTAATTGCCTGAGATGATTCCAAGTCTCTTCCAAGTGGTTTTTCTAAAACTACCCTTGAGTTTTCAGTAATCAAGTTATTGTGAGATAAAAATTTACAAATTCCACCAAAATAGTTTGGTGAAGTAGACAAATAGTTTACCCTATCTCGGTCAGGAAATTCATCAAGTATCTCTTTTAATTTGTCATACCCCTCATTGGTACAAAAATCAATAGTTACTATCTGTAACTTTTTTTTGAATCTATCAAAATCCTCTTCAGTAAAACTTTTCTTTGGTAAAAATTCAATCAGTTTTTCTTTTACTAATTCAATATGTTGAAAATTGTTCATATCTCTTCTAGAAACAGTAATAACTCTACTATCACTAGCTAGATACTCATCTTTACATAAATGAAAAAGGGCAGGCATTAGCTTTCTAAAAGCTAAATCACCATGCCCTCCAAATAAAATAAAATCGCATAAGTTGTCTTTAGTGTTCATTGTATACTTCTTTATGTTTTTTGTATATTATACTTTATAAGTATTACAATTAGATTATTATTTTTTCTGTTTTTTATCCAATTCATAAAAATAATTAGTAGCTTCCACAAAACCTTCTACAGAACCACAATCAAATCTTCTTCCTTTGAATTTATAAGCTAATACCATACCTTTTTTTGCTTGTTCACATAAAGAATCTGTTATTTGCAATTCTCCATTTTTACCTGGTTTTGTATTCTCTATTATTTCAAAGATTTCTGGAGTTAAGATATATCTTCCTATTACAGCTAAATTAGATGGTGCTTTATCATTATCTGGTTTTTCTACCATATTTGATACCATATATACTCCATCTTCCATTGGTTTACCTTCTATTACACCATATTTATGTACTTGATCTTTTGGTACTTCCATACAAGCTACGATACAACATTTATATTTATTATACAAATCTACCATTTGTTTTAAAATTCCATCACCTTTTTCATTTACACAAAGGTCATCTGCTAATACTACTGAGAATGGATTATTATCACCTACTAGAACTTTACCTTTATATATTGCATCACCTAAACCTTTCATTTCATTTTGTCTAGTATAGGTAAAGGTACAAGTCTCTATAATTTTTCTAATATCTTTTAGAAGATCTTCTTTAGAAGATCCTTTTATTTGATGTTCAAGTTCATAGGAAATATCAAAGTGATCTGTGATAGCTCTTTTACCTCGTCCTGTAATTGTTGCCATTACAGTACATCCTGCTTCCATCGCTTCTTCTACACCATATTGGATTAATGGTTTTGTTAATATTGGCAACATCTCTTTTGGCATCGCTTTTGTTGCTGGCAAAAATCTTGTCCCATATCCTGCTGCTGGAAACAGGCATTTTGTAATTTCGTTTGCTTTTTTAGTCATATTTTCTTTTCCCTTTTATTTAAATTTCACCCTTAAGCCACATCATTTGATATGGTTCAAGTGTTATTTCACGTCTAGATTTACAATCATCACATTCATATTGGTTACAATTTGCTGATAAAATATCACACAATGGTGAAGTTATATTTTCAGGAACGGCAACAGTCACCTCTTCATTTGAAAAGTTGTGAATTGCTAATATTCTTTCTTTGTTATCCCTAGATATTTGATCAACAACAAATAATCTTTCATCTAAATCTAAAAATTCAAAATCTCCAAAAGGGTTAAATGATTTTTCATTAATTCTTATTGATATTAATCTCTTATAAGAATCAAGCATCTTTTTTGCTAATGAACCTTGTGTAGAAAGTTCCTTTTCAAGCCAATCAAAGTTATACTTTTCTCTATTTATAGTTCTATTACTACCAGAGTGTTTTACTCCATCATGGTAGTTTCTTGAACCAACCAAAGAATGAAAATATACCCCAGGAACGCCTGGCATAACTAATACAGTTGCTTGGGCTAAAAGCATTCTTTTAAATCTTATTTGATCCTCTTCATCTGGATGAGTTAAAGCATCAATATATGAACAATTTAACTCATAAGGTGTTTGAGAACCATCTGATTCTGCTCTATATGAAACTAAACCACCATGCTCTTTTACCTTATCAACCATTGCATAAAGTTCTTCATCACTTAAAATACCTTTAATAGGCCTCATACCTATACCATCATGGCTTGCTGTAAAGTTAAAGAAGCAAACCTTATCAGTAGGTAAAGTTAAGGTTTTTGCCCATGAGGTTAAAGTTTTTGTATTTTCATTTTGAATAGAATGAACTAAAAGTGGAGGTAAAGCAAAATTGTAAACCATTTGAGCTTCATCATCACCACTTCCAAAATATGATACATTTTCATGGTGAGGAACATTTGTTTCAGTAATAATAATCACTTCAGGTGCAACTTCATGAAGAACCTCTCTGATTAATTGGATTAACTCATGGGTTTGTGGTAAATGAACACATTGGGTTCCAATCTCTTTCCATACAAAGGCAATAGCATCAAGTCTAATTAAAGTTGCTCCTTTTTCAATATAATAAAAAAGTGCATCAAGAACATTTCTTAACACTCTATGATTTTTATAGTTTAAATCAACTTGGTCTTTACTAAAGGTAGTCCAAACATGTCTTAATTTACCATCATCGTCAATAAATTCACTTAAAAGTGGAGTTGCTCTAGGTCTGACAACTTCGCTTAAGTCAATTGATGGGTCGACCTCAATAAAGAAATCTTGAAAATATCTATCACCAGAAAGAAAAGCTTTAAACCAATCTGAAAATTGAGAAATATGGTTAATTACTCCATCAACCATAACTCTATAATCAGCACCTAACTGTTCAATTTCTCTCCATGATCCCATATGTGGATCTACTTCATTATAATTTACAACAGAAAAACCATCATCACTAGAATATGGATAAAAAGGCAAAATATGAACAGAATTTACAAAACCTTTTAGATGATTATCCATAAACTCTTTTAAGGTTTGTAAAGAGGGCTCACACTCTCTGTTTACTTGATCACCATAGGTAATTAAAATAATATCTTTTTCACTTAGATGGTATTCATGGGATTTTATTCTTGATTTATATTTAAAAACTAAATCAATAATACTATGAACTGCTTTTTCGGCTATCTCTTCAGGATAAAGTCTATGAATCCTTTTATTTATTATATGATTTGGGTCGGAGATATGTTTCATTACTCATTGTCCTTTCTTACATATTCTGAAAACTTGTAAGAGAAATCTGACATTACTGATCTTACTGTAATCCAAGAAGATAATGATGGGATTCCCATAGGATCTTCATAAAACTCTTCTGCTGCTTCTTTAATTGCAACTTGAAAAGCCTCAACAGCTTTAATCTCTTTTTCTCTATTATATTCAAGTCCATTTAATTTACTTAAGGCATTGTATTTTGAAATTTCAAATCTTGATTCTTGGAAATATGTTGCCAAAAGGGTTTTAAATGAAGCTTCTGAAAAAACAACTCCCTCTTGAGCTAAAACTCTAAATATAGTTTTTGCAATATCATTTGCCATTTTATAAATTCCACCGCCATCTTGGGCACTACCTAACTCCTGATGCTTATGTTCATATGTTTCCATTATCTCTGTTTGGCATATTCTTTTATTAGAAGTGTTTTTATAAACTTCACTTAATGTTGAAACTTCTAAGCCCCATGTAGGGGAAATAGCGATTCCTCTTCCTAGACTTCTAATAAAAGAAAACTCACCAGATAATGAGTACCTAAAACTTTCCATATAATCTAAATATCTATTTGAACCATAAACCTTTGTAAGAGCATTGATTAATGGTGTGTAAAGTAATCTTGTAGCTCTACCATGAAGTTTGTTTGTAACCCTTGAATAATAACCTTTATTAAACTCAAAGTCTAATGCTGGATGAATAATTGGATAAAAAAGTCTAGCTGGAATCTCTCTACTATAATTTACAATATCGCAATCGTGTAAAGCAAAGGCATAGGCATCTTTGTCTGCCATTCCATAACCTATCATTGTCCAAACATTTCTTCCTTTTCCAGGAGTATCAAGTCCAGGAAAACCTTCAGCGGTTAAATCTGCATAAAGCTCTTTTATTCTTGGTCCATCATTCCATAAAACATCTACTTTACAAGGTAAAACAGACATTAACTGTTTTACCTCTTCAAACTGCTCTTTTGTAGCTTGATCTAAACCAAGAATTATTTTATAGAGATACTTTACATTTTTTAATTCTTCTATAATCTTATGCATTGCAGGAGTCTCAAACTCTGAATAAAGTGCTGGTAATAATAAAACCATTTTTCTTCTCGAACCAAAATCTTCTAACTCTTTTTCAATATCTTCTATTGGTCTATCACCAAGATTTTGTAAAGTTGTAATCACCCCATTTTGAAAAAAATCTGCCATTATCTCCCCTTTTTTTCTATTATTATAAAATCCATCACATTTGTACCTGTAATTCCCGTTACAAAATCAAAACCAAGTTTTTTAAAAAATGTATTAGAATCACTATTTTCTAAAAAATCTTTTGGATTTAATTTCATCTCATTCATCTTTTCAATAGTTTTCAAAGTTACAAATGCCCCATTTGCTTCAGAGCGTCCATCAATACCATCACTTCCTGCACACAAAATTGAAATATCTTCATTAACTACATTTTCAAGTAGTAATCTTAAAGCAAGTTCTTGGTTTCGTCCACCATATCCCCCACCTGATTTTACTACTGTTGTTGTTTCCCCGCCAAACAACAACACAAAACTAGAGTATTTTTTATCATATTCTTTTATCAATTTAGTTACAAACTTTGAAGCCTTTTTTGAAGGGTAATCTAAAGTTGTAGTAATAATTTCTACTTTTTCATAATCTTTTTTACAAAACTTTTTTGCTTCATTTAATGCTATTTCATTATTCCCAACTAACATATGTTGAAACTTTCCATTGTTCATTGGAGCAGAACCTATAATATTTAAATCATCTCCAATTACATCACTTAAAACTAATACTTTTCCATTGGCTTTAATAAAATCAGCTAATTTCCCACCTTTTACTTGTGAAATAGATTTTCTAATTGTATTTAATGCTTTTATATCAATTCCAGAGGTTAATAAAGAGGATGAGGCTTTTATAAAGTCTTCTAAGCTAAGTCCCTTAATAGGTTTTTCAATCATTGCTGAAGCTCCACCTGAAAGTAAGAATATAAAATAGTCATCTTTTTTCAACTTCTTTACATTATCAATTAGTTTACTTGCAGCTTCTTGGCTTTTTGTTGTTACATTAGGGTGTGTGGATGTAAAATGTTCTAAATATTTTAAACTTCCTTCCGAAGTTGAAACAATAAATCCACCTTTTATTTTTTTCCCAATTATATCTTCACACTCTTTTGCCATAGAAAAAGCAGCTTTCCCCACTCCAAAAATATAAAGATTATTAAACTTTTTTAAGTCTATTTTCTCATTGGAAATTGTTAATATATTTTTTTCTAAAGAGATATTATCTTTAATAATAGACTTAGCTTTTACCTTATTTAATGCTTTAAAATATATTTTTTCTAAATTTTTCTTAGACATTTTTTAATACCATCTCATTCCAGCCCTTTGAGCCTTTAAATTCTGATTTTTGGATATTTTTAACCTTAGTTTCTACATATTTACCTTTATGGCTTTTGATAACTATAGGAATATCAACATTTTCAAACATAACAATATCATTTGGTCCATCCCCTAAACCAATTGTCTTTATATCATCATCATAAATTCTTTCAAAAATCTTTTTTGCTTTTTTTACTGCAATACCTTTATCTTGAAACTCTCCAATTAAATGATAAAACCTACCACCTTCTGTAATTTTAATATTATATGTAAGTGCAAGGTTTTTTAAGTTTTTTAATTTTGTTTTATCTTCCAATAAAAATGGCTCAGTAAAATCTCTTTGTTTTGAAAGCTTTGCATCTTCTATACTTAAACCTGTATGTTTTACTATATCATCAATACTCATATCCGAAAAACCTATTAAACCAAACTCACTTTTATACTTATTATAGAAGTTTAGTACTTGTTTGTATTTAAGTCCAAGTTGTAAAATATAATAACCATGATACTCATCTAAAAATGAAAGGTCAAAATTTTGATAATCTTTTGGAAAAAATATAGCGGCACCATTTTCAACAATAAAAGGTTCATTTATCCCAACTTTTTTTTGAAGCAACTCCACCTCAACTCTAGTTTTGCTTGTGGTGAATAATAATGGGATTTTTTTTTCGTTGATTAATTTAAGGGAATCCTTGGAAGAATCAAAAGAATAATCATCATGATTTAAAAAAGTTCCATCTAAATCTGTAAATATTACTGTTTTCATGTATAAAGTATATCATTTTATAAACATAAGTATATATTTTGACTATATATTTTATATACAATATATTAATTAGTTACAAACTTGTAAAAAAAATATTTATTAAGTTTTAACTTTCTTTCAATAAAATTAGATTATCACAAAAGGGAGAATTATGGATTCACAAACACAGATGATTATTGTACTTATTATTGTACTAACTGCATCTTTTTTAACATGGAAGATGATAAAAGATTTTTATAAAGAAAAATTTCATATGGTTTTTACCCATTTGATTGCTGTAACAACAGCATCATTTATGTTTTTATCTAGTATGTCTTTATTTGTTCCAAGAAACTATCAAAGGGGAACTAGTCCTGAAGTTGAGATAAGTTTTACTGCAATTGCAATTGTTATTGCAATGTTAGTGGTGATTTTTTTCTTTTTTAGATACTTACCTAATAGAAGCAAATAATTTAGTTTTTCTTTTCCAAAATCGTTAAAGTATCTTCAAAGCTTAATGGTTTTGAGAAAAGATAACCTTGTCCAAGATTACAATTTATAGATTGTAAAAACTCTTCTTGCTCTTTATATTCTATCCCCTCTGCAACAACACTAAAACCTAAACTTTTTGATAAAACAACAATTGCTTTTACAATTTGAACATTATTATTATCATCAGGTGTTCCATCAATAAATGATTTATCTACTTTTATAATATCAATTGGGAATTTAGTTAAATATCCCATTGATGAGTAACCTGTACCAAAATCATCAATAGAAAATCTAAAACCTAAATCTCTCAATTCATCCATGGTATTTAAATTACTTTGAGAATATTCCATAACATATCGTTCAGTAACTTCTAGTTCAATCTCACTTGGTTTTAAATTATATCTGCAAACAATATAGAAAATATCATTAACAAAATTTTTATCTTTAAATTGAACACTTGAAATATTTATAGCTATATATTTTAGATTTTTATTTACTTTTTTAAATTCAACAAAATCTTTACAAGCTTGTTCAAATACAAATTTACCAATCTCATAAATCATACCATTATCTTCAGCTATTGGAATAAATTTGTCAGGTCTTACATAACCTAAGTCTTTACTTTGCCATCTAACTAAAGCTTCAAAAGAGGTCACTTCCTTAGTATCTAAGTTATATTGAGGTTGATAATTTAAATAAAATTCATTATTAGAAATAGCAGATTTTAATGCTTGTTCAATTTTAAGTTGGGCGTGAACATCAAGTGAAAGTTTTTCATCATAAAATTGGTAATTGTTTTTTCCTAATTTTTTAGCATAGTACATAGCAGTATCCGCATTTTTAATAAGAGATGTGATATCTTTTCCATCTTCAGGAAAAACTGCAATACCAATACTTGCCGTTGTATTTAGATTATTTCCCTCTATGATAATAGGTTCTTTAATTATATTTAATATCTTTTCACAAACAAAACCTGCACCTTTTTTATTTCTAGAGGTATCCAATACTACAATAAACTCATCACCACCCATTCTAGCTAAGATATCAGTTTCCCTTAAAACAGATTTTATTCTATTTCCAACAATTTTTAATAACTCATCACCAATTCCATGACCTAAAGTGTCATTGATTATTTTAAACCTATCTAAATCGATAAATAAAACAAAAATTTCAAGTTCATTTCTAGTGGCAATATTAATTGTATATTCTAAATCTGATTCTAGTTTTAGTCTATTTGGTAAAGAGGTTAAACTATCATGATAAGCTAGGAATTCAGCCTTTTTCTGAGATTTAATTATCTCTTGCAAACTTGTGTGAACAGCTATGTATCTTGATATTTCTCCATTATTGTTCTTAATTGCAGATATGTTAAGCCAAATAGGAATCATCTCCCCTGACTTTTTCTTATCATATACTTTCCCTCTCCAAGAACCTTTATCTTTTATATCTTGCCACATTTTTTTATAAAAAATAAAATCATGGAAACCAGATTTAAATAAGCTTGGTTTTTCTCCAATTAATTCACTTTTTGAGTATCCTAAAATTGATTCGAAAGCTCTATTTACGGTTAATATCTTTTTATCAGCACCACATATTAAAATACCCTCTTTGATATTTTCAAATATAGCAGCTGAAAGTTTCAACTCTTCACTTTGTTCTATATATTCAGTAATGTCAAGTTTTATAGCCAAATAGTTTGTAATTTTTCCATCAATTTTAATAGGAACAATGGAAGCTTTTTCATAAAACAAAGTTCCATCTTTTTTCTTGTTTACAAATTCACCTTCCCATTTATCACCATTTTCAAGCTTTTCATTTAAATCATCATACACCTCTTGAGGTGTGTCCCCGGAACTTAAAACATCAGGTGATTGACCAAAAACATCATCTTTTTGATACCCGGTTATTTTTTCAAAATTATCATTAACATATAAAATATTTTTCTTTGCATCTGTCAAAACAATTGAATTATCACTATTTTCAACGGCATATTTAAATGCAGCTAATTCACTTTTAACTTTTTTAGCTTTTATATGCTGTTTATACATTAAATATAAAATTATGATAATTAAAATAAAGAAAATAAAGGCAATAAAAAATTGATATTTTAATTTCTCATTGTAAATTTTTTCTAAATTTAATTGTGATTTTTGGATATAAGCTAATAAATTTAAATCATATATCTCTACTTTTAACTTTTCTAAAAAATTTAGATTTTCTATAAACTTTTTTGAATGTACGATAAAAAGTTGGTCTTTATCAGTTAAATGATTTTTATTTTGCTTTTCTAATTTGTTTATTAAATTAATTATATCTTTTTCATTTTTATTAATTTTAATAAATTCTTGCATTATTAAAAAAGTAATCTCTTCAAAAAGCTTCTTTTTTTCTTCTTTTATATTTTTAGGTAAAAGATGATTTAATTCATATATATAATGTAAAGAGTTTAAAAGTGATGCTTGTCTAGATTTAAATCTTTCCATTAGTTCTGTTTTTTGTAAAAATAGATCTTTGATTTTTTTAATATTTAAATAAAACTCTTCCCCAAACTCTTTTTCTACATCTTTTTTTAAAATATCTTCTAAAGAATTTTCAAAATCATTTGTTTGGGAAACTATAGTATCAAAGTTTATAAACTTATCTCTTTTTTCTAAAAAGTTATTTATAAAAAGATTTGAAATCATCATTTTATTTAAGTTATTTTTATAGTTTTCATAACTTGATTTACTGTTTTCTAAAAAGAAAAGATATGAGAATAAGCCTATAACTACTACACTAAAAAAAAACAGTTGAACTATAAATGAATCTTTAATCTTAATCACAAAAAACTACTTTATAATCTTTAATTGACCCGTTAAGGTTTTCAAAAAAGCAGTTATTTTATTAATCTCTTCATCATTCATTGGTCTACCAAGTTGAACTAATGCCATAGTTTTTACAGCATTTTTTAAATCATTTTCTCTTCCATCATGAAAATATGGTGATGTTAACGCTATATTTCTAAGTGTTGGAACTTTAAAATAAAACTTATCATCTTCATTTTTTGTAATATTATATCTTCCAAAATTTAAATTATTTACATCTACAACTGCACCAAAGATATTATAATGATTCCCACCAATATTTATTCCATGATGACACGTTATACAACCTTTATCTTTAAACAGTTTAAATCCTTCTTTTTCATATTTAGTTATTGCTTTTTCATCTCCATTTAAATATTTATCAAATCTTGAATTTGGAGTTATTAAAGTTTTTTCAAACTCTGCTATAGCATCTAAAATATTATCTTTAGTTACACCATCTTTGTATACTCTAAAAAACTTACTGTAATAATGTGAATTTTTAAGTTTATATACTAAATCATTTAAGTTGTGTGCCATTTCAATTGGATTTTCAATAGGACCTAAGGCTTGCTCTTTTAAATTTTTTGCTCTACCATCCCAAAATTGCCTAAAATTAAATACTGAATTTAAAACTGTTGGAGCATTCAATTTACCAATTGCTCCTTTAACACCAACAGAAAATTGAAGTCCGTCATCACCACCATCTTCTAAATTATGACAGGTGGCACAGGATATTGTTTCATCAATTGAAAGTTTTACATCAAAGAAAAGTTCTTTCCCTAAAAGTGCTTTTTTTCTATCAATATCAATAGTTTGAGGTATAGGTAAAATACTTACTGCAAGCAAGTTTTTACAAATAATAATATTGATTATAAGTATGAAAAAAACTCTATACATCTGCTGTCCCAACGATTAGTAATAAACTATTATAGCATAGCTTGGGACAAATAATAATTAAAAATTTGATTCAGTTATTGGCAAGCTTCACAAATACCATAAATTTGCATTGAATGACTTGTGATTCTAAATTTGTTTTTCTTTGCAATTCTTTCTTGTCTTTTTTCTATCTCTTCATCCATAAATTCTACAATTTTACCACAGTTAGTACAAATTAAATGATCATGGTGATCTTTTGTATTACTCTCATATTTTTTCCCATCTGCACCAAAAGTTATTGAAGTAATTAAATTTACTTCTTCTAAAAAACTTAAAGCCCTGTAAACAGTTGCTATTCCAATATTAGAGTCTGGTCTTTTTGTTTTAATAAGATTATAAATCTCTTCTGCAGTTAAGTGATCATCAGCATGAAGCAAAACATTTAGAACTATTTCTCTTTGTTCTGTATATTTTAAACCCTTTTGCTTAACTATTTTTTTTAGCTCTTCAATTACCTCTTCACTTTTAACCATAATAATACCTTTAAATAATTCTATAGGAATAATTATTGCAAAATATTGATTAAAGAAAGTATATTTATGATTTTTAATAATTATTATTAAAATTGAAAGTAAAGTATAAGTTAAGTTTAATTACAATTACTTGATAATAATTATTAAAATAAATAAAGGCTCCCAATGAAGTTAAGTGAACTACAAAAAGGCGAATGTGGTAAAATCATTTCAATTGATTCAGATTCTGTCCTAAAATCAAGATTCAGTTCTTTTGGAATTACTAGAAATTCACTTGTATATGTAATTGAACAAACTATTTCAAAAAATACTATTGAAATTAGAATAAATAATACGAAAATTGCATTAAGATTAAGTGAAGCAAAAACAATAGAGGTAGAAAAATCAGAATGCGAGATATAAAAAATAAAAAAACTATAAAAATTGCCTTGGTTGGACAACCAAATGTTGGTAAATCAATGCTTATCAACTCAATTTCCAATTCAAGACTAAAAGTTGGAAACTTTTCTGGAGTTACAGTAGAAAAAACTCAAATAGAATTTGAATACAAAGATTACAATTTTGAAATTACTGATTTACCTGGTTCTTATTCTTTAACTGAATATACTTTAGAAGAAAGAGTTACAAAAAACTATTTGGAAGAGGGTGTTTATGACATCATTTTAAATGTACTTGATTCAACAAACTTAGAAAGAAACCTTTACCTAACAAATGAACTATTAGCCTTAGATAAGAAAATGGTTCTAGCTTTAAATATGACTGATGAAGCAGAAAATGAGGGAATAATAATAGACGAAAAGCAATTAAGTAAAATTATTGGTAAGCCTTGTGTTAAAACCTCTGCAAAGGATAAATCAGGGATTGACGAACTAATTGATACATTAATATTAAAATATGAATCACCAAAATTCCAAACAAAATTGATTTTTTCTGATGTTATAGAAGAAGAGATTGATAATATCAAAAGTTTATTATTTGAAAAAAGATTTAGAAGTGATATTCACTACAGAGAAATTGCAATTAAATTATTAAAAGAGGATAAGAAAACATTTTTAAAATTCCATGATGAACCTATATGGATCGAGTTACAACCACTTTTAAGTGAAGCTTTTGAACATATATATTTACATTATGGAACAAAAAATATTGAAGATATTTTTGAAGATGAAAAGTTTGCCTTTGCCAAAGGTGCTGTTACAGAAACAGTAAAAGAGAAAAAAGAAATTGTTGAAAAAACACTTACAGAAAAAATTGACTCAATTCTAATCCATAAATTTTTAGGACTTCCAATTTTTATCTTCTTAATGTGGGGACTTTTTCAATTAACCTTTGAAATAGGCTCAATTCCAATGGATTTAATTGATGCTTTTTTTGCTAGTTTAATTGATAGTACAAAAGAGATTTTAGGGGATAGTCAACTATCTTCAATTATAGCAGATGGGGCAATAGCAGGAGTTGGTGCTGTTATTTTATTCTTACCTAATATTGTTATCTTATTTTTAGGTATAGCCTTACTTGAAACAACTGGTTATATGAGTAGAGTTGCATTTTTACTTGATGGTTTCTTTCATAAATTTGGTTTACATGGTAAATCTTTTATCCCATTAGTTACTGGTTTTGGGTGTTCAGTTCCTGCATATATGGCTGCAAGAACCTTGAAAAATGAGAGGGATAGATTACTTACTTTATTTATTATTGGATTTATGAGTTGTGGAGCAAGACTTCCTATATATGTTCTTTTCACGGGAGCATTTTTTGCTGGAAATAACGCAGGAAATATTTTATTTCTTATATACATTGCAGGAGCAATCTTAGGTTTAATTGCTGCTAAGGTTCTAAAAATAGTTGTATTCAAAAGTGAAGATGAACCATTTGTAATGGAGATGCCAAAATATAGAATGCCTTCATTTAAATTAATTTGGCATACTGTTTCAAATCAAGCATTAATGTATCTAAAAAAAGCTGGTACATATATTCTAGCAGCTTCAATTTTAATCTGGTTTGCTTCAAACTATCCTAAATATCCAGAGTATGAAGAACAAATAAATCAAAAAATAGAATTAGCAACATCTGAAGAGGAAAGATACGAATTACAAAATACTCTAACTCAATATAATCTTGAAAATTCATATTTAGGGAAAGTTGGTAAATTTACTGAACCACTTTTTGCACCCCTTGGATTTGATTGGAGAATGACAATAGCACTTGAAACAGGTCTTGCTGCAAAAGAAATTGTTGTATCAACATTGGGAATTTTATATGGTTTAGGTGAAGAATTAGATGAAAACAGTAAAGGATTAATTGAAAAGATTAGAAATAATATTCCAATAGCTTCAGCCTTAGCATTTATTGTTTTTGTAATGATTTATTTACCTTGTTTAGCTGCATCAATGGTATTTGCAAGAGAAGCAGGAGGGTGGAAGTATCTATTCTATCTATTTGTATTTACAACAACTACTGCTTGGATTTTATCCTTTATAACTTACCAAATAGCTAGTTACTTTCTAGCTTAAAAAATAGTTGTAAGAGTTTTTATTTTAAAACTCTTACTCTATTGAAAAAGTTGTAGTAGTTTCAATATCACCTTCGATAACTTTAAATTGCCAAAGACCTTTTTTTCTACCTTCAACATATCTAAAATCATAAATTGAGCCATGCCCTGCAGGGAATATAATAGGTCTTTCCCTAGATATTTCACCATCAGGATCTATCCATTGAATAATAATTTCTTTATCTTCTTCTAATCTTTCATGAAGATATTTACAAATGATTGAGTTTTCATCTTGTAAGATAAGACAATCCGCACTATTCATTTGTGTTTCATCTACAAAATTTTCCTCACCTTCGGCAAAAACAAAAGACATACAAAACAACAAACTAAAAAGTAATCTTTTCATTTTATCTCACTTAAAAAATTTAAAAAATTATACCATAAAAGGTATCAAGGTTCATATTTTTTCCAAATAGTTTCTTCTTTCAAAGAGACTCTATTTGTTAAAACTTCAAAGGGCTTATAATGTTCTTTATATCCCATAGAAAAATGATCTTTTATCCAATAACCTAAATAAATGTATGGGATTTTTAACTCTTTAGCAATTTTTATTTGTGCTAAAATTGAGAATTTCCCAATAGATAAATCTTGGTAATCATGGTCATAAAAACAATATATTGAAGAGATAGACTTAGGTAAAATATCAACTAATGCAACTCCAATTAACTTTTTATCTCTAACATACAAAAACTCTTTTGTAAACTCATCTTTTCCTTGCACATAAGACCTATCATATTCAGATGGTTCAATTGGAGTATATGTCCAATCTTTCTTTTTATTCATTTCTTGATGATATTTATCATACAACTTCAAATGATCTAAAGTTAATGATGGTGCTTGAATATAAACTTTAGTATCTAAATTCTTTTTGAATACTCTTTTTTCAGAACGTGAAAATTTATAATTTTCAACATCGATTCTCATAGATATACATTTTGTGCAATTTTTACATTCTGGAACAAAATGCATCTTACCAAATCTACGCCATCCATGTTCAAGCATATTCTGATAATCTTCTTGTTCGCATTTATGAATATATCTATATCTTATATCTGAAATTTCATCATCAAAATAAGAACAATCCCTATTCTCTTCTACAAACTCTACATCTCGTTCTAAAATATGCATAACTATTCGTTTATTTTTTCTTTTATAATTTTTGCTGTTTCACAAATTTTGCTAATTTTTTCATTATTTGATAAACTTTCATCAATTAAATGCTTAACAAAACTACTCCCAACAATAACACCATCAACACCTTTTGACTTCTCTTTACAAGTTTTTTCATCCACACCAAAGCCAATATAAAGTGGAGTATTAGAGTATTTTTTAACTGTTTCAATTATAGTTGTTAAATCCTCTTTTTGTCCACTTCCAGTAATACCTGCATAAGCAACCATATAAATAAACTTTTGGGCATGCTCAACAACTTTTTTAATTCTATTTTCACTATGAGTTGGAGCTACAAAGGTGATATTCGCTTTATCATACTTTTTAAATAATGAATTTAAAAGTAATGATTCTTCAAAGGGTACATCAGGAATAATCATTCCATTTACCCCATATTCTTTTGCCTTTATTAAAAAGTTTTCCATACCATAATGGAAAAATGGATTCATATAACCCATCCATAACATATCCATATTTGGTGCAATCTTTGAACTAACTTCAAATAAATCTTTTAAAGAAAACCCCGATTCTAAAGCAATATGATTTGCTTTCTCAATAACTGGACCATCTGCAACTGGATCTGAAAATGGAACTCCAAGTTCTAAAGTATCAACTCCTGCATCTTTCATACTAAGTGCTAAATCAACTGTAAAGTTGTTATCAGGAATTGAAGAAGTAATATATCCTACTAATTTTTTCAAAATTTAAATCCTATAAAATATTTCATTTTGAAGAAGATTTTATCGAAATTAATCTTGATTTGATATGAGTATGTGTTTAGAATATATTTTTTAAGTTTTACAAAATAATAACAAGGAGAATTTTGATACAATATTCCTAAATTTATACAAATTAGGGAAGCTTTATGAGCATTATAAAAAACGATTTTGAGAAAATGAATATTACTAAAATAAAAAATGCCAAAAACAATAAAAAATTAACGATGATTACCGCCTATGACGCACTTTTTGCAAGACTTTTTGAAGAAATTGCTGATATGATTTTAGTAGGAGATAGCTTAAATATGAGTTTTGCAGGGGAAAATGACACCCTTTCAGCGACACTTGACCAAATGATTTATCATACAAATGCTGTATGTAAAGGGGCACCAAAAGCCTTTGTTATATTAGATATGCCCTTTGGGACATACATAAACAATGATGAAGCACTTAGAAACTCAATTAAAGTATACCAAAAAACTTCTGCTGCAGCTATTAAAATAGAAGGTGGTGAAGATAGAGCTGATATAATTAAACATCTTACTTCAAACTCAATTGCAGTTATGGGACATATTGGTTTAATGCCTCAATATGTAAGAAGTGAAGGTGGTTATAAAGTTAGAGGAAAAACAAAAGAAGATGAAGAGCAACTTGTACGTGATGCTATTGCTGTTGAAAAAGCGGGTGCCTTTGCAATTGTAATTGAAGGGGTAAAAAGTGAAGTGGCTAAAAAAATCACCCAAGCAGTTTCTATCCCAACAATTGGAATTGGTGCTGGAAATGTAACTGATGGACAAGTTTTAGTCTGGTCAGATATGTTAGGTTTCTTTGAAGAGTTTAAGCCAAAATTTGTAAGACATTATTTAGATGGGGCAAATTTAGTAAAAGAAGCTGTAAACCAATATAGAAGTGATGTACAAGATAGCTCTTTTCCATCAAAAGAAGAAGAGTACTAATGGAAAGAGTTGTTGAAGTAGAGCAAATATCTTTTGAAGAGGATAATGCTGAAGTTAATCTTCGTCCATCATCTTGGGATGATTATATTGGTCAAGAGAAAATAAAAAAGAATTTAAAAGTATTTATTCAAGCTAGCAAAAAAAGAAATGAAGCTTTAGACCATATTTTATTTTATGGACCTCCTGGTCTTGGTAAAACTACACTTTCATATTTAATTTCAAATGAGATGAATTCAAATATTAAAGTAACAGCCGGGCCAATGATTGAAAAAAGTGGAGACTTAGCCGCTATTTTAACAAACCTTGAAGAGGGTGATATTCTATTTATTGATGAGATACATAGATTAAGTCCAGCTGTTGAGGAGATTTTATATCCTGCTATGGAAGATTATAGACTTGATATTATAATTGGAAGTGGTCCTGCAGCTCAAACTGTTAAAATAGATCTTCCAAGATTTACTTTAATTGGTGCGACTACAAGAGCAGGAATGTTGAGTAATCCATTAAGGGAAAGATTTGGGATGCATTTTAGAATGCAGTTTTATACCCATGAAGAGTTAGCAAAAATCATCCAAAAAGCAGCAATAAAACTAGGAAAATTTTGTGAAGATGATGCTGCATTAGAGATTTCAAAAAGAAGTAGAGGAACTCCAAGGGTTGCATTAAGACTTTTAAGAAGAGTGAGAGATTTTTCTGAAGTTGAGAATGAAGATAGCATTCATATAAAAAGATGTAAATATGCACTTGATGAATTAGGTGTAAATGATAGTGGATTTGACGAAATGGATTTAAATCTCCTTGAACTTCTTGTTTCTAATAAAGGAAAACCTATGGGTCTTTCAACTATTGCAGCAGCTCTTAGTGAAGATGAAGGAACAATTGAAGATGCCATCGAACCTTATCTTTTAGCAAATGGTTTTATTGAAAGAACTGCTAGGGGAAGAGTTGCTTCAGTTAAAACATATGAACTTTTTAGGCTTTCATATCCAGGAAGTGAAAAACTTGATACAAATGAAAACCAAGGTCAACTATTTTGAAACCACAATATTTTTTGGTAGCTTTAACTATTGTTACTCTATTTTTTATGCTCGAGCTTTTTGACCCATTTATAAAACCAATGATAGTTGCTTTATTACTAGCAGTTGCTACTAATTCTATGAATATCTATTTTAAAAGGTTAATTCCAAACAATTTTTTAAGTTCAAGTTTAATGACAATATTTTTAACTGCAATATTTTTTGTACCCGTTTTATATTGTATTTTTTCATTTGCAACTTTAATTAATAAAATTGACCAAAAAGCCTTATTTGAGATTTTTAAAGTTACTCAAAATTGGGTTGAAAACCTACCTGAAGATTTTAATTTTATAAAAGAGCAATTAAATCTTATTTTAGAAAAAGTTGATATTCCTCAATTTATACAAAACCTTTTTTCTATAGGTGCATATTTAGGTAAAAACTCTGCAAAATTTATTATTGATATGATAATGATTTTAGTATTTTTCTTTTTCTTTTCTTTCTATAGCTCAAATTTGGCAAGATATTTTAAAGAGGCTCTTCCCCTTAAAATGGAAGATTCAAACGCTTTATTTTATGAGTCATCAAATGTTATGAGTGTAGTTTTATATTCAATTTTAGCAACTGCTATTTTGGAAGGTTTCTTATTTGGTTTTTTTATAAGCTTCTTTGGTTATGATGGGATTTTACTTGGAGTTTTATACGGATTTGCTTCTTTAATTCCTGTTGTTGGAGGTCTTGTAATGTGGCTTCCTGTAGCTATTTATGAAATTTTTGCTGGAAGTACAACAAGTGCCATAGCTATTGTGGCATACTCTATTATTGTAATTTCTATAATTGCAGATACATTTATTAAACCTGTTATTATAAAATATATAAATCATAATATAGTAAAAACTCCAACTAAAGTAAACGAATTATTGATATTTTTCTCAATTGTAGCTGGTCTTTCAACATTTGGTTTTTGGGGAATGATTATTGGTCCAGCAATGGTAACATTCTTTATCTCACTATTACAACTACTTAAAAAATTTAGTGACGATTTTTATAGTTTTGAACAAACCCTTGAAAATAAAGGTTAGGAATAGAAAATAATTCTATTCTTCACCTGATTCAAGTTCACCTTGATAAGTCATAATTCCATAGTCATAATTTAATACAGTTTTATATCCATTACTTAACATAATTCTTTGGCAATATGCACTTCTACTTCCACTGTGGCAGTATAAAATAATTGGTAACTCTTTTTTATCTTCAATTTGATCTAATGACTGATAAAAAGAAGTTGTAGGAACTAAATAATCAGTCCCTTTAATTCTTGTACCAACCCATTCCATCCATTCCCTTGTATCAACAAGTAAAAAGTCAACAAACCCTAATTCTCTTGCTTCTAATAAAGCTTCAACTTCAGAAGCATTAACCTGAGATTTTGTTAACAACGCTTCGCATTCTTCCTTTGAGATACCCTTTGAATGAATAATCTCTTCTTTTAAATCACTTTTATCTTCTAATGATTTAGCATATTCAGGAGTACAGAAAATTGCACAGTGACAGTGTCCTTGAGTAGGGATCTCTTTAGTTAATGCAGGGGTACAGGGACAAAGTCTATTATCCTCTTTTTCTCTTTGCTCAGCAGTTTCACCAACAACCATAAAACATGGGCAAAATCTTTGATTATATATAAGTTTGTTTCTTGTTAGTCCCATTTGAATAGATTCATTTACATCCATTTCAGGATTATAAACAAAACCATGTTCCTCACAAACTTTATCTGTAAATTGTTTTGTTAATTCAAGTTGAACTTGAAATTCTTCACTCTCAACATCAATTTTTTTTATCATTATACGTCCTAATTTCAAATATAAAAGGAAGTATATAAAAGATTAGTTTATATTTAGTTGGTATATAAAATTTAATTAATTTGCTTCTATAAATTCTTTGAATATATCTAAGATATCATCTTTTGATTCTTCAAACTCTTCAGTTGTATTAAAACTTTTTAACTTCTCGCTTTTAAAATCACTTAGATGTTTTACATTTTTATAACCCATAGACCATTTTGGGAAAAGTCTTTCATCAATATCCTCTTCAAATAAATCTATTATGTTGGTATGTCTTTCGTCATTAGAAATTTTTTCATAGATACTTAATACATCATCTTTTTCACCCTCTAAACATTGTAAAAAAGTTCTTCCTTTTACAATTAAGAGTCCAGTAACCTCTTTTTTTTGATTATTGGTTCTAGATTTTTCAAGTATCTCTTCTAATTCTTTATCCTCAAAAATTTTTGTTGCGGAACTAGTATATAAGATTCTATACATCATAAAACTCCATAGATGATTTATTTATATAATCATAACAAAAAAGTGTATTTAAATAGTATCAAAAATAAGAAAAATAAAAAGAGGAAAACCTCTTTTTATTATAAAGTAGAAATAAATGTAGCTAATGCTTTTATATCATTGTCAGATAGATTTGTAACTTGGCTTTTCATTACACCTTTCATAGCTCCACCATAAGTGTCATTTTTATATCCATTTAAAGCATCAATTGTTTTTGAAACTTCCCAACCTTTTATAATTTGAGATTTTCCTAATGCAGGATTTTGTGCATTTGCACCATGACATGCAGCACACTTCATAAATAACCCTTGCCCTTTTGCAACTAAATCATCTTCACTTGCTGTTACTTCTTCTACTTTTGCTGCAACTTCATTTACTGTTTGTGTAACTTTTTCTTTTGTTGTGTTAGCAGCTTCTTGAACCTCTTTTGTTACTTCTTCTGTAGTTGTAGCAACTTTTTCACTTACACTTTTAACTACAGGGCTTGCAGCATCAACAATCTTTTTTGACTCTTCCATAACTTTTGAAGCAACATTTGAAGTTGATTCTTTAACTTGATCAACTAATTTTGATTCAGCAGATTTTTCTTCAGAAACCTCTTTTTCAACTTTAGGTTCTTGTTTTACTACCTCTTGTTTAGCATCTTCAACAACTTTAGATTCAGCAGTTTTATCTTCACCACATCCAGTTAATAACGCAATTGCAACTATAGAACTTAATAAAATTTTTTTCATTTAACCAACCTTTTAAAATAATTTAGAATTTTACTTTTTTAAAATTAAAAAGATATTAATAACATATTATATATTTAATTGTGTAACTATTGTGCTACAGCTTCTAAAGGTTTATATGTAAATTTAAACTCCTCTTTAACAAAATCAATTTTAACTTGACCACCTTTTTTAAGTCTTCCAAATAAAATCTCATCGGTAAGAACATTTTTAATTTTATCTGAAATAACTCGTCCAAGAGGTCTAGCTCCCATTGCTTTATCATAACCAAGTCTAGCAAGCTCATTTTTAGCCTTAGCAGTAATAGAAATCTTGATTTTTTTATTTACCAATTGTTTTTCTAAATCTTCTATAAATTTACCAGCAACTTGTGAAACAATATCAGGACTTAATGATGTAAAGCTAACCATTGCATCAAGTCTATTTCTAAACTCAGGAGCAAAGAATTTATTAACTGCTTTATTTTCATTTAATGAATCATCTTTAGCAAAGCCCATAACATTTGCTTCTGCTGCACCTAAATTTGATGTCATAATTAAAATAACATTTTGGAAATCTGCTTTATTACCACTATTATCAGTTAATTCTGCATTATCCATAACTTGAAGTAGGATTGACATTAAGTCTGGGTGTGCTTTTTCAATTTCATCTAGAAGTAAAACACAATGTGGATGTTTCCTAATGGCTTCTGTTAATAATCCACCATTTTCAAATCCAACATATCCTGCAGGAGCTCCAATTAATCTTGAGATTGTATGAGCTTCCATATATTCACTCATATCAAATCTTTCAAAATGGATTCCTAATTGATTAGATAACTCTTTTGCAACTTCTGTTTTACCAACACCTGTAGGTCCTGTAAAAAGAAAACTTCCAATAGGTTTTTTATCAATATTAAGTCCTGCTTTGTTTCTTTTGATTGACTGTGCAATAGTACTAATCGCACTATCTTGACCAAATACTCTTTTTTGCATTCTTTTTTCAAGATTCTTAAGTAATGAAACATCAGACTTAGTTGCAGCTTTTGATGGTATATGTGCCATTCTTGCAACTGTAT
Organism: Halarcobacter sp.; assembly: GCA_963676565.1. Classification (GTDB taxonomy): domain Bacteria; phylum Campylobacterota; class Campylobacteria; order Campylobacterales; family Arcobacteraceae; genus Halarcobacter. The sequence goes on from OY781089.1 coordinate 3,170,922, forward strand.
CTTCTACATCTTTTTGAGTAATTTTAATATTGCTTTTATTTACACTTGAGTATTGAATCTTTTTACTAGCACCAACCTCATCAATAACATCAATGGCACTATCTGGTAAAAATCTATCAGTTATATATTTTTTACTAAGTTCAACTGCCATTTCAATTGCTGTTTTGTTGTATTGTACACTATGATACTCTTCATATTTTGGTTTTAAACCTTCCAAAATAGCAACAGCATCTTCTAAAGATGGCTCATCTATATCAACTTTTGCGAATCTTCTTGATAAAGCTTTATCTTTTGAAAAATCATTTCTAAATTCTGCAAATGTTGTAGCCCCTATACATTTTAACTTTCCATTTGCTAGCATTGGTTTTAGTATATTAGAAGCATCCATAGCACTTCCACTAACACTTCCTGCCCCAACAATTGTATGAATCTCATCAATAAATAAAATTGCATTAGGGATTGCACTTACCTCTTTTAGTAAAGATTTTAATTTTTTCTCAAAATCTCCTCTATATTTAGTCCCTGCAACCATTGAACCCATATCTAAAGAGAATATCTTTGCATTTTCTAAAAACTCAGGAACTCTTTTATTTGCTATTTCTAAAGCTAATCCTTCTGCAATTGCAGTTTTACCAACTCCAGGTTCACCAACTAAAATTGGGTTATTTTTCTTTCTTCTTCCTAAGATTTGAATAACCCTTTGGATTTCATTTACCCTTCCAATAACTGGATCTATTTCACCTTTGTGTGCAAGGGCAACTAACTCTGTTGAGTTTTTATCTAATACTTTATTCTCTTTTTCAAGCCCTGGTTTAGAACCAATTTCACCCTCTTCTAAATCATCTTCTTTATGAGAGATTTCCTCAAGAATATCAACCCTTTCAACACCTGCTGATTTTAAAATAAAAGTAGCATATGATTTTTCATCTTTTAAAATAGCTACAAACATATCTTCAACACTTGCATTTCTTCTTCCACTTGCTTGTGCACTTGCAACCATATTCTCAATAATTGAAGTTAAAGTAATAGTTTCTATTGGCTCATCTTCAACATTTTCAGGATATATTGGTGTGTTTTCATCAATATGTTTTTTTATATCATTGAATATTTTATTTTGATCAAGTCCTAAATCATTAAATAAATTCTCAATAACTTCATCATGAATCAACATTAAAAAAATATGTTCAATGGTTAAATATTCATGTCTACTTTTTTTTGCATAGCCAACAGCTTGTGCAAATATATTTCTTAATTCTTTACTAATCATAATCTTACTCTTCTTCCATTATAGCTTTTAGAGGGAAACCCTTTTCTCTAGCCAATGTTTTAACCTGAGCTACTTTTGTAGAGGCAATCTCATGGGTATAAATCCCACATACTTCTTTGCCATTATTATGAATATTAAGCATTATTTGAGTAGCTTGGTCAACTGTTTTTCTGAAAATCCTTGTTAATACATCAATAACAAAATCCATAGTTGAATAATCATCATTCAACAATAAAACCTTAAATTTTTTAGGTTCTGCTACTTCTAAGTTACTATCTAATTCAATTTCTAATTCGTTTGCCAAAATAATACCTTCTAAATTCATTTATTGTATATATTATAACAAAAAACTCCTAATGAAGGTAAAACAAATTGTTTATTAAATAATTTAAAGATTTTTTTATTTTTTGATATAATCCCCTTTTTAATATATTGGAGATATATGATTTTATTTATTAGTGCAACAAATACTGATGTAGGTAAAACCTATGCCTGTGAAAAAATTTTAAAACATTATTCAAATAAGGGTTTAAAGGTTGGATATTTTAAACCATGCGAAACCGGCGTAATTAATACGCCACTTGATGGAACAAAAATGCTTAATTTAGTAAAAAAGCTTAACCCCGATTTTGATTTAGATATAAATGAAGTAGTTCCCTATCAATTTGAACTACCAGCGGCACCCTATGTAGCAAAAAAAGATTCTGATATAGATATAGACTTTTTAAAAAAGCAAATAATATACTTAAAATCTTTTTGTGATGTATTGGTTATTGAAGGGGCAGGAGGACTTATGGTTCCCATAAAAAAAGATTTATTTATAATTGATTTAATTAAAGAGTTTGAGGCAAAAGCTGTATTAATAAGTCCTTCGAAGCTTGGTTGTATAAATGACACCCTACTTTCAATTGAAGCTTTAAAAAATAGAAATATCGATTTTGATTGGTATATAAATCTTTATCAAGATAAAGATAGTTTTAATGAAGTAAGTAGACCTTTTTTAGAAGATTATTTTAAAGAATTAAAGTTTTTGAAGGATTTAGATTAACTCTAAATCCTCTCTTTTATTTTTGTATAATAGTATGCAAATACAAAAAATCCCATACCTATAAAAATTGTAATTAATTCTAAAGAGATTAAATCTGCCATAATTCCTATAAAAAATGTTGTTAAAATATTTGAAACCATAAAAATCATATCATTATAAGAAATTACTCTTCCTAAGTATTTTTGTTCAACATTTTCTTGAATTAACGCATAAGTATATGACCAAATAGTTGTTGTCATAAAGCCTGTTAAAAAAACTGCAAATAAAGCATAATAAAAATTAAACTGGAAAACTCCCCAAAGAATAATTGCAACTCCTTGGAAAATGAAAATATAAGTTAAAGTATCTTTATTGACTTTATTTGTTATAAAAAATGGTCCTATCATAAGTGCAAGGGCACGTATTGCGTTTGTAATACCAATTGCTAGAGGAACAGCAATGATTGTTCTATATTCATTTTTTGCTAAAAGAGTAACCAAAGTATCAAAGGCAGTTAAACCAACAGAAGAGTGAAGAATTATCAAATGTAAAACTATTTTATGGTTTTTTATATATAAAAAACCATCTTTTATCATTGATGAAATTTTCTCTTTAGTATGAATAATCTCTACTTTAAATTCAATATTCAAAAATATAATTATTGCAGCTAGAAAAAATAAAATATCAATAACAATTGCAGTTTTTATTCCATAAGCATTTACAACTAAACCACTAATTCCCATACCAGCTGCATATGTAAATGACCATATTATTGAATGTATCTCATTTGTTTTTTGTAAAGCTTTTCCACTAACTAACTTTGGAAGTAAAGACATCTCCGTTGAAAAGAACATTGAGGCACTGCCCATTCTAATAAATATTAAAATCATCAAAATCCAAATCTCATCTTTTGAATCAATAGTTAAAAGTAAGACCGTCATAATAAGTTCAGTTGATAACAATACAAACATCAAAGATTTAATCTTAAACCTATCAATTATTGCACCTGAAAGGGGAGCTATTAATATAGCAGGAAGAAGATGCATAGCTGTTACAACTGAAATAGCAAGAGCAGATGAACCAAACTCTACAAGCATAGTATAAATTGCAACATTTGAGAACCATGCACCAAAATATGCAACAAATTGCAGAAGTGTAAGTTTTCTAATAATGGGATTATTGGCTAATAATTCATAATAATTCAAGTCGTACTAAAGCCTCTTGGAATATTGCAGAATTTGATAATTCATCACTTTTGTGGCTTGTAAGGTAGTTTGCTTTTTTATTTCCTGCATATAACGCTATACAATTTTCTTTTATATCATCATCAAGTTTGACAATAAAATTTGCTTCTCCAAATGATGTTGAAGCTTTCACTTCATCACCCTCTTCAAAACCACAATTTGAATTTAAATATAAATAATTATCATATATAAATTGTGAATTTAAATTCTCTTTTCTCTTTCTAAAAAGCAAATAAAATTGACCTTCATTTTTATCTTCATATAAATTATCAACTTCTAAATCTTCAAGAAAATCAAAATTTTCTATATATGAATCTCTTTGAGGTTCAAAATTTTTATAATAGTTTATTACTTCATCTTCAGATATCAAATCATCAAAACCAAAGTTCTTAAAAAGATATTCTGTAAGTTCATATTCTGAAATTGTATTTGTATTTTTGTTTTCTATAATATTTGAAACTGCTTTAAACTCATGACCATAAGAAAGTCTAACATCTTTTTTTGCTTTAAAATTTGTTGCAGGGATAATAACATCTGCATATTCACAGGTATCATTAAAAGTAGTCCCAAAAAATATAACAAAACTATTTTTTAGTCCCTCTATAACTCTTTTTGTATTTGGAGCTGAAACTACAGGATTAGCTCCTTGTATAAAAACTAAATCATATTTTGAAAAGTCAACCTGTGGTAAATCAACTTTATTACTTGTTTTAGCTTCAAACTTTTTTTCATATCCAAAATTTGAATCACTTAGATACCAAACTCCACCTTTATCTTTATTATGAAGACCAATAAAAGCTGCAAAAGAATCTATTGCTCTAAAAATATTTGCACCTTCATAATATTTTTGTGGTCCAATTCCTAAAAGTATAGAAACTGATTTTCCTTTGATTAGTTCAAACATTTTAGAAACATCACTTAATGAAATCCCTGTAGTAGCCTCATAAGAAATTATAGGTCTTTCTTTTGATAATTCAAAAAAATCTTCTGCTCCATTTGAATTATTTTGTATAAATTCTTCATCTTCTAAATCTTCCATATAAGCAAATCGAGTAAATAAAAGTGCCAATTCATGGTCAGTTTTGGGATTAATTTGAAAGTGTATTTCGCTTTTTTTAGCAATTTTTGTTTTTACAGGATCAATAGTAATAAAAGTCTTATCTTTAATAAGATTATACATATGAGGAGATGTAACACTTAGATTTCTTCCCCAAACAATAATAATATCTGAATCAATTAGATTTTGAGTTGGTGGGTTTAGATTAAAACCTCTACCTAAAGAGATACCTTTATCTCCAACACCATTACATAAACTTCCTTTTGTAAGTGTTGCACCATATTTTGCAAAAAAAGTTTTAGGTGAACTTTGCATAACTCCTAAATTTCCAGCACCTTTATAGTAAAGCACCTTTTTAGGCTCAGTCTCTTTTAGTTTTTTTCTTAGTAAATTAAGTGATTCATCTAAATTAACTTTTTGCTTATCTATAAATGAATTCTCTAAAAAATTTTCTTTTAATAGATTTGCAAAATTTATACAAAGTTTTGATTTTGTAATTGGGTGTTCTTTATTTGCCTTAATATTTTCACCATCAAAAACTGCTTCACAGGTATCAAAGCAATCAAGTGGGCAGGCAATAGTATTTAAACTATTTGAATTCAACTTTTACTAACCTAGAAAAAACTTTTGGATTATCAATAACAATTTCAACTTTATAAGATGAGATATGTTTTTCATCTGCTACTTTAAATATTTTGTTTATTTTTAAAGAGCTTTCTTTTCCATCTAAATATATTTTTTTAGATTGAATTTTTTCAATCTCATCAATTGGAACAAAAATCTCTAATTTCCCTTTACTTAAATCTTTTGATTCATAAAGAAGAGTACCTGGAGTAACATAAGTTCCCTCTTTAACTGCTATGTTATAAATATAATTGTTTTTTTCAATAAGTCTTTTATTTTTTATACTATCTTTTAAATTTGCAATTTTTATTTCAATATCAGCTTTTGTTACTTGATAATTTATCACTTTGATTTTTTGATTATCTTTTTCATATCCAGATTTAGAAGTAACCTTTAAAAGTCTATTATAGTTTTTTTCTTCAACCTTCATCATCTCTTCAATAGCTTTTAACTTCATTTTTGATTGTTCTAAATCTATTCTGTCAACATAAGAATCTATTTCAATTATCTTTGTATTTTTTGCTTTTTTACCCTCAATTTCACTATTAGAAAATATCACTTTACCACTAACTGAAGATTTTACTTCAAAACTTTCAATAGGCTGTAATTTTGCATAATATTCAGTTGCAAATGCTGAACTTAACATAACTAATACTACTAATAAATATCTCATATTTACCTCTTATAAATTTAATTGCGTAATTTTTTCTAAAACTTTCTTTTTTAGAACTTTAAATTCTAAATTAGATTTTTCACATTCAAAAATTAGATTATCAAGTTCATTATCCCTTTTCAAATAAGGAATTAGAATTTTCAATAAATCCAATCTATCTTTGGAAGACTTAATCAACTTACTTAAAGATGTTTCTTTTATTTTCTTTTTTGATTTTTGAAGTTTAACGTAAATATATAAACAAAATATTAATAAAATAGATAATGCTCCAAATAAAAAGTATTTAATTTTTTCAATTAAAGGAAACTCTTTTTCTACAAGAACTTTTTCCTCTTTCTCAATAGGCTTTTGTAATATTTCATCTTTATGTTTTTTACCATTTACTTTAATTTTAAAACTTTTAGTTTTTAAAACTTTAACTTTGTTCTCTTCTTTATTGAAAAACTTCAATTCAAATGGGGGAATTTCAAGTGAAGTATTTGGAACTATTGAAAATACTTTTGAGTATTTCCCTTGATATTTATCATCTTCAAATTTAGTTTCAATTTTTGCTTCATTATCATAAATTGTTGTATTTGGGATATCAAGTTTAAAATCTTCTATATCATCAAAATTTCCAAAACCAGTAATCTCTAGTCTGTAATTTATTGATTCCCCTAGATTTATTTCATTTTTATCAATAGTTACATTTAAAGTAAAATCACCAATTAAAGTTACATCATTGGGAAGAGCTTTTACATTCAAACTTAAACTGTTTGAATATATTTTTTTTAATTTTGGAGCTGAACTAAAAAATGTAAAATTAGAAGAGCTTGTTGTATCAACCATTTGAACATCAACCCTCAAAGGTTTAATTTCTAAAGTCCCACTTTTTTGAGGGAATAAAAGAAAATCCAACTCTTGAACCATATATCCATTTTCTTCATATCTTTTATTTGAATTATCAATTTTTTTATACCAAAAGTTTTCAAAATGGGGTGGTTCAAAACCTAAATTTGTTATTTTCAAACCCCTTTTATATTTAAAAGTTAATTTTACTATTAATGATTCACCAACATAAAGTTGCTTTTTAGAAGGTGCAATTGTTAAATCAAAATCATCGGAATTTGTTTTTTGAATCTTTCTTTCTATTACTTTTTTCTCTTCCGATTTAACTTCTTTATCATCTATTTTAAAAATAAAAGAAGGAATTGTAAAGTTTTTATTAGGGAATATTCTAAATCTTTTTAAAATCTTTTCATCATAATTACCATTTATTATTTGTAAAGACCTTGAGGTACCTAAATCTTCAACAATAAAACCATCAATTTGTTTAATCTCAGGAAAATCTACAGAACTTCCTACTGCTTCATATTCAAAAATATAAGATTCTCCATTTATAAAAGTATCTGGAGCCTTAAGTGTTACACTCGCTTGTAAAAAAAATGGAAATAAAATAAATGAAAAAAAGAAAAAAAGCTTTTTCATTAGAACTCCAATGTTCCCTCAATAGCAAAATTTGCTCTTGAATCTAATTCTGCATGGGATAAAACTGCTACTTGTAAACCAAATTTTTCATAAATTTCTGAAATTCTTTTTCTTAATAGTGGGTCTACAACCATAGCAACCTTACTAAACCCTTTTGCCTCAACTTGTTCTAACATCTCTTTTGTTTTTGTTACAAGACTATTTATCTCGGCAATTGATAACATAAGTTGAGAAACTCCGTGCTGTTCTTGAAGCTTTCCAATAAATTGTTGTTCAATTTCAGGTTTTATTGTAATAATATGTAAGGTATTATCTGTATCTTTAAATCTAGCAGTAATAAGTCTATAAAGTTTACTTCTCACATGCTCTAAAAGAACATCAGGGGCCTTTGTAAACTCTGCAATATCTGCAATTGCTTCAACAATAGTTAACATATCGACAATTGGTATTTTTTCATGGAGTAAATCTTTACAAACTTTTAATAAAGAGCCATAAGATGTAACTTTCATTGCTTCTTCTACAACAATTGGGAAATCTTTTTTCAAGCCATCAATTATATCAACAATATCTTGTCTAGTAATAATATCTTCAGCATGTTTTTTTATAATTTCTGAGATATGTGTTGAAATAATTGTTGGAGCATCGACAACTGTAAAACCTTTCATTAAGGCATCCTCTTTTTGCTCCACGTCAATCCATGTAGCATCAAGATTAAATACAGGTTCTTTTACCCTTAAGCCTTTTAATTTTTCATTTCCTACTCCACCCATGGCAAGAAGTTTATTAATTTCAACTCTTCCTTTTGCAATGGGTATTCTTTTTAGATAAAGTTCATACTCATTTGGTGATAGATTAGGATCATCTGCAATTCTTATTTGTGGAATTATAAATCCAAGTTCAGATGCAATAGTTTTTCTAATAGCTCTAATCTTATCGAGAAGTTCAGAATCCCCTTGAACAAGTTGTAATAGTCTGATACCCAGCTTTAATTCTAAAACTTCAAGCTTCATGATATTTTCCATAACTTGTTTCTCATCAGGAGCGGCAGCTTTTCTCTTTTTCTCTTTTAAATCATTAATGTCTGCACTTGGTTCAATTTTAGATGTTGATTTAGTTGCTGGTTTTATTAATCTAGTAATTGCATTATCTTGATTATCTTCAACCATATAAATTGCGTATCCAATAAAGATTAAAAAAAGTCCCATTATCATCAAAATACCAGTTGGGAAACCTGGAACAAAACCAAAAAGAACCATACCAATTCCAACTAAAATTAATGATTTTGAATCTTTAACAAGTTGAGCAACTGATTGATTTGCAAATTTATCTTCATCCATATTAGAACGAGTAATAATAATGGCTGTTGCAGTTGAAAGAATAAGAGCTGGAATTTGTGCTACAAGTCCATCACCTATAGTTAGAATCGTATATATCTCACCACTCTCACTAACCGTCATGTCATGTTGAAAAAGACCAATTAAAAGTCCACCAATTAAGTTTACAAGAGTAATAATAATACCAGCAACTGCATCACCTTTTACAAACTTTGAAGACCCATCCATTGCCCCATAAAAATTTGCTTCAGTTATAAGCTCTTTTCTTCTTTGTTGTGCCTCTTTATCATCAATAAATCCTGCATTTAAATCCGCATCAATTGCCATTTGTTTACCAGGCATAGAATCAAGAGTAAACCTTGCAGTAACCTCAGCAACCCTTGTGGCACCTTTTGTTACTACCATAAAGTTAATAAGTACAAGGATAATAAATACAATAATACCAATTACCATATTTCCACCAACAACAAAGTCTCCAAAGGCAGAAATTATAGAACTTACTGCTTCAGGACCATTATGTCCCTCACTTAAAATTGATCTTGTGGTTGCAATATTTAAAGATAACCTAAATAGGGCTAAAATAAGTATTATTGTAGGGAAAGTTGTTAAATCTGCTGGTTTTTGAATATATAATGAAATAAGTAAAATAAGTAAAGACAAAGATAAAGAAACTATCAAAAAGAAATCTAGTGCACCTTTTGGTAAAGGAACGATAATAATCGTTAATATAGACACAAAAAGTGCAACTACAAATAAATCTTTTGAAAAAAACCTTTTTAAATTCATCTACTACTTTTTTATTCTATCTAACAAAATTAACTAAAGATAATTCATTCATCTTGTTTATTGTTGAATAAAGTGCAGTGTATGTTAACTCCAATGCTTTTGCTTCAACAGCTACCTTTGATAAATCAGCAGCTCCAACTTCTTGAGATAATATATTATATTGAGTAACTTTTGCAGAAACTCTTTCAAGTGAAATGTCAAAAACTTGATTTCTTCCACCAAGTTTTCCATGGGCAATATTCATACCATCATAAGCTTCACCAATCTCATCTAAACCATTTTGTAAAGTTGCTCTTGCAACATCATCTTCAATTGGATTACCATCAGAATCAAGTTTTTTAAGAGCATTAATTATAGAATCCATTGTATCAAAAATATTTTCTTTTGCTTCAAATTTTGTTCCATCTACATTTGGAGCAATTACAGTAAAAGCATCAGGTGAACTACCAGATATAGTTAGAGTTTCACCACTTACATCTCCATTTGGCTTATATTCTACTAATTGTATTGTTGAAAAACTACTTATTGTACTTGAAGATGTAGTTGTTGCTGGTAAGTTTATAGAATAAGGATCAGACTCTGTTCCTGTTCCTGAAATATTACCTGAAGCTATTGTATCGCCATTATCATTGACAAGTTCTCCAGAACCATTGATATTCCAAACAGTACCATTATTATCAATTACAGATTGTCCAGAAGTAAATGTTAATGCTCCACTTGTAACTTCAGAAGAAGTTTCAAGTTTCCACTCATCACCATCTTGATCAACAATTCTTTGATTTTCTGTAAACTCTAGGGTATCACCTTTATAAGCACTACTTGTTGAATAGAAAAAAGCTTCAAAACCATTTACACCTCTTTCTCTATATTCACCATCTTCAACAGCTACTTTTCTTAATAGTGCATCGCCATTATATGTTACTTTTCCAGTAGATTCGTCCATTGAAAAAGCTTGAACTGAAGAATCAGAACCAGCAAATAAATATTCACCCTCAACCTCTTCATTTGCTAACATGTATAAGTTTTGTTTTACACCTTCTAAGTTTGTAGCTATGGCAAGTCTTGCAGTGTCGTCGGTTGTTGCATTTAAAGCTTTAATAACCTCTGTTTTTGTATAAGAAACTAAATCTTTTGCATCTGCAAGTGTTGAATCACTTGAGTTATTTTGCGCAGTTGTTTTTTCAATTTGGAATTTTAAGCCCTCATACATTCTGATTTTATCATCAATGTAAACTTCCCTTGAATAGATATTAGCATCATCACTACCGTCTTGAAGTTTTTTACCAGTACTCATCTGATAACTAATTCTCTGTTGTTCATTGTTAAGATTATCCAATCTATACATTGTCGTTTGTGTTGACCTTATCATTTGAATACCTCCTTAAACTTGTGTACTATCTCATTAAAATTATACTGTTCTTTCATACTTTGTGTCAAGAAATCTCTAACTTTATCTTTTCTAGCCAATGCATCATCTAGCTCAGGGTCCATTCCTGCTTTATATGCTCCAACTCTAACTAGAACTTCATTCTCTTTTATTAGTGATAATATCCTTTTTAGCTTTAAAAAGTCATTATAATGGTCATCACTAACAACTTTGTCCATTACCCTTGACGCTGATTTTAGAATATTTATAGGTGGATAAAAACCTTGTTCGGTTAAATCTCTTGTTAATACAATATGTCCATCTAAAATAGACCTACTTTGATCTGCAATTGGATCATTCATATCATCACCATCAACTAAAACTGTAAAAAATGCAGTAATTGAACCCTTTGCATTATTTCCTGCACGCTCCATTAATTGGGGTAAAAGTGCAAAAACTGAAGGTGGATATCCACGGCTAACTGGTGGTTCACCGGTACTTAATCCAATTTCCCTTTGTGCCATTGCAAATCTTGTTACAGAATCCATCATTAAAAGTACATCATGCCCTTTATCCCTAAAAAACTCAGCAATTGCCATTGCTGTAAAGGCACCATATTTTCTCATTAAGGCTGATTCATCTGAAGTTGCAGCAACAATAATTGTATTTTCCAAATCATCATTTAGATTATAGTGTATAAACTCAGGGATTTCACGTCCCCTTTCACCAATTAATGCTACAACTTTTATCTGTGCTTCACAACCTTTTACAATCATACCCATTAAAGTTGATTTACCAACACCAGAACCTGCAAAAATTCCAACTTTTTGTCCCTTCCCTGATGTTAACATTGAATCAATTGGTTTAACTCCTGTTGAGAATCTTTTATCAATAATTCCCCTCTCAAGTGCAGGCATTGAGACTTTATTTATTGCTGAGCTTTCTTCAAGATTTGTAATTTTACCTTTATCATCAATTGGTTCACCTAGTGCATTTACAACACGACCTAATAAACCATATCCACTTTTAACAGATAAACCCTCTTTTTGTAAATAAACCTTATCATGAATTCTAAAACCATCAATAAAAGAAAAAGGTACAATTGTGAAATCTGATGATTCAATTGAAGCTACCATTCCTAAAACAGTATAAAGATGTGCTTGAGACTCAATTTTTACAATATCACCAACAGCAACTTCTATACCTGTTGCCTTTATTGTAGTTGTTGAGATATGTTTAATTCTACCAAAAGGTATTGATAAATCTTTTGTTTCAATACTATTTAAAAGTGACTCAATATCTACCATTACATCTCATCACACATTTTTTTATAAAGACTATCTTTTGTATTTTCAATATCCTTACACTTATTAATATATTCATCTTTTTTAATGTTATTATCAAATTCTTCATATAATTTTATAATAGAATAATATGTTTGTGCAAGGTCATTTGGTTTTATCCTTCTTGCATTTTCAATTGATTTTAAAAGTAAGTCTAAAGCTTTTTTGTTGTTATTATTGGTTTGTTCAATTTTTGATAATTCTAACTCAACAAATGGAGAATAAACATAAGCTTTTAAAGCATTTTGTTTATCATAAAGCTTTATTAATATCTCTTTTGCCTTTTCTTTCATATCTTTTTTTATAAGATATAAATAATAGTTGTAATAAAAATCAATAATCATTGGATTATCTCTATTATCTTCTATAAAATCTTCATTTTTTGAAGCAAAATTAAAATACCTATCAAGAGCAACAGAATCATTTTTTTGCTTTAAAAGTAAAAACTTATATAAAAACTCTTTACTTAAAACTTTTTTATCATCTACCATTTCAACTTTATTTGAATAATTTTCTGCTTCCTCAAAATCCCTTAATGAAATAGCCATTCTTTCTAAGTATAAATATATGTTTGCATCTCTTGTTGAATTAAAAGTATCTTTTATAAGTAAAAAAGATTTTTCAGAAGGAGCTTCAACCATACACTCAAAAAACTTATATTTTAACTCTTCATCTTTTATTAAAAGTTCTAGAGTCTCATTTCTTGATGTTTCTAAAGCATCTTTTAGTAAAAAACATTTACCTGTTCTTAGATAGTTTTTTATCATCTCAATATTAACTTCATCAAAAATTGCATTTACAGAATCATAACCAAACCTATTTGCTATTGTATTTGATATTTTTCTGTACACTTTTTTCGATTTTAAAATAAGCTCATATTTTTTTTTGGCTTTATCATTAAGCAACTCTTGTAATAAAACTTTTTGTTGCATAGCTTCAGAAGATTGATATTTCGTTGCTAAAACAGCAGGTTCTATTTTCCCTTCTCTCATGACAATTTCATCAAGATACATTTTTGACTTTTCAAAATATATCCCATCGGGAAAATCATTTATAATATCTTTATACAATTCTTTTGCCTTTAAAAGATATTTATCAGTTCTATCATACATACTCATGTAAGTGTCTGCAAGTTTAAACTTAAAATCTTCAATTGATGAGGGTTTATTAGTTCTTTGTAAAAGCTCTTCTAAAATCTCAACTGCAAATTCAGGCATACCAACCTTAGTAAGTCTATTTACTTTTTCTAAAGCAAGATAGGAGTCATCTGCGTAATAATCCATATTTTTTTGAAGAACTTTTGAGATTAACTCATAAGCTTTTTCTCTTTTTCCATCTAAAATATATACATCAAATAGCTCATCTGCAACAATTGTAGCAACTAAAACATCAGTTGTTTCAGTTAAAATCTTGTATAAAATATTGATTGCTTTTCCATAATCCCTTTGATGTTTATAGATTTTTGCTAAATAGATTTTTCCATAAGCTTTTGTAACAGGATTATTAAAATTGTTTATAATAATATTTGCAAAATATATTGCATCTTTTGATTTGTTTGTATTTAGTTTTAATTCAATTAAAACCATATAAGCTCTTGCTAAATCCTCTTCGTAAATTTTTGAGTCATTAATTGCTTGCTCTAACTCTTTTGAAGCTTCTAATATTAATCTTTTTGTTTTCTTTTTTAATGCAAGTTCTGAATATACTACAATAAGTGCAGAATCTAATATTTTAATTGTATTTTGCCCTTTAAAGGCTTCAATTTGAGTATAAGCTTCATCAATTTTACCCTCTTTTGCAAGTTGTCTTGCATGGTTAATAATCTCGAAGCCATCTGATATTGCGCGTTTTCTTCTCTGAGAAATTTGCTCCCCTGAAGAATCAATAAAACCATAATAAAAATCTTTTTTTGCAAATAATGTTGAAAATAACAAAATAAATATTATTAGTAACTTCAAACTTTACCTTCTTTTTTTATTCTTTAACTCATATACATATGAAAATATCTCAGCCATGGCTTTATAAAATTCACTAGGTATTTCTTGATCTATTTCTATTTGTGAATAAATAGATCTTGCCAATGAGGGATTTTCAATAATTGGGATATTATTTTCCCTTGCTATATCTTTTATTTTTAAAGCAATAAAATCTATCCCTTTAGCAACAACTTTTGGTGCATTATCTACTTTATTATCATATTTCAATGCAACAGCATAATGTGTAGGGTTTGTTATTACAACATCAGCATCAGGTACATCAGACATCATTCTTTTCATTGCCATTTGCATCTGAATTTTACGGATTCGCCCTTTTACTTGAGGGTCCCCTTCCATATTTTTATACTCATCTTTTATCTCTTGTTTACTCATTCTAAGAGACTTAAAATAGTAATACCTTGTGAAATAAAAATCTATTATAGCAAAAATAATTATAATTAAAAGTATGGCTGCAAGGAAATAAACTACCAATTCAACAATTGAATTAATGGTATTCATTAACTCCTTATCCATCATTGCTAAAAATGATTTATATGTAAACATCAAAACAATAAACATCACTATTACAATAATAGTAAGTTTTAATGTCAACTTTAAAGCCTCCAATGCTTTTTTTAAACCAAAAATATTTTTTAAACCTTTTATGGGATCAAGTTTTTGTAAATCAAATTTCAAAGGAGTTACTAAAAAACCAAATTGTGCCCAGTTTGTTATAAGCGCAAGCAAAATCACTAAAGTAAAAATAGGTAATAATGTCTGTATAACTGTAATTACAGTAGTGTAGCCAATTGAATAAAATGCATTTCCTGTTAATTCTTGACCAATAAAATTGTATGTGTATATCATTAATTTTCTAATTGCATCAACTGCTGACCCAGAAAAAAATAATAAATAAACTGAACCAAAAAGTAAGATAGCTGCCCCTGTAACTTCCATAGATTTAGGGACATTACCTTCTTTTTGGGCATCTTCAATTTTTTTGGAGGTGGGTTCTTCGGTTTTCTCTTCTTCTTCGCCAGCCATTACTCAAACTTTGTTATAAGATAATTTGTAAAGCTATCTGCAAATACTTCCATTGCAAGTATTAAGAATACAAATATTAATGCAAATTTTAGCTGAAATGTGATTACAAATGGTGAAAATGCAGGCATTGACTTTGTTCCATAACCATAATATATATCCATAATAAAACCAATAAAAAATAAAGGTAAGGCAAAGGCAAAGGCAAAGGCAAACATCCTTTTAATCTCATCAATTGCTATTTGAATACCATCATAAGAGAAAATATCAAATGAACCTAAATGGATAATAGAAAAGCTTTTTGATAAGATTACAATTGTCATCTCATACATACCTGTTTCAAAAAAAAGCATCAAAGCAACCCAATATAAAAGTCTACTAATTAAACCTTCATTTGAACCAGTTGCAGGGTCAAACATACTTGCCATAGACAAAGCAGTTGAATAACCTACAAAATCTCCAATAATTCTTACAGAAGCAAAAACAACATTTAAAAACATTGCAGCAATTAAACCTAATGTAATCTCAGTTACAATTGCACCTAGAAATGCTTCTTGAGTAAAAACACCTTGTAAATTAACTATTGGATATAAAAAAATTGTAATATAAAAAGCTATCCCAACTCTAATTGTTGCAGAGATTGAAGTATGTCCAAAAATTGGCATAAAGGCACAAAAAGCTAAAATTCTCGCAAAGAGAAGTAAAAAAGAATAAAGAGTTTGCTCATTGAGCAATGATATTAACTCTAACATCTACATATAATTTAAATCTTCAGTTGCATCCTTATTTTGAATAATAGATTCAATTACTTCATCTGAAGAGTGGGTTTGTGGATTATTCTCATTATTTGAATTTTGCTCATTAGAGGATTGATTATTTGAACTCTCATTTTGCATATTAAAATCAAGAGTAACTGTTGTTTGTGGATTATTAAAGTTTCTATTTATAGCATCCCTTAACATAGATTGATTTTCAACAAAAGCATCATGAGTAGAAGATTGAGATAAATTCATACTAATAGATATAGCATTCTCTTTATCAGCTTTCATTAAAATTGCAATATGTCCTAATTGAGCAGGGAATAAATTTATTCTAAATGCAGTTACAGGAGGTTTATAGTTTTCATACATATTTCTAGCTACATCAGACATCATACTTGACATTTGTTGTTGTGCACCAATAATTCTATTTTGAATTGTCATTGCTAAATTTGGATTCACATTTAAATTAACACTATTTGTCTCACTTGTAGAATTTGTATTTGTGCTTGTAGAAGAGGAATTAGTTACACTATTTGAAGCAATTTTTTGAGACTCTAAATTTTCTGCCGCTTTTTTAAGTAATTCTTCCACATTTAAATTTTTATTAAAAGCTAATTTATCCAATAAAGAAATTTTTTCTAAGTTTGGTTTAGTATTAGCTTGAGGTTCGGCTTTTACTGAACTTTCATCAACCTCAACTGATGTATCTTCTAAATTCAAATTTAAAATATTTGCACCTTTTTTTACATCTTCAATAGAAGATCCATCTTTTACAGTTTTAACACCCTCAGTTTTATTCGAAAGCATTTGATTATATATTGAATTTTTTTGAGAACTTAAATATATATTTGTTGCAATATCATTATTGTTTTTATTTATAGTTCCTGGTTCAGGTGAAAGATTCTCTTGTAAATTTGGATTTTTAGTAGATATTGTTTGAGCTTTTGCATTATCAAATAATCTATCCATCAATGATTTAGATTCTTGTTTTGGACTTTGAGCTTTAATATTTTCATCTTTGTTTGAAGATTCATTTAACTTTGAGATATCATCTTTTTTTAGATTTATTGTTTCATCGTTAGTATTTAAAGCTTGATTATCTAAATCAGAAAGCTTATTTTGAGTTGACCCAGAACTTACTTGTGAATTTGACTGTGAATTTGTATTATTTTGTTGTGTTGTATTTTTATCCGTTGATATATTTGTTTCTTGAGAACTATTATTTGCAACTTTTGTATTAGTATTATTTATTTCACTTTTTAGTTCAGTTTTAATCTCTTCTTTATTTGAAACACTTGACTTAGAATCCTCTTTTGAAATTGTAGTTTCAATATTCTCTTTTTTATTTAAGCTTATATCTTTTTCAACTTTTTTAGTATCATTTACAACTTCATCATCTAATTGTATATTTTGATTTGGACTAGGTTTACTTTCTGTTTCTACCTTAGTTTTGATATCTTTTTTTAGTGGTTGAGATTCATCTGTTTTAGATTCTTGTGGTTTAGAATCTATTTTTTCAAGTTCATCAAAATTTATCTCCACTTGAGTTTGTGTAGAATTTATAGTTTTTGAATTATTTTCTTCTACTTTTTTAGTATCACTTGCATCTATATCTTTTTTTGCTTCATTTACTAATTTATCTAATAATGAATTTGAATTTTCTGCTTTTGTCTCAGTTGATGGAGAAGAAGAATTCTGTTTTTCTTTTTTTGTCTCAGTTGTTGCATTTGTAGGAGAAGTACTATTTTGTTTTTCTTCTTTATTCTCACCTTTATTTTCTACAGTTTTTAAGTTTATTTCATCTTTTGCTTTTGAAACTAGCTTATCTAATAAAGAAGAATCTGACTTATTATCTTTAGTAGTTTTATTTTCTGTTTGTGCATCTTTTTCTTCTGGAACAACTTCTTTTATACTTACTTTTTCATTTTCCTTTGAAGTTTCAATATTTGTCTTATCAACTATATTTAAATTTTTTTCTTCTGTTTTATTAACTTCTTGTTTAGTACTATTTAAATCTTTTTCAATAGTTTGCCCTTTTGGCTCAACTTTTTCAGTGCTATTTTCTTTTATCTCAACACTATTTTTATTATTTGATTTTGTTTTTTGATTTGCTTCTAAAACCATTCTATCTAACATAGAATTTTTATTGATTGAAGGTTCACTAACCTTAGATTCTAAGTTTTTCTCTTTAGAGTCATTTGTACTAAGATTCTTAACTTCTTCTTTTGATTCTTTATTTTCAGAAGTTTTATTTTGAGATACTTTATTCTCTTGAGTTTTATCTATATTCTCATTTTTTGTTTGTGCTTGTTTATTTTCAGTTTTATTATTAGTTTCAGCACTTGTTATTTGTTTTGATAAATCAGTATTTTGTTTAGATTTTTCATCTGATAAGTTTGTATTTTTGCTTTGAATCTCATCTTTTGAACTAGTTAGTAAAGAATCAAAAAGAGATAATCCCTCTTTTTTTTCAGTTCCACTACTTTTTGTTCCAGAAGAAGCATTACTATCAGTTTTTGATAATGATAAAAAATCTATTTCTTTTGTCATTTTTTATGCTTTTAAAATCTCTAATGTTTTAGAATCAATATTCTTATGAGTATTGAAAGTTGCAACATTAGCTTCATATGACCGCATAGCCTCAATTAAATCAACCATCTCAACAACTGGGTTGATATTTGGGTATGCAACATAACCATCTTCATTTGCATCGGGATGAGAAGGTTCGTATTTCATAACTGGTTCAGCATCATTTTCTACTATAGATTTTACACCTACACCTCTTAATTCAGCACTAGTATTTTTATTATTTGTTTCTTGTAAGTTATTATTAAGATTTTTAGTATTATTAACTAAAAGTTCTTCAAATACAACATTTTGTTTTTTATATGGTCCACCAGCTTCTGTATGAGTAGTCTTTGCATTTGCAATATTTGCACTTACTACATTAATTCTTGTTCTTTGTGCACCCATTCCAGAAGAAGCAATATTATATCCATCAAATAAACCCATCTAAAGCCTCCAATTAAACTTGCATCTTACTGATTTCTTTATATGCATTTATAGCTTTATTTTTTACTTCTAATGCTAATTTTAAAGATAACTCAGCTTCTTCTATTTTTTGAACAGCTTCTTGAAGATTCTTAACATTTCCAGTTGCGATACCTTCCATAGCTTTATAACCTTCAACTTGACTAGTATTAACTTCTTTCATAGCATCATTTAACATCCCAGAAAAAGTTGCACCATCATTTTTTTGAGTAGGATTTGCTTGGTTTTTTGTTAATGAACCTATTGAGTTTGCGATTGAAGAAATATTCATCTAAATCCTTAATTTGTTTTCTTACCAACATTTTGTGCATCTTGCACACCAAGTTCAGCCATCATTGCATTTATTTTTTCTTCATTATATTTAAAGTTTAGTTCTTCTCTTCTATTATCTAAGTTAAAAAGTAAAATTATTAAAGAAAGCATCATATTTGAAACTCCCTTAAGTACAATAGTTACACCAATAATACCAAAAATCATCTCTAAGGGTGTGTATAAATCTGCATTAATCACAAAAAATATTAAAGTGGCAAAAAAGCCAGTGGCAATATAAAGTCTAAAAACACCACTATTAATTACATTTTGTGAAAATCTTTCTACTACCATAGACTACCTATGTAAAATAAAAAAATATTTGATATTGATGCACACACAAATAAACCTTACTTTAAATCGTTTAGTAATGTGTCAATCACCTTTTGTAGTTCTCTAGTTATTTGATCATTTTGGAACTCATGAACAAATAATTTTCTTAATCTTGACGTCGTAGATATATTAGCTGATGTTGAAACATTACCTATATATTTTACCATAAAATTTGAATTTAACAAATTTTTTTTAGCTAAATTAACTAAAGATTTAGAAATTGTCTCACCAATTTGGTAACTTTTTGTATGATTAAAGCATAATAATAAACTTTTTTTATCAATTGAAAGTAATTTCATCAATGCATACACATCAGTTAAGGCAGATGGGTCAGTTGTTGTAAGAGCTAAAATATTATCTGAAACCGATAAAAATTCCTGAACATATTCATTTAATCCTGCACCTGTGTCAATTAAAACAATATCATAATTATTATATTCTTTAATATCCTGAACAATTCTACTTAAAACAAGTGAGTTACTTAAACTAGCATACTGATAGCCACTTTTTCCTGCAATCAAAGATAAATTTGCATAAGCTGTGTTTGAGACAACTTCACTAATTGAATTTCTACCTTCAATATAATCAAATAGAGTTAGTTTTGGCTTTAAATCAAATAAAACTTGTAAGTTTGCTAATCCTATATCTGCATCAACTACCACAACTTTAAAACCTCGTTTAGCTAATAAATAGGCGATATTTGCTGTGAAAGTTGATTTACCAACTCCCCCTTTTCCAGAGGTAATTGTAATAACCTTTGTTTTACTAATATTATTTTTAGGTTTTGTTAAATTAATTAATTTACTAGCTTGAGAAGAGATCGAATTAAACAAATGTTATCTCCTAGCACAAGCATTATTCATAAAACAATCAATTAAAAAAGATGAGTCAGAAACAATTAAATCATCTGGTACATTTTGACCAATAGAAAAATATGTAATTGATTTTTTAGTTTTATGAGCGAAAGAGATTAAATTCCCAAAACTTCTAGTTTCATCTAGTTTTGTAAAGGTTAAAAAATCAATATTTAATCTTGAATAATTTGTATAAATATCAATTAAATCACTATGCTTTACATTTGCTGGTAAAACTAAAACTTTTTCAATAGGTAACTCACTTACTCTATTTTGAAACTCATTTACAAGTTCAATTTTATCAACATCATATTGACTAGATCCAGCTGTATCTATAAAAATATAATTACAATCTTTTAGTCTTAATAAAGCTTCAACTAACTCTTCTGGTTTTTTTACAACCTCTAAAGGAAGTCTCATAATATTTGTATATGCTTGTAGTTGTTCTATTGCACCAACTCTAAATGAATCTAAAGTTACAATTCCTACTTTATAGTTTTGTCCTAATTTATAAGCATATCTTGCAGCTAATTTTGCAATAGTCGTTGTCTTTCCAACTCCAGTTGGTCCAACCATCATTATGATTTTTCTTTGATGTTTTCTTAATGGAATCTCTTGTTTAATAGGTATAATTCTTCTTAAAATCAATTTGAAAAAATCGTTTACCTTTTTAGGATTTGCTTTCAAAGCAACAGGTAGCTGTCTTATTGTCTTTTTCATAATTGTATAAGTCATTTCTTGATCAAATTCATTTTGCTCGAAAAGATTATAAATGTCAACAAACTCTGGAGGTATAGTTAAATCATACAATTGACTTTTAGGATCCCATAAACTTTTTTGAACCTGAACAATGGCATCTTGCATCTTAAGAATTTCTTCTCTAAAGTCGTAAACTTTTGCATTAAAGTTTGTTTGTCCAGCTTGCTTTGGTTTTACAGAGATTTGTTTAGTAGGAATAGTTGATTGCTTGTATTCATCTTCAATGGCAACAACAACTTCATACATATCCTTTGTACCATCATTTGCACTTGATATTTTTTTTGTTGATACTACAATTGCATCCTCTCCACACTCATCTTGAGCATTTTTTAGAGCAATAGTTGGTGTCTCACCTAAAAAAGAGAGCATATTCATTGTAGTCTTCCATCTTTATAAATTTTTTCAATTTTTCCATCAATCTTTTTTATTTTAATATATTCATCATTTTCATAAATAACTTCACCAGGTCTTTCCACTTCAATAGCTCCAAAATTAAATAAAACTGATTTTTTTGTATACTCTTCAACATCCTTTGAACATAAAACTGTACCTTTTCTTAAATATCTTTTTGCCAATAATTTATTTGATTTAAAATCTGATATTTCCAAAGGAATACAATATTTTTTTACACTTGATACATTTGCAGGTATTAGCATTGAAGCATCAATAACTTCATGAAAATCAATATCTTTTGTTGTTTTAACAACTTCAATTGCATATAAATTTATAGAAAAAAAAGTAATGAGCAAAAGGGTTTTAAGCCTTAACATTAAAAAAGTTACCCCCGTTGTTATCTGTAATTTCATCTACTATATCTTTATACATTTGTTGAATTGGTTGAACAATCATAGCTAGTTTTCTATTTAATTCATAAAGTCTTTTTAACTCGGCTTCTAAATTATCTACTTGGTCTCTATAAATATTTACATCAACGCCATTTTGTAATTCGTTAACAATCTCTTGATTTAAACGTTTCTTATAAAGAGTTATTTTCTCAATCATATCTTGTTTTTCATCATTTCGATTTAAAAGTTGGGTATGTTTTGCTTGTTTTATATCTTCTATATCTTGAAGTATAAAATTTTGCATTTTGTTTACAAGTTCAATCATCTCTTTTACAATAGTTTCAACCATAATTTACTCTTTTTACTTTCGTTCTGATAAAAAATTATAAAGCATATCGCTTAAGCCAACTGTACCTGTAGATTGTCTTGCAACTGCTTCTGTATATAAACCTTTTATAATATCAGAGCCACTTCCTTCACCTGCAATTGGAGTAGATTTTAGTGAAATATCTAAAAGTTGTTGCATAAAAAAAGCTTCAAAATCATCTGTAACTTTTCTTAAAGAATCATCTTGCAATTTTGAACTATCAATGTTCTTATATTTATCCGTTGGATTAGTTTTAATAGTGTTTATATCAACTAAATTTGTATTTATTTCCATTTCTACTCCACTCTGTCAAAGAAGTTTTCTTCACTTAAAAGTTCTTCTTGATTATCTTGAGAGAAAAATCTCATCTCAACTCTTCTATTATCAGATGCCTTTTCACTTTTTGGATGATAAGAAGCATATGCAGAAACTTTTAAAATAGAAGGGTCTATTCTATTTTTAATAAGCTCTTTTACAACTTCAATTGAACGCAAGGCAGAAATATCCCAGTTATCTCTAGGAATTTTATCATCACTATACGGACTTGCAGAGGTATGTCCTATAACTTCAATATTGTAAGTTTGAGGCATCGTTCTAATAACTCTTGCAATTTTAGCAATAAATCTTTTTGCATTTGAATTTGTTAAAAGATATTCTCCCTCTTCAAAAATTATAGTTGATGGAATATCTAATGTAAACTCATTTTTCCCTTTTTCTAATTTAATTTGCTCAGTCTCTTCGGCATTATTTTCATTTATTTGTTCAACTAAATCAGAAACTTCCTCTGCAGCTTGTTGCATAGAATTATCTGTTGAATCTACACTATCATCTTGAGAGCTACTATTTTGGGTTGAATATTTTTCAGATTGAGTTTCAACATCAGTTGAAGCATCAATAAAACCCATTGCTTTTCTCATTACATCAAAATACTCTTCTACTTTTTTCTTATCCATAACTGCCATAGATAAAAGTAAAATAAAAAAAGTAAGTAAAAGTGACATTAAGTCACCAAATTGAACTAACCAACCTGGTAAACATTTTGGACACTCAGGACATTTATCTTTTGCCATAAGTTTTTTTTCTACTCTTCAATTTCAACAAGAATCGAATTTAGTTGCATTTTAATATTTCCAATTGATTCTTCAGCTGCAATCATAGTTGCACCTTTTATTATAACTTCACAAGTATCAACTTCTTTTTTATGCTTTTGAGCAAGCTTACTCTCAATAATACCAGCAAATAAAGTACCAACTAATGCACCATACATTGTTGTAAGTAAAGCAACCGCCATAGCTGGACCAACAGCAGCTGGATCTGAAAGGTTAGCAAGCATTGCAACTAGACCAACAAGAGTACCAATCATTCCCATTGCCCCTGCGGTACCACCTACATTACCAAATAAACCAATCATAGTTTCATGTCTTTTTGACATATATTCTAATTTTGTTTCTAATAAAGGTTGAAGAGTTTCAGCTTTTGTACCATCAACTAATAACTGAAAAGCTTCTTTGAAAAAAGGATTTGATTCTTCTAAAACTTTTTGCTCAATATGCATTACGCCATGTTTTTTAATCTCTGTAGCATAAAAAGTGATTTTTTCAACTAATTCAGGTAATGGTTCAAATTTCACTTCATTTAAAGCAACTTTCATTGCAGGAGTAACTCTTTTTAAATCACTTCCTTCAAATTGACCTGCCGTTACAGCTATTGTACCACCAAGAACAATAACAACAGAAGGGATATCAATATAAGGACCAAATCCTACACCACCTAATATAATTGCAAGGGCAACAAGGGCCCAACCACCACCTAAACCACCAGCTGTACTCTTATCCATATGCTAAAATCCTATTTGGCTTAATCTTGTTGAGCCATTTCCAATGTTTTTAACTTTTAAACCAAATTTTCCTTCAACAATTACGGCTTCACCTTCACCTATTTTAACACCATTTACTAATATTTCAAGGGGTTCATTAACCATTTGTTCTAATTCAATAATCTCACCAATATCCCATCTAAGAATATCTTTTAATAAAAAGTTTTTCGTACCTAACCTTACACTAAGCTTTAACTTTATATCAAATAACAATTGTAAGTTTTCAGCTGATTCTTCAGACAGTAAAGAACTAATCCCTAAAGGTGATGAAGAGCTTGAAGAAGTGTTTGTATTTTGTACATTATTGTTCGTTGGCGCTACCTTAGCTTCTGCTGTAGTTTCCTCTTTCCCTGTGATTCCAGACAAATATGGCAAAGCAAGTTCATCAAAAGCCACATAAATAGGTAGTTTTTCTCCATCTAAAGTTAAATCAAAAAAATAACTATTTTCTAAACCTTTTAATTCACTGCAATCTTTTATAACAGAACCTAAAACTTCAGACTTTATTGATAATATATCAGCAAAACCTTGAGCATTAACGCTAGTACATAAACTTCCACAAACGTTTGCTATAATTTCATTTACTGCATCAGTAATCTCATCATCAATATGTTCTTTTAGATCTCCCATACCACCTAACATAAAATATTCAAATTTTGTTGCAGTATTTGTTGGTATAAAAAATTTCCATATTGATGAAATATCTGAAAAGTCAAATTTAATTGATACTTCAATACACTGTGAATCTTCCAATTCCTGGGCTTTAGATTCATTTATTGAATCTATAATTACTTTTTTTGAAAGTA
The DNA here is from genome assembly GCA_963676565.1 of Halarcobacter sp. Classification (GTDB taxonomy): domain Bacteria; phylum Campylobacterota; class Campylobacteria; order Campylobacterales; family Arcobacteraceae; genus Halarcobacter. The sequence goes on from OY781089.1 coordinate 3,196,028, forward strand.
ATTGCTCAAGGGTATTGGCTAATTCATCTTTTAAAAAACTTGATAAATCTGACGCCAAGAAATAACCTTTTTATTTTACTAATTGTCTTTTGATGACTTTTCTAATTCACTTAAGATAAAAGCTTTAACTTTCATCATATCTTCTGTTGGATATTTGTATTCAGCCTCACCTCTAGTTACTTTAACAAAAAAATCTTTTGAATTTTTGTTGTAACCAAATCTTACATTATCCAAAATAACTTCATTAGGCTCAGTACCTTGGGGACTACCTTGAACTTTTTTATATTGATCATCCTGAATCACTTTTTCCTTATCATCAACCTCTTTTACAGTCTTGATTTTCTCCACATGATTCGTTTTTGCTTGATCAATTTCAGCAATTCTTCCAATTTCCATAATACCCTCCTTTAAAAAGTATAGAGTTGTAGATATTATATCAAAAAAAGATTAAATTAATTTTTTAATTAATAAAAAATAATAAATATTATATGTATGAAGTTATAGAGATTCTAATAATTCATCGAATTTATCAATTTTAAAATCGATTAAATCATCTAAATAAGGTCGATTAAAGTATTGTGATACACTTCCAAGTTTTAATTCTTGAATCAATTGAACACCAGTTAAAAAATCTGCACTGCTATCTTTTAAAATAGCTTTAATTAAAGAGATTTGTAAAGATGCTTCATTTAATTTACCTGCTTCTAAATATGCAGCAACAATTAAATACATAGTATATTTATCTTCTAATTTATACTCTTTTTGCAAGTTTTCAAGGATTTTTAATGATTCTAAAGGCTTTCCTTCATGAAGAAGTGTTAAAGCCTTAGTTCTAAGATATGATGGATTTTCATTCTCATTAAGATTTAAATCTGCTTTATCAAAAAGACCTAAAGCTTTTAGCAAATCAATGTAATAACTAGTGATTACTATTGGTGCTTGTAAAAAATTACTATTTATTTTTAAAGGGGTATTATCTTGTAATCTTGCAAAGTAATTATAATCATTTTCACCATCTCTTCTAATTGTTGATTTAACTAAATAAACAAGAGGATCTTTATAATGATCTTTAAATAATGGATGATTGATATCAGCTTTATTTTCAGATAATTTTATTAAGTAATCTAAAGATTTATAAAAAATTGTATCCCTATAATTTAATGGTGCAAATTGATTTTCAAATTTTTCATTTATAAAAATTTTATATACTTCCTGACCGAAATATCTATACATACCTTCATCACTTCTAATATTTTGCTCAATATAATCTAAATCACTGATCTTTACATTTATTCTACTAGCACTGATTATTGTCATTACTGCATAAAGTTTATTTCCTGGATTTAGTTTGTATGCTTTTGTAAAAAAATTATAAGCTTTATGAAAATCATCTATTTGTGCATAACATAAAGCAAGATTATAATATACATAGGAATTAGAATTATCAGTTATATAATCTTTTAATTTATTTACCCTTGTAATTGGATCTTCTTTTAATATATCAATAAATCTAGAATTATATTTAACCATTCTCTCAAGACTTTCAACATTTTGCCTGTTTTTAAATATAAACCCCTTTGAAATATCATATAAAATCTCTTCATTATCAGAAAAAATAAATGGTGCAAAGTAAAATAAAAAATCTATTTTTCTATTAGTATCAAGCTGAGTTACAAATTTTAAGTATTCTTTTGTTGTATATTTATTTTTATTAAAATATATCTCTAAGGGATACTCCAAATTTGTTTTAAAATATTCTTTAACTTTTCTAATCTCTTCAATATGTTCTTTTAATTTTTCAAGTTGATTTGATTTTAAATCTCTGTATACCATTAACCATAAAATAATATTTTTTCTTTCAGGGTTTAATGTTTCAGCCTTTGCTTTTTCAAGTCTTTGTTCTGCACTTGAGTAGTCATGAAGTTTCAAATACAGCATGGCAATTTTAAGCTGCATTGGGAACTCCATTGAGTTTAGTATTTTTAAAGCCCTTTCATAATCTTTTAAAATAATATATGTGTCTGCTACCATTCTTTTAGAATGTTCCGTTAAATTTTTAAATTTACTTGTAACTTCAATAATAGTTTCAAGATATTTTCTTTCTTTTTTTATTTGATAAAGATAAAAACATGTTGAGATATAAGAATATGTATTTGTTCTTTCAGCATCTTTAAACTCGAAAATATTATTTAAATACAATAAGGCATTTTCTATTTGATTTAATTTATAATATGCTATTCCAATATTTAAAAAAGATGGTATTTTCAATAAAGAAGAGGTCTCTTTAAATATCTTTATTGCTTCTTTATATTCCCCTTTTTCTAAGTGTAATATCCCTTTATTAAATTCTAATTGTAGTCTAAACTTTTCTTGAGTTTTTTTTAGATTGTCAAATTTAAAAAGTATCTCAGGTTGAGATTCAGTTAATTCATCTTTTGAAAGTAAATCACTTGAAAATGTTAAAATTATTAAAAAAACAAATAAAACTTTTCTCAAAATATAACCTACACCATTGTATTAACTTGAGCATAAAGTTCTTCTGTTCTTTTCTCTAAAAGCTCAACTTCATGTTTTAATTCTGTATTTTCAAGTTTTAATTTTTGTAAATCATCCCTTGCAACTTGTAAAGTATCTTGATTATTTTTAAGTGTACCGGCACTTACTTTAACTTGTTTTTCATATCGATCTATTATTGTTTGTAATTTTTTATTTTCTTCTTCTAAAATATTCTTTTCTTCATTTATTTTTCTATATAAAGATTTATAAACATTTGCACTTGAGAAAAAATATAAAAGTAAAACTCCAATAATAATAATTAGTAAAAAATTATCCAATTTAGTCCTCATAGTAATATAAGAGGAAAACCTCTTATATTAAATTATCTTTTTAAGTTAATTAAAGTATTTAATAACTCATCTGATGTTGTGATAGATTTAGCATTTGCTTCAAATGCTCTTTGAAATACCATTAAGTTTACTAAACTCTCACTTAAATCTGCTGTAGAAAGTTCTAAGGTTTGACCTTCAATCTTAGCAGTTTTGTCATTATTTAAATTATAAATTGGCTCACCAGATTCATTTGTTTTTCTTAATAAGTTATCCCCTGATGGTTCTAGTCCTCTATTGTTATTAAATAAAGCAACAGAGATTTGACCAATAGCAAATTCAGCACCATCTTGTTTCATATAGATTATACCTGCACTATCAACAGAAAATTCTCCAAAAGCAGAATCTGAGATTCCTAAGGCATCAAGTTTTAATTGTAAAGAGCTTTGTGTTGTTGTTTGATCAATTGTATTAACTAATTCAATAAACTCTGCTCCAGCACCTTGTCTCCCACTATAATCATTATTTTTATCTAATGGAGTATAATCTAAATAAGTAGTATTTGCACCTACTGTATCTGCATTATCGCCTTTAGTTTTCATTGAACCACTAAATTCAACATCATAATTTTCATTTTTAGTTTCAATAACAAGATTACCATTAATATTTTTAGCAACTACATAATCTGATAGATTAAATGAACTTGCTGTTTGATTACTACCATCACTTGATAATTTATAATCGTATGCTGTAGTGCCATTTATTGCTGCAACTATATCATCAATTGATGTTGCATTATTAATAAAAATATCTAATGGAGTTTCAGGAGTTGTTGAACTTAATCCTGGAACTGGAATTATTTTTTCTAAATCTTTATCATAAATAGTAATTCCATAAGTAAAATCTATAGTAGAACTTCCATCTAATCCAAGATCTGATGGAGTATAAACATCTTGTTGTTTACCTGTGATTGCTTTAGCTAATGCATCTCTAGCACTTTGTAAAGCTCCTATTCCTGAACCTTCAACTGCATTTGTACCTGTTTGGTAAGATCCTGCAACAGTATTATTCCCTGATGATTCACCTACTTCACTAATAGTAAAAGTTTCACCGGGAATTAAAGATTCGATTTGAATCATACCTTTTATCATATCTGTATTTTTAGTAGATAAATTAAATGATTCACTTTCTTGAAGAACATCATTATTAGTACCAGTAAAATCACTTTCGTCAACTGTATAAGCTCTTAATCCAGATATTTCAGAAATTGTATCGGCTAAACCTCTATATGTAGCAATCCTACTTGCTGCAATATCTGCATTAATTGTTAATGAACTACTATATGAAGCTTCTGATATTGTAGTTGGAGAAATACCTAACTCAACTGTTGTTGCAGTTGTTGAAAGTGTACCACCATAAGTTGAATTTAGTGCAGTATTAGATGAAATTGCATCAGCTAAACCTTGAACTATTTCTGCAACAGTTGCATTTTCATCAGAAATATAAGATACTGTTTCACCATCAATAGTTAACTCATATTTTGCATTATTTTCAGCTGTATCTATGCTAATTTGGTCATTTGTACCTGCATTATTCGCTAATGACATTGAACCACTATCTGTAGATGTATCTAAAAAACTTTCTTTAAACTCATCTGTTGCAACTGTTGCTACATAATTTTGTGAATACTTATTTCCATTTATATAAACATAAACCTGATCACCATCTTTTGATATTAAAGCATCATTTCCAGATTTAAAGTTTATTTGTGAGACTTGAGCAGTTGAACTTGCACTTCCACCATCTGGCTCATCTTGTAATTTTGACAACCAAGAAGCATAGTTTGAAACAAGTGCTTCAACATCTGCAATTTTTGCAGATTTACTTTTTGCACCAGCCCCTTCAAAAATTACACTTGAATCTGCTTTTGCTGTAGCTGTATAATCTGTAGCTTTTGCTGTAATAGTTTCCACATAAGTTGAGTGACTTACAACTTTTGATGTTAATAATTTAGTATAATCATTTGTAAACATATCAACATTAGGATTTGTACTTACTACATCTTGGCCAGGATCAAGTGCTCGCATAGCCCATCCTTGAACCTCATTTCCAGCTGCATCTTGTAAGGTACCATTATCACCCATTCTAAGATTTCCTGCTCTAGTATACATGTTTTCACCAGAAACACTATTTTTAACAGTAAAAAATCCATCTCCACTAAGAGCCATATCATAATCAACTCCAGTTAGTTTCAGATTTCCTTGTACATATAATTTTTCTGCATCAAGTATTTTAGACCCTTTACCAATTCTATCTTGGTACATTTGGTCTGCAAAAGATATCCTAGATGCCTTATAACCTACTGTATTTACGTTTGCTATATTGTGTGACTCATTATCTAACGCCGTTTGATGAGACGAAAGTCCTGAGATTCCTGTCCATAATGCTCCGATCATGATTTATCCTTTTAGATAAATTTTCAAACACTTTCACATGTTCAAATATTAATGCTCTCTAATAAATGTTTAAGCACTAATATTTAAACAATTAAGATGAAAACTATTTTTTCATCTCAATTGCAGTTCTTAAAAACTCATCTGATGTAGTTACTGATTTTGAACTAGCTTCAAATGCTCTTTGATATACCATCAAATCAACTAAACTTTCACTAAAATTTGTATTACTTAATTCTATTGACCCACCAGTTAATGTATTTAAATTATCAGCATTATAAGGATTTCCTGTATCTTTACCAATTGTATATAATGTTTCACCTTTTGGTTCTAAAGATTCAGGGTTTTGAAATGTAACAGTTTCTAATTTTCCAATCAAAAATTTGTTATCTTGATCTTTTGCATAGATAAGACCATCTTCAATAGATAATAGTCCAAATACATTTTCAGATATATTCAAATCATCAAGTTTTAATTGAAGTTCCCCTATTCCTGCAAGTGTAGGACCAGCATCATTAATTGTATTAGTTACCTCTAAAAACTCTCCTCCAGCAGTAACAATTGCATCTCTTAAAGCATCCCTTACACTATTAACAGCTGCATATCCTGTCCCAGAAACTGGTGAAACAATTTCATTTATACCATAACCATTTGAATTAATTGCAGCACCTGTTATTCTGTTATCTCGACCAGGGATCAAAGAACTTATTGTTAGAAGCCCAGTGTTATCAACAGTTGCACTCATACCAGCTACATTTGAAATCTTATCAGCAAATAGATTCATAGTTGTTTGAGCATCTGTTTCAAAAGGTTGTTTTATTGAATCGTTATTAATATAAATTTCAATATATCCACTTGTTAATTCTGTAGAAAAATCTGAAAAGCTAACTTGTGTAACTTGAGAAGTTGAAGCAGTACCATCTACAGGATTTGCGGAATATAAATCTAATTGAACATTATATTCTGCAGATAATTCTCTTATGTCATTTAATAAAGCACTTGAACTTTTAAAACCTTGTCCACTGATTCCTGTATCAACTGCGGTTAATGTATAATCTGTAGCTTTTGCATTAATAGTTCTTGAAAAGCCAACTCCATTGATTGGTTCTGTTGCAATAAATTCTGTGTAGTTATTATTGTAAGTTTGAGTACCATCAGTACTTACTATACTAGAAAAAGTTGTAGGACTTCCATAAATTTTATCACCATAAGCAGTTTGCAAAGTTCCATCAGTTCCCATTTTGAAGTTACCTGCTCTAGTGTATAAGGTTTCCCCTGTTTTTACATCATTTACAATAAAAAAACCTTGTCCATCAATTGCTACATCAAGTGTGTTATTGGTTACTTTTAAATTTCCTTGTTCAAAGTTTTTCTCTACATTTTGAATTTTAACACCATTACCATATCTTGATTGATACATCAAATCTTCAAAAGATACATCATCTTTTTTATGGGCAATTGTATTTGAGTTTGTAACATTATTAGACTGAGTATTTAATGCTCTTTCAAAAGTATTTAACCCCGTAACACCATTCCATAATCCACTAATCATATTAAGCCTTTAAAATATTCTAGTGATTGCACTAAAAGGAATCGAAGTTAACTGATCTGAATAGATAGGCATAACACTTCCATCCACTGTATATCCTGAATCTTCAATTATTTCATTATTTTCATCTAATATTACAGGATTACCTTTTTCATCAATTATTACTTTTCCAGGATCTTCTAGAGCAACTTTTTTTCCGGTAGCTTTACCATCTTCATCTAATATTTCACCTTTTATATTATAAAAAACGTAATCACCATCTTTATCTCTTACTTGATCTTCAATATATAATATTTGTTGGGCATTAACTGTAACTTCACCATCTTGACTTTCAACAGATCTAACCGTATAAGCTTTGTTAACTCCATTTTCACCAATATTACCATCTTCAATATTCTGACCAATTACATTTGAAGCATTGGCAAGAGCAGATTGAGAAAAAGTACTCACTAAGGCTTCCATAGTCTCTATTGTCTTTAGATTTGTATTGATTGTAGACATCTGCATTTGTGTATCCATCATTCTTTGTGAATCCATTGGAGCAGTTGGGTCTTGAAGTTTTAATTCAGTTAACATCAACTGTAAAAAATCTTCAGTTGTTAACTGATCATTACTAACAGAAGTTGTATAGGTACTTCCATCTACACCTGTTGCTGACTTAACTGTAACATTATCTACTGACATATTAACTCCTAACTCATGTTTTCTTCAAAGAAATATCTTACTACATTATCTGAGTCCATGGCCTCTTGAACTCTTACAGCAAGTTTTTCATCAATTACTATGATATCACCTGTTCCTATAATTCTTTTGTTGACATAGATATCTCCACCAGAACCAGCTGGTTTGTCAAGGGATAATATATCGCCAGAGCTTAACTCCAAGAACTCCTTGATTGTTATATTTGCACTTCCAAGCATCACATCAACAATAATCTCAGTATCAACTAATAAATCATAATCTCTTTCAGTAATTTCCATAGGCACACTTTTTTATATATTGCTAGATTATACCATAAAATTAGATTAATTTTGGTTATTTAAATATTTTAATTATAAATTAGGAGATTTTAAACTATTACGTCCAAAGATTCAAGCATTGTACTAACCTTTGACTCAATATTCCCATCAAAGTTTCCAAGATCACTTGCAATAACTACACCACCAGCAGTAACATTAGCATCCTCTACTAACTCAATATGATTTTCTAAATTTAATTGATTTTTTAATATTTCATAATCTTTTGGATTTAAATGAATTCTAATCTTAGAAGCATTTTTTATCTTCTCAAATAGATGTGTTATAGTTTGTTTAGCAATATTAGCTGAGTTTTCACCAATTTCAATTGCGATAATTTTTTGTGCAATTGCAATTGAAGTTTTTAGAAGTTTTGTTTCCATCTGGAAAGTTGCTTGCTCAAAAAAGTTTGCATATTGTTTTAAGTCTTTTATAGCTTGAACAACTTGAGCATCAATATCTTTTTGTGTTAAACCATTTTGTTGAAGAAGTGTTACTTTTTGATTTAATTCTTGTATTTGAACGCTTAGATTTTGTACCTCTTTTAATGTAGCTTCAGAAGATATTAAAGTTTGAGTATTTACAATCCCTGTATTAGGTGTTATATTGGTTTGTTTATCATCATTTCCATCTTGAACAAAAGTACCTAATTGATAACTTTGTATATCATCATTGGAATTTACAATTTTTGCACTTGAATATACGTTATTTTTATCCATTTTTATTCATCCATATCTCTATCAATTACACCCTCTTCTATCATTTTTTGGGCTACATCTAACATCTTTCTTTGAGCTGATTCAATATCTTTAATTTTGACTTTTGTTAACATCTCAAACTCTTCTTTAAATCTTTCACTTGCTCTTTGAGACATTGCACCTGTAATTTTTGTCATATCTTCATCAGTTGCATTTTTCATAGCAACTGCTACATCAGCGGTATCAACATTTTGTAAAATTTTCATTATATATTCAGATTCTAAGTTTAATAAATCTTCAAATACAAACATATTTTCTTTAATTTTTGTTGCTAATGTTGTATCAACACCATTAATGTTTTTAAGGATATCTTGAGCTTTTGGTCCCATTCTATTTAACATATCTGCAACAACCTTAACCCCACCAACATCGACAATAGATGACAACAATGATTCTAATTTTTTCTCTAAAACTAAAGAAATTGTTCTGACAACATCAGGAGAAACATCTTTAATTGTTGCCATTTGCATAGTTACTTTAACTTTTATATCCTCTTCAAGCTGTTGTAAAACTTCAGCGGCTTTAGGAGGTTCTAAGTGTGATAAAATAACTGCAATTGTTTGGGGAGATTCATCTTTAATAAAGTCAGATAATTGCTTTGGATTAATCCCATCTAAATAAGCAAATGATTGAGCTGCAAGCTTCATTCTAGATAATTTTGCTAAAACTTCATCTGCCTCATTTTTTCCTAATGATTTATATAAAATATCTTTAGCATAATCATATCCACCTGAACTAATAAATGCTTTTGATCTAGTAAATAAATGAAACTCTTCTAAGATAGCCAAAGAAGTTTCTTTATCAATAGAATTAATCATTGTAATATGTGTTGAGATATCTTCTACCATTTGTTTTGGTAGATGTTGAAAAATTTTTACAGTTGACTCTTCCCCAATAAGAACACAAAAATGTGCTACTTTATCAAGCATCGCCATACCTTTTAATATCTCTTTTACACTTTCATCCATTTTAAACCTTATTTAAACTTTCCACTACCCTCAGTTAATAGCAATTCTATCATTCTTGCTATCTCTTCTGGGTTACTATTTATCTCTTTATCTAAAGCCTCAATCAACACTTCATATTTTGCAGCATTTTCTTCATCTAAACCTTCTAGATTATTCATGATTTGACTTTTTACTTTTGCTTTCAATCTACCTTGTGCAGTTGAAGCATCAAATTCATCCTCATAATTTGACATAAATTCATCCATAAATTTATCATCAATAGGATTTCCATCTTTATCTATTTTTTGAGGTTGTCCATTCTCACCAATAACAACAACTTCGTGATTTACTATAAATTTCTTATAAAAAACAAAAAGTAAGATTGCTGCAATAAGATATTGAAAATATTCACTAAAATCTCTTAAAATTGATTTTACCATAGCCAAGGTATCTACAACATCGCCATCGGATGCACTACTTTGAACTGCATTTCCATTGACATCAACTTGTTGATTTCCTGTTGTTGCAGTATTCAAAAATTTAAAATCTCTTACTGTGATTTTATCACCTCTATTTTCATCAAAACCAATTGTATCTTGAACTACAGATTCAATTGAAGCTAAAAACTCGTCTCTATTTTGCACATCAGCTAAAATTGATGAGTCAAAGGTAACTGCAGCTGTAACTCTTTTAACTTGTGAATAATTATTACTTTTTTCTTCAATTAATTTTTTTGAAATTTCGTAATTAGTTATAGTTTTCGCACTCTCGTTATTTGATTGACTAGAATTATTTCCATTAGCACCATCTGGAGTTTGAATATTGTTTTCAACCCCCGCTGTTCCACCAGTTTGGGTACCATTACCAGAAGAACTTGCTGTACTTTCTGTTGTTTGTTGACTTCTAATTGTCCCTTCAGGTTCATATATCTCTTCTTGAATATGTCTTTTTTTAAATTCTAAATCTAAAGAAACCCTTGCAACGACTCTTCCTACACCAACAAAAGGTTCAAGTAATGCAACTATTTTATCTTCATAATCCTCTTCAAGCTTTTGTTTATATTTATTTTGTGTAAGAGATTTTTGATTTTCCATATCATCTGAAGACATTTGAAGTAAAGCTCCATCTTGATCAATCAATTGGATATTTTCAACTTTTAAATTTGATACAGCAGATGAAATGAAATTTTTAATCCCGTCAATTTGTTTTTGTGTTAAAAAAACACCTGGTTTTAATGAAATAACAGCTGATGCAGTTGGATCAGTTTTTCTTTCTGTAAATATTGTTTCTTTTGGAATTGCGACTTTAACACTTGCTCTTAAAATCCCAGATAAAGATTCCAAAGATCTTGATAATTCACCCTCAAGGGCTCTTAAATATTTAACTTTATTTTCAAAGTTTGTTGTTCCTAAAGAAGATTTTTCAAAAATCTCCCAACCTGCATGATTACTTGTAGCAGCTTCACTTGTAACAAGTTTTATTTTTGCAATATTTACAAAATCTTTAGATGTTTTTAATGTTAAATTATCACCACTACCTATAACTGAAAACTGAATACCTGAAGCTTCTAACTCATTTGATGCTAACATAACTTGGTTTTTTGTTAAATTTGTTGCAATGGTGTAATTTAATTTTTTATCTTGGGCTTTTATATTTGAGTAAACTAACAATCCAATTAAGAGTATAAATAATACTGAAAATCCTCCTATAATTACAGCTCTTTGGGCAGCATTTAGATTGTTAATAAACTTTAAAAGTTGATCCATATATAAATTATCCTAATTAATTTTTTTGTGATGATTCAATTACAGATCTGAACAATCTTGAATCCTTTGTAATAGATGATTGTAATGCATCGAAAATCATTTTATTTTTTGACATCTCACTCATTTGAGTATCTAAATTTACATTATTACCATCTGTTTGTTCTTCTAAACCTTTTACTTGCGTAAGTGTAGCTTGATTTTTGTTAGTAGTTTCATTAAATCCACTCATATGCATTGAATTTGTTTTTGACATTTGTAAGTCTTTACCCAAATCAACTTTTTGCAATTCATGTTCAAAAACTAAATCTTTTGTTTTATATCCAGGAGTATTTATATTCGCAATATTACTTGAAATTACTTTTTGTCTATCACTTCTAAAACTTAACTGATTAAAAAGTAAATCTGTTACTGTACTAGGTTTCATTATTTAGTGTTACTTCCTATTTTTTCTATTAAGCTTCCATTTAACTCATCAATTGTTTTTACAGCTCTTTGTGCTTGATCAAACCGTCTATGAGCATCTATTAATTCTACCATTGTAGTTACACTATTAACATTTGATTTTTCAATCGATCCTTGTCTTAATTGTCCATCATTATTCTCAAAAACTTGAATAAAGGCTCCATTTTCTTTCTCTTTAAAATTATTGTCTTTAAACTTTTCTAATTCATTAAAATCAATTTTAGCAACTGAAATTTGATTAATAAAACCTTCCTCTTCAACTGCAATTGCTTCATTGTCAACACTTAAAACATATTGTCCATTAGAATCAACTAATAAACCTTCTGCATTAATTTTAAAAGCTCCATCTCTAGTGTAAACTATCTCTCCACTTTCATCTTGAATTCTAAAAAATGTATCTGATTGACTTAATGAAAAATCTAAAGTATTACCTGTAGTTACAATTGCACCTTTTTCTTCATTTACAAATTTTGTATCCATTTTTGGTATTGTATTAGTAACTTCATTTATTTTTGTAGGGGCAAAGCCCTCATTTCTAGCTCTTTGTAAATAATAATTAAATGAACCTTCACTTGTACCCTCTTGCTTAAAACCATTTGTTGTACTATTTGCTAAATTATTAGAAATCATATCAATTCTATTGATTTGATTAATCATTGAAGCAGCTAGTGGGTAAGTACCTTGATTCATTTATTCTCCTTATTATTTATTAAATTCAGCAATTAACGCTTCTAAATCGTCATCACCAACTAAATCATCATTTTTATCACCATGGATATGTTTAGCTATGGCAACCTCTTCTCTATTATTCTCATCTTCAAATAGATTGTTTAAATATGTTGATAGTTTTCTAATTACTGACATTACTCTTTCAATCTTTTGTCTGTTGATATCATGATATTGCATTAATTCCATTGCTTGAAATATCTCTGTACTTCCATCATTTATTTTTTCATTTGCATCATTTATATATGCTGCCATTTGATTTGCTTGTTCTAAATTTTGTTGAAAAGCATTAATATTTGGAAACTTTTGACTCAAAGATGATAACATAGCTATTTGCTTTTCATTAAAGCCACTTAAAGCTTGTATATCATTTTGAATTGCATTATTATAATCTAATATATTACTTAATACATCAAAGATTTTTGTTGCTTTCTCTTCTGAATCATTTGCAACGGCACTTAATTGGTTTACAACTTTTGTATCCTCTTCAACAGGGAATGGAAATACTCCTGAATTTATCTTATAATCTAAATTATCTTCATCTTCTTCTTTTGAAGGAGTTTCCATTTGTGCTTGAATAGAAGGTGTTTCTTCACTAATGCCTTCAATTGAATTTAAAATATCATCAAAGTTTTCTTCAGGTGCTTGAGTAATTGATTCTTCTTTTATGTCCTCAACAATTTTGTCTTCAGAAATATCATCATTGTTATTGCCAATATCCAATTCTTTCAAAATATCGTCAATATTAGTTTCTTCTTGACTTGTACTCTCATCTTCATTTTCAGAAGACTCTAAACTTGAAAGTATCTCATCTATGCTTTCATCTTTTGCAGCATCTGAGAAAACTGCCTCATTTGAAGCTTCTTCAGTTTCTTCTATTAATTTATTAATATCATCTTCGGACATACTTTCATGGGATTCAATCTCTTCATTAGTCTGTTCTTCTGATTCACCCTCATTGAAATCTAAGCCATTCATCAAAGATTCTATTTCTTCTTGACTCATACTCATAACTACACCTCGTTAATTGAAATTATTTATTTTTTTAAAACTCCGTCAAGTTTTTCTTTTAAAATTTGTGCATTAAATGGCTTAACAATATAATTATTTACCCCAGCTTTAAGTGCTGTGATAACCTCTCCTTTACCACCTTCAGTAGTAATCATAATAATTGGAGTTTTCTGATGATTTCCCTCAGACCTAACTTTTTTAACTAAATCAAGTCCATTCATATTTGGCATGTTCCAGTCAGTTAAGATAATATCGTACTGTGTTTCAGTTAACAATTTCCATGCTTTAACACCATCTTCAGCTTCATCAAACTCTTCTTTTGAATAACCAAGTTGCATTACAACATTACCTATAATCCTTCTCATAGTGGAACTATCGTCAACTATTAAAATTCTCATATCTATACCTTTTTTTAAACTATTCTCAAAATCCCATTATTATATATTATTTGTTTTAAATTTACACTTAATATCATTCTTAATAAAATTATCATTTTATCTAATTTTAAAAATTCTTTAAATATAATCTAAGAAATTAGTAAAAAGGATAAAGCTATGATTAGAGGTTTATACACAGCTGCAACAGGAATGACTGCAAATCAACATAGTATTGATGTAACATCAAACAATATAGCAAATGTTAATACAATGGGGTTCAAACAAGATAGAGCAGAATTTCAAGACTTAATGTATGAATCTTTAAACTTCACAGCAGGACAAACTTCAGAAATATCTACAAACCCGACTGGAATGGATGTTGGACTTGGTGTAAGAGTTTCTGGTATCCAAAAAAACTTTTTACAAGGTGATTTAAAATTAACCTCAAATACTCTTGATTTAGCTATTGAAGGTAACGGATTTTTCCAAGTTACTATGCCTGATGGTGAGATTGGTTATACAAGGAATGGTGCTTTTAAGCTTGATGCAGAAGGAAACATAGTAAATGGAAATGGTTACCTTTTAGAACCTCAAATAACTATTCCTGAAAACTTAACTAATCTTTCAATAGGTAGTGATGGAACAGTTACAGCAGAAGATCCTACTACAGGTGCAGTTACTAATCTTGGTCAAATTACTCTTGTAGACTTTATTAATCCTGCAGGATTAACACCAGCAGGTGAATCTTTATTTAGAGTAAGTGAAGCTTCAGGTGAACCTATAGAAGGAGTAGCAACAGAAGATCAATTTGGTTCAATCAACCAAGGTATGGTTGAGTTATCAAACGTAAAGCTTGTTAATGAAATGGTTGATCTTATTACTGCACAAAGAGCCTATGAAGCAAACTCAAAAGCAATAACAACTGCTGATAGTATGCTTGATACTGTTAATACATTAAAAAGATAATTTCTAAATTAGCTTCATGTCACTAAATTTAGAAGAGCTAAAAAAACTTCGAGAAGAAAACTTTAAGAAGCATAAAAACAAAAAAAGAGAGTACTATTTAAAAAGTAAAGAAAAAAGTACTGATCCTAAATACAAAAATTATAAAGAGATTGATTACGCACAAGAACTTAATAATGAAAACTTTGAAAAAAACATTAAATTAATTGCAAAAAAGCAAAAAGCTCATATTGATGATAGAAAAGATCAAATTGTTCAAAAAATAGAAGAATATCGGGAAAAGAAACAAACTTATTATCAAAAAAACCGAGAAAAAAGATTAGAATATGATAAAGAATATAGAGAGAAGAAAAAAGAGCAATTAAAAGAGTACAGAAGAGAATATTACAAAAGAAATAAAGAAAAAATTTTACAAAAACAAAAAGAAAAAAGAAAATCACTAAAAGAAGAAAACAATGGCTGAAAAAACAGATGAAGAGATTATAGAGGAATTATCACTTGAAGCAAGTAATGATATTTCAGATGAAGCGGCTTTAGAAGAACTTACAATAAAAGATGACACAATAGACGACACTAATATTACCCCTAAATCTACTAATAAAACAAATGAGAAAGTAGAAACAACAAATGAAAATGTAATTGAGAATGAAGATAAAGATGATGCTGAACTATCGTCAAAAAAAGAGGACTTAAATCCTGATGAAATTCCTGTCCAGAAAAAACAATCTAAACTACAAAAAATACTTATTGGTGTAGTTTCATTTTTAGTTTTAATTCTTATACTTGGTACTATTTTATATTTTACTGGTTTTTTTGATCCAGAGCCTATAAAAAAAGTTGAACAAGTTGTACAAAAGAAACCAGAACCTCAAATTGTTTTTGATGAAGATGAAATTAATAAAAAATCCCTTAATAAAAAACTTACAAGATTAACAAAAACAGAAATAATGAATAAAGAAGAATTAGAAGCAGAAGAACAAAGAATAAAAGAAGAAGAAAGAAAGAAAAAAGAAGAAGAGCAAAAAGCTATCGAAGAAAAGAAAAAAGAAGAAGAGGCAAAATTAGCAGCACAATTTGCAAAAATAGAAGCAGAGAAACAAGCATTAAAAGAGCAACAAGATAAAATAAAACAAGAACAAGAAAACTTCTTAAAACTTCAAGAGGAAGCTACAAAAGAGTTCGAAAAGAAAAAAAATGAATTATTAAGCAGTTTAGAAAACAATTCAAACGATACTATGCAAAAGCAAGAGACAACTACTGAAGTAAATCAAAATGAGTCTATAAAAGAAGATCAAAATCAAGAAGAAGATTTATATTCAGAAGAAGCAATGAATAATCAAAAAATTGAAGAAACTAAAGAGATTAATACATTTTTATCATTTATAAATGTAGCAACAATAGAAGGAGAATTATACAAATCATTTCTAGATAAAGTAACAAAAATAGATAATAATGTATCTTTATGTAGAGATAATAAAAATAGAGTTGAGATTTATTTTGGCCCATATTATTCAAATAATGAAAGGGAAAAAGTCTTAAATAATTTATTAGAAAATGGTTTTAAATATTCATATTCAGTAGATTTCACTCAAGAAGAGTATAATAAAAGATGTAAGTATTAGAAACTTTTTATGAGTTTTCTAATATTTCAAAAGAGTTTTTAACTTCAATTCTTTTATTATCAACATCCATATTAATAACATAATTTTCAAATTTAAAAGGTATTAAGAAGTTTTTAGGAAGGTTCTCTTTTACTAATGATTCATCTGTATCAATTTCCATATAATCATCAAGTGGAAACCTATGCATCTCTTTTACAATACCTAAAATTTTTCCATCTTCAAAAACTTTACATCCAACAATATCAAACCAGAAAAATTCATTTTCATCAAGTTGACAATTGTTTTTTGTTTCCTCTACTGAAGCATAAAGTTCTTGATTAGTTAATTTTTTAGCAATATCCATATCATCATAATTTTCAAATTTTATTAAATCACGTGAAGGAATATATTCTGAAACTTTTAGAGTTATTTTTTTATTTGTAGTAAAAGTTACACCTTTTTTAAATTGCTCAGGAAAGTCAGAGTCAATAAAAAGTCTTAAATGACCTTTTAAGCCAACTGCCTTTCCTAATTTTGCAACATAAATTTTATCAGTCATAACTTGTTAATTAAGAGTTTGCAAGAACTTGTATTTTATAAGATACACCATCTTTAGCTTTACAACCATTAGCCATAGTTTTTAAAGCATTAATCATATTTCCATTTTTGCCAATTAGCTTTCCAATATCTGAAGAATCTGCTTTTATTGTAATTTCAGTAAAAGTATCATCAACTTTTTTTGTACTAATAGTAATATCATTAGGTTTACTAACAATAAGTTTTGCGTAGTTCTCTATAAAATTTGTAATCATGTTATATTGTATAATAAAATTACTTTTGAGATGCTAATTTTTTAACTTTTTCAGATGGTTTAGCACCAACACCTAACCAATAGTTATATCTCTCTTCATCAATTTTTAATACTTTTGGTTCAGAAACTGGGTTATAGTATCCAATTGATTCAATCCAACCTGAATCTCTTCTTTTTCTTGAGTCTGTTACAACGATTCTATAAAATGGTTTTTTGTTTCTTCCCATTCTTGTTAATCTAATTACTGTCATATTTTCTTTCCTTGTTAATTTATATTTTAGTATTGAATTCTAAACTCTATCCTTTATAAAAATAAAAGAGTTTACAACTCAATACTAATTAAGTTTTACCTATCTTGGTAAATTAAGTCCCCCTGGACCACCTTGACCTTGCATTTGATTAAGCATGTTTTGCATACCTTTCATTCCACCTTTAGTTGAAAGTTTTTTAGCCATTTTAGAAGCATTTTTAAACTGCTTAAGTATTTTATTAATTTGAACCTCTGAAAGCCCAGAACCTTTAGCAATTCTTTTCTTTCTACTTGGATTCATTAAGTTTGGAGTTTCTCTTTCTTTTGGCGTCATAGAACTAATTAAAGCTTTGATATTTTTAATCTCATCTGAGTTTTCTAAGTCCATATCTTTTAGTTGACTTGACATACCCGAAAGGCCAGGAATCATTCCAATAATAGATTTCATAGAACCTAATTTGCTCATCATTGATAATTGATCTAAAAAGTCATTAAAGTTAAATTCACCCTTTTTAATCTTTTTAGTTACAGCTTTTGCTTTTTTCTCATCAATTACTGCAGAAGTTTTTTCTGCAAGACCTTCAATATCCCCTGCACCCATAAGTCTAGAAACAATTCTATCAGGAATAAATACTTCAAGGTCTGGCATCTTTTCACCAATACCAATAAATCTTAATGGAACTCCAACTTGATGAGCAATTGAAATAGCAACCCCACCTTTTGTATCACCATCATATTTAGATAAAATTACTCCATCAATACCAATTTTTTCTTTAAAGGTTGTTGCAGTTTTAGTCGCATCATGACCTGTTAAAGAATCAGCAACATAAAAAATTTCATCTGGTTTCACTTCGTTTCTAACATTTTCTAATTGAAGCATTAATTCATCATCAATAGCAAGTCGTCCAGCTGTATCTATTAAAAGAACATCATACAATTCTTTAGTAGCTTTTTCTTTTGCAGCAAGGGCAATTTTTACAGGATCTTTTTCTTCATCATCATAATAAATATCAACTTCTATTTGAGCAGCAATTTGTTTTAACTGTTCAACAGCAGCTAATCTTTGTAAATCGGCAGCTGCAACTAAAACTTTTTTCTTTCTAAGTTTTAAATAGTTTGCTAGTTTACCAGTTGTTGTTGTTTTACCAGAACCTTGAAGTCCTGTCATTAAAATAGTTGTTGGAGGAGTACTTGAGAAAACAAAACCTTGATTTCCTTCAGTAGTTAATACATTTGTTAATTCATTTCTTAATGCTTTTAGGAATGAGTCTTGTCCTATTCCTAATCTTTTTGTTTCTAATTCAATTGCAGTTACTAATTCTTTTGTAGTTTTATGATGAACATCAGCTTTTAAAAGTGATTTTTTTAATTCTGTTATTGCTTTTTTTAATGAGGCAATATCATCTTTATGTCTAATTTTATTTACTGCATTTTTTATCGAACCGGTTATTGAATCAAACAAAATTAACTCCACTATTTTTAAATTTTGTGGATAATACTCTTTTTTTTCTTTAAGTAAGTTTAAATAGGTAGTGATTTAAGTTAAATTTAATTTATGTGTATTTTAGAAATCCCATTTAATGGGACTTCTAATTTTTATGAAGCTTAAAAATCAATTAAAGTCATACACTTTAAACTCTCTTGGTTCCTTTGCTTCAAAATCATAATCAAATATTTTAGTTCTTTTTGAGTGTAAAAGAACTCTATTTATATTTGCAGCTGCTTTACCATAAATAGTATCTCCAATAATTGGAAGTCCTGCATAATTTAGATGAACTCTAATTTGATGAGTTCTTCCTGTGTCAATCACAACTTTTACTTTTGATTTATTACCTTCAACTAGCATTGGATAAACAATTGATTTAGCAGGTTTTCCTTTTTTGTCAACTTTAGACTTTGCTTGTCCTCTATCTTTTGTAGTTAAAATTGGTTTATCAATTTCTATCTCTTCAATAACTTTTCCGTCAACAATAGCAACATATTCTTTATAAACATTATTTGCTTTAAACTCTTTGATTGCTTTTTTCTGGAACTCTTCATTTTTGGCAAAAAGCATTACTCCACTTGTTTCTTTATCAAGTCTATTTAACATAATAAAGTCAGGAAATTTACGTGCAACTTCATCACTTGTCATAAAACAAGGTTTGTCTAAAGCTAATATATCATCATCTTGAAATATCACTTTAATGGGAGCTAACTCTTTTACTGAAAACTTCATATCAGTTGGTACGTCAGCTCTAGCAATAACAACTTTTCTTCCCATTGCTCTTACTAAACCTTTATCAATTAACTCTTTTGCCTTTGAATTTGAGATTCCCTCTTGCTTTGCTAATACTTTGTATGCCTTGTCGTATTCAGCCATTTATATTCCTTTTAATTCTTCTAGAATAGGTTTTATATCACCTGTTTGTTTTAAAGAAGATTTTTCTAAATTTTCTAAATCTTCTAATGTTTCTTTTAATTCATCATTTTCTATTATTTTATAGTTTTCAACACACTCAAATAAAGAGTGTTGATTAAAAATATTTTTTCCACTAATTAGTTTACAACCAAAATATGCAGGTTCTACTGGATTATGTCCACCAATATTTTCAAAGGCTCCACCAAGAATAACAACATCTGAAATTGAATATATGTTATTCAACTCACCTAAAGTATCAACTAATGTAATATCACAATCAAAACTGTTGTTTTTACTAAACCTATTATACGATAAATTTTTATTTTTAAGATACTCTTTTATAAGTTTATCAACTTTTTCAAATCTTTCTGGATGTCTTGGGACAATAACTAGTTTGCCAAATTCTCTTTTATAAGAATCTAATATTAACTTCTCTTCATTTTCATGGGTACTTCCAGCAGTGATTAGAATTTCATTTGGTTTTTTATACTCTTTTGTAACCTTTGGAAGAAGTGCTAATTTTATATTTCCTATAACTTGAATATTTTTTGCACCAAGTTCCTCTAAACGTTTTTTATCGATAGTTGTTTGTGCAAAAACCTTATCCACATTTTCAAATATCCTTTTGTAAAAAAAAGAAAATCTTTTATATGAAGCGTAGGATTTATCAGAAATCCTTGCATTTATTAAAAAAGTTTTTGCCCCTTTCTTTTTTGCAAATAAAAAAAGTAAATACCAAAGTTCTGCTTCCATAACAACTAAAGCTTTTTGCTTATTTATCCAGAAAGGAAGAAAAATTTCAAAGGGTAAGTACCTTACATTCTTTGTTAATTTTTTAGCCTCTTGGAAACCTGTATTTGTAATAACTGAAAGATTTACTGTACTAGTAAGATTTTCAACTAATGGTTTTATTGCTTTGGTTTCACCCATTGAACAAGTGTGAAACCAAATTCCCTCTTTTTCAAATGAAGGATTATCCCTAAAAAAGAATTTTGAAGGGATTGATACTTTATACTTATCTTTTCTTGATTTAAATAATAAAAAAGGGATTGCTAATATATAAACTAATATTAATAATAGATAGTAGATATAAGAAAAGAGGCTCAATATTAAGCCTCTTCAGTTTCTTCTTCTTTGTATAGAATTCTTCCACAATGAGGACAGTTGATAATCTCTTCTGATTTAATTACCTCAGAATAAGTCTTATCATTAATTTTCATAAAACATCCATAACAAGCTTGGTCTTTTACAGGAACTACTGCTGTATCTTTAGCCCATCTTCTAATTTTCTCATAGAAAGTTAAAATTTTCTTATCAAATTTTTCTAATAATTGACCTCTTTCTTGAGATACAGTATTTCTTTCTTGGTTAATCTCTTCAATAGCATTATCAACTGCAATTTGAATCTCTTTAATTGATTCTTCCTCTTCAGTTAATTTCTCTTGAAGTTCTTTTAACTCTTCCTCTTTTGCAGCAGCAATCTCATCTAATCTAATAATCTCTTCATTTGCAAATGAAACTTGCTCTTTAGCAATCTCTTCTTCAAGTTGTAAAGCTTTTAATTCTTTTTCATTTGATACTTCATTATTCTTTTTAGAAATATCTTCTAACTTAGTTTTTAATTCTGCTAAGTGAATATTGTTTTTAGTTCTTTTTGATTTTACATCATCAATTTGTGCATATGTATCATTTATTTGTGATTTAATAGACTCTGCTACTTCAACAAATGTAGATAATTTTGCTTTCTCATTCTCTATCTTTGGCTCAAACATACTAATAGCAATGTCATATTTTGATAGTTTTACCAAATCTTCTAGATATTTATTCAACCGTTTCTCCTTGTGTACAAAACTTAAATGGATTTTTCGAACCTGTTATTATAGCTTGTAATTTATTTTTTTTCAAATAGTCTTCAATTAATCCCATCATTAAGGGACTAAAATGTCTTTCACTTTCATAGTGTCTTATATCAATTAATGATATACCTCTTGCCTTCGCTTCCATAGCGTCATGATATTTAATATCTCCAGTTAGAAAACAATCTGCATCAACAGAAGATATTAAAGACATACCAGCACCTGTTATAAGTGCAACTTTTTCAACTTTTTCATTACATTTTACATATTTGATATACTCTAAACCTAATCTTTTAGAAACATCATTGGCGAAACTTGAAAAAGTATCATTTACCTTTGCATAACAAATATAACCCTCACTATCAATTACATCAAGACCTAAAATCTCACTTGCAACATATTTATTTAAATGAGTAGTGTCTATATTTGTGTGCATCGATATAAGTGCAATATTTTTTTGAATCAAAATTTTTAGTAATTTAGTACTATAAGAATCATAATTTACTTTTTTTAAAGGTGAAAAGATTAATGGATGATGAGTAATTACTAAAGAGTTTTCATCCATCTGATTTAGATTCTCTTCATCTAAATCAATTGAAATATAAACCTTTGATATCTCATCTTCTAAACTTCCAACCAATAATCCTGAATTATCCCACTTTTCTTGTAACTCAAAGGGAGATAATTCATCTAAAAAATTATAAATCTCTTTTAGTTTCAAACTATTTTCTTCCAATTCTTTTTAATCTATCTTCTTCTTGTTCTTTGTATAAAACTGCACACCCTTGAGCTAATTCTCGCACTTTTAAAATATAGTTTTGTCTTTCAGTAACTGAAATAGCTTTTCTAGCATCAAGTGTATTAAATGCATGTGAAGCAATCATACATTGGTCATATGCAGGAAGAGGTAAACCTTTTTCTAAACAAACTTTACATTCATTAAAGGCATCATCAAAATGTCTAAATAGCATCTCAGTATTAGCTACTTCGAAGTTATATGTTGAGAACTCATACTCACTCTCTTTGTGAACATCTGCATAAGTAGTAATTCCATGGTCGTTTTTATTCCAAACTATATCAAATACAGAATCTACACCTTGTAAATACATTGCTAGTCTTTCAGTTCCATATGTAATCTCAACTGCAACAGGATCACAAGGAAGACCACCAACTTGTTGGAAATAAGTAAATTGAGTTACTTCCATACCATCAAGCCAAACTTCCCATCCTAATCCCCAAGCACCAAGTGTTGGAGATTCCCAGTTGTCTTCAACAAATCTAATATCATGTTTTGAAAGATCTAATCCTAAAAACTCTAAAGATTGTAAATATAAATCTTGGATATTGTCTGGACTTGGTTTAATTAAAGTTTGAAATTGATAATAAGCCCCTAGTCTGTTTGGGTTTTCACCATATCTACCATCAGTTGGTCTTCTACTTGGTGCTACATAAGCAGTTGACCAAGGAGTTGAATCTAAACTTCTTAAAATAGTTGCAGGGTGAAAAGTCCCAGCTCCAGCTGGAATATCGTAAGGTTGAACAATATTACACCCTTGACTTGCCCAAAATTGTTGTAATTTTAATAGAATTTCTGAAAAAGTAACCATCTATTTAATCCCTAATGCTTTATTTATTTTATTTTTATCAAAACCACAAATCCATGTATTTTCTATCAAAACAACAGGTGCTCCACTGCAACCATGTTTTTTACAATCATTTAAAGCTTTTTTGTTTGTGGAAAGATCAATTAAATTGTATCTGATCTTTTTTGCCTTGAAATAAGCCTTTGCCTCATTGCACCATTTACATTTTGGTAAAGTAAAAAGTGCAACTTGCTTCATTAAAGAATTACTTCAATTGTAGCTGAGTCACTCTCAACTTTTTTAGCTTGAACAATTCTGTCCTCTTTTAGTTTTACTGCTAATTCTTTATCACTTATTGATAAAATTTGCATTGCAAAGTATGCAGCGTTAACTGCACCACTTCTTCCAAGGGCAACAGTACCAACAGGCATCCCAGCAGGCATTTGAACAGTTGAAAGCATAGCATCCATACCATCCATAGCTCCACCTTTCATTGGAACACCAATTACAGGTTTAGTTGTAGTCGCAGCTATAGCACCAGCCAAGTGAGCAGCCATACCAGCAGCAGCTATAAATGCAACAGCACCTTTTTCTTCTGCTTCCTTAATATAGTTTTTTGTTCTTTCTGGGCTTCTATGAGCTGAAGAGATAATAATTTCATATTTTACATCAAACTTTTCTAAAGTATCAGCACAGTGTTTCATAATTTCATAATCAGATTTACTACCCATTATGATAGATACAAAATTCATTGATTTTCCTTAAATATTCTTAAAATGGGTAATATTATATCAAAAAGTTTCTAACAGTTTAATAATCTGTGATGATTTAAGCTTATTCCACCCTGTAAACTTGTATAAAACCAAGGAATCATTTTCAAAAATAAATTTACTGAAATTTTTTGATTCATCTTCTATATACAAAGCTTTAGAGTTTGAATAGATATTAGAGTTTTCACTCTCCTTTGCGTTTGTAAATAAAACAACAGTTGGTATAAAAAAAGCCTCTGCAATATGGTATGTTGAAGTGTCAACAGTAACAACTTTTGACATATTAGCAACAATATATGAGAAATCTAAAAAGTTTTGAGAAGAAGCTGATAAATCAACATATCTATCATCATCAATCTTTGAGTCGATTTTAATTGTTGAAACAATGGTATATTCAGGTAATTCTTCAATCAAATCTTTTAAAATACGTACGGCTATCTCTTTTGGTATTGATTTACTTAAATTTGCTGAATAAGGATGAAAAAGTATTGTTTCACCTTTAAGCTTTAATCTATTTATTTTCTCTTTTAATTCATTTTTTGCTTTATATGACCCAATATTTATAGTGTTAAATTTTTCCTTTTCATCAACTTTTCTATAGTCTATTCCAAGTTTATATAAAAAGGCATCGATTTTTGACAGATGTTTAAAATAACTTCTATTTGTTACTGAACTAAAATCTACAAAGAAATCATAGGCACAAAAAGATTTTACATCAACAGAAAGAGGATTAACGCTATTGATAAAATCTTGATTAGAAAAAATCATTTTATCCCTAGAGTAAAATTTATTTTCTGAAGCATTCAAGTATATATCAAGTTTCACACTTTTGAATTTTTTTATCAGTTTTTCGTAAAAGATTCTTAATGAAGTACATCCACAAATCATTTCTGACATCGATAATCCAACATTTCCTAATATCATAATAGAAATATCTTTTTTTAGTGTTCCTTCTAATTGTTTATTTAAATCAACACTATCTTCATTTAGGTATGTTGATTTTATTTCATCTTCATTTATCTCTGCTTTATTTAAATTTTTATACGAATAATCATATTTTTGAGTTAAAAAATGTTCATTTAAATTTGTAACCCCTAATTCCCTAGGAAATTGACTTAAATACCTTATTTTAGTTTCATCTATAACTCTAGCTTTATATTTAGCTCCAACATTTAAAAAAACTTTTTTTATATCTTCAAAGTCTTCAAATGTTGTTATATAAACAGTTTCATTAAAAAGATTAGATGGTCCCTTTAGTTTAGAATATTTAACTAAGGTACCATCAGTTGTTTTTATATTTATATTTTCAGTAACTCTAAATATAACCATTATTAATTACTACATGCACTTTCTTCTAATATCTCTTCAGTGTTTTCAACTCTAAGCATTGTTAAATAAGGTAATTTCCCTGGTAATTGGATTTTATTTGTATTTCCACTATGAACTGATTCAAGTTCTTTTCCAGTTTCTGTTAAAATCTTTTTAAATGAAATATAGTATTTACCATTATCTTTTTTGTAGATTTTTCCTATCTCATTTTCACACTCTTCAATTTGAGAATTCAATGGGGCAAAAATCTCTGTCTCTTCATTTGGATAAGTTTTATATTTACACATAAAATGTTTCTCATCTGAAGTTACTAAACCACTAACTTCATAGCTACCTTTACTTAATGCATACTCGTGGTTTTGTGTATTAGTTCTATCAAAAGGCCTATGTACTAAATATGCATCAGTAAACCCTCTATTCTTTGTTGTAGCTAATTCTTCTTGGTATTTATCTGCTTCAAATTTCCCAGCTTCATAATCATCAATTGCTTTTCTATATGCGTATGCTGTTACTGCCGCATAATATGGAGATTTTGTTCTACCTTCAATTTTAATAGAATCAACTGCTCCACTTTCTAAAATCTCATCAACATGAGATGCTAAATTCATATCTTTTGCATTAAAGATGTAAGTTCCTACACCTGGTTCTTCTTCAAGTCTAAATAAAGTACTATGGTCTTCATTTGCTGCGTATAAAGTATATTCAAATCTACAATCGTTGGCACAACTTCCTCTATTTGGAACTCTTCCCATTTGTACAGCAGACACTAAGCATCTACCACTATAAGCAAAACACATAGAACCATGAACAAAAATCTCAATCTCCATATCAGGTAGATGTTGTTTAATCTCTTTTACATCTTTTAAAGATATTTCACGTGCAGCAATAATTCTTCTAACACCCATATCCCAAAATACTTGGGCATCTAAATAGTTTAATACATTTGCTTGTGTTGATAGATGAATTGGTATTTGAGGAGCTAGTTCTCTACAAAGTTTTACAACTCCAGGAGCTGCTACAATAAATGCATCTGGTTCTAATTCTGCCATTTTAATAATATGTTTTTTTAATAAATCTATTTGAGAGTTAAAAGGGAAACCATTAATTGTCGCATAAACTTGCTTACCTCTAGCATGGGCATAATCAATACCCTCTTTAAAAGTTTCAAAGTTAAACTCTTTTCCACTTCTAATTCTTAAACTAAAGTGGCTTACACCACCATAAACTGCATCGGCACCATAGGCAAAGGCAATTTTTAATTTTTCCAAATTACCTGCAGGGGAAAGCAGTTCTACTTTATTATTTTTATCCATCATATTCCTTTGTGTTTCCAAGACACTGTTTTTAAAACGTGATTATATCAAAAATTTCTATAGTTTAAAGTTTAAAAAAAATTAGTTAGATTTTATAAGATTTTACTTATGAAGATGAAGAAGGAAAGCTTTTAAAAGCTTTCCCATTCATCGTCATCATTATTGTTTGAAGTAATTGTTTTTGAAGTAGTTGTTGTTGAAACTTTTACAGGAGTTGGAGCTGTTGTTTTATTTTCAATCTTTGTTTCTACTTTAACAGGTTTTGGTCTTGAAATTTCTATATTTTTAGGCTCATTTTCTTTTCTACCTTGAATAGAGCAATTTTCAGCTTTGATTCTATCCATTGCTCTAAATAATTCTTCAGTTGTAGTTTCTAATTCTGAAGATATTTTTTCTAATTCTTCATTAGAAACTCTTTTTGAATTTAGATCAATATATTCACCAACTAAGTTATGAACTTTTTCATGGTATTCTTTCATTTTATTCCAAGAAGATGAATTACAAAACTCTTTTCTTTGGCTTTCTTGTTCTAAAATCCATCTACCAAAATCACACTCTTTTGGCGAAGTTACATTCCAAGAATTAAAAGTTCCAACTTGTGCAAAGTTTTTGTTTTTGAAAACGATATGATCATTTTTTAGTTTTGACATTGTAAAAACTAAATCTACATCACAAATCTCTTCTTGTTTTCCTTTATCAAAATTTGCCCTTTCTGCAATATCAAGTAAACTAGCAGATAGTTCAGAAACTTCTGTTGCAAGATTACTAATTTGTGTTGCAGATGATGCATTAACTTGTGTTGCTTGGTCTAAAGAATTAATAACATCATTAATCTGAACAATACCTGTCTCTTGCTCTTTAGAAGCAGAATCAACATCTGCAATTAATTCAATTGTTTCACTAACTTTACTATTTAAATCAGAATATCCTTTAATCATATTATCAGCAATTGTTTTACCTTCATTTGCTTTTGTTGTAGCATTTTCAACTAAATTTTTAATCTCTTTTGCTGCTTCCGCACTTCTACTTGCAAGGTTTCTTACCTCTTGGGCTACAACTGCAAATCCTTTTCCAGCTTCCCCTGCTGTTGCTGCTTCAACTGCTGCATTTAAAGATAGAATATTTGTTTGGAAAGCAATTTGATCAATAACAGTAATTGCATCATTAATAGCTTGAACTTGCGTATCAATATCATCCATAGCTGAAGTTGTTTTAGTTGCTAAACTTTCTCCATCACGTGCTGATTTATTTAAATCATTTGCTAAAATAGACATTCTATTTACTTTTTCATTACTTGATTTAATAATTGATGTTATCTCTTCTACTGCTGCTGCTGTTTGTTCTAAAGATGCAGCTTGATCATTGGCTGAATCTGAAAGCTGACTAGAAGACGATGATAAGATATCGATATCTGCATTTAATTTTTCACCTGTTTTTGTTATCATTGATAAAAATTCTGATACTGTACCACCAAGTTCCCTTGTACTTGCAAATATTGAACCAATAATACCATTAGAGCCTTTTTTAGCAGCTGTTAATGATGAATCGAAATTAGAATCTCCATACTCAAGTAAAACATTATTTATATCTTCTAATTTATCATTTGTTGAATCTATCATTGAATTAATTGATTCTCTTAGTTTTTGAATAGTAGGATTCTTTGATGTTTTTTCAACTTTATATACATAAAAACCATTTTTTATTTTTCTAATAACATCTTCTACTTCTTCAATCACTAAGGCATCTTGTGCATAGCCAGCTTTTAAGTTATCAACATAACCATTAAAGGCATCAACTAAAGATCCAATCTCATCATCATTAGTTTTTCTTATTCTTTCACTAGTATCATTTCCTGAACCTAAATTTTCAACTGCTTCTTTTAAGTCTTCAATAGGTCTAATGATAATTTTTTTAACTAAAAATGAATAAACTAAATAAATAATAATAATTGCTATAATAGTAAATACAGAGAAATAAATAATAATATCATTAATCTCTTTATCTGTTTTTTCTTGCATTGTTAAAATATTTTCTTCAATATCATCTACATAGGCACCAGTTCCTATAATCCAATCCCAAGGCTCGAACTTTTTCACATAAGAGTATTTCAATTGAGGTGCATCTTTTCCTGGTTTTTCCCACATATAATCAACTAAACCACCTAGGTTTTCAGTTTTTGATACCTTAACCATTTCATTAAATAAAAACTTTCCATTTGGATCTTTAACTTTTGATAGATTTTTACCATTTAATGATGGTTTTATAGGATGCATAATCATTTTTGGTTCTGAATCATTTATCCAAAAATAACCACTTTTTCCATATCTCATTGCAGAAATAGATTTTAATGCCTCAGCTTTTAAATTTTCAGAAACATCAGAAACATATTCCCCTGTTCCTATAACCCATCCAAAAGGTTCAAAAAGTTTTACAAAAGATACTTTAGGTTGTGGTTTTTCAAATCCTGGTTTTGGCCAAACATAATCAACGAAACCTTCTTTACTAGCCTTTGCAACCGCTGCAAACTCTTTAAAGATTTGTTTTCCACCTTTATCTTTATAATTATATAAATCTTTCCCATCAAGTTGTGGCTTAATTGGATGCATCACAATAACAGCATCTAAATCATTAATCCAGAAATAACCATTTTCCCCATATCTGGTACCCTGAACTATACTTTTTAGTCTTTGTTTTAATTCTTCTTCTGATAATAAATCTTTATTTTTTTCATATTCATGATTCAAAATTGAAAATATGAATTTCGCTTCAGATTTTAAAGTTTCTTGAACTTCAACTTTTACTTTATCTATTGATGTTCTTTTATAATATGAATCAACAGTTTTTAAAGCTAATGAAACATAATTTTCAAGTTCTTTCTCCTTATTTGAGTAAGCCTCTTGTTTAAAGTTCTCAATTTTTTCTTTTGATACTTTTTTTAAAGTGTAAATTGACTGAGTTGCAATTAATACAGATACAATTACAATTGCAAGCAAAGATATAACTAACAACTTTCCTTTGATTGATATTTTTGACAGCATGAACCTTCCCATTTCCCATTATTTTGAACTTATTATAATGCTAATATATTAAAATGTCAAGTAAGTTTGCACTTGTAAATAATTATTATTTTATTTTATGTTATTATGCTAAAATAAGAAACTAAAGGATTTTTATGATTAAAAAACTATTTAAAAAAGCAACTATTGATGATTTATTAAAAGAGTTGAAAAGTTCAACTTTTAAAGAAGATAAAGTTGATTCTATGCTTGAACACCTAAATATTAATCATATAAATCAAAATAATGAAAATTTCTTACATCTCATGATTTTAGATAATAAAATAGAATCAGCAAAATGGCTTATAAAAAGAGGAATAGATATAAACTATCAAGACTCAAAGGGAAATTCACCTTTGATGTTAGCTTCTAAAGATGGCTTTTTAAGTGCAATAGATTTATTACTTGAAAAAAATGCCGATGTTAATTTGGAAAATTACAGTGGCTATACAGCAATTGATTTTGCCGCATATAATGGACATTTTGTTGCATATAAGAAACTAAAACCTTTTGTTAAAGATTTAAATAAAAAAAACAAGAAGAATGAATCAATTTTACATTTTGCAGTAAAATCGCAAAATCTAGAAATTATAGATGACTTATTAGAGGAAAAAAGATTTATAAATGATGATTCTATATTATTTTATAAAGAATCATTTGAAAATATTAATGTTTTAAATACCCTATTAGATAAATTTGATAGTTTAAATAAATTAGATCACAATGGAAGGAATCTACTTTTTTATGTGGTTGAAAATGGTTTTGAATGCCAAAATATTTTCCTAAAACTTCTTGAAGAGGGTTTAGATATAAACTGTATTGATAATAAAGGGAATAATATACTTTTACACTTAATTGAGTATATAATCTACAAAGAAAACAATCTAGTTATTGATACAAAAGAAGATGTTGAAAAACATAAAAAAGATATAAAAAATCTAATTGACATAATTCCAACAATAATTGAATCGCAAATTGATACAACAATATCAAACAATAACAATGAAACTATATTATCACTTCCTGTAAAAAACCAACATCTAGTACTTTTAAATCTACTTTTAGATTGTGAAGTACCCATTGATGTAGTTGACAGGAATAATAATACAGCATTAAGTTTAATAATTGAAAAAGGAAATAGTTATCTTGAGACAACTCATATCTTGCTTGATTATGGAATAAATCCAAATATTAAAGATTCAAATAATCATACAGTAATAGAAAAGCTAATTGATGCAATTTTAATTGTTAGAGAAGAGAAAAAAGCTAGACCTATTCAAAGGAAGAACCTTGATTTTAAAAGTGATTATGTATCTATTCTAGAAAGTGTTTTAGTAAATACTGATGTTAAACTAAAACAATATAATTCAAAGGGTGAGCCATATTTTTTTGAAGCATTAAGGTATGGAGCAACTGACATTGTTAAGCTTTTAATAAAATATGGTGCAGATATAAATGCTCAAGATAAAGATGGCAATAATATTATCTATAAATATATGTTAGAGAATCAAGAGTTTAAAAAAGAGAAAGAGCAAAAAAACTATTATAACAATTTACAAGCAATAATCATTATGGGAGCAAATGTAAATGCAAAAGATTCTTATGGTGGAATCACTTTACATAAAGCAATATTAGACTGCGATATGACAGTAATAAAAATGTTGTTACACAGTGGTGTGGATATGAATGCAATTGATAATAGGGGAAGACATATATTACATAATGCTGTTTGGAAAAATGATATTAAAATATTTAAGCTTATTTATTCTTATAATAAATCTTTATTAAATGAGCCAGATAAATTTGGTGTCTTACCAATAAACTATGCAGCTTTTTTAGGATATACAGATATGGTATTAGAATTCATTGAACTTAGTGCCCACGTTAATAACCCTTATAAAAAGACAAAATATATTTTAAATTTTTTAAAAAAATTTCATAAAAATTTAGATACTTTGATATTAAATGCAAGAACAAAAATCCAAAAAGAGAAAATAAAAATTTTAGTAGAAAATATGAAAAAGGAGTTTGAAGTTAATTCTTAAACTCTTTTTTCATCTAAAAGATTTTTAGCAAAAGAAAATGCATCTTTTGTAACACTTTCTCCACTTATCATCCTAGCAATTTCATTTACCCTTGATTCATCATCAAGTTTTTTTACAGTAGAAACACCATCTTTCTTATCAACTAAAAAATGCTGATGTGCTGTTGATGTTAATTGAGGCTGATGTGAGATTGCAAATATTTGATAAGAACTTGATAGTTTATTTAAAACTGTTGCAATTGCAGAACTTTCTTTTCCACTTAAATTTGCATCAATCTCATCTAAAAATAAAATTCCATTATTTACAATATCAAACTCACTAATAGAAGTTAAAAGTGCAAGTCTAAGTCTGTTGAATTCCCCTGAACTAATTGTCTCAAGGTTTACACCATTTAACTCAAAAATAATCTCATCGATTCCATCTTTTGTTAAACTTTTTTCTTCAACTTTTATTTTTGCATTAGAAAGGTATAAAAATTTTAAATAGTAATTCATTCTCTCTTCTAGTACTTTTACTGCTTTTTTTCTATATTTACTAATATCTTTTGATAGAGCTTCAACCTCTATAGTGATTTTTTTATGTTTTTTTTCTAATACTGATTTTTCAAAGGAGATATTTTCATAAGATTCTAACTCTTTTACTTTATTATCTCTATATTCAATTGCCTCTTCAATTGAACCAAATCTTTTTTGCAAAGATGAAAGTTTTTCAATTCTATCTAATACAGTTTCAATATCTAACTCTTCTAATTCATATAAAGAATCATTAAACTTTTCATAGATATTATTTAACTCATTAATAGCCTCATCAAAAAAACTACTATCTTCATCTAATAAAGATAATGTTTCATTAACTGCTGATGTGTAATTAAAAATAGCTTGTGATTTTTCAATTGATTCTTCTATCTTTTCTTTTTTAGATAATTTCTTTTTAATTAAAGCTAAATCTTCATACTCTCCAATTTGTGGATTTATTGAGTTGATTTTATCTATCTCAAATTTGGCAAACTCTTTTAAATCTTCAAGTTTTGACTCATCATTTCTAATTTTTTCTAACTCTTTTTGAATAGTCGAAAGCTCTTGATACTTTTCATCAAATTGTAATTTTATTGAACCATAGTCTTTCTCATACTTTTTACAATAAAAGTCTAAAAAGGCAATTAATTTTATTGAATCAAAATCTGAGTTATCTTTCAAATGTAAATGTCTAATAAGTGTTTTTGAAAATTGATTTAGGTTTTTTTTAGAGATAGTTTGAGCATTTAAAAAATACCTAGTTTTATCTTTTTTTATCTCTTTGATTATAATGTCATCATTTTTTTGTATATCATAAGCTTCATCTTCAATACCCATATTACTTAAAGTAATTTCACCAAGTTTTGCTTTACACTCACCTATTCCAAATAAAGATAAGATTGATTGCATTAAAACAGATTTTCCAGCTCCACTAGGACCTGTAAAAACGACTAAACCTTTTTCTAGCTCTAGTTCAACATCCTTAAATGATAAAAAATCATTTAAATAAATTCTATTAATCAATTATTTCCCCACCCTAATTTTTCATTTAAAACTTTAAAGAAATCTCTTTTTGTTCTATGGATAAGTTTAGCCTTTTTATCTGCAATTGTAACTTTAATAATCGCTTCATTTTTTGCTTCTATAATATCTTGACCATCTATTAAAATAACAGCTCCTTGAGAATCTTTTATTTTAAATTCTATTTCTATTTCTGCTGGCATTACAAGTGGCCTTTGGGTCAAAGAATGAGATGCAACAGGAGTTATAATAAAAGCTTCAGTTAAAGGATAGACAATTGGACCACCAACAGATAGGTTATATGCTGTTGAGCCTGTAGGTGTTGAGATAATTACACCATCACCATGATAAGAGTTAAAAGATTCACCATTAATTTTTGCATTTACTTTTAACATAGATGAAACTGTTTTTCTAGAAAGTACTACATCATTAAAAGCTACATAGGTTTTATCACCAATTTTACACTCAATTAACATTCTATTGTCAATTCTATAATTATCATTCATTAAATCATTTAAAAAAGAAGGTAGCTCTTCAAATACAATATCAGTTAGAAAACCTAAAGTTCCCATATGAATACCCAAAATTGGAATATCATATTTAAAAGAACTTCTCACAACAGATAATAAAGTTCCATCGCCACCTATAGATAAAAGGATATCTGCTTCATTACAAATCTCATCTAAACTTTTACCTTGGTCTTCATTAATCATCTTTGCTGAATTTTCTTCAAGAATAAATTCTATCTCATGAACATCAAAACATTTTTTTATTTTGTAAAAATCTTCTTTTATCTCAGGTGAATTAGGTTTTAAAAAAATCCCTGCCTTTTTTATAGATTTTAATCTTTCTGAACTTTTTGTTAATCTCAATTAATTATCCTATTTAAATTCAATCATTTGAATTTGTTTCATTTCATTTTCCAAAACTCTTCCATATTTTTCAAGCTTTTTTTGTTGGCTTGAAATTCTTGAAACATATGGCTGATTTTCCCTCAAATCTTCACTTAAACTATTTATAGCTTCATTAGCTTCATCAAAGCTATCATAAACACCTTTAATTACTCTATAATAACTATTTTGACTTCCTATTGGAAAAGCAAGAACCTCTTCATATAAGTTATTATATTCAAAAAACTTATCTACTCTCATATCATCTTTTAAAAATGTAATTAATGTGATTGTATATTTTTTAGAATCTCTATTAAAGAATTCATCTTTTATTTTACTTTTACTATTTTCAAGCTTTGCATAAACACTTGAATAATCAAACTCATACTTTTTAGTTTTAACTTGAGTATCATTTTTCTTACTATTATATATCATTTTATTTTTATGGTAAACTTTATATAGTTTTTGATGATTTTTTATATTACTAACTTTTAAATTTTTTAAACTTGTAACATTTAATTCTTCAATTGTCTTTTTTGCATCATCTTTAGTCTCAAACGCTCCATAAATAAGTCTTGCATACTCTTTATTATCACCATATTTATATGCTAGTGCTTCGTTTTTAATTTTATTATTTATAAAAGATTGTTCAATTGTAGATTCTTTTAAATTTATTTCACCAAAATCAATTGTAAAAAAAGAACTTCCATCATTTAAAAAAACTTCACTTAAAATATTAAACTCTCCATCCTCTTCAACATAAAAAACATCTACAAGTTTTGATTCTTTTAAAAATTTATTGTTGTTTTCTAATATTTTTGTTTTAGTTGTTTGTTTTTTTATTTTCTTTTTTATAGCTTTAGATTTTTTTTCTTCAACTTTTGGTTTTTCCTGTTTTACTTTAGCTATTTTTTCTTTTTTGGGTATTTCTTTTTTGGGTATATCTACGATTTTTATTTCATCACTTAATTTTACGTTTACTTTTTTTTCTTCTTTTTTATCATTTATCTTTAATTCAACAATTGGATTATTTTCATCTTTAGAAATATTTTTCTTATAAAAACTTTGAAACTTTTCCATTTTCATAGAATAAGGTTTATTACTTTTTAAATTATCATTAAACTCTTTAATTGCATTAATTGCTTCTGCTCTAGTTTTATACAAACCATATATAATTCTTGCTTTATCTTTATTTTTTCCATATAGGTGAGCTAAAGCTTCATCTCCTACGCCATAGGTTTGAAAGAATTTTTCAATACTACTTTGTTTTAAAGAAATACTACCTAGTGCTATAGAATAAAATTGAGAATCATCATTTAAAAACTCTTCTTTTAGTTTTTTTGCTTCTTCTGAGTTATTAATAAAAATTGATTTAGAAGATTTCTTAATAGGTTTTATTTCTTCTATCTTTTTTTTACTAGTAGTAGCCTTTTTAATATTTTCATTATATTCTGAAAAAAGTTCTTGATGTCTTTTTAAATTCGCTGAGTAAGGTTTATTTCTAATTAATCTTGGATCCAAATCTTTTATTGCAGCAGTTGCTTCAGTACCAGTTTTATAAACACCTGAAATAATCCTAGCAAACTCTTTATTTTCACCAAATTTATAAGCTACAGCATTTGTCATATTAAAAGTTTTAAAATATTCTATTGGATCATATTTACTTAAATCTAAAGTGCAAATACTAATAGTATAAAACTTTGTATTAGGGTTTAAAAACTCATCCTTTAAACTTATTTGATTAGAAGTTTTATCCTCTACATATACAATGTCATCTTCCATTGCAGCATTTAAATTTAGAAAAAGTAAAAAAGATAAAAAGATAATTTTATAAATCAATACGCCCTACTTTTGTTGTTGATATAAGATAGATTTTAGCTAAATATAATTTAAACAAGAATTTAAAAGCTAATAGAGAGTAAGTAGTGGGAATTTAAATAAAAAAAAGGGACATGCAAAATGCACACCCCTTTTTATCTAAAGAAAAGTTAATCTAATACTATTAGTTCTGACATTTACCGTTTAATTACGAAATCATAGATTTCTATTAAACAAGGTAAATCTCGTTAATCACTAAAGAAGTGAAGAATTTCACTTCTTTTCTACGCTATTAGTTCAGACATTTGTCGTTTAATTACGAAATCATAGATTTCTATTAAACATGACAAATCTCGTTAATAGCTATAAAAGCCAAGCAGTTGGCTTTTATTTTACGCTATTAACCATTTCTCTTTTTGATGATTTCGTCAGAAACGTTTTTAGGAACTTCCATGTATTGATCAAATAACATAGAATAAGTTGCTCTACCTTGAGACATAGATCTTAAGTCTGTAGAATAACCGAACATTTCAGATAATGGAATTAATGCAGTAACTAATTTAACACCAGCTCTGTCATCCATTGATTGAACTTGTCCTCTTCTTTTGTTACAGTCACCAATTACATCTCCCATATATTCTTCAGGAGTTTCAATTTCAACTTTCATCATTGGCTCTAAGATTACAGCTTGCGCAGCTGCAGATCTACAACCTTGTTTGAATCCCATAGAAGCAGCTAATTTAAACGCCATTTCAGATGAGTCAACGTCGTGGTAAGAACCATCATAAAGTGTAACTTCAATATTAACCATTGGATATCCAGCTAAGATACCACCAGCCATTGCTTCTTCACAACCTTTTTGTACTGCAGGGATATATTCTTTTGGTACAACCCCACCTTTAATATCATTATTAAATTTGAAATTGTCTTCAGAATCTGCTGGAAGTGGATTGATTTTTAAGTATACATGACCATATTGACCTTTACCACCAGATTGTTTAGCATATTTGTACTCTTGATCAACAGCATTTTTAATAGTTTCTCTATATGCAACTTGTGGAGCACCAACTTCAGCTTCAACTTTAAATTCTCTTTTCATTCTATCTACAAGAATTTCAAGGTGTAACTCACCCATTCCTGAAATAATAGTTTGACCAGATTCTTCATCAGTATTTACTCTAAATGATGGATCTTCTTCAGCTAATTTACCTAATGCGATACCCATTTTCTCTTGGTCAGCTTTTGTTTTTGGCTCAACTGCAACAGAGATAACTGGTTCTGGGAACTCCATTCTTTCTAAGATAACTGGATCTTTTTCAGATGCTAAAGTATCTCCTGTAATAGTTGTTTTAAGACCAACAACTGCACCGATTTCACCAGCATATAACTCACTTACTTCTTCTCTATTGTTAGAGTGCATTTTAAGTAATCTACCGATTCTTTCTTTTTTCATTTTAGTTGAGTTCATTACATAAGTACCAGACTGTAATTGTCCTCTATAAACTCTTGTAAATGTTAATTGTCCAACAAATGGGTCAGTCATAATTTTGAATGCTAATGCAGCCACTTCACCTTCATCAGAAGAAGGAACAATAACAGCTTCACCATCTTGAGTTTCACCTCTAATATCAGCAACTTCTGTTGGAGCTGGTAAATACATTGCAACAGCATCAAGTAAAGTTTGAACACCTTTATTTTTAAATGCAGTACCACAAGTCATTGGAGTAATAGTCATAGCTAAAGTTGCAGCTTTTAATCCAGCAACAATCTCTTCTTCAGATAATTCACCCTCTTCAAAATATTTTTCCATTAATTCTTCAGAAGACTCAGCAGCAGCTTCAATCATTTTTTCTCTGTATTCTTCAGCTTGGTCTTGTAAATCAGCAGGAATATCTTCAACGTGGTAGTTAGAACCCATTGCAGCATCATCATCCCAAACGATAGCTTTCATTTGTACTAAATCAACAATACCTTTGAAATCTTCTTCAGCACCAATTGGAATTTGAATTGGAACAGGATTAGCTTTTAATCTTTCCGCAACTTGTTTTTCAACCATAAAGAAATCAGCACCAGTTCTGTCCATTTTGTTAACAAAAATCATTCTTGGTACTCTATACTTATTTGCTTGTCTCCAAACAGTTTCAGATTGTGGTTGAACCCCACCAACTGAACAGAATACTGCTACAGCACCATCTAAAACCCTCATAGATCTTTCAACTTCAATTGTGAAGTCAACGTGACCTGGAGTGTCAATGATGTTAATTTGCAGTTGCTCATTAGTTTTTGGGTGAGGCCAGTGACAAGTTGTCGCAGCAGAAGTAATTGTAATACCTCTTTCTTGCTCTTGCTCCATCCAGTCCATTGTAGCAGCACCGTCGTGAACCTCACCAATTTTGTGAGATACACCAGTATAGAATAAAATTCTTTCAGTAGTTGTAGTTTTACCAGCATCGATGTGAGCAGCGATACCAATATTTCTAACTCTGTTAAGAGGGGTTTTTCTTGCCATCTTAAATTTTCCTTTTAAATTTTTAAATTTTGCGAGATTATATCTAAAACTAGATAAAAAAAAAGGGTGTTAGACACCCTTCCTTATGTGATTGAAAATAATTACAGTTTGATTACCATCTATAGTGAGCAAATGCTTTATTTGCTTCAGCCATTCTGTGCATATCTTCTTTCTTCTTAAATGAAGCTCCTCTTTCATTTGCAGCTTCAAATAATTCGTTTGCTAATCTCTCAACCATAGTTCTTTCGTTTCTTTTTCTAGCATTGTCAACAAGCCATCTAAGTGCTAAAGTTTGTCTTCTTACAGCTCTAACTTCAACAGGAACTTGGTAAGTTGCTCCACCAACTCTTCTAGATTTTACTTCTAAAAGTGGTTTAACATTTTCAATTGCTTTTTCAAATAAATCGAAACCAGCTTCTTCACCTCTAGCATCTAAGTTTGCAATTGCACCATACATAATTTTTTGTGCAGCAGATTTTTTACCATCTAACATTACAGTATTAATAAATTTTGTGATCACTTTACTATTGTAGATAGGATCAGCCATTACTTCTCTAACAGGAGCTTTTCTTCTTCTCATTCTCTTATCCTTCTACTTATTTCTTAGGTCTTTTAGTACCATATTTAGATCTTGCAACAGTTCTGTTTGCAACACCAGCTGTATCTAATGCACCTCTTACGATGTGATATTTAACACCAGGTAAATCCTTAACTCTTCCCCCTCTAACTAACACGATAGAGTGTTCTTGAAGGTTATGACCCTCACCACCGATATATGAGATAACCTCAAAACCTGTAGTTAATCTAACTTTTGCAACTTTTCTTAAAGCCGAGTTTGGTTTCTTTGGAGTAGTAGTATATACTCTTGTACATACACCTCTTCTTTGTGGACATTTTTCTAATGCAGGTGATTTAGATTTTTTGATCACCTTTTTTCGCTCTTTTCTAACAAGCTGATTAATAGTAGGCATTCTTTCCCTTTATTTTTTTTATAGAGATCTAGTAAAATTGTTGAATCATTATAGATTCTCTATTTTCGTGGTTTGAGCTTTAAAGCGGCTCATGCTTCTCGTTACGTCCCAATGACGCCATGACATATGACAAGAGTCATAATCAAAACGATACTACCATTCTAGAGAAACGTTGAGTTGTTTTCTAAAAAAGTTTTGGATTATACTTAATATAAACTTAAATATGACTTAGATTGTCTGTGAAAACTCCTTTTACACCCCAAGAGAAGAGTTCATCTTTTCTCTTTTCATCATTTACTGTAAATACACAAGTATAAATGCCATGTTCTAATAGTTCTTGAACTAATTCTTCTTCAACAATTTCATCACTACAATGAAAAGCATCTATATTATGTTTTAATAAAAATTCCAATAAATAGATTGAATTTACATCTTCACATAAAAAAGCTTTTTTAATATGTTTATATTTTTTATTTAATTGAATGATATATTCTGAAACAAAAGATGAAACTATCACACTTTTAGACATCTTACACTCATCTATTATTTTAACAATTTTTTTAACGGCTTTTTTGTGAAAAGGATTTAATGTTAAATCTTTGATTTCAATATTTACATAAACTTCTTTTTTCTTACAAAAAATTAGAACCTCTTCTAATGTAGAGATTCTTTGTAATTTTAAATTTTTATCAAACCATGAAGAAAAATCCAATTGCTTTAATTCTTCAAAAGTAAACTCATCTATATGGGAATCTTTTTTTAAAGGAAATATCTCTTCAACATTAGATGTTCTTAAAAGGGTATCATCATGTATTACAACAGCAACTCCATCTTTTGAAAAAGCAACATCAAGTTCAATCATCTTTGTTTTTTTAATTGCTTTTTTAAAAGCAATCATAGTATTTTCTGGGTAAAGAGAACTAAAACCTCTATGTGCTATTTGGATATCTTGATTATTTTCATAGAAACTAAAACTATTCATTTATTTCCCTTTTTTTGAAAATATTAAATTAAAAAATGCGATTATTGAAGTGCAAATAATCAATAAAAATGAGATTGAATTTATTATTGGTGTACTTCCATCTCTTACTTGAAGATACAAGTTTATTGGTAAAGTTGTATCTGAACCTATTAAAAATAAAGTTGTATTAAAGTTTTCAAAACTCATTAAAAAGGCAACTGCCCCTGCTCCTATAAGTGCAGGTTTTAAAAAAGGTAAAACTATATAAAAGATAGTTTGAGGCATACTCGCACCTAGATTTAAGGAAGCTTCTTCCAAACATACATCAAATTTTTTAAGTCGTGCTGAAACCACAAGTAATACAAAAGTTGTAATAAAAGAAAATTGTCCAATAACTACAAGCCAAAAACTTGGTCTTAAAATTTCTAAATCTATTCCAAAGTTATTATCTAAATAAAGTCCTAAATCATTTACTGTAACTAAAAGTGATATACCTAAAATAACACCTGGAATAACTAATGGGGTTAAAGCTAAAAAATATAAAGCTTGTTTAAATTTAAACTCTTTTCTTTCAAAAATTAAAGCTGCATATGTTCCTACAAGCAAAGAAAATATAGTAACAAAAAATGCAGTTTTTAAACTGTTGTAAATACTTGTAAGGTTTTCACTATCATTAAATATCCCTACTCTTTGAGAATTATTAGCAATAAACCAATCTAAAGTAAATCCATTCCAAGGAAGTGAAGGGAAATTTGAATCATTAAAAGCAAAAACACAAGTTACAACTAAAGGTGCAAATAAAAAAAGAAAAAACAATACTACATAAACTCTAAAAGCAATAGTATAAAATGAAGACTTAGGAAGTGTTCTAATCATCTTAAAGCCTTTGAAAGAGATTGTTTACTTAGTTTTAATGCTATAAAAATAATAAGTGAAGATAAAACCAAAAGTAAAAAGCCAAAGGCAGAACCTTGGTTCCAATTAAAGCTTGAGATAAACTGATTATAGATTTGTTCTGTAAACCATAAAGAGTTTTTTCCACCAATTAAATTTGGAGTTAAATAGTTTCCTAAAGTTAGCATAAAAACAACAATTGAACCAGATACAATACCACTTGAAGCATAAGGGATAATGATTTTAAAAAAGATTGTAAACTTTGAAGCTCCTAAGTCATAAGCTGCTTCAATATATGAATCATCCATCCCTTCTAAAGCTGACATTATAGGAACAACCATAAAAAGCATAGAGGTATAAATTAGTCCCATAATCATGCTAATATCGTTGTATAAAAACTCAATACCTTTTGAAGTTAGACCAAAATATTGTAAAAAGAAATTTATAACTCCACTCTCTCTTAGAAGAATAGTCCAACCATAAACCCGAACCAATTCACTAACCCAAAAAGGAAGAAGCAATAATATAGATAAAAAAAGAGCATACCTTTTATCTACTATTTTAGTGATATAAAATGCAACAGGAAAAGTAACTACAAGAGTTAAAAAAGTTACAAATATAGCATAAGAGGCCGTTCTAATAAAAGTATACCAATAAACTTCATTATTAAAAAACTCTTTATAGTTTGCAAAAGACCAAACTATATCACCCAAATCATCTTCAGTTTGAAAAGACATAAGTAGAAGTTCAAACTGGGGCATAACTATAAGTAAAAAAAGCCATAACAAAACTGGTAAAAGTAGTAGATATATTCCTAGTTGTACTCTTGTGTCTTTAAACATTATTTAAAAACCTTACAATCTTTTTTACTAACCCCTACTTTGATTTTATGCCCTATTTTTATTTGTTTAAACTGTTCATTTTGAGGTAAGGAAATCATTAACTCTTTATTATTTGGTAAAGTTGCTAATAGTTTAGTATTTGAACCATCAAAAAGTATATTTATAATATCAACTTCAAAACTATTTATATCTTTTATATCTTCACTTGGATTTATTATAATAGCTTCTGGCCTTATAAATAAAGAGCAAGTATCAGTTACTTCATCAATAAAAATGGAGTGAAACTCTAGATCATCACTTTTTACTTTTTCATTTGAAATCTTTGTTGATTCTAAAATATTTGTTTCACCAACAAAAGAGGCTACAAAAGCTGTTTTTGGATTTGCGTATAGATTTTGAGGAGTATCTATTTGTTCAAATACTCCTTGATTCATAACAGCAACTCTATCACTCATAACTAAAGCTTCAGATTGATCATGGGTGATATAGATAAAAGTTGTTCCAAACTCATCTTGAAGTTTTTTTAGCTCAATTTTCATTGATTCCCTAAGCTTTAAATCTAAAGCTCCTAAAGGCTCATCTAAGAGTAATATTGATGGTTCTAGTATCAAAGACCTTGCAATTGCAACTCTTTGCTTCTGACCACCTGATAAAGATGAAACATCTTTTTTCTCATATCCACTTAAATGAACTTTTTCTAAAATCTCTTTAACTTTTTTTTCAATCTCATCTTTTGCTACTTTTCTTCTTTTTAATCCAAATGCAATATTTTCATAAACATTCATCATAGGGAAAAGTGCCAAATTTTGAAAAACTAAATTAACGGGTCTTTTATTAGCAGGAATCCCTCTCATTGATTTTTTGTTTATAAAAATCTCACCAGAAGTTTGTTCTATAAAACCAGAAATCATTCGAAGTAAAGTTGTTTTGCCACAGCCTGAAGGACCTAAAATAGAAAAAAATTCACCTTTTTTTACTTGGAGATTAATCTCTTTTACTGCAAGGTGGTCTGCGAATTGTTTCCGCAGACTCCTAATATCTAATATATCCATCAAATTATTTTGAAGCTTTAACTTTATCTAAAAGTTTACCTTCAATAGACTCTAATTTTGCTGGCACTGGTGGATACCAATTAATCTTATCAATATCAGCTTTTGTAAATGATCTTTCAAAATTATCTTTAATCTCTTTATCTAAAAATTTATTTGCACCATTTGAAGCAGTTCCATATCCCTCTTTATTTGTGAAATATGCTGCATTTTCTGGCTCTAACATAAAGTTAATCCAAGCATAAGCACCTTTTATATTTTTAGCTTTTGCAGGAATTGCAAATGTATCAATCCAACCTAAAGCTCCACTTTTTGGTGCAACAAAATCTAAATCAGGATTTTCTTTATGTAATTTCCATCCACCATTGTCCCATCCCATAGCTACAACAACTTCACCAGATCTTAATAATTCTAATAATGAATCTCCATTTGACCAATAGTTTTTAACATAAGGTTTAGCTTTGATTAAATCTCTTGCAACACCATCCATTAATGTTTTATACTCTTTTGCATCTGAATATTTTTCAAATGAATTTTCCCCTTTTGCAAATGCAACTCCAATTAAAGTTGGTCTTTTTAATCTATAAGAAATTTTTCCTGCATACTCTTTATCTAATAAAGCAGAATAATCTTTAGCATTTGGTGCTAGTTTTTTATTAACAATTAGACCTGAAGTTCCATAACAAAATGGAACTGCAAAGGAATCACCTTTAACCTTTGTGTTCTTTTTTACAGCATCTAACATAGAAGTTACTAAAGCAGAAGTATTTATTTTTGAATAATCTATTGCTTTATAAATTTTGTATTTTTCTTGAACAGATGAAATTCTATCTTGGCTTGGTTGAGCTACATCAAAACCAGCACCTCTAGTTGCTCTTAATTTAGCAATCATCTCTTCATTATTTGAATAAGTAACTTCAACTTTATAACCTGTTTTTTTCTCAAACTTCTCAATAAGTTCATTAGGGGCATACCCCTTCCAAGTTAAAATTTTAAGTGTTTCTGCAGCATATGCACAACTTGATAAAGCCGATAGTGCTAAAGCACAAGATAAAACTAATTGTTTTTTCATTTTCTTTCCTTAAAAAATATTGGAAATTATTTTACCACTTGGCTATTACGAATTAGTTACAATATTTATTATTTTAAGAAGTTAATTTTGAGGTATAAAATACATAACAGTTTCATATATACCTTCCA
Source organism: Halarcobacter sp. (assembly GCA_963676565.1). GTDB lineage: Bacteria > Campylobacterota > Campylobacteria > Campylobacterales > Arcobacteraceae > Halarcobacter. Next base: position 3,240,565 of record OY781089.1, read on the forward strand.
TGTAGTGTCTTAAATAAAGTTTGTAGTTAGGATTAATATCCAATACAATTAGAGGTATTTTATACCAATCTTGAGCTTTATGATAAATGCAAATAGCTAAGATTGGGGTATATTTTTTTATAGTTTCTTTTGCTCCACAAAGGGCATCTTGTTCAGCCCCTTCAATATCAAGTTTTATAAAATCAACTCTTTCTTTGATTAAATTATCAATAGTATCTATATTTATTGCTTGATAATCATGTTGCCCATGATGTTTTTTTTCTTGTGATTCTTCTTTTTGAATTTTAATTTTTCCTAAACCACAATTTATAAATTCTATTTTTTCATTTGAAGAGAAATCTCTTTTTGCAATATCTATGTGCAACTCATTTGGTTCTATTGCATAAATCTTTTTAAAATCTGGAAAGTTTTTTATTATATTAGGTAGGGTATCGCCTACGTATGCACCACCATCTAAGAAAACAATATTTTTTATATTTGGGATTAATTCCTTATCAAAATATTGTTCATCATGGTTATTTGTAAAACCTTCCATAAAACCTAAATCAAAACTTAGTTTAAAATTAATTAGTTTTTCAAAAATCTTTTTTGATTTTTTATCCTCTAAACAATTATAAACCTCTTCATATCTTTTTTTATTGTTTTTATAATCTTCTTTAAAATCACAAATAAAAGGTGGTTCTTTTAAATCTAAATTAGAGTATTTAAAAAAAGCTAAGTAGTTAATATTTTCAAAGCTTTTTTTATCTAACTCATTTTTTACCTCAAGGGGACTTCCCATGGCAGTTGAGAGAATCAAAGCATCTTTTGGAACCTCATCAATATGTAAAATTGATTTTTTTCTTGAGCTTTGAACCCTTGTAAAATCATCAATAATTCCATCAACTTTTACATATTTTTGAACACATTTAGTAAATTTATTAATACCTAGGATATATTTTTTTCTTGTAGTTGAGAAAAGAAACTCATTTACAAGTTTCTTATCTTTTTCGTTTACATAATCTAAGTTAATTAGATTCATATTAGATAATTAAGGACTTCAAACTTTTTACTGTATATAGTTTTAAACCATTAGATTTTTCTGCTTTTAATTCATTTGAAAAACCTGCCTTTGAAAATAAAACTACATAATCTGGTGTGATTTCTAAATCTTCACAATAATCTTTTAATATACTTAATTCATTTTTTTTCATTTTTGAATTTGTATATCTACATGAACCAATAATAACTTTCCCAGAGCCAGTTTGAGCTAAAAGATTTATCTCATTCTTTTCCTCATCCCAATATCTTCCAATATCTTCAATCTCATCATCTTTAAAAGAAACTTTTATAAACTCATGGCTAAGTTGTTCAAATACTAAGGACATAAATTCATTTTGATAGTTATTGAACTTTTCAAATGACTCATCAAACTCACCCCTTGATATACCTCTATAAAGAGGAGATACAAAGGCAAACCAGAATCTTAAAAAAGGTGCAGTAAAAAGTAGTTTATCAGCAACATCATTTTCTTCAAAATTTTTAGTTAAAAAATCCATTGAAGTTTCAGTTTGAATAATATTTAACTCTTCAAGTTCATAAATTGTTTCAATACCTTCATCATACTCAATATCTGCTCTTTTAAATGCTGAATTAATTCTTCTATCACCTAAAGCAATTCCAGTTAAAATTTTATGGTAAGGTGCTTTGTTTTTTGTAAGTTTTTGAATATAGTCTTGAATCTCATAATATCTATCTAGTATATCTCTTTTTATTAAAGTTCTAAGAGGTTTTGTCATATCAATTTTAATATCAAGTCCACCAAAAACAGCAAAGTAATTTAGTGCTGTTTCCATATCACTTGGTTTATTTGTTTCACAAAATATTTGAAACTGTTCTAATAGGGGTTTTTCATTAAGTATAATTGTAGAGCCTTTTTATTTTTTTGATTATATCATAAATGTTTTTGGAAAAACATATTTAATTGATTAGCAAATTTTTGTGAATCTTTTTTAGAAAAAGGAGCCGGTCCTTTTGTTAGTTCACCACTGTCCCTTAACTCTTGCATCAAGTTTCTAAAAGCTAAATACTCTTTTATATTATCTTGGGTGTATAACTCACCTCTGTGGTCAATTGCATGGGCATTTTTTTCGATTGTTCTATTAGCTAGAGGAATATCAGCAGTTATAACTAAATCACCCTCTTGTAGTAAGTCAACTATTTTATTATCTGCTTCATCTAAGCCTTCTTCAACTACCATATAAGTTACTAAAGAGCTATTATCACCAATTGAGATTTTTTTGTTAGATATTACAAGGGTATTAATATTTAATCTATTTATTGCCTTTAAAACAATAGGTTTTAAAAGATTGGGGAAGGCATCCCCATCAACAAATAAGGTCATTATAAAATCTCTTTTACTCTACCCACTTGCCCATCTTTTAATCTTACTTTTATGCCATGTGGGTGTGTTTTTGAATTTGTTAAAATATCTTTTACAAAACCATGGGTTAATTTATTAGTTCTTTGGTCTTGTTTTAAAACTATTTTAACCTCAAGACCTTCTTTTATATCAGCTCTTTCTTTTGGGTCTCTAATCATTTTGCTTCTTATAAAAAAGTGCTTTTTTTAATTCATCTAAATGATAGAAGAAAATTGCTTTAAAAATAAAAGTGATTTTTGTTTTTTTCGGTTCACTTGTATCTAAAATATCAAAGGTAAACTTCTGATTTGTTTCTTTTGATTCAAAAGTTACACTAATAGGTTTTAATGTTCTAATCATATTCATAGTTGTTTTATACTCTTTTGGATTTGCTCCATCAAGCATATCACCATTTTTTTCTTCTCTTCTACTTGCATCATAAAGTGCAGTTAGAGTATCTTTAAAAATTGATTTACTAAGAACTACTTTTGTTTTTGTTGTATGAAAAGTACCAGTTTGGTTTAAAAGTGGGTTTGGTTTTTGCTTTCTTATCTCTTCAACTGCAGTTAATAGAAAGTTATCTCCACCTAAAATACTCGAAAAGTTTTTAATCTCTTCACTTAAACTCTCTTTTTGAGTTGAATCTAATTTGTTAAAATCCATATTTATCCATTATTGTAATATTAAATGCAAAGATACCATTGTTTTGCTAAACTTTTACATCAAATTATCAGTTTGTTCTAAAAATACACAAGTAATTCATTTTTTTATTTATTCTATATTACAGCTTAAGTAAACTTTATTTAATTTATTTAAAGGTAAAAAATGAAATTTATATTTTTGATTCTTAGTTTATTTTCAATATCACAAGCCACGTTATTTAAAGATTTATATAATAGAGATATCAATATCAAAGAGAATAAAAAGATTGTCTGTATCGGTCCTGGAGCATTACGACTTATTAAGTATTTAGATTTAGAGAAAAATCTTGTGGGGATTGAAAAAAGAGAATTATCATTTAATAAAAACTCAACTTATGCACAATACCTAAATAAAGATTTTATAAAAAGTTTACCAATTATAGGACAAGGTGGCCCTTCTAAAATGCCAAACCTAGAAACACTTATAAACTTGAAACCTGACATTATTTTTGCAACTTTTTTATCAAAAGAACAAATTAATCTAATTGAATCTAAGACAAAAATTCCTGTTGTTGCTTTAAGTTATGGTCAAACACTAAAAAATGAAAAGAAATTAGACTTTATTAAAAAATCCCTTGAATTAATCTCAAAAATTATGAATAAAGAAGAAAGATATCAAACCTTACTTTCTTTTATGCAAAAAGAAGAGAATAAAATTTCACAATTTAAAATTGATGATAAAATAATATATGTTGGAGGAGTAGCCTTTAAAGGGATTCATGGAATTACTAGTACAGAAAGTAATTATCCTGCTTTTGAACTTTTGAATATAAAAAACCAGTTATTAAAAGGTTATAAAGGGCATGCTTTTATAAATATTGAAACACTTTTAACTTTTAATCCTGAAGTTGTATTTTTTGATAAATTAAGTAAAAAGATTATTGAAGAAGAGATACAAAAAGATAAAACAATTTTTTATAATATAAATGCTTTTAAGAACAATAAGATTTATTGGTTAAATCCAAGTAACTTTTATAATATAAATGTTGAAAATATTTATATAAATAGTTATCTTATTGCTTCAAAGTTTGGACATAAAATCAATATGAAAGATATAAAGAAAAGAGTTCTTGAAGCCTTTTTCCAAACTAAAGAATAAAAATGTACACTAAAAAACTTTATTCAAAAGAAAAACTAGTTTTAATTGGCTTATTAATATCTCTAACTCTGGTTTTAATTTGGATTTCTTTAATTAGTGGAAATGAAGGTATTAACTTTCAAGATACCTATAAAATTTTTAAAATGGAAGGCACCTTTCCTATTATATTTTATGAAATTAGAGTACCTAGAACATTAGCAGCTTTTTTTGTGGGAGCTGCATTGGGATTGTCTGGTGCGATGATGCAAGCAGTATTAAAAAATCCTCTAGCTTCTCCTTTTACTCTTGGTATTTCTCAAGCAAGTGCTTTTGGAGCGAGTTTTGCAATTATCGTTTTACAAACATATTCAACTTCTACAACTTATGAAGCTGGATTTATAACTGCGCTATTTGCCTTTGGAGCTAGTATGATAAGTACACTTTTGATTTTATCATTGGGTAAAAAAGGGAATATGAGTCCTGAGTCTTTAATACTATTTGGTGTTGCTTTGGGTGCATTTTTTTCTGCTTTTACTATGCTTCTTCAATATTTTGCAGAAGATACTGATGCTGCAGCAACACTGTTTTGGACTTTTGGAGACTTATCAAAGGCGAACAGTTTATCAATTCTTTTGATATCAATTGTTTTGATTTTATCACTTATAATTTATTTTAAAATATTTTGGAAATTCGATGCTTTGATGCTTGGAGAAGATAGTGCTAAATCACTTGGGATTAATACCAATAAACTTAGATTTTCATCTATGATAATAGCTTCACTTTTAAGTGCAATTAGTGTTTGTTTTTTTGGAATTATTGGTTTTGTAGGCTTAATTGCTCCACATATTGTTAGGTTACTTATTGGTAATTCCCATAAATTTATTCTTCCACTTTCTGCTTTATGTGGAGGTATTTTACTTTTACTAGCAGATATTGTTTCAAGAACAGTTTTATTACCTGTAATCATACCTGTTGGGATTATCACATCTATGATTGGTGCTCCTTTGTTTTTATACTTTTTATATGTGAGAAGACAATGAGTTTAGAGATTAAGAACTTAAGTGTAAAGATAAAAAAAACAAAACTTCTAAATAAGATAAATTTAAAAGTAAAAAATAGTGATTTAAATATAATCATTGGTCCAAATGGTGCAGGAAAATCAACTCTACTTAAATCAATTTGTAAAATAATAGATAATGTTGAAGGGGAAATTCTTTTAAATGGTGAAAATATTATAGAAAAAGATTTACAAGAAGTATCAAAAAATATTTCTTATATGGGACAATTTCAAAATAATTCAAATTTAAATGTGATTGATATTCTTGAATTATCAAGGAGAAAATATAGTGGCTTTTCTTTAAATTATGAAGATCACAAGATTATTGAAAAAATCATCAAAGAAGTTGATATAGAAAAATTTTTACATAAAAATATTGATCTTCTAAGTGGAGGAGAGAAACAAAAAGTGTTTTTAGCAGCTTCTTTAATTCAAGAGCCAAAGGTTTTATTACTGGATGAACCAACCTCTTCTCTAGACCCTAAAAATCAAATAGAGATGTTAGAGATTATAAAAAAAGTAAGTAAAGAGAAAAGCTTGATTACATTAATGGTAATCCACGATTTACAAAACGCTTTACACTATGCAGACAAAATTATAATGCTAAAGGATAAAGAGATTATTGATTTTCAAGATTCTTTAAATGTAGATGCAAAAATGATTTCAAATTTATATAATATCCCATGTGAAATATTTTGGCAAAATGGACATCCCTTTACATTTTTTGGGCATACACATAATCATGGAAATTCCCACCATAATCATCATGAACACTAAGAAAATTAAGGAAAAACATTGTTACTAAATCAATTAAAAGAAAAAGCACTTAAAAGTGCAATAGAAAACAAACTATTTTTAAAAGAGTTTTTATTAGATAAAACTTTTACTTTTTGTATCATAAGTGATGGAGAGAATGATTTTATAGGATTAACTCTTACTCCTAAAAATGAGGGTGAATTAAACTCAATCCAGTTAAATACTATAGAAGAGATTTTAACTACAAATAACTATGATTTGGCATTAAGAGCAGTAAGTCTTGCACTTATTAATGCCATAGGACAATATGAATTAAGCAAAAAAGATATCCCCTTAAAAGAAAATCTTAGAGTAGAACTTCATGAAACAATATATAATCTAAGTTGTGAAGATGATAATATTGTATTTATTGGAAATTTAAAACCTGTTGTGAAAAAACTTAGTACTTCAAGAAAAAATATCTCAGTATTTTGCAGATCTATGACAGATGAAAAAAATGGTGTATATAACGATATTTTCGAATATGAAGCAGTAGAAAAAGCAGATATAGTTATTATAACAGGAGCTGCACTTATTGGCTCAACTATTGATGCACTTTTAAAATTTACATCAAAGGCAAAGGCAGTTATTTTATCTGGTTTCTCAGCTGGATTAAATCCCTCATGGTTAGAAGGGTATCCTATCACTCATGTGGCAAGTACAAGCTTAAAGAAAAGTAAAAAAGAGGATATATTGAATATCTCATTAGAAGGGATATTCAACAATAGTTGTTATACTATTAAAAGATAAGAGAGCCTAGCTCCCTTTAATCTTTTTTGAATTGTTTATCACTTAGATTTTCTATAATATTTTTAGCAATATTTGAAGTATCAACTGAGATTTGTTTTGTATGGCTAGCAACATTTGCATTCTCTTGAGTTCTAGTATCTAATTTACTAACTGTATCATTTATTTGTTCTATAGCTTCTCTTTGTTCTTTAGAAGCAGATTCAATTTGTAAAATTAGTTCTGACGTCTTATTAATACTTTCATTTAAAACAATATAGCCATTTATCATCTCATCTGCATTTTTCTTACCAATTTCAGTTTTATTAGTTGCATTTTCAACTAAATCCTTAATCTCTTTTGCTGCTTCAGCACTTCTACTTGCAAGGTTTCTAACCTCTTGTGCTACAACTGCAAAACCTTTTCCTGCTTCCCCTGCTGTTGCTGCTTCAACTGCTGCATTAAGTGAAAGAATGTTTGTTTGAAAAGCAATTTGATCAATTATAGTTATTGCCTCAGCAATTGCATTTGTTTGATCATTGATTTCATTCATAGATTCAACAGTATTTTTTGCTAAGTTTTGCCCATCTGTAATTGAATTTCTTAAGATATTAGAATTTTCTGCCATTTGAGATATATTTTCTGTTGTCTCAACTATTGTTGCAGTAATCTCTTCAAGGGAAGCGGAACTCTCTTCTAAAGAAGCCGCTGTTTGATTAGATGAAGTATTTAATGTATCAACATTATCTAAAAGATTTCTTGCATTCTCTTCTAAAACCTGTCCTAATCTGTAATTCTCTTGTAGCATTTTATTAATCATCTCATTAAGATTATTTAAGCCAATAGAGATTTTCCCATCAGCATTTGGAACATTATTTACAAAGTTAAAATTAGAATACTCTTCTAAAGATTTTAAAATATCGTTAATATCACTATTTACATTTTTACTAATAGTTTCTATCATCTCATTTAAAATATCTTTTAACTCATTTAATGATTTATTAGTGGTTTCATTTTCTACTTTAACATTTAAATTTCCATCTTTTATTTTGTTAACAGCATTCTTTACATCTTCAATTAACTCTTTATCTTTTTCTAAACTAATTTTAACACTATCTATTTCTATATCAATTTTTTTGGCCATATTTCCAAATTCATCATTTGTTTTAATATTTAACATAGAAACATTTTCACTCTCACCTTTTAAGTAAGAAAAGAAATCATTCAAGCCATTTTCTAAAGTTTTAATTGGAGATAAAAGTTTAACTAGCATATAGTAAAGTAATGACAAGATTAAAACCAATAATACTAAATAAAGAAAAATCTCTTTATAAATATCTGCTTTTATATCATTAAAAATTGAATCTTTTTCTATTTGAACAACTAATGCCCAAGAAGAAAATGGAACCTTACTATAACTTAATAAAGTATCAATATTATTCATGCTAACTTCAACAAACTCTTCATTTTTATTAAGTTTTATTTTTTTTGAGATTTCACTAACTTTTTTTAATAGTTTTTTATTTTTATGAACTAAATATTTTCCATCTTCAGATAATAAATAAGAAATTGTTGGCACTCCCATATCAAGATTTAAAATCTCTTTTACAATAGTGTCCAAAAATATATTTGCCCCAACTACACCTACTAGTTTTCCATCTTTCTTAAATGGAGCAAAAAGTGTAATAACAAGTTTATTTGAACTTGCACTTATAAAAGGGTCTGTAACACCTTTTCCATCAATTTTTTTTGACTTCACATACCAGGGTCTTTTTCTAGCATCATAATTCATCGTTGCAATACTTTTTAAAGAACCATCAAATTTAATTAAATCACCACTTTCTTCAACTCCAACATACATACTTGCAAAATCACCTGATTTTTTACCAAGTAAAATTTTATCTACTAAAACTTTGTTTTTATTAGTGAATTCTTCATCTTGAATTAAAGCGGCAACAGACTCAACAATTTGCATTTTTGATTTTAAATAATCATCAATAAATTTTGAAGTTTGTTTTGTCATACTTAATTGATCATATTTTACTAAATTAAACTCTGATTCGAATTTATTTGTAGTATTATAGAAACCTAATATTAAAAACGAACAAGCAATACTTGCAAACAAAAGTACTAATAGTTTAGTCTTGATACTTGAAAAATTCATAACAACCCCTTATAGTTTTAAATATCTAAAATTTTATAGTGCCAAAATGACTTAAGCGTGATACTATTTTACAACAAGTTGTAATAAATAAGATCTTAATGTTGACAAAATGACTTAACCGTGACCAATTTTACAACAAATTATATAAATTCACCACACCTATTATAAAAAATAATAGAAATCATATTATTCTTCTAAGGAAGTTTTCTATAAAGTATCACTCTTAATTAAATAATAGGCAAATACAATGTTAGGAACAAAAATAATTGGAAATGGAGATACTAAAATCATTTTTTTACATGAACTTATGGGTGACTGTAGAAACTATGAAGCTATATTTCCCTTTTTGGATAAAGAAAATTTTACATATATCTTCATAGATTTAAGAGGTTATGGATTATCAAAAGAGATAAAAGGGGAATACAACTTAGAAGAAGCTTCCAATGATGTTAAAAATTTAATAACAAAATTAAAATTAGATGAAGTTATCCTTGTAGCCCACTCAATGTCAACGATGATAGCCCAAAGAGTTGCACTAATTGAAAAGAAGATAAAAAAACTGATTTTAACAACACCTATTTCAGCTTCAGGTATAAAAGTTCCTGAGATACAAAAGAAAAGTTTGATTAGAAAGATGACTGAAAATAAAAGAGCAATTGAACAAATTGTAAGAAGTTCAAGTAGAAGATATAATCAAAGCTGGGCAAAATATAGAATAGATATGGGATATAGTTCATCTTTAGTTGAGGCTAGAGTTTCTTATATGAATATGTACCTTAACACAAGTGATAATGAAAATGATATTAATGAAGAGATTGAAGTTAATATAATACTTGGTAAACATGACTCTGCGGTTTTTGCAAAAAAAGAAACAGAAAAAAATTTCTCTAAATACAAGAATGTAAATATAATCGAATGTCAAGAAGCAGGTCATTATCCAATGATAGAGTGTCCAGTTTTTTATGCAAGTAAAATTGAAGAGTTATCTAAAAAATGAAAATAAAAGTTGCATCTTTTAATCTTTTCCAATTTTGTGCCCCTCCCTACTCATGGTATATAAAAAAAGATAAATTCACCAATGAACAATGGGATAAAAAAACAAATTGGATAAAAGAACAAATAGAAAAAATGGATTGTGATATCATAGGCTTTCAAGAAGTTTTTTCAAAGGATGAATTAGAAAAAATTTGTAAAGAGTTAGGGTATAACTATTTTGTAATGGTTGATGAGGCGAAAAAGGACAAAATAAACTCAAATGTTTATATAAGTACAACTGTAGCATTAGCTTCTAAATATCCAATTTTAAAAATAGAAGAAATTAAACCCCATATAAAAAGTTTGAAAAAACATTTTTTTAATGAAAAATTTGATTTCTCAAGAAAACCAATAAAGGCTTTAATTGAAATTGAACATAAAAAAGAGATTTTTATTTATGTAAATCATTTCAAATCAAATAGATTAAATGAGTTTGAATATATTTTTAACAAAGAAACATCACTTAGTGAGAAAAAACAAAAAGTTTTTACTTCATTAAAAAACAAAAATCTATCAGCACTAAAACAAAGACTTTGTGAAACTTCATCTTTATATTATGATTTTTTAAATTGTGATAAACCTATAATTTGTTTATGTGATTTAAATGATAAAGAGTTTTCCCTTTCAATTGATGCATTAACAAATAGTTCATATCACAACGAAAGAAAAAAGTTTAATTCATATTTATTATATGATGCATATAATTTGGCCTCTAAAAAACAATCAAATCCCCATCCTGAAAAAAAGAATCTAAGAAAAGCAACTAGTTATTACCTATCAAAAGGAAATGTAATTGATTATATTTTTGTATCAAAGGATTTTAATAAAAAAGATAAGAATGCTATAGGAAAAATAAACTCCTATGAAGTTTTAGACAATCATCTAAAAGATAACAAAGACGGCAGTTTATTGCAAAGTGACCATGCTCAAATTGTTTGTGAAATAGAGTTTTTTAACTTATAGGCCCAAACTTTGTAAGCTTTTTGTCCTAAATGAAGCCCATCTGTTGTTAACTCCTCTTTTAAAAGTCCTTTTTCATTGGAAAAGGCACTATTAAAGTCAATCATTTGTATATCTTTAGTTTCACAATACTCTTTTATCATTTGATTTAAGGTATTAACTTTTTTATTAACTGCTGGCATTTGAGTAATTAATACAGACTGAACAATAACTTTTATCTTTTTTTGGATAATTTTCTCTAAAATATTTTTATAGTTTTCAAATGTTTTTTCAAGGGGAACAGAAAGACATAAGTCATTTATCCCTATCATCAAACAAATTATTTTTGGTTCTAACTCTATTGCTCTATTAACTCTATTTAATACCCCAAGGGTATTGTCCCCATCAATGCCTAGATTTATTACAAAATTGTTTTCTAAAAGCTTTTTCCAATCACCTCGAGCAGTAATTGAATCGCCTAACATCACAACTTCAATAGTTTTTTTCATATTAAATCTTTATTTTTTCAAAGCATAATCTACGGCACTTAGAACATGCAATTTTGTAGTATCATAAATAGGAATATCAACATAACCTTGTTTTATCAACATAGAGATTTCTGTACATCCTAAAATTACACCCTCACAATCATAATCCTCTTCTAGTCTTTTTATAATTTTTATATATTCATCCCTAGATTTCTTAATACATTTACCTAAACACAACTCTTTGTAGATAACTTCATGGATTAAATCTTGCTCAATTTCATTTGGAACTATTACTTCTATTTTGTATTTTTCTTCAATTCTATTTTTGTAAAACTCTTCTGTCATAGTGAACTTTGTTCCTAAAAGAGCAACTTTTTTAATACCATCTTTTAGTAAAGCTTGTGCTGTACAATCTGCAATATGTAAAATAGGGATATTTATATTTTCTTCAATTTGAGGTGCTACTTTGTGCATTGTATTAGTGCATATAATTAAAAAATCTGCCTTTGCATCTTCCACAGCTTTTGCTTCATTTGATAAAATTTCAGCTGTTTCTTCCCATAAAGAACTGTGTTGAAACTTTTCTATCTCTTCAAAATCAACACTTGAAAGTATTATTTTAGCACTATGTAAACCACCAAGTCTATGTTTAATCTCTTCATTTAAAAGTTTATAATAAGTTGAAGTACTCTCCCAACTCATGCCACCTAACATACCAATTTTTTTCATATTTATATAACCTTCATAAAAGCGTCTATTTATAAAGATTATATTGAATATTAACTTATCTTTTCTAACCCATCATTTTTTAATTTGTAAATTGTTGGTGTTAGTTTCTCAATAAAAGTTTTATGGTGTGAAACAATTACCATTGATTTTTTTATGGAGTTTAAAATATTGATTATTCTTATTTCTGCATCTTCATCTAAAGCATTTGTAGGTTCATCAAGTAAAATGATCTTTGGTTTAGTAATCAAAATTCCTGCTAAGGCAACAATTTTTTGCTCCCCTCCACTTAGATCATAAATATTTCTATTTTCTAAATGTAATACACCTAGATCTTCAAGCATTTTAATTGAAGCTTCATAAGCTTCATCTTTTTTTATACCCTTTGCCCTTAAAGCAAACATCACATCCTCTATAACTGTTGGACATAAAAAATGGTCACTTACATCTTGGGGTAAATATCCAATGTCTCCCCTGTATTCTCTAAAATCTTTTTTTGAATTCATCTTGTCATGAAATAAAAAAACCTCACCATCTTTTGGAGCGATTAATCCAGCAAGAATTTTTAAAAGTGAACTTTTTCCACTTCCGTTAGATCCAACTATTGCAACCTTTTCTTCATGGGATACATTTAAAGTAACATCTTTAAAAACCTCTTTTGTTGAAGTTTCATAACTTATATTTTTTAAATTTATTGAACAACTCATACAAAAACCTTTACATAAAGCATACAAACTAAGAATAATAAAATTACATCATAATAAGAAAGTTTAGAATTATTTATTAAATAAATCCTTCCACCAAAACCTCTTAATTTAAAAGAATCCTGTAAGGCATTAGCTTTTATTATTGACTTTACAAAAATATGCCCAAATAGATTTCCATAGGTTTCGTAAGTAAACATTGATGAGTTTGCTCTAAAACCCCTTGCTCTTAAAGTCATTTTTATTTTTTTAAATTCATCATTTAAAGTTTGAATCATTTTAAGTGTGAAATATACTGAACTTACTACTTTTTTTGGGAATCTCAATTCATTTAAAGCCCTTACAATATCATAGCCACTTGATTGTGAGAAAAGTAAGAGGTTAAAAAGTACAATCATATTTGTTCTAATATAGATATTTATAGCCTCTTCAAAACTACTTTGAATAAGTAAAACAATAAATATCATCAAAATAAATAGATTAAGAAGAATTAGTTTTTTTATAATACTAATAAGAGATTTATATTCACAAAAAGCCATAAAAACTATAGGCACGAAATATATTAATTCAACTTGATTAAAGCTAATAAAAATTGAGTACAAAAAGGCACAGATTAAAATTATTGAAGAGTTAAAATTATTCATTTTCTCTTTTTATTTTCTTTAAAAAAAAGAAAATCCCTACAATTACAAAAAGTGCAAATATCATTTTTAAAATCTCGTTTTGTTCAATTTTCTCTTTTAACATCTTGTTTTCAGACTTTAATCTTAAAATCTCTTCTTCTAAATTTAAGAGATTTTTATCAACCATTTTATTTTCTTTTTTTGTAATATTAATCTTTAAACTATCTTTTGCCCCATGTCCACCAAGTGATTCCACAGATACAATAATTTTAGGAGCTAAATTAGTAATAATAAATTCACCATTTTTATTAGTTTTTCCTTTTTGAAGGATTACTCCTTTTTCATCTTCAACTTTTATATCACAATTTTTACAAAAACTTCCACTTGCAAAATATGCACTTGCAAAAACTTTTTCTTTCTCTTGAGTTAAAAAAAGATTTAATTTGTGTGCAAAAGAGAACTGAAAAACAAAAATAACTAATAAAAACAATCTCATAGATTTACCTCTTTTAAAATATCAGGTATACTCTTTTTTAAATAATTTATCAAAAATAGTGTTACTAAACCCTCTATAACCATAGCTGGAATATTTGCCAAAATAATTGTATAAGCTGCAAGTAAATACTCCTGTTTTGCAAGAACTAATATCAAACATAAAAATATTGTTGCAAGTAATACAGATACAAAACCAATGGCAAAATATTTTATCTTTTCATTTAAAATATTTAATACCCCGCTTTTAGTTAAAAGATAAATCAAATAAGCAGGAAGTGCCATAATAATTATATTTGCCCCTAAGGAGCTTAATCCACCATAACCTAATAGGGTTGCTTGCAATAAAAGAGCAATTGCAATGGCAAGGAAAACTCCACTTCCAAGAAGAATTCCAATAACTCCAATTAAAACCAGATGAACTTGTGTGGGTCCCAATGGAATATGTATAAATGAAGCTATAAAAAATATTGCACTCATAGCTGAGATTAAAGCAATATTTTTATTTTTTAAATTCTTCAAAGATACTGCAATTAAACCTAAAGAGATTATAGAAGTTGCTATAACTACTTCACTTGAAAGTATTCCATCAGAGATATGCATTTTTTAATAAACCTTTACCCACATAAGTGCACCATTTTCAATAGGATACATTTTACCTTTATATTCCTTTTCACCCTCTTCAATTAAAGCTGCGAATCCCCACCAACCTTTATGATTCATAGTAAATGAAAATACTCCATTATCATCTGTTTTAACTACTTGAGTAATATGTGCATCGCTTGGTGCTTTAAGACCAAACTCATTATAAAGCTCTACTTCTACTTCAACATTAGCTGCTGCTTTTCCATTATGTAAGACTTTACCTTGGAAAAGGTTTCCAGAATAAAGACCAAAAGGTTTTGTCATAGGGATAATCTCATATTTTAAACCAAGTGGTTCATCCCAACCATCTTCTAAACCAAATGCACTAACAATTAATTTTGGTACATGGATAATATATTTTTCTTCAGCAGGTTCAAAATAAGCTTCAGGGACTACATGAAATTTATAAACACCTGGTCTTTTTACTTTGTACTCACTGCTCCAAGCTTTGTGATCAAATTTTTTGGTTTCTTCTAAAGGCAAACTTTCATCACCTAAAAATATCCCTTTAGGTTTAACCATTGTCATTCCAGTTTGTTCAAAGGGATGAATAAACATTGCATCAAGTTTTAGTGTAGATTGCTCTTTAGATTGAATATTATCTGTATTAGATAAAAAAGTTAAGAAATGTGCATTTGCACAAACAGCTAAAAGAGTAGCTAAAATCAGTTTTTTCATTATTGCTCCTAAATAAATTTAGGAAATTATATGATTGTAGCTTTTATATAACAATAAATATTTTTACTACTTATGTATTTTTAGAACCAATATGAATAGTTATTTACTATTTATATATTATGGTTCTAATATTTTCTTTATCAAGATTTCTTATTTCATCATATTTTTTTTGATAAAAAATTTTTTCTTCATAGGGAATTGGAAATCTAATAGATTTGTATTCAACTAGTTTTCCATCTTTATAAACGCCACTAACACTTGCATAAACCCAATAAAATCCTTTGTCTTTTCTAAGGTTTTTAACATACCCTTGCCATTTCTGTTCAGATTCTAATTTTGACCACATCTCTTTAAATATTCTTTTGGGCATATCAGGATGTCTTACTAAATTGTGTGGTTTTCCAATTAATTCATCAACTTCATATCCACTGATACTTGCGAAAGTCTCATTTGCATATGTGATTTTTCCACTTAAATCAGTTCTTGAAACAATTAACTCATCTTCAGGGACAATTGTCTCAATTAAAAATTCACTTTCAGAATATTCTTTCATCTTAAAAACCTTTAATATTAATCAATTTTGTCAAATTCTTCAGCAAAACCTTCTAGGTTTTTTCTTTTTAAATCCCCTCTATAAATTATTTTATTTGGGTCAGTATTTTCATCATTTAACATTTTAGGAACTAAATCTGCATTTTCTAAAACCTCAATGTGTTCATCTAATTCGTCTTCACTATATGCCATTTGCATATCTGCACTTGCCACATGGGGAATTGCTTCAATCACTCTTAGTTTTTCAAGTTCCTCTTTAACGCCACTACCTTCAATAGTAACAATGATTCTACCCTTTTCATCGTGTAAGTGATAATCGCAAGCTTCACATTGCTTTAAACTTTCAACCACCTCATCAAGATATTTTGGTAAAGTTTGTACTACAATACTAGATACATTCATTGTTCTCTCCTTATTTCAATTTAAAATAGTTTATATTCGAATCATCACTACTTACAAACACTTCATTTTTATTTATAAATAAAATTTGCGTTAAAGTAGCTTTTTGACCCTTAAGATTATATAATTTTTCTTTTGTATTAACATCAAATATTAAGACTTCATTTTTTTCATTATAAGCAATACCACCAAGTTTAGCCTTTGGACTTAAACCACAACTATAAAGTAAAAAATCAAATCTCATTGAATAATCTGTAAAATTTTTATAAACAACTGCCTGTCTGTCTTGACCTGCTGCTAAAATAACACCATTTTTGTAATCTATTTGATAAACCTTATCTAAGTTTTTATTTTTGTTTTCACCAAAAATTTGAGCGTTTTCAACTCTTATTTTTCTAACAATTCCACTCTCATCTGTTGTAACTAAAACCTTTTTATCTTCACTTAAAGAAAAATCAGAAAATGATGAAGCACTAACTTGTATAAGATAATCTAGTTTTTCGTTTTTTAAATCAAAAACTCCAATTTGATTACTAAGTAAAGCAAAAACTATTTTATCTTTTGAGATAAAGTTTGCTTTTTGAATAAAATATTTTTTATCTATACCAATTGTTTTTTTTAAATTCCCATTTTCATAAATAAAAATATTTCTGTAACCTTTCATTCCTTGAGAGACTATTAATAACTTACCATCAATTAAATCTATAGAATATATTTTTGCGGCAATTAAATCACCCATGAAATCTTTTATATCAGGGATTTTTATCTCATCTATTTTTTCAGTTGTTATTGCATCAAAAACTTCAACTTTACCTTCACTAGTTGCTGCATACAAATTATTGTTTTTATAAACTAAAGATTGTACAGTTCCACTTGCTTTAAATATTTTAGTAGGTTCTAAATTTTCAATTGCAAATAGATTTACAAATAATAAAAATAGAATAAATACAAGTTTATGCATTTGGGTTGAAGCCTGTATCATTTTCTTGTCCATTGATTTTATTTATCTCTTCTTCATACTTTTTTTGTAACACTGCCATCTTCTCATTTAAGTCTTGATAACTTGCAGGGCTTAAAGTTTTTGATTTTGTCCAAACAACTTCAATATCATTTGCATAATCTTCACCCATAATTTCAATATTTTTCTGGAATTCTTCTAAATCATTGCAAGTTACTGTTTTCTCACCTAAGGTATCAGTTAATTCAATAAACCAAACTCCAGGGTTTTTTTCATCTACATGTGATATAAATTTAACAGCCATCTATTAACTCCTAGTTATTTTAATTGCATTTGTTGGACATACACTTACACAAAAGCCACAGCTGACACATTTTTCTTGATTTATACTTGGTCTAAACATTCCAATAAACTCTATTGCATCATCTAAACATGGGTCTTTACAAGAGAAACACATTGTGTTATTCCAACTTAAACATTGTAACATCTCTATTTCTAAAACTACATCAATATGTTCTTTTTCCTCAAGGATTAAAACCTCATTTGGACAAGCTATTGCACACTCATCGCAATAGGTACAACCACCTTTTGAGAAATCTATTATTGGTGTTTGTTTTTCATCTAAAACAATAATATTCTCTTGACAAATAGTAATACATGGTTTATCAACACATTTTATACACTCTTTATCAAAAGAATCTAAATCTTTATAATATGGTGGTCTAATTGCGCTCTCTTTTCCCTCTTTTTTTGAAGGAAAAAGAGAACCTAAAAGTTCTCTTCTTTCCATAATAACCTATTTCATTAAAGTATCTAAACCTTCAGTAAGGCTTGAACCTTCCCATGCAGATTTATTTGCTCCATCTTTAGAAGTATATTCTGGTTGGAAAGTATTTTCAACTAACTGACCTTCACTTTGTGGGGCGTGACATTGAGAACAATTAAATCTAGCTCCACTTAAAGTTCCCATCTCTTTAATTGTAACATACTCCATTTTATCACTTGAAGTATTATCAACTGTTTGTCCATTCTTAACTATTTTACCATCTTCAGCCAATGAAGTAGCAGGTCTAAAGTTAGTCATGTGTGATTTTGGATAAGGTAATGCATTTAATGTTTCTGCAACACCTGGTGTATGACAACTTACACATTGATTATTGTCAACAGTAATTGGTAACATACCATCAACACTATGTGGAATCATAGGTGGAGCATCTTGAAATGCTCTTACAATTTTTTTACTAGTTCCAGCTGCTGCTTGTGAATATTTTGTTTCATCAGGTGTTACTGTATTTTCACTATATAAATCAACTTTTCTAAGTCCTAGTGATTCCTCACTATAAGTTTTAGAAGCTGTACTACAACCAGCCACAAATAAAACCGAAGCAGAAACAATACCTAAACCTATTTTAGTAATTAGTCTCATGCTAATTCTCCTTTGCTATTTTTATTTTTTATTAAATCTCGAATTGAAAAATTAAGTGCGTCATCATCACATACTTCTATGCATCTTGCGCAGTTTGTACACTCCCCAGAAAGTACTTGTTCAGATTTTTTACCAACCATATAAAGTACTTGAACCTCAGGACAAACCTCTTTACACTTCATACATAAAGTACATTTTTCCTCTTCATAGTCAACTCTTATTAGGCTAAATCTACCTATTATTGAGTAAACTCCACCAATTGGACAGATATGACCACACCATCCATTCTTTAAAACAAAAAGATCAAAAAGAAAGATAACTACAACAGCAGCCCATCCAAAGCCCATGCCAAAAATTATTCCTCTATGAACCATAGAAACAGGTGAAACAAACTCAAATGCCGTAATTCCAAAGGCAAAAGAGATTACAAGTGAGATTGCAATAACCCAGTATCGCATATTTCTACTTGCTGGTTGTTTCTTTTGAATTTGATTAAATCCAAGTTTTCTTCTTAAGTAATTAGCTAAATCAGTAATCATATTCACAGGACAAACCCAAGAACAAAATGCTCGTCCTCCAATAATCCCATAAAATAAAACTGCTATTAATACTCCTAAGAAAATATCACTTGCAATTAATGCCCCAGCAACAAACATCTGTAATACTGCATAAGGGTCACTCATAGGAATAAGACCAAATATTAATGAAGAACTTAAGTTCCCCATAATGATATTCCATCCCCATGCATTTGCACCAAAATACAATACCATTAAACTAATTTGAACGACTCTTCTTAGAATCAAAAATTTATTCTTAATCATCTAAAAGTCCTCCCATATCATTTAATGAATCAACAGCACTTCTCTTACTTCGTTCTGTTGTTGTTGTTTCCATTGTTGCATTTTCAAGCCTTTTTTCATCAGCTTTATCCCAGCCTTTTATATAGTGATCCCCCACTTTACCTAAAGCAACTTCCCTTGGAAGTACAAAGATTGCAGCTTTTTCAGTTACACAGGCATGTTCACAAAGCCCACAACCTGTACAAACATCACTATCAACTACTGGTTTTAAAAATGCGTGTTTTCCCGTTCTACTATTTTTCTCATACTCTAATTTTATAGCTTCATCCATTAATGGACAGGCTCTATAACAAGCATCACATTGAATTCCCCAAAAAGCGATACAGTTTTTTGTATCTACAACTGCTGTTCCCATTTGAGCTTTATTGATATCAAGTCTATTTGAACTTGAAACTTTTTTAATATCTAAAGCATCTGTTGGACAAACAGGTACACATGGTATATCTGGACACATATAACAAGGGATATCTCTTGGGGTAAAAAATGGTGTCCCAAGAGGCAAGTTATCACCAGGTTTTGCTAATTGAAGAGTGTCAAAAGGACAAGCTTCAACGCACATACCACATTTGATACAAGTTTTTAAAAAATCCTCTTCTTTAAGTGCTCCAGGAGGTCGAAGTGTAAGTTGTGAAGCTGTAACCTCATCAACATATGCACTCCATACAAAACCACCAAGAACGGCAAGACCTGTTGCCCTTGCAATATTTAAAAAGAATCTTCTTCTATCACTAATTGGTTCTTTTTTCATCTTTTTCTCTTTTTGATTTACTTAAAAGTATTTATAAAATTACGCTTTGTAAATTTTTACTGCACATTTTTTAAAGTCTGTTTG
The DNA here is from genome assembly GCA_963676565.1 of Halarcobacter sp. Taxonomy (GTDB): domain Bacteria; phylum Campylobacterota; class Campylobacteria; order Campylobacterales; family Arcobacteraceae; genus Halarcobacter. The sequence continues at coordinate 3,260,844 of OY781089.1, forward strand.
TTTTGATTGCGGACAAGTAGCATCTAAACAAACTTTATTAATAAATACTTTTTCATCAAACCATGGAACAAATACTAATCCTCTTGAAGGTCTATTTCTTCCTCTAGTTTCTACTCTTGCTTTAACTTTTCCACGTCTAGATTCAACCCAGCAAAGTCCACCTTGTGAAACTCCATATTTTTTAGCATCTTCTGGATGCATATAACATAATGCTTCTGGAACTGCTCTATATAATTCTGGAACTCTCATTGTCATTGTTCCACTATGCCAGTGTTCTAAAACTCTACCTGTACTCATCCATACTGGATACTCTGTATCTGGTTTTTCTGGTGGATCCATATATGGACGTGCGAAGATTTTTGCTTTATTTTTTAATGATTTTTTAGTTTTATCTTTAATACCTGTTAAATCACCTTGTGCAAGTGCTTTAGCTAATGTACCATAGAATGCAAACTCAGTGTGTCCAGTTTCTTTTCCATATTTTTTTGCATATGGATCGTATTTAGTATTAAATCTCCATTGAGTCTCTTTACCATCAACAACTGGCCATTTTAAACCTCTTACTTTATGATATGTATCAAAGTCAGCTAAATCGTGTGCATGTCCTCGTCCAAAGTTCGCATACTCTTCAAATAGATATTTTTGGATATGGAAACCATAACCTTTCCAAACTTCTCCATCACTTCCTTTAACATTTCTACTATCACCTAATGCATCAGTATCGTCAAAACCTGCATTAATTGGGTCTTCCATATCTTTTGGATATTTTTCTCCACCTTGTTTATATAATATTTCAAACATTGTTGTGTTTTCGTCATATCCCATTTTTTTAGCTTCTGCAATTACATTTGGAAGTTTTTTACCATTTCTTAGAGTGTATTCACCCCATAAATCTTTAACAGTAAATCTTTTTGAAAGTTCAACCCATTGCCATGTATCTGACATTGCATCACCAACTGGTAATACTTGTTGTCTCCAGTGTTGAGTTCTTCTTTCAGCATTTCCATATGCTCCCCATTTTTCATAAATCATTGCTGATGGTAAAATAAGGTCAGATACTTTTGCTGATATACCTGGATATCCATCTGAAGTTACAATGAAGTTATCCATTTGTCTTGCAGCTTTAATCCAGTGAGTTGCACTTGCTGTATCTTGATAAGGGTTACATACATTTACCCAAGCAAATTTAACTACACCATCTTCAATATCTCTATGGATTTTCATAATGTGTTGATTTCCTACAGGATTTAAAGTACCTTCAGGAATTTTCCATGATTTTTCAACAATTTTTCTATGTTTACCATTTGCTACCATCATATCAGCTGGTAATCTGTGACAGAAAGTTCCAACTTCTCTTGCTGTACCACAAGCACTTGGTTGACCAGTTAGTGAAAATGCACCTGAACCTGGTTTTGCCTGTTTATTTAATAAGAAGTGAACATTATATGCTAAAGTATTTACCCAAGTACCTCTTGTGTGTTGGTTCATACCCATAGTCCAGAAAGATACTACTTTTCTTGATTTTTCAATATATAATGAAGCTAATGTTTGAAGTTTTTGTTTAAACTCTTCAAGTGACTCATCAGGGTTACCTTTTGAAATTTTTGCCACATAATCTAATGTATAAGGATCTAAGAATTTTTTATACTCTTCAAATGAGATTTCCCAGTGCTTTAATCCAGCTGGTTTATTAACCATTTCATCTCCGGCTTTATATCCATAAGGTGCTAGTGCAGGAGCTTCTGTTTCAGAAACTATTTTTTTCATCTCTTTAGAGATTGTTTCCATCTCTTTATCTGAATATTTACCATCTTTAAGTGATTTTTCACCTTCTCTTCTCATACCATAACCCATATTAACAGGACTTGCTGCAAAAACAATATGTTTTTTAACAAAATCCCAATCAATTGCTTCAGGATGGTTATATACAATCTCTCTTGCAATATAGTTCCATAAAGCTAAGTCAGTATTTGGAGTAAAGATAATCTCCATATCAGCTAAATCTGATGTTCTATGTCTATAAGTTGAAATATTTACAACTTTTACATTTTTTGGATCAGATAATTTTCTATCCGTTACCCTTGACCATAAAATTGGGTGCATCTCAGCCATATTTGATCCCCAAGATACAACAGTGTCAGTTAACTCAATATCATCATAACATCCTGATGGTTCATCAATACCAAAAGTTTGATAGAAACCAACAACAGCAGATGCCATACAGTGTCTTGCATTTGGATCAATTGCATTTGATCTAAATCCACCTTTCATCATCTTTTGTGCTGCATAACCTTCCATAACTGTATATTGCCCAGAAGCAAATACCCCTACTCCCTCAGGTCCACTAGCTTTAAGTGCTTTTTTGATGTGAACTTCCATCTCATCAAATGCTCTTTGCCAAGAAACTGGTGCGAATTTACCATTTTTGTCAAATTCACCTTTTGCATTTACTCTTAATAATGGAGTTTTTAATCTATCTGCCCCATACATAATTTTTGCATTAAAATAACCTTTAATACAGTTAAGACCTCTATTAACTGGTGCTGCTGGATCTCCTTTAACTGCAACGATTCGTCCATTTTTCGTTGCCATCATAATTCCACAACCTGTACCACAAAATCTACAAGCTGCTTTGTCCCATCGCCAACCAGCTTCTGCTTGATTTGAAGCTGCTTGTAAATTACTTGGAACTGACATACCAACTGCTGCTGCTGCAGAAGCTGCTGCCGAACTTTTTAGAAAATCTCTTCTTGAAAGTGCCATTTCCTCTCCTTTAATGAAATTGTTTTCAAACAAGTAATTCTAACAATTAAGTAAAGGTTTATTTCTTGACCTGTGTCAAATTTTTTAAAAAGTTTTTATTCTTTTCAGATACCATAAATTAGGGATTTTAAACTATTATTTTTTTGTGAAGAAATTGACTTAAGTCAATTTTTTTTGGAAAAAAAGTGGTTATAATTTATGTAAAAATAAAACCGATATCCTCTTTATTCAAAGTTTTAATATCGGTTTTTTTCTTAAGCTTTTTTATCAATACTACAACTAGACAATAACTTATCTAATTCTGCTTTTAAATCCTGTAGTTTTTTTGTTGATTTTAATAATTCTTCAGTTGATTCAATTACTATATCTTCACTTTTATCAATCTGATTCATTACTTCCGATTTGTTTTCAATTTCACTAATTAGATTATCAAACTCATCGGTTAAGCTTTCAAGTTTCTCTGAAGCTAGTTTTGATTGTTCTAAAGCATTTTGTGAATAATTTACTGCACTAGAAACTTTAGAGATAAATTGATTATAGTTATTTGCCATTTCAACAAACTCTGTTTCACCTTCAACCTTTATTGGTGCCATTTCATCAATGTTTTTGCTTCCAATCTCTTTAGCTTTTTCAATAAACTCATTTGCATGGGATTGTATTTGTCTTAACTGTATTAAAGAATATAGTGAAAAGATAAATAAAAAACCAAAGGCTGTATATTGAAAGTTTTTAATAAAATTTGTTTTCTCTTCAATATAATTAGTATAAAGGGTTACTATCTCATCTACTTCAAAAAGTAGTTCATTATTTGCTTCATTAAAATAAAGTAATAATGAGTTGATTTTTTGTGTATCATTTTTTAAAATTGCTTCTTTAAACTCTAAAGAATTCTTATAAAAGACATTCCATAAAACTTGAACTTTTTCTATTTGAGATTTGATATCATGAACTGGAGCTTCAGTAATATCAAGACTTTTATTTCCATCTTTTAATGTTGCTAATCCAAAGATAAATTGAGAAATAGCTTTATCCATCTCTGTAAAATTTTTTGATTTTGTTTGATTTATAAAATATATATTTTTAGTAATTCTTTGAGTAAGCATTCTTTGCTTACCTGCAATATTTACAATCAAGGCATCTTTTGTATTTTTGTAATTTAAATGTATTGTAATTGAAATAACTGCAAATATTGTAATCATCAATAATGCACCTATAACTTTTATTTTATTACTTACACTTTGAGTTTTCATATTCCAACTCCCATGTATATTCCTTTTAATTCATCATAATTATTTATTATTATCTTTCCTCTTTCTATTTCAATGGTTCCATTTCTAGAAAGTCTTTTTAAAACCCTTGATAGAGTTTCTGGTTGGATATGTAATAGAAGTGATACTTCTGTTCTTTTTAAATCATTAAACATATCTAAATCATTTATCAACATAAATGCAACCTTTGATGTTGCATCAAAAACCAATTCTCGGTTTATAATACATTGAAGTTGCTGATTTTTATATATTAATTCTTCAACAAATTTCATCACAAGTTCATTTTGATACAAAAAACTCTCTTTAAATTTTTTATAATCAATTGATAAAAGTGAACTCTCTTTTATAAATTCAGCATTTGAAAAACATCTAACTTGATTTTCTTCTAAACTAGAAAGTTCTGATATCATCGTATTGGCATATACATAATATAAAAAAATCTCATTGTCATATTTATCAATTTTATAAACTTTTATTTGTCCCTCAAGCAAAAATAACAATTTATCCGTAGTATCAGCTTCGTAGTATAAAATTGAATCTTTTTCATATCTTGAAATATGACTAATCTCTTTTAATACCTTTAATTCCTCTTCACTTATTTGTGAAAAAAGATTGATACTTTTTATAGCTTCTTCTAATTTCATTTTTCTCCCTGTATCCCCAACTTATATATTGTATTAAAAAAAACTTTTAATGTCATTGACATATATCAACTTCAGAATAACATTTTAAGGAATCTGTTTATATACTTCTTACATGAAAACAATAAATAGATTACAAAAGCATGAAATTTTTAATGGATTAGAGCAAAGTGAACTAGAAAAAATTGCTCAAATAACAATAACAAAGAATTTTGAAAAAGACCAAATAATATTCTATGAAACAGAAGAGCCTATATACTTTTATTTTCTAAATAATGGTATAGCTAAAGTTTATAAGGTTGATTCTAAAGGGAATGAGATAGTCTTACATAATTTTGCAGCTCCAACTATGATAGCAGAAATGGCATCAATTGAAAACTTTAAATTCCCTGCAACTTGTGTTGCTATGGATAATTGTGAGTTTCTTCTAGTAAAAAAAGAGGAGTTTGTAAATCTTTTAAAAACTAATCCTGATATCTCTTTTCATGTGATAAAATCCCTAACAAGAAAAATTAGAGGAATGGAAGGTCTTTTAAATAGAAGTTTAATTTTTGATGCCACAACAAAAGTTGCCCACTATATTGATGAACGTACCAATGATTTTATTACAAAAAAAAATAAAGAAGTGGCAAATGAACTTAATATGACTCCAGAAACTCTTTCAAGAGTTCTTAAAAAACTTAAAGATTTAAATATCTTAGATAAAGATAGAAACCTAATAAATAAAGATAAATTACAAACTTTCTTAGACTTTTAATTCATTGATTTATATCAATGAAATTATTTATATTTTCATATATTATTCTTATAAAAAAAGGATGATATATGAGTGTAAATGAATTTATGACAAATGACCACAGAGCTTGTGACGAACAATTTGCAAATCTTGAAAATATGATTGACCAAGGAAATTTTGACAATGGAACATCTATGTTTGAAGAATTTCATGAGCATATGATTAGACACTTCGATATGGAAGAAAAAGTTATGTTCCCAATGTTTAATGATGCACAAAGTGAAGGTTGTAATCCAACTCAAGTTATGATAATGGAACATAATCAAATGAGAGCTTTATTAAATAAAATGAAAAGTGCTCTCGAAGTAAAAGATAAAAACTCTTTTTTAGGTCTAAGTGAAAATCTAATGTTTTTAGCTCAACAACATAATATGAAAGAAGAACAAATTATGTATAACATGGTTGATAATGCTTTAGATTCACAAGTAGTTATAGAAAAGATGAACGAGATTTAAAATGTTAAAAGAGATTTTACTTGATTGTACAATGCTTGAATCACCAGAACCATTAAACTTGGTAGTTCAAAATCTTGGAAATATATCTGAAACAAGTTATATAAAAATGATTCATAGAATGCAACCAATGATGTTATTTAATATCTTAAATCAAAATGGTTTCAAATATATAACTTTAGAAAAAAACAATCAAGTTGAAATCTATATATTTAAAGAAGAATTTTTTAAGGAGCAAAAAAGATGTATACAGGACTTAGCTTAGATCAAGCTCCACCATTTGAAGCACCTTTAAAATTTTTCTTAGCAGCTCCACTTTTTGCAGTTATTGCTGGCTTTATTCTATTTTTTTCAGATGATTTAAATATGTATACACGCCAAACAATCGCTATTGTTCATATTTTAACAATTGGATTTATTCTAATGACTATATTTGGAGCTTTACTTCAGATGCTTCCAGTAGTTGCAGGAGCCGTTATAAAAAAACCAAAAATTATAGCAAATACAACTTTTACTTTTTTAGTAATAGGAGTTATAACATTTTCTCTAGGTTTTTATTTTTATGAAAAGATTGCTTTATTTATTTCATCAATATCATTACTAATAGCATCAATTGTTTTTTTAGGTATTTGTTTATATGAACTAATAAAAGTGAAACCTAAATCTTTTATTGTTCAAGGTATAATTTTTGCTATTTTTTTTGCACTAATAGCTATCTTAATTGGTGTTCATATGGGGATTTCCCATGCAAGAGAAAATATTAGTGCTTCATATTTTATTTTTACAAATATCCACTATAATTTTATTTTTGTAGGTTTTATTTTTTTACTTATTGCCTCTATTACCTTTCAAGTAGTTCCAATGTTTTGGGTAACTAATCCATTTGAAAAAACAAAACAAAAATTTATAATCTACTTTACAGTAAGCTTACTACTTGCATTTTCTGTATTTTTATTCTTAGGATTTGAAGAGTTGTTTTTTTATAAAATATCTTTATTTTCTATTTGTACATATTTTGCATATCAAACAATAAAAACTATAATAAGTAGAAAAAGAAAATTAAAAGATTTATCTGTTTATTACTATATTACAAGTATGGTTTTTCTAATCCTTGGTTCTTTATATTTTTTAGTTTCTGAATATATAAATTTTAAAATTGAGATTTTAGGAGTGTTGTGGGGGATTGGTTTTATAATGTCACTGATGAATGGGATGTTATATAAAATAGTTCCTTTTTTAGCATGGTTTCATCTAAGCTCAAAAGGTTTTTTTGATATTCCAACAATAAGAGATATGATTCCACCAAAACATATTGAGTTTCAATTTTATTTACACCTAAGTGCAATTGTAATTTTTTTATTGTTTTTAATTTTTAATTATCTAATTTTATTAAAACTTGCTGCAATAATTTTTGCTATTTCAAATATATATTTGTTTTTTAATCTATTTAAAGCAGCAAAAGTATATTTAAATTTTGATACAAGTCAAAGTCAACTAAACTAATTTAGTATACAATTATTACATCCAAAGAAAGGATTAATATGTATAAAATAGTTTTAGCAATAACTTTTATAATAGTTAGCTCTTTTGCAAATGATAATTTACATAAGAAAAACATTCAAAAACAAATGGAAAAAGAAAAAAAATATAAAGAAGAACAAAAATTCTATCAAGGGAAAAACTACGATTTGGATAGTTTTAAAGTTGATGAGAACTCTTTAAAGAACATCCCTGTTCAACCAAACTACAATGATGATTTTGATATGGATAATACCTATGACTAAAAGTAGAAAACTAAATTTCCTACTTCTTTTTAATCAAAAATCTTTATACTAGGATTGATATTTTCCCATCCCTCTTTTAATCCTTTTTCTAAGGTAAAGCTATCTTTTGGGCTTGCAACTTCATTATAATTATATGGTGTTACTACCATTAGACCACCTTTTATCAAAGAAGTAAAAGTGTTTGTCTCAATTTCTGTTCCACTAAAAAGTGAAAATTTCATTTTAAAACCACTTATATCATGAAAAGTTGAGTTAGTTCTAACAAAGTGTTTATATTTATCATAAATCAAACAATAAATATATGTTTTTGAACCATCAAAACTAAGTTTTATTTTATTAACTTTCCCTATTTGAACATTTTTATAATAGATTGGTGCTTCTTTATTTATTTTTGTTGGTTCAACTGAGACAACAGTTAAAACCTCGCCACTTTCATTTGCATAAATATCCTCTAATGAGTCAACACCAGTAAATCTATTATCTGTTACTTTACTAGAACTTGTTACAACACCAATATTTACAGGCATGATAGTTGAACCTATATTTTGAATCTCATTTAATGAAATTTTAGGCTTCTTAAGATAAAAAATTGTTCCTTTTTTTGCAAATTTCTCATAATCTTTAGAAATCTGGATTTTTACTAAAACTTTATTTTTATTTGTTAAAGATATATTTGTAACTTTTCCAACCTCTACTCCCTTATAAAGTAGTTTAGAAAAGTGTGTTTTTAAGCCTTCAACATCGTCAAAAGTTACATTTAAAGTATTTACAGAATTAATCATATCATCATAAGAAGCATAGATTTGATATCTTGAAAACTTTTGTTTTGAACTATTATCAAGGTTGATAGAGCCATTTAATAGTGAGCTTAGATTATCAAGTTCAAAAATAACACCCCCTAAAGAGGCATCAAATTTTATTGGAGCCTTTTTGTAAAATCTACTATTTTTATTTAGATATTTTTTATACTTGTTATAAATAAATATTTTTACTTTTGATTCTTTTTCACCAAAATCAATACTTTTTATATATCCAATCTCTTGGTTCTTGTAATTTATTGTTTGTTTAGCTTTTAACTCAAAACTATTATCAAAATAAACATTAGCAACAAAACCTTTTGTTTTTAGTTTTTTTAATTCATCAACCTCTTTATAGGTTTCAAAAAGTTTAAAAGTTCTTCTTTTTGATTTAAAATCTCCAATATTTACAAGGGAAATACCTCCATTTAAAAACGGTTTTACACCTGAAAAGTTGACATTAAAATCAAAGTTTTTTAACTCAATTAATCTTGAACTCATATCATAAAACATAGTTTTATCATTTACCAAAGATTTATATTTAGATTTTATAAGAACTGATATTTTTACTTTTTTAAAATCATCACTTAAAGTATAATCTAAAACTTCTCCAATGGGAATATTTTTATAATAAATCTTGCTATCTTTTGTAATTGAATTTAAGCCATTACTATTTAGTGTAATGATTAAATCATCATCTTCTTTTGTAGTTTTTTTATTTTGAATTTCAAAAAAATACTTTGCTTTACCTTTTTTATAATCTACTGATATATAGTTTCCACTAACAACTGTATTTAGATTTTTTATACCATCAATTCCAACTTCTACACTATTTAAGTAAAATTTTGAGTTTTCTGAAAGTAAATAGTCATAATCTTTATACACAAAAGCTTTTGCAATAACGCTGTTATTGTTTAAGTGAAACTCTTTTATTTTTCCAACTTCAATCCCTTTATACATGATTGAAGTTCTCTCTCCTATCCCATTTGCAGTATCAAACTTCAAGTTTAAAAAGGTTTTTTCTTCAAGTTCTTCTTTATTTTCATATAAAATATAAGACTCATCCTCTTTCATTTTATTAGCATCTTTTTCTAATGTTAAAACATTTATCCCACCAATTAAAGCAGAATAAAAAGAACTAACTTCTAGTTTCACTCCACCTGGACCAAAATTAACATCTAAAGCTTTATTCATATAAAACTTTGAACTACTATTTACAAGATGATTGTATCTATCATAAATATAAGCTTTTAAATATACTTGCTCATCTTTGAATACCTTTGAAACAATTTCACCAATTTGAAATTTATTATAAAAAATTGGTGTTTCAACCTCAACAAAATCAGCTCTATTTGATAAGATTGAGACATAATAACCATTTCCATTTGTTTCTAAACTAGGTTTAGTATCAAGCCCTTCAAACTCATATTTAGCCTTAACATCTTTATACTTTTTCAAGTCATTGTATTTTGGAAGAACTTCAATTTTATTACCACTTAACAAAGTCCCTAATCCAGAAACCTTTGTTAAAGAGATAGTAGGTTTTTTAATCCAAAAACTTGAACCCTCTGTTGCAATAAAATCTGCAACATCACTATTTACAAGAATATTTACTTTGACACTATTTAAATCATTAATATGTATTTTGGTTACTTTCCCTAATTGAAGCCCTTTATATTCTAAAGGAGTAACTCCTTCTTTTAGACCTTCTGCACTTTTAAAAGTAACAGTAATATTAGTACCTTTTTTGGTATAACTTTCATATGCAATCCACCCTAATATACTTAAAATTATCAATGGTAAAATCCAAATAAAAGAAAGAGTTTTTTTCTGTTTTTCTTTAGGTTTGTAAACTACAGTTTCTATATTATCTTCAAATTTTTCACTACTCATCCCAAATAATCCTTGTGTCAAATCTACTTGCTGCAATCATTGTTAATATTACTACTAAGGCAAAAGATGTGGCAGCTATTCCACCTTTTATATTAAATATCTCATTTATTTGTACAGTTGAAACTAACAATGCAACAACATAAATATCTATCATAGACCACTTTCCAATTAATTCTATAAAATGAAACATTTTTAACTTTGTTTTATTCTTAAAAGGGGTTTCAATCCATAACGATATAAAAATAAACATCAATCCTAAAAGCTTAGTTAGTGGGATTATTACACTTGCAGTTAAAATTACAATTGCAATAAAATAATCCCCATGATTTAAAAAAGCGATTACCCCTTCAAAAATAGTACTACTCTCATTTAAACCAAATCTTGTAACTTCCATCATAGGATAAATCATTGCTGGAATAAAAAGTAATAAAGCACTTATAACTAAAGCTAGGGATATTTGTAATGAATCTTTAACCCTTTTTGTAACTGTGTGTTCACATCTATCACATTTAAATGGAGTATAGTCATCTCTTTTATATACTTTATGACAGTTTCTACAAGATATTAAAACCATTATTTAAACACGCTTTTCACTTCAAATTTCTTGTTTGACATATAAAATAAAAATAGATAAAAAAGCATAATATAAAATCCAATATCAAATCTTGTACTTGAAACCATACCAGCTAATTTTATATATGTAACTATAATACTTACTACAAAAACCTCAACAAAACCCCACGCTTTAAAAAAATGAAATCCATTATATAAACTTTTATTGGAAAATATTTGGAACTTTTGATTTTCTTGAATAAATGCAAAGATTATAACAAGTGAATTTAATATTGGTGCTACTATAACTGTAAAAAAACCCAACATTGAGACAAAAATAAAACCTTCATCAAAAAGAGTTTGGAAGGTATTAAAAAGTGTTGTTTTTAAAATATTCCCATTAATAGAAAGACTCATTAAGGGATAAATATTTAGAAGTATTAAAAGAAGTAAAGATGATAAGGCATAATACAAAGAATCTTTTGAGTGGGTATTAAATAGTTTTATTTTACTAGAGCATCTAGGGCAAATTGCCCTTTTAGATTCAACTTTAATAAATAGACCACAGTTTTTACATTCTATAATTTCATTCATAATTTATATTTTTTTATAAATTATATCTTTTTTTTCTTCAATATTAATTTTTTAAACTTATACTAACTTTCTATTTCTAAAAGATATTGCTATTAATGCTAAAACTACTATTATTGTAACTGGTACAAATGTTGGAATTGGTATAGGGTCACCTGCAGCATATGAATGTAATCCAGTTAAATAATAATTAACGCCAAAATATGTCATCACAATAGAAGCATAAGCAACTAAAGATAAAGATGAAAATAGATAATTTGAGGCTAAACCTTTGATATATTGTAAGTGTAAAATCACTGCATAAATCATAATTGAAACTAAAGTCCATGTTTCTTTTGGATCCCATCCCCAATATCTTCCCCAAGATTCATTTGCCCAAATTCCACCAAGAAAGTTTCCTATTACAAGTAAAACTATACCTATAATCATTGACATCTCATTTATTCTTCTAGCTTCTTTTATTGATACTTTTAAAGATTCTTGTTTTAAATCATCTTTATTTTTATCTAAAAAGATAAATAAAACTAAAGTTAAAAAACCTAAAAGTGCACATAAAGCCAAAAAGCCATAGCTTGCAGTTATTACACTAACATGAATTGTTAGCCAATAAGATTTTAGAACTGGTGTTAAGGTTGTAATTTGTGGTTCAAGCCATGAAAGATGTGCCACAAAAAGAGTAATACCACTTAACAGTGAAGTTGTTGCTAAAGCAAGAATTGATTGTTTGGAAAAGATTATTCCAGATAAAACAATCGCCCAGCCAATATAAATCATAGATTCATAACCATTTGACCAAGGAGCATGTCCTGAAACATACCATCTTAAAGCTAAGCCAAATGTATGGACAAAAAATAAAATTACAAATAGTGATAAAAAGATTTTTGAGATTTTTTCTAATTTTACCATTGGTTTAAATATTTTATAAAATACTAAGGCCAATAAAACAAGTCCTAAAATCAAATAAGCTGGTGTTAAATTCTTAAAAACATTATATTTATTAAACATCAACTCCGCATCTATTTTAAACTCATTTGGCATTACATTTTTGCCATATTTATTTTGATAATCTACAATTTTTAATAAGGCATAATCAGCTTTTTCCCAAGTATCTTTATTTTCATTTGCATCTTTTAAAGCAATAAAATAGTTATCCATTAAATTTGCAATTACCCTAGCCTCTTGCTTTTGTAAGGCTCCAACTCCATCATTTATAACTGAAATTGCTAATGTTGGGTCTAACCATTTATTGTTTATATCTTCTACCTTTGGAAATAGTTTTAAAAAGGCTCCTGTAAAAAGATTATAAATGATATTTAATCTTTCATCTACTTTGATAAGTTCTTTATCAAATTTTGTTCTTTGTGAAGGCTTTTTTTGATTTGCTATTTCTAAATCATCTTCAAATTTATAGGTACCAAACTGATTATATACATTATCAAAACTAAAGTACTTATCACTTAGGTCTATTCCCAATACTTTTTTTAACTGCTCATTTTTAACTTTTATTATCGGAAGTTTTTGCCAAGCTCTAGGATTTATTATCATACTTATAAAAAGTTGATTTGCATTTAATCCATATAAAGACTCTTTTCTAATAACCTTATTCATAATTTCAATTGCCAAAGAGTTTATTGGTTTAATTCTTCCTTGGTAATCTTGAATTAAAACTTTTCCTAATTTATTTGCATGGTTTATATCAATATTTTTTATAATCTTTAAATCAGCTGTATTTTCCTGTGCTTTTAAATCTGAACCAAATAAAAATAAAATACTTAGAACTATAACTGTTGAGATATTTTTAAGTTCATATTTTTTATTTGCTAGTTTTCTAAATCGACTATTTTTCATAAATAAACTTAAGAATAATCCTGTAAATAATAAGGCATATCCGATATAAGTAGGAATCACACCTGGATCTTTATTAACTGAAAGAATAGTTGCACTTTCATTCATAGTGTATGAACTTTGAAAAAATTTATACCCTTTGTAATATAAAGTATTATTCATAGAGATTGTTTGTTCAAAACTTATATCCTCTTTTGTATCATAAACTTTCACATCACTTGAATAAGCTGAAGGAGAGTTAGAACCAGGGTATCTTTCAAGTTTAAAATCTCCTAAATATATTGAAAAAGGAAGTTCTAAAATTTTTGCACCCCATGAAAGTTTTAAAATTTTCCCATCATTAAGTTTTATAGTTTTTGTATAACCTTCATTTGAACCACCCTTTCCAAAAAGTGCCACATCTTGAGCTTTCCCCTTATTGTTAAGTTCAACTATAACTGCATTTAAAAGTTTTTCTTTTTTTACTAACTCTTTTTTTATACTTACAACCTCAACTTTCCCTGAAGCAGAAAAATCAGGAGTTGCAAATCTTGTTTGGGCAACTGTATAAATCACATCATCTCTTAAAGGCAATGCTTCATTTGCTTTTATAGTTCCTCTTCTTGTTCCATCCATATACTCAAATGAAAGAGCAATATTAGATTTAATATATATTTTTTTATCTTTTGTTATAAAATAGATTTTTGATTTATTCTCATCTTTTATCTCTTTATTTAAAGAAAAATTTGCAAATTTTGATTCATGAATTTTTTCATTTTGTAAATCAATACTTTTTGCTCCAGCCATATTTGTGATAATTAGATTTACTAAAGGTTCCCCATCTTTTACAGTTATAATTTTTTCAGCGGCATTGGGAACAAATCTTTTAAACCTTAAATTGATATCTTCATTTATATCAAAATCAAAATCTGTTTGAGATAATTGTGTCATTAGAACTTTTTGATCTTTTTTTAAAAGTTCTTTATTATCTTTATTAAAAATTGTTGCTTGAATATATTCATCATTTGAAAGCATTTTATTCTGTATAGTTGATTCAGGAATTGTCATAATTGCTTCAAATCCTACATATCTTGTTAAAGCACTTCCTATAAGTAAAAAAGCAAAAGAGATATGGATAAAAAATATAAAAAACTTTTTAATTTTGTACATTTTAAACCATATGATATTTAATATAGAACCAATAGTTAAAACTACCATAATTAGTTCAAACCATGTTTGATTATATACAAAAGATCTAGCAGATAATGTACCATAATCGTTTTCAATAAAAGTTCCAACAGCACATGCGAATGCAAATAAAAGCATGAATACAGTCATAACTTCAATAGAAAAAAGATTTTTCAATAGTCTTTTCAATTTTTTTCCTAAATAATATCTAAAATTAATTTTCTTAATAAATAACACCTAATATATCAATAGGAGGAGAATGACTAGGTGTTATTTATTAAAAACATTAGAAGAGAGGGATGAAATCCCCTCTTCTAAAACAGTAAGTTTTGGAAGGATTAATCGTAAGATGTTTTATCTTCAATACCTTTTGTTGATTCTGGATTATAAATCCCTTTTTCTTGAGCTTCTTTTTTCCACTCAATTAAAAGACCATTTTTAAATTTCTTTTTATCTTCAACTAATTTGTCAAATGGTAAGCCAATAATTTCTTGAGCTTTCTCTTTAGAATCAATAGTTGGTGCTACATAATCTGCTGCTCCATGTTTAGCTAAAATTTTAGCTAATTTAATTCTTGCATTTCCTGCTTTTTCTAATGCAGTACCTAAAACTCTTAAAGTCTCTTCTGGTGCATGGAAGAATGCTGGGTGTGATGCAACTGCATAATCCCATCTCCATTGTGCATGTCTAATATCTTTTAACACAGGAGCCATTTCAGCTTCAGTTGCTCCAACTTCCCAAGCTTTTCCAGCTTCTAAGTGTGCAGCAGCAATTTGTGCCATAGATTTTTTATGTAACTCAGTTTTTCTTTCTTTTTTCTCTGCAATTGTTGCAAGTAAAGATTTTTCAGAAACTCTGTGACAAGTCATACAAGTATTTTCCATATTTTCTAATGGATTACCTATGTTATGATCTGTATATTTAACTCCACCCTCTCTTTTGTAAGGCATGTGACAATCTGCACATGAAACGTTGTTTTTACCATGAGCACCAGTTAAATACATTTCATAACCTGGGTGTTGTGCTTTTAGCATTGGAGTTTTAGAAATTTTATGTGTCCAATCTTTGAAATCAATATTATCATAATATCTTTCCATATCATCAACAGTTGTACCTTCAGCCCAAGGTAATGTAACTACTGCAGCTTTTCCACCGTTAGGAGTGTCAGTTTTTTTGAAATAATATTCTACGTGGCATTGTGCACAAACCATTGTTCTCATCTCTTGATGAGTTGCATCAGCAAGTGATGTCATACCATTTGATTTTAATGCAGTATCTAGATATTTTCTGTTAACTTGCAGTTCCATAGTTTTAGGGTTATGACAATCCACACAACCAATAGGATTAATAATGTCAGAACCATATTTTGCCCATTTACCAGTGAAGTACTCTAAATCACCTTGCTCATTCATAATTCTTGGTACATCTGGAGATTTACAAGTCCAACATGCAGTTGGCATAGGACCAGTTTTTGAGTCAACAGGAGCACCTGTTCTTAATGTATTTCTATTATCTTCGATTGCATAGAAGTGCCCTCTTGGAGCATTATAATCTTTTGCAAATCCATATCCAGCCCATAATACGGCCAACTCTGGATACTCTTTTAACATATCATCTATGTCATCGCTTTCTTTTGTTTTTTTCCATGAGTCATATTGTCTTGGATAAAACTTTTTAAACTCTTCATTTTTTGTTTGCCATCTGTCAACTTGTGGTACAGAGTTTATGATTTTTTGTTCTTCTTTCTTCTCATTAATAGATGCAATTAATGCTGTTAAACAACCAATTGCTATTAATGAAGCAGCAAGTAACACTTTAAACTTCTTCATCTTCCTTCCCCTTCTTATTTCATTCTTTCTTTAACACCAATACTATATGGAGTTGATGTTAAACTACGTACTTTGCCATGAGGTGTGAACTTATGACAATCCCAACACTTTCGATCACTATTTAAACTATACTCATCACCACTATGGTAATTCTTTGCATTAGCCCCCATTTGAGATGTTAAATCTCCATGACATCTAATACAATTTGCTTGTACTCTACTTGCACCATCTTCACTTATGTCAATATTATTTTCATAAGTGTTCATTGTAAATGCTACCGAGTGATTCCATCCGTCAATTGCTTTTGCTTTGTATTTAGCAACCACATCTCCAACAGGCAAGTGACAATCAACACAGCTTGCAACATCTTTGTGTGAACTTTTAGACCACGTTGCATATGCTGAGTTCATGGTGTGACAATTAATACATGCCTTTGGATCACTAGACAGATATGACAACATTTTAGATGCATATACCGTATAACCAAATAAACCAACAGCGATAAGAAAACTTAAAATAGAACCGTAAACAACAATTTTGTTTCTTTCCATTCTTAATCCTTTAAACTGCATTGAAAGTATAAGAATTTTTTAAAGAAGTTTCCTTGACCTAAATCAAGAATGAATAATTATTTATACTATAAAAAGGTGCTTTTTGATATAAATTATTTTTTACCTAAATCTATATAATTTATAATAATCTCTTTTTAAGTTCTTGTTTTTTTATAAAAATACCTTTTTTTAGAGCTTTAGTAGAATTAAATATAAGTAAAGTTTATACTAATATTTAAAGTAGTTTTTATAGTTGGATTTTTAATAATTTTTATAAATAATTTTTGATTAAAATTTTGAATTAAAAATTTCTTTTTCTTAACCTAAATCAATTTTTATTTAATTTTATATTGTTATTATTATGAATAATTATTCACATAAAGGTAAATCATGTTTAAAAAATTGACTTTAGGATGTTTATCAATCCTTTTATCAACAAACTTAGCGTATGCATTAAATGAACCCCATGAAGTAAAAGTTTTAGAAAGCATAAATAGTGGCGCTTATACTTACTTAAAAGTAGAAGAAAAAGGCGAACAATATTGGGCTGCTATTATGAAAACACCAATTAAAGTTGGTAGTTCAATCACTATAAAAGAGCAAGTTTGGATGAAAAACTTTAAAAGCAAAACATTAGATAAAACTTTCGATAAGATTTTATTTGCAATGTATCCTAAAAAAGCCATTTCAGGAGTTGATAATATTCACTCTATTCATGGAGATATGATTAATAAAAAACAAAAACAAGCAATGAAACCAAATCCAAAATTTAATGAAAAAGTTGTTGTAGCTAAAGGTTCTGCTATAAAAACAACTATCTCTGAGATTTTTTCTAATAAAGACAAATTTAAAAACAAAAATGTAGAGATTCAAGGTGAGGTTTTACAAGTCTCTAATAAAGTTATGGGTAATACTTGGGTTAAAATTTATGATGGCAAAGAAGCTGTTATTTTTAGATCACCTAATGAAGATGAAAAAATTGCAGTTGGAAACAAAGTAAAAGTTGTTGGGACAATTAATACAAATGTAGATTATGGTTTTGGTTATGCCTATGAAGTTATTGGAATAAATGGTAAATTTGAAGTAATTAACTAAAAAGTAGTAGAGATTTCTACTGCTTTTTATACATTTCTTATAACTTTATTTCTTCCTGTTCTTTTTGCGGTATATAGTAAATCATCTGCATTTTGAAGAATCTCATCAATATACTCTTCTTTATTTTTATTTGAACTAATTCCAATAGAGATTGTAAATTTTACCTCAATATTATTTATTTTCATTATATTTTCATCACATTTTTTTCTAATCTTTTCAGCTAAATAAGAAACATACTCTTCATCTTTATCAAATAAAGATATACAAAACTCTTCTCCCCCTATTCTTCCAAAAACTGCATCTTTATCAATTATTGATAAGATAGTTAAACAAAACTCTTGTAAAACACTATCTCCTATAGCATGACCATAATTATCATTTATCTTTTTAAAATGATCAATGTCAATTAATAATACAAAGTAATTTTTATTCTCTTCATTTGCTTTAGTTAAAAGATCTTTACTCTGTAGAAAAAAAGATCTTCTATTTTTGATATTAGTTAATGAATCTATGGTAGATAACTTATATAATTCTTTGTTTTTTTCTTCTATAAGTCTAATACTATTATCAAGGTTTTCAGTTCTTTTTTGAACTTCAAGTTCAAGTTTTTCATTGTATTGTTGTAATGTTTTTTGTTTTATATAAGATGAATACATAAATAAAGCTAAAAGAATAGTGATAATAAGATTATAATAATAAGTTACACGTAAACCATCATCTAATACCTCAGCAGTGTTTACAGTTTCTAAATTAAATAAAAATCTGTCCTTTGAGAAAAATCCAATATTACTATAGATTTTGTTATCTTCAAAATATGAATATGAATTTATTCTTTTAATATCTTTATTCTCAATAGTATTAACATAATTTTTTTCTGGTTTTAGCAAGCTTAATTTAGTTTGCTCAAAAACATTAGATATATTTTTAATATACTCTTCATCAATAATTTTTAGAGAATATATAAATCCATTTGAGTCACCTTGCCCATCACTTTTTTTTACTTCAAGTTTAACAAGAATAAACAGCTTTTTATTAATAGATTCAATTGAATAAAAATTATCAATATCTTTTAATAAATCAATTACTTTTATCATAAAACTATTCTTATCTAAAATATTCATATTTTTAGTATATTTATTAAAAATAATATTATTGGCTTTATCAGTATAAAAAATCATATCGATATTTAAGTAAGATAAAGTAGATGTACCTTCTCTAAAATTTTCGTAAATATAAGATCCATTTTTATCATTGATAAAGTTGTAAGTATCATCCCATTTACTGTAATCATTTATAACATTTTTTAGATTACTTATTTCTGTATCAAAATTAGATAGCACTGCGTTTATATTTACATTATTTTTTTTAGTCTCAATATTTTTATAGTTTGGAATAATCATCCCATACGATATAAGCCATAGGATAATTATGAAAAAAATAAATATTAGTGTAAAATTTAATTTGATAATTTTTAACCCATTCATTTTATTACCTTTTGATAAAATAATTATACTCATTAATAGTACTTAAATAGTATCATTTTAAAAATCTATCAAATAAAATAAAATCACAATTTTATTGGTTTTTTGATATGATTATAAATTATTATTTTAAATTAATTAAAAGTAACCCTCATGAAAAAAGTTCTTATAACATTATTTTTTATTCTTTTTTTCTTTAAAGAATCCTATGCTTTAGAAAAAGTCACTCTTCAATTAAAATGGTTTCATCAATTTCAATTTGCAGGATATTATGCCGCTAAAGAGAAAGGTTTTTATTCAGATGTGGGTCTAAATGTGGAAATCAAACAAAGAGACATAAACTTTAATAATATTGAACAAGTAATAAATAATGAAGCTCAATATGGTGTAGCAGATTCAGTATTATTACTCTACAGAGCAAAAAAAGAACCTGTAATTATTGTTAGTCCTATATTTCAACATTCGCCAAGTATTTTATTTACTCTAAAAAGTAGTGGCATAAATTCACCATATAAACTAAACAACAAAGATGTTCTATTTTATGAAAATGATACTGATGGTTTTTCTATTTTAGCAATGTTAAATAAGCTTAATGTTAAAGCAAATTTAATAAGAAAAAGAGAAAAAAATGATTATACAAAAGTATTAAACAATGAAGTAATATCTTCTGCAGGATATTTAAGTAATGAACCATTTTATTTAAAAGAAAGAAATATTGAATTTAATATCATAAATCCTATGAACTACGGTTTTGATTTATATGGAGATATGCTTTTTACAAATGAAAATGAGATTATCAATCATCCAAATAGAGTAAAAAAATTTAAAGAAGCAACTTTAAAAGGTTGGAATTATGCCTTAGAAAATAAAGAAGAGATTATAAACTTAATTCATAAAAAATATAATAATGTAAAATCTATAAAACATCTAAGATATGAAGCAAATGTAATAGATAAATTAATCTCTAAAGACACTGTGCCATTAGGTTCAATTGATGAAGGAAGGATTCAATATATTTCTAGTATTTATAAAGAATTTGGTTTAACAAAAAAAGATTTTAATATAAAAGATTTTATTTTTGAAAACTACAAAAAAGATGAAAATAAATTTTTAGATTTATCTGTAAAGGATAAAAAATCAAATGAAAATGATAAACTTTATAATGAACTTACTCAAAAAGAAAAAGAGTTTTTAGAAAAACATTCTTTGATTAGATTTAAAGTGCCATCCAATAATCCACCTTTTTCTTTTCAAGAAAATGGCATTGCACAAGGTGTTGCTGTAGATTATGTTAGAGAAAGTGCTAAAAATGTAGGACTAGATGTTGAATTTATTATTAATGATGACCCTGTCTTTGAATCTTATGATCATATAAATACTACTAGAAAAAAGTATGATTCTGTTTTATATGCAGTTGAAAGTTCTGATAGAAAAAGAAAATTATCATTTGGTATACCATATTTATCTTATCCTTTAATGATTGTAAGTAATAGTAATAATCCATTTATTTCATCATTAAAGGATTTAAAAAATAAAACAATTGTATTAGAAAAAAGATATTTAACTAATAATTGGATAAAAAAAGACTATCCTGATATTAAAATAATAAATGTAGAAAATACATTAGAAGCTCTGAAAATGTTAAATAAAAATAAAGTAGATGCTTATGTAGGGAATGGTTTATTAACTAGCCATTTAAGTGCTATACATGAACTAAAAAATGTAAAAATAGTAGCACCTTCAGGATATGGAAATGTAAAGTTTAGTTTTACATCACCTAAACAATGGCCTGAATTAAGTTCTTTATTAAGTAAGGGGTATTCAAAAATATCTCAACTTGAACATAATAATATTCGTCAAAAATGGTTATCTCTAAGAACTATTGAAAAAGTTAATTATACAATTATTTGGAATATTATATTAGTATCAATTTTGATATTAATAATATTCTTTTGGTGGAACAGAAAAATACATCAAGAGAAAAACAAAACGAAAAAAGTCTTAGAAGAGTTAAAAAAATCTCAAAAAAAATTGATACAACAACATGAATTAATCCTAGTGCAGTCTAAAAATGTTGCAATTGGTGAAATGATAGGAAACATTGCTCATCAATGGAGACAACCATTATCCATAATATCAACTTCGGCAACAGGTCTTTTATTAGAAAAAGAGTCAGGTTTATTAACTGACAAAAGACTAATTCAGTCATTAAATAATATTCATGAACATACAAAATACTTATCTAAAACTATAGATACTTTTAGAAACTATCTAAATACAAAAAAAGAGTATTGTGAAGTTATTTTACAAGATAGTATAAAAGAATCTTTAAATATTTTAGATGCTTCATTTAAAAACAATTTTATAACAATAAAAACAAACGTAGATGATATAGAACCTATTAAAATAAAACTGGTAAAGGGTGAGTTTTCTGAAGTATTGATTAATATATTAAATAATGCAAAAGATGTCTTATTATCAGAAGAGATAAATTCACCTTGGATAGAGCTTTTAGTTCAAAAAGAACTTGATAAAATTATAGTTACAATTGAAGATAATGGGGGAGGTATTGATCCTAAAATAATTCATAGAATTTTTGAACCATATTTTACTACAAAGCATAAATCACAAGGTACAGGATTAGGACTTCATATGAGTTATAAAATTGTAACTGAAAGTTTAAAAGGCTCAATATATGTAAAAAATACAAATAATGGAGCCAAGTTTTTTATAGAAGTCCCTACAAGTTTTTAGTTTGATTAAAATTTATTAGTTGATTCTTCTTATGATTTAATTCTAATCAATGTTTTTGCATATCTTATGCTCCAGATAATAAACATAAATATCCACAGCCATGAACTAAGATGTAAAAATCCCATATAAAAAGAAGATTCATTTAAAAATAAGACAGAAGCTAGAACTCTTGTAACAACAACTACCTGAGTTAATCCAAACACAAATTTTGTAATTTTATCAGCAACTATTTTTTGAGCAGGAACTGCATGTCCCATCACCACCCTACTTCCAAAGCCTATAAGCAATGTTGCTACGAATCCTAAAGCAAAAATATGAAGTGCTAGTTTTAAAGAATAAATTTCAAATATAGATTCAATAAATAATGCAACAAAACCAATAATAAGCCAAATAAATGATATAACCAATATAAAAATAATAGCAGGCGATTTTTTATAAATATTTAGATTCATCACAATATATGTAAAAAACAATGTAGATATAAAAGATGTGATTTTTAACAGAAATAAAAATTCAAACTCTAAAGAGATACCTAATGCCAAAAATAGCCCTACAGAAATCTCCCTTATATATTTTGGCTTATCCCAAGAGATTGTTTGCATATATGAACTATAAAAGGCTGGTATCATTCTTTGTGCAACTAAAAATACCAAACTAACTAGATATGCAAAAAATATTAATAAAGATAGGTTCTTTTGAAAAAGAACTTCTAAAATTAAAAAAATAGCTCCAAATAAAAAAACTAGATTTAAATATATACTATCCTTTTTAAATGAAACATGACCTTGTTTTATAGTATAATAGAATACTTTCACAAAATAAAACATTGTAAAAGATACTAAAATCTTACCTATATTTGTAAAACCTAATAAAGATAAAATAATTCCTATTTGAAAGACAAACCATGTATTTAAATAAATCTTCTTATCAATCTCTTTAGAGCCATTAAATTTTGGCATTACTGTTATTAAAAAACCTAAAAAAGCATTTGTAAATACTGCATAGTTTAATCCAAAGCCATGTATTAATGAAAAATCTAAAGAGACTTTTCCTAAAAATGAAATAAATGTTAAAAGCATAATAACTAATGCGAAAAATATTGAACTAATAAAATATAATTGATGGGATTGAGAAGTAAATCTATCCCACCATTTCTCTTCTATTTTTGGTGTAAAACCATTGGGGTTTGCTGAAAATTGCATTTTAAATTCCTTAAATGAAAAACATTGATAGGATAATAACAGTATTGATAATGTTTATCATTGATATAAATCAAGATGATTTAGATAAGGCTTTGATTACAATCAATAGTTTTTTTAGATTTTTATATTATGATATTAAAAATACATTAGGATAGTTATGTTTTTTAATTTATTTAAGAAAAAAGAATGGAAGAATGAAAAAAAACCAATTTATGTTTGTAAACATTGTAAACTAACATGTAAATCATGTGATTCTATTTATTGTTTTACATGTTATGTAAATAATGCAAACCCATGTCCTAGATGTGGAAAAAGGAACATTGACTACAAAGCCAATTGACCTTTTTTATTTAGCTTTTATTTTATTTATTTGTAAAAGTAGCTTTTCTTTTTTCAATAAAAGCATTCATTCCTTCAGTTTTATCTTCTAAAGAAAAAGTTGAATAAAAAGACTTTCTTTCATTTTTAAGTCCCACTTCTAAGCTAGATTCATAAGCATTATCTATTGATTCTTTTATTAGTTTTACAACTGGTTGACTCATTGATGCAATCTTTGAAGCAATTTCAATTGCATCATCTATTACTTCTCCTTTAGTACTAACTTTTGCAACAACTCCATAATCTTTTGCTTCATTTGCATCTATTGTTTCTCCTGTTAAGCACATAAGCATAGCTTTTGATTTTCCTACAGCTCTTGTTAATCTTTGAGTTCCACCAATTCCTGGCATAGTCCCTATTGTGATTTCAGGTTGTCCAAACTTTGCACTTGTATCACAAATGGTAATATCACATAAAAGAGCCAATTCACAACCTCCACCAAGGGCAACTCCAGAGACTGCTGCAATGATTGGTTTTTTATGATTTTCTAGATTATTCCACTCTTTAGTTATGAAATCATTGTTATATGCAGTTGCAAAATCTAAAGTTGATAACTCTTTTATATCTGCTCCAGCTGCAAATACATTTTCTCCACCTGTTAAAACAATTGCACCTATGCTTTTATCTTCTTCAAATTTTTTAATTGCATCTGAAACTTCATTTATCAATGCAGATGATAATGCATTATAAGCTTTAGGTCTATTTAGGGTAATTAAGCCAACAGTGTTATTCCTCTTTTCAACTATAATGTATTTATATTCCATCTCTTTGCCCCTTAAGTTTTTTAATTAGTATGAATTAATAGATTATTAATCCATACTAATATATTAAATTATAACTTAATCTATTACCATTTAGTATGAGTTAAATCACACTGTATCATTTCACCTCTATGTGCTGGAGTTCCAGGTTTTTCAGCAGATTCACATAATAAAGTTGTGCCATAATCATTTCTTTTATCATGTGCATTACTTCTTGCCCATACTGAAACTATTGCTCTTTCTTCTGGTTTTGCTTCACAATCACCATCTACTTCAAAAGCATGAATAGTATTTTGATGGAAATACATTAATGGGTCTTTATCATAGCTTCCTTCTGCCCACATCTCATGTTCGTGCTCTTGTCCTGCATCAAATTGAACTCTTCTCATTTTATCATCAACTTTTACAGTTTTTAATAGCTTTGAATCCTCTTTTATTGCAAAACTTTTAAACTGTTTTGTACAAGCTGGAACTCTCATATTATAATAGATTTCAGAGATTGCATGATTATGATAAGGGTATAGTGTGTCTACTGATTGTACAGTCATACCAACCTCTGCACCCACTTTTTGTCCATTTATTTCGTCTATTCTTAAAAGACCCCAATGTCCAAAAATTTCTGCATATGCATATCCTCCACGAATATTAAAAAAGTTTTTGTCATTTCTTTTGCTCTCTTCAGCATACATTGGGAACCAACCTGCTGCTGCCCATAGGTTTGGTAATGCATTTGCACTTATATCATAAGGAAAAGCTGAAGGCATTTTAACTTCATCTCCTGTTACCATTTTATGAAAGTTTTGAGTAAAACTTTTTCCTAATTTTTGTACCTCTTTATTTGTAACTTTTTCTTTGAAAAACTCTTTAAATGTCGTACGATTAAGCCATTTTGCCACAGGTGAAGATTTTTCCATCTCTTTACTTGGACTATATATCCAATTAACATCTTCTCTTGCACTAAAGCATGCTTTTGCTTTATCTGGATTGTTTACTACTTGATAGATGTTTTTTACCATTAGTTTCATATCTCTTCTATCCATAATACACATTTTTCTGTTTCCATTAGTTGTGTCAATTACAGCTTCATCTGAATTTAAACATTCACTATTTTCAGGTGTTGTTAACGCTATGGCATAGGCATTTAAATATTGAAGTGTTTCATCCCATAAAATATCTATGTATTTCTGTTCTTCTTTAGAATAATCATTTTTTGTAGGTAAACATTTAAACTCTGCATTAATGATGTCATTTTTATCCAAAAAATTTGGAAGTTCACTTGCTTGTGAATTAACCATCAATGATAAGCCCAATATCAAAGATGATACACCTTTTACATAAATTTTTTTTAACTTTTCTTCTTTTCTCATAATTTCCCCTTAAAGTTTTATCAAGAAAAGTCTAACTCATTTAAATTAGAAAAGCAAGTACTTACTAAAAAGATAGGTACTATCTTAAAAGATACTTTTGAATAAGATTTGTATTAGTATTTCCTATAAAAAGGGGGAATTTACTATATTATATTTAGTTTAAATTTTTTTAAATAAATAGATATTATTAAGACTAATATTAATGAAAACAATAAATTAAAGTTTAAAATGTTTAATTTTTATTAGAAAAAAATTAATTAAATGAAACTTATTGTAGAAGTCATTAATAATAAATATATATAACTATTATTTAGTTCTATTTAAAAGAAGATAATATAAAGCCTTGTATTTAAAAACTCTATGATTAAGTAATAATACAATTTTATTTTTCTTAATATAAAAGAAAGAGAGATTAAATAAGCCTATAAAGGCTTATTTTATTTATTGGTTTTTTGGAAGTAACTTTACTGGAACGATTTGGAAATCTTCCATATTCCAAACGCCATTAGTTACATATGGTTCATTTTCTAACCACTCATTGATTTCATCGTCATTTTCAAAATCCACAAAAAGTGTAGAACCAACCATTTTATCTTCTTCTATAAGAGCCCCTGCTTCTATAATCTTACCTTCAGACATAAGTTTTTTTGCTCCTTCTACGTGAGCATCTCTAACTTCAAGTCTTTTCTCTAAAGCACCATCATTGTCATACGCGATTACTAAATATTGCATTGGCAACTCCTATATAATTTGTTGAAGGAAGTATAACATAGTAACTTAAAAAGAAAAGGATAGATGAGATTTTTTTAAAGAAAATATTAAAACTTAGAAATAACTAACTGCAAAAAGAAAGGTGATTGGATATATTAAAGCGTTCATATATCTAAATAAAAAGTTCATTTGTATATTTGGCATAATATCTTGTAAATCAATACCTTGAGACATTTTAGTTAAAAGATTTAATTTAAATGCAATATCTAAAAATTTCAATCCAACTATACTTAACATCAAAAAACCATTATTTTGTAAAAAAATTACTAAAAAAATAGAATAGATAAAACTTGGATTTAATAAGAAAAAGTAGATTATTCCCTTTTGATAAATAGAATAATTGTTATATAAAACTCCGTGAAGAGTATCAGATTTTTGCCAATTTGACTCAAAAAGTTCTAAGGCTATAAAGATTAAAAATAAAGATAAAAAATCCATAGTTTAACATTAGGGTTACCCCTAATGTTTTACTCCTCTTCAGGATCTTTAAATTTAACTTTTTTGTTTTTGTAAAGACCTGTTCCAACTGGAATTGTTCTACCAATTACAACATTCTCTTTTAAGTCTTCTAACATATCCATTTTAGCTGAAATTGCAGCTTCTGTTAATACTTTAGTAGTCTCCTGGAATGATGCAGCAGAGATAATAGAGTCAGATGTAACAGCTGCTCTTGTAATACCAAGTAATAATGGTTCAGCAATTGCTGGTTTACCACCAAGTTTGATAATCTTTTCATTCTCTTGCATAAATCTTTTCTTAGAAACCATATCACCAATGATAAACTTAGTATCTCCACCATTTAGAATAGATACTTGTCTTAACATTTGAGATGTAATTACCTCAATGTGTTTATCGGCAATATTAACCCCTTGAGATCTATATACTTGTTGTACTTCTGATACAATAAAGTAATGAAGTGCTTTTTCACCTAAAATTCTTAGAATATCATGAGGTGACACCATACCATCAGTAATTGCTTCACCAGCGTGAACAAACTCACCTTCATGAACTAAGATTTGTTTAGACTTCTCAACTAAGTACTCAGATTTATTTCCATTTTCATCAGTAACAATAACTCTTTGTTTATTTCTAAGAGGTTTACCAAATGAAACCATACCATCAAATGAAGCTAAAACCGCAATATTTTTTGGTCTTCTTGCTTCAAATAACTCAGATACTCTTGGAAGACCTCCAGTAATATCTTTTGATTTTTGAGTTGCTTTAGGAGTTTTTGCTAAAACATCAGCAACTTCTACATTTTGACCTTCAGAAACAAATAATGAAGCTTTTGGATCTAAAGAGTATCTTAACAGTTCTTTAGTTTCAGTTGCAACAATAATTGTTGGTTTATGTCCTGCTGGAATATATTCATTTACAACTAATTTAGAAGTACCAGTTAACTCATCGTATTGCTCAGATACAGTTACACCTGGGATAATATCTTCAAATGCTACCTTACCTTTTTGCTCTGCGATACTTGGATTTGAATAAGGATCCCACTCAGCAATTACTACTTGCTCATCAGTTGATGGCTTTGAAATAATTGAATCTTTTTCAACAAGTGTATTGTCATTGAATTCTACAACAGAACCTCTTGAGATATAGTGTCTTAATGCTTCTCTTTCATCATTATCAACAATAACAGCGAATACACCTTTCTCTTCAACTTTTTCACCAGCTTTAATATCATCTCTTCTTTCTAAATAGTCCCCATGAAGTTTATAATACTTCACTGAACCTTTAGCCCCAGAAACAATAGTTGAAGTAATAGGTGCACCATCTTTAACTTTTAATTCAGATGCAAATGGAATCCTATTTGGAACATTCCATCCATCTTTAATCATCTCAACGATAGATTCATTCTCTTCAACTTCAATACCATCTGTATGAGGTAAATATAATTTACCTTCAATCTTACCAGATACACCAGCAAGTTCATTTGCTTTTGCAACATCATTCTTTCTTAGGTAATATTTTTTCTCATCTTTACCATTTGTAATTGTTAAAATTGTTTCTTCGTGAATTGTCTCAACAGTTACATTACCTTTGAATGGTGCATTAATTTTTGGTTCAACTAATAAAATACCTGCATTTCTTCTGTTTGCAACAATATTTTTACCATTTTTATCAACATATGTTTTGATATTATAGTATCTAATGAAACCTTCTTTATCAGCTCTTAACTCTCTTTCTGTTTGAGTAGCACTTGCAGTACCCCCAACGTGGAAAGTTCTAAGTGTAAGCTGTGTTCCTGGCTCACCAATAGATTGTGCTGCAACAACCCCAACTGCTTCACCTGGAGTTGCTTTTCTTTGCTCACCAAGGTTTAGACCATAACATTTAGAACATAAACCATGCTCTTCTTTACATGTTAATGGAGTTCTAATTACTACAGATTTAACCTCTGCATCTTTTACAACTTTTGCATCCTCTTCAGTAATTAATGTACCCTCAGTAAATAAAATCTCATTTGAAATAGGGTCAATAATATCTTCAGCGATTACTCTACCTGTGATTCTTTCTTCTAAGCTTTCAATTAATTCATTACCTGAAGAGATATCAGAAATTTCAATACCTTCGTGTGTTCCACAATCTTCAACTGTAATTCTAACATTTTGAGAAACATCGATAAGCTTTCTTGTTAAGTAACCAGCATTCGCTGTTTTTAACGCTGTATCCGCAAGACCTTTTCTAGCACCGTGAGTAGAAATAAAGTACTCAAGTACATTTAGACCTTCTCTAAAGTTAGAAATAATTGGTGTTTCAATAATAGAACCGTCTGGTTTAGCCATAAGTCCCCTCATACCAGATAACTGTCTAATCTGAGCAGCAGAACCCCTAGCCCCTGAGTCAGCCATCATATAAATAGAGTTGAATCCATTTTTATCAGTCTTAACTAAATCCATCATCTCTGTTCCAAGAGTATTGTTAACCTCAGTCCAGATATCAATAATTTTATTATATCTTTCTTGCTCAGTTAATAAACCTTGAGAGAATTGTTTTTGAACTTCAATAACCTCTTTTTTAGAAGCAGCAATATGTCCAGCTTTTGTTTCAGGAACTCTAATATCATCAATAGATACTGAAATCCCTGCATCTGTTGCATATCTAAAACCTAAGTTTTTAAGATCATCTAAGAATCTTGGAGTTACTTCATATCCACCATGTTTGTAAATATAATCAACTAATGCTCCAATATCTTTTTTCTTTAAAATTTTATTCCATAATTCAACAGGTACAAACTCTGGTAAAATCTCTTTAATAATTAATCTACCAACTGTTGTATGGATAATTTTTTCATCAACTTTTGTTCTAATTTTTGCATGTAAATCAACTTGCTTCATATCTAAAGCAATTTGTGCTTCATTTACATCTGCAAATAATTTATGTTCACCTTTTACACCCTCTTTTTCTAATGATAAATAATAAATACCTAAAATCATATCCTGAGAAGGTACAGCAATAGCTCTACCTGAAGCTGGTAAAAGGATGTTCATTGAAGACATCATTAAAATCTTAGCTTCAGCAATAGCTTCTTGAGATAAAGGCACGTGTACTGCCATTTGGTCACCATCGAAGTCGGCGTTGAATGCCGCACAAACTAATGGGTGTAATTGAATAGCTTTACCATCAATTAGTGTTGGGTGGAACGCTTGAATTGACAATTTGTGAAGAGTTGGTGCTCTGTTCAGTAATACTGGATATTCATCAACAATCTCATTTAAACATTCCCAAACTTCATTTGTTTGTGATTCAATTAATCTTTTTGCAGATTTTAAAGTTGTTGCGTAACCTTTTTCTTCTAATTTAGCCATTAAGTGTGGTTTGAATAACTCTAATGCCATTTTTTTAGGAATACCACATTGGTCCATTCTTAAAGATGGTCCAACAACAATTACAGATCTACCTGAGAAGTCAACCCTTTTACCAAGTAAGTTTTGTCTAAATCGACCTTGCTTACCTTTAATAATTTCAGATAAAGATTTAAGAGGTCTTTTATTTGCACCCTTAACTGCATTTGCAGTTTTACCATTATCAAATAATGCATCTACTGCTTCTTGAAGCATTCTTTTTTCATTTCTAATAATGATTTCAGGTGCATCAAGTTCTGTTAATCTTTTAAGTCTGTTA
Source organism: Halarcobacter sp. (assembly GCA_963676565.1). Lineage (GTDB taxonomy): Bacteria > Campylobacterota > Campylobacteria > Campylobacterales > Arcobacteraceae > Halarcobacter. The sequence continues at coordinate 3,291,713 of OY781089.1, forward strand.
TTTCTGTTGATAACTCTTCTGTAAAGGTCATTAACATCTGAAACTGCAAACTTACCACCATCAAGTGATACAAGTGGTCTTAAATCTGGTGGAAGAACTGGAAGTTGAGTTAACATCATCCATTCTGGTCTATTACCAGAATTAATAAAGTTTTCAACAACTTTTAATCTTTTTACAATAGTTTTTCTTTTTGCTTCAGATTTAGTTCCTGCCATCTCATTTTTTAATACACCAAGAAGTTCAATTAAATCTAAAGTTTCTAAAAGATTTCTAATTACATCACCACCCATGTTTGCTTCAAAACCTGTGTGGTCAAATAGATCAGAAATAGTTCTATATTGTTCTTCATTTAAAATATCAAACTTATTAACTTTTTTAGTTTTTTCATTATCATAGAAAGCTTCACCTGGCTCATTTACGATATATGCTTCGTAATATAATACTCTTTCTAAATCTTTTAATTTAACACCAAGTAAAGTACCAATTCTAGTTGGTAATGAAGATACCATCCAAATGTGTGCAACTGGAGAAACTAAGTCAATATGACCCATTCTGTGTCTTCTAACTTTTGACGAAGTTACTTCAACACCACATTTTTCACAAACAACACCTTTGTATCTCATCTTTTTATATTTACCGCAAAGACATTCATAATCTTTAACAGGTCCAAAGATTTTTGCACAGAAAAGTCCATCTCTTTCTGGTTTTAAAGTTCTATAGTTAATAGTTTCTGGTTTTTTAACTTCACCAGAAGACCAAGATAGAATTTTTTCAGGACTAGCAAGTCTTAATTGAAATGCCGCAAAATCTTGCGGTCTTTCTAATTCTTTTATTTCAATTGGTTCTAATACTTTTTCAGTTTTACTCATTATCTTCTACCTCGTCAAAAATTTCAACATCTAATCCAAGAGCTTTAAGCTCTTTTGTTAATACGAAGAATGTTTCTGGAACACCAGATCTTGGAACATTTTCACCATTTGCAATTGCTCTATATGCTCTTGTTCTACCTTCAACGTCATCCGATTTAGTTGTAAGCATCTCTTTAAGTACGTTTGTTGCACCATATGCTTCAAGGGCCCAAACCTCCATCTCACCAAATCTTTGTCCACCAAATAATGCTTTACCACCAACTGGTTGTTGAGTTACTAATGAATATGGACCTGTAGATCTTGCATGAACTTTTTCATCTACTAAGTGGTGAAGTTTCAACATGTACATATAACCTACATTTACTCTTTCTTTCATTCTATCACCAGTCTTACCATCATAAAGTTGTGTCTTACCATCAGTATCAATTTTTGCTAATTCAAATAGTTTAACAAACTCTTCCTCTTTAACACCATCAAATACTTGAGTTGCAAATCTAACACCTTTTGCCCAGTCTTGACCATATTTAATTAACTCTTCATCAGATAAAGCATCCATAAATTCTTTACCATTCATAAGTTTAGCAACAGAAGCAATTTCTGTCATCTTTTCTCTAAGTTCAGCTACAAACTCATCTCTTTTTGCTTCAAAGATATCTTGAATTTGGTTACCAAGTTTTTTACCTACAAGTCCTAAGTGAACCTCTAAAATCTGACCAATATTCATCCTTGAAGGTACCCCTAATGGGTTAAGAATAACATCAACAGTAGTACCATCTTCTAAATATGGCATATCTACTTTAGGAACAATGTTAGAAACGATACCTTTGTTACCGTGACGTCCAGCCATTTTATCCCCAACTTTGATTTTTCTCTTAGTTGCTATATAAACTTTAACTTGTTTAATCACACCACTTGGTAAGATATCATCATTTTCAAGAACTTGAAGTTTCTCTTCATGCTCTTCTCTTAATGTAGATTTCTGTTTAATAAAATGTTCTTTAATCTCATTATATTTTTTTTCTACTTCTTTGCTAAATGAAGCAACAACTTTTTTCATAGCAAATCTATTTACACCTGCTAAAGCATCAAAAGGAATATTATCACCTTTTTTATAAGTTGTTCCATCAACTTCAACATCTTTATCTAATGGAGATTTTGATAATAGGTCATTGATTTTTAAAATCTCTTCTCTATCAAGCATTAAAAGTTTATCATGATGTTTTACATCAAGTTCATTTTTTTCTGCTTCAATTTCTGCAACTGCTCTTTCGTCTTTTTCGTACCCTTTTTTAGTGAATACTTTAACATCAACAACTACACCTTCCATAGAAGTTGGGCAGTATAATGATTTATTAATTACGTGACCAGCTTTTTCACCAAAGATTGCTCTTAATAGTCTTTCTTCAGGAGTTGGTTTAATTTCACCTTTTGGCGTAACTTTTCCAACCATGATCATTCCAGGTTTAACGTAAGTACCAACTTTAATAATACCTGAATTATCTAAATGAGTAATTGACTCTTCTTTTACACCTGGTAAATCTCTTGTGATCTCTTCATTACCATGTTTAAGTTCTCTACACTCTACTTCTTTTTCATAGATATGAACAGATGTGAATGCATCCTCTTCAATTAATCTTTCAGAAAGAACAATAGCATCCTCATAGTTATACCCATTCCAAGGCATAAATGCAACCATCGCATTAACACCAACAGCAAGCTCACCATTATCCATAGATGGACCATCTGCTATAACTTGGCCTTTTGAAACAATATCACCATCTTTTACTGCAGTTCTTTGCCCAAAAGATGTATTGTTATTTGTTCTAACGTTTTTATTAACTTCATAATGGTCAATAAATGCACCATTTTCATCTTCACCAGAAATATAAATGTTTTTAGCATCTGCTTTTTCAACTACACCAGCTCTTCTTGCTTTAATAGCTTCCCATGCATCTCTAGCAACAGTTTTTTCTAAACCAGTTCCTACAACAGGCGCATTTGGTCTTAATAATGGAACAGCTTGTCTCATCATATTCGATCCCATAAGTGCTCTGTTGGCATCATCGTGCTCTAAGAATGGAATTAAAGATGCAGCAACACCCATAACCATTTGAGAAGAGATATCAATTAAATTTACTTTATTTCTTTCAACAAGTAAGATTTCTCCATCTTGTCTAGCTTCAATTAATGATTCAACAATTTTACCATTATCATCAACTTTTGTAGAACCAGGAGCAATAATCATACCCTCTTCTTGAGTAGCTGTAAAATATGAAATTTCATCAGTTACAACACCATCAATAACTTTTTTATAAGGAGCTTCAATAAACCCTAAGTTATTAACTTTTGAGAAAGTTGATAAAGTATTGATAAGACCAATATTTTGACCCTCTGGAGTTTCAACTGGACAAATTCTACCATAGTGTGTTGGGTGAACGTCCCTTACTTCAAATCCAGCTCTTTCTTTAACAAGACCACCTTCACCAAGTGCAGAAAGTCTTCTTTTATGAGTTACCTCTGATAATGGGTTAGTTTGATCCATAAACTGAGATAACTGACCAGAAGTAAAGAATTCAGTAATTGTTGAAGTAATCATTTTAGAGTTAACTAAATCATGTGGCATAATATCTTCTAAAGTACCAGATAAAGTAGTCATTTTATCTCTAATAGCTTTTTGCATTTTAATTAAACCAGAGTGTAACTCATTTGCTAATAACTCACCGATTGCTCTAATTCTTCTGTTACCTAAGTGATCTCTATCATCTATATGACCATGACCAGCTTTAACTTTTACAAGATATTGAACAGTTTTGATAATATCTTCATAAGTTAATACAGTTACATATTCAGGAACACTTACACCTAACTTGTGGTTCATTTTCATTCTACCAACTTTTGTTAAGTCATATCTTTCTGGATCAAAAAATAGTTTCTTAACAAACTCTTTAGCAGCTTCTTTTGTTACAGGCTCACCTGGTCTCATTACTTTATAGATTCTGATTGCTGATAAGTCATTCTCATCATCAATACCTTCAGTTTGTTTAAGTAATTTTAAAGACTCAGCATCTGCTTTAAATGCATTAATAATAGAATCATCAACACCAGTTGCTAAATCATTTGCGATATCAAAAGAATCAAAACCTAAATCTAAAAGTTTTTTTAATTTTAATTCATCTAAGTTTGTTAATGCATCAAATAATACTTCACCTGATTCTGGATCAAAAATTGTATTAGCTGTAGATCTATCCATTAATAAATCAACAGGATACTCAACTAATTTAAGACCACCCTCTTGTAAAGCTTTTGCTTTTCTTTCAGTAAGTCTTTTTCCAGCAGCAATGATTAAATTACCTTTATCATCTTTAATATCAAATTCAACTCTACCTGTGAAATCACTAGGATTAAATTCAGTTAAAAATTTATTGTTTTTAATTTTAATATTTAAAATTGGATAGAATAATTTAATAATATCTTCTTTAGAGTAACCTAATGCTCTAAATAGAATAGTTACAGGAACTTTTCTTCTTTTGTTAATTCTTACATATAATACATCTTTTGCATCATATTCAAAATATAACCATGAACCTCTATCAGGAATAATTTGACCTGTATAGATTAGTTTATTTCCAGCAGTATTAGATTCTTCTTCTTTAAAGATAACACCTGGAGATCTATGTAATTGATTAACAACAACTCTTTCAACACCATTTACGATAAATGATGTTCTATCAGTCATTAAAGGAATTTCTCTGATGAATAAAGATTGTTCTTTCATATCTTTAACACCAATTTTTTCACCAGTTTTTTCGTCTAAATCCCATAAAGTAAGTCTAATATTAATTTTTAAAGGGATTGAATATGTAAGACCTCTAACCATAGATTCTCTTACATCATACTTTGGCTTTCCTACTTCACTTCCGATATACTCTAAAGTGATTCTATTTTGTGCGTCATGAATTGGGAAAACAGACTTAAATACCTTTTCGATTCCTGCTTCAGTTCTTTCATCTTTTCCAATCATTAGGAAATTTTCGTAAGAATTTTGTTGCAGTTGTAGTAAATTTGGAATTTCGATTTGTTGAGGATTTTTTGCAAAATCAACTCTAAGTCTATTACCAGATTTTAAAGAGTTTAACATTGTCGACCTTGTTATAAAATGTGGTTTACTTTTAGCTTTGTATATAAAGCGCAAAAGCATCCTTAAAGGATAGGGTTAAAATTCGTCCTAAAATTCTAACCTTAGCCCTCAAAGATGCTAGTCTTTATACAAGGCAAAAAATGCCTTGTATACGAATAAAATTTGCAGTAGAAATTATGCTAATTCTACAGTTGCTCCTGCACCTTCTAATGCAGCTTTAGCAGCTTCAGCGTCTTCTTTAGAAACACCTTCTTTTACTTTTGCTCCAGCTTCTTCAGCCATAGCTTTTGCTTCTTTTAATCCAAGACCAGTTAATGCTCTGATCTCTTTAATTACGTTGATTTTCTTAGCTCCAGCATCTTTTAAGATTACATCGAACTCAGTTTTTTCTTCAGCAGCTTCAGCAGCAACTGCAGCTCCACCAGCAACTGCAACAGGTTGTGCAGATACACCAAATTTTTCTTCAAATTCTTTAACTAATTCTGATAATTCTAATACAGATAAACCAGAGATATATTCTAAAACGTCTTCTTTAGAAATTGCCATTTCTTTTCCTTATTATTTTTTTATTTTTAATTATATTTTATATAACGCTTAAGTAATTAAGCAGCCTCTTCTTCTTTTTTAATTCTAAGAGCATCAAGCCCAATTGTAAAGTTTCTAACTGGTCCCATCCATACAGATGCAAGCATTCCAAGAAGCTCTTCTCTAGATGGTAATTTAGCAAATGCCATAACTGTATTAAGATCAGCGATTTCACCTTCGATGATACCTGATTTAATTTCAAATTTATCTTTGTTAGCAGATGCAAATTTATCAGCAACTTTACAAGCAGAGATTTGATCTTCAGACCATAAGAAAATGTTATTTCCAGTTAATTCAACGTCACCTAATTCAGCGTTTTTAACAGCAACAGTAACTAATGAATTTTTAGCAACTTGTACTTTAACACCATTATCTTTAGCATCTTTTCTTAAACTTTCAAGTTCTTTGTGTGAAACACCATTATATCCACATACTACTACAGCTTGTGAACCTTTGAACTCAGCAGATAAGAAATCAATTACTTCAGCTTTTTGTTGTTTAGTCATTTTATATTCTCCTTTCAAAACATCCAACTTCGGCAGGTTTTACAAGAATCAGGAGTAGATTCTAACCCACTATCTTCAGTTTTTAGTGTAGTGCTTTGATTAACACTCAAACGTGGGGATAAAACTATCCCCACTATTGAATGTTATAAATAAATATTATTTAATATCCATTAATTCTAATACATCAATATTAACAGATGGTGACATTGTTAATGAGATTGCTGCATTAGTGATATATCTACCTTTAGCAGATGCTGGTTTAGCTTTGTTAATAGCTGAAACAAATGCTGCAATGTTTTCTTTAATTGCTTCTTCTGAGAAAGAAACTTTCCCAACTGCAGCTTGCATGTTACCTTTTTTATCAACTCTATATGCAACTTGACCACCTTTAGCATCGTTAACTGCTTTAGTTACGTCCATAGTTACAGTTCCAGTTTTAGGATTTGGCATTAAACCTTTTGGTCCTAAAATTCTACCTAATTTACCTACAAGTCCCATACAATCTGGAGTAGCAATTAAAACATCAAAGTTAATCTCTCCACCTTGTACAGTTTCAACTAAATCATCATTACCAACAATATCAGCACCAGCAGCTTTAGCTTCGTCCATTTTTGCACCTTTAGCAAAAACAGCAACTCTAACAGTCTTACCAGTACCATTTGGAAGTACAACAGCACCTCTAATCATTTGATCAGCATGTCTTGGGTCAACGTTTAAGTTTAATGCAACTTCAACAGATTCATCAAATTTTGCTGATTTTAATTCTTTTACAGTTTTACAAGCTTCTGCTAGTGAATAATTTTTATCTTCAATTTTTTCAGCTAAAGCTTTATATCTTTTTGAAACTTTTCCCATATTTATCTCCGCAATTAATTTTTTTGTTTGCTACCGCTATATAAGCCAAGTGGTCAGGCTAGATATTTAACAGATTAAATTTCTGTTTCAATTCCCATTGATCTTGCAGATCCAGCAACAATTTTTGCAGCTTGGTCTTTATCATCAGTATTTAAATCAGCGATTTTCATATCAACGATTTCCATAATCTGATCTTTAGTTAATTTTCCAACTTTGTTTTTAAGTGCATTGTCAGAACCTTTTTTAACACCAGAAACTTTCTTAATTAAATCTGTCATTGGTGGTTGTTTAGTTACAAATGTAAAACTTTTATCACTATAATAAGAAATTTCTACAGGGATTGAAAAACCTGCTTTATCTCTTGTTTTTTCGTTAAATGCTTTACAAAATTCCATAATGTTAATCCCTCTTTGACCTAGAGCTGGACCAACTGGTGGTGATGGGTTAGCAGCACCAGCAGGAATTTGAAGTTTAAGTACACCTTCTACTTTTTTAGCCATGCTATTTCCTTTTTTTAATTTTGTTGTTTAATGATTTAGGCATTAGGCAAGAAAACTCTTAGGAAGCGAAGTTTTTTTGCCTAATGCCTAATAAAAGTAGTTTTAAACTACTCTTTCTACTTGTGTATATGTAATCTCTACTGGAGTATTTCTTCCAAAAATAGATACATTTAGTTTTAAAATACCAGATGCCATATCAAAGTCTTCAACTACACCATTAAAGTTTGCAAATGGACCTTCATTGATTCTTACCATTTCACCTTCATCAAATGAAATTTTTGGCTTAGCAGCAGCTCTATTTTGAACCTTATCTAAAATTGAATCAATATCTTTTTTTGATAATGGAGTAGGTTTTTTAGACTCACCAATGAATCTTCCTACTTTTGGCATTGATTGAATTCTATGCCATAGTGCTGTATCTAAATCAATTTTTGCAAATGCATATGCAGGATATAAAGGTCTTTCAACAATAGATTTATTACCTTTTTTTACTTCAATTAAATCCTCAGTTGGAACTAATACTTCTGAGATTCTTTCATCAGCCATCTCTTCAGCTAATCTCTCAAGTGCTCTTTTTACTGCTAATTCACTACCTGAGTGTGTTTGAATCGCATACCATTGATGTGCCATTTATTATCCTTAATTTATTACAGCTGATAAGCTTAGAGACATAATTGCATCAATTAATGCTAAAAATAATGATATTACTGTTACAACTACAAATACCGATAGGTATGCAGATCTAATTTGTTCTTTAATAGGGAAAATTACTTTAAAAAGTTCTTCTTTAGCATTTTTATAATATGTTTTAAATTTGTTCACAATCGACTCCAAAAATTTCTAAGCTCATAAATTCTTTTAAAAAAAGTCATAACTACTTTTAAAAAAATTTAGTGATTTCTTTGTAGGATTAACACCTACAACTTACAGACAAGGAAATTCAATTTCCAACTAGGACACGAATATTATCTAAATAAAGCTTTAAATAAGCTTAGTTAAGATGTTTTTAATTTAAATTGTATTAGATAGTTTTTTTTGAAATTTAATTAGTGAAAAGTGGCAGGCCAGACAGGACTCGAACCCGTAACCATCGGATTTGGAATCCGGCGCTCTACCATTGGAGCTACTGACCTGGTTACAAAACCATAAAGGTTAAGTAAAGTCTTACGACTTTAGCTTAACTTCTTTATGAGTTGTGTGTTTTTTTAATCTTGGGCTATATTTTTTAATAGCCATTTTTTCTGTATAAGTTTTTGGATTTTTGTAAGTAGTGTAATTAATATCACCACACTCTTCACATTTTAGTCCAATTTTAATGCTAACTCCGTTACCCATAAGTTATCCTTATTCGATTACTTCAGCAACAACTCCAGCACCTACAGTTCTACCACCTTCTCTGATAGCGAACTTAGTTCCCTTTTCAAGAGCAATTGGAGCAACTAATGAAACTGTCATTTCAACGTTATCACCTGGCATAACCATTTCAGTACCTTCTGGTAATTCACAAGAACCAGTAACGTCAGTTGTTCTTACATAGAACTGTGGTCTATATCCTGAGAAGAATGGAGTATGTCTACCACCTTCCTCTTTAGAAAGAATATATACTTCCGCTCTAAATTTAGTGTGTGGAGTAATTGATCCTGGCTTAACAAGAACTTGTCCTCTTTGAACTTCTTCTTTTTTAATACCTCTTAAAAGGATACCAGCATTATCACCAGCAACACCCTCGTCCATCTCTTTTCTAAACATTTCGATACCAGTAACAGTAGTTTTCATAGTATCTTTGAAACCTACGATTTCAATCTCTTCGTTTAGTTTAATTGTACCTTTTTCAATTCTACCAGTAACAACTGTACCTCTACCTTGGATAGTAAATACATCTTCTACAGGCATTAAGAAATCTTGATCAGCATCTCTTTCTGGAGTTGGAATATAAGCATCAACTTCGTCCATTAATTTATAGATTTTTTCAGCCCATTCACCAGCAGTTCCAGCTTTAGCTTCTTCTAATGCTTGGAATGCAGAACCAGCAACGATTGGAGTGTCATCACCTGGGAAATCATACTCAGAAAGTAATTCTCTTACTTCCATTTCAACTAATTCTAACATCTCTTCTTTATCTTCATCATCAAGTTGATCTTCTTTGTTTAAGAATACAACGATGTATGGTACACCTACTTGTTTAGATAATAAGATGTGCTCTCTTGTTTGAGCCATTGGTCCATCAGTAGAAGCAATAACTAAGATAGCTCCGTCCATTTGTGCAGCACCAGTAATCATGTTTTTAACATAATCGGCGTGACCTGGACAGTCTACGTGAGCGTAGTGTCTAGTTTCAGTTTCATATTCTACGTGAGAAGTAGCAATTGTAATACCTCTTTCTCTTTCTTCTGGAGCATTATCAATTTGATCATAATCCATAGTAGCTTGACCATTTTTAAGCCCTAAACACATAGTAATAGCAGCTGTTAATGTAGTTTTACCGTGGTCAACGTGACCAATAGTACCAATGTTTACGTGCGGTTTACTTCGCTCGAATTTTTCTTTTGCCATAAAATTCCCCTTAAAAAATTTTGGTTAATAGCCCTCTGAGTAGATAAGTCCAATAACTTCTCTATTCAGAGGGGATTTATTTTATAAATTTTGTACAAAAAAAGTACTTAACTTTTTTGTGGATGGTATTTTAATTAAAAAATACTAAAAAAAACTTTAATGGGAGATTATTTGTATAAAATAAGGAGTTATAAGTATGCGTTATAACTCAGCTCCCAGTAATCAATAAATCAAATGGAGCGGGAGACGAGACTCGAACTCGCGACAATCTGCTTGGAAGGCAGAGGCTCTAGCCAACTGAGCTACTCCCGCAACATTTAGTGGTGGTGAGAGAAGGATTTGAACCTTCGAAGCCATAGGCGGGAGATTTACAGTCTCCTGGATTTGACCACTCTCCAACCTCACCGTTGAAAAATTATTGTTCTGGTCAAGCGCTGGTCTTAAGACTTACGCACGACAATAAAAAAATGGAGCTGGTGAAGGGAGTCGAACCCCCGACCTGCTGATTACAAATCAGCTGCTCTAGCCAACTGAGCTACACCAGCGTCCAAGATTTAAAAAACTTTTTGCAAAACAAAAAGTGGTGGCGCGGGGCAGAATCGAACTGCCGACACAAGGATTTTCAGTCCTTTGCTCTACCGACTGAGCTACCGAGCCAAGTGATTTAAGTAAGCGTCCTACTTAAATTGGAGTGAAATTATATACAGAACATTATTAATTTAAGCTTAAATTGAAAACAAATTGTTTAAATTCTTTTCCCCTTTGCTTATATGAACTAAATTGATCAAGTGATGCAGCAGCTGGAGACAGCATTGCAACTTCGTTTTCTTGGTGCTTTTGAGCAATTTTTAAAACTGCTGCTTCAAGTATTTCACACGAAATAAATTTTATAGAAAATTTTTCACATAAAGAATTTATTCTTTTAAAATTACTTCCTACAGAAAAAACCTCAACATTTAAATCTTTTAAATATTCAAATAAAGGTAATAAATTTGCACCCTTATCATCTCCCCCTAATATTAAATATATCTTTTTTTCTTTATATGGTATAAGTGCATTTATAGTTGCATCAACATTTGTAGCTTTAGAATCATCAATCCATAATCTATTTTTTTTATCAAAAAACTCTTCTACTTTATGTTCATCAACTTTAAAGGAGTTAATTGTTTCATAATCAATTTCATCGAATATAATCTTTTTTGAAGATAAAGCTAATATTGAGTCTAATAAAAAAGGTTCTTTAAAATTAATCCTTTTTTTATCTATATTAAAATATTTACATAAATCATCACTATCTTTGTAAGTTATTTTCATAGCACTTGTTGGATAATCTTTGAATTCTTCTGGAATAATTGCAACTTCACCTTCTGTCATCATATCAAGTGGTTTTAATTTTGCTTTTTTATACTCTTCAAAACTTCCATGCCAAGAGATATGATCTTCTGATATAGGAAGAAGTAAATACAATGATGGTTTTGCTTTAGTTATATAGTGAAAAGTAAAAGAAGAAGTTTCTAAAATCCATATGGGAGCATTTAAATCAAGTTTTGATATTGGCGTTCCAATATTACCTCCACAAAGGCTTCCTTTATCTTCTAAAAGGTGTTGAATCATTTGTGTTGTAGTTGTTTTACCATTTGTTCCACTTATCCAGATGGAAAAAGGCATAGTATCCGCAAAAAGATCATAATCACTTTGTATGTTGTTTGATTGTTTTACCATATCATTAAAAGGTGGAATCCCTGGACTAACTATAGTTATAGCATTGGACTCTTTATCATAGTTTGAAAAATCTTTATCATCATACAATATAACCTCATCAAACTTTTCTTTTATTGCTTGGGCTGTAATTCCTTTTCCTAGTACTCTTATCATATTATTACCGTATTTTTAAACTTAATAAAGCTAATAAATTTGCCATAAAAGATATTATCCAAAATCTTACAATGATTTTATTTTCTTTCCAGCCCTTCTCTTCAAAGTGATGGTGTATTGGAGCCATTAAAAAAACCCTCTTTTTTCTAAGTTTATAAGAACCAACTTGTAATATAACTGATACGGTTTCTATTACAAAGATTAAGCCTATTAAAACCAATAATATCTCTGACTTGGCAACAATTGCCATAAAACCCATAAATGCTCCAATTGGCAAAGACCCACTATCTCCCATAAATACTTGTGCAGGATGGCAGTTATACCAAAGGAATGCAATTAAAGAACCAATTAATGCAATACCAACAATGGTTAATTCCCCTGATGTTTTTATGTTTGGTAATAAAAGATAAGATGAGAAAATTGCATGTCCTGAAACATAAACAATTCCTGATAATGTTACAAAAGCCATAATAGAAGGAACTGTTGCAAGCCCATCAAGTCCATCTGTTAAATTTACTGCATTAGATGCAGCTACCATAACCAATATCCAAAAGGCTATTGCAAAATAACCCATATCAAATAATGGAAATTTATAAAATGGGGTATATAAAGTTGTTGTATGATTAAAATAAAATAATATAAAAGAAACTAGAAATGCAAATAAAATCTGATAGACTAACTTTGCCCTTGGACTTAAACCTGCATTGTTTTTATTTTTGGCAATCTTTGAATAATCATCCCTAAAACCTATATAAGAGAAAAATAAAATGGTTAATATTCCAGCTATTGCATAAAAGTTGTCTAATTTTATAGTTAATAAAGAGGATACAATTGTTGATATTATAAAAATCACTCCACCCATAGTTGGAGTTCCCATCTTATCTTTGTGGGAATCTGGAGCATATTCATAAATTGGTTGTGAAGCTTTTTTCGACCTAGCCCACCTTACAAATTTTGGTAAAAGATACATTGTCAAAATAAAAGAGATAAAAAAAGCAATACCAGCTCTTACTGATATATATTGAAAGATATTTATATTAAATTGTTCATAAAGCCAATAAAACAAATTTTTTCCTCAAAGTAATAGAATAATTAAGATTCAACAAACTTACTTATCTTAAAAAAATAGTAGTAAGTTTTCATAGAAATATAAGCTGAAGCTTTCAGCAAATATATCTCTATGTTTTCACAGAAACATAACTTGAAGCTTTCAGCAAATATATCTCTATGTTTTGATATAATCGCGCAGATTATAGTACAATATATATTTTAAAAGGTTTAAACAATGAGCAAAAAAACATTACTTGTGATAACTGATGGTATAGGATTTAACGAGTCTTCAAATCATAATGCTTTTAAAAATGCAGATACACCAACATATGATTATTTATTTGAAAATGTTCCATATTCTTTAATTCATACATATGGTGAACATGTAGGATTACCAGATGGGCAAATGGGAAATAGTGAAGTTGGGCACATGACAATAGGAAGTGGTAGAGTACTTTATCAAGATTTAGTAAAAATCAATATTGCTATTGAAAATGACACTCTAAAAGAGAATGAAGTGGTTAAATCTACAGTAGAAAACTCTAATAATATCCATTTAATAGGACTTGTTAGTGATGGTGGTGTTCATTCACATATTAATCATATTATAGCTTTAGCAAAAATATCAAAAGTAATGGGTAAAAAAGTTTTTATTCATGTTATAACTGATGGTAGAGACGTTGCGCCTAATTGTGCTGGTAAATATGTACAACAGATTATTGATATTTGTGATGAAGATATAAAAATCGCTACTATTTCTGGAAGATATTACTCTATGGATAGAGATAATAGATGGGAAAGGGTTCAAAAAGGTTATGATGCAATTGTTTTTGCAACACCTAAAACAAATGAAAATATTTTAGATTTAATTGAAAACTCTTACAAAGAAGATATCTTTGATGAATTTATAGTTCCAACTGCCTTTGAAGGGTATGAAGGATTTAGTGAAAATGATGGAGTAATTTTCTGTAACTTTAGAAGTGATAGAGCAAGGGAATTATCAACTGCAATAGCAAGCTCAGACTTTGAAGAGTTTAAAACTTTTAAAGGTGCTTTAAATGTTGCAACAATGACACAATATGATAAGAACCTTCCTTTACCAATTATCTTCCCAAAAGAGACACCAAAAAATACCTTAGCAGAAGTTATATCTAATGCAGGTTTATCACAACTTCATACAGCTGAAACAGAAAAATATGCCCATGTTACATTTTTCTTTAATGGAGGAGTTGAAGAACCAGTATTAAATGAAACAAGAGTTTTAATCCCAAGTCCAAAGGTTGCTACATATGATGAAAAACCTGAGATGAGTGCACCAGAAGTTGGAGTTGAAGTTCAAAAAGCAATGGACAATGAAACAGATTTTATTGTAGTAAACTTTGCAAATGGTGATATGGTTGGACACACTGGCGTTTATGAAGCAGGAGTTAAAGCTGTTGAAGCTGTTGATAAAGAGTTAGGATTAATTATTCAAAAAGCAAAAGAGAAAGATTACAATCTAATATTAACAAGTGACCATGGAAATTGTGAAATGATGAAAGATGAAAGTGGAAAAACTTTAACAAACCACACAGTTGGAGATGTGTTTTGTTTTGTAATGGCAAAAAATGTAGATAAAGTAAATACAGGTAGCTTAAATAATATTGCACCAACTGTTTTAAAATTAATGGATTTAGAGATTCCAGCAGAAATGGATGAGGCTTTAGTTTAAATTTATGATTAATGCTGTAGAAATAAAAAAACTAAAAATTACTACTAAAGAGCAAGAGTTAGTAAATATAGATTTTAAGATAGAAGACTCTACAGCTTTAATAGGTCAAAGTGGAAGTGGTAAATCTTTAACACTAAAAACTATTTTAAATCTACTGCCCTCAAATTTAAAACTTGATTTTGATGTGAATTCAAGTTTTGAATTAAATAGTTCAAATATAGGATTTATTCCTCAAAATCCATTTACTTCTTTATCCCCCATGACAAAAATTAAAAATCAGTTCTTTTGTGAGGAAAATAAGAAAAAAGAGCTTTTTCAGATTGTAGGTCTAGAAGAAAAGTTCTTAGAAAGATTCCCTTCTCAATTAAGTGGAGGGCAACTTCAAAGAGTAGTTATTGCAATAGCATTAAGTAATGATATAAAACTACTTTTATTGGATGAACCTACAACAGCTTTAGATGAAAAATCAAAACAAATAGTTTTAGACTTGATAAAAAAACTTCAAGATGAACTAAATATTTTAATACTTTTTGTTACACACGATATTAACTCCATAAGAGATATTTGTAAAAATATTGTTATTATAAAAGATGGAACTGTAATAGAAAAAGGTAAAACAATTGAAATTTTATCTTTACCAAAAACAGAATATACAAAAGCATTAATCAACTCAACTTTTGAAAACAAAGAATTTAGGAAATAAGTATGATGAAATATATTTTCACCTTTATATTATTAATTACAATTGGTGTAGCTGTATGGCTACTAAACTTATATAATGATATTAGATTTGATATTAATCAGGTAGTTAACTATAACCCGAAAAAAACTACTCAAATTTTTGATAAAAAAGGGAAACTAATTGCAAATATTTTTGACAAAGAGCATAGACTTTATGTTAAATACGAAGATATACCAGCAAGGGTTATTGAAGCTTTAGTTGCCATTGAAGATACACAATTTTTTGAACACTCAGGAGTAAATCCTGATGCAATTTCAAGAGCAATGATAAAAAATATAAAAGCTGGTGGATACGCTGAGGGAGCAAGTACATTAACACAACAATTAATTAAACAAGTTGTTCTTAGTAGAGAAAAAAAATTAATTAGAAAAATAAAAGAAGCTCTACTTGCTATTAGATTAGAAACCATTTTAACAAAAGAAGAGATTTTAGAGCGATATTTAAATCAAGTTTATTTTGGACATAGTTATTATGGGATAAAAACTGCTTCGCAAGGATATTTTAGAAAAAATCTTTATGAACTAAATATCAAAGAGATTGCTATATTAGTTGGACTTCCTAAAGCACCAAGTTTTTATGACCCAACAAGAAATTTAAAATTTACCTTAACAAGAGCAAATCAAGTTGTTAAAAGAATGCATACTTTAGGATGGATTAATAAATCTGAATATGAATATGCAATTAATTATGTTCCAGAAGTTTTTGATGATACATTAACAAAAAATAAGGCACCTTATGTAGTTGATTACACCTTAAAACTTTTAAAAGATGATATTCCAGATATTAAAACTGGGGGATATAAAGTAAACCTAACCATAGATTTAGATGCACAAGAGATTGCACGAGAGGCTTTAACATTTGGTTATAATGGTATATTAAAAAGGGATGAAAAACTTCAAAAAAATCCTAGAAATAATGTTGATAAAAACGGTCAAGCTGTTGAAGAAAAGTATTTTGTTAACTCTCTAAATGGTGCTATGATTTCAATAGAAAATGATACAGGAAAAATTTTAGCTTTAGTTGGTGGTGTTGATTATCAAGAATCATCTTTTAATAGAGTTATTCAAAGTAGAAGGCAACCTGGATCTGCAGTTAAACCATTTCTATACCAAACAGCATTAGATGTAGGATATTCTCCAGCTTCACAATTAGTTGATATTGGTAGAACTTATGATTATAAAGACAATGAAGGTAATGAAAAAAAATGGCAACCTAAAAATTATGGTGGAAAATTCAAAGGTTTAATTACTCTAAGAGAATCATTAATTAAATCAAGAAACCTTGCAACAATTAACCTTGTAACTGATGTTGGTATCAATGAGATGTATAAAGGATTAGAATCTTTTGGAATAACTGATATGCCTAGAGATTTATCAATAACATTAGGTTCTTTTTCAATTTCTCCAATTAATTTAAGTAAAGCATATAGTGTATTTTCAAATGATGGTGTTCAAGTTACACCATATATTATAAACTCAATTGTTGATTTTAAAGATAATATTATAAACTTTGAACCTCAAACAAAATTTATAAAATCTCCCGAACAAATCTTTTTAATGAAATCTATTTTACAAGATGTCGTAAAAAGAGGAACAGGAAGAAGAGCAAATGTTGAGGGGATAGAACTTGCAGGAAAAACTGGTACTACAAATGATAATATAGATGCATGGTTTTGTGGATTTTCACCTTCAATTCAAACTATAGTTTGGTATGGAAATGACGATAATACACCAATGAGGAAAAGTGAAGGGGGTGGAACAACTGCTGCTCCTGCTTTTTCTTACTTTTACAATAAATATTTAGAGGTTCATCCTGAAATAAGAAGAGAATTTTCTAAACCTGAGGGTGTAAAAACTTCAATTATCAACGGTAAAGAAGAGTATTATACAAAGCAATCTCCACTTCCTGAAATTGAAACACCACAAGTTATAGAAAAAAATATCCAAGGTGAAGTTATAGAATTTTAATGAATTTAGAAAAATTGAACATAAAAAAAGGCTAGTCTAAATAGACTAGCCTTTTTAATTTCTATTCTTAAATTATTAACAAGAATAAGTTGATTTAAACTCGAATGCAGTTGGTCTAGCTTCGTCTGGCCAAACTTGTGTTTCAAATTTATAATGTTGATATGTATCAATCATATCTTGTGAGAATACAGGTTGTAAGAACTCATTATCTCTAATTAATGCTTCTAATGAACCTCTTAATGTATGAGGCATTTGAGGAATTTTTCTCTCTCTAATTTCATCTAATTCTAATTCAAATAAATCGTCATCCATTGGACCAACAGGTTCATATTTATTATTAATTCCATCAAGACCAGCCATTAACATAGCAGCAAATGCTAAATATGGGCAAGCAGTTGAATCTGGGAATCTCATCTCAATTCTTGTTGCCATTTCACCTGCACCATAAGGAATTCTACAAGATGCAGATCTGTTTTGTGAAGAATAAGTTAAAATTGAAGGAGCTTCAAATCCTGGAATTAATCTTTTGTATGAGTTTGTTGAAGGATTTGTGAATGCTGCAACAGCTCTTGCATGTTTAAATACACCACCAATATAGTGTCTTGCAGTTTCACTTAAGTTACCATATTCACCTTCAGAATAGAATGTATTTTTACCATCTTTCCATACAGATTGGTGTACGTGCATTCCGTTTCCATTATCTCCAAATAGTGGTTTTGGCATAAATGTACAAGATTTACCATTTAAGTGAGCTACCATTTTACATACATATTTATATTTTTGTACGTTGTCTGCTGCTTCAACTAGAGTTCCAAATTTAACTCCAATTTCACCTTGTGCTTGAGCAACTTCGTGGTGTCCTAAAGTAACTTCTAATCCAACTTGCTCTAATACTTGCATCATTTCTGCTCTTAAGTCTACCATTGAGTCAGTTGGTTGAACTGGGAAATATCCACCTTTAGTTCTAGGTCTATGACCCATATTACCACCTTCATAATCAGTAGCATCTGACCAACAACCCTCTTCTGAATCTACTCTATAATAAGATTCATTGATATCATCAACAATTTTTACATCATCAAAAATAAAGAATTCATTTTCAGGTCCAAAATATGCTACGTCTCCTAATCCAGACTCAGAAAGATGAGTTAATGCTTTTTTAGCAATTGATCTTGGACATTTTTCATACATTTCACCTTTGTAGATATCATAAACATCACAAAATAAAATAATTGTAGAATCAGCAGTAAATGGATCTAAGAAAGCAGTTTCAACATCTGGCTTTAAAATCATATCTGATTTGTTAATTGGTTGCCAAGCATCAACAGAAGAACCATCAAATGGCATACCATTTTCTAACATTTTTTCATCAATAGCACTTAACATATAAGTTAAGTGATGCCACATACCTTTCATATCTGTAAATCTAAGATCTACAAATTTAACTTCGTTTTCCTCACAATATTTGAAAAATTCTTCAGTATTGTTAACAAATTTACCCATGTTTTAAACTCCTATAAAATTATTAGGAATATTGTATCCAAATAAAAGAAAACTAAGATAAATTATCTGTATAAAAAATATACAAAGAAATATTTTTTATAATATTTTTTCAACTAATATGTCTAAAAATTAACTAACTTTATATCTCTATTTTTGAAGATTGCACATTGTTTATAACCTATATTTTGTGCAATTTTTATCACTTCATCATATTTAAAACCAATTTGGTCAATACTATGTGCATCTGAAGAGAAAGTTATTGGTATGTTAAGTTCAAATGCCAGTTCTAATAAATCATAAGATGGGTATTGTTCTTTTACTGGTTTTCTAAGTCCAGCGGCATTAATTTCAATAACCATATTTGATTTTTTTATTTCAGCCATTGCGTCTTGTGCAAGAAGTTTTATATCTTTTGTGGGAAGAAAGTTAAATACTTTTATTAAATCTAAGTGACCAACAATGTCAAATTTTCCAGATTTTGCAAGAAGTTTTAAAGCGTAAAAATATTCTTCCCAAATTTTATTAATATCTCTATTTTTGTATTCAGAAATAAACTCAGGATTATCAAATCCCCATTTCCCAAGATAATGAACAGAACCAATTAAATAGTCAACCTTTGAATTAATCACCTCATCTAAAAGATAATCACCCTCAATAAAGTCAACTTCATAACCAAGTAAAATATTGATTTGATTTTCATATTTCTTTTTAATATCTATAATAGAAGATTCATAAAAATCTTTTTTTTCAATTACTAATCTATATCCATCTTCAAAATTCTTCATTGGTGCATGTTCAGAAAAACCATAAAAATCTATTCCTAAATCTATAGCTTTTTGAACATACTCTTCAATTGAACCTTGGGCATGATTACATAGTGTAGTATGGTTATGAAGATCTACTCTAAATTTTTCCATTAATTATCCTAGTTTAGTAAGCCTGCACCATTAATTGCTGTACTTCTATCTTTTGCATATACTCTTTTTCCATCAATAATGTCATATTTCCAAATGGGAGCAGCAGCTTTAAAATCTTCAACAAACTCATCAATCATTTCTAAAGCAACTCTTCGTTTAGGTGAACAAACAGCAGCTATATATGAACTTTCATGGTTTAATACATCTCCCCTACTATGAGCCATTAAAACTATTGCATTTTTTTCATTCGCTTTTTTTTGCCATGAATCAAACCAAGATTGTAAAATTGGTTCATAAATATCAAAACTTAAACCATCAATTCCATTCTCATCTCTTACAACACCATTAAATGTAATAATTGCTCCAAAATTAGAATTTTTAAATTCATCAAACCATTGTGAATTTATCTTATTTACATCAAGTGGACCATCACAAAGAATTAGTTTATCTTCCATTTTATCCACCACATACAGGAGGAAGTAAAGATACTTTGTCACCATCATTCAAAGAAATATCTTTTGAAGAAACCATAGTATCATTAACTGCCACAGCACAAGTTTCTAACCATGTTGAAACCTCACTATCACTTTTCAATATTTCACTTAACTCAACAAGATTTTTTATCTCTACTTTAATAGGCTCTTTATTTATTGGTCCTAAAAATTCTACAGTTACCAAATTAACCCCTTATTTACATATTTTGGAGTATTATATCGAATTTAATTTAATCTAAGGATGACACAAGTCAATGAAATTTGCTAAAATAGATTTTATAAACCTTTTACCTTTTCACATATATATTAAGAAAAGAATTCAATCAAGTCAAGTTAAATCAATAATTCAATATAAAAAATCTTACCCATCGTATATAAATAAAAAGTTCAAAACTAGAAAAGTTGATTCTGCATTTATCTCATCAATTGCATCAAGGGGAGAAAAAAAATTAGACCTTGGAATTATTGCAAGAAAAGATGTACAATCAGTTATTGTAGTCCCAGGGAAGAAAAAAGATGATTACCAAAGTGAAACCTCAAATGCTTTAGCAAAAATTTTAAAACTTGAAGGTCAAGTTTTAATTGGAGATAAAGCATTAAAGTTTTTTCATGATAATCCAGATGTTGAAGTGATTGACCTTGCAATAGCATGGCAAAATAAATATAATTTGCCATTTGTTTTTGCAACACTATGTTATTGCAAAAATAGAAAAATACTAGAAAAAATTATTCGTAACTTTAATAAAAAACATATTAAAATTCCGCAATATATTTTAGAGCAATACTCCAAAAGATCTGGTGTCTCAAAAAAACACATAATTGAATACCTAAAAAGAATTGATTATGATATTGGTATAAAAGAGAAAAGAGCACTTAAAAAGTTTTTGAGTTTAGCCAAAAAAGAAGGGATTTAATGACATTTTATGACTCAATTATATTAGGTATTATTGAAGGTGTTACAGAGTTTTTACCAATTTCATCAACTGGACATTTGATTGTTGCAAGTGAATTTCTTGGAATTGACCAAACAAATGTAAATAAAGCTTATGAAGTAATTATTCAATTTGCTGCTATTTTAGCAGTAATATTAAACTATCCATCAAAGTTTACTTTTAAACATATTGATCTTTGGACAAAAGTTTTAATTGCATTTTTACCAATTGCAGCTATCGGATTTATTTTTTCAAAACAAGTTAAGGCTATGTTTTCCCTTGAAATTGTAGCAGTTATGTTTATAGTTGGGGGAATTGTCTTTTTAATAGTTGAAAAATTTTATGATGAATCAAAACACACTACAAGTGATGTTGAAGATGTAACATACAAACAATCATTATATATTGGACTTGCTCAAATTTTTGCATTAATACCTGGTACATCAAGAGCTGGGTCTTCAATAATTGGAGCGATGTTAGTAGGACTAAATAGAAAAGCAAGTGCTGAATTTAGTTTCTTACTTGCCTTTCCTGTAATGTGTGCAACTACAGGTTATGATTTATTAAAACACCATGAAGAATTACTTATTTCTGGGAATCTTTTAAATCTTGCAATTGGTTTTATTGTCTCTTTTATAGTTGCCTTTTTAGCGATTAAAGTATTCCTGAAATTCTTGGAAAATTTTACCTTTGTAGCCTTTGGTATCTATAGAATAATATTTGGTATTCTTTTATTAACTTTTGCTTAATATATAATTCACAATTGACTCAGCTCCATTACAATGGATTGAGTCAACTAACCTTTTGCTAAGTTTAAAATTATCCTTTTTTAAAACATCAATTAAAACATCTTCAGTCAAATCATTTTCTCTACAAATATAGCAAAAATCTTTTTCTTCTAAGAATTTGGCATTTGTATATTGGTGGTCTTTTGCTGCATATGGATAAGGTATAAATAAAGTTGGTAGAGAGTTTGCACATAATTCCCATAATGTTGAAGCCCCTGCCCTACTTACTGCAAAGTCTGCTTCATTCATTTTTTTTGAAAGTTCTTTTGTAAAAGCAAAAACATCTGCCTCTATTTCAAGTTTTTTATACTCTTCTTGTACTCTTTCAAAATCACTACTACCTGTTTGATGAATAATCTTTATTCCTATACTATTTAGTTTTAAAGCTGTTTTTAAAGCAAAGTTATTAATTGCATGTGCTCCTTGAGAGCCCCCTAAAAATATTATTGTTCTAAATTGATCTCTAATTCTAGCATTATCAAAAAACTCATTTGAAACAGGATAATCTTTTATTACAGAATTAGGATCAAAAGATGAAAAAACTTCACTTGCAAATTTTGAAGTGATTTGATTTAATCTTCCCATTACTGAGTTTTGTTCATGGATATAAAGTTTGCAACCAAATGCTAAAATTGAAGCAAAGGTTGCAGGAGCTGCAGAAAAACCACCAACAGAAATCACAGTTCCAACATCATACTTATCAAAGATATCAAAACATCTATTCATGGCTTTTAAAATTGCAAAAAGTGATTTTATTTTTCCAAAACCTTTTTTATTTACTACACCCTTTGTATCTAAAAAAAATGCTTTTTTTAATCTTTTGTCATTTTCAAACCATTGTTTATCTTGTCCATTTACTGAACCAATAAAAATTGGTTTTATTCCTCTATTTGAATACTCCTCGATTAAAGAGTCAGCAACTTTAAGATGCCCTCCTGTTCCACCACCTGTAATTACAACTCTCATTTATTTATTAACCTTTTCCTTCAAATTTACAGACTTACTTATTGATAACACAAGTCCAATAGCAATAGCCATAGAAAGCATTGATGAACCACCATAACTTAAAAGTGGTACTGCTATACCTTTAATTGGAATCATCCCTGAAATACCATATGAATTTATTAAAAATGCAATTATTATCATTAAAGCAATTCCAATTGTAAAAAGATGATAAATCTTATTATCAACCCTTCTACTTATTTTAAAAATTCTTAATATAATTAAAAACATAATAGAAACAATAACTGCAAGACCTAAAAGCCCAATTTCTTCTGTAATACCTGCTAAAACAAAGTCAGTATGTACCTCACTTAGAAACCCCAGCTTTAAATCCCCTAGTCCTAAACCTTGTCCAAAAATTCCACCATTGTGAATTGCATTTAAAGAGTGAGATACTTGATATGGTTCTGGTAATTCATCAATTCTTAAATAATTATCTGCCCAATCTGGCAAGATAGAAAGAATTTTATCTTGTACCATTGCCCACCAAGAATAGATTCTTTGTATCCTATGGGGAGCTGCTACAATTAAACCTATAAATCCAACAATACCTATAATACCTAAAGAAACAAAAACCTTATAACTTCTATTTGCAAAAATCAGTAATATAAATAAAATACCACCTAATAATGCAACTTGACCAAAATCTTTTTGTAAGAATGCAACTATAAATACTACAAGTAAGAAAGTAAGAAAATATGGTGCTAATAAAAGCATCTCTTGTTTTAAACCAATACGCCTAGGAACTTCAATCAATCTTCTATGAAAAGACCATGATAAAAAATATATAAAACCTATTTTAAAAAACTCAACAGGTGAAAGTGAAAATCCAGGTAATCTAATCCACCTATTTGCACCACCTGAAGCTGTTACTAATGAACTTGGAAGAACTGGCATAATTGACATAAGAACAAAAAATAAAATAAATAATCCCATACCAACTTTATTTACAATTTTGTCTGGATTAATTAAAGAAAATCCCCACATTATAAATATTGACAAAACACCAACAAAAAGCTGTCTTATAAAAAAGTGAAATTGATTGTATCCATAAAATTCCACAGTATATACCGTTAGTGAATATGAAAATATTATGCTAGTAATAATAAGTGAGGATACAAGTAAAAAAAGTACATAATCTGCTTCATGTAACTTCACTTTATTAATCTTATTTTTAATTTGATTTTTGTTAGAATGCATCTGCTATTATATTACATTATGGATAAATATGTCTTCAAAATTCATCGAAAAAGATAACAAAATCAAAAAAATTATGATTCTATTTTTTTTCATACTTTTTTTACTAATTATATTGCTAATTTCAATCTTTGATACAATGAAAAGTTTTAGGCAGTTACCCTCTTTAGAAACTTCAAAAAAAGAGTTATCAGTTAGAGGAGATATAATAAGTAAAGATAACTTTAAAATTACTGCATCAAAGAAAATCTATAAAGCATCTATAGATACTAGACATCTTGACTTAAATAAAAAAGAATTATTTATAAAATTATTTTCTATTTATAGTAATATCCCTTATTCAAAACTAGAAAAGAAAATTAATGAATCAATAAAAAATCCTGGGAATCTTGTATTATCTTATAATATTGATTCAAAAACTGCAAAAAACTTAAAAGAGTTAGGATTTAAGCTTAGACGTCTAGGAGTTTTTATCTCTAGAAAAGTTCAAGGTGGAAAAATCCTAAGGGGTTTAAGTGTTATTGAAAGTGGAGAGAAAAGATTATATTCCTATGAAGATACGTTAACTCCTGTTGTTGGGTATATTACAAAATTTGAATCAAAAAACGGGAAAACAAAAGTAAAAGGAATTAAAGGTTTAGAAAAAAAATATGATGATTTGCTAAACAATTCAAAAGATGGAATATTAAGTGGGAATAGAGATGTATTATCGTATATATCTTTTAATAAAAATTCTACTATCAAACAAAGAGTTGATGGTGCGAACTTAGTATTAAATATCCCTTTAAAACTTCAAAAAAACAATGAGATGATTCTTGATATCTATAAAGAGAAACTAAAAGCTCAAGAGATTATTGTTTCAATTATGGATAGTAAAACTGGTGAGATTATCTCTTTAGCTTCATCTAATAGATTTAACCCAGAAAGAATTTATCAAAAAGACATACCTTCACTTAATGTTAATGCAATAGAATATCAATATGAACCAGGATCTGTTATAAAACCTATTTCTATTGCACTTGTACTAGATAAAGGAAGAATAAAAAAAGATGAGTTATTGTTTGCATACAATACAAAAGGTCGTCCAAATAATAAAGGTGAATTTCCAAGGGGTAGATATAAATTAGGTAGATTTACAATTAAAGATGACCACCAATTTAAAAAGCACTATTTAACACTAGATGATATTGTAATATTTTCTTCAAATATTGGGACATTGCAATATGCCCAAAGATTATCTGGTCGTGAATTTTATGAGGGTATGAAAAAGTTTGGATTTACTAAAAAAACAGGTATAGATTTGCCCTATGAAAAAGTTGGAGTTATTCCAAAGGTTTGGCAATTTGCTGCAAATGATAAAAAAAATGAAGATAATGTATTTAAAGCAACAGTATCATATGGTCAAGGTATGACTGCAACTTTTATGCAAATTTTAAAGGCATATTCAGCCTTTAACAATGATGGGGTTATGGTAACACCTAAAATAGTTTCATATGTTGAAGTTGAAGGAAATAAATATATTGATAAAACTATTAAAAATGAACAAATAATATCTAAAAAAACAGCTGATGAAATAAAAAGACTTTTAATAAAAACAGTTAATGAAGGAACAGGTAAAGCTGCTAAAATTGAAGGTTTAGAAATTGGAGGGAAAACAGGAACTGCACAAATTGCAAGAAGAGGTAAGTATTTAAAAGAATATATTTCATCATTTTTTGGTTTTGTAAATGATGGAGAAAATTCATATACAATTGGTGTTACCGTAATGGATCCAATTTCAACAGGAAAAAACTGGTATTACCATTATGCCTCTTGGTCTGCTGTTCCAGTATTTAAAGAAGTTATTGATAATTTGGTAAAATTAAATTATCTAAGACCTAAAAATGATATAATTTCAAATCAAAAATAAAAGGAAAAAAATGTTCGGATTCGGAAAAAAAGAATTAAAAGAGTATGATTATTCAAAAGAAGAATTAGCAAAATTCAATTATGCAAAGATTACAACTGAAAAAGGTGTAATATTTATAAAACTATTTAATAAAGAAACACCTAATACAGTTTCAAATTTTGCTACACTTGCAAATGACGGTTTTTATAATAACTTAAACTTCCATAGAGTTATTCCAGGTTTTATGGCACAAGGTGGATGTCCTGAAGGTTCAGGTATGGGTGGTCCCGATTGGGCTATTGCTTGTGAAACAGATGCTCCTAAACAAGTACATAATAAAGGTTCTTTATCTATGGCTCATGCAGGTCCAAATACTGGAGGGAGTCAATTTTTTATTTGTTTTGATTCACAACCACATCTAGATAGACAACATACTGTTTTTGGTGAAATAGAAGCTGATGATACTGATAGTTTTGAAGTTTTAGATAGCATTAGACAAAATGATAAAATAGAATCTATAGAAATCTTAGAGAAGAGATAATATAACTTTTAAGGCAAGTAATAAACTTGTCTTAAACAGTAAATTTAATTAATTCAAAATTTATATTGAACACCAATAACGTGACCTTCTAACATAATATAAAACTTATTTTCGTCTTTTTTATCAGCTACTAATGTAACTCCAAAAGAATTATGTTTATCTATCATATGATTAAAATCCATTTTTTTTACCTCCTTATAAATATATAAATACATTATATACTAATTTTATTACAATTAGATTACTATATAGCATATTTTTTAAACAATTATAAAGAAAAGTATTAAATATATATTTTATAACTTTTTCTATGATACAATTTATAAAAATTAATTAAGTATAATAATGACACTATTAAAAAATGATATTAACATACCTTTAAATAATGAAATTGTAAACATTCAAATTGAAGAAAATGATTACATAAAAATCAATGAGTATGTGAGATTTTTTGAACCTAAACTAGAATTAGGCTCTTTAATATTAATAGATGATAATAAACAAATTAAAATAGAAAATATAACTAATGTTTTAAACTCATCAGATGCTAGAGTTGTTTTTAATGACTTTGTCGTTGATTCCATGGATCAATTATTCGAATTAGTTAAACACTCATTAGATAGTAGTTTTAGTATTGATTTTAATGATATTATCAATGATAATGATGATGATTTTACCCTAAACTTATTTGAAAATGCAGAAGAAATTCGAGATGAACAAAATACTCAAAAAATTGAAGTTGAATTAGAAAAAGACAATAATAACTTACTAATTGTTATATATACAAATTCAATAGATTCTATACTAACCTTTCCACTAATTTATGCAAAAGAATCTATGTTAAATAATAGATGGAATAATATCAATATATTATTTTGGGATATAGCTGTTAATTGTATTATTGAATCTGAAAAAATTAAAACAGAAATAGAAGAATTAAAAAAATATCAAATTAAATTTAATTACACACTTAATCAACAAAATGAACAAACTAGTTCATATCTAAAAGATTTAGATATTAAACATCTAATAGGAGAGGAGTTGTTAAGTTCAGCGTTAAGATCAAATAGATGGACAGTAATGAGTATATAGAATTAATTTTAATGGATATGAGATACATTAATAACCTTGTTGATGAGAAGAAGGTAGCAAATAGTAAAAACTAATTACGAGAATATAAAAAAGATAAGAAGTAAAAATAAAAAAGATAAAGATTATGAGGGGGAAAAGGCTAAAAAAAAAGCTTCACCCAGATCAACTAAAAAAAGTTAACTAGAATGAAGCTTCAGAATTTGTCCCTGAAAAAGATGATAATCTTTTTTAGTACAAATATATACTCAAGAGCTGGCAGCGGCCTACGTTTCCACAAGGGGACCCTGCAGTATTATCAGCGCAGAAGTGCTTGACTTCCAGGTTCGGAATGGAGCTGGGTATTTCCACTTCGCTAAAACCACCAGCAATATGAGTAAAGAAAGTAATTAGTAATTGGTTACTAGTAATTAGTAACGTTACTCTCTTTACTCACATTAGGTTCTATGAGTTTTAAAAGTTAAATGTTAAAAGTCTTTGCGTTATTGCTAACGTCTTACACAATTTGTATTAAATGCTATACATTTAATAAGATAGTAAACCAAGAAATATATAAAATAAGCCAAACGATCTATTAGTACTGGTCAGCTAAACGTCTTACAACGCTTACACATCCAGCCTATCAACCAGCTAGTCTTGCTGGGATCTTCAGGGAAAGTTCATCTTAGAGTTGGCTTCGAGCTTAGATGCTTTCAGCTCTTATCACATCCGTACGTAGCTACCCAACGATGCCCTTGGCAGAACAATTGGTACACTAGTGGTACGTTCATCCCGGTCCTCTCGTACTAGGGACAAATCTCTTCAACTTTCCTACGCCCACGGAAGATAGGGACCGAACTGTCTCACGACGTTCTGAACCCAGCTCGCGTACCGCTTTAAATGGCGAACAGCCATACCCTTGGGACCTGCTCCAGCCCCAGGATGCGATGAGCCGACATCGAGGTGCCAAACCTCCCCGTCGATGTGAGCTCTTGGGGGAGATCAGCCTGTTATCCCCGGCGTACCTTTTATCCTTTGAGCGATGGCCCTTCCACACAGAACCACCGGATCACTATGACCGACTTTCGTCTCTGTTCGACTTGTATGTCTCACAGTCAAGCTAGTTTATGCCATTATACTCAACTGGCGATTTCCATCCGCCATGAACTAACCTTTGTAAGCCTCCGTTACTTTTTAGGAGGCGACCGCCCCAGTCAAACTACCCACCAGACATTGTCCTGAAGAAGGATAACTCCTCGCAGTTAGTAACTCAAATATTCAAGGGTGGTATCTCAAGGATGGCTCACTACGTACTGGCGTCCGTAGATCAAAGCCTCCCACCTATCCTGCACATGAATATCCAAGCTACAGTGTCAAGCTGTAGTAAAGGTGCACGGGGTCTTTCCGTCTTTCCGCGGGTAGGAGGAATTTTCACCTCCACTACAATTTCACTGGATCCCTGGTTGAGACAGCTCCCATCTCGTTACGCCATTCATGCAGGTCGGTATTTAACCGACAAGGAATTTCGCTACCTTAGGACCGTTATAGTTACGGCCGCCGTTTACTCGGGCTTCAATCAAATGCTTCGCTTGCGCTAACATCATCAGTTAACCTTCGAGCACCGGGCAGGCGTCACACCTTATACATCCACTTACGTGTTAGCAAAGTGCTGTGTTTTTGGTAAACAGTCGGGAGGGACTCTTTGTTGCAACCTCTTCCGCTTTCGAGAGCAAGTCTCTATACAGAAGTAGGCACACCTTATACCGAAGATACGGTGCTAGTTTGCAGAGTTCCTTAACCAGGGTTCTTCCACGCGCCTTAGAATACTCATCCCACCCACCTGTGTCGGTTTACGGTACGGGCAACAAATAATATACTTAGTGGCTTTTCTTGGCACGACAGTATCATCGATTCTCAATCTGCTCCGAAGAGCGTCAAGAGCCTGTAAGATCTCGGTCTAATGTTACCCGGATTTGCCTAAGTAACAACCTACGTCCTTCGACCCACTATTCCATCAGTGAGCTCGATTAACTCTATGCGTCCCCACATCGCGCTTATTTGTTGGTATTGGAATATTAACCAATTTGCCATCGTCTACCCCTTTCGGACTCGACTTAGGACCCGACTAACCCTACGATGACGAGCATCGCGTAGGAAACCTTGGGTTTTCGGCGAAGAGGATTCTCACCTCTTTTCTCGCTACTCATGCCTGCATGCTCACTTCTATCCGCTCCAACGCTCCTTACCGGTACATCTTCAACGCTGAATAGAACGCTCTCCTACCACTCAATAAATTGAGTCTAAAGCTTCGGTGCAATGTTTAGCCCCGTTATATTTTCCGCGCAGAATCACTAGACCAGTGAGCTGTTACGCTTTCTTTAAAGGGTGGCTGCTTCTAAGCCAACCTCCTGGTTGTCACAGTAACTCCACATCGTTTTCCACTTAACATTGACTTTGGGACCTTAGCTGTTAGTCTGGGTTGTTCCCCTCTCGACGATGGATTTTATCACCCACCGCCTGACTCCCTAGATTACACGTATAGTATTCGAAGTTTGATAGGGTTTGGTACCGCGGTAAGCAGCCCTAGCCCAGTCAGTGCTCTACCCCTATACGCTACTACTAGAGGCTATACCTAAATATATTTCGGAGAGAACCAGCTATCACGAAGTTTGATTGGCCTTTCACCCCTATCCACAAGTCATCCGAAGACTTTTCAACGCCTACCGGTTCGGTCCTCCACTAGCTCTTACACCAGCTTCAACCTGCTCATGGATAGATCACTTCGTTTCGGGTCTGCAGCATCTGACTAATTCGCCCTATTAAGACTCGCTTTCGCTACGGCTTCGCACTTGGCTTAACCTTGCCAGACACCACAACTCGCAGGCTCATTATGCAAAAGGCAGTCCGTCACCCTGATAAATCATAGGGCTCCGAATGATTGTAAGCTAATGGTTTCAGGTTCTATTTCACTCCCCTCACTGGGGTACTTTTCACCTTTCCCTCACGGTACTTGTTCACTATCGATCTGTAAGTAGTATTTAGGGTTGGAGGGTGGTCCCCCCATATTCAGTCAAGATATCACGTGTCCCGACCTACTCGTTCCTTAGCCTAGTACCATATTAAAGATTTCGAATACAGGAGTATCACCTTCTATGCTTTACCTTTCCAGGTAATTCTTCTATCTAAAATATTATCACTAAGTGCCCTAATCCGGTTTCGCTCGCCGCTACTACCGGAATCTCGGTTGATTTCTGTTCCTCTGGTTACTGAGATGTTTCACTTCACCAGGTTCGCCTCCTCGAAAGGATAACATGCATAACATGCTGGGTTGTCCCATTCGGAAATCTCTGGATCAAAGCCTCTTGACGGCTCCCCAAAGCTTATCGCAGTCTAGTACGTCCTTCATCGCCTCTTACAGTCTAGGCATCCACCATTAGCCCTTAATAGCTTATTAATAAAAGTATCTCTACTTCTACCTTATTTGAGAAATTAACTAATTAAAGTTAATTGCTTTTTTGAATAATTATTCCTTGGCTACTATCTTATTAAACATATTGCTATATTAAATAAAACAGTTGTGTCTATCATTAATTAGATATTTAATTAAAAATATCTGATTTAGATATGAAATTTTTTATTTTTTAAATCATCTTCATACGAAAGATTAATTTAAACGAAAAAAATTAAAGACTTTAACATTAAATTTTTAAATAACATAATCATTTTTCAATGATTGTTTAGATCATAAGATCTAATATAAATTCAAATTCATTTGAACTTATATTAAATCTATTTATTTGATTTTTACTTTTATAGTTTATTTAATAGATGGTGGAGATAAGCGGGATCGAACCGCTGACCTCCTGCGTGCAAGGCAGGCGCTCTCCCAGCTGAGCTATATCCCCACATATAATCTTATTATCAAAGATTATTTAATAATGGTGGGCCTACCAGGACTTGAACCTGGGACCTCACGATTATCAGTCGAGCGCTCTAGCCAGCTGAGCTATAGGCCCATTTGTCACCTATTTTTTAAATAATCTTTATAAACCGAACACAATAAACTATCTATTTTTTTTCTCATCTTATTTGCTACATTTGTACGCTTAAAAAATCTACGATTTTCCAAGGTAACTGTCGTGTTGTAGCTTCTGAGCTAAGAAACGAATCTTAGCTCTTTCTCTGAAAGGAGGTGATCCAACCGCAGGTTCTCCTACGGTTACCTTGTTACGACTTCACCCCAGTCGCTGAATCCACTGTGGAGGGTAGCTACTTTAGCATCCCCGCTTCGAATGAGTTCAACTCCCATGGTGTGACGGGCGGTGAGTACAAGACCCGGGAACGTATTCACCGTAGCATTGCTGATCTACGATTACTAGCGATTCCAACTTCAAGTAGTCGAGTTGCAGACTACTATCCGAACTGGGAGGCATTTTTGAGATTTGCTCCACCTCGCGGTATTGCGGCTCTTTGTATGCCCCATTGTAGCACGTGTGTAGCCCTGGACGTAAGGGCCATGATGACTTGACGTCGTCCTCACCTTCCTCCTACTTGCGTAGGCAGTCTCGTTAGAGTTCTCAGCCGAACTGTTAGCAACTAACGACGAGGGTTGCGCTCGTTGCGGGACTTAACCCAACATCTCACGACACGAGCTGACGACAGCCGTGCAGCACCTGTATATAAGTTTCTGCAAGCAGACACCAATCTATCTCTAGAAAGTTCTTACTATGTCAAGTCCAGGTAAGGTTCTTCGCGTATCGTCGAATTAAACCACATGCTCCACCGCTTGTGCGGGTCCCCGTCTATTCCTTTGAGTTTTAATCTTGCGACCGTACTCCCCAGGCGGTACACTTAATGTGTTAACTGCATTACTGCTATGTCTAGCATAGCAACAACTAGTGTACATCGTTTAGGGCGTGGACTACCAGGGTATCTAATCCTGTTTGCTCCCCACGCTTTCGCGTCTCAGCGTCAATAATGTTCCAGTAGATCGCCTTCGCAATCGGTATTCCTTCTGATCTCTACGGATTTTACCCCTACACCAGAAATTCCATCTACCTCTCCCATATTCTAGATAGACAGTTTCAAAAGCAGTTCTATAGTTGAGCTATAGGATTTCACTTCTGACTTATCTATCCGCCTACACGCTCTTTACGCCCAGTGATTCCGAGTAACGCTTGCGCCCTCCGTATTACCGCGGCTGCTGGCACGGAGTTAGCCGGCGCTTATTCATATAGTACCGTCATTATCTTCCTATATAAAAGGAGTTTACGCTCCGAAAAGTGTCATCCTCCACGCGGCGTTGCTGCATCAGAGTTTCCTCCATTGTGCAATATTCCCCACTGCTGCCTCCCGTAGGAGTCTGGACCGTGTCTCAGTTCCAGTGTGACTGATCATCCTCTCAAACCAGTTAGGCGTCATTGACTTGGTGAGCCATTACCTCACCAACTATCTGATACCATACAGTCCCATCCTCGAGCACAAAAGCATTTCCCTTGTAGACTTATGTCTTAAAGGCATATAGGGCATTAGCAGTCGTTTCCAACTGTTATTCCTTTCTCGAGGGCAGGTTAACTATACATTACTCACCCGTGCGCCACTTAGCTGACAGTTAAAGTAAACTTTAACCCGTTCTCGTTCGACTTGCATGTGTTAGGCACGCCGCCAGCGTTCACTCTGAGCCAGGATCAAACTCTCCATAATAAAAAGTTTAATCTTGACTTTATTTTAGTAACTCTAAAGTTACAAAATAAATCTCAATTTGTAAAGCTAAGCTTTATGTTAAATAGACAAGGATATGTTATTACCATATTCTTGTTTCGTGTTTATTTCTCTACATCTTCATGTAGTAAATAGTTTTATCATATTCGGTTTATAAAGATTATTATCTTAACAAACCTTTTATTGTTAAAGAACGTTTGAATCGATACTCTCAACCTTGTTTCGTTAAGTGTGTCACTCAAATTGGACGGGAATTATAATAGAATTTTTACCCCTTGTCAAGGGTTTTTTATTAATATTCGCTTAAATTTTGAAATTCTTTGAAATTTAGTTTTTATTTCTTGTTGTAAAACCTGTTTTTCCTTCAATTATAATTGTAGAAGTCCCTTCTTTTGGAGATTTTAATTCTATAGTACATACATCTTGTAATTTATATTCATTTGCTGAATTTTCAAAATTACTTAATTTTGTATATACATTACCATCATCTCCAAAGGAGATTTGACCAATTGAACTAGTATCATTACAGCTAATATTAACTTCTTCTATACCAAATTCTTTTGTTAATAATACATATTTACTTGTATTTGGTCTATATTCACATTTATTTGTTGAATAAATTTTTTTATTTGTTAAAGGATCAGCTAAACTCTCTTCTAAACCTGGTTGACCAGTCATATTTGTATCACTATATATAACATAATAGACACCACCAATATTTTTATTACAATTTAAAAACTTTAAGCTCCATCTTTTTTTATGCCAAAATAGTTCATCATTATCTCTTTTTGAATCTATTAAAGCTTGATACCTAAGTTCTTTTAAATAAAGTACTAGTCTATTTGTTGCTTTTTCTAAGTTGTTATCTTCATATTTGTATATAGTAAAGGTTGACACGATAATTAAAATTGCTATTACTATTAACAATTCAAATAATGTGAAACTCTTTTTCATATCTTTTTTATAACATAAGCGGTATATATAACTTTTCCATAATATTTAATCTCAAATTTATAGTCATATATTTTTAAATCTTTTGTACTAAGGTAAAACTTATCACCAGAATTAATATCATAAAACTTCAATCTTAGTAATAGTTTTTTATCATCAGTGTAAATATCATTTATATGATTCTCTTTTAAATCTTTTGCTAATTGCTTAACATAATCATATTTATAAATAAAATGTTTTTTAGGATCTTCAACTAACATATATAATGGCTTATTAACAATTGTAAAAAACAGATTTATAAAAAGAACAATTAAAACTAAACTACTAATAAGATAATGTTTATTTCTAAACTGAGGAAGTCGCACTCTAATTGTATGTAGAAAAGTTCTAACCATATATGGTAAAAAGATTACAACATAAGGTGCATAATCTTCGATATTGATTCTTTGTCTAAAAGATAAAACAAAGGAGAATATTAAAGATGTTGTAGCTATATACCAAATAAGTCCCCTTTCTTTTTTTATACCGCTTCTATAAACAGTATAAAAAAAATATATAAAAAGTAAGGGTGAAAATATTGTTGCATAAATTGCAAAGGTGTCAACTAAAAATCCCCTTGGCTTCCCAGATGAATCAAATCCATAAATACTCATTGAGATAAAAAACAATAGTAAACTAATTATTAGTAGTTTTTTATCTTTATGTCTTAAAGAAAAGAAAAAAAGTGCTAGATATAAAATTGCAAAAGAGTTGTCAACAAATAAAAAAAGAACTAATAAAGCATAACAGTGTTTTTTCCATTTCTGATAATATAAAACATATAACAAAACTAAAAAAGTAACTACAATTGCACTATTAACCAATAAAGAAGCACTTATCAGACCTGGAAGTATCATAAAAATACTCAAAGATATGTATCTATCACTTTGTTTATTAAAAAAATCTCTAGTTAGAAGAAACATTAATAGCAGGCTTAATAGATAAAACAATATAAATGGCAATCTTAAAGCTATATCGTTTTGTCCAAAAATATATATTGAAGAGTTAGTTAAAATAGTTAATAAAGAGGTGTTTTTAAATACATTTAGTGCCTCACCATATGAGATACTCATAGAGTTAGCACTATAAAATAAAGATAATAGTACTACAAAAAAAAGTGAATAAAAAATATTTTTGTAACTATTATCGTTTAAACTCATAATTTTAAGAAATTATCTATTATTTTAAATCCATGCTCACTCATAATCGATTCTGGGTGAAACTGAACTCCATAAACTTGTTTATCTTTAATCTCTAAAGACATAATCTCATTATCATCCATACTATATGAAGTGGGTACAATTATTTCAGGTAAATTTTCTTTTTTTACCGTTAAAGAATGGTATCTAGTTTGAGTAAACTCATCAGGAAGAGTGTCAAAGATTTTTGTTTCTTTAACCCTTTTCATTTTAGAAGTTTTACCATGCATCATATTATCTGCCTTGATTACCTCAGCACCAAAAACTTGAGCAATACTTTGATGACCTAAACAAATACCAAATATTGGTTTTTTATCAGCAAAATGCTTTATTACGTCTAAACAAATACCTGCATCATCAGGAGTTGCAGGTCCTGGAGATATAATTATCTTTTCAGGGTTTAAAGCTTCTATCTCTTCTACACTTAATTCATCATTTCTAATTACTTTTAAATCAGCACCTAATTCTAGGCAATACTGAACAATATTGTAAGTGAATGAGTCATAATTATCAATCATTAGAATCATCTATTATATTCCTCTATTAGAAAATACATTCTATATTTAAGGCGATATTATATCAATATTAACATTAAAATGTATTTTTTAAAAAAGTAATAAAACTGTAAAACTATATTTAAATAATTAAGCTATAATTTGATTATGAAAATTCTAAAAACAATAACAATACTATTAATTCTAGTAGTAAACTTATTCTCAAAACCACTGGACAAAGTAACTATACAATTAGACTGGCTACACCAATTCCAATTTGCTGGATATTATATGGCAAAGGAAAAAGGTTTTTATGAAAATGAAAACTTAGATGTAAATATAAAAGAGTTTGACTATAATATAAACATATTAGATGACTTATTAAATAAAAAAATAGACTATGCACTAGGAAAATCAT
Source organism: Halarcobacter sp. (assembly GCA_963676565.1). Lineage (GTDB taxonomy): Bacteria > Campylobacterota > Campylobacteria > Campylobacterales > Arcobacteraceae > Halarcobacter. The sequence goes on from OY781089.1 coordinate 3,328,216, forward strand.
CCCTTATAGTTGATAAACTTGAGGGGAAAGATATTGTTATTTTATCAGCCATTTATCAAAATTCACCAATGGTTTTAATCTCTTTAAAAAAATCAAATATTTTTTCACCAAAAGACTTGAAAAATAAAAATATTATGATTACTTCCGATGCAAAGTTAGCAGCAAGTATTAATTCTATGATAATATCACAAGGTGTATCTTTAGATAGTATAAATTTTCAAAAACACTCCTTTAAAATTGAAGATTTAATTAATGGTGAAACTGATGCCATGGCTTCTTATCTTTCAAATGAACCATTTATTTTAAAAGAAAAAAACATAGACTTTGTAATTCACAATCCAAGTGATTATGGCTTTGATTTTTATGGAGGTATCTTTTATACCTCAAAAATGGAATTAAATCAAAATCCACTTAGGGTTAAAAAAATTTACGAAGCTACAATGAAAGGATGGAGTTATGCCTTTGAGAATATTGAAGAGACAGCAAAACTAATTTTTAACAAATACAATACACAAAATAAAAGTTTAAAATCTTTAATATATGAAGGTCAAATTTTAAAAAAATTAGCAAAATTTGATGAAGGCTTATTAGGTAATATTGATAAAAAAAAGATTGAAGAGATAAAAAGGTTATATCTTCTTTTAGGGACTACAAATAAATCATACTATCTTGAAAATTTTATCTATTCACCAGATCAAATATTAAAAACAAAAAAAGTTGATAAATTCTTAAAAGAAAATCCTTTAACTTTAGTTACTAATAATACATATCCGCCCTTTACAATGATGATTGATAATAAAATTTCAGGTATTGAAATAGATTATTGGAAGCTTATAAATAAAAAACTTAGTTTAAATACAGCAAATACATTAATAGTTCAAAATGTAAAAGAAGCCTTGAAAAAGATTGATGAAAACCCAAATAATGTTAAATATAGTTTTAGTAGATATGATAATACACCGAAACTATTGGAAACTATTCCAATTGCACATTTAAAGATGGGAATTGCTACAAAATTTAATAAACCCTATATTTCAAACTTAAATGAAATAAAGAACAAAAAAATTGCTATAGCAAAAAACTCAATATATTATAAACAAATAAAAGACCTTTATCCAGATATTGATTTTGTAAGAATTGATGACTTAAATAAAGCTATGAAATATCTAAATGAAGACAAAGTTTATGCTGTAATAGCTAAAGTTCCAGCAATTGCATATGTTATTTCAAAAGAAAACTATCAAAAAATAAAAATTTCGGGGATTATAGATAATGTTGATTTTGAATTAAAACTTGTACTAAACAAAGAAAATACTAAGCTATTAAAACTACTAAATAGCTCTATTGCTTTAATAAGTGATGAAGAGAGACAAGAAATCAATAATAAATACTATTCAATTGTATACCAAGATAAAGTTGACTACACTTTTGTATTAAAGTTTCTTTTACCTTTACTAATTATTATGATTTTATTAATTATCTATAATTTTAAACTCAAAAAACAAATAAAAAAATCAAGTTAAGGTATTAATTTACCTTAACTTCTATTATAATTGAAATTTTTTAATAAATTCATCTGATATATCTAAGATACCTCTTTGTCTTAAAGAATCAATAACCTCTTTAGAACAATCTACATCATCAGGCCATCTTCTCTTAAAATTGTCAAATGAATTTTTATTTGTTCCATCTACACAAATAGTATTTGAATCTATATAAATATCCCTATTTGAATCTATATTATTTACAACTCTCCATATTAACATATAAGAATTTTCTACATCATTTTGGTTAGCATCATCAACAATAATCAAAATCTTTAAATTATCGTATAAAGGTTCTAATACTTCAAAAAGATTCTTTTGATTTTGAGTTTTATCAACACTTATAACCGCAACTGGATTTTTTGTATCTTTATAGTATTGTTTTAGATTTTTAATATCAGAAGATATTTCTTGCATCTTTTCTAATAATTCATTATCTTCTAAAACTGTAATTCCCAACTCTTCAATCTCATCACCTGTACAATCAAGACCAAGTTTACCGCCTACTGCAAATTTTGGGGAACTATGGTCAAGGGCATCAACTACACCTCTAGTAATTAATAACTCCTCAATATCTATTCTATTTAAAATATGTCTACAAATAGCATCATGGTCAGTTAAATCTGGTGCATCTTCATTAACAAATATTGCATGTTTAACAAAACTCATTTGCCCTACTCCCCAAAAAGCATGCATCATTTGTTGAGCATGTCCTGGATATAAAGTTTTAATTTTTGCCAAAATCAGATTATGAAACACCCCATTTTCAGGCATGTAATAATCTATTAAATCAGGAGCTGTTGTTTTTAAAAGTGGTAAAAATATTCTTTCAGTTGCATGCCCCATATATTTATCTTCTAAAGGTGGTTTTCCAACAACAGTTGCTAAATATGTAGGTTTTTTCTTATGTGTTATTGCACTAACTTCCATAAATGGATACTCTTCTTCTAAAGTATAATATCCAGTATGATCTCCAAAAGGACCTTCAATTTTAAGTTTACTTGTATCAACAAAACCTTCAATAATATAGTCATTATCCTTTGGAACATAAATATCATTGGTTACAGATTTCACTAATTGTGCATTTTTACCTTTTACAAATCCATAAAGCATCAATTCAAATACACCAATTGGAAGAGGAGCTTGTCCACACCAAATATACATAGGATCTCCACCAATACCAATTGAAACTGGCATTTTTTTACCAGCTTTTTTATATTCATGGAAAAAGTGGTTTGAATCTTTATGAATTTGCCAGTGCATACCTAAAGTATGGTCATCAAAAACTTGAAGTCTATACATACCAAGGTTTTTCATCTCACCATTTAAAGAAGTAGTATAAACTTGTCCCATAGTAATAAAAGGACCTCCATCTTGCTCCCAAGTAGTTAGAATAGGTAAATCAGAAAGTTTAGCATCTTTTCCAAGTTTTATTACTTCTTGACACTCCCCTTTCCCTTTCAGTTTTTTAGGTATTACATTTTTTAGTGCAAATAACTTCCCAAAAGTTGAAAGCTTTTCACTAAATGATGTAGGTGGTTTCATTTTAAGAAGAGACTCTATCTCATCTCCGATTTTATCACCATCACCAATAAATAGTTTAACTGCTTTTTCATTGCAAAAAACATTCATAAGTACTGGCATATCAAATTTTTTATTGTTTTTTCTATCAACCACATTTGTAAAAAGAATCGCTTTTGAATCCTCTTTTTTAACTTCAATATAAGCAATGTGTGGAATCTCAAGATAAATATCAAGTTCGTCATCAATAATTTTTAAAAGATTATTATTCTTTAAAATTTCTATAGCTTTTTCCATTATATCCTCTAGGTAATCTAATAATTAGTCAAAATCTTATATCATTTTATCAATAAAAAATAGTTTATAGTAGAGGTTTTAAGTATGATTGATAATATTAAATACAATTTTGATGAAGTGGTTGACAGAAAGAATACAGATTGTGCTAAATATGATGCACTAGAATTATATTTTAATGAAAAAGATCTACAACCACTTTGGGTTGCAGATATGGATTTCAAAACTCCTGATGTAATAAATGATGCAATTATAAATAGAGCAAAACATGGAGTTTATGGATATGCTAAACCATCAAAAAATACTTATAATCTTGTAAAAGAATGGATGAAGAAAAGACATAATTGGGATATTGATACTTCATGGATTAAATTTGTCAATGGTGTAGTCCCAGCTTATAGTGCTGCAGTTGAAGCCTTCAGTAATATTGATGATGAGATTATTGTTCAAACTCCAGTTTATTTTCCCTTATTTAAAAGTATAAAAGCAAATGGAAGAAAACTTGTAAAAAATCCTTTAATAGAAAAAGATGGTTATTACACAATGGATTTAGAGGATTTAAAATCAAAAATCACACCAAAAACAAAATTAATGGTATTGTGTTCTCCCCACAACCCAGTTGGACGAGTTTGGGATAAAAAGGAATTAGAGGAATTAGGAAATATTTGTGTACAACACAATATTATGATTATAAGTGATGAGATTCATGCAGATTTAGTATTCAAAAAATTTACTCCTATGGCATCAATTTCAAAAGAAATTTCTAATATTACATTAACTTTAAACTCTCCTGGAAAAACTTTTAATATAGCAGGATTAAATTGTGCCTATGCAATTTCTAAAAATGAACAAATACTAAAAACTTTTGAAAAAGAGATTCAAAAAAGAGAGATAGGATCAATAAATGTTTTTGGATATACCGCTTTGGAAGCTGCATATAAATATGGTGAAGATTGGTTAGAAGAATTATTAGTATATTTAAAAAATAATATAAACTTTACAAAAGACTACTTGATTAGTCATGATTCAAAAATAACTTTTCTTGAACCAGAAGCAACATATTTACTTTGGTTAAACTTTAAAAATTTTTCTAATAACCATGAACAAGTAAAACAAAAGCTACTTAAAGAAGCAAAAGTTGCACTTAATGATGGAACTAGCTTCGGCATCGAAGGCAAGGGCTATTTCAGACTTAACTGTGCCACTACAAAAAGAAATTTGGAAAATGCATTGGGTAAAATTGTTACATATTTTTAGTTATCTTTTTTAATAGTATTACCATTCTTCTCAATTAACAAATAAAGTTTGAGGTATTTATCACATATGACCATATAGTTAAAGTTTTTATAGTACAATTCTTTAAACAAATCAAAATATGGGATAGATTTATGTCAACACATCTAATTCTTTCATCTATAATATTTGTTACGATAGGTTTAGTTTTAATTGGAGTTTTCTTTTTAACTAAATTTCTTGGACCAAATAAGAAAGATGACAAACTAAAAAATACTGTTTACGAAAGTGGTATCAGTAACCCTGTTGGAGGCACAAACATCAGGTTCTCAATTAAGTTTTATCTTGTTGCAATTGGTTTTTTACTTTTTGATGTAGAAATCATATTTATGTTTCCTTGGGCTGTAAATATTTTAGATCTTGGTTATGCCGGAATTATTAAAATGTTTATTTTCATTGGATTGCTATTTGCAGGATTAATATATATGTATAAGAAAAAGGCATTATCATGGGATTAGGAGCAGAAGCAAACTTAGGTGATTCTATTATCACCACAAAACTTGACGAAGCTATTAACTGGGCAAGATCGTATTCGATGTGGCCAATGGCATTTGGTACTGCATGTTGTGGTATTGAGTTTATGTCAGTTGCCGCTGCAAAATATGATGTATCTAGATTTGGTGCGGAAGTTGTAAGATTCTCACCAAGACAAGCAGACTTACTTATTGTTGCAGGAACAATTACTTACAAACAAGCTCCTGTATTAAAAAAGATTTGGGATCAAATGTGTGAGCCAAAATGGGTTATCTCTATGGGTGCCTGTGCTTGCTCAGGTGGTTTCTATGATAACTACACAACTTTACAAGGTATTGACGAAGTAATACCTGTTGATGAGTATGTTGCAGGATGTCCTCCAAGACCAGAGGCAGTATTAGATGCAATTATGCGAATTCAAGAAAGATCTTACGATGAATCAATTATCAAAGATAGAGAGAAAAATTTCAAAGGGATTTTAGATGCTTAAGCCAGATATGATTGTAGATTCAATAGATTTAAAAGCAACAATTAAATCTCTTAAAGAAGAGAAAGATTATACAATTCTTCTAGATATCACTGCAGTAGATTACTTACAATATCCTGATGTTACTCCATCAAGATTTGGTGTAATTTATATTTTAAGAACAAGTGATTTCAAAAAACATTTAACTTTAAAAACTTATGTAAATGATACTACATTAGAAATCGATTCTATTACAGACCTTTATTATGCAGCAGATTGGGCAGAAAGAGAAACTTTTGACCAATATGGAATTAGATTTAAAGGTCATCCAAACTTAAAAAGAGTATTAAACCACCATCAATTTGTGGGTCACCCATTAAGAAAAGATTATCCAGTTACAAAGGGACAAATTTGTACAGAGACTGAAGATTTAATGGATGAAATGGTTCCTTTATTAAAAAGAAAAGGTTATTCTGAATCTGATTTAGAAGAACTTATGATGTTAAATGTTGGTCCATCTCACCCTGCTTCTCATGGTACTATTAGAAACTTTGTTGCAATGGAAGGTGAAACAATTACTGCTTGTGTAACTGAAATTGGTTACTTACATAGAGGTTTTGAAAAAGCATGTGAAACTCACAACTATTCACAAGTAATCCCATATACAGATAGACTTAACTACTGCTCTGCGATGTTAAATAATATTGGTTATGCAAAAGCTATTGAAGATATGTTAGGTATAGATATTACTCCTAGAGCTAAAATGATTAGAGTAATTATTGGTGAGTTAAGTAGACTTACAGATCATATTGTATGTAATGCAGCAAATATGGTTGACCTTGGTGGACTTACAAACTTCTGGTATATCTTCGCTCCACGTGATAAAGCTTATGATTTATTCTCAAAATTAACAGGAGCAAGACTTACAAACTCTTACACTAGAATTGGTGGATTAGAATTTGACCTTTATGAAGGTTTTGCTGAAGATTTGGAAGATGTATTAAAAGATGTAGAAAAAGCTATTGATGATTCTTTATCACTAGTTGCTCACAATAAAATTTTCCAAGATAGAACTCAAGATGTTGGTGTAATTGATGCAAAATTTGCATTAGATGCTGGTATTACAGGTCCTAACTTAAGAGCAGCGGGAGTTCCTTTTGACTTAAGAAAAGATACTCCATACTATGGATATGAAAACTTTGATTTTGATGTTGTAGTTGGTTCGCACGGTGATGTTTATGACAGAATCATGTGTAGATTTGAAGAGATGAGAGAATCTATGAAAATCATTAGACAAGCTATGAAAGAGCTTCCAGACGGTCCAATAAATGTTGATGCACCTGGTATTTTCTTACCATCTAAAAAAGATGTTTATGGAAATATCGAAGGGCTTATGAATCAATTCAAACTTACTTTTGAAGGTATCAAAGTTCCTAAAGGTGAATACTATGGAGCAACTGAAGGTGCTAATGGAGAATTAGGTTTTTATACTGTAAGTGATGGTTCAGGAACACCTTACAAAATTAAGTGTAGACCACCTTGTTATTATGCATTAGGTGGATATGCAAGAATTGTAGAAGGTAATATGTTAGCTGACGCTGTTGTTACAATGGCAAGTATGAACTTTATTGCTGGGGAGTTTGATAGATAATGAGTAAATTTAAATATACTGAAGAAAACGAAAAAGAGTTTGCAAGAATTGCAGCTAAATATCCAAAAATTGATGCAATGATGCTTCCAGCACTATGGTTAGTTCAAGAGCAAGAGGGTTGGGTATCTCCAGAAGCAATGATTTTTGTTGCTGATAAACTAGGAAAAACACCAATTGAAGTTTATGAGTTTGCAACATTTTATACAATGTTCAACTTAAAACCAATTGGAACATACCACATTGAGTTATGTAAAACTTTATCTTGTATGTTAATGGGGGCACCTGAGCTTAAAAAATTCATCAAAGATACTTTAGGTATTGAACCTGGTCAAACAAGTGAAGATGGAAAATTTCATTTAAGTGAAGTTGAGTGTCAAGGTGCTTGTGGTGGAGCTCCAATGATAGCATTAAATAATGAATATCATGAGAATTTAACTGTTGATAAATTAAAAAATATTATAGAGGGGTGTAAGTAATGGCTGTAGAATTAATAAAAATTGTAAGCAAAAACTTTGACATTCCAGATTCTCATAAATTAGATGTAGCTTTAAAAAACGGAAGATATGAATCTGTAGAAAAAGCTTTCTCTATGAAACCAGAAGATATCACTGAAGAGGTTTGTAAATCAGGTCTTAGAGGAAAAGGTGGTGGTGGTGCTGCTTGTGGACCAAAATGGAAATTAATGCCACCTGTTGATGAAAGACCAAGATATTTAATTGTAAATGGGGATGAATCTGAACCAGGAACTTTTAAAGATAGACAAATTTTCCAATACGATCCACACCTACTTATTGAAGGTATTATAGTTTCATGTTGGGCTATGCAAGCAAATGATGCATATATTTATATTAGAGGTGAATATAAATGGTTCATTGATAGATTAAATGCAGCAATTGATGAAGCTTATGAAGCAGGAATTATTGGTGATAAAGTTATGAATAAGTATGACTTTAGAGTTGATATTACTGTTCATAGAGGTGGTGGAGCATATATCTGTGGTGAAAAATCTGCTTTAATTGAATCAATTGAAGGTAAAAGAGGACACCCAAGATTAAAACCACATGGAAAAGAGTGTGAGTGGTTTTATGGAATGCCTGCAACAGTTAATAATGTTGAGACAATTTCATCAGTTCCAAACATAGTATTAAATGGATATGAATCATATACTAAATGGGGTACTGAAAAAGCTCCGGGTACTATGCTATTTGCTATGAGTGGACCAGTTAAAAACCCTGGAGTTTACGAACTTCAATATGGTGAAAAGATGATTGATGTTATCAATGAAATTGGTGGAGGTATGAAAAATGGCCTTAAATTAAAAGCTGTAATCCCTGGTGGAGCATCTTGTCCAATTTTAACTGCCGAAGAGGTTGAAAAAGCTTATTTAGATTATGAATCTATGTGGGACATCGGTTCAACATTAGGTACTGGAGGGATGATGATTATTCCTGAAGGAACTTCAATGGTTGACGTTGCAAAAAACTTAATAGAATTTTATCACCACGAGTCTTGTGGACAATGTACACCTTGTAGAGAAGGTACAGGTTGGATTGATAAAACTATCAAAAAAATTCTAGAGGGTAATGGCTCAGAAAAAGATATTGAAACTATACTTGATGTTTGCGAAACAATGAATGGTAAAACTATTTGCGTTTTTGCACCAGCAGTAAAAGATATTATAAAAAGTATAGTTGTTAAGTATAGAAACGAATTTACAGAATATTTTAATAAATAATTTAAGGAGATAATATGGGAAAGAATACTTTTACGTTAACAGATAATAGAGATGGCAGATCTTTTGAGTACGATATTTTAAATGGTACAAGAGGTCCTGATGTAGTAGATATTAGATCATTTTATAAAGATTCAGGGATGTTTACTTATGACCCTGGTTATACTTCTACTGCCTCTTGTGATTCTAAAATTACATTTATTGATGGTGAAAACTCTGAACTTAGATATAGAGGTATCCCTATTGAAGAATTAGCGGGAAAGAGATCATACCTAGATGTTTGTTATTTACTGTTTAGAGGTAATCTTCCAACAGAACAAGAGTCAAAAGATTTCGATTTAGAAATTAGACATAGATCATTTTTAGATGAAGGTATTTTAAGATTATTTGATGCACTACCAGATCATGCACATCCAATGGCAACTATGGGTGCAGCAACTATGGCTCTTGCTACAATATACAAAGATCACTTAAACTTAGAAAATGAAGAAGAGTTTAAAGTAATGAGAAGAAGAATCTTAGCAAAAATGCCAACTATTGCAGCTATGGCATTTAGAAACTCTAGAGGTGTTCCAATGATCTATCCAGATATTGATAGATATTTCACTGAAAACTTCTTATATATGTTAAGAGCATATCCAGGTGGAAAACTAAAAAATCTTGGAAATGGATTACATGAAGAGATTAAACAAGTTGAAGTTGATGCCCTTGATGCGATTTTAACTTTACATGCTGATCATGAGCAAAATGCTTCTACAACAACAGTTAGAAATGTTGGTTCAACAGAAGCTCACCCTTATGTTGCAATTGCATCTGGTATTGCTGCGCTTTGGGGTTCTGCACACGGTGGAGCTAATGAAAAAGTTATGGATCAATTACAATTAATTGGTGATGTTAAAAATGTGCCAACTTATATTGCAAAAGCAAAAGATAAAAATGATCCATTTAGACTTATGGGATTTGGACACAGAGTTTATAAAAACAGAGACCCAAGAGCTCAAGAGTTAAAAAGATTACAAGATAAGTTAAAAGAAGAGTTAAATCTAGATTCTAAACTTCTTGATATTGCATCTGCAGTTGAAGAAGCAGCATTAAATGATGATTACTTCAAACAAAGAGGTTTATATCCAAATATCGACTTCTATTCTGGTGTAATTTTAACTGCTCTTAAGATTCCAGTAGAGATGTTTACGCCTATTTTCGTTATCGGAAGAATTCCAGGATGGTTAGCACAATGGTCTGAATTAAAACAAGACCCTTCAGCAAAAATTGCAAGACCAAGACAATTATATACAGGTAAATAAAATAAAAGCGGTCAGAATAAAGGAGATTACACAATTATGAGTGAACTTGTAAAATTTTCGGTGAATGGGGAAGATATTGAAGCATCTAAAGGGAGTCTATTAATAGACTCACTTTTAGATAGAAATATTCATATTCCTCACTTTTGTTATCACCAAGCATTAGGAAAAGATGGAAACTGTAGAATGTGTATGGTTGAAATCGAAGGTCAAAAAAGGCCTCAAATTGCCTGTGATACTCCTGTAAAGGAAGGAATGGTAGTTAGAACTCAAGGTGAGAATATTGAAAAAGTTAGGCGTGATATTTTAGAACTTGAACTAATTAACCATCCAATTGACTGTCCAACTTGTGATCAAGCTGGAGAGTGTAAACTTCAAGATTATTACATGGAATCTGGTTTTTATGAAGCTAGAGTAGATGTAAATCAAAAAGTTACAGCTAAAAAAAGAGTTGAACTTGGTAGTAACGTAATGTTAGACCAAGAAAGATGTGTACTTTGTACTAGATGTGTTAGGTTCTGTTCTGATATTACAGGAACCAATGAATTAGGTGTTATTAGTAGAGCAGATCATTCTGTTATTGGAACTTTCCCAGGTCGTCCTTTAGATAACCCTTATGCAATGAATGTTGTGGATTTATGTCCAGTTGGAGCTTTAACTTCACAAGATTTTAGATTTAAACAAAGAGTTTGGTTTTTAGAATCTTTTGATGCAATCTGTAACGGATGTTCAAGAGCTTGTAATATTAGAGTAGATCATAGAAAAGAAAAATATAAAGATGACCAAATCTTTAGATTTAAGCCAAGAGTTAATAGAGAAGTTAACGGATGGTTTATGTGTGATGAAGGAAGACTTTCATATAAAAAAGAAGCTGAAAACAGATTCTATACACCTAAAATTGGTGGAGAAGAAGTTGTATTTAGTAATACTTTAACAAATACATATAAACTTTTAGTTGATGAAAAAAGTACTTTATTCTTATTAGATCCAAATATGTCTTATGAAGAGATGGCAAATGTTAAAAATTTCGCTAAAGCAGTAAACGCTAATGTTTCTGGATTCGCTCCTCAATATATTGATGAAACTTTTGGTGATGATTATTTAAGAAAAAGTGACAAATGTGCAAATAGATCATCTTACAAAGAACTAGAGATTAGTGAAGATGAAAATGAATTTAAAAAATATCTTGATGAAGCTTCACTTGTTGTAGTATTTGGTAATACATATTTTGATGATAAATTAGAACTTTTAGAGGGTAAAACTGTTGTATCTTTATTCTCTCATGAAACTAATACTATTTCAAAATCTGATATAGCTATTCCAATTGCTTCATTTTATGAAAAATCTGGAACATATATCAACTTTGAAGGTATAAAACAAAAAGTTATCTCTAAAATGAATAGAGATAATCCAATGGAAACGATAACTTCAATTTTAGAAAATATTCAATCAATGATAGGAAAAGGAACTATATGAATGCAGTAATATTAATTGTAAACATTGCATTAGCAGTAGTTCTTGCAGTAGGTTTAACACCACTATTTGTTTGGTGGGAAAGAAGAATTGCAGGTTTTATCCAAGATAGAACTGGTCCAAATAGAGCCTCTATTGCAGGAATTAGACTTGGAGGATTAATCCAAGCAATTGCAGATATGTTAAAACTAGTATTTAAAGAGGATTTTACACCTGCACACATTAGGTATAAATTTTTATATACAATCGCACCAGGGATTGTATTCTTCTGTTCATTTTTAACATTCGCTGTTATTCCATTTGCTGATAATTTAGTACTTGATGGTGTAAGTTACACTATGCAAGCAATTCCTGTTAGTTTAGGAATCTTATGGTTTTTAGCATTTGCAGGACTTTCTGTATATGGAATTATCTTAGGTGGTTATTCATCTGAAAACAAATATGGACTTTTAGGTGGTATTAGAGCATCAGCTCAAGTTATTTCATATGAAGCAGCTATGGCTTTATCAATAATTTCTTTAGTTTTAACTTATGGTTCTATTCACTTAAATGATATGGTACACGCTCAAAGTGGTACTATTTTTGGAATTATTCCTGCATGGGGAATTTTTATGCAACCATTAGCAGCTTTAATTTTTATTGTAACTTCATTTGCAGAAACAAACAGAACACCTTTTGATATTGCTGAAGGTGAATCTGAAATT